>NZ_CP107009.1:0-2400000 GCF_025725665.1 Halomonas sp. LR3S48 | reverse complement strand
GCGAGACCCTGGGCAGAGGATGTCGGATGACAGTGAAGTATGACAGTGAGGACGCAGCCCCCGAGACGATGGTGGATAAAGCGATGCGCAGCATTCTTGACCACATTCATCGACAGGGGCTTATGGCAGGCGATCTGCTGCCGAGCGAGGCTCATTTCATCGAGGTGCTCGAGGTCAGCCGTACCGTGGTGCGTGAGGCATTCAAATCGCTGGCCGCCATGCGCGTGCTCGAGATGAGCGCCGGCCGCCGGACACGCGTGGCGGTGTTCGACGATACAGCCATCACCTTGACCCTGTCGCATGCCCTGCGCACCGAGCAGCTCAATCCCCAACAGTTGCTGGATGCGCGACGTGCCATTGAGCTGCGTATCGTGGAGTTGGCGGCAGTGAGACGCAGCGAGGCCGAGGCGCGTGAGCTCTTGGATCTGGCCGACCGGATGCGGCTGGCGCGCGACGAGGTTGAGGAAATGACCGAATCCGACATCGCGTTTCACATAGCGATGGCACAGGCGACACGGAATCCATTGTTTCCGGTACTGGTATCGGCCCTGACTGCCACCATGCGCGACACCAACGCCATCGTTTGGCGCTATCGCACCTCGGAGACTGCGCGCGAGGAGGTCATGGCTCTGCATGCAGCGATCGCAGAGGCGATCGCTGCACGTGATCCCGGTGCGGCTCGCTCTGCTCTCGAGAAGCACTTCGACGTTGCCTCACGAGGGCTGCTCCTCGCCGGTTTCAACTAGTGGGCCAGCAGCGACTCCTCTATCGAGAACACCGAGATGCCGGAAGCCAATCAGGACATCAAGCGATTCTTCAAGCACGTGTTGAAACTCAGGCACCTGCGCACGATCGCCATGCTGGCCGAGATGGGACAGGTCAGTCGCGTGGCGCAGGAACTGAATGTCACTCAGCCCGCGATTTCCAAACAGATCGGCGAAATCGAGCGGGCCCTGAATGCCCCCATCGTGCAACGACAGGGCAACCGCATCGTCCTGACCCCCATTGGAGAAAGGCTGGCCACGCATGCGAGGGAAGTCGTGCAGCAGATCGAACGGGCCGAGTTCGACGTCGATGCCCTGCATCGAGGACTGGGCGGCCGAGTCGTGGTAGGAGTCGTCACTTCGCTTGCCCCGACTCTGCTGCCGGAGGCGATAAGATTGCTGAAGGTTACTGCACCGCCAGCGGTCGTCTCGGTCGTGGAGGGGCATTTCAATCAGCTGTTACCGATGCTGGAGAGCGGCGGGTTGGATTTGCTGATCGCCCGGGTCTGGGAACCCCTCTTCCGTGAAGGGATCGAGCAGGCCGCCCTTCTGCGCGAACCCATTCTGCTGGTGGCCGGCGTGCAGCACCCACTGGCAGGACGACAGGATATCGACTGGAAGGATGCGGTCGCCTGGCCATGGATCAGCCCGGCCGCGGGATCGCTGGCACGACAGGGCATCGATACCTTTCTTGCCAGGTCTGGGCTCGCATTTCCACCCGGTCATGTCGAATCCACGTCACTCCCGCTCAATATCGAGCTCATGCGAATCTCTCCCTTCATCAGTCTCATGCCCCAATGGCTCGCGCGGCACCATGCAGGCAAGGGAGACCTGACCATCCTGCCGCTGCAAATGGAAGGCGTACTCTCGGAGGCTCGCTGTTACTGGAGAAAGGATTCGTCCAATGCGACGTCCAACCTGTTTCGCGAGTGTCTGGAGCAGGCCAGTCGGCAATCACGCTTCGCCCCCCTGTGACATCGACAAACGACTTACCATCCGATGGCATTACCTTTTGGTAATGTGCTGGCCGCAAGATTTCATTGGTCCGCCTCCAGCCCGCTGAGTACGCTCGAGTCATGGCAATCCTTGGACCCTTTGCTCGGTTGAGGCGTGACCCATGTCTGTAGACAACCTCCTGGCGCCCCTTTCGGCTAACGAACTGTCGCTCCTGATGCGGCAGGGAGAAGTCTCACCCGTCGAGATCCTGTCATCCTGTATTTCACGGATCGAACGACTGAACCCGGCAGTCAATGCCATTACTGCTACCAGCTATGAACGGGCCCGTGCAGAAGCACGCGAAGCGGAGCGTCACTTGCGCCGCGGCGACCCCATCGGTCCGCTGCACGGCCTGCCCATCGGGATCAAGGACCTTCAGGAAACGAAGGACCTCCTCACGACCTATGGCTCTCCTCGTTTTCGGGACCACGTTCCCACTGCCGACCAGCCCTTGGTGGCATCGCTGCGCCAGGCCGGGGCCATCGTGGTCGGCAAGACCAATGTGCCGGAGATGGGCGCCGGCGCCAATACCAGGAACCCGGTGTGGGGGGCCACCGGAAACCCCTTCGATCCCATGTTGAATGCCGGCGGGTCATCGGGGGGATCGGCCGCGGCACTCGCTCTCGACATGCTTCCCCTTTGCACCGGATCGGACACCGGCGGGTCACTGCGCATTCCGGCTGCACTATGCGGCGTCGTGGGCTTTCGCCCCTCTCCCGACCTTGTGCCACACGCGACCCGCCCACTTGGCTGGTCATCGATATCTCTGCTTGGCCCCATGGCGCGAAACGTTGGCGATATTTGCTTGCTACTTCGTGCAATGGTCGGCTGTGACTCGCGCGACCCGCTCTCCGGAAAGAACGATCCCGCCATCTTCGATACTTCCGCTCCGCCAGACCTGAGGGCATTGCGAGTTGGCTATACCGAGGACTTCGGCGTGTGCGCCGTCGACAGTGGCATACGCAAGGTATTCCGCGAACGCATGGAAACGATTGCGCCACTGTTCGGTGACTGTCGACCGCTCGATTTCGACTTGAGCGAGGCTGATCGGTGCTTCGACATCATTCGTGCCGAGAGTTTCGTTGCCGCCTTCCATGACGACTACAGGAGAAATCCGGCGCTCCTCGCCCCCGACGTCAGGGTCAACTATGAGATCGGCTCATCCATGACCCTGGCCGACCGGGCCTGGGCTCATGCCGAACAGACACGGCTTTTTCGAAGCTTCCAGCAGACCATTGCCGACGTGGATGTAGTGCTTGCTCCGGTATCGCCGGTCACTCCCTTCGGCTGGCAGCAGCCCTATGCCGACCGTATCGACGGCATGACGCTCTCACCGTACTATCGCTGGCTGGCACTCACCTATGTCGTCACGCTGGCCAACAACCCGGTCCTGTCGATGCCGTGCGGCATTGATCATGCCGGCATGCCATTCGGCATCCAGGTGATCGGCAAGTTCAGGGGCGACGCCCAATTGCTGCAGGCCGCTCAGGCCATCGAGCTGGGCTTCGAATCGATACCGACAACACGTCGGCCGAAACCGGACCTTGCCAGGCTTTCAGAGCCCACACCGGAGTTGAAGTCCATCGTCACGGCGCCGCCGGGTTCGAACGACGGCCATTCCGCAACGTCGGCGTCTGTTCCGGTCTAGGAGTCAGCCATGGCGTACGTTATCGCAGCCTTTCTGGTATTCCTCACCACCGGTACGGCGTTCGCCTATCTGATGGGCGCCACCGCGATCCTCGCCTTCATTGCAGCGGGCTATCCACAGTATCTGGCCATCGTTCCCCAGCGCATCTTCTCCCAACTGGATGTCTTCGCCTTCATGGCTATGCCGTTGTTCATCCTCACCGGCGAGCTAATGAACCGGACCGGGGTAACGCGAGCCTTGATCGACCTGGCGATGGCCTTGCTGGGACGCCTCAAGGGCGGGCTGGGGCACGTCAACATCATGACCAGCTTGTTCTTTTCCGGCATATCGGGATCGGCCGTGGCCGACGCGGCAGCGGTGTCGAATACCTTGATCCCCGCCATGCGGGAGCGCGGTTACTCGCCCTATTATGCCGGGGCCATCACTGCCGCCTCCTCCATGATCGGACCGATCATCCCGCCCAGCATCATCATGATCATCTACGGAGGATTGACCGGCACCTCGGTTGCAGCGCTTTTCGTAGCCGGCATCCTTCCCGGCCTGCTGCTGGCCGGCATGCTGTTCGGCATGAATGGCTGGCTTGCACGGCGACAGGACCATCCTGGCGGCAGTGCTATCGATGTTCCGCCTCTCCGAGCCAGCTTCCTGAGGGCCGCCCCCGCCCTGGCCATACCCGTCATCATCCTTGGCAGTATTGTCTTTGGCCTGACGACGCCCACCGAGGGCGCCGCACTGGCCGTCGTGGCCGCCATCCTTGTCGGCAGGCTGCTTGGAGGCATGACGCCCAAGCTCTTCTATGAGGCTGCCGAGGCAACGGCCCGCTTGACGGGGGCAATCTTCATCATCTTGTGTGCAATCGCAGTACTGAGCTATCTGGCAGGACTGCTCGGCTGGCCGCAATTGTTGTCAGGATGGGTGGAATCAGCGGGACTCACCGGGACTCGATACCTCATCCTGCTGATCGTTGTTCTGCTGATCGCCGGGATGTTCATGGACACGCCCGTGGCGCTCACCCTGCTTGTTCCACTGCTCGCCCCCACTGCACTGCTGCAGGGTATCAGCCCGGTACACCTGGGCATCGTGGTGTGCTTCAACCTTTGCATCGGCCTGATTACGCCACCGCTCGGCAAGTGCCTCATCGTGGTGGCGGCGATCGCGAAGCTGAACTACTGGCGACTCGCCCTGGCGACCCTGCCGTTTATCGCCGTACAGATCGTCACCCTGTCGATCATCGCATTCTTTCCTGAAATCAGCCTGATGCTGCCGCGAATATTTGGCTTCAACGTAGATTGACGATAACAACCACAAAGGAGATACGCCATGAAACTGTGGCAAAAGCTTGCCTTGGCCAGCGCCCTTCTTGCGTTACCCACCGTAGCCTTGAGCAATGAGATCAAGGTTGCCCTCGACAGCCCGCCGGATCTCGAGAGGTCAGGCTCCTATGTCTGGGCGCACCACTTCACCGAAGCGCTCAACGAGCGAGGCCTGATGGCCAGGGAGCTACCACGTGACGCCATTGGGGGAGAAGCGGAAAAGCTTGACCAGATATCAATGGGGCTGCTGGAAGTATCGCTATCGGATGTGAACTCTGTCGCTCGCATCGATCCATTCATCTTTGGTGTTCGATTGCCTTATCTATTCGATGGTGTGGCCCATATGGACCGGGCCTTGGCCGAAGGCGATGTGTTGACTCGAATCAATGATGACATCGCACATGCCAGCGTTCGACTACTGGCGATCGTACCGCTCGGGCCGCCTTCGGGCATCATCACGACACGAAAGGCCGTCACCGCACCTGACGACATGAACGATCTGCGGATGCGAGCCCTCGATGATGCTCAGATCGCCCTCTACAAGGCCTGGGGGTCCAACGGGACAATCGTCTCGTGGGGAGAAGTGCCCGCCGCCCTGCAGACAGGCATCGTCGATGGCTACATCAATACGCCACTCGTACCCATCATGTTCGGCCAGACGGATATCGTGCGCTATTTCACCGATGCCAATGTCATGAATGCGCTGCGTGCCGTCCTCGTCTCGGATGACTGGTACCGGGGCCTGAGCGATGACGAGAGACAAATCGTCGACGAGGCGGTCGAGGTCGCCAATCGGGCCAATCGCACCTGGCTGGAAGAAATCACGCCAAAGGCACTGGCGGAGCTCGAGACCGCGGGCGTGGAGGTGCTAGTGCTATCGGATACGGCAAGAGAAAGATTCCGCGAACTGTCACAGCCGGTCTACCATGACACCGCCCTGACACCGGAACAGGTGGAGACTTGGTCGGGGCTCGCTCAACGTGCCCGTTTATCCGAGTGAGTACGCAACCTTCATTGCCCAGGCTCGAAGCCGAGTTCGCAACCGCTCGAGGCTGGGCAATCATCATGCTCATGACAGGGTGCCCCGGATATGTACCGCTCAATCATCATTCTCAGTGACTGGCTCGACTGGCTGACCCGACGCCTTGCGGTGCTGTGTCTGACGGCAATGCTGGTGTTCGTGGCAATTCAGGTCATGGCGCGCTATGCCTTCAGCGCCCCACCGTCCTGGACGGAGGAAATGGCCCGCTACATGATGGTCTGGAGTGGACTTCTCGGCGCCACCCTCTCCTTCAAGTCGAAAGCCGACCCGGCGCTCTTTCAGGATCCTTTTCACGGCAGAGGGCTGCCCTGGAGGCGGCTCACGGCAAGCGTGCGCGGTGCGGCGGTGCTTATTTTCTTGATGCCGGTGGTCTATTTCAGCCTGTTCGGCCCGGGAATGGACATGACACGCGGCTTCATTGCACGCCAGGCACGACTCAGCGCAGACACGCTCGGGTTTCCGATGTCCTGGGTAGCGATCGCCGTGCCGGTCTGTGCCTCCATCATCCTGGTTCACCTGCTCGCGCGTGCCTGCGAGCCGAAAGCGCGTGCGCAATGCAGGATTTCCACCAGCCGCGAGCCTGGATAATCACTGACGAGATGCCACCGAGCTGACGAGCCCGGAACCGTGGGGAGTGTGGTGTCGGCTCGATCGGACCGGCTCAGGGATCGGGAATCTCGAGCACATCGGTGACCGCCGGCCACAGGTGGCGGAAGTCACGCTTGAGGTCGGGGTAATCCTCTTTCAGCCAGGGTACCAATGGCGCCAGACGATTGGGGCCCGAGAGGCGCTGACCGATACCGCGTATTGCATCGCAGGTGAAGCCGAAGTCGGCATAGCGGTGCAGCCAGTCCTGAGCGACCAGCGCCGGAACCATGCGCTCCAGGCGGGCCGGAGCGGGATGGCGGCCGAGTACCCGGTAGCTGCGTAGCACCAGGCGGGATTCCTGCCTGTCGAGTGCGAGCTCCCGTGCCACGAAGTGATCCCACACCAGGTCGAGGGCGATGCCTGCGTAGCGCCGATACTCCTGAGGTGCACGCCTGCGTGCCGCGAGTACCACGGGGTGCGTATCGACGAAGGCGTCGACACGGCGGTGATGACGAATGCCATTGGCAACCTCGTCCGGCCACGCCGACAGATCGCCCCCCTTCACGCCGTCTGCGATCAGGTTGCCGTAGAGGAAGTCGTCGCTTCCGCCGCGGGCAAGCCAGGCATGGGCAAGGAAATTCATGTCGCGGCCATCACAGGCAGTTGGCGGGCTTCGGCAACCCGGCAAGGCGAGCCGCCACCTTGGCGGGGCTGTCGGGGAAGAGTTTCATCAGGTGCAGCGAACGGCCTTTTTCCGGCCCCAGGGCTTGGCCTACCGCCTTGACCAGTGGGCGCATGGCCGGCGACGCCTCGTAGCGTGAATAGAAACCGCGAATCACCTCGATCACCTCCCAGTGCTCCGCTGTGAGCTCCCGCCCCTCCTCTGCAGCAAGGGCCTCGGCCACGGCTGGCGTCCATACCGTCAGGTCGATGAGATAGCCCTCGGGGTCGAGCGCGATAGGCTCATCGCCGACGTTCAGGTAGCGTTCGATCTCGGCTGAAGCCATCAGAACCAGCTCACTGTCTTGTCGGCCTCTTCGGTCAGGGTGACGAAGCCATCCACATCGACGACCTGAACGCTTGCGTCGCACTGGCCCAGAAGCCCGCGCGCGCTCAGATCTTCGCGCAAGGCGAATAGGTGTCCATCTATCGCCTGGAAGTGGCGCACCTGCGCCGTCATGGCGCCCAGGACGCCATCCTCGATCAGTAGCAGCCGGTCCCCGCTGCCCATCGCGGCGAGCGCGTCGCGATAGATCAGGCTCGAACTGGGCGGTCGATTGAGAATGTGCAGGATCATGGGCATCCTCGCAGATGGGGGGCATTCAGAATGTCAGGACCAGCCGATGCCCGGCGATCAGCTGTGGAATCGAACTGGCATCGACCCCAGCGGCGGGGAGCTGCAGGTCCTGCGGGGTGAGCCCGAAACGCTCGCACGCCTCCAGGTCGAAGTGCAGCGACTCGATGTCGTACATCGCCAGCATGTCCAGGGTGGCCGCAGTACCCTTCTGGCCCAGGGGGCCAACCTGCTGCTCCCTGGCCAGGGCCAGGATGCCGTCGCCCTGGAACAACAGGCTTACCGACTGTCCGAAGGCGGCGGCCACCAGTGCCGCATCGAGCCCTTCGCGCAGCCAACTGCTGCCGTGTGGCGCATGCCGCAGGATGACCAGTAAATCGCCGTCGACACTCATACGGGATGTCATCGTCGCTTCCTCAGGGGGCAAAGGTCACCAGCCGATCGACCGCTTGCCCCAGATCGATCAGTTGGCCGAGCCCCGTCAACTCGAAGGGCGCTTCGACGCTATGGCCCAGCTTGCCATGACGGTCGGCTTCCCGTGGATCGAGTAGCCCACGTCGCAGTGCGGCGGCGATACAGACTTGCAGCTGAGTGCCGTGCTCGGCATTCAGCGAGCACCACGCATCGTACAGGTGCGGCTCGTCCTGGGGTGGTGCGGCAAGGCGTGCCGCATTGTACACCCCGTCATGGTAGAAGAAGACGCCCTCCAATCGGTGCCCTTTCGCGATCAGCGCCGAGGCAAAGCGCAATGCGGAATGGGCAGCCTGGCTGCTGTAGGGCGCTCCCTCGACGAGTAGACCATAGCGCATGGTAGTTCCTGCTTTCTCAAACACGCAGGCCCCGCATCGGCGGGGCCTGGCGATGCCTGACCTGTCGGTTGTCAGTCGCTGCTCATGATACCAAGCAGCGACAGCAGGCTGATGAAGAGATTGTAGATCGAGACGTACAGGGTGATGGTGGCGAGGATATAGTTGGTCTCGCCGGCGCGATGCACGATCTCGCTGGTCTGGTAGAGAATGGCGGCCGAGGAGAACAGCACGAAGCCTGCCGATACCATGAGCATCAGGGTGGGGATCTGGAAGACCAGGCCCGCCACCATGGCCAGGATCAGCACGATGGCACCCGCCATGAGGAAGTTGCCCAGGAAACTGAAGTCCTTCTTGGTTACCAGTGCCACGGCGGAGAGACCGATGAAGGTCAGTGCGGTCATTGCCAGGGCATTCATGATCAGCGCGGCACCGTTGGGCAGGGCCAGGTACGCACTGAGGATCGGACCGAGGGTAAAACCCATGAAGCCGGTGAAGGCGAAGGTTGCCAGCAGGCCCATGGCCGAGTTGGCGGTCTTGTGCACCAGGAACATCAAGCCGTATGCACCGACGAAGAAGACCAGGATGTTCATCCGCTCGATGCCCATGGCCATGGCGGCACCCGCTGTGACGGCGGAGAACAGCAGTGTCATCGCCAGTAGCGCATAGGTGTTGCGCAGCACCTTGTTGGCACTGACGGCCTGTGACGAGTGCTGGGCCACATGTGTGTCGTGATAGGCCATTGATCCAGAGCTCCCTGTGATTGATCTTGGTTTGATCTCTGCTGTTGACCAAGGATGCCGTTGGTTGGTTCCCGGCGCAAGTCCTTAGTTCTACAAGACTCAACGAACCTTCATCGTCTCGATGTCTCTGCAAGCACCTCGAGGGCGATACGCCTGGCGCTGGCACAGAGGCTCGATTCGCAGCCAACCCGAGCGACGTCGAGCCATTGAACTTCACTGGCATCGTCACCCGCGATAGCGGTTCCACCGACCCAGCGACAGATCACCACCACTATGACGAAGTGGCTCAACAGGCAACCTTCGTCGTCGTACTGGAACTGATCGATGGCCGTCAGCACCCGCTCTGGGTCGGCCACGATGCCGGTCTCTTCGCGCAATTCGCGTACGGCAGCCTCCATCAGCGGCTCGCCCGGTTCCACTCGCCCTCCCGGAAGCGCCAGCATGCCGGCATTGGGAGGGTTGCGCCGACGCACCATCAGCACCCTCCCCCGGATAACAACGGCGGCGGCCACGGCGGCGGATGGCCGCACTGGTGAACTGGCATGAGATGACATCCGGCCTCCTTGGCTGGGAAGCTTGACCTTATGAGCATAACTGGTAATATTCGCCCCCGTGAGCCGGAGGGATGGCAGAGCGGTTGAATGCACCGGTCTTGAAAACCGGCGAAGGTGAGAGCCTTCCCAGGGTTCGAATCCCTGTCCCTCCGCCAGCTCACCCGAATTATCAGTAACTTAGCGCCGAATTGCTAAGCTACCCAACGAACCGCCCATCAAACCGGAAACGGAAGCGATGAGGCGGTTTTTTCGTTGTGCCGAGGCGATACTGTTTTCTCAAGCCCACCGAGTGAACAGGAGTAAGCATGTCAGATCCCACTGCCCACGACGCCCACGACGACCTTACCGAAGGCCACAAATCCATCATCCGCCGGCTGGCAAAGCAAGGAGCCGAGGTCTACCGTAGAATCGCGTAGAGCCGCGCCCTCGGCTTACTCCGCCAGCGCTTCGGCAGCCCGGCGTATCCGTCGATCGAAGCTGACCAGTTCCGTCCACCCGCACGCACGGCACGCCACCACACGCTGACTACCCGACTCCTGCGCCTGGAAGGTTGCCCATGCCTGATTTCGGCTGAGCTCTGCATTGCCACAGCTGCAGTACAGCGCGTGTGAGCCCAGCGTCGAAAAGCGGTAGTGAATTGAGCGGTGAGCCATGTCCGTGGCCTTCTGTCTGGTTCAGGTGGGTACCGAAAATTTTGTCTTCACGCCGCCCGCTTCCAGCATCTCTCTCGTCAACCGTTTGACTGCCCAGGAGCGCGCCTCGCGCCATGCCAGTTCTTCTGTTAAATCAGGTGCAAGTGGTGGCAGCGTATGGGTCGATAGTTCGTCTTTCTCGTTGCGCCATCGCGCAATGACAAGCCAGTGCCGGCTGCTGCTATCCCGCAGCAGCATCAGCTCCAAATCGACGCCGGCGGCGGTAAAGGTCTCCTGCCTCATGATTCCTTCCCCCGGTTGCTTCTGAGATACAAAAGCTTACTCGGGTTCGAGACTCGGCACTGTAAGCCCTCGCGCATAGTTTCGTGAGATATCGCTTACAAGCAATGCAGTGATTGACCATAGAGGCTGAGAGCATGGTCCGTTAGTCTGAGGCTGCCATGAACCCTTCATCTCATGGCATTTTCCTCTGCATGGAAGCGCGTTGGGCCAAGGACTGGCCCGTTTTCGCTACACTGCAATTTGCGATCAGCCTAACTATCGTGCCTTCGCGACGAGCAGCTCATCCCAGCGGGTCGAGTAGCGCTGAGTGAGGTTTGCACAGCGCAGGTGCCAGGCAGCACCAGGCGTCGGTCGGCCGAGGCTGACAGTACCGCGTCCCATCCTGCGGTTCAGGTCATCCATCACATTCATCAACGTCGCACTTCGCTGCCGTTCGGCGTCGCTTTGCGGCGTGTCGAGTAGTGAAAGCTGTTGACGATCAGCGTCGATCAGGTCGAGCAGCATCACGCCTCCCTTCTGGTACAGGTAGCCGCTGCGGTAGATGCGTTGCAGGGCTAAGCCGGCGGCACGCACAATCTCTCGACTGTCATCAGTGGGCCGTGATAGCTCAACCACAGCGCTAGGCGTGTACTGTGGCAGATCCTGTCTGAACGGGTTCGTCTTGAGAAACACAAGAACGGCTCGGGCGAGGCTACCTTGGCTGCGCAATTTCTCGGCACCGCGCTGGCCGTGCTGTCGCATGGCCTCGCGTATCTCGCCGATGTTGTCGGTGAGCTTACCGAAGCTGCGGCTGGTCATGATGCGTTGTCGCGGCTCATGGAAATCGTTCATCTCGATACAGCTGACGCCCCTGAGTTCCAGCGCGGTGCGTTCGAGCGTGACGCTGAACTGGCGGCGGATGCGCTTCGGGTCGGACTGGGCCAGGTCCCAAGCGTTCTTGATGCCCAAGATGGCCAGGCGCTCGACAAGCCGCCGGCCTACGCCCCAGACATCGCCCAGCTCAATCTTCTGCAGTAGGCTGCGCGTTTCCAAGCTGCCAGGTTGGAGTACGCATACGCCGCGGTATGCCGCGATTTTCTTGGCCGCCCTGTTGGCCAGCTTCGCTAGCGTGCGGGTAGGGGCGACGCCAACGCAGACCGGAATGCCAGTGTACTGACGGACCCGATCATGGAGTTGGCGTGCGTGTTCAAGCATCTGGTCGGGGGCAAATCCCCCGAAGCGGACGAACATCTCGTCGATGCTATAAGGCTCAACGCCGGCGGAGAACTCTTCAAGCACCGCCTGCACCCTCGCGGACATATCGCCGTATAGCTCGTAGTTGGACGAGAGCAGGTGAAGGCGGTCCTGTCGAACCTGATGCTGCAGCTCAAACACTGGCGTTCCCATGGTGATTCCCATGGCCTTGAGTTCGCTCGACAAGGCGATCACGCAGCCGTCGTTGTTCGACATCACGCCGACGGGGCGCCCGATCAGCCGCGGCTGGAATACCCTCTCGCAGCTAACGTAGAACGAGTTGCAGTCCACCAAGCCGATCATACGGTGTACTCATGAATGACCGACCTGACCACGCCCCACACCTGGCACTCCAGGTCAATGAGCGGGATCGGGGCATAACGTGGATTGCCCGAGCAGAGGCAAGGCACGTCCCCGCGCATCTCGTAACGTTTGACGGTGATCTCGCCGTCAACGAGGGCAACAAGGATATGGCCCGGACGAGGTTCGATGGAGCGATCCACGATCAGTGTGTCGCCCTCATGGATGCCCAGCCTGATCATGCTGTCACCGGTGACGGAGAGGAAGAAAGTCGCGGCTGGCTTCTTGATAAACCTCTCATTGAGATCGAGCGTGCGGCCCTCATAGTCCTGCGCTGGACTGGGGAAACCGCTGAGCCCGGCCCGGCCCAGAGCCAGCGGGTAAGGCAATTGCAGGGTTGGGGCGGCCTCGTCGAATCGCCCTAGTACTTTAAGGTGGGGAATCATAGCGTCACCTTTGCCGGCCAGGAGATCAGAGCGCTGCCGTCTGATTGGCGTGTGACGGTAGCCTCACCGGTGCTAATGGCGGCCAGCGTTTGCTCCCAGGCAGCTAGGGATTCGTCAGGCTGTCGTTCAAGGACGATCTGCCGGCCTCTGGCCGGCAGTACGGTCGGGCTGGGTTTTTTTGCCATGGCGGAGGCCTCCCTGTTCACTGATACTGATATTTATACAGTATCGTGATGAACGAGGGCCAACGCTGTAAGCGATTTCGCACAATTTGGAGAGCCGATGGCTTACAGATTCCATCTGTCCTGCCTGGGCCTCGACAATGGCAGGATGAACGTGTGACAGGGAAGGCATACCAAGGAACAGGGAGTGCAGTAAGGACGCACAAAGAGGGGCCCGACCGATAACGGCCGGGCCCTTCGCGTGAATGGATTTAGGCTACTGCCCGCACCATGCCTTACCGCCCTGCCCCTCCTGGTACGGTAACGCCAGACCCATCTGCAGCAGCTCGGCGACGTCTTTTGCAGTCAACAGCCTGTCAGTTATGCGTCTAGACTCAGGGGGCTGATGCAGTAGTTAGGGCCCGCTCAAAGGAGACGGACCCGGCGGATAGGCAGAGATAGGTCATGCCACCAGCGGTGGCGGTTGCAGCAGCCCCCGCAGCGGCAAGGCCTTAATCATCGGCATGGTGCAGCGTGAGAAGGTCTGCATCTGGCTCTGTGCGTCGCTGAGCACTTTACTTTAGGTCGCCCGTTTCGACGCTGAGGTTTCCGACTTCAGTCATGGTGGCGAGCCTCCTTAGCTGCGCTGGCTTTCGTAGCGGCCATCAATCCAGGGTCAATCCAACAGGCTTAAGGCCCATACCCTGCGATGAGCTGGCATAGTCGATTCGATACAGCGCATCTCCCATGCTTGAGCAGGCTTTGCCAATCGCGGCTGAGCGGAACTTGCCCACTTGTTTCGGCACTGATGTGATGCCGCTGTCATTCCCGATACGCACAACGCGGCGTGCTAAGTCATCGGCTTCTTTCTGCACTTCTCCCCAGCGGGTGAGCGATTCCTGCACGGTCTGCCAGCCCTCCAGAATCTCGGCTTTCACCTTGGTAGCGCGTTCGGTGAGCGCGTCGAATTCCGCTTCTACAGAGGCCAGCTCTACCCCGCCTTCGCGGCGCTTGGCCTCGGGCAGTGCCGACTCCAGGGCTTGGCGCTCCACACGCAGGCGGCGCGCCACACGCTCGGCTTGCAGGTGCTGTTCCTCCAGGGCGTCAACGTTAGCCCCTTGGCGCATGGCCTCGCCCAGCTCGGCATCGAAGTCTCGGGCATCAAAGGCGCGTTGCTCTGCGTCGATCTCTGCCAGGCGCGCGGTGATCTCAATGGCGGTCAGTTGGTCCATGGTTTTCGGCTTGGTCATGTGGAGTTCCTCAGTGCAGGGCGGCGGTCGGGCGTTCGCTGGTTGCGACCAGCAAGGCGACGCTATGGCTCACCTTCTCGATCTGGTCGTTGAAATTGGCGTTCAGCCTCTCGGCCAGCGACTCCATCAGCGCATTGAGCCCTTCAAGTTCGGCTTCGTCGCGTTGCTCGCGCGTGATGGGGATCATGGCCATGGCGTCGTACTCAATTAGGAAGGGTGTCGAAGTCGTCATCTGACGGCGGCACGTACTGCGCAAGGTTCGCGGCGATGTCGTCTTCCTCGCCTGCCTTGTCCTTCCCGCTCATCTCGTTCATTTCCTTGGCGATGGTCTCAGCGATGGTAGGCGCGATGCTTTCTGCCACACGGGCGGCCAGCTTCTCGAACGCGGCTTCCTTTTCCTCATTGGTGAAGATCCTGCGATTACTGGTTACGAGTTCACGTTTCATGAGTTGCCCTCCTGGGCGTGGTTGGTGATCAGGTTGAGCCGCTGCACTTGCTGGCGTGCGTAGTCGTCTAGATCAACGTCATCAGGGCAGGGCGGGATAATCAGGGAGCCAGGCGGGGGAACGTCGGTTTCGATGGCGAGAATCACCCTCTTGCCTTCGGGGTAGATCAGCCAATACATCGCCAGCAGCAAATCCCTTCCGGCTTCTCTGTCGTCGGGCACGTACAGTCGCTGGTCTGCCATGTAGAGCGAAATGCCAACGGGTTCCTTGCCTGGGCTGGGCAGGATTAGTCGAATGATGCGCGGCCCTTGTGATGGCCCCTCCTGGCTCTCCAAGGCGTCCAGGCGCTTGAGCACGTCACGGCTAGGCATGGGCATCCCTCATTTCCACCAGCACCTCCAGCGTTGCCGTGGGCACCCGTGTCAGCCATGTGGTCATGCTTTCGCCTACCAGCGGTTCGGGCGTCTCCAGGCCAGCGGCGGCAAGCTCCTGGTACAGCCGATGCGGGTTGCTATCGCCGTGCCTCGGCAGACAGGCCTCCAACGTCTCTAGGCGCTTGAGCAGGTCGGCTTTCATTGCATGATCTCCCGGTAAACCCGCTCGGCTTCCTCGGAGCTGATGTGCTGCTCGCCGCCGTACATCTGGGCAATCAGGGCTTCCCGCTGGGCGTTCGGTAGGTCGTAGAAATGTCCTAAGCCCTGCGGCACCTGGGCGGTGTTGCGCTGGGCTTCCAGGGCATCGAGGCGGGACTGCACATCACGGCGCATGCAGCACCACCTGTGCGGATCTCCACCCGACTAGCTCGATCATCTTGCGGGCGCGTTCCTTGGCTTCCTCGGACGAGTAGTCCCATAGCTTCGCCATCTGCCGGCCATGCACCAGAATCACGGCGCTGTGCTGCCGGTCGGCAGCAATGTTGATCCAGGAACGATGTGCGGCAGGGTTGGTAAGGCTGCTCATTGCTTCTTCTCCTCAAGGGCGGCTAATCGGCGGCTCACTTCATCCAGCTCCACGACACGCACCACCCCGGCCAGGGCATCGAGCAGGGCTTTTGCTTGGTCGGCGGGCAAGTCGCCAGCAGCAACGGCGGCGAGGATCTGGCGGGCTTGGTCAGCAAGGGGCGCGTCGACATCAAGGTCAAACTCCACCGGCTGTTGGGCAGGCTTCACAGCGGGTACAAGGCGCTCCAGCACCAAGCGGCAGGCTTGCATATCGCCAGTCTTGGCAGCCTCCAACACCTTCTTGGCTACTTCCTGGGCGTCACCTTCCAGCAGTGAGCGCAGCTCATCAGCCTTCTTCGGCCTGCCGTGCGGGTTGCCTGACTGGCCCTTGGTGAAGCGTCCTTGGGCATCTCTCACGCGCAAGGCTCCTGTTTCTGCCGGTCCAGCAGATCCAGCTCGATCAGTTTGGCGGCGGCAGTGGTGTCGCCCTGGTCGGCCTTATCAGTCAGCAGGCGGTAGTAGTTGGCGATGGCTTGGCGGGTAGGCTTCACGTTCGGTCCTCTCCCACGGGCTTTATGTGTAGTCGGCATGGGCACACCTCAAAACCTACTGTGGTTTTATCCAGTATAGCCAAATAAGGCCTAATAAGCCTATTTTTGTTGGGTATGTTGTGGGATTGGCATAGGGAAAACGTCATGAGACTAGGTGATACATGACGTATCAGGGGAGTATGCGTCCGCCACATGCTCTAGAAATGAAAAGCCGCATCGAGGGCGGCTATGCTGCGGTGAGTGGCGGGTCACTGTATGTTGAAGGGGCGTTTTGTAAGGAGGGTCACGATGGATATCATTTTGGCTACATGCTTTGTCGTTGCAGTAGTTGCCGGTCCGGGCGTGCTATACACTTGGCTGTTTGATAAATGAAACCTAGCCTTCAGCCTCATCGCGCTTCTTGCGCCTAGGCTCTAGGAGCCTCTTTCGGGCCAACACTCCCGCGCTGGCGAGCAGCGCCCCTGAGGCTGCAGCAACTCCCACGATCCCCGCGCTTGGAGCGTAGTCGCCGACGCCAAGTGCTAAAGCGATCTGGATAACTGCGCCCACAGGGGTAGCGAAGCGATAATCCCCGATCAATACCGAGAGCCCCAGACATAGAAGAATGGCGGCCGGACTGATCGTGAGGAACAGGAACGTGAAGGCCAGGAAGAAAGCGTCGTGCATGATCACCTCGACATCTCGAGCAGGTCTAAATGGTCGCGCTAAGGCGAGACAGGCAGCTCCTAACGGTTCTCCTTCCCGATTCTGCGCAGATCTCAATAACTCTCTATTCCTTCACAGTAACGAAGCGTAACGAGAAGTGCCAGACTCCTTTACAACCTAGTTAGGCGTTTCTAGCCCTGTGCTAGGAAAGAACAGCCCCGTTCGATGGCGGAGCCTGTTTCGGTCCTGTACGCAGGCAAAACAAAACCCGCCATCAGACGGGTTTGCTAGCTCAGTGTGGCGAGAGGGCTGGTGAGCATTACCAGTTACAGGCTTCACGCAAAGGCGCTATCTCGTCCTTCAGCTCTCTGATGGGAAACGTTACGGTGATAGGCCCTTGGTTGTACGGCGTTGCTCTGACGGTGACTTGCTCAGCATCGAACAGCCGACGTATCGCTGGTATAGACCGGCCACCCGACCACAAGCCAAGCACTTGGTTGTTAGTCGACTCTTGCATACTGAGGGTGAAAGCCTGCCTGCTGTCGACCCTGAAAATTGCATCTCCATAGCCTTGGATGCTGGCCATGTGGTTCTCATTGAGATCCAGGATGAGAGTAGTAGTGTTCTCCATGCACCTCAGCGACAACTTGGCCGGACGGCTGGGCTTACCAAGCCAGTGGGAAACCGACTCATGGGAGCGAGTGGTGAGCCAAACAGATGGGCTGTCATCGATAGGTGATACGTCTCTACTAATTGACCACGGAGACGGTGGCGGCGATGGCTCCCTAACCTCCTCTTCCGCTTCCTCCTTTTGTACCGTGTCCTGCGCTACTGCGGCCTGGGTATTTCTAGGCGTTGATCGTTTCGGATCTTCTGGTGAATCAGCCAGGATGGCGTATAGGAATATGCCGCCAAAGACCACCAAGACCATTTTGGTTGTGTTCCCCATGAGTTCCCCCTGCGCTTATTCTCGTTTTCGCTACCCAGATATAACCCGGCTGCTCGCATCGCTCAAATCCCATGCCAAAGAAAAGCCCCGCTCGTTGGCGGGGCGAGCAGCTGCAGCACAGTCTACAAGCGGGCCTACTCCAGGCGGATCAGCCTGCCATGTGTTTCCTTAGCGCTGGTCAATGTCGAGTGCATCTCAACTACGGTTCCATTTCGCTTGGAAGGCACCCCACGCACGATCAGCTCCAAGGTATCGCCGTTAGCGACAGCCTCGCGGGCACGCTGGGTTATCTCCACCACTCCCATCTTGCGACCTATGTCGGCTAGAGCCTGCTCGATGCTCTCGATCATGCTGCCTCTCCCATGAATGCACGGCCCAGCACTTCGGGCGGTTGACCATCGAACTCGCCAGCTTCCCAGCGAGCATGCGCCCATGTGGCGCGGTCCGGCTTGTAAAACCATGCGGCCGGCTGGGCATCGTGGTGACGGATACGCTCCTTGGCAGCACGCATTAACCGAATACGCTGCTCGTGCGTCAGGTAGTCGATGCCCTGCACGAACATGAAATTCCCCTTCATGATGGTGCGGTTAAACTCGGGGTTAATGTGGCTGGTGGTGTCGAGCTTGAGCTGTGCAGTGGTATCATTGTTACGCATCGTGGTTCTCCAATTGCTTCGCGGTGTCATGCCCCCGGCCTGTTCCAGCAGGTGCGGGGGCGCTTCGTTCTACACGGACTGCAAGGTGCCGTGCAGCTTCTTCACGAAGGCGCGCAGACGCTCCGTTCGTGGATCCTGTTCAGCGGTGGGCGCGATGGTCAGGGCCATGTCCTGCGCATCCTCGATACCCTGCCGCTCTGCTTCGTCGGCCAGCTCCTCCAAGGCATTCAGAACGATGGTGCCGAAGTCGTATTCGTCATCATCACCGAGCGCCTGAAAATCCGACTGCCGGTTAACCTGCCGGTCGGCGTCCCCTGCAGTCAGCCTCTCAAGTGCTTCCCGCACCAGGTCGGCACGGCTGACGTTCTCACCTGTCTGCTTCCTGCGCTCCTTGGCCAGCTCCTCAAGCCTGCTGATGAGGTTGCCCGGTACGCGGCTGGTGAGGTGAACCATGTTGTCAGTCATGTCTGGCCTATGTGTCATGTGTGTTACGTGTTACACAATAGTTCCGACACTGAGGTTGTGCAAGCGCTTTTTGGCCTGTGACGATGGGCCGGGGTGGTCCCGTGATAATCAGAGCCCCTTTCTGCTCCCGCCACAGCCTCGCAATGGTCCGATAGCCCCTCATCTGAGCTATACCCCTTGGTAACTTATAAGGGTCTTCAAAAATTGAAGTCACAAAACCTCGAAAAGTCGGGTTAAGGCTGCAAATTTTGATGCCTTATTGGGTGAAATCCGGCATGCCAGGCTGGAAGGCATCATTTTTTGATGCCTATGGCTTCAATTTTTGAAGGTGGTAATTATCGAATCGCATGGCCTTATCCTCCTGACAGCTTTCGTGGTGCAGCGATAGTGGGATGAACTTCAAGCATCTTGCCGGGGCACTCATCAATTGGAGCCCATGTAAGCGCGTAGAGAGCGCAGCGAGCCCCGTCCCGGCCTTTGTAGTTCGTGCGTGTCTTAGTGATCAGGTTGCACTCCTGAAGCTCTCGTAGCGCCCTGGAGAGCGTTGCTTCTGCCATCCCGCCCCAGTCCTGCATCATCTTGTGGGTGGCTGAGAGATCCCCATTGTTCTTGCCGTTGTACTGGTAGCCAAGCACAAGCAGCACCTTCAGCGCCGAAGGCGAAAGGTTGCGGAAGTCTTCATGACCCATGAGAAATCTGGGTATGGCGAGAGCGCCCCCAGCCCCCCAATGGACCTTGGGTTTCTTCTTCGCCATAGGTTTACCCTGCCTTGGGCACGGCCCCGCATGTGGGGGCCGTGAAGTTGCTGGCATTCGCCTGGGCGGCTGGGCTATCATTCAGGTGTTCAGACAGAAATGAAGCCTCGTCACTGGTAGCCGCCAGGACGGGGTTTTCTTTTATCGGCTCTTGCATGGGCTTCCCCCGTACTTCTTCCCGAACGCTTCACAGCGGGTCTTGAAGGCCGGCTCCTGTCGGAAGTAAGCCTTCAGCAGATCACGGTCTAGCCAGTAGTATTTGCATCGCCGTGGCTCACCGTTGGCGTCGTGCGTATGGTGAAAGGCACGCTCGATGGGCCAGCCATTGCGGTACAGCTCGCTCACGCGGGTTCGGAAATCCGCGATTGGCAAGCCCGTATGCTGGTGGTAGGAGAATTGATCGCAGTGTTCGCCACGCAGCAGCATGGCGAGCACAGCGCGGGTATGGGTGATGAAGTGCTCATCTATGGGGAATAACGGGAGCCGGCTCATTGTGCCATCTCCCGTGTTGCCTCCCATGCTTCCAGATCGGCGAGGCGCCAGCGAGTGCAGTTGGGGCCGATCTTGATGGGTTTCGGCATTTTGCCTTCGCGCGCCCAGCGCCAGAGGGTCGGCACACTAGTCTGATAGCGGTCCCGCAGGAACTTCACATCAACGTAAGTCATTTGCTCTAACCTCGTATCAAGGGAGTACGAGGCAGAGCATGGCGAGGCGGTGTTTTTATAAAAATAAGCGCGTGTACAGAAAACCCTATTTCCTGTACACGGCACCACATTTATCTACTATTTTTTCCGTGGCCGTCCTTGTTTACGGGCATATTCGGGAGCTACATGACGGATCGCATCTCTGATCACCTCCAAAGAATCAGGCCAATGATTCTTGGCGATATCATCTTCTTGCTTCCTTTTCTTTACTCTCTTTCTTACTTCGTCGGCAACAGCGCCTATGCGCAGTTCTTTAGCATGGTCATTAGCCCATATCTGCTGCGCCTCTTGCTTCATCCACTCCCTGGCTGCCTCCTGCTTGCGCCTTCTCTTTAGCGGGCCTTGTTGCTGCTTCAGTAGTGTAAGGGATGCCCTCAGCCCAGATCTCTCATCATGCAAACTTGGCGCGCAAAGGGAACCGTACACGTAGCCCAGAAGCAATATGTAGCGCATATCGACTTGGGGATCCCGCATAGCCTCCTGAAAAGAAGAGTTGTCTTTCAGTGCTTTAGCTATATCTCGGCATAATTCGGCCTCTTTAATCCTGTGCTTCGTTGATTCTTCGTCTCGCTGGTGAACAGATAGGAGCCTGCTTGCCTCATCCTCAATTTGTTTGAGTAGATCCTCAAGATCTCTCAAACTCCCGTCGTCACTCTTAGGCCTCAACATCTTAGCGTAACGTTTCGGGTATGCGGTGGTCTTGATATCCATTGCGCTACTCCTCACGCTCTCCATTGAAGAGGCTGGCCAGTGCGGTGGAGTATCCGCACGTTCGGGAGCTACCCTAGGCCAGCCAACACGGTGCGGCATCGCCGCTTGTGTTCCTGGTCGCTTATGATGGGGCTTTCGTTGGGTACAGCGTATCCCTTCTCATAAGCCGCTGTATTCGTTTCACTTGTTGCGGATTACATCTCCGCCTTACGCAGCGGGACGACTTCGCCCTTGGGCTGGATCGTGCCGCAGAACTTCGCCCAATCCTGCATCAGCTTCGTCCGCTTCTCCATCAGGTCGCCACGACGATAGGCCGCCTCGGCAGCGTTCTTGATCGTGTGGGCCAGAGCCATCTCGCAGACATGGTGCGGGTAGGAGGTGCGTTCGGCGCTCCAATCGCGGAACGTCGAACGGAAGCCGTGAACGGTGGCGTCAACGCCCATGCGCTTGAGCACGGCAGCCAGGGCTGCATCGCTGAACTTCCCACCCTTCGGCGCCGGAAAGACAAGCTCCGAATCGTGAGGCAGCCGCTTCAAAAGCTTGAGGGCTTCCTTTGAGAGCGGTACACGGTGTTCCTTCTCTGTTTTCATGCGCCCTGCCGGAATCGTCCAGATAGCGTTATCTAGGTCGATCTCGGCCCATGTAGCACCCCTCACCTCGCCGGAGCGTGTAGCGGTCAGAATGGTGAACTCCAGGGCCAGCGCAGCCACGCCCTTTTGCTGGCGCAGGTTGGCCACGAACTCGCCCATGTCATCGATGGGGAGCGCCTTGTGATGCTTTACCTTGGTGACCTTGGACGGCTTCGGCAGGATAGCGTCAAGGTTGCCTTTCCAGCGGGCCGGATTGTCACCAGAGCGATGGCCATGAACGGTTGCCCACGCGATAACTGCCTCGATGCGCTGGCGTACCCTGGTCATGGTTTCGGTCTTGGTTTCCCAATCGGGCTGTAGCACCTTCAGCACATGGGCGAGATCCACATCTGCGACGGCCATCTTGCCCAGCACGGGATAGGCGTAGGTCTTGAGCGTGTTTTCCCACTGCTGAGCATGCTTGGCGTTGCGAGATTCGGCCTGTTTCTTCTTGATGACCTCGGCAGCGCATTGCTCAAAGGTGATGTCGCGTACCTGCTGAGCCAGCAGAGCGCTTCTCAGAGCGCGACGCTCGGCAACCGGGTCGATACCCTGCTGGATCTTCTCTCGCGCCTCCCTGGCCTTCTCTCGGGCGCTGGCGAGCGGGGTATCAGGGTAGCCGCCCAAGCCAATGTCGCGGCGCTTGGCGCCTACGGTGGCACGCAGCACCCATGAGCGGGCACCTGTCTTGGCCACCTGAAGATGCAAGCCGGCCACACCGCCCACGGCGTACAAGCCTGGCTCTGTCAGTCGCTTCACCTCAACAGCGGAGAGTTCTCTGGCTTTCTTAGGCATGGCCGCGTCTCCAACAATCTACCCAACATAAAGGGTGTTATTGGATGATAGCGGGTGGCACGTTGCAACACAAGGCGCCTCGGTGAGAAAGGTGGGGATTGCCGTTAAACTACTGACAGTATAGGAAAGATTGGCATTTGGTGATAAGGGATGATACGCACCGAAACATGACCTCACGGCGGGCTGTCCCTCCGCCACCCTTTTCGACCCCCTGACTCGTCAGGGGGTCTTTTCGTTTTCTGGGCACATTTTCTACCGTCTTCTTAGCCATTTGGCGACCTACTGCGCTGCAATAAGCCGTGCTAAAATGCGGGCGTTTTTTAACCCTTCCCGCAAATTAATAAACCAGGACTCGATCCATGCCTATTGGCTGCTTCACACTTCCCAGGCTACGGGGTATAACCCGCTGGCCGGGCGCGCTATTGCTCGCTTTCGGTATCCTGCTGTTCAGTCCCTCCGCGCTGGCGGTGACTGGCAGCCTGGATCTGACTAATTCGGCCGTCGGCTACATTGCCGTGGCCATCTTCGTTCTCGCCTATATGCTGGTCATGGGCGAGGAAAAACTGCACATGCGCAAGTCCAAGCCGGTACTGGTGGCCGCCGGTTTGATCTGGTTCATGATCGGCTGGGTCTATGTACAGTCCGGCATGCCCGACGATGCCGAGCACGCCTTTCGCGAGACGCTGCTCGAATTTGCCGAGCTGATGCTGTTCCTGCTGGTGGCAATGACCTATATCAACGCCATGGACGAGCGACGCGTCTTCGATGCCTTGCGCTCCTGGATGATTCGCAAGGGATTCAGCTACAAGCAGCTCTTCTGGCTGACCGGCGGCCTCTCTTTCGTGATCTCGCCGATTGCCGACAACCTCACCACCGCCATGCTGATGTGCGCCGTTGTCACCAAGGTAGCGGAAGGCGACAAACGCTTCATCAACCTGGCCTGCATCAATATCGTCGTGGCGGCCAATGCCGGCGGCGCATTCAGTCCCTTCGGCGACATTACCACCCTGATGGTCTGGCAGGCTGGTATCGTGCAGTTCTATGAGTTCTTTACCTTGCTGGTACCGTCGCTGGTCAATTTCCTGATCCCGGCGATTCTGATGACTTTCTTCATCAATAACCGCAAGCCGGAAGGCGTCTATGAAGATGTCTGGCTCAAGCGTGGTGCACGGCGTATCGTCCTGCTGTTCCTTCTTACCATTACGACCGCCGTGGCCTGCCATACACTGCTGCACCTGCCGCCGGTGCTGGGCATGATGACTGGCCTTGGCTATCTGCAGTTCTTCGGTTATTTCCTGCGCATGACCCTGCCCCGTTCGCTGGAGAAGAAGCGTATCCGCTATACCCAGCGCGGCGACGAACGCAAGCTGCGGCAGTTGGGTAGCGTGGTCCCCTTCGATGTCTTCAATCGCGTGGCCCGCTCCGAGTGGGATACCTTGCTGTTCTTCTACGGCGTAGTCGTTGCCGTTGGTGGCCTGGGTTTCCTGGGATATCTCAGCCTTCTTTCTGAGGCGCTCTACGTCGGTTGGGACCCCACCTGGGCCAACATCGTTCTGGGTGTGGTTTCCGCGGTGGTCGACAACATTCCGGTGATGTTCGCCGTGCTGACCATGGAGCCTGAGATGTCGCATGGCCACTGGTTGCTGATCACCCTGACGGCCGGCGTGGGCGGCAGCCTGCTGTCGATCGGATCTGCCGCTGGCGTCGCACTGATGGGCCAGGCGCGCGGCAACTACACCTTCCTGGGGCACTTGCGCTGGGCTCCCGCTATCGCTCTAGGCTATGCCGCAAGCGTTGCCACTCACCTCTGGCTCAATGCGGGCAGTTTTGCCATCACCGGCTGAATCGCCGCCCGCATTTGAGTTTTGCGCCCGGCTTCAGCCGGGCGCATGCTTTTAGCAAGCTTGTCTCTACGCTCGCCTTGACAGGTTCATCTTCCCAATATCACGACACTGGCCGGCGCGAAGAAGATCACGTAGCCGACGACCATTCCCACGGTCGCGCCTTGTCGACTGTGTATGCGCCCCAATAGCGCACCGACGAATGCCAGAAGCGTCGCGACCAGCATGCCGCCAAAGGCCAGGAAGAGGTCATGGTCGGCAGCGGGAGGCCACCGTAGAACCATGAAGAGAAAGGTGCCAATCACCTGCCCTGCCATCAGAGCGAGCCACTGTCGAGGCGAGAACAACATCGCAAGCTCCGGTCGGTTTCCTTGCTGCCTTATCTACATACTAGTGAAAGGAAGCCTGGTCTTGCGAAGGGGACACTGCTGCCCCGGCATTGGGCGCCTCTCAGAAGATGAGCATCAGCAGGCCGATGACGACGGCCAAGCCGATGAGAAAGATGATCCCGACGGTGCTTGCCAAGAACTTGAGCATATCGAGACACTCCCTTGTCGTTGTGAGACCTGCTCCTGCTGGAGCGTGGTGGTATCGACGAAGATAGTGGTCACCCATGAAGATGACAAGCGAGGCGGCTGCTCATCAGTAAAGGCGCAAGCCGACCCGGGTGACACGATTGCCGTCCATTTCGCTGACGACCCAATGAATGCCGTGCCAGTCGACGTCATCGCCGACCACCGGATGGCCACCAACACGCAGCGAGACGAAATCGGCCAGCGTCATTTCGCTCTCGCCCGGGCTGAGCGTGAGGCCATAGACATTGGCAATATCCTTCATCAAGGCATCGCCATCGAAAGTGAAGGTGCCGAAGAAGGCGCGTTCGCGCTTGAGCTTGGAATCGCCACTGAATAGCCGATTGAGTGCCGGCACGTCTTCGCTGCGGCCGATGACGCAAAGAACGTCCCCCGGCTTGAGTCGGGTGCTGCCCTTGGGGTGCAGCATGGCATGTTCGCGGAAGAGTGCCGAAATCACCGCGCCGGAGGGAAAGCGCAGCAGGCGGATGGGAACATCTTCGAGGTCCTGGTTATCCACCTTGTAGACGAACATCTCGTAATCGTTTTCCGGCAGGATCCCCAGTGGCCCCCGATGATCCGGGGTGACCCCCATGGGGATTTCCACCTTCGTCCAGCGTGCCATCAGAGGCAAGGTGCCGCCCTGAATCAGCAGGGACAGCAGCACTACGGCAAAGGCGACATTGAAATAGAGCGCGGCATTCTCCACCCCGCCAATGACGGGAAAGATCGCGAGTACGATGGGAACCGCCCCCCGTAACCCCACCCAGGAAATGAAGCCTATCTCCCGCCAGCGGAAGCGGAAGAAGGGTTTAACGGTGATCAGTACCGCCAGGGGTCGTGCGACGAAGATAAGGACTAGTGCGACCAGCGAGGCCGGCAGGGCGAATTCAAACAGGCCCGAGGGGTTGACCAACAGGCCCAGAATCAGGAACAGGCCGATCTGGCTCAGCCAGGCCAGGCCATCATGGACGGGGAGAATGAAGTTGAGGTGCCGGCCCGGTTGGTTGCCGATCATCAGCCCGGTCAGGTAGATCGCCAGGAAGCCGCTTCCTCCAAGGAAGCTGGTGGCACCGAAAACGCAGAAGCCCAGGCCCAGGGCCAACAGCGAATAGAGCCCGGGCGCGAGGTCGAGCCAGCGCAACAGCTTGGCGCTCAACCAGCCGCCGCCCAGGCCGATGAGTGTGGCGAGGCCGAATTGCAGCACCATGAACATCACTAACTCGAACGGGCCTCGAATATCTCCCACCAGCAGCTCGACCAGCAGCAAGGTCAGGAAGATGGCCATCGGATCGTTGGTGCCGGATTCGATCTCGAGCGTCGCGCTCACGCGCTCGTTGAGGTGTACGCCACGCCCGCTGAGCATGGAGAATACCGCCGCCGCATCCGTCGAGCCGACAATGGCGCCCACCAACAGCCCTTGCACCAGGGTAAGGTCAAAGACCCACATGGCGAACAGCCCCACCACGCCGCTGGTGACGAATACGCCCAGCGTGGCCAGTGACAATGCGGGCTTGAAGCCGACGCGAAAGGTCTTGAGCCGGGTCCGCAGGCCGCCATCGAGAAGAATCATGGCCAGCGCAAGGTGGCCGATCAGAAACGCCAGCGAGTAGTCGTTGAACTGGATGCCCAATATGCCCTCTTCACCTGCCAGCATTCCCAGGCCCAGGAAGATCAGCAGCAACGGCAGCCCCACCATGGAAGAGATGCGGCTGGCCACGACACTGAGGGCAATCAGAAAACCGGAAAGCAGAAAAAGGGTATTGATGGTGTCCATGCATGACCTCGAGCTGGAATGGCTCCATTATGCCACGGGAGCCAATGGCGAGCAGGCTGCGCCTCGGCTAGCCATGACAGGCACGACAACGATAGACTGGCCGCTTACCGATGTTTACGTATTTCCCGGAGATTTCCATCCATGGCCAAGCCCCACCGTAGCCGCATGGCTCGCGCCCTGGCTGGAACGATCGTCATTCTCCTCACGCCGTTTTCACCGCAGCTTCCTGCTGAAGCCGACAGGGAAGCCGTGCCGCTTCCCGCTCCCCCGCTGCGGCTCGATACCATCGTCAAGGTACCCTCCTTGCTGCTGCGGGATACCGAGGCCTTGGCGCCAAGCGAAGCCACGCCGGTGATAGAGGTGCCGCCGTCGATCGAGGACTCTGGGCGCCGCGAGCGCCGACCGTCGATCGAACCGCATGAGCGGCGGCTCACCGAGCCGGAGCGTTTAACCGGGCCGGCGCTGGATGTGCCCACGGTGGTCAGCGAGCCTGCCGATCCCATCGTACCGCCGCCCACGACCCGCCTGACCGTCACCCTGGACTGGTATCTCAATCCCCAGCATGCCTCCCTGCTGGTGGCGCGTGAAAAAGGGATGTTCGCTCGTCGCGGACTGGATGTGGCGTTGGTCGTGCCAGCGGACCCCAGCGTGCCTGCCAAGCTGCTGGCGGCAGGCCGTACCGACTTGGCGCTGGGGCGGCAACCCCAACTGCACTTGTTGGCTGACAAGGGGCTGCCTCTGGTACGCGTGGCCACCCTGGTCGCGGCCCCCGTTTCAGGTCTGGTGTTGAGCGATAGCCTCGAGAACGAGAGGCGCGAGATTGCGCTCGAGGGGCTGCATATCGGTTTTATCGGTGTCGACGGGCGCGATGCGCTGCTGGCAGGCATGCTCAAGGAGCTGCTGGGCGTGGCCAGTGGTCTGGAGCTGGTGGAGCTCGAGGACGTCGGCTACTCGGTCCTTGATGCCATGCGAGGGCAGCGTATCGATGGGGTGCTGGTGCATCATCGCTATCTGCTCCCACGGCAACTGGCCGATGAGGGGGTAATGACACGAATCTTGCCAAGCGAGGCGTACGGGCTTCCCGCATACGATGGCTTGATCATGATGGCCAATCGGGACCAGCTCAATGGCAAGCGCGATGCCGTGCGGCGGCTGATATCGGCTCTCGAAGAGGCCACACTATGGATCGTCAATCACCCGCAGGAGGCCTGGCAACTGCTGGAGAGGGCTGAGCCCGCACTCGCCGACCACAGCAGCCGAGACGCCTGGGATGATATCTTCCCTCGCCTGGCACTGCAGCCGGCAGCCGTGGATCGGGGGCGCTACCTGCGCTTCGAGCAATTCCTCCTCGATGCAGGCGCGGTCGAGGCTGCTACGCCGCTGGAGCGGCTCGCCATCGATCTCGGGACGGCCGCTCCCTGACACTCCTCAGGTAGCCAGCGAATCCAGAAAATCGTTGACCGCTGACTGGAAGGCCTCGGGTTGCTCGGCATGCAGCCAGTGGCCGGCCTCTTCGAGAGTGACCAAGCGTGAGTTGGGAAGCACTTCACGCAAGTTCGGCAAGGCCGAATCCGGAACGTAGTTCGACTTCCCTCCCCGCAGCACCAGCACCGGTCCTTCGAAGGCTCCCTCTCCGGCCGGCCCCTGCATGATGTTGCGGTAGCCGGCTTCGATCTGGTCGAGGCCGATTCGCAGCCCGAGGCCGCCATCTTCCCCTCGCTCCAGGTTGGTGGCCAGAAACAGCCGGGTGGCACGCTCCTCGACATGCTCGGCCAGCAGCTCATCGGCTTCGCGCCGGTTGGTGGGGTTGCCACGCTGGAGATGCCTGAGCCCGGCGAATACGGCGTCATGGCCATGCCCATAGGCCTGTGGCGCAATATCCGCCACGATCAGCGATACCACCCTCTCTGGCGTCAGTCGCGCCAGGCTGATGACGACCTTGCCACCCATGGAATGGCCGAGCAGGTGCGCCTTCTCGATATGCAGGCGATCCATGAGTGCCAGCAGGTCTTCGGCCATCTCGCGGTAACTCATGCCTTCGGCGTGCGGCGAGCGACCGTGGTTGCGCAGGTCGACCGCTACTACACGTCGCTGCGCCTGCCACTGCTTGACATGAGAGCGCCAGTTGTCGGCGCTGCCCAGCAGGCCATGGATCACGATGAGAGGCGTGCCATCTCCACCGGTGTCGTGATAGTTGAGTTCGACGCTCATGCTTCTCCCCCTTGGTTGGCTTGACGATGCCTGCCGATCAGGAACGTTGTGGAGCCAGGTCCTGCTGTCCGGTGAACTCCACCAGCCTGCGGCTCAGCCAGGCCAGCAACACGCCATAGAGCGGCAGGAAGAACAACAGGCTGATGGCGAGCTTGATCACGTAGTCCACCGTTGCGATCTCGACCCAGTTCGCCGCCATGAAGGGATCGGGACTACGATGGAATGCCATGGCGAAGAACGCCGCGGTATCGGCAAGGTTGCCCAGTACGGTGGAAACCGCAGGCGCTATCCACCAGGCCCGCAAATCGCGCAGGCGGTCGAAGACCTGGACGTCGAGCAACTGGCCCAACACATAGGCCATGAAACTCGCCAGCGCGATACGAGCCACGAACAGGTTCCCCTCTCCCAGCGCTTCGAGTCCGACGAAACTACCGCGCGGAAAGATGACCGAGACGACATAGGAGATGACCAGTGCTGGAAGCATGACCCGCATGATGATGGCCCGGGCCGGCCCTTTGCCGAACAGCCTGACCGTGAGGTCGGTTGCCAGGAAGATGAAGGGAAAGCTGAACGCTCCCCAGGTGGTGTGAAAACCGAACAGGGTAAAAGGCAGCTGCACGAGATAGTTGCTGGCGGCGATCACCAGGATATGAAATGACACCAACAGCAACAGGCAGCGGCGCTGCTGCGCTTCCGACAAGACGAACATGAGCGAATCCTTTTTGGCGGCCTTGGTGTGGCCATGTCGACAGACGAGGGGTGAGGGAACCCTCGCCGGCGCCCGACAGAATCGGTTACCGGAATGAGGCGGCGATTATACGCGGCACCGATGGTACAGGCCAATGTGTGATTGCCGGCATCAACGAAGCGCGCCGCCAGGAGGCGGCGCGTTGCAAGTTTCCGAGTCGGCCTGGCTCAGACCTGGCGGGCCTCCTGTGCGGAGCCGACGTCACGCTCCTTCATGGCTTCATGCACATCCTGCAAGCTGGCCGGATCATCGATGGTCGAGGGTACGCCGTACTCCTTGCCGTCGGCGATATTGCGCAGCAGCTTGCGCAGGATCTTGCCGGAGCGGGTCTTGGGCAACCGATTGACCACCAGCACCTGCTTGAAACAGGCAACCGGACCGATCTTCTCGCGTACCAGGGCGATCAATTCGTTCTCGAGCGTGACCTCGTCGCCGTCGAAGCCATCCTTGGGTATCACCAGGCCGACAGGGACCTGCCCCTTGAGCGCATCGTGGATGCCGATGACGGCGCACTCGGCCACTGCCTTGTGCGCGCCGACTACCTCTTCCATCTCTCCGGTCGAGAGTCGGTGACCCGCCACGTTGATGACATCATCGGTACGACCCATGATGAACAGATAGCCATCCTCGTCGAAGTAGCCGCCATCGCCGGTCAGGTAGTAGCCGGGGAAAGCCGCCATGTAGGCGCTGTGAAAGCGTTTCGGATCGCCCCATATTCCCACCAGGCAACCCGGTGGAAGGGGCTGCTTGATGACCACGCTGCCCTGCTCCATCGGCCCGGCCTGCTCGCCCTCGCGATCGAGAACCTGCACGTTGAAGCCGGGCACCGGCACGGTAGCGCTGCCGGCCTTGGTGGGCATCGCCTCGAGCCCCTGCAGGTTGGCGGCGATCGGCCAGCCGGTCTCGGTCTGCCACCAGTGATCGATCACCGGCACCTCGAGCAGATCGTCGAGCCAATGGAACGTCGGCGGGTCGAGGCGCTCGCCGGCCAGATACAGCGCCTTCAGACAGGAAATGTCGTATTGCTGCAGCAGCTTGCCGTCGGGGTCCTCCTTCTTGATCGCACGGAAGGCCGTCGGTGCGGTGAAGAAGCTCTTGACCCGGTACTGGCTAATCAAACGCCAGAAGGCGCCGGCATCCGGCGTTTTGACCGGCTTGCCCTCGTACACCACGCTGGTACAACCACGCAGCAGCGGTGCGTAGACGATATAGGAGTGGCCGACTACCCAGCCCACGTCCGAGGCGGAGAAGAATACGTCGCCCGGTGCCACGTCGTAGATGGTTTCCATCGAGTAGTGCAGCGCCACCGCGTAGCCCGCGGTATCACGAACGACGCCCTTGGGTTTGCCGGTAGTGCCGGAGGTATACAGCACGTATAGCGGATCGCTGCCCTTGACCGGCACGCAATCGGCTGGCGTTGCGTTCTGCATCAGCGTCGACCAATCGTGGTCGCGAGCGCCTAGCTCGGCACGCTGCTGTTCGCGCTGCAGATAGATGCAGGCATCGGGTTTGTACTCGCTCTGCTCGATGGCTCTGTCGATGTTCGGCTGGTAGGGGATCACCCGGTCTATCTCGATGCCACAGGAGGCGGCGACAACGACCTTCGGCCGGGCATCGTCGATTCGAACGGCAAGCTCGTGCGGGGCGAAGCCGCCGAAGACCACGGAATGCACCGCCCCCAGTCGTGCGCAGGCGTACATGGCCACCAAGGCTTCCGGCACCATGGGCATGTAGATGACGACCCGGTCGCCCTTCTCCACGCCAAGCCCCTTCAAGGCCCCGGCGAACAGCGCCACTTCGTCGCGCATTTCGCGATAGGTCAGGGTGCGCTTGGCGCCTGTCACCGGCGAATCCCAATAGATGGCCGGCTGGTCGCCACGCCCCTGAGCTACATGATGGTCCAGCGCCGCATGGCAGATGTTCATCTCGCCGTCGGTGTACCAGCGGGCATGGCCCTGCTCGTCGTATTCGAGAATGGTCGTGGGCGGCGTGAACCACGGGATCCGGCGTGCCTGATCGGCCCAGAAGGCTTCCGGTTGTTCGATGGAGCGTTGGAATTCGGCATTGTAGGTTGTCATGAGCGTCTTGTCCGGCATCGCCACTTGGATTGTTGACACTTTAGAGACTTCCACCGAAATTTCCTTCATACCATCGGCTAATTCGGCCCAAACAATACACCTCAGCCTTATTTATGAGAATTATTGTCGACAATTAAGGGTGCTTGGCGATACGAAACGTTGCTAAGTTGATTCTTCGTTTGACAGTCGCAGAGTCACTATCAATGATGACTAAATCAGCAATGCCATGACAAAAACTGGGCACTACCAGATCGCACTGCCTGCGACAGGTAATCTGCGCTCTCTGTCGTTGGCTGAGGTAGCCGCCCGAAGCCGCCTGCTCGTAGCCAGACCTGGCCCGGGCAGCAACACGGGGAGATCATCATGAGCACCTCGCACAGCGCTGCATCCCGCCTTCTCCAGGCCGGCAATCCGGCCATCGACCAGGCCACCGCGCTACTCAAGGCGCTGGCGAATGACAACCGGCTACGCATCCTGTGTCTGCTGGATGGCTCCGAGTTATCGGTGACCGAGCTCAACCAGCGGCTGGTCTTGAGTCAATCGGCACTGTCCCAGCACTTGGCCATCCTGCGCCGCGAAGGCCTGGTTTCGACGCGCCGAGCGTCGCAGACCATCTACTACTCGCTACAGGGGGAACAGGCGCGCCAGATGATCGGGGCGCTAGTGCGGCTGCAGGAAGCGTGACGAAGTCCGGGTAGCCGGCTCAGCGCTTCTCCCAACGGCTGGCATCGAGTCGTTCAAGCACTCGCTCGACTCCGCCTTCCACGCCCTCCCTGACGGCCAGGCCGAGCCGTTTTCCCATCGGATGCCGAGTTTCCAGGCACACGCGGACGACCCGCGCCTCCTCCATCCGCGCCACCAGATAGGCCTCGCTGGTACCCAGGGCATCCACCAGCCCCTTCTCGAGCGCGTCGTGCCCGTACCACACCTCGCCCGTCGCCACTGCCTCGATGTCCAGGGCTGGACGACGCTCGGCCACATGTCGCTTGAACAGTTCGTGAATGTGGTCGAGGTCCGACTGGAATTTCTCGCGTCCTTCTTCCGTGTTCTCACCGAATACGGTCAGGGTCCGCTTGTACTCACCTGCGGTGAGTAGCTCGATATCAACGTCGTGGCGTTTGAGCAGGCGATGGACATTGGGCAGTTGAGCCACGACACCGATCGAGCCCAGAACGGCAAACGGTGCGGCACGAAGCTGGTCCGCGGCGCAAGCCATCAAGTAGCCACCGCTGGCCGCCACCTTGTCCACGCAGACAGTGGTACTGAGCCCCGCTTCGCGCAGCCGGTCGACCTGGGCGGCCGCCAGGCCATAGGCGTGCACCAGCCCTCCTGCCGATTCCAGGCGGATCACGACTTCATCCCCTGCGTCAGCCGCCGCCGTGACCGCGGAGATCTCCTCGGCGAACCGCCCCGCCCCCGTGGCCCTCAGGTCACCGTGAAAATCCAGCACCCATACCGTGCAGCGGGAGTCGTCGGCCTGCTTGCGGCCAACCCTGGAGCGGCTCTTGTCATCGCGTCGAAAGGCCTTGGCCAGGCGCTTGCGAGCGCTCGGCTCGGTAGCGGCCAAGGCCAGGCGACGCCGGCGGTATTCGTGACGAGCGTTCAGCTCCTCGACCCGCAGCCGAACGCGCTCACCCGCCTCGCTCTTGATACGAGCGATCACCATGACCGCAACCACGACCAGCAGGGTCAGAATCGACATTTGTACGACGAAACGCCCCATGTCCATCAGCCATTCATTCACGTCGCCACTCCGTTTTGGGTTGATCGCCCAATCGTGACCCCGTACGGCGCCACTGACAACGGGCTTGATTGAAACAACCGTTTGAAATAATCTCTACCAGAAGGGCCTCCAACTCACTCGACCAATCATGAAGGAAACATCCCATGTCCACCTCGACATCGACACTAGACAAGCTGCAAGAGCGCTTCGACCCCCAGGCTGCCCAGGGCATGGATGATGTCTTTCAGTTCCACTTCAGCGACAACGGCAGCCACTACCTTGTGATCAAGGATGGCACCCTGTCGGTCGAGGAAGGCGAACATGACGACCCTTCCGTATCGCTCTCCATGAGCAGCGATACGCTGAAAGGCATCATGACCGGTGAAGTCAATGGCATGACGGCGTTCATGACCGGCAAGCTGAAGGCCACCGGAAACGTGATGCTGGCGACCAAGCTGACTAGCCTGTTCCCGAATCGTTGAACGACGGACTTGCCGCATGCAACGAGCCGCCTCCGGGCGGCTCGTTGCATTCCGGTCAGCGTAATGGGTCGATGCCGTCGGCCACCTCGGCAAGATGGGTTTCGATCAGTGCGCGTGAAATGGAATAGAGTGGTGGCAGTTGCGGTAGTCGCTTCGGGTGAAACCAGGCCGCATCGGCAATTTCGATACCGTCGATGCGGATTCGACGGCTGGCCGCTTCGGCAAAGAAACCCAGCATCAGGGCATGAGGGAAAGGCCAGGCCTGGCTACGGTAGTAGCGTATCCGCCCCACACTGATACCCACTTCTTCATACACCTCTCGATGCACCGCCTCCTCGGCCGACTCACCCGGTTCGATGAAACCCGCCAGTGTGGAATAGCGGCTAGGCGGAAAGCGTGGGCTGCGAGCCAGCAGCATGGCATCACCATGCGTCACCAGCGTAATGATGCAGGGAGATATCCGGGGATAGTTACGGTGTCCGCACTGCTCGCAGTGCATGGCGAACTCGGCGTCGAGTCGCGAGGCAGGCGCCCCGCAGCGGCCGCAGAAGCGATGGTCTCGCAACCAGGCCGCCACTTGCAGGGCCGTGGAGATCAGCGGAAACCAGGATTCAGGGAGCCGGGAAAGCCATTGACGACCGTCGGGCCAGTCCTCCCCGGCCTGCTCTTCCACCGATAGCGCAACCGGCTCCCCATGCCAGTAGGCCAGTGGTTGAACGCTGTCCGGCCAGGGCTGTTCGGCCTGCAATGGGTTGTCGTCGGGGCCGGGCGCTATTCGCCCGGCCGCGACTCGAATCAGCCGCCCATGGTTGGCTTCGAGCGGCAACTCACGGCGCAGCATCGCCGTTCCCTTGGGGCTGGCTCGCCAAGGCATCCCACTGACAGCTTCCTGCTGCCTGGCGAATTTGCTCGAGTTTGGCCTGATGCGCTGCAAGCTCGTCGTCGCCAGGACGCAGCACGCGAAGACTGCCGGCGGGAAGCGTCATGCGCCTGATCGAGAGGCCACTGGCCATGGCCTGGCTATTACTCCGCTCTTCCGCATCCAGTGACAGCGCCGTCTGTCCTCCGGTCATGGCCAGGTAGACATCGGCCAGGATCTCGGCATCGAGCAGTGCGCCGTGCAGCACGCGGCGACCGTTGTCGATCTCATAGCGCTTGCACAGCGCATCGAGGCTGTTGCGCTGCCCCGGGTGGCGTTCGCGAGCCAGCTGCAAGGTGTCGAGGATGCGGCAGTGCTCGGCCACCGGGCCCAGGCGCGGCTCGCCGCGGGTACTCAGCAACAGCGTGAACTCATGGTCGATGAAGCCGACGTCGAACGCGGCATTGTGGATCACCAGCTCCGCGCCGCGGACGAATTCCCAGAAAGCATCGGCGACTTCGGCGAATACCGGCTTGTCGACGAGAAATTCGTTGGTGATGCCATGCACGCCGATGGCTTCGGCTTCGACCTCGCGCTGCGGGTTGATGTACTGATGGTACGTGTTGCCGGTCAGGCGCCGGTTGACGAGTTCAACGGCACCGATTTCGATCAAGCGGTGGCCCTCGCGAGGATCGATGCCGGTGGTTTCGGTATCCAGAACGATCTGACGCATGATCTAGGACTCAGGTTGGGTAGTTTGCGACGTGCCACGGCTCCAGTGGGCATCGATGGCGGCGTTGGCCAGCGCATCGGCTCGCTCATTGCCCGGATGGCCGCTGTGCCCCTTGACCCAGTGCCAATGGATGCGGTGACGGTGAGTCTCCTCGAGCAGCTCCCGCCACAGCTCGGCGTTCTTGACCGGCTGCTTGCTTGCCGTTTTCCAGTTGCGCTTCATCCAGTTATGGATCCATTCGGTAATGCCACGCCGCAGGTACTCGGAATCGGTCCACAGTTCCACTTCGCAGGCCTGTTTGAGCGTCCGCAGCGCCATGATCGCTGCCATCAACTCCATCCGGTTGTTGGTAGTGGTCGCCTCGAAGCCGTTCAGGGTCTTCTCATGCCGGCCACTGCACAGCACGGCCCCCCACCCTCCTGGCCCGGGATTGCCACGACAGGCACCGTCGGTATGAATGATGACTTTGGGTAATGGCTTGTCGGGGTCACTGGCACTCAACTTCGGTGGTCCTTCTGCTCGGTTCCGGTGCGGTACTGCCGACACGCGTGGCATGACCCAGCGCACCACCGCCCAAAGAGCCCTGCAGCCTCAGCCTGGGACGCTGGCTCTGAGCGAGTCGGTTTCGGCGGCGGGCGTGAATGATATAGCTGTCGCCCAGCGGCACGTTATGGCGTCGCCCCAGCGTTTCCAGGGCGGCATTGTTGGGCAGGCTGCCGGGCAGGTGAAAGCCGCAGTAGTCTACCCGCTCGACGCGGAAGTCGACAAATGCGAGCCACTCACCCAGCTTGGATGGCGTACGCCAATGTCCACGCCAAGGCAAGCGACTCCGGCGCCCGGGCGAGAGTCGCGCGAGACCGCTCAAGCCCAACGGCATCCAGCCGAGCACGATCAGGCAGCCATCGTCAGCGGTGACCCGGGCTGCTTCCTGCAGCAGCCGATGGGGCTCGTCGACGACCTCCAGCAGATGATGAACGATGACCAGATGAAGGCATTCATCGGGCAGTGCGAGCGCATCCAGAGGGCACACCAGGGCGGAAGCGGACTCGGACATCTCAATCGTCGGTGCCCAGCGTATGTTATGGCGGATGGGCGACATGTCGGTAAGCGAAGGCCCAATGCCGAGTTCCAGGCTATGGCCGCCGTGCAGATTCTCGCAGATCGGTCCCAGGCAGGCTCGCTCGGCGCGCCAGTGGGCCTGCCCGTCTTCACTGGACCAGTAGCGGCGCCCTTCTCGACACAGCCGTGCCAGGGCAAGCGCTTCATGCGGGTTTGACATTGCTGATCAATACCTCCATGATCACCGGTTTTGCAGGCCATTTCTGGCTTTTTGCCGTGCTCGACCCACAGCGAGCGAGCACCCACGGTGGCGCCCTGCTGTGCCGCCGGGGCGAGGAACGGACCAACGACCGCCACTCACTTCGGTTGACGACGCGACGAAGGACAGACCGCCTATGCTGAGCGTGACACCGATTCCCGCTTTAAGCGACAACTATATCTGGCTCATGCGTCAGGATACGACCCCGGAAGTCTGTGTCGTGGATCCAGGGGACGCAGAGCCGATTATCCGTATTCTGGAGCAAGAGGGGCTCACGCTCAGCACCATTCTCGTCACCCACCATCATCCCGATCATATCGGTGGCCTGCCGAAACTCATCGAACGCTACTCGCCGCAGGTGATCGGCCCCGACAACCCGGACATCGACGGCTTGACGGAGCGTGTCGGGGAAGGCGACACCTGTCGAGTCATGGGGCGACGCTTCGATGTCCATGAGGTGCCGGGCCACACTCTCGATCATATCGCCTTCTTCACCGCGGGCATCCCGCCGCTGCTATTCTGCGGCGACACCCTCTTCTCCGCAGGCTGCGGCCGCTTGTTCGAAGGGACCCCCGAGCAGATGCACCGCTCCCTGCAGCTCCTGAGCGGCCTGCCGGACGACACGCTGATATTCGCTGGACATGAATACACTCTGGCCAACCTCAGGTTCGCCCAGGCAGCCGATCCGCACAACCGGGACGTTACCGATGCCATTGTCGAGGCACAGCGCGCCCGTGATCTCGACCGGCCCACCCTGCCGAGCCATCTGGCCCGCGAGAAGCGCATCAACCCTTTCTTGCGCTGCGGTGAGCCCGATGTACGCGCCACCGCTGCACAGCACGGCAATACCGACACCGACCAGGCCACTTTCGCCACCTTGCGTGCCTGGAAAGACAGTTTCTGAGATTTGACGCATCCCATGGGCAGCGTGCACGACACCTGTCCTGAAGGAGTAAGCATGACCTACCGAACGACGCGGCATTGGACCTTGGCCCTTGCCGGTGGTATCGCCTTGATCGGTGCACTGTCGGCGACCAGCCCGACGCTACTGGCAAGTCCTCATCCCGGCACTGGGCCGGTCTCGTCGACCCATCATTTCTGGGATGACCTGAACCTCGAATTTCTCCCCGGTGATGCCTGGGAACGGTTGCGAGACAATCTGGAATGGCACGATCGCCGCCATGACGCACGGGTACAGGAGTGGATCGACCACTACCGTGCCAACCCGGGCAACATTGCCGAGATCATTGAACGCGCCCGACCCTGGATGGCCTGGATCACCGAGCAGGTCGAGCTGCGGGGACTACCGGGCGAGATCGGCCTGATTCCCTTCGTGGAGAGTTCCTACGATCCCCTGGCCCTGAGTCATCGAGGTGCCGCCGGCCTGTGGCAGTTCATGCCCGGTACCGCCGATGCCCTGGGACTGCGTCGCCGCAACGGCTACGACGCTCGCCTTGATGTCATTGCCTCGACCCAGGCGGCGCTGGACTACATCGAGTTGCAGGCCGAGCAGTGGTACGAGGGGGACATCGAACTCTCGCTGGCGGCCTACAATGCCGGCGCCGGCACGGTCAATCGGGCTCGTCACGCCGCAGCCGCACGGGGTGAGCCCAACGATTACTGGCATCTGCAATTGCCCAGCGAGACGATGAACTACCTGCCCAAGCTCAACGCCATCGCCGCCATCATCGATGATCCCGAAGCCCATGGCATCGCACTACCCGAGATCGACGACGCTCCCGCTTTCGCCAAGGTCCCGGTCACAGCGCCCATCCAACTGTCGCAGCTGGCCAACGTGGCGGGCGTGGATCAGGCAGAACTCGTCGCGTTGAATCCCGGACTGACCAATGGCAATGCCAGCCCCGCCACGGTTGACGTGGTACTGGTGCCGATCGAACAGGAAGAGGCTGTGCTGGCAGAACTCAGTGCGCCGGCTCCCTCGGCTCCCGTCGAAGGCGAGCAGTACTTCGTCCAGCGTGGCGACAGTCTTTCTGCCATTGCCGGCCGTCACGGCATCAGCGTGGCCGAACTGCGCCGGCACAATGGCCTCAACGGCGATGTCATCCACACCGGCCAGCAGCTCGAAATTCCTCGCCGCAGCCTTGCGGCACGTTGAATCCGGCAGTGACCATCCGTCGCACATCGAGGTTTACAAGCGGCGGATGGCCTGACACCTTATGGCGGTAACGCCCGGGATGCCGGGCCAGCCTCGACCAAGGATGTCAGTGATGCGGTTCGTCTTGCGTTCCACCCTCCTCTTCTGTTGCCTGTTGCTTGGCTGGGGAGCATCGTCATTCGCCACCGAAGCAGACAGAGTATCGACTGATAGAGCATCAACTGACGGAGTACCGGCTGACGAAGTGCCGACCGTGCATGGCCTGGCGCTTTACGATGAGCCGGCTCTGCCTGCCGACTTCAGCCACTTTCCCTACGTCGACCCGGAAGCGCCCAAGGGTGGCAGCATGACTCAGGCTGCGGTGGGCAGCAGTTTCGATTCGACCAATCCCTTCATCATTCGCGGTACGCCTGCCATCGGCGTCGGCCAGATCTACGACACCCTGCTCACCGAGAACGTCGACGAGCCATTCAGCGTCTATGGTCTGCTGGCCGATGGGATTCGCCTGGATCCGGATCGCCACTGGATCGAATTCGATCTGCGCCCCGAAGCGCGCTTCCATGACGGCGAGCCGGTAACTGCCGAGGATGTGGTGTTCAGCTTCAACCTGCTGATCGAGGAAGGCAATCCCTTCTATCGCGGTTACTATTCCGACGTGGAGAATGTGGTGGCGCTGGACCGTCACACCGTACGCTTCGAGTTCTCCACCAACGAATCACGCGAGCTGCCATTGATCGTCGGCCAGCTGCCGATCCTGCCCAAGCACTACTGGGAAGAGCGTGACTTCAGCGCGCCGACACTGGCCCGCCACCCCGGCTCAGGCCCCTACCGCATTGCCAGCGTCGAGCCGGGTCGGCGCATCGTCTATCGTCTCGACGAGGAGTATTGGGGACGCGATCTGCCCGTCAACGTGGGGCGGCACAATATCGAGCGGCTGATCTACGATTACTATCGCGACCGGGACATCGCCTGGGAGGCCTTCAAAGCCGGAGTGATGGACTATCGCATCGATGCCCGAGCTTCGACCTGGGCGATCGGCTACGATTTCCCAGCCTTTCATGAAGGCTTGGTCAAGCGCATCACCGTGCCCGACGGCACTCCCTCGCGCATGCAGGCTTTCGTCTTCAACCTGCGGCGTGACAAGTTCCAGGACCCACGGGTGCGTGAAGCCCTCAACCTGACTTTCGACTTTCCTTGGCTCAATGCCAACCTCTTTTACGACTCCTACCACCCTACCGAAAGCTATTTCCAGAATTCCGAGATGGCGGCCGAGGGATTGCCGAGCGAGGCTGAGCTTGAATTGCTCGAGCCGTATCGCGAGGAGCTGCCCGCGCGCGTATTCGACAGCCCAGTGCCCATCGACCATCCTGACGACCTGCGCGAACGCCTGCGGCTCGCCTACGACCTGCTGCTTGAAGCCGGCTATGAGGTACGCGACGGCACGTTGGTGGATGAACGCGGGCGCCCTCTCACCATCGAGGTGATGCTGTACGACAGCGGCATGGAGCGAGTCGTGCAGCCGATGCTCCGCAACATGTCGCGGCTCGGCATCCAGGGGAGATTGCGCATCGTCGACATCAACCAGTTCCTCAACCGCCTGCGCAGTTTCGACTTCGACATCGTCGTCGGTCAATTCCCGCAGTCCAACAATCCGGGCAACGAGCAGCGGGAATACTGGACCAGCGAATTCGCCAATTCTCCCCAGAGCCGCAACCTGATGGGGCTAGAGAGCCCGGCCGTGGATGACCTGGTGGAGCGGCTCATTCGCGCCGACAGCCGCGAGGAGCTCAATACCGCTACCCGCGCGCTGGACCGTGTGCTGCTGTGGAGCTTCATCACCATTCCCCAGTACCATTCCGGGGAGACGCGGATAGCGGTATGGGACAAGTTCGGCTACCCCGAGCCTTTCCCCGAGTACGGCTTCGACCTTTCGGCCTGGTGGGTGGATACCGACCGTGAGGACGAGCTGAACCGTCGTCTACGACGCAGGTAGGCCGTTGCCATTCGTCACCACGTTTCCACAAGGATGATCTATCGTGAGTCGCTACATCCTGCGCCGCCTGCTGCTGATGATTCCCACCTTGATCGGCATCATGTTGCTCAATTTCATCATCGTCCAGGCGGCTCCAGGTGGACCGATCGATCAGATGCTGGCTCGCTTCGAGGGTATGGACGCCATGGCCAGTACGCGCCTGGACGCCGGCGGTGGCGACGTGGTGGTGCAGGACGAGTCGCGCGGCGCCCGGGGGATCGACCCTCGCTTCATCGAACAGCTCGAGCAGCAATTCGGCTTCGACAAGCCGGCCCATATTCGATTCCTGACCATGATGCGTGACTACGCCACCTTCGACTTCGGTAACAGCTTCTTCCGCGATCGACCGGTGGTGGAGTTGATGGTCGAACGCTTGCCGGTGTCTATCTCACTGGGACTATGGACGACCCTACTGGTCTACCTAATATCGATTCCGCTGGGGATACGCAAGGCACTGCACCACGGCTCGCGCTTCGATGTGTGGACCTCAGGCTTGGTCATCCTCGGTTATGCGATCCCCGGTTTCCTGTTCGCCATTCTGTTGATCGTGCTGTTCGCCGGCGGCAGCTACTGGGATCTCTTCCCCCTGCGCGGGCTGACCTCGCCGGATTTCGATGAGCTTTCTGCCTGGGGCAAGGTCAAGGATTACTTCTGGCACATCACCCTGCCGGTCACGGCCATGACCATTGGCAGCTTCGCCACGCTGACCATGTTGACGAAGAACAGCTTCCTCGATGAGATCCACAAGCAGTACGTACTGACGGCACGCGCCAAGGGGGCCAGTGACCGCCGTACCCTCTACGGTCACGTGTTCCGCAACGCCATGCTGATCATCATCGCCGGCATGCCCGGGGCCCTGGTGACGATCTTCTTCACTGGTTCTTTGCTCATCGAGGTGATCTTCTCCCTCGAAGGGCTCGGGCTGCTCGGTTTCGAAGCGGTGATGCAGCGCGACTACCCAGTGATCTTCGGTACGCTGTTCCTCTATACCCTGATCGGGTTGATCCTCAAGCTGATTTCCGACCTCACGTATGTGTGGGTGGATCCACGCATCGACTTCGAGACGAGGGAGTCCTGAGCCATGGCCTTTGCCTTCACTTCCAAGCTCTCGCCTATTGCGCGGCGCCGCATCGACGTCTTTCGCAGCAACCGTCGTGCCCGGATCTCGCTGTGGATCTTCCTCGCCCTGTTCGTGGTGAGCCTGGCGGCCGAGCTGATCGCCAACGATAGACCCATTGTCATGCGCTACGACGGCCAGTGGTACGTGCCGTTGCTGGTGGATTACCCCGAGACGGAATTCGGCGGCTTCCTGCCCACCCGCACCGATTATCACGACCCCTTCATACGCGAGCAGATCGATGAGCATGGCATGGCCGTCTGGCCGTTGATCCCTTTCTCCTACCAGACGCTGGACATGCAGATCATGCGCCCCTCGCCTTCGCCTCCCGACTCACGGCACTGGCTGGGCACCGACGACCAGGGGCGCGACGTTCTAGCACGCGTGATATACGGCTTTCGCCTGTCGGTATTCTTCGCCCTGGTACTGACCGGGGGCTCGCTGGCCATGGGCGTGATCATCGGCGGCATCCAGGGCTACTTCGGCGGCAAGACCGACCTGATCGGGCAACGACTGACCGAGATCTGGTCAGGACTGCCGGTCCTGTTCCTGCTGATCATCCTGGCCAGCTTCGTCCAGCCCGGTTTCTGGTGGCTGCTAGGAATCATGCTGCTGTTTTCGTGGCTCGGCCTGGTGGACGTGGTGCGTGCCGAGTTCCTGCGCGCCCGCAACCTCGAATACGTGCGTGCCGCCAAGGCCATGGGGTTACCGTCGCGATTGATCATGTGGCGCCACGTACTGCCCAACGCCATGGTAGCGACCCTGACTTTCATCCCTTTCCTGTTCACCGGCGCCATCACCACCCTCACGGCGCTCGACTTCCTCGGTTTCGGGCTGCCCCCAGGTTCGCCTTCGCTGGGTGAGCTGGTCGCTCAGGGCAAGAACAACCTGCATGCGCCCTGGCTCGGCATCACCGCCTTCGTCAGCCTGTCACTGATGCTCTCGTTGCTGGTCTTCATCGGCGAAGGGCTGCGCGACGCTTTCGACCCCCGACACATTCAGCATGCATCCAGCGCCACGCCGCTGACCAGGACCCAGCCCAATGCCTGATACTCGCTCCCAAACCTTGCTGCGCCTCGACAAGTTCTCGATTGCCTTCGACGGCAAGCCGGTTCTCCGCGAGCTGACCCTGGAAGTACGACGTGGTGAAACCTTGGCACTGGTCGGTGAATCCGGTTCCGGCAAGTCCGTCTCCGCCCTCGGCGCCATGAACCTGTTGCCGGACAACGCTCAGGTCACGGGCGACCGCTGGCTGGGCGATACCGACCTCACCGCGCTGAAGGGACGCGATTGGCAGGCGCTGCGGGGCGGTCGCGTCGGCTTCGTGTTCCAGGAGCCGATGACCTCACTCAACCCACTGCACACCGTGGCCAAGCAGATCGGTGAGACCCTGCGGCTGCATCAGGGATTGTCGGGCCGGGCGGCGCGTGAGCGAACCCGTAAGCTGTTGGAGCAGGTCAAGCTGCCACGTGCCGATGAACTGCTCGATGCCTGGCCGCATCAGCTCTCGGGCGGCCAGCGTCAACGCGTGATGATCGCCATGGCCATCGCCAACGACCCGGAGCTGCTGATTGCCGACGAGCCCACCACGGCACTCGATGTCACCGTGCAGCAGGAGATTCTGGCCCTGCTCGCCGAGCTGCGCGATCGTCATGGCATGGGCATGCTCTTCATCACCCACGACCTCAACCTGGTGCGACGCCACGCTGACCGGGTCTGCGTGCTTTACGACGGCCACGAACAAGAGACGGGCCCCGTCGGTGAGGTCTTTGTATCGCCACGCAGCGCTTATACGCGGACGCTGCTGGATGCCGAGCCGACCGGTCGGCCAGTGCCCGTCAGCTCGACTCAGGTGCTGCTCGAGGCGCGTGGCGTGGCAGTGAGCTTCCAGCGCCCCAAGCGTCTGTTCGCCAAGCGCGCCTCTGCTTTCGAGGCGGTCAAGCCGATCGACCTGCACCTGGCCCCAGGCGAGACGTTGGGTATCGTCGGCGAATCCGGCTCGGGCAAGACTACTCTTGCCATGGCATTGCTGAGGCTGGTGGAAAGTCGCGGCGAAATCGAGTTCGGCGGCGAACGTCTGGACCGGCTGACCGGCAATGCCCTGCGCAAGCGTCGCCGCCGCATCCAGGTAGTATTCCAGGATCCGTACGGCTCGCTTTCGCCGCGCATGCCGGTCTCCGACATCATCAGCGAAGGCCTGCGCTTCCACTATCCTGACCTTACCGATGCGGAGGTGGAGAAGCGCGTGCGGGCGGCGATCAAGGAAGTTGGCCTGCCGGAAGACTGTGCGGCACGTTACCCGCACGAGTTCTCGGGCGGCCAACGCCAAAGGATTGCCGTCGCCCGCGCCCTGATTTTGGAGCCGGATTTGGTGGTACTCGACGAACCCACCTCGGCACTGGACCGCACCGTACAGAAGCAACTCGTCGAACTTCTACGCGATTTGCAGGCCCGCCGGGGGTTGAGTTTTCTCTTCATCAGCCACGACCTGGCCGTGGTGCGTGCCATGGCCCACCGCGTGCTGGTGTTGAAGGATGGGGAACTGGTGGAACAAGGTGAGTGCCAGGCACTCCTGGCCGAGCCTACCAGCGATTACACTCGCGAGCTGGTGAAGGCAGCAGGACTTGTTGTGCAATCTCGGTAAATATCTCAGCGGATGGATATTGCGCCGAATGTTCGACAAAAAGATAACGGTATAAATCCTGTGCCCGCTTAAGCACGCTGAACGCGCCCTATATCCGGCTATGTTTTATACTGGGGCTCGTCAGGAATACAGGAACGCCCAACATGCGCAGCCTCGTCCCCTCTCTGCGGCTAACCACGCTATTGGCGCTGTTCTTGCTTCCCATCGTGGCGATGGCATCCTCTGTGGCCCTAGACAAAGGATGGACCTACCGCTGGGGGGACTCACCACGACTCGACGACGGCACTCCCGCCTGGCTCACCGATACGGCTGACGAGACAGCCTGGCAGCCCATCGACTTTCCTTCCAATCCGCCGGGCCGTGAAGGACATCGCCACGTGTGGTTCCGGACCACCCTACCCGCGGGTGAATGGCGCGACCCGGTACTCTATATCTACAGTATCGACCTGATTGCCCAGGCCTATCTGGATACCGAACTGATTTATCAGCACGGCAGTTTCGACGACCGAGGCGAAGGTCCTTTCATCGGCTGGCCCTGGCACGCGATCAGCCTTCCCGAAGATTTCGCCGGCAGGCAGCTCACCTTTCGCGTCTACTCCAACTACACCGATATCGGCCTGTGGGGAGAAGTCCGCCTGATGGACCGCCCCGAGTTCTTCGCCATGATCCTGAATCGCTCGGCAACCGACCTGGCAGTAAGCGCCTTTTGCCTGTTGCTCGCGCTATTGGCCGGTAGCTTCGCGCTGATCCATCGGCGCCGCCAGACCTTTGCCGGCATCGGGCTCTTTTCTCTTGCCTCCGGCGTGATGATCCTTGCCGAGACCCAGGCCAGCCAGCTGCTGCTGGATAAGCCACTGTTATGGAACTACCTCGCGGCGGCGGGGTATTACGCGCTGCCGGTAGGCATCGGCCTGCTGCTCGAGCCTTGGTTCAAGAGCCACCATTCGCGCTGGATTCGTCGACTGTGGCAGTTCCACCTGGGTTATCTCGTTCTGGCTCTTGCACTGGCCCTGAGTGGTGCCGTCAATCTCTCCAGCACCTTTCCTGTCTACGACCTCCTGCTGGCCTTCAGCCTGCCGGTGCTGTTTGCCCTCATTGCCGTACACCTGAGGCAACTCAACGGGGAGCAACGGCTCATTATCGCTGCCTATGGTTTGTTCGGCCTGCTGCTGCTGCTCGACATGGCGGTTGCTCATGGCCTGTTGCCGTGGCATCGAGTTCCGGTCAGCCTGGGAGCGCTGGGCTTCAGCCTCGCCATCGTGGCGATCTCGCTGCGCCACTATGTCATGACCCAGCGTGAACTGGTCGAGTTGAATCAACACCTTGAGCGTCAAGTGGAGGATCGCACCCAGGATCTGCAGCACATGGTCGAGCGGCTTCGAGCCTTCTCGTATCAGGACCCCTTGACCGGTGTGAAGAACCGTCGCCACTTCGACGAGATCTTCGCTCACGAGGTGGCCATCGCCAGGCGTGGCTCGGCGCTTACCTTGATCATGCTTGATATCGACCACTTCAAACATTTCAACGACCTGCACGGGCATGAGGCTGGCGATACGGTACTGATAGCCACGGCAAGGCTGATCGACGAGCATTTCCGCGAGGCCGATGTGGTGTGCCGCCTGGGTGGTGAGGAGTTCGTCGTGGTGATGCCTGGAGCCACAGCGCTGCAGGCCAATGAAGCCGTCGAGCGGCTGCTGGATTCGATGCGGCGACAATGTTTCCTGCACGGTGGCGAAACACTCGGCTGCGTCAGCCTTTCATGCGGTATCGCCAGCTATCCAGCTCATGCCGACGACCCGATAGAGCTGATTCGCCTGGCCGATCAGGCGCTCTATCGGGCCAAGCACCGGGGTCGCGACCGTAGCGAAACCTATGCGCCTTCCGCCTGACTCAGGCGAACATGGCGACCTCGTCGGCACTCAGCTCGCGCCACTCGCCGAGCTCGAGAGAGCCCAACATCAATGGCCCTACCGATTCCCGGTGCAGCGCCGTGACGTGGTTGCCGATGGCGGCAAACATGCGCTTGACCTGATGGTAGCGCCCTTCGTGGAGGGTGAGTTCGGCCTCGTAGTCATTGCGCATGACGAGCCTGGCCGGCAGCGTCGGTTTCTCTTCCCCCTCGAGTAGAATACCCTCCTCGAAGCACTTGACGGCCGCGGCCAGCGCCTCGCCGGCGAGAGGTTCCGCCAGGTTGGCCCGATATACCTTCGCACAGCGCTTGCGCGGCGCCGTCACGCGGTGTGACCACTGGCCGTCGTCGGTCAGCAGTACCAGCCCGGTAGTGTCGACATCGAGACGGCCCACGGCCTGCAGCCGTTCGGCCTTGGGCAAGTCGATGAGATCCACTACGCGCGGATAGAGCCCGCGGCGCGCACTGCACTCCACGCCGGCTGGCTTGTTGAGCATCACGTAGCGTAACCCGACCAGGACCAGCGGCTGGCCGTCCCATTCCACCCGATCGGATTCTCCCACTTGGCTGGCCGGCTGCTTGATGACCTCCCCGTTGACGCTGACCTCGCCACGATGCAGCGCCTTCTTGGCAAGGCTGCGGGTCAGTTCGGTGGTCTCAGCCAGAAAACGGTCGAGCCGCATCAGAACCCGACCCCATCCGACAGCGTGAAATGATCGGCGTCGCGCCAGGCGGGAAACTTCTCACGAAACGCCTCGAGGTCTGCATGAGAAAGCGTTGCGCTCTTGATGAAAGCCTTATCGGGCGGCTCGTCGATGATTGCCTCACCCTTGAAGTCCACCAGCATGGAATCGCCGGAATAGCGCATGCCATTGGCGTCCTCTCCGACGCGATTGACGCCGATGACGGGGCACAGGTTCTCGATCGCCCGGGCTTGCAGCAGGATGCGCCACGGATGCCGCCGCGGCGCCGGCCAGTTGGCCACGCACAGCAATGCGTCGTACTCGAAGTGCTCGCCGGGCCCAGGGCTCTGGCGCAGCCACACGGGAAAACGCAGGTCGTAGCAGACGCTGAGCAGGATACGGAACCCCTTCAGCGTCACGATCACCCTATCGTGGCCCATGGAATAACGCTCGTGCTCGCCAGCCATGCGGAACAGGTGTCGCTTGTCGTAGCAGACGCGGCTGCCGTCCGGTCGTGCCCAGACGAGCCGGTTGAAATAGTGGCCATCCTCGACGATGGCCACGCTGCCGGTCATGACACAGTTGCGCTTGGACGCCTGCTCGGTCAGCCATGCTACGGCACGGCTCTGCTCCATGGGCTCGGCCATCTCGCGGGAGTTCATGGTGAAGCCGGTGGAGAACATTTCGGGCAACACGATGAGGTCGGTCTCGTCGCCGCCGAGCCCGCCCAGTTGCTCTTCGAGCATGCGGCAGTTGGCCTCGGGATCTTCCCAGCGCAGGTCGCACTGAACCAGGGTCGTACGCAAATCGCTCATGGATGGTTCCCTTGCAGTCGCTCGTCTATCGCTTCAGCCTAACCCAGGCAGGGAATAACGTCAGCCCGGACCTTGCTTGGCGTCACGAACGTCACCGAGGCCATGGAGCCGAATTCAATAGGCTGCTAAATTACAGCTCTACGTCACCAGAGTAACCGGCAATGCCCTTGCAGTCCTTGAGCGATCGTGAAGCCGCACGCGGCGTCGGCTTCGGCCTGGCCGCCTACGTCATGTGGGGCTGCTTTCCACTGTTCTTCGCCTTGTTCGAAGGCGTTCCCGCCTACGAGATACTGATTCATCGCGTCATCTGGTCATGCCTGTTCCTGGTCGTTCTGGTCACCCTGCTCAATCGGTGGGATCCCATCCGCAAGGCACTCGCCGAACCCAGGCGCCTGGGCCGTGTGCTCGGCTGCGCAGTGCTGATCGCCATCAACTGGGGGCTATACATCTATGCGGTGGAGACCCGGCAGGTGTTCCAGGCCAGCCTGGGCTATTTTCTCACGCCGCTGGTCAACGTTGCGCTGGGCATGCTGGTGCTGCGCGAGGCGATGGCCGGGCTGCAGCGTGTTGCTGTGGTGCTGGCCGGCGTGGCCATCGCCATCCAGTTGCTGTTGCTGGGGGAGCTGCCGTGGATCAGCCTGACGCTGGCGCTGAGTTTCGGCACCTACGGTCTGCTGCGCAAGCAGGTGCCTCTCGACGGGCTCTCCGGCTTGTTCGTGGAGACTCTCTTGCTGCTACCGCTGGGGCTGATGGCACTGGCCTGGCTCAGCGCCGCCGAACTCTCCCATTTCCTGAGTGAACCAGATATCACACTGCTGCTGATTGCCAGCGGCGTGATCACCGCCCTGCCGCTGTTGGCCTTTGCCGGGGCAGCTCGGCGGCTGCGGCTCGCTACGCTGGGTTTTCTGATGTACCTCAACCCCACCATTCAGTTCTTCATCGCACTGCTGGTGTTTCGCGAACCACTCTCGCCAACGCAGCTCGCCACCTTCCTGCTGATCTGGGTCAGCCTTGCGCTCTACTCCTGGTCGGCCTGGAATACCCGGACACGTTCGCCGCTGGCGCCGGCCGGCACCCCATCCTCGCCGGAGCAGCGCTGACGCGGCGAGGCCGCGCCAGCGCTCGAAGGCTTACGCTGTCTCGGGCTTGTAGCCGACGCGGAAGCCACCCCAGTGCTTGCCGCCCACATAGATCGGCACCGACAAATCGTGCATCACTTCGCCGGTATCGCGCTTGTAGGTCTGCAACAGCAGGGTCTCCTCGTGGGTCCCGCAGCGCTGTCCGGTGGTGTCCTCGTAGATGCGCCGGTTGCGGCAGAACTTGAGATCGTGCTCATAGTTGCCGGTGGGTGGCCGGCTGGAGGCGACGTTATGAGTGGGAATATAACCACGGCGATCGATGCCGATGGCATAGGCGACACCGAGACGCTCGAGCAGCGGTTCCTGGATGGCGGGGAAGTTATCATCGGTGTAGTTGACGTACCCGGTCTCGTATTGCTGCGGGTTGGTACCGGGAATCGGCGTGTACTGGGCATGAAAGAGGGTCTGCTCGTCGAGTTCACCGCGTTTGATGGCCGATTCGAGCAATGCGCCTATTTTCGCTGCCGCCTGGCGTGCGGCCTCGAATACCTGCTGATGACGCCCTTCGAGGCGCTGCTGAGCGAGAGCCGCATCGACCGCCTCGGCACCGGCCATCAGAGCGCGTGCCTGGCTCGCCAGGCCATGCATGTCGCGGTTGCCCTGCTCTGCATCCTCCTCCAGCGTGCCCAGGGTCCCGGCCACGCGCTGTGAGTGTCGATTGGTGTCCTCCATGGCCTCGGCGATGGAGCGAATCTCACCTTCCACCTGGTCGAAATGACCGGTCATCTCGGTAAGCTGCTCGCCGACCTTGCTCATCTCCTTGGCCCGGTCGCCGACGCGCTGCATCAAGTGACCGATGGTGTCGACCACGCGATGGCTGCTGTCGCCGATATCGCCGACCAGCGCCTCGACATTGCGCGTGGCATCGGCGGTGCGCCCGGCGAGCTGACGCACCTCTCCTGCCACCACCGCGAAGCCGCGGCCGTGCTCGCCGGCACGCGCCGCCTCGATCGAGGCATTGAGCGACAGCAAGTTGGTCTGCTCGGCGATCTCCTCGATCAGCGAGGTCACATGGCGTACGCTGTCGGCCTTCTCGCTCAGCATGTTCAGCAACTCGAGCGCCTCTTCCGAACGTTCGGCGAGTGCCTGCATCTCCTCGATGACCTGCCCCAGCGATTCCCGGCTGACATGGCTGGCGTCGCGCGAGCGACTGGCCAGAGTGGCGACGTTGGCGGCACTGGCGGCAACCTGCTCGATAGCTGACGTGATCGCGCCCATGCTCGACGACGCTTCGCGCACGGTCTGCTGTTGGCGCTCCAGGCGCTGATCCATTCGATCGGCGTGATGGGATACTTCGGCGGAAGCGATCGCCGTGGTGCTGGCCTGCTGGATCAGACCATGCGCCATGCGCCGCAGGGAGAGATAGTCGCGCGAAGCGGGTAGCCAGACATGGAAACGATCGTTGGCCAGCGAATCGGCACCCGCGCGATGAATCGCAGCCAGCCCGCTCAGTGCGAGCAGGGCGCCCGCTGACGATGCCAGCCCTACCGAGAGGAGCGCCTGCCATTCGGCGCCGCCGCGGTAGCCGATCAAAAAGCCGGCGGCAAGCGCAACCGCGGCCAGCAGGAGCATCAGTATCCGCATGCGTGTCGTCTCTTTGTTATAGGTGTTTTGGGAGCTTAACGTTAAGTAACCGACATGCGCATCACCACTTTCGCCTGACAGACGAAAGCGCTACTCAAGTGCCATCTGGAATGGCCGATAGCTCTTTTTCTTGTATCTCCGATTCGACCGTTTTTTCGTTGGCGGACACCGGGCGTCTCGCCTTGCGAGACGCCCGGTGTATTTTCAGGCCTGGCTGGCGGCCAGTGCCTGCTCCAGGTCCGCGATGATGTCGTCGACGTGCTCGATGCCGATGGAGAGCCTGACCATGTCGGACGTCACACCGGCGGCCACGAGTTCTTCGTCGTTGAGCTGACGATGGGTGGTCGCAGCCGGGATCGACGAGCAGGTCTTGGCATCGCCGATGTTGACCAGCCGCAGGATCATGCCCAGGGCATCGTAGAAACGCGCTCCCGCCTCGCGGCCGCCTTGGATACCGAAGCTGAGAATGCCGGAAGCGTGGCCGTTCATGTAGCGCTTGGCCAGGGCGTGATCCTTGTGACCCGGCAAACCGGCATACTGGACCCAGTTAACCGCTGGGTGTCCCTCCAGGTATTCCGCCACCTTGCGTGCGTTGGCACAGACCCGCTCGATGCGCAGCGACAGGGTCTCGAGCCCCTGCAGCAGGTTCCAGGCCGCCTGGGCCGAGAGCGCCGCCCCCATGTTGCGCAGCGGCACCACTCGGGCGCGGGCAATGAAGGCCGCCTCGCCCACATCGCGGGTATAGCTCACGCCATGGTAGGAGACGTCCGGCTCGTTGAGCAGCGGGAAGCGCTGGGGATGGTCGGCCCAGGGAAACTTGCCCGAATCGACGATCACGCCACCGATCGTGGTGCCATGGCCGCCGATGTACTTGGTCGCGGAATGGATGACGATATCGGCACCGTGCTCGATGGGGCGCCACAGGAAAGGCGTGGGCACGGTGTTGTCGACGATCACCGGAACGCCGTGGCGATGCGCGGCCTCAGCCAGTCTTGCCATGTCGACCACACTACCGGACGGGTTGCCGACGCTTTCGCAGAACACCGCCTTGGTGCGTGCGTCGATCAGTGACTCGATGCCTTCGATGTCGTCCTTGTCGGCGAAGCGCACCTCGATACCCTGGCGCGGCAAGGTATGCGCGAAGAGATTATAGGTACCGCCATACAGCTCGCTGATCGAGACGATGTTGTCGCCGGCCTCGGCGATGGTCTGGATGGCATAGGTGATTGCGGCCATGCCCGAAGCGACCGCCAGGCCGGCGATTCCACCCTCCAGCGCGGCGATGCGCTGTTCCAGCACCGCACAGGTTGGGTTCATGATGCGCGAATAGATGTTGCCCTCGACCTTGAGGTCGAACAGGTCGGCCGCGTGCTGGGCATTGTCGAAGGAGAACGAGGTGGTCTGGTGGATCGGCACCGCGACGGCGTGCTGGTCGTCGGGAGCGTAGCCGTGATGGAGGGCGATGGTTTCGGGCTTCATGGCGTGTCCTGTCGAGGGTTGTCGTTCTGCAGCAACTATTTCACCTGATGCTAACCAACACTCAACTCAACCACCAATATCGTTTAGTCTGGTGTTCCCAAGCCCCCTGCCACATAAGAGACGGATGCTCAGACGCTACTTACCGATCCTCACCTGGTTGCCTCACTACAACAGGCGCCTGGGCGGCGCCGATCTCCTGGCGGGCCTGATCGTTACCGTGATGGTGATACCCCAGTCGCTGGCCTACGCCGTGCTGGCTGGGCTGCCGGCTGTGGTGGGCCTCTACGCCAGCCTGTTGCCGGCCATCGCCTATGCCCTGCTGGGCACCAGCCGAACCCTGGCCGTGGGGCCGGTCGCCATCGTTGCGCTGATGACCGGAGCGGCATTGTCCGGGGTCGCCACACCGGGCACGCCCGAGTACCTGCAGGCGGCGCTGGTGCTCTCCCTGCTCTCCGGCCTGATCCTGCTTGTCATGGGGTTGCTGCGCATGGGCTTCGTGGCCAATTTCCTGAGCCACCCCGTCATCGCAGGATTCCTGACCGCATCGGGAATTCTCATTGCCGCCAGCCAGATGGGTTACCTGGTCGGCATCGAACTCAGCGCTCGCGAGCTGCTGCCCAGGCTGGCGGAGTTTGCCCGTGGCCTGCCCGGCCTGCACCTGCCCACGCTGATCATCGGAATCGGCAGCCTGTCGTTCCTGCTCCTGCTGCGTCAGTACGGCCGGCCGACCCTGCGCCGCCTGGGCCTCCCTCAGCCTCTGGCCGACCTTATTACCCGTGCAGGTCCTGTCTTCGCCGTAATAGCGACCACGCTTGCCACCTGGTATTTCGAGCTGGCCGAGATCGGTGTCGCCGTCATTGGCGATATTCCCCAAGGGCTGCCACCGCTCACCGTGCCCGGCTTCGAGGCCTCCCTCTGGCAGGCGCTGCTGGTACCCGCCCTGTTGATCAGCGTGGTGGGCTTCGTCGAATCCGTCTCCATGGGGCAAATGCTGGCCGCCAGGCGTCGCGAGCGCATCTCGCCGAATCAGGAACTGGTCGGCCTGGGCGGCGCCAATGTCGTCGCCGCTTTTTCCGCGGGGATGCCGGTCACCGGCGGACTGACCCGCACCGTGATCAATCACGATGCCGGGGCGCAGACCCCGCTGGCAGGACTCTTCGCCGCCATCGGCATCGGCGCGGTGACGCTGTTTCTCACGCCGACGCTCCAGCACCTTCCCATCGCCACCCTGGCGGCAACGATCACCGTATCGATCATCACCCTGATCGACATCCCCATGATCCGACAGACCTGGCGCTACTCGCGCAGCGATTTCTCGGCTATGGCGGTCACCATCCTGCTGACTCTGGTGGAAGGCGTCGAAGCCGGCATCATCAGCGGTGTGGCACTCTCCATCGGCCTTTTCCTTTATCGCACCAGCCGTCCACACAGCGCGCTGGTGGGCCGCATTCCCGGCACCGAACACTTTCGCAACGTCGAACGTCACGAAACCGAGAGCGTCAGCCACGTGGCATTGCTGCGTATCGATGAAAGTCTCTATTTCGCCAATGCTCGTTACTTGGAAGACACCGTCTACGACCTGGTGGCCACTCGTCCGGAACTCGAACACGTGGTGCTGATCTGCTCGGCAGTAAACCTGATCGATGCCTCGGCGCTGGAAAGCCTCGATGCCATCAATGCCCGCCTCAAGGACTCTCGCGTCACCCTGCACCTGGCCGAAGTAAAAGGTCCGGTCATGGATCGCTTGAAGTGCAGCGATTTCCTCGACGACATGACGGGGCGGGTCTTTCTCAGCAGCTATGCCGCCTGGCGCGAACTCTCCCGCCCCTCTGAGTAGCCGGAACGTCTATACCTTGGTCGAAGCGACTGTTTTCCTGCCCAGCCCGTTATTTGGCAAGCCTTTATTTTATAAAGTTTTTTTACCCCTCCCTAAGCGACATTCCGCCTAGCGGAAAGCAGATGGCGACCCACCGGCAAGCATGCGTTGACACTGCAGCGGGGTCTTCCTAGTATCGAGTTCAGTTTCGGAATCAAATACCGCATAGCAAAACAACAATCACTTTTTACAGGAGTTGCACCATGCGCCAGCTGTCTCGCTCCCTCATTGTTGCCGCTGTTCCTTTCACTTTGATCTCCCTCGGCACGGCCCAGGCTTCCGAAGTCGAACTGCCGCGTACCATGGCCTGGACCGCCTACGGCACCAATTCAAGCGGCTACGCCCAGGCCGTGGCCATCGGCAACATGCTGCAGAATCACTACGGCACCTCGGTGCGCATCCTGCCCGGCGACAACGATGTCTCGCGAATGACGCCGCTCAAGCAGGGACGCGTCGACCTGTGCGCCTGCGGCATCGCCAGCTACTACGGTGCCGAGGGCGTAATGATGTTTGCCGATCGCGACTGGGGACCCCAGCCCATCCGCGTGATTACCACCTCCACGGCCTCCTTCGGCCTGTCGCTGGCGGTGGCCGGCGACCTCGACGTCGAGACCCCGGCCGACCTGGCCGGCAAGCGCATCGCCTACATCCGCGGTGACGACGCCTTGAACAAGGGCACCGAAGCCTACCTGGCCTTCGGTGGTTTGACCTGGGACGACGTTGAACGCGTCGACTACCCCGGCTATGCGCGTTCGTTCGACGGCATCATCGCCGGCGATGTCGACGCCTCCTTCACTACCACCGTGACCCCACCCGCACAGCAGCTCGCCAGTAGCCCCCGCGGCATCAGTTGGCCGGTGCTCGACCCCGACGATGCCGAGGGCTGGGAGCGCATGCTGGCGGTGGCGCCCTACTTCCAACCGCATGAAGTCACCGCCGGGGCGGGCAACGTCAGCGCCGACAACCCCGTACCGAGTGCCAGCTATCCCTATCCGATCGTGGTGGCCAACCAGGATCTCGACGACAAGGTGGCCTACGGCCTGATCAAGGCGCTGCAGGAGAACTATGACGACTACAAGGACGCCGCACCGGGCGCCGTGGGTTACGCCTTCGAATACCAGGACCTGACCTGGGTGCTGCCCTTCCATGACGCCGTGGTCGAGTACTACAAGGAGATCGGTGAGTGGACCGACGAGATGCAGGCCCACCAGGACGAGTTGATCGAGCGCCAGGAACTGCTGCTCGAGACATGGGACGGCTTTCTTGCCGACGCCCCTGAGGACGAGGAGGAGTTCCGCGAAGCCTGGATGCAAGCGCGCGCGCAGGCACTCAGCGATGCCGGTTTCGATCCGGTCTTCGAGTGACTCACCCGCAAGAGCCTGCCCCCGGGGCGGCCATGCCGCCCCTTTCCCGATCCACGGACGCCGCCATGACCACCGCCACTTCGCCCCCCGAGTCGCCACGCCAGCTCAAGGAAAAGGTCACTCACGTGCGCCCGCTGCCCGTCGCCCTGCGCTGGATTCCCGGCGCCGTGACGGTGGTGTTGATGCTGATCACTCTGGATTACCTGTTCAACCTGGGCTGGCTGCGCTTCGTGACCGGGCTGGAAACGCAGTTCTACTATGCCGTGGTGGCCCTGCTGCTGCCGCTGGTCTACCTGCTTTGGCCGATCAAGGCATCGCTGCAGTATCGTCCGGTACCGTGGTATGACTATGCGCTGAGCCTCGTGACGCTGATCGTCGGCGGCTATTTCGTCTACCACGCCGAGTCGATCCTCGAGCGCGGCTGGGCCTTCGCTGCTCCCGATACTGCCATCATCGCCAGCTACGCCTGGTGGCTGTTGATCATCGAGGCGGCGCGTCGAGCCGGAGGGTGGCCCATCGCCGTCATCGCCGCGACGTTTTCGCTCTACCCGCTGGTCGCCGATATCGTGCCCGGGCCGATCCAGGCGTTTCCCTCCACCCTGGAGGAGACCGCCATGTACCACACCATGAGCACCGAGAGCATCATGGGCGTGCCGCTCCAGGCCTTCGCCGGATTGGTCATCGGTTTTCTGGTCTTTGGCGTGGTGCTGCAGAAGAGCGGCGGCGGCAAGTTCTTCATCGACCTGGCCTTCGCCCTGCTGGGTCACGTGCGCGGCGGGCCCGCCAAGGTCTCGATCTTCTCCAGCGGGCTGATGGGCTCGATGAGCGGCAGCGTGATCAGCAATGTGCTCACCACCGGCGTGCTGTCGATTCCCGCCATGCGCCGCATCGGCATGGGCCGTTCGTTCGCCGGCGGCGTCGAGGCCTGCGCCTCGACCGGCGGGGTGTTGATGCCGCCCGTCATGGGCGCCACCGCCTTCGTCATGGCGATGTTCCTCGACGTGCCCTACGCCGCCGTGGCGCTGGCCGCGATCATTCCCTCGATCCTCTATTTCCTCGGTCTGTTCATCCAGATCGACGCCTACGCGGCGCGCCACGGCATCAAGGGACTGCCCGCCGAGGAGTTGCCTTCCCTGTGGCAGACCCTCAAGCAGGGCTGGTACTTCATCTTCGTCTTCGCTCTGCTGGTATGGATGCTGTTGATCATGCAGCGTGAAGCCGTGGCACCGTTCTACGCCACCGCCCTGCTGCTGGTCCTCAATCAGTTCTCGCGCCGTAATCGCTGGGGGCTGCGCGAGCTGGGCGAGTCGCTCTCCTCGGCGGCCAAGCTGTTCGCCGAGTTGATCGCCATCCTCGCCGCCGTCGGTATGCTGGTCGGCGCACTGTCGATGACCGGGCTCTCCGGCACCATCGCCAATGACTTCATCCACATCGCCGGGGGTAGCGTGCCGCTGCTGCTGATCATGGGTGCGCTGACCAGCTTCGTGCTGGGTATCGGCATGACCGTCACCGCCGCCTATATCTTTCTCGCCGTGGCACTGGCACCGGCGCTGATCCAGGGTGGCGGTCTCGATCCCATGGCGGTGCACATGTTCATCCTCTACTGGGGCATGCTCAGCTTCATCACGCCTCCCGTCGCACTGGGCGCCTTCGCCGCTGCCACCGTGGCCGGCGCGCGCCCCATGGCCACCGGCCTTCAGGCCATGCGTCTGGGCAGCGTGATTTACTTCATCCCGTTCCTGTTCGTGCTCAACCCGGCGCTGATCATGCAAGGCGAGCCGCTGCAGATCGGTCTGGTATTCATACAGGCGCTGGTGGGCATCGTGCTGTTCGCCTCCGCCATGCAGGGCTACCTGATCGGCGTGGGCCGGCTCGGCATCGGCGCTCTGCATGAAATTCCGGCCCGCGGCCTGGTGCTGGTGGCCGGCCTGCTGTTCGCCCTGCCCGGCGGTGGCATGGTACCGCTCAGCCAGATCGAACTGCTGGGTAGTGCGATGGCCGCCCTGCTGCCTGCCGTGCTTCTGGCGCGCTGGAGCCAGCGCCACGCGGGACCGCGTACGGCGAAGATGGCGCCTCCCGTCGATTCATGAGGTAGCGTACATGTACCATCCATTCGAACCGAAGCCTGACACAGGGAGCCATACCGCATGACGTCCCCCGTCGCCTACCAGCGCCACGACGATATCGGTGTCATTGCCATCGACAACCCACCGGTCAATGCCCTGGGCCAGGCCGTGCGCCAAGGTCTGGTGGAGGCCGTTACCCGAGGAAACGAAGATCCCCAGGCGCGCGTCCTGGTGCTGGTGGCACATGGCAGAACCTTCATTGCCGGGGCCGATATTCGCGAGTTCGGCAAGCCGCCCCAGGCGCCGATTCTGCCCGAGGTGATCGCCTTTCTCGAAACCAGCGCCAAGCCCATCGTCGCTGCCCTGCACGGCACGGCGCTCGGGGGCGGGCTCGAGGTCGCGTTGGGCTGCCAGCTGCGCGTGGCATTGCCCGGCACCAAGGTCGGCCTGCCCGAGGTCAAGCTGGGGCTGCTGCCAGGTGCCGGCGGCACCCAACGCCTGCCGCGTCTCGCCGGCATCGAGGCGGCGCTGGACTTGATCACCAGCGGGCGTTTCGCCGATGCCGACGAAGCCTTGGCGCTGGGTATCGTCGATGCCGTGCTCGATGTCGACGACCCGCTCGAGGCCGGGCTGGCAGCGGCACGCGACGTGCTCGACGGCAGGCGGACGCCGCGCGTCACCGGTGAACTCCCGCCCCCCGCGGCCGCCCCCGAGGCCATCGCGCGCTACCGCGCCAAGCTGGAAGCCGAAGTACCCCAACTCTTCTCGCCCTTCCGTTGCATCGAGGCGATCGCAGCCAGCAGCGAAGGAAGTCTCGCCGAGGGCCTGCGCCGCGAACGCGAGCTGTTCCTCGAGTGCATGGAGTCGCCCCAGCGCGCCGGGCTGATCCACGCCTTCTTCGCCGCCCGTGCTCCGCACAAGGTGCCCGATGCCGGAGAGGCTCTCACCCTCACACGACTCGCCCTGCTCGGCGAGCATCCGCTGTTCGCACATCTACAGAGCAAAGCCGAGCGGGCCAACATTGAATTCACCGCTCGTTCGGACGACAACACCCAGGCCTGCCTGGTCGCCGCCGGAGTCGACGCGACCTGTCCGACCCACTGCCTGCGCATCGCCCTGCTTTCCGTGGAAACGGCGGTCGATCTCGAAAGCATCGACGCCGATCTGGCATTGGTCGTATCGGCCGAGGGCGGCATGGCGGAGCTGGTCGCTCTACGCGCCGACGCCAACCAGCAGCAGGCCGCGGCCAACGCGTTGAAGTCGCTGCGTCAGGCAGTCGTGGTGAGTCGCGAGGGCAGCCTGTTAGCGGCGCTGCACAAGGCGGCCCGTGACGACGATGCCAACCCACACGCCGCCATGGAGGCGGCCAGCCTGATGCTGGCCGAGCGCGGCTGGGCCTATCGCGCCAGCGACATCGACCTGCTCGCCATCGAGGCGTTGGGCTACCCGCGTCACCTGGGCGGTCCGCATCGCCAAGCCACCTTGGCCATGGATGGCAAGCACCGCTGAAATCACTCACTGGCGTAGAGCTCACCGTCACCAGGGTGCGAACAGGAACCAACCGGCCAGCAGCGGAATGCAGGCCAGCAGGAAGCGGGCGTTCCAGCGATAACCGATACGGGTCGAGGCAACGCCGGTGAAGCGCGACAGGATCAACATCGAGGCCGTCATCGGCGAGGACATCAACGCCAGTGCCCAACCCACCATCAACGAGGCACCGATCAGCGCCGGTGACAACCCTTCGATGGGCAGTGTCGGCAACAAGCCGACGAGCAGCGTCACGGTGACGATCGGGTTGATCCCGACCTGGGCCAGCCCCACCACCAGCAGCATCGCCAAAACGGCGTTGGCCGCTCCCAGCGGCTCCACGATCACCATGAGTGGACCGAGACTGGAGATCGGAAACAGCGCCACGCACAGGTGGCCCAGATAGCCTGCCGCACCGAGCACCACCACCTCGTTGGCGCTCGGTGCCAGCAGCCACGGCAACTGTCGATGCAGGCTGACGAGCGCCGCTGGCGTGCCGAGCATACCGAGGTGACGCCGCTGCCAGGCCAGCCAGCTAATCGCGCCGAGCGGCGCTCCCATCAGGGCAGCGATGGGTAGCCGAACCTGCAGCGCCCAGGCCAGCAGGAATACCAGCGAAACGATGCCCAGCAGCAGCAGGCAAAACAGGCCGAGCGGCACCAGGGAAGGCGCCGGCAACGTCGCCTTGCGATTGGCGGGATGCGGGCCGGTGAGGTGATCGATGCCCCATCCCACCAGGAAGATGACCAGCGCCGCGCCGATCACATAGGGAGCAAGGTCGAGCCAGCGCAGCTCGGCCAGGTTGGAGAGCACCACCGCCACACCAATACCCATGGGCGAGATCAACGGTGCCAGCGAGAAGCCACGCAGCAGGGCCAGCATCATCCGCCGCTGGCGCGCCCGCTGCACCCAGGCGCGCCCTTGCGCTGCCGCCAGGGTATTGCTCTTCTCGATCATTCCGGCAAACAGGTTCAGCACACCGATATTGAGGATGATGCCGAACAGGGCGGAGCCGATGGAAAGGATCGGATAGCGCCGCCCCGGCGGCTGCAGCAGCATGGCCCGGCCGCAGCGACGCACCAGCCGCGAGCGATAGGCAGGTAGGCGCAGCAGGCTCAATGCCACCACGAATGTGGCGAAGAAGGCGAAACGGCCGGCCGCTTCGAACAGCAGCCGGCCGGGAGCCTCGACGCGCCACAGCGCGACCAGTGTGGACACGACAGCCACAATGAGAAGGCCGCGAGCCATGGGCGTCAGCCTGCCGCGCAACGAGACCAGGTAGACCGCCAGCGCCAGCACGCCGACGCCCTGCAGGACGGTGCTACCGGTGACGAGGTGGCCCAAGGTGGCCAACGTGACCAGCGCCAGCAGGCCGGCGCGTTGCCGCGCCGCTGTCACTCGGCGATGCCCTCCGGCGATTCGCTACCACCGCGCCGACGAAACGCGCCTTCGGCCATGGCCAGCAGCTCGCCACTGGCATCTACGACCTCGCCGCTGGCCATGTAGACCTTGCGCCCGCCGCCGCGCACCCTGCCGGTGGCACGCAGCAGGCCTGGACCGGCAGGCCCGACGAAGGTGGTCGTGAGCGACAGGGTCATGCCGCGGCGCACCCGCCCGGGAAGCTCGCAGTAGAGTCCGGCGAGACTCAGAGCGCTGTCGAGCATCGAAGTGAGCACCCCGCCGTGCACGATGCCGCTGCGGTTGAGGTGACGCTCATCGGCCACCAGCTCGACCACAGCAACCCCTTCCGACCACTCCACCACCCGCATACCGAGCAGTTCGTGGTAGCCCATCAGGGGTGATTGGTTGGATTCACTCATGCCGTCCCCTCGCGGTTGGCCAGCTCACGCAGGCGTCCCTTGAGGATCTTGCCGCTGGCGGTGGCCGGCAGCGCATCCATCAATACCAGTTGCGTCGGTCGCTTGTACGGAGCCAGGCGTTCGGCGATGAAATCGCGCAGCTCCGCCTCGCTGACAGTGGCACCGGGTTCACACTGGATGAAGGCAACGACCTCCTCGTTGCCGGCCACCTGTCGCCCCACGACTGCCGAGAGGGTGACGTCCGGATGCTCGTTGATTACCGCCTCCACGTCCGGCGGATAGATGTTGAAGCCGGAGCGAATGATCAGCTCCTTGCTGCGACCGACGATATAGAGTTGCCCGTCCTCGTCGAAGCGGGCGACGTCACCGGTATTGAGCCAGCCCTCCTCGGTGAGGCTGGCGCGGGTGGCGGCCGGCTGGCGGAAGTAACCCTTCATGACGTTGGGGCCCCGCACCCACAGCTCGCCGGCACCTGCATGGTCCGGTTCGTCCTCGCCGGCCTCGCTCAGCGGTTCGAGGCGATACTCCAACAGCGGCAGTATGCGTCCCACGGTATTGCTGTCGAAACGATCGTCGATGCGGGTCTGGCTGATGGTCGGGCTCGCCTCGGTGAGACCGTAGCCATTGTGCAGGGTGAGGCCGAACAGCGCCTCGACACGACGTTTGAGGTCGCCGTCGAGCGGCGAGCCGCCGGCGGAGATATAGCGTAGTTCGGGCGCAACGAGGCAGCGTCCTGCACGGCGCAGAAACTCCAGCGTACGAGCGAACATGGCCGGCACACCCTGCAATACGGTGATGCGCTCATGCTCCAGCGCTGCGAGCATGGCGGCGGCATCGAAGCGCGGCACGGTATGCAGACAGGCGCCGTTGTAGAGCGACCCCATGCACACCGACGAAAGGCCGAAGACGTGGGACATCGGTAGCACGCCGTAGACCCGCTCGCCTGCGCAGAGGTGGCGCATACCGCCCGAAAGAGCGGCGATGTACAGGATGCCTCGGTGGGTGAGCATCACTCCCTTGGGCGTCCCGGTGGTCCCGGAGGTGTAGATCATCGCCGCAACCTGATCGCCGCCGCCGGCCGCGACCGGCTCGGGCTCGACTTCTGCCAGCGGCGAAAGCCTCAACCGGCCCAGGCTGGGGTGGTCGTAAGCATCCGCGCCATGCCGCTCGCCGTGGACCTCGGCGTCCGGCGATGCCGCGCTGGTATAGAACACCCGGCGCGGCTGGCAGTTGTCACGAATGGCATCGATCTCCTGGGCCGAGAGGCGTGAGTTCACGATAGCCACCCACACATGGCGTTCGCTCGCCGCCAGCAGCAGCACGACCAGCGCCCGGCAGTTTTCGCTCACTGTCATGATGCGATCGCCGGGGCGTATCCCCAGCGTATCGAGCCACTCGGCGGCGGCACGTATCTCGCGCCCCAGCTCGGCATAACACCAGCGCACCTCGCCGTCGACCAGCGCCAGTTCGTCGCCGAGGCGTTCGGCGTTCTCGAGCACACGCTTACTCAAGCGCTCCGGCAGCTCGGCCACCAAGTCGCTTGCCAGGCGGCCGAAGATCTCCTCGTCCGGCGCCCGGCGCGTCACTGACGGAGCCTTCAGCTCAGTGCCAAGCGCCTTTGGCTCACTGCCAAGAGCCATCAGCTCACCTCCCGCACCATGTTGCGTGCAATCACCACCTGCTGAATCTGGGTAGTACCTTCGTAGATACGGAACAGGCGTACATCGCGATAGAAGCGCTCCACCGCATACTCGGCCATGTAGCCGGCACCCCCATGTACCTGCACCGCGCGATCGGCGACACGCCCCACCATCTCGGCGCAGAACAGCTTGCAGCACGACGCCAGCGTGGAGACGTTCTCGCCGGCGTCCTTGCGCCGCGCGGCGTCGAGCACCATGGTGCGTCCGGCATAGGCCTCGGTCTTGCTGTCGGCAAGCATCGCCTGGACCAGCTGATGCTCGGCCAGCGGTACGCCGAACTGCTTGCGTTCGATGGCATAATTCAGCGACTCCTCGACCAGACGCTCGGCCACACCCACACATACCGCCGAGATATGCAGGCGCCCGCGGTCGAGTACCTTCATGGCGGTCTTGAAGCCCTGCCCCTCGCGGCCGCCGATGATGTTCTCGGCCGGCACCCGGCAATTCTCGAAGATGATGTCGCAGGTATGAGCGCCCTTCTGCCCCATCTTGTTGTCCGCAGGACCTCGCTTCAGGCCAGGTGTATTGCCCTCGATGATGAAGGCGGTGATGCCGCCGGCGCCCTTGTTGGCGGGGTCGGTGCGCGCCATCACAGTGAAGATGTCGGCCTCGGGGCCGTTGGTGATAAAGCGCTTGGTGCCGTTGAGCACGTAGTGGTCGCCATCGCGTATCGCGGTGGTCCGCAGGCTGGCGGCATCGGACCCAGAATCGGGCTCGGTGAGGCAGAAGGCGCTGAGCAGCTCACCTGTCGCCAGGCGAGGCACGTACTTGGCCTTCTGTTCCGGGGTTCCATCGATCAGGATGCCTTGGGCGCCGATACCATTGTTGGTGCCGAAGACCGAGCGAAAGGCCGGCGAGGTCTTGCCGAGTTCCATCGCCACCAACGCCTCCTCCTCCATGGTCAGGCCCAGGCCACCGAACTCCTCGGGAATCGACAAACCGAACAGTCCTATCTCCTTCATTTCCTCCAGCAGCTCGGGCGGTACGGCGTCCTCTTCCGCCAGACGCGCTTCATTGGGAATCAGGCGCTCGCGCACGAAGCGGGAAATGGTATCGATAAGCTGATCGAGCAGTTCGGGATCGCGAATCATGACGGTTCCTCACAGATGGTGACGTCTGACCCTGAAACGGAAGACGGGTCTTGAAATGACAGGCGTCATCTGCCCTTATTTCGCTTGGCAGAATGAAGGCCCGCATTTGGTTGTCAGGCACTGTTGCATAGCCTAGGATGTCAGTCAATAAACGAAACTTGATTCCGCTTTGCGGAACAAAGATCAATGCAGTCAGGAGAACGTCACCCCATGTCGACCACCCCCGCTTCTCCCAACCTCATCCCCCCCTTTCGCGCACTGGGCATCGTCGGTACCGGTGCCATGGGTCGTGGAATCGCCCAGATCGCCGCCCAGGCCGGCTTGACCGTCTACCTTCACGACCTGCGCGAGGGGGCCGTAGCCGAAGCCCAGGCATTCATTGGAGGTATGTGGTCACGCAGCGTCGAGAAGCAGCGCTTGAGCGAGGCCGATGCCGAGCGCTATCGGGCCAGCCTCAAGGAAGCCGTCAGCCTTGCCGATCTCGCCGGGTGCGACATCGTCGTCGAGGCCATTGTCGAAAAGCTCGAGGCCAAGCAGTCACTCTTCACCGAACTCGAAGAAATTCTCGACGAGCAGGCGGTGCTGGCCACCAATACCTCGTCGCTGTCGGTCACCGCCATCGCGTCGGCCTGCCGCCGCCCCGAGCGCGTCATTGGCTTTCACTTCTTCAACCCCGTCCCGCTGATGAAGATCGTCGAAGTGATTCCAGGACTGCGAACCGACTCGGAAGTGGCCGAACGGGTGGAGGCGTTGGGTCAGGCGATGGGGCACTTCACCGCCCGCACCACCGACACGCCGGGGTTCCTGGTCAATCACGCCGGCCGCGCCTTCGGCACCGAGGCGCTGCGCATCCTTGGCGAGAGCGTGACCGACCACGTCACCATCGATCGCATCCTGGTCGACCAGGGTGGCTTTCGCATGGGGCCGTTCGCCCTGCTCGACCTTACCGGGCTCGACGTCTCCCATGCGGTGATGGAGTCGATCTATCACCAGTACTACGAGGAGCCGCGCTTTCGCCCCTCGCCGCTGACCCGCCAGCGGCTGACCGCGGGCCTGCTCGGGCGCAAGAGCGGCGAAGGCTTCTACCGCTACGTCGATGGCAAACCCCAGGTGCCCGAGGAACCCCCGCTGCCCACATCCGAACCGCTTGCCGTGTGGATTGGCGCCGAGGACGATGACGCCCGCCGACAGCTCACCGACCTGGTACGCAGTGCAGGCTGGCCGCTGGAGAGCAGCGCGGCGCCCTCGGCCGAGGCCCTCTTCCTGCTCGCCCCGCTGGGCGAGGACGCCACCGGCTGCGCCCTGCGCCTGGGCCTGCCGGCCGAGCGCTGCGTGGCCGTCGACCTGCTGGCCGGCCTCGGCAAGCGTCGCAGCCTGATGACCACCCCGGCGACTCGCAACGAGATACGTGACGCCGCCATGGCCCTGCTCGGCCACGACGGCACACCGGTCAGCGTGATCAACGACAGCAACGGCTTCGTGCTGCAGCGGGTGGTGGCCTGCATCGTCAACGTCGGCAGCGAGATCGCCCAGCAGGGCGTGGCCGAGCCACAAACCATCGATCGCGCCGTGGAGCTGGGTCTGGGCTACCCCCTCGGGCCACTTGCCATGGGTGACCACTACGGCAGCCGTCGGATCCTCACCATCCTCGACAACCTGCTGGCCGCCACCGGCGACCCGCGCTACCGTGCGAGCCCCTGGCTGCGCCGCCGCGCCAGACTCGGCCTGCCGCTGACCGCGGCTTGATGCCTCCAAGGAGCTTTTCCATGCAAGACGCCTATATCTTCGACGGCCTGCGCACGCCTTTCGGACGCCACGGCGGCAGTCTCGCCGCGGTGCGTCCCGACGATCTGCTCGGCCAGGTGCTCAAGGCATTGGTCGAGCGCAACGGCTTTGCCGCCGAGGCCTATGAAGAGGTATTGGCCGGCTGTACCAATCAGGCCGGCGAGGATTCGCGCAACGTCGCCCGTCATGCCGGGCTGTTGGCGGGGCTGCCCGTCGAAGTCGCGGCGCAAACGGTCAACCGATTGTGCGGCAGCGGACTCGCCGCGGTGATCGATGCCGCCCGTGCCACGCGCCTCGGCGAGGGCGAGCTGTTCCTGGCCGGTGGCGTGGAGTCGATGTCCCGCGCGCCCTATGTGCTGGGCAAGGCCGAGTCGCCTTTCGCCCGTAATCAGCCGCTTTACGACACCGTGATCGGCTCGCGCTTTCCCAACCCCTGGATTGCCCGCGAGTACGGCAGCCACAGCATGCCTGAGACTGCCGATAACGTGGCCCACGACCTCGACATCGGCCGCGACGCCAGCGACGCCTTTGCTGCTCGCTCCCAGGCGCGCTACTCCGAGGCGCTGGCCCGGGGCTTCTACGACGACGAACTAATGTCCGTCGAGGTGCCCCAGGGGCGCAAGCAGTCACCCCTACTGGTGAACCGCGACGAGCATCCGCGCCCGGGCACCGATATCGACAAGCTGTCCCGGCTCGGCCCGCTGTTCGAGGGCGGCGTGGTTACTGCGGGCAACGCCTCCGGGCTCAACGATGGCGCCGCGGCACTGATCGTCGGCAGCCTGGCGGCTGGCGAACGCGCCGGAATCGCCCCCCGAGCACGCATCGTCGCCAGTGCCGTGGCCGGCGTTCCACCCCGCGTGATGGGCCTTGGGCCGGTGCCGGCCAGCCACAAGGTGCTGGAGCGTGCCGGCCTTGGCCTGGAGCAGATGGACGTGATCGAGATCAACGAGGCTTTCGCCGTCCAGGTGCTGGGCTGCGCCAAGCAGCTAGGCCTCCATCCCGACGACAGTCGCCTTAATGCCAACGGCGGCGCCATCGCCATTGGCCACCCGCTCGGTGCTTCCGGCGCGCGACTGGCCCTGACCGCGCTGCGCCAGCTAGAGGCCAAGGGCGGCCGCTATGCGCTGGTCACCATGTGCATCGGCGTCGGCCAGGGCATCGCCTGCATCCTCGAACGCCTGGACGCCTAGCCGGTCTCGTGCCCGAGCCAGCGCCGCCAACGGACCCGACACGGGGCGTTATGCAATACTGCCCCGCAACGCTTTGCCACAGGGAATCCATCGATGAACAAGCCTGCCCCCCTGGAAGATGAGCCGGACACTCCGGCCAAGGATCGCAACTTCGTCACCGCCCTCGCCCGTGGGCTCGAACTGCTGCGCGCCTTCGGCACCGGCGAGGAGTACCTGGGCAATGCCGAACTCTCCAGCCGCACCGGCATTCCGCGCCCTACGGTGTCACGTCTGACCTACACGCTGACCCAGCTCGGCTACCTGCGCCACAACACCCGGCTGGAGAAGTACCGCCTGGGCCCGGGCATCCTGGCGCTGGGCTATCGCTTCCTGGCCAGCCAGGGCATTCGCGAGATCGCCCGCCCTTTCATGCAGCAATTTGCCGAAGCCACCGACTGCAACGTCAGCCTGGGAGCGGCCGACAAGAACGACATCATGTACATCGAGAGCTGCCATGGCAGCGGCCCGCTGATCGTGCGGCTCGACGTAGGGTCGCGGCTGCCGATGGCGACCACGGCGATCGGACGTGCCTGGCTCTGTGGTCTTCCTGAAGCGCGCCGCGAAGCGGTTCTGGAGGAACTCGCCAAGGCGCATGGGAGCGACTGGCCTGCTCTCGAAAAGGGCATAAGGCGCAGCCAGGAAGATTATGCCCGCTACGGCTTCTGCCTTTCCGAGGGCGACTGGCAATCGCAGATCAGTGCCGTCGCCACGCCACTCATCCTCGAGGATGGCGCCGAGGTCATGGCCATCAACTGCGGTGGTGCCGCCCACCGACTCGGTCATTCGATCATGGTCGACAACCTGGGCCCGAGGCTCAAGGAAGTGGCGAGGCGCATTATTGGCGAACTGCAGCACGGCATCGGCCGCTAGCGAACCGGGCTCACTGTCACCTAACGGCGTATGACGATATAGTGATGGCGAGACGCCCCATGGGCGCCATTTTCAGGGGGAGATGGAACTCGCCATGCCCGTCACCGCATCTCGTCCCGGCATGCTGGAGCAGGATGCCCATCGTCTGAGCGCCGTTGGCGACTGGACGCTGCCACACTATGCCAGGCTGCGGGAAGCCGTGGCCAAGGTTCACGAGGCGGAATCGGTCGACTTGCAGCAACTCGGAGAGCTGGATACCGCCGGAGCCGCCCTGCTGGTCGACCTGCTGGGTCCCGACAGCGTGCGCGACATCGCCCAATGGGCGCCGAACTTGCCTGTCGAACGACAGGCGCTGCTCAAGGCCGTTGCCGAGGCCACGCGGACCCCTTCGTTTGCCCCACCGGCGCCCCGCAGCAGCCCGCTGGAGGCCCTGGCTGGGCTCGGACAGGTCGTAGAGTCGCTTGCCCGTCAGCAGCTCAAGCTCGCCGCCTTCATCGGGCTGACACTGAGTACGCTGTTGGCCACACTGATCACGCCCTGGCGCTGGCGGATCACATCGCTGGTGGCGCACGTCCAGCAGACCGGTCTCAACGCCATTCCCATCGTGGCCCTTCTCACCTTTCTCGTCGGCGCGGTAGTGGCCTTCCTCGGCGCCACGGTGCTGCGCGATTTCGGCGCGACCGTCTATACCGTCAATCTGGTGACCTACTCCTTCCTGCGCGAGTTCGGTGTACTGCTGGCGGCGATACTGCTGGCCGGCCGCACCGCCAGTGCCTTCACCGCCCAGATCGGCTCGATGAAGGCCAACGAGGAGCTCGACGCGCTACGCGCACAGGGACTGAACCCCATAGAACTGCTGGTGCTACCCAGGGTGCTGGCAATGATGGTCAGCCTGCCGATCCTGTCCCTGGTCGGTATGCTCAGCGGCATGCTGGGCGGGGCGCTGGTATGTGCCATGGCGCTCGACATCACCTCCACCCAGTTCCTCACCATCCTGCAGCGCGACATTCCGCTGCGCCACTTCGCGGTGGGGATGGGCAAGGCCCCGCTGTTCGCCTTCGTCATCGCCGTGATCGGCTGCCTGGAAGGCTTCAAGGCCGGCGCCAGCGCCCAGTCGGTCGGGGAGCACACCACTTCGAGCGTGGTTCAGTCGATCTTCATGGTGATTCTGCTTGATGCGCTGGCGGCGCTGTTCTTCATGGAGATGGGCTGGTGAGTCGAACGGGCGAGGTGATCATCGAGATCCGCGGGCTGGTCAACCGTTTCGGTCATCACGTAGTGCACGAGGGGCTGGACCTGGACATCCGGCACGGTGAGATTCTCGGCGTGGTGGGTGGCTCCGGCACCGGCAAGTCGGTACTGCTGCGCAGCATCGTCGGTCTCAAGCGCCCGGATGGTGGCAGTGTTCGTGTCTTCGGTGAAGATCTGATGCGCCTCTCTCCGGCCCAGCGGTCGCGACTGGAACGCCGCTTCGGGGTATTGTTTCAGCGCGGCGCGCTCTTCTCCTCGCTCAATCTGCAGGAGAACGTCGCCCTGCCGTTGATCGAGCATGCCGGCCTGTCGCGTGCCGACGCCGAGCGCCTGGCACGAGTCAAGCTGGCGCTCGCGGGGCTGCCACCCGATTCCGCCCGGCTCAACCCGGCGGAGCTCTCCGGCGGCATGGTCAAGCGCGCCGCGCTCGCTCGCGCTCTGGCGCTGGACCCCGAGGTACTGTTCCTCGACGAGCCCACGGCCGGCCTCGATCCTATTGGCGCCGCCGCCTTCGACCAGTTGCTCATGACCCTGCGCGACGCGCTGGGCTTCAGCGTATTTCTGGTCACGCACGATCTCGATACGCTGTACTCGAGCTGCGACCGGGTTGCCGTGATCGCCGACAAGCGAGTCCTGGTCGCCGATTCGCTGTCCATGGTAGAAGCCACCGACGACCCTTGGATACGCGACTATTTCCACGGGCCACGGGGGCGAGCCGCCAGCCAGGCGGCACAACGCCACTCACCACCACCGGGAGGGGAACGCTGATGGAGACCCGTGCGCACCACGTCGTTATCGGTCTGTTCGTCGTGCTGGCGGCCGTCGGCGGGACGCTGTTCGCCCTCTGGCTCAATCAGAGCGCCCGCGACCAGGGCTATACCCAGTACGAAGTCCTCTTCCATCATGGCGTCAGCGGTCTGTCGGAGGGCAATGCCGTGGAGTACAGCGGTGTTCGGGTCGGCGAGGTCACTGGCCTGCGCCTCGACCCCGCCGATCCTCGCAACGTCCTGGCGTTGATTCGCGTCGAAAGCCAGGTGCCGATCCGTCAGGACACCCGCGCGCGCCTGGCCCTGGCCAATATCACCGGCAGTATGTCCATCCAGTTGCAGGGAGGCGACCCGGACAGTCCCCTCCTGGTTACCCGAGGCGACCAGCCACCACGCATCACCGCCGAACAATCGCCGTTGAGCGCCATGCTCAGCGACAGCGAGGAACTGCTGGGCAATGTCAATCGCGTGCTGTCGCGACTGGAGGCGGTGCTTTCGGAAGAGAACGTACACAACGTCGAACGGATACTGGCCAACCTGGAGCGTACCACGACCCAGCTAGCCAACCTCGGCGACGCGCCCGGACGCCTGGCCGAACGCCTGAACGAAGTCTCCCAGGAGGCCGCCCGCGCACTCGCCGAAATCCGCGCGCTGGCCAATCGCACCGGCGGCATGATGCAAGGCCATGCGGAAGGCATGCTGGCGGATGCCCGTCAGGTCACTACCAGCCTGGCACGTGCTGCTCAGAGCCTCGAAGCACTGCTGGAAGACAACCAGGGGGCGCTGGAGAGCGGCCTGCGCGGCGTGCAGGGCTTGGGGCCGGCCACATTGGAACTGCGCAATACGCTCTCATCACTGAACCGCCTGATGCGTCGCCTGGAGGAGAACCCGCGTGCCTTCCTGCTGGGGCGCGATCGCATCGAGGAGTTCAGCCCGTGACGTATCGTTCGTCCCTGCCCGTTGTGATGGCAGTCGTCCTGTCGCTGGCCGGCTGCAATCTGGTGCCGGAGCGGACTCCGGTCACTCTGTATGAACTCCCGGCTCATAGCCTCGATCTCTCCCGCCATACGGAGCAGCGAATCGAAGCGACCCTGCGCCTGGCAACGCCGCGTGCCAGCGGCCTGCTCGATGGTTCACGGATCCTTGTCGTGCCGTTGCCCAACCAGCCCCGGGCTTACGAAGGCGCGCGCTGGGCCGACGGCATGCCGCAATTGATCCGCAATCGCCTGCTCGATGCCTTTCAGGACGATGGGCGCATCACGCGCCTGGTGCATGACGACAGCGCGGTCTCCGCCGATGTGGAGCTGCTCAGCGACCTCCGTACCTTCCACAGCGAGTACATCGACGGCCTGCCCGTGGCAACATTGCGCCTCGACGCCAAGTTGATCGACACCCGCTCACAACGACTCGTGGCCAGCCAGCGCTTCGTCCAGCAACAGAGGGTGGAGAGCGAAGCCATCCCCAATGTCGTCGAGGCCTTCGGCATGGCGGCGGACAGACTGGCACGCGAACTGGTCGACTGGACCGCAGCGCAGATTGACCGGCGCTGAGCTCAGCCAGACCAACCGCAGGAATACAAAGGCTTGGCATGAATGCCGAACGGTTACCCGCAACGGTAGCGATTGGTTATCATGCTCGGCAAATACAACGGAACAGCGACAATGACGATGGATACGCCACGCCAGAATCTTGGTATCAGTGCCTACAGTTGGCTCAAGCACGATATTATTCGCGGCGTGTTCCAGCCCGGCGAGAAGCTGCTGATGAGTCGGCTAAAGGAGCGCTACGGGCTGGGTATCGGCCCACTGCGTGAAGCCCTCTCCCAGCTCGTCGCCGAACGCCTGGTCGTGGCCATCAGCCAGCGAGGCTATCGGGTCGCCTCCATGTCGCTGGCCGAACTCAATGACCTCTACGATGCACGTGCCCAGCTCGAAGGGCTGATGCTCAAGCTCGCCATCGAGCGCGGCGACGACGGCTGGGAGGCCAACATCCTGGCCAAGGCACACACCCTGTCCAAGGTCATGGAAGTGAACTCCCCCGACGAGCTGCTGGATGTCTGGGATGCTCGGCACAAGGCCTTTCATACGGCGATCGTCAGCGGCTGCCGCTCGCCCCACCTGCTGCAGGTGCGTGACAGCCTGTTCGATCAGGTCGAGCGCTACCGTCACCTGTGGCTACGCGAGACGGTGTTCTCCGAGGAGGCGCTGGAGCGCAAGCGCCAGGAGCATGCCGCCTTGGTCGAGGTGATACTCGAACGCCAGGCCACACGCGCCGCCGACATGATGCGCGAGCACCTGATGACCCCTGTTCCCATCATCACCCAAGTCATGACCCGCCGCGGCCTGGCCTGAAGCGCACGACCTGGCGGCCCTGCCTTCCGTCACCATCCTGTCATGCACGGCCCCCAGAATGGGAGATGACAGGCCGAACGCAACGGCTTATGTTGAGAGTAAACCAGAAGAGCCGGCCCGGTTGACGCAGGGCCAAGGGAGGGTGACATGCCACATCTGCTGCGGTTTTCCCGCGATATCGAATCCCGCCTCGAGAGACTTGCTCAGCGTACCGGCAAGAGCAAGGGGGAGTTGATCGAGAGCTGCCTTGCCGTCGGCATGCATGACCTGGAAACCCAGTTTCTGCTGGAGGAGGCCGTCAGTTCTCCCCTGCCAAGCAATCGCCCCGCCCTCGACCAGTTGCTGCGCGAGAGCGGGCTGGGCGCCTGATCATCCGTTTCGGCGGAACTCGTCCAGGCAAACTCGGTGGGCCGCCAGCGCCCGCTCGCGGGACGTCGCCACCAACCTCACTTCCTCACCGGGCAGGCACTGCGCCAGGCGAGCGGCTGCCAGCGGAGTCAGCGCCCCCAGGCGCGGATAGCCACCGATGGTCTGACGGTCGTTGAGCAGCACGATGGGCTGCCCATCCGGGGGCACCTGTACCGCCCCGAGAGGAATTCCCTCCGAGATCATGCTGCCCAGCCGGCAGTGCAGTTCGGGCCCGCGCAGCCTGATCCCCATGCGATCGGCGCGGTCGTCGATACGCCATGGCGCATTGAAGGCACGGTAGAGGCTGACGCCGGTGAAATGGCCGAACTGGGAGCCGGGTACCAGCGCCAGCCGATTGCCTCGAAGCGTCATTCCTTGGGCCGGCTCGAACGGCAGTCTACGTTCCGGCGTCTGCTGCCCGCTCCATTCGAGCCGATTTCCGCTTCTCAACGCACTGCCATCTCCCAAGTGCCCGCCCAGTTGCTCCCGCGGTGTGGCGCTGCGACTGCCCAGCACTACCGGTGCATCGAATCCGCCTGGCACGGCCAGATAGGCCCGCAGGCCCTGACGCGGCTGGCGAAAGGTCAGGCGCTGCCCGGCGCCGATGCGAAAAATTGCGCCGGGTGCGAGCGGGCGCTCGTCGAGATGGGCCTCGAGGTCCGCTCCCACCAGAGCCAAGGTAGCGTCCTGCTCCGCCTCCAGCGTCAGGCCGCCGCCGATCACGATCTCAAGTGCCGCGGCGTCCAGCGCATTGCCCAACAACCAGTTGGCCCAATGGAAAGAGACCCAGTCGGCGGCACCGCCCTGGGTCACGCCCAGGTGACGCACACCGAAACGCCCGCCGTCCACGACCAGCGCCAACGGGCCCGCCTGAACGACGCGCAGGGCGTGAAGCACGTCACGCTTCATGAAACGCTCTCCAACGGTGTGGTATCGCCGCCCTGCCGCTCGAACTCGTCACGGGAAATCGCCGCAAAGCGTACCCGGTCACCCGGCAACAGCAGTGGCTCGCCGCGGCGAGCATGTTCGAACAGCGGCACGGCGGTGCGGCCCAGAATGTTCCAACCACCCGGCGAAGGCAGTGGGTAGATGGCAGTCTGCCGTTCAGCGATGGCGACGCTGCCGGCAGGCACCTTGCGACGCGGGGTATCCAGGCGCGGCGTAGCCAATGCCTCTTCCACCAACCCCATGAAGCCGTAACCCGGGACGAAGCCAAGAGCGAAGACGTGATAGTCGCGACCGCAGTGACGCCGCACGACCTCGTCAGTGGTGAGCCCCGCCCGTTCGGCCACGCGCGCAAGCTCCGGGCCGACACTCGGGTCATACCAGACCGGGATTTCGTGGCACTGCCCGAGTTCGGCGCCGGCCGGCTCGAGCCGTTCTAGCGCGCGCTCGATGCGCTGCAGCGCCTCACAATGCGTCAGGCACAGGCAGTCGTAGTGCAGCATCAGCGTGGTATAGGAAGGCACGAGGTCGATCAGCAACTGCCCAAACGCCTCGCGAAGCGCCCGATCGGCAGCGAGGATCCAGGGCATGTTCCCCTCGTCGATGGTGTCGAACAGGCGCACCATGAGCACGTCCATGGAGGCCAGTTCAATGCGCGGCCGGATCATCACGTCGTCTTCAACGCCTCGAAGGCCTCGCGAATCGCCCGTACCGCTGCCACCGATTCGGGATTGTCGCCGTGAACGCAGAGCGTGTCACAGGGCAGTTGCAGAAGCGTTCCGTCGGCGGCCTCGAGCGGCTCGCCGCGGGCCAGGCTGACGGCTTGGGCGACGATGGTTGCCTGGTCGTGGTGCACTGCTCCCGGCAGGCGGCGGGAGACGAGATGGCCACGGGCATCATAGGCGCGATCGGCAAAGGTCTCGAACCAGATGGCGATACCCTCTTCCTCCGCCAGACGCTGGCTGGGATCAGGGTCCGCCGTGGCCATCAGCATCAGCGGCAGGTTCGGATCGTAGCTGCGCACCGCCCGCATGACGGCACGCAGCAGCTCGGGATCGCGCGCCATGTCGTTGTACAGCGCACCATGAGGCTTGACATAGCTGACAGTGGTGCCTTCTGCCTGGCAGATGCCGGCCAGCGCCCCAACCTGGTACAGCACCAAGTCTTCGACCTCCTCGGCGGAGCAAGCCATGGAGCGACGGCCGAATCCCATCAGGTCGGGATAGGCCGGATGCGCCCCCACCCTCACTCCATGCTCCACCGCAAGCCGTACCGTGCGGCGCATCACATGAGGGTCCGAGGCGTGAAATCCGCAGGCAATATTGGCGCAATCGACATGGGGCATGACCTCGCTGTCGAGCCCCAGCGAATAGTTGCCGAAGCTTTCGCCCATGTCGCAGTTGAGCAAGGGAACGGCCATGACGACTCCTGTGTCAAGCGGTGTCAAACGTCTATTCTTGTAGCGTATTCCACTATATGAAGTGCCATTTTTCATTGCCAATCGTTTTTCACGATACTCCGTATCGGCATCTTCTATCGTATTGTTATTTGGTGGAAAAACGGTTGACCTCGCTCCTTTCACGGATTATCAATGAAAGGAATCGAGGCCATATAACGTCAACAAAAGGAGTTTCCCTCATGGCGGTCAAAGATCCTTTTCACCTGGCCATCCAGGTACACGACATCGAAGAGGCGCGCCGCTTCTACGGCGACTTCCTCGGCTGCCCCGAAGGGCGTTCATCGAGCAGTTGGGTGGACTTCGATCTCTTCGGACATCAGTTCGTCTGTCATCTCAACCCGGCCTTGAAGGACAATCCGGTTTCCAGCCACAAGAACCCTGTCGATGGTCACGGAGTGCCGGTGCCGCATTTCGGTGTGGTGCTGGAAATGGAGGCCTGGGAAAACCTGGCCCAGAAGCTGCGGGATCACGGCGTGGAGTTCGAGATCGAGCCCTATATCCGCTTCAAGGGCGAAGCCGGCGAACAGGCCACCATGTTCTTTTACGATCCTTCCGGTAATGCCCTGGAATTCAAGGCATTCAAGAACCGCGAAGAACAGCTGTTCAAGAAGGCCTGACGGGCTCCGTCATGCTTGATTTCAAGGAGCTGGAAGCATTCGTCTGGGCGGTCAGGCTGGGCTCCTTCCGCAAGGCGGCGGAACGCCTGCACCTGACGCAACCCTCGATCTCGGAGCGCATCTCGCGCCTGGAGGGCAGCGTCGGAGAGGTCCTGCTGGAGCGCTCGGCCAGGCCCATCCAACCCACCATGCGCGGGCGCGAATTCTTCGTACACGCGGAGCAGCTGCTGCATCAACGCGACGAAGCGCTGAGACTCTTCGACGACGAGGAAACCTACTCCGCCCCCCTGCGCCTGGGCGCCATCGAGACCATCGCCCATAGCTGGCTGCCCGATTTCATGCGCGGCCTGACGCAGCGCTATCCGCGGCTCACCATCGAGCTGAGCGTCGACTATTCCCCGGCGCTCAACCAGCGGCTGGCCGGTAACGATCTCGACATCCTGCTGGCCATGAACGGTTATCTCGACCCGGAGCGCGTCGACCAGGTATCGCTCAGCCCCTACGAGATGGGTATGTTCGTCTCACCGGATCATGTCGAGATGCTGACTGCCGGTCCCGACAGCTGGCTGGTCGGGTTGCCGTTCATCTCCTTCGGCAAGAAGGCGCGGCCCTATGAGGAACTGATCGAGTACCTGGCCCGGCAGGGGCTGGAACAACCGCGCATTCACAGCGTGAGTACCCTGATGACCATCGTGCGCATGACCATGGAGGGGCTTGGCATCGGCGCCCTGCCCGTCGCCACGGTGCTGGACGAATGGCGTAGCGGCAAGCTGTACCGGTTGGAGCTGCCGTGTGCGCTGCCCGACATGCACTACGACGTGATATGGCGCCCGGCCAGCCACCCACGCTTCTGTCGCAGCGTTGGACTTCTGGCCCAGGAGTGCGCCGAACGCTACGCAAGCTCGCGCCGCGACGACATGGCGCAAAGCGATTTTCCCGGCCGTTGGGTGCGGCCAGAACGTCCCACGACACACCCGCTGGCAACATGAACGAAACCCGTAGAAAACCAACAAGAGAGAACGTGATGAACAAGATACTGCCTCGCTCCCTGCTGCTGGCGACCGCCTGCAGCCTTTCCGTCGCGGCCTCGGCCGCCGAATGGACCATGGCGACCCCCTATGGCGATGCCAGCTTCCACACCAAGAACGCGAAGCAGTTCGCCGAGGATGTCGCGGAAGCCACCGGAGGCGAACTGACCATCAACGTCCACAGCGGCGGCTCGCTGGTGGCGCACGGCGAGATCAAACCCTCGGTGCGCCGCGGCACGATCGAGGCCGGCGAAGTCTTTCTTTCCACCCTTTCCAACGAGGACCCGATCTTCGAGGTAGATACCCTGCCCGGCGTGGCGGGCAGCTACGAAGAAGCCTACCAGCTGTGGCAGACCACCAAGCCGCTGATCAGTGAGCTGTTCGCCAATCAGGGCATGATGCCGCTCTACGCTGTCGCCTGGCCGGCCCAGGGCATCTATACCGACTTCGAGCTGAACGACCCCGAGCAGTTTAAAGGGCTCCGGGTACGTGCCCCGAACATCAACACTCAGCGTTTCGTCGACTACTTGGGCGGCAGCCCTACCGAGACCGAGGAGTCGGACATCCCCACTGCCTTCAGCACCGGCCGGGTGGACGCCATGATCACTTCGAGCTCCACCGGCAACTCGATGACGGCGTGGGACTATGTCTCCCACTACACCGACGCCAACCTGTGGCTGCCGAAGAATATCGTCTTCATCAACCAGCGTGCCTTCGACCGCCTCGACGAAGCGACCCAGGAAGCGCTGCTGGAAGCGGCCGCACGGGCTGAGGAGCGTGGCTGGCAGATGAGTCGTGACGACAGCCAGGCCAGTCTCGAGAAACTTCAGGAGAACGGCATCACGGTCTCCAAGCCTAACGAGGAAGTCGCCGCCGCCCTGCAGGAAGCGGGCAACCAGCTGTTCTCCTCATGGCAGGAGCGCGCCGGCGAGCAATCCATGCAGGTACTCGAGGAGTACCAGCAGCAGCGCGGCAACTGATTCCTGCAAGAGACAAGGCGTGGCGGATCGCCGCCACGTCTTTCCCAGTTCGCCTCGAGACACAGCCATGACTTTCAAGTTCAACGTACTTTACCGCCTGGGTGCCTGGGGCGCGGCCGCCTGCATGGTGACGATCTGCGCCCTGGTTGCCCTGCAGGTCACCTTTCGCCTGGTCGATGCCCTGCTCGTGCTGGTCGGCATGCGTCGCCTCGGTTTCGGTATAACCGGCCTGTCGGAGGTCGCCTCCTACCTGCTGGTGGGAGCCACCTTCCTCGGGCTTGCCTACACCTTCGTCCACCATGCGCATATCCGTGTCACGCTGCTGATCTCCCGGCTGCCGTCGGCGCTGCGCGCCTGGTTCGAAGTCTTCTGCCTGCTCGTGGCACTGGCCATCAGTTTGCTGCTCGGCTACGAGCTGGTGGAGCTCGCTCGTGAGAGCCTCGAGTTCAAGGACGTTTCCTCGGGCTTCCTGTCGATTCCGCTATGGATTCCCCAAGCGGTGCTGATCGCCGGCGTGGTCCTGCTGTGTCTGGCACTGGTGGAAGCCCTGGTGATAACGCTGCGGATCGCCATTCGTGAACCGGACAGCTTCCGTGAAACGACCGCTACCGATGACAGCGACATTCAATGAGGCTCGCCTCAATCACACGGAGTAGCATGACGTGCTGACACTCAGTCTGGCTACCATCGCCGCGCTGGCAATTCTGCTTGGCAGCGGCGTATGGATCGCCTTCGCGCTGATCGGTACCGCCTGGGTCGTGCTGACCTTCTTCAGCGCTTTCGATCCGGGTCCAATTCTCGCCTCCGACTTCTGGGGCGCCAGCTACGGCTGGGACCTGACCGCCCTGCCGATGTTCATCTGGATGGGCGAGATCCTGTTCCGCTCGGGCCTGGCCGACAACATGTTCCGCGGCCTGTCACCCTGGCTCAATCGCCTTCCCGGCCGCCTGCTGCACACCAATATCCTCGGCAGCGGCATGTTTGCCGCCGTGTGCGGCTCCTCGGCGGCCACCTGCGCCACGGTGGGCAAGATGACCCTGCCGGAGCTGGAGCGTCGCGGCTACGACAGCAACATGGCCATCGGCACCCTGGCCAGCGCCTCCACGCTGGGCCTGCTGATCCCGCCCTCCATCGTGCTGATCGTCTATGGTGTGGTCACCGAGCAGTCGATCTCGCGGCTGTTCATGGCCGGCATCGGCCCGGGGCTGATGATTCTGGCCCTCTTCATGACCTATCTCATTGCCTGGTCGCTGCTCAGGGGCAATCGCCGTGGCCTCACCGGCCAGGACGAATCCGGCCTGCCGCTGGCCAAGAAGCTGCGCCAGACACTGGAACTCGTGCCCATTCTGCTGCTGATCGGCGGCATCATCGTGTCGATCTACGGCGGGCTGGCATCGCCCACCGAAGCGGCCGCCGTCGGGGTGGTGCTATCGATGGTGATCGCCCGCTGGAACGGCAGTTTCGGCCTTACCGTGTTCCGCGAATCGCTGTTTGCCGCCATCCGCACTGCCTGCATGATCGCCTTCATAATTGCCGGCGCCTCGTTCCTGACCTCGGCCATGGGCTTTACCCAGGTGCCGATGCAGCTCGCTCGCGCCATCGGCGAGATGGGGCTATCGCCGACAATGCTGCTGGTGGCGTTGACCCTGCTGCTGCTGGTGATGGGCTGCTTTCTCGACGGTATTTCGCTGATCCTGCTGGTGACGGCCATCATCATGCCGCTGGTGAGCGCCGCCGGCTTCGACCTGATCTGGTTCGGCATCTACCTGGTGATCGTGGTGGAGATGTCGCAGATCACGCCGCCGGTGGGCTTCAACCTGTTCGTGATACAGGGTCTGACGGGGAAGGACATCGTGACCATCACCAAGGCCACGCTGCCCTTCTTCCTGTTGATGCTGGTCGCGATCGCGCTGATGCACCTGTTCCCCGAGATCGCGCTCTACCTGCCGCAGACCATGACCCGCTAGCTACGCCTGGGCGCTGCCGTCCCGCACTTCGTCACGAGGATTGCGCGGGTAGTAGCGCTCGGGCTGGCGCTCGACATGGGCGAAGAAGCGCGTGTCCTTGTAGGGCATTTTCATGAAGCCTGAGACACCGAGCCCTTCGATGAGCCCCACCGCAGCGAGGATGTCCTCGAGGCGGTCGCGGAATTCGATCTCTCGGGAAGGATCGAGCAGGCGATAGTAGCTGTGGATCTTGAGGTGCTGGGGCAGCGCCTCGAAGATGATCATGCCGGTGTGGTGGATCTCGTTGAGCGCCTCCAGCGAGGTGATGATCGTCTCCGGCAGCACCAGGAACTCCTCGGGGTCGGGCCCGTCCTCGAAGTAGCTGTGCAGCCGGCTGCGATCCTCCAGTTCGGGTACCGCACTGACTTCGTAGCGCAGCCGCATGCCGGGCTCGACCGCGAAGGGTTGTGCCGGGCTCTCGCGATCCAGGTGCAGGGTATCGCGGGCATTGAACAGGCAGCTCTTGAAGATGCCCCGGCGGTAGATCGCCCGGGCCAGGTTGACCATGTTGTTCACGGCGGCGACGAAGGCCGGCTTGAGCCTGGTGTCGTGCAGATTCAGCGAGGTGTCGATGTAGACGCCATCGGCTTCCCAGCGCACGGCGAGCCCGCCCACTACCGGATACTTGCCCAGCCGGCTCACCGCGGCGAGGAACGCCTTCTCGGTCTCGCCCATGCCCTGCATGAAGTTTTTGTAGTAACGGTCGAGCTGGACGTCGTTGACGTCGTTGAGCGTCTCGCGGCCCCCTTCCTCGCGCAGGAAGGCCTTGCGCGAGCTGTAGACCACGGTATCGATCTCACGCGCCGAGGGCCGTACCCAGGTCGGCACCAGCGGGGTTTCCGGCGCTTCAGGCAGGTCGATCATCACCACCCGCGCCAGGCGCGGCATCTCGCGAATGAAGTGATCGCCGGCACGCAGGCGCACGCGAGGGTCGGGGTCGAGCATGCCGTCGAGCATGCGAGCGAACTCCATGGGCAGGCCCAGCGAGGTGGCGGGAATGGCGCGATGACCGAAGCGGCACGACTGGGCCGATGCCAGCGCATAGAGCGTGCCGGCGGTGCCCTGTTCGTCGAAGCGCGGTGACGACAATGCGCCGTTCAGTTGCTCCTCGCCGATGAAGTAGACGTCGCCAAGACGCGCATTGGTCTGCTGCAGATTGTCCGACATCAGTTCCATCACGTTGGACGAAACGAACTGCTGGTTGGCGTCGAGCTGGGCGAACACCGACGAGCCCCAGTCGATCAGCGCCACCGCCTCACGGCGCGCGTCGAACACCAGGTTCGACGGCTTGATGTCGCCATGCACGATGGGCCGACCCGCCAGCCCCGATTCGCGGCGCAGGCTGCGCAGGATGTCGGCGAGCTGGTCGGCGATACGCACCACCAGGCGCGGCGGGAGGCGCCCTTCACGCAGCGAGACCTCTTCCAGGTTGATGCCCGGGGCGCGCTGCATCACCAGGATCGACTGGTTACGCACGCGCTGGAAGGCAATCAGGCGAGGCACCCGCGGGTGGTCGACCTGCTCCAGCATGAAGGCCTCTTCCTCGAGGCGATCCTGCAGTTGCTGGGGCAGGTTGACCCGGGTGAACTTGAATACGTACTCCTCGTCGTGGGCGGTGATCCCGGCGAAGACGAAGCCGTAGGCGCCCTTGCCGATCAGTTCGGTATCCCGGTAGCCCAGCTGTTCGAGCTGGGCCTGACACAGCGCCACCCACTCCTTGAGCTTGCGCGCATCGTCGTGGCTGAGCAGATAGATCGACTGCTCTTCCGGGATATAGAACTGCTGCAGCGGCGCCTGGGACATGAACCGGCCTCAGCCTAGGTGAAGTAGCATGGTCTCCGGCGCTTCGAGGTATCCCTTCCAGGCATTGCAGAAGCGCGCGATGGTACCCCCGTCGATCACCCGGTGATCGCCCGCCCAGGTAGCGGTCATGATCGCCCGCTTCACCACCTCGCCCCGCTCGTCGAAGCGCGGTAGCCACTGGCTCTTGCCGATGGCCACGATGGCCAGCTCCGGCGCGTTGATGATCGGTGCCGCATAGGTACCGCCGAACGCGCCGATGTTGGAGATGCTGATGGTACCGCCTTTTAGGTCTTCCTGTGCCACCCGGCCTTCGCGGGCATCCGCGGTGAGGCGCTGGATCTCGCGGGCAACGTCGAGCACGCTGCGCTGCTCCACGTGCTTGACGTTGGGCACGATCAGCCCCGACCGGCTGTCCACCGCCATGCCCACGTTGACCGAAGGCAGATAGTGGATCTCGGTCACCTCGGGATTGAGCCGTGCATTGAGGATCGGCTCCTCGCGAACCGCCAGCGCCAGCGCCTTCATGAAGAACGGCATCAGCGTCAGGCGTGCCTGCTGCGCCTCGGCTATCGGTTTGAGCCGCTCACGCAGGGCCAGCAGTTCGGTGACGTCGATCTCTTCGCCATACTGGAAATGCGGGATGGTGCTGGCCGATTCGACCATGCGCCGCGCCATTACCGCGCGAACGCCGCGAATCGGTTCGACGCGCACTTCGCCCTCTTCACGTACCGGCGCGGTGACCTCGGTGCTGCGCCGGGAAACCTCGGAGCTGGCGCCAGAGACCGCCGGTGCGGGCTGCGCCTCGCCGTGCTCGCCACCGTCCAACTGACCGTCTTCCAGGAAGCGCAGCACGTCCTCCTTGAGTACGCGGCCATCCTTGCCCGAACCGGCGATCGCCTCAAGGGCCACGCCGTGCTCGCGAACCAGTCGACGCACCGCGGGACTCGCCGGGATACGCCCGTAGGGCCCACGTCCGCCGCTCGCCACGGGGGTAACCGCACCCTCTTCCGCCTTACCTTCCGCCTGACGCGACGGGCGAACCGAATCCGAGTCGGTGGCTTGAGCGTCACCCGCCTCGACGTGATCAGGCACATAGGCGAACAGCGGGGCATGAACCTTGGCGATGTCGCCCTTGGGTACGTAGAGCTTGCTCACCGTCCCCGCCTCGGGAGCGGTGATCTCCACCAGCGCCTTGTCGGTCATGACATCGACCAGCGGCTGGTCCTCCTCGATGGGCTCGCCCTCGGCCACGCGCCACTCCACCACCTCGCATTCGACGATGCCCTCGCCGATATCGGGCAGGATGAAGTCCTTCGCCCTGGCCGGAGCGCCGGCGGAAGATACAGACGCTGCACTCGTCGCGGGCGGCGTGCCGGGAGCAGGTGCCTCCGCGGCTGGGCTTGCCACTTCGTCCTCTTCCCGCGCAGCAGGTCGCGGTGGTGTCTCCAGGCCCACTTCTCCCGTTGCCTCGTAGGCATACAGCGGCGCGTGGACCTTGGCGATATCACCCTTCGCCACATATAGCCTGGTGACGCGCCCGGCCTCCGGGGCGGTGATCTCGACCAGCGCCTTGTCGGTCATCACCTCGACCACCGGCTGGTCCTCGGCGATCTCGTCGCCCTCACTTACGCGCCATTCGACCACTTCGCACTCCACGATACCTTCACCGATATCGGGCAGCATGAAATCGCTCATTGTCTTCTCCTGTCCTGATATCGGGCGTCAGAACGCCACGGATGCCTTGATCGCTTCGAATATCTTCAGATGATCGGGCATGTACTCCTTCTCCAGCGTCAGCGGAAAGGGAGTATCCAGCCCGGTCACCCGCTCGATGGGCGATTCCAGGTACAGGAAGCAACGCTCCTGGATAGTGGCGGCAATCTCGCCGGCAAAGCCGCCGGTGCGGGGTGCTTCATGGGTGATCACCAACCGACCGGTCTTGAGTACCGATTCGACCACGGTGTCCTCGTCCCAAGGCAGAATGCTGCGCAGGTCGATCACCTCGCAGGAGATTCCCTCCTTCTCGGCCAGCTCCACAGCGCGATCGATCAGCTCCATCTGCGCGCCCCAGCCGAGCACGGTGATGTCGCTGCCCTCCTTGATTACTTCGGCCTCGCCGATGGGCAACTGGAAATCCTCCTCGGGCACCTCACCGACCGAGGCGCGATAGAGACGCTTGGGTTCGAAGAAGATCACCGGATCTGGATCGCGGATGGCCGACAGCAGCAGGCCCTTGGCCTGATAGGGGTTGCGCGGCACCACGATCTTGAGCCCCGGGGTGTGGGCGAAGTAGGCCTCGGGTGACTGGGAGTGATACAAGCCACCGGAAATGCCGCCCCCGTAGGGGGTACGGATCGTCAGGCCGCCCACGTTGAACAGGTCGCCGGAGCGGAAGCGGAACTTGGCCGTTTCGTTGACGATCTGGTCGAAGGCCGGAAAGATGTAGTCGGCGAACTGGATCTCTGCGACCGGCACCGAGCCCTGTGCCGCCAGGCCGTTGGCGAAACCGACGATCCCCTGCTCCACCAGTGGCGTATTGAAGCAGCGATCACGGCCATACTTCTCCTGCAAGTTGCTGGTGGCGCGGAATACCCCGCCGAACACCCCCACGTCCTCGCCGAAACAGAGCACCTTGTCGTCTTCGGCCATGGCGATGTCCAGCGCGTTGTTGATCGCCTGAAGCATGTTCATCTTGGGCATCTCAGGCTCCCCCCTGCTCGTCGCCGGTCCTGCGGTCACCACCCGGCGCCTTGACGTCGGGATCCAGCGAGCGGGCCCCTCTCGGATAGGCATCGGGATGCTTGCGAATATGCGTCTTGAGGGCATCGAGCTGCCGCTGCAGCGCCGGCGTCACGTCGGCATAGACGTCCGTGACCAGGCTCTCCAGCGGAGGCGGTGGCCGCTTTTCCGCACGCTTCATGGTTTCGAGGACCTCGCGGCGCAGGCTGTCCTGCAGTTCCTTCTCCTGCTCCTCGCTCCACCACTCACGATCGATCAGCCAACGCTGCATGCGCAGGATCGGATCCTTCTCACGCCAGGCTTCCTCCTCCTTGCGCGAGCGATAGCCGGAAGGATCGTCGGAAGAGGAGTGAGCCGCCAGTCGGTAGGTCATGGCCTCGATCAGCACCGGCTGGTTCATTTCGACGGCGATCTTGCGCGCCTCCTGGGTGGCGCGATACACCGCCAGCACGTCGTTGCCATCGACACGGATCACGTGCATGCGATAGCCGAAGGCGCGCGGGGCGATGCCATCGGCGGCGAACTGCTCGCTGGCCGGCGTCGAGATCGCGTAGCCGTTGTTGCGGCAGAAGAAGATCACCGGCACCTTGTGTACCGAGGCCATGTTGAGCGCGGCGTGGAAGTCGCCTTCGGAGGCCGCCCCCTCGCCGAAGAAGGTAATGGTGCAATGCCCCTCGCCGGCCAGTTTCTGACCATAGGCGTAGCCGGTGGCCTGCGGAATCTGGGTCGCCAGCGGCGAAGAGATGGTCATGTAGTGCAGCTTGCGCGATCCATAGTGGATCGGCATCTGCCTGCCCTTGCCGTAATCGAGCTCATTGCCGAACAGCTGGTTCATGAACTCGTCATAGCTGAAACCACGATAGACCAGCGCGCCCTGCTCGCGGTACTGCGCCATGATCATGTCGGCATCGTCCAGCGCCGCGGTGGCGCCGATGACCGCCGCTTCTTCACCGGTGCACTGCATGTAGAAGGACAGCCGGCCTTGACGCTGCGCTGCCATCATGCGCTCGTCGAGCACCCGCGTGACGAGCATGGCGCGATAGATTCTCAGCGCCTTCTCCTCGTCCAACTCGGGCGCCTCGGCACCCTCGAACAAGGAGCCGTCCTGTTGCAGCAGGCGGAAGGTGGGAATGTGGAACTCATCGCCGGTCATGAAACTCGGCGTGTAGACATCATGTGTTGTTGTCATCTTCCTGGTCCTTGGTAATGGCAGGAGGAATACCGCCCCTCGTGAGGGCAGTGTTGACGCTAAAGTCGTCAGCTGCCAGAGGGTCACTCCAGCAGATCGCCAACGCTGGAAGGTTGACGTTAACGTAAGATGAACCTAAACGCACCTATTTTGCTAGTCAATCGCTGTTTATGGGACGAATGAACTGTCAGGCCCGGCATCAACAGATGAACCTTCCACCCCAGGCCTAGCTGGTCGGAATGAGCCGTTCGAAAACGCTATCCACGCTTATCGCCAGCAACCCGATCAGCAGCGCTCCCTGAAGGATATAGGCCGCATTGCCGTTGACGATGCCGGAGATGATCGGGTCGCCCAGGTTACTCGCGCCTACGGTCGCTCCCAGCGCGGCAGTGGCGATGTTGATGGTCACCGAGGTGCGGATCCCGGCGAGTATGACCGGGGCCGCCAGCGGCAGCTCGACCTGACGCAGTACCTGCCCGGCAGTCATGCCCATCCCACGGGCCGCCTCGTGTACGTCGGGGTCGATGCTGCCGATCCCTGCCAGGGTATTGCGTACGATCGGCAGTAGGCCATAGAGCAACAACGCGACGATGATCGGTAGGGTGCCGAAGCCCAACGCCGGCACGGCCAGCGCCAGCACGGCAACCGGAGGAAAGGTCTGGCCAATCGAGGCGAGCTGCGACACCAGCGGCAGGAAGTCCCTGCCTGCGGGGCGAGTAACGGCAATGGCGCCGCCCACTCCCAGCACGACCGCCAGCAGCGAGGCAACGCCCACCACCAGGATATGCTGCCCCAGCAGTGCAAAGAACCCGGAACGCTGATAGATCACTTGCCGCATGTCCGGCTCGACCAGGCGGAACAGCCACTCGAGCTGACCCATGCCGGCTGACAGCAGCAGGAGCAGCCCCAGCCAGGCGAGCGGCGCCAGCCAGTTACGCTGTCGACTCAGGGGCGCGATACGGCTGCCGTTGAACAATGCAGGCTTCATGACGCCTTGGCCCCAAGCAGGCGACGCAGCGACAGTTCGCCAATGGGAATGTCCTCCTCGTCGACCACCGTCAGGCGATCCACCTGGTGCCACAGCATGACCGACAGGGCCTGGCTCAGCGACGCCGCATAGGCAATCCGCTCGCTGGCCAGCAAGCGCGGCCCCAGCGGCAACATGCGTTCGCCGACCTGGATCAGCGCCGCCTCCTTGAGGCCGCGGTCCATGCCACCCAGCAGCGACTCGACGAAGGGATTGACCGGATTGTGCAGCAACTCGATCGGCTTGCCCTGCTGCACGATCCGGCCCTGGCGCATCACCACCAGCCGGTCGGCCAGCGCCAACGCCTCGTCCATGTCATGGGTGACGAAGACGATAGTCTTGTGCAGCCGCGCCTGAAGCTCGCGCATTTCATGCTGCAACGACTCTCGAGTGATCGGATCCAGTGCTCCGAAGGGTTCGTCCATCAGCAGGATGTCTGGGTCCGCGGCCAGCGCCCGGGCAACGCCCACACGCTGCGCCTGACCGCCGGAGAGCTGGCGCGGGTACTTGTCGGCGAACTCGGCTACCGGCAGCCCCAGCAGCCGCATCAGTTCTTCGACCCGCTCACGCACCCGCCCCTTGGGCCACTTGAGCAGTCGCGGCACCAGGCCGATGTTGCGCGCTACCGTCCAGTGGGGAAACAGCCCGGTACTCTGGATGACGTAGCCGATGCGCCGGCGCAGCGCCACCTCGTCGAAGTTGCGCACCGGCTGTCCGTCCAGGTGGATTTCGCCACCATCATGTTCGATCAAGCGGTTGATCATGCGCAGTGTGGTCGACTTGCCACAGCCGGAGGTGCCGACCAACGCACACAGTTCGCCCTTCTCGACCCGCAGCGAGATGTCGTCGACGGCGGTCTCGTTGCCGAAGCGCTTGGTCACGCCGAACAGTTCGATCATGCTGCCCCTCCAGGGCGAAATCGTTCACTCAGGGAGCCGAACAGTGCATCGGCTATCAGCGCCAAAGCGATGATCGGCAAGGCGCCGAGCAGTACCATATCCATGGCCGCCTGTCCCAATCCTTGAAAGATGAAGGTTCCAAGCCCCCCGGCACCGATCAGCGCCGCCACCGCCGTGAGTCCAATGGCCTGGACCGTGGTGATGCGTATGCCCTCCAGCACCACCGGCAGCGCCAGTGGCAGGCGCACCTGCAGGAAGACCTGCCGTCGACTCATGCCCATGCCGCGGGCCGACTCGATTACCGCGGGATCCACTTCTTCGAGCGCCACGTGGATGTTGCGCACCATCGGCAGCAGGCTGTAGCCGAGCAGGGCGAGAAACGCCGGCGCCCAGCCGATACCACTGACGCCGACCGCGGCAAGCCCATCGATGCGCGAACCGAGCCAGGCAAGCGGGGCCAGCAGCAGGCCGAACAGCGCCAGGCTGGGAATGGTCTGCAGGAAGTTGAGCACGCCGAATCCGACTCGTCGAACCCCGGGATGCCGCCGCATGACCAGCGCCAACAGCGAGGCCAGCACCAGGCTGGCACCCACCGCGGCCCCCACCAGTACCAGGTGCGTAGCCAGGGCGCTCATGAACTGGTCGCTGCGAGCCTGGTACTCGCGCTGCAGTGCCAGCGGCTCCAGCCATAGCGTGAGCGCCAGCCACCAGCCCGCCATCATCGGCACTAATAGCAACCAGCCCATGGGCCGAGACAGCCCCAGCCGCGTGCGCAGCTCGATCAGCGCCAGCAACAGCAGGAAAAGCACCAGCCAGAGGGAAGCCCCGATGCCGACACGCGCCTGGGGCATGTCCGGCTCGACCAGAACCGCTGTCGCCGCCGAGAGCCACAGCGGCAACAGTGTCAGCAGCGCCACCACGGCGGCCAGCGACAGCCTCAGGCCCTTGTGGGTCGGCTGCCAGGCCAATACCGCCACGGCGAGCATCGGCACGGTCAAGAGCACAGCCGGCCAGCCGTGCATGACGTCCAAGGCCGAATAGGGAGAACCGGGCACGATCCGATTGGGCGCAACGTTCACCGCATCGAGCGTGAGCCATGCCGCCACGCCGACCAGCATCAGACTCAGCAAGACCCAGTTGGGAGTGTACCTGCCCTCACCCACGCGTCAGTCCTGTAGCCCGGCCAGATACTCCTCGGCGACCTGGCGCGGGTCGAGCCCCTCCACCGCCACCAGGCCATTGAGCTCCTGCAGCGTCTCGAGGTCGAGCGACTGGAACAGCGGCTCGAGCAGCTCGGCGATCTCGGGGTGTGCATCGAGCACCTCCTGACGCACCACCGGTGCCGGCTGGTAGACCGGCTGCACGCCAAGCGTGTCTTCCAGCACCACCAGGTCCAGTGCATTGAGGCCGCCATCGGTGCCGTAGGTCATGGCGCCATTCACACCGCTGGTCTGCTGGGCGGCCGCTCGCATGGTGGCGGCGGTGTTGCCACCGGACAGCACCAGCAACTGATCCGACGAGAGCTCGAAACCATAGGCCTGCTGGAAGGCCGGCAGCGCCTGTTCCGACTCGACAAATTCGGCACTGGCAGCGAACTTGAAGTCGCCACCCTCGTTGAGGTACTCGGCCAGGTCCTCGAGAGTCTCCAGGTCGTGCTCCCGGGCCAGGTCGCCGCGCACACTCATGGCCCAGGTATTGTTGGCCTGGGCCGGCGTCAGCCACGCCAGGCCATTCTCGGCATCCCGCTCGCGTACCGTCTCATAAGCCTGTTCGGCATCGTGCCAGACGTCGCTGTCGGTCATGTCGAAGAAGAAGGCACCGTTGCCGGTATATTCGGGATAGAGGTCGATCTCGCCGCTCATCAGCGCCTGGCGCACGATGCTCGTGGCCCCCAGTTGCAGCCGGTCCTCGGTCTCGATGCCGCCCTGCTGCAGGCGTTGAATGATCAACTGGCCCAGTACCGAGCCCTCGGTGTCGATCTTGGAAGAGACCGTTACCGCATCGTTGGCCTGCGCGCCACCAGTGAGCAGCAGTGAAGCGGCAGCCAGCGCCGCCAAGCCGGGCAAGGAGCGTTTCATATCACCACCATCCGTTGTGTATGTCAGTAGAGTATAAGGCGTGTACAGTTTGGCTGTCAGATCCCGATCTCAACGCGGAGCCCCACGCCCACCATGTCCGAGGACGATGCCGCCTTGCTCGCCCGATGTCATCATCCGCTGGTACGCGACCTGGCCTGGATCCTGCTGGCCCCTGATCTCATCGCCACGCCCTGGCCCGGACGCCCCACGTGCGCAACGCTCGGCCTGGGAGCGGAACATCGCCTGCACGGCTACCTCGACGAACTGGAGGCCAACCCCCATGCGCTGGAACGACGCGTGGGAAATACCCTCGATGGCCGCATGGGTCATTACCACGAGCGCCTGTGGCAGTACCTGCTCGATACTGCCCCGGGCACTCGCCTGCTGGCCAACAACCTGCGCATCCATCAAGGCAAGCGCACGCTGGGCGAACTCGACCTGCTCTATCGCCGCCTCGACGACCCGACGCCGGTACACCTCGAAGTGGCCATCAAGTTCTATCTGGGATTGCCGGAAGGCCCCGGAGCGGCCAATGACCAAGCGCGATGGATCGGCCCCGGCGGCGCCGACAGCCTGGCCACCAAGCGCGAGCATCTCGATCGCCACCAACTGCGCCTGACCGAGCGGGCCGAGACCCGCCTGACGATCCGTCTGCATACCCAGCCACGTGACATCGGCCCCACCCCCGAGGCCACCTTCCAGCGCCAGTTGGCAATACCGGGCGTACTCTTCTACCCTTGGTATTTGTCCATGACCGCGCCTTACGAGGCGGCACCCGGCCACCTGCGCGGCCATTGGCTGCATTGGCGCGACTGGCGGCGCCTGCGCGATGGTCTGACACGCCAGACCCGCGCAGCCTGGCTGGTAAAGCCCCACTGGCTGGCGCTGCCGCGAGACGAAGCGTTTCTGCCACTGCGTGACGTCGAGGCGCGCCTGGCGCAGCATTTTTCGCGTCCCGCCTCTCCGGTCCAGATAGCGCTGCTCGAGCCTGCTCTCCCGGCTCGCCGCCGCCGTATTTTCGTCGTCGACGACAGTTGGCCGTTGCAGATACCGCTGCCGCCCCGCCCACGTCCTCTCCCCTGAGCAGAAACGAAAACGCCCGGCCGAGGCCGGGCGATGGTCGATACAGGCGAACTCACTGCCCGGGCGATTCGAAGACCCAGCTCGTGCCCTCACGCGAATCCTTGAGCACGATGCCGAGAGCGGCGAGTTCATCGCGAATGGCATCGGCAGCGGCGAAGTCCTTGGCTTTCTTGGCCTCGCTCCGTTGGACAATGCGCGCCTCGATTTCCGCTTCGGACAGCGGCAGTGCTGCCTGGCCGCCCTTGAGAAAGGCCTGTGGGTCCTGGCCGAACAGTCCCAGCACGCCACCCAGACGGCGCAATTCCCGCGCCAGGGCAGGTGCCCTCTCGGGCATCTCCTTCCTGGCCCGGTTGAGCTCGCGTGCAAGGTCGAACAGCACCGATAGCGCTTCGGCCGTATTGAAGTCGTCGTCCATGGCGACGGTGAAGCGTTCGGCGAAGCGGCCTTCGGCCTCACCTGGGCCAGACTCCTCCCCGCTCTCCAGGTCCAGCCCTTCGAGAGCGGTATAGAAACGCTCCAGCGACTTGCGCGCCTCGGCCAGCGAATCCGGCGCGTAGTTGATCGGGCTGCGATAGTGGCTCGCCACCAACAGGTAGCGCACCACCTCGGGGTCGTGGACCTCAAGCACCTCGCGAATGGTGAAGAAGTTGCCCAGCGATTTGGACATCTTCTCCTGGTTCACCCGCACCGCGCCGGCGTGCATCCAGGTATTCACGTAGGGCTTGCCGGTGGCCGCCTCGGACTGGGCGATCTCGTTCTCGTGGTGCGGGAACGTCAAATCCGGCCCGCCGCCGTGAATGTCGAAAGTATCACCCAGGCAGCAGGTGGACATCGCCGAGCACTCGATGTGCCAGCCGGGCCGTCCCTCGCCCCACGGCGAGGGCCAGCTCGCCTCGCCCGGCTTGGCCGCCTTCCACAGTACGAAGTCGAGCGGATCCTCCTTGTGCTCGTCGACCTCCACCCGGGCACCGGCGCGCATCTCGTCCGGGTTGCGGTTGTTGAGCTTGCCGTAGCCCTCGAACTTGCGCACCCGGTAGTAGACGTCGCCATTCGCCGCCGGGTAGGCATAGCCCTTGTCGATCAGGGTCTCGACCATGGCGATGATCTCGGCCACGTGACCGGTGGCACGCGGCTCATGGTCGGGACGCAGCACGCCGAGGCGCGCCTCGTCCTCGTGCATGGCGGCGATCATGCGCTCGGTCAGTGCGGCAATGCTCTCGCCGTTCTCCTCGGCGCGTTTGAGGATCTTGTCGTCGATGTCGGTGATGTTGCGCACGTAGGTGACGTCGAAGCCGCGCCAGCGCAGGTAGCGAGTCACCACGTCGAAGGCCACCATCACCCGGGCATGACCCAGGTGGCAGTAGTCGTAGACGGTCATGCCGCAGACGTACATGCGCACCCTGCCCGGCTCGATCGGGGTGAACGTCTCCTTGCGCCGCGTCAGCGTATTGTAGATCTGCATGTCAGCCCTTCTTCTGTATCTTTGCCCAACTGTCCTTCAGTCCAACGGTGCGGTTGAATACCCGCTTGCCGTCGCGACAGGCGTGGCGGTCGGCACAGAAGTAGCCCACGCGTTCGAACTGGAAGCGCGACTCGGGCGCCGCATCGGCCAGGCTCGGCTCGCCCATGGCCTGGCACACCTGCAGCGACTCGGGATTGAGGTGCTCGAGGAAGTCGGCATCCTTGTCCTTGTCCGGCTGTTCGACGAGGAACAGGTTGTCATAGAGACGTACTTCCATCGGCACCGCATGGGCTGCGCTGACCCAGTGGATCACGCCCTTGACCTTGCGCCCTTCGGGGTTCTTGCCCAGGGTGTCGAAGTCCACCGAGCAGCGCAGCTCCTCGATCTCGCCGACGTCGTTCTTGACCACCTCGTCGCAGCGAATCACGTAGGAGTTGCGCAGGCGCACCTCCTGACCCGGCGCCAGGCGGAAGAACTTCTTCGGCGGCTCCTCCATGAAATCTTCCTGGTCGATGTAGAGCTCGCGGGTAAACGGAACCCGGCGCATGGCCATGTCCTCGCGCGCAGGGTGGCCCGGCACCTCATAGACCTCCTCATGCCCCTCGGGCACGTTGGTCAGCACCACCTTGAGCGGGTTGAGCACGCACATGGCTCGCGGGGCGTTGTCCTCGAGGTCGGAACGGATGGCGTGGTAGAGCATGGCAATGTCGACCAGGCCGCCATCGGCACGGGTGACCCCTATCATCTCGCAGAACTTGCGGATCGATGCCGGGGTATAGCCGCGCCGGCGCATGCCGGAGATGGTCGGCATGCGCGGGTCGTCCCAGCCGTCGACGATGCCCTCGTCCACCAGCAGCTTGAGCTTGCGCTTGGAGGTCAGGGTGTAGTTCATGTTGAGCCGCGCGAATTCGATCTGGCGCGGCTTGGCCGGTACCGGCAAATTGTCGAGGAACCACTCATAGAGCGGCCGATGATCCTCGAACTCCAACGTGCAGATCGAGTGGGTCACGCCCTCGATGGCGTCCGACTGGCCGTGGGTGAAGTCGTACGAGGGATAGATCTTCCACTTGTCGCCGGTCTGGTGGTGGTGGGCATGGCGAATGCGGTAGAGGATCGGGTCGCGCAGGTTGATGTTGGGCGAGGCCATGTCGATCTTGGCCCGCAGCACCCGCTCGCCCTCGTTGAACTCTCCGGCACGCATGCGCTCGAGCAGGTCGAGGCTCTCCTCCGCGTCGCGGTCGCGCCACGGGCTCGGGCGACCCGGTTCGGTCAGGGTCCCGCGATACTCGCGAATCTCGTCGGGCGACAGATCGTCGACATAGGCCTTGCCTTCGCGAACAAGATGCTGCGCCCAGGCATAAAGCTGATCGAAGTAGTCGGAGGCATAGCGTACCGAGCCGGCCCACTCGAAACCGAGCCAACTGACATCCTCCTTGATGGCGTCGATGTAGGCCTGCTCCTCCTTGGCCGGGTTGGTATCGTCGAAGCGCAGGTGACAATCCCCACCGAACTGCTCGGCCAACCCGAAATTCAGACAGATCGACTTGGCGTGTCCCACGTGCAGGAAACCGTTGGGTTCCGGCGGGAAGCGGGTGACGACCTTGTCGGCACGGCCGGCCTCGATCTCGTCACGGATCTGGTTACGGATGAAATTCGGTGCACTGGCGTTTTCGGTGCTCATGTCGTTGCGGCAAACCTCTGGTTGGATCGCGAGTCTGGAGGAGCCTCGGGATATAGATGATCCGACGCGCTTCGCGCGTCGATGCAAAACCGCTATTATAACGCCACGCCCATGCATGGCGCCAAGGCGCGCTCCTTTTGGACAGGAAAACTTCGATGATCATTCTCGAGACCAGCTTCGGCGACATCACCGTCGCCCTGAATCACGAACAGGCGCCCAAGTCAGCGGCCAACTTCGAGCAGTATGTGCGCGACGGGCACTTCGACGGCACGCTCTTCCACCGCGTCATTCCCGGTTTCATGATCCAGGGCGGCGGCTTCGACCAGGATTTCAACCAGAAGCCCACCCGCGACCCGATCGAGAACGAGGCTGACAATGGCCTGAAGAACCTCACCGGCACCTTGGCCATGGCCAGGACCCAGGATCCCCACTCCGCCACCGCGCAGTTCTTCATCAACGTGGCCGACAACGATTTCCTCAACCACAGCGGCAAGTCGATCCAGGGCTGGGGCTACTGCGTCTTCGGTGAAGTGGTCGAGGGCATGGATGTGGTCGAGCGCATCACCGCCGTGGACACCACGCGTCGCGGCATGCATGCCGACGTTCCCGCTGAGGACGTCGTCATCAAGCGTGCCTACATCAAGGATGAAGCCGGCGACAGCTGATCTCGCCCAGCCGGCACGCCCGCCCTTGCGGGCGTGCCTCTCTCGCCCTTCCGTTCGACCTGAGCCTGCGAGACACGGCCATGACCACCACCCTGCTGATATCCGATCTGCACTTGCACCCCGACGCCCCCGCTGTCACCGAGGGCTTCCTCGACTGGCTCTCTCGGCGCGCCAGCGGCGCCGATGCGCTCTACATCCTGGGTGACTTCTTCGAGGCCTGGATCGGCGATGACCTGCTCGATCATGTCGACCAGGACCCCACCGGCAACGCTGCGCTGGCCATCCGTGTCGCCGGCGCGCTGCGCCAACTGACCAATGACGGTACGGCCATCTACCTGATGCACGGCAACCGTGACTTCCTGCTCGGCCACCGTTTCGCCGCGGCGGCCGGTGCCAAACTGGTCACCGATCCCGCCGTGTTGCGTTTCGCCGACGAGCCGGTCCTACTGATGCACGGCGACAGCCTGTGCACCCGCGACGAAGCCTACATGGCCTTTCGCAGCCAGGCACGCAACCCGGCCTGGCAGGAGCAGATACTCGCCATGCCGTTGGCCGAGCGCATCCAGCTGGCCGCGACACTGCGCCAGCAGTCGGGAGATGCTACGTCCAACAAGGCCGAGGACATCATGGACGTCACGCCCGAAGAGGTCGTGCGCGTCATGCGTGACCATGGTGTCACGACACTGATACACGGGCATACTCACCGACCCGCCGTTCACGAACTCGAAGTCGACGAGCAACCCGCTCGTCGTATCGTGCTGGGCGACTGGCACCCGGCCCAGGGATGGGAAGTCGAGATCGGCCCCGACGGCGACCCGGTACTGCGACAGTTCGCGCTGCAGCCTCATTGACCTACCACTTCACCTCGCTCTTCTGACCCTGCAGACAGCACGCCTGCAGGGCAGCAAGAGTCTCTTCCGTCGGCGGCATGTGCTCCGCCTCCGCGATCAACTCGAGGCGTGAGTCCTTGCGCCAGGCACTGGTGGACACACTTGCCGCCCCATCCCCACGGTTGTACAGCTTCCAGCCGGCATCGGTGTGCAACACCCCCTTCACCCGCAGCTTGGGTGGCAGGCGGTCCAACACCCGAGTCAAGCAGTCGAGATCGAAGACATCCTCGGCGCTCCAGCGCCAGCTTTGGGTACGATAGCCAAGCGCCATGCCGCTCTCCTGCTGCGGCTTGCCTGGCTGCGGCACGGCCTCGTCGAAGCCATCCAGGACCACCACCTGCCGAGCCGCATCGCGAAGCGAGTCATGCCCGCCGCTGACCCTGCGCGCCGTCTCCGCTCGATGACGACCGCTCTCCAGCAGCAGTGAAAGCGGCAAATCGCCGTGGGAAACTTCGGCCACCCATTTCTTGGGCGGCCACAGTGCTTCGGCGTGATGCCGAGCGGCGACCAACTGCTCAGGTGTTGCCCGATCGCTCATGGTCAACGCCACGGCATCGGCCATGGCCAACTGGTCGTTGAACGTCTCATGCTCGCGAGCACGCGGGTCATCGAGCCTGCTGGGATCGAGCAGCACCACGATGTCGCGCAGTTGCAGGATGTCGGCAAAGGCTTCGCCTCGCAGTACATCGAGCAGACCGGCCGGATGACCGAGCCCGGACGGCTCGATGATGAGGCGGTCGGGCCGATGTCGATGAAGCAGGTTGACCAGGGTCGCCTGCAGCACGAAAGCGAGTTGGCAGCATAGGCAGCCTCCGGGCAATCCCTTCACGATCACATCATCGCGCGCCTCGAACATGGCCTGGTCGATTCCGACCTGGCCAAATTCATTGACCAGAACCACCCAGCGCTCCTCCTCCGGCTTCTGTTCGATCAAGCGACGGATCAGCGTGGTCTTGCCACTCCCGAGGAAGCCGGAGAACAAGTGAACGGAGATGGCTGCGAGAGGGGTCGTGCTCATGATGATTCCTGCTGAACATAACTGTTATAGAGTAACATATGCGACCCTCGCCACCAGCCGCTCGGCCTGTCGTTTTTTCTCAGGTAGATAACGGTATAATGCCAGAGAAAGAAAAGAGGGAGCAAAGGCCCCCTCTTTCATGACCTGCAGAAGGGTCAGTAGCGCTCGATTTCGGCCGTCTCGCGCAGATGGTTTCTCAAGCCCTGGATCGAAGCCTGGGTACGCAACTGCTCCGCCATACGCGCCACGAAGGCCTCGGTCTGCTCGTCGGGCTCACCCGCTTCGACGCTGTCCAGCGCGATCAAGGTAACCCGCTCATCGTCACCGACATGACCGAAGACAGCTTCCTCCCCTTCCGGACGGGGAAGCCTGAAGGCGGCCTGCAAAACGGCCCTAGGCACATTGTCCTGCTGACGTGTCGCCTGCTCGACCTGCCGCCAGTCGAGTTCGAGTTCCTCGCCGGCGCGCAGGCTCTCGACCCGCTGACGAGCCACTTCGAGCAGCGCCTCGCGCTGCTTGCGCTGTTCGACGGAAGCCGCCACACGCTCGCGCACTTCATCGAGCGGCAATACCGTGGCCTCTCGATGCTCGGCCACGCGCAGCACCATGCGGCGATCCTCATCCAGCTCGATGACTTCGCTATTGAACCCTTCGACCAGCACGTCTTCACTGAAGGCTTCGTTCATGACACCGGGTTCGGAAAGCACACCACTACCGCCCTCACGCGACACCCAGTCACTTTCATGCAATTCGAGCTCCTGGCTCTCTGCCACGCTCGCCAGATCATCGGCCGCAAAGCTCTCGTCGATAAGCGCCTGAACCCGACGGTTGAACTCGTCGGCCACTTGGTCGAGCGCAAGCTCACGCGCAAGATCATCGCGCACCTCCTCCAGGGGAGTCTGGTCCAGTCCCGTCACCTTGACCAAGTGCAAGCCGTTATCGGTCTCGACGATGCCGGACACCTGGCCCGGAGAGAGAGCGAAGGCCGCATCGTCGAAGGCATCGCCGAAGAAACCGCGGCTGATCACGCCCAGGTCGCCGCCCTGCTCGGACGTCGAGGGGTCGTCGGAATACTCCAGGGCGAGTTCCTCGAACGACTCGCCCGCCGCCAACCGCTCGCGCACCTCTTCAAGACGCTCCTCCGCCTCGTCGCGGCTGCGCTCACCGTCGAACGTGACCATGATATGCGAGACGCGGCGGTCGGCATCCCGACCACGCTCCTCCCATGCCTGGCGGATGGCCTCCTCGCTCACGTCGATCTGCTCGGCCATTTCCTGGCGGTCGACGATCACGTACTCGAGGCGAACCTGTTCGGGACGCTGGTAGCGCTCACGACTCTCCTGGTAATAGGCTTCGAGATCCGCCTCGCTGACCTGTACGGGTTCGGCGAGATCCGCTGCCGTCAGGACGTGATAGCGGAAGCTACGCGTCTGACGCTGCAGCGCTGCCAACCTTTCGCGCTCGCTTTCGAGGACGAAATCGCTGACCGCCAGCCCCTGCTGGAGTTGCTGGCGCTTGAGGTCGACACGCAGTGCCGCCCGGAACGAGGCCGGCGTGAAGCCGGCACTGGCCAGACGATTACGAAACAGGTCGGTATCGAAGCGCCCGCGCTGGTCCTGGAACTCCGGCAACGTCACGATCACCTGATCGAGCTGCTCATCGGAGAGATAAAGCCCTCCGTCCTCGGCGAAAGCAAGCAACAGACGCTCGCCGATCATCTCGTCGAGCACCTGGCCACGCAGAGCCCGCTCCTGCTCCGGCGGCACCTGGCCGGAACGGATCGCACGCTGCACCTCCATTTCAAGTTCCTGGCGGGTGATGGTCTGGCCATTGACCTTGGCGACCTCGTCACCACTACCGCCGAACAGGCCCACCAGGGATTCGACCCCGAACAGCGCCATGGTCACTACCACGGCGGCCACGATGATCTTGGCGCCCCAGCTTCTGGAACGATCACGAATACTTTGCAGCATGCAGGCCTCGATTGCTGATTGTTGGCTGGCTGTGGCGCCACATTATACGGTGACGGGACGCTGCGGGCCATCGCGAAGCCCTGCGCGCCCCGATGAGGACGGAGCTACCAGAGCAAAAAAGAAGGCGCACCGCCGAAGCGATGCGCCTGATCGTTTGCTGCCGAGTTGCTTCGCCCGCGTTCGGACTTCGGCGCAAATAACCCGTTGACTCAGTTAACGGAGTCCTTGAGCGCCTTGCCAGCCTTGAAAGTCGGCACCTTGGCTGCACTGATCTGGATCGGCTGGCCTGTCTGCGGGTTGCGGCCGGTGCGGGCGGCACGCTCCTTCACCGAGAAAGTACCAAATCCGACGAGAGACACACTGTCGCCCTTCTTGAGACTTTCGGAGACGGTGTCGACCATGGCATCCAGTGCGCGAGACGCAGCGGCCTTAGGAATATCGGCAGACGCGGCGATGGCTTCGATCAGCTCGGATTTGTTCACACTTCACCCCTTGACTGTTTCAGAAAATGGCTCTAATCGGCGTGCCTTTCGCCCGGCAACTCGATCACAGCATGGCTGCCAGTTTATAGCAATGCTGTAAAAGAGGTGTCAAGCAACTGCGGCGCCAAACCGCGTCATACCCGGGTTTTTCTCCAAGGTATGACACAGCAATTATCGTTAATGCGTACTGATCATGCTGGAAGAAGAAGCCGAATCTTCCGTTCGTGATTCTTCCCCATCATTGTTGGTCCTTGCGGCAAGGGCCGACTCCAGCACTTCGTCGATCCAACGAACGGGCCGGACATCCAGCGCGTCCTTGATATTATCCGGCACCTCCTTGAGGTCCCGGCGGTTCTCTTCCGGAATGAGCACGATCTTTATACCACCGCGCCGTGCCGCCAGCAATTTCTCCTTTAGCCCGCCGATCGGCATCACCTCGCCCCGCAGGTTCACTTCGCCGGTCATGGCGAGATCGCAGCGAATCGGTCGGCCGGTATAAGCCGACACCATGGCGGTAACCATGGCGATACCTGCGCTGGGGCCGTCCTTGGGCGTGGCCCCCTCGGGCACGTGGATGTGCAAGTCCTCTTTCTCGAAGCGCTCCGGATCGATTCCCAGGGCCGTGGCACGGGCACGCACGACGGTATGAGCCGCACTGACGGACTCCTTCATCACGTCACCGAGCGAGCCCGTCTTGTTGATCCGCCCCTTGCCCGGGGTGACCACCGATTCGATGTTGAGCAGCTCGCCCCCCACCGATGTCCAGGCCAGTCCGGTCACACGCCCCACCTGGTCCTCCTTGTCGGCCAGGCCATAGCTGTAGCGGCGCACGCCGGCATAGGTCTCGATATCAGCCGCGGAGAGCAGCGCGGGCGCCTGAGCCCCCTTGCCCTCGTACTCGAGCCGCTCGCGCAATACCTTGCGGCACACCTTGGCAATCTGCCTCTCGAGCTCACGAACCCCTGCCTCGCGGGTGAAGTAGCGGATCAACTCGAGCAGCGATTCGTCGGAGAACGCGAGCTCATCTTCCTTGAAACCGTTGGCTTTGAGCTGCTTGGGCACCAGGTAGCGCCGGGCAATGGCAAGCTTCTCGTCCTCGGTATAGCCGGGCAGGCGAATGACTTCCATGCGATCGAGCAAGGGTCCCGGGATGTTCATCGAATTAGCGGTACAGATGAACATGACCTCGGAGAGATCGTAATCGAGTTCGAGATAATGGTCGTTGAACTTGTCGTTCTGCTCCGGATCGAGCACCTCCAGCAGCGCCGAGGCGGGATCGCCGCGATGGTCCATGCCGATCTTGTCGACCTCGTCGAGCAGGAACAGCGGGTTCTTGACCTCGGCCTTGCTCATGCGCTGGATCAGCTTGCCGGGCAGCGAGCCGATGTAGGTACGGCGGTGCCCGCGAATCTCGGACTCGTCCCGCACGCCACCCAGCGCCAGTCGCACATACTTGCGATTGGTGGCGCGGGCAATCGACTGGCCGAGTGAGGTCTTGCCCACCCCTGGCGGCCCCACCAGGCACAGCACGGGGCCCTTGAGCTTCTTCACCCGCTTCTGCACGGCGAGGTATTCGAGGATGCGCTCCTTGACCTCGTCCAGCCCGTAGTGATCTTCGTCCAGCACCTTGTGGGCATGCACCAGGTCGTGCTTGACCCGCGTGCGCTTCTTCCACGGTACCGAGACCAGCCAGTCCAGGTAGGAGCGTACCACCGTGGCTTCGGCGGAACTGGGGGACATCATCTTGAGCTTGCCCAGCTCCTGGACGGCCTTGTCACGCGCCTCCTTGGGCATGCCCGACTCCTCGATCGCCTGCTCATACTTCTCGGCTTCGTTGGGCACGTTCTCGAGCTCGCCCATCTCCTTCTGGATGGCTTTCATCTGCTCGTTGAGATAGTACTCGCGCTGGGACTTCTCCATTTGGTCCTTGACCCGGGAGCGGATGCGCTTTTCCACCTGCAGCAGGTCGATCTCCGACTCGATCAGCGCCATCAAGTGCTCGATACGTTCGCGCACGCGGTCCATTTCCAGCAGTTGCTGCTTGTCCTGGATCTTGAGCGAGAGATGAGCGCAGATGGTGTCGACCAGGCGGCTCGGGTCCTCGATTCCGGAGAGCGAATTGAGTACCTCGTTGGGCACCTTCTTGGAGAGCTTGACGTATTGCTCGAACTGATTGAGCAGCACTCGGACCAGCGCCTCCTGCTCACGCTCGCTCAAGGGCTCGCTGTCGCGCAGCACGGCCTCGGCCATGCTGTGGCCGTCGGTATGATGGACTTCTCGCAGATCGGCGCGGGACACTCCCTCGATCAATACTTTGACGGTACCGTCGGGCAGCTTGAGCAGCTGCATGATCTCGGCCACGGTGCCGATGGTGAAGAGATCGTCGGTGCCGGGGTCGTCCTGCCCGGCCTCACGCTGGGCAACAAGCAGCACGCGCTTGTCGGCTGCCATCGCGGCATCGAGCGCCTGGATCGACTTCTCGCGCCCGACGAACAGGGGGATCACCATCTGCGGGTAGACGACCACGTCGCGCAGAGGGAGTAGGGGCAGACTCAAGGTCTGAACGGCGTTCTGCTGCATCGCAGACGTTCCTCAAACAGAAATCGGTGGATACAGGAGGGGATGGGGGCGCGGCCCCCCCATTGCAAGGGGCAAGCACTGGCAAACACGGAAAGGGGCCGCCCGAGCGACCCCTTTCCGAGATGGGCAGGACAGCGGATAGCCGCCTCGCCTCAGCCGTCCGTACCGTCGACCCGCTGGTCCTGCTGCGAATAGATCAGCAGTGGCTCGCTCTCGCCCGCAATGACCGAGGCATCGATAACCACCTTGGAGACCCCCTCCATGGAAGGAATTTCATACATGGTGTCGAGCAGCACCGACTCGAGGATCGAGCGTAGCCCACGAGCGCCGGTCTTGCGCGCCATGGCCTTCTTCGCCACGGCACGCAGGGCGTCTTCACGGAACTCCAGCTCGACACCCTCCATGTCGAAGAGGCGAGCGTACTGCTTGACCAGGGAATTCTTGGGCTCGGTAAGAATCTGGATCAGCGCATCCTCGCTGAGCTCGGTGAGCGTGGCAATGACCGGCAGGCGGCCGACGAACTCGGGTATCAGGCCGAACTTGACCAGATCCTCCGGTTCGACTTCGGCAAGCAGGTCTCCCACGCCCTTGGTCTCATCCTTGCTCTTCACTTCGGCACTGAAGCCGATACCACCCTTCTCGGCGCGGTCCCGTATGACCTTGTCGAGACCGGCAAAGGCGCCGCCGACGATGAACAGGATGTTGCCGGTGTCCACCTGCAGGAACTCCTGCTGCGGATGCTTGCGCCCGCCCTGCGGCGGCACGGAGGCCGTAGTGCCCTCTATCAGCTTGAGCAGCGCCTGCTGCACCCCCTCACCCGAGACGTCACGGGTGATGGAGGGGTTGTCCGACTTGCGCGAGATCTTGTCGATCTCGTCGATGTAGACGATGCCACGCTGGGCCTTCTCCACATCGTAGTCGCACTTCTGCAGCAGCTTCTGGATGATGTTCTCGACATCCTCGCCGACATAGCCCGCCTCGGTAAGCGTGGTGGCATCGGCGATGGTGAAGGGAACGTTGAGCAGTCGCGCCATGGTCTCGGCCAGCAGGGTCTTGCCGCTGCCGGTGGGACCGATCAGCAGGATATTGGACTTGCCGAGTTCCACATCATCGCCCTTGATGCCGGCGCGAAGACGCTTGTAGTGGTTGTAGACGGCCACGGACAGCACCGTCTTGGCGCGGTCCTGACCGATGACGTACTCGTCCAGGGTGCGACGAATCTCGCGGGGAACGGGCAGACGCTCCTCATCGCTCTCGGCATCGGCATCGAGAACTTCCTCGCGAATGATGTCGTTGCACAGGTCGACACACTCGTCGCAGATATAGACGGACGGGCCTGCAATCAGCTTGCGCACCTCGTTCTGATTCTTGCCACAGAACGAGCAGTAAAGCAGCTTGCCGCCTTCGTCCTTGCCTTTGCCGTCGGCCATTCGCGTACCTCTGTCACTTAGGCGGCCGGGCCGGCCGCCGCTAATCACGTAGTTGAAGCGTGCCTGATTTTCACGCTATCAGGATGTGGGCCGCTTATCCAGTACGGCGTCGATCAAGCCGTACTCCACCGCCTGCGTACCGCTCATGAAGTTGTCGCGGTCGGTATCCCGGGCGATGGTTTCGATATCCTGCCCGGTGTGGTGAGCCAGGATACGGTTCAGCTTGTCACGGATCCCCAGTATCTCACGAGTATGGATCTCGATATCTGCCGCCTGTCCCTGATAGCCGCCCAACGGCTGATGGATCATCATCCGCGAGTGGGGCAGCGAGTAACGCTTGCCTGCGGCGCCCCCTGCCAGCAGCAGCGCTCCCATGCTGGCTGCCTGACCAATACACACCGTGGAGACATCGGGCTTGATGAACTGCATGGTGTCGTAGATGGCCATACCCGCGGTCACGGCACCGCCGGGTGAGTTGATGTAGAGGTGGATGTCCTTGTCCGGGTTTTCGGACTCGAGGAACAGCAGCTGCGCCACGATCAGGTTGGCCATATGGTCTTCCACCGGCCCCACCAGGAAAATCACACGTTCCTTCAGCAGCCTGGAGTAGATGTCATAGGCCCGCTCGCCGCGTGCGCTCTGCTCTACCACCATCGGCACCAGGCCGCCGGCGTTTCGGGTCTCGAACTCGTTGCTCATCAGTGTGATGTCCTTGCATCCGATGAATGGAAGCGCCCATACCCGCCGGTCGCCGCTTGACGACCGGCAGGCATCAGGTCAGCCGGCGAATCAGCCGTTGGCCTGTTCCTCGCCTTCTTCGGCTTCGCCCTCTGCGGCCTGCTCACCCTGCTGGGCAGCGGCAAGCGCCTGCTGATAGCTCATCGCCACGTCCTTGACGGTGGCCTGATCCAACAGCTTGTCGACGGCCTTCTCTTCGAGAATAGCCGACTTGACCTGGGTCTTGAGTTGATCGTTGCTCATGTAGTAGTCAACGACTTGCTGCGGCTCCTGGTACTGCTCGGCCAGCTCCTCGACCTTGGCTCGAATCTCGTCGTCGGTGGCATCGAGCTCGCCCGCCTTGATCACTTCGGCCAGCAGCAGACCGACCTGCACGCGGCTCCTGGCCTGCTCGGCGAACAGCTCATTGGGCAACTGGGAAACGTCGAAGTCCTCGCCCAGGCCGAACTGCTGGGCCGCCTGACGCTTGAGGGCATCGGTTTCCTGCTGTACGAGGGACTGGGGCACCGGAACGTCGTTGGCCTTCTTCAGCGCCTCGAGGACTTGCTGCTTGACCCGGTTGTCGACGGCCTGCTTGGCCTCGCGCGCCATGTTCTTCTTCACTTCAGCACGGAATTTCTCGATGTCGCCGTCTTCCACGCCAAAGCGCTTGATGAACTCCTCGTCGACTTCCGGCAGGGCCTGAGCCTTCACCGCATGCAGTTTGACCTTGAAGGTTGCCTCCTGGCCGGCCAGGTGTTCGGCCTGGTAGTCCTCGGGGAAGGTAACCTTGATCTCCTTCTCCTCACCCGCCTTGGCGCCGACGAGCTGCTCCTCGAAGCCGGGAATGAAGTTGCCCGAGCCCAGCACCAGTTCGTGCCCTTCGGCGCTGCCGCCATCGAACGGCTCGTCACCGAGGAAGCCCTGGAAGTCGATCTTGACCTGATCACCTTCTGCAGCGGCGCGGTCGACCTCTTCCCAGGAAGCATTCTGCTTGCGCAGAGTCTCGACCATTTCCTCCAGATCGGCGTCGCTGACTTCGACGACCGGGCGTTCCACCTCGGCGCCTTCGATCGAGGAGAGCTCGATTTCCGGGTAGACTTCGAGGGAAGCCACGAACTCGAGATCCTGGCCCTCCTCGTCGACCTTGGGCTCGATGCTCGGGAAGCCGGCCGGGTTGAGGTTCTGCTCGGTGATAGCGCGCACGTAGCGCTCACGCATCAGCTCGCCCACGACCTCGTCACGCACGCCGCGGCCATAACGCTGGCGCACCACGGACATGGGTACCCGGCCCTTGCGGAAACCGTTGAGGCGAATGTTCTTCGCCGTGTCCTTGAGGCGGGCTTCGACGGCCTCGTCGACCTCGGCGGCCGGCACTTGGAACGTGACACGGCGCTCGATCTGGGAGGTCGTTTCGACGGAAACTTGCATGAATGGTCCTCTACCGACTGGGGGCGTTCTTGAAAAGCGCGGAATGAAAAAAGAGATTCTAAGAATCCCGCCCTACGCTGGCAAGCGTTACGCCCATAGGATGGGGGCGATTGGGCATTTTACAAGGCCACTTGGTGCTGCCTGCATGATGCGCCGTCAACCTGGATGACTCAGGAGCACGGCCTCACAAACGAACACCATCCGGACGAGAGGACTCGTTCGGAAAGCAGGGAATGCTGAGGAAACGGGACAATCCGCGGAGACAGTGCGCAGACACAGCGCAAGAACTGGTTGCAATGGGGTGGATGATGGGGATCGAACCCACGACCACCGGAGCCACAATCCGGGGCTCTACCACTGAGCTACATCCACCATTGCAAACAGGTACCACCAAGACATCGATTGGGGTGGATGATGGGGATCGAACCCACGACCACCGGAGCCACAATCCGGGGCTCTACCACTGAGCTACATCCACCATATCGACTCGACACTGCTCGAACCAAGGTCCTTCTACCCACCAGGCCTTACGCCAGACTGGCACGCCCAGCAGGACTCGAACCTGCAACCTACGGCTTAGAAGGCCGTTGCTCTATCCGGTTGAGCTATGGGCGCATTCTACGTTCCATGGCGTCTGACCGCAACCTTGCGCACGCTATTTTCATAGCATAAACAAAAGGTTGTGGTCGGGGTGGAGGGATTCGAACCCCCGACATCCTGCTCCCAAAGCAGGCGCGCTACCAGACTGCGCTACACCCCGCCGGCCTTCGCACGGCCCCGGCGCCCAAACGGGCCTCGCCGAGCGCTGCGTATTCTACGCGAGAATCGACCGTGGTCAATAGCTTCCTGACACGGCGAGGCTTTTGCGCTTTGCCTCGCGGGCGCGTCATGCGAAAATCGGCACCCTTCGGAATCCGCAGCCGGCCTCACGAGTGCCGCTCACAGCATACACCATGGGGGAGACACGATGACCGCCCAACTCATCGATGGCAGGGCCATTGCCGCGCAGGTCCGCGAACAGGTTGCACGCCAGGTGGAGCTGCGTCGCACCGAGGGCAAGCGCACCCCCGGCCTCGCCGTCGTCCTGGTGGGCGAGGATCCTGCTTCCCATGTCTACGTCAGCCACAAGCACCGCGCCTGCGAACAGGCGGGCATCCACTCCTTCCGGCACGCGCTGCCGAGCGACACCAGCCAGCAGACACTCGAACGGCTGATCGACGAACTCAATGCCGATCCTCGTATCGATGGGATCCTGCTGCAATTGCCACTGCCGGCCCACCTGGATTCACGTCCGCTCCTCGAGCGAATCCTGCCGCACAAGGACGTGGACGGTTTTCACCCCTACAACCTGGGCCGGCTGGCCCAGCGCCTGCCGGTGCTACGCCCGTGCACGCCCAAGGGCATCATGACCCTGCTGCAAGCCAGTGGTCTGAAGGTCCGTGGCCTGGACGCCACGATAGTCGGCGCTTCCAACATCGTCGGCCGCCCCATGGCCATGGAACTGATGCTGGCGGGTTGCACCACCACCGTCTGCCATCGTTTCACGCGCGATCTGGAGGCGCACGTGCGACGCGCCGAGCTGCTGGTGGTGGCAGTGGGCAAGCCGGGGCTGGTCAAGGGAAAGTGGGTACGTGACGGCGCCATCGTGATCGACGTGGGCATCAACCGTGAAGAGGACGGCCGCCTGGTCGGCGACGTGGAGTTCGGCCCGGCCGCCGAGCGGGCCGGCTGGATCACGCCGGTACCGGGTGGTGTCGGGCCGATGACCGTCGCCTCACTGCTGGAGAACACCCTCTATGCCGCCGAACGTCACGACGCCATGGAGCAGGAGGTCTCTCTGCTCTGAACCGCGGCCTGACATCGACGCGCCACTCGGCTAGAATGCGCGCCTCCTTCTTCACCATCCCCTGCCGCGAGACCGCTCATGAGCGACAAGATGAACGTCGAAAGCTTCAACCTTGATCACACCAAGGTGAAGGCACCCTACGTACGCCTGGCCGACATCAAGACCGGGCTCAACGGCGACCACATTCACAAGTACGACATGCGCATCTGCCAACCCAACCAGGCGCACATGGAGATGCCGGCACTGCACTCCCTGGAGCATCTGCTGGCCGAACTCTCGCGCAACCATTCCGACCGTATCGTCGATATCAGCCCCATGGGCTGCCAGACCGGTTTTTACGTAGCCTTGATCAATCACGACGACTACGACGACGTGCTGAACCTGCTGCAGAAGACACTGGAAGACGTGCTGGAGGCCAACGAAGTGCCGGCCTGCAACGAGGTCCAGTGCGGCTGGGCGGCCAGCCACAGCCTGGAAGGGGCCAAACGGATCGCCCGCGACTTCCTGGCCAAGCGCGACGAGTGGACGCAAGTCTTCGCCGACGCCTGAACCGTACGCACGGCGGCCCAGCGTCGCCCAATCGGAGCAAGTAACACAAGATGAAACGCATCGGCATCATCGGCGCCATGGCCCAGGAAGTAGAACATCTCGCCTCTCTGCTGGAAGACCGCCGCACTCGAACCCACGTAGGCTGCACCTTCCACCACGGCAAGATGCACGGGGTCGACGTGGTGATCCTGCAGTCGGGGATCGGCAAGGTGAACGCCGCCATCGGCACCACATTGCTGCTCGATGTCTACCACCCTGAAGCGATCATCAACACCGGCTCGGCCGGTGGCTTCGGCGAGGGGCTAGAGATCGGCGACGTGGTGGTCTCGAGCGAAGTACGCCACCACGACGTGGATGCCGTGGTGTTCGGCTACGAACATGGCCAGGTGCCGCAGATGCCTGCCGCCTACCTCCCCGATGAACGCCTGGTCACCCTTGCCCGGGAGTGCGTCGAGGCATTGGGCGAAGTCAAAGTGGTGGAGGGGTTGATCGCCACCGGCGATGTCTTCATGGCCTGCCCGGAGCTGGTCACGAAGACCCGGTCGCGCTTCCCGACCATGCTGGCGGCCGAAATGGAAGCCGCCGCCATCGCCCAGACCTGCCACCTCTACGGCTGCCCATTCGTGGTTATCCGCTCGCTGTCCGACATTGCAGGCGGCGGCGACAACCACCTCTCTTTCGAGCAATTCCTCGAACAGGCTGCCGTCCACTCGGCACGCATGGTCGAGGCCATGATCGTGCGACTCGCCGAAGCCGCCCCCAGGTCAAGGCTGAACTCGCTGCTGACTGACCCCCTCGCTTCATAATGACAGCGGCCGCCTTCTCGGCGGCCGTTGTCTTTAAGCCAAACGACTTAGTCGCGCAGCTTCCACCCCAGGGTTTCACCCGCTTTCAGAGGCACGATTCGCTGCCCCTCGGCGTAGGGCAGCGATGCCGGCAGCGTCCACTCCTCGCGCACCAGGGTGATGGTGTCACCATTACGCGGCAGGCCATAGAAGTCGGGGCCGAAGTGGCTGGCAAAGCCCTCGAGGCGCTCCAATGCGCCAACCTGCTCGAAGGCCGTGGCATAGAGTTCGATCGCCGCCGGTGCCGTGTAGGCTCCGGCACATCCGCAGGCCGACTCCTTGTCGCCCTGGGCATGAGGAGCGCTGTCGGTGCCCAGGAAAAACTTGCCGCTTCCCGAGGTGGCGGCTGCCAGCAGTGCCTCGCGGTGGCGTTCACGCTTGAGGATCGGCAGGCAGTAGTAATGGGGGCGAATGCCGCCAACCAGCATATGGTTGCGGTTGAACAGCAGGTGGTGCGCGGTAATGGTCGCCGCCACGTTGGCCGGAGCCTGGGCGACGAACTCGGCCGCATCGGCGGTGGTGATGTGTTCGAACACCACCTTGAGGCTCGGGTGGCGCTCGAGCAGCGGCTTCATCACGCGCTCGATGAACACGGCTTCGCGATCGAAGATGTCGATCTCGGCATCGGTGACTTCACCATGAACCAGCAGCGGCAGGCCCAGGCGCGCCATGGCGGCAACCGCCGCCTCGCAGTGCGCCAGGTCGGTGACGCCGGAGTCGGAGTTGGTGGTCGCCCCGGCCGGATAGAGCTTCACCGCGTGAACCAGGCCGCTGGCTACGGCGCGCTCGATCTCCTCGGCGGGCGTATTGTCGGTGAGATAAAGCGTCATCAGTGGCTCGAAGGCCGATCCCTCGGGGCGCGCCGCCAGGATCCGCTCGCGATAGCTGAGGGCCTGCTCGGTGGTGGTGACCGGTGGCTTGAGATTGGGCATGACGATCGCCCGCCCCATCTGCCGGGCGGTCGCGGGCACCACGGCCTCGAGCACCTCTCCGTCGCGCAGGTGAAGATGCCAGTCGTCGGGGCGGGTCAGGGTGATAGCAGTCACGGCATGTCCTGTCGTTCAGCATGAATGTCGAGACCGGATTATAACGGGGGGATGAGGGGTAACGTCGAGAAAGTTGCCCCAGCGGCAGCAACAGAGGCCGATTTGCCGTATCATCGACGCCGATTTTGCCGTGAGAGACGCTGCCAATGCCCCGGGTTCGCCACTACGCCGATATTGTCGCCATCCTGGCCGGACTGATGTGGATCGTCTTCTTCTGGTCGATCAGCGTCTCGGCCAGGATGGACAGTGTCGAACCCACCCTGGCCACCATGCTGGCGCTGGGCGCCATGATTTTGGTCAGTTTCATGCATCGTCCGTTTCGCGTTCACCTCAGCCGCTACCACGTACGCAAGCGTCGCACCGAGATGTGGATGCATATCCTGGCCCTGCCCATGGCGCTGGCCCTGGTGCTCGGTGTACTCATCGAAACCCTGCTCGCCCCCATGAGCGGGCAACAGAAGATGCTGCTGTTCAACGTGCTCGCCACCGCCGGCTGGGTGGTCTATGTGATGACCCTGGTGTTCAAGTTCTTCCACCACCAGTGGCGCCAGCGCCGCAGCCGACCCTGATCCCGGGAATCAGAAGCGATCCGCTCGAAACGGTGCCATGTCCACCGCCGTCGGCTCCCCTTCCATCATCTCCGCCATCAGCCGCCCCGTCACCGGCCCCATGGTAAAGCCTTGATGACCGTGGCCGAAAGCGAGCCATAACCCTTTGTGCCGTGGCGCCGGTCCAATCACCGGCTTCATGTCCGGCAGGCAAGGACGCGCCCCCTTCCAGGGTTCCGCTTCCAGGCGCTCGCCCAATGCCGGGTAGAGTTCGCGCGCCTTGCGCTCGGCGGCATTCAATTGGCCCTGGGAGGGAGGCGCATCGAGACGGGCAAGTTCGGCACCCGTGGTCAGGCGAATGCCGGCGCGCATCGGGGCCAGGATATAGCCGACATCGGCATCGGCGATCCAGTGGCGCAAGCGTTGCCCCTCCGCAGCGCCATAGTGCATGTGATAGCCACGCTTGACGAAGGCCGGCAGACGGTAGCCGAGCCCTTGGAGCCATTCCCCCGCCCAGGGCCCCAATGCCACCACCACCTCCTGGGCATCGAGCCTGCCAGCATCGGTATCGATTCGCCAGCCTTCCCCGTCCTGGCTCATGTGGTGGACGCCTGCTTGCAGCAGCTCGCCCCCCTGCTGCTGGAAACTGGCGGCGTAGGCCGCGACCAGGGCGCCGGGGTCGGCCACGCTCCATGAGTTGGTCCAATGAATCGCCCCGGCCAGATCTGCCCCGAGATGGGGCTCCCGGTTCGCCAACCCCTTGTCGTCGAGCAGGTCGTGAGTCACCCCGAAGCGCCTGGCGGCATCCTCGGCCTCGTGCTGCCGGCGCGCGAGTTCGGCCTGGCTGCGATGCACTTCCAGCCAGCCCTCCTTGCCGATCAGTTCGGCCGCTCCAGCCGCCTCGATCATGGGCTCATGCTCTTGAGTCGAGAGCATGATCAACGAGGCATACTCGGCAATGATCTGCTCATAGTAGCGCGGCGCCGAATGGCGCCAATAGCCGAACAGCGGCCCGGCGAACTGCAGCATGCCGCTCAACTGGTAGCGCACGTCCACTCGGCGGTTGGGCAACGCGCTCAACAACTTGCCGAACTCGCGGGGAAACGTATAGGGTCGCACCGCCTCGCGCTGAATCAGCCCACCGTTGCCGTAGGAGGTCTCCTGCCCGGGCGGACGCCGATCCACCAGCAGCACCGAGCGGCCGCGCCGGGCCAGATGCCAGGCGATGGAGACGCCGACCATGCCGGCACCCAGAACGACGGTTTGACGAGACATGCCACTTCTCCGGTTGGCCAGATCTTCCGGCACATTACCGGAACGAGCGCCAAGTCTAGCAGTACGGTACAGCCGGAGCCGCTCAGATCCCTCGTTTCATGTCCCGTATCAAGGGATCTATTCGGCCTTGTCCTGTACCTGCAGCTTGGTGCGGATGAAATCGGAGTGGCTGACATGCAGCAGCTCGGCCAGGCGCCGGATACGATGCTCCTCAAGGTGATGCGATTCGCCATCGGCATAGGCCAGGGACCACATCATGCGCACCAGCTCGCAGCGCTGCGGGTAGTCGTAGTGTTGCTTGATCAAGCTGACGAATTGGTAATGATCGACCGAGGTCTCGATCTCCTCGCGAGCCAACTCCATCAACTCCTGGACTTCGGCGTCGGAGAGGTGGAAATGTCTCTGCAGCATCTCCCGCAGCGCAGCGAGTTCCGCCTCGTCGGTGCGGTAATCGGCTCGCACCACTTCGCACAGCAGGGCCGCTGTAGCGCGTTCGAGCGTCGGTACGCTCCTGTCCGAACCCTCGGGTTCGGACAGGGCCTGCTGGAAGAAGCGCTGTATGGTTGCAAGCATGATCGTCCCCTAGCCGTCTATCGCCTCTGACCCAAGGCAGCCCCGCTTGTTCCGTGCCGCGTCAGGTATCGCCGATCCCCTTCACCACGTAGTGCTGCGCCACGCCGATATGGTAGTCGATGGCTTCCCGGCAATGCCCGGGATCTCCGCTGGCCAAGGCGTCAAGCAGCGCCCAGTGGGAGGTCGCTATGCTGTCGGGTTCGGCATGGGTCTTGCCGATCAGCGCGATGCACAGCCGCAACTCGTGAGTGATGTCGTCAAACGCCTTGAGCAGGCGTCGGTTGCCGGCAAAAGCGATCAGCATGCGGTGAAAGACCAGGTCCTCCTCGATCTTGCGGCTATCACTGTCCTTCAGGGCCACTTCGCACATGAGCTCCACTTGCTGGCGCAGGGCGAGTTCTTTCTCGGTATCGTAGGTCTCGATCAACCGCGCCAGTGCATGGCGCTCCAGGCACAGACGCAGGTCGAATACGTCGTTGAGTTCGGTGGCGTCCAGGGCGCGCACGAAGAAGCCGCGCCGCGGTTGCGATACCAGCAAGCCGCGACTTTCCAGCAGACGCGCCGCCTCGCGGACCGGCGCCCGGCTCACCCCGAGATCGCGCGCCAACTGCATTTCCGATAGCCGCTCGCCGGGTGCGTAATGCTGACGGATGATGGCCTGGGTCAGGAAATCGGCCACCTGCTCCACCAAGTTGCGCTGCTGTATGACCATGCCCTGCCCGAATTCCTTGGAAGCTGTCATTCACCGAAGCTCTCGAAGTTGACTCCGCTACAGTATGACGCAAAGCGACATTCTGTCGACCGTCGATTGACGACTGTCGACAGTTTGGGAAGGCGCTGCTAAGGTCAATAAGGTTCATTAGCGGCATCCAACGCAAACAAAAGCCGAGACAACAAGAAGGAACCGACAATGAGAAAGACGCCCTTGGCCGCGGCTCTCGCTGCTCTGGCCTTCACTGCCACCTTCGCCACCGCCGACGAACCCAAGCGTGGCGGTGTCATCGATACCATCATCCAGCCCGAGCCTCCCGGACTGGTGCTGGGCATGGTCCAGAACGACCCGACCCGCAAGGTCGCCGGCAACATCTACGAGGGGCTGCTGCGTTACTCCACCGACCTCGAGCCGACACCGCAGTTGGCCGAATCCTGGGAAGTCAGCGACGATGGCCTGACCTATACCTTCCACCTGCGCGAGGGCGTGCTATGGCATGATGGCGAGCCCTTCACCGCCGAGGACGTGGTGTTCTCGGCCGACGTCTTCCATCGCGAGCTCAACCCCAGTGCCCGCGCCGTGCTGCAGCACGTGGAGAGCATCGAGGCGACCGACGAACATACCGTCGTCTTCACGCTGGCCGAGCCCTTCGGCCCGTTCCTGATTTCGTTCGAGGCCGGTACTTTCACCATGGTGCCCAGGCACATCTATGAGGGCACCGACTTTCGCGACAACGAGGCCAACAACCACCCCATCGGAACCGGCCCGTTCAAGTTCGACAGCTGGGATCGCGGTACCGTGATCCAACTGGTACGCAACGACGACTACTACGAGGAAGGCCTGCCCTACCTCGACGGCGTGAACTGGCACATCATTCCCGACGGCGCCTCCCGCGCGGTGGCCTTCGAGAACGGCACCGTCGACGTACTGCCCAACGGTACGGTGGAGAACTTCGATATCCCCCGTCTCTCGGAAATGGAAAATTCCTGCATCACTGACAAGGGCAACGAGTACTTCAGCCCCTTCGCCATGTTGTGGATGAACAATCGCGAAGGCCCCACAGCCGACAAGCGCTTCCGCCAGGCGGTGATGTACGCCATGAACCGTGAGTTCGCCCGCGACGTGCTGTGGAACGGCATGGGCCAGGTACCGCTCTCGGCATTCGGCTCGAACGCCAAGTTCCAGCACGACGGCCTCGAGCCCTACGATCACGACCCCGAGCGCGCCCGCGAGCTGCTCGACGAGATGGGCTACGACGGCGAAGAGATACGCCTGCTGCCGCTACCCTACGGTGAGACCTGGACTCGCTGGGCCGAGGCCGTGCAGCAGAATCTTCGCGAGGTCGGCGTCAACGTACGCACGGTCGCCACCGACGTGGGCGGCTGGAACCAGCGCCTCGGCGACTGGGACTTCGATCTCGCCTTCACCTACCTCTACCAGTATGGCGACCCGGCGCTAGGCATCACCCGCTCCTACCGCTCGGACAACATCGAGAAGGGCTCGCCCTGGAACAACGTCGAGGGCTACGAGAACGAGCGTATCGACGAGCTGTTCGACGAGGCCGCTACCGCCTATCCCGAGGAGGAGCGAGAGGCGCTCTACCATGAGGCTCAGGAGATCCTCCACGAGGATGTACCGGTGGGCTGGTTGATGGAGCTCGGTTTCCCGACGATCTACCGCTGCGACGTGAAGGATCTGATCACGTCGGGCGTCGGCATCAACGATGCCTTCCGGGACGCCTGGCTCGATCGCTGATCGCTCTCGCGTGACAGGGGCGGCCCTGCCGGCCGCCCCACTCTTTCGACCCCAGAGGCTTGCTGCATGCTCTATGCCCGCTTGATCGTGATGCGGCTGCTCAAGGCCGTCGTCGTGCTGTTCTTGATCATCATCTTCAACTTCATCCTGATTCAACTGGCACCGGGAGACCCCGCCGCCATCCTCGCCGGCGAGGCAGGCGCCACCGATGAAGAATTCCTGCGCCAACTGCGCGAGCGCTTCGGTCTCGACCAGCCCCTCTACGTGCAACTGTGGCGCTACGTTTCAGGTATCGCCACGCTCGATTTCGGCTGGTCCTACCGCCAGGGCATGCCGGTACTCGACCTCATCCTGGCGCGGCTGCCGGCGACACTGCTGCTCACCGGCACCGCTTTCGTGCTGTCGCTGGGGTTGGGCATCCTGGCCGGTTCCATGGCTGCGGCCCGGGTCAAGAAACCCTCGGGCTCGCTGATCATGGCGCTGGCGCTGATCTTCTATGCCACGCCGCTGTTCTGGGTCGCCCTGATGTCGGTAGTGCTGTTCTCGGTCTATCTCGACTGGCTGCCCGCCTATGGCATGTATACGGTGGGTGCAGGTCATAGCGGGCTGGCCTTGGTGCTCGATGTCGCCAAGCACCTCGTCCTGCCCGCCACCACCCTGGCGCTGTTCTTCATGGCCATCTATACCCGCATGACCCGCGCCTCGATGCTGGAGGCGAGCCAGCAGGACTACGTCAAGACCGCCCGCGCCAAGGGGCTCTCCCCGCGAGTGATTCAGCGCCGTCATATCCTGCGCAACGCCTTGCTGCCGATCATCACCCTGGCCGGCCTGCAGGCAGGCCAGATGGTCGGCGGCGCCATCCTCACCGAGACCGTCTTCGCCTGGCCCGGCATCGGCCGCCTGATGTTCGAGGCGCTGCAGCAGCGCGACTACAACCTCTTGCTCGGTATCTTCTTCTTCTCCGCCGCCCTGGTCATCGTCTTCAACATCATTACCGACCTCGTCTACCGCCTGGCGGATCCGCGCATCAAGGAGGGCTCATGAGCTTCTTTGCACGCTTCGCGCAGAATCGGGGTGCCCTGGTCGGCCTGCTTATCCTGATCGTCATCATCGCTATGGCGATCCTGGCCCCTCTGCTCTATCCCGAGTCGCCCTGGCGCATGGTGCAGCGGCCGTTTCTCGCCCCCATGGAGGCAGAAGGCTTCTGGCTGGGTACCGACACCATGGGCCGCGACGTCACCGCCGGCCTGATGCATGGCGCCTGGGTGTCGCTGCTGATCGGCCTGGTCTCGACCATCGTGGCACTGTTGATCGGCGTGCCCCTGGGCGCCGTCGCGGGCTACTACGGCGGGCTGATCGACGACGGCCTGATGCGCTTCACCGAGTTCTTCCAGACCATTCCCAACTTCGCCCTGGCCATCGTGCTGGTGGCGATCATGCAGCCCAGTGTGACCTCCATCGTGCTGGCCATCGCCATCGTCAGCTGGCCGCCGGTGGCGCGCCTGGTGCGTGCCGAGTTCATGTCGCTGCGCCATCGCGAATACGTGGAAGCAGCGCGGCTCGTCGGCCAGACCCACCGCACCATCATCCTGCGCCAGATCCTGCCCAACACCCTGTCGCCGATCATCGTGCTCGCCTCGTTGATGGTGGCCACTGCCATCCTGCTGGAGTCGGCGCTCTCCTTCCTCGGCCTGGGCGATCCCAACGTGATGTCGTGGGGCTACATGATCGGCGCCGCCCGCACCGTGATCCGCCAGGCCTGGTGGCTGAGCTTCTTCCCCGGCGTGGCGATCCTGCTCACCGTACTGGCGCTCAATCTGGTCGGCGAGGGGCTTGACGACGCCCTGAATCCCAAGCTCGCGCGTGAACGCTCCTGAGGAGACGAAAGATGACAGACACGACTCCGGTACTGAGCATTCGCGACCTGACCCTGGCCCTGCCCAAGGGGGCGGATCGCGACTATGCGGTCGAGGAGGTCAGTTACGACGTGGCACGCGGCGAGATCCTGTGCGTGGTAGGCGAGTCGGGCTCCGGCAAGTCGATGGCCGCCAACGCGGTGATGGGCCTGCTGCCCAAGGGCGTACGCCCGACTTCCGGCGAGGTACTGTTCGATGGCCAGGACTTGCTCACGCTGAGCGAAAAACAGCACCGCCAGCTACGCGGCCTGCGCATCGGCATGATCTTCCAGGAACCGATGACGGCGCTCAACCCGCTGATGCGTGTCGGCGCCCAGATCGCCGAAGTGTTCGAGGCGCATGGCAAGTACAACGGCCGCGAACGACAGGACAGGGCACTGGCGCTGCTCGAGGAGGTGGGCATTCCTCAACCCGACCGAGCCATCCGCGCCTACCCTTTCCAGCTCTCCGGCGGCCAGCGCCAGCGCGTGATGATCGCCATGGCGCTGGCGCTCGAGCCTGAACTATTGATCGCCGACGAGCCGACTACCGCGCTCGACGTCACCACCCAGGCGCAGATCCTCGAGCTGATTCGCGACCTGCAGCAGCGCCGCGGCATGGCGGTGATGTTCATCACCCACGACTTCGGCGTCGTGGCCGAGGTCGCCACACGTGTCTGCGTGATGCGCTACGGCCGGATCGTCGAGCTCGGCACGGCGGCAGAGGTGCTCGGCAATCCCCGTCACGAATATACCCGGGCCCTGCTCGAGGCCATTCCCAGCAACGTCATCCCCGACATCCGTGAAGGAGAAAGACCGCAGCCGCTACTGAAGGTGTGTCACCTCGACAAGGTGTTCCGCTCTCGTGGCGGCTTGTTCAGGCCGGCCCGCGAGGTCCGCGCCCTGGACGACGTCAGCTTTACCCTGGCCAGGGGCGAGACGGTAGGAATCGTCGGCGAATCCGGTTCGGGAAAGTCGACCCTGGGGCGCTGCGTGGTGCGTCTGGAGCGTCCGGACAGCGGCTCGCTGAGCCTGGCAGGCACCGATCTTTCTGCCCTGCGGGGAGATGCACTGCGCCGGGAGCGTCACCGCGTGCAGATGATTTTCCAGGACCCCTACGCCTCGCTCAACCCGCGCCATCGGGTGGGCTATGCCATCGCCCAGGGACCCATGGCCAACGGCGTGCCTCGCGTCCAGGCCATGCGTCAGGCCGAGGAACTGCTCGAGTTGGTGGGGCTCGGCGCCGTGGCCGTGGACCGCTTCCCCCACGAGTTTTCCGGCGGCCAGCGTCAGCGCATCGGCATTGCCCGGGCCTTGGCGCTGAACCCGGAGCTGATCGTTGCCGACGAGGCAGTCTCGGCACTCGACGTGTCGATCCAGGCCCAGGTGCTCGAACTGCTCGAGGAACTCAAGCAGAAGCTATCGCTGTCGTTGCTGTTCATTACCCACGACCTGCGTGTCGCGGCTCAAATCTGCGACACCATCATCGTCATGCAACATGGTCGCATCGTCGAGCAGGGTACGGCCAAGGAGGTATTCCTCAATCCCAGAGAGGCGTATACCCGGCAGTTGCTCGATGCCATTCCCGGTCGGGCGCATGAAGCAGCCATGGCCTGAGACACGACGACGAAGAGAAGGAAGATCGATGCAAGCGTTATTGAAGGAAATGGCCGCCGTCGTCGGCGCGGGCAACGTGCTGACCGGAGAGGATGTGAGACAACGCCGGGTCGACTGGATGACCGGTACCCCCTGCCGTGCTGGCGCCATCGTGCGCCCCGGCAGCACCGGCGAGCTGGCCGAGGTGATGCGCCTGTGCCATGCCGTCGGCCAGCCCGTGGTCACCCATGGAGGACTCACCGGACTGGTACATGGCGGCGCAGCGGAGCCCGATGAACTGGTCGTATCGCTCGAGCGCATGAGCGCCATCGAATCGATCGACCCCGTCGGAGGCACCATGACCGTTCAGGCCGGCTCACCGCTGCAAGCGGTCCAGGAGGCCGCCGAAGCCCATGGCATGGTGTTTCCGCTCAATCTGGGGGCACGCGGTTCCTGCACCATCGGCGGCAATATTTCCACCAACGCCGGCGGCGTGCGGGTGATCCGCTACGGCATGATGCGTCAGCAGGTACTGGGACTGGAGGCGGTACTGGCCGACGGCACCGTGATCAGCTCGATGAACCGCATGCTCAAGAACAATGCCGGCTATGATCTCAAGCAGCTTTTCATCGGCAGCGAAGGCACACTGGGCATCGTGACCCGGGCGGTACTCAGGCTGCAGCCCAGGATGGCAAGCGAACGCACCGCGCTGGTCGCCTGTCCCGACTTCGACGGGGTCACCGGCCTGCTGCGACACCTGGGCCGCGAACTTGGCGGCAACCTGGGCACCTTCGAGGTAATGTGGCGCAACCACTATTCGTTGCTCACCGAGGAGAGCGGCCGCAACACGCCCCCGCTGCCGGTCCGCTGGCCCTACTACGTCATCGTCGAATCCCTGGGCAACGACGACGCGGTCAATGCTGCTCAGTTGGGTGCCGCCCTGGAGTCGGCGCTCGAGGCTGGCTTGATCGAAGACGCGGTGCTCGCCCAGTCCGATGCGCAGCGTCAAGGGATCTGGGGTATTCGCGAGGACATCGAGGGGCTGATAGAGCAGCTCGCCCCGCTCTTCACCTTCGACGTCAGCCTGCCGATTCCCGACATGCCGGTCTACGCCGAGGGGCTGGAGCACGCCATACGCGAGCGCTGGCCCCAAGGACGCATCGTGGTGTTCGGCCACCTGGGTGACGGCAACCTGCACGTCTCGATCGGCGTGGGCGACAGCGGAGCCGACACCCGGCGCGCCGTGGAACAGATCGTCTACGGACCGCTGGCCGAGCTGGGCGGCTCGGTGTCCGCCGAGCACGGCATCGGTCTCGAGAAGCGGGACTATCTGGCGCTGTCACGCACCGCGGAGGAGATTGCCCTGATGCGTACGCTCAAGCGAGCCCTGGATCCCCAGAGCCTGCTCAACCGGCACAAGATCCTGGTCGCGGAAGGCTGAACGGCATGTCGACCCAGGCCCCCTCTTCCGCCTCGACGCTGCGACGCCACGACGTCGTCACGTTGGTGCTGATCGCCGCGATCGGGCTGTTCTGGGGCGGCAACTGGCCGGCGGTACGTTTCAGCCTGATGGACATCCCTCCCTTCAGCCTGCGCGCCATCGGCTTCAGCGTGGGCGCACTCGTACTGCTGAGCTGGGCGTGGCTGAAAGGCTGGCCCTTGATCATTGTCGCGAGTGAACGTGCATGGCTGGCCGCAACCGGCCTCTTCACCATTCTCGGCTTCAACCTGGGTACCGCCTTCGGCCAGCTGCACATGCCGACGTCCCAGGCCGCCGTCGTCGCCTTCACCATGCCCTGCTGGGCCCTGCTGCTGGCGATAGGACTGCTCGGCGAACGGGTCACTCCACGACAGTGGCTCGGCCTTGGCCTCGGCCAGGCCGGGCTGCTGGTTCTGCTTGGCCCGGCTGCCTGGCAGGCCGGCTTCGCCGGCCTCACTGGCCCGCTGTTCGTACTCGGCGCGGCGCTCTCCTGGGCACTGGGAACCGTGCTGACCAAGCGCCGCGGCGGCTGGCAGGGTCACCCCGTGGTCATCACCGGCTGGCAGTTCGCTCTCTCCGCACTGCCGATGGCGCTGCTTGCCGTCCTGATCGACTCGCCGAGCGCCCCCGGCACCTGGCGCTCCTCGACCTGGTTCGGCCTCGGCTACCATCTCGTCTTCGCCATCTGCCTGGCGCAGATGCTGTGGTTTCGCAACGTCAATCGCCTCACCATCGGCCAGTCCACCATCAGTACGTTGATCATCCCGGTGGTCGGCGTGGCAAGCGCCGTGGTACTGCTTGACGAGCCGCTCACGCTGCGGCTGCTATTGGCCTTGTGCCTGATACTCTCGGCGGTGGCCATCGTCATGACCCAGCGCAAGCCGCCGGCTTGAGCCAGTCTCTGCCTCCTGCGACGATCGCTCATATTGATTACCAGTACTGGAGTCTTGAATGCCTCGCTTCCCCACCCATTTGACCGGCTCCGGCCCCAGCAACCCCTTTCCCGGCATCAAGGTGCTGGAACGACGCATAGGCCGCGAGATTCCTCACCGCCTGGGTTCCAACGAGGGCCTCGACATGCCCCATCGGGCACTGCGCGAACGCTTCGGCGACGCCATGGTCGAGCACGTCTACTGCTATGGCGACTCGGAGGCACTGGGCGTGAGACAGCGCCTCGCCTCGCTCTATGGGGTGCCGCTGGAAGCCACCCTGGTGGATGCCGGCGCCGACAGCCTGATCGCGCTGGCGCTGCGCACCGTGGCCACGCCGGGCTGCACGGTGGTGAGCGCCAGCGGTACCTATCCCACCTTCGGCTACTTTGCACGAGGCCAGGGCTGCCAGCTCGTCGAGCGGCCCTATCGTGAGGCTCCGGGGCTGCTCTCACCGGATTTCGATGCCCTGCTGGCCTCCGCCCACGAGCATGGGGCCCGGCTCGTCTACGTTGCCAATCCCGACAACCCCAGCGGCCATCTGCACAGCAACGATGAGATCCACCGACTGCGTGCCGACCTTCCCGAAGATTGCTGGTTGCTGATCGACGAGGCCTACCACGACTTTCGCGACGATGCCGACTCCGCCTTCAGCCGCGAGGTGATGCCGGGGGTGATCCGCCTGCGCACGCTCTCCAAGGCCCACGGCCTGGCGGGGCTGCGCATCGGCTATGCCATTGCCGAGCCAGAGACGCTGGCCATGATGATGAAGGTACGCATCCATTATGCCGTCTCGACCCTGACCCAGGCCGCCGCCGAGACCGTGCTCGACCATCACAGCGAGGTCGAGGCGCACATCCATGCGGTGAAGCAGCGCCGCGAGCGGCTGGCCTCCCACTTCCGCGACCTGGGCGGCGAGGTGCTGCCCAGCGCGACCAACTTCATCGCCCTACGCCTGCCCAGCGCGGAGCTGGCAGGGCGGTTGAATCAAGAGCTACTCGAGGCCGGCCGGCTCATTGCCCGTCCCGCTCACCCGGACCTTGGGCATGTGCTGCGCATCACCGCGGTGGAGGACGCCCTGATGCCCGGCCGCTTCGAGATCCTCGAGCGGGCCATCATGGAGAACTCGGCTCAGCGCTGAATTTTGAGCCCGTGCCGCTTCAACTTGCGCACCACGCTTGGCTGGCTGATACCCAGCCGTTCGGCAATGGCGTAGGTGGTGGGAAGCGAACGGCACAGCGCCTGCAGCACACCGCACTCGATCCGTGCCAGGTAGGCGGGCAGTCCTTCGTCCTCGGCCAACTCCACCTGCGCCGAGGCCGCGACCGGTGGCGCCTGCGATGCCACGCCCGCGGTATCGCCCGGCGTGGGCGAGTAGATCAGATCCCCCGCCGACGAGAGCCAGGCACGCTCAAGCCAGTTCTCCAGCTCGCGCACGTTGCCCGGCCAGTCGCCGCCCATCAGCTCCGACCACACGCTGCCATGCAGCAGCTTCTGACGACCATAGCGCTGGTTGAGTCGCTCCAGGCATGCCTCGACCAGTGCCGGGATATCCTCGCGGCGCTCGCGCAGTGGTGGCAACGTAACCGGGATCACATTTAGCCGATAATAGAGGTCGAGGCGGAACGCGCCCGTCTCGACGCGCTTGGCCAGGTCCTGGTTGGTGGCAACCACCAGGCGGAAATCGACCTGCCGCTGGCGGGTGTCACCCAATCGGGTGACGCTACCGTCCTGGATCACCTTGAGCAGCTTGGTCTGCATCAGTAGCGGCAGCTCACCGATCTCGTCGAGAAAGAGCGTGCCGCCCTGGGCCTGCTCCAGCAGCCCCGCCTTGCCCTGACGCGCCGCGCCGCTGAAGGCGCCTGGCTGGTAGCCGAACATCTCCGACTCGAACAGGTTCTCGGGGATTGCACCGCAGTTCACTTCGAGGAACGGACCCTCGCAGCGTCGACTCCAGCGGTGCAGCTGACGGGCGAAGGCGGTCTTGCCGACGCCGGACTCGCCCAGCATCAGCACGGTGGCATCCGAGGGCGCCACGCGCTTGAGCAACAGGGCGAGCTCGCGCATCACCTGGCTGCGGATCTCCAGGCTCTCCAGCACATCCTCGAGCTGGCCGTCCTCGCCAGAGGTTCCGCCCTGGCTGCGCTTGAGGTGCTCGCTGAAGCGCTTCTGCAAGAGCGCGTACTCGTCCTGCAGCAGTTGCAGGTCGGTGAGGTCGCGCGAGCGGCTGACGATACGCTCGAGCCGGCCATTGACATAGACCGGATGCGCCTCGGCGATCACCCGCCGGCCCGTGCCGGTCACCTGCATCAGTTGTGCCGGCTTGCCACTGCGAATCACCTCGAGGCTGATGGAAGGCTTGAGCACGCCGTCCGCCTCGAGGCGCTGCACCGAACTGCCGATCAAGCGCTCCCGCGCCATGCCATAAACCGCCACGGCTCCCGGACTCACGTCGAGTACGCGGCCCGAACCGTCGACGATGAAAAAGTGGTCATTGGCCGTCTCGACGATGGTTCGCACCACCTCCTGGTCGATCTCGCTCATTTCGCTCACGCTGCTCAAGAACCGGGATTCATTTTTGTATCGCGATGCATGAGTGTATCAACCCGCGGTCGACTCGATCCAATTATGAATTGTCACGCTGCTCTCAAGCCCATGAAATCGGCACTCCAGGGTTGGCACGGAAACTGCAACTCGTCATGACAAAGTAAAGCAGATCATGACAAAGCAAAGCAGAGGCTACCCATGACCGACTACAACCAGCCGCTCGGCGGCAACGAGATGCCCCGCTTCGGCGGCCCCGCCACCATGATGCGCCTGCCCACCCAGCCCACTGCTGAAGGGTTGGATGCCGCCTTCATCGGCGTGCCGCTCGACGTCGGAACATCCAATCGCCCGGGAACGCGCCTGGGGCCGCGCCAGATACGCGACGAGTCGCGCATGCTGCGTCCCTACAACATGGCCACACGCGCCGCCCCCTTCGACAGCCTGCAGGTGGCCGATATCGGAGACGTACCGATCAACACCTTCCATCTGCCCAAGACGGTGGACATCATCAGCCGCTTCTACGACGAGGTGCTCAGCCACGGCTGCATCCCGCTCACGCTTGGCGGCGACCACCTGATCACCCTGCCGATCCTGCGCGCCATCGCTAACAAGCATGGTCCGGTGGGGCTGATCCATATCGATGCCCACGCCGACGTCAACGAGCACATGTTCGGCGAGCCCCTCGCCCATGGCACGCCGTTTCGCCGCGCCCAGGAAGAAGGGCTGCTGGCCAAGGGCAAGGTGGTGCAGATCGGCCTGCGCGGGACCGGCTACGCCGCCGAGGACTTCGACTGGTGCCGCCAGCAGGGTTTCCGCGTCGTCACCGCCGAGGAGTGCTGGTACCGCTCACTCGAGCCGCTGATGTCGGAAGTTCGCGAGCAGATGGGCAATACCCCTGTCTACATCACCTTCGACATCGACGGGCTGGACCCCTCCGTCGCCCCTGGCACCGGCACCGTCGAGATGGGTGGGCTGACCTCGGCCCAGGGGCTCGAGATCGTGCGTGGCGCCGCCGGGCTCAACATCGTCGGTGGTGACATGGTCGAGGTCTCGCCGCCCTACGACACCAGCGGCAACACGGCGCTGATGGGCGCCACCCTGCTCTACGAAATGCTGTGCGTCTTGCCGGGCGTCAAGCGCCGCGACTGACATGACATTGCATGACACTACAACGACAACCCAAGGGAGAGCCCATGTCCACCACTGACACCACCCGCCGAAGCGCCGCCGTCCCGGCGCCTTTCGAACGCGGCAACCTGCTGAAATTCATTATTCCCTCGGCCATCGGCGTCGGCCTGTTCCTGGTGCCGTTCCAGGTCGGCGACACCATCAACATTGGCATGGGGCTGATGGCCGACGGGCTCAAGGCACTGCTCGGCGGCGCTCTGCCGGCCATTGCCGTGATCGTGCTGGTGCTCTCGGTGCTGGCGACCTCCTGGGTCAAGCTCGTACGCCCTCGCTGGGCCGATCAAGGGGTGCTGCACGACATGTTCCACGTCGGCCCGGTGTGGTTCGGCATGCGCCTCCTGGGGGCGGCCTTCGCCCTGATGACCTTCTTCCAGTTCGGACCCGAGTTCGTCACCGCCTCCTTCACCGGTGGGGTGATGCTCAACGACCTGGCACCGGTGCTGCTGACCTTCTTCTTCTTTGCCGCCCTGCTGCTGCCGTTCCTGGTCGAGTTCGGTTTCATGGAGTTCATCGGCAGCCTGGTACGCAAGCCGTTCCGGGTGATCTTCAACCTGCCAGGCCGCAGCGCAATCGATGCCACCGCCTCGTGGATGGGCTCGGGCACCGTGGGCGTACTGATCACGACCCAGCAATACGAGCAGGGTTACTACAGCCGCCGCGAAGCCTCGGTCATCGCGACCAATTTCTCCATCGTGTCGATCGCCTTCAGCCTGCTGATCACCAGCTTCGTCGACCTCAACCACATGTTCGTGCAGTTCTACTTCACCGTGGTGGTGGCCGGGCTGATCGCCGCGGTCATCGTGCCGCGCCTCCCACCCCTGTCACGCAAGCCCGACACCTACTACGAGCCGGTCGGCTGCCAGCTGGCCGAAAAGCGCACCGACGAGATGGGCCTGCTGCGCTACAGCCTGACCCAGGCGGTACGCCGCGCCGAGCACGCCCCAGGCCCCAGAGAGCTCGCCCGCAACGCGCTGTTCAACGTGGCCGACATCTTCCTCGGCCTGCTGCCGCTGGTCTTCGCCATCGGTACCGTGGCGCTGATACTCGCCGAGTTCACGCCGCTGTTCACCTGGCTCTCCTACCCCATGGTGCCGGTGCTCGAACTGCTGCGCATTCCCGAGGCCGAGGCGGCTGCCCCTGCTACCCTGGTGGGCTTTGCCGACATGTTCCTGCCGGCGGTGCTGGCCACCAACATCGAGAGCGAGTTGACCCGCTTCGTCATCGCCTGCCTGTCGCTGACACAGTTGATCTACATGTCGGAGATCGGTGCGCTGCTGCTCAAGTCCAAGATCCCCCTCAAGCTGTGGGAACTGGTAGCCATCTTCCTGCTACGCACGGCCATCACGCTGCCGATCATCGCCTTCATGGCCCACACCTTCTTCTTCTGAGGTTCGACGATGGCCAACCAACCAACGATGACCTGCGCTCAGTTGCTTTTGACGCTCTTGAGCAAGCGCTATGGGGTCGACACCGTGTTCGGCATCCCCGGCGTGCATACGGTGGCGCTCTACCGTGGGCTGGAGGACGGTGGCGTGCGCCACGTCACGCCGCGCCACGAACAGGGCGCCGGCTTCATGGCCGATGGCTACGCCCGCGCCACCGGCAAGCCCGGCGTCTGCCTGATCATCACCGGGCCCGGCATGACCAACATTGCCACCGCCATGGGCCAGGCGCTGGCCGACTCGATTCCCATGCTGGTGATCTCCAGCGTCAATCGCCGCGACACCCTGGGCCGCGGCCAGGGCCGATTGCACGAGCTTGCGAGCCAGCAGCAGCTGATGGCGGGCGTCTCCCGCTTCAGCCACACCCTGCTCGACCCCGCCGCCCTGCCCGAAGTGCTGGCCCGTGCCTTTGCCGTGTTCCAGGGCCAACGCCCCGGCCCGGTTCACATCGAGATCCCCATCGATCTGTTCGACTCGCCAGTGGAGATGACAGAACTGCAGCCGCCGGCGCGGCTGTACCGCCCGGCGCCCGACCCCGAGGGGCTGGCACTGGCTGCCGAATGGCTGCGTGAAGCAAAGCGCCCACTGGTGCTGCTGGGCGGTGGCTGCGTGGATGCACCCGAGGCGGCCAGGACGTTGGTCGAAAGGCTCGATGCACCCACCGTGACCACCATCAATGCCAAGGGTCTGCTGGGTCGCAATCATCCTCTCGATCTGGGCGCCAACGCGGCGCTGCCGGCTGTGCGCGAGCTGGCCCGTAAGGCCGACGTCATCCTGGCCGTGGGCACCGAACTCGGCGAGACCGACTACGACGTGGTGTTCGACGACGGCTTCGAGCTGCGCGGCAGACTGATTCGCATCGACCTCGACGCTCAGCAGCTGGTGCGCAATCAGCAAGTCGCGCTGGGCCTGGTGGGCGATGCCGGACGCAGCCTGGCCTTGCTCGCCGAGTATTTTACCGAACCGCTCTCACGCGACGGCGCCGCACGCACAGCCGCCACGCTTCTGGCGCTCGGACTCGAAGCAGACCCTGCCTTCGCTCCCTTCGTGCCGCTCTACGCCGCTCTGCGCGAAGCACTTCCCGAGGCGATCCTGGTCGGCGATTCCACCGCCCCGGTCTATGCCGGCAACCACCTCGTCTCGCAGCCCGCCCCGCGGCGCTACTTCAACGCCTCCACCGGCTACGGCACCCTCGGCTATGGCCTGCCGGCGGCACTCGGCGCCCAACTGGGCCAGCCGATGCTGCCCGTGGTGGCATTGGTCGGCGACGGTGGCGTGATGTTCACCCTCAGTGAACTCGCCACCGCCGTGGAGCAGAACCTGCCGGTGGTGATCGTGCTGTGGCACAACCAGGGCTATGAAGAGATCCGCCGCTTCATGGATGCCCATGGCGTGGCTCGCTGCGGCGTCGACATCCAAGCGCCGGACTTCCAGACCGTCGCCGCCGGCTTCGGCTGCCTGGCCACCCGGATCGGCAATCCCGCCGAGCTGGCCCGAGCCCTCGCCATTCGCCCCAGCGACGGCCCCTTGCTGATCGAAGTGGACGCCAACGCCTGGCAGAACGGCCTGAACTGAGCGCATTTAGAACAACAACAAGATCACGGGCGCACGCCAGCCTCACGCGCCCCTGCCAACTTCCAAGGACACAACATCATGAGCCATGAACCCACCTTCCTCGGCCATGACACCCTGTCAGCCGATGACGTAGAACGCAGCCTTGGCATCCCCGGCACCTTTGCTCTGTGGCTCGGAGCCAATGTGGTTGTCACCACCATCCTGACTGGAATGCTGCTGGTTCCCGACCTGACCTTCCAGCATGCCATGACCCTGGTATTCATCGGCTCGGCCATAGGCATCATCCCCCTGGTGTTGATCGGCGCCATGGGGCAGCGTACGGGCATGACCACCATGGTCCTGGCCAGAGGCACCTTCGGCCGTCTCGGCGCCGCATTTCCCGCCTGGGTCAATCTGCTGGCGCTCATCGCCTGGAGCTGGATCCAAGCACTCCTGGCTGGCATGAGCCTCGACTATGCCGTCTCGACACTAACCGGCTACTCGAACGTGGCACTCTTCACGGTCATCTGTGAAACCTTGGTGGTGGCCATTGCCCTGCGCGGCCACCTGAGCATCGAGAAAGCCGAGAAACTGGCCGCCGTGCTGATGTTGGCCCTCTCCGCGGTCGTCCTATTCGCCCTCAATCGGCACTACGACCTGCCGACGATTACCGAACTCGATGCCACCGGGGTGCTTGGTGCCGGCGTGGCCTTCGACATTGTCATCGCCACCGCTTTCTCCTGGATTCCCCTAGCCGCCGACTATAACCGCCACTGCCATAGCCTCAAGGCCGCCGTTGTCGGCACATGGGGCGGCTATGTGACAGCCACCCTGATTGCCATGGGCCTCGGTGCGACCGTCTCGGCACTGTCAGTAGCCATCGGTTTCCCGCAGTCCTACGACCCCACGGAACTGCTGAGCGGCTTCGGCTTCGGCCTGCCGGCGGCACTGGTAATCTTCTTCTCGGTGCTGACCACCAATGTCATGTGCGTCTACAGTGCCACGCTCTCCTTCATGAGCGTTCGGCCCGCCACTCCGTTCTGGAAACCCGCCTTGATGATTGGCGTGGTCTCCATCGTGGGTGCGCTTATCCCAGGTATTCTCGATCAGTTCCAGACCTTCCTGCTGATCATCGGCAGCCTCTTTATCCCGGCCTTCTCGTTGATGATCGTCGACTACTACCTGATCGACAGGGAACGCTATACAGCCGCGCGTCTGATCCACGGCCATGACTCCCTGCCCGCCATCAATGGCAAGGCCTTGGGCAGTTACCTGCTAGGTGCCGCCCTGGCCTACTACTGGAACTGGGTAGCCCCACTGGAGTTCGGTGCCTCCCTGCCTGTCTTCCTGATCACTGGCGCCCTCTACTATGTCGCCAGCAAGGTCTTGGCCCGTCCATTGCCAGCCTGATTCATTCGACGAGGAAAGAACATGCAACAGTTGGATCACCAGTTCATCGCCAATTGCTGGGTACCCTCACGGGGAGAACGCCGCCTGGCAGTGATGAACCCCTATCGCGAAGAGGTGATCGCCGAGGTCATCGCCGGCCACCCGGACGATGTCGACGATGCCGTTGCCGCAGCACGCCGCGCCCTGCCCGCCTGGCGTGCACTTTCCGGTGCCGAGCGCGCCGTTTATCTCGAAGGCTTCGCCGAAGGTCTCGCCCGGCGCCGCGACGCGCTGATTCGGCTCTCCTCGACCAACAACGGAAAGGTGCTGGCCGAAGCCGGCATCGACCTCGACGATGCCATCGCCTGCTACCGCTACTATGCTGGCCAGGCACGTGAACTCGACAAACGCCAGGGCCGCCTCGTCGAGCTTGAAATGGAAGGCGTCGAGGCGCGCTGCTATCACGATCCGGTGGGCGTGGTTGGCCTGATCACCCCGTGGAACTTCCCGCTGGTGACCAGCGCCTGGAAGCTCGCCCCGGCGCTGGCCGCCGGCTGTACGGCAGTGCTCAAGCCCTCCGAGGTGACGCCGCTGCCCGAGCGGACGCTGGCCGAGATCGCCCAGGAGATCGGCCTTCCCGCCGGCGTATTCAACCTGCTGTTCGGCGACGGCGAAGGCATCGGTGCCCCACTCGCCGCTCACCCCGCTATCGACAAGGTCTCCTTCACCGGCAGCAACCGGGTCGGTGAGGCGGTCATGCGCGCCGCCTCCGAGCGCACCGCCGACGTTTCGCTGGAACTCGGCGGCAAGTCGCCGATCCTGGTGATGGAGGATGCCGACCCCGCGCAGGCGGCCGATTGGGTCATGGCCGGCATCTACTTCAATGCCGGGCAGATCTGCTCGGCCACCTCGCGGCTGATCGTGCATGAAGCCGTCGCCGAGCCGCTTTACGCCGCCCTTGCGGAACGCATCGATGCGCTGACGCTCGGCGATCCGCTGGACGAAGCGATCGACATGGGCCCGTTGACCAGTGCCCGCCAGCGCGAGAGCGTTCACGCCTATCTCGCCGTCGCCGAACGGGAAGGGCTTAGAGCAGTACGCGATGCCAGCCATCGAAAGTTGCCCGAACGGGGCTACTTCGTCGCCCCTACCCTCTATCGCGACGTACCGTCACATAGCCGGCTATGGCGTGAGGAAATCTTCGGCCCGGTTCTCTGCGCGCACAATGTGGCCAGCGAACAAGAGGCGATCGACCTGGCCAACGACTGCGACTTCGGCCTGGCGGCAACCGTCGTGAGCGGCGATGGCGAGCGAGCCCGACGCATCGGACGCCAGCTACAGGCAGGCAGCATCTGGTTCAACAGTGAGCAACTGGTGCTGCCCGAAACCGGCTGGGGCGGCTTCAAGCGCAGCGGCATCGGACGCGAACTCGGTCCATGGGGGCTCTCGGCGTACTTGGCCGTTAAACATATCGTTGGCCCAGCTTGAACAGGAGGAATAACCTTTTCACGCAGTCATGACATAGAATCGAGGGCCGATGCCAGGTATCAAGGAGGACACCGATGATTCGCATCCGCCCCTACCAGTCGGGCGACTGGCCTGCCATGTGGGCCTTCATCGCCCCGGTACTGCACGCAGGCGACAGCTATGCCGTGCCCAGCCGGATCAGCGAACCCGATGCCTATCGCATGTGGGTGGAGCTGCCGCGTGCAGTACGTGTGGCCGAAGACTCCGCCGGCAACCTGCTCGGCGTGTACTACCTCAAGCCGAACCAGCCAGGGCCCGGCGATCACGTCTGCAACTGCGGCTACCTGGTGGCCGAGAAGGCGCGCGGCCAGGGCATCGCCAACAAGCTGTGCGAGGATTCCCTGCGCGTCGCCCGCGAGCTCGGCTTCACCGCCATGCAGTTCAACATGGTTGTCTCGACCAACGAGGTGGCGATCCGCCAGTGGCAAAAGCACGGCTTCGAGATCGTCGGCACCCTGCCCTGCGCTTTTCGCCACCCACAGCAGGGGCTGGTCGACGCCCACGTCATGTACCGCCTGCTGTGAGAAAGGCCGGCGCGAGCGCATCGCCGCGCCATGGCCGCCAGCTCGTTAGTTAGCCTATTACTTGATGCTGGTCTGAGGAAGCGCTGAACAAATCGACGAGCGTGATGAAGCGCAAGGCGCACGGAGCACAGGAACCGGAGCATATGGGGTATATGTGAGGATTCCGAGCACCGCGCAACGCAGCGATTCGCTCGCGCAGGCATTTGTGCAGTGTTTCCCTATCGATTGACCCTGTCGGGTTGGCTGGGGCATCCTCTCAACGGTTTGACCCGACAAAGGAAAATTAAAATGAAAACGTTTGCACGCCGCACGCTGGCACTCGGCATCTCCCTCGCGCTGACCTCCGCCGCTCAGGCTTCCGAATTCGAGGACATGGATCCGGTCACCCTGCGCCTGGCCCACGTGGTAAACGAGCAGGACGGCTTCCACATCGCCGCGGTCAAGTTCCAGGAGCTGGTCGCGGAGCGCACCGAGGGTGCCGTTTCCATCGATATCTACCCCAACGCCTCGTTGGGCGACGAGCGCACCCTACTCGAGGGCATGCAGATCGGCACCGTCGACATGGGCGTTATCACCAATGGCCCGGTGGCCAATTTCGTCGAGGAGATGGCGGTGTTCGAACTGCCGTTCCTGTTCCCCTCGCCGGAAGCCGCCTACGAGATCCTCGACGGCGACATCGGCCAGGAGCTGCTCGACAAGCTCGCCGACGTCAACCTCAAGGGCCTGGCCTATGCCGAGCGCGGCTTTCGCAACCTGACCAACAGCGAGCGCGCGGTGACCAGCCCCGACGACATCGACGGCCTGCGCATCCGCGTGATGGAAAACCCCGTCTACACCGACACCTTCCGCGAACTCGGCGCCAATGCCATTCCCATGGCCTGGACCGAAGCGCTCACTGCCATGCAGCAGGGCACCATCGACGGCCAGGAGAACCCGGTCAACGTCATCCACTCGTTCAAGCTCTACGAAACCCAGGACCACATGACGCTGTCGCGCCATACCTATGCGCCGGCGATCTTCGTCATGGGGATGCCGGCGTGGAACCAGTTGCCCGAAGCCGCCCAGGAGGTGCTGGTGGAAGCCGCCCAGGAAGCCGCCGAGCACGAGCGCCGCATGAACGCCGAGATGGAGGCCGAGCAGCTCGACGAGCTGCGAGCCGCCGGCATGGAGATCGTCGAAGAGCCCGATCTCGAAGCCTTCCAGGCTGCCGTGGAGCCGGTCTACGAGAAGTACGGCGAGCAGTTCGGCGACTATCTCGCGCGCATTCGGGAGGCACTGCAGTAAGTGAGCTCCCTGCCGCATGTCCTGATGGGCCTGCTGCAGCGTAGCGAACGTGCTCTCGACGCCGTCATCCAGCCCATTGTGTTCCTGGGCATGGCGGCGTTGATCGGCGTGATCACGCTGCAGATCGTCTCCCGGGTCTTCTTCACCGCGGTGGGCTGGACCGAGGAGGTGGCCCGCTTCCTGCTGATCTGGGTCACCTTTCTCGGTGCCACCCTGGCCTTCCAGCGCGGGCGCCATATCGCCGTGACCTTCGTCGTCGACGCCCTGCCCCTGCGCCTGGCCCAGTTGGCGCGGATCGCCGCGGTGCTGGTGGCACTGGGCTTCCTGGTCGCACTGATCGTGATCGGCTATCGCTACATGCAGGTACAGAGCTTCCAGCGCTCTGCTTCGCTGCGCCTCTCGATGACCTATGTCTACGCCGTGATGCCGATTTCCGCCGCGATCATGGCCTGGTATGCGCTGGTCGATGTCATCGAACTCATCGTCGAAGGTCCCCGGGCGGTTGATACCGGCAGCGACAACGCCGAGGAGCCACCGGCATGACGGCCCTGCTCTTCATCCTGTTCTTCTTCTTCATGCTGCTCGGCGTGCCCATCGCGCTAGCCATCGGCGCCAGTACCCTGCTCGCTCTCGATGCCCAAGGCGTGCCGCTGATGGTGGTCACCCAGCAGATGTTCCAGGGCATCAACTCTTTCGCCCTGGTGGCGGTACCCATGTTCATCCTCGCCGGCGACCTGATGGCGCAGGGCAAGGTCAGTGCGAAGCTGGTCGACTTCGCCGACTCGCTGTTCGGCTTCCTCAAGGGCGGCCTGTCCATCGTTTCGGTCGGTGCCGGCATGTTCTTCGCCGCCATTTCCGGCTCCGGTGCCGCCACCACCGCCGCCGTCGGTTCCAGCCTGGTGCCGGAACTCAGGCGCAAGGGCTATGACCCCGCCTCGGCGGCGAGCCTGATCGCCGCCAGCGGTACCATTGGCGTGGTGATCCCACCCTCGGTGCCGATGATCATCTATGCCGTGATCGCACAGCAGTCGGTATCGAAGCTGTTCCTCAACGGCATCGTGCCCGGCATCCTGATGGGCATCGGGCTGGCCGCCATCGCCATCGTCCAGGCCTACCGGCGCAACTACCCGCGCGGTACCGCGCTGTCGCCGGCCACGATATGGCGCACCTTCAAGGGAGCCAGTTGGGGCCTGATGACCCCGGTGATCATATTGGGTGGGATCTTTTCGGGCATTTTCACGCCCAGTGAAGCGGCCGTAGTGGCGGTCAACTATGCCCTGCTGGTATCGCTGTTCGTCTATCGCGACCTGAGCCTGGGCGACGTCTACCGCATCCTGATCCGCTCGGCGATCACCACGTCCGTCATCATGCTGGTCATCGCCACCTCGGCGGTGCTGAGCTGGACGCTCTCGAGCTGGCAGGTTCCGAGCGCCATCGCCCAGGCGGTGCTGTCGCTCTCCACCGACCCCTACGTGATCATGCTGCTGGTGGTGGCGGTGATCCTTCTCACCGGCGTGTTCATCGAAACCGCCAGTGCGCTGATCATTCTCACTCCGGTACTGCTGCCGCTGGTACTGCAGCTCGGCATCGACCCGATCCATTTCGGCATCATCATCGTGATGGGCCTGGCGATCGGCATGATAACGCCGCCCGTGGCGATCAATCTCTATGTCGCCTCGTCGGTGACCCAACTGCCGCTGGAGCGCATCACCCGCGCCATCCTGCCCTATCTGTTGGGACTCATCGCGGTACTGCTGCTGGTGGTCTATGGACAGATCCTGCTGGGCCTCTCCGGCTGAAAGAAGTTACGCTTGACGACCGTGCGGCCCGGCCTCAGGCTGGCCGCATGATCGCCACCTGACGAAGGGATTCCCCGTGACACTCATGTTTCGCATCGCCATTCCCCTGACCCTCGCCCTGCTCGCCGGCTGCACTACCTACACCTACGAGGACGGCAATCGCCAGACATTATGGGGAGTACCTGCCGAAGAGGAGACCCGACGCTTTGAAGACGACCGCCAGGCCGAAGGCGTGCGCTATCGCGTTCCGGGCCAGATCGAGGAGAACCGCAGCGAAGCGGAGCAGTAACACTACTACTCAGGCATGCAGGCGCAGCACCACGCTGAGGTTGTTGGCCGGCATCTCGATGGTTCGCTCCAGCATGAAACCATGCGGCTGCGCCTCGGCCACGACGCTTTCGAGATCGCGTACACCCCAACGCGGATCGCGCGCCTTGAGGTCGGCATCGAAGGCAGCGTTGCTCTCCGCCGTATGCCGGCCGTCACGGCGATAGGGGCCGTAGAGATAGAGCATCCCGCCCTCCCGCAGGCGCTCGGCGGACCTCGCCATCAGCGCCTCGGTAACGTCCCAGGGCGAGATATGCACGAGATTGATCGCTACCACGGCATCGAAGGGGCCGGCAGGCCATATTCCAGCCACATCCAGCGGCAGCGGCTCGAGTAGATTGCCGAGCCCCGCATGCTCACGCCAGGCGCTGATGGAGTCTCGGGCATCCGCGTTGGGATCGCTGGGCTGCCAGGTCCAGTCAGGTCGGGCTTCGGCCATGTACACGGCGTGCTCACCGCTGCCGCTGGCGACCTCGAGGATTCGAGCCCGCTCGGGCAGCATCGCATTCAGGACATCGAATATCGGCTGGCGATTGCGAGCCGCAGCAGGGCTCTTCATACGGCGACTCATGCGCTCGGTCTGCCTCGTTCGAGTAAGGATCGGTGTGTATGCTAAAGGCCCCGGTACATGCCCGGGGCCGATCATTCAAGGGTGACGGCGGCGCTCGTGTTCCGTCGTTGTCCGGGCCTGGCGCCCGCGAAAACCATCCAGCATCTGCTTGCCCTTGCGCTTCAACCTCGCGCGATTCTCCGGCTTGCGCAACCACCAGGCTGCTGCGAGTCCTATCAGTTTCTTCATCCTGACCTCCAACTGTCGGGCTGATGCCTCTTCCTGTATGGACGTTGCCATGGGCCAGGTCAAGCGCCGCGTGGCTTCCGACGCGATACGGCCGTTAGCCAATCCAGGCATCCTCTGCCATGGTTACTGTGGATTCAGCCACCATGGAGGTTGCCATGACACGAACCGCACGTGTCGAGCCGATCAGGGAAGAAAACCATGAGGCGATACTGGTGAGCGGCTGGCGGGTGGTCGACGTGACCGACCCCGACCAGCCTCAAGAGGTTTCGCGCCACGACAGCGAGCCGGAGGCAATCCGCGCCGCCCGCGAGTACGAGCATGAGACATCGCTGGAGCCAGGCTCTCCACCCGACGACACCCAGGATTACGATGCCTCCGATCCGCAGGGAGGCAAGGATCTCTCATGACTGACCGCCCGGCGTAGCCGCCTGACGGCACGCCGGGCCAGCGCATGGGGACGAGTCGCGGGCTCAGGAAGCTGTTGATTGCTCGTTGCCGGCTCCCCCCGCCTGGGACGCCATGGCCTCGGCCATGAACGCCTCGCTTCGGCGATTGGCCGGACGATCCTTCAGACCCGCCCAGTAGGCTTCGAACTCGGGCCGCCTTTCCAGCGTACCGAACTGCATGCCCCAACCAATATGCGAACCGACATACACGTCCGCGGCGGTAAAGGTATCGCCGGCGATGTACTTGCGGCCCGCCACCGCGCCGGCCAGGGTCTCGACCACCGTCTCGTACTTGCCGCAGCCGAACTGCAACTCGTGCTCCGGCGTTAGCGAGAAGCCAGCATGCTTGAGCGACAAAGCCATTTCCATGGGCCCGGCGGCAAAGAACAGCCAGCGGAAATAATCTCCACGCGCCTCGGGGCTCGGCAGCAGCCCCGCCTGCGGAAAGGCCTCGGCCAGATAAGCGCAGATCGCTGCGGCCTCGGTCACTACGGTATCGCCATGGCGAATTGCCGGCACCTTGCCCATCGGGTTGACGGCCAGATACTCCGGTGACTTCATCGAAGTCCCGAACTCGAGCACCTCCATGCGATAGGGCTGTCCGATCTCCTCCAGCATCCAATGAACGATGCCGGCCCGCGACAGGGGGTTGGTATAAAAGACGAGTTCCTGTTCCATTTTCGACTGCTCCTTCTCTCGGCTTGAGGTGGAAACAGGATAGACCGTGGTAGTGACAGAACATGGCAGCAGTGTTTTCAGCCACTCCTTGTGAAGCGTGTGCCGGCGCCGCGGATAGCGCTGGCCTGTCCTCTCTGCCGCTTCAATGCGATCGGCACGAAAATGACGATACTCTTCGCGCAGCTCGCACCAGGCGGCAACGATCCGGGTCGATTCGAAGAAGGCGATCGCACAAGGCCAGATGATACGAGAAGAGCGTCGCCCCTGCTGGTCGCGATAGCTGATCTCGAGCTTCTGCTCGTCGCGTATCGCGCGACGGAAAATCTGCAGGTCGACGGCCTGCGGCCGCTCCCAGCCGGGGCCGATGAGGAGCGCCGACTCCTCCAGTTGGTGACGCTGTTCACCGGGCAGCACGGCCGCAACCTTGGCCAAGGCTTCGCCGGCGGCCACGGCCAGCCCGTCGTCGGCTCGGCTTTCCACCCATTTCAAGCCCAGGGCTACGGCTTCGAGCTCCTCTTCGGAGAACATCAACGGCGGCAGCAGCAATCCCGGCTTCAGCACATACCCCAGTCCCGCCTCTCCCTCGATCTCGGCACCGATGGCCTTGAGCGCCGCAATGTCCCGATACAGCGTCCGCAGCGAGATTCCCAGCTCATTCGCCAGCACCATACCGCTGACTGGCCGTCGGTGATGTCGCAGGGATTGCATGAGATCGAATAGCCGCGTCGTCCGGGACATGAGGTGGCCTATCTGGCATTTGTTGTCGATGAAAATGCAGGGTCTTACCTGCCCGGCTTGGCCCGACGGGGCTTTCCTCCGCTTCCTGCCTGGCCTCGGGTCGGCTTGGGCTTCCCCTGCACTGGCTTGCCTCGCGCCTTGGCCGCCTGCTTCGCTCCGGCCCCCTTGCCGGCGGTTGCGCTCTTTGACGTCTTGGCCTTGGGCGCCTTGCCCTTGGCATTGCCGCTCGAAGATGACTTGCCTCTATTGCCCTGCCTTCCCGTGGCCTCTGCCCCTTTTGCGAACTTGGCCGTCTTGCGCTTGCTTGGTGCCCGGGATGGCGATGCCTTCCTGCCTTCGGCCGGAGCGTCGGACCTCGATCCCTCGGTCAAGGCGATGATGGTGTCGATCTCCTTGCCGGTCAGATCACGCCAGTCGCCGAGTGCCAGCCCCTTCAGGGACACGTTCATGATCCGTATTCGTTCGAGCCTGGTGACTTCATAACCGAACTTTTCACACATCCGGCGGATCTGGCGATTCAGCCCCTGCACCAGGGTGATATTGAAAACGAAGGTCGACTCCTTGACCACGGTACATCGCTTCGTCACCTCCCCCAGGATGCGCACGCCGGAACTCATCCCCACGATAAACTCATCGGTGATCGGCTTGTTGACGGTGACCCGATACTCCTTCTCATGATTGTTGCTGGCCCGCAGGATCTTGTTGACCAAATCACCGTTGTTGGTCAGGAAGATGAGACCCTGGGAGTCCTTGTCCAGCCGGCCGATGGGGAAGATGCGGGCGCCATGCTTGACGAAGTCGACGATGTTGTCCTTCTCACCCGGCTCGGTGGTACTGACAATGCCTACCGGTTTGTTCAGGGCGATGAAAACCAGATCTTCGGCTTCCTGGGGTTCGATACGCTGCCCATTGACCTTGACCTCATCCCCCGGATACACCTGATCTCCCGTCTTGGCACGCTTGCCGTTGAGGAGCACATTGCCCTGCTCGACATAGCGGTCGGCCTCCCGTCTGGAACACATGCCGCTTTCGCTGATGTACTTGTTGATGCGTGTAGAAGAACCGAAGGCCATAGTGCGCTTACCAGAATTTAGGACGGGGTATCTGCCAGGCATTCAAGCATGCTACGCCTGATCGGCGAAAGGCCAAGGCGGCGCTGGAGGCAACGTAACACCTCGAAGCGCTGCTGCGGGTACTTGGCGGCAGGTGCCTTGTCCTCGTCATCGGGCTAGACTGTATAGACAATTCGTTCGTTGCCAGAAGGATTCAGCGCAGCATGGGGAGCACGATTCCACTCTACCTGCAGATTCAGCAACACCTGCTGAAGAAGATCAATGACGGCGCCTGGCCGGCACATCACCAGATACCACCGGAAGAGCAACTGGCGCGGGATTTCGGTGTCAGCCGCATGACCGCCAACAAGGCGATCCGCGATCTCGTGCAACAGGGCTACCTGACGCGACAGCCGGGCCTCGGCACCTTCGTCACCGATCGCAAGGTGGAATCTTCGCTGGTCGACGTGCACAACATTGCCGAGGAGGTTCGCGGACGCGGCCATCTCTACAGCAACGACGTGTTGCTCGCCGAAGCCATCGCCGCCGACGACGAAGTGGCGCTACGCCTGGGCGTTCGCCTCGGGACCCGGGTGTTCCATACCCGCATCGTGCATCGCGAGAATGGCGTACCGATCCAGCTCGAGGAGCGCTTCGTCAATCCCCGCTGGGTACCCGATTACCTGGAAAACGATTTTCGCCAGCGTACCCCCAACGAGGTGCTGGTGGCGGCATGCCCCATCACCGATATCGAGCACGTGGTCGAAGCGGTACTGGTCGACGGCGTCACCGCCGAGCGACTCGAGACCGAGGTAAGCCGCCCCTGCCTGAGCATGACGCGACGCACCTGGTCCGGCGAGCACTTGATCAGCTATGCCCGGCTGATCCACCCGGGTGAGCGCTACAAGCTGCGTTCTTCCTTGCACCGAAGCTGACATGCGGCGTTGAAATCATCGTTGTCTTACTATTTTTTTAAGCCTACCGCCGCCGCAATGTCGCAAGATATACTGACATCGATCGCCTGAGCCGCCCGGTTCAGTTCGAGCAAGAGAAAATCATCCTTCCATACCCATGTTGACGTTGGCCACCCTTAAATAAAATGAGAAAAATCTGAACGATTCGACTCTCGGGGATGCTTGGCTTTTCAAGTTGGTCAAGGAGAGAGCCGCATGGCTGAGAAAACACAACGCATAGTAGTCGAGCATGCCTGAAACTTCGTTTCCCTCACCCAAGCCCGGCTCTTCGATCGAAGGCTATATACGCTCCATTGGTCGTTATTACATAGGCATCGCCGTCATCATGACACTGCTCATCGGGGCTACGTACCTGACGGTGAAGATTGCCCTCGACCGCCACGCGATCCAGCAGGAAATCAGCTTCCTGACCAACCAGAAATTCATTCGTTTTCAGCAGCTTGTTCAGCAAACCCGTGCCATCATGAGTGCCTCCGCCGATTCCTCGCTACCGCTGGGTGTCATCCAGCCGATGCTTGACGAGGTAGAAACGGCCATCATCGATATCCGAGCCGTCATGAAACGGCTCAGGACCGTACGTAGCCGCCTCGACAGCAATCTACTGGAGCGGGCAAGTCGCCAGAGCCCGGCGACCGAAGCGCTCTACGTCGACCTCGATCGACGACTCGAGGATTTTCTTTCACGTGCCGAAAGTATCGTCGCCGCCAACCATGAGGATCGACAGCGGCGCTATACCTATTGGGGGCCGATCGATTTTTCCGTCTCGGCCGACAGCCTCCTCATGCGCCAGTTCAGCAGTATCATCCAGCACGCCAACAATCGCAGCGAAACCAGTATCGGCAATGCCGTTTCGATAAGTACTGCGCTTTTACTCATGCTTGCCGTACTTTTCATTCTGGCAAGCGTACTCCTGTTCTTTCCGTTGTTGATGAAACTGCGCAGCGAACATCAGCGCAAGATGGAGTTCGAGCACAGACTCACCCATCTCTCCCAAACGGATCCGCTCACTCGACTCAAGAACCGCGCCTATTTCAGTTCTGCACTGAACGGACTTCTCTATCGCTACAGGAAGAGTGGCACCGGTTTTTCCATGCTGCTGATCGATCTCGACAACTTCAAGTCGATCAATGACGGATTTGGCCATCCGGCTGGCGATGCCACGCTTCTCCACGTCGCTCGCGCCTTCCAGAACGCTTTCCAAGCCAACGACGTCATTGCCCGGATCGGAGGTGACGAGTTCGCCATCCTGCTGCCCGATATCGACGATGAAGTACGCCTCGACACCATCGCCAATCGAGCCATCGAGGCACTCTCGGTGGATTTCTCCTACGAAGGCAAGATTCTGCGGACATCGGCAAGCGCAGGCGGTGCCATCGTTCCCATCCATGCAACCGATGAGGCCGGCCTCGTACGTGTCGCCGACCTGGCGCTGTATGCCGCCAAGGCCAGCAATAGCGACGCCTTTATCTTCGACGAGGAAACTCTCGCTGCGCGGCTCGAACAGAATGAACTGGCCTTGGCCCTCGCCGACGCCGCACAGCGTGACGAGTTCGTCGTGCACTATCAGCCGAAGGTCGACCTCGCCTCGGGCAGCCACTTGGGATTCGAGGCGCTCGTCCGCTGGAACCATCCCACGCTCGGCCTGTTGGCGCCGGGAGCCTTCCTGCCCTTGATGGAAGGTCCGCAACCGATTGGCGACATGACCCTCGCCGTCATCCGGAACGTATGTCGAGACCTCAAGGCTTGGAAGGCAGCAAATCTTTCCCCCGGCCCGGTTGCCATCAACCTGCCGGAGGCACTCCTCATCAACGAGCATGGATTCGAGATGCTCGCTTCCACGCTCAGTGAGTGCGGGCTTGACTGGCACGACCTGACCATCGAAGTGACGGAAGACGTTTTCCTCAACCGCCAAGCCGAACAGATGCGCGCCTCCATGACACGCTTTCGCGAGCAAGGCGCATCCGTTTCGCTCGACGATTTCGGCACAGGCTTCGCCTCGCTGCTGCATCTGCGTGACTTCCCCTTCGATGAGTTGAAGATTGATCGCGGTTTCGTCGCCGATATCGGCCGGGACAGCCGCTCGGAGCAGATCATCAACGCGATCATCGACCTGTCGCGGAATCTGGGTAAAAGCTGTATCGCGGAAGGCATCGAGACGGAAGCGCAGCGACAGTTCCTGCTCGAGGCAGGCTGTACGACCGGCCAGGGGTATTGGTTCGCCAGGCCGATGCCGTCCAGCGACGTCACGAAGCGATGGTTGAAGCAGCACTCTGCCGTGGAAGCCAATTGATCGCACGATGGAAGGATAAGCCGATGAAACCGCTGTTGAGAGGGCTTTGGCTGGCAACAGTCGTATCAACCGCAAACGCTCAAGAGCCCGTTGTCGCCCCGGAGCTGGCAGTCGATGTCGTGCACTACTGGCTATCCCAGAGCGAATCCGCGGCGGTCGGCGTGTACCGGGATGCCTGGATCGCTGCCGGCAATCGCTGGACCGACTTGCCCGTGCAGAACGAGGCCGCCTTGAAGAAAGTCGTCAGCAAGCGAATAGCCAATGGCTACCCCCCTACGGTGACACAGTGGAATCTCGACGCCAGGGCTACCGAGCTACCCGATTTCGGGGTCGTTCAGGACATCGAGGCACTCGCCCTGCGGGACGGCTGGCGCGACCTGCTGCCTGCCTTCGTGATCGATCTCGTCAGTTATCGTGACAGGGTGTATTTCGCGCCGTCGAACATTCACCTGGAAAATTGGCTCTGGACCAGCCAGAAGATCTTCGACGAACTCGGTCTCGCTCCCCCCGAAACCTGGGAGGAGATCCTTGCTGCCGCCGAACGAATCGAGGCGGCAGGCTATCCGGCCATTGTCATCGGCTCGGCTCCGTGGGAAGTGGCCTTGATCTTCCACAACATCATGTACTTCGCGCTGGGCGCCGAAGGGTATGCGGCCGTCTTTCGTGGCGATATGGAAGCCGTGCCCGGTTCGCAGATGCTGGAGGCGCTCGACCTGTTGCGTCGCGTATCGCGCTTCGTCGAGCCACTGTCTGCTCGCGCGGGCAGAACCTGGGCGGACGCCACCCGGATGATAGGGCGCGGCGAGGCCGGCATGCAGCTCATGGGCGATTGGGCCAAGGGGGAGCTCGCTTCCCTGGGTTATACGGCGGACCGGGACTTTGGCTGCGCCTTCACCCCGGGCACCTCCGTCTCACATTTCATGGCGATCGACGGTTTCGCCTTTCCACTGACCACCCGAGATGGGGCAGTGCATGCTCAACACAACTTTGCCAGCATGGTACTCGAACCGGAGAATCAGCTCGCCTTCAGTCGCCGGAAGGGATCGCTGCCAGTCAGAACCGACATCGACCCCGCGGAGCTGGATCGCTGCGGCCAGTTGGGCCTGCAGCGAATCCGGGACGAATCACACCACGGCGGTGTGCAGTCGAGAGCATTGCCCTCTCATGTCATGGCAGCCTGGATCAACACCCTCGCCGAATTCTTCAATGACGACGCCATCTCCAGCCGCGTCGCCCAGCAGCGCTTGACCGAAATCGTTACCCAAGGCTGAACCTCTCGGGCGCGATTCCCTTGAAGCCAACCTGGATGGCTTCATCGCCTACCCGCCACTCAGCGCCTGCGCCAGGTACCCTGCCGGCACGGCCAGCATCAGGCTGAGCGCCACGCGCAGGAACCAGACTGCCACGATCCGTCCCACCGACAGCGGAATGCTGGTGGCAAGAATGCAGGGAATGGAGGCGGAGAAAAACAGCACTGCGGACACCGACACCACTCCAGCAGCAAAGCGGGCGACGAACTCGGCCTCGCTCATCAGCAGCGCCGGCAGGAACATCTCGGCCAACCCCGCCGCTGAGGCCTGGGCCAGCGCCATGCCATCCTCGAGTCCCCAGATCGCCACGAAGGGATAGAACAGCAGGCCCAGCCACTCGAACAGCGGTGTGTACTTGGCGATGAGCAACCCCAGCAGCCCCACCGACATGATCGACGGCAGGATGCTGATCGCCATCAGCAGGCCCTCGCGCACGTTGAGCGCCACGCTGCGATGCAAGGCCGGGGCCTGACCGGCAACGTCCAGTCCGGTGCGCCAGGCGGTTGCCATGCGCTTGCCCGCAAGGGACTCGGGCTCGCCGTCCGTCTTGGCATCGTCCAAGCGGGAAAGCGGTGGCAAGCGCACGGTAATGGCGGTCACCAGGAAAGTAATCGCCAGCGTCAGCCAGAAGTACAGGTTCCATACGCTCATCAGTTCGAGCGTGCGTGCCACGATGATCATGAAGGTGGCCGACACCGTGGAAAAACCGGTGGCGATGATGGCCGCCTCGCGCGCCGAGTACTGCCCCGCCTGGTAGACCCGATTGGTAATCAACAGCCCGATCGAGTAGCTGCCGACGAACGATGCCACCGCATCGATGGCCGAGCGGCCCGGCGTTCGCCAGATCGGTCGCATGACGGGCTGCAGCAGCACACCGACGAGTTCCAGCAGGCCGTAACCGATCAGCAGCGCCAGGAATACCGCACCGATCGGCACGATCAGCCCGACGGGTATCACCAGCTTGTCGAACAGGAACGGCAACATGTCCGGCTCATGCAGCAGTGCCGGCCCCCATCCCGTCAACGCCATTACCGCCACGGCCACGCCGGCCAGCTTCAGCACGGTGAAGATGCGCTCCGTCACGCTGTGCCTCCAACTTCCTACCACCAGCGGATAGGCGGCCCCCGCCACGATCAACGCCAGCGCGTAGAGGCCAGCAGCCTCGCCCAGCAAGCCACGGGCGGCGGTGACCATGTGGTCGAGCAGGATGGTCTGTCTCCCACCGAGGGTGACGGGGACGAAGAAGATCAGGATACCCAGCAGGCTGGGCACGAACAGCTTGGCCGCCGTGAGCCAACTGCCATTGCGAATATTGCGCGTGGCCGGTTCCGGTATCGCCATGGTGCTTACCTCGCGTTGTGATTGTCTGCGACTTCGATGGCCTGCATCGACGTCATGTCGGGGCGCCTTATTTGTATATACATTAAGGGATATCCATACGCCACCCTCCGCCTCTCGGCAAGACTTATACCTTGGTCTAATCCTGATTGCCGACACGCTAATGTCATTCATCGAAAATTTTCTTTTGCCCTTTAAATAACAATAAGATGAAAGAACCATGAAACTGGCAAAGCGACTTCGACTCCCGAAACGTCACGTGATCGACTTGACGCTGACACCGGGACCGCTTAAATGTATATACATTACGGTGACAACGAGATGGAGACCACAATGCCAGCACAGCCCTACCAGCCGCGCCGACTGTGGCGAGACGTCACCCTCTTCGATGGCCACGACACCTTGCCCGAGCCGATGGCAGTGATGGTGGCAGGAGAGAAAATCGAGCGCGTCATACCCATGCGCGAACTCGACCGCGCCACAGCGGAAGCCTGCGACACACTGGGCCGTGGCGGCGTGATGACACCGGGCCTGATCGATTGCCACACCCACCTGGTATTCGGTGGCTCGCGTGCCGGGGAGTTCGAGAAGCGGCTGGAAGGCGTGAGCTACGAGGAGATCGCCCGCCAGGGCGGCGGCATCCTCAGCACCGTTCACGCCACCCGGGGCGCCAGCGAAGAAGAGCTCTTCCGGCTGGCCCAGCCACGCCTGGAGGCGCTGCTGCACGATGGCGTCACCACGGTGGAGATCAAGTCCGGCTATGGCCTGACCGTCGACGACGAGTTCAAGATGCTGCGCGTGGCCCGACGACTGGGCGAAGCGCTACCGGTGCGGGTGGTCACCACGCTGCTCGGCGCTCACGCCCTGCCGCCGGAGTACCAGGGCGACAGCGATGGCTACATCGATCTGGTATGCCGCGAGATGATTCCCGCTGCCGCCGAACAGCGCCTGGCCGATGCAGTGGACGTCTTCTGCGAGAAGATCGCCTTCTCGGTGGCGCAGTGCGAGCGCGTGTTCGAAGCCGCCGAGGCCCATGGCCTGCCGATCAAGGCCCATGCCGAGCAGCTCTCCAATCTCGGTGGCAGCGCCATGGCGGCGCGCCATGGCGCCCTCTCCGCCGATCATATCGAATACCTCGACGAGGCCGGTGTCGCCGCCCTGCGAGAGGCCGGCAGCACGGCGGTGCTGCTTCCCGGCGCCTTCCACACCCTGCGCGAGACCCAGCGCCCGCCGATCGTCGCGCTGCGCGAGGCTGGTGTGCCCATGGCGGTGGCCACCGATGCCAACCCCGGCAGCTCGCCGTTGTTCATGCCCACGCTGATGCTCAATCTCGCCTGCACCCTGTTCCGCCTGACACCACGCGAGGCCTTGGCCGGCATGACCGCTCACGGCGCACGTGCCCTGGGCCTTCACGATCGCTCGCTGGGTCGCATCGTGGAAGGGGCGCCGGCGGATTTGTGTCTGTGGGACGTCGAATCGCCCGCCGAGCTGGCCTACGCCGTTCAGCCGGGCCGCCTGCGTCAGCGCATTTTCAAGGGGGAGCCGAGCCATGGCTGAAACCAATACCGACCTTCACTTGGCCGACCCGGCCATCGACATGTCGCCGTGGGCCGGACGCGAAGACCCGGAGCCCGACAGCCAGCGCTGGCACCAGGTCGTCACGCCGCTCAAGCGCGACGCCAGCCCGGGTGTCGCCCTGCTCGGCTTTGCCAGCGATGCCGGCGTGGCACGCAACCAGGGACGTGTCGGTGCCGCCGCAGCCCCCCGTGCGCTGCGCCACGCCCTGGCGCCGCTGGCCTGGCATCGTGCAGCACCGGTCTTTGACGCCGGCGACGTGGCCTGTCACGGCAACGACGATCTGGAGAAGGCACAGCAGCGTCTGGCCGAGCGCGTAAGCGTCCTGCTGGAAAGCGGCCACCTGCCGCTGGTGCTAGGCGGTGGCCATGAGGTCGCCTTCGGCAGTTGGTCGGGCCTGGCTCGCCATATGGAATCGCGTGGCGCAACCACGCCGCGGATCGGCATCATCAATCTCGACGCCCACTTCGACCTGCGCGACCCCGGCCAGGTGCGCTCATCGGGCACGCCCTTCGCCCAGATTGCCGATGCATGCCAGGCTCGCGGCTGGCCGTTCCGCTACGCCTGCCTGGGTGTCAGTCGGGCCAGCAATACCCGAGCACTGTTTGCTCGCGCCCGCGAACTCGGCGTACTGGTCAAGGAGGACCGCGAGTTCCTGCCGCACCGCCTCGAGGCCATTCAGCGAGAGCTGGAGCGCTTCATGGCGCACTGCGACCACCTTTACCTGACCGTCGATCTCGACGTGCTGCCGGCCTCCGAGGCGCCCGGCGTCAGTGCTCCCGCCGCGCGCGGCGTAGCGCTGGCCATGATCGAGACGCTGGTCGAGACCGTGCGCGACAGCGGCAAGCTGCGCCTGGCCGACATCGCCGAACTCAACCCCAGCTTCGATATCGATGGCCGTACCGCCCGGGCGGCGGCGCGCCTGATCCACCAGCTCACGCTGGATAACTGATCGAACGCCGAACGGCATGCCGACACGGCAAAGCCGACGACATAGCTGCAACAAAGAGAGAACACACCGATGAACAGCCATACTCCCCTCGCCGACACCCGCCACGACCCCAGCCGCCGGATCGCCGCCCCTACCGGCAGCGAACTCAGCTGCAAGAGCTGGCTGACCGAAGCGCCGCTGCGCATGCTGATGAACAACCTGCATCCCGACGTCGCCGAGCGGCCCGAGGACCTGGTGGTCTACGGCGGCATCGGCCGTGCCGCCCGCGACTGGCAGTGCTTCGACACCATCGTCGAGACCCTCAAGCGCCTGGAGGACACCCAGACCCTGCTGGTGCAGTCCGGCAAGCCGGTGGGCGTCTTCGAGACCCACAAGGACGCCCCGCGGGTGCTGATCGCCAACTCCAACCTGGTGCCAGCCTGGGCCAACTGGGAGCACTTCAACGAGCTGGATAAGAAAGGCCTGATGATGTACGGCCAGATGACCGCCGGCTCGTGGATCTACATCGGCTCCCAGGGCATCGTCCAGGGCACCTACGAGACCTTCGTCGAGGCTGGGCGCCAGCACTACGACGGCGACCTGAAGGGACGCTGGATCCTCACCGCCGGCCTCGGTGGCATGGGCGGCGCCCAGCCGCTCGCGGCAAGCCTGGCCGGCGCCTGCTCGCTCAACATCGAGTGCCAGCAGTCGCGCCTCGACTTCCGCCTGCGCACCCGCTACCTGGACGAGCAGGCCGATGACCTGAACGACGCCCTGGCCCGTATCGAGCGCTACACCGCCGAGGGCAAGGCGGTCTCCATCGGCCTGTGCGCCAATGCCGCCGATGTGCTGCCGGAAATGGTGAAACGCGGCGTGAAGCCGGACATGGTGACCGACCAGACCAGCGCCCACGACCCGCTGCACGGCTACCTGCCGTCGGGCTGGACCTGGGACGAGTATGTCTCGCGTGGCAAGAGCGAGCCCGAGGCAGTGGCCAAGGCCGCCAAGCAGTCCATGGCGGTGCACGTGCAGGCCATGCTCGACTTCCAGGCCATGGGCGTACCCACCTTCGACTACGGCAACAACATTCGTCAGATGGCCAAGGAAGAGGGTATCGCCAACGCCTTCGACTTCCCCGGCTTCGTGCCGGCCTACATCCGCCCGCTGTTCTGCCAGGGCATCGGCCCCTTCCGCTGGGCGGCGCTCTCCGGCGATCCCGAGGACATCTACAAGACCGATGCCAAGGTCAAGGAGCTGATCCCCGACGATCCGCACCTGCACAACTGGCTCGACATGGCCCAGGAGCGTATCGCCTTCCAGGGCTTGCCGGCGCGGATCTGCTGGGTCGGCCTCAAGGATCGCGCCCGCCTCGGCCAGGCCTTCAACGAGATGGTCAGAAGCGGCGAACTCAAGGCTCCTGTCGTCATCGGCCGCGACCACCTGGACTCCGGCTCGGTGGCGAGCCCCAACCGCGAGACCGAAGCGATGCAGGACGGCAGCGACGCCGTTTCCGACTGGCCGCTGCTCAACGCCCTGCTCAACACCGCCGGCGGTGCCACCTGGGTCTCGCTGCACCACGGCGGCGGGGTGGGCATGGGCTACTCCCAGCACGCCGGGGTGGTGATCGTCGCCGACGGCACGGATGACGCCCACGCCCGCCTGGGCCGGGTGCTGCGCAACGACCCGGGCACCGGGGTGATGCGCCACGCCGATGCCGGCTACGATATCGCCAAGCAGTGTGCCCGGGAAAATGGGTTGGACCTGCCGATGCTCAAGTAAACCTCACACTTATATCTGCTCCGCTGATACGACACCTCACGTTACCGTCATGTCATCAACATGTCGGTAACGTTTGCAGCACCCGCACAACAATCCCTAATAATGGATCTTCTAATGTCAATTCCAACCAAGAAAAGTCTGAATCGAAGCGTATTCATTCCAGCCTTTGCCATCATCTTGCTGGCCGTCACCATTGGTCTTGCTAATAACGAGCTGCTAGTCAGCGTCGCCAAGCAGTTGTTCTACCTATCTCTGTCCGATTTCGGCTGGCTCTACCAACTATTGGCTGTGGCGGCGCTGGGCGTCACAGCCTACATATTCTTCTCCAAGGTCGGCAATATTCGGCTAGGCGGAGAGAACGCCAAGCCGACATTTTCAATGGCATCGACATTCGCCATGGCACTAACCGGCGGCATCGCCACGGGCGTAGTGACCTATTCGGTCAACGAGCCGATCATCTACCTTGGCAACGTCTATGGTGAGATTGGCAATCAAGCCTTCGAGCCTGGCAGTGCCGAAGCCGCGATATTTGCGTTGGCCAGGAGCTTTCACAATTGGAGCTTCATTCCCTACGCCATGTATTCCATAGTCGGCTTGATGATCGGCTACATGCACTTCAACCGCCAACAGCGCTTTTCAATCTCGTCGACTCTGATACCCATTCTTGGTAATACCGAACGCAAGCCCTTCGTTCGCGCGGTGGTTGATGTCATCTCCATACTGGCGATTGCCCTGGGGCTCGCCTCGTCTCTGGGCGCCGGCCTGACCCTGATCAGCTCCGGTCTCGAGGTCGAATACGGCATCGCCTCGAACCCCACCACCTGGTTGATCCTGACGCTGGTCATTTCGGCCATCTTCATCACCTCGGCGGTCTCCGGGCTCAAGCGCGGCATCCGCGTCCTGTCATCGGTCAATGCCTACATCTTCTATGCCTTTGTTGCCATCCTGCTGATTATCGGACCGCTGAACTACATCCTCAGCCTGTCGGTAACCAGCCTGGGTTATTGGCTCGACAACTTCTTCCTGTGGTCATTCGACACAAAGGAGTCGGGAGGCGAGGCTCTAGTAACCTGGTGGACCCTGTACGACTGGTCGATCTGGATCGCTTATGCACCGCTGATGGGGCTGTTCCTGGCTCGCATCTCCTACGGTAGGACACTGCGCGAATTCCTCGTCATCAACTGGATCTTGCCCTCGGCATTCGGCATCGTCTGGTTCGCCATCTGGGGAGGGTCGGCCATCAAGTGGCAGATGGACGGAACCCTGGACCTGATCGGGGTAGTAACCGAGAGCGGCGCGGTATCGGGGTTATGGGGCTTCCTGCAGCACTTGCCGCTATCCACCCTGCTGATTCCGCTGGCCATCTTGACCTTGATCATCTCCTTCTCGACCGCCGCGGATTCGATGTCATCGACCATCGCCACCATTTGCACAAAGAACATGACGGCGGATGAAGAGGCACCCCGCAAGCAGAAGATCCTCTGGGGCCTCTCGATCGGTGTCATCGCCTACATCATGGTGGCCTTTGGCGGCGGTGCCCAGGGCGTGGATGGCATCAAGTTCCTGGCCGCAGCAGGAGGATTCACCGTGCTATTCCTGTTCGCACTGATCGTGGCCTCTGCGGCCAGAACTTTCATTATGCGGGGGGCTCATGAACAATATCAGCCAGACGCAGTGGGCCAATTGGCGGAAAGTGCCCATGAATGACCATGCCGAATGCATCGAGCTCGGCGCAACGCCGGTTGAATGGCAGCAAGTGGTCCGGGTGGCGCGTCACGGCGCGCTCCTGTCGCTGTCTCAGGTCGCATGGGAGAGGATCGCCGCGGCGCGCCAGGCCGTAGAGGAAATAGCATCTTCCACGGTACCGCACTACGGGATCAATACCGGATTGGGCGCCCTCTGCGATGTAGTACTCGAGCGAGACGAGTTGCGGCGGCTCTCTCACCATACGCTGATGAGCCATGCTTGTGGTGTGGGTACGCCACTGCGGACGGAGCAGGTCCGGGCGATCATGTGCTGCGCCGTCATCAATTACAGCCACGGCTACTCCGGCATCAGCCCTGCAGTCGTGAAAGGGCTGCTACAACTACTGAACGAGCAGATCACACCTATCGTGCCCTCACGAGGCTCGGTCGGCTACCTCACCCATATGGCCCACATCGGCCTGGTGCTAATTGGTCACGGCGAGGTCGAATTCAACGGCCAGCGTATGTCGGCCAGACGGGCGTTGGATGTCATCGGCATGCCCCCACTAACCCTTGGTCCCAAGGATGGCCTGAGCCTGGTCAATGGCACTCCGGCCATGACCGGCCTGGCCTGCCTCGCCCTCGAGGATGCCGCCCGCCTGGCTGCCTGGGCCGACATTGTCGGTGCCATGAGCTTCGAGGCCTTGGGCGGCCAGTTGGATGCGCTGCTACCCCAAGTGACGGGCCTCAAGCGGCATGAGGGTGTCCAGCACGCTGGGGACAACCTGTACCGACTGTTGCAGGGCAGCCGGCGCCTCGCACGCTGTCAAGGCCAGCACCTCCAAGACGCTCTCAGCCTGCGCTCGATGCCCCAGGTGCATGGCGCCTGCCGCGATCAATTCGCGCATGCAGCAAAGCAGATCGACAGTGAGTTGGATTCGGCGACCGACAATCCCTTGGTAGTTGCGACGGAGCATGGCTACCGCGTCGTGTCGAACGCCAACCCACATGGTGCCTCAGTTGCCATGGCATGCGACCTATTGGCAATCGCCGTGTGCGAGTGGGGCTCGATTTCCGAACGCCGCGCCTATCGCCTCGTGACGCCCCAGGCCAGTCGGCTGCCGCCGTTCCTGACCAACGACGGCGGAGTCAAATCGGGCATGATGATTGCCCAGTACACGGCAGCCTCGTTGGTCGCCGACAATAAGCGCTTAGCCCAGCCCGCAGTCATCGATAATTTCCTGACCTCAGGACTGCAAGAAGATCACTTGAGCCTGGGGGAAAGCGCCGCCCTGAAGCTGGATCAGGCCCTCGACAATGCTTTCCAGCTAATTGCCATTGAATACCTGATGGCTTCCCAGGCTTTCGACCTGATCGATGACCAGGATTTCGCCCCAGGTACTGAGTTGGCCTGGAAAGCACTGCGAGAGGTGATTCCCTATTATGAGGAAGAGCATCCCCTACATCGGGATCTGCAGACAGCTCGCCACTTGCTTCAGGATACGTCTCGACAGGCTGCCTTCATCAAACTTGCCCCCCACCTGTACCCTGGAAAGAGGCAGACATGTCTAATCTTAGTATCAATCCCGGCAGCATGACCCTGGCCCAGGCACGCCAGGTCTTCGAGGCGCCGCTGCACGTGACGCTGCCCGAAAGCGCCGACACCGCCATTCAACGCGCCGTCGACTGCGTCAATCGCGTCGTGGCCGAGGATCGCACGGTCTACGGCATCAATACCGGCTTCGGCCTGCTGGCCCAGACACGCATCGACCACGATCATCTGGAAGACCTGCAGCGCTCGCTGGTGCTGTCGCATGCCACCGGCGTCGGCCAGCCCATGGAAGACGCCCTGGTGCGCCTGATCATGGTGCTCAAGGTCAACAGCCTGGCGCGCGGTTTCTCCGGCATCCGCCGCGAGGTGCTCGACGCCTTGCTCGCCCTGGTCAACGCCGAGGTCTACCCGCACATTCCCCTCAAGGGCTCGGTGGGCGCTTCCGGCGACCTGGCGCCGCTCGCGCACATGAGCGTGGTGCTGCTCGGCGAAGGCAAGGCCCGCCATCGCGGCGAATGGATACCAGCCCGCCAGGCGCTCGAGATCGCCGGGCTCCAGCCGCTCAGCCTCGCGCCCAAGGAAGGCCTGGCGCTGCTCAACGGCACCCAGGTCTCCACCGCCTACGCGCTCAAGGGCCTGTTCGAGGCCGAGGACCTCTACGCCGCCGCCACGGTGTGCGGCGCATTGACCGTGGAGGCCACGCTCAGCTCGCGCGCGCCCTTCGATGCCCGCATCCACGATGCCCGCGGCCAGCGCGGCCAGATCGACGCCGCCGCGGCCTATCGCCACCTGCTGGGCGAGCGTAGCGAGATCAGCGACTCCCACGCCCACTGCGACAAGGTGCAGGACCCCTACTCGCTGCGTTGCCAGCCCCAGGTGATGGGCGCGGTGCTGACCCAGATCCGCCAGGCCGCCGAGGTGCTGGCCGTCGAGGTGAATGCGGTATCGGACAATCCGCTGGTATTCAGCGAGGAAGGCGACATCCTCTCCGGTGGTAACTTCCACGCCGAGCCGGTAGCCATGGCCGCCGATAACCTGGCCCTGGCGCTGGCCGAGATCGGCTCGCTCACCGAGCGTCGCGTGTCATTGATGATGGACACTCACATGTCGCAGCTACCGCCCTTTCTGGTGGAGAACGGCGGCGTCAATTCCGGCTTCATGATCGCCCAGGTCACCGCCGCCGCACTGGCCAGCGAGAACAAGGCCCTGGCTCACCCCCACAGCGTCGACAGCCTGCCCACCTCGGCCAACCAGGAGGACCACGTCTCCATGGCCCCGGCCGCCGGCAAGCGGCTGTGGGAAATGGCCGACAATGTGCGTGGCATCGTTGCCATCGAATGGCTGGCGGCTTGCCAAGGGCTCGATTTTCGACTCGATTCGAATCAGCAGCGCATGAAGAGCACGCCGCGCCTGGAACAGGCGCGGCGTGCCCTGCGCGAGCAGGTGTCCTACTACGACCATGATCGCTTCTTCGCCCCGGACATCGAGAGTGCCATCCAGCTGCTCGCAACGCGGGCGCTCAACGAGCTGATGCCATTGGAGCTTCTGCCAAGCCACTGACCCGACGGGCCGGCTGAGGTAAGATACGCTGCCCCGGCGCTTCGGCCCGGGGCTTTATTCTGCCCGAAACGCTACTGACACTACCTTTCCTGCCTCAGTGAGCCAACATGAATGCCATCGTTCTGGCCATCCTGGTCATGGTCACCCTCAGCCTTGCCCGCGTCTCCGTCGTTTTCGCCCTGATCGCCGCCAGTCTGGTGGGAGGCCTGGTGGCAGGCCTGCCCATTGGCGACATCATGGACGCTTTCAACCAGGGGCTGGGCAACGGCGCCACCGTCGCCCTCTCCTACGCCGTGCTGGGTGCCTTCGCCGTGGCCCTGTCGCGCTCCGGCATCACCGAGCTGCTGGCCGAGCGTGCCATCCGCGGCCTGCATATCGATGACCAGCCGGCGAACCGACGCTGGGTCGCCTTCACCCTGCTCGGCGCCCTGCTGGCCACGGCGGTGAGCTCGCAGAACCTGATCCCGGTGCACATCGCCTTCATCCCGGTGCTGGTGCCGCCCCTGCTCAAGCTGATGAACCACCTGCGCCTGGATCGCCGACTTGCCGCCTGTGTGATCACCTTCGGCATCACCGCTCCCTACATGTTGCTGCCGGTGGGCTTCGGCTCGATCTTTCTCAACGACATCCTGCTCGCCAACCTCAACGAGAGCGGCGCAGAACTCGGCCTCGAGGTCACCCGGGGGATGGTGCCCATGGCCATGTTGATCCCCATCGGCGGCATGGCGCTGGGGCTCGCGGTGGCGGCACTCCTAAGCTACCGTCGGCCGCGCCATTATGAAGACCGCGACCTGGCCCACGGCGACGAGACGCCGGCCCAGGCCGCCCGGCATCTGGCGCCTTGGCAGATGGCGGTGCTCACTGCGGCGCTGGTAGGCACGGTCGTCACCCAGTTGCTCTCCGGCTCGATGGTGCTCGGCGGACTCTTCGGCTTCGCCCTGCTCTCGGTCAGCGGCGTGTTCCGCTGGCATGAGCAGGACGGTATCTTCACCGAAGGCATGCGCATGATGGCGCAGGTAGGTTTCATCATGATCAGCGCGGCCGGCTTCGCCGGGGTGATGCAGGCGACCGGCGAGGTGTCCGCGCTGGTGGAAGGCTCGGCCGAGCTGATCGGTGACAACAAAGGGCTGGCGGCATTGATCATGCTGCTCGTCGGGCTCTTCATCACCATGGGCATCGGCTCGTCATTCTCCACCGTGCCGATCATCGCCTCGCTCTACGTGCCGCTGGCGCTGAGCTTCGGTTTCTCGCCCATGGCCACTATCGCCCTGGTGGGCACCGCCGCCGCCCTGGGCGACGCCGGCTCGCCGGCCTCGGACTCGACTCTCGGCCCCACCGCCGGGCTCAACGCCGACGGCCAGCACGACCACATCTGGGATACTGTGGTGCCCACCTTCCTGCACTACAACTTGCCGCTGATCGGTTTCGGCTGGCTGGCAGCGATGATGCTCTGACGGGTCTCAACGACAGGACTCATCTGGCTGGGTCAACTCAGGCCGCAGCAACTCTTGAACTTGCGCCCGCTGCCACAGGGGCAGGCGTCGTTGCGGCCGGGCTTGATGCGTTCGATGACGGGTTTGCCATCGACATAGAACCAGCGCCCGGCCTCATGCACGAAGCGGGAGTTCTCTTCCAGTACCGCCCAGCGACGACCTTCCTGAAAGGTGGCGCGAAAGTGCACACGACCCTTGTCGCCGTCCTGCCTCTGGTCAAGCACCTCCAGCCGCACCCAGCGTGTCGACTCGTCCAGCTCCAGCGCCGTCGGTCGAGTACTGGCGTGCCAGGTCGCCAGCAAGTAGTCGTGCAGGTCCAGGGCGAAAGCGCTATAGCGGGAACGCATCAGCGCTTCCGGCGTCAGTGCCGGCACACCGCCATGGTAACGGCCGCAACACGCCGCATAATGCTGGCCACTGCCGCAAGGGCAAAGCTTCCCGGCGCATGAGGAGGTATCGGCGGATGGCATGGGAATCTCCCGGTCAGTCGTAGTGCCGGCAGCATACCCGGCTCGCCAATGCCGAGCATCCCTCAATCCTCTCTCCGTATCAGCTTGCGGCTCGATTCTTGTCCTACATCACCGCACTGCAGCATCGGCCATGCTAATAACAAGGGTATAGTTCTGCGGAGATATGGACATGCCCACCCAACCCCCACGGTGTTCCTGGCACGCCGTCTCTGCCGATGAGGCGCTGACGAGGCTTGAGAGTCGTCCCGAAGGTCTCGCCACCGAGGCTGCCGCTGAACGTCTCGCCGAGCATGGTCCCAATCAACTACGGGAACAGGCCGCGCGACCCTGGTGGAAGCGCCTGCTGGAGCAGTTCAACAACCTGCTCATGATGATCCTGATCGTCGCCGCTATCGCCAGCCTGGCGCTGGGGCACCGTCTCGATGCCCTGGCCATCGTCGGCGTGGTGACGATCATCGCGCTGATCGGCTTCGTTCAGGAAGGCAAGGCCGAGCATGCCCTGGAGAGCATTCGCGGCATGCTATCGCCGCAGGCCAAGGTAATGCGCGACGGACACCGCCAGACCGTCCCGGCCGAGACGCTGGTGCCGGGCGACATCGTGCTGCTCGAGAGCGGTGACCGGGTGCCCGCCGACCTGCGCCTGCTGCAGGCCAACCGACTGCGCACCGAGGAGGCCGCCCTCACGGGCGAATCGGTGGCCGTCGACAAGCTGACCGCGCCGGTCGCCGAGGCGACCGATCTGGCCGAACGCAGCAGCATGGCCTACGCCAGCACCATCGTTGCCCAGGGCACCGCCCAGGGCGTCGTCGTGGCCACCGGAATCGAGACCGAGATCGGGCGCATCTCCGAGATGCTGCGCGGCGTGGAGAAGCTCAAGACGCCACTGCTGCGTCAGCTCGACCGCGCCGGTCGCGTGCTGGCCATCTTCATTCTGGGCGCTGCCGTCGTCACCGCGGCGATCGGCGCGTTCGTCCATGGCCAGCCCGCCAGCGAAATGTTCATGGCGGCCGTAGGGCTCGCGGTGGCGGCCATTCCCGAAGGGCTACCGGCCATCGTCACCATCGGCCTGGCGCTGGGTGTCCAGGCCATGGCCCGGCGCAATGCCATCATTCGCCGCCTGCCCGCCGTCGAGACGCTGGGGTCCATCTCCACCATCTTCACCGACAAGACCGGCACACTGACCCGCAACGAGATGACCGCCCAGGCCATCTGGCTACCGGAGGGCGAGATTGCCGTGACCGGCGTCGGCTTCGCTCCCGAGGGCAGTTTTCTGCCCGCCGGCGATGGCATTGCCGCATGCGAACCGCTGGACCTGGACAACCATCATGCCCTGCGCCACTTCCTCAAGGTGGGCGTGCTCTGCAACGATGCCGAACTGGCCAGGGACGAGACAGGGCTCTGGCGGATCCACGGCGACCCCACGGAGGGCGCCCTGGTCGTGGCGGCGGCCAAGGCGGGTCTGGATGCCGGCACGCTGCGGGGCCGCCACGACCGCCACGATGCCATCCCCTTCGAGTCCGAGCGCAAGTACATGGCCACCCTGCACGAGGTGGACGGCCAGCCCACGCTGATGGTGAAGGGGGCGCCGGACCGGCTGCTCGAGATGTGCCACCGAGTGCGCACCGAGGCTGGCGATGCCGAACTCGATCCGAGCGAATGGGAGCAGAGGATCCATGCCCTCTCCGCCCGCGGCTTGCGCGTACTGGCACTGGCAGAGAAGCCGATCCATGCCGCCTCGGAACTTGACGAGACACATGCCGAGGAAGGCCTGGTCCTCCTGGGTCTCGTCGGCTTGCTCGACCCGCCCAGGGAAGAGGCGATACGGGCGGTCGAGCGCTGCCTCTCGGCCGGCATCCGCCCGATCATGGTTACCGGGGACCATGCCGTCACGGCGCTGACCATCGCCCGGCAGCTCGGCTTCGACAATACCGAACGCGCCCTGACCGGCCGCGACGTGGAGGCCATGAGCGACGCCGAGCTGGAGAGATGCATCGACGAGGTGGACGTGTTCGCCCGTGCCGCCCCCGAGCACAAGCTGCGCCTGGTCAGGGCGATGCAGGCCCGCGGCGGCATCTGCGCGATGACCGGTGACGGTGTCAACGACGGTCCGGCGCTCAAGCGCGCCGACGTCGGCGTGGCGATGGGCATCCAGGGCACCGAGGCGGCCAAGGAAGCCGCCGAGATGGTATTGGCCGACGACAACTTCGCCACCATCGTTGGCGCCATCGAGGAGGGTCGCAAGGTCTACGACAATATCCGCAAGACGGTGACCTTCCTGCTGCCCACCAACGGTGCCCAGGGCCTGGCGATCATGCTCGCCGTGCTGGCCGGGACGCAGCTGCCCATCACTCCGCTGCAGGCGCTGTGGGTCAACATGGTGGTCGCCGTGACCCTGGGCCTGGCGCTGGCCTTCGAGAAGGGAGAGGAAAACCTGATGCGGCGGCGTCCACGCGACCCCACCGCCGCCCTGCTCGATCTGTTCCTGCTCTGGCGCGTCGCTTTCGTCTCCCTGCTACTGCTCATCGCCGTGTTCGGCATGTTCAGTTGGCTGCTTCACGTCGAAGGCGACGAAGCCGTCGCTCGCGCCGGTGCCGTCAATACGCTGGTCATGGGCAGTGCGGCCTACCTGATCAACAGCCGCTACCTGCTGCGCAGCAACCTCTCCCTGCAGGGACTTTTCGGCAGCCGTCCGGTGTGGATCGCCATCGGGCTCGTACTGGTGTTGCAGCTCGCCTGGACCTACCTGCCCTTCATGCAGGCGGTATTCGATAGCGCTGCGCTCGGTCCGCGCCATTGGTTGCTCGTAGTCGGTTGCAGCATCGCCCTGTTTCTCGTCGTCGAGCTGGAGAAGTGCCTGTTGCGCAGCAGGGCGAAAAACGGGCCGAAGAGACGCCACTCCGATAGCGCAAGACCGCGAGGCACGACGCCCAGGACGCAGTGACATTACGCTACCCGCCCCACCTGCAGCTTCGCCTTGAGTGTGCTACCCCTAGAAACACCGGGGAGGAACCAGAGCTCAGGAGGAGCAACATGCCCGCACGCGACGAACAGGATGAGCGTACGCCTTGGCACGCCATGACCGCTGACGAGGCGCTCGAACGCCTCGAGGCCGAATCGAAAGGTCTGGACGACGACGAGGCCAAGCGGCGGCTGGAGCAGTACGGCCCCAACCGATTGCAGCAGGAAGAGGCCCAGCCTTGGTGGAAACGGCTGCTGGCGCAGTTCAACAACGTGCTGATGCTGATTCTGATCGTCGCGGCGGTTGCCAGCCTGCTGCTGGGCAAGCCCCTCGATGCCGCCGTCATCCTCGGCGTGGTGGTGATCATCGCCCTGATCGGTTTCTTTCAGGAGGGCAAGGCCGAGAAGGCCCTGGATAGCATTCGCGGCATGCTCTCGCCCCAGGCCTCGGTCCTGCGCAGCGGGCGTGAGATCCAGATCGACGCCGAGGAGCTCGTTCCCGGCGATATCGTGCAGGTGGAAAGCGGCAACCGCGTGCCCGCCGACCTGCGCATTCTCGAGGCCAAGCGGCTGAGTACGGAGGAAGCGGCCCTGACCGGCGAGTCTACGCCGGTGGACAAGGCCGGTGAGGCAGTCGACGAAGATGTGGATCTGGCCGAGCGCAGCGACATGCTGTTCGCCGGCACCATCGTGGCCAAGGGCACCGCGACCGGGGTCGTGGTTGAAACGGGCGAGCATACCGAGATCGGCCGCATCTCGGAGATGCTGAGAGGCGTGGAAAAGCTCAAGACGCCGCTGGTCGAGCAGCTCGATCGCGCCGGGCGCATCCTGGCGCTGTTCATCGTCGGCGCCGCGCTGCTGACGGGGGCCTTTGGCGTGCTGGTTCATGGCCAGCCGTGGACCGAAATGTTCATGGCCAGCGTAGGGCTCGCGGTGGCCGCCATCCCCGAAGGGCTGCCGGCAATCGTGACCATCTCGCTGGCGCTCGGCGTGCAGGCCATGGCCCGCAAGAATGCCATTGTGCGGCGCCTGCCGGCGGTCGAAACGCTGGGTTCGATCTCGACGATCTTTTCCGACAAGACCGGCACCCTGACCCGCAACGAGATGACTGCCCAGGCCATTTGGCTGCCCGAGGGCGAGTTCCGACTCTCCGGTATCGGCTTTGCTCCCGAGGGCGACCTGCACCTGGCGCCGCGCGACGAAGAGAACAAGGAGAACGAGTTCGGCGAGGCGATATCGCTGCAGGACTACCCCGCCCTGGCCCGCTTCCTCGAAGTCGGGGCGTTATGCAACGACGCCGACCTCGACCAGGAGGACAATGGCTGGTGCATCAACGGCGACCCCACCGAGGGCGCGCTGGTCGTGGCGGCCGCCAAGGCGGGTATCGACACGCGTGAACTGCACGACGCCCATGCCCGCCAGGATGCCATCCCCTTCGACTCCGAGCGCAAGTACATGGCCACCCTCAACGAGCACGACGGCAAGCGCCTGCTGGTCAAGGGCGCCCCCGATCGCCTGCTTGAGATGTGTTCCCGCGAGCGTGGTAGCGACGGCGACGCCGAGCTTGACCGAGAAGCCTGGGAGGAGCGCATCCATGAACTCTCCTCCCGTGGGCTGCGCGTGCTCGCCCTGGCCGAGAAACCGGCCGACGACCTGACGGGAGAGCTCAGCGATGCCGACGCCGAAGAGGGGCTGGTGCTGCTCGGCATCGTGGGCCTGCTCGACCCACCACGTGAGGCCGCCATCGAGGCGGTCAAGAACTGTCAACAGGCCGGAATCCGTCCGGTGATGGTCACTGGCGACCATGCGGTCACCGCGCGGGCCATCGCCGACCAGCTTGGCTTCGCCCGCACGGATCGTGCCCTGAGCGGCCACGAGATCGAAGAGATGAGCGACGAGGAGCTGGAGCGCGAGATCACCGAGGTCGATGTCTACGCCCGGGCGGCTCCCGAGCACAAGCTGCGCCTGGTCAAGGCGATGCAGGCGCGCGGCGGCATCTGCGCGATGACCGGCGACGGGGTCAACGACGGGCCGGCGCTGAAACGCGCCGACGTCGGCGTGGCGATGGGCGTCCAGGGCACTGAGGCGGCCAAGGAGGCCGCCGAGATGGTCCTCACCGACGACAACTTCGCCACCATCGTCGCCGCCGTGGCCGAGGGGCGAAAGGTCTACGACAACATTCGCAAATCGATCACCTTCATTTTGCCGACCAACGGCGCCGAGAGCCTGGCCATCCTGCTGGCGATCGTGGCGGGCCTTACCTTGCCGATCACCGGGCTGCAGGTGCTGTGGGTCAACATGATCACCGCCGTGACGCTGGGTATCGCACTGGTCTTCGAGTCCGCCGAGGAGAACGTCATGACACGCCAGCCGCGCGACCCTCACGCCCCGCTGCTCGACATGTTCATGCTGTGGCGTGTGATCCTCGTCTCGCTGTTGCTGGTGCTCGGCGTGTTCGGCATCTTCGCCTGGATCCTGCACGGCCAGGGCGGCAGCGAGGCGCTGGCGCGCAGCGGGGCGGTCAACATGCTGGTGGCGGGCGAGATCGTCTATCTGATCAACAGCCGTTACCTGCTCGACAGCAGCCTGTCGTGGCGGGGGCTGTTCGGCAGCCGCGCCGCGCTGATCGCCATTGCGATGGTGGTACTGTTCCAGCTCGGCTGGACCTACCTGCCCTTCATGCAAATGATCTTCGGAACAGAGGGCCTCTCCCTGCTGCACTGGGCGGTCATCGCCGTCGCCAGCGTTGCGGTGTTTCTCGTCGTGGAGGCGGAGAAGTGGCTGCTGCGCCGACGCCAAGGCGATGCAGCGGCGGAAGCGGCACCCTCGCGCAAAGAGAAGGAGAAGGCCCACGCCGGCTGATCAGGGGCGCGAGATACATCGTGCGAGCGCACGACTGTCACGACGGGCGGCATGAAACTGGCCGAACAGGCGCGGGCGCATGCCGAGGAACCAGAGCCCCGGGAGCCCTGGGAGCGGCTCGGCGCCCTGGCACCGGGGGACACCCCGATCATCGAGCACCTTCAGATGTCCCACCATGTCCTCCAGCCCCGGCCGGTACCCCGTGGCACAGATGACGATATCGGGCCGCAGCCGCTGTCCGTCGTCGAGCACCACCTTCTGGTGCTCGAACTCGACGACCTTGGGGACCACGGTGACAATGCCACGCTCGAGTGCACGGACGAAGCCATCGTCGATGGCGGGCGCCACACCGTCTCGTGCCAAGCGAGTGGCCGCGCCAAGCGAATGACGGGGCAGACCCACACGCCGCAGATCGCCGAAGGCGAGGCGCTCGGTCATGGCGAGCAGGCGGTCGGTGACGACCGTTGGCAGGCGGCTGATCACACCGGACAGTCGCTGCACGGGAACACCTAGCAATCGCTTGGGCAGGATGGCGGTGCCGCTGCGAACGGAGACCCACAGACGGCGAGTGTACTGGTGCACGAGATGATTCAGTACGTCCACGCCAGAGTTGCCTGCACCGACGACGAGCACGCGACGATCGCGGTAGTCGTCGAGGGAGCCGAAGTCGGCGGCGTGCCGCACCCTCCCGCGGAACCCCTCGCGCCCAGGCCAGTCGGGAATGACAGGGACGCGTTCCCGTCCGGTGGCGACCACGACTTGAGATGTCACGATCTGTCCGGCACTCGTCTCGAGGTACCAGCCGTCATCGCAAGGTTCGATACGCGATACCGATACACCGAATTCGATGGGCGAGCCGAGAGCTTGCGCATAGGCTTCCAGATAGCGGATCACGCTATCGCGGCCGGCAAACACTCCTGCGCTGCGGGGAAGCGACCGCCCCGGCAGCTGCGAGAAGTGCCGGTGCGTATTGAGACGAAGCTGGGGGTGTCGTCGCCGCCAGGTCTCCGCGATCCGTGGCGCCGCGTCGAGGATCTTGGAGCGGACGCCAAGACGCTCCAGCCGATAAGCCAAGGCAAGCCCGGAAAGACCGGCTCCGACGATCACGACCCGATGGCAGGGGTGAACAACCGGCATGCAGCACGCTCCTCTCGTTGGCTGTAGGCCTGGGCAACCCACACCTCACCGTCAGCGGGACTGTCGACGAATCACCTGCGAGCGGGCACGGCTGGCCTGAACGCGGCTACCGTCCTTCAGCTTGACCAGGTAACGGCCGTCCTCCTGCGGCTCCATGCACTCGACGTGATCCAGATTGACGATGTGGGAGCGGTGCACACGAAGGAAGGGAGGGCGTGGCAAACGGTCCGCCAGTTCACCGAGCCGCACGCTGATCAGATAGCCACGACCGCGCGCATGTACCATGGCATAGTCGTCCTGGGCCTCGATACGCACGATCTCGTGCGGCGCGATCGGTACCACCACCCCCCGATCGCGCACTAGAATGCGGGCCAGGGGTGCCGGCACGCCTTGTTCGCCGAGCACGCTACGCGCTCGATCCAGCATCGCGACGGCCGCCCGACTCTCGACGGTCATGCGGGCTCGCTCGATGGCCGTTCGGAACCGCTGCGTGCCGAAGGGTTTCAGCAGGTAGTCGACCGCTTCCAGCTCGAAGGCGGTCACCGCGTACTCATCGAATGCCGTTGTGAAGACCACCGCCGGCACCTGCTCGAAGGCGTGCAGTCGCTCGATGACCTCCAGACCGGAGAGCCCCGGCATACGAATGTCCAGGAACACGACATCGGGCTGCCGGCGCCGGATCTCGTCCAGGGCCGTGGCACCGTCGCCGGCCTCGCCCACCAAATCGACCCACGCCACCTCGGCGAGCAAAGCGCGAAGCCGCCGACGCGCCAACGGCTCGTCATCCACCACCAACACCGACAGGCTCATGACACCCTCTCCTGTGGCAGATGCCCCGGCAGCACGAGGCGGACCGCGAAGCCACGCCCTGGCGCGGTCGTGACCTCCATCCGGCTGCTGCCCGGGTAGTGCAGTTCGAGTTGGCGACGTACGGTCGAGAGGCCGAGCCCCCTGCCAAGCCAGCATCCTTCGGGATCGGCGCCCTGGCCATCGTCCACCACCTCGACAACAAGGGAATCCTCCTCCACGGCGGCGAACAGGCGAAGCGTACCGCCTTCGAGTCTTGGCGCGATACCGTGGCGCACGGCATTCTCGACCAGCGGCTGCAGCAGTAGCGACGGTACGGCAAGCTCGAGAGCCTCCGTTTCCAGCGCTTCTTCGACGCCCAGCCGCTCCCCCAGTCGCAGCTGCTCCAGGGCCAGGTAATGACGGATGAAAGCGAGCTCGTCTTCCAGGGCCACCTCTGGCGTCTCGTTGCGGCCGCTATGCAGTACATAGCGCATGAGATCACCGAAACGCTCGAGCGCCTGTTCGGTTGCCGCACTGTCGTCCCGCGCCAGTTGAGTCAAGGAGTGCAGGGTATTGAACAGGAAATGGGGATCGAGCTGCGCGCGCAGGGCCTGGAGTTCGGCGCGCGTGGCGACGAGGGCCTGCTCGGTCAATTGCTCTCGCGTCCGCAGCCATTGTGCATTGGCCGCAATCGCCGCATAGAGGATCAAACCGCCCACTAGCTGCCAGGGGGCGCCGTTATACAAAAAGGCCTGCGCGGCTTCCCGGTGGACCGGCAGCGCCAGCAGGTAGATGGAAGCCATCCACGCGACGGCGAAGCCCATCGCTGCCAGGCCATGGACGACCAGCGCTCGCCTCCGACCGAGACCTTTACGTGGCCGCCGAGCGAAGCGCCAGGCACAGCCGCCGAGCAAGACGCCGGGCACGGCCACCATCAGGGCGGCCGCGATCGCATGGCCCCAGGGCAGCCCCTGCCCAAGGTAGACGGGAACCAGCAGAGCAGTCCCCGCCAGGATGACGAGGGCAAGGAGAATGGGCGAACGGCGCCAAGCGTCGAGTTTCGCTCTCATGGTGCCTCCCCAGCCGGCGACCCCGTGGGTTTCCGCCAGCAGGCGAAAGAGGCAAGCTGCCGCCGCGATACCAGCCGGCGCGGCTGTCGGTGAGGCAGCCACTGCGGGAAGTTGCCCTGCAGGAACAGGCCCCCGAAGCCGTACCTGACCGACAGCCGGAGCGGCAGGGAACGGAGCCGTTCACCCACTGCCACCGGTTGGGTACAAAAGCAGAGGCACAACAGGCCACCCGGCGCCAGGACGCGAATGAGCTCAGTGACGGCCCGGTCCGGTTCTGCGGTGGTTTCCAGGGCCCAAGCACAGATCACGATGTCGAACTCCGCCTCGCTGAAGGGCAAGGCCAGCAGGTCCGCGTGAACATGTCGGCCCGGCACGCTGCTCGCCCTTTCCAGCATAGCGGGCGCCAGGTCGACCAGGGTCAAGTCTGCCCTGGGCTCCGCTCCCATGACCCAGTGCGCAAGCGTCCCGGGGCCGCAACCGGCATCGAGCACCCGGCGACCGGGCTCGAGCTCGGCAGCGAGACAACCCTGGAGCGCCGCGAGCGATTCGGCACCTGCCCGCTCCAGCCAGCGGCGATGCATGCGGTCGTACCGTGGCGCCAGCCGATCATAGAGTGCCACGCTATCGCCCCGCGGCAAGGTCAGTGGCAACAGGACATCCCGAATCGCCGACAGCATTGTCTCGCCTCGCTCATGCACTGGCGCGCCACTGGCGCCGTTGCCTGCACCATATGGCGTCATCGCGACGGCTGCCACGAGAACTCGGTGAACGGCAGATTGGCTCGGCGAACGGTTGCCCCGGAAGGTCGCTGGCCGTCCCCAGTGCACCGCCCCTCTTGCTGAATGAAAGGTGAAGCGACAACCTGGCCAAGCCTGATCGTAGCATCGAGCGAAGGCTACCCCCGGCGCTTGGTCCGCGCCGTGGCTTCGGCGGCTAGAGGATCCTCCGGCCAGGGGTGCTTGGGATAGCGACCGCGCATCTCGCGACGCACTTCGGGGTAGCCGTTGGCCCAGAAGCTCGCCAGGTCCGCGGTGACCTGCAGCGGCCGCCTCGCCGGCGAGAGCAGATGCAACAGAACCGCGACCCGCCCTTCGGCAATACGCGGCGAGTCGCGCCAACCGAAGGTTTCTTGCAGCTTCACTGCCAGTACCGGTGCCCTTCCGTCCAGGCACGGCGTGTAGTCGAGCCTGATCTGCGAGCCGCTGGGCACCGCGAGCCGCTCCGGCGCCAATTCGTCGAGCCGAGCGCGCAGCGGCCACTCGAGGCTGTCGATCAGCAGGCGCCCCAATGGTAGTCGCGCCACCGCGTCGAGGCTTCTTATACCGTCGAGGTGCGGCCCCAGCCATGTCTCGAGCGTATCCAGCAGCACCGGCACTGACCAATCGGGCCAGGTGTCGCCCAGTTCTCGACGCAGCAGCGCCAAACGCCCACGCAGTTGCTCGTCGTTGTCGCCGAAGGGCAGCTCGCCGCGACGGCGAAGTGCATCCAGCAGCGCCCGCCGTACCGCTTCGGGCGGCAGCGTCTGCAAAGGCTTGCGTTCGAGCACCACAGCCCCCAGGCCGCGAACCTGCTCGCCGACCAGGCGCCCCTGCTCGTCCGACCACTCCAGGCTGGCCTGCCATTCACGCGTTTCGGGGAACAGCGCCTCGAGCCGCTCCCGCTCGATGGCCACGCCGCGAAAGATTCGCGCACCGCTGACCTGACCGTCGAGGTCGGCGGCCACCAGCAGCTCGGCATGGGCCAGCGGATGTCGCTCAGGCAAGGTGGCGAGGCCGCCGGACGCCAGACGGAAGCGCCCCGGCCCGAACTGATGAGCAGTTCGCTGCGCCACGCGCTCGGGGTAAGCCAATGCCAGCAATTCACCCAGCGGGGCCAGACTACCCACATCGAGGCGTACGCCGGCGAGGCGGGCCAGGCGCTGGGCCTCACGCTGCCACTGCGGATGAGCACGCGGGTTCGCCAGACGCGCTTCCAGCCCACGCTCGAGATCCTGCTCGTCGTCCAGGTCCCGGGTCTCCAGCGCCGCGACCAGTGCACAGGCCAAGGGCCGCGCGTCGAGTCCGCCGGCCCGCTCCAGCATCACTGCCAGCCGCGGATGGGTGGGCCAGCGAACGCACGCACGTCCCAGCGCAGTGAGCAGGAAGGCCTCGTCCAGCACGCCGAGCCGCTGCAGCAGCTCCCGCCCCGCCGCCAGCGCGGCGGTTGGCGGTGGCGTGACCCAGGACAGATCAGCCGGGTCGACGATGCCCCAGCGGGCCAGCTCGAAAGCCAGCGGCGCCAGGTCGGCCTGGCGGATCTCGGGTTCGCCATGAGGCACGAGCGGCTGCTCCTCGGCCCACAGCCGCAGGCACAGCCCCGGGCCCTGGCGCCCGGCGCGGCCGCGACGCTGATCGGCGCTGGCACGATTGACGCGGCGGGTCTCAAGACGCGTGAGACCGCTGCGAGGCTGAAACACCGGCACGCGCTCCTGGCCGGCATCGATCACGATACGAACGCCATCGACGGTGACGCTCGATTCGGCAATGGCGGTAGCCAGTACCACCCGCCGCCGGCCATCCGGCTCGGGACGCAGTGCGCGACGCTGCTCTTCCAGAGGCAAGCGGCCGTGAAGCTCGCGAATCGCCAGCTCTGGCATTCGTTGACCAAGCTCCCGGGCCAGGCGGCGAATCTCGGCCACACCGGGCAGGAACACCAAGGCATCACTCTCGGCATGGGCAAGCGCCTCGCCCACCGCCGCGGCTTGCTGGCGAGCCGTGTCCTCGCGTGAATTGAGGGAAGAGCCGAGCGGGCGGTAACGGGTGTCGACCGGGAATTGACGTCCCTCGCAGTCGACCAACGGCGCATCCTCGCCCAGCACGCCAAGCAGGGCCTCGACGTCGAGTGTCGCCGACATCACCAGCAGGCGCAGGTCATCGCGTACCGACTGGGCGTCGAGCGCCAGCGCCAGGCCCAGGTCGGCCTCCAGGCTGCGCTCGTGGAATTCGTCGAAGACGATGCCGGTCACCCCGTCGAGCAGCGGATCGTCCTGCAGCATGCGCGTCAGCACGCCCTGGGTAATGACCTCGATGCGCGTGGTCGGCCCTGTCCGGCTCTCGCCCCGCATGCGGTAGCCGACCGTTTCCCCCACTGCTTCGCCCAGTAGTTGCGCCATGTGGCCGGCCGCCAATCGCGCAGCCACACGCCGCGGCTCGAGCAGCAATAGCTTGCCGCTCCCGCTCGGTCCTGAACACCAGGTCTCGCCGAGAAGCGCCAGCGGCACTCGAGTGGTCTTGCCCGCCCCCGGTGCGGCCACCAGCAGAACGCGCGCATGCCGCGCCAGGGCGCAGCGCAACGCGTCCAGGCGCGCTTCGATCGGCAGCTCGGCCATCTTCATGGGAAGGTCATCATACGAACATAACGGGCAAGGCCAAGGCGGCCGCCGTGCAGTTGCTGCTGCAAGCCACGGTTCTAGTCCTTCCGTGACTGTACGCCGCAACCCTTCAGGATCACCTGGGTCAGGAACTGGGTGATCCGTTCCACGTCGGCATCGGATATCTCATCCTTGCCGGTAATACCCAGTACCTGGGCCTCGAAGTCGGCGTAGTGCTGGGTGGCCGACCAGATCAAAAAGATCAGCCATACCGGGTCGACCGGATCCATCAGTCCGCGCTCCGCCCACCGCTCGAAGACCTTGGCCCGGGTCTGCACCCATTCGCGCAGCTCGCCGCGCAGGTACTCCTGCAGGAATGGCGCTCCGCCGAGGATCTCGGCCGCGAACAGTCGCGAGCCCTCGGGGTGGCGGCGGGAAAGCTGCATCTTGCTGCGGATGAACGCCTCGAGCACTTCGGCCGGGTCGTCCTCCACGCTGATGTCGTCGAGCAGGGCATTCCAGCGCGCCATCATGCGCTCGAGCAGGCGCACGTAGAGGCCACGCTTGTTACCCATGTAGTAGAGCACGTTGGACTTGGGCAGCCCCGCCTCCTCGGCAATGGCCTGAACGCTGGCGCCGCGATAGCCGTACTGGGCGAAGACCCGCTCGGCGGCTTCGAGAATCTCGCGCTCGTTGCGCTCGCGAGTGGCGCCATTGCTCTCGCCCCCCTGCCGCGCTGGCGGCAAGGTCTCGGTTTCGGTCATGTCGGTCATCGACAGGCCCCTGCCCTGTGAATGGTGGTGGGAAGCCAAGAGAGTGCCCCACCGCAGCGGTTCCTGCAAATGAGACCATCGGCGGCGCCTCAAGTGGCGTGCGGCCGACATGACCATTGCCACCTACCCTTATCGCCATATGGCACTTGCAAAGTGCGACATTCTGGCCCATGCTGAGATCATCCTGACCATTTGGTCAACTCGCAGTGATCCGGTCGAGCGCCGACCATTCGTTGCGTGGCGACCGGTCAGCTATCACAACGTCAACAAGAGACAAGGCGATGATCGACTTCATGCTCAACGGGCAGCCATGTCGGAGTGAGGCCTCTCCCGAGACCAGCGTGCTCGAGCTGCTGCGCGAAACCCTGGCTGTCACGGGTACCAAGGAGGGCTGCGCCTCGGGTGACTGCGGTGCGTGCACGGTAGCCATCGGCGAGCCCGGCCCCGACGGCGAGCTGCGCTATCACAGCGCCAATGCCTGCATCACACCGGCCCATCAGCTCAATGGTCGCTACCTGGTCACGGTGGATGGCCTGGCACAGGGCGAGGCGCTGCATCCGGCCCAGGCGGCCATGGTCGAGTGCCACGGCAGCCAGTGCGGCTTCTGCACGCCAGGCATCGTCATGTCGCTGTTCACCCTGCATGAACAGCAGCGTCAGGCACCGGCACCGTTGACGCCCCAGCGCCTGGAAGCCGCGCTGGGCGGCAACCTGTGCCGCTGCACCGGCTACCGGCCGATCCGCAATGCCGCCTTGAGCATGAATGCCCACCCGGACAATCGCCCCCTGTGGCTCGATGCTGCAGCGCCCCGTGACAGCGAAGTGAGCGAGCAACGCCTCGACCTCGACGCCGCCTTCCTGCAGCCGACAACTCTCGCTGAGTTGACCGACTGCCTCGCGCGGCATCCCAAGGCACGCCTGGTCGCTGGTGGCACCGACCTGTGGCTCGAAACCACCCAGCGCCTGGCGCGCTTCGAGCGCGTCATCGACGTGACCCGGATGGCCGAGCTCAATGTCATCGAGGAAGCCACGCTGGAAGACGGCCGCGAAGGCTGGTGGATCGGCGCCGCCGTCAGCTATACGCGCCTGGAGCCGCTGCTCGAGGAGCACTACGACGCCTTCGCCCACCTGCTGCACCGCCTGGGCTCCCAGCAGGTGCGCAACCGCGGCACCCTGGGCGGCAACGTTGCCAACGCCTCGCCCATCGGCGATACCCCGCCGGTGCTGCTGTCGCTGGGCTCGCGCCTGCGCCTGGTCGGCCCCAATGATGATCATGGAGTGCGCGAGCGCGAACTGCCGCTGGAAGACTTCTTCCTCGACTACAAGCGTACCGCCCTGCGCGAGGGCGAGGCCATTCGGGCGCTCTTCCTGCCTCGCCCCATCGAGGGCCAAACTCTCAAGGTGTGGAAGCTGTCGAAACGTCGTGAGGACGACATTTCCGCAGTGCTGGGCGCCTTCGCCTGGCGCATGGAGGGCGGCGTGATGCGCGACGTAAGACTCGCATTCGGCGGCATGGCGGCGATTCCCAAGCGCGCCGCCCGTGCCGAGGCGGCGCTGGAAGGCCAGGCCCCCGATGCGGCAGCCTTCCTTGCCGCACGCGAGGCCCTGGCCGAGGACTTCCAGCCCATGTCCGACGTGCGCGGCAGCGCCGAATACCGCCGGCTCTCCGCCGCCAACCTGCTCGAGCGCCTGCGCCTCGTGATCGCTCAGGCCGAGTCCGATAGCCCCCGGGAGGTGATGCTCCATGCGTACGCTCACTAAGCTGAATAAATCGACCGCACCTGACGTGAGCGCGGAGTCGGAAACTGCCCGCCACGAGCTCGACGGTCGCATCAAGGGCTCAAGCCCCTTGGCGCGGGATACCGTGCATGCGGCTCCTCATCCGCATGCACAGGCCCATGAGAGCGCGGTCAAGCACGTCACAGGGCGCGCCGCCTACATCGACGATCTCAAGGCGCCCGCCGATACCCTGCACGTGGCACTCGGCCTCTCTCCCGTCGCCCACGGCCGCCTGACGCGGCTCGACCTGGACAAGGTGCGGACGATGCCGGGTGTGGTTGACGTGATCGGCATTGGCGACGTACCGGGCCATACCGATATCGGCCCCGTCTTCCCCGGCGACCCCATCTTCGTCGATGAGGAAATCAGCTACGTCGGCCAGGTGATGTTTGCCGTGGCCGCCGAGAGCCACCGCGCCGCGCGCGAGGCGGTGCAGGCCGCCGTCGTCGAAATCGACGAACAACCGGCCTGCCTCGACCCGGTGGCCGCCGCCGAGCGCGGCGAGTTCGTGCGCCCCACCCACATGCAGCAGAGCGGCGACTGGGAGCAGGCACTGGCCAATGCCGTTCACGTGGTCGAGGCCGAGCAGTTCGTCGGCGGCCAGGAGCACTTCTACCTGGAAGGCCAGGCCTGCCTGGTGCAACCCACCGAGGATGAGGGCGTGATCGTCCACACCTCCAACCAGCACCCCAGCGAGACCCAGAAGCTGGTGGCCGAAGTGCTGGGCATTCCGTTCCATGCCGTGACCGTGGAGGTACGGCGCATGGGTGGCGGTTTCGGCGGCAAGGAGACCCAGGCCTCGCCCTGGGCCTGCATTGCCGCCCTGATCGCGCGGCGCACCGGCCGCACCACCCGTGTCCGCCTGCCGCGCGCCGACGACATGCGCGTCACCGGCAAGCGCCATCCGTTCCACAACCGCTATCGTCTCGGCGTGGATGAACAGGGCGTGATCCAGGGCGGCGAGATCACTGTGATCGGCGACTGCGGCTACTCGCCCGACCTTTCGGACGCCATCGTCGACCGCGCCATGTTCCACAGCGACAACGCCTACTCGCTGGGCGAGGCCCGCGTGACGGGCCATCGCGCGCGCACGCATACCGCTTCGAATACCGCCTTCCGCGGTTTCGGTGGCCCCCAGGGCATGATGGTGATCGAAGCTGCGATGGACGACATCGCCCGGCGCATCGGCGAAGACCCGCTGACGGTACGCAAGCGCAACTTCTACCGCCCCGGCCGCCAGATGACCCACTACGGCCAGCAGGTGGACCAGATCGCCCTGCTCAGGGAATTGGTCGAACAGCTCGAGACCAGCAGCGATTACTGGGAACGGCGCCGCGCCATCACCGAATTCAATGCCGAGAGCCCGATCGTCAAGCGGGGCCTGGCACTGACGCCGGTGAAGTTCGGCATCTCCTTCACCGCCAAGCACCTCAACCAGGCCGGCGCGCTGCTGCACGTCTATACCGACGGCAGCGTCATGATCAACCACGGCGGCACCGAGATGGGTCAGGGCCTGCACACCAAGATCTGCCAGGTGGTGGCCCGTGAGCTGGGGCTCGATACCGACGAGGTGCGCATCACCGCCACGCGTACCGACAAGGTGCCCAACACCTCGCCCACGGCGGCTTCCAGCGGCGCCGACCTCAACGGTCAGGCCGCCCGCGACGCCTGCCTCAAGCTCAAGCAGCGCCTGTTCGATTTTGCCCACGAGCACCTCTACAAGGACCAGGGGCTCGATCGTGAAGACATGCGCCTCGAGTCCGGCCATCTCGTTGCCGGCCACGGCGAGAGCGAGCGTCGCATTCCTTGGGGCGAGCTGGTGCAAACCGCCTACCTGAACCGAATCTCGCTTTCCGAGAAGGGCTTCTACGCCACGCCGCTGATCCACTACGACCGCAACGTCGGCCAGGGCCGCCCCTTCTACTACTACGCCTTCGGCGCCGCCGTGGCGGAGGTCAGCGTCGACACCCTGACCGGCGAGTACCAGGTCGATCGGGTCGACATCCTGCACGACGTGGGCGACTCGCTGAACCCGGCCATCGACCTCGGCCAGGTAGAAGGCGGCTTCATCCAGGGCATGGGCTGGCTGACCAGCGAGGAACTGAAGTGGAACGAGGCCGGGCGCTTGATCTCCGACGGCCCGGCGACCTACAAGATCCCCACCTACGGCGACCTGCCGCCGGTGTTCAACGTCAAGTTGATGGAGGGCCACCCCAACTCCATGGCCAGCATCTACCGCTCCAAGGCGGTGGGCGAGCCGCCCTTCATGCTGGGCATGGCGGTGTGGTCGGCGCTGCGCGACGCCCTGGCGAGCCTGACCGATTACGCCGAGGCCCCGCGACTCGATACCCCGGCCACGCCGGAGCGAGTGCTGATGGCCGCCGAAGCCCTGCGCAGCCGCTATGATGCCGCACAGGCACAGGGAGCGGTGTGATGAACGCGCCGCGTCCGCAGGCCTGGCACGAGGCGCTGCATCGGCTGCAGAGCGAGGGGCTGCCTCACGCCCTCGCTACCGTGGTGACGAGCGCCGGCTCCACGCCCCGCGAGCCCGGCGCGCGCATGGTGATCACCGAGGATGCCGTTTGCGACACCCTCGGCGGTGGCACCTTCGAGTTTCAGGTGATCGATGCAGCGCGGGAAAAGCTGGCCCGCGGCGAGAGCGGCATGAGCCTCGAGGCCTTCGCCCTGGGCGGGCGCAGCGGCCAGTGCTGCGGCGGCTTCGTCAACGTGCTGCTGGAGGTTTTCCCCGGCAGCGCGGCGACACTGGCCCTCTTCGGTGCCGGCCATGTCGGCACCGAACTGGTAAGCCTGGCCGCCCCGCTGCCCTGGCGGGTGCTGTGGCACGACAGCCGCGAAGGCGCCTTCCCCGCCTGGGCCGCGGATCAGCCACGGCTGGACTGCCGCCACGCCGCCGACCCACAGGCCGCTGTGGAGGCACTGCCGGCCGGCAGCCACGCACTGGTACTGACCCACGACCATGCCGAGGATCGCGAACTCGTCGATGCCCTGCTCAAACGTGGCGACATGGCCTCCATCGGCCTGATCGGCTCGAAGAGCAAGTGGGCCAGCTTCCGCTCGCGGCTCAAGGATGCCGGACACGACGACGCGGCCCTGGCCCGGGTGCGCTGCCCCATCGGCATGGCAAATGGTGGCACCGGTGGCGACAAGACGCCCTATGCCATTGCCATCGCCGCCATGGCCGAACTGCTGCCGATGGTGGGCTCTGCCGAGCGCGCCGATCAGCGCGGCCTGGAGCCGGCAGAGCTTAGAGCACTGTTCAGCTAACAATCACGATGATGCATAGCAATACCAAGACTAGGGGCGCCGGGGACAGACCGTAGGGGGGGGCCTTCGCCATGGAGGGCGAAGGTAGCGCCCAAGGACGGGTTCACAGCGCCTCCCCGAAGGTCTGTCGCCGGAACAGCCCCAGCCATCGTATCCATTAAGGCCCTAACAAGATGAACCAGAACGACTCCCGCGTGATACGCGCCGAACTGCTGAGCTTCGATGCCGACCCCGGCGAGGGCGACAAACCAGCCGAAGGCAGCGTACGCCATATCATCGACGGCGCGCTGTGGCTGGAGAATGGCCGCATCAAGGCCATCGACGACTACGCGACGCTGGCGCCACGCCTGCCCGAAGGCATCGAGACGGTAGATCATCGCGGCAAGCTGGTGATGCCCGGCTTCATCGACAGCCACGTACACTACGTGCAGCTGGAGATCATGGCCTCCTACGGGCGTCAGCTGCTGGACTGGCTGAACGAGTACACCTTCCCCGAAGAGTGCGCTTTTGCCCAGCGCGAGCGGGCCGAGGTGATCTCCAATGCCTTCCTCGACGAGATGCTGCGGGTCGGCACCACCACCGCCCAGGTGTTCTGCTCGAGCCACCCCACCTCGGTGGAAGCCTTCTTCTCGGCCTGCCGCGAGCGCGACCTGCGCATGCTGGCCGGCAAGGTGCTGATGGATCGCAACGCCCCCGAGGCGCTGTGCGATGACACCTACGGCGGCATTCGCGACACCGAACGGTTAATCGCCGAATGGCACGGCACCGCACGGCTGGGCTACAGCCTGACCCCGCGCTTCGCGCCGACCTCCACCCGCGAACAGCTCGACGCCACCGGCGGCGTACTGCGCAACGACCCCAGCCTGTGGCTGCAGACCCACCTCTCCGAGAACCCCGGCGAACTCGACTGGGTAGCCGAGCTGTTCCCCGAGAGCCGCGACTATCTCGAAGTCTACGAGCAGTCTGGGCTGGTCGGCCCGCGCAGCACCTTCGCCCACGGCATTCACCTCGACCAGGAAATGCGTACCCGCCTGGCCGAGCGCGGCGCCAACCTCGCCTTCTGCCCAAGCTCGAATATGTTCCTCGGCAGCGGCCTGTTCGACCGCCTGGCGGCACGCGAGGTCGGCCTCAACATCACCTACGCCAGCGATGTGGGCGGCGGCACCGACCTCTCCGGCCTTGCCACGCTCAAGGCCGGCTATCAGGTAGGCCAACTGCGCGGCCAGCCGCTCACCGCCTGGCAGGGCCTCTACGGCCTCACCCTGGGCAACGCCAAGGCGCTCTCGCTGGACGACAAGATCGGCCGCCTCGCCCCCGGCATGGAAGCCGACTTCGTCGTGATCGACCCTGACGGCTCGCCGCTGCTTGGGCGTCGTCACGCACGTTGCAAGACCCTCGGCGAGCGGCTGTTCGCGCTGATGATGCTCGGCGACGACCGCAGCATACTGGAAACCTGGGCCAGCGGACGCTGCCAGCATCGCCGCGACCAGGCCTAGGCTAAGCCTGAAACGAAAATGGCGAGTGGTTCTCAGAATTCATGAGAACCACTCGCCATTATGTAAAAGTCAGTTGTGAAACCTACTGCTGCGAAGGCTTTGTCTGAAAAGGCAGCGGGCGAAGGCCAGACAAGGCAAAAATCGGCGAAAAGACGGAGTTTACGGGGTGTAAATGAGTACTTTAAGCCGATTTTTAACGCCGTATGGCCGAGCGCAGCCAGTTTTCGGATAAAGCCTAGTTCTCCCGCCGCACCTCATCTCTATCCGGATCGAAGACCCAGCGTTCGGCGCCCACTTGGAAGAGCAGTTCTCCGTTACTCCACGCCAGCGCCTCGTAGATGCGCTCCTCAGGTTCAAGCTGCTCATGATCAGGGCTGCGCACCGGCATGGCACCCTCCTCCACCGTTTCTCCCAGCCGCTCTACATCGACCACCGTCAGCGTGCGACCACCCGCAGGGCCTTCCTGCACGAAGACCAGCCGTCGCGCATCATCGCCCCACGGCCCGATGGTGATGTTGCCGCCGTACTGGAACGCAGCCGGCGTTGGCTGCTGCGCTCCCTCTCGGATAAGCCAGCCGGCGCTGTGCGCCGCCCCCGTGGTGACCACGGCTAGCCAGGCACCGTCCGGCGAAATCGAGGCTTCCTGGAAGCGTTCCGCAGCACCAAACTCAGCCTGTTGATCCACGCGAATGGTATTCGGCACATCGGCGATGTCGAGCAGCACCGATCCATCCGCCGCGCGGATCTGCTCGTCGCTTACATCAAGCGGAGCAAGGGTCGCTTCTGATTGAGAGGTATCGGATGCCTCAATTCCCGGTGGCGGTTCGCCATTTTCCGGAGACGAACAGCCGCTGAGCACGAAAGCAGCGATTGCAATTGAGAGAACAAGCGGGAGCCTGCGTGGTGCCATGAAGCCTCTTGATGCTGAATGGAATGCTTCATCTGCACGGCAGTGTAGGCGCCCGTGAACACCTGTAAACCTTTGCGCCGACGCTCCGATAAACCGCGACGCCTCTTTGCGGCAGTGCCAGCGGCTCGTTAAGCGCTTACCTCATCTATGGTCAGGGTCATGAACACACTGTTCGGATCTTCCTGGTAGTCGCCGAATGGCGCACATGGAGCAAAGCCAAATGAAGCGTATAGCGCCCGTGCAGGCTGGAAGTACTCCATTGACCCGGTTTCTAGACTAAGCCGGCTATAACCGCTTGATTTTGCCTCACGCATTATGTGCGAAAGAAGACGTGACGCAACGCCCCGGCGCAAGTAGGGCTTTGCGGTCCTCATGGACTTTATCTCAGCGTGGGTTTGTGAAAGATGCTTAAGCGCACCAATACCGGCGAGTTCTGCCCCATCCCACATCGCCCAAAGAGTAATGTCCGGGCCGCGTAGCCCATCGAGATCGAGTGCGTGACGGCTCTCTAGAGGAGCCGTCGGCGCCATCGACTCAAGATGCTCCCGTATTAGCTCGATAACTTCTTGACTTCGCACGTCATCAACACGAATTTCCAAGGTTGACTCCTCGCAGGGTTGCTGCCTAACCCCGCATTCAGCGGCTTGTCCGCTGAAATGCTTTGTTAACCATTGAAACTGCCCGAATCAATACGCTGAAGAGTAATATCTTCAAATTTTTCAAAGTCTCCCTCCCACCTTTCCTCCCCTGGGATTCTAGGAATCTCTTTCCAATACTGGACTTTAGACCAATCAATCTCTTCGGCTTTACCTATGTGACGGTCCGGGCCTTTTGATTTGTGCTTAGCTAAGTAGCAATCTAGGTTATTCCTATTGAAATCCACACCGCCAAGTTTGCATGCACATACCAGAAGCTCAACCAATACACTCAGTGCAGCATTAGCGCTTTCAAACGAAGGTTCGGCCCCTCTATGAATGAATTTGTTGCGCTCATCACGGACAGAACTGAAATTATTGTATGCTTCTTCCAAAATTATACCTTTCTGAAAAAGTAGTTCTGACTTGTGTGCTGCTGTCCATTTCTGTGACTCTAAAAACTTTCTTCTTTTGTGAATATCACCGCTCTTAGACTCGGCTACTACGACCGAATGCCAGATATTATCCAGAAGCTGTTCAATAGATATCCACGAATGAGTTAGTGACTCTTTCGTTTGCCTATTAATGTAGTTTGTAAAACCTGTAACTAACAACGAAGGCGACAAGTTTCCAATAGATTTTAGTATTCTAGCCCCGTATAGGTAAGCAGACTGAATCTCAGACGCCAATATGGTTGGCGGGTCTATAAGCTTTATCCTATCGCTACTGCCAGCATCCTGATTCCCTAATGCCTGGTGTAATACACCATTCCCTCCAAAACTCCGGACATGCCGAAAATACCCAACCTCTGTCATCTCTCCTTGTGACAAATCCTGTGGTTCTACACCTTCTATGTAAACCCCACCTAAAAGAATGGACGCAAAAATCCTATTAAACTCACTAAGCGTTGCCTCAAGAGAAGAATACTCTCTAACCGCAGGCAAGATGAAGCTTCCATCATAAGCCACACATAGTGGAAACGGCTTTGCGATTTCAGCGTCGAAAAACTTTGATGCTCTATGGAGCTTAACGTAGTCATAGCTATTGCTGTTGATTTGCTGAATAGTGCACTTCCACGCGTCACTTTCATCCCTCAAAATCAATCGAAAAGGGTTGGGATTAGCTATATGAATAGGAACGTTTACGCTCATAACACCTTCTGGTTAACGCCGCCATCACCAGTTGCCATTGAGCGCCAGCGAAATAGCAATCTGGTGCATGGCATTGTTATCGTGAGTTTTGTCTACGTATTTACATCTACCCAGAAGTCTCGAACATCACGAGTCGAGAGATTCTTTGACGAAAAAAGCTGTTTTGCATCAGCAGCTTCTTGAGCACTAAAATGATGGAATACGATTTGGGTGATATTCTTGTTCTCCAATATATGTTCAAACAGATGACCATCATTGTTCGGTGACAAACCAACAATTTCCAAGGTTCCGGAAATGTTTCCGAGTATCTCATGAGGGTACTGTTCGCTGTGCTCAAGTTCTGGGTGTTCCGCCTTCAATTGTATCGCCTCCTTGAGACGCTTCACCAAGTCGTTGCTCTCATCCCAACTGTCGATCTGTTTCCGTAGATCAGGATTGCTCTGATATCCCTCTACGAATTTCTTCATCCCGGTATTGGCCAATGAAGACTGCGTCATAGAGTAGGACTTGAGATCACCCACGTAAGAAACAAGGCATGTTGAGTACAAATGCGGATAGTCGAAATCGACCTTTTCACCATCCAGCAAATCATCCTCTAGCTGATTCCTGAAACTGTTTGGATCGTAGACTTCGCTTAATGTATTGAAAGAGCCATGCAAGTGGTGCACAGGCAACCCGGTTGCGATTTCTAAGTTTGAATCATAATTTGTTGTAAGGATGTGATTGTGGGTCTTGAGCCATCTGACAAATCCCGCACTAAATTGTTTATGTACTGATTCGATTTTTCCTTTATTAAACACTGAGTCTAAGAACATTCGACGTAGGACGCCTCTTGAATTGAATCTCTCCGGATTGGTAATACTCAGTTTGTTATGAACTAACTCAAAGAGCAGGAAATAGTCTTCAAATCCGATTTCTGTGGCGGAATATGTTCGAGCACTATCGTAGCGTGACTTGAAGTCGGTCAGCGACATACGGTCATAAGTCGTGAAAACATAACTATCGTAATCGCCATTCAGCGCAGCCGGATGTTCCTTTGCAAGAGCAAAAACGAAATCGGCGCACTCTCTGGGATAAAGATGAGCGGGATGACATCCCGCACGAATATTATCAATACCGCGTTGAATGATGTTGGCGTTAAGATAATCCGCGCCACCATGCTGAATGACTACTCCGTTGCCTATTAGTACGCTTCGCATTTACTGCTTGCCACTCCTTTTTAGAACGATAACAGTGATTGGACTGAACGTCCTGATATTGGATGAACACGTGTGCGCGTTCAACAATGTTATCCCACACGTTCTCGCTCCCCTAACCTATTGATTTCACAAAACCTAAATATAGCTCGACCACCTATGCAGAATTCGCGTGCATGCACGTTTAGTCGGAACCAATATGCTGTATGCACATTCGCTTATTTAAAGAAGCCAAGTAGAGAGTCGCACCCCCTCTACGGATTTATAGCTCTGACGCTGACACCCTTGCTGGCGTTGTAGACTCTGCAGACCTTCAACAGCAGGTCGGTCTGCCTGAAAACGTTGAAACTTTTTTAGGATGTCGTTCTCCTCCTCAAGCTCCGATACGCGGCGCTTCAGGCGGGCGACTTCATCCTGCTCCTGGATCTTCTGCTTAGCATCAGCTGGGGCTTTCTCGACCCGTTTCATGGCGAACTGTCCCTCTCGGTATTCCTTTCGCCAGCGTGACAGCATGAAGGGGTGAAGATCCAGTGCTTCGGCAAAGCCTTTGACGCTCCGGTGGGCCTGGTGGCTCCACTCCACCGCGTTGACTTTGAACTCGGTGCTATATCGTTGCGTTTTCTTCCCCGTGATCATCTCTGGCATCGGTTCTCTCCTGTTGGGGAGTTATCGATGCGTGTCCACTGGAGTGGGGGGACTCCAGCGTCGGCTGCATGGCTTGATTATGCCATTTTCAGTCTACAATTCCATGCTTTTCTCGAATCGATCTAGCAACGAATTCGGCGTCATAGACTAGTCCATCTAGCTCAGGTTGTTCCCGAAACATAATGATTGTGTTTGAGCTACGTGGCTTCGAGTAGAAGTATGTTTGGCCGCCGGTCGTAGTAGTGGTTGCGCTTCCGTAGGCGTAGTGCCCAGAACCATACACGCTTCCTGTCGTGTGGGATGTAGTCGGTGTTGTGTAAGCTCCAGTTTGAGAATATCTTTCAGCATCAACGATAACGAAATAGCGGTACCCGTTCTCGATCGCGAGTTCCGCAGAGCGCAAGAGTGTGAAGTCTGCTGCGCGCTGACTGCTCGTATAAGTATTACCTCTAAACGACACTTGAAACACATTCTCGTCAAGCTGCGTTTCAGAGAACCCACCGGCAAGACCTCGTGATTGATACGGAGTGGCACATCCAACAATGGCCAGAACAACCAAAGCCAACATCAATATTCTGATCATGGTGATCTCCTCATAATGCATAACGCACGTGTTCACGAGCCAGTACAGCTGGTCGCGTGCAATTGATTGTTAGCTATCCGTAATCTGATTAAGCTTTCCTGATACTGATTCGAGCTTTACCTTTTCCCACTCAGCTTTGAGCATTAACTGTGTCTCGCGAGTCAGCTCAGACAAAAGTTCTCTTAGATGCGAACTTTGACTCGGATCGGTTGTACGAATGACTTCATCCATTAATTCTTCGATTTTCTGATCGTGCTCACCATTAGGATTAAGCCTCAACCTGATCAAGTAGCGTAGTTTGTCAATGTCTCGAACTATTTCATATTCCTGAGGCTTTCCTTCCATCGCGGAAGCGCTCCAAGTATATGTCAACCCAGCAAACGATGATATGTCCTGGCGTAACTGCTCTAGCCACTGAATTCGCTGGCTGGTAACAGTATTAATAAATCGCGTCTGCCTTGTGTTTCTATAGTTAAGCACTAGATTCCAGACGCCAATTGCAAATGTCAGAGCTATGCTAACAATGTAAAGCCAATCTTTAATCTCCATAGTTCAATCCTGGTGGATAGCTAACGCCCGCAACACCGGGCAGTTTGTAGCGCAGCGAAAAATTGATCCGTATGCTTACGTTTGTTATACAAAATCTCTACCGCCCTCTCTGTATACTGTCTTGAATGTACCTAAATACTGTATACATAGCGTTAACAATGGCGGTTGCTTCAGGGATATCTAGCAAGTCATTCACATGGGCTAGGCTCGCCTTATTTCTAAGCGTAGAAAAGGCGTCAATAGACGCGGCAAAAGAATTAAGGACTCTGGTAACCTCTTCAGCCCTATGACCTGACGCTTGTAATGCCGGATGAAACTGACGAAGCTGTTTGAACGCTTTCGATGCCGTAGGGTCGTTGGGTAGATCAATTTGATTGTCGGTACAAAGTTGCACCAAATATCCATGGAGAGCAGTATGAGCGCGATCAATTGCGCTTGAAGAATCCACCGTCCCGATTAAAGCCTTCGCGTCTCCCAAAGCCCTCATCACAGAAGTCGAAATAGATTCGCTGAATTCTGGCGCAGCAACACTACCTGCTGTTTGAATCAAATGTTCATCAACAATTTGATAATGATCTTAGTTATTAAGAAGAATCTGATTGATGTGCTGCACCGTTGGCACAGAAGCGCCACTATTCTCTAGCTCCTCTAAAGCCTCATATACAGCAGCTATAAAATTTGGAGCATCCTTCGCTGCATTCTGAGCCTGGCTGCACATGTCAGACTCGGCCCAGTCAAGCGAAGAGCTGCGTGCGTAATAATCACCAGAAACTTTGCAGAAGTGTTTCTTAAATACCTCAATTATTTGCTGCCGACTCATTGCTCCCGAAACTCTTCTGATCAATGAAATAAAATCATCTACAGACCCATCACTGAGCGGTGTCGTTGTTCCCATGGGGAACCTAAGTTCACTTGCCATTTGAAGCGGCATCAATTGCTCCCCATTTTGTATAACGCCAGCCATGAGGCGCCGTGTCTTCGCGGTCGCTCTCGATGGCATTGTTGGGCGCCTATCTCCGCTCCTTGCCCTTGAGCCGAATTTGCATCTGTATCCGGGACTCTTCCAACCGGAGATCAAACATCTCTTCCACGGATGAATTGTAGAAAATCGGCCGCTTGCGGCTGAGGGCACGGTACGCCTTCAGTGCGGCATCTACAGGCTCTAGATCAAAGTGTTCTTTGTCTAGCTTGTGCCTGAGAAGCTTTTCGTGAACCCGTTGCTCATCTTTTTTAGGTCGCTGGGATGCAAAGATAGCTATGCACTCGAAGAGGCCAGGGACGCTTGTATTGTTTAGCTGTTTCAGCCGAGTCTCTATCGTTCTCTCGGTCATCCCGATCTTCACACCAGCCTGATTCGGGTTTTTGACTATGTAAACGAGCCCTTTATATCTAGTCAGTACGAACGGCGCATCCGCGCAATCCGGACACGAGTTCAACAACTTGTCATTGTGGACGGTGACCGAATACTCAGCAGCACAGTTCTGGCACACACCGGTTATCTCATAGAGCAAGGATCATCCTCCATCTCTGCGCCCAACGTTTGAATTAACGGGCGCCGTCAGGCGTCCCGTTGAATGAGTGGTTAGGTGCGGCTTCATGGATGCGCCGCCACCTTTTAGCAAGAGCAAATTCCTTGTGCCTACTTGCTTGGGAATAGTGCTTTTTGGAAGCAAAACGCGCAAGTGCTACCGCAACCTCGCTATCAACCTCAACTCCTTGCCCCAGCCACTCCAAGGCCTGAGGCGCCCAGCCATCAGTTGGCCAGTTGAGTGCAGCCAAAACGACCTGCCGTGGAGATATTTCCGAGGTATCTAGCTCAGCCAGCGGTTTGATACGAGCTGGCTTTGATTCACTTTGAGCACCTAACGCCGCGCTCAGGGGGAAAACGGAGCGGAGCTAATTTGTGGTAAAGTGAGCGCAGCGAGCCACAAATTAGTGGAGCGTAGTTTTTTCCCTTGCAGCGCCTTGTTATGCGATTTCCTTGCTCCACACTATATTTGATATGCCTTCGCACCGTTCTAATATGCTTTTCAAGGCGCCAAGAAGAGGCATAGCGCTTGCCACAGGAGCCTTGTTACGACCAAACATACCCTTCGCTTTACAGTTTAGGTAAACACGCCATCTATTGTTCGAGTCATCTATATTGCCACAACAAAGCCAATATTCATTGTCGTCAACAAAATACTCAATGAACCAACCCCAGTCCTCGTTATTTGGATAGGTGGTTTCAACACCTTCCGACGCTAACTCTCGTGACAACCACCAGGCTAATTCAGCCCCATATACATGAGGATTAACTTGGCTCTCTTCAGAAAGAAAGGGTGTAAAAAGCTCAGACTCAAAATCTACGCAAGTATCCATCTAGTTCCCTAAGCTCCAACTCTAAAGCCACGCATATAATCTGACTTCGCATAACAGTGATTGGACCGCGCGTCCTAATATTGGATGAACACCCCTGCGCGTTCAACAATGTTATCTCGCGCGCTTCCTTTCTTCCAAGCCGTTGATTTTTCTCTCGCCTAATTATAGCTCGGCCACCTATTCAGAATTCGCGTGCATGCTCGATTTGTCAGAACCAATATACTGTATGCACACTCTCTTATTTAAATAAAATAAATAGAAATAATGCACACACCTGATCCCAAGCTCAGGGAGGTGATGGCACTTTCATGAAGTGCGACAGCCCCCGAACCGAAAAGGCCTACGTGGACGCATGCGCTTGCAAAGGTTTGCCGGGGTGCGTACCCCGTTAGGCTGAGCCGCAAATTTCAGGGACGCTACCGCCCTGCTGGCAAAATGGATGACGTTTTCCATCATCCATAATGCGGCATCCCTGAGTACATCTTGGTTACGTAAGCCATCTTCTGCAGCTTTTTACCTACCGTAACCAAGCGAAACGTTGAGGGCAACGCCTACCCGCGGGACCGGCCTGCCGCGCGCTGAGCAATGACCGCGGTGAACTGAACCAGAATCTACCCCCTTCCCACCTCTCTTCATCGCTTCACTACGACCTTGGTCGCAACCCACCTGTCCAATCGGTCAAATACCGTCTAGGCTGTAGCCGAACGCGCCTGACCAAATGGTCAGACTCGTCATTGATTCACCCGCGACGCTTCTCGACGACATCTCCAACAACAATGGACACAAGCTATGGAACCGACTTCCTCCCTGGCCGATAGAGCAGAAGACCAGTCCCCCGCGAGGGCCTCGGGACAAGGCAACTGGCTGGATACCTACTTCGGCGCGAGCCGACGCGGCTCAAGCGTCAAGACCGAGATTCTGGCCGGCATCGCCACCTTCCTGGCCTCGATGTACATCATCGTGGTCAACCCGGCGATTCTCTCCGATGCCGGCATCCCCTTCTCCGCCGCCCTCTCGGCGACGGTGCTGATCAGCTTCATGAGCAGCCTGGCCATGGGCCTGTATGCCCGCAACCCGATCCTGGTGGCGCCAGGCATGGGCATGAACGCGCTGTTCACCTATACCCTGGTGCAGGGCGCCGGGCTGTCGTGGGAGGTGGCGCTGGGCTGCGTGTTCTGGTCAGGCGTGTTGTTCGCCACCCTGGCCATGTTCAACGTGCGCGAGGCGATCATTGATGCCATCCCGCCGTCGCTGCGCTACGCCATTACCTGCGGCATCGGCCTGTTCATCACCTTCATCGGCTTCAAGAATGCCGGTTTCATCGTCGGCAGCGACGCCACGCTGGTCACACTGGGCAGCATGGATGCCTCGCTGATCACTTTCTTCATCGGCATGATGGCTACCGCCATCCTGGTGATCATGCGCTTCAACGGCGCCCTGATCCTGGGCATCGCCCTGACCACGCTGCTGGCAACTCCGATGGGACGTCTGTGGGGTGGCGACGTGGTGGTGCAGTGGAGCGGCTTCGCCGCCTGGCCGGACTTCAGCGCCGTGATGCAGGTCGATATCTGGGGCGCGCTGAAGGTCGCCTACCTGCCGTTCATCTTCGTCATGCTGTTCACTAACTTCTTCGATGCCCTGTCGTGCTTCATGGCGCTGTCTGAGTCGGCGGATCTCAAGGACAAGAACGGCAATCCGCGCAACCTCAAGCGCTCCATGACCGTGGATGCCTTCGCCTCGATGATCGCCGCGCCGCTCGGCACCAGCGCCGCCCAGACCTTCATTGAATCCGGTGCCGGCGTGGCTCAGGGCGGGCGTACAGGCCTGGTGGCGGTGACCATCGCCTTCCTATTCCTGCCGTTCCTGTTCCTCTCGCCGTTGCTGTCACTGGTGCCGGGTATCGCCACGGCGCCGGCACTGGTGCTGGTCGGGCTGTTCATGCTGGCCCCGATCAGCAAGATCGACTGGTCGCGCTTCGAGCAGGCCTTCCCCGCCTTCCTGGCGATCATCCTGATGCCGTTGACCTACTCGATCACCCTAGGCATCGCCTTTGGCTTCCTGAGCTTCGTGCTGATCAAGCTCGCCACCGGCAAGCTCTACGACATCAAGCCCGCCATGTGGGTCTCGGCTGCCCTCAGCGTGGTGATGCTGGTGACCACCCACTGACGAGACGGGGCCGGCACAAGCCGGCCCCGTTTCCAGTCACATTGGAGGGCTATCGGGACTCACACCCAAGAGGCTATAGACAAGCATTTGTTGGCACGGTGAAGACAAAACGAATCAAACTTTGACTCACCTCAAGGAGCGCTCCATTCCGACCATTTCACTTGGTTGATACGGCTCAAGACGTGTCCGTAACCTGATGTTGCAAAACAGGCTAAACCGTCTCTAGCTTGCAACCCAGGGGATTCGTCATGACACATCACGCTCTCGCCCGGCCGACTCGGCTTGCCTCCGCGGTATCGTTGAGCGCCGCTCTGGCGGCAACCGGCGTACTTGCCGACGATGGTCTCGGCAACTACCGCGACCGCTTTCAGCCGCTGCCCCACCTGCCGCCTATCCCGGCGGAAAACTCGCTCACCAAGGCAAAGGTCGAGCTCGGCAATATGCTGTTCTTCGAACCGCGCATCTCTTCCAGTGGCGTGATCAGCTGCGCCACCTGTCATAATCCGGCTCTGGGCTGGAGCGACCGCATTCCGCGCGCGACAGGTCACGAAGGCCAGATCGGCGAACGCAATACGCCCACCGTGCTCAACTCGGGCTTCCTCGGCGCCCAGTTCTGGGACGGTCGTGAGCCGGATCTCGAGGGTCAGGCACTCGGTCCGATCCAGGCCGATATCGAGATGGCCATGGCCCTCGACATGGCGCTGGAGCGCCTGGAAGGGTTCCCGCTCTATCAGGAGAAGTTCGCCGAAGCCTTCCCCGGGGATGAGAATCCGATCAACAACGACAACCTGGCCATGGCGCTGGCCAGCTTCGAGCGGACGCTGAACACACCGAACTCACCGTTCGATCGTTATCTCCGCGGTGACCTGAACGCCCTGAATCAGCAGGAAAAAGATGGCATGGTAGCCTTCGCCGACAACGGCTGCATCGCCTGCCATAGCGGCCCCGCGTTCACCGACAGCAACTTCTACGCCATCCAGGTGCCCGGCTCCACCGACGTCGGCCGCTTTGACGTCACCGGCGACGAAGCCGACATGCACAAGTTTCGTACTCCCACGCTGCGTAATGTCGGCGTGACCTACCCGTACATGAACAACGGGGCCACCGAAACTCTCGAGGAAGCCGTGGCCATCATGGGCCGGGAGATGCTCAATCGCGAATTCGACGACGCCACCATCGCCGACATTACCGCCTTCCTGCACACGCTGACCGGGGAAATGCCCGACTTCGAGGTACCCGCTCTGCCCTAAGCCTGCCCAGAGCAGGGCTCATTCAAGGAACGGCCAACCCTCGCCCCCGGCTGCTCGCTGGGGGTTTGCGTCTCAGGCGCTGGCAGCCAGTTGGCGATGCAGTTCGAGTCGGCGCACGTCACTCATGAAGGCGGACTCGATGGCGGTGCCGGCGAGTTGGATGAAGGTCTCGCGCGACCAGCCGAAGGCGTCGTGACAGGCCACGAAGTTATCCAGCATGCCGCCGCCGAAATAGGCCGGATCGTCCGAGTTGAGCGTCAGCCGTAGACCGGCATCGAGCAGTTGGGGCAAGGGGTGCTCCTCGATGCGCTCCACCACCTTGAGTCGCACGTTGGATAGCGGGCAGACGGTAAGCACTACGCCTTCATCGCGCAGCCGCGCGACCAGTTCGGGGTCCTCGAGGCAGCGCACGCCGTGGTCGATACGGCACACGTCGAGCAGGTCGAGCGCCTCGCGGATGTACTCGGGCGGCCCTTCTTCGCCGGCGTGCGCGACCCGGGGAATGCCCAACATCTTGGCGCGCTGGAAGACCTCCACGAACTTGGAGGGCGGGTGGCCGCGCTCGGCACTGTCGAGCCCCACGGCGTCGAGCATCTCCCAGTAGGGGGCAGCGCTCTCGAGGACTTTCATCGCCTCGTCGGCGGGCCGATCGCGCAGGAACGCCATGATCAGCCCTGTCGACATGCCCAGTTCGCGCTCGGCCTCGCGCCGCGCCAGGCTCAAGCCCTCCATGACGACGTCGAGTTCGATACCGCGGGCCAGGTGGGCCTGGGGGTCGAAGTGCATCTCCACGTGCACCACGCCTTCGGCATGGGCGCGGCGAAAGTAGTCCATGGCCAGGTCGTGGAAATCCTCCGCACGCCTGAGCACGCTCATGCCCCGGTAGTAGAGCTCGAGAAAGGATGGGAGGTCCTGGAAATCATAGGCGGCTCGCACTTCCTCGACAGAGCCGAAGGGCAGCTCGACCCCGTTGCGTCTGGCCAGAGCGAACATCAGTTCCGGCTCCAGCGAACCCTCAATGTGCAGGTGAAGTTCGGCCTTCGGCAGCCGCTTCAGGAAGTCGCGCATGGTGCACCTCTTTGCCTTTATCCCTTTATCCTGATGGATACACGGAATTTGCGCAAACGGTCAATCCTCCCTGCTCCAGGCGGCATTCCCGGGTGATCCCCGGCGGATCGAATTCGCCACCGTCGAGCTGATGCACCAGGTAGAGTACGCTGCGCCCCACGAGCCATTCATCGAGCCGCGACGCCACCCGGGACACGGTAGCGGCATCCAGGCCCGCGAAGGGCTCGTCGAGGATGACAAGCCCGGGGTCGCGCAGCCACAGCCTGGCCAGTGCCAGACGTCGCGCCTGCCCTCCCGAAAGCGCCCGACCGCCCTCACCCACCCGGGTGTCCAGCCCCTGCGGCAGGCTTTTCGCCCACTCTTCCAGTTCGACCCAAGCCAGGGCCTGCCACAGCCGGGGTTCGCTGGCATCCGGCGCCGCCAGTCGCAGGTTCGCCGCCAGGCTGCCCTGGAACAGGTCGATGCGCTGGCCGAGAATCGCGACGCGCTCACGCAGCGAACGCTCGTCGGCCTGCTCGAGCGGCACGCCGGCGAGCGTAATCTTTCCCTGGCTTGGGGGAAGCCGCCGGGTCAACAACGCCGCCACGCTGCTCTTGCCCGCGCCGGAAGCACCGGTCAGTGCCAGCCTCTCGCCAGGCATCAGCTCCAACCCGATATTTCGCAGCGCAGGCGTGAGCGCACCGGGATAGTGCAGGCCGACCGCTGTCAGCCGGACGGACAGGGCGCCGACGGGCAGTACGACGTTGCCACCCTCGGGCATCCTCGCACTCGCACGCTCCACTGCATTGAGCCGTTCGGCCGCGCCACGGGTCGCCCCCAGTTGGGTGAAGGCAACCGGCAGCAGGGCCAGCGCTTCGCCGATGGCGAGCACCGCCAGTGGCACCATGACCAGGATGGGCCCACTAACCACCTCCTGCTGCCAGGCCGACGCCACCAGCCACAGCGCCGCCACCATGCCCAGCCCGACCATCAGATTCACCAGTGCGGTGCCGAAGCCGGCCAACCTGCCGGTGCGACGCTGGTCGCCCCGCAGTGCCTCCTCACGCTTGCGCAGTTCACGAAGGTGCCAGGCTCGGCTACCGTAGGCCTCGAACTCCGCCATCCCGGCCAGATACTCGATGGCCTGGCTGCGCAGGCGCTGGAGATGCTCGACCTGGCGCCGGCTCGCGGCCATGCCGAGCCACGCCTGGCCAGCCGTCAGCCAAACCCAGGTGGGCAGCAGCAGCGCCGCAACCGCAAGCCCTGCCGCCGGAACCCACAGCGCCAGGAAGGCAGCGACCAGCACGACCGCCATCAGCGCCACCGCCGGCGGCGCCAGCAGGCGCAGGTAGAGGCTGTCGAGGGTATCGATGTCGGCGGTCAGGCGGTTGAGCCAGTCGCTGGCACGCTGCCGGGCCAGGCTGCGGTCATCGAGCCGGGCCATGGCCATGAACAGATGACCGCGCAGGTCGGCAAGCAGGCGCAGCACGGTGTCGTGGTTGTAGAGCCGCTCCAGGTAGCGTGCCACGGTACGGCTAACGGCGAAGAAGCGTATCCCACCGCCGGGCACGTAGACGTCCAGGCTCGCCGCGAGCCCCATTGCCAGGGCAATACCGGTGAGCGCGCTGGCGGCGATGAACCACCCCGACAGCGCCAGCAAACCGACCGCCGAGAACACCGTCACCACCAGCAGCAGCACGCCGATGGCAAGGCGTCGCCGTCGGCGCCCGAGCAAGCGTAGCCAGGGAGCAAGCGTCGCTCTCAGCGATCCTTCACTCATCGATATCGGCTCCCGTCGCCTGGTCCTGGATGATTCCTTCGCCGAGTTCTAGTCGCCGATTCGCCATGGCCATCAGGGCGGGATGGTGCGTGGCAATGACCAGCGTCCTGCCCTCTTCCCTCAGCCTGACCAGCGATTCGATGACCCGTGCTTCGGTCGCTTCGTCGAGACTCGCGGTCGGCTCGTCCAGCAGAACCAGGTCGGCGTGCGAGAGAAACACCCGGGCCAGTGCCAGGCGCTGCGCCTGACCGCCCGACAGGCCCGAGCCCCGCTCTCCCAGCTGGGTGTCGATCCCGTGCGGCAGCGTGGCCAACAGTTCGGCCAGCCCGGCACGCTCGAGTGCTCGCTGCAGGTCGCTCTCGCTCGCCGCGGGCGCCGCCAGGCGAAGGTTGTCGGCCAGGCTGCCATGGATCAGCACCGGGCGCTGGTCCATCCAGGCGATCTTCAGCCCCGCCTGGGCGTGCCGCGCACCTTCGTCGGGTGCCACGAAGCCCGCCAGGAGTTGCAGCAGCGCGGACTTGCCGGCCCCGGAGGGCCCGCTGACGACCAGTGTTTCACCAGCGCCTAGCGCTAGAGTGAGCGGCCCCAGCACCCGACCGCGCCCAGGATGAGCCAGCGTCGCACGCTCCAGCTCCACCAACCGACCCGCCGGCAGCGACTGTGTCTCGTTCCCTGTTGGCGAACGCACCGGCTCGGCAAGAAGCGCCAGCATGCCATCCGCGGCACCCAAGGCAGCCGCTCGGTCGTGATAGTGCTGTGCCAGGATCCTCAGCGGCTGGAAGAATTCCGGCGCCAGCAGCAGGATCAGCAGGCCACTGAACAGCGTCAGTCGATCGGCTGGACCGTAGTCGATGTAGCCCAACAGGCCGAAGCCGACATAGATCGCGACCACGGCAATCGCCACCGAGGCGAAGAACTCGAGTACCGCCGAGGAGAGAAAGGCCACCCGCAGCGTTCGCATGCTCAAACGCCGGTAGCAGTCGGCCGCCTCGTGGACTTCCACGCTGGCTTCGCGGGTCCGGTAGAAGAGCTGCAGCGTGGCAATCCCACGCACACGATCGAGGAAGTGGCCCGAGAGACGGCTGACGGCGGCAAACTGCTCGCGGTTGAGCCGCTCCGCCCCCATACCGACCAGGGCCATGAAGAGCGGTATCAAGGGGGCGGCAAGCAGCAGGAAGAGCGCCGCCAGCCAGTCGAGCCATGCGACCACGAGGAAAATAGACAGCGGGACGATCACGCTGAGCCGCAATTGGGGCAGGAAGCGAGCGAAGTAGCCGTCCAGCGCCTCGACCTGCTCCACCAATTGGTTGGCGAGCGCGCCGCTATGCCTTGCGCCGGCCCGAACCGGCCCCATGGCGGCAAGATGGTCCAGTAGCTGGCCACGAATCGCGTGGCGGATGCGCAGGCTCGCTTCCTGGCCGGCCACTTCCTGGCTCCACTGGCACAGCGCCCTCGCGAACAGTACGCCGACCAGGGAGAGAAAGGCCCAGGTCAGCGCAGCCAGGGAATCGCCACCAACCAGCAGGCGGCTGACGATCCAGGCCAGCAGCGCCATCTGGGTGATCGTCAATGCACCGACGGCGACCCCGGCCGCAGCCGCCAGGCCCAGCCAGCGGCGCTGGCCGACGGCATGGGCCGCCAGCCAGTGACGCGGTGAAGAGGCCGAACGGGTGTCGGGCATCATCGGCTCAGTGGTAGCCCTCGCCGACCCGCACCTTGCCGCGGAACACCCAATAGGACCAGAAGGTGTAGACCAATACGAAAGGCAACACGAAGAGCACGCCGATCAGCAGGAAGAGCTGGGATTCCGGCGCCGAGGCGGCGTCCCAGATGGTGTAGTTCGGCGGCACGATCCAGGGCCATTTGCTGACCACCAGGCCCAGGTAAGTGAACAGGAAGATGCCCAGTGTCGCGATGAACGGCAACACCTCATGGCCGCGGCGCGAGGCCCAATACACCGTGAACATGCACAGCAGAGTCAGCGCCGGCAGTACCCAGATCACGTGCAGGTGGCCGAACCAGCGCTCCCACACGATGACATTCATCAATGGCGTCCAGATGCTGATGATGCCGAAGATCACCAGCACGGCCAGCAGCAGCGGCGTGGTCAGCCGATAGGCCCACTGCTGGATGTAGCCCTCGGACTTGAGAATCAGCCAGGTGGTCCCCAGCAGCGCGTAGCCGATCATGATGCCGACCCCGGTCAGCACCGTGAACGGTGTCAGCCAGTCGAACGGACCGCCCACAAAGACCCTGTTCTCGGTGGCGAAGCCCTGGATGTAGGTGCCCACCACGGCCCCCTGGGCGAAAGCCGCCACCGCGGAGCCGCCGCTGAAGGCGAGGTTCCAAAGCCGCCGGCCGCGCCGGTCGCGGCTCGACTTGAAGCGCAGCTCGAAGGCCACACCGCGAAACACCAGGCCCGCCAGCATCAGGAACACACCGATGTACAGTGCCGGCAGGAACACCGAATAGACCAGAGGAAAGGCACCCAGAAGCCCGGCCCCGCCCAGCACCAGCCAGGTCTCGTTGCCGTCCCACACCGGGGCGACGGAATTCATCATGACGTCGCGGGCATCCTCGTCGGGAGCGAACGGGAAGAGGATGCCAAGCCCCAGGTCGAAGCCGTCCATCAGCACGTACATCATGATGCCGAAGCCGATGATCAGCGCCCAGATCAGCGATAGATCGAACATTTCCATGATCAGGCCCTCTTCTCGGTCGGGTCGTCGTCGAACGGCGTGTGGGTCGCCGACCAAGGGCGCTTGGGCGTCTCGAAGTCGTCGATCACCTTGTCGTCGTCCTTATCCTGCATGCCGTAGCGGATGACCCGTGTCAGGTAGTAGGTGCCGGCATAGAAGATCACCGCATAGACCGCCATGTAGCCGACCAGCGTGAACAGCGCCATGCCGCCGGTCAGCGAGGGGGTCACCCCCTCGGCGTGGGTCATCATGCCGTAGACCAGCCACGGCGCCCGACCCGACTCGGTAGTGATCCAGCCGGCGAGCACGGCAACGAAGGGCGTAACGGACATCAGGCGCAGCATCTGGAGGTAAGGACGCGCCTGGTAGACACGCCCACCACGCCGCAGGTAGAGCCCCACCAGGGCGACCGCGATCATCAGCAGGCCGAGCCCCACCATCACGCGAAACGCCCAGAACACGATCGCCACCGGCGGCTGCTCCTCTGGCGGCACCTCGACAATCCCCGGGATCTCCCCGTCCAGCTCGTGGGTCAGGATCAGGCTCGCCGCATAGGGAATGCCGATCTCGAAGCGGTTCTGCTGCGCCTCCTGGTCAGGCAGCGCGAACAGCAGGAACGGCGCACCGCGGCGGGTCTCCCAGTTGCCCTCCATGGCGGAGAGCTTGACCGGCTGGTGCTCGAAGGTATTGAGGCCGTGAAAGTCGCCCACCAGCGCCTGGGTCGGCGTCAGCACCAGCAGCATCCACAGGCACATGGAGAGTGCCTTGCGGTTGGCTTCGACGTCACGACCGATCAGCAGGTACCAGGCGCTCACCCCGGCGACGACGAAGCCACCGGTGATGAACGACGCAATGGCCATGTGGGCGAAGCGATACGGGAATGACGGGTTGAAGATCGCCTCGGTCCACGAGGTGACCCGGAAGGTGCCGCCGGTGAAGTCGACGCCGGCGGGAGTGTGCATCCAGCTGTTGGCCGCCAGGATCCAGAACGTGGAAATGAAGGTTCCCAACGCCACCATGATCGCAGCGAACAGATGCACGCCCTGGGGCACCCTGTCGCGCCCGAACAGCAGCACGCCGAGAAACGCAGCCTCGAGGAAGAAGGCAGTGACTACCTCGTAGCTCAGCAACGGCCCGATGAAATTAGCGGCGGATTGGGAGAAATTGCTCCAGTTGGTGCCGAACTGGAAGGACATGACGATGCCGGACACCACCCCCATGCCGAAGGCGACGGCAAAGACCCGGGTCCACAGCAGCGCCAGGCGATCCCATGCCGGGTTCTGGGTCTTGTAGAAGAGCCCACGCAACACGGCGATGTAGGATGCCAGGCCGATGGTGAAGACCGGAAAGATGGCATGGAAGGAAACGACGAAGGCGAATTGCAATCGCGAAAGCAATACGGGATCAAGCTCCATGACGTACCTCTCGGCTGCGAAGAGTCAACGTCTCAAGGGATGCGAAAGCACACGGGGTGCCGTTGTTGTGCTTCCGACCACGTCCTTCCTGGACATGTCGTGACGCATTTCACCTCGATACACGGCTGGGGTTCCAAGAGCCTAGAACACGGAGGCATGCAGGGCGTCGATACTTACAAAACCCTACATGCCATGGCGCTGCCCTGGATCAATACTCGTCACTGCATTCTGTGCTTGCCACCAAGCCTACTAGAGCGCGCGAGCCGGGTCCCCGTCTCTTGCTGTGTCGGGTTGTCGCAGCCAGCCCTAGAGCGCGCCGGCGCTACGCAGGACCAGGTGCACCATGAACGCGGTGTAACCGACGAACAACGCCAACAGCATCGCACCCTCGAGCCGGTTGATGCGCCCCGGCCGCCCCTTCCAGCCAATCGCGAAGACGGTCATCAGCAGCGTCATCACGGTCATCAGGGACCAGTCACGCAGCAGCACTTCGGTGCCTACCTCGATGGGGTGTATGACCGCGGCCAGCCCCACCACGCCGAGCGTATTGAACAAGTTGGACCCCACCACGTTGCCGACCACCAGGTCGTGCTCGCCCCGGCGCAGGGCGCTGAAGGAGGACGCCAGCTCCGGCAGTGACGTACCGACGGCAACGACGGTCAGCCCGATGATCAGGTCGCTGACACCGAAACCGACGGCAATCTCCACCGCCCCCCACACCAGCACGCGCGAACTCAGCACCAACAGCGCCAACCCGACGATCGTCCAGATCACGCCGGCACGCAGCGTCATCGGATGCGCCTGCAGGCTCTCCTCGGTCTCGTCGGCCAGCGGGTCGGGGTCGCCGCGCCGCGCCTGCCAGATGCTGTAACCGATCATGGCCGCCAGCAGCACGAGCAGCAGGCTGCCCTCGACACGACCGATCAGCCCGCCCCACATCAACAGCGCCGACAAGAACGTCACCGCAACCAGAACCGGCAGTTCACGCCGAATCACGCTGGAGTGCACCGCCAGCGGCGAGATGACCGCCATGAGACCCAGGATCAGGCCGATATTGGCAATATTCGAGCCGTAGCCGTTACCTAGCGCCAGCCCCGGATTGCCCTGACTCGCCGCCAGCGAGGAAACCATCAGCTCGGGCGCGGAGGTGCCAAAGCCAATCACCAGCATCCCCACCAGCAGCGGTGACACCCCGAGACGCCGGGACGTTGCCGCCGCACCGTCGACGAAACGTTCGGCGCTCCAGACCAGCAATACAAGACCCGCGACAACGGCCAACAGGGGAAGTAACAATGTCGTCTCCTCAAGGGAACATTCAGGGGCGAATGTTTGTATATGGTATGCGCGGCGTCAACATGCCACACTTTGATACAGCCGACACGGCTTTCCAGTTTCAGGGTGAGGACAGCCTCGCTCCATCAGCCTTCGAGTCGACTCGTCAGTGCCTTACAGGTTTCAACGCCCATCGCTCGTACCGGCCACCCCCATGGTCGATCAGGTTCCACCCGAGTCACGCACCTCGCGTCGGCGCCTGCGCGCCTGCCACGAATGCGATTGGCTCGTGGCTCTGCCGCCACTGCAATCAGGACAGAGGGCGGACTGCCCACGCTGCGGACATACCTTGGCCATCCGCCACCATCGCCCTGCCCAGCGCAGCATGGCGCTGGCCATGGCATCGATGGTCGCCCTGCTATTGGCGATTTCCTTTCCCTTCGTCAGCTTCAGCACCGGCGGTTTCGGCAACCGCATCGAACTCACCCAGACGGCAACCACCTTGATCGGCTTCGATCAGCCACTTGTGGCGATTGCGGTGATCATGACGATCGTCGTGCTGCCGGGGATCTATCTGCTCGGCGTGATGTGGCTGCAACTGGGCCTGCTCCAGGGTCAGCCGCTACCGGCCAGCCGCGGTATCGCCCGCGCACTGGCTCACCTCAATCCGTGGATGATGGCTGACGTCTTCATCATTGGCGCGCTGGTGAGCCTGTTCAAGGTGGCGGACCTGGCGCAGGTCGAGCTGGGGATATCCTTCTGGGCCTTCTGCGCCTTCGCACTGCTGCTGCTGGCCACCACCCAGTCCATCGACTCGGACTGGATGTGGTTCTCGCTGGCCGGCGAGCCGCTAGCCCCCGAGGGCGCCCACACGGGGGCGACAGCCGCCAGCCAGGGGCTTACCGGCTGCCCTACCTGCGGGCTGGTCAATCGCCTGGAGTCGAACCGCAAGGGCCATTGCCGACGCTGTGGCGAACGGCTGCACGCGCGATTGCCGCACAGCCTGCAGCGCACCTGGGCGCTGCTTGCCGCCTCCGCCATCATGTACATTCCTGCCAACCTCTACCCCATCATGACCACCACCAGCCTCGGTCACAGCGCCCCCTCCACCATCATTGGCGGCGTGGTGGAGCTGATCCAGATGGGTTCATGGCCGGTAGCCGCGGTGATCTTCATGGCCAGCGTCATCGTCCCGGTGGGCAAGCTGGTGGCGCTGGCGTGGCTCTGCCTGGTGGTAAAGCGCAGCAATGAACTCAACGCAGGCAATCGCACGCGGCTTTACCGCCTGACAGAATTCATCGGGCGTTGGTCGATGGTCGATGTCTTCGTGGTCGCCATTCTCGTGGCGCTGATTCGCGCCGGTTCGCTGATGTCGATCACCCCTGGCCCCGCCGCCCTGGCGTTCGCTGCCGTGGTGGTACTGACCATGCTGGCGGCCATGACCTTCGACCCTCGACTGATCTGGGATACGCCCCTGCCGCGTGACCGACACGAAACGCAAGGAACCACTGGATGAGCGACACCCCTCGCGACAACGAGGCCTCACGCGACTTGCACCGGGCCAAAGCCACGCCGCAACGGCGCCTGTCGCCGATCTGGATCGTGCCCATCGTGGCCATGCTGATCGGGCTGTGGCTGGTCTACGACAACTACCGCAGCCGAGGTCCGCTGATCACCCTGACCATGAGCAATGCGGAAGGCATCGAGGCCGGCAGCACCCTGATCAAGACCCGCAATGTCGAGGTTGGCCGGGTCGAGCGCGTGCAGCTCTCCGACGATCTGTCGCATACCGTCATCACTGCGCGGATGTCTCCCGATACCGAAGCCATGCTGACCGAAGGCAGCCGCTTCTGGGTGGTCAAGCCGCGCATCGGCCGCGAGGGTATCAGCGGCCTGGGCACCGTGCTCTCAGGCGCCTACATCCAGCTCCAGCCGGGTAGCGGCGAGCCCGGCCTGCGCGAATTCGAGGTCAGTGACCTTCCCCCCGTGGCGCCGGCCGATGCCGCCGGGCTACGTATCAATCTGGTCAGCCAGCTCGGCAACTCGCTGCGTGCCGGCGACCCCGTGACCTACCAGGGCTATACCGTGGGTCGCGTCGAGGAAGCCAATTTCGACGCCGACACCCGACGCATGAGCCAGCGCATCTTCATCGAGAGCCCCTACGACCGCCTGGTCACCGACAGCACCCGTTTCTGGTCGGCCAGCGGCATCGACCTGCGTCTCGATGCGGACGGCATCCGCGTCAATGTCGAGTCGCTCGAAGCCCTGCTCGGCGGCGGCGTCACCTTCGGCGTACCCGAAGACCTGCCGCGCGGCGGCCCGGTGGAGAACGACACCACCTTCAACCTCTACCCCGACGAGGAGAGCGCCCGCCAAGGCACCTTCAGCCGCTACCTGGAGTACGTACTGCTGGTGGAGGACAGCGTGCGCGGTCTGTCGCGTGGCGCCCCGGTGGAATTCCGCGGCGTGCGCATCGGCACCGTGGCGGCCGTGCCCTGGGAGTTCACCGCCGAGCAGCCGGAGACGCGCAACGGCTTCGCCATCCCGGTGCTGATCCGTATCGAGCCTCAACGACTCGGCATCGAGAACCAGCAGATCGACCTCGAAGAGTGGGACGAACGCTTCAAGCGCCTGTTCGGCATCGGCCTGCGCGCCTCGCTCAAATCGGGCAACCTGCTTACCGGCTCGATGTTCGTCGACCTCAATTTCTATCGTGAGGAAGCGGAGGATTACCTGGCGGAGAGCTTCAGCGAGCGTACCGTCTTCCCGACGACATCGACCGGCTTCGCCCAGATCGAAGCCCAGGTTACCACCCTGCTGGAGAAGCTCAATGCACTGGAGATCGAGCCGATACTGACGGGCCTGGACCGCAACCTGGCCGCTTCCGAAGCCATGCTGGGCGAGGTGCGCGAGCTCAGCGCCTCACTGCAAGGCATGCTCGACGACCCGGGTACTCGCAATCTTCCGGCCAACCTCAATGCCTCGCTGGAGGCGCTGCGAGAAACGCTGGAGGGCCTGTCCCCCGATTCCAGTGGCTATCGCGAGCTGACCGCCACCGCCGAACGGCTGGAGCGCTTGATGCGCGACCTGCAACCGGTCACGCGCACGCTCAACGAGAACCCCAGGGCACTGTTGTTCGACAGCCTCGACGCCGAGGATCCGACACCGCGCGCCCCGCAACGCAACTGATGAGGTTCGCCTAATGAATCGCTATGCTGTAATGATTGCGTCGAAAGGGAGTGCTGCATGAGGTGGATGATTTGGCTTGCCCTGCTGGCAAGCATACTGCTTGTCGGCTGCGCCTCGCCCACTGCACCGGCAAATCGTTATATGCTGCCCGATAGCGGCACCACGCTGTCGGATGGCAACCCCGCCCCCAGCCACCTGCTGGTGGTACAGCCACCGCGCCTGGCGCACTACCTGGATACCGACGGCATCGTACTGCAGCTCGACGACATCACGCTCAACGCCGCCCGCCAACATCTCTGGGCCGAGCCGCTGGGGCGCCAGTTGGAGCGCGGCTTGCGCACCAGGCTGGCCGAGCGCCTGCCCGACACTCGGGTCATGCGCGACGAGACCAGCCTGGGTCGCAGCGAGGCCCTGCGCTTGCGCCTCGAAGTCGATCGCTTCCAAGGCCGTTATGACGGCCTGGCCATCGCCAGCGGCCAGTGGCAGCTGCTGGCCCCCGACGGACGCCTGATGACCATGCAACGCTTCCATGTGGAGACGGAGCTCGACGATGACGGCTATCCCGCTCTCGTCCGCGCGCTGGGGAGCAGTTGGGATAGAGTGGCCGCCGACATTGCCGCGGGTATCAGGCAAGCACGCTGAGCCCTACCTGCGCGGCCATCCTGGTCTAGTCTAATAAGCGAACTGACCACAAGGACGCCACATGCCGGCCAGCCCTACTCCTGCCGCGAAGAACCGGACAGTGCCTGATCGCGCGACCGCCCTGGCGCTGCACAGTCTCGCCCAACGACTCGAGCGGGAACTCCTCGCCGCGCTGGAGTCGGATTCTTCCCAAGCTGCCGTCGATCGGCTGGAAACGATCAGCGCTTGCTGCGATCAGCTCGCGGATGCGCTCCAGCAGATCGACTCCCAACTGGCGCTGTCCGTGCTGGAAAGCCTGCGCCTGGGCCTGGATCGGTACGCCTGCGATCTCTATCAGCGTGGGGGCTGGGAACATCTGGACGACGCCCGGCGTACCACTTTGCTCTCACGCCACGCCATCAGGCTCACCCAGGCCAAGGGCGTCGGTCCGGCGAGCGCTCAGGTCCTCTTCGTTAATGGCATCAGCGATCCGGAGCGGCTCCATCAACTGACACCGGAAGTGCTCGACGAGATCGAAGGCTTGAATGCTGCCGTGCTTGCCCGCCTCAAGAGCGACCTCAAGGCCACCCGGGGTAAAGAGGCAGGAGCTCAAGGAAAGCTGCAGCGCGGTAAATAAACTGGCATAATGCCCCAACGCGGCGATTCGTGGTCCCTCCTGCCGCGCCCCTGAACCGAATTTCTCACGTCTTGGCCCGGGACTGGTCATGTGCATGACGCACACGACAAGGCCAGGACGTATCTGCGGAGACCGCATGACCCTTTTTTCCGAACTCGGCCTGCGAGCCGAACTGCTGCGTGCTGTCGAAGCGCAGGGCTATACCACGCCGACCCCGATCCAGCTCCAGGCCATTCCTGCCGTGCTCAAGGGCGGCGATCTGCTCGCCAGTGCCCAGACCGGCACCGGCAAGACCGCCGGCTTCACCCTGCCGATGCTGCAACGCCTGGCTGACGGCCCACGCCCCGGCCAACGGCAGGTACGCGCGCTCGTGCTGACGCCCACCCGTGAACTGGCTGCCCAGGTAGGCGAGAGCGTCGCCGACTACGGCCGCCACCTGACCCTGAAGAGCCATGTGATCTTCGGCGGCGTTGGTCAGCAGCCCCAGGTGGACGCCATTCGTCCCGGCCTCGACGTGCTGGTGGCGACCCCGGGTCGCCTGCTCGACCTGCATCAGCAGAAGCACGTGGATCTGTCACGGGTGGAGATCCTGGTGCTCGACGAAGCCGATCGCATGCTCGACATGGGCTTCATCCACGACATCAAGAAAGTGCTGCGGGTACTGCCCGCCAAGCGCCAGAATCTGCTGTTCTCGGCCACCTTCTCCGACGAGATCCAGACGCTGGCGGCCAAGCTGCTCGACAACCCCGCGAAGATCTCGGTGGCACGCCGCAACACCACGGCGGAAACCGTCGACCAGGCGGTCTATCGCGTCGACCGGGAGAAGAAGCGCGAACTGCTCGCTCACCTGATCACCCGGCACGCCTGGCATCAGGTGCTGGTCTTTACCCGCACCAAGCACGGAGCCAACCGCCTGGCCGAGCAGCTCTCCAAGCAGGACATCCCGGCCATGGCAATCCATGGCAACAAGAGTCAGTCGGCACGCACCAAGGCGTTGGCGGCCTTCAAGGGCGGTGACCTGCAGGTGCTGGTGGCAACCGACATCGCCGCCCGTGGCCTGGACATCAGCGAACTGCCTCACGTGGTCAATTTCGAACTGCCCAACGTCGCCGAGGACTACGTGCACCGCATTGGTCGCACCGGTCGTGCCGGTAGCGAAGGCCAAGCCGTCTCACTCGTCTGTGTCGACGAGCACGGCCTGCTGAAGGGTATCGAGCGGCTGATCAAGCGTGACCTGGACAAACACATCGAACCCGGCTTCGAACCCGACCCCAACGCCAAGCCCGAGCCGATCGAGAACGGCCGCAACCGGCGTGGTGGCCAGGGCGGCCAGGCTCGCCAGGGTGGCGCCAATCGTGGCCAGTCGGGGCAGCGCAGCGGCAACTCGGCAGGTGGCGATGCCCAGGCACCGCGTCGCCGGCGCAGCCGCGGGCAGGGCACTCGCCGGGCCTGAGTGCCCAGGCTTGGTGGTTGGCGAGTAGTAAGGAATGGTATACGGTTTGTCGTGCTGCCATTTTCACGAGCAGTTCGACTCAAGCGACTGAATACTCATTGAATCTCGCCACACCGCGCAAGGAGGCTCGAGCATGCTCAAATGGCTGACCGGAAAGCAACCCATTCCGGTCTGGGTCATCAAGCAGATCGATGATGGCCTGCTGCATCTCTGCGGCCAGGGCAGCATCGAGCCTCGAGCCAAGCGCAGTAGCGTCATCGAGGCCCTCCACGCCGGACGCTACGAAGGTGCCATCCACATGACCAGTGGCGGCCTGGTGCTGAATGCACGGCTGTTCGCCGCCCTGGTACCGCTCGAGGCCCTGCAACTCGATGCGCAGGGTCATGCCCACTGGCAAGGCCGCAGTTGGCTCGTCGCTCAAGCACCGCAGCGTTGCTGGACCTACGAGGGACGCCTGGTGACCCAACGCCAGGTAATCGGCCATCAGGAGCAGTTGGTCAGCGTCGAGGACGTTTCGGACATCCGTCGCCAGTTGCAGGGTTCCGCCGATCCCGGACGCGTCGAGTTCGATTCCCGCGGTGTCAATGAACATCCCTTGATCGCCCGCCGTGAGCAGGACGACGCCTCTTCCACCAGACATGACACCAATCGGCGAACCGACAAGTGGCGAGGCCATGACGACTGACCCCCGGCCCGATCCACGACGTGTCGCTCTCTTCCTTTTACTGATGGTGCTGGTGGGGCTCAATCTCAGGCCCGCCCTCTCCTCGCTTGCCCCCCTGCTACTGCGTATCAAGGCCGAGACCGGCCTGACGCCACTCGCCATCGGGGCCTTGACCACGCTGCCGGTACTCTGCCTGGGAATCTTCGCGCCCTTGGCGCCCTGGCTTGCCAAGCGCATGGGCCCGGAGAGCACCCTGACCCTGGCACTGGGCATGCTGATTTTCGGCCTGCTGCTGCGCGGGGTTCCCGCCGTGCCGTTGCTGTTCATCGGCACGCTGCTGGTGGGTGCCGCCATCGGCATCGCCGGCACCCTGCTGCCGGCGCTGGTCAAGCGAGAGCTTCCCGGTGGGGCGGACCTCATGACCGGGGTCTATACCATGGCCCTGTGCCTAGGAGGCGCTCTCGGCGCTGGCCTGAGCATTCCCTTGGCCAATATGCTAGGTAGCTGGCGTTTCAGCCTGATCAGTTGGGGGGCACTGGCCGGCCTCGCCCTGCTGGCCTGGATAGCGCTCATGCCACGTACGCCGCGGGCCATTGCCACGCCCCCCGCGGGCGGCAGCATGCGCGAACTGCTCGGGCAGCCGCTGGCATGGCAGGTCATGGTGCTGATGGGCTCCCAGTCGTCGTTGGCTTATATCGTCTTCGGCTGGCTGCCGACTCTGCTGCAAGCACGCGGTTACAGCGAAGCCGAGGCCGGCTGGATGATGGGCGCTTCGGTAATGGTGCAACTGGTCTCGGCACTGGGTGCGCCGTGGCTAGCGCGCTTCGGTCGTGACCAGAGGCCGGCCCTGCTACTGGTGCTGGGCTGCGTGGGAGCCGGTCTGTGGCTGTTGCTGCAGGCCGACGAGAACTGGCGCTGGCCCGGAGTGGTGCTGCTGGGACTGGGACAGGGCGGCAGCTTCAGCCTTGCCCTTACCCTGATCGTACTGCGCACGGCCAATTCACGCCTGGCCGGCAAACTCTCCGGCCTGGCCCAGGGCGGAGGCTATACTCTCGCCGCCATGGGGCCACTGGCGGTGGGGATCCTGCTGCAGTTGGAGGTCGGCATGGCCACGATGACGAGCGTCCTGCTGTCGATCGTCGCCCTGGCGGCCGGCTTCGCCCTGCTGGCCGGGCGCAACCTGCGCCTGGACATCGGCGAAGATGGCCGGCTCCTCACACGCTAGGCTTCTGCATTACTGTTGACTTCGATCAAGCATGCCAGGGCATTAGGGCATGCTAGCCTAGCGGGTAGCCCCCTTCGTCAGGTCACTTGTCATGCCAGAAATCGTGTTCCAGGCTCGTGATCTGAAGCGCTTCTACCAGATGGGTGAAGTCACCATCCAGGCGCTCCGTGGCGTCGACCTGGAGCTGTACCAGGGTGAACTGGTGGTAATGCTGGGCGCCTCGGGCTCGGGCAAGTCGACGCTGCTCAATATCCTCGGCGGCCTCGACAGCCCCAGCCAGGGTTCCCTCGTCTACTTCCCTGGCTCACGAGACCCAGCCGTTTCGCAGCCTGCAGCCGAGCCGCGTGAGCTCGACCTGGCAGCGGCCAGCCAGCGCGAGCTGACGCGCTTTCGCCGCCACCATGTGGGCTTCGTGTTCCAGTTCTACAACCTGATCTCGAGCCTCACCGCGCGGGAGAACGTCGCCATCGTCACCGACATCAGCCGCAACCCCTTGTCCCCCGAGGAGGCCCTTGCCCTGGTGGGTCTCGAGCACCGCCTCGACCACTTCCCCTCGCAGCTGTCGGGTGGCGAGCAACAGCGGGTGGCCATCGCCCGCGCCGTGGCCAAACAGCCCGATGTGTTGCTGTGCGACGAGCCCACCGGGGCTCTCGACTTCCAGACAGGCATTCGCGTGCTGGAGGTACTCGAGAGAATCAATCGCGACACCGGCACCAGCGTGGCGATCATCACCCACAACGAGGTGATCGGCGAGATGGCAGACCGCATCATTCGCTTGCGGGACGGCAGGGTCGACCAGTTGCAGGTCAACGCCGAACGCCGCAGTCCCAAGGCGTTGCGCTGGTAACGTTCCCCATGCAGACACTCGACCGGAAGCTCTATCGCGACCTGTGGCGCCTCAAGGGACAGGTGCTGGCCATCGCAATGGTCATCGCCAGCGGCGTCATGACCCTGATTCTTTCCGTGACCACCCTGGAGGCCCTGGCCGGGGCCCGGGAGCGCTTCTACGCTAGCCATCATTTCGCCGAGCTGTTCGTCGAGGTCAAGCGCGCGCCGCTGGGGGTGATTGAGCAACTGCAGCGGCTCGAGGGCGTCAACCTGATCGAGCCGAGGGTCCGAGCCACCATACGCCTGGCGGTTCCCGGCTACGGCGACCCCGTGCGTGGCCAGTTGCTTTCGCTGCCCGACGGACGTCAGCCGCTGCTTAATCAGCTCCATCTGCTGGCGGGCAGCCTGCCGGAAGCCGGCCGCGACGATCAGGTCGTGGTGTCGGATGCCTTCGCCGAGGCCCATGGCCTGGCGCCTGGCGACACGCTGGAAGCGATCATCAACGGCCGGCGCACTCGCCTGACCCTTTCCGGCGTGGCCCTGAGCCCAGAGTTTCTCTTTCAAGCCGCCCCTACCGACCTGATGCCGGACTATCGGCGCTACGCCGTACTGTGGATGAACGGGCGGGCCCTTTCGAGGGCCTACGGCATGGATGGAGCCTTCAACAGCCTGACGCTAACCCTGCAGGCAGGAGCCCGCGAAGCCGACGTCATCGAGGCGCTCGACCTGGCCTTGGCGCGCTATGGTGCACTCGGCGCCCAGCCGCGTCACGACCAGCAGTCGCATCGCTTCATCGAGGAGGAGTTGAACCAGCAGCGCATCACGGCAGTCGTGCTGCCGGTCATCTTCCTCTCGGTGTCGGCCTTCCTGCTCAACGTCGTCATGGGACGCATCATCCAGACCCAGCGTGAGCAGTTGGCGGTACTCAAGGCCTTCGGCTACCGCAATAGCGAACTGGCTCGGCACTTCGGCTTGCTGGCGGCCTCGATCGTGCTGCTCGGCTGGGCGCTGGGCGTGGCGCTGGGGGCCTGGGCGGCAAGCGGTATGGCAGGGGTCTACCGGGATTATTTCCGCTTCCCCGAGATGCGCTTCGGCGTGCCCGCCTGGGCATTGGCCCTGTCACTGCTGGTGACCCTGGGTGCCGCCCTGTCCGGCACTTGGCTGGCGGTATGGCGGGCGGTCAATCGCCCACCCGCCGAGGCCATGCGCCCCCCTGCGCCTCACCGCTTTCGCCGCCATTGGCTGGAACGCCTGGTTCCGGCATGCCTGCTCGGCAACGAAGGACGCATCGTGGTACGCAACCTGACCCGCCACCCGCTCAAGGCCGGCTTTTCGATGCTGGGCATTGCCCTGTCGGCGGGGTTGTTGATGATCGGCGCCTACCAGCTCGCCGCGGTCAACGAGATGATTGACCAGCAGTACCGAGAGGTGCTGCAGATGGATGTCGAGCTCACCTTCAACGAGCCCACCTCGGCCAGTGCCGCCGGAGAGCTGCGTCATCAGCCCGGCGTGCTGGCAGTGGAGACCTGGCGCCGGATCCCCGTGACCCTGATCCATGGCCACCGCCAGTACCGCACCAGCCTGCTGGGAATGGAATCCCCACCTCGATTGCGCCGGGTCCTCGACCATAGCGGCCGCCCTCAATCCCTACCCGAGACCGGGGTCATGCTGACGCGTCATCTGGCCGAGCAGCTCGACGCCAGGGTCGGCGACGAACTCGAAGTCGCCATTCTGGAGGGGCGGCGCGAGCGCGTGACACTGCCGCTGACGGCTATCGTGGACGAACCCCTGGGGGTCGGCGCCTATCTACGCCGAGACACCCTCAACACCCTGCTGCGCGAGGGCCCCACCATCAGCGGCGCCTGGCTGTTGAGCGACTCGTCGCGGACGGACGAACTGCATGCTGCGCTATGGGAGATGCCCACCGTGGCAGCCATCGGCCTGCTTTCCCAGGCCGAACGGGGTATTCGCGACTATATGGATGAGACGCTGCTGGTGGTCGCGGTGATCTTCGTCGGCATCGCCTCGTCCATCGCATTCGGCGTGGTCTACAACAACGCCCGAATCGCCTTCGCCGAGCGCGCCCGTGAGCTGGCGACCCTGCAGGTGCTGGGCTACAGGCGTGCAGAAGTGGCGCGAATACTGCTCGGCGAGACAGCGCTGCTCACCCTGGCGGCGATTCCGCTGGGATGGGCCATCGGCATCGTCTTCATTCGCCTGCTCCAGAGAGCTTTCAGCAATGACCTCTACCGCATGCCACTGGTCTTCACCCCGCAGATCTTCGGCTTCGCCGCCGCCGGGGTGATCGTCGCTTCGCTACTGGTTGGCGCACTGGTCTTCCGGCGGCTCGGCCGGCTCGACAAGTTGCGGGTCCTGAAGGCAGTCGAGTGACGAACCATGACGAGTACACCGGAGGAAAGAACCATGAGGAATCGCCGCATACCCCGTCACCTGGCCTGGGTGGTCCTGGGGGTGGGGCTGCTCGGGCTGCTGGTCTGGGCGCTGCGCCCCTCGCCGGTACCGGTCAGCGTGGCCCGGGTGACGGTGGGCCCGTTCGTCGATTCAGTCACCGAAGAGGGCCGTACGCGCCTGCGTGATACCTGGAATGTCTCGGCACCCATCGACGGCTACCTCCAGCGAGTCGTCCTCGAGGAGGGGGACAGCGTCGAGCAGGGCCAGACGCTGTTCCAGCTCGAGCCGAGCCCGGCGCCGGCGCTGGACGTACGCACCCGCCAGCAGGCCGAAGACAACTTGCAGGCGGCCCAGGCCCGGTTGCAGGCGGCCCAGGCGAACCTCGACACGGCGCGCGCCGACCAGCGCTTCGCCGAAGCGGAATATGAGCGCTACCGGCAGCTGCACCAGCGCAACCTCATCTCCGCCGCCGACCTGGACCAGCGTCAGAACCAGCGCGACCGCCAACGCGCCCTGGCCAGTTCCGCCGCCTCCGGCGTGGAGGTTGCCCGCTTCGAGGTGGAAAGCGCCAGGGCACTGCTCGCCGTGACGAGTGGACAGCGCAGCGAACCGGACCAACCCCAGCTACGGGTCCGCGCCCCAGTTACCGGGCTGGTGCTGAACCGCTACCGCTGCTGCGAGGGCAGTGTCGCCGCCGGCGACCCGATCCTCGAACTGGGCAGCCTCGACGACCTCGAGATCCAGGTCGATCTGCTCTCCATGGACGCCGTGAGGTTACGCCCGGGAATGGCCGTCAACCTCACCGGCTGGGGTGGCGAGCCGCTGAGAGGCGAAGTCAGGCGCATCGCCCCTTCCGGCTTCACCCGCACCTCGGCGCTCGGGGTGGACGAACAGCGGGTACCGGTGATCGTGGACTTCTCCCGTGAACTGGATCTGGCTGCACTCGGTCTTGGCAGCGGCTTTCGCGTGGATGCCGAATTCCTGATCTGGACCGCCGACGACATCCTGCAGATCCCCACCAGCGCGCTGTTCCGTCACCAGGGCGAGTGGACGGTCTACGTGATCGAGGAGGAGCGGGCCAGTCGGCGCCAAGTGGAGCTGGGGCGACGCCAGGGTCTCGTCTCCCAGGTAATCGCAGGCCTAGACGAGGGCGAGACGTTGATCACTCATCCCAGCGAGCGGGTCGCCGAAGGAGTTCGGGTCAGGGTAGATGAGTGAGATCCACGGCATCTCCCGTTATCATTGGCGTTCACTGCGCGCCGTTCGGCGCCCACCCTCGACGCTTCGAAGACAGGAAACGCCATGAACGAGTCTCCCTTAGCCGATCGCCCCGTGCTGGTGCTCTACACCGGTGGCACCCTGGGCATGGTGCCCAGTGCCGAGGGGCTGTCCCCGGGAGGCAATATCGAGGCACGGCTCAGACAAGCCCTGGGCGGCTTGCCCCCAAGTCGCCAGGCGCAGCTACCACGGTTCATCGTCCGGTCCATCGACGCCCCAATCGACTCCAGCGCGGCCGATCCTCGCGACTGGCAGTGGCTGGGAGAGACCATTGCCAGGTGTGTGAGCGAGCATGCCGGTATCGTCGTCCTGCATGGGACCGACACGCTTTCGTGGACCGCTTCGAGCCTTGCCTACCAGCTCCAGGGGCTGGATCGTCCCGTGGTCGTCACCGGCGCCATGCATCCCCTCGAAGCCGAAGGCAGCGACGCACTCGGCAACATCGAACTGGCCCTGCGCTACGCCGCCAAGCCGGAACTGCAGGAAGTCGCCGTGGCCTTTGCCGGGCGACTGCTGCGCGGCGCTCGCACGCGCAAGACCCATAGCGAAGCCGACGATGCCTTTGCCAGCCCCAACTACCCGGTGCTGGGCGAGCGTGTCGACGATGACGTGGTTCTTTACCCCGGCCGTGGGCTCGAGGCTCAGCAGCGTGGGGCACCGCGCTTCGAACTGCCGGATTACTCGACGTTGGCCGACGGCGGCGTGGTCAGAATCGTACTCTGGCCCGGGATCCAGGCCTGGCAGTTGGACGCCTGGCTCAGCGACGACCGCGTCCGCGGCGCGCTGCTCGAGGTCTGGGGTGGAGGCAATGTCCCACCTGCCCCCGAGCTGATCGGCGTGCTGGCCAGGGCCAGCGGTGAGGGCAAGCTGGTCGCCGCGATCAGCCAGTGCCCTATCGGCGGCATCGCCCCCGGCCATTACGCTGCCGGACAGGGGCTGCTGCAGGCCGGCGTCCTTTCAGGTGACGCCATGACCCCGGAGGCCGCCATGACCAAGCTTGTCCATCTCCTCGCTCAGCCACTGGACGAGCAGGAGCGCCGCCGCCGCTTCCTCACCCCACTGGTGGGAGAGCGCTGACCGCCGCTGTCGCCGGTTCGACAGACCCATAGAATCGGCTGACTTCCCGCGACGGCCGGGCTAAGTTGAATGTAACCCACCGAAACTGCAGGCGTAAGGAGTAGCGACATGGAGCATCCCGTGCATCCCTTCAGCGAACTCTTCGAGCAACTGGGCCTTCCCGCCGATGACGCTTCGATCAAGGCCTTCCTCGAACGACACGCTCCGCTACCCTCGACCATGGCGCTCTACGAGGCCCCCTTCTGGAACCCCTCGCAGGCCGAGTTCCTCGAAGCGGCACTGGAAGAGGATGCCGACTGGGCAGAAGTCGTCGACCATCTCGATACATCGTTGAGGAAGCAATAAGCAATCAAACGTTAAGCCAACGGCCGTTCTGCTAGGCTTGGCCGGGGACAACAAGAACAGCATGGGCGGGGAAAGATATGCCGATCGATAGGATATCGGTAGAGGAATCATCTGGCGTTGCCGGTCTCGCCAATCTACAACTACCACCCTTGCCCGAAACGCTGAGCCAGCGCCTGGCCGAATGCCGCTCGTTGCCTAGCCTGCCGGCGGCAGCGGCTCGCGTGATCGCCATGGCGCGCTCTGCCGAGCCGTGTCTGGCCGACTATGCCCGCGCCATCGGCCAGGACCCCGCGCTCACCCTGCGACTCCTCTCGATGGCCAATAGCGCCTCGTACTCACGGGGCGGGAACCCGGTCTCCACCTGCCTGGACGGTGTCTCACGCATCGGTCTGGATGCGACCCTGGCGATAGCGCTGAGCTTCGGCCTCCCCCGCCCGGGCGCCAACGCCGTACTCGATCACGAATACCTGTGCCAGCGTGCCATCATCGCAGCCACAGCCACTCAGGAGCTGGCCCAGAACCTCTGCCCGCACGAAGCTCCGCAGCTGTTCACCACCGCGCTGCTGCAGGATATCGGCATCTTGGCCTTCGAGGCCCTGGATGGCGATGACTACGCCACGCATATCCCCGGTCTTCGTCAGCACCAGAAGCTGAGCGAGGCCGAGAACGAGCGCTACGGCTGCGACCACGCCCTGGTCGGCGCCTGGCTGGCGGCCAGCTGGGGAGTGCCCGGCCCCATCGCGGCCGGTATCATCGACAGCCATGGCCCGCTCGTCGACGGCGATCCGCGTAAGCTCTGCCTGCGACTTTCCTGTCGTATCGCCGACTGCTGGCTGGCGGCCGACTCGGCCTCTGCCTTCAGCGCCCTGCTACGCCAGCTTGCCTCGGTCGCATCGCTGGACATCGTCATGCTGATGACGGTAATGCAGGAACTCCAGCATCGCCTGCCCTCGCTGGCCCGCCTGTTCGAGATCACCTGCCCACCGGCCATCGACAGCACCCACTTGCTGGCCGAGGCCAAGGAGCTGCTGTTCGAGCAGAACTTGAAGATGACGATTCGACTCGCCGAGCAACAGCGCGAGCTGGAAGCCTTGCATGCCAGCCACGTCATACTCGACGAGCAGCACCGCACCGACCACCTGACACAACTGGCCAACCGCCCCTGGCTGGAGAAGCGCCTCGAACAGCACTTCGAGTGCGCCAAGCGTGCTCGCCAGCCCCTGTCGGTCATGTTCATCGACCTCGACCATTTCAAGCGCATCAACGACCGCTTCGGGCATCGTTTCGGCGACGAGGTGCTGATCCACTTCGCCGCGGCGCTCAGCAACATGGTCCGCGAAAGCGATATCGCCGGACGTTACGGCGGCGAGGAGTTTCTCGTCATCATGCCCAATACGCGTCGCCAGCATGCCGGTATCCTGGCCGACCGAATCCGCGAATACCTCGCCACCCAACCCTTGGCCCAGGCCGACGGCCAGCCACTTCACGTGACCGCCTCCATCGGCATCGCCGACATGGAAGACGGCGAATTCGAGAGTGCCACCGGCCTGGTCGACGCTGCCGACCAGGCCATGTACAGCGTCAAGCACGGCGGACGTGATGGCGTCGGACACTACGAGGAGCCCGACCCCTCCACCTGAGCTTGCTCGTCAGCAAAGAGGGCGGCCAGGTGGCCGCCCTCTTGATACCGAGACATGTTACCGAGTCGGCTCTGTACGCCTGTACTCGCTCGAGCCGTGTTAACCCTTCAGGTCGCGCATCAACAGCGCGAATTCGATTCGCTCCGGTGAAATGGCCTCGCCCGGCACCGGGATGCGCACCACATGGCCCGAGCCCGGCGCCGCCTGCACCGATTCGCCGCGCTTGTTCTCGATGTGCTCGAGGGTGAAACGCCGATTGCCGCCGGGCAGCATCAGCTCCATGCCATCGCCCACCTCGAAGCGGTTCTTGACGTCCACTTCCAGCACGCCGCGCCCGGGGTCGTAGCCGATTACCTCGCCGACGAACTGCTGATGCACACCGACCGAGTTGCCGCGCTCGTAGTTCTGGTACTCGTCGTGGACGTGGCGGCGATAGAAACCTTCCGTGTATCCACGGTTGGCCAGGTTGTCGAGTTCGTCCATCAGGCGCATGTCGAAGGGGCGACCGGCCACGGCGTCATCGATGGCGCGACGATAGACCTGGGCGGTACGCGCCACGTAGTAGTGCGACTTGGTACGCCCCTCGATCTTGAGCGACGTCACGCCCATTTCAGTGAGCCTGGGCACGTGTTGTACGGCACGCAGATCCTTCGAGTTCATGATGTAGGTGCCATGCTCGTCCTCGAAGATCGGCATCAGCTCGCCCGGCCGGGTGGCGTCCTCGATCAAGGCGGAAAGCTCGTCCTGCCCCTCCACACCGCCGGCCGTCGCCGTGCTGTGGGTGGTACTGCCGCCGCCCGAGGCGATCAGTCCTCCCTGGCCGGGGGTCCACACGCCGCTTGCCGCATGTGCCGCCGCCGAGTTGGCCGGCACCAGATCGCCGGTCTCGTCCTGGGCCGCGGCCACGGTGTTGTACTGCCAGCGGCAGGCGTTGGTGCAGGTGCCCTGGTTGGGGTCACGGTGATTGAAATAGCCGGAGAGCAGGCAGCGGCCGGAGTAGGCAATGCACAGTGCACCGTGGACGAAGGTCTCGATCTCGAGTTCGGGGCATTCGGCACGGATCTCGGCGATCTCCTCCAGCGACAATTCCCGCGACAGGATGATGCGGCTGATACCCTGCTTGTACCAGAACTTCGCCGCCGCCCAGTTGACCACGTTGGACTGCACCGAGAGATGGATCACCTGGTCGGGCCAGCGCTCGCGAATCATCATGATCAGACCCGGGTCGGACATGATCAACGCATCGGGGCCGGCCTCGATCACCGGCTCCATGTCGCGCAGGTAGGTCTTGAGCTTGCTGTTATGCGGTGCAATGTTCGACGCTACGTAGAACTGCCTGCCCCGCTCGTGGGCGTAGGCGATGCCGCGGTGCAGGTTGTCGAGCTTGAAATCGTTGTTGCGCACCCGCAGCGAATAGCGCGGCTGGCCGGCATAGACGGCATCGGCGCCATAGGCGAAGGCATAACGCATGTTCTTGAACGTCCCCGCCGGGGAGAGCAGTTCGGGAGCTTTCATGTGAGGTCACCGTTGTCAGGACGATGGCGAGGTCACTGCCTGAAAACTGGTTGCGCTCGGCCATACGGCGTTAAAAATCGACTCTAGGTGCTCATTTACGTCCCGTAAACTCCGTCCTTTCGTCGATTTTTGCCTTGCCTGGCCTTCGCTCGCCGACTTTCCAGACAGCGCCTGGGCGCTGATATGGTGCTGGATTATAGCAGCACGAGGGCTTTGCCAGCACCACCAAGCCACGTGCACTTGTTTTTCCGCTCAAGTAGAATGACGCGCGCCGGACCGGATCCCGGCGACCGCCCATGGCGGGAACGAAAAATTCTCCGACTCAGAGTCCCACTATGCCCAATGCTTCCTCCAACGCCACCGTGGTGATCTACTCCGGCGGCATGGATTCCTTCACCGTCCTGCACCGCGCCCTGCGCGAGGGGCGCGAGGTTCACGCACTCTCCTTCGACTATGGCCAGCGTCACGTCCGCGAACTCGAAGTGGCCGCCAGGGTCTGTGGCATGCTCGACATACCGCACCAGGTGGTCGACATCCGCGCGATTCACGGCCTGATCGACAACTCGGCGCTGACCGATGCCAGCCGCGACATGCCGGAAGGCGACTACGGCGAGGAGAACCTCACCGCCACGGTAGTGCCCAACCGCAACATGGTGCTGCTGTCGCTGGCCATCGCCAAGGCGGTGAACATCGGCGCAGGAAGGGTCGATTACGGCGCCCACGGTGGCGACCACGTGCTCTACCCCGACTGTCGCCCCGAATTCGTCGACGCCATGAACAGGGTGGCGGGCATCGCCAACTTCGAGCCGGTCGAGATCCATGCGCCCTACCTGCGCTCCAGCAAGGCGGAGATACTCGCCAATGGCCTGGCCATGGGGCTCGACTACGCCGATACCTGGACCTGCTATCGTGGCGAGGCGCTTGCCTGCGGCCGCTGCGGCAGCTGTCGTGAGCGGCTCGCGGCCTTTGCCGCCAATGGCGCGGTGGATCCTCTCGGCTATTCACCGCAGCCCGATGCTGCCGCCATACAGCGGCCCGATACCCATACCGGCGGCGCATCGGAAGGTGACGGCTGATGTATCACGTCAAAGAGGCCTTCTACTCACTGCAGGGCGAGGGGGCGCAAGCCGGACGCGCCAGCGTCTTCTGTCGCTTTTCCGGCTGCAACCTGTGGTCGGGCCGCGAGCAGGACCGGGCAAGCGCCGCCTGTCGCTTCTGCGATACCGATTTCGTCGGTACCGATGGTCAGCATGGCGGACGCTTCGTCGATGCCGACGCGCTCGCCGTCCACCTGACGGCGCTATGGCCGCAGCAGGACGCTGCGGCCACACCCTATGTGGTGTTTACCGGCGGCGAGCCGCTGCTGCAGCTCGACGAGGCGCTGATCGAGGCCATGCATTCACGTGGCTTCGAAGTGGCGGTCGAAACCAACGGCACCCTGCCCGCTCCTGCCGGCATCGACTGGCTCTGCGTCAGCCCCAAGGCCGACACGTCGCTCAAGTTGACCCGCGGCGATGAACTCAAGCTGGTCTACCCCCAAGCGGAGGCTGATCCCGAACGCTTCACCGAGCTCGACTTCCGGCATTTCTTCCTGCAACCCATGGACACCACGCCGCTGGTTGACGGAGCCAACTACCTGGACGCGACCGTGGCGTACTGCCTGGCTCATCCACAATGGCGCCTGTCGCTGCAAACCCACAAGATCACGGGAATCGACTGATGACCCTATTCGTCAACCGGCTGACCCAGCTCGACGCTTCGCTCTGGTGCCCTCAGCGCGGCCTGATCGGCGTCAGCTGGTACGTCGATGCCGAACTCGACGGCGAGCTAGGCGAAGATGGCATGCTGTTCGATTTCGGCCGGGTCAAGCCATGGATCAAGTCGCGCCTGGATGCCGATGCCGACCATACGCTGCTGGTGCCGACCCGGGCTCCCGGCCTCAGTATCAGTGAATGCAGCGAGGGAATCTGCGTACGCACCTCGCTGCCCTATACGCTGGAGGTGCGAGCACCGCGCCAGGCCTTCACCATGCTGCCCTGGCAGGAGGTCACGCCCGAACGGCTCGCCGCATCCCTCGCCCGTGAGCTGATGAAACGCCCGCCGCCGCGGGTCAGCGACATACGGCTGCGCCTGCGTGACGAGGTCGTCGACGGCGCCGTCTATACCTACAGCCACGGGCTCAAGCACCACACCGGCAACTGCCAGCGCATCGCCCATGGCCATCGTTCACGCCTGCACATCTGGCAACGCGGCGAACGCTGTCCGGAGCTGGAAGCCCAGTGGGCCGGCCATCTGGACGATCGCTACCTGGTCGACCAGGCCGACATCGTCGACCAGGCCGAACCCGAGATATATCCCAGCCTGACCAGCCGCTACCGCGCCGAGCAGGGCCGCTTTCAACTTCGGTTGCCACGGGAACGCTGCATCGTGCTCGACTCACCGACCACGGTCGAACACATCGCCGCCTGGCTGGCACGACAGATTGCGGAAGAAACCGGAAGGTCAACGCGAGTGCAGGCGTTCGAAGGGATCGACAAGGGTGCGATTGCCGAGGCCCGGCCGTGAGCACCGATACCGCACGCCGGGAATGCACGAAGAGTACGCCCGCACCAGCGGGCTGCCGTCCGGGCTGTGGCGCCTGCTGCATCGCCCCATCGATCAGCTCGCCGATACCCGGCATGCCCCACGGCAAGCCGGCCGGAGAACGCTGTGTGCAGCTCGACACGAACAACCTTTGTCGCCTGTTTGGTGATGCGCGCCGCCCCAAGGTATGCGGACAATTCGCTTTCGACCCCGAGCTATGCGGCAACAACCGCTCCGAGGCACTGGAGCGAATCGCCCTCCTGGAGAGCGGCACGCTCAGCGCAGAAGACTAGCCGTTGCCGACGGCCACGCGCCCTTCCGGACTGCTCACTTGAGGAAGTTGACGCTCGAGCAACATGCGCCAGCGAATCAGCACCGGGGCATCGCTGTGGCTCACGCTGTCGAGCAGGCTGCGGAACTGTTCGCGCACGACTTCATCCTGGTTGTCGATCAGCGTCAGCCATGCCTCGAGTGCACACAGCTCCTGATGCCGGTTCTCGTGCAGACGCGCACACTCCAGCGCCTGCTCGACCAGTAACCGCACCTCCTCCTTGGGCCGGCCCAACCGATCGCGGACACGGGCGAGCTGTACCGCCAGTTCGGAGACGAACAGCGTACTGCGCTCGCGGGCTATCATCAGGCACTGATCCAGATAATCCTCGGCATGACTGAGCTCGTCGAGCGCCAGGCAGGCATCGCTGTACCATAGCGTCGGGCGATGATAGCGGTCGCGGCCGGTGATCTCGCCCAGCTCCTCCTGAGCCAGCTCCATCATTTTCAGGCCATCTCGATCGCCGGAGAGTGCGCGACGCCAACCGAGGATAGCCTGCGCCGACACCTGCCATAGATGCAGATCGGGAGTCTCGGTCAGGGCAACGGCCTGTTCGGCACGCCTGGCCGCCAAGTGAACATGGCCGAGCTGACGATAGAGCGCAGCGGCAAACAGCAGCGCCATGGCCAGCGATCCGGGATGGCCGATGCGCTCGGCCAGGCGGATCGCCGCCTCGACCTGCTGCTCGGCACGCCGGTAGTCGCCGCGCAGACAGATGGCCCAGCCCTGGAAACAGGCCGCGGCCACCTGGGGGTGCTCGGAGAACGGCAGCCACTCGATGATCATCGGCTGTTCCAGCGGCGCGATCTCGTCGAGGTGCTCAAATGCCTGCCGGATGCGTCCCGCCCAGTACTCACAGTTGGCCCGGGCGTAGTCGGCCAGCCGCTGATAGCGTGGATCCTCGAGCCGACCGGCAATGGAAGCCAGGCTGGCGGCGAGCGAGAAGGCATCGGCATGGGCATGGCGCTGGCTGCAACCTACCCACAGCCCCCACTTGACCAGAAAGGCCTGTTCGAGGTCTTCGGCGTCCTCGGCATGACAGCCCCCGTTTTCCACCAGCAGCTCGCGGGCGCGTACGAAGCTTTCATGTGCGGTAGGCGAACCGTGCCCCTCGAGGGCGAAGGCGGCCTGACCGCGCACGGTCAATAAGCTGATCTCGCGCTCCGCCTGGTTCTCGACGTGACGAAGGCTGGCCAGGCCGAAATCGGCCATCTTCAGCGCGGTGCGGTTGGCGCTGACCTTGAGCGCCTCGCGTGCCGCCAGCTCGAAGTAGCGTGCGCCGCGAGCATAGTGCCCGCTGCGCCGCAGGTGGGTAGCAAAATCGCCCGGATGCCGGCCGATCCACATCGGGAAACGCTCCTCGATCAGGCTGACGACCTGACGATGGATACGCACCCGCACGTCACGGGGACAGGAAAGATAAGCGGCCTCCTGCAGGAGCTGGTGACTGAACTGATATTCGCGGCAGCCGCCCTCGCCCCCGGCAGGCTCGATGATCTCGAGCCGTCGCATCTGCTCCAGGGCGCGGTTGAGCTGGGCCATTTCCCAGCCGCTGCATTCGGCCAGGAAGTCGAGACGAAAACGACGCCCCAGCACCGCGGCCACGTGCGCGACCTCACGGTCGCCATCGAGCTGGTCGATACGCCCGGCAAGCAGCCCGAGCAATCCTCTGGGCAGCTCATCGAGCTGCACGCTACGCCCTTCACGGCGATCCATCTCCAGACGCCGGCAGATCTCCTGCATGTAGAGCGGCACGCCGTCGCAGCGTTCGATGATCTGGCCGCGCAGGCGCGGGCTGAGGTGCAGCCGGTAGCGCCTGGCCAGTTGCGACAATAGCCGAGACGACTGCATCGCATCGAGATGGCTCAGGGTGACCTGCTGGTCCCAGTGCAGACGTGTGGGCAGGGTCTCACGACCATGATGGCTAGCCACCAGCAGGAAAGCGCAGTTGATCGGCAGACGCGCCTGCAGGCCCGCCAGGACACGAAACGATGGTTCATCGAGCCATTGCAGGTCGTCGATCATCAGCACCTGGGTACGCTCGGCGGCCTGCCGTTCGATGGCCTTGCAAAGCAGTGCCACCACCAGGTCCACTGCCTCGCCGTTCTTGGCCAGTTGCGCCACTTCGGGCGATTCCTTGACGCCCAGCGCCTCCCCCAGCAAGTCCAACTGATCCGGACTCAGCGCGAGCCCGCATTGCCCGATCAAGTCCTCGAGCCCTTGCTTGTCGAGCTTGCCATCGAGCCGCCAGCGCAGCAGAGCTCGTGCAACGCCATAGGGCTCCAATACCGACAGGCGAGTGGTGGGCTGCCAACAGATGGCGGCGTCGCGGCTCAGCTCGAGCTGACGGAATCCGACCATCAGGGCCGACTTGCCCATGCCGGAAGCGCCCCTCACTAGCACGCTCTGACGCAGGCCGATGCCGGCGCGCGCCAAGGCATCGCGCAGTACACGCAGCGATGCCTCGCGACCGACCAGACTCGGCGGCATGGCATCACGACCGCCTTCGTTGTGCCCCAGCACCAGTGCACGCAGCCGCACGCGGCCGTCGCTCGCCACCAGCCGCGAGGAGAGACGCGGCTGCAGGTCCAGCGCCGGCGGCATGTGCTGGCTGGCCTCCTGAGAGATGACCAGCTCGCTGCCTTCGGCAGCACACATCAAATCCAGCGAGCCCTGGGTCACTTGCCCCAGCGGATCGACCAATTGGCGCTCGGGTAAGTAGACGACACGACCACTGTTGAGACCGGCCGCCAACTCGATGCGTGGGGCCTCGTCCTCACCGCTCCAATGGCGCGCCACTTCGTCGGGCAGCACACGCCGGCAATGTTCATAGAGCGCCACCAGCTCGGCCAACTGGTGTGCCGGGCCATGAGTACCGAAACAGGCCAGCCCCAGGCCACCGGTCGCCCCGGGCAACCAGAAACCGCCCAGATGATGGCACTGCTGCTCCAGCCAGCGCATCAGTTCGATCTGCAGCGACAGGCAGGCACGGATCTCGTCACGGGCCGAGAACTCACCCTTGACGCGCAGGCGAATGGCCATCACCGATAGCTGGCGCTGCTCGATCTCGTCCTCGCGCAGCGGTGAACTTCCGGCCGCCAAGGTGCGCGAGAAGGCACCCTGCGGCGACAGGCTCTGCAGGTCGGGGTTGCCATCCGACCAGTAGCGCGCCAGCTGCAGGAAATTGGGCTCGGGCTGCTGGCCGGAGAGCGCCAGCAACTGCAAGTAGGCGTTGTACTGCTCGTGGGCGGCGGCCAGTTGGCCCTGCTCGGCGAGCTGCCGCACCAGGCGCTCATGGAACGGCCCATAGCCGGAGAAACGACTCACCAGGGTCTGCAGCAGCGCGTCCGGTACCTCGTCGTTGCGCTCGAGCACACCTTCGGCAAAGCGGATCACGCGCTGGCGCCACTCGTTGCGCAGTTGCACCAGCCAACGCTGGAACTCGGTGCAGGCCGGCAACTGCAGCTCTTCCACCAGGTCGCCACGGTAGCGCCGCAGGAGCTGCTCGAGGGTCGCCACGTCCTGCGCGCCCTCCAGCAGCTGCTGGAGTTCGTGCAGATCGAAGCGCCAACCATCGGGCCGCCGGAAGGCAATGGTCTGGCGTGAAACGACCAGCACGCGCTCGGCTTCCTCACCCAGCGACTGTCGCAGGCAGTGAAGCGCGTGGCGCAGGTTGGTGCGTCCGGAGGAGAGCCCCTGATCGGGCCACAGCAGCTCGGCCAGACTGGCTCGGTTGACCGGCTGGTGGTGCAACAGCAGATAGACCAGCAGCGCCTTGACCTTGTCATAGCTGAACTGGGTCAGTACATCATCACCCAATGCCAGCGAGAACTGGCCGAACAGCGCCAGATGATCGCCATCGTCACTGTTATGCTCGGTTACTGAAGCGTCCTGCATGACGGAACCCTGCATGGCAAAGTGGCGGTATCAAGCCGGCACGCCACTATGGAAACGAAACGCCGTGTCCGGCGTGACTATTAGTTGTGCTTCGCATTCGGCAAAGAAAACCACCCGCTTGTCAATGGTATCCGACGAAAGATACCGCGCCAGCATGAGATAATCTTCGTAGTGGCGGCCCTCCGACTTCACCAGCGAGCGATAGAATCGGGCCAGCTCGGCATCGAGATGCGGGATCAGCCTGGCGAAACGCTCGCAGCTTCTCGCCTCGATGTAAGCCCCTATGATGAGAATATCGACCAGGCGCTCCGGATCTTGAGGGCGAACGTGACGGCGCAACCCCTCGGCATAGCGCGAAGCGCTGAGATGGCGGTATTCGATGCCCCTCGCCTCCATCAACTTCACTACCTGCTCGAAATGCAGCAGCTCCTCGCGCGCCAGTTGCGACATCTTGGTCAGCAGCAGCGGCTGGTCGACATAGCGGTAGAGCAGACTCATGGCGGTCGAGGCGGCCTTCTTCTCGCACTGGGCATGGTCGATCAGCAGCAGGTCGGGGTTCTGGAGCGCCCACTCGACCCAGGCGTCGGGCGTGGGGCAGGCAAGGAAGGCGAGCAGGTCCGCTGGTAGCTCGACGTCGTTGAGGGTCGCTTCTAAGGTCTCTGGCATGGTTCAGGCTCGGTATTCTGGATCGTGCAGTCAACGGTTGGAGACCGGCACGCGATCGGCGCGTCGGCGTTCGTTCGCCTCTGCCAACAACTGCTCGCTGAGTCGCGCATGCAACTCGGCGGCGCTGAGCCCGGCGGCACTCCCCAGCGGCACCAGGCCATAGCGCTGCAGCTCGCGAATACGGTCGCGCCCGACCCGCAGCAGTTCCACCGCACGTGACAGCGACGGCTGCTCGGGCCGGAAGCGAATACGGTGTTGACGCAGTTGCGCTTCGAGGCAGGCTTCGTCGGTGACGCGCAGAAAGCGCGCGGCGACCCGCTCACGCAGGGCATCCAGTTGCGCGATGCGGCGGCTGCGCTGCTCGTCGGAAAGCGCCATCCACACGCAGATCTCGTCATCCGTTCGCTGGCAGCCCCGGCACACCGGATCGCCCAGCGTTGTCGAACAGAGCCCCACGCAGGGCGAGGCGATACGTGCGCACATCCCACTCTCCCCGTTGGTCATTCAGCCAATGGTAACGCGCCCCGCCCTGGCAGGCACCCTGTAGTGCAGCAAACATTGCGACGACCAAAGTCTAGGCCGTGGCTCAAAGGGTCAACTTAACATTGTCGACAGTTTCCCGTAGAATCGCGCCACCCAGTGACTACGGTTGTTTCACCCGCCAGGGCAGTCCTTTCGCCGATGTTCGTCGCCGTATCGAACTGCTTTGGGCAACACACCAGATGAGGGCCCCCAACGTGCTTGAAGCCTATCGCCAACATGTCGAAGAACGCGCCGCCGAGGGCGTCCCGCCGAAGCCCCTGAATGCAGAGCAGGCCGCCGCGCTGATCGAGCTGTTGAAGAACCCGCCCGCTGGCGAAGAAGAGTTCATCCTCGATCTGCTGACCAATCGCGTGCCGCCGGGCGTCGACGAGGCTGCCTATGTCAAGGCCGGCTTCCTCACCGCCGTTGCCAAGGGCGAAGCCAAGTCTCCGCTGGTCGACAAGGTTCATGCCGTCAAGTTGCTGGGCACCATGCAGGGCGGCTACAACATCGCCACCCTGGTCGAGCTGCTGGACGACAGCGAGCTGGCCAAGGAGGCCGGCGAGCAGCTCAAGCACACCCTGCTGATGTTCGATGCCTTCCACGACGTGGAAGAGCGCGCCCGCGCCGGCAACGCCGTGGCCAAGGACGTCATGCAATCCTGGGCCGACGCCGAGTGGTTCCTCTCCAAGCCCGCCCTGGAAGAGAAGATCACCCTCACCGTCTTCAAGGTGACCGGCGAGACCAACACCGACGATCTCTCCCCCGCGCCTGACGCCTGGTCGCGCCCCGACATCCCGGTGCACGCCAACGCCATGCTCAAGAACGAGCGCGACGGCATCCATCCCGAAGTGCCCGGCACCACCGGCCCGCTCAAGCAGATCGAGGAAGTGAAGGCCAAGGGCTTCCCGGTTGCCTACGTCGGCGACGTGGTCGGTACCGGCTCCTCGCGAAAGTCCGCCACCAACTCGGTACTGTGGTTCTTCGGCGACGACATCCCCTACGTGCCCAACAAGCGTGCCGGCGGCTTCTGCTTCGGCGGCAAGATCGCCCCGATCTTCTTCAATACCATGGAAGACTCCGGCGCCCTGCCCGTCGAGATGGACGTCTCCAAGCTCGAGATGGGCGACGTCATCGACGTCTACCCCTACGAAGGCAAGGTGTGCAAGCACGGCACCGATGAGGTCGTCAGCACCTTCGAGCTGAAGACCCAACTGATCCTCGATGAAGTCCGCGCCGGCGGCCGTATTCCGCTGATCATCGGCCGAGGCCTGACCACCAAGGCGCGCGAGTCCCTGGGCCTGGCCCCCTCCAATGTCTTCCGCCTGCCGGAGCAGCCCGCCGACACCGGCAAGGGCTACACCTTGGCCCAGAAGATGGTCGGCAAGGCCTGCGGTCTGGAAGGCGTGCGCCCCGGCATGTACTGCGAGCCGAAGATGGCCACCGTGGGCTCCCAGGACACCACCGGCCCGATGACCCGCGATGAGCTCAAGGACCTGGCGTGCCTCGGCTTCCAGGCCGACCTGGTGATGCAGTCTTTCTGCCACACCGCCGCCTACCCGAAGCCGGTCGACGTCGAGACCCACCACACCCTGCCCGACTTCATCATGAACCGCGGCGGCGTCTCGCTGCGTCCGGGCGACGGCATCATCCACAGCTGGCTGAACCGCATGCTGCTGCCCGACACCGTGGGTACCGGCGGCGATTCGCACACCCGTTTCCCGCTGGGCATCTCCTTCCCGGCAGGCTCCGGCCTCGTCGCCTTCGCCGCCGCCACCGGCGTGATGCCGCTGGACATGCCGGAGTCCGTGCTGGTGCGTTTCAAGGGCAAGCGCCAGCCCGGCGTCACCCTGCGTGACCTGGTCCACGCGATTCCCTACTACGCGATCAAGCAGGGGCTGCTGACCGTCGAGAAGTCGGGCAAGAAGAATGCCTTCTCCGGCCGCGTGCTGGAGATCGAGGGCCTCGAGGACCTCACCGTCGAGCAGGCCTTCGAACTCTCCGACGCCTCCGCCGAGCGCTCCGCCGCCGGCTGTACCATCACCCTGTCCGAGGACAGCGTGAGCGAGTACCTGAAGTCCAACATCACCCTGCTCAAGTGGATGATCGCCAACGGCTACGGCGACCGTCGTACCATCGAGCGCCGCATCCAGGGCATGGAGGCGTGGCTGGCCAACCCGAGCCTGATGCGCGCCGACAAGGACGCCGAGTACGCCGAGGTCATCGAGATCGACCTCGAGGCGCTCAAGGAGCCGGTGCTCTGCGCCCCGAACGACCCGGATGACGCCCGCCTGCTCTCCGAAGTGGCCGGCGAGAAGATCGACGAGGTCTTCATCGGTTCGTGCATGACCAACATCGGCCACTTCCGCGCTGCCGGCAAGCTGCTCGAGAAGCAGCCCGCCGGCAGCCTGAAGACGCGCCTGTGGCTCGCGCCGCCGACCAAGATGGACCAGCACCAGCTCACCGAAGAGGGCTACTACGGCATCTACGGCCGCGCCGGTGCACGCATGGAGATGCCGGGCTGCTCGCTATGCATGGGCAACCAGGCCCGCGTCGCCGCCAAGAGCACCGTGGTTTCCACCTCTACCCGCAACTTCCCCAACCGCCTGGGCGACGGCGCCAACGTCTATCTGGCATCGGCGGAACTGGCGGCGGTGGCCGCGGTGGAAGGTCGCCTGCCGAGCGTCGAGGAGTACCAGCGTTACATGGGCGAATTCGACGCCATGGCCGGCGAGATCTATCGTTACATGAACTTCCATGAAATCGAGGAATATCAGAACGCCGCTTCCAACGTGATTCCGGTCGCCCAGGAAGCCTGATACCTCGGGTCTGATAAGATCAGGTTCGACTCCGATGCTCGCAACATCGATGGTGCCTGGCGACAGGCACCGGAGCCGATGAACGAAGCGCCCTCCTCGGAGGGCGCTTTTTTTCCAAGTGCCTATGCAGCCTGCATTTACGTCGCCAGTTGGCGACGTCTCGCTACGTTTTTTTACCCGCTCCGCCTTGAGAGCATTTCCTGCCGAGACTAAGTTTAAGAAGCCTTCATGTACTGGATCGGTCGGGGGACCGAAGACAGCGCATGCAAGAATGAGGGATTCAAGGCCAAGGGACATTTCAAGGAGTCAGAACATGTCGAACAGAATGCTCCTCACCACAGCACTGGCTTCCGCCTCGCTACTCGTTGCCACCGGCGCTCAGGCACAAGCCGGCCAGCCCCATGAACAGTATGCCTATCTGGGCTTGGGCACCGGCTTCAGCTCGCTGGAGAACGATCGCGAAGACGTGGACAACTTCATCGAGAGCGGCAGCAGCGACTTCGACCTCGACGACGACGACAACGTCTGGAAAGGCTTCGCCGGATACCAGTTCAACCGCTACCTTGCCGGCGAAGTCTTCTATGCCGACCTCGGCCGTGTACGCCTGCGCGGCACCGACGGCGCCAGCACCAACCTGGAATCCAATGCCTACGGCGCCAGCCTGGTCGGCCAGTTTCCGATCACGACCTGGTTCACCCCGTTCGCCAAGATCGGCGCCGCCAGTTGGGAAACGGAGGTGAAAGGCAACCTGGGTGATGCCGAGCTCGACCTGCAGGACAACGACGGCTTCGACCCGGTCTACGGCCTCGGCGCCCAGTTCAACTTCAACCCGGTGTTGATCCGCGCCGAGTACGAGCGCTACGATTTCGACAGCGACTACACCATCGATACCTTTACCGCCTCGGTTGGGCTCCGCTTCTAGCTTCCCTACTGCTTCGACCTGCGACACCGGGCCCTGCCCGGTGTCGTTCCAGCCTGCGACGAATCGACGAGGGCCGGACCGAACGAACCATGGCATCATCCACACCATCCCCCTCCCTCTGGCAAGGAATCTTCGATGAGCGCGATCATCACGCCCGATATTTGCGATGCCCACCCGGACGTGCAGGTACTCGATCCGATCTTCGTCAGCTTTGGCGGCCGCGAGGCGTTCTGCGGGCCGGTGCGTACCGTCAAGTGCTTCGAGGACAATTCCCTGGTCAAGCAGGCCGTCGGCGAGCCTGGGGAGGGTGCCGTGCTGGTGGTCGATGCCGGCGGCTCTCATCGCTGCGCCATGCTTGGCGACATGCTCGCGGAGCAGGCAGTGGACAATGGCTGGTCGGGTGTCGTCATGTATGGCTGCGTGCGCGACGTCGACGTCCTGGCCGAGACGGACCTGGGCGTCCAGGCGCTCGGCGCGCACCCTCGCAAGAGCGAGAAGCGCGGCGAGGGAAGCCGCGACATTCCAGTCACTTTTGCCGGCGTCACCCTGCGCCCGGGTCAGTGGCTCTACGCCGACAACAATGGCATCGTGGTGGCCGAAGAGCGCCTGCCTCTCGACACTTGAGCTTCCGCTCGAATCCTCTTTCGAATTCACGGGCACCTCAGCGCCACTTGCCCACACGGCATCCCCGGTGCCACGCTAATGGCATGAATCTACACCGAGAGCTTCCATTTCGATGACGTCGCTAGGCGTGGATGTGCTGCGCAGCCTGCGAGAGCACCTGCGTCCGCTGGTGGCGTATCATCTCTTCTTCACCCTGCTCGCCTCGAGCCTGCTGCTGCCGGCCGTAGCCTGGACCCTGACCGGTCTGCTCAACCGGTTCGACCGCCCGGTCGTCACCAATGCCGCACTACTCGACCTGCTGCTCAGCCCGGGGGGGATCTTGTGGCTGCTGGCGGCCATCGGGTTGACCTTCCTGATTCTCTACCTGCAGCAGGCCGGCATGATTCTGGTGGCGGTCAAGCGGCGCGACAACCATTACCAGTTGGCGTTCATCGCCCTGTGGCAGACCCTGCGCCGGCTGCCCGTCCTGGCCGGCCTGGTCGTACTGCAGGTGGGCGCGCACCTGCTGATGCTGATACCCGTTGCGCTGCTGCTGGGCTGGCTCTACGACCTGATCATCGGCGGGCTCGACCCGTACTACGTGCTACGTATGCGCCCGCCTGCACTGTGGCACTTCCTGGCCACCGCGATACCGCTGGTCCTCGCCTGGGCCCTCTCCGCGGCGTGGCTCTACGTGCGCTGGATATTGGCACTGCCGGTGGCCACGCTGGAAAATCTCTCAGCGCTTGCCGCCCTCAAGCGCAGCCGTGAACTGACCCGCGGCCATCGCGCCAAGGTTGCCCTGGTCGTGATCTCCGTGCTGCTGGTCATCGTTGCCCTGCCCCTCCTTGCCAGTACGCTCTTCGACCGCGTCTTCACCCCTCTGCTGTGGTGGCTACCGGAACGCAATGCGGTGCTGATTCCGGCCATGCTGACCTACGTGACCGGCTACGTGCTGACAACGCTTGCCATCACCTTTATCGGCATCGCGGCGAACGCGCTGCTCTCGGCCTGCCTCTACCTGCGCCTGGCCCACCGTGAACCGCGCCCCGCCCCACCGCCGCCCGATGCCCACCCGGGCCGGCTCGCCTGGGGGGTCGAGCTCGTCGTGCTGCTGTTCGCACTGGCCCAGGCATGGTGGATCGTCAACAGCTTCGAGCTACGCGATGACGTTGCCATCATCGCCCATCGCGGCAGCTCGATAGCCGCGCCCGAGAACACCCTGTCGGCAATTGAGCGTGCGAATGAGGATCGTGCCCACTATGTGGAGATCGATGTCCGCCTGACCGCCGATGGTGAAGTCGTGCTCTACCACGACCGTAGCCTTCAGCGCCTGACCGGCGACCCGCGCAATTTGCATGACATGACACTCGATGAGCTGCGCGAATTCGATGTCGGCAGCTGGTTCGGCGACGCCTTCGTCGGGGAACGCATCCCCACCCTCGACGAAGCCTTTGCCGCGGTACGCGGCAAGAGCGCCTTGATGATCGACATGAAACCGGACCCAGGCGCGGAAGACGCCCTGGTGGAGGCCGTGCTCGACGCGCTGGAGCGGGAAACCGAGGCGCGGCGTGAGTGCCTGGCCCGAGTGACGCCGGCGCAGGCCGCCCGTTGCGGCAGCCCGGACGTCAGCGGGGAGACACGGCTGGCGGTGATGTCGACCCGCGTACTGGATATGATCAAGGAGCGCGAGCCGGACCTGCGCGTGACCCTGCTGGCTCAACTGGTGATGCCGGGAACCCTCGATCGGCGCAGCTTCGACGCCTTGGGGCTACGCCACAACCGAATCACCGACAACGAGATCCGGCTGGCGCGCGAGCTCGGTTACGAGGTGCACGCCTGGACGGTGAACGACCGGGCGCGCATGTCGCAGATGATCGACCTCGGCGTGGACGCCATCATCACCGACTACCCGGATCGCCTTGCCGAACTGATTCGCGACCGCCGCGAGTCGAGTGACGGTGCAATCCTGCTGGTGAAGCTGCGCAACTGGCTACGACGTTGACGGTGGCGCCCTCGCGGGCGGGCTGGCTAGTCGCCCATCACCACGCCTTCACGACGCGGATCGGCACCGCCGTAGAACCCGTCCTCGGTACGCTGGATCGCCTGCAGTCCGCTCACCAGCTCGCGTTCGCTGGCCTCGTGGCCAAGCTCGTTGAGCGCCTCGATCACGTGGGCCGGGAAACGCCCCTCCTCAAGGTAGGCCGGCCCCCCCAAGGTGATCGCGTGGGGTAGGTCGAGCGCTTCCTGGGCATCCAACCCCCAGTCGAGCATGGCCACCAGCGCCTTGGCGGTATAGTGAATGATCGCAGCACCACCCGGCGAACCGAGGCTGGCAACGAGTTCATTGCTTTCGCGGTCGAACACCAGCGTCGGGCTCATGCTCGAGCGCGGCCGCTTGCCGGCCTCGACGCGATTGGCGATCGGCGAGCCATCGGCATCCAGGGGGCGGAACGAAAAGTCGGTCAGCTCGTTGTTGAGCAGGTAGCCACCCGCCAGCCCGGTACCACCATCGGCCAGGATACGTGAGCCGAAAGCGGCCTCGATGGTGGTGGTCATGGCCACGGCATTGCCCTCTTCATCAATGATGCTGATGTGGCTGGTGCCGTATTCGGGCTGGATGGGCTGAATGGCCCAGGCCGTTTCCACGTCACCGGGATTGCCTGCGTCGGCACCATCCGGCCCCATGCTCTGCTCGCCGATCAACTCGGCGCGCTCGGTCAGGTACTCTTCGTCGAGCATGCTGTTCCAGTCACCGCCCGGAGGGTTGACGAAGTCCGGGTCGGCGATGAACTTGTCGCGGTCGGCGAAGGCCAGCCGCGACGCCTCGAGGAAACGATGCAGCCATTCGGTGCCGGGGTGATCCTCTTCCATCGGCTCGTCGAGCGCCGGCAGCTGCTCCAGGATGCCGAGGATCTGCATGATGGTGAGATGACCCGAGGACGGCGGAGGGAAACCGCAGATCCGGTAATCCTGCCAATCGGTACACAGCGGATCGCGTTCCTTAGCGACATAAGTGGCCATGTCCTCCAGGCTGATCGCCCCCGGCCGCTCGGAATGACCCTGCACCCGCTGGACGAGATTCTCGGCAATCGGCCCGGTGTGCAATGCCTTGCTGCCGTTTTCGGCGATGTCGCGCAGGATCTCGGCGAGCGCCGGATTCTGCAGGCGATGCCCCTGAGGCAGCGGTTCACCCTCCTTGGTGTAGTAGAACTCGCTGGCAAGCGGATCGTCGCGCAGCCTCTCCTCTGCAGCAAGGCTGGTATGTAGCCGCGGGCTGACCTCGAAGCCCTCCTCCGCCAGGGTAATGGCGGGAGCGAACAGCTCCGCCCAAGGCAGTTTGCCGTGCTTCTCGTGGACCATCTCCAGCATGCGCACGGTTCCCGGTACGCCAACCGAAAGACCACTGGCCGCCGCGTCCATGAACTCGAGAGGTTCTCCCTCGCCGTTGAGGAACAGCGACTCACTGGCGGCACGAGGCGCCGTCTCGCGACCGTCGTAGGCCTTGACCCCGTTGCCGTCGTAGTGCATCAGGAAGGCACCGCCACCGATACCGCTCGACTGGGGTTCCACCAGGGTCAGGACCATCTGCACGGCAATGGCGGCATCGACTGCCGAACCGCCCGCCTTGAGTACCTGGTAACCCGCGTCGGTCGCCAGCGGATTGGCTGCCGCCACGGCAAAGCGCTCGGTCGCCCAACCGGGTTTTTCGTTATAGCCGGACGCGGCCTCCGGCTCGATGGCCGGGGCTTCGTACTGAAAGGCCACCTCGGCTGGCGCCATCAACGGCGCGCTCAGCACGCAAGCCGCGGTAACGGTAACTAACCAGTATCGACGAACAGAAACTGATTTGATGTCCATGAGTGGGCCTCTCGGTAACTCCATGTAAGAGTTGTACAGCATAGGCGAAAAAAAGCCCGATTAAGAGACATCAATCGGGCAAGTTTGTAAACCTAATAAAACTTAACTATGAGAGTGTTTCCCCCGCCAGCATGAACCAGGTTTCAAGCACCGCGTCGGGATTGAGCGATACGGAATCGATGCCTTGCTCCATTAGCCACTTGGCGAGATCGGGGTGATCGGACGGCCCCTGCCCGCAGATACCCACGTACTTGCCTTGAGCCTTGCAGGCCTGGATCGCCATGCTCAGCAGCTTGAGCACCGCTGGGTTACGCTCGTCGAACAGGTGCGCCACGATACCCGAGTCGCGATCCAGACCCAGCGTCAGCTGCGTCAGGTCGTTGGAACCGATCGAGAAGCCGTCGAAGTGCTCGAGGAACTCCTCGGCCAGCAGCGCGTTGGCCGGCAGCTCGCACATCATGATCACCTTGAGCCCGTTGTCACCACGCTTGAGCCCGTTGGCGGCCATCAGTTCGACGACCTCACGGGCCTCTTCGGTGGTACGCACGAAGGGCACCATGATCTCGATGTTGTCGAGCCCCATCTCGTCTCGCACGCGCTTGAGCGCCTGGCACTCGAGTTCGAAGCAGGGGCGGAAGGCATCGGAGATATAGCGCGAGGCGCCGCGGAAGCCGAGCATGGGGTTCTCTTCGCCCGGCTCGTAGAGCTTGCCGCCGATCAGGTTCTCGTATTCGTTCGACTTGAAGTCGGAGAGCCGCACGATCACCCGTTGCGGATGGAACGCCGCCGCCAGGGTCGAGATGCCCTCGACCAGCTTGTCGACATAGAAGTCCACGGGGCTGGCGTAACCGGCGGTGCGCAGGTTGATGGTCTGCTGCAGGTCCAGCGGCAGGGTGTCGTACTCGAGCAGCGCCTTGGGGTGCACGCCGATCATGCGATTGATGATGAACTCCAGGCGCGCCAGGCCGACACCGGCATGCGGCAGGCTGGCAAAGCTGAAGGCGCGGTCGGGGTTGCCCACGTTCATCATGATCTTGAACGGGATCTCGGGCATGGAGTCGACACTGGTGACACGACAGTCGAAGTCCAGCAGCCCCTCGTAGACATGACCGGTATCGCCCTCGGCACAGGAAACCGTGACATCGCGGCCCTCCTCGAGAGTCTCGGTCGCGTCGCCGCAGCCCACCACGGCGGGAATGCCCAGCTCGCGGGCGATGATCGCCGCATGGCACGTCCGTCCACCGCGGTTGGTCACGATCGCCGAAGCGCGCTTCATGATCGGTTCCCAGTCGGGATCGGTCATGTCGGTGACCAGCACATCGCCGGCGTTGACCTTGTCCATCTCTTCCGGCGTGAAGACGATCTTCACCGCGCCGCGGCCGATACGCTGGCCGATGGCGCGACCAGTGACAAGGGTGCGCCCCTTCTCCTTGAGGTGGAAGCGCTCGAGCTTGCCACCCTCCTGCTGGGACACCACCGTCTCGGGGCGAGCCTGGACGATGTAGAGTTCCCCGTCGTCACCGTCCAGCGCCCATTCGATATCCATGGGACGCCCATAGTGCTGCTCGATGGTCACCGCCTGGCGAGCCAGGGCCATGACCTGGTCGTCGCCGATGCAGAAGCGGGCACGATCCTTGAGCGGTACGTCCACGGTGGAAACCGACTTGCCGGCGCTGGCATCGTCGCTGTAGATCATCTTGATCAGCTTGGAGCCGAGATTGCGGCGCAGCACCGCCGGCCGCCCGGCGGCCAGGGTCGGCTTGTGCACGTAGAATTCGTCGGGGTTGACCGAGCCCTGCACCACGGTCTCGCCCAGCCCCCAGGAGGCCGTGACGAACACCGCATCGCGGTAGCCCGACTCGGTATCGAGGGTGAACATCACCCCCGAGGCGCCGGTCTCGGAGCGCACCATCTTCTGGATGCCCGCCGACAGTGCCACATTTTCGTGAGCGTAGCCGCGGTGCACGCGGTAGGAGATGGCGCGGTCGTTGAACAGCGAGGCGAATACCTCGTGGACGGCGCGCTTGACGTTATCGAAGCCCTCGATGTTGAGGAAGGTTTCCTGCTGCCCGGCGAAGGAAGCATCGGGCAGATCCTCAGCCGTGGCCGAGCTGCGCACCGCCACCTTGAGGCTGGGATGCTGGCTGGCGAGCTTGTCGTAAGCACCACGCAAGTGCTCCTCGAAAACCGGCGGCAAAGGAGTGTCGATCACCCACTGGCGAATCTCGGCCCCGACGCGAGAAAGCTCGGTAACGTCGTCGACGTCGAGCCGCGCCAGCGCCTGGTTGATACGCTCGTTGAGCCCTTCATGAGCGAGGAATTCGCGATAGGCATGGGCAGTGGTGGCAAAGCCTCCCGGCACGGTGACGCCGGCTCCCGAGAGGTTGGAAATCATCTCGCCGAGCGAGGCGTTCTTGCCGCCTACTCGTTCCACATCGTCCATGCCGAGCTGATCGAACCACAGGATGTAGTCTTCCACGTAACCCCCTACTGATGTCCGTTGCCTAGACTTCAGGCGAAAAGCGCAATGCTGCCCACCTTAAACGCAAGCGGCCATATTCGCCATTGGTCTAACATCGAAGTCACTGGAGGTTTTTTACAACAATGGGGCGATTTCCGCGTTTCCTGTAGTCGGGAAGCGTTGGGAGCCCTGCAAGCCACGCCTTGCCGCCAGCGCCACGAGCCCTGACAATGAGCAACCAACCCTCACGGATACCGTCGACGCCATGCCCCGTACCGCCTTCTTCATTTCCGACGGCACCGGCATCACCGCCGAGAGCCTGGGCCGCAGCCTGCTCGCGCAGTTCGAGAACGTCGAGCTGCGCATGCTCACCAAGCCCTATATCGACTCCATCGACAAGGCACGCACCCTGGTCGAGATCATTACGGGCGCCGCGGCGCGCGATGGCGAAGAGCCGATCATCATCGACACCATCGTCGACGAAGCGATCCGCGAAGTGATACGCAGCGCGCCCGGATTCAAGATCGATATCTTCTCGACCTTCCTCAAGCCGCTGGAGAAGGAGCTCGGCACCCATTCAAGCTATACCGTTGGTCGCACCCACTCCATCGGCCAGGATGAGGTCTACATGGACCGCATTCACTCTGTTCACTTCGCCCTGGACAACGACGACGGCGCGCGCACCCACCAGTATGACCAGGCCGACGTCATCCTGGTTGGGGTATCGCGCTGCGGCAAGACACCGACTTCGCTCTACCTGGCCCTGCAGTTCGGCATCCGCGCCGCCAACTATCCGCTCACCGAGGACGACCTCGACGAGGACGGCAGTCTCAAGCTGCCGCGAGCCCTCGCCCAGCACCGCCACAAGCTGTTCGGGCTGACTATCGACCCACGCCGGCTGGCCGCCATTCGCCATGAGCGACGCCCCAACAGCCGCTACAGTTCGCTGGACCAGTGCGTCCAGGAAGTGGAGCAGGCCGAAGGGCTCTACCGTCAGATGCACATTCCCTACATCGACACCACGCGCTTCTCGATCGAGGAGATATCCACCCGCATGATCGCCGAGACGGGACTGACGCGGCGCTTCTCACCGCGCTGAAGGAGCCCGCCATGCTCAAGCTGCTCGTCGGCGTGGTGATCATGATATTGCTGCTGGCCGGCGGGCCGCTCTACATGTGGGGTTTCGGCGGTATCGACACACGGGGTGACTGGCGCAGCGCCGATCGCAGCAGCCTGGGGCTGGCACCCGACCCGGGCCAGACCCACCAGGCGGTGGTACAAGTCTACTCGGCCCGGGCCTTCAACTGGCGCGGCATCTTTGCCGTGCACGCCTGGGTGGCCACCAAGCCGGAGGGAGCCGCGCACTATACCGTGCACCAGGTCACCGGGTGGGGGCATCCTGCCCTCACTTCACGTATCGGCGGCCCCGACCGTGCCTGGTTCGGCAGCGGACCCACGGTGCATGGCACCCTGTGCGGCAGCCAGGCAGAGCGCGCCATCGAGCGCATCGACGCCATCCTGCCCGACTACCCCTATCGTGACCGCTATCGCGCCTGGCCCGGCCCCAACAGCAATACCTTCGTCGCCTGGTTGATCCGCGAGGTACCGGAGCTGGACGTGGCACTGCCCTCCAGCGCCATCGGCAAGGACTACCTGGGCGACAGCGTGCTGGCACGCACTCCCAGCGGCACAGGCATGCAGGTTTCGCTAGGCGGCGTGCTGGGTGCCGCTGTCGGGTTGCGTGAAGGGGTCGAGCTCAATCTCGCCGGCCTGGTACTGGGCATCGATCCGGCCGCACTGGGGGTCAAGCTCCCGGGCGTCGGCACCCTGGGGTTGCTGGCGCCTGCCTACGGTCAGCCGCAGGGTGAGTGTCCCGACGTGGCGGCCGGCTAAGCGGCTCGAGCTCCAGGCTAGCGGACGATGCCCTCGCGGCGCAGCCGCTCGATATCCTCGGCTGTCAGGCCCATCTCGGCGAGTATCGAATCGCTATCCTGGCCCAACCGGGGCGGTGCCATTTCGCTCATGGCTGGCTGGCTGTCGAAGCGCAGCGGACAGGCCACCTGGGGTACCTCGAGCTCGCCGCGCTTGAGCGTACGCTGCATGCCGCGGTGCTTCACCTGGGGGTCGTCGAAGACTTCCGCGATGGTATTGATGGGGCCGGCGGGTATGCCGCGGGCCTCCAGCTCGGCCAGCCACTCGTCGCGCTGGCGAGTCATGAAGATTGTCTGGATCAGCGCCACCAATACGTCGCGGTTGCCCACTCGGGCGGCATTGGTAGCGTATGCCGGGTCCTGGGCCCATTCGGGATGCCCCAGCAGTTCGGCCAGTCGCGAGAACTGGCTGTCGTTGCCGACGGTCAGCACCAGATGGCCATCGGCACAGGCGAAGGCCTGGTAAGGCACGATGTTGGGATGGGCATTGCCATGGCGTTCGGGCGAGACACCGCTGACCAGGGCATTGAGCGCCTGGTTGGCGAGTGCGGCCACCTGTACGTCGAGCAGTGCCACATCCACGTGTCGCCCTTCGCCGGTACGGTTGCGCTCATGCAGCGCCGCAAGTACGCCGATGGTGGCGTAGAGCCCCGTCATCACGTCGGTGATCGCCACACCGGTCTTCATCGGCATGCCGTCCGGCTCGCCGCCGATGCTCATCAACCCGCCCATGGCCTGGATCATGAAGTCGTAGCCGGCGCGGTGCGCATAGGGACCATCCTGGCCGAAGCCGGTGATGGAACAGCCGATCAATCGTGGATTGAGCGCCTTCAGGCTGGCGTAGTCGAGGCCGTACTTGGCCAAGCCGCCGACCTTGAAGTTCTCCAGTACGATATCGGCACCCTCGGCTAGCTGGCGGATCAGCGCCTGCCCCCTATCGCTTGCGATATCCACCGCCAGCGACTGCTTGCCGCGATTGGCGCACAGGAAATAGGCCGCCACTCGCTCGAGGTCGTCGCCTCCAGCCTCCAGGTCTTCGTCAAGCCACGGCGGCCCCCAGCCGCGGGTATCGTCGCCGCGTTCGGGATGCTCGATCTTGATCACCCGCGCCCCGAGGTCGGCGAGCAGCTGGCCGGCCCAGGGGCCGGCCAGCACGCGCGACATGTCGAGCACAGTGATGCCTTCCAGCGGCCCGCTCATGCTTGCTCTCCTTGTCGCCAATTCAATTCGCGAAGGCCTGGATACCGGTCTGGGCACGCCCCAGGATCAGCGCGTGCACGTCGTGAGTGCCCTCGTAGGTGTTGACCGCCTCGAGGTTCATCATATGGCGAATCACATGGTATTCGTCGGCGATGCCGTTGCCGCCGTGCATGTCGCGGGCGACGCGGGCGATGTCCAGCGCCTTGCCGCAGTTGTTGCGCTTGATCAGCGAGATCGCCTCCGGCACCAGTTGGCCCGCGTCGATCATGCGGCCCACTCGCAGCGCTGCCTGGAGGCCCAGGGCAATCTCCGTCTGCATGTCGGCCAGCTTCTTCTGGATCAGCTGATTGGCGGCCAGCGGGCGGCCGAACTGCTTGCGATCCAGAGTGTACTGGCGCGCGGCGTGCCAGCACGCCTCGGCGGCCCCCATGCTGCCCCAGGCGATGCCGAAGCGAGCGCGGTTGAGGCAAGAGAACGGCCCCTTGAGCCCGGTGACGCCCGGCAGACGCTGCTCATCGGACACTTCCACGTCCTGCATGGCGATCTGTCCGGTAATGGAGGCACGCAGGCTGAACTTGCCTTCGATCTTGGGTGCGGACAGCCCCTTCATGCCCTTCTCGAGAATGAAGCCGTTGACCACGCCCTCCTCGTCCCGTGCCCAGACCACGAACACGTCGGCGATGGGCGAGTTGGTGATCCAGCTCTTGGTGCCGTTGAGGCGCCAGCCGCTATCTGTGCGCACGGCACGCGTGGACATGTTGCCCGGGTCTGAGCCGTGGTCCGGCTCGGTGAGCCCGAAGGCCCCCACCCATTCGCCGCTGGCCAGCTTGGGCAGGTACTTCTCTCGCTGAGCTTCGCTGCCGAAGGCATGGATCGGATACATCACCAGGCTCGACTGCACGCTCATGGCGCTGCGATAGCCGGAGTCGACACGCTCCACCTCGCGGGCGATCAGGCCGTAGCTGACGTAGTTCATGCCGGCACAGCCATAGCCGTCGATGGTGGCGCCGAGCAGACCCAGCTCGCCCATCTCGTTCATGATTTCGCGATCGAAGCGCTCATGGCGATTGGCCTCGAGCACCCTCGGCATCAGCTTGTCCTGACAGTAGTCGTGAGCGGTCTGCAGGACCATGCGCTCGTCTTCGTCAAGCTGGTCGATCAGGCGGAACGGGTCTTCCCAGGTGACGGCGGTGATCTGACTCATGGTGGCTCTCCTGAATAAATTTCTACATTTTCACAGAATGTAGACCAAACAGGGCCCACTGCCAACCCTTGATCACGCTTTTTTCTCGAGGGAACCGCTCGATTCGTCCTTGGGCTCTGCCTCAACGGCATGCATGGCATCGAGCCGTCGGCGCAGGGTACGCCATGCCACCAGCCCCACCAGCACGTTGGCCAAGAACAGGCCGATGAAGACGCCCCGGGGCCCTCCGGCAATGCCACCCAGCCAGGCCAGCGGCACCGTAAGCAGGAACAACCGGATCACCGAGAGTCGCATGGCCCGGGAGGGTTCGTGCAGGGCATTGAACGAAGACACGGCCAGAATCACCACGCCCTGAGCGCCAAGCCCCAGCGGCACCCACCACAGGAAGTGACGCAGCACCTCGCCCATCTCACCGTCCGCGGTGTAGCCGGCGACGAGCCATGGCGCCAGCAGTTGCAGCAACAGCCATACCCCGAGCTGCCACACCAGCACGAAGACGAAGCAACCGAAGATGGCGCGCCTCACCCGCTTGTGCTGGCCTGCCCCGACGTTCTGGCTGACCAGCGGCGGCAACGTCATCGAGAGCGCCAGCACGCCGATCTGGGCAATGGCCTCGATACGCGTGCCGACGCCGTAGCCAGCCACGGCATGATGGCCATGGCCGGCGACGATGCGCGTCACCAGCGCCAGGGCCAGCGGCGTGAATACACTGGTAATGGCTGCCGGCAGGGCGATCCGCGAGAGTTCGCGCCAGGAGGCCATCAGGCCGCTCGGCGTAAGTCGGCGCAGGTCGAGGCAGTCGCGCAGCTCGCGCTGCCAGAACAGCGCCGCGGTCATGGCCGCCCAGCTCAGTACCGTGGCCAGGGCCGCGCCCTGCACGCCTAGCGCCGGGAATGGCCCTGCACCGAAGATCAGCAGCCAGTCGAGCAGCCCATTGAGCAGCGCGGCCAGCGCCATCATCAGCCCGGGGATGAGCGTATTGCCCTGTGCGCGCAGCACGCTGTTGAGCACGCGCGGCACGATCACCGCTGCCGCGCCCAGGTACCAGACGCCCATATAGTCGTGGATGTGCGGCATCAGCACCGTATCGGCACCCAGCAGCCGAAACAGCGGCTCGAGCGTGGCCAGGCCCAGTACGCTCAGCAGCACACCGACGGCCAGGGCCAGCAGCGCGGCATCGGTGGCACGCCGCCGCACGGTCTCGATATCGCCCTGACCCAGGCGCCGAGCCACCACTGCCGAGGTGCCGATACCCAGACCGATGGCCAGGCTGATCACCGCGAACACCACCGGGAAGGTGAACGACACCGCCGCCAGTGGCGCCGGCCCCAGCCTGGCGATGAACCAGGTATCCACCAGGTTGAAGCTCATCATGGCGACCATGCCGCCCACCACGGGCAGGCACTTGCGCAGCAGGGTCAGGGCGATGGGGCCTTCGAGCAGTTCGCGGCGCATGGGGCGTCGCGAGCCGCCTTCAGCCGAGGAAGGTGACGTTGACATGGGACCTCGAAACGAGAAACGGGCACCCGATTGTGCCCGTTTCACGCCAACCTGCCAAAAGGAGGCTCAGCTCTTCTCGCCCGCCCGATAGAGCTTCTGAATACTGGAGAAATCCAGCCCGCCATTGCCTTGGGCCGCGTGCAGGGCGAACAGGTTACGCGCCTGGGAACCCATCGGTACCGTGGCCTTGCAACCCAGGGCCAGTTCCCAGGCCAGCCCCAGGTCCTTGGCCATCAGGTCGGTCAGGAAGCCGCCCTGGTAGTCGCGCGAGGCGGCAGAACCCTCCATCACGCCGGGCCAGGGATTGTAGACGTTGAGCGCCCAGTTGCCGCCGCTGCTCTGCTTCATGATCTCGGACAGCACGGCCGGGTCGAGCCCATTCTTGACGCCCAAGGCCAGCGCCTCGGCGGTACCGCTCATGAGGATGCCGAGCAGCATGTTGTTGCAGATCTTGGCCACCTGACCGGCGCCGATCTCCCCGGCATGGAAGATGTTCTTGCCCATGCCCTCGAGAACCGGTTTGGCCTGCTCGAAGCCGGCCTGACTGCCACCGACGATGAAGGTCAAGGTGCCGGCCTGGGCGCCGCCCACGCCGCCGGAGACCGGCGCATCGAGGTAAGTCAGGCCGCGCTCGGTGGCTGCGGCACCCACGACTTGAGCATCTTCCGGCGAGATGGTGGAGGCGTCGATGATCAGCGGCTTGCCTTCCAAGGCATCGAACAGCCCCGGCGAATCCTCACGGCCGAGATAGAGGCGGCGCACATGCTGGCCGGCCGGCAGCATGGAGATGACCACGTCGGCCCCACTGGCCGCGCTCTGGGCGCTGGCGCAAGCGTGGGCTCCGGCCTCTTCGAGGCGTTTCATGGCGGCATCGACCAGGTCGAAGACGCTGACCTCATGCCCGGCCTTGACCAGGTTGTGGGCCATCGGGGCGCCCATGTTGCCAAGGCCGATAAAGGCGATTTTCATGCGAGCTGCTCCTGATTGTCGTTATCGAAAGTGGGTGACTTGGAGTAAAGCGTTCAGTGGATTCGTTTGCCACTGCCGAGATCACGCAACGGGTGCTCCTCTTCGCTCCACAGAGGTGCCAACAGCGCCTGCAGGTCCGCCTCGGGCACGCTGGCAACACTCTCGTGCAGCCACTTGGGGCTCTTGTCCTTGTCGATCAGCAGCGCCCGCACACCTTCGGCGATATCGCCTTGGCGGCAGCACTGCACCGAGAGGTTGAGCTCATCACGGAAGGCATCGGCCAGACTGGTATGACGGTGCCGCTCGAGCATGCGCCAGACCAGATGGGCACTCAGCGGACTGCCGGCCTCGAGCCGCTTGCGGTTCGTAGCAAGCCACGCATGGTCGCGGTCGTCCTGCAGGATACGCCTGACCGCCGCGGGGGCGTCGACCTGACCGCTGAGGGCTTGAATATGATCGAGCAGTGGCCAGACCTGGGCGGCTGGTGCCTGCGAGCGATCCTCGAGTTCGTCGAGCACTCGCTGCACGCCTGCCTGGAGTTCGCGGGGGGTACGCGAGCCGTAGTCGGCTTCGCCGAGGGCCTCGAGCAGCGAATCGCGGCGCTCGCGCGGTATGAAGTGGTCGGCCAGCCCCAGGTCCAGTGCATCCCGTGCATTGAGCTGGGCACCGGTGATCCCGAGATAGGCCCCCACCCCCGGCGGCATGCGGCTGAGGAACCAACTGGCGCCGATATCCGGGTAGAGGCCGATAGTGATCTCGGGCATGGCGATCAGCGTGGTCTGCGTTACCAAGCGCCGCGAGGCACCGGCCATCAGGCCCAGGCCGCCGCCCATGACGATACCGTCGCCCCACACCAGGACCGGCTTGGGGTAGGTGTGGATGCGGTAATCCAGCCGATATTCCGTGGTGAAGTAGGTTTCGGCGTAGAGGCTGTCGCGGCCAGCACCGCGATTGTCGCCCTCTTCGGTCATCGAGCGGTACAGCGCCACCACGTCGCCACCGGCGCAGAAGGCTTTCTCGCCGGCCCCCTCCAGCCACACCGCGACGATGCTGCGATCCACTGCCCAGGCCTCGAGCTTGGCATCCAACTGTCGCGCCATATCCAAAGTCAATGCATTGAGGGACTTCGGCGAGTTGAGGGTGGCGACACCTATTCTCCCCCCGTCGCGGGTCGGCAACTCATCGAAGATGACCGCAAGATCCGTCATGCCACTATTCTCCTTCTGTTTATTGCAGCGCTTCGATCACGCCGTCCGCAAGCAGGCGGCGGGCCACGATTACACGCATGATCTCGTTGGTGCCCTCGAGAATCTGGTGCACGCGGGTATCGCGCACCATGCGCTCCAGGGGGAACTCCCTCAAGTAACCATATCCGCCATGCAGCTGCAGCGCCTCGTTGCAGACGTGGAAACCCATGTCGGTGGCAAAGCGCTTGGCCATGGCGCAGTAGGCGGTGGCTTCCGGGTCGCCCTGGTCGAGCCGCCAGGCAGCCTGGCGTACCATCAGCCGCGCCGCGGTGAGTTCGGTGGCCATGTCGGCCAGCTTGAACTGCAGGGCCTGAAAATGCGCCAGCTCACGGCCGAACTGCTTGCGCTCCTGCAGATAGTTGCGCGACAGCACCAGGGCGTGCTGGGCCGCTCCCAGCGAACAGCTGGCGATGTTCAGGCGCCCACCGTCAAGCCCCTTCATGGCCAGCTTGAAACCTTCACCCTCCTCGCCCAGGCGATTGCCAACCGGCACGCGCACCCCATCGAAGCTGACCAGGCGCGTGGGCTGGCTCTTCCAGCCCATCTTCTCCTCGTTCTTGCCGTACTCGATGCCCGCGGCATCCGCCGGCACCAGGATCGCCGACACCCCACCGGCACCGCTGTCGGGAGCACCGGTGCGTGCCATGACCACCAACACGTCATTGGCGCCGGCGCCGGAAATGAACATCTTGGAGCCGCTGATGACATACTCATCACCCTCGCGCACGGCCTTGGTCCGCAGGCTCGCCGCATCCGAGCCGGAACCGGGCTCGGTCAGGCAGTAGCAGCCCAGGCACTCGCCGCTGATCAGCCGCTCGACCCAGGTCTCGCGCAGCGCCTCGTTGCCCCAGCTCGCCACCATCCAGGCCACCATGTTGTGGATGGTAAGATAGGCGGTTGTGGAGATGCAGCCTTGGGAGAGCTGCTCGAAGATCAACGAGGCATCCAGCCGCGACAGCCCCAGGCCACCACGCTCTTCGGGAATGTAGATGCCCAGGAATCCCGCTTCGCCGGCGCGACGAATGACCTCGACCGGAAAATAGGAGGTGGCGTCCCATTCGGCGGCATGGTCGGCCAACTCGGCCCGAGAGAAATCTGCGGCAGCCTGGACGAGCGCCTTCTGGTCATCGGTAAGAGAGAAATCCATCGGGTAACCTCGTGTGTTTTGTATGTCAGGCCGCATGTCGAAGCGCGACTCAGCCTCCGCCGCTTGAGCGGGGGGAACGCAAGGCGCTTGATGCCGACCAACCTAGCACTTGCTAGGTTTTACCGCACACATCCCTTGGTCGACAACCACTTTACGTTAACGTCAACGTCGTCTAGTGTTGCGATTACGTGGCGAGACACCGCACGACGGCCCGCCCTACTCATAGGAAGGTAGCAATGAGCACACCCAAACCGGAAGCCACACTCGCGGTCAACGGCAGCCTGCCCCGGCACCGCCGCACCTACTCCATCGGTGAATTGGCCCGGATGTTCGAGGTGACGCCACGCACCATCCGCTTCTACGAACAGGAAGGATTGTTGGCACCGGAGCGACGCGGCCAGACCCGCATCTATCATGAGAAGGACCGCGTTCGCCTCAAGCTGACCCTGCGCGGCAAGCGGCTGGGTTTCTCGCTCGCCGAGATTCGCGAGGTCATCGAGATGTACGACGCCATGCCCGACGGCAACGCGCGCCAGCTCAAGCGCCTGCTGGAGATCCTCGCCGACAAGCGCAGCAACATGGAGCGTCAGTTGGAAGACATTCGCCTGATGCAGCGCGAACTCGACGACGTAGAGATGCGCGCACGGGAAGTCCTGGAGCGTCTCGATCAGGGTTGACCCAAACGCCAAGGCCCCTTGCATCACCAGCCACAGTGGTCGGCATTCCAGCGGCAAATCGACTATTACAAACTGCCACAACAAGACGGGTAACACGATGACACGCCAAGCATTTCAAGACCGCGTCCCGAACAGTTACGTCAGCGGTATCAGCGACACGCCGCTGAAGGGCGAAACCATTGGCGACTGCTTCGATTCTACGGTCGCGCGCTTTCCCGACGGCGAAGCCCTGCTCAGCCTGCACCAGGGTCTGCGCTACACCTGGAAGGAACTGCAGCAGGCGGTCAACCAGGCAGCCCGCGCCATGCTCGCCTTGGGCGTGAAGAAAGGCGATCGGGTGGGCATCTGGTCGCCCAACTGCGCCGAGTGGACCATCACACAGTTCGCCACCGCCAAGATCGGCGCCATCCTGGTCAACATCAACCCGAGTTATCGCACCCACGAACTGGAATATGCGCTCAAGCAGTCCGGCACCTCGACGCTGATCCTGCAGGGCCAATTCAAGACCTCAGACTACGTCGCCACCCTCGCCGAGCTGGTGCCCGAGATGCGCGACGACGCACCTAACAATTTTTCTGCCGCCAAGCTTCCCGAACTCAAGCGCGTGGTGTGCCTCGACGCCGGCCGTGCGCTGAGCGGCATGTACAGTTGGCAGAGCATGCTGGCCCACGCCGACCAAGTCTCGGAGGAGCAGTTGGCCGAGATCCAGGCCACGCTGCAGTTCGACGAGCCGATCAACATCCAGTACACCTCGGGCACCACCGGGGCGCCCAAGGGAGCGACGCTCTCCCACCACAACATTCTCAACAACGGCTTTTTCGTCGCCCGCACCATGGGCTTCACCGAAAAAGACCGCCTGGTGATCCCGGTGCCGCTCTACCACTGCTTCGGCATGGTGATGGGTAACCTGGGCTGCATGACCCACGGTGCCACCATGATCTACCCGGGTGACGGCTTCGAGCCGGAAGCCACCCTAAAGGCGGTCTCCGACGAGAATGCCACGGCACTGTATGGCGTACCGACCATGTTCATCGCCGAGCTGGAGCATCCCAACTTCTCCCAGTACGACCTCTCCACCCTGCGCACCGGCATCATGGCGGGCTCGATCTGCCCCATCGAGGTAATGCGCAAGGTCATCGAAAAGATGCACATGGAGGATGTCACCATCTGCTACGGCATGACCGAGACCAGCCCGGTGAGTTTCCAGACCCAGATCGACGCCCCGCTAGAGAAGCGTGTGACCACGGTGGGCACCATTCACCCCCACCTCGAGGTCAAGCTGGTCAGCCCCGAAACCGGCGCCGTGGTACCGCGTGGAGAGACCGGCGAGCTGTGCACCCGCGGCTACAGCGTGATGCTCGGCTACTGGAACAACGAGGAAGCCACCGCCAAGTCGATCGACAGCGCCGGCTGGATGCATACCGGCGATCTCGCCACCATGGATGAGGAAGGCTACGTGGCCATCGTCGGCCGCATCAAGGACATGATCATTCGCGGCGGCGAGAACATCTATCCGCGAGAGATCGAGGATTTCCTCTACACCCATCCGGCCATTTCCGACGTGCAGGTGATCGGCGTGCCCGACGAGAAGTACGGCGAAGAAGTCATGGCCTGGGTCAAGCTGGCGGATGGGCAGCAGCTCAACGCCGACGAGCTCAAGGAATTCTGCAAGGGCAAGATCGCCCACTACAAGATCCCGCGCTACGTGAAGTTCGTCGACGAATTCCCGATGACCGTGACCGGCAAGATCCAGAAATTCAAGATGCGCGAGGAAGCCACCCACGAGCTGGGCCTGGCCTGACGTCTAGCGACTACTCTCTACCTTCCGCTCCTTACCGCGCCCCTGCTCCGCCAGGGGCGCTTGCCGTTTACCCTCACGCCATGCGCTCGCCAATCCAGTCGATGAAGGCCCGCACCTTGTAGAGCTCGGCCATGTGCTCGGGATAAGCCATGTAGTAGGCGTCCCGGCTCTTCAGGCTGAAGGACCAGGGAACCACCAGCTTGCCCTCGTCGATCTCCTCCTGGGCGAGAAAGCGCGGCACCAATGCCACCCCGCAGCCGGCCTGCGCCGCCCGCAGCGCCATATAGAAGGTATCGAAGCGCGGCCCATGGTAGCTGTGCTCCGTGTACTGGTCCTGGGCAGCGAACCAGTCGTGCCAGGCTTCCGGCCGGGTGGTGCTCTGCAGCAGTACCAGCCGGGTCAACGCCAAGGGCTCCTCCACGCTCATTCCCTCCAGGGCCTGCGGGGAGCAGACCGGCACGATCTCCTCGTCGAGCAGCTTGATGCACTCGGCCCTGGGCCAGGCGCCATGTCCGAAGAAGAAAGCCACTTCCACCCGTTCCTGTTGCATGTCAAATGGCTCGACGCGATTGCTGATGTTGAGGTTGATGTTCGGATGCCGAAAGCGGAAGCCGTTGAGCCGCGGTATCAGCCAGCGCGCGCCGAAGGTGGGCAGGGTCGCGACGTTGAGCACGTCGGCCTCACCGCCATAGGACTGCATGTAGCGCGTCGACATCTCGACCTGGGCGAGGATCTTGCGCGCCTCGCTCAGGTAGATCGCCCCTTCGGGTGTGAGATGCAGACGGCGTCGGATCCGCCGGAACAGTGGGTGCTCCAGGATCGATTCCAACTGCGCGACCTGCTTGCTCACGGCGCTCTGGGTCAGACTCAACTCGTCCGCCGCGCGGGTGAAGCTCAAATGACGGGCTGCCGCTTCGAAGCACTGCAGCCCGGCCAGGGAGGGGAGATGTCGTCGACTCATGTAGCCTACACAGCATGAAATTAAGGAATGATATATGTCGTAATCATCGCTTGTTGCCGCTTGCCGACGCTAGCAATACTTGGCGCCATGACATTCATTGACGATAACGATAGGAGAAAGAATGATCGAATCCCTGATGCAACGTCTCGGTGTGGCGCCCGAACAGTACCAGCACGGTGAGATCGCGGTCTCCACTCCCATCGATGGCAGCGAAATCGGTCGCGTGCGCATCGCTACCCCCGATGAAGTCGACACGGCCATCTCCAACGCCCAGCAGGCGTTCGAGGCCTGGCGTCAGGTACCTGCCCCGCGCCGCGGCGAACTGGTACGCCTGTTCGGCGAACAGCTGCGCCGTCACAAGGAGGACCTTGGCGCCCTGGTGACCTGGGAGTGCGGCAAGATCCTCCAGGAAGGGCTCGGCGAAGTGCAGGAAATGATCGATATCTGCGACTTGGCCGTGGGTCAGTCGCGCCAGCTTTACGGCCTGACTATCGCCTCCGAGCGCCCCGGGCACCACATGCGCGAGAGCTGGCACCCGCTCGGTCCGGTGGGCCTGATCACCGCCTTCAATTTCCCTGTCGCACCCTGGGCCTGGAATGCGGCGCTGGCGCTGGTGTGCGGCGACAGCCTGCTGTGGAAACCCTCCGAAAAGACGCCGCTCTCGGCCCTTGCCTGCCAGGCGCTGCTCGAGCGCGCCATGGCCGAGTTCGGCGACGACGCGCCGCAGCATCTCAGCCAGGTGATCACCGGCGAGCGTGCCGCCGGCGAACAGCTTGCCGACGATCCCCGCGTTCCCTTGATCAGTGCCACCGGCAGCACCCGCATGGGCCGCGAGGTAGGTCCACGCGTCGCCTCTCGCTTCGGCCGCAGCATCCTCGAGCTCGGCGGCAACAACGCCATGATCCTGACGCCCAGCGCCGATCTCGACATGGCCGTGCGCGCTATCCTCTTCTCGGCGGTGGGTACCGCCGGCCAGCGCTGTACCACGCTGCGCCGCCTGATCGTGCATCGCTCCATCAAGGAGGATGTCGTGGCCCGCCTCAAGCAGGCTTATGCCGGCATCAGCATTGGCGACCCGTTGAAGGGCAATCTGATCGGTCCGCTGATCGACCACCAGGCCTTCGATACCATGCAGCAGATGCTGACCCAGGCCCGCGAACAGGGTGCCACGGTATTCGGCGGCCAGCGCGAGCTCGCCGAACAGTATCCCGAGGGCTACTACGTGGCACCGGCCATCGTCGAGGTCGACGGCCAGAATGACCTGGTGCGGCACGAAACCTTCGCGCCGATCCTCTACGTCATCGGCTACGAAGAACTCGGTGAGGCCATCGCGCTGAACAACGACGTGCCCCAGGGGCTCTCTTCCTGCATCTTCACCACCGACGTGCGCGAGGCGGAAACCTTCGTTTCCGCGGTGGGCAGCGATTGCGGCATCGCCAACGTCAACATCGGTCCCAGCGGGGCGGAGATCGGCGGCGCCTTCGGTGGCGAGAAGGAAACCGGCGGCGGCCGCGAATCGGGCTCCGACGTGTGGAAGAGCTACATGCGTCGCCAGACCAATACCGTGAACTACTCCCGGGAGCTCCCCCTCGCCCAGGGCATCAAGTTCGATTGACCCTGCTGCGTCACGGCCTCGGCGCAGCGGCTCGCCGAGGCTTTCCCAACCGCTCCAAGCACGGGAGGCACCATGAAGGAACGCTGTCTCTGGCACGATACCTCACCGGAGCCGCCTCTCGATCTGGGCACACTGCAGGGCAACCACACCACCGATGTGCTGGTGATAGGCGGTGGCATCACCGGACTCAGCACCGCCCTGCACCTGGCTGAGGCCGGCGTCAGCGTGACCCTGATCGAAGCGGGCGACGTGCCCAGTGGCGCTTCGGGGCGCAACGTCGGGCTGGTCAACGCGGGCTTGTGGATCCCGCCGGATGACATCCTCGAGGTTCTTGGCGAGGAGGTCGGCGAGCGTGCCAACACGATCCTCGGCGGCGCACCAGCGGTCGTCTTCTCGCTGATCAAGCGACATGGAATCGAATGCCAGGCGACCCGCACCGGCACGTTGCATCTGGCCCATAGCGGCAGGGGCGACCAGGAATTGGCACGCCGCGCGGAACAGCTTCAGCGACGCGGCGCCCCAGTGGAACTGATCGATGCAGATGACTGCCAGCGGCTCGTGGGTACCCAGCGCATCCGTCGCGCCCTCCTCGACCACCGTGCCGGCACGCTGAATCCTACTGCCTATACCCGCGGCCTGGCACGTGCCGCCAAGGCGGCCGGCGCACACCTCTACACGCACAGCGCCGCCACCGGGGTCAGCCGAGCGGGTGAAGATTGGTGGGTCACCAGCACCCACGGCAGCGTCAAGGCTCGACGCCTGGTACTTGCGACCAACGCCTACACCCAGGATCGCTGGAACGAAATCCGTCATCACTTCTTTCCCGGCTATTTCTTCCAGGTCGCCTCCCGGCCGCTCCCCGAGGAACTGGCCGACGACATCCTGCCCGAGCGTCAGGGCGCCTGGGATACCCGGATGGTACTGAGCAGCATGCGCCGCGACGCCGAGGGCCGCTTGATCCTCGGCAGCTTGGGCAAGGGAGACGGCAAGCCCGCCGCCTTCCTGCGCTGCTGGGCCAACCGCATCCAGCGTCACTACTTCCCCCAGTTGAGCAACGTCGAGTGGGAATGTAGCTGGAGCGGGCGAATCGGTTTCACGCCCGACCATACGCTGCGCCTTTTCGAACTCGCCCCTGGCGTATTGGGAGTGTCGGGGTACAACGGTCGCGGCATCACCACCGGCACCGTGGTGGGCAAGGGCTTTGCCCAGTACCTGATCACCGGGGATGACGATGCCCTGCCCCTACCGCTCCGCACCCCCAGGCCGATACGCGCCAGGTCGCTGCGAAGCTCCGGCTACGAAGGGGGTTTTACGCTCTACCACACCGGGCAGTGCCTGCGGGTACTGATCTAAGAGGGACATTGCCTCTGGCGAGACACCGGAAAGAGACCGAGCCGGCCGGCAATCGCCCTTCTATCGCTCAAGGAAAGGCATCGATGGGAACCGGCACCGTGACTTCATCCTTGACGAGTTCCATCACCACGAAGGAGTGCGTCTGATGAACATTCGGCAACCGGCCAATCTGCTGCACGAGTACGGCGCGGTAATGAGTGATGTCGTGGGTTCTAACTTTGAGCAAGTAGTCGAAATTCCCCGCCACCATGTAGCAGCCCTGCACTTCGGGAATGAGGCGCACGGCCTCGTTGAAGCGTTCCAGGGCGTCCTCGCTGGTTTTCTCCATGGTAACGAGCACCACCAGCACATGCCCTGCGCCGAGCTGCGCCGGGTCCAGGTCGGCTCGATAGCCGCGAATGATCCCGGCCTCCTCGAGCCGGCGCACGCGCTGGGCACAGGGAGTCTTGGTGAGGTTGACACGACTGGCCAGTTCCACGATGGGAAGACGCCCATGCTCCTGCAATTGGTACAGGATACGGCGATCGATGCGATCCAGCTTGGTAGCCATATTGCCTACTCATAAGGTTTTCAAAGGACAATAGTAAATGAATCTAGCGTTATTTAGAGCCTATTCCTAGCCATTTTGACCAATACTGAGCCTGCAAGACCTGCCGATGGCAGGGGCGCACTATCTGGAAAATAGGGGAGGAAGCGACTGCCCGATCACGAGGATATCCGGCGATTCCAGCCACCGAGTCGTACCGATCCCTGAGATAACGGGATCGCCAGGCTGGATATCGATCAAACAACGAGATGAGAAGCAACACGTATCAACCCCAGGGTAATGACATGACAAGTCCAAAAGATCCAAAAGCTTATAAGCAGCCAGGCCTGATGCTGGCGCTGACCCCCGTCGTCCTGACACTGCTGGTACTGGCGGTGCAACTGTTCTATTTCGGTGATTTCACCCCTCACATCCCCCTGGCCATCGGTTTGGCGATTACGGCGCTGGTGGGGGTCAAGCTCGGCTTCCGCTGGAAACAGATCGAAGAGGGGGTCTTCCACGTCATCCACGTGTCGCTGCCCTCCGTCTCGGTGCTGATCTGCGTCGGCATGATCATCGGCGTTTGGATCGCCAGCGGCACCGTGCCGACCCTGATCTACTACGGGCTGACGATACTCTCGCCGACCATCTTCCTGGCAGCGGCCATGCTGCTCTGCTCGGTCGTATCGCTGGCGCTGGGCACTTCATGGGGTACGGTCGGTACGGTCGGCCTGGCCCTGATGGGCATCGGCGCCGGCTTCGATATCCCGATGTACTGGACCGCCGGCGCGGTGGTATCGGGCGCCTTCTTCGGTGACAAGGTCTCGCCGCTGTCGGATACGACGAACCTGGCCCCGGCGGTCACCGGCACGGACGTTTTCTCCCACATCAAGAACATGATGCCGACGACGATCCCGGCAATGCTGATCGCCTTCGCCATCTACCTCGGCGCTGGCTTCACCCTGATCGACGATAACTCCGCCTCCTTCGACCGGATCGATGCCATCACGGCGGCGCTGCAGGCGAACTTCACCATCTCGGCCTGGCTGCTGCTGCCGGCGGTGCTGGTCATCGTGCTCGCGGTCAAGCGCATGCCGCCCATCCCGTCGCTGTTCGCCGGCGCCCTCGCCGGTGCGGTTACCGCCATGGTCGTGCAGGGGGTCGGCGTACACGACGTATTGACCTATGCCAACAGCGGCTATTCGATCGACACCGGCGTCGCGGCCATCGACAGCCTGCTCAACCGCGGTGGCATCCAGTCGATGATGTGGACCATCTCGCTGGTGCTCATTGCGCTGGGCTTTGGCGGTGCGCTGGAAAAAACCGGCTGCCTGGAAGCGATCATCCGCGCCATCATGACCAAGGTGCGTAGCTTCGCCGGGCTGCAGACCTCGGCCGTACTGACCTCGGTTTCCACCAACCTGGTCGCCGGCGACCCCTACCTCTCCATTGCCCTGCCCGGCCGCATGTATGCCCCCACCTACCGCGGCATGGGCTATTCGACCCTGAACCTGTCGCGCGCCATCGAGGAAGGCGGCACGCTCATCTCACCCCTGATTCCCTGGAACGCCGGCGGTGCCTTCGTGATCAGCGCCCTCGCGCTCGGTATCGCCGACGGCAACGTCGAGAACCTGCTCTACATCCCGCTGGCCTTCGCCTGCTGGCTGTCGCCGGTAATCGGCCTGATCTATGCGCAGACCGGCCTGTTCTCACCGCGGGCCACCGAGGAAGAGCGCCAGCTCTGGCAGGAACAGGGCGAGGCCATCGCAACCGACCTCGGCGCCGCCGCTGGCGAGGCTGCGACAAGCACCGCCCCAGCGCGGGCAAGCTGAGTCAGTGCCCCGGCGTCGACCGGGGCCATACCCTCAACCCAGCAGGCTTGGCCTGCTGGGTTTCACGTCGATTGCCATCGCACTCTGCCGCCTTCACTCACCGACCATGCGGCGGAGCTCCTCGAGATAGGTTTCCAGCACCAGGTTGGGCGGGGCCCCCTTGCGGGTAATGGCGCTGTAGTGGGTGAGGTAGTGCCAGCGCTCTGGGTTCAGGGCGCGCATCCTGCCACTGCCCACCCAGCGCTCGGCGTAATGGGTCGGCAGGTAGCCGATATAGCGATTGGAGAGGATGAGAAAGGCGATGCCCTCTCGGTCCGTCGCCGAGGCAGCGGCCCTGAGGGGCTCATGCAACGCCTTGACCTCCGCCGTCTGGGCATAGGCGGGCACCACGGCGTCGCAGTTCGCCAGTTGCCGCTCGGTCACTGCTTCGCTATCGAACAGGGGATGCTCGGAAGCGCAGTAGAGCTGCGAGGTTTCCGCATACAGCGAAAGATAATCGAGCCCCGGCAAGGTCTTGAGCGCGGGTATCACCCCGGTATGCAGGCGGCCGTCCAGTACGGCCAGCTCTATGTCGCTGGGCGGGATCATGCGAATGTTGATACGCACGTCCGGACCGCGCTCCTTGAGCGCGCTGAGAGCATTGGTGATGTGCATCTGAGGCATGGTCACCAGATTGTCGGTGATGCCGATGTTGAGTTCGCCCTTGAGCCAGGCATGCAGGCCGTTGACGCGGGTGCGAAATCCTTCCACCGCGGCCAGCAGTTGCATGGTGGCTTCGTAGACTTCCGCCCCCTCGTCGGTCAGCGAGAAGCCACTGCGCCCACGTTGGCATAACCGCAGGCCGAGCCGCGTCTCGAGATCGTTCATCGCCATGCTGATGGCGGCCCGACTGATGTTCAGCTCCACTTCGGCGGCGGAAAAGCCGCCGCATTCGACCACCTTGCGGTAGATCTTCAGCAGGCGCAGATCGGCATCGCTGGGCTGGGCCGACAGGGCCTCCTTGCGGCGTGACATGGGCGTTTCCCTTCCTTCATGAGGTACTGCTTCGAGAGTATCGCCGCCGTGGAAGAAAGTTAAGCAATCACTTGCATGAGATTAAAAACATCTGGATTTAACTTAGCACCGACCCGGACTAGCCTGCTTGCATAGAACCAATAACAGCTATGCCAACAGAGGGTGCTGCCATGACAGTTCGAGAGACACTGCGCGCCGGCCTGAGCCAGGAGCAACTGGACGCCTACTGGATGCCCTATACCGGCAACCGCCAGTTCAAGCGTGACCCGCGGATCATCGTGGGCGCCGAGGGTAGCTACTTCACCGATGCCGACGGTCGCCGCGTCTTCGATGCCCTCTCCGGCCTGTGGACCTGCGGCGCCGGCCATGGCCGGCCCGAGATCACCGAGGCCGTGGCCCGGCAGCTGCAGCAGTTGGATTACGCCCCGGCCTTCCAGTATGGCCATCCCAAGGCCTTCGAGCTGGCCCACCGCATTCGCGGGCTGACCCCACAGGGGCTCGACTACGTGTTCTTCACCGGCTCCGGCTCGGAGAGTGCCGATACCTCGCTGAAGATCGCCCGCGCCTATTGGCGCAAGAAGGGCAAGCCGACCAAGACCAAACTGATCGGCCGGGCCAAGGGCTATCACGGCGTCAACTTCGGCGGAATCAGCCTGGGTGGCATCGGTGCCAACCGCGTACTGTTCGGCCAGGGCGTCGATGCCGACCACCTGCCCCACACCCTGCTTGCCGAGAATGCCTTCACCAAAGGCATGCCCGAGCGAGGCGCCGAAAAGGCCGAGGAGCTGCTGGAACTGATCGCCCTGCACGATGCTTCCAACATCGCCGCGGTGATCGTCGAGCCCCTGGCCGGATCGGCCGGCGTGATCCCGCCACCCAAGGGCTACCTGCAGCGGCTGCGAGAGATCTGCGATGCGCACGACATCCTGCTGATCTTCGATGAGGTCATCACCGGCTTCGGCCGCATGGGCTCCATGACCGGCGCCGAAGAATTCGGCGTGGTGCCGGACATCATGAACGTGGCCAAGCAGCTGACCAACGGCGCAGTTCCGATGGGCGCGGTAATCGTGCAGGGCGAGATCTACCAGACCTTCATGGATCAGGGCGGCCCCGACTACATGCTCGAGCTACCCCACGGCTACACCTATTCGGGCCACCCGGTGGCCTGTGCCGCGGCGCTGGCGGCCCTGGACGTGCTCGAGAACGACCGCCTGATCGATCGCGTGCGTGAGATGAGCCCAGTGTTCGAAGCCTCGCTGCACGGCCTCAAGGGCACTCGCTATATCAGCGACATTCGCAACTACGGGCTCGCCGGCGCCTTGCAGATCGAGAGCTACCCCGGCGAGCCGGCCCGGCGCCCCTTCGAGATCGCCATGAAGTGCTGGGAGAAGGGCTTCTACGTGCGCTACGGCGGCGATACCATCCAGCTCGGCCTGCCCTTCATCGTCGAGCGCGACGAGATCGACCGGCTCGTGAATGTACTGGGTGAGACCCTCGGCGAACTCGACTGAATACAACAGACACTCGTTTCATCTAGAGGTAATGCAATGACTACGCTCGGCCACCTGATCAACGGCGCACGCATCAACAGCGAAGGGCGCACCCAGGACATCTTCAATCCTTCCACCGGCGAGGTCGCCGGCCAGGTCAGCCTGGCCAGCAAGGCCACCGTCGAGGAAGCCATCGCCGCCGCCCAGGCCGCCTACCCGGCCTGGCGCAACACGCCGCCGGCCAAGCGCGCGCGCGTCATGTTCCGCTTCAAGCAGTTGCTTGAAGAGCATGCCGACGAGATCTGCCGCCTGATCGGCCAGGAGCACGGCAAGATCGTCCACGACGCTCAGGGCGAACTGCAGCGCGGCATCGAGAACGTGGAGTATGCCTGCGGCGTGCCGGAGCTGCTCAAGGGCGAGCACAGCAAGAACGTCGGCCCGGGCATCGACTCCTGGAGCGAGTTCCAGCCGCTGGGCGTGGTCGCCGGTATCACGCCCTTCAACTTCCCGGCCATGGTTCCGCTGTGGATGTACCCGATGGCCATCGCCTGCGGTAACACCTTCGTGCTCAAGCCCTCCGAGCGCGACCCGAGCTCGACGCTGTTCATCGCCGAGCTGGCGCTGGAGGCGGGCCTGCCCGCCGGCGTGCTGAACGTCGTCAACGGCGACAAGGAAGCCGTCGACGCCCTGCTCGACGATCCGCGCGTGCAGGCCGTCAGCTTCGTCGGCTCCACGCCGATCGCCGAATACATCTACGGCCGCGCCAGCGCCAACGGCAAGCGCTGCCAGGCCCTCGGCGGCGCCAAGAATCACGCCATCGTGATGCCCGATGCCGACATGGACAACGTGGTCAACTCACTGACCGGGGCCGCCTTCGGCTCATCGGGCGAACGCTGCATGGCACTGTCCGTGGCCGTCGCCGTGGGCGACGCCGCTGCCGACGCCCTGATCGCCAAGATGCAGGAGCAGATGCAGAGCCTCAAGGTCGGCCCCTTCGCCGACGCTGGCAACGATTTCGGCCCGGTGATCACCAAGGCTCATCAGGAGAAGGTCTGCGGCTACATCGACAGCGCCGAGACCCAGGGTGCCGAGATCGTGGTCGATGGCCGCGGCGTGCAGGTGCCGGGCTTTGAAAACGGCTTCTATGTCGGCGGCACCCTGATCGACCGCGTGACCCCCGAGATGACCTGCTACCAGGAGGAGATCTTCGGCCCGGTGCTGCTGGTGGTTCGTGCAGGCTCCATGGAGGAAGCCATGAAGCTGATCGACGATCACGAGTACGGCAACGGCACCTGCATCTATACCCGCGACGGCGAGGCCGCCCGCTACTTCAGCGACAACATTCAGGTCGGCATGGTCGGCATCAACGTACCGCTGCCGGTACCGGTCTCCTACCACAGCTTCGGTGGCTGGAAGCGCTCGCTGTTCGGCGACCTGGCCGCCTACGGGCCGGATGCCGTGCGCTTCTACACCAAGCGCAAGACCATCACCCAGCGCTGGCCGTCGGCCGGGGTCCGTGAAGGGGCACAGTTCTCCTTCCCCTCCTGACGCCAGGCAATAGCATGACGAAGCCGAACCAGGTCTCCTGGTTCGGCTTTTTCATCCATTTTCGCTCCTTCCCTCGGAGCGGCGGCCATTCAACCGACCAGTGCCTTCAATACCGTTTCGCGAGAAACCCGCTCACGCTCGGCATACAGCGCCAGCTCGTCGGCGACCGGTGCCCCGAGAGCCTGCTCGAAGGCTTCGCGATTGGCACTACCGGCATAGGTGCCGCTGTGCCCACCGCCCAGATTCGACTGGAAGATTCCGGCCGCACTCACCGGCAGGAAGTCCTCATAGGTCAGCGGCCAGGCCGTGACCAGGCCACGCTCGATCAGCTCCTCCAGGTTGCCGCTCTCCACACGCCCGGCGGCCTCACCGACTTCGGTAAGGCGGTAATGGAAGAACGCCAGGCCCTCACGCCGCAGGGTCTTCTCGTCATCGGGGAAGTCGGCGAAGATCTCTTCGAGTACGCGCTGATGCGCCGCGTTGTCGAGGTCGACAGTGCGGCCCCGTGCATCGCCCAGCAGGCTGTCGTAAAGCTCACGCCCCCTGGCGGTCAGCGCCATGCCGCGCTGCTCGACCTCACCGAAGCGGGCGGTATGTGTGCCCTGCCGCTCGCCGGCAAAACGAATCTCCTCCTCCAGGGCCTTGAAGCTGGTCTGGCGCAGCAGTATCGGGCAGGCGCGACGGGGCGGCCCTTCGATAACCGCCTTGGGATTCATGCCGGCATCGGGCATGCGTCGCTGCGCCTCGTCGATGTTCAGCGTGCGCGGCGTCAGGTGGTTGATATGCGGCCCGCGAAAGCAGACCACGTCGGCGATCAGGCGATGCTCGGCGTGCAATGCTTCGTAGGTCTCCAGATCCACCGTGGCATCGCGATGCCAGCGGAAGGTCTCCAGGGCCTCGGCGATGAAGCGCTCGGCCTGCTCCTCGTCGAGCCCGCCCTGCGCTTCGTGCAGTTCGATCGACGCCCGGCAGCCGTCGGTGAAGATGTCGCGCCGGGCCAGAATGGCGGCGGCGCGCTCACGCAATGCCTGGCTCTCGATCAGCTCGAGGCGCAGCAGCGAAGTGAAGATCCGGAACGGGTTACGGGCCAGTGCCGCATCGTCGATCGGGCGGAAAGCCGTGGCGTGTACCGGCACTCCGGCCGCGGAAAGATCGTAGTAGCCCACCGGATGCATGCCCATGACCGCGAAGAGGCGCCGCAGCACGGCCAGCTCCCGTGCCGTGCCCACGCGGATGGCACCATGGCGCTCGGCACCGAGGCGTTCCAGCTCGCCGTGAGCGGCCAATCGCTCGGCCAGCGTGGAGTCGGCCTCTAGTGTTTCCCGATTCACGCGCTCGACCAATTCGAGCAGGGTCCCGTACTGAGGCACCTCGGCCTGGTACATGGCCGACATGGCCCGGGCGAAACGCTCGCGAATGTCATCGGAACAGAGGAAACGGGACGCGGGCACTTTCATGCCTCCTTGATATCGAGTTGAATGAGTGACTCCAGGGCATGCTCGATGCATGCGAGCCCTTCCGTCATGATTTCGGGTTCAGCGGTGAGTGGCGCCAACAGGCGCAGCACGTTACGCCGACGGCCGCTCGGCATCAGCAGCACACCGGCCTCACGCGCCGCCGTCAGCAGCGTGGCTAGATGCTCGCCGCCGCTGGCCCGGATCGTATCCTCGAAGACGATCCCGCGCATGGCTCCTATCCCGGTGAGCTTCCCCACCATCGGAAAGCGCCCGCTTGCCTGCCAGCGCCGATGAGCCTCGACGATCAGCGCCTCCTGGCGCGCTCCCCAGGTGGTCAGGGCCTCTTCGCTCATCAGCGCCATCACCGTCCGCGCCGCAGCACAGGCCATGGCATTACCCGAGTAGGTGCCTCCCAAACCGCCCTTGGGAACGGCATCCATGAGTTCCGCCCTGCCCGCTACCGCTGCCAGCGGTAGCCCCGCCGCCATGCTCTTGCCCATCAGCAGCAGATCGGGCTCGACCCCCAGGTGGGAGAAGGCGAAGCGGGTCCCGGTTCGCCCGAACCCCGACTGGATCTCGTCGAAGATGAGCACAATGCCGTGACGATCGCACACGTCACGCAGCCGCATGGCGAAGTCACGACACAGCAACCGGAAGCCACCCTCGCCCTGGACCGGTTCGACAATGATGCATGCGACCTCATCGGCAGGCGTTTCGACCTCGAAGAGGCGCTCCAGGGCGGCCATGGCCTGGTCGGCATCGACACCGCTATCACCACTGGGGAAAGGCACGTGGTACACCGGACCTGGCAAGGCGCCCAGCCGGTTCTTGTAGGGATTCACCTTGCCGTTGAGATTCAACGCCGCCAGCGTGCGCCCATGGAAGCCGTCATCGAAGGCGATGACTGTCTGCCGTCCGGTCGCCGCGCGCGCCACCTTCAGTGCGTTTTCGGTGGCCTCGGCCCCGCTGTTGGTCAACATGCAGGAAAGCGGATAGGAAACGGGCACGAAGGTGGCCAAGGCTTCGGCAACCTCCAGATAGCCGCGGTGCGGCACGGCATTGAACGCCGAATGCATCAGCGTATCGACCTGCGCCTTTACCGCCTCGACGATGACGGGATGCGAATGGCCCAGGTTGAGTACGCCGATGCCGCCAACGAAGTCGATGTAACGATTGCCGCGCTCATCCCACACCTCGGCATTGCGCCCCCGCTCGATGCAAACGGGATGCACGACACCCAGGGCCTGGCTGATATGAGGTAAGTCCATGTCGAATGCCTGCACTCGTCAAAGGTCAAGTGACCTCAATGAGAGCAGACGGCTGGCCCGCTCCACAAACGAAAAAAAGACGCCTATGCATTCCCAAAAGTCATGCTGAAAGGCGTCATTAACGTACTCGGGCGGATTTTCAGGTAGATGGAGGTACGACAAAACCCGCCCATTCCTGAATGTATGAATCAAAGCCCTTTGGGAGCGAAGATGCCCGGCGCGTTGCGCCAGTAGCCCTTGTAGTCCATGCCGAAGCCGAACACGTAGCGGTCGACCACTTCGAGGCTGCAGTAGTCGGCCTTGAGGCCGGGTACCGACTTGCGGTCGTGGCGCTTGTCCACCAGCACCGCGGTGGAGATGCTGGCCGCCCCCGCCTCGCGGCAGTAGGCAAGTATCGCCGCCAGGGTGGCGCCTTCGTCGAGGATGTCGTCGACGATCACTACGTGGCGATCGGCCATGGGTATCTCCGGCGAGACCCGCCAGAACAGTTCACCTCCGCGCAGGCCGCCGCGATAGCGGGTGGCGTGGAGGTAATCGACCTCCAGCGGGAAGCCCAGACGAGTCAACAGGTGGCCGGTGGTGATCAGGCCACCGTTCATCACGCAGTAGAACACCGGTAGCTTGTCGCCCAGGTCGGCAGAAATCTGCTCGGCCATGCGGTCCAGCGCGCGCTCGACCTCCTCATGGCTGATCAGACAGTCGGCGTTCTCCATGACATCGCGCATGGAGGCAAGAGATTCGTGAAAATCGGCTTCGAGCTTGGGCATGAAGGACTCGTATCAGTACAGGTAATCGAATGGGTTTCGGTCAGGCAGTTCAGAACGAAGCCATGGCCTCGAGCCGTGCATGCACACGACGCCAGCGCCCCAGCGCCTCTATCGCCTCGATATCGGGACGGGCCCGGCCGTAGCGCAAGCGCGCCGTCAGGCGTGTGGTCCGTCCTTGGCAGGCTTCCAGCGCCTCGAGCGCGGCGGCGCGGTCGTTGCACACCAGCACCATGTCGCAACCGGCATTCAGCGCCGCCAGGGCTCGCTCACCCGGCGTACCGGCGAAACCGGCACCAGCCATGCCAAGGTCGTCGGAGAAGATGGTGCCCTTGAAGCCAAGCGACTCGCGCAGCAGGCCCAGCCAACTGCCGGAGAAGCCTGCCGGACGCGAATCGAAGGCAGAATAGATGACGTGGGCCGGCATGACGCCATCGAGCCGAGAGGCGAGTTCGGCAAAGGGTATCAGGTCGTGCTGACGCAGCGCTTCGAGCGGGCGCTCATCGACCGGCAGCTCCAGGTGCGAATCAGCCGCCACCCCGCCATGTCCGGGAAAGTGCTTGCCCACCGCCGCCATGCCGGCTTCGTGCAGGCCACTGATGAACGCACCGCCCATGGCCGCGACGGCCTGAGGACTGGAGGAGAAACTGCGATCGCCAATTACGCTGGAGATGCCGGTATCGACATCGAGCACCGGGGCAAAGCTGAGATCGAGCCCGCAGGCCGCCATCTCCATGCCCAGAAGCCAGCCTGTATCCAGGCATAACCTCAGGGTCACTTCCGGAGTGGCCTCATAATCCCGGCCGATCCGACCCATGGCGGGTAGACGAGTCACTCCTTCACGGAGCCGCTGAACCCGGCCACCTTCCTGGTCGATGGCCAGCAGCAGTTCGGGGCGAACGCGCCGAATGCTATCGCACAACTCCCGCACTTGCCGCGCATGCTCTACATTGCGGCCGAACAGGATGACACCTCCCACCTCGGGACGCTTGAGCAGCGCGCGCTCTTCTTTGCGTAATGCGGTGCCTTCCAGATCGAGCATCACCGGGCCAAGGGTCTGGGTCATGTTCGGTGTCCTTGGGGCATGAAAGGGAGCTGATTCTAGACTAAAGCCGCCTACGGCAACAGCCATCCATGACACACCTGAACCGAACCTCAGTGGAACCGGCATGCCTGCGCCTTATCTCGTCATTCGTGCAGCCAGACGGGCGTGCCGGGCAGTGCCAGTGCGAAGACCTCCAGCAGTGCCTCGTCACGCATGCGGATACAGCCATGTGAACGAGCCTCACCCATCGGCTGATCCGGCGGTGTGCCGTGTAGATAGATATAGCGCCTCTGTGAGTCGACGTCGCCGCCACGATTGAAATCACGCTCGAGCCCGCACAGCCAGAGGATGCGAGTCAGGATCCAGTCGCGCCCCGGGTGAGCGGCCGCCAGCGCCGCGCTGTAGATCTCGCCGGTGGGGCGCCGGCCCCGAAACACCGTGCCAGCCGGCTGACCGCCGCCGATCGCCGCTCGCACGTAATGCCAGCCCAACGGCGTGCAACCGCTGCCCTCTTGCTGGCCCGTTCCCGCCAGTGCCGTCGACACCGGCCACTCCGCCAGGGGGCGCTCGCCTTGCCACTGGACGAGGCACTGGCGACCGACATCGATCTCGAACCAGTCCCCATCCCGGGGCGGTAAAGCGTCCAGCCGAGGGGTGCGCATATCAGCTCGCCTTGGCCGGCTGCATGGCGGGAGGCGGAGGCAAAGGAGCGTTCATGGCAGCTACCACCACGGGACGCAGACGACGTATCAGGTCGCGCACCGAGACGTGCTCATGGTAGTCCTTCTCCGCAATGTCACGCAGTGCATCGAGGCCGGACAGTGTGAAGATAACCGTGCCGAGGACGAAATGCAGGCGCCAGAACCGCTCGGCATCGGGCAACTCCGGGGTGGCGAGTCGCACCAGCTCGGTAAAGCGAGTGAAGACGCTGCCGTACTCCTCCTGGATATGGCGGCGCAGATGCCCCTGGGCCTGGCTGTAAGCCAACCCCAACAGTTTCATGAAAACCTTGAGGCTATGTTTCTCGGCGGGCACTTCGAGCACGGTGCGTGCCATGGTCTCAAGTAGTTCCTCCAGCGGAATGACACCGCCCGCGTGGCGTGCTTCGAGTTCATCGAGGGCATGATGAAAACGCACGGTGAAGGGATCGAGATAGCGCGAGAAGACCGCCTGTATCAGTGCCTTCTTCGAGCCGAAGTGATAGTTGACCGCGGCGAGGTTGACGCGAGCCTTGCTGGTGATGGTGCGCAGCGAGGTCTCGGCGAAGCCGCGCTCGGCGAACAACACCTCTGCGGTGTCGAGAATGCGCGTGACGGTATCGGTTTGGGCCATGATCAGCTTCCACTGAAAACATCTGTTTTAAACATTACAAAAGTCTACGACATTACGCTTTATCTCTCAACATATGGCGTTCCAGATACGTTTTAAACATCTTCTGAACGACTGCCGAGGCGGAACATCACCTTTTACTGTATGGGCTTCCATGCTGTATACTTGACCAATACGGCAGTCGCCACTGGAGTTCGCCATGACACGCCCACTGACCTCGCGCCAGCAGAACGTTTATGACTTCATCGTCAAGACCATGAACGAACTCGGCTATCCGCCAACCCGTGCAGAAATCGCCCGAGCGCTGGGCTTTCGTTCGCCCAATGCCGCCGAGGAACATCTGCGCGCACTGGAGCGCAAGGGCGTGATACGGGTGATTCGTGGCACCTCGCGCGGTATTCGCCTGCCGGCTCAGGAGGTCGATAGCACCCTCAGTGAGCCAGGCAACGAGGGACTGCCCATCATCGGCGAAGTGGCTGCCGGCAGCCCTGTTCTTGCCGCCGAGCACATCGATCGCTATTGCCCCCTGCCCCCGGACTTCTTCACCCCTCGCGCCGACTACCTGCTCAGGGTACGTGGCCTGTCGATGAAGGATGCCGGCATCCTCGAAGGCGACCTGCTGGCGGTACATCGCACCGATCGCGTACGCGACGGCCAGATAGTGGTGGCGCGCCTGGAGGACGAAGTCACGGTCAAGCGCTTCCACCGTCAGGGGCACCATGTGGTGCTGGAAGCCGAGAACGCCGATTTTGCGCCCATCGAGGTGGATCTGCGTCATCAAGAGTTGGAGATCGAGGGTATCGGGGTGGGAGTTATACGCGGCGGCAGCGGCCAAGCTTTGGGTTGATCGCTTCCTGAACTCGACCATACCGCGTTGGAGCTCTCCTCGGAATGCTCATTGACTACAGTCAACTCCGCTTCCTCGTCGAGCTCCGCCTTGTCTGGTCGTCGCTCAGAAAGCGCTCTAGCTGAGCGGAACGACGCCCCCATGAGCCGCAAGATCCTGCATGCCGATTGCGATTGCTTCTACGCCGCGGTGGAGATGCGCGACAACCCCTCTCTCCGTGAGGTGCCGCTGGCGATCGGCGGCAGCGCCGAGGGGCGCGGGGTCATTGCCACCTGCAACTACCCTGCCCGTGCTTACGGCATTCATTCCGCCATGCCGACGGCGCGGGCGCTGCGCCTGTGCCCTCACCTCACTCTGTTGCCCGGCGACTTCGACCGCTATCGCGAAGCCTCGCGGCAGCTGCTGGCGATCTTTCACGAGCTGACGCCGCTGGTGGAGCCGCTGTCGCTGGACGAGGCTTTCCTCGACGTCACCGACGTGACCCGCTTTTCGGGCAGTGCCACCTGGATGGCACGCTGGCTGAAGGAGGAGTGCTTCAAGCGGGTGGGTATCACCGTCTCGGTGGGCGCCGCCCCGGCGAAATTCCTGGCCAAGATTGCCAGCGACTGGGAGAAGCCGGACGGCCTTACCGTCATCGCCCCCTCGCAGGTAGACGACTTCCTGCGCGAGCTTCCAGTCACGAAGCTGCACGGCGTTGGTCCGGCCACGGCCAAGCGTCTGCAGACCCTGCAGATCGCCACCTGTGACGATCTGCAGCGCATTCCACTGGAGCGCCTGCTGCAGGAGTTCGGCAAGTTCGGACGGCGCCTCTTCGAGCTGGCACGGGGCATCGACGACCGGCCGGTGCACATCGAGCGCGAGCGAAAGTCGGTGAGCGTGGAGACCACCTTCGCCACCGACCTGCCCGACCTGGCGCACTGTCACACTCAGCTGTCGCCGCTGTGCGAACGCCTCGAGGCGCGCCTGGCTCGTCATGGCCACCCCCCGATCGCCGGCACCTTCGTCAAGGTGCGCTTCGACGACTTCTCCCTCACCACCCTAGACTCCCGGGGCGGCCTGCCCACTCTCGACATCTTCGCCTCACTGATGCAGCAGGCCTGGGCCAGACGCCAGCGTCCGGTACGCCTGCTGGGCGTCGGGGTAAGGCTGGTATCGGACGATGCGCGGCGGCAGCTCAGCCTGCCGCTATAGGCCTACTTGGTATCGATATAGCGATGAGCGTTGAACGTCGCAACCCAACTGGGGTGATAGACCATCAGCACGCTGAGCAGCATGCCGGTGAGGAAGGCTTCCGAGGGCATCAGCAGCGGCAGGAAAAGCGCGTACTCCTTGGCCAGATGGACCGCCTCGGGATCGATGGCGCCGAGCAGGACCAACCCCAGGCCCGCAAGCCCAGTCCCCAACGTCGCCAGCGCTGCTCCGAAGAAACCGCACAGGAACAGGAATATCATCAGATTGTCGGGCAGGTAGCGGTCCACGATACGCCATATCGTCACCATGATCGTGACCGGCACCAACCCGGTGATCAGCACGTTCACGCCAAGCAGCGGCCAGCCTGCCTTGCCCAGCGCGAGCAGCGAGAGATTGGCCAGCAAGTTGGTCACAAGCGCCAGCGGCGCCTTGAAGATCAGCGTCATCAGCACCGTCATCATCAGATGCAACGACAGCCAGTCCACCGACTGAGCCCTGAGCTGCCACAACAGTACGACCGCCACGCTCGCCGCCAACCAGCGATGTTGCAGGCCGCGATCGGACAGCAGGGCCTGCCAAGGACGCTGCATCAGCGCCAGGGCCAGTCCCGCCAGTGAGATCAAACCGCTGACGATCAACAGCCACGAGGCCAGAATCGGCTCGGAAAAGGTCATGGCGTACTACCTGCGAAGATCAGCTGCCGGGATCAGGCGAAGACCACGGTCTTGTTGCCATGAATCAGCACCCGGTCCTCCAGGTGCCAGCGCAGACCGCGTGCCAGTACCGCCTTCTCCACATCGCGTCCGAAACGGACCAGGTCCTGTGGCGTATGGCAGTGGCTCACGCGGTGTATGTCCTGTTCGATGATTGGCCCGGCATCCAGTTCCTCGGTCACGTAGTGACAGGTGGCACCGATCAGCTTGACCCCTCGCGAATGCGCCTGGTGATAGGGCCGCGCGCCGGCGAATGAAGGCAGAAAGCTGTGGTGGATGTTGATCACCTTGCCGGCATAGCGCTGGCACAGCCGCGGCGGCAGGATCTGCATGTAGCGAGCCAGCACCACGGTGTCGGCCTCCATTGCCTCGACATGACGCTCGACTTCGGCGAAGGCTGCGCTCTTGTCGTCGCCTCCAACCGGCACATGGTGATACGGCAGGTCATGCCACTCGACCATGCTGCGCATGTCGTCGTGATTCGAGATGACTCCGACGATATCGCCCTCCAGCTCCCCGGCCGTCCAGCGATACAACAGGTCGACGAGGCAGTGCGACTCGCGAGAGACCATGAGCACTACCCGCGGTCGGCGGCGGGTATCGCGCAGCGCCCAGTCCATGTCGAACTCGCGGGCCACGGGCGTGAAGGCTTCCCTCAGTTCGGCGGCGGTCATGCCGATGGAGTCGGCAAGGATTTCGTAACGCATGAAGAAACGCCCGGCCTCGAGGTCGGAGTGCTGGCTGGCTTCCGTGATGGAGCCGCCGTGACCGGCAATGAAGCCGGAGACGCGGGCCACGATCCCGCGGCGGTCGGGACAGGAAACGACGAGACGATAATAGTGAGACATGGACCCAACCTGATACGAAACGATATTCGGAGAGCACGCATTGTAGCGAACTCGGCAGACTGGGACACGTCTACCCCACTCAGCACCGGCATCGCATTTGTGGAGGGTTGCGACGTTCCCGTATAGTGAAGTTTCCATTGTCTGGTCATGTTTTGCCGATGCATTCGACTCAAGTCACCATTCGTCCCCGCCGCCGTTCCCCGCTTCACTTCCTGCCACTGGGGGGCTGCGGCGAAATCGGCATGAACCTGGGACTCTACGGGCATGAGGATGAATGGATTGCCGTCGATTGCGGCATGATGATCCGTCAGGACCTGCCGGACACGCCGCTGCAGGTGCCCAGCCTCGAAACACCTGAAGCACTCGGCATTCGTCCCACGGCCCTGATCATTACCCACGGGCACGAAGACCATATCGGTGCCGCCGCCTGGCTATGGCCCAAATGGCAATGCCCCGTATACGCCACACCGCTGGCTGCCGGCCTGCTCCGCGGAAAATTCCTCGAGCGCGGCCTCGCTGTCGATGCCATCCGGGTGATCGAGCCCGGTGAAGCGCTGGAGAGCGGGCCCTTCACCCTGCGCTACCTGCCGTTGACCCACTCGATACCCGAAAGCTGCGCGCTGCTGATCGCCATCGGCGACTACCGAGTGCTGCATACCGGTGACTGGAAGCTCGACCCGGAGCCCTTGATCGGACCACCGGTAAAGGGCTCGCTGTTTCGCGCCCTGGCGCCCGTGGACCTGGTGGTCGGCGACTCGACCAACGCTCCCATGCCGGGTCATTCGCGCAGTGAGGGCGAAGTGGCAAGGGCGCTCGAGCACCGCCTCGCCCAGTGCACGGGGCGCGTCGTGGTGACCTGCTTCGCCAGCAATCTGGCTCGGGTATTGGCCGTGGCCCTGGCCGCCGAGCGCTGCGGCCGCCGGGTCAGTCTGATGGGTCGGGCCATGGAACGCATGGTGGCGGTGGCCCGAAGTCTCGGGTACCTGGACGACATGCCGCCGCTGGTACCGGTCGGCGATCTCGGCTACCTCCCGCCATCGGAAGTCCTGGTCATTGCCACCGGCAGCCAGGGCGAGCCTCGTGCCGCCCTCAGTCGACTGGCCTATGGCCGGCATCCCAGCTTCGAGCTGATGGCGGGCGATACCATTCTCTTCTCGGCCAAGGCAATTCCAGGCAACGAGCGTCAGATCGAGCGCCTCAAGCATGCCCTGAGACATCTTGATGTGGCCGTGTGGGACGAGTTCAACCACCCCGAGCTTCACGCTTCGGGCCATCCCGCCCAGGACGAATTGCGCATCTTCTATGACTGGATAAAGCCACGACATCTGCTGCCGGTACACGGGGAGCGCCGCCACCAGCAGGCACACCAGGAGCTGGCGGAATCGATGGGGATTCAGGCGCCGCTGGCGCCGGTCAATGGCGATCTGATTCGACTCGATGGGGAAGGACTGAGCCTGGAGTCACGTCACCCTCAGCGCCCCTGCATCGTCAGCCAGAATGCCGTCACGCCTCTGCCTGGACTTACGGCGGAGCGAGGGTCGTCACGCCATGGCATTCTGCATCTCGCGCTATCGGTCGCCCCGACCCAGACTGGCTGGACACGAATAGGCCGCTTGATGCTGGATGCCCACCGCGTCAGCGCGATGGATGAAGACAGTTTTACCGAGTGGCTCGACGAACGCCTGGTGGAAGTCGAGGCGGAAACCTTGGCCGAACTTCGTATCGCCCTGCAGCCTCTAATCACCTCCTGGCTGGGGCAGCACTTGCGTCAATTACCCGACGTACATCTTCAGTTGATCGCCGTGGAGTCGCCCGCCTACCGGTAAATCCGCTCGGATGTCATGGCTGGCCGAACGCGGCGGAGAATGCATCAGCAGGACGGGAATGACACCTCATGCATCATTCCCGTCCCGAGTTGCGCAAGCAGACGATTCGCGTCCGGCTGGCTCACGAACCGCTGGCATTCTTGGGTGGACGTCCACGCCGACGGCGAGGCTGTTCACCCACGAGATCTTCCACGGAGAGACCGGCATCACTCATGGCCTCACGGATCTCAGCCAGTTTCTTCTCCTTGTCCGCTTCTTCCTGTTTGCGGAGCTTCTCCTCTTCATTTTTCTGCTCGATGACCTCGCCGATCACATCGGAGAGCTTGTGCAGCTGCTCCATGCTCAACTGGCGAGCCGCAGCCCGAGCCACGTTCTTGTTACGGGCGATGCGCTCCAGGGTTTCGCTGGACATTGGCCTCCTCCATGCAAGAAAACGACGAGTCAGCCTTGAGGCTCACTCGTCGAAAGTATATGCCGATTTGCCGAATTGGCAAGAAAAGCCCGTTCCAACGCAAGGCCGAATATCGGGAAAGAACATGGAGAAAAGAGGGCTACTGCCAGCGCTCAGCCGCCGGTCATGTTCATGAAGCGGACGATCTGGACATCACCATCGGTAGTGAAATAGTGACGCTCGGGCTTGAGCGGCAGAGCCGCGACGATAGCCCGCTTCAGGGCATCGAGGTCGCCCGGGTTCTGGCGCAGCACAGCGCGCAAATCCACTGAGTGCTCATTACCCAAGCACAACAATAACCGCCCTTCCGCCGTGACACGCACTCGATTGCAGCTGGCGCAGAAGTTATGGCTATGGGGAGAAATGAAACCAATGCGGCTGGCGCTATCGGTCATTCGGTAATAGCGCGAAGGGCCAAGTGTTGATTCGGCGGTGGGAATCAACTCGTGGCGCCGTTCAATAAGGGCCTTTACCTCATCGCTCGAGCAGAAGGTTTCGGCGCGTGAGTGGTCGGAAACATCCCCCAGCGGCATCTCTTCGATGAAACTCAGGTCTACGCCTTCGGTTCGGGCAAACTCGACCAGGTCGAGCACTTCGTCGTCATTACGCCCCTTGAGGATGACGGCATTGAGCTTGATACGCTCGAAGCCGGCTTCCCGTGCTGCACGCAGCCCATCCAGTACCTGCTCGAGATTGCCGGTGCGGGTCAACTCGCGGAAACGCTGCGGGTCGAGCGTGTCCAGACTGATGTTGAGCCGGTCCAGGCCAGCCTCGCGCAGGCGCCTGGCATGCTTGACCAGCCCGGCCCCGTTGGTGGTCATGGCCAGCTCGCGTAGTCCAGGCAGAGCACTGGTCTGCTCGATGAGTTGATCGAGGCCACGACGCACAAGGGGCTCGCCGCCGGTCAGGCGAATCTTCTCCACGCCCATCTCGATGAATGCCTGCGCCACCATGCTCAGCTCCTCGATCGTCAGGATCTGTGCCCGGGGCAGGAAGGTCATCTCTTCGCTCATGCAGTAAACACAACGAAAGTCGCAGCGATCGGTGACGGAGATCCGCACATAGCGAACCTTTCTGCCGAAGCCGTCGATCAATTCGGCTGGCAAGGTCTCAGGGGATTTTGTCATTGTCGCTCTCCCAACGATTGGCATCCCGGTGGTCCGATTCGCGCTCGGCAACCCAGTAGTCTCCGGTAATGCTATGCTCCTTTTTCCAGAAAGGCGCACGGGTCTTGAGGTAATCCATGATGAAGTCGCATGCTTCGAAGGCTGCGCGGCGGTGGGCACTGGCGACCACTACCAATACGATAGGCTCCCCGGGCGAAAGACGCCCAACCCGGTGAATGACACGCACCCCCTGGAGCGGCCAGCGCGATTCCGCTTCTGCCACGATCTCACTCAGGGCGGCTTCCGTCATGCCGGGATAATGCTCGAGCGTCAGCCCGCTGACGTCCGGACGTTCGTTGAAATCGCGTACCAGCCCGGTGAAGCTGACCACGGCGCCAATGTCCGAACGGCCTTGCAGCAGTTGCCGCTGCTCGTCGCCTGCGTCGAAGCACGCCTCCTGCACCCGGATCATACCGCTCAGCCTCCCGTTACCGGTGGGAAGAACGCCACTTCATCGTCATTGGTGATCGGCGTCGGATCCAGCGCCATGACCTGATTGACAGCGCACAGCACCTTCCCTTCACTCAATCGTGCAAAGCGCGCATCGCTCTTCAGCAGCGCGCTCTTCAATCCCCCAACGTCAGTACTAGGCAGGGTGTCGAGCGGCAGGGTGAGTTCACTGACACCGAGCCGTTCACGCAACTCGGCCAGGAATTTCACCCTGACACAGGGCGAGTCGATATCGCAGCGGCTGCCCACCGACACCTGGCCAGTAGTACCTTCCCCCGTAACGATCGGAGCCGCCGTAGCGCTCGGCTGGCGCTGGTAGTCACCCGATTTTCCGCCACGCTTGGCGTCGAGATGGATGGCGCCAATCTCCATGTCCTTGTCCACTGCCTTGCACATGTCATAGAGCGTCAGGCAAGCCACCGAGACCGCTGTCAATGCCTCCATCTCCACGCCGGTGCGACCGTTGAGGCGGCAGGTGGCAACCACTTCGACCCGGAAATTCTCTTCGTCCAGGTGAAAGTCGACCGCCACCTTCGACAGCGGCAGCGCATGGCACAGCGGGATCAGTTCATGGGTACGCTTGGCGGCCTGAATACCGGCGATACGCGCCGTCGCCAGCACGTCGCCCTTCGGCAGCCCGCCTTCGATGAGTAGCGCCAAAGTCTCCGGCTTCATCTGGATATGACCGGAAGCGGTCGCCTCACGGCGACTTTCGGCCTTGTCGGCGACGTCGACCATATGGGCCTCGCCGCGCTGATTGAGATGGGTCAGACTCATGTGAGGCAGCCTCGGAATCGGTTGTTCGGATACATGTTCCAAGCAGAGGAAATACGCTCAAGCCAAGCCACGCGGGGCCCGCTCTGCCGGCCATCTCAATGGCCAGGCGGCGACCCACTCGGCGATGGCGTCCAGGTCATCCAGGTCGAGCCAATCAACGCCGGCAGGCACATTGACTGATGGATGGCTGGCCACCGCCTTGACCCAGGGATCCTCGGCCACACGCAGCGTCTTGCCTAGCGCTTCGCGATACAGCTCCAGCTTGGGCAAGGGCCAGGACTTGAAGCCTTCCACCAGCACCAGGTCCGGACGCTGGTGCCGTATCGTCTCGATCAACTGAGCCAGGTCGGCTTCCTCCTGCCCTGGCGTTTCCATCATCATGGCCCACCTGGCACGAGAGGCAACCAGCATCGGCATGGCTCCCGCCTGGCGCAGGCGATGGCTGTCCTTGCCCGGCTGATCGACGTCGAAACCGTGGTGAGCATGCTTGATCACCGCCGTGCGCAACCCGCGTGCCGCCAGGCGTGGCAACAGGCCCTCGAGCAGCGTGGTCTTGCCGGTTCCGCTCCAGGCGGCTATGCCGAGCAGTGGCGGTGTATCGTCGAGGCTCAGTGAGCCGTGCTCCGGTCGTGACATCAGGTTCGGCTCTCCTCGTTCAGGCGCATCTCCAGGCGTCGCCTGTCTTCATCGGTATTGAGATTGTCGAAGGCCTCGGGACAATCGCTGAAATCCACAGCGGTCCAGGCGTGGCGCTCGAACCAACGACCGACCTTGCGTTCCCCTTCTGCGAGGGCGGCATGCAGGTCGTCGGCCAACGCTCGCTCCAGGAGCACCACGACCGGATGCAGACGCTCTCCGTCATGGGCCACGGCAATACGGTGGCGGCCGATACCCGCCGCCATTCTCTCCACCAGATCCGGTGGCAGGACCGGTGTATCGCAGGGTACAACCAATACCCATGGTGTGGTGGCGGCACATAGCCCACCGTAAATACCCATCAGCGGTCCCTGAAAGCCGCCCACCGTGTCGCTCACGACACGATCGGCCAGGCTCCGGTAGCGTTCGAGATGGCGGTTGGCACTGATCAATACCTCAGCTACCCTGCCCGCCAGGCGCTCCCGGACATGACTGACCAAGGCAACCCCACCCAACAGCTCCAACCCCTTGTCGCGCCCGCCCATGCGGCGGCCCTGGCCGCCAGCCAGGATCAGGCCGGTGATATCGGTCAGTGGGTTTGGAACGGTGACGGGGCGATCGGACATATCCACCATGATGCCTTAGCCGGCACGCCGGTGCCATGGCCTGAGAGCCAATTGCTTGCCTGCCATGATCCGGATCATCTTATGCACGACGCCTGCAACGGGTATCATGTGTCAAACAAATCGAACGACCTGGACCTGACAATGGAAGGATTTGATGTGGGGACTCGTCTGCGCGAGTTGCGCAAAGCGCGCAAGCTGTCCCAACGCGAGCTGGCCAAGCGAGCCGGCGTTACCAACAGCACCATCTCGTTGATTGAACAGAACAGCGTCAGCCCTTCGGTCAGCTCACTGAAGAAGATCCTCGATGCCTTGCCGGTATCGATCAGCGCCTTCTTTGCCGGCGACGAACCCTCCCCACCGCGCGCCTTCTATCCTGCCGAGGAGCTCACCGAGATAGGCGACGGGCATCTGTCGTGGCGCCTGGTGGCGGCCCGCCGTCCGGATCGCAGCATGTCGATCATCCATGAGCGCTACCCTCCCGGGGCCGACACCGGTGATGAGATGCTCGAGCACGACGGCGAGGAAGGCGGCGTGGTGGTGGCCGGCGAGATCGAACTCACCGTGGCCGGCGAGGCGCGGTTGCTTCGCACCGGCGACGCCTACTACTTCGACTCACGCCTGCCCCACCGCTTTCGCAACGTGGGCGACGAGGAGTGCGTGATCGTCAGCGCCAACTCCCCGCCGACCTTTTCTGAGGGCGGCAGGGAGATGCACCACACCTAGACTCACTCCTCCTCGGCGCGGGGTAATACCCAGTTCAGCACGATGCCCACCAGGGCTGCCAGGCTCACGCCCTGCAGGGTGAACTGACCGCCGCCGAACTGCATGCCACCGATACCGAACACCAGGATCAGCGACACCACGACCAGATTGCGCGGCGCGGTCAGGGAGTGGCCGGCGCGTACCAGGGTATTCATCCCCACCACGGCAATCGAGCCGAACAGCAGGGTCATGATGCCGCCCATCACCGGACCGGGAATGGTCTGCAACAGTGCGCCGAGCTTGGCGACGAAGGCCAGCCCAACGGCGAAGCAGGCGGCCACCACCATGATCCTGGGGTCGAATGCCCGAGTCAGCGTCACGGCCCCGGTCACCTCCGAATAGGTGGTATTGGGCGGACCGCCGAACAACGCCGCAGTAGAGGTTGCTAGCCCGTCGCCCAGCAGGGTGCGGTGCAGCCCCGGCTTCTCCAGGTAGTTCCTGCGCGTCACCGAGCCGATGGCAATCATGTCGCCGATATGCTCGACGGCCGGCGCGATGGCCACCGGAATCATGAACAGGATCGCCGCCCAGTGGAAACTCGGCGCGGTGAACGAGGGAATGGCCAGCCAGGACGCCTCGCGTACCGGCGTGAAATCCACCAGCCCCATCAACAGCGCCAAGGCATAGCCCACCAGGATGCCGCCCATGATAGGCACCAGCCGCAGCAGGCCACGGCCGAAAACGGCCAGCACCAAGGTGACCAACAGGCTTGTCATGGAGAGGAAGATCGCCGGGCCATAATCGATATGGTCGCTGGTCTCGCCGGTGGCCATGCTGACCGCCACCGGGGCCAGCGCCAGGCCGATCACCATGATCACCGGCCCCACCACCACCGGTGGCAGCAGGCGGTGCAGCCAGGCGGTGCCCTTCATGCGCACCGCCTGGGAGATCGCCACGTAGACCAGCCCCGCGGCCATCAAACCACCCATGGTGGCGGGCACGCCGAAATTGGCCACAGAGCCCTGGATCGGGGCGATAAAGGCGAACGAGGAAGCCAGGAAGACCGGCACGGTGACCTTGGTCACGCCGTGAAACACCAGGGTCCCGATCCCGGCGGTGAACAGGGCTACACTGGGGTCGAGCCCGGTCAGCAGCGGCACCAGCACCAGGGCGCCGAAGGCGACGAAGAGCATCTGCGCCCCGGTCAGGAGAATCCTCGGCAGGGAGTCGGTCGGCGCCTGCGCAGTCGCCACGTGTTCGCTCATGGGTAGCAGTCCTTCTGTGTGTCGTTGGTCAAATGAAGGCATCCTGCCCAGAAAAACGCCCCTGGATTGCAATCTCAGGGGCGTCTTATCCGTATCGTGCAGCTCATCTTGTGCCGAAGATCTTGTCTCCAGCATCGCCGAGACCGGGAACGATATAGCCGTTCTCGTCGAGGTGATCATCGACGGCAGCGGTATAGATCTCGATGTCGGGATAGGCATCCTGCACCCGCTTGATGCCTTCGGGTGCCGCCACCAGCACGATCACCTTCATCTGCTGGCAGCCGCGCTCGCGCAGCATGTCGAGCGTTGCCACCATGGTGCCACCGGTCGCCAGCATGGGGTCGATGACGATGGCCATGCGCTCGTCGAGGTCGCCGGCGAACTTGGCAAAATAGGGTACCGGCTGCAGCGTCTCCTCGTCACGATAGAGCCCCACCACGCTGATCCGTGCGCTCGGGATCAGGTCGGTCACGCCGTCGAGCATACCGAGCCCGGCACGCAGGATCGGCACGATGGTCACCTTCTTGCCCTTGAGCAGCTTCACCGGAATCGGCTCGCCGCTCCAGCCGTCGATAGCCTGTTCTTCCAGCTCCAGGTCCTGGGTCGCCTCGTAGGTGAGCAGCTTGGCCAGCTCGCCTGCCAGCTCGCGAAAGCTCTTGGTACTGATGCCCGCTTCACGCATCAGACCCAGCTTGTGCTGGACCAGCGGATGGTGGATGGCGTGGACGCTCATGACGGACCTCTTGGCATGGGGGGGTGAGTGACTAATCATTGCCGGGACAAATCGCGCGCCATTTTACCCTCATCCCGCACAGAGGTTAAGGCACAGCTTCAGGTGTCGCGGGAAGCTGCCAGTCGATCGGCTCGCGCCCGTTCGCCTCGAGGAAGGCGTTGGCCCGGGAGAAGTGACGATTGCCGAAGAAGCCCCGGTGCGCCGAGAGCGGCGAAGGGTGTGGCGACTCCAGCACCAGGTGTCGCGACGTATCGATCAGTGCCTTCTTCTGCCGGGCATGGCTGCCCCACAGCAGGAACACGCAGGGCTCGGCATGGGCGTTGACGACCTCGATGGCACGGTCGGTGAAGGTCTCCCAGCCCTTGCCACGGTGCGAACCGGCATTGCCCTGCTCTACCGTCAGCGAGGTATTGAGCAATAGCACGCCCTGGCGCGCCCAGTACTCGAGATTGCCATGATCGACCGGCCGGAAGCCGACGTCGGCGACCAGTTCCTTGTAGATGTTCACCAGCGACGGCGGCGTCGCCACGCCGGGGCGCACCGAAAAACATAGGCCATGGGCCTGGTTGGGCCCGTGGTAGGGGTCCTGCCCCAGAATGACGACCTTGACTCGCTCCAGTGGTGTCAGCTCGAAGGCCCGGAACCAGTTCGAGGAGTGCGGATAGACGATTTTCCTGGCCGCCTTCTCGGCTGCCAGGAAATTACGCAGCGCCTGCATGTAGGGGGCTTCGAACTCGCTTCCCAACCAACGCTGCCAGCTCTCGGGCAATGGACAGTTCATGGCGTACCGCCCCGTTTATCGCTTCACTTGATCGACCAAGGGCTCCACGTAGGCGACCCCCATGTCCCACGGAAACTGGATCCAGCAATCCTGGGCCACCTCGGTCAAGTACTGATCGACCAGCGGCCGCCCTTCCGGCTTGGCATAGATGGTGACGAAGTGCGCCTTGGGCAGCATCTCGCGCACCTTGCGCGCCGTCTTGCCGGTATCGACCAGGTCATCGACCAGCAGCCAACCGTCGCCATCGTGATCGACGCCCTTCATGACATCCAGCCCGCCCTGGTCCATGTGGTCGTAGCTCTTGATACAGACCGTATCGATCAAGCGCACGTTGAGCTCGCGGGCGATCAGCGCCGCCGGGATCAGGCCACCGCGGGTGATCGCCACGATGCCCTTGAAGTCACGCTCGACCAGGCGGTGACAGAGTTCGCGTACGTCGCGATGCAACTGATCCCACGAAACGGTGAAGTGCTGGTGATAGCGGGCGTTGCTCATGATGATGTCACTCGTCCTCTGTGAAGGAGCAGACCGCAAAGACGCCGAAGCCGGCCTCGCGAATCTTTGCCGACCCGCCGATCTCCGGCAGGTCGATGATGGTAGCGGTCTCTACCACCTGCCCCCCCGAGCGGGTGATGAGCTTGGCGGCGGCCAGCATGGTGCCCCCGGTGGCGATCAGGTCGTCCATGATCAGAATCCTGTCGCCCTGGCGGAAGGCATCGGAATGCAGCTCCACCTCGGCCTGGCCGTACTCCAGCGTATAGGTCTCGCTGATGGTGCGAAACGGCAGCTTGCCCTTCTTGCGCACCGGCACGAAGCTGCAGCCCAACTCGTAGGCAACCGGCGCACCGATGATGAAACCGCGCGCATCGATGGCGGCAATCGCATCCAGCTCCATGTCCTGGTAGCGATGCACGAAGCTGTCGATCAGCTTGCGGAAGGCCGAACTGTTCTGCAGTAGCGGAGTGATGTCGCGAAAGTTGACCCCCTGTTGCGGCCAGTCGGGGACGGTTCGGATCACGGACTTGATGTAGTCGCCGTAAATGCTCATCGCAGCTCTCGGTGAGAAAATGTCAGTCTAGGAACAGGAACTTCAACACGAACAGGATCGCCAGCACGACCACGGCCGGGTTGAGGTCACGGAAGCGGCCGGAGAGGGTCTTGATAGCAGCGTAGCTGATGAAGCCCAGCGCAATGCCCTCGGCGATGGAGAAGGTCAGCGGCATGGCCAACGCGGCGATCAGCACGGGCGCGGCGTCGGTCGGATCGTCCCAGTTGGCGTGAGCCAGGCTGCCGGCCATCAGTACCGCGACGTAGAGCAGCGCGCCGGCGGTGGCATAAGCCGGGATCGAGCCCGCCAGCGGCGCGAAGAACAGGCTGATCAGGAACAGCGCGGCCACCACCACGGCGGTCAGTCCGGTGCGCCCGCCCGAAGCGATACCGGCAGTGGACTCGATATAGCTGGTGGTGGTCGAGGTACCCAGCACGGCACCTGCCATGGAGGCGCCGCTGTCGGCCATCATGGCGCGCCCCAGGCGCGGCAGCTTGCCGTCCTTGTCGAGCAGGCCACCCTTGTGTGCCACGCCCACCAGCGTACCGGAGGTGTCGAACAGATCGACGAACAGGAAGGCGAAGATGACGCTGAGCATGGCGATGTCCAGCGCACCCCACAGGTCCAGCGCCATGAAGGTCGGCGCGATCGAAGGCGGCATAGACATCAGCCCGCCATACTGGTTGTGTCCCAGGATCATGGCCAACACGGTCACGCCGAGGATGCCGATCATCACCGCTCCGGTGATGCGCAAATAGGCCATGGCGGTGATGGCGAAGAAGCCGAGCAACGCGTAGATGGCGGCAGGCTCGGAGAGATCGCCCAGCGCCACGTAGGTGGCCGGATTGGATACCACGATGCCGGCATTCTTCAACGCGATCATGGCCAGGAACAGGCCGATACCCGCAGCGATGCCCAGGCGCAGGGAGAGCGGAATGGAGTTGATGATCCACTCCCGGATCTTGAACACACTGAGCAGGAAGAAGCAGAAACCGGACAGGAACACGGCGCCCAGCGCTGCTTCCCAGGTGTAGCCCATGCCGAGCACGACGCCATAGGTGAAGAAGGCATTGAGCCCCATGCCAGGCGCCTGGGCGATGGGATAGTTGGCCCACAGGCCCATGATCAAGCAGCCGACGGCCGCGGCAAGACAGGTGGCGACGAACACCGCACCGTAATCCATGCCCGCTTCGGAGAGAATGCTGGGGTTGACGAAAATGATGTAGGCCATGGTCAGGAAGGTAGTGATCCCGGCAATGACCTCGGTCTTCACGCTGGTATTGTGCTCAGTCAGCTTGAAGTGTCTTTCGAGGAGGTTCTTCATTTTTGGCATTCCTGCGCACTAGGGCTGATTATCGGCCAGGGAGCGAGAAAAGCCGCACATGGTACCCAAAGGCCGCCGGTGATGCGAGACCGACCCTGAACGCCATGCCGCGGCACGGTTCGCTCTGTATAAGCAAACTCTGCGCCATGCGCCAGCGCGGCTACCAACGCAGACTTGACGAAACGGTCATTTGAACCGGAACTCAGACACCGCGTGAGGCAAGCACACGCTCGACCGTTTCGACGATGGCCTGGGTCTGGGGATCGACCTCGATATTGACCCGGTCGCCCGGCACGCGATCCACAAGGATGGTGCGCTCCAGCGTCTCCGGGATCAGGTCGACGCAGAAGCGCGGGCCGTGATCAACCGTCGCACGCCGCACCTCGCCTATCGTCAGGCTGATGCCATCGACCCCGATGTACCCCTTGTCGAACAAGAAGCGCCCCAGCGCATCGGGTACCTCGAACCAGAGCCGGCGGTTGTTGGGTGCCTGGTCCAGTTCCACCAGTTCCGCCATGGCCATGACGTGCCCGGACATCGCATGCCCGCCGATCTCGTCCCCGAAACGTGCCGCCCGCTCGATATTGACGCGGTCGCCCTCGCGCAACGCACCGAGATTGGTCACGCGTAGCGTCTCGCGCATCAGGTCGAAGCTGACCCGCTCGCCCTCGACAGCAGTAACGGTCAGGCACACACCGTTATGGGCCACCGAGGCCCCCAGCTCGAGCCCTTCGCGCAGTTGATCGGGCAGGCTCACCACGTGGGTACGGAAGGCCTCCGCTTCCTTGATGGCGACGACTTCCGCCGTCCCCTGAACGATGCCTGTGAACATGACGCCTCCTGGGCAGCCTCTGAGCAGGGAGTGAGAGTAGATAGGTTTCGCAGTGTAAGAATTCAGCAACGCAACGTCCATTGCCAGCCAGCGAACGCAGCGCGAAGAGTTCGAGATGAAACCATGCGATTAGTCATGAATGCAGCAATATTTATCGAAGCCGGGCGGTAGATACCCGATCATCCACCATACGCATTGACAGGGTACGCCTTTGATCCTAATATGCCGCATCACATTTCAGGCGCCGATTTGTACCCGGATTGCGGGCGCCCACGCCGATGGGGACGTTCCATTTCCCCGACGACGTGAAGTGCAGCTAAAAGGGTGTGTCCAGCGTTGATGGCCACCCGTCAGGGTGGCCTTTTTTTCGTTTCGGTCATCCATTTCGGCTATCGCTGCGCCCGCCCCTCCGGGACGGCCCGTAGGAAGCCAGATGATTACGCTACGCAACGTTTCCAAGACCTACCATCTCACCGGCCCCAGAAGCCGGCTACCGTTCACTGCCCGCCGACACGACACCTCGTCCCGGACGATCGAGGCGCTCAGGAACGTCGACCTTCATGTCCCGCAAGGCAGCATTCACGGCGTCATCGGCCTGTCCGGTGCCGGCAAGTCGACCCTGATTCGTTGCGTCAATCTGCTCGAACGCCCCACGAGCGGCAGCGTCGTTGTCGACGGCCAGGAGATGACTGGTCTCTCTTCCGCCGCGCTCAACCAGGCACGGCACCGCATCGGCATGATCTTCCAGCATTTCAATCTGCTGACCACGCGCAACGTCTTCGACAATGTTGCCCTGCCCCTCGAGCTGATGGGTATGAAACGCAGCGCCATTCGCGAGCGCGTGCTGCCGCTGCTCGAGCTGACCGGCCTTTCCGACAAGGCGCGCCAGTACCCGGCACAACTTTCCGGTGGCCAGAAACAGCGCGTGGCCATTGCCCGGGCACTGGCCAGCGAACCCCGCGTGCTGCTGTGCGACGAGGCGACCTCGGCGCTGGACCCGCAGACCACCGGCTCGATTCTCACCCTGCTGCGCGAGATCAACCAGAAGCTCGGCCTGACCATCCTGCTGATCACCCACGAGATGGAGGTGGTCAAGTCGATCTGCCATCGGGTCAGCCTGATCTCGGACGGCGAACTGGTCGAGGAAGCCGAGGTCGGCGACTTCTTTACCGCCCCCCGCACCCGGCTCGGCCGCGAATTCCTCAATGATTTCCTCCAGCTCGAGCCGCCCAAGGCCCTGGTGGAAAGGCTCGAGGACGTACCGGGCGAGCGTACCCACCCAGTGGTGCGCCTGGCGTTCTCGGGCGATGCTGTCTCAACCCCTTTGATTTCCCGGCTGGCCAGGGAATGCGGTGTGGACGTGAGCATCCTGCAAGCCAAGGTGGAGTCGATCCAGGAGCGCACCCTGGGGCTGATGATCGCCGAGCTGCTCGGCACACCGGAGCAGACCCGCCGCGCCATCGACTACCTCGAAACCCATGATCTTCACGTGGAGGTGCTCGGCCATGTCCAGCGCGATGATTGACCTGATTCTCCAGGCGACCCTGGACACGCTCTACATGGTCGCCGTATCGGGCGTGATCTCGGCCCTGCTCGGCGTGCCGCTGGGCGTGATGCTCTATGTCACCCGCCCACGCCAGATTCTCGCGCGCCCCGTGCTGAACCAGGTTCTCGGCATGGCAACCAATATCGGTCGTTCGATTCCCTTCATCATCTTGATGGTGGCGATCATTCCCTTCACACGTATGGTCGTGGGCACCTCCATCGGCACCAATGCCGCCATCGTGCCGCTGACCCTCGCCGCCATTCCTTTTGTCGCACGACTGGTGGAAGGCGCGCTCAACGAGATACCACCGGGACTGGTCGAAGCCGCCCAGTCGATGGGTGCCACACCCCGCCAGGTGATTACCAAGGTACTGCTGCCGGAGGCCCGCGGCGGCATCATTACCGGGTTGACCATCACCATCGTCACACTGGTGAGTTACTCGGCCATGGCCGGCGCCGTGGGCGGTGGTGGCCTGGGCGATCTCGGCATCCGCTACGGCTACAACCGTTTCAACCCGACCGTCATGCTGATCACCGTCGCCATCCTGGTGGTCATGGTGCAGGGCTTCCAGAGCCTGGGGGATTATCTGGTACGCAAATCGGATCGCAAGTGACGCAACACCCAAGGAGAACGACCCAATGCAAGCAAGCCTGACCCGTCTGCTCGGCGCCGCCACCCTCGTCGGCACTCTCGCCACTGCTAGCCTGATTGCCGGTTGCGGCAACGACGACGCCACCGAGACCCGCTCGATCAAGGTCGGCACCATGTCCGGCCCGGAGTCGGAAGTCATGGAAGTGGCGGTACAGATCGCCAAGGATCGTTATGATCTCGAGGTCGAAATCATCGAATTCACCGACTACGTCTCGCCCAATGCGGCGCTGGCCGACGGCAGCCTCGACGCCAACGCCTTCCAGCACGAGCCCTACCTGCAGAGCATGATCGACGACCGCGGCTACGACCTGACCGTGGCCGGACGCACCTTCGTCTATCCGATCGGCGCCTACTCCGAGAAGCACGACAGCATCGAGGAGCTGCCGGAGCGTGCCATCATCGCCCTGCCCAACGACCCCACCAACGGCGGTCGTGCGATGATCCTGATGCACAACGCCGGCCTGATCGAGCTGGACGATCACGAGAACCTCGAGGCCACACCGGTCAACGTGGTCGAGAACCCGCGTGATTTCCGCTTCCGCGAGATCGAGGCGGCCCAGCTGCCGCGCGTGCTGCAGGACGTCGACCTGGCCTTCATCAACAACACCTTCGCCCAGCCGGCCGGCCTGAGCCTGGACGACGCCTTGATCAAGGAGGGGCCCGAGTCGCCCTACGTCAACCTGATCGCGGTGCGCGCGGGCGACGAGGAGCGCGAGGAGATCCAGCAACTGGTCTCGGCCTACCAGAGCGAAGAAGTTGCCGCCAAGGCCCAGGAGCTGTTCGACGGCGGTGCAGTACCCGGCTGGGAGTGAAACCGGGGCTTGTCGCCGTCTGAACGTCAACGGGCCGACGCCATGCGTCGGCCCGTTCGTGTCTGAGTCACTCCCGAACACTCATTGAGGAGATGTCATGGCATATCCCGACTATTCACTGCTGGCCCGACAGCTCGAAGCCCTGCTCGACGATAGCGACTGGCTGGTCAATGCCGCGCAGACATCCGCCTTCATCATGCAGCAAGTGCCGGAGCTCAACTGGGCGGGCTTCTACCTGCAACGCCAGCCCGAGCTGCTCACCCTCGGCCCTTTCCAGGGCAAGCCCGCCTGCAACCCTATTCCGTTCGCCAAAGGCGTTTGTGGCGCCGCCGCCCGTAGTCGCCGGACCCAGCGTATCGACGACGTGCACGCCGTCGCCGACCATATCGCCTGCGATGCCGCCTCGAACGCTGAGCTGGTGGTTCCAATCGTGAGAGAGGGAGCGCTGTGGGGCGTACTCGACCTGGATAGCCCTCAACCCGGCCGCTTCGACGAATCCGACCAGGCCGGCATCGAGGCGCTGATGCGCGTGTTCGTGGCACGCACCGACCTGCCCGACTTCCTGGCCTCGCGCTGACGAATGGCGCAAAGCAGAACGCCCCGCGGCATTTGAGCCACGGGGCGTTCCGGGATACTGGTAGGACCAAGCGGATTTGAACCGCTGACCTCCACGATGTCAACGTGGCGCTCTAACCAACTGAGCTATGGTCCTGGAAATCGCAGGGCAAGCTGGTAGGACCAGGCGGATTTGAACCGCCGACCTCCACGATGTCAACGTGGCGCTCTAACCAACTGAGCTATGGTCCTGCTCCCGGCTTTCTGCGGCTGTTTCCATTCTTCCGAATGGCGGCAGCCCGCCTGTCACCGACAAATCTTCGCTGCGGCAACGGATGCATATCTTACCGATATCGCTGCTTTTTGCAAGCTTCAGGCAGTGCTTTTTACACGCCCCACCGCTTCGAGCCAGCCCTTGTAAAGCCGCTCGCGCTCGTCTTCGGGCATGCTCGGCGTGAAGGTTCTCTCACAACGCCACAGCTCGGCGATTTCCTCAAGGTCGCGATACCAGCCGAAGCGCAGCCCCGCCATGTAGGCAGCGCCCAGCGCCGTCGTCTCGAGTACCGTAGGCCGGTCGACCTGCACTCCCAGCATATCGGCCAGGAACTGCACCAGCCACGAATTGGCCGCCATGCCGCCATCGACGCGCAGTGTTCCCGGCGGCACGCCCATGTCATCGCTCATGCAAGCCTGCAGGTCGCGCGTCTGGTAGCAGACCGCCTGTAGCCCTGCGGCTACGATCTCGGCGATACCGGTATCACGGGTCAGGCCGAAGATTGCCCCCCTCGCCTTGGGGTCCCAGTGCGGCGCGCCCAGCCCGGTGAAGGCGGGGACCAGGTATACGCTATGCCCGTCGCGGGTCTGCTTGGCCAGAGCCTCGGTTTCGGCGGCCTCCTTGAACAGCTTCAGCCCGTCACGCAGCCACTGCACGGCCGCGCCGGCCACGAAGATACTTCCCTCCATGGCATAAGTGGTCTTGCCACCCAGCCGATAGGCCACGGTGGTCAGCAATCGGTTGCGTGAGGTCGCCGGCGTGTCGCCGGTATTGACGATCATGAAGCAGCCGGTGCCGTAGGTGCTCTTGCCCATGCCCGGCTCGAAGCAGGCCTGCCCCACCAGCGCGGCCTGCTGGTCGCCGACTACCCCGCCGATGGGCAGTTCGGCCCCCAGCCACTCGGCTTGCGCGGTACCGAAGTCATCGCTGCTGTCGCGCACCTCCGGCAGCAAGCCTGAGGGAATGTCGAAAAGACTGAGCAGCTCCTCGTCCCACTGCTGGGTATGGATGTTGAACAGCATGGTACGCGAGGCATTGGTGGCGTCGGTGGCGTGAACCTGGCCGCCGGTCAGCCTCCACAGCAAGTAACTATCCACCGTGCCGAAGGCGAGCTCACCGCGCTCGGCGCGCTCCCTGGCACCTTCGACGTTATCCAGCAACCAGGCCAGCTTGGTTGCCGAGAAGTAAGGATCGATCAATAGCCCGGCGCGCTCCTGGACCAGTGCACTCCCCCCCTGATCACGCATCTGCTGGCAGAGGTCGGCGGTGCGCCGATCCTGCCAGACGATGGCATTGTAGAGCGGACGGCCCGTGGCCCTCTCCCACAACAGGGTGGTCTCACGCTGGTTGGTAATACCGATACCGGCGATAGCATCGAGCGCAACGCCCGACTCTTGCACCACTTCGCGACACGTGGCCAATACCGTGTCCCAGATGTCCTGCGGGTCGTGTTCGATCCAGCCGTCGCGGGGAAAGTGCTGAGGAAACTCCCGCTGCGCAACGCGGACCACATGGCCGCCACGGTCGAAAAGAATGGCACGTGAGCTGGTGGTGCCTTGGTCGATGGCGAGAAGATAGTCGGCCATGTTGAATCCTGTCGTTGTATGTTCGTTTATGATCATCAAGAGTACTTGAACATGTTCGCATTGCTTTACGACTTTCGTAGCACAAAGGGCTGAACGCCTGCCGGCGGCGGGCCGAATCGCTTACACTCGCGTGATCGAAAGGGAGCCGACATGAACCAGCAACAACGACAAGATGCCATCGTTGACCTGGTACGCCGCCAGGGCTATGCCAGCATCGAGCAGTTGACGGAGCACTTCTCCGTCACCCCCCAGACCATCCGCCGCGATCTCAACGCTCTGGCGGAAGAGGGCATGATTCGCCGCGTGCATGGTGGTGCCGGGCTCGAGTCCAGCACCGTCAACACGGCCTACAGCACACGCAAGAACCTCAATCTCGACGCCAAGCGCCGCATTGCCACCCTGGTTGCCAGGCATATCCCCGATCACGCCTCGCTGTTCATCAACATCGGCACCAGCAACGAAGTGGTGGCGGAAGCCCTGCTCGACCACCAAGGCCTCGAGGTGATCACCAACAACCTCAACGTGGCGGCCATCCTCCAGCACAAGGAAGATTTCAATGTCATCATCGCCGGCGGCCAGGTTCGCTCCCGGGACGGCGGCATCATCGGCGAGGCGACGATCGACTTCATCAACCAGTTCAAGGTCGACTTCGGCATCATCGGCATCAGCGGCATCGACGAAGACGGCTCACTGCTGGAGTTCGACTACCAGGAGGCGCGCGTTGCCCAGGCGATCATCCATAACTCTCGCCAGGTCTACCTGACCGCCGACCATTCAAAGTTCCATCGCAATCCCGTCGTACGCCAGGGCAACATCGCGCAACTGGATGCCCTGTTCACCGACCGCCAGCCACCCGAGCGCATCGTCCATCTCATGCAGGTCAACGACGTCGCCCTGCATATCGCCTGAGCCGTACCCTCAGCCAGACCGCTCTGCCGACACCCGAATGTCGGCATTGTCGTGCCCGAGACCTTGATGTTCGATTTCGATTGCTATATGTTCGTTTTCAAACATAAGCGTTGGATCGGTTCCGCTCCGCGGACCGTCAGCTCGGAGCCTTTTCCCCATGGCGCAAACGTCTCGCAAGCTACTCGACATATTCATTATCGGTGGCGGCATCAACGGTACCGGCATCGCCAACGATGCCGCCGGCCGCGGGTTGGCGGTAGGCCTGTGCGAGCAAGGCGACCTGGCCGGCGCCACGTCATCGGCAAGCAGCAAGCTGATCCACGGCGGCCTGCGCTATCTCGAGCACCGAGAGTTCCGCCTCGTTGGAGAAGCCTTGCGCGAGCGTGAAGTGCTGCTGCACAAGGCACCGCACATCATCTGGCCGTTGCGCTTCATCCTGCCGCACCGTTCCCACCTTCGCCCCGCCTGGATGATCCGCGCCGGGCTGTTTCTGTACGACCATCTCGGCAGGCGCAAGAAACTGCCCGGATCGCGAAGCGTTCGCTTCGATGCCGCCTCGCCGCTGAAGCCCGAGATGATGCGCGGTTTCGAATATTCGGATTGCTGGGTGGACGATGCCCGACTCGTGGTGCTCAATGCGTTGCAAGCCCGTGAAGGCGGCGCGGAAATACTGGTGCGCACGCGCTGTACGGGGGCGCGGGAAGAGGACGGGATCTGGCGTATCGAACTGGAGGACGTGCGCAGTGGCAAGCGCTTCGAGCGTCATGCGCGAACCCTGGTCAATGCTGCGGGCCCCTGGGTCGAGCAAGTAGTGCGCGAGCAAGCCGCGCGCCCTTCGCGTTATTCCATCCGCATGATCCAGGGCAGCCATATCGTCGTGCCACGCCTCAATGCCGACGACCGTGCCTATATCCTGCAGAACAGCGACCGCCGCATCGTCTTCGTATTACCCTACGAGGATGACTTCAGCCTGATCGGCACCACCGACCGTCGCTATCAGGGCGATCCGACACAGGTCGCCATCAGCGAGGAAGAAATCGACTATCTGCTCGGCGTGGTCAACGAGCACTTCCGTCGTCAGCTCGACCGTCGCGACGTCATCACGAGCTTCTCCGGCGTGCGCCCGCTGTGCGACGACGAATCGGCCGATCCTTCAGCCATGACCCGCGACTACACCCTGGCCCTGGACCAGACCGGCGCCCCGTTACTGTCGGTGTTCGGCGGCAAGATCACCACCTACCGCAAGCTGGCGGAAGCCGCGCTGACACTGCTGGCGCCTGCCCTGCCCGGCATGGGGACGAGCTGGACCGCCACCACCGCCCTGCCGGGAGGCGACATCGTCAGTCATGAGCACTTCATGGCGCACCTGCTTGGCGATTACCCCTGGCTCGGTGAGGCGCGTGCGCGACGCTTCGCCCGTAGCTACGGCAGCCTCTGCCTGCGCTTTCTCGAAGGTGCCAGGGGGGCGGACGACCTGGGGGAGGAGTTCGGCGCCGGCCTCACCGCTGCCGAAGCCGACTACCTCATCGATCAAGAGTGGGCACTTGGCGTCGAGGACATCCTGTGGCGACGTACCAAGCTGGGCCTGCGCCTGACACCGCGCCAGGTGGAACGCCTCGCCGCACACGTCGAAGCCCACCATCAGGCGCTGGCTGCCTGAGGCTGACATGGCGTAGTCTCCTGAGGGAGGTATTGCCCGATTCAGGGCCTAGCCTCAGGAGACTCCGTGATTATCTACTCCCTTGCACTGGGCAGCGCGGTCGTGCTGCTGCTCGCTGCCACACTGATCGCCAAGTTGCCGCTGCGTTGGTGGTGGATACGAGCCTGCGAATTCCCCCGGTTGCAGCTGGCCTTTGCCGCCCTACTCACCGCCCTGCTTTCGCTTCCACTCGAATCACCCTGGCGCTGGCTACTGCTCGTAGCGAGCCTGCTGGTCGTTGCTCTGCAAGCCCGCTTCATTCTCCCCTGGACTCGCCTCTGGCCGCTTCAGGTGCAGGATGCCGAGCCGGGACACCAGTCCCGCTGCATCACACTGCTGATTGCCAACGTCCTGACTACGAATCGTCGGGCCGCACGACTCCTGGAAATCATCCGCCAGAACGACCCCGATGTCGTGTTGACTCTCGAGTCCGACGCCTGGTGGCAGGAGCAGCTCGACGCCGAACTCGACGAGAAATGGCCCCATAGCGTCAAGATTCCTCTCGACAATCTATACGGCATGCATCTGTACTCACGGCTTTCCCTCAGCAACACCCGTGTCGAGTGGTTGATCCAGGACGACATCCCTTCCATCCACACCGAGGTCACGCTCGAAAGTGGCGATACGTTGCGGTTGCATGCTCTCCACCCACGCCCGCCAGCCCCCAACGAGAGCGAAGAGACGCTGTGGCGCGACGCCGAGCTGCTCCTGGTCGGCAAGACCATCCATCGCGAGCCTGTTCCCACCATCGTCGCCGGCGACCTGAACGATGTGGCCTGGTCGCGTACCACGCGGCTGTTCTGTCGCATCAGCGGCATGCTCGATCCCCGCAGAGGCCGAGGCATGTACAGCACCTACCATGCTCGTTATCCCCTGCTTCGTTGGCCGCTCGACCATGTCTTCACCAGCGAGCATTTCACCTTGAAAGCACTGAGAAGGCTGCCCTATTTCGGCTCGGACCACTTCGCCATCCTGGTATCGCTCTGCTTTCGGCCCTCGCGCAGCGATGAGCACGACTGCCCCGAGGCGGACGGAGACGAGCGCAAATGGGCGCGCGAGACCATTCGTGAAGCTCGCTCTCGCGATCAGCAGGATTGAAAGAGCTCAGTCGGGTAATCCCCCCTGGGTCAGCCTGACAGGATCGAGCAGGCGCTCGAGCTCGTCCCGCCCCAGGTCGGTCTGCTCCTCGGCCACTTCGATGATAGGTCGCCCGGCCTGGTAGGCCTGCTTGGCGATGGCGGCAGCAGCGTCATAGCCGATCACCCCGTTCAAGGCTGTGACCAGTATCGGGTTGCGCGCCAGCGGCTCGGCCAGGCTCTCCTCCCGCACGCGAAACGTGGCAATGGCCCGCTCGCCGAGCAGCCGTGCCGTATTGCTCATTAGCTTGATAGCAGTCAGCAGGTTGTTGGCAACGAGAGGCAGCATCACGTTGAGCTGAAAGTTGCCGCTCTGCCCTGCCACCGTCACTGCCGCGTCCAGGCCAATCACCTGGGCAGCGGCCTGCGCCGCCGACTCGGGTATCACCGGGTTGACCTTGCCCGGCATGATGGAGCTGCCCGGCTGCAGCGCCTCCAGCTCGATCTCGCCCAGGCCGGCCAGAGGGCCGGAATTCATCCAGCGCAGGTCGTTGGCGATCTTCATGATCACGCAGGCCAGGCCCTTGAGCTGCCCCGAAAGTTCCACGGCGGCATCCTGGGAGCCAAGACTGGCAAAGAAGCTGTCGTTGGGGCTCAGCGAAAGGCCGGTTTGATCGCTCAGTTCCCGCGCCATGCGTTCGGCGAACTCCGGATGGGCGTTGATACCGGTACCCACCGCCGTACCGCCCTGGGCCAACCTGGCGAGGCGCACCATGGCACTATCGATACGCTCGATCGCCTGCCCGATCTGGCTCGACCAGCCTCCCAGCTCCTGCCCCAGGCGCAGCGGCATGGCATCCATCAAGTGGGTTCGCCCGGTCTTCACCACCCTGTCCAGCTCGAGAGCGCGCTCGTCGATGGTGGCGCGCAGCTGCACCAGTGCCGGACGTAGCTGTGCGGTGACCTCCAGCGCCGCGGAAAGATGGATCGCGGTGGGGATGACGTCATTGCTCGACTGGCCCATGTTGACGTGGTCGTTGGGCCCCACTTTCAATCCTTCGCGGCTGGCCAGGTGTGCGATGACCTCGTTGACATTCATATTGCTCGAGGTGCCCGAGCCGGTCTGGAACACATCTACGGGAAACTGCTCATCGTGCTCGCCATCGACGATCCTTTGCGCGGCCGCCATGATGGCCTCGGCCCGTTTCTCGTCGAGTAGCCCCAGATCCCGGTTCACCTTGGCAGCAGCCAGCTTGATGCGGGCAATGGCGTGGATGAATGCCGCAGGCATCGGCTGACCCGAGACCGGAAAATTCTCCACCGCCCGCTGGGTCTGGGCGCCATAGAGCGCTGCGGCCGGCACCCGAAGTTCGCCCATGCTGTCGTGCTCGATACGATGTTCGCTCATGTCACTCCCTCGCTTTTCGACTCTTCCTTCACCATGGTGCCAAGCCTGGTGTCACGCAAGCCAGGCACAGGCTGCGTGTGCCTGAAGCAGTTTTTGACAGTTATCGAACCTTCGCACTGATTCGGCGTTATCGAAGCGGAACATGATAACTGTCGTTGCAGCGCAAAAGCCCCTTTCCCTAAGATCGCTTTGCCTACCCACTCCAGGCAATTCCGATAACGGCTCTAGAACAAAGCGGACGAAACATCTCATGACCTCTACCCTGCTGCTGCCCCATGAACAGCTTACTCTCGCCAATGCGCACGAGGCCGCCGAACTCCAACGCTACCGCCGGCTGGCGCTCAGCTTTCTGCCGCACGCCCCGCAAACGAGCCACTTGATGGCCACCTTGGGCCTGCAGAGCGAGAAGCGCCTCGACATGCTTCGCCAGGCGGCCAGGTGCCTGGAACTCGAAGCTTGCGTCAGTGAAGTGCCGTTGAGTGCTTCGAACTTCACGCTGGACCAGCGGCATTTCTTCGTCATTGACGACATCATGGGTAACCAGATCATCGAACAGGCCGTGCGCTCGGCAGCGGAATCGAAGCACTTCTTCGAATGGCTGTTGAACACCAATGCCACCCCGGAGTTGCATCAACCACTAGTGAACTTCGTCAGGGAGAAGGAAGGCGAATGTCGCGTTCTGCTCGAGTACTGGGAACAGCACCGAGCTTCCATGATGGCTCAGCGAGCTTGATCGACAGGGCGACCCTGAGGCCTCTTCTGCCGCCTGCCGGTGGAAGAGGCAAGTCGCTCGAGACGGGGAAGGTCGAGAAGATGGTATTCACGCCCATGCACGCGAAGCAGCCGTTGGTTCTGGTAGGTCGCGAGCGTCCTGCCGACCGTTTCCTGAGTGAGTCCCAGGTAACTGCCGATGTCGTTGCGCGTCATCGGCAAGCGAAAGTGCGAGGCCGAGTAGCCGCGGCGATGAAAGCAGGACGATACGCTCAACAGGAAATAGGCCAGGCGCGCCTCGGCAGTGCGACACAGCAATTGATGCAGGCTCAACCTCTCTTCATGCATGGCTCGACTGATACTGCGTTGAAGGTGCCGGCGTAGCCTGGGCATCCTCTGTGTCAGTGCCTCGAACTGATCGAAAGGGAGCTTGCACAACGTTGCGGTCTCGAGCGCGCTTACGGTAGCGGGATAACGCCCCAGGCCGATGGCGTCGCAGCCGACGATATCCCCGGGAAGCCAGAGTGCGGTCAGCAGGCTCTCGGCGCCTTCGACAGCCGTCTCCTGTTTGAGGTAGCCGGTGCGCACGACATAGAGGTTATCGAACGACGCCTCTTGGACGCAGAGCACTTCGCGCTTTTCCAGGCGGATGGGAGGGAAGATGAGTTCATCCAGCAACGCTATCTCCTCGGGAGACAACCCTTGTGGAACGCACAGGGCTTTGAGATAGCACGAAAGGCATCCGGCGGCTTCCGTCGCACGATGTTCGTCGCTGCCATGGCTCGGCATAGGTCGGTTCTCCTGTCCATGGAACGTTCAGACAGTATAGGAGTGCATCACTTCACTGCAGTTTGAGTTCCATCATGCTGAGAATGGGTGAGCTGAAACCCTACCCTCCAATGTCATGACGAAAATCATGCTGCGCAAAGAATTGCCGCGACCTAGTGTTAATGCTGCAGTGCCGCAGGCTCAACGTTACCTCTGGGACAAAGAGGAACGCCACTAAAGGGAACCTAGCCATGCATCAGACCCCCTGGATGACGTCTGACATTCTCAGCCGGCTCAATGCCAACGCTGGTATGCTGTTGGTGCGCAGCCTCTGGGAATATTGCCCCGAGCACATGTTCATCGTTCGCGTCGAGGGCCCCACCGACTTCGTGGTCGAAGCCATGAATCCAACGCGCCAGGCCATGCTCGGCAATGACACCATTGCCATAGGCAAACGCATCGAACAGTTACTCCCGCCTCACATGGGCCATGGCGTCATCGCCAACCTGAAGCGCTGCGTCGAGTGCCGCAGCCCCATTCGCTATGAAGAAGAAGGGGGGTACATCGACCGCAACGGGATCTGTCAACAAGGCCACTGGCAGACACTGCTGGTGCCGATCACCAACCAAGAGGGTTACGTTACCCATCTGTTCGGTGTGTCTCGCGACATGTCGCTGCTCTCTAATCAGCCTGGCGGAGCTTACCCCAACAGCAAGGAATTAGAACGACGGGTACACGAACGTACGGCGGAACTCATCGCCGCCAACGAACACCTGACTCATCTGGCGACGCATGACCCCCTGACCGATATCTACAACCGCCGCTACCTGCTGGAGCTGGCTGAACTGGAGCTTCGCCGCGCCTTTCGCTATGAGCAGCCGCTTTGCCTGATGATGCTCGACGTCGATCATTTCAAGGAAATCAACGATGTCGAGGGCCATCTCGCGGGTGACGAAGCGCTGCGGCGCGTTGCCCATACCATACTGGCCACGGTCAGGGAGTGCGATCTGGTTGGGCGCTATGGAGGCGACGAATTCATCATTCTGATGCCTGAAACCACAGCCGCCGGGGCAAGCGAGATTGCCGAACGCCTGCAGCGAACGCTATCTCAGACGACTCCGCTCACCATCAGTATCGGTATCGCCAGCCTGGAGCCCGCCGACCGCTTCGTCGTCGATCTGATCCATCGCGCCGATGCCCTGTTGCTACAGGCCAAGCGTAACGGACGCAATCGGATCGAATGCGCCGCCTGAGGAAAGCTCTGAAAGCTCTGACAGGACGCTACAGAGGCTTACCGAATCTTATATTGCGGCGCAAAAACCACTCTGCTATGCTGCAATGCAGCAGGACGGATTCCCGTTCGTTATCTATCGCGAACCAGGAGGTTCACAGGAAATGATGAAGACATTCAGCTTCGACACCAAGCCGTTCGAAGCCATGCTTCTCGGCCCGGCCCGTGCCTATGCCGCTCTGAGCATCGACTATACCGAGAAGCTGCTCTCCGCCCAGTTGGACACCGCCAAGGCATATGCCGACACAGGCCTGGCCCAGGCCCGTGGGCTGCTCGACGTGCGCGATGCCGATGGCCTGCGCAGCTATTTCGAAGGTCAGCAGCAGGTCGCCAAGGACATGACCGAGCGGCTCAAGGGCGATGCCGAAAAGGTCGTTTCCCTGAACCAGGACTTCCTGCAGCAGAGTCAAAAGCTCGCCGAGAGCAGCCTGAAGCAGACACAGCAGGCTACTTCCAGCCAAGCTGCCAAGGCGTAACGCGATAGCGTCACAACGTCTTTCTGAAGGTCCGCCGAACTCGCTTCGGCGGACCTTTCGTTTTTTGGCCTGTCCCCCGGCTTCCTTCATCGTTTATGCTCGCTGGGTACGGGCATAGCCATGAGGATGCAAGCGAATGAAAGTCTGGATACCCGTAGCCCTGCTGGGCCTGTTTCTCGCCGGTTGCCAGATGATGGAGCCGGGCCCGCCCCCCGAACGCATCGAAATCATCGAGATTGGCGAGCCCCAACGTCCCGATACCGAGCGTCCCGATGAGCAGCGCCCCGCTCCGGCTCCAAGCCGTATCCCTCGTCAAGTTGCCTTCCCCGCCGAGGAGTATGCCGCACTGCCAAAGTCAGGCACCGCCGCCATTGCCGGCCGACTCAGCCTGAACGGCACACCGGGCGCCGGGGAGACCATTTCCGTCGCTCCCGTCACCACCTATTCGGCCGAAGCCGCGGAGCACGCCCTAGCCGGCCAGGCCGTCGAGCCTGCCGACCCGCGAGCGCGCGAGTACACCCACACCACACGAACCGACGGCAATGGCAACTTTACCTTGCAGGGACTCCCGCCGGGGGAATTCTACGTTTCTGGCAGCGCGGTCAACTCGCGCGGGCAGCGCCAGGTGATCCTGCGTCAGGTGTCGCTGCGCAACGGCCAGCGCCTCGAGGTCAATCTGAGCCGCTGAACCGGCATTACCAGCCCAGCGCCTGCTTGACGAAGGGGATGGTCAGTTTGCGCTGAGCGGTAAGCGAAGCACGATCCAGAACCGACAGCGCCTCGAACAGTTCCTCGAGACGTCGTGGGCCGCGATGCAGGATGTAACGTGCCACCTCGTCGGGAAGTTGGATCCCACGCATCCGGGCACGAAGCTGCAGGGCCTGTAGCCGCTCGCCATCGTCGAGTTGTTGCAAATGGTAGGTCACGCCCCAGGTCAGGCGCGAGGCCAGGTCGGGAAGTCTTACCGGCAACTGGCGGGGCGCCACGGCAGCGGACACCACCAGCCGCTTGCCGGCATCGCGCAGGCGATTGAAGGCATGGAAGAGCCCCTCTTCCCAACGACGCCGCCCGATGACACTGTCCACGTCATCGATAGCCACCAGGTCGAGGCGCTCGGCATCCTCGAGCATCAAGGGAGGAAAATGGCCGAGGTCCCGTAGTGGCAAGTAGAGCGCACGCAGGTCTCGGTCCGAGGCCGCGTGGCAGGCCGCCTGCAGCAAGTGACTACGACCACTGCCGGACGCGCCCCACACATACAGGAACGGCTCGCCGTCGGGATCGAGCTGACGCGAGAGATGTTCGACCAGACTGGCGTTGGCTGCCGGCAGGAAGCTGTCGAAAGTCGCATCGTCGCGCAACCCCACTCCCAACGGCAGCTGCGCAGGCGCTCGGCTCATGGTAGATCCTCGTGGCGATGCTCCGGCCCATCGACGTCGTACAGCGTGCTTCGCCTGTAGCGATCGTTGAGTTCCCGCAAGAGTACCATGATCACCGCAGCGGCCGGCAGCGCCAGCAGCACGCCGGTGAAACCGAACAGCTTGCCGCCTGCCAGCACGGCGAAGATGACCGCCACCGGGTGAAGCCCGATGCGATCCCCCAGCAGCTTGGGCTGAAGCAATACGCTCTCCAGTACCTGGCCGGTGGCGAACACCGCCACGACGCCGATCAGCACCAGCCAGCCCTCGAACTGAAAGAACGCCACGACCAATGCGACGCTGAGCCCGACGATGAAACCCAGGAACGGTACGATACTGGCCAGCCCTGCCGCCATGCCGATCAACAGCCCGAAGCGCACGTCGATCAGCGTCAGGCCGATGGCATAAATTGCCCCGAGGGACAGCATGACCAGTAGCTGTCCGCGCAGGAAAGCCGACAGCACTTCGTCGCAGCGCTGGCCGAGACGAACCACATCCGGCTCCCAGCGGCGTGGCAGCGTGTCGTGCAGGTTGGCTACCATCCTGTCCCAGTCGAGCAGCAAGTAGAAGGTCACCACCGGGATCAGCGCCACATAGGTGATCCAGGTGATGAACGCCATGCCCGATCGACCAACCTGACCCAGGAACTGAGCCGCGTATTCGCCGGCATTCTGCCAGTTCTGTCCCAACGTTTGCTGTATGGCAGCGAGATCGGCGGTCAGGTCGAGCCCTGTCCAGCCCTGTACCTGAGGGGCCAGCACCGTCTGCACCCAGGTGAAGATCCCCGGAATCACCTGATTGAACTGACGGATCTGCTGCATGAGCAGCGGGATCAGGATCAACAGGGCGATGACCAATACGATCGACATGACCAGGAACACGGCGCATACCGCCAGCGTACGCGACAACCCCAGGCGCTCGAGACGATCGGCCAGGGGATCACACAGGTAAGCCAGGATCATGCCGGCAATGAACGGCATCAACATCGCTTCCAACTGGAACAGCAACCACACCACCGCTACCACGCCGACCAGGATCCACCATTCTCTGCGCATCACACCTCCCTGCGTTTGTCATTCACGGCAATGCGAGCCGTGTTTCGTGATGCTACAATTCCGGCCCGACCTTGCCCACTGCTCCGGACATCAGGCGACATGTCGTCTGGCGCCAGTCAACGAACCACTACTGCGTTTACTTCCTACAGGACAGGCCATGACCGATTCCACCTCTCCCGACAATGCCAAGGCTTCGCTGAGCTATAAGGATGCCGGCGTCGACATCGATGCCGGCAATGCCCTGGTCGACCGCATCAAGGGCGTTGCGAAGCGCACTATGCGCCCCGAGGTAATGGGCGGGCTGGGTGGCTTCGGCGCCCTGTGCCAACTGCCCTCCGGCTATCGCGAGCCGGTGCTGGTTTCCGGCACCGACGGCGTGGGCACCAAGCTGCGCCTGGCCATGGACCTGGGTCGCCATGAAACCATCGGCATCGACCTGGTTGCCATGTGCGTCAACGATCTGATCGTCGCCGGCGCCGAACCGCTGTTCTTTCTCGATTACTATGCCACGGGCAAGCTGGACGTGGATATCGCCGCCGACGTGGTAACGGGTATCGGTGAAGGCTGCGAACGGGCCGGCTGCGCGCTGGTGGGCGGCGAAACCGCCGAGATGCCCGGCATGTACGAAGGCAGTGACTACGACCTGGCCGGCTTCTGCGTCGGCGTGGTGGAGAAGTCCGAGATCCTCGACGGCAGCAAGGTCGGCGAAGGTGACGTGCTGCTGGGCATCGCCTCCACCGGGGCGCACTCCAACGGCTACTCGCTGATTCGCAAGATCCTCGATGTCAGCGGTGCTTCGCTGGACACCGCCATCGACGGCCAGCCGCTCGGCGAGGCCCTGCTCGCCCCCACGCGCATCTACGTCAAGCCGCTGCTGTCGTTGATCAAGGAGAGCGGTATCGCGGTCCATGCCCTCTCGCACATCACCGGCGGCGGCCTGCTGGAGAACGTGCCCCGTGTATTGCCGGAGACGCTCACCGCCCGCATCGACGTCAAGAGCTGGACCCGGCCGGCGCTGTTCGACTGGCTCCAGCAGCAAGGCAACGTCGCAGAGCAGGAAATGTACCGCGTGCTCAACTGCGGCATCGGCATGGTCGTGGTCGTGCCAGCCGACAAGGCCGACCAGGCCCGGGCCCACCTACAGGCCCAGGGCGAGACAGTCTATCGCATCGGCGAGATCGTCGCTCGCGGCGAGAACGAAGATGCCGTGCTGCTGGAGAACCTCGAGGCATGAGCGAGAGCTACGTGGACACGCTCAACGACTTGACGCCCGAGCCGACAGGCGCGCGCCGGGTGGTGGTGCTGATCTCCGGCAACGGCAGCAACCTGCAAGCGCTGATCGACGAACAGACCCACGACCGGCTGGGCGGGGAAATCGTCGCGGTGATCTCCAACGTGGCGGACGCCTACGGGCTGCAGCGCGCCCGTGACGCCGGCATCGATGCGGTGGTCCTGCCCCACGGCGAGTACGACAGCCGTGACGCCTACGACGGCGCCCTGATCAAGGTGATCGAGCGCCACGAGCCCGATCTGGTAATCCTTGCCGGCTTCATGCGGATCCTCAGCTCGCGCTTCGTGCAGCGCTTCCATGGCCGCATGCTCAACATTCACCCTTCCCTGCTGCCTGCCTATCGCGGCCTCAATACCCACGCCAAGGCGCTGGCCGACGGTGTGGCCGAACACGGCTGCAGCGTGCACTTCGTCACCGAGGAGCTCGACGGTGGCCCGGTGGCCATCCAGGCCGTGGTGAAGGTGAGCGAGGGCGAAACCGAAGCCAGCCTCAAGGAGAAGGTGCACGCCCGCGAGCACCTGATCTACCCCATCGCGGTGAAGTGGTTCCTGGAAGGGCGCCTGCGCCTCGAGGGCGACGCCGCCATTCTCGACGGCACGACGCTGCCACCCCATGGGCTGCGTCTCTCCCACGCCGACGCCGCCGAGGAGTTGGACGAAGAGTAAAGGTCAAGTACGGGGCAAGGTGACTCCCCTCTGCCCCATATATTTCCCACCGCGATCCTTGTAGGAAACCTCACACACTTCATCCGACTCCAGGAACAGCATCTGCGCCACGCCCTCGTTGGCATAGATCTTGGCCGGCAGGTTGGTAGTGTTGGAGAACTCCAGGGTCACATGCCCCTCCCACTCGGGCTCCAGCGGCGTGACGTTGACGATGATGCCGCAACGCGCGTAGGTCGACTTGCCCAGGCAAATGGTCAGTACACTGCGCGGGATACGGAAATATTCCACCGTGCGCGCCAGGGCGAAGGAGTTCGGCGGAATGATGCAGACGTCACCCTTGATGTCGACGAAACTCTTCTCGTCGAACGCCTTGGGGTCGACCACCGCGGAGTGGATATTGGTGAACACCTTGAACTCGTCGGCGCAGCGTACGTCGTAACCGTAGCTGGAGGTCCCGTAGGAGATCACCCGCTGATCGTTAACGTAACGCACCTGGTCGGCTTCGAAGGGTTCGATCATACCTTCCCGCTCGGCCATGCGGCGGATCCAACTGTCGGGTCTGATGCTCATGGGACGTCCTGAGAAGAAGTTGTACCGAAGAATGAAGAAGTAGGCTTTGGCTGAAAAGTCGGCGAGCGAAGGTCAGACAAGGCAAAAATCAGCGAAAAGACGGAGTTTACGTAGCGTAAATGAGTACTTTGAGCTGATTTTTAACGCCGTATGGCCAAGCGCAGACAGTTTTCAGATATAGCCTAGGGCCGCTATCATAGCGGCCCTGAATGCAGCCGTCACGGCCCTGCGGCTAACGGGGCCAGACCGAGGGATTCAGTCGCTGAACGAGATGCTTGGCCCTTCGTCCGCCGACTTACCTGCGAGCGCATCGGCGATTTGCCGTGCCATGTCACGGAAGATTCCCGTCACTTCCCCCTCCGGTTCGGCGACCACCGTCGGCCGCCCACCATCCACCTGCTCTCGGATCGACAGTGTCAACGGCAGCCGGCCCAGCACACGCGTCTCATACTCGGCGGCAATGCGTTCACCGCCCCCTTCGCCGAAAATCGGCTCGGCATGACCGCAGTGTGAGCACACGTGCAGGCTCATGTTCTCCACCACGCCCAGCACCGGCACGTTCACCTTACGGAACATCTCGATCCCCTTGCGGGCATCCAATAGCGCAATGTCCTGCGGCGTGGTGACGATCACCGCCCCGTCCACCGGCACCTTCTGCGCGAGGGTCAGTTGAATGTCACCGGTGCCCGGGGGCATATCGATGAACAGCACATCGAGATCCTGCCAGGCGGTCTGGGTCAGCAACTGCTGGAAGGCACCTGCCACCATCGGCCCGCGCCATACCATGGGCTCCCGGGTATCGACCATGAAGGCCATCGACATGGCCTGCACGCCGTGCGTCTCCAGCGGCCGGAACTTGTTCTCGCCGGCCTGCTGGGGCCTAACGCCTTCCGGCACGCCCAGCATCTGGGCCTGACTCGGGCCATGGATGTCGGCATCGAGAATCCCCACCCGATAACCTTCGGCCACCATGGCCAGCGCCAGGTTGACGGTAACGGTGGACTTGCCCACCCCACCCTTGCCGGATGCTACGGCCACGATATGCTTGACCCCTTCGATCACGACTGACTCCTTGTATCATTGCGTAAGGCAGCGAGCGCCGATTCGCCTGTCTCGACAGTATACGCGCCGATGCCGGAGACTGGGTGGCAGATCCGACAACCACGTATGCCTGAAACGGCGTGCGGCGAGCCTTGGCCCGCCGCAACGATTCCCGAGAGTGCGTCAGCTGCGTTCGGCATCGGCCCTCTCTTCCTGCGGATCTTTCTGCTGCTGGCCTTGCTGCTGGTCTTGCTGCCTATCTTGCTGTTGCTGGTCTTGCTGCTGCCGGCCTTGCTCGGCCGATTCGGTGCGCAACTCGAGTTCGGCCAGTGTATCGCGCCATTGTGCCAGCTGTGCCTCGAGTTGCTGCAGTTGCCCTTGCCGGCGTTCGATCTGGGCTTCGGTCTCCTCGAGGCTGCTGCGGCCGGACTCGATCTCTTCGTTCAACCGGTCGCGCTCCTGGCGAATCGACTCGAGCTCGGACATGGCGGCGTCGCGCTCGTCGCGGATCTCGCCTATTTCGCTTTCGACCTCGTCACGCCTGGCTTCCAGCGCTTCGATATCGCTCTCCATTGCCTCGAGTCCCCGCTGGCGCTCTGCCAACGCCTCGTTGAGGGTCGTGAGCCGCTCTTCGGCACTGGCCGCCTCTTCCCGCATCTGGCCCAGTTCGCTGGTAAGCTGCTCGAGCTCGGTCTCGGCCTGCTGATGTGCCTCTTCCGCCTGCTGGCGCTCCTCCTCTGCGGCCTGACGCGCCTCTTCTGCCTCCTGCCGGGCACTCTCCGCATCCTGACGTGCCGCTTGTGCATCGGCGCGCGCCTGATCCACGGCCTGATAGTCCTCCTGCAGCGCAGTCAGGCTCTCTTCCATCTCGGCCTGCTCGCCGCGGCGGGCTTCCAGCTCACTCTCCAGCGTCGAACGTTCTTCCTGTAGCGCCTCTAGACGAGCCTGCGCATTATCGGCCTCGGCCTCGAGCCGCTCGATCTCGCCGCGGATGGCCTGCTGCTCCTCGCTCATGGCGGCCTCTAGCGACTGACGTTCTTCCTCGAGTTCGGCTAGCTGTGCCTGCTGTGTCTCGATATCCTCCCCGGCCTGATTGCGTTCATTGAGTTCCGCGAGCAGATCCTGATGCTCGCCCTCGATTGCCGCCAGTTGCTCTTCGAGGGCTTCACTGCGGTCGCGGTGATCGGTGGCGCTGTTGTGAGCAAAGATTGCCCAGATGATGGCGAGCACGGCCACGGCCACCAAGGCCATGACGCGCCTATCCTTGTAAAGTGGACTCTCGGGTGTCTCCGGCATGGACTAGACCCTCCAGGTGGTCCCTTTGAGCCGCCGCCGGAAGGCGACAGCCGCGTATCGCTCCTTCCTCAGCATACATAGCGATTCTTCCAGGCGAAAGGAAGTGTCTATCGATGGCTCAGCGCCGCACAATGCGTCGAATTGGTGAGGTCATTCAAGGCGTGTCGACTCGCCAATTTGAAAACCAGGGGCTGCCATGCACGTCGACATCCAGTGCAAGCAACCAGCGCGCAACGACCAGATTCGACTGGTGGACGGCGGAGTACCGCCGCGGATAGGGAACGAACTCCAGCCCGAACTCTTCGCTCGGCACCGGCTCACTAGCGGCCTGCTCGAAATGCTCATCGAGCCGTCGTCGCAGGGCCATCACGCGCGCCGCTTCGGCTTGGAAGGCATGAACATCGGTCAATCCCTCCGGAGCCAGCCGATGGAACTGACCGGGTGAACTTATCTCAGGGTAGACGCCTCGCCCCAGCCCGGACTTGGTGGGCCATAGCATGGCCGCGGCTCCGGCGGGCAAATGGCGGCGCCCCTCTACGTACCAGCGCCATTCACCGTAGCTGTAGCGCACCACGCCGCCCTCCTCGCGTGGCAGCACCAGGCTCGAGTGGCGTCCATGGTCGAGCAGGTAGACATCGACGGGCTCAGCGAGCGATCGAGGCTCGGGTGGCAAGACACGACCTACGCAACCGGCCAGCAGCAGCGCGCCCAACCCAGCCCCCAGCCAGCGTAGCAGGTAGAGTCGATGTTCCATGTCCTGCCTCCTGCGTTGGGTTTGGATAAGCCTGTCGCATTCGGAACCTCCGGCAACTCGTGGTTCTCGAAGAGAAGAACGAAATTGCGAGAGAGGACAGGCATGTCGACTATCCTAGCTGCCATGGCGCGGGTCCTTCACCATCGCTGGCTCCCGGCCATGCTACCGTTACTGCTGTGCCTGTTCCTGCTGAGTTCGCCCTCGCAGCGGGCCCAGGCGCAGCAAGGCGCACAAGCTGGCGTAAGCGAGCAGGCTCTGGCGCAACTAGCCAGCGAGGCGGAGGACATCTCCCGACTGCACGCCATCGTCGTCGCCGAACGGGGCGAGATCGTTCTGGAGCATCGGCTGGATGGTCCCGCCACCGACCAACCAGTCAACATCAAGTCATTGTCCAAGACCGTACTGGCAGCCCTGGTCGGCGCAGCCATCGAGGCAAACCTGATCGAGGGCGTCGACCAGCCGATCGTAGCACTGCTCGGGCCACGGGTTCCTGAGCAGGCCGATCCGCGTATCGACGAGATCACGGTGGAACATCTGCTGACGCTGCAGGCGGGACTCGAACGCACCTCCGGCAACAACTATGGCGCCTGGGTGGCCAGCGACGACTGGGTGGCCGATGCGCTGAGCCGCCCATTCGTCGCCCGACCCGGTGGCGAGATGCTCTATTCCACCGGCAGTTCCCACCTGCTCTCGGCCGCCCTCACCGAGGCAAGCGGCGAAAGCACACTGGCACTGGCCCGACGCCTGCTCGGCGAGCCACTCGATATCGTCATCCCGTCCTGGCCACAGGACCCGCAGGGTATCTACTTCGGCGGCAACGACATGGCACTCTCGCCCAGGGCACTGATACAGATCGGCGAACTCTATCGCCATGACGGCGTGGTCAATGGCGTCAGAGTACTGCCCGAAGGGTGGGTCGAGGCGTCCTGGCAGGCACACGGAACCTCGCGCTGGACGGGCGACGGCTACGGATACGGCTGGTTCGTCACCACGCTGGCGAACGAGCGTGTCTACTACGGGCGGGGTTTCGGCGGGCAGGGGCTGTATGTGATTCCATCGCGCAGCCTGACCATCGCCATCACGGCCGATCCGACGCCAAGCTCGGACGGCAACCGTTTCAATCAGGAGCAGCTTCACAGCCTGGTGGAAGGGTTACTCGCAGGAGCATGACGGCCTGTCGATGGATCACGACCGGCGAGATGATGCCGGCCATGACCTCGGGATCGTTCACCCGGTCCTAGCGCAGCCCCAGCATGGACAGGATAAACAGCACCACCACGATCAAGCCGATGATATAAATGATATTGCGCATACAGCTCTCCTTGCTGCCCAATTCAGGATGGTCGACACGGTGGCTACCAAGCCTCCGTCAGCCCCAGTGTAGCGGACCTGTGCGAAGCATCCAGCGAAGCGACAGGCTTGTAGCCGCCGGCCAGCACGAATACCTTGATCAGCAGGAACCCCAAACCGGCACCAGGAGCAATGCTCACCATGCCTCGAGACCGCAGGTCGCAGCGCGTCATGTTCGTCCTGATTCCACGGACTGGCGCCTTCCTGTGGCGAGTTCTGGCTGCCTTCCTACGCAATCGCGGCATCCTGCTGGCCGGTGGGGTCGGCTACAACATCCTGCTCTCCATCGTTCCGCTTTTTGCCTTGCTTGCCGTACTGCTGACGCGAATCGTGGATGAGAACGTGTTGCTCGACGTGCTCAGCGTACAGTTGATTCACCTGGCTCCCGCCCATGCCGATGGCCTGATGGAGGCAGTACGCGCCCTGCTGGAATCGCGCGATGTGATCGGATTGTTCGGCATTCTGATGCTGCTGATCTTCAGCTCCTTCGTTTTTCGCATGCTGGAAGATGCCTTGGCGATCATCTTTCATACGCCGGAAGCCCATCCCAAGCGCAGGATCTGGGTCTCGGTGCTGCTTCCCTATCTATTCATGCTGGTGCTGGGTGCCGGCCTGGCTGCTCTCACCCTGATGGTGACCCTGGCCGAAGCCATCGGCACCCTGTGGCAGGTGGCGCTTGGGCGCGACATGCCCCTCGCAGGCCTCTCCGGCCCGCTGATGAACCTGTTCAGCTTCATCGGCGTCTTCCTGCTCTTCAGCGCCATCTACAAAGTGCTGCCGGTCGTCAAGATCGCTCTGAAGAGAGCGTTGATAGGTGGCTTCGTCGCGGCACTGCTGTGGGAGGGGGTTCGCTTCCTGCTAATGTTCTATTTCCTCAATGTCTCGCTGGTCAACGTGGTCTACGGCTCGCTCGCCACCCTGATCGTGGTACTGCTCACGCTCGAAGTGGGGGCCATGATCGTGCTGCTCGGTGCTCAGGTGATCGCCGAACTCGAGCACAATGCCCGTCGTGGCCTGCCGTGGTACGTCGATCCACGACGCGCAGCGGTAACGCATGTGGATTGACCTCAAGAGCGCGAACGGCGAGTGCGTAGGCGAGCCAGCAAGTGGAATAGAGCCTTGCCACTGACCATACCCAATACGTAGATCGCCAACAGCAGCAGCGCCAGCGGCATCCGCGCGCCCCAAGCCAGGAAGCGTACCTCGACCAGGACGATGTTCTGCACGAAGAGAATCGCGACCAGCAGTGTGATGAGGATCTTTATCGCCAGCAGTAGCGTATCCATGCGCCCTCCTTTCCCGAATCGGCTCCCTTCAAGCTGGGCGGCGGCGCGTTTCCTGTCAATTATCACTCATACGACACACCCGGCCGGAGCCGGGCGTGTAGCTGGGCCTGCTCGCGCTACTCAACCAAAGGCGAACAGCGCACCGGCGGCGGCGATCGCCACGCCCAGAGCCCTCAGGATGCGGTTCTCACGCGCCATGAGGAATGCACCCGCCGCACGGCCCGCGTAGGTGATGGCAAGGGTCGCCAGGGTGAAGCCGGCCAGATAAGCCAGCATGGAGGCGCCATGCGGCATCTCGCTGCCGTGGGCATGGCCGTGGAACAGCATGAACAGCACCACCACGCCGGCACCGATGGCGGCGGGTACCTTGACCAAGGCGGCAATCAGCACACCGGCCAGCAGCACCGTCATGGCGATGCCGAACTCCACGCCCGGAAGCGCAAAGCCGGCCCATGCCAGCCCCGCCCCCAACAGCATGCCGCCTGCGGCAAGCAGCGGTGCGGCAAGGCTGAAGGCGCGGCTTTGGCGCAGGCTCCACAGCCCCACCGCCAGCATGGCCAGCAGGTGGTCGAAGCCCAGTAGCGGATGAGACAGGCCAGCGGCGAAGCCGCCGCCGTGGGGGTGTTCATGCCCAGGGTGGGCCATGGCCAGGCCGGCAACGAGCAGCAAGGCCGGCGCAGCAACCAGGGCCAAACGCGAGGTAGTAACGTAGCGATGGATCATGGGACGATCTCCTTTCCGATGACTAGCGAAGGCACGAGTGGTCAGGCGTTGGCCGGCCGGGCCTGGAGCCGACGCTCCGGCAGCATGCCGCGGTCGAGAATGAACTGAATGATCGTCTCCAGGCCGACGCCGTCGTAGAGGTTGGTGAAGACGAACGGACGCTCGCCGCGCATCTTCTTCGAGTCACGCTCCATCACCTCCAGCGAGGCGTGTACCTGCTCGGCAATATCGATCTTGTTGATGATCAGCAGGTCCGACTTGGTGATGCCCGGCCCACCCTTGCGCGGGATCTTGTCGCCTGCGGAGACGTCGATCACGTAGAGGGTGAGATCGGAGAGTTCTGGGCTGAAGGTGGCCGAAAGGTTGTCGCCGCCCGACTCCACCAGCACCAGCTCGAGGTTCGGATGACGTGCCTGGAGTTCGTCGATGGCGGCCAGGTTCATCGAGGCGTCCTCGCGGATCGCCGTGTGCGGGCAGCCTCCGGTTTCCACGCCGAGGATACGGTCGGCCGGCAGCGCCTCGTGACGCAACAGGAAGTCGGCGTCCTCGCGGGTATAGATATCGTTGGTGACCACGGCAATGTCGTAGTGGTCGCGCAGCGCCAGGCAGAGTTGCTTGAGCAGGGCCGTCTTGCCGGAGCCCACCGGGCCGCCGACGCCGATACGTAGGCAATGTGTCATGTCGTTCTCCTGGTTATTGAGCACTAACTGCGAAATAGCCGTGAATACTGGGTTTCGTGCAGGGCACTGGCCAAGGCCAGGCCGGGCAGTGCCGGGCCGAGTTGGTCGTCACCAAGCTCGAGCGCTTCATCCACTGCGGCCACCAGCACCGGGCGCAACCGTTCAACCAGACGCTGGGCGGCGGTATGCCCCAGCGGCAGCGCCTTGCAGGCCACCGCCAGTTGGTTCTCGAGCCAGGCCCAGGCGAAGCCGAGCATGGCCTGGCGCGGCGCTACCCCACGCACCTGGGCGGCCCAGGCGTATACGGTGACGTAGCCGGCCCCCGGCGGCATGGGTACGTCTACCGGCATTAATGACAGGCTGCCGAGCAAACGGGTCAGAGACGCCCCCAGGCGTGAGTCCTCCGCCGCCAGCTCTGCAGTTTCGCGGTTGGCGGCAAGCCACTGGTCCCATTGGACTATCGCCTCGCCATCTTCTGCTGCCCAGGCTTGCTGCAGGCGCGCCAGGGCCGGCAATTCACAGCGCGTCGGGCCGTCGTCGAGCACGCCGATCAGCCACTTGCCGAGGCTTTCCTCGTCGCTGACCCAACCCAGTTCGAAGGCGCTTTCCAGGCCTTGGGAGAAGGCGAAGGCGCCGATCGGCAACGCCGGGCTGACCAGTTGCAGCAGCCCGAGCAGCGCCAAGTCGCCACCCTGCCCGGCCGGCTCAATGGGCATGACTGTGGCCATGTCCATGGAGGTGGCTGTGTTCATGCGAATGCTCGGGATCATGTTGATGACCGTGGGAGTGAGCATGGACATGGCCGGGCTGGTTGTACGCGCCGGACTCGGGGTCGAAGGGAGCCTCGTGCCGCTCAAGGATCGCCCCCAGCAGCTCGGCCAGCTCTTCCAGCACGTGGTCCGGCGGGAAGCGTACGTAACCTCCCCGCTCATCCTCCCCGAGCGCCAGCTGCACGTGGCGGTTGCCCAGGTGATAGGCGAGCCGCGCCAGCGGCAAGCCGGCGGCTACGCGCGCCGTGACCACCGGCTCGACGGCCGCCCGGATCCGCACGATCTCGCCGCTCTCGGCGCGCAGGCCCTCGCCGTCGCGCAGCACCGGGCCGCGGTCGAGGAACAGGCCCAGCTCACGGCCGGCGTCGCTCATTGCCTTCAGCCTGCCGCGAATACGCAGCTCATAGGGCAGCGTCAGGGTATCGGTGGCCTGGCTTGCCTCGATGGGCCCCAGGCGTTCGATCAGTTTCAGCATTGCTATTGCCTCTTCGCTGGCCGCCAGCCTTGCCCTCGCTCAACGCCACGTGACCGAAACCCTGCCCCCTCGTGCGGACTCCTGCGGTCGGAAAGACGGCACATCCCTGTGCCGGCTTTCCTCGATCTTCATCCATGAAGATCGACCGCGTCGCTTCGCCCGAGGGGTCAGCGGTCACGCAAGGTTTCGCGATGACAAGCTGGCTTGGCGATGTAGTCATGGTTCAAAACAGGTGGTAACGCTGCGCCAATGGCAGCTCGGTGGCCGGCTCGCAGGTCAGCAGCTCGCCATCGCAGCGCACCTCGTAGGTCTGCGGATCGACGCTGAGCTCGGGGCAAGCGTCGTTGAGCTTCATATCGCCCTTCCTTACGCCCCTGACATCTCGGCAAGCCGCCAATTGGCTCTGCAGGCCCAGGGTTTCCTTGATGCCGGCGTCCAGCGCCGCCTGGCTGACGAAGGTCAGTCGCGTCTGGCTCGCCGCCCGGCCGAAAGCGCCGAACATGTAGCGGTAGTGCACCGGCTGCGGCGTGGGGATCGAGGCATTGGGGTCGCCCATGGGTGCAGCCGCGATCATCCCCGCCTTGAGGATCAGCGCCGGCTTGACACCAAAGAAGGCCGGTTTCCACAGCACCAGGTCGGCGAGCTTGCCCACCTCGATGGAGCCCACTTCATGGGCGATGCCATGGGTGATCGCCGGGTTGATGGTGTACTTGGCGATGTAGCGCCGTGCGCGGAAGTTGTCGGCGCCGAGTGCTTCGTCCTCGGGCAGCAGGCCGCGCTGCACCTTCATCTTGTGGGCGGTCTGCCAGGTGCGGCACACCACCTCGCCGACCCGCCCCATGGCCTGGGAGTCCGAGGCGATCATCGAGATCACGCCCAGGTCCTGCAGGATGTCCTCGGCGGCGATGGTCTCGCGGCGAATGCGTGAGTCGGCGAAGGCCACGTCCTCAGGAATGTTGGGATCGAGATGGTGGCACACCATCAGCATGTCGAGGTGCTCGTCGATGGTGTTGACCGTGTAGGGCCGCGTGGGGTTGGTCGACGATGGCAGCACGTAGGGCTTGGAACAGGCGGTGAGGATGTCCGGCGCGTGGCCGCCCCCGGCGCCCTCGGTGTGGTAGGTGTGGATGCCGCGCTCCTTGAAGGCAGCCAGCGTATCCTCGACGAAGCCCGACTCATTGAGGGTGTCGGTATGGATGGCGATCTGCACATCGTAGCGCTCGGCCACGCTCAGGCAGTTGTCGATGGAAGCCGGTGTGGTGCCCCAGTCCTCGTGCAGCTTGAGACCCATGGCGCCGGCCTCGAGCTGGGCTTCCAACGCCTCGGGCAGGCTGGCGTTGCCCTTGCCGAGAAAGCCGATGTTCATCGGCAGCTCGTCCACCGCCTGAAGCATCTTGCCGATGTGCCAGGCGCCCGGCGTGCAGGTGGTGGCGTTGGTGCCGGTGGCCGGCCCCGTGCCACCGCCGAGCATGGTGGTGATGCCGCTCATCAGCGCCTCCTCCACCTGCTGGGGGCAGATGAAGTGAATGTGCGCGTCGATGCCGCCCGCGGTAAGAATCTTGCCCTCGCCGGCGATCACTTCGGTACCTGGGCCGATGACGATATCCACGTCGGGCTGTGTATCCGGGTTGCCGGCCTTGCCAATGGCTGCAATGCGACCGGCCTGGATGCCCACGTCGGCCTTGACGATGCCCCACCAGTCGAGGATCAGGGCATTGGTGATCACGGTGTCCATCACCGAGTCGTCGAGGCGCTGGCTCTGGCCCATGCCGTCGCGAATCACCTTGCCGCCGCCGAACTTGACCTCATCGCCGTAGTGGGTGGCATCGCTCTCCACCTCGATCCACAGTTCGGTGTCTCCCAGACGCACCCGGTCGCCCATCGTGGGGCCGTACATATCGGCATAGGCCTGCCGGCTGATGCTGGTACTCATGCCTCACCTCCATCCAGCGATCCCATCACCTCGCCGCGAAAACCGTAGATATGGCGCGTGCCGGCGAAGGGGATCAGCGCGACTTCCCGCGCCTGGCCCGGCTCGAAGCGAATTGCCGTACCCGCCGCCACGTCCAGGCGGTAGCCACGTGCCTTATCGCGGTCGAAAACCAGTGCCGGGTTGGTCTCGGCAAAGTGATAGTGGGAGCCGACCTGGATCGGCCGGTCGCCGGTATTGGCGACCTCGACGGAGATCCGCTCGCGACCGGCGCAGAGTTCGATCTCGCCGTCCTGCAATTGGTACTCACCGGGGATCATAGGGCTCTCCTCACACAATCGGTGTATGCACCGTCACGAGTTTCGTGCCGTCAGGAAACGTGGCCTCTACCTGCACCTCGTGCACCATTTCGGCCACGCCCTCCATCACCTCGTCGCGGCCGAGAATCTCGCGACCGTAGCTCATCAACTCGGCCACGCTGCGGCCATCACGAGCCCCCTCCATGATCTCGAAGCTGATAAGCGCCACCGCTTCCGGGTAGTTGAGCTTGAGGCCGCGGGCCCGACGTCGCTCGGCGAGTTGCGCGGCCGAGAACAGCAGCAGCTTGTCCTTGTCTCTTGGTGTCAGTTCCATGCAAGTCTCCTGGTCAGTCAGGTAAACCAGATACGGGGAGGATGGGCAGGCACACCGGAAAGCAAAGGCCTGAGGCAAGTCCAGGCCTGCTGACACAGCTCCCAGGCCTCATTGCGCTCATGCCCCAGGTAGCGCAACAGCATCACGCCATGGCGAACGGTCACGGCCCAGCGCGGGCTCGCCGCCATGGCGTCGCGAAGTACTTCGATGGCGCCAGCCTCGTCGGCCAGCCCCACGGCCCACAGCGTGGCCTGCACGCTGGCTCCGCCCTGCCCCCAGCGCCCCATGAAGCGCGGGTGGCCGGGATCGAGCGGCTGGCGCTCGAGCCACAGCGGCTTACCGTCGCGGAGCAACTGGAAGCGCTGCTCGATGCGGCCCGAAGCGTAAGGCAAACGGCTTGCCGGGCGGCCCAGGGCCAGTACTTCCCAGCCCAGGCAACGGGCAGCGCCAGCGAGATCGATGTGCGTCGTCTGCTCGCCACGCGAACCGTCGAAGGCGATGGTTTCCTGGGGCAGCCATTCGAGAACGCCGCCGTCCTCGACCCGGAGCCTGGTGTGCTGTGCCCAGGCCACGCCATGACTGTCGGCACGGTAGAGCTTGTTGGCAGCGGGCGTGGTCAACAGCGCATGAGCGCCGGCTTCGACCCTTGCCGAGATAGCCAACGCATCGCCACTGACCAGGCCACCCGGGGGGTGCAGCATATAGACGTGACAGGCTCGGTCGCGCCCCTCGGGATAAAAGGGACGCTGCACTCGCAGCGGGCCGACATGGCGAGCCATCACCATGCGAGTCACGTCCTGCTGCAGGGCAAAGCCAAGCTGGAGCGAAGCTTCCCAGCGACGGCCGGCATCGAAGCGGTGACCGGAAGCGCAGGGAGGCTGTAGCGTCGTGGCGTCGAAGCGAGCCGTCATCGGCAGCGGCCTTCTGTCTAGGGTTTTGCCTCCTCTCGAGGCGTTGCCCTATTCTTGGCAACCGCTGTACCAGAATGGTGGATGACCGAAAAAAACAAGCATATTCATTCGCTTATTTTGTATACACAAGCGCTCTTGGCCCGAGTGGACGCACCATCATGGCGCAAGGGAACCAACAGCATGCACTGCCACGGCGCACCGGTCCTTTCCCTGGTTAGCACAATGGTGCAAAGGCTTGGTCGCAGGACACCTCAGCGAATGATTACACCGTCAAGTGCTCCTTGATCAGCGCATCGGTCAGCTCGCCGATCTCGCCCTTGGCTACCGGTCGGCCGCGATCCATGATCGCGAAACGGTCGGCGTACTTGCGGGCGAAGGGGAGCTTCTGTTCGACCAGCAGCACCGTCAGGCCGTCCTCGCCGATCAGCTTGCGGATCACCTCGCCGATGAGCGTCACGATATTGGGCTGGATACCCTCTCCCGGCTCGTCGAGAATCAGCAAGCGCGGCTCGAGTACCAGCGCCCGGCCAATCGCCAATTGTTGCTGCTGTCCACCGGAGAGATCACCGCCGCGGCGCTGCTTCATCTCCTCGAGTACGGGAAAGAGTTCATAGATGCGCGCCGGAATGGTGCGTCGACCGTCACCGCGCGCCGCCAGCCCGGTCCGCAGGTTCTCCTCCACCGTAAGAAGCGGAAAGATCTGGCGCCCTTGGGGCACGTAGCCGATACCCAGGCGCGAGCGATCCTCGACCCGCTGGCGGGTCAATTCCACGTCGTCAGCGTAGCGAATGCTGCCAGAAGTCACTGCGACCTCACCCATGATGGCCTTCATCAAGGTGGTCTTGCCCACCCCGTTGCGCCCCATCACGCAGGTGCACTGCCCCGCCGACACGCTGAGATCGAGGTCCCACAGGGTGTGGCTCTCGCCGTAATATTGATTGAGCTTGTCGATCGAGAGCATCAGACCGTCTCCTCTTCGGCTTCGGCGCCCAGATAGACCTCTACCACGCGTGGATCGCTCGAGACCTGGTCCATGCTGCCTTCTGCCAACACGCTGCCCTGATGCAGCACCGTCACCTTGCGCGCGATGGAGCGCACGAAGCCCATGTCGTGTTCCACCACCACCACAGACTGCTTGCCGGCCAGACCGGTGAGCAGTTCGGCGGTGCGCTCCATCTCCTGCTCGGTCATGCCGGCCACCGGCTCGTCCACCAGCAGCAGCCGCGGCCGCTGCATCAGCAGCATGCCGATTTCCAGCCACTGCTTCTGTCCGTGGGAAAGTATGCCTGCCGGGCGCTGGCGCAGCTCGCTCAGCCCGATGTTGGTCAGCACCTCGCCGATACGGTCACGAATTTCACCGCTCATGCGGGCCGTCAGCGTGGGCAGTATGCGCTTGTCGGCGGCCATGGCCAGCTCCAGGTTCTCGAATACCGAAAGCGCCTCGAACACCGTGGGCTTCTGGAACTTGCGCCCGATGCCCAGGCTGGCGATCTCCGGCTCGTTCATGGTCAGCAAATCATGACGACTGCCGAACCATACCTTGCCGCTGTCGGGTCGGGTCTTGCCGGTGATGATGTCCATCATGGTGGTCTTGCCAGCGCCGTTGGGCCCGATGATGCAGCGCAGCTCACCATCGTCGATCGTCAGGTTCAGGTCGTTGATCGCCTTGAAGCCATCGAAGCTGACCGTGACGTCCTCGAGATAAAGAATCGGCCCATGGCGTACGTCGACGGGCGATTCGGCCGGCACCAGGAAATCGAAGACACGGTCACGATTGGCCAATGAACCCAGGATGTTCATGCCGCCACCTCCTTGCAGGAAAGCGAGCTTTCACCGTCATGGCGGCGATGAAGCCGCAACGCCAGCAGCCCCGCCACACCCTTGGGCAGGAACACCGTGACCAGCACGAACAGCCCACCCAGGGCGAACAGCCAGGCGTCGGGCATTACACCGGTGAACACCGTCTTGGCGTAATTGACCAGTATCGCCCCGATCACCGCACCGTAGAGGGTTGCCCGACCGCCCAGCGCCACCCACAGCACGATCTCGATCGAGAACAGTGGTGAGAACTCGCTGGGATTGATGATGCCTACCTGAGGCACGTAGAGCGCCCCGGCCAGCCCCGCCAGCATGGCCGAGACCACGAACACGAACAGCTGGAAGCGTTCGACCCGGTAGCCGAGGAAGCGCGTGCGCGCCTCGGCGTCGCGGGTCGCCACGCAGACCCGCCCCAGTTTGCTCGTCACGATCGCCCGACACAGCAGGTAGCCCAGCGCCAGGGCCACGCCGGTGGCCAGGAACAGCCCAAGCCGGGTATCACCGCTACGCAGGTTGAAGCCGAGGATCTCGCGAAAATCGGTCAAGCCGTTGTTGCCGCCAAAACCCATCTCGTTGCGAAAGAAGGCCAGCATCAGAGCGAAGGTGAGCGCCTGGGTGATGATCGAAAGGTACACCCCGGTGACCCGCGAGCGGAACGCCAGGAAACCGAATACCAGCGCCAGTGCTCCCGGTGCCAGCAGCACCATGAGGAAGGCGAACCCGGCCATGTCGAAGCCCAGCCAGTACCAGGGCAGGCTGTCCCAGTTGAGGAACACCATGAAGTCGGGCAGCACCGGGTGGCCGTAGACGCCGCGGTCGCCGATCTGACGCATCAGGTACATGCCCATGGCGTAGCCGCCCAGGGCGAAGAAGGCGCCATGGCCGAGGCTGAGGATACCGAGATAGCCCCACACCAGATCCACCGCCACCGCCAGCAGGGCGTAGCTCAGGTACTTGCCGAACAAGTTAACGGTATAAGCACTGACATGGAGCGGATGCCCAGCCGGTACCGCCACATGCAGCAGCGTCACCACCGCCATTGCGGCCAGCAGCACGCCGAGGAAGATCAGCGTCGAACGCTCGCCGAACGGCCGCAGCAGCCAGAATCGAGAAGAATCCATGGATCAGCCCTCCGCCGCCCGGCCCTTCTGCGGGAAGAGTCCGCGGGGGCGCTTCTGAATGAACAGGATGATGAATACCAGCACGATGATCTTGGCCATCACCGCACCGGCCCACGGCTCCAGCACCTGGTTGATCACACCCAGCGAAAGCCCCGCCACCAGGGTGCCCCACAGGTTCCCCACCCCGCCGAACACCACCACCATGAAGGAGTCGATGATGTAGTTCTGGCCCAGGTTGGGGCCCACGTTGGTGAGCTGGGACAGTGCCACCCCGGCGAGCCCCGCCACCCCGGAGCCCAAGGCGAAGGTCAGGATGTCCACCCGGGTGGCGCGGATACCCATGGAGCGCGCCATGGCACGGTTCTGGGTCACCGCCCGCACCTCGAGGCCAAGCCGGGTTCGGCGCATGATCAGCATCAGCGCGGCAAACACCACCAGGGCGAAGCCGAGCACGTACATGCGGTTGAGCGTGAGAGAGAGTGCATCGTTGACGGCGATAGAACCGCTCATCCATTCCGGCGTGACCACGGTGCGGTTGAGCGGCGAGATCGCGGTGCGCACCAGTTGCTGCAGGATCAGGCTGACACCGAAGGTAGCCAGCAGTGTCTCCAGTGGACGTCCCTTGAGGAACTGAATGACGCCGCGCTCGATGGTGATGCCGGCCAATGCCGCGACGAGGAAACCGGCGGGAATCGCCAGCATCAGCGCCAGCCCCGGCTGGCCAGGCAACAGTTGTTGCATGGCCCAGGCGGTGTAGGCGCCGAGCATGATCAGCTCGCCGTGGGCCATGTTGATCACGCCCATCACGCCGAAAGTGATGGCCAGGCCGATGGCGGCCAGCACCAGCACCGACCCTAGCGACAGGCCGAAGTAGAGCGTCTCCACGGCACGGTTGACCTTGAGCATCTGCTCGATACTGTTCAACGCCTCGCGGGCGGCATCGGCCACCATCGGATCATCACCGTTCATGGCGCGATTGAGAGCCACTCGCACGCGGGGATGCAGGCTGCCGCGCAGGTCGTCCATCGCCTCGATCTCGCCCTGTTCGAGCCGATGAATGGCCAGGGCCTGCACCAGGCGCTCGCGCACTTGTGCATCCGGCTCTTCCTCGATTACCTCGGCCAGCGGCCCCGCCAGGTCGTCATCGACTTCACCCAGCAGCCGCTCGGCGGAAGCCCGCCGCAGCCCGTCGTCGGCGGCATAGAGATCGACCACGGCAATGGCGCTGCGCAGCTGGTTGCGCAGGGCATTGTTGATACCCACTCGCTCGAGCTCCCGGCGCGACATCTTTCCCAGCGCCTCGCCGGTCAGGGCATCCTGTACCGGCCATTCGCGACCTGTGTTCTCGAGCACCACCACGAAGCGGCCTTCGTCGGTACGCTGCAGGCGCCCGTCGAGCAGTGCTTGAAGCCAAGCGCGGGCGCGGGAGTCGTCGCTACGCACGATGGCCTCGATGGCCTCACCCTTGGCGGAAAAGGAGGATACTTCCAATGCCTCGAGCAACTCGATCGCATCGTCATCGCCGGCAGCAGGCTCACCCTGCGCCGCAGCGGGAGTGGCCAGCGTCAGGCCAAGTGCGAGCGCGAGGGCAACAGCGAGGACAAGCAACCACGAGCCCATCGTCACGGACACGCGATCACCGCGGGAGGCAGCGCTGCCGGCCCTCGCCCCGGCCGCCGCTGGCCCGGGCATGGGGGGATATCTCATCGGAGAGTTCCTCGTGATCGGTAGAGAAGGCGTGCTCCCCCGCTGCCACATGGCAGCGGGGGATGGGTCTTTACTCGGCCAGCGCCGCTTCGGCTTCTTCCGCAGCGGTACTGCCGCCACAGCTGCCATTGGCCACGTTGAAGTTGCCGCACTCCATGGGCTTGCGCCAGTCGGCGATCAGGTCACGCGAACCCGGCAGGTAGTCGGACCAGGCATCGCCAGCCACGCTGGAAGGCGTCTGCCAGACGATGTCGAACTGGCCGTTGTCCTGCACCTCGCCGATCAGCACCGGCTTGGTGATGTGGTGGTTGGGCATCATCGCCGCATAGCCGCCAGTCAGGTTGGGCACAGTCACGCCGATGATGGCGTCCTTGACCGCATCGACGTCGGTGGTGCCGGCCTTGCGCACCGCCTCGGCCCACATGTTGAAGCCGATGTAATGCGCTTCCATGGGGTCGTTGGTCACCGCTTCCTCGTCGCCGACGTAATCGATCCAGGCGTCGATGAAGTCATAGTTGGTATCGCTGTCGACGCTCATGAAATAGTTCCACGCCGCCAGGTGACCCACCAACGGAGCGGTATCGATGCCGGAGAGCTCCTGCTCGCCCACCGAGAAGGCAATGACCGGAATGTCGGCGGCATCGATGCCCTGGTTGGCCAGTTCACGATAGAACGGCACGTTGGCATCGCCGTTGATGGTCGAGACCACTGCCGTCTTCTTGCCCTCGCTGCCGAAGCGGCGCACCTCGGCGACGATGTTCTGCCAGTCGGAGTGACCGAACGGCGTGTAGTTGATCATGATGTCCTCGTCGGCGAGGCCGTGCTCCTCCTTGAGGAAGGCTTCGAGGATGCGGTTGGTGGTGCGCGGGTAGACATAATCGGTGCCGAGCAGCACGAAGCGCTCCACGCCCACCTCGTTGATCAGGTACTCCACCGCCGGGATCGCCTGCTGGTTGGGCGCGGCTCCGGTATAGAAGACGTTCTCGGAGGACTCTTCGCCCTCGTACTGCACCGGATAGAACAGCAGGCCGTTGAGCTCTTCGAACACCGGCAGCACCGCCTTGCGCGACACCGAAGTCCAGTTGCCGAACACCACATCCACCTCGTGCTGCTCGAGCAGCTCGCGGGCACGCTCGGCAAACAGCGGCCAGTTGGAAGCCGGGTCCACCACCACCGCCTCGAGCTGACGCCCCAGCAGGCCGCCCTGCTCGTTCTGCTGCTCGATCAGCATTTCGACGGTGTCCTTGAGGGTCGATTCGCTGATCGCCATGGTGCCGGACAGCGAATGCAGGATACCCACCTTGATCGGATCCTCCTGGGCCAGCGCCTGGCCGGCCGCACCGAAGGCGATCGACGCAAGCAGCGCTGCAGCAGTGGGACGAAGCGGGAAAGGCATGATGCGACGGGAAGCGTTCACTCGAACCTCCTTGCGCCCTCCTGCGGGAGGGACTTGTTGTGAAGGTCCTGCACGGCCGACATTGGCCGTGCAGCACTCGGCTCCCTGCCTTTGCAAAGCTTGCGCCATCATGCGGCATAGTCCGAAGAACGCTTTATCTACAAACCATTACGGACACCTTACAGAATTGGGTAAGCGTCCTGGCGCACCGCTGTCGTGCAAACCAGTGGCCAACCTTGCGCCGGGAAAGATCGCCTGCACCTCAAGGTCGCACCAAGCCGGTGCGCCTCGCCCGCCCTGAACGAAGCTCCCTAAACGAAGTCAGGGGCGCCGATCGCTCGGCGCCCCTGACGGATGGGTTGGTATTGTCGACTCAGTCGCCTTCTGGATTACCGCTGGCGACGGCTGTCGTCACTTTCATGCGACGCCGCAGGATGGGTCCGACGATGTAGGGCAGGATCAGCCCCACGCCGGCGAACACCCACAGTCCGATGGCCAGGCCGCTGTTCCACAGGATGGTCCAGTCGCCGTCGGAAATGTCCATGGCGTGGCTCAGGTTCTTCTCCATCTCCGGCCCCAACAGCAAGCCGAGGATGACCGGCACCAACGGGATCTCGAGCTTGCGCAGCACATAGCCGGCGACACCGAAGGCCACCATGAAGTAGAGGTCGAAGGTGGTGTTGCTGATCGAGTAGATGCCGACAAAGGCGATCATCGTCACGCACGGCAGCAGGTACATCGGCGGCACCGACAGCAGCTTGACGAAGATGCCGACCAGGGGAATGTTCAGTATCAGCAGCAGGAAGTTGCCGATCAGCAGCGCCGCGATCACGCCCCACACGATGTCCGCGTTCTGGGTGAACATCAGCGGCCCGGGGGTGATGTTGAGCGAGATCAGCAGCGCCAGCAGCACCGCGGTGGTGCCGCTGCCCGGCACGCCCAGCGTCAGCATGGGCACCAGGGCGCCGCTCGAGGCACCATTGTTGCCCGCCTCGGGGCCGGCCACGCCGCGCGGGTCGCCCTGGCCAAAGAAGCCCTTCTTGCCCACCACCTTCTTCTCGAGGGTGTAGCCGATGAAGCTGCCAAGCGATGCTCCGGCACCGGGCAGAACGCCGGCGATGAAGCCGAGGACACCGCCGCGCAGACTCGACGGCAGGATGTTGCGAATGTCGGCCCAACTGAGCTTGAGCTTGTTGACGACCATCTTCTTCTTGCCGCCGCCGGCACGCTCCTCGATGAAGAACAGCAGCTCCGAGATGGCGAACAGACCGACGATGGCGATGATGAAGTCGATACCCTCGTAGAGCTCCAGGGTACCGAAGGTGTAGCGCTGCACGCCGGTGGAGTCGATACCCACGGTAGCCACCATCAACCCGAGGCAGGCCGCCACCACCGTCTTGACGGGGTTCTTGCCGGTGATGCCGCCCAGGGTGGCGAACGCCAGCAGGAACAGCGCGAAGTACTCGGCCGGCCCGAAGGTCAGGGCGAAGCGGGCCAGCACCGGTGCCAGCAGGATCAGGCCCACCGTTGCAACCAGGCTACCGATGAAGGAGGCGATGGCGGAGATCGCCAGTGCCTCGGCGGCCTTGCCCTGCTGGGCCATGGGGTAGCCGTCGAGGCAGGTCATCATGGCCGGCTCGTCGCCGGGAATATTGAGCAGAATCGAGGAGATCCGCCCGCCGTACATGGCCCCGGCATAGACCGCCGTGAGCATGATCATCGCCGTTTCCGGCGCCAGCCCCAGGGAGAAGGCCAGCGGGATCAGGATCGCCACCCCGTTGGCCGGCCCGAGGCCCGGCAGTGCCCCGATAAGGGTCCCGAGGAAGGCCCCCATCAGGGCGAACATCAGGTTATGCGGGGCGAGCGCCACCCCGAAGCCATCGATCAGAAAGCCGAGGGTTTCCATCAGCTCACCTCCAGGAACGAGAGCAGACCCAGCGGCAGCGCGAGGTCGAGGGCGAAGTTGAACAGCAGGAAGACCACCACGCCCGCTACCGCCCCGACCAGGTAGGCGCGCAGCGGCTCGGCCCCCATGCGCCAACACAGGGTGCCCACGGCCAGCGTGGTGCTGATGATGAAGCCGAGCGGCTCGAGCAGCATGGCGTAGAACACCAGCACGACCACGGCGACGACCAGCTCGACGCCGGTACGGCTCCAGGGCCAGGCATTGTCCGGGTCAGGCCGTACGATCAGGTAGAGGCTCGACAGCCCCAGCACCACGGCCAGCAGTGTAGGAAAGGTATCGGGTCCGATCGCCTCGGACCCACCGAACGGTTCGGGAAACTGGCTGGCGCCCCAGCCGTACGCGACGGCCAGGGCAATCAGCAGAACACCGAAAATGCGGTCGTTGAATGTCATTACTGAATCAGCCCGATATCCTTGGAGAGAGTCTCGATGTCGTTGATCTGCTCGGTGACGAAGGTCTCGAACTCACCGGCGCTCATGTGGAATGGCATCAGCCCGTTGTTCGTCATGATGTCCTGCCACTCCTGGCTCTCGTAGATGGTGTCCATGGCGTCGACCCAGTACTGCTTGGCCTCGTCGGAGATATCCGCGGGCATGTAGAAACCGCGCCAGTTGGGGCCGACGGCATCGATACCCTGCTCCTTGGCGGTGGGAATGTCGGCGAAGTCGCCGGGCAGGCGCTCGTCGGACAGCACCGCCAGCACGCGCAGGTCGCCCGATTCCAGGAAACCCTGAGCCTCGCTGATGTCGCCGGTGAAGGCATCCACGTGCCCGCCCACGACCTGAGTCATGGCCTCGCCGCCGTTGTTGTACGAGAGATAGGCGATACGCGGCAGATCCTCGACGCCTGCGGCGTCCGCAGCGATCAATACCTTGAGGTGATCCCAGCCGCCCTTGGCGCTGCCGCCAGCGAACTTGACGCTGCGTGGGTCTTCCTTGAGCGCCTCCATCAGCGCGGGCAGGTCGTCGTAATCGGAGTCGGCAGCCACGGCAATGACGCCGTAGTCGGCGCCCAGCGCTCCGATCCAGTTGACCATGTCGGCGGTCATGCCGGGAAACTGACCCTGGGCCAGGCGGGTGGTGGTGGCGGTGGAAGCGGCCACCAGCAGTTGCTCGTCACCGGCGCGCTTGGACACGGTATGGGCGAAGGCAACACCGCCGCCGGCACCCGCCATGTTGACGGTTTGCACGCTGCGCGGCACCAGGTCCAGTTGCTCCATCACGTTGCCCACGCTGCGGCAGGTGAAATCCCAGCCGCCGCCGGGATCGGCCGGGGCGAGACATTCCACTTTACCCTGTGGCTCGAAAGCCATGGCGCTGCCTGCGCTCAGTGTGAAAGCGGCAATAGCGATGAGTTTGAGTGGCGTTTTCGTGGACATTGTTGTTGTCCCTCCGGTCTTGGCGTGTTGTGGGAATGTGACTTGCAGTCTTTCATGGGCTACCTTACAATTCTGTAAGGCAGAACAACGTTCTTCAGGATAGAAACTAGGCGCGTCGACAGGCAGCGTCAATGGACGGGATCGCAATTGCGACCAAAGTTCAATAATGCCTCAAGACCCAGGAGACCCATGACATGGCCCAGGATCGCGTCGAGGCCGTCGAGCGCGCACTGACCGTACTGGAAGCGTTCGATGTCGATCAGGAAGCCTTCACCCTGGCCGAACTCGCCCAGGCGACCGGCTACTACAAGAGCACCCTGCTGCGCCTGCTCGGCTCATTGGCCCGTTTCGATTACGTGCAGCGCAGCCGCGATGGACGCTGGAGCCTGGGTAGCGCACCGCTTCGCCTGGCGCGACGCCATCCCCCCAGCCGTCATCTGACCACCCGCGTCCAGCCACTGCTCGACCGCCTGGCCGCCGAAACCGGCGAGACCGCCGCCCTGCTCGAGAACCAAGGGCGCCATGTCGAATGCCGCCTGGTTGCCCTGCCCGACACTGCGCTGCGACATGAACTGCGCCCGGGTAGCCAGTGGCCTCTGGCCGCGAGCGATGATCCTCGCCCCGAGCTGCCTGGCGGCGACATGCTGCTGCATGCCCTGCCCAGCGTTCCTGGCGAGCCCAGGCGCTGGTTGACCCTCTCGGGCCCGACGAGCCGCCTCGACGCGCGTAGCGAGGCCGCACTGAGAGCGGCACTGGATGAATTGGCGGCCGTGGGCGAAGTGGAGGCCATGACATGAACCTGCTGCTCGTGGAGGACGACCACCTGCTGGCCGAAACCCTCCAGGACGCCCTCGCCCTGGAGGGTTACGTGGTGACGCATCTGGCCGACGGCGACGCCGCGCGCCGACACCTGGAGAGCCCCCAGCACGACCACGCATTGGTTCTGCTCGATCTCAACCTTCCCGGTGCCAGTGGGCTCGAGGTGCTCGAGACGCTGCGGCGCCACGACCGCGACACGCCGGTGCTGATACTCACCGCCCGCGGCGCGGTGGAGGATCGCGTACGAGGGCTCGACCTCGGCGCCGACGATTACCTGGCCAAGCCTTTCTCGCTCGAAGAACTCGAGGCCCGCGTGCGTGCGCTGTTGAGGCGTCGGGCAAGAGGACAAGAGCTGCGCGTCGGGGCACTGCATTTCGACGGTCTGGCACAACGCTTCACCCTCGCCGGTGAAACCTTGGCCCTGCCACCCCGCGAGCAGCGCCTGCTCGGCTGCCTGATGCGTCACGCCGGCGAGCCCGTCGACAAGGCGCGCCTCGCCGACGAAGCCTTCCAGGGCGAACCCATGGGTGAAAACGCCATCGAGGTCTACGTGCATCGGCTGCGCAAGCGGCTGGACGGCAGCGACGTCGCCCTGCGCACGGTTCGCGGGCTCGGCTACCTGCTGGAGGCGACGTGAAACGCGGCGACAGCCTCTATCGCAGACTGCTGGCCTGGTTGCTGCTGCCGCTGTTGCCATTGGGCGGCCTGATGGTATTCCAAGCCTGGGTGGATGCGCGCCACACTGCCGACCGCGCCTTCGACCGACTGCTCGAAGCGGCCAGCCTGGCGATTGCCGAACAGGTCCAGTGGCAGGACGACCGGCTGTGGCTCGACCTGCCCCCGGCAGCCCTGGATATGCTCGCCACTGACGCCGAGGAACGGGTCTTCTACAGCCTGGTGGATCGGGATGGACGCTTCATCACCGGCAACGCCGAGCTGCCAGGCGACGAGCGCGGCGACAGCGAGGATGGCGACACCCTGCTCTACCGCAACGTCGAATGGCAGGGCATGACGCTACGCCAGGGTGTGCGCCGCTCCCGCCTGGAGGACTGGCGCCTCAGGGAGCGCTTCGAGATTCGCGTGGCGCACAGCCGAGAGGGTCGCGATGCGCTGACCCACGAGCTGCTGCGCGCCAACCTCGCCTACATTCTCGCCATGGCCCTGGTTGCCGTCGTGGTCCTGCTGGTGGCGATCCGCTCGGCACTGAGGCCGTTGACGCGCCTGAGGCGCGCCATTCGTGCCCGCGACCCGCGCACCCTGGAACCCCTCGACCTCTCACTGCCCCGCGAGTTGGCCGAGCTGCGCGAGACCCTGAACGAACTGCTGGCACGCATGCGCCGGGTGCGCGCCAACCAGGAGCGCTTCATCGGCGACGCCTCGCACCAGTTGCGCACCCCGCTGGCGGGGCTCTCGGCCCGAGCCGAACTGGCCCTGCGCCACGACGACCCTGCCCGCTGGCGCGACGCCCTGAGCGCCATGCAAGCGACCAGCGCACGCACTGCTCGGCTGGCCATGCAACTGCTATCGCTGACTCGGCTCGACAATCCCGAGTACCGCCCCGAACTGACGCCCCTGGATCTCAACGAACTCGCCCGCCAGGCGATTCGGGACCACTGGGCCGGATGCCATCGCCAAGGCATCGACCTCGGTGTCGAGTGTGCCCCTCGGCCCGTCCGGGTCCATGGCATCGACTGGCAACTGCAGGAGGCCTTGAACAACCTGATCGACAATGCCTGCCGCTACGGTGGCCGGCGCATCACGGTGCGCACCCATGTGCAGCCGCCCATGCTGGAAGTCGAGGACGACGGCCCAGGCATTCCCGAATCTCGCCGCCTGCTGGTGCTACGCCCCTTTCATCGCGGCGAGGAGGGAAGTGAAGGTTCCGGGCTAGGCCTGGCCATCGTCGACAGCATTGCCCGCGCCCACGGCGCACGGTTCGAGTTGGCCCAGGGCCCGGACGATCGCGGACTCATCGTACGCCTGCGCTTCAGCGAGGAGGACCCATGATCCGCTTCCTGTTCTGGTGGCTTGTCGCCCTGTGGAGCCTGGCCGCCGCGGCCGAGGAAACCCTGCATTACCCTGCCGAGCCAGAGGCCGGGGCGCCCCAGCCGTTGGTCATCCATGCCGCCCTCGACCTGCCACAGGTACGCCCCGTGCTCGAGGCATTCCATCGGAGCCACCCGCGCATCGAGCTGACCTATCGCAACCTGACGACCCTGGAACTGCATCAGCGCTTCCTGGACGCCCCGGATGCCGCCGACGTGGTGCTCTCTTCCGCCATGCCCTGGCAGTATCATCTCGCCAACGACGGCCATGCCCAGCCGCTCGAAAGTGACGTGGCGCGGCGCTGGCCGGCGTGGGCCCAGTGGCGCGGCGAATTGTTCGCCTTCACCTTCGAACCGATCGTGATGGTAGTGCATCGCGACCTGATCGAACGCTTCGGCGAGGTGCGCAGTCATGGCGACCTGCTCGAGCTGCTGAGCGACCACGCCGACGCCTTGGCAGGCCGTATCGTCACCTACGACCCGGTACGCAGCGGCGCGGGATATACCTATGCCATCGAGGAGTCGCGACTCTCGCCGCGCTACTGGGATCTGGTCTCGGCCCTGGGACACGCCCGCACGGTGCTCACCGGCACCACCGGCGAGATGCTCGACGGACTCGAGGAGGGACGCTACCTGCTGGGCTACAACCTGCTCGGCAGCTATGTGCGCGATGCGGTGGCCGACAACCCACAGCTGATCATGGTGGTACCCGAAGACTATGCGCTGGTCACCCAGCGCCTGGCCTTCATTCCGCGATTGGCGCCGCACCCCGAATCGGCCGTCCTGTTCATGGAGTTCCTGCTCAGCGAAGATGGCCAGCGCGTGATCGCCGAACAGACCCATCTGGGGGCCATGCACCCCGCCCTGTCAGGCCCGGGCACCGCCGATGCCCTGCGCGACGAAGTCGGCGACGCCCTGCGCCCGATAGCGATCGGCCCCGGCCTGCTGGCCACCCTGGACCGGCTCAAGCGCGAGGCCCTGCTGGCCCGCTGGCGTCGCGAGTTTCAGCGCGAGGTGCCGCCGCTTCGCTGAGCGCCATGGCGAGCCCCACCACTGCTTTCTCCATCAGGGACACGGCGTTGGGAGAACACGCGCCGGGTGAGGTCGCTTCACTCAGGTGACAGCCGCACCTCCGTCACCCCCTGCCCGAGCATGTTGAGTTCTTCGGCCGCACGTCGAGAGAGATCGATGACACGACCGCGCACGAAGGGTCCGCGGTCGTTGATGCGCACCACCGTCTCGCGGCCGTTGTCCAGCCGCGTCACCCGGACCCGGGTGCCGAACGGCAAGCTGCGGTGCGCCGCCGTCAGCGCGTTGCGATCGTGGGCTTCGCCACTGGCGGTGCGCCGGCCATGGTAGCGGTCGGCATAGAACGAGGCCTGCCCCTGCTCGCCGTTCCAGCCCGAAGGCGCAGATACCCGCTCGCCGCCGCGGCTCCCATCGCGTCCGGCGCAGCCGGCAATCAAGAGCAGCATCATGAGCGTCAATGCGCCTCGCAGCAGACGAGGCGCAACCGGGCCGGTACCGCAAACCTTGTATGAGATCATTCTCTTGTCTCGATTAAACGTCCCGGCCCGACATTAGCGGCTTGCCCCGGACGGGGCAAGCCGCTAGCTCAGCCGGCCAGCGTCCGCCGCAGGCGCGGGCTGGCCAGCTCGCCGATCAGGGTGATCAGCACCAGCACGCCCAGTAGCCACGGCCAGTGCAGGCCGAACTGCAGGCGTGCAATGCCCAGCGCATCGACGAAGATCACCAGGATGCCCAGCGGGCTGACGTAGCGCACCATGAACAGCCACAGCGCATGCCAGTGTGGCGCCAGGCCCAGCTCCTCACGGAAGGTCTCGCTCTTCAGCACGAAGCCGGCCAGCAGCACCATGCCCAGCCCGCCCAGCGGCATCATCCAGCGCGAGGTGAGATAGTCGAGCCAGTCGAAGAAGTGCTTGCCCGCCAGGGTCCAGTCGGCGCCGACGTTGAACGACAGCATCGCCAAGGTACTGACCAGCCACAGCACGATCCCGGTGCCCCAGGCGGCAGTACGACGGGTAATACCCTTGTTGTCGACCAGCCAGGAGACCGTGGCCTCGACCATGGAGATCGACGAGGTCAATGCCGCCATCGAGAGCATGATGAAGAACAGCACGCCGAAAAGCGTACCCATCGGCATGGCCTGGAAGGCCAACGGCAGGCTCATGAACAGCAGCCCCGGCCCACCTTCGGGACTCATGCCATTGGCGAAGATCACCGGGAAGATCGCCAGACCGGCCATCAGCGCCACAAGCGTATCGGCCACCGCCACGCCGAGAGTGGTACGTGCGATCGAAGCGCCGGCGGGCAGGTAGCTGCCGTAGGTGAGTATCGCACCCGAAGCCAGTGACAGGGTGAAGAACGCATGACCCAGCGCGGCCAGCATTCCTTCACTGGACAGACTGCCGGTATTGAACGAGAACAGGAAGCTCCACGCATCGCCGAAGCCGCCCGAGAACACTCCGTAGCCGATCAGGATCAGCAGCATGATCACCATGCCCGGCATCATCCAGCTCACGCTCTTCTCGATGCCCGCCTGCACGCCCTTGCCCACGATCAGCATGGTCGCCAGTGTCACCAGGGTGCTCCAGAAGCCGAGGTTCAAGGGGTTCTCGTTGTTGGCGACGAAGATTGCCGCCATGTCGTCGACGCCGGAGCCATTCAGGCCGCCGCTCAGCATCTTCCACAGATAGGAGAACGACCAGCCGGCCACCACCACGTAGAACGAGAGGATCATGAAGCCGCACAGCATCGCCATCCAGCCCAGCAGCGACCAGACCGAGGAGCGCCCGGACTCGCTCACCACCCGCCGCACGGCATCGATGGGGCTGCCGCGGCCGCGCCGACCGAAGGCGATTTCGGTCATCATGACCGGCACGCCCACCGCCAGGATGCACACCAGATAGACCAGCACGAAGGCGCCCCCGCCATGCTCACCGGTCATGTAGGGGAATTTCCAGATATTGCCCAGGCCGACAGCGGAACCCGTCGCCGCCAGTACGAAGCCCCAGCGGCTGAGCCACTGGACACGGGGTTGTTGTTGAGTCGTCATCAGATCACCAGGGGGAAATCGTTGTTATCGCTCGACGCAGCAATATGCACGCTGCAATCCATGCGATGCAACGTTATTTTTGTAGAAATGGCTTGCTTTCAGTCGTTTCATATCGAATACGAAACGGCCCCGCCCATGGGGTATGGGCAGGGCCGGCGGCAATTAATCCGCCTTGAGCACACCGCGACGGATCTGATCCTCCTCGATCGATTCGAACAGGGCCTTGAAATTGCCCTCGCCGAAGCCGTCGTTGCCCTTGCGCTGGATGATCTCGAAGAAGATCGGGCCGATCACGGTCTCGGTAAAGATCTGCAGCAGCACGCCCTCGCCTTCGCCACCATCGATCAGCAGGCTGAGTTCACGCAGCTCCTCGACGTTCTCCTGGTGGTTGGGCACGCGCGCGTCGACCTTCTCGTAGTAGGTGTCCGGCGTGGAGAGGAAGGTCACGCCATTGTCGCGCAAGGCACGTACCGTGGCGTAGATATCGTCGGTGGCCATGGCCAGGTGCTGGATGCCCTCGCCATTGTACTCGCGCAGGAACTCGGCGATCTGCGAGGTATCGTCGGCCGACTCGTTGATCGGGATGTGCATCTTGCCGCACGGCCCGGTCATGGCCCGGGAATGCAGGCCGGTCTTCTTGCCCTTGATGTCGAAGTAGCGGTTCTCGCGGAAGTTGGCGATCTCGGTATAGAAATCGGCCCATACGTCCATCTGGCCGCGGTCGACGTTGTGGGTCAGGTGGTCGAGCACCTTGAGGCCCACGCTGTTGTCGTTGCGCGAACGGCCGGGAATCGCCTCGAAGTCGATGTCGTAGATGGTACGTCCTTCATTGTCGACCTTGTTGTCGACGAAGTAGAGCAGCGAGCCGCCGATGCCGCGAACGGCGGGAATGCCCACCTCGCCGGGTCCGACTGGATTCTCCATCGGCTCGGCGCCGTGAGCCACGGCGTAATCGAAGGCCTGCTTGGCGTCGGCCACCTTCCACGCCATGGCGCAGGCACAGGGGCCATGTACGTGAGCGAACTCCGCGGCATGACTGTTCGGCTCGGCGTTGAGCACGAAGTTGACGTTCTCCTGCTGGAACAGGAAAACCTGCTTAGAGCGGTGCTTGCGCGTCTCGGTGAAGCCCATGCGATTGAATAGTGCACGCAGCGCCTCGATGCCTTCGGCGGTCGGTGCGCTGTACTCGACGAACTCGAAGCCGTTGGTACCGATGGGGTTCTCTTGGCTGATCGGGGATACGGTCTTGGCGGGTGCGTTCATGCTTACCTCCAGGGGATTTGCCCTTGTTATGTCGTGCAGTCATGGATGCCGAACTGGTGCCCCCAGCCTAGTGCGCACGGTCCCCCATCGAAACGCTCCTTTACGACCTGGAGCGTGGACGGCAGAGGTCCCTTCTCGCCCTTATCGTAAGAAAAACCTTACGGCCCTCTGAACTCCATGAAACCAGCCCTGCTCGTGGTGCGTCAGCCTGACACTTCGTAAAGATATCTTTACAACTGTCGTCGCTCCCCTAAGGCATCATGGCGCCACTCGCTAACCGCCACGCCACCCACGCCAGGATAAGTCCGATCACCAAGTCGATGGCGCGCCATACCCGTGGGCTCGCCAGCCGCGGGGCCAGCCAGCCGGCCGCGGCCGCCAGGCCGAAGAACCAGCCGAACGAGGCCATCGCCGCGCCGATGAAGAATCCCAACGGACTCGGCTGCACCGCGCCGATGGCTCCCAGCAGCACCACGGTTTCCAGATAGACCTGAGGATTGAGCAGGGTCACGGCAAGTGTTGCCGCCAGCGCCGCCTGCCAGGATTGCACGCTGCCTCCACCGGCTGTCAGTGCCTGGCCGGTCAGGACCCGGCGCAGGGCCAGCCAGGCCTGCCACGCAAGAAAGGCAGCGCCGGCCCAACGTGCCACTTCCATCAGCGCCTCCTGCTGGGCAATCAACACACCAAGCCCCAGCACGCCCAGTCCCACCAGCAGCCAGTCGCACAGCGCGCAGACGCCGGCCACCAGCCAGGCGTTCTGGCGGCGCAGGCTCTGTTGCAGCACGAAGGCATTTTGCGCCCCGATGGCGACGATCAACCCCGCACAGATCAAGAGTCCATTGAGCCATGACAACCACATACTGTTTTTCTCCCTGGCAAGTCGTAGTCACCAAGGCTAAGCTCGCCATGAAAATTAAAGAAATGAATAAAGCGACTGGGGGATAAGTAGAATCGATGCTCGATTACAAACTGCTGGAGGCACTGGTAGTCGTGCTCGACCAAGGTGGCTTTGAACGTGGCGCTCGCCATCTGGGCCTGACCCAATCGGCGGTTTCCCAGCGCATCAAGCTGCTTGAGGCACGCCTGGGCCAGCCGGTGCTGGTGCGAAGCCCGCGCCTAGCCCCCACGCCACTGGGCCGACGCCTGCTCAACCACGCCCAGCAGGTACGCCTGCTCGAGAGTGACCTGCTGGGCGAGGTGCCCGCACTAGGTGGCGGCGAGCAGCGCCTGCGTCTGGCCATCAATGCCGACAGCCTGGCGACCTGGTGGCCAGAAGCCATTGGGCGTTTCTGCGAGCACTACCGGGTATTGTTCGAACTGGTGGTGGAGGATCAGGAGGTAGCGCTCAAGCGCATGCGCGATGGCGACGTGGCCGGCTGCATCTGCGATTCACCCACGCCGGTACAGGGGGCGCGCAGCCACGGACTGGGCAGCATGCGCTATCGCGCCCTGGCCAGCCCCGCCTTCATGGCACGCTATTTCGTCGATGGCGTGACGCCGGAAGCGCTGCGCCAGGCACCGGCCATCGTCTTCGGCCCCGACGACCGCCTGCAACATCGCTTCCTGGCCATGTATGGCGTGGAGCCCCCCTTCCCCCACCACCTGTGCCCTTCGTCGGAAGGCTTCGTCGGCCTGGCCCTGGCAGGACTCGGCTACGGCATGGTGCCGGAGCGCCAGGCCGAGCGCGAACTCAGCGAAGGGCGGCTACAGGAGATCGACCCCGGCCCGCACCTGGCCGACGGTCGCCTGGTCGACCTGTCGCCGGGCTATGTCATCGACGTACCGCTCTACTGGCACCACTGGCGCCAGGGCGGCAAGATCCTCGACGCCCTCACCGACCACCTGTTGCGGCTGGGCGACGCCTGGCTGGCGCCGCTGCCGACCTGAACGATATTGCGTGATGACGGCTCAAGAGTTGCGCAGTTTGTTCTCGACGCTCGACACCTTGTCGGCCATGGACTGCTCGCGGTCGGTGCGTGTACCCAACTTGATGGTGGTAGTGATGCGCGGTGCGCCCATCTCGTGCACCACTTCGTGACAGCGTTTGACCACCGCCATCACCTCGTCCCACGGCCCCTCGATGTTGGTGCCGTAGGCGTGCATGTGGTGCTCGAGGCCCGAGGCCTCGATCACCCGCTGGCAGGCGGCAATCTGCGGCGAGACCGATACCCCAACACCCAGCGGGACGACGCAGAGATCGATGATGACGTGCATGGTGGTTAGCCTCCTTCTGATGGTGAATTAACCAATTTCCTTATGCGCTCCACTTGATGGTTATCGGAGTACCATTGGGGACGAGAGACCAAATTTCACGCATTTCCTGATTGGTAACGGCTATGCAGCCATCCGTCCAATCCCAATATCGATGCAGTCTTCCAAGCCAGCCCCAGCCGTTCAGTATGCCGTGGATCATGATGGTGCCTCCGGGATCGACACCAAGCTCACGCGCTACCGCTCGGTCATCTTCATTGGGATAGGAGACATGCAGTGAGAGGTGTCCAATCGAGCGTGGGTTGCGCCAGTCGATGATGTATTCGCCTTCTGGCGTGCGTTGATCGCCCTCTTGCTGCTTGTGTCCTTCCGGGCTACCGCCAAGCGCAATGCGGTATTCCGCTATGACCTCGCCTTCTCGCAGCAACCGCATGACACGCTCAGACTTGATGACCTGGACAGCGTCCGCACGCTGGCTGGGTGGTGCCATCTCAGGCACGGTTGGCGGGAAAAACCTCGGCGCTGCCTTGCCATACAGGCTGAAGCCAAAGAATAAGACGGCGAGTAGGCCGCCGACATACAGCAAGGTGCGCAGCATTATATTTCCCTATATTAAGCAGAACCCGGCTCACCATGTTGCCAGACGGCACAAGGAACGCCATCCGTTCACTGTAAAATGCGCTCCATGAGCCCACTCTGAACAGACGGATCGAGCGCTCTACCTGCCAACTTCTGAACCTGGTCATCGGGCAGCCACTCCTGGTCGAGCCCGCGCTGCCAATTGCCGGCAGCTCGCTGCCCTGCCTTGCCGCTTAGTGCATCGAGAGGATGACCTGTGCCTGACTCGAAGGCAGCGAGCATGGGACCGAACAGGGCGGAAAGCGCTAGCGCGGGCAGGAAGTGGTTCAACCTCTTGTAGATGCGCAGCCCTTCGGGGTCGAAATCACCCCAGTAGGTGGAGCTGGGTAGAGCCAGTAGGTCCGGCAGGGTGACGCCGGCTGCACCCTGGCCGACCAGGCGCACCCGGTCTCCACTTTCCAAGGCGTTGGCCAGCGAGAGGCCATAGCCGAACGTGCAGATCAAGGCCAGGCGCTTGCCACACCCCACACGGCAGGCCTGACTGAAACTCTGCGCGTTCTCGATCAGCAAGAGCCCCTCGGGCTGTTCGGGCACGCTGGCCAGCAGCCAGGTCTCGGCGGGTTGGAAGCTGGTCGGCTCGATATCGAACGCGCGCACCAGCTCGGTGGGCAGCGCCTCAAGCAGCTTGCTGCTTCCCAGCAGATAGCGCGCACTGGCCACGTAAGGGCTCAGTTGGTAGCCCCCCGGCAGATCGTTGGCCAACCGCCTGAGGCCCTCGGCCAGTGCCAGTTGGTCCTCGATGCTCCATTCACGCAGCGGAGATTCTAATGCTCGCCTCCAGGCCTGTTCCTGCGCAGCGCTCAAGCCAAGCCGATTATCGACATCAGGCAGATTGGCCTTGAGCTGCTCTATACGAGCCTCAGCGAGCGATATGGTGGCGTTCCATCGTTGATGCGGGGAAATTCTTCCGCCCTGTCTCAGTGAGATAGCACCTGCATCCAGCAGTTTTTCAAGAACCTCCCAAGCCTGATGCTCCGTCTCGCAGATTCCCTTCCGCTTGAGGGATCTGACAAGGGGTTCGGCTTGCCAGCCTTTACCCTTACTACCATTCGCATAGACTCGCTGCCACTCTCTCTCTAGCTGGGCCAGGACTTTCCTGGCCGCCTCGTTGAGCATCAGAGTGGCATCGCGCATCGCTTACTCCTGGGTCGCCGGCTCGCTGACATGAATGCCGAACAGGCTGGCCTCGCCGACGCTGCGCCCTACCGACTCCGGCGGCGTGACGCGGCCGTCACGCACCATCACGTGGCCGCCCTGCCCCTGGGCGCCGCCGATCACGCTGCCCACCAGGTAGGTGGGGAAGATATCGGGGTCGTTCTCGTAGTTGGGGTTGTGGATCAGGCCGATCATCTGGAAGCGCCCACGGGTGTTGCGCAGCGACTCCAGCGAATCCTGGATCAGGCGGCGGTGCGAGAGCTTGGAGAACAGCCCGTCGAGCAGGATCACGCTCTCGCGGCTGGTGCGTGCACGGCGACGATGATGCCCCGGCAATTCGCGCAGCTCACGTTCGATGGCGAACTCCGAGAGCTTGACCAGCCACATCAGCGACACCGCCTCGCGCTGCCCTTCCGACATCTCCTCGTTGAGCGAGAACAGCCGCCCATGCGGGCGAATGGCGTCGTGCTTGAGGCGGATCGCCACATCGTGGAACAGGCCGCGATAGATGCGCCGGCGAATCTGGCGCAGCAGGTCGTCGTCGCGCCTGCGTGCCTCGCCATCGACCATGCCGCCGTCACGCTCGGCGCGGCGGCGCATGGCCGCCTGGTGCTCGTCGATGTCGGCCAGCAGCGTGGCGATCAGGTCGCGCAGCTGGTCGGGGCCGATCAGCGAGGCCTTGACCTCGAAGAAGGCGCCGCCTTCGCCGCTGCTCTTGGCCACGCGCTTGAGGATGTCGAGATTGCCGGCGGCGTCCGAGATGATCGAGCTGAGCCGCTCCACCAGGGTGCCCTCGATCTGCTCGCGGGAGGCATGCAGCCGCTCGACCCGCACGCGATGCTCGTCGAGCTGGCCGGCGAGCTGGTCGTGCAGCCGCGAGAGGTCGTCCAGGGCCTCGGCGCTGGCATGCGTCAGCCCGGCCAGGCGGGCACGCTCGGTGTCGCTGAACAGCCGGCTGTGCGCCGCCTCGGCGAGTGCCTCGACCAGCTTGCGCTCGCCGGCCTCGACCTGGCGCGCCTGACGTTCGCGGTTGCGCGCCCGCTCGCCCAGGTTGAGCTCGCCCAAGGCATCGACCAGGGTCTGCTGACAGGTTTCCAGCGCTTCGACGTCGAGCTCACTCTGCTCGTTCCTCTCACCGACCATGGCATGCCAGGCGTCGAGCGCTTCATTGCGTACCTCGAGCTCAGCCGTGTCGACGGGCCAGCGGCTGGCCTCATCGAGATCGACCAGTGCAGCCAGGCGTCGCGGCCAGCCCTCGGGCAGCTCGCGCAGTACCCGCAGCCACTCCACGGCCAGTTGGTCGACGCAGGCCAGCGCGCGGCGCTGCTCGGCCAGGCGCGCCTCCAGCACATCCCGCTCTGCCGAAAGCGTCTTGCGCTTGTCGCGCAGTTCACCCAGTTCACGCTTGACCCGGGCGATCTCGCGTTCGAGCTTCTGGCTGCCGCCGCCGGCGTCGCGCACTTCCAGATAGGCGCGAATACGCGTGAAATCGAAGTCGGCGCGCCGGGTCGCCCGCGACTGCGACGCTTCCAGTTCGGCCTGCACCTCACCTGCGCTGGCCATGAAGTCGACGCCTCCATCGGCCTCGAAGCGCGCCAGGGCACGCAGCCGATCACGCTCACCGTCGCTGAAGATGCCGCGCAGTTGGGCCTCGGTCTCGACGACTTTCCGTGCAAGCGCCTCTTTCTCTTCCTCCGCGCTGGCCAGCCTGGCCGCGGCCTCGGCCAGGTGACGCTCGAGTTCGGCAAGGCGCGTCTCCAACGCCTGGAGCCGCTCGACGCCGCCGGCGTCGCTGAACTGCTCGGCGGCCAGCCAGGTCGGCCCGTGCGCCTCCAGCTCGCGGGCGGCCCGCTCGCGCTGGGGCGTAAGCTCGGCCAGTGCCGTCTCGGCCTCGAGCCGCGCCTCGGCGGCTTCCTGCTGGGCGATCTCGCCGCCCTCCTGCAGGTAGCGCTGATAGTCGTCGATGCAGGCCAGCGCGGTGTCGCTCAGCCGCGGGGCCAGCTCGGCCTCACGTTCGGCCAGCGCCGCCTGTTGCTCAGCCACTGCCTCCAGCGCCACCTCGACGTCCGCCTCGTCGGCTTCGCGGGCACGCAGCGCCAAGGCGAATGTCTCGCCATGGGGATCGAGCCGTTCGCACTCGATGGCCAGCGCCTTCTGCCGCTCGCGGTCGGCGGCCAGCCGCTTCTCGGTGGCCTCGCGCAGCGCCTCGAGATAGCTCGGGTCCAGCGCGGCCTTGACCGCCAGGGTTTCCACCCCGGCCACGGCACCCAGCGGCGGCTCGCCCCGGGCCAGCAAGCCGGCAAGCGCCTCAGCCTCGAACACCGGTACCGCCAGGCCTGCCTCTATCAGCGCGGCGGCGGCGGACTCGGCCGCCTCGCGCCCGGCCACCACCGGCGCGAACAGCACACCGGCGGCCTGCACCAGCCATTCGCGGCGCTGCTCGGGGGTATGCGTCTCGACGTTGAGTACCGCATGCAGCGGCTGCCAGGCGATGCCGCTGTCGTCCAGGTGGCGATGGGCCTCGGCCTCCACCACGCGCCGCTCCAGCGGGTCGCCGGAGAGGCTCTCCAGGTAGCGTTCGCGGGCGGCGATATCGGCTTCCAGCGTCTCCGCTTCCCGCAACAGCCGCGGGTAGCGACGCCGGGCATCGGTGAGCCACTTCTCGGGCGCCAGCTCGCTGCGCTCGGCGAAGTCGAGCCGCGCCCGGTGCAGCGTGCGCAGGCGGCTCTCTTCCTCCGTCAGCCGCTGGCGCTCGTCGGCCAGTTCGCGTTCGCGCTCGCGCAGTCGTGCGCGCAGATGCACCGGTTCGTCGTCGCCGTGCAGCTCGCCATAGCGGCGTGCCGCTTCGGCCAGCGGTGCCAGCCGTGCCAGGATGCGCTCGGCATCCTGGCGGCGCTGTTCGGCCTCGCGCGAGTTCGTCTCCAGCTCGGCCAGCGCCGTCTTGCGCCGCGACCAGAAGCCGCCGACTTCCTCGCCCGGCCAACCCTCGACGAAGGCGCGCCATGGCGCCTGGCCACGGGCCAGCAGGCCCTGTTCGCCGGTCAGACGTTCGCGCTCGCCGTTGAGTCGCTCACGCTCTGCGCGCGCGGTCTCGAAGGCGGTGGCCACCTCGTCGCGACGAAGCGTCAGCTCATCGAGCGCCTCGGCCAGCTCGGCCTCACGATCGAGTTTCTCCTCCAGCCGCTCGGCCGGTGCCGTGCCGGGGCACTCACGGCGGAAAGCATCGTGCCAGGCGGCGACCTGCTTGAGCTCGCCGACGCGGCCCAGGTGCGCGTTGAGGGCGCGGCGAGCGTCGGCGGCCTCGGCCTTGGCCGCCTCGGCGCTGGCCTCCGGGGTTTCCAGCTCGGCTTCACTGAACAGCCCCTCGGAGAGGGCCTGGGTGTAGAAACTCTGGTTGTCGACGAAGTCGCGCTGCTGGGATTCGAGCCGCTCGCGCTCCTGCTCCATATCGTCGCGGCGCTCGTCGAGGGCCGTCAGGTCGCGGGTCAGTTCCTCGAGATAGACGCCGTCGCCGATCACCTCCTCGCGGAAGCGGTTGCCGTCGGCCGCCTCGAAGGCGTCGGCACCCTCGTCCAGGGCGGAAAGTGCCCGGTCGCGGGCCGCATCGTCGGCCAGGGCGTGGCTTTCGGCTAGCCACTCGCGGGCGGCCTTGAAGCTGACGTGACCCACATCGCGGTTGAGCGGCCATGCTGCTTCGGGCAGGTGGATCAGGCGCCGATGCACGTCGACCCGGGCGCCGCGCTCGGAGAGCGCCTGGCGCACCGCCCGCTCGGAAAGGCCGGAGAGGGTAGCCAGTAATGAGGTGGAGACCCGGGGGCGCGACGTATCGCCGGCGATCCAGGCAAAGCCATCCAACGGAGCGGCCCCGCGCTCTTCGGCGTCATCCTCAGAAGCGGCGCGGGGCAGCCCGGGCAGGCCCAGCAGCGCCTGGCCACCCAGCAGTGCTTCGCTGGCCGCCAGCCCCTGGTCGAGTTCCTCCAGGCGAGAACGCGCATCGCGCAGGGTCTCGCCCTGCTCGCGCAGCTCGGCCAGCCGCACCACCTTGTCACTGGCGCGGCGCTGGTCGCTCTCGGCCTCCTCCAGGCGATGGCGCAGCTCGGTGATGTTGGTGCCGGAGTTGAGGATCACCTCCTCGATCAGTTCCTCGCTCTCGTCGGTCTCGCCACGGGTGGCGCCGGAGAGGATCTCGGGGGCCAGCACCTCGAAGAAGAAGGCCTGGTCGGCCTTCTCGCCGGCGCGGGGCTTGATGGCGTTGAAGATCTGGCTCTTGTCGGCGCCGCCCTCCTTCTGGAAGGCGGCGAGCTGGGCCAGCTCGCGGCGCGACACGTGGGCGCCCACCGCCTCGAGCCACTCCTCGCGGTTGTGGGTCAGGCGCACCCCGCGCTCGGCCATCACGGCCTTGACGTCGCGGTTGGCGTAGAGCGCCAGCTTGCCGTCGAGGGTGAGGTGATGCACCGGCACGTCCTCGAGACGCCCGGCGTAGTGATAGAAGGAGAGCCCGCTGCCGTCGCTGTAGCCGTAGAAGCCGAACACGAAGGTCTCGCCGGCCACTTCCTCTCCGGCCACCGCCAGCATGTCGTCCTGGCGCTCGAGCCCGCTGCGCGAACGGAACTCCACCCGCAGGTGACTCCAACTGCGGCCTTCGCCACCCACCGACGAGGGCGAACACTTGCGCCGGGTGCGCGAGAGCAGCGTGCGGTCGCGCGACAGCAGGCCGATCAACGCCTCGGCCAGCGTGGTCTTGCCGAAGCCGTTTTCCATGCTGATGGCGCTGGACTGGCCACGCAGGTCGAGCAGTACGTGGCGCATCTTGGCGTCCCAGGGCGAGGCGACGTCACCGTGCTTGTTGAGCAGGTTGGCAACCTCGATACGGTGGATCACGCTCATGCCTGGGTCTCCTCGCGCTCGTCGATGGGCGCTTCATCTTTCTCTTCGGCATGCCGGCTCGCCACGCGGCCCTGGGCCAGCGCATGCAGGTGGGCGAGCTGGTGGATGCCGATCTGCTCACTCTCCAGCGCCCCGAGCAGGGTCTGCTGCCAGACCTCGCCGCCGCCCTCTTCGCTGGCCGTTGCGGAATCGGCCTCGCGCAAACCTTCGAGCAGGCCGGCACGCACCTGCAGGTCGATGAAGGCGCGCACCCGGCGGCTGATGTCCTCGCCGCGCTCTTCGAGCAGTGCCCGGCTTGCCTCCGGCGCCTCCTCGCCCAGGGCGCGCAATGACTCGAGCTGGTCACGCATCAGCTCGACCAGCTCGGCCCCGGCGAAGGTGGCCTCCTGGTAGCGGCTGACGTCTGAGAGCGCGCGGTTGTAACGGGTGTAGAGCAGCGTGTGCATCAACAGCCACAGCTGCAGGTACCACTGGGCCAGTTCGGCGCGGCTCTCCTGGCGCAGCTTGAGCGCCTCGAATACCGGCTCGCGGGTGTAGAGCGGCGGCTGTTCCAGTTCCGGGTCGGGCAGCAGCGCGTAGTAGCGCGAACCGGGCGCGATACCCGGATAGTCACCGGCCTCGAAGGCCTTGAGCCTCAGCCCTTGTCCGCCCAGGAAGTCGCGCAGCGCCTCGCGCTCGGCCTCGCTGGCGTCGTCGATCAAGGCGCAGACGTCACGCTCGGAGAGCTGGCCTTCGCGGGCGGCACGGCGCTTGCGCCCGCCGCCCGGGGTGCGTTCGGCGCTGCGGTAGCGCAGCAGGTAGGCGACCACCTCGCCCATCTCGGTCATGTTCATACAAGTTCTTCCTTAAAAAAGCCGAGGGACGGGGTCACGACCCCTTCGATGCGACGGCCATCGTCGAGCCGGAGCTCGAACGGCGTGGCCTCGATACCCACCGTCAATCCAGGGTCGAGCAGCTCGGTGTCGACGAAGGTGTTGAGCAACTGGGCCAGGCAATCGCCCTCCTCGAAGCGGTGCCAGCCCTCGGCCAATGCCTCGGGCAACGACAGTGGCGCCTGCTGGATGCGCTTCCGCAGCGCCGGGCCGCGCGCCTCTAGGAAACGCGCCAGCAGCGGATCCTCGGGGGCGGCGTCTCCGGCTTCGTCGAACACCAGCGCCGAGGCGCTGGCTTCGGCGCGGCGGCTCTCAAGCAGCGGCACCAGGGGTGCCAGGCGCGGAAAAGTGGCCTGTACGTGCAGTGGCATCATGCGCGCCACCACGGCATCGCGAAGCGCAGCCGCGGGCGGCGCTTCGAGCAGTTGGCGTGCCATGTCCTGGAAATCGACCACGCCCATGGCCTGGATGCGCCCCTCGGCGATGTCGGCAAGCAGCTCCGAGAGCCGCCGCGAAAGGTTCTCGATGGCGTTGAGTACCCGGCCGAGGGCGCTGGAGAGCACGCGCAGGTCCCATTCTTCCTCCTGCGCTTCGCGCCAGTTCTCGAAACGCTCCATCAGCCGCGGGGTGGCGAGCTGGGCGCGGGCATCGAGCAGCGTCTGCTGAATATTGGTCAGCGCGTTGTGATAGTGCCGCTCGTTGTCGAGCAGCGCGGCCAGCTTGCCCTCGCGGGTGGGGTTCTCGCGCACCCGGCGCAGCTCCTGGGTCAGGGCGCGGATCGCCAGCAGGATCTGGTTGGTGATGTCGGGAATGCGGGCGAAATCGCCCCGCGCCAGCGCGGCCAGCACCTTGGCGGCGTCGTACTCGGAATAGAGCAGGTCCTCGACCTGGCTGGCCAACGTCACCGCCTGGCGGCCGCTCGGCGTGAGCCGCACCTGGCCGGTCTGGCCCTGCTTCTCGACCAGCGCCGTACGCTTGGTGCTGCGCCGGGCGCGACTCTCCCCCATCACGCTCGCATTCGCGCTCGGGGTCGCCTGGCGCGCGGCCGGGGACGACTGCCGAAAGTGAATCTCGCTAGGCGTGGCCAGCAGGTTGACGACGAAGCTCAGGTCGTCATGCGGCAACTGCGGATAAATCTCGCGCAGATGGTTGAGGCAGCGGGTCTGCGAGACGAAGGCGCTGTTGGTGGCGAAGTCCTCGTCGAGCAGGTAGTCGAGCAGCAGGCAGCCGAGGTCAAGCCAGTAGCCATCACGCAGGCCGCGACGCTGCTCCTGGCTGACCTGCACGAAGGGCGAGCCGGGTTCATGGGCGCTATCGTGCAGGTCGATCAGCCGCGTCGTGGCGATCAGCAGCTTGCTCCAGGCGGTCATGAGGTCTTCCCTGCGGGCGAAGAAAAGAGGGGGCATTATGCCAAGCTCGGCCTCTCGGGTCATGGCACTAGAGCATTGTGTTTTACACGCAGCGATGAATGAGACGAATCAGACCCGTCCGCTGCTCTCCCCCGTGGTCACGCCGCCGGCGATCAGGTGCGCCACGCGCAACGGCTCGGGCACGCTGCCGTGGGGCGTGGTGGCGCGAAGCACGTGTTCAGCCTCCACGCGGCTGAGACCCACGCGCTGCACATAGACGCCGGCGAGCGGCTCCATCTCGCCCAGCCGCTCGACCAGCGCCCACTTGCGCGCACCGCCGGGAATCCGTTCGAGCAGTGCCCGACGCATCGCGTCTTTGCGTGGCGCCCGGCGAGCCACCACCAACACCGGCAGGCCCAGCTCGGTGTGCAGGCGCACTGCGTCGACCACATTGAAACCGGCAAGTGCCACGCCCTGCAGCATGACAAGCTGCAAATGCGCGGCAAAACGCGTGCCGCCGGCGAGGCGAATCAACTCGCGGGTGCTGTTGACGCCATCCCGGCGTACCTTGCCGGAGAGCACGCCTTCCAGGCGCAGCCCGGAGAACACCGCGCCGACGATGGCCACGTCGCCGCGGTGCCCGCGCGGGAACGGACAATCGTCGAAGCCGACGATATGCGAGAATGTGCGCTCACGCCTGGTGGTTGCCATGGCCTCCGCCTCAAGTCGATAGAATTCAGCGTTTAGAACAACAGTGCAGGGAGTGCCTACATGATCGATCAGACGTTACAGCGGGTCTTCGGCTATGACGACTTCCGCCTCGGGCAGCGCCCGGTCATCGAAGCAATCACGGCGGGCCGCTCGGCGGCGGCGATCTTCCCCACCGGCTCGGGCAAGTCGCTGTGCTACCAGCTGCCCGCCCTGCACCTGCCCCACCTCACGCTGGTCATCTCTCCCCTGCTGGCACTGATGCAGGATCAGCTCGCCTTCCTTGCGCGCCACGGCATCGCCGCCGCCAGCATCGACTCGAGCCAGAGCCGCGAGGAAGCGGCCGCGGTCATGGAAGGCGTCAAGCGCGGCGCGATCCGTATCCTGATGATCTCGGTGGAGCGGCTCAAGAACGAGCGCTTCCGCGCCTTCATCCGCCGCGTACCGATCTCGCTGCTGGTGGTCGACGAGGCCCACTGCATCTCGGAGTGGGGCCACAACTTCCGGCCGGATTACCTCAAGCTGCCCCAGTATCGCCGCGAGTTCGGCATTCCCCAGGTGCTGCTGCTGACCGCCACGGCCACGCCGCGGGTGATCGCCGACATGCGCGAGCGCTTTGACATCGCCGAAGGCGACGTGACCGCCACCGGCTTCTATCGCCCTAATCTCAACCTGGAGGTGGCGCCGGTACCGGCCGAGATGCGCCCACGCCGGCTGGTGGATTGGCTGCGACCCAAGCTCGGCGTAGAGCCACCCGAGCCCACTATCGTCTATGTCACCCTGCAGCAGACCGCCGAGCGCCTGGCGGCCTACCTGAGCAAGGCGGGCATGGGTGCCATCGCCTACCACGCCGGGCTCGACGGCGAGACGCGCGAGCGCATCCAGCGCGACTTCATGGCCGGCCATACGCCCTGCATCGTGGCTACCATCGCCTTCGGCATGGGCATCGACAAGTCCGACATCCGCAACGTGGTCCACTTCGACCTGCCCAAGTCGGTCGAGAACTACAGCCAGGAGATCGGCCGCGCCGGCCGCGACGGCCAGACCTCCGACTGCCTGATGCTGGCCGGGCGCGATCACGTCAACGTGCTGGAGAACTTCGTCTACGGCGACACCCCGGAGCCCGATGGCATTCGCCGCGTGATCGACGAACTGATCGAAGCTGCCCGAGGCGGCACTATGCGCCAGTGGGAACTGGTGCTCAATTCGCTCTCCCAGCACAGCAATATCCGCCCGCTACCGCTCAAGACGCTGCTGGTGCAGCTCGAACTACGCGGCATCATCGCGCCGCGCTACAGCTATTTCGCCGAATACCGCTTCCGCCTGCACGAGGAGCCCGAGGTTCTGGTCGCCCGCTTCGCGGGCGAACGTGGCGCCTTCGTCCAGGCGATCCTCGACGCCTCGCAGCGCGCGCGGACTTGGTTCAACCTCGACTTTGCGGCGCTCGAGGGCCTGGGTGGCGAACGCGGCCTCAACGTCGAGCGTGCCCGGGTGATCACCGCCCTGGACTACTTCGTCGCCCAGGGCTGGATGGTGCTCGAGAGCAAGCAGATGACCGAGGTCTTCGATGTGCTGCGCGACGACCTCGACCCTGCCGCCCTGACCGAAGAGCTGCACGCCTATTTCCGCGACAAGGAACGCGCCGAGGTCGAGCGTCTTCATGCAATGCTGGCGCTGTTCGAGAGCGAGGCCTGCCTCAGCCGCCGGCTCGCCGAATGGTTCGGCGATGACCGGGTACCACAACACTGCGGCCACTGCTCGGCCTGCCGCGGCCAGGTCGCGCGCCTGCCCGACCCCGAGCCACTCGAGCCTCTTTCAAGCGAGACCATCGAGCGACTCACGGGCGAGCTGGTCCAGCAAGTGATCGGCAACGGCGAAGCCCACCCCGTCACCCCCGACCTGCTGGCACGTTTCCTGTGTGGCCTGACCGGCCCCCTGCTGACCCGCCTCAAGGCAAGGCGCCTTCCTGGCTTCGGCGCATTGGAGGCCTATCGCTACGCGGAGGTGCGTGACCTTGCCGCCCGTACCACGCTGATCAACGATCAGACGTCGGTGGAACCGATGCCGTAACTGCGCAATTTGTTGGCCACGGTGGTATGCGACACGCCGAGGCGCTTGGCCAGTTGCCGGCTGGAGGGGTACTGCGGATAGAGGGCGGCAAGGACACGCCGCTCCACGTCGCTCATGATGCCGGCCAGGCTGCCGTCGAGATCGATGCCGGAGAGACCCGGCGCCGCGCCCACATCCGGCAGGCGCAGATGAGCCGGCTCGATGGCATCGCCCTCGCACAGCGACACCGCCTGGAACAGCACATTCTCCAGTTGGCGCACGTTGCCCGGCCAGTGGTAGGTGGATAGCCGTGCCAGCGCGGCCGGCGACAGCCCGGGCATGCGGCAACCGATCTGGCGCGCGGCACGATCGATGAAGTGCAGTGCCATGGCCTCGATGCCGTCGAGGCAGTCGCGCAGCGGCGGTACCGCCAGCGACAGTACATTGAGACGGTGGTAGAGGTCCTGGCGGAACAGGCCCTCGGCGCAAAGCTTGGGCAGGTCCTGCTGGGTGGCGCAAATCACCCGCACGTCGAGGTAGGTCTCCTCGTCGCTGCCCACCCGGCGAAAGCCGCCGTCCTGCAGGAAGCGCAGTAGCTTGACCTGCAGACGAGGGCTCATCTCCCCCACTTCATCGAGGAAGATGGTACCGCCCGCGGTCAGCTCCAGCAGGCCGAGCTTGCCCTCGGGGCGGGCGCCCTCGAAGGCGCCCGGCGCATAGCCGAACAGCTCCGTCTCGGCCATCGACTCCGGCAGCCCGGCGCAGTTGAGCGCCATGAAGGGCGCCTGCCCGCGAGAGCTGGCCAGGTGACATGCCCTTGCCAGCAACTCCTTGCCGGTACCGGTCTCGCCGTGAATCAACAGCGGCGCATCCAGCGGCGCCATGCGCCGCGCCTCGCGAATCAGTGCGGCCAGCCGGGGGCTCGCCTGGAACAGCGCATCGAAGCCGCGCAGCTCCTGGCGCTGCACCTGGTAGATGCGCTCGCCGATGCGATCGGCGCTGTGCAGGGTCACCACGGCACCGGCCAGGGAGGCCACGTCGTCGTGGTGCTCACGGTGCAGCGGGGCGATGTCGGCGAGGAAGGTGGCGTCACGCAGCTTGATACGAAGGCCGTTGACCCGCGCATTGTTGCGTCGAATCAGCGCCGGGAGGTCCACATCGGGCAGGTAGCGGTTGAGCGAAAGCCCCGGCACCTCGTCGATGCGCACCCCAAGCAGTTGGCCGGCGGCACGGTTGGCGGCGACGATGTGCCCCTCCATGTCGATGGACATCACCGGGTCGGAAAGGGAGGACAGCAGCGCATCGAGCTCCAGGTGCCGTCGCTCGCTAGGCATCAGGCTGACCCGCCGCACGCCGAATACGCCGGGCACCGCCTCGAGCTCCGGCTTGAGCGTGGCCAGTTGGGCATTGAGCAGATTGGGGATGTGGAGGTAGATGGCGTTGCCATGCTCGCCCCCGACTTCGCCACGCGCGACATTGAGGCCGTAGTCGACGAAGTGCGAGACGATATCGCGCAGGATGCCGATACGGTTCTGGCAGTGAAACCTCAATCTCATGGGGCTTGTCCTCTGGGGCGTGATAGGAACGCAGTGGAGCGAGACCGTCGTCAAAATTACGTCAAGAGGACGTGACTCGGCTGTAAAGATAACGTGACACCCCGGTTGGCTCAAACTCAACCATGTCATGCTTTGGCGAAAGGTGGCTTGGGCGTGCAGGAAGTCGTCAGGTTTTCTTTACGACAGGATGCATTACCCGCCGCCGACGTGCCTTGAAGAGCAAAAAATTCGGGGCGTCACAGCCCTAGACTCTGGGTCAAAAGGTTCGCAAGACAAACACAAGACCAGCCGACCGGAGTGACCCATGACGTCATCCAACCCGCATCTCAGCGATATCGCCAGCAAGACCGGCTATCGAGCGCGTCTGCCCGACGACAACGGCTTCATCGACTGGCCCGAGCAGGACAACGCCACCTGGCAGACCCTGATGCAGCGCCAGCTCGGCATGCTCGAGGGTCGCGTCTGCCAGGAGTACCTCGATGGCCTGGAGCGACTCGCCCTGCCCGTGGACCGGGTTCCCCAACTGGCCGATATCGACCGCGTGCTCGAGGCCAGCACCGGCTGGCAGACCGCCCTGGTCCCGGCATTGATACCGTTCGACACCTTCTTCGAGCTGCTGGCCAACCGGCGCTTTCCGGTGGCTACCTTCATCCGCACGCCGGAAGAGCTCGACTATCTCAAGGAGCCCGACATCTTCCACGAGATATTCGGGCACTGCCCGATGCTCACCAACCCGGCCTTTGCCGAGTTCACCGCCACCTATGGCCGCCTCGGCCTTGCCGCCGAACCCAAGGAGCGGGTCTACCTGGCCCGGCTGTACTGGATGACGGTGGAGTTCGGCCTGGTGGACACGCCGGACGGTCGACGCATCTACGGCGGCGGCATCATCTCCTCGCCCAAGGAGACCCTGCATGCGCTGTCGGATGCGCCGGTGCACCAGCCATTCGACCCCATCGAGGCACTGCGCACGCCCTACCGCATCGACATTCTTCAGCCGCTCTACTACGTGCTGGACGATCTCTCGACCCTGCACGAGCTTTCACAGCAGGACATCATGGCCATGGTGCACCAGGCCATGGAGCTGGGCCTGCACGAACCGCGCTTCGAGCCGGCTCCCAAGGCGGCAAAGGCCTGAAGGCCCTTGCTCGACCATCCTGGCCGACTACCCTGACCCAAACCAACAACACTTCGACGAGGAGCCAACAATGAGCCAGCTTTCCGAACAGCAGTGCGAAGCCTGCAGCTGGGATGCCCCCCACGTCAGCGATGCTGAGATCGAAACCCTCAAAGCCGATATTCCCAACTGGAGCGTGGTGGAGCGCGACGGCGTCAAGCAGCTCGAACGCGTATTCAAGTTCCGCAACTTCAAGCAGGCCCTGGCCTTTACCAACCGGGTCGGCGAGATCGCCGAGGAGGTGGGTCACCATCCCGCCCTGCTGACAGAGTGGGGCAAGGTCACCGTGACCTGGTGGTCCCACGAGATGAAGGGACTGCACAAGAACGACTTCATTCTCGCCGCCCGTACCGACAAGGCCGCCGCAGAGGGCTGATGATTTCTCTTTCCTCGCCCGATGCCGTGGGTGTCGGGCGTAGCCGCTTCAGCGCAAGCTCCACCGCTTTCATGTAAGAAATCTCACAATGGAATTGGGCAATTTCTCCCAAACATTATCGGCTTTTTCTTACATAGCGAATGGCGATATACCACTCTTTTTCCCTGCCTGACTCGTTTAGCTTGAAGGGCGAGACCTAACCGCGTCTCGAGCAATTCAAGTAGAAAACTTCCACAAACGAGGAAAACAAGAGATGAAGGGAGTCGTTCAAGCTGCCTTTCTGGCGCTGACACTGAGCTTTGCCTCGCTGGCCATGGCTCAGGATGTGGCACCGATCAACGTCAATACCGCTGATGCGGAATTGCTCGCCGAGCTGCCAGGCATCGGGCCGAGCCGTGCCCAAGCAATCATCGAGGATCGCGAAGCCAACGGAAACTTCGAAAGTGCCGACGACCTGACCCGGGTCAGCGGTATCGGATCAGCCACCGTGGACGGATTCCGCGACCAGGTCGCTTTCTAGAGTGGCGTAGTAGTGAAACGCAGCGAGGCCGGCATCACATGCCGGCCTCGCTGTCGTTCTGGGTAGGGGTTTTCTTGGGCTTTCTTCTTGACTGTTATAAACGCAGGCCACCGTCGCACTCGATTACCCGACCAGTGAAATAGTCGTTCTCGATGATGAAGGCCACGCTCTGGGCGATATGATCGGGGTCACCGAGCCGCCTGAGCGGCACGCCGGCGGTCAGCTTATCGAGCATGTCCTCGCGCATGGAAGCGGTCATGTCGGTCTCGATGAAGCCCGGTGCCACCGCCCCCACGCGAATCCCGTAGCGCGCCAGCTCCTTGGCCCAGGTGGTAGTCAGCGCCACCACGGCCGCCTTGGCGGCCGCATAGTTGCTCTGGCCCATGTTGCCGGCTCGCGAGATGCTGGAAATATTGACGATCACCCCGTCATGACCCGCCTCGACCATTTGGCTGGCGGCTTCACGGCCACACAGGAACACACCGGTGAGATTGACATCGATGACGGACTGCCACTGCTCCAGCGACATGGTCTTCTCGACCTTGCCGTCCTTCGCCTTGACCAGCAGCGCATCACGCAAGATACCGGCATTGTTGACCAGGCCGCTGACAGGGCCCAAGGTGGCCGCCACGTCACCGAAGGCCTGCTTCACCGATACCTCGTCCGCCACGTTGACGCGAAAGGCTCCCGCCTCGATGCCTTCCGCATGCAACATGGATACCGCCTTGTCCAGTGCGTCGCTGTCCATGTCCAGCAGCGCCAGCGTAGCGCCCTGACGACCCAGGCGGCGCGCCATGGCGAAGCCAAGGCCCCGGGCGCCGCCGGTGATGGCAATCACGGTCTTGTCCAGTTTCATTCGCTGTCCCCTGTTAAGTAGTGAGCCGGTTCGTTGCCCGCTCGATTCAGGAGCAAGGGCATCCGTCCCGCTGTTCTCGTATTCTTCTCGCCATGCTGTCTTTTCGGCAGAGAGCTCAATCGACTTGAGGGCGGAACCGATCTTGTGCACTGCAGCACAAGAATATCATGAACTCGCGCAAGACGACCAATACGCTTGAATTTGCCCCAATCGCCCCCATGATCTGCAGAACGCCACCCCCGGAGACGACATGCCGTTACTGATCTTCTTTGCGCTTTTCACCCTGCTCGACTTCATCGTGCTGTTCTCCGTTGGCAGCCACATCGGGCTCCTGCCCACCCTGGCACTGGTACTTGCCACCGGCTTCATCGGGCTCCACCTGATTCGCCGGCAGGGCACCGCCACCCTCGCCCGCGCTCGCCAACGCATGGCGCAAGGCGAGCTGCCCTCCAGCGAGCTGTTGACGGGTGCGGCGCTGATCTTCGGCGGTGCCCTGCTGCTCGCCCCCGGCTTTCTTTCCGATGCGCTCGGCCTGCTCTGTGTCTTGCCCGGCGCACGCCGGCTGCTCGCCCGCCTGCTGGCGCTGATCAACCTTCGCCTGCTTGGCGTGGCCCATCGCGGATCGCAAGCCAACCCGGGGCGCAGCGACGATTGGCACCGCCCCGAGAGCGATACACATGATCGCAGTGCGAATGAAGAACAACCGAGTGGCAATGACGGTCAGCCACTGGAAGGCGATTTCATCAGTCGCAACGAGCCGCGACGCTAGTCCGCATCAGTGAATCGCCCAAGCAAAAAATTTTACCGCTGGCCCTTGAAAGGGATTTGCCCGGCCCCATTTCTCGGTCAGCACAAGGCTACGGTGCCGAGTGGAACTCGGCATCTTCAACAAGGAAGGCGTCCTCGCCCTCCACCTTCCGGCTCGACCGGGAGGAAATGATGAACCGCCATGCATGCCATGGCACCACTGACCATCAGGAGAACGTGAGCAATGAACATCCGTCCCTTGCACGATCGCGTCGTCGTCCGTCGCGTTGAAGAAGAGCAAAAAACCGCTGGCGGCATCGTGCTTCCGGGCAACGCCCAGGAAAAGCCGACTCGTGGCGAAGTGCTCGCCGTCGGTAACGGCCGGATTCTCGACAACGGTGACGTTCGCCCGCTGGACGTCAAGGTCGGCGACACCGTGATTTTCAAGGAAGGCTTTGGCGTCGAGAAGCAGAAGATCGATGGCGAGGAAGTCCTGATCATGAGCGAGTCCGATATTCTCGCCGTGGTCGAAGGCTGAGCCAACGCACCTACTCCGTTCCCATAAGACGTTCACGAACTGACAGGAAGTAACGAAAAATGGCAGCGAAACAAGTCAAATTCTCCGACGACGCCCGTAAGCGCATGGCCCGTGGCGTTGACGTTCTGGCCAACGCCGTCAAGGCCACCCTGGGTCCGAAGGGCCGCAACGTGGTGCTGGAGAAGTCCTTCGGCGCACCGACCGTGACCAAGGACGGCGTCTCCGTCGCCAAGGAAATCGAACTGAAAGACAAGTTCGAGAACATGGGCGCACAGATGGTCAAGGAAGTCGCCTCCAAGACTTCCGACGTTGCCGGTGACGGTACCACCACCGCTACCGTGCTGGCCCAGTCCATCGTTACCGAGGGCATGAAGGGCGTAACCGCCGGCATGAACCCGATGGACCTGAAGCGCGGCATCGACCAGGCCGTCATCGCCGCGGTCAAGGAAATCGAAGCCCTGGCCGTGCCCTGCACCGATTCCAAGGCCATCGCCCAGGTCGGCACCATCTCCGCCAACGGCGACAAGCGCATCGGTGAAATCATCGCCGAAGCGATGGAGAAGGTCGGCAAGGAAGGCGTCATCACCGTCGACGAAGGCCGTGGCTTCGAGGACGAGCTGGAAGTCGTCGAGGGCATGCAGTTCGACCGCGGCTACCTGTCGCCCTACTTCGTGACCAATCAGGACACCATGGCGGTCGAGCTGGAAGACCCCTACCTGCTGCTGGTCGACAAGAAGATCTCCAACATCCGCGAACTGCTGCCGGTGCTGGAAGCGGTCGCCAAGTCCGGCAAGCCGCTGGCGATCATCGCCGAAGACATCGAAGGCGAAGCGCTGGCCACCCTGGTGGTCAACAACATGCGCGGCATCGTCAAGGTCGCGGCTGCCAAGGCGCCCGGCTTCGGTGACCGTCGCAAGGCCATGCTGCAGGACATCGCCATCCTGACCAACGGCACCGTGATCTCCGAGGAAGTGGGTCTGACCCTGGAGCAGGCCAACCTGGATCACCTGGGCAGCGCCAAGCGCATCACCATGTCCAAGGAGAACACCACCATCATCGACGGCGCCGGTAACGAGGGCGACATCGAAGCTCGCGTCAACCAGATCCGCGCGCAGATCGAGGAAACCTCTTCCGACTACGATCGCGAGAAGCTGCAGGAGCGTGTCGCCAAGCTGGCCGGCGGTGTTGCCGTGATCCGCGTCGGTGCCGCCACTGAAGTGGAGATGAAGGAGAAGAAGGCTCGCGTCGAAGACGCCCTGCACTCCACTCGTGCCGCGGTCGAGGAAGGCGTGGTGCCTGGCGGCGGTACCGCCCTGGTGCGTGTCCTGACCAAGATCAAGGACCTCAAGGGCGAGAACGAAGACCAGACCCATGGTATCGCCATCGCTCTGCGCGCCATGGAATCTCCGCTGCGCCAGATCGTCACCAACGCCGGCCAGGAAGCTTCCGTGATCTGCAACGAGGTGAAGGCAGGCGAAGGTAACTTCGGCTACAACGCCCAGACCGGCGAGTTCGGCGACCTGTTCGAAATGGGTGTGCTGGACCCGGCCAAGGTGACCCGTACTGCGCTGCAGTCCGCCGGTTCCGTGGCTGGCCTGATGATCACCACCGAGTGCATGATCGCCGACGACCCGGAAGAGAAGGAAGGCGGCCCGGACATGGGTGGCATGGGCGGCATGGGTGGCATGGGCGGCATGATGTAAGCAGCCCCACCCTTTGGCCTTACGGCCTGTAGGAACGAGCAAGCCCCGCCATCGTGCGGGGCTTGTGCTTTTTGGGCTACCATCACGCTTTTCCCGACAAGCAAGCCGACCATGCTCGCCAATATTCGTATCGTCCTCGTCCAGACCTACCACCCCGGCAATATCGGCGCCTCGGCGCGGGCCATGAAGACCATGGGCCTGACCGACCTGGTGCTGGTCAACCCCCGCTGCTTTCCCGATAGCGAGGCCTCGCGCCTGGCTGCTGGTGCCGAGGATATCGTCGACCGCGCGCGCGTCGTCGAAACGCTGCAGGATGCGGTGTCCGACTGCGTGCAGGTGGTAGGCGCCAGCGCCCGGCTGCGCAGCCTGCCTCTGCCCCACTTCGACGAACCCGAGGCAATGGCCCGCGAGTTGGTCGCCAATGCCGCAGACGACCCGGTAGCACTGGTATTCGGCCGCGAACGCTTCGGCCTGACCAACGATGAGATCCGCTGCTGCAGCCATCAGGTCAGCATTCCCGCCAACCCGGACTATGGCATTCTCAATCTCTCCCAGGCGGTGCAGGTATTGGCCTACGAGACGTTCAAGGCATGGCGCCAGCGCCCCGAGAGCCTGTATCGTCAGCCACGCCCCGTCGAGGAGCGCCAGCCGACCCGAGAGCAGCTCGATCATTTCCACACCCATCTTGGCCGCGTGATGCAGATCAGCGGCTTTCTGACCCAGCCCCATGCCCGCACCGAAGCCCAGTTGCAGGCACTGTTCGCCCGGGCACGGCCCAGTCGCAAGGAACTGTCACTGCTGCGCGGCCTGCTGCGCTCACTGGAAGAGTCAGCGAAGGAAGACTAATCTTGGAATTGCCTTTATCCGACCGTTTTTCACCACGCCGTCACGGCAATGTCACCTGCTGATGGGATAAAGGGTCATGCCCCGCAAGGGGAGAAGACAAGGGATACTGTCGAGCTGCGACACGGATGCGACCGGGCAGGAAGCCGGTGCAGGAATGTCGGCATGAAGGATCATGCCCAGGGAGACATGCGCCACGTGGCTTCACGCCCGTGGCGCTCTTTGTTGCTCGCTACTCTGCCGGCGCCTGCGACTCCCTGCCCAGCGCTTCCCAGCCCGGCACTCCCTGGCGGATGCACTGCGAGAAATCGGCAGCGCGATGCACCCGACGCGCCTGCTCGTCGATTCGCCCGCTCTCTTCCAGCTCAGGCAGGGTATGTCCGGGCCACAGCCCACCGACCTTGAAGGCATAGCCCGGCAGCCTGTCGGTCACCAGCAGGCGATAGTCGAAGGGCAGGCGCGCCCCGATGCCGCGTGCCATGCCAAAAATCAGCGTGGTGCAGTTGGCGGTGATGGTGTTGTAGAAGCGCGGCGACTCGGCCAGTGCATTGGCCTCTTCGACATAGGCCAGCAGCAGCGAACGCATGGCGCTCGGCGACATGCGCAGCCGGAACAGCGAGACCCGTTCGCCGCGCACCTTGGTGCGCAGACCCACCGCGTCACGCTCGTCGGCGGCCACGATGGCAAGCTCGTACTGGCGGAAGAAGCCGCCGATCTCGGAGAAGCGCTCACCCTTGAGGCGACGCACCTCCACCGAGAAGACCACGAAACTCTCACCCTCGAAGCCGAACGATACCATCACGTGGGCGACTCCCGGTCGCCCCCAGCTCGAGACGATCATGTCGACCGAATCGAGCCTGTCGAGATCGTAGCTTCGCTCTTCCCAATGCACCGAGGCATCGTCGCGGGTCCGCCAGTCGAAATCGCGCACGTGATGCAGCGTAAGTCGGTTGTCCCGCACCTCGCCGGTGGCCAGGTAGCTCACGTCGTCGGACCAGGGACGGTCATGGGTCGGCTGCAGTCGAAACCACCAGAGGAACAGCGCCGTCAGCAGCAACAGCTGGGCCACGTTCGCCAGCCACTGCCCGCGCACACCCAGCAGCAACAGCGCCACGGCCACCATTCCCCACCCGGCCACGACCAAGCGTCGTCGTGTTCGTGACCCGGGCAGGCGAAACCACAGCGCGGCAGCTCCCCACGCCATGACCACGGCCAGCAAACCACTCACCAAGAAATCTACGATCGCCTGAGTCATTACGCCCCACTATCTTCGAGTTGCGGCCATATTAGCAGCCTGCATATGGCGATGCGCGTCTCGAAGTATCGGGCACACTCAGACGAATGGCTTAGATCGGGGTCAGCCAGTCGTGGAAGGTAGTCAAATCATCGCCCAGCTCTCCACGCGTCAGCCGGCGGTAGAGGCGTTGCAAACGAGCCGTCACGGAGTCCCCGGCGATAGGCTGCCCCGGGCGTGGCGCCCCAGCGCGCGCGCCGATATGACGCCCGTCGAGCTCACGTAATGGCAGGATCTCGGCGGCGGTGCCGGTGACGAAGGCTTCGTCGGCGATATACAGCTCATCGCGTGTGATGCGCCGCTCGCGCACCTCCAGCCCCAGCATGTCGCGAGCCAGGCGGATGACACTGTCGCGGGTGATGCCCTGCAGGCAGGAGGTGACCTCGGGCGTGTGCAGCACACCGTCACGCAGCAGGAAGACGTTGGCGGCGGAGGCCTCGGCCACGTAACCCTCGGGGTCGAGCATGATGGTCTCGTCGAAGCCCGCCTTGACGGCGGTATTGAGCGCCAACATGGAATTGACATAATGGCCGTTGGTCTTGGCCCGACACAGGCTGATGTTGACGTGGTGCCGCGCCCATGAAGACGTCAGCGCCCGCAGGCCCAGTGAGGCGGCTTCGGCCGAAATGTAGTCGCCCAGGTCCCAGGCGGCGATCATCACGTGCACGCTGAGGCCCTTGGCACGCAGGCCGAGCCCTTCCGCACCGAAGAAGATGGTCGGCTTGAGGTAGGCGTTGCTCAGCTCGTTGCGCACCAGGCACTGGCGCTGGGCCTCGATCAAACCCGCCTCGTCGAAGACAACCGGCATGTCCAGGGCGTGGGCGCTGTCGAGCAGGCGTCGAGTGTGCTCGGCCACACGAAACAGGTGCGTCCCCTGTGGCCCGGCATAGGCTCGTACGCCCTCGAAGCAGCCCATGCCGTAATGCAGGGTGTGGCTCAGTAAATGGGCCTGCGCCTCGCGCCACGGCAGCCACTCGCCATCCAGCCATATCCAGCCATCTCTATCGTAGAGCGGAGTCATGTCATCCTCGTCGATTCACAATAGCGCCACACGCCGCCAACACTCGCACCAGCCATCGATCAAGGCGCGCTGATGAGGCTGCAGCGACTGGTAAGCCCAGCCAGCGATCTCGTCGTTCTGCGGGTCGGGCACCGCGGTGCGGCTGCCTGACAGCACCTGGATCACCGCATGGCCACACAACGGCACGTAGCCCTCGGAGTAGCCGCCTTCGTGGATCATCACCAGCTTGCCGCCGCTGATGCGCTCGGCCAGGGCCTTGATCTGCTGGGTCATGGCGGCAAAGGCCGCGCTGTTGAGCATCATCTTGCCCAGCGGGTCCTTGGCGCAGGCGTCATAGCCGCAGGCCACCACAATCAGATCCGGTGCGAAACCGCCGATGGCGGGCAGCACCAGCTCCTGCATGGCATAGCGATAGGCGCCGATGCCACAGCCGGGCGGCATCGGCAGGTTGAGGTTGGCACCGTACCCCGCCCCCTTGCCCAGTTCATCGAAGTCTCCACTGTCCAGCGGATAGTTGCCGGCTTGGTGAATCGACACGGTCAGCACGTCGGGGTCGTCGTAGAAAGCCGCCTGCTGACCGTTGCCATGGTGCACGTCCCAGTCGAGTATCGCCACGCGCCTGGCCTGCCCCAGTGCCCGGGCCCGCATGACGGCTACCGGAATATTGCCCAGCAGGCAGAAACCGCGGCCGCGGTCGGCTTCGGCATGGTGCCCCGGGGGGCGGCACAGGGCATAGGCGTTGACCAGCTCACCGGTGGCCACCGCTTCCACCGCGGCAATCGCAAGGCCTGTCGACTGCCTGGCCGCCGCCAGGCTGCCTGGTGTGAAGGGAGCGCACTCACCGGCATCGCCGCCGCGGGTCATGTCGCCCTCCTCCAGCTCATCGAGGTAACGTCCGGTATGGAAGCGCGCCAGGTCTTCGCGGCTGGCCGACGGTGCCTTGCGTACATCGAGCTCGTCGATCAGCCCCGACACCTCGAGCAGGTTCTTGAGCCTTCGCTTGCTCTCCGGGCTCTCCGAGGCCGGCTGGGGCTGCAAGTACTCCCCCGGCTCCGAGAACACACCGATGGCGCCGGGGTCGTGCCAGAAGCAGCGCTCGTGCCAGAAGAACCCCGTCCTGCCACGCTCCTTCATGTTCGCTTCTCCAACTGTTCCCAAACCTCGATGGCGGCCGCCAGGTCCTCCAGCGACGCTCCTACCGACTTGAACACGGTAATCGCCTCGTTCGTGCTGCGACCGGCCTTCTCTCCGCTGACGAGTTCCGCCAGCTCGGCGGCGATATCGTCGAAGGCAAAGGCCCCTTCGTCGATGGCCTGCAGGATGTCGCCCGCCTCGCCGCGGGCGCCGGCGTAGGTATCGACAAATACCTCGCCACGGCGCAGGCACTCGGCGTCGGTTTCACGCATGCCGGGGCGAAACGCCCCGATCAGATCGAGATGGACACCCGGCGTGAGCCACTCGCCGCGAATAAGCGGCTCGGAGGAAAGCGTCACGCAACTGATCAGATCCGCTTCGCGAACCGCCGTCTCGAGGTCCTCTGCCGCCTCGCAATCGAAGCGGTCGGCGTATTCGGCAGCCAGGCGCCGCGCCTTCTCCGGGTTGCGACCCCAGATCCGAACGCGCTTGATCGGGCGCACCGCGGCGTGGGCCTCGATCACCATGGGGGCCAGCTTGCCGGTGCCTACCACCAGCAGCGATGCGGCATCCTCTCGGGCCAGCTCACGGGCTGCCAGGGCGGAGGCCGCCGCCGTCCGCCGCCGAGTCAGCTCACTGCCGTCGAGACAGGCCAATGGGCGCCCGTGGGCGCCCTCGCTGAGCAGGTAAACACCGGAGATGGCAGGCAGGCCGTGGTCGGCATTCTGAGGAAAGACGTTGACCATCTTCACGCCAATGTAGCCGGCCCGTTCCCAGGCCGGCATCAGCAGCATGGTGGCCTCGCCATCCGGCCGATGCATGGCGTGGTGATGGCGTGGAGGTGATTCCACCCCTTCACGGAACGTCAGCGCCAGGCGCTCGACCAGCGCCGACCAGGGCAGCGCGCCGGCGACTTCCTCGGCTGTGACGATGCGCATCTCAGGCCTCCGGCAGCGCCGCGACCACCATGATCTCGACCTTCCATTCAGGCTTGGCCAGCTTGGCCTCGAGCGCGGCGCGCACCGGCGGGCGACCCGGCACCACCCAGGCTTCCCAGGCCTCGTTCATCTGGCCGAACTCCGCCATGTCGGTGACCCAGACCTGAGCCGAAATCAGGTTCTCCTTGGAGGTGCCGGCCTGGGCCAGCAGCTCGTCGATGCGGGCCAGCACCTGCTCGGTCTGGCCGCGCATGTCAGCCGTGGCATCGCCCGGCACCTGGCCCGCCAGGTAGACGGTACCGTTGTGCACTGCGATCTGGCTCATGCGGGCATTGCTTTCATGGTAATGAATGGTCATGTCGCTCTCTCTTGAAGGGAATGGGTGGATCAAGCCGTGGATGATTGCACGTTGGCGCTTTACCGTCAGCCGCCGGTGAAGCCCTGCATGAAGGCCGCCAGATTGCCGCCCAGGTGCTCGGTAGGATAACCACCCTCCTGCACCAGCACGGTGGGAAGTCCCAACCGACGCAGGCGTTGGCCAACCACGATGAAATCGTCGGTTTCGAGGGTCATGCCGGCCAGCGGATCGTCCCGATGGGCATCCAGCCCCAGCGCAATCACCACCGCGTCAGGGCGGAAGACTTGCATGCGTTCGATCAGCGTCTCCAACGTGTCGAGGAAGACGGCGCCGTCACTGCCCAACGGCAGCGGCAGGTTGACGTTGGCACCGAGCCCTTCTCCCATGCCCTCCTCGTTGGCACCGCCCCAGAAGAAGGGATAGAAGTCGGTCGGGTCGACATGCAGCGAACCGGTCCAGACATCGCCCCGGTAGTAGAAGATGTCCTGGGTGCCGTTGCCGTGGTGCAGGTCCACGTCGAGGATCGCCACACGCGTGAACTGCTCGCGCAGCACCGTGGCGGCCAGCGCCGAGTTGTTGAGGAAGCAGAAGCCTCCGGCCCGCTCCGGCCCGGCATGGTGTCCCGGCGGGCGGCACAGCGCATAGGTGGTACCGTGGCCGCCGAGCAATGCCTCGGCTGCCGCCTGGGCGGTAGCCGCACTGGCCAGGATGCCGCGGAAGCTGTCGGCGCCGATGGGACATGCCATGTCGTGCAGGTGCCAGCCCGCCTGGCCTACCGGATGGCGCGGGTAATGGTGGCCGCCGCCACACGGATGGATGTTGGGCATCACCAGCTCGGAGGCTCCGGGCAGCTGGCGCCAGCGAGCGTGGATCGTCTCGAGGAAATCCAGGTAGCGCGGCGTGTGGATCCTGGCCAGGCGGTCGCGAAGGCGAGGGCTGTCGACTTCCTCCGGCTCGCTCAAGGAGAATCCCGCCGCGGCCAATCCCTGGGACAGCATCTCGGCACGCACCGGCCCCTCCGGCGAGGCCGTGAGCTGGCCACGCACCAGAAAGCTGGCAGGTGCGTGGTACCCCTGGTCGGGGTGGTAGAAGAACTTCATCGTATCGTTCCTTGCATTCTGCATTCCTTAGTCGAGCAGCGAAGGGATCCAGGTGGAGAGCGCCGGGAAAGCCGCGAGCAGCACGATGACCACCAGGAACGCCACGTAGAACGGCAGCGAAGCGATGATCGCCCGTTCGTACGGCACATTGGCGATGCGCGCCGCCGTCATCAGGGTCATTCCTACCGGTGGCGTCACATTGGAGATATTGAGCACCACGATCATCAGGATGGCAAAGTGTAGCGGATCGAACCCCAACTGGATCATCGCCGGCACCAGTACCGGTGCCACCACCACCAGAGCCGGCAGCACGTCCATCACGGTGCCGACCACGATCAACAGCACGCAAACCAGCATCAGTTGCAGGAAGGCCGAGTCGCTGAAGGTGGTAATCAGGCCCGCCGCATCTCGCGCGATTCCTGAGCGCGTCACGAACCAGCCGAGTACCGCCGAGGTGGCAAGCAGAAAGAACACCACACCCGAGAAGCGCACCGTCACCACCAGCGAGTGCCAGATCTTTTGCCAGTTGAGATTGCGATAGAGCAACACGCCGATCGCGATGGCATAGACGGCGGCGAAACCGGATGCCTCGGTAATGGTGGTCAGTCCCGAGAGAATGCCCCCCAGGATGATAAGCGGCACGATCATGGCCGGCAGCGCGGCCAGGAACGAAAAGACCGCCACCTTGAAGGGCGTCGGCGCCTGCTTGGGATACCCCCGTTTCCAGGCCAGGAAGAAGCTGACGCCAAGCAGCGCCAGTGCCATCAGCAGCCCGGGTATGATGCCACCGGCGAACAGGTCGATCACCGAGATGTCGCGCAGCAGCGTGGCATAGACCACCATCACCACGCTGGGCGGGATGATGGGTCCGATGATCGACGAGCAGGCGGTGATTGCCGCCGCGTACTCGGCGTCGTAGCCCTGTCGCTTCATCTCGGGAATCATGATCTTGCCGATGGCCACGGTATCGGTGATCGCCGCCCCGGTCAGGCCGGCGAAGAACACCGACACCGAGACGTTGACGTGGGAGAGCGCCCCGCGCACGCGCCCGAACAGGGCATTGTTGAAGGCGATCAGCTTGTGGGTCAACCCGCCCTGGTTCATCAGTTCGGCGGTGAAGATGAAGTAAGGAACGGCAATCAGCAGGAACCCCGAAACGCCGGAGAACATGCGGTCGGCGATGATCCCGAGCATGCGCTCGCCACCCATGGCAAAGCCGCCGGCCAGGCCGGAAAGCGCCATTACTACCGCCACCGGCGCACCGATCAGCAGCAGTACGACGAAGGTCACGATGGCAGGCGTCATGCGCGTGTCTCCGTTTCGACGGTTTCGGTGTCGATGGTCTCGATCAGCTCGTCGATGACCGTTTCGTCGTCGATGAAGTGCTCGAGCAGGGCGAAGCCTTGCACCAGGTGAAGCAGGATGATGGCGCCGCTGACAGGCATCACGATAGCGGTGAACTTGCCGGGGATCTGGATACGATCCGAGACCATGTAGACCTGGGTGGCACCCAGGAAGTAGTCCCAGCCGTACCACAGCAGCAGCGCACCGAACAGGCCGATCACCGCCAGGCACAGGCCCGCGGCAAACTGCAGCAGCGCCCGTGGCAGGCTGCGTACCAGCAGCGTCATGGCTACGTGCTCACCGTAGCGCAGCGAGATAGTCATCGAGAGAAAGCCGATCCAGGGCAGGAAGAGCCGCGCCAGCGAATAGGTCCAGCTCAGCGAGCTGCCCGTGACCAGCTTGTAGAGAAACGCCGTGAACGAAATGCCCAGCATGATCAACACGCAGGCCACACAGATCACGATCGCCACCTGATTGACCACGTCGCTCAGGCGGCGCAGGGGCCGAAGGAGTTGCATCGGTTCACCTCGAAAGGCCCTCGACCGGCCGTGCCGGTCGAGGGGCGACGTTGGGCACGCAAACGAACCGCGGGCTACTGGCCGTAGACCGCCGCGTCCGACTCGGCCACTTCCTCCCCGACTCGGGACACTTCCGCGAGGAAGGCATCGACACGCTCTTCCTCGATGCCGAAGTCACCGACGATCCACTCCTTCCAGGCCGGCCGGGCGATGTCAGCCATCCGCTCACGCTCTTCCGTGGGCATGATATGGCACGCCTCGAAACGCTCGCAGGACTCCTCCCAACTGGCGGTGGCCAGTGCCCCCGACATGCCGTGGGAGAGCTCGATGGCCTCGCGCGCCGAGGTGACGATGGCCGTCTGCTGCTCCTCGCTCAGTTCCTGGAACCAGTCTTCGCTGATCAGCCAGGCGGCACTGTTGTAGACGTGGCCGGTGAGCGTGGTGTAATCGGTTACCTCATCGAAATTGAAGGTAGTGTTGAGCACCGGCGCATTGAACTGGCCATCGGCCAGGCCGGTCTCCAGCGCCGTGATCAGCTCGCCCCACGGCAGCGGCGTGGCCGAAGCGCCCAGCGCCTTCATGATGGCGACGTGCCCCGGGTTCTCCTCGGTGCGAATATTGAGCCCTTCCAGGTCCTCCACCGTCTCGATCAAGCGCTCGTTGTTGGTGAACGCCACGAAGCCGCCGCCGTCGTCGAAGGTGCCTAGGTAGCGCATGTTGGCCTCTTCAATGGTGCCGGACATGAAATCGGCGAACCACTCGCTGTCGAAGAAGGCCCAGGCCTGGCGCCAGTTGTCGAACAGGAACGGGGCAGTCATCAGCTGGTAGTCGTCGTAGAAGGACGACATCGCCCCGGTGGTGATGATGGTGGACTGCAGGGTACGCCCGCCCTGCACTTCCGAGGCGGTCTCTACTTCGGAACCGAGCTGACCGCCACCGAAGATCACCACCTCCACCTCACCGTTGGTGCGGGTCTCGACCAGGTTCTTGAAGTGCACCAGCGCCGGGTAGACCTCGTTGTTGCTCATGTCCTCGGGCAACAGCGTGGCGATGGCCATTTCGTGGGATTGCGCCAGTACGTTGGCGCTGGCAACGGCCAGCGGTAGTGCGGCGAGCGCTGCCAGACGGGTCAGCGACGGGGTCATGATCCACCTCATTATGATTGTGTTTTATGGATTGCCACACCAAGCCTAAGAGGAGACCTTGCGCCCCGCTTGCCCCTGACTCACGTCTTCTTGCCCCAGGCTCAGCGATGGCGACGCTCGCTGGAAGGGGAAACTTCAAAATGACGCCGATAGGCGCGACTGAAGCTGCCCTGATCGCAGAAACCGACCAGGCTGGCGATATGCCCCAGGCTCAGGCGGCTGTGCCGAACCAGCGCCCGGGCATGCTCGAGCCGGCGCTGCTGCACATAGGCCAAGGGTGTGACGGAGGTGAGTTCACGAAACAGCGCATGGAAATGCCCTGGGCTCAGGGCACAGAGCGCCGCCAGTTGGTCGACCCGGATCTCGTCGGCAAGATGCCGATCGATCCAGATGTCGAGGCTGTCGAGGTCGATACGCGCGGTGGAGTGACGGCCGAATGAAGTCGTGCTCGGCGCCTCGTCCTTGAGCTGCAGGTAGAGCGCACGCAGCAGCAGCGCAGCGATCTCGCTGTGCAGGGCCGGGAACTGCTCGAGCTGAGCCATCAGTGTGACGGCAAGCTGATTGAGGCGGGTCGATACGGGAAAGAAACACGGCCGCTCGAACAGACGCTGCAGCTCCTCGCCGTCGCGCATGTCGTCCAGCGCAGCCAGCGGCACGTCGAGTACCAGCGTACGATTGCGTCCGTCGCCTTCGTATTCGTGGTGGCTCGCACAGGGAATCAGGCAGCCACGCCCACTGGTCACTCGATTACCGACGCCCTCGATATCGAGTTCGGTGACACCGCAAGTCGCCAGGATCAACTGGTGGTGCGTATGGGCATGGGCCACATGCTCCTGGCCCAGGTTAGAGGCACGCAGATCGAGTAGAGACATGACGGTTTCTTGACGCCCGCTCGGTCAGGGAACCTCCTACACTACCCTGCCGAGCGGCATCATGAAACGGCCCGTTGGCTCAGCAGCGTCCCTTCATGCTCTGCCCGGGCGGGCAGAAGCCGCCACGGTGACGGTGGCGGTCCCGATAACGGCGATCGTCGTAATAAAGATGTCCGTCACGGTAGTGGCGCTTCACGTAGCGCTCGCGGTGATGATGATGCCTGTCGCCGTGATAGTGACGATGGGAACCATCGACCACGACCAGCGGCTCGGGCGTGATGCGCGCCGGCGAATAGCTGCAGCCGGCCAGGGCCAACATGAGGGGTAAAATGGTCAGGGTGAGCAAGCGCAGGGACGTTTTCATGGCATGTACCTCGCAAGGGCAAGAACTCCAGACGCCCCTTCCGGTTCCCGTTCGCAGTCGTTATGGGTACGACTCTAGTCAGTCTAGCGCGCCTTTGGGGAGCGCTTATTCAGCAGCGTCCCTTCTTGGCCTGCCCCGGAGGACAGAAGCGGCCACCATGATGCCCACCATGGCCATCGTCGATGACGATCAGCGGCTCGGACTTGATACGTGCCGGCTGGTAGCTGCAGCCTGCCACCAGCATGGCGGCAAGTATCAGGACGAAAGGAAACAACAGGCGCCGTGACATGACGTATCTCCAAGTTGACGAACAGTGTTCATGATAGCGAAGTACAGCGCCTTTACACATGTGGCGCATTAGCTACAAGGAAGTCGCCAATCGGCGACATTGCCAGCCCATGGAGAAAGCGCGATAGTGCATTCTCGTTAGTCTGCAAACGGGATAATCACCATGGACGCCCTTCGCCGCCACACGTTGCTGTTGATCCTGCTCGGCAGCCTGGTCATCTCGCTGGCCATGGGGCTGCGTCATGGCTTCGGTCTGTTCCTCGAGCCAATGAGCAGCGAGCTCGGCTGGGGGCGCGAGGTATTCGCTTTCGCCCTGGCATTGCAGAACCTCATCTGGGGGTTCGCCCAGCCCTTCACCGGGGCGTTGGCCGACCGTTTCGGTGCTGCCCGGGTGGTGGCGGTCGGCGGTGTGCTCTACACCTTGGGCCTACTGTTCATGGGCCTTTCCGAATCGGCGCTGGGCATGTCGCTCTCAGCCGGGGTGCTGATCGGCCTGGGGCTTTCTGGCACCACCTTCTCGGTAATCCTCGGCGCCGTGGGCCGTGCCGTGGCGCCGGAAAAGCGCAGCATGGCCATGGGCATCGTCAGTGCAGCGGGCTCGTTCGGTCAGTTCGCCATGCTGCCGGGCACCCTGGGCCTGCTCGGCTGGCTCGGCTGGTCGGCCGCACTGCTGGCGATGGGCGCCCTGGCGGCAATGATGGTACCGCTCGGCGCCATGCTGAAGGACCGTCCCTCCGCACGCCTGGCCACCGACCTCTCGCTGCGCGGAGCGCTGGACGAGGCCGCCGGGCACCGCGGTTTCTGGCTGCTGTGCCTGGGCTTCTTTGTCTGCGGCTTCCAGGTGGTTTTCATCGGTGTGCACCTGCCCGGCTATTTGTTCGACAACGGCCTGGCCGTCCACGTAGGCAGCACCGTCCTGGCCCTGGTGGGCCTGTTCAACATCTTCGGCACCTACGCCGCCGGCTGGCTGGGCGGCATCTACTCCAAGCCGCGCCTGCTCAGCTGGCTCTACCTGACCCGCGGTGCGGTGATCGCCGCCTTCGTGTTCCTGCCGCTGAGCCCGGCCAGCGCCTACCTGTTCGGCATCGCCATGGGCCTGCTGTGGCTCTCCACGGTGCCGCTGACCAACGGCATCGTCGCCGCAGTATTCGGCGTGCGCCACCTCTCCATGCTTGGCGGTATCGTCTTCCTGTTTCACCAGGTCGGCTCGTTCACCGGCGTGTGGCTGGGCGGCATGCTCTACGACCTGCATGGCGACTATGACGTGGTATGGAAGCTTGCCATACTGCTCTCGGTGATCGCCGCCCTGCTGCACTGGTTCATCAGCGAGGCACCGGTCAAACGCACCGCGCCCCTGGAGGCTCAGGCATGAGTCGGATTCACCTGGTGAAACTCGCCGCGCTGCTGGCCCTCGGCGCTGCCCTGTCACTTGCATGGTGGGGCTGGCAAGCGGCCGACGCCTCGCTGCTGCTGCTCGGCTCGCGACTCTGCTGAACTTTTTTCTGTCAGCGCTTGCCCGCCTTGGCGCGTAGCGCCGCCGCGAAGGCGCCACCCGCCCACTCCGCCGCCAGCTCCTGATCCTCGAAGATCGCCTCCGGGGCGCGGTAGTAGGACATCCTCACCTCGCGGCCCGCCTTGTGGTACAGGAACGGCTCGAGCCCCTCGCGCTCGAAGTCGCCCACGTTGCCGTCGTCCGCCTTCAGGTAGAGGGTATCGTCGGCCACCAGGGCGAACATCAGGCCCTGGTGATAAAGGCCATGACCGCCAAACATACGGCGGGCGGACACCGGCCCGAACCTTGCGAAGACATCCTGAAGATAATCCGTGTAGTCACCCATGTAGCCAGCCCCATCCTTATCCTTGATTAGCGGCGTCTCGAGACTCGCTTACGCCGTGCGACGGCGCCCAGGCGGTTTCGCTGGTGAAATCGATCTCGTCGATATTCTCGGCCAGGAAGTCGAGCAGCGCACGCACGGCGGGCAGGACACCCCGTCGCGAAGGGAATACGGCGTGCAGTATGCCGCCCCGTGGCTTCCAGCCGGGAAGCACGTCGACGAGGTGCCCCGCCTGCAAGTCTTGCCCCGCCACGAGTAGGGCCAACTTGGCTACGCCGAGGCCGGCGAGAGCAGCCTGATGCAGCGTCTCGGCATGATCGGTCACCAAGCGTGGATGATGACGAATCCGGGCGGTGGCTCCGTCCGGTCCGTCGAGTACCCAGAGGTGCTGCCTGTCGACCTGGTCGAAATCGAGGCTGGGCAACCCCGCCAGGTCGCCTGTTGCTCGCGGCTTCGGCCGCCCCTCGAGTAGCACTGGCGCAGCCAGCAAGCGTTGCGGGCTGCGCGACAGTACCTTCATCGAGAGATCGCTGTCCTCGAGTGGCGGAAAGCGAACCCGGATGGCCATGTCGAGCCCCTCCTTGATCACGTCGACCCGGCGGCTGGTTGCCTCTACCTGCACTTCCACATCGGGGCACTGCGCCATGAAGCGAACCAAGAGTGGCGTGATCAGATAGTTCAGCAGGCTCGGCGGACAGCTAAGCCGCACCGTTCCCCTCGGCTGCTGGATATTGGTCTTGATCAGCTCCTCTGCCGCTTCGGCCTCGACCAGCATCGCCACGCAGTGTCGATAGTAAGCCTGTCCCAGTTCGGTAACCGACAGGTGGCGCGTCGAGCGGTGAATAAGCCGTGTGCCGAGCCGATCTTCCAACTGTGCGATGCGCCGGCTCAGTTTCGACTTGGGCAAGCCCAGGGCGCGACCGGCCGGGGCAAAGCCACCATGATCCACCACCTGCACGAAGTAATAGAGGTCGTTGAGATCTTGCATGGTCACTCACTCTCATCGTTCTACTCATGGAACGCAGAGTGTGCATTATAGCCTCTACCGCCAAGATCGTTGCATCTCTAGGCTTTCTGTATCGGCCAAGTAGCCAATCAAGCAGGAGCCAGACCATGAAGAAGATCCACGGCATCTACGGCGCCCCCCGCGGCCATTGGGTTGGCGACGGTTTTCCAGTGCGTTCGCTGTTCACCTACGACCGCCTGGGCGCCGATCACCTGAGCCCTTTTCTGTTGCTCGACCATGCCGGCCCCTACGACTTCCCGCCGGCCCCTCGGCCTCGCGGCGTCGGTGCCCACCCTCACCGCGGCTTCGAGACCGTGACCCTGGTCTATCGCGGCGAGCTGGAGCATCGCGACTCCACCGGCAGCGGTGGGCGCATCGGAGAAGGCGACGTCCAGTGGATGACCGCCGGGGCGGGAATCGTGCACGAGGAGTTTCACTCGCGGGCCTTCACCGCTCAAGGCGGAACGCTGGAAATGGTACAGCTCTGGATCAACCTGCCAGCCCGGCACAAGTCGACCCCCGCGGCCTACCAGACGCTGCTCGATGCCGACATTCCCCGGCTGGCGCTGCCTGGGCGCGCCGGAGAGCTGCGGGTCATTGCCGGTGAGTACCAGGGCCATGCAGGGCCGGCCCACACCTTTACCCCGATCAGCGTCTGGGACCTGCAGCTCAAGGCCGGCGCAGAAACGACGCTGCGCGTACCCGAGGGCCACACCACCCTGCTGGTGGTACTCGAAGGAACGGTACAGGTCAACGGCGATGCCTTGGTACGAGATGCCGGCCTGGTGTGCTTCGAGCGCAAGGGGGAGGAGATACGCCTGGAAGCCAACAACGATGCCCGGCTGCTGCTGCTCGGCGGAGAACCCATCGAAGAGCCCGTGGTGGGCCAGGGCCCCTTCGTCATGAACAGCGTGGATGAGCTTCACCAAGCGTTCACCGATTTCCAGGCCGGCAAGTTCGGCCGCCTGGAGGGCTAGCGGCCCCGCCGCAGCCGACCGCGCCCGAGCCCTGACCGGGCGCACTCACCCAACCATGGAGAAAAATCCCATGTCTTATACCTACAACCGACTGAACAAGGACGATGTCGCCCTGTTGATGGTCGACCATCAAGCCGGCCTGCTCTCGCTGGTGCGCGATTTCAGCCCCGACGACTTCAAGAACAACGTGCTGGCCCTTGCCGACATCGCCAAGTTCTTCGAGATCCCCACCATCCTCACCACCAGCTTCGAGGACGGCCCCAACGGGCCCATGGTGCCGGAGCTCAAGGAGACCTTCCCCAATGCCCCCTATTTTGCCCGCCCCGGGCAGATCAACGCCTGGGACAATGAGGAGTTCGTGGCAGCGATCAGGGCCACCGGCAAGAAGCAACTGCTGATCGCCGGCGTGGTGACTGAGGTGTGCGTGGCCTTCCCGGTACTCTCGGCCCTGGAAGAGGGTTATGAGGTATTCGTGGTCACCGATGCATCCGGCACCTTCAACCAGACCACCCGCGACGCCGCCTGGGACCGCATGTCCCACGCCGGCGCTCAGCTGATGACCTGGTTCGGGGTGGGTTGCGAACTGCACCGCGACTGGCGTAACGACATCGAAGGCTTCGGTGGCCTGCTGGCCGCCCACCTGCCTGCCTACGCCAACCTGATCCAGAGCTACGAGCAGCAGAGCCTGGCGCACAAGCGTTGAGGTGAAAGGGCCCGGCTTGCCGGGCTCTACCCTGCTGGTCACCCAACTGCCATGGAGGCTCCCCATGTCCGTCTCCGACCCCGCCGCCTCGGTTCACTGCGAGGGGGCAACCATCCAGATCCACCATCGGGTCAGGCCCGAGGCCATGGATCGCTACGAAACCTGGCTGCGCCAGATCATCGAGGCGGCCGGCCGCTTTCCCGGTCATCAGGGGGTGCACATCCTGCGTCCTTCCGAAGGTCATCATGACTACGAGATCGCCGTGCGCTTCGCCAGTGACGCCGATGCCCGGCGTTGGCGGGAGTCCCCCGAGCGCCGCGAGCTGATGGGAACCATCCAGCCCGACCTGCAGCAGGCCGAGCGAGTGGAGATCGTCAGCGGCATCGACTACTGGTTCACCCCGCCTACGCCCGCCAGCAAGCAGCCGACGCGCTGGAAGCAGTGGCTGATAACCACGGCGGTCATCTGGCCTCTGACCATGATCGTGCCGCTACTGTGGCTGCCGCTCCTCCAACTGCTACCGGCACTGGACACCTGGGGCATCCGTCATGGCCTGGTCGCCGCCACCATCGTGGGCCTGGTGGTCTACGCCATCATGCCGCGGGTGGTGAAACTGGTGGCGCCCTGGCTGTTCCGTTGAGGCATGGCCAACCCCGACAGGCAGTGCGGCAAGCGAGAACCTATGCTGAAACAAGCCTGACCGCCCATCCCACTTCGTTCTTCCTGGAAAAACGACAATGAGCAATCTCGTCAACGACACCGACCTCACCTCCTCGCTCGATTGCCCTGTGGTCGAAGGCAAGCGCCAGGTTCAGCATGTGGCGCCACGCACGGCCGATGTCGGCGGCATTCCCGTCAACCGTGTGCTGCCGTCGCGCCAGCGACGCCTGATTGGCGCCTGGTGCTTCCTCGATCATGCCGGCCCGGCGGTATTCAAGGGCGACTCGCGAGGCCTGCGTGTCGGTCCCCACCCGCACATCGGCCTGCAGACCTTCACCTGGATGATCGAGGGAGAAGTGCTGCACCGCGACAGCCTGGGCAACGAGCAGGTGATCCGTCCCGGCCAGGTCAACCTGATGACGGCCGGCCGCGGCATCAGCCACACCGAGGAGTCGGTGCCGGGAGAGACGCACCTGCATGCCGCCCAGCTCTGGATCGCCTTGCCCGAGGCCCAGCGCCGCACTGATCCGCGCTTCGATCACTATCCGCAGCTACCGCAGTGGCGCGAGGAAGCCTTCGAACTGACCCTGCTGACCGGTGAATTCGCCGGCGATCGTGCACCGACACTGGCCTTCTCACCGCTGGTAGGCCTGGACCTGTTGGCGACGTCGGCCGGCTCGCTGACCTTGCCGCTGCGTGAGGACTTCGAATACGGCCTGCTATCGCTGGAAGACGAACTCATTATCGAGGGGGAGCGCTTCGGCGCCAATGAACTGGCCTACCTGGGACGCGGGCGCAACCAGGTCGCGCTCGAACTGCCGGAGGGAGGACGCGCCATTCTGGTCGGTGGCGAGCCGCTGGGTGAGGAGATCCTGATCTGGTGGAATTTCGTCGGCCACAGCAGGGCCGAGATCATCGAGGCCCAAAACGACTGGGAAGCCGGCAGTGAACGCTTCGGCAGCATCCCCGAGTTTCAGGGGGAACGCCTGATGCCACCGCCACTGCCCTGGCGAAACTGACAGCACTACACGGATCCAGCGACCAACTGACGAGAGGGACTATTGCCCATGACGCTACATAAGCCACCACGCATCCTGGTCTTCGCCGGCAGCGCCAGAGAGGATTCCCACAACAAGCGCCTCGCCCGCCTGGCCGCCGAGCGGCTCGATCGGGTCGGCGGCCAGGCGACTTTCGTCGACCTGCGCGACTACCCGCTGCCCCTCTACGACGGCGACCTGGAAAGCCGGGAGGGCCTTCCAGCCAGCGCTCGTAGCCTGCAGGGCTTGCTTGCCGAGCACCAGGGTCTGCTGCTGGCCTCGCCTGAGTACAACGGCTTCATCACGCCGTTGATGAAGAACACCCTCGACTGGCTGTCGCGTTCGGATGGCGAGCGCAGCGGCCTGGCACTGTTCGCCGACAAGCTGGCAGCCGTGGTTTCCGCTTCGCCGGGCGCGCTAGGCGGCATGCGCAGCCTGGCGCTGATCCGCCAGTTGCTCGGCAATCTCGGTGTGACCGTACTTCCCAACCCGCTGGCCGTTCCCCGCGCCGCCCAGGCCTTCGGTGAAAGCGGTGAACTGGTGGACGAGAGCCAACAGCAGCGGCTCGACGCGCTCTGCCAACGGCTGGTGACTACCCTGGTCAAGCTTCAAGCTACCGATTCCACGAGCGGCTCCTGAACGGCAAGTAGTCAGGCACTCTGTAACGTAGATAACCAAGACGCCTGTATCGGGCTCGCCCACAAGAGGTCTACACTGCGTTGCAGCATGAATGACACAGGAGATGGCATGCCCAAGGAAGAACGCAAGCACATCGATCTCGCTCTGCAGGGCGGCGGCTCCCACGGCGCGCTGACCTGGGGCGTGCTGGACAGGCTGCTGGAAGATGAACGCCTGAAGATCGACGGCGTGAGCGGTACCAGCGCCGGTGCGATGAACGCCGTGGTACTGGCCGACGGGCTGCACCGCGGCGGCCGCGAAGGGGCGCGCGAAGCGCTCCATGATTTCTGGCACGGCGTCAGCGATGCGGCACGTTTCTCGCCCATTCAACCGACGCCCTGGGACTGGCTGACCGGTAGCGGCAGCCTCGACCACTCACCCAGCTACCTGATGTTCGAGAGCCTGACCCAGCTCATCGCCCCGGCCAAACTCAACCCCCTGAAGATCAATCCGCTGCGGGATCTGGTATGCAAACTGGTGGATTTCGAGCGCGTCAACGCCTGCCGCAGGGCCAAGATCTACGTCACTGCCACCAATGTCAGGACCGGCCGGGCCAAGGTGTTTCGCCAACCGCAGATTTCGGTAGATACGGTGATGGCATCAGCCTGCCTGCCATTCATGTTCCCTGCTGTGGAGATCGATGGCGAAGCCTACTGGGATGGCGGCTACAGTGGCAACCCGGCACTATTCCCACTGGTGGACGACATGGATTGCCAGGACCTGTTGGTGGTTCAGGTCAACCCGCTGGTACGTCAGCGGCTACCTGACAGCGCCCGGGACATCATCAACCGTATCAACGAGATCACCTTCAACACCAGCCTGATCAAGGAACTGCGCAGCATCCAGCTGCTACAACAGCTGATCGATGCCGAAGGCCTCGAGGTGGAGCGCTACCGCTCCATGCGCCTGCACCTTATCCACGCCGAGCAGGAGGTGGAGAAACTTTCCGCCTCGAGCAAGTTCAACGCCCAGTGGGACTTCGTCTCGCGCTTGTACCGCCAGGGCCGAGGCTGGGCCGATCTGTGGCTCGAGAAAAACTTCGATGCCTTGGGTCATTACTCCACTTTCGACCTGGATGCCGTGTTCAGCGACACTTTTCGCCCGCTCGTCAGGCCGGGCCAGGAGGAAGAGGGCAAGGCATGACCGAAGTCCTGGCCATCGTCGTTGCGCTGTTCCTGCTGATATACCTGGCCTACCGTGGCCTTAGCCTGCTGATCCTGGCCCCGGCGCTGGCCGCCTTGGTGGCGCTGGCCTCGGTGGATGCTCCGCTGCTGGCCAGCTATACCCAGGTATTCATGGGATCGGCGGGCAACTTCATCGTCAGCTATTTTCCGCTGTTCTTGCTCGGGGCGATCTTCGGCAAACTGATGGAGGATTCCGGCAGTGCGGAGGTGCTGGCCGGTGCCATCGTCGAACGCCTCGGCGAAAGCCGGGCCATCCTCGCCGTGGTGCTCTCCTGTGCGGTCATGACCTACGGCGGCGTGTCACTGTTCGTGGTGGCCTTCGCCGTGTTCCCCATCGCCGCAGCGCTCTTTCGCAAGGCCGACCTGCCCAAGCGGCTGATCCCCGGCACCATCGCGCTGGGCGCCTTCACTTTTACCATGACCGCCCTGCCCGGCACGCCGGCGATCCAGAACGCCATACCGATGCCCTTCTTCGGCACCTCGCCCTTTGCCGCACCGGGGCTTGGCATCATGAGCGGGCTGATCATGCTGGGTCTGGGACAGAGTTGGCTGAGCTACCGCGCCAGACAGGCCCAGGCGGGCGGCGAAGGTTACGGTGAACAGGGAAGCGAACCCACCACCACCCACGACCACTTGCGCGAGCGCGCCGCAGGCGAAGGCTTCGATCTGGCCGAAGTCGAGCCGCAGCAGCGCCACGGGCTGCCTTCGCTGCCCCTGGCGCTGCTGCCCATCGTGTTGGTAATCGCGCTGAACCTGCTCTTTACCACGGTGGTCATCCCGGCCATGGACACTGGCTATCTGTCGGATCCGATCTACGGCGCCACCAGCATCGAATCGGTGCGTGGCTTGTGGTCGGTCATTGCCGCACTGGTACTCTCCATTCTCGTGCTGATCGCACTGAACTGGCCACGGCTACGGCAACTGACAGCCTCGCTGGACAGCGGCGCCAATGCCTCGCTGCTGCCGATCTTCAACACCGCAAGCCTGGTCGGCTTCGGCTCGGTCATCGCCTCGCTCGCCGCATTCGATGCCATCAGCGCCTGGGTCACCACCGCCGGCGGCGACAATCCGCTGATCTCGCTGGCCATCGCCGTCAACCTGCTGGCCGGCATGACCGGTTCCGCCTCGGGCGGCATGAGCATCGCGCTGGCGACCCTGGGCGATACCTACCTGGCCATGGGCCAGGCGGCCGGCATCTCGCCGGACCTGTTGCACCGGGTCACGGCGGTGGCCACCGGTGGGCTGGACGCCCTGCCCCACAACGGCGCGGTGATCACGCTGCTCTCCATCTGCGGGCTGACTCACCGCCAGGCCTACCTGGACATCGCCGCGGTGGCCGTGGTCGGGCCAATTATTTCCTTGATCGTACTTGTCGTTGTGGGGTCGCTGGTCGGCTCGTTCTGAGCGGCTCGCTCTAGGCAACCTCCGCGCGCCGCCACCTCACGCGAGATCGGGGCGCGCCGGAGTCTCCCGCTTCCTGCGTCGCACCAGCGCACCGCTGCCGATCAGCATGCCCAGGGTGATCACGCCGGCTGCCAGCGCCAGCAGCGGCGTGGCCTCGGCATAGCCGGCCACGATCAGTACCACCGTGGAGAGCAGCGGCGTGGCGTAGGCCAGTAACCCAAGCAAGTGCAGGTCGCCGTGCTTGACGCCGACGTCCCAGGTGAAGAAGGCGCTGCCCACCGGCCCCAGGCCCAGGCCGATCACGCCCAGCCACTCGATACCCTGGGGCCAGCGCGTCGCTTCGAACAGCCCATGGCAGGCGAAGGCCAACAGTGCCGTCACCAAGCAGAAGCCGCCCACCGCGGCCGTGGGCACCGTCTTCTTGGCCCGCGACAGCACGGAGTAGCCGCTCCACACCAAGGCACAGGCAAAAGCGGCCCCGTAGCCCAGCGCACTACCGCCGCCGCCCAGGTCGCCGCCGATCAGCAGCGCCGCCCCGGCGAAGCCCAGCAGCCCACCGACCACGTGCCTGGCCAACAGGCGCTCTCCCGGTAGCATGCCGACGAACAGCACGATCAACAGCGGCCACAAGTAGCTGATCAGTCCCGCGTTGGCCGGCGGTGCATTCTGCTGGGCGACGAAGTAGAGCGCGTGATAGCCGAACAGCCCACCAACGCCCAGCGCCCAGACCGAAGGAGCCTGACGCAGCGGCGCGATGAACGACTCGCCCCGCCCCAGGGTCCAGGCGAGAAAGCAGAGGAAGGCGATGCCGAATGCCAGGCCGGTGAGCAGAAACGGTGGCACCGGGCCCGAGAGCTGGGTCAGGGTGGCGAGCAGCGCCCAGTTGAGAATGGTGGTGGCCCCGATGGCCGTGGCCTGGCGTCGGGTCAAAGCGGACATGATGAGACCTCGTCAGCATTGTCGAGGTCACAGCATGTGCTTTACGTAGGGACGCGGCTTGTCGAATCCTGACCTCTTTCCGAGGCGCCGCCCGCGGTCATCAGCCGCCGCCACTCACTCGGCGAGACACCATGCCGCCGGCGAAAGCTGTGTGAGAAATGGGCGCTGTCGGCAAAGCCGCAGGCCAGGGCCACCTCGGTGAGCGAGGCACCACCGACCCGGAGCAACTCGCAGGCGTGAGCCAACCGCTGCCGTACCAGCCACTCGTGGGGCGACAGGCCGGTCAACGCGCGGAACTGACGGGCGAAGACGGCCTCGGCCAGGTGGCAGCGCACTGCCATGTCGGCAACACGCCATGGATGCGCCAGGTCGGCGCGTACGGCGGGCAGCAGCTCGAGCAGCTTTAGCCGCGGCGGTACGGCGCGCCGGCCCCCGGCTGCTAATGCCAGTTCAAGCCAGCGCCCCAGGGACTGGCCCGTTCCATCCAGCCTTTCGCCGCAGGCCACCAGCGCTTCGGGCAGACGCCGAACCTGGCCTTGCAGTAGCCCCTCGAAGGCCAGCGCCTCGCACCATGCCTCGGGCAGGTCGAGTACCAGCACGCGGTTATCGCCCGGTGCCAGGTAGTGGTGCACGTCACCGCTCGCCACCGGGGCCAACATGCCGCGGGTCACATGCGTGAGCCGGCCTGCCGACTCGAGCTCCAGCGCACCATCGAGCCCTAGCAGCAGTTGGTGGTAGCCATGACGGTCGCTCAGCACGCGATCGGGATAGCATCGCGCCTCGATGACCGGACGTTCCAGTGTGTCGGACATGCTAGAACCAGTGCTTGTGCTTGAACCACACCACCATGCCGATGGCAACGGCGACCATCAAACCCCATACCATAGGATAGCCCCAGTACCAGCTTAGCTCGGGCATGGCGAAGGGGCTGGTGGGGTGGGCGAAATTCATGCCGTACACGCCAGCAATGAAGGTCAGGGGCATGAACACGGTGGCGACGATGGTGAGCTTACGCATGCTCTCGTTGAGCCGATGGCTCATGCTCGAAAGATAGATGTCGAGCAGGCTCGCCGTCATGTCGCGATAGCTTTCCACCAGGTCCAGCACCTGTACGGTATGGTCGTAGACGTCTCGCATCCACAAGCGCGTGTCGGGCGTGAACAGGTCGTCATGGTCGCGCAGCAACTGGTTGATCACCTCGCGGGTGGGCCACAGGTAGCGGCGCAGCATGATCAGTTCGCGCTTCAGCCCGTGCAGGCGCTCCAGCGTCGAGCTGTCAGGTTGATTGAGGATCTCCAACTCGAGCTCCTCGATGCGCTCGCCCACTCCATCCAGCACCGGGAAGGCGTGGTCCACGGCGGCATCGAGCAGGCCATAGAGCAGGTCGTCCGGCTCCCCCAGGGCGCGCCCACCACGCTCCTTGAGCCGGCGCCGCACCTCGACGAACGGATCCAGCGTCTCGGCCATGACGCTGGCGACGATATTGCCGGCCATGAACAGGGTCAACTGGTAGAGGTGCAGGTTACCTTCGTCGTCCACTTCGGGGATGCCGAGGGTGACCACCAGCGATTCCTCGAAGCGCTCGACCTTGGGCCGCTGGCCGCCGTTGAGGATGTCCTCCTGGGCCAACGGATGCAGCCCCACCCGCTCGCCGAGCAGCTCGAGCTCCTCGGACGTCGGCATGCCCTGCACGTCCAGCCAGCACAGCACCCCCTCCTCCGACACCTCGGGAATCGCCTCGGACACGATCTCGTGCATCTCGCCCCAGCGGCCGCCTTCGCGTCGTGCCAGCAGGAACGTCGCCGGCCCCTGCAGGGCGACTTGTTCGAGGGACAGGTCGCGCAGCGTACCGGGCGCCGTGCCGGCCGGGTGATAGTGCTTCTGGAACAGTCGGGTCATGAATGGCTTCCTTGGCAAGAACGGCCAGCTCCAATACTGGCATGTTCGGGCCATGCTGCGCATCCGCCTCTCGCGCTCGCCATGGCCATCGTTGCTTCGGCGCTGCTCGGGACAAGAACGGGATTCGTCTACGCTGAGACGAGTTGCCTCGAGTGGCACCCAGACAGTCCAAGGAAGGAGCCGGTCATGTCGTTTTCCGTAGGCGAGCTGTTCGTCGCGCTGATGTTGATCTCCCTGGCATTGCTGGCGAGCAATGTCGTCCTGTCGCCTGATACTCACCGTGGCCTGGCTGGCCTTCGGGCTGATCTACTTCGGCCGCATGGTGCCGGAGAGAGGGCGTGGCAGGTGGTGACGGCGAGTACTCTGGTGCCTGCCAGCCGCTTGGGCCATAGTGTCGGTTAGGCCCCAGAACGAACTCGGAACGCCATGCTGCCCATCCAAGGGATCGATCATCTGGTACTGCGCATCCGCGACACCGATGCCATGCTCGCCTTCTACTGCGAGGTATTGGGCTGCACCGTGGAAAAGCATCAGGAAGAGATTGGCCTGATCCAACTACGCGCCGGACGCAGCCTGATCGACCTGGTACCCGTGGAAGGCCCGCTGGGGCAGCGTGGCGGCGCAGCCCCCGGAAGCGAGGGGCGCAATCTCGATCACTTCTGCCTGCGCGTGGAACCTTTCGACGAAGGGGCGATTCGCCAATACCTTGCCACCCATGGCATCGAGGTCGGTGAACTCAAGCAACGCTACGGCGCCGAAGGCCCGGGCCCCTCGATCTATCTCGAAGACCCCGAAGGCAATACCATCGAACTCAAGGGGGCGCCCGCCTGAGCGACAGCATCGCCCTTGTCGCGCCGTCGTTTTGATGTACAGAAACCATCAGAGCGCACAAGAAACTGTAGAGCGTCGCACTACCGGCGTTATCAGGTTTGAACGAACAGCACGTCAGCTCCTCACTCCCTGCAGCCACGCCATCACGAGGTCCGCCATGGCCTCGTCGCCAAGCCCCTGCGCCTCCAGCGATGCCCAGGTGGTAAACGCCAGGGCATGACGCAGCGTAGTGGTTGGGAGCGAATCCTCCGCCCCCCCGAAGCCCTTACCTATCGTCTCGCCCAACGCATTCAACTGGCCGCGAAAACTCTCCATGGGTCCCTGAAGCGCCGGCACCTTGGGCTCGTCGCGAATAGCGGCCCGCCACATTCGCTGGGTATCACGATAGTAGCGATAGAAGGCCACCAGCGCGGCGCGGGCCTGGTTCTGCCCCACTTCGTGGGAGGCCCAGGCGGCAGGGTCCGGCGGCGGGTTGAGCTCGAGCCAGTGACGGGTACAGGCCGCGAAGACCGCAGTTTCGTCAGGAAAGTGACGATAGACGGTCAGGCGCTGCACGCCGGCCCGTTGGGCGATGGCACTTATGGTGGTGGCACTCGGGCCGATCTCTTCATGCAGCGCCATGGTCGCTTCGACGATGCGCAGGCGGGTCTCTTCGCGGTCGGCGGCGCGCTTACGTTGGGTATAACGTCGTGTCTCGGTCATTAAGTGAACATACATGTTCACTCAACTCTTGACAAGCGCCGCCCCTGGGTTTTCACTTGCGACGTGAACAATGGTGTTCACTGAAAATAGATCAAGACCCCGGAGCCCGACGATGACCGACAATAATCCTGTAATGCTGACCACCCGGGAGACCGGAAACGACTGGTGTGTGCTACCCGCCTTCCTGCCGTTGCCCGGCATGGGCGGCCTGGCGGTCAACGCCTTCCTGCACAAGGGCCAAGAGCCGGTACTGGTAGACACCGGTCTGGCCGCGCTCGGCGACGCGTTCCTAGAAGCTCTCGAGGCGGAAATCGACCTCACCGACCTGCGCTGGATCTGGCTGAGCCACACCGATGCCGACCATATCGGCAACCTGGCCCGGATCCTGGAACGCGCCCCCAGGGCAAGGGTCGTGACCAGCTTCCTCGGCATGGGCAAGATGGGCCTGCTCGGCCTCGACGTCAGCCGCGTACAGCTGCTGGAGCCGGGTGCACGGCTCACGCTTGGGGACCGCGAGCTGGTGCCGCTGCGCCCGCCTTACTACGACGCACCGGAGACACTCGGCTTCCTCGATACCCGCTCGCGCACCCTGTTCGCTGCCGACAGCTTTGGTGCCCTGCTTCCCCAACCGGCGGAAAACGTAGCGGAAATCGAGGCGCAAACCCTGCGTGCCGGGATGGTGACCTGGTCATCGATCGACGCCCCCTGGCTGGCCACGGTCGACCGAGCAGCCTTGGGCCGATCACTGCATGCCCTGGAGCGCCTGGCGCCGACCACGGTGCTCTCCGGCCACCTACCGCTTGCCGAAGGAAACCTCTCGACGCTCACGGCGCTGGTGCACGAGGCTTGGTGCCTGGCCCCGGCCACCGAGGCTGACCCACAGACGATCGAGGCCGTGGCAGCGCTATTGGATAGCGACATGGAAATCCGGCAGGAGGCATGAAAGCAGTCAGCCATGCTCGGCACTTCCACATGACGAAAAAGGCCCGACGCCGTGAGACGCCGGGCCTGTCCGTCGCAGGGGCGCCTTCAGACGTGCATGATCTCGTCCTTGAGCGAATAGGCGATGCCGAGCATCTCCTGGCGCGTCTGGGGGTCAACTCCATGCTTGTCGAGCACTGCGAGGATGTCGTCGATGGCGGCCATGTACTCCGCCTCGCTGATGTTCATGCCGCGATGCGCCTCCAGCATGCTCTTGCCGTGGTATTCACCCGGCCCCCCGCCGCCGAAGGTAAGAAACTGCCGCAGGTGGCCCTTGACTGTCTCCAGGTACTCCAGGTCGTCCCGGTAGGGCAGGAATCGCGCCTGGATTTTCGGGTTCTGCATATGGGCCTCGACGATATCCTCGACCAGGCTAGCGATGCCGACTTCCCCGCCCAGCCGCTCGTACAGTGTTGTTGTGTTCATGTCTCGCCTCCCGGGTCGGATGTCATCCGACCCTTGCCTCCGGTTTCGGACCGGCCTTGTGGTCGATCCGGAAATAGACCGGTCGGTTCAGACCCCGGGTAAAAAAAAATCTACCCGGCGGCGGCAGAGAAGTAGAAATCGAGCATCGCCTCGAGGGGAGCCGGATCGCCACGCAATCGACTACGTAGCGCAGCGCCTTCCCAACAATCCACCAGCAGGTCCGCCATCTTGCGTGGCTCGCTGCCGGGGGGCAGTTCGCCCCGCTGGCGCGCCTCTTCCAGGCAACCTGCGATACGCTCGGCGATGGTAGCGAAACAGCTGGCGATCTTGCGACGAAACACGTCGTTTACTCCAGACAGTTCCTGCCCCACCCCTCCTAGCAAGCATCCCAGGTAGCCCTCCTCGCGGTACTTCTCTCCCGATAGTTCAAAGAAGCGTCGAACCCGGTCCAGGGGCGGCAGGTCCTGGTTGCCCAGCGTCAGATCCAGCCCCTGGTGAACCTCGACCATGTAGCGGTCGATCACCTGCAGGGCGAAGTCCTCCTTGCTCTTGAAATGATGGTAGAAGGAGCCCTTGGGCGTCTTCGTCTCATCGAGCAAGGCCTGGATACCCAGATCGTTGTAGCCGCACCGTAGCAACATCCCCAATCCCGCATCGAGCAGGCGTTCCTTCGTCGTATGGGCCATAGACACTCCATCCAGACCGAACGGTCTAGTTTCAATATGGTTCAACGCAGCGTTACGTCAAGGACTATCGGCCGGACCGCATTGAAGGGCCAAAAGAAGCACAGCGTTGACATGAGCCAAGGCACGGGCAGGGAAAAGCCCACTATAGTGGAAACCGTTCATCGCATCTTTACGGCAGGCACGCAACGCGATGCGATGAAAGTTCTCCACGTGCTTCAGGGAGTTTGCATGAGAAGAACAATCAACGTTTGTCCAGGCCCACCCGTCAGTAACCGAGCTGCAAAAGGCCGGAGGTGGGCACGGCCCAGCCACTGGCGTACTTCCTGACGATTGCCGCAAGCGACCACATGGCACTTGCCCTCGTCATCCTGCTACCGCTGCTGGGCGCGATGCTGCCCGCATTTCGCCGTGGCGGCACGTCTCGGCAGCTCGCCTGTCTCGCCGCCCTGCCTGCCGTTTCGTGTTTCGCTCTGCTGCTGAGCTGGCTGCCGCGGGTCTCGAGCGGCGAGACCGTCATTTACGAACTGAGTTGGCTGCCCTCTCTGGGGTTGAACGTGGCGCTGCGCCTGGACGGCCTGGGCCTGCTGTTCGCCCTGCTGATCACCGGCATCGGCTGTCTGATCCTGCTATATGCCCGTTACTACTTCGAAGGCAGCGCTTCGGCCGCACGTTTCTACACCCTGATGCTGCTGTTCATGGCGGCCATGCTGGGCATCGTGCTATGCGAAAACCTGCTGTTCATGCTGGTGTTCTGGGAGCTGACCAGCCTGGTGTCGTTCCTGCTCATCGGCTTTCACAGCGACCGCCATGCCTCCAGGCTGGGAGCAAGGATGTCACTGGTAATCACCGGCGGCGGTGGATTGCTGCTGCTGGGGGGCATCGTGCTGCTGGGTCAGGCCGCCGGCGGCTATGAACTCTCGGTGGTGCTCGAGGCCGGAGAGCGAATCCGCGCTCATGAGCACTATGCCCTGATGCTCAACCTGATCCTGCTCGGAGCCTTTACCAAGTCGGCCCAGTTCCCCTTCCACCTCTGGCTACCTCACGCCATGACCGCGCCAACACCGGTCTCGGCCTATCTGCACAGCGCCACCATGGTCAAGGCGGGGCTGTTCCTGCTCGCCCGGCTGCATCCGGCCCTGGCGGAAACCGAACTGTGGTTTTACCTGGTCACCCTGACCGGCATGCTGACGCTGATGGTGGGCGCCTTCGTGGCCATGTTCATGCACGACATGAAGGGGCTGCTGGCCTATTCCACGGTGTCCCACCTGGGGCTGATCATGCTGTTGCTGGGCCTGGGAACGCCCATGGCCGTGGCGGCGGCGCTCTTCCACCTGGTATGCCACGCACTGTTCAAGGCACCGCTGTTCATGATGGCGGGCTACGTGGACCGCGCCACTGGCACTCGCGACATGCGCCATATCAACGGCATGTGGCGATTCATGCCGGTGCTGATGGCGCTGTCGGCGATTCCCGCCGCCGCCATGGCCGGTCTGCCGCTGATGAGCGGCTACCTGAGCAAGAAGATGCTGTTCGGCGAGAGCCTGCTGGTAACGACGCCCAGTTGGGCGACCCTGGTGATCCCCACCTGGGTGACGCTGGCGGGGCTGTTCTCGGTGGCCTACTCGATTCGTATCTTCCACAACGTCTACTTCAACGGCAGGCCCATCGATCTGCCCATCTGGCCACCCCGGCAACCCCGCCTGGCGGCCTTGACGCCCATCGCGCTGCTGGCCCTGGCCACGCTCTACGTGGGCCTGGCACCGGCGGGGCTCAACACGCTTCTGATCCACCCGGCGTTCCTGGCGTCTCGCCAGGCCGACCTCTCCGCCTACGACTTCGCGGCGCTGGGTGGCCCCCTGCCCATGATCATGAGCCTCGTCGCGCTGGCGGGCGGCGCGCTCTTCTACATGATTCGCGATCCGCTGTTCCGTCTTCACGCTCGGCTGCCCGAAGTGGATGCCAAGGAGATCTTCGACTGGATCATGCTGCGTATCATCGCTTTCTCCCAGCAGCGAGTCTTCCAGCTCGAGAACGGTTCGCAGCAGCGCTATCTGGTCTTCATCATGATCACCGTCGTGGTACTGGTCGGCGTGGAACTGCTCGCCGTGGCACGCTGGAACGGCGGCGTGCCGCTCGCACCTCTCGATCCGCTGACCTTACTGGCCGCCATCCTGCTCTGCCTGGCGTCCATCGGCGTGGTGGTCTTCCATCACTATCGGCTGCCGGCGCTGTTGCTGCTCGGGGTGACCGGGCTCTTCGTCACCGTCGCCTTCGCCCGCTTCTCGGCGCCGGACCTCGCCCTGACCCAGCTGATGGTGGAGGTAATGGCGGTAGTGATCATGATGCTTGCGCTCTCCTTCCTGCCCCAGCAATCACCCCGGGAATCCTCGCGCAGGAGGACGGCACGCGACCTCGCCATCGCCGGCCTGATGGGCGGCGGCGTGGCAGCCTTCAGTTTCGCCATCCTGACCCGGCCGCAGCAGAGCATCTCCGACTTCTTCCTCGCCAACAGCCTGCCCGGTGGTGGGGGCACCAACGTGGTCAACGTGATCCTTGTAGACTTCCGCGGCTTCGATACCCTCGGCGAGATCACCGTGCTGGGTATCGCGGCGGTGGCGGTGTTCGCCTTCACCCGCGACCTGCACCTCAAGGAGCGGGTAGTCGACACCAACCCTGCGCACTGGGTCGCCGAACCGCACCCGATCATGCTCGGCACCGTGGCCCGGCTGGTGCTGCCGATCGCCCTGTTGGTCTCGGCCTATATCTTCCTGCGCGGCCACAACCTGCCGGGCGGCGGCTTCATCGCCGGGCTGATCACTGCCGTGGCGCTGACGCTGCAGTACATGGCGGGCGGGCTGGTGTGGGCCCAGGCGCGCATGCTGACCGCCTTCCGGCCGCTGATCGGTGCCGGCATCCTGATCGCCGTGCTCACCGGTCTCGGCAGCTGGCTGTTCGGCTACCCCTTCCTCACCTCGGCCCATGGCCACATGCACCTGCCGCTGATCGGCGATTTCGAGCTGGCCACCGCGATGCTCTTCGACCTCGGCGTCTACGCCACCGTGGTCGGGGCCACACTGCTGATACTGGCCAACCTCGGCAAGCTGATGACCGTGGCGGGCCCCGGCAAGGAGATCGGCTGATGGAACTGCTCTATGCGATAACCCTGGGCGTGCTGACCACCTGTGGGATCTACCTGTTGCTTCGGGCACGCACCTTCACGGTGATCCTCGGGCTCACCCTGCTCTCCCATGCCGTCAATCTCTACCTGTTCGCCTCCGGCCGTCTGGTCGCCGGCGCGCCGGCCATCGTCGGCTTCAGCGAGCGCTCGGCGGACCCTCTGCCCCAGGCCCTGGTGCTCACCGCCATCGTCATCGGCTTCGCCATGACCGCCTTCGTGGTGGTGCTGGCGCTCAAGGCGGCGGTGGAGCTGCGCAACGACCACGTCGACGGCGAGAACCCGGACGAGGACCTTGCATGAACCACGCCCTCATCCTGCCGATACTGCTGCCGCTGGTGACAGGAGCAAGCCAGCTGCTGCTCTATCGGCTGCCCTTCGGCGTGCAGCGCCTGGTGGGTGTTGCCAGCACCCTGGGCCTGGTGCTATTGGGCGTGTGGGGGTTGGCCATGGCCGGCTCGGGGGAGTATCAGCTCTACCACGCCGGCGACTGGCCCGCGCCCTTCGGCATCGTGCTGGTTCTCGACCGCCTCTCCGCCATCATGCTGGCACTTACCGCCGTGCTGGGCTTCTGCTGCCTGCTCTACGCCAGCAGCGGTAGCAGCACCGACAAGCGCGGCGCGCACTTCCACGCCCTGTTCCAGTTCCAGTTGGCCGGCCTCAACGGCGCCTTCCTGACCGGCGACCTGTTCAACCTCTTCGTGTTCTTCGAGATCCTGCTGATCGCCTCCTACGCCCTGCTGCTGCACGGGGGCGGCCGCGCCCGCAGCCGCGCCGGGCTGCACTATGTGGTTATCAACCTGGCCGGCTCCGCGCTGTTCCTGATCGCCCTGGGCACCCTCTATGGCCTAACCGGCACCCTCAACATGGCCGACCTGGCCTTGCGCGTGGCGGAGGCACCGCCGGAAGATGCGCCGCTGCTCGCCGCCGCCAGCCTGATCCTGCTGGTGGTATTCGGCATCAAGGCCGCCATCCTGCCGCTGCTGTTCTGGCTGCCCCGTGCCTACTCGGCCTCCAGTGCGCCGGTGGCTGCGCTCTTCGCCATCATGACCAAGGTCGGCGTTTACGCCATCCTGCGGGTTTTCCTGCTGGTCTTTGCGCTCGGCGAGACGCCGGTCAACGCGACCGCCTGGCTCTGGCTGTGGCCGCTGGCGCTGCTGACCCTGGCGCTGGGCGGCGTCGGGGTACTGGGCTCGAACAGCCTGCGCACCCTGACCGCCTATCTGGTGATCCTCTCGGTGGGCACCCTGCTGGCCACCATCAGCTTCGTCACCCCGGCGGCACTCGGCGCCGCACTCTTCTACCTGATCCACAGCACCGGCATGACCGCCGTCTTCTTCCTGCTGGCCGACCTGCTGGGCCGGCAGCGCGAGGAAGGCTACGACCGCTTCTCGGCGATCGGGCCCATCGGTCATCGTTGGCTGCTGGGCACCCTGTTCTTCGTCGCCGCCATCGCCATGGCGGGCCTGCCGCCGTTCAGCGGCTTCGTCAGCAAGGCGTGGATTCTTCAGGCGAGTTCGCAGGAGCCCCAGGGCCTGTGGCTGTGGGGCGTGCTGCTCACCGCCGCGCTGTTGACCCTGATCGCTCTCAGCCGCACCGGCAGCAACTGGTTCTGGCGCCCCGCTGCCATGGCCAAGCCGTACCCGCTCGAACGCGGTCCGCTGGCACTGGTGGTCTCCACCATGGTCGGCCTCAACGGGCTACTGGCGGTGTTCGGCGAGCCAGTGATGGGTTACCTCGAACTGACCGCCGAGCAGTTGCTCGACCCACAGGCCTATATCGCCGCCGTGCTGCCGCAGGCCATCGCTTCGGCACAGGAGATCGCGCCATGACGCCCTCACCGTTCCGCTCCCGGCAGTTCTGGCTGCCGCATCCCCTGTTCTCGCTGTTCCTGGCGCTGCTATGGCTGTTGATGGTCAACGACTTCAGCGTGGCCCATGCCCTACTGGGGCTGGCCCTGGGCGTGGCCATTCCCTTCGTGACCCACGCCTTCTGGGCCGAAGAGGCGAAGATCAAGCGACCCCTGCCGTTGCTGCGCTACCTGCTGGTGCTGCTGGTGGACATCCTGCGCTCCAACCTGGTGGTGGCCATTCGCATACTGCGCCCCGCCCGGCATCTGCAGCCTGGTTTCTTCCTCTACCCCCTGGCCCTGGACGACGACTTCGCCATCACCATCCTGGCCAGCACCATCTCGCTGACGCCCGGCACCGTCTCGATCCACCACGATGCGAAGGCCAATACCCTGCTGGTCCACGCTCTGCACCTGGAGGACGAGGCCGAGGCCATCGCCACCATTCGCAAACGCTACGAACAGCCACTCGAGGAGATCTTCCGATGATCGCTACCGTCATCACGGTCGCCATGACTCTCTTCGCCATTGCCGCCCTGCTCAATCTCTATCGGCTGGCCGTCGGCCCGGACATCGTCGACCGGATCCTGGCGCTGGACACGCTGATGATCAACAGCATCGCGCTGATCGTGCTGGCAGACATCCGGATGGGGCTGGGCGTGCTGTTCGAGCTGGCCCTGCTGATAGCGCTGATGGGCTTCGTCAGCACTGTCGCCATGAGCAAGTACCTGCTACGAGGAGACGTGATCGAATGACCACTATCGACATGCCATGGTATCTGGAGCTCGTCGTCGCCGTCTTCCTGCTGTTCGGTGCCCTGGTGGCGCTGATCGGCTCCTGGGGGCTGGCCAAGCTGCCCGATTTCTACACGCGCCTTCACGGCCCCACCAAGGCCAGCACCCTGGGCGTCGGCTGCACCCTGATCGGCTCGCTGATCTACTTCAGCTACCAACAGGGCGGCGTCTCGTTCCAAGAGGCCTTGGTGACGATCTTCCTGTTCGCCACCGCACCGGTCAGCGCCCATATGATGGGCAAGGCCGCTCTGCGCCGGCGGCTCCCGGGTGTGGCGCGCACCCGCAACATGCCCGACATGTCCGAACGATAGCCCCCTGATCCGTTTCGACGCCGTTTACCGCAGGTTCAGGTCCGCGCTGCGTCAAGTGCTATCGGCCTGCCCACGCTGAGCGGTTCCACCAGCCCGGGTGGGAGCTCGCGGAAGGCGGCGTCGGCCTCGGCCCCGAGGCCGTCGAGAATACGGGTGAAGAAGGCGCGCCCCGCCACTACGGCAACGATGTCGAAGATCTCGTCATCGGCGAAGCCGTGAGCCCGCAGCGCTTCGATATCCTCGGCGCCGATTTCCTGGGCGCGGCAGGCCACCTTGGCGGCGAAGGTCATCATCGCACGCTCGGCCTCACTGAGCGGCCCCACTTTGCCCGCCACCATGGCCTGGGTCTCTTCCATGCCCAGCAGACCCGACAGGACCTTGGCATGCGCCAGCGAGCAGTAGGTGTTGCCCAAGGCACGGGCGGCAGCCAGCGTCACCAGTTCGTACCGGCGCGGCTCCATCGGCCGGCGGATCGTTGCGATCAGCGCCGCCCAGCACTTCATGACCTCCGGGCGATGACAAAACACGCGGGCATAGTTGGGCAAGAATCCGAAGTGGGCCGCTTGGCGCTGGTACATCTCCTTGACCTCGCCCTCGGCCAGTTCCGGGTCAATCGTTTCGATGTAGCTCATGTTGGTTTCCTCCGTATCAGGCCGTGGTGGAGCGTGGGTGCAGCCAGGTCGGCAACAGGAGTTCGGGGTCGATCCTCGCCTCGCTGTCGTAAGCGACTCCGCACGCTGCCAGGCGTTCGCCGAGGCTACCGTCGGACCAGGCCTCGAACAGCTCACCGCAGCCGCCGAGCGGCTCGCCGCCGATGAATATCTGCGGAATGGTCGGCGCCCCGGTGCGCCGCGCCAGCACCGGTCGCAGGCGCACGCCCATGTCGTCGGCCTGACACGCCGGAGCATCCAGCTCCACGCTCACGAAGTCGACGCCCAGGCGGTCGAACAGCTTGCGTGCAGCCCAGCAGAACTCGCACCAGGCCAGGGCGAACATGACCACCGGCGCCTGAGCCAGGTAGTCGTCGAGCCGACGCTCGGCCTCCATATCGTTCGGCGATTCCTGCACTGCGGCCACTCGCGCCACGGGCATGGTCGCCGGCTGGGGAGTGGGAGTATCGAAGCGACAACCGGGCGTGGAACGCGACAGCGCCAGCTCTTCCGCGTTCATCTCGTCCTCGATGCCTTCGAACAGCGGCGTGGACTGGTAGCGCTCGCCGGTGTCGGGCAGCATGCAGACCACATGGCTGCCGGCCGGCGCCCGCCGAGCCACCTGCAAGGCAGCGGCCAGGGTCGCACCCGCGGAAACGCCGACGAAGATGCCTTCCTTGCGGGCCAGCTCGCGGGCCAGTCGCAGAGCGTCCTCACCCGCCACCGGCACGACTTCGTCGACCATACCGGCGGCTACCGCCTGCTGGGCGAGCGGCGAGATGAAATCGGGGCTCCACCCCTGCATCAGGTGGGGGCGGAAACGTGGGTGGCTCCTGCCTGCCGGCTGCGCCTCGCCGCTGCCCAGCAGCGGGGCATTGTCGGGCTCGGCGACCACCACGAGGGTCGACGGATCGGCGGCTTTCAGCACCCGGGAGACACCCTTGAGCGTGCCGCCGGTACCGAAGCCGGTCACCCAGGCATGGATCGGCTCCCCTTGCATGTCGTCGAGGATCTCCTGCGCCGTGGTGCGGCTGTGTACCTCGGCATTGGCCTCGTTCTCGAACTGGCGGCACAGGAAGTAACCGTGGGTCTCGGCCAGTTCGACCGCCTTGGCCAGCATGCCGCTGCCCTTCTCGGAAGCCGGCGTGAGCACCACCCGGGCGCCCAGGAAACGCAGCAGCCGACGCCGCTCCAGGCTGAAGCTCTCGGCCATGGTCACCACCAGCGGATAGCCCTTGCGCGCGCATACCATGGCCAGGCCGATACCGGTATTGCCGCTGGTGGCCTCGATCACCGTCTGGCCGGGGCGCAAGGCGCCGCTGCGCTCGGCCGCCTCGATCACCGCCAGCGCCATGCGGTCCTTCACCGAGCCCATGGGGTTGAAGGCCTCTACCTTCACGTGCACGTTGACATCCGGCGGTGCAAGCCGGGAGAGCCGCACCAGCGGCGTGCGGCCGATGGTTTCCAGTATGCTGGCGTAGCGGGTCATGGTGAGTCTCCTCGGGGTGGGTAGACCAACAGCGTTGGCTCGTGCCGAGGAAGCCGGCGTGTAAATCAGCGTGGTTTTTCCTGCCAAAGGAGTAAAAAAATGGGCGGTCGGCCCGGTGGGAACGCGGACTATACTGCTAACGTTCTCCCATAGGGTCCTGACATGAATGCGCTGACCCTCAACCTGCTCGGCGATCTCGAAGTAATACGGGACGGGCGGGTATTGGCGCTGCCTCCCTCCCGGAAAACCCGTGCGCTGCTCGCCTACCTGGCGCGCCACTCCCGCCCCCTGAGCCGCGAACACCTGTGTGACCTGCTGTGGGAACTGCCCGACGATCCGCGTGGCTCGCTGCGCTGGAGCCTGTCCAAGCTGCGCCGGTTGGTGGACGATTCCGACAGGAACCGGCTCAAGGCGGACCGATTGGGCGTGAGCCTGGATACCACAGACATCGACATCGACGTGATCGGCCTGCATGCGCTATGCCACGACGGCTTGGCGACGGCCGACACCGAAGTGCTCGCACAGACCGCGAGCCGCTACCGTGGCCCTTTCCTGGAAGGCCTGGAGCTGGACCGGTTTCCCGACTTCCACGCCTGGTGCCTGGCTGAGCGAGAAGCCGCCATGCGTGCCCAGACGACCCTGCTGACGACGCTGGTCGGGCGGCTCGCCGATACCCCGGATCGCGCCTTGCCCCATGCCCATGCCTGGGTGCGCCTCGCCCCCTTCGACGAGGCGGCACGCGCCTGGTTGGTGCGCCTGCTGCTGGCCCTGCACCAGCCGCGCGAAGCCGAACGACAGCTGCAGTTGGGTACGCGACTCCTCCGCGAGGCGGGCCTGCCGCTCAACGGCCAGTTGCTGCGTGCCTGGCGAGAGGCCAAGCAAGCCCAAGGCCCATCGGCATCAAGTGCCGAAACGACGATACCGCCACGCCCAGCTGATGCTGAACGCCCCTTGGTCCTGGAGGGCGATACCCTCGAAGTGATGCGCTGGGCGGCGCTGCTGGCTCCCGACCCCGACCCAGCCACCCTGGGCCAGGTCTCGGGGCTCGACACCAACCGTATCGGCATGGCCCTGGAGGTGGCCGAACGGCACCAGTGGCTCTCCACCGGCCCCCAGGGGTTGCTGCGCTTCACACGCAGCGAGGTGGCCACCGAGCTGTACGAAGCAATTTCCCCGGCCCGCCGCCAGGCCATGCATCGTCGCGTTGCCGAATGGCTGACCGACGGCCCCCTGAACGACATGCGCCAGGCCAACAGCCTGGCCTACCACGCCCACGCCAGCGGCGACCTCGAGCTGGCCGCCCGGGCGATGATCGAGGCCGGCCGCTTCAGCCTGCGCATCTTCGCCAACAAGGAAGCCCAGCACTTCGCCCAGCGAGGCCTGGCACTGATCGACGACATGACCGGTGTCCGGCGCGTGTGCCTGGCCCTCGAGCTTAACGACCTTCTCTACAGTGCCGCGCCCCTGGCAGATTGGGAGGCCGGCGCCGGCGAAGTGGTCGCACTGGCCGAGCAGGCGCTGGAGCACGGTGCCCTGGCCCATGCGCGGCTCGGCTATCAGTTGGCCAGCCATATTCGCTGGGCCCATGGCCAGTGGAGCGACGCCCATGAACAGACCCTGCAGGCGGAGCGTGCGACCCGCTGTTGCGAAGGCCGCGAGCAGGTCATCGCCATGGCCGAGACCGCCCGCTGCCTGGCCATGCTGGAGCGCGACCTGCACCAGGCAGCCGAACTGCTCGCCCAGGCACGCGAACTGGCCATCCGGCAGAATATCGGCCACCCCGCCATTCCGCTGGCCCAAGGCCTGCTCAGCCTGCACGAGGACCGTTTCGACAAAGCGGAAAGCTACTTCAAGGAGGCCCGCACCCTGTGCAAGGCCATGGGCGACAAGCTGGGCGAGTTCCAGGCCCAGGAGACGCTGTTGCTGATGGACTTCGAGCGTGACGATTATGCGCAGGCCCGAGAACGCTGTGCCCAACTGCGTGAACTCGCCAAGCGCCTGCGCGACGGCAGCGAGGCGCCCTATGCCGCCGCCGCCGAAGCCTTGTGCCACTACGCCCTCGAGGACGACCCCGACCCCTTCGACGTCGCTCTCGTCACCCTGCGCCACGCCGACGCGCGCCATCGCCTGGCCGTTCTGCTGCTGCAATCGGCACGGCTCGACCTCGCCCGCACGCGCGCCGAAAGCACCAGGCACCGCGCCAGCGAAGCCCTGGAGCACGCCCGGGTGCTCGAACGCCCCAGCGAGCAGTTGCTGGCCCATGCCCTGCTGGCCGAATGTGCCCGGCGCCTTGGCGACACGGTCGGCAGGCACCAGCACGCCCAGGCCGCAGAAGCGCTGGCAAGTGGGCCCGTCGCCGGCTGGGCCCGACGCCGCTGGCAAGCGCTGCTGGCCCAGCCCACAGCCGAGGACGAAGCATGATCGACGTCATCCTGGAACGTGGCTTCGACCGCCCTCTCGCGCCGGAGCTGGTTCGCTCGCTGAGCGAGGCGGCCCAACCGTGCTTCGACCTGCACCGGATTCAATGGCAGGAGAGCCTGCTGGCCCGGGATGGACGCCGCCTGGTCTGCCATTTCCTGGCCCCCGACGTGGAATCGGCACGTATCGGCCTGCGCCATGCCGGCGCCGACATCAGCTCGCTATGGGGCGGCAGCGTGCACGATGCCCCCGGCCTGAAGGCCACGGATCTGATAGCCGCCAACGTCATGGTGGAGCGCCGCTTCGCCGCGGCGGTGACCTTCGAGGCGATCCAGGCCCTGGAAGACGCTGGATCAGCGTGCCTGGACAATCATCAGGTGCGCTTCCTGCGCACTCTCTTCTCGCTCGACCGGCAGCGCATGCTCTGCCTCTACCATGCACCGGATGCCGAATCGGTACGCCTGGCCCAGCATCAGGCCGGTATGCCGGTCACCCACGTCTGGGCCTTCCAGCGCATCGCACCCGTGATGGATTCCACGCAACCCCTCTGAAAAAACCACGCCCTCTCCCACGCTGGCTCACACCTAGCCCGCCGAATCTCGCTGTTGACCGCTGACGGTCAACCCATGACGAGACACAACAACATTAAGGAGAGTCTAGATGCACACCGCCACCCAACAGATCGACAACGGCGTCAACGTCACCGCCTTGCTGGGCGCCCGCGAAGCGCTGTCCGAGGCCCCACAGGCCGCCCGCTTCACCTGGCGCGCTCACTGCGACTGGGTTCGTGGCACCCATAGCCAGATCGTCGTCGAGGACTTCCATGGCCTCGGCGAAGCCCAGCAGCACCGCTCACGCTTCACCTTCGAGGCAGACCACCCCGAGGTATTCGCTGCCGAAGATCACGGCCCCACCCCGGTGGAATACGTGCTGGTCGGCCTGGCCGCCTGCCTCACCGCTGGCGTCGCCGCCGTGGCCCAGCATCGCGGCATCCAGCTGCGCTCGGTCAAGGCCACGGTGGAAGGCGACATGGACATCCAGGGCATCCTCGGCATGGACCCCGACGTCCGCAACGGCTTCGACGATATCCGTGTGACGTTCGAGATCGACGCCGACGCCAGCCGTTCCGACATCGAGGCGCTGGTGGCCCAGTCGCAGAAGCGCTCGGCGGTCTACGACCTGCTCACCAACCCCACTCACGTGAAGGTCAGTGTGAAATGACCGCAGGGCTTCAACGCCCGCTGCACCGCCCGGCCCGCGCCGTGACCACCGTGGTCATCGGCGCGGGACACGCCGGGCTCGCCATGAGCCACCACCTGGCGCGGCGCGGCATCGACCATGTGATCCTGGAGCGCGGCGAGGTGGCCAATGCCTGGCGCAAAGAACGCTGGGACTCGCTGCGCCTGCTCACACCCAACTGGCAGACACGACTGCCCGGGCAAGCCTACAGCGGGCCGGAACCGGAAGGCTTCATGAGCGTGACGGAACTGGTCGCCTTGCTCGACCGCTACGCACGCGGCCTCTCGGCCCCGCTGCATACCGACACCGAGGTGAAAACGGTATGGCCCTCTGACGGCGGCTACCGGGTAGTCACGAATCGGGGCGACTGGCGCTGCCGGGCGGTGGTGATCGCCACCGGCGCCTGCCAGCTTCCCGTCGTGCCCGCCATGGCCGCAGCCCTGCCGCCCTGGATCGAAAGCCTCACGCCCCATGAGTATCGTCGCCCGGAGCAGTTGCCGCCGGGCGGTGTGCTGGTGGTGGGCGCCTCGGCCACCGGCGCGCAACTGGCCGACGAAATCCAGCGCAGCGGCCGCCCCGTGACGCTTGCCGTGGGGCAGCACCTGCGACTGCCGCGACGCTACCGCGGCCGCGACATCCAGTGGTGGCTGGAACAAGCGGGAATGCTCGACCAGCGCTTCGACGAGGTGGAGGACCTGGCCCGCGCCCGGCGCCAGCCCTCCCCCCAGTTGCTGGGCAGTGACGAGCCACAGGACCTGGACCTAAACGCCCTGAGGGAGCGCGGCGTACGCCTGGTCGGCCGCCTGGCGGGGCTGGCCGGCACCCGGCTGCAGTTCTCGGGTTCGCTTGCCATGCACGCCACGGCTGCGGACCTCAAGCTGGTGCGGCTGCTCGAGAACCTGGATGCCTGGGCCATCACCCACGGCTGGCACGACGCCCTGCCTGCCCCGGAGCACCTGCCACCCACGCGGGTACCGCAGCGGCCCTGCCTCGGTCTCGACCTCGCCAGCGGCGAGATCCGCACGGTGCTGTGGGCCACCGGCTTCCGGCCCGACTTCAGTTGGCTGGACGCGCCGGTATTCGACACCCGCGGGCGCCTGCGGCACGAAGGAGGCATAGTGGCGCCAGGCCTCTACGCCATGGGCCTGCCCTTCATGCGCCGGCGCAAGTCGGGCGCCATACACGGCGCCGACGATGACGCCCGCGATCTCAGCCACCACCTCTCAGGCTGGCTGGCCACGGCAGGACGGCGTCACGACTCTTTTGCCTGATGAATGCTCTGAAGCAGGCGAATGTGCTGATGCAAAAAGACCCAGCCGCTCCTACTGAGCGGCTGGGTCCTCTTTTCATAATGGCGCCAAGCGGAATGCTATAGCTCCGCTCCCACCTCCAATAGCCCCAGCATCGGCTCCAGCTCGTTGGCCAGGAAGCGCGGTTCCACGCATTCGTCGAGATGCCCCGCGGCAAAGCGCAGGAACCCCATAGCGGCATGGGGCAGGCGGCGGTCGCGGCGCACGATGAACTGCCAGTGGCTTTCGATGGGAAAGTCGACAACAGGCAGGATCGCGATATCGGGGTGCTCCGGCGGCAGCACGTGCTCGGAGAGTACGGCCAGGCCCAGCCCGGCCGCCACGCCAACGCGAATCGCTTCGTTGCTGGCCATTTGCAGTGTGGGGCCCAGCGAGAGGCCGTGCTCCTGCAGCCAGCTCTCGAACATCATGCGTGTCGCCGAGCCCGGTTCGCGCAGCAAGAAGCGCTCACGCAGCAGCTCTCCCATGGAAATGCTTTCGCGGTGCGCCAAAGGGTGCCCCTGTGGCGCGACCACCACCAGCGGGTTGCGCAGGAAGCGTCCGGCCAGGGCATGTGCCAACGAGGGAGGATGGCTGAAAACGTAGAGATCGTCGTCCTGGCGTTCGAAGCGGGTCAGCATCTGGCGGCGGTTGCCGATGTGCAGGGTCACGTCGACGTCGGGAAAGGCTTGGCTGTAGGGCCCGAGCAGGCGCGGCAGCACGTATTGGGCGGTATTGACCAGGGCGATGCTGAAGCGCCCCCGTTCGCCGCCACGCAGCGCCTCCAGGTAATCCTCGAAGTCGTCGAAGCGGCCGAGTACCTCGCGGCTGGCCCGGTAGAGCTCCCGGCCCGCTTCGGTGGTGGTCAGCCGCCCATGACCGCTGTGCAGCAACGGTTCCCCCACCGCCTCGCCCAAACGCTTGAGCTGCTGGGATACGGTCGGCTGGGTCAGGTGAAGCTGCCGCGCGGCCTCGCTGACCGAGCCCGTTCGTACCACGGCAACATAGACCTGCAGCAGACGAAACGTCAGGTGGCGTACGTTCATGGTTGGCTTCACTGCAGCATCATAGATAAATATCTATACTATTTGGCATCACATTCAATTGGAATCAATACCACTCACTCCTCACAATCCGCGCCACCTGTCATCGCGTTCCAGAAGAAGAGAGCCCATGCCCGACATCGTCGTGATGTTCTTCCTGCTCGGCCTGCTCGCCGGCGTCGTGAAATCCGATCTCACCATTCCCAAGGCCGCCTACGATACCCTGAGCCTGCTGCTGATGTTGACCATCGGCCTAAAGGGCGGCATGTCCCTGTATGGCAACCTCAACTGGTCGCTGATACCGGAACTGCTTGCCGTGGCCGCCCTGGGCGGGCTGATCCCGCTGGCCCTGATGCCGGTGCTGCGCCGCCTGGTACGGCTATCGCCCGCCGACAGTGCCAGCATCGCCGCCCACTACGGCTCGGTCAGTGCCGGTACCTTCGCCGTGGCGCTGGCCTTCGCCGAGAGCCGTGCCCTGCCCATCGGCGCCGAGGTCACCCTCTACCTGGTAATGATGGAGCTACCCGCGATCATGGTCGCCATCGCACTGTTCCGCCGCCATTCGGGCAAGGATTCCAGCGAAGCGCTGCAAGGCATCTGGCACGAGACACTGACCAACCGCGGCGTGATCCTGCTGGCCGGCGGTGCGGTGATCGGCGCCATGTACGGCCCGGCCGAAGGCGCCAACGTCACCGACCTGCTGACGGGCGCCTTCCATGCCGTGCTGGCCCTCTTCCTGCTGCAGATGGGCCTGACCGCGGCGGAAACCCTGCGCCCGATTCCCTGGTACCACTGGCGGCTGCTCACCTTCGCCCTGGTAGCGCCGTTCGTGCTGGCCATGGCCGGCCTCGCGGTCGGCCTGATGCTCGGCCTGCCCACCGGCTCGCTGATGATTCTCACGGCACTCGCCGCCAGCGCCTCGTACATCGCCGCCCCGGCCGCCATGCGCACTGCCATCCCCCAGGCCAACATCGGCCTGGCCATGCTGGCATCGCTCGGCTTCACCTTCCCGCTGAACGTGATCGTGGGCATCCCCATCTACCACCAGCTCGCCATGTGGCTGGGCTAAACCGGCTTAACCTGTCGCCACGCCACCGGCCATACCGGCCGGTGGCGCTCATTCCAACCTTCTGCCACGCTTCCCTCTAGCCCTGTTTTACGTTCCTCTCTCGTACCCATCTTCGACATTCGTCGCACCCTTGGAAGCTGCACTTTACGTTAACGTAAACCTCGCCTAGTCTAGTACCATTCGTAAATAGCACTGCGGATTGCGCCTGCGCGGCCCGCATCACCAGACAGCTGGTCTACCACTGACACTAGGAGTTCCGCCGCCATGTTCACGTCCTACAAGCCCCTCGACTTCGGCCTCGATGACGAACTCAACATGCTGCGCGACCATGTGAACGCCTTCGCCCGCGACGAGATCGCCCCGCGCGCCGCCGAGATCGACGAGAAGAACGAATTCCCCAACGACCTGTGGCGCAAGTTCGGCGACATGGGTCTGCTCGGCATCACAGTACCGGAAGAGGACGGCGGTAGCGGCATGGGCTACCTGGCGCACTGCATCGCCATGGAGGAGATCTCCCGCGCCAGCGCCTCGGTGGGCCTCTCCTACGGCGCGCACTCCAACCTGTGCGTGAACCAGCTCAAGATCAATGCCAGTGCCGAGCAGAAAGCCAAGTACCTGCCCAAGCTGATCAGCGGCGAGCACGTCGGCGCACTGGCCATGTCCGAGCCGGGTGCGGGTTCCGACGTGGTCTCGATGAAGCTGCGCGCACGCCGCGAAGGCGACCACTACGTGCTCAACGGCAACAAGATGTGGATCACCAACGGCCCCGATGCCGACGTGCTGGTGGTCTACGCCAAGACCGACCCGGAAGCCGGCTCCAAGGGCATCACCGCCTTCATCATCGAGAAGGACTTCAAGGGCTTCTCCACCGCCCAGAAGCTCGACAAGCTGGGCATGCGCGGTTCCAACACCTGCGAGCTGGTGTTCCAGGATTGCGAAGTGCCGATCGAGAACGTGCTGGGCGAGGAAGGCAAGGGCGTGCGCGTGCTGATGAGCGGCCTGGACTACGAGCGCACCGTGCTCGCCGCCGGCCCCATCGGCATCATGCAGGCCGCCATGGACGTCGTGGTGCCCTATATTCACGAGCGCAAGCAGTTCGACCAGTCCATCGGCGAGTTCCAGCTGGTGCAAGGCAAGATCGCCGACATGTACACCACCCTGAACGCCTGCCGCGCCTACCTCTACGCCGTGGCAGCCGGCTGCGACCGCGGCCAAACCTCCAGGAAGGACGCCGCCGGCGTGATCCTCTACTGCGCCGAGAAGGCCACCCAGGTGGCGCTGGACGCCATCCAGCTGCTCGGTGGCAACGGCTACATCAACGAGTACCCCACCGGCCGCCTGCTGCGCGATGCCAAGCTGTACGAGATCGGCGCCGGAACGAGCGAAATTCGCCGTATGCTGATTGGCCGCGAAATCTACGCTGAATCCAAGTAAGGGGAGCCGGCAATGGCGATTCTGAACACCCAAGTCAATCCGCGCAGCGACGGCTTCCAGGCCAACGAAAAGGCCATGCGCCACGAGGTAATGAAGCTGCGCGAGCTGACCGCGGCGATCAGCCAGGGGGGTGGCGAGAAGGCCCGCACCCGCCACGAGTCCCGCGGCAAGCTGTTCGTGCGCGACCGCATCGACCACCTGATCGACGAAGGCTCACCCTTCCTCGAGTTCTCGGCGCTGGCGGCCCATGAGGTCTACGAGAGCGACGTGCCAGCCGCCGGCGTGGTCACCGGCATCGGCCGTGTGAGTGGCGTGGAGTGCGTGATCGTCGCCAACGACGCCACCGTCAAGGGCGGCACCTACTACCCGCTGACGGTGAAGAAGCACATCCGCGCCCAGGAGATCGCCCGCAAGCACCGCCTGCCGTGCATCTACCTGGTCGACTCCGGCGGCGCCTTCCTGCCCCGCCAGGACGAAGTGTTCCCCGACCGCGACCACTTCGGCCGCATCTTCTACAACCAGGCCACCCTCTCCGCCGAAGGCATCCCGCAGATCGCCGTGGTGATGGGCTCCTGCACCGCTGGCGGCGCCTACGTGCCGGCCATGGCCGACGAGTCGATCATCGTCAAGCAGCAGGGCACCATCTTCCTCGGCGGCCCGCCGCTGGTGAAGGCCGCGACCGGCGAGAGCATCAGCGCCGAAGACCTGGGCGGCGCCGACGTGCACGCCAAGATCAGTGGCGTGGCCGACCACTACGCCGAGAACGACGCTCACGCCCTGCAGCTCGCCCGTGGCTGCGTGTCGCGGCTGAACTGGCAGAAGCGCGGCCAGCTCAAGATGCAGGAGCCGAAGCCCCCGCGGCTCGACCCCAGCGAGATCTACGGCATCGTCGGCACCGACCTCAAGAAGCCGTTCGACGTGCGCGAAGTGATCGGCCGCATCGTCGACGACTCCGACTTCGACGAGTTCAAGCGCTACTACGGCGACACCCTGGTCACCGGCTTCGCTCACATTCACGGCTACCCGGTGGGCATCGTCGCCAACAACGGCGTGCTGTTCTCCGAATCCGCCGTGAAAGGCGCCCACTTCATCGAACTGTGCGCCCAGCGCAAGATCCCGTTGATCTTCTTGCAGAACATCACCGGCTTCATGGTCGGCTCCAAGTACGAGCACGAAGGCATCGCCAAGCACGGCGCCAAGCTCGTCACCGCCGTGGCTTGCGCCAAGGTGCCCAAGTTCACCGTGCTGATCGGCGGCAGCTTCGGCGCCGGCAACTACGGCATGTGCGGCCGCGCCTACGACCCCAACCTGCTGTTCATGTGGCCCAACGCGCGCATCTCGGTGATGGGTGGCGAACAGGCCGCCGGCGTGTTGGCCCAGGTCAAGCGCGAGCAGTACGAGCGCGAAGGCCGCGAGTGGAGCAAGGAGGAGGAAGAAGCCTTCAAGCAGCCCACCCGCGAGCAGTACGAGCACCAGGGCCACCCCTACTACGCCAGCGCACGGCTGTGGGACGACGGCGTGATCGACCCGGCCCAGACCCGCGACGTGCTGGGGCTCTCGCTTGCCGCAGCGATGAACGCGGAAGTCCAGGAAACCAAGTTCGGCGTGTTCCGGATGTGAGGTCGCCATGACACAGACATATTCAAACCTGAATATCGACGGCCGCGGCGTCGCCCGGCTGACGCTGAACCGTCCCGAGGTGCATAACGCCTTCGACGACAGCCTGATCGCCGAGCTCAACGAGCACCTCGCCAAGCTCCACGACGCTGCCCGCCACGGCGAGGTACGCGTGGTGGTGCTGGGCTCCGAGGGCAAGAGCTTCTCCGCCGGTGCCGACCTGAACTGGATGAAGCGCATGGTGGAGTACGATTTCGAGGGCAACCTGGCCGACTCGCGCAAGCTCTCGCAGTTGATGCACGGCCTGGATACCTTGCCCTGCCCCACCGTGTGCCGCGTACAGGGAGCGGCCTTTGGCGGTGCCGTGGGCCTGGCCGCCTGCTGCGACGTGGTGATCGCTTCCGAGAAGGCCAAGTTCTGCCTCTCCGAGGTCAAGATCGGCCTCTCGCCCGCGGTGATCAGCCCCTATGTGCAGCGCGCCCTGGGCTCGCGCCAGATGCGCCGCTTCGCGCTCACCGCCGAGGTGATCGACGCCGACCAGGCGCTGGAACTGGGCCTGGCTCACCAGATCGTCGGCCATGATCATATCGACGAGGCCGTGAGCGAAATGATCGAGACCCTGCTGGCCGGCTCGCCCCAGGCCCAGCGCGCCACCAAGTCGCTGCTGGCCGAAGTGGCCCGCGATGCCGACAGCAAGGCGACCCGCGAGCACACCTGCCGCGTGATCAGCGAGCTGCGCGTGAGCGCCGAAGGTCAGGAAGGCCTGACCAGCTTCTTCGAGAAGCGCCGCCCCGCCTGGGCCGACGACAACACGAATTCCTCGGAGCGCCGCTCATGAGTCAGACCCACGATTCCCGTACCACGCCCTTCGACACCCTGTTGGTGGCCAACCGCGGCGAGATCGCCTGCCGCGTGATGCGTACCGCCCGTGCCATGGGCCTGCGCACCGTGGCCGTGTACTCGGATGCCGACGCCGACGCCCGCCACGTGCGCGAGGCCGACGAGGCCGTGCGCCTGGGCCCGGCCGCCGCCCGCGAGAGCTACCTTAAGGTGGAAGCGGTGGTGGAAGCCGCCAAGCGCACCGGCGCCGGCGCCATTCACCCCGGCTACGGCTTCCTTTCCGAGAACGGCGCCTTCGTCGAAGCGCTGGACGCCGCCGGCATCACCTTCGTCGGCCCGCCCGCCTCGGCGATTGCCGCCATGGGCGACAAGTCCGCCGCCAAGGCGCGCATGGCCAACGCCGGCGTACCGCTGGTGCCGGGCTACCACGGCGACGACCAGGACGACGCCCTGCTTCGCCGCGAGGCCGACAAGATCGGTTACCCCGTGCTCCTCAAGGCCAGCGCCGGCGGCGGCGGCAAGGGCATGCGCGTGGTGGAAAGCGGCGAGAACTTCCAGGCCGCGCTGGACGGCTGCCGCCGTGAATCCCAGGCCGCCTTCGGCGACACCCGCATGCTGATCGAGAAGTACCTGACTCAGCCGCGCCACGTTGAAGTGCAGGTGTTCTGCGATAGCCACGGCAACGGCGTGTACCTGTTCGAACGCGACTGCTCGGTGCAGCGCCGCCACCAGAAGGTACTCGAGGAAGCCCCCGCCCCCGGCATGACCGCCGAACTGCGCCGCGAGATGGGCGAAGCCGCCGTGCGCGCCGCCAAGGAGATCGGCTACGTCGGCGCCGGCACCGTCGAGTTCCTGCTTGATAAGGATGGCTCGTTCTACTTCATGGAGATGAACACCCGCCTGCAGGTGGAGCACCCCGTCACCGAGATGATCACCGGCCAGGACCTGGTCGAGTGGCAGCTGCGCGTGGCCATGGGCGAGGCGCTGCCGCTGACGCAGGACGAGCTGACCATCACCGGCCACAGCTTCGAGGCGCGCCTCTACGCCGAAGACCCGGAGCAGGACTTCCTGCCCGCCACCGGCACCCTGACCCGCTTCGCCATGGACCTGGAAGGCGCCGGACTCGACCCTGAGCGCGTACGCCTGGACAGCGGCGTGGAAACCGGCGACGTCGTCTCCATGCACTACGACCCCATGCTCGCCAAGCTGATCGTACACGGCGACGACCGCGACCAGGCGCTCTCCACCCTCAACCGGGCGCTGGCCGCACTGGACGTGCAGGGCGTGGTGACCAACCGTGCCTTCCTGCAGCGGCTGGCCACGCACCCGTCGTTCAAGGCGTGCGAGCTGGATACCCGCTTCATCGAGAAGAACGAAGCCACTCTCTTCGCCCCCAAGCAATACAGCATCGAGGAATACGCCGGTGCCGCGCTGATCGGCCTCAATCAGCTCGCCCGCGAGTGCGAGAGCGACTCGCCATGGGACCGCCACGACGGCTTCCGCCTCAACGCCCCGCACACCATCCGCATCTCGCTGTGCGATCCGGCCCACGTGCAGGACGATGAGAACTCGGAAAACGTGGTGGTCGTGGAAGGTACCCGTGCCAGCGGCGCCGACCCGTGGGACCTGACCATCGGCGGCGAGACCCTCACGGCCCGCCTGCAGCACCTGGAAGGCGACGCCGTGGCCGTCACCCTCAACGGTCACCGCCGCCGCCTGCAGGCCCGCCGCGACGGCAATGTCGTGGTGATGGTCGACCCGCGTGGCGAGACCCGCCTGTTCTGGCGTCGCATCGACGCCATCGACCACGGCCACCACGAGGCCGAATCGACCCTCACCGCGCCGATGCACGGCACCGTGGTCGCGCTGCTGGTGGAAGCCGGTCAGAAGGTGGAAAAAGGCATGCCGCTGATGGTCATGGAAGCCATGAAGATGGAACACACCATGACCGCCCCCGCCGACGGCCATGTGGAAAGCTTCCACTTCAATGCCGGCGACACAGTGGGACAAGGCGACGTACTGCTGGAATTCGCTCCCGCCGAGTAAGCGGGAAGCAAATCTGAGAGCGCCAAGGTGAGCGGCGCGGGGCTAAGCCGCGGTTCATGACCTCGGCCGAGAACAGGAAGGAGTGTAGAACATGGCATTTCCCAAGCGCGTACGCCTGGTCGAGGTCGGCCCCCGCGACGGGCTGCAGAACGAACCCAACCCGATCGACACGGCCACCAAGCTGGAGCTGATCGACCGCCTGGGCGCCGCCGGCCTCAAGTACATCGAAGCGGCCAGCTTCGTCTCGCCCAAGTGGGTGCCACAGATGGCCGACCACCGCGAGGTAATGACCGGCCTCGAGCGTCGCCAAGGCATCACCTACGCCGCCCTCACCCCCAACCTCAAGGGACTGGAAGCGGCACTGGAGTGCGGCGTGGAGGAAGTGGCGGTATTCGGCGCGGCCAGCGAGGCTTTCTCGCAGAAGAACATCAACTGTTCAGTCGCCGAATCCCTGGAGCGCTTCGCCCCCGTGCTGGAGCGGGCGCAAGCGGCCAATGTACGCGTGCGCGGCTACGTCTCCTGCGTGCTCGGCTGCCCCTACGAAGGCGAGATCGCCCCGGCCAAAGTCGCCGAGGTTTCAAAAGCACTCTATGACATGGGCTGCTACGAAGTCTCGCTCGGCGACACCATCGGCATCGGCACCCCGCTCGCCGCCAAACGCATGCTCGAAGCCGTGAGCGACGCGGTGCCCATGGCCCATCTCGCCGCCCACTTCCACGACACCTACGGCCAGGCCCTTGCCAACCTCTACGCCGTGCTGGAAGAAGGCATCAGCGTGGTGGACAGCTCTGTCGCCGGCCTCGGCGGCTGCCCCTACGCCAAAGGCGCCTCCGGTAACGCCGCCAGTGAAGACGTTGTCTACCTGCTCAACGGCCTGGGTATCGAAACCGGCATCGACCTCAACAAGCTCGCCGAAACCGGCACCTGGATCACCCAAACCATCGGCCGACCGAACCGCTCTAAGGTGGGCGTGGCGCTGGCGGCGAAGTAAATAGGTACGTAGTAGAAACGAAAAGCCCCTGAGTCAGGTGACTGGCTCAGGGGCTTTGGATTATTACGCTATTTTGCTGCGGCGGCATCTACACTGGATAGAGCATTCCGAACCCACAATGACAATGCATGGGCAAACCATGCGAGGGGGCCATATGGCCGGCAATGCTCCTGATATCCAGACCATCAAGGAGGGCATGCGCCAGACCTGGATGGCCGGCGATTTCGGTGAAATCGCCAAATTCATCCAGCACCATGCCGACGACTTCATTTCCGATTTGAACATCACGCCCGGAATCCGACTGCTCGATGTGGCTTGCGGTACAGGCAACCTGGCGATTCCGGCGGCCCGTGCCGGCGCATCGGTCACGGGAATCGATATCGCAGACAATCTGATCGAGCAGGCCCGTACTCGAGCGCGGACCGAAGGCCTGGACATTCACTTCGAGGTTGACGATGCCGAGAGTCTCGCCCAACCCGATGCTGCGTTCGACGTGGTGGCGAGCATGTATGGGGCCATGTTCGCTCCACGGCCCGAGCGTGCGGCCGCTGAAATGGTGCGGGTATGCCGCCCCGGCGGTACCATCGCCATGGCCAACTGGATGCCGGAGACCTTCATCGGCGATATGTTCAAGCTCGTAGGCTATCACGCACCGCCCCCTGAAGGGGTGCCTTCGCCCGCACTCTGGGGAGACCCCGCCACGGTACGCCATCGCCTGCGTGAGGGCATCAGCGAGCTGAACAGCAAACCGGTTACGGTCATCTTCCAGTACCCGTTTTCAGTTCCCGAAGTGGTGGAGTTCCACCGAATCTTCTTCGGCCCAATCGAACGCGCCTGGGCCAGGCTCGCAGATGATGAGCGTGAGGCACTGCGTCGCGATCTCGAGGCTCACTGGAACCGTAATAACGAAGCCACCGACGGCAGTACCCGAGTCAAGGCACAGTATCTGCAGGTAGTGGCTACCCGGACAGCGTCCTGACAGGCCTCGGCGGCTGCCCTTACGCCAAGCGGCCTCGGGCAACGTGGCCAGTGAATACGTCGTGTACCTGCTCAACGGCTTCGGCATCGAGACCGGCATCGACCTGAACAAGTTGGCCGAGACCGGCACCTGGGTCACCAGACCATCGGGCGGCCGAATCGCTCGAAGGTGGGCGTGGCGCTGGCGGCGAAGTGAACCGGCGGTAGAAACGAGAAGCCCCGAGTCATGAGATTGACTCGGGGCTTTGTGTCAGGTGAATACCGTCACTGTAAAGTGAACTCTAACAATTGTGAGACTTCAGGGAATTTCCCTCCTATACAGAGAGTATCCTTCCACTCTCCAGCGGGTGCCGGTCTGCATGTCGTAATACCCACCTTGCGAGCTACTACCTTCATCCTCGATTTTCCAGCTCCCGCCCCCGTCGTAGCTCACCGCAGTAACGTCACTACCCAACAGACTAGATTCGTCGACACCGTCGAACAGCAGGCCTTCTTCCGGTGTCAGGTACAACGCATAGCCCTTCAGCTTGGAGGGAAACTCATGCAGTCGCTGCAAGGTGTCTCCATTCCAGCTCCATACGACACTCGGCCGAGGCGCTTCTCGTTCCTCCGCGGGAAGTGAGAAATATGGTGCACCTTGGGTGGTCAGCACATAGACATTGCCTTCGCTATTGGCCGCGATATCCATCACCACATGGCCGGGAATCGTAAAGACCTGTTGGGAGAAGTCCTCTCCCCAAGTCAACGCATGGATCCGGCTGGCATCGGCGGCGTGGTCATAGAAAGCCATGCGCAGCACGTTGTCCTGTCCTAACGCCACAAGATCGAACTGCTGGCGGGGATTCTCAGGATTGCGAGAACCTTCAGGTACTGGCAACTCATCCCAATGGTCTCCACCATCGCTAGTGCGCCAGATCTTCGGCCCCCAGCCAATCAGATAGCCGCGTTGGGCATCGAGAAAGCGTAGGAAAGTAATATTCTGGTCTTCAGGCCAGCGGAGCTTTTCCCACTCTTGGCCTTGATCGGTGGACTTAAATAGCTGGGTGAGTTGCGGTGTGTAGCGCTGGCCCACTGCAGGCTCATCGTAATAATTGGTCCAGCCGGTTGCCAGATAGATAGTGTTCCAGCTAGGTGACAACCACCATTCTGCTTGTTGAGCGCGCTCTTCGAAGCGCTGCTCAATACCGTTTTCCAGATGTCCTCCTAGAATACGCACGAAGCGGCGATTGGCTCTTTCATTAACGTTACCCATCCACGCTTCAGTAGGCTCAGCCCTATTTGGGTCACTACGCTCTTCTCGTAGCTTAAATGTTAGCTCGGGATTGACCAGCTTCATAGTAATTATAGACTGATCGTGTATACGGAAGTCACCCGTCCCATAAGGCTTGTCTTCCATCATGAAGTCATTGCTGATCCTATCCCAAACTCCACTGTCTCCTACAGCATAACCAATAGCCAGCAGGAGCAATAGTAGAGTTACAACCCAGCGTCGCTGCACCTTACGGCTCCAAGAAGCAATTGCAACAGATGGGATGGCACCGGGCCATAATAGGTAGAGATTGCTTCCCTCATGCCACCGCGGCCTGCTGTTGCTCACGGTAAGTCGCCATCTCCACCTTGCCAAGCTGCGGAGTGAGCTGGCAGCGCTGGTGGGACCAGGGATACTCGATCTGCGCCTTTAGGTGAGCGGCGCCCTCACCCGCCTTCCAGGCCTCCAGATCTAGGTCGCGCCAGTAGCGCGGGTTACGCCCGGTTTGTCGGTCGTGCTCGGCGGTGGTGGGATCGAGATGGCGGAAGGGTTCCAGGCGTGGCACGTCGGGCAAGGGCTGGCTCACGTCCATGTAGCGCTGCAGCATATCCCACGTGGCGTGCACCTCATGCTTGTGATCGACGATAGCGCTGAGCGAGGTCTGGTTGAACTGCTTGCCGGTATAGCGATGCACGAACATCAAGCGGTAGAAGATACCACCACGCTGCACAACCCTTTCCACGTAGCCATCAAACTCGACGAAAGGCGCCTTCAGCGGCGGCTTCTTCTTGCCTTGGGCGAAGCTCACCATTCCGGTCTGACGGTTAAATTCGCTGCAGCGGTTTTCCATGTAGCTATTACCATGTTTGGCAAGCCCACCCCGCTCCATAGCTTTAGCCAAATTAATTACCACCCAATTAGTCAGCTTTGGGCCAATCGTGCCAATCAAGTAAAATCCAAGCACCGCCGAGCTCAGCATGGCAAATATTGCCAAAATAAAATTAACAGACTCAAGGTACATCGCAATTCGGACAGATAAGTAAAAAACAGCGCCAAACAACAGAAAAGCACAGGAATATGGTACAAACATTATACCTAGCGACACCCCTGTGCTTTTACTCAAAAATTTTATGTGTCGCTGATTCCACCACCAGTCATCTGATTCATAGAACTGCTTATCTTTCTGATCCATGTACTGGACTAGTTCGGCGTCCTCACAAATCTGCTGATAGGGGTCGATACCAGCATAGTCCCCAAAAGGCAGCAGCTCCTCACCAATACGCTCTCGCTTCTTCGGCGATGCTGGTATGGGAGGAATGGTCCCGGCACGGTAAGCGCCGGCGTCATAATGGGAGGAGCTTGCCTCTTTCATACCTGGAATTCCTTGATGTACCAGTAACGGGGGTCCTGTGAACGACCTGTAAAGGATCTGATGAAATCGACGATTGGGTTATTCACCGTGCGATGCGACCGGGCTGGCAGTGCGTCATGCTGGCCTTCAACAAAAGGCTCGTACTCTTTCAGCATCGGAGTGGGCAATACCATCTCACCCAGCTCCCACTCGATTCTCGCCTGCAGGGCGATACGCAGGCGGGCCGTGGAGGTCACGCTGGTGCCACCCATCTGGAAGCTCTCCTCCGCCACTTTGCGCTTGACCAGAAAGCGTACCGCACTTTGCTGCGGCAGCAACTGGCGCTTACCAATCTCGAACGGTTCCGGCGCCCTAGTGATATGAGATAGCTGTTCATAGGTGCCAAGCGGGGTGATGGTGCCGGTATCGGTCTGTTCCAGCTCCTGCACAGCCAGTTTCAACGTCTCGCCAATCTTGTAGCGGCTGATCAACGGCGTGCTGATCGTTATCACATAGTCTCGGCTGCTGGGGGTATCAGTGGTTGATTCCCAAACGCTTTCCAGTAATGCCTGGCGCTCGCCCGCACCCAAACTGCCGTAGCGCGACACTTCGATCTGGGCCGGGCTCAGCTGTGTCAACAGTTGGGGGTAGTAAACGGCATCGTCTGCCACTGTCATTGCTCCATCGGGATGGGTACCCAAGGGGCCCTGCTTGAGCAACTGCTCAAAGGGGGTATCCTGATTCATGGCAGCATAGCTGCTACCGCCGATGGCCAGCCCCAGGCCAAGCAACGCCCATCCCCAGCCGGGAATCATTACCAGCCCCGCCATAAGAGGAGCGGCAAGAAACAGCGCCCCACCGGCAACCGCTATACCATGGCCTATTGCGGCATCATGATCGCCACCCTGCAGGCTATTGCGCAGCTCCCAAGAGCTGACGCCCACAGCGGTAACGCCCGCAAAAAAGTTAAACAAGCCAATTGTCCGAACAAGCGTGCTTGCTCCAACCTGGGAAAGCCTGGCACCAATTACCGGCCAGCTCTTCATATCAAACCAAGCTCTTTGTACAAATATACCTGTTTTAGAGTTTGAAGCCGGATAAAGCGTTGTGTGCAACTTCATGTAAGCAGCGCTTAAATCAACAAGACTGCTCATGACCTTTGTCCACTGAAGTGCTGTGCTTTCATCGGCATCACTAACTTCTTTTAGTTTTGATATTTCCATCCCAATATTATATATCGCAAACCCCACCAACAATCTCGACACCGCAGGGCCATCTATCACCACTTTAACCTGACCGGCAAGCTTGGTCAGACGGAGTTGCGCTACCTTCGCGGCTTCGGGGTGGCCGGCAGGGAGTACGTACACCAGGACATGGCCGGCGACCTGACGGATAGCGTCATCTACTTCAGATGACATGCGTTTCGGGCTGGTCGAGGCTTGCACGTTGCCCCTGGGGTCCACCTGCTCGGCGTAGAGGTAGTCTCGTTGAGTCTGAAGAACGCCACTGGTGCGATCACGGTCGGTCAACCCCCACTCGATCCCATCCCCATGCACACCGATGATGACGTAGCGGCTCAGGTCGACATCGCTGCGATGCATGACTTGTAGCTCGCCCCTCAGGGAACCGTCAACCAGGTTGGCATGGGTGCCAACGGCGGTGAACACACGGCGCATGTGAATCACTTCCACGTCGTCGCCTATCCGCTCTGCTACCCGCAGCACGGCCTGGCTCCATTGCCCCACAACCGTGTTAACCAAGCCGCCGACCTTGATGGCGTTGGCCAGGCTGAGCACACCGGCCTGCTGGGCTTGTTCCTGCTCAGTCAGGTTTTGGGCGACCAGCCCCAGGGTCTCCAGACCTAGGCTTGCAGCCAGGGCCTCGTCAATGTCGCGCTCATCCTGGGCAAGCCGGCGCAGGAAGGCAGGCCGGAAATTGCCGCTGCCATCATTGGTGGCGTCATCAGCCGATTCATCGGTGGACTCGTTCTCGTCGGCACTCCAAAGCGCTTGCAACTCCCGGTCAGTCAGCAGCGTCTTGAGCAGTTGCCTGGTACGGGCCTCCTGGCGGGTGTCGCCCTGGTCGTGGAGCACACCGGGAAGCTGTTGCAGCACGCCGTAGAGGTCACCACACAGGGCGTAGCCTTCGCAGATACCCAATTCATCGTGGCTGGTGAAATCACGCAGCATGGCGGTGAGCTGGCCCTGGCTAGCCAGTTGCTGGAGGGCGTCGAGCTTTGTGCGCACTACCGCAAGCGCGGCGTTGCGTTCAGCCTGCTCCAGGGTGGCATCGAGCTTGGTCGGATCGATGGCACCCCGAAACTCGGCAAGTGGATTCGCCTCGCCACTGCTCGGCGCGGTGAAGAGAGCCTGACGAATGAGCTTGGCCGAATGCCCCAAGGGATTGTCGGCCAGCCGGCTGTCGAGGCCATCCAGGTAGTGTTCGGCGAGGTGGATCTGGGCCAGGGCATGGCGCAGCGTAAACAGGGGGTCCGGCAGTGCCACGGCAACGATACCAGCGTTATCCCGAATAGCAGCCAAGAGGTCTTCACCAGCTTCGCACTCCAGCGCCAGAGTGGCAGCGCGATCGGTTTCCCCGGCTTGCTCCCACAAGGCTTTGAGCTTGGCGCACAATTCGTTGCCCGCTGGTGCGGTAAAGTCGGTGGTATAAGCTTCGGGCGCTTCCAGCATCAGTTCGATGCCGAGATCGCGTTCACGTAGGGGCGGCTGGTCGGCCACGCGACCGGCGGGAAACCCCGTTTGCATGGAGAGCCAGCCTTCCATATCGAGAATCACGGCGTGGGCATGCCCTACGGCAGTGGTGCGCGTCTCGAGTCGGCCGGGATTGGCTTCCAACCAGGTGATGTAGGGCCAGCTCCAGGCGATCTCGCTGTAGGCGAGGCGAACCCGATGCAGGGTGGCCTGCCCCTGCAGCATCGCCGGAAGCAGGATGTTATCGAGCCATTTGCCTGCGCTGTCCCGCTCATTGGGGGTGTCCCCCCCTTTGGCTAGCTCACGATAATGCTCTACATCTACGTCGCTAAGCTTGCCATCGTTGCCAATCTCGAGTTCACGCCACAAGCGGTTGTCGAAGAAGACATACAGGTATCCCGGACGCAGCATGGCAGTGGCGATACCGGTATTGGTCGTTACCCCACTCCGCTGAACGGGTCGGTTGCGCCCCACTTCCGCCAAGGGGCGAACGGCCAGCATCGTGTAGTCCTGCATACTGCCATCGGTGCGCTCGAAAACGGTTCTGGCATGCTCCTGCAGCGGTATTTCGATCTCGCCGCCCCCCTCGCGCTTGGGAATCACCAGCGCAAGAGTACCGTCTTCCTCGTCCGAGTACTCGACACGGCGCCGCACGCCAAGGTCGATGTCTTCGTCTTGTAGTTCCTTGAGATCGCCTTCGCTCATCCCTTCTGCCCTCCATTCCTGCGAGCTCGCCCTTTGCGCAAACGAACCTGCTGACCATCCTGGCTACCGCTGGTGACGTCGACGAGAAACTCGCGCTCACCCAGCCCTTCTGCCTCGACCAGTTGCGCCTGCTGGCTGGGTCCATGGCCTGAGAAGGCGATTTGAGTATGTTCCTCGCGCTCAGCGCGCTGGGGAAGTTCCGGGGTCTGCGCCCCCTGCCCGCTCCCCGAGCCGGGGCTGCCGCCGGAGTTGATCTTGACCTGGGCGCCGACGATGGTGATGCCGCTGGGGTCGAGCTTGAGGAAGCTGCCGCCAGCCTTGAGGGTGATCTCGGCGCCGGCATCGATCACGGTCTTGCTGCCGGCTTTGTGGTGCACTTCCTGCCCGGCTTCGACGAGTTGGGCGCGGGCGGTCTTCTCGTGGCGGGTGGTGCCGACGATGAGGTGGTCGTCGCCGTCGACCTGGAGGTGGCGCTGGCCGTGCACGGTGAGGTGGTCGTCGGCGTGGATCTCGCTGATGCGGTGTCGATGCACGGTGAGGTGGCTGTCGTTGCCGATCTCTTCGGTGCGGTCGTTGTTGGTCAGCAGTTCCAGGTCTTTCTGGGCGTGGAGCCAGATCTGCTCCTGGCCGGCCTGGTCTTCCAGGCGCAGTTCGTTGAAGCCTTCACCCTGGTGGCTCTGGGTGCGGATGACGGTGCGGGTCTTGTTGGCCGGGAGTTCGTAGGGCGGGGTGTTGACGGCGTTGTAGATGCGCCCGGTGATCAGCGGCTGATCGGGGTCGCCTTCCAGGTAGCTGACTAAAACTTCATGGCCGATCCGCGGGATGGCGAGGCTGCCGTAGCCGCCGCCGGCCCAGTCCTGACTGACCCGGAGCCAAGCGCTCGCTGTTTCGTTGGGTTCGGCATAGCGATCCCAGGGGAACTGCACCTTGACCCGGCCGTGCTCGTCGCAGTAGATCTCTTCGCCTTCGGGCCCGACGACGAAGGCGACCTGGGGGCCGTCGACCCGGGGCTTGGGGTTGGCCTTGGGGCGCCAGGCCAGGTCGGCGGGCATGAGCACGAGGTCGTTGTGGTACGTGGTCATGCCGCCACTGTTCCCGCCCTCGGTCTGGCTTTGGACGATACCGTCCTCTTCCAGGGCCTGGGGCTGCTTGCCGTAGTGGACCACGCCGAGCACTTGCCAATCCTGGTTGAGCTCATCGAGGTCGTGGTCGGTCAGGGTGAAGCGCACGCCCGGGGCCAGCTCGGGCAGGTCGCTTTCGGCGTCGGCGGTGCTGGCACTCTGGCGCAGCGATTCGAGGCGGATGCGGGTGAAGGCCTGGCCGGAGGCGTCGCGCTTGTAGCGGCCGGGGTAGTCAAAATGCTCGTAGTCGACACGCTGGGCGTGTTCCTCCAGCCCGTCGGCGAGGTGGTCGTGCAACTGGCCGTAGGCCGGGTTCTTGAACGAGTAGTCCTTGAGCGTGGTGGATGCCGGGGCGACCCGGGCGAACTGCTCAAGCTTGCGCACGTGGCGGGTCGGTGGCGTGCCGCCGGCGCGGCCGTGGTAGGTACGCTCGCCCAGGTGGGTGAGCACCTGGGGCGCGTCGGCGAAGACCAGGCGATGAGCGGCGCGGGGTGTCTCACCGCCCGTCTCAAAGAACTCATGAAAGTAGAACAGGCCCTCTTCGGCGGCCAGGCGCTCGACGAAGGCGAGATCGTGCTCACGGTACTGAACGCAGTACTCCCGCGTCTCGGGTTCGCGGGTGGCGGCGAAAGCGACATCGGTGAGGCCGTGTTCGTCGCACAGGGTGTTGAGCACGGTGAGCGGCGAGACTTCCTGGAAGATGCGCGAGTTGTGGCGCAGCCCCAGGCGCCACAGCGCGGGCTGGATCTTCACATGATAGAAGGTGCGGCGATGGCCGCGGTCGCCACGGCCGAACTCGCTGACGATGCCATGGACGCGGCGCAGCGCCTCGCCCTCCTGCCAGATCGTCAGGGTGGCCTCACGGTCGAGAATGTCGGTGGCGGAGAGGCTGCCGTCGCGGCTGGCGAAGTGTACCGTCAGCTCGAAGGGCGCGGAGAGCTCCTCGCGGTGTGTGAACTCGACCACCGCCAGGTCGTCGGCCCCGGCCAAGGCCAGGGTGAATTGCCATCCGCTTGCATCGGCCATGATGCCTCCCTGCGTGAAAGATGCTGCTTTTATTGGTTAATTAGGGGAATCGCAATTCCTCGCGCAGAGAGCATACCAATCGCAGCGGCGGGTTTCTGTGGCACATCGCCGATAAACATGTAGGAAAAGGCTTACAAAAGAGGGGAACAGCCTGCGCCGCCCTCCCCTCGAAAATGAAAAGCCCCGGAGCCAGACGGCTGGCACCGGGGCATAAGCAATGTGCTTAGCCTAGCTATTGACAGTGCCGGGTGAGAGGTAAACCGTTGGTTTCGACGTATGCGTTCGAACTCGCCAGGGCACTGGCATTTTCTTTCAGCCACTGCTCCTGTTTATGACGCTTCACAGCCTCCGCGATCCCCGCCTCTGCGGCCCGTGAAATATTGATCCCAAGGGCTTTTGCTTCTTTGAGAAGAGCACTATCCAGCGATAGGTTCGTTGGCTTTCGGGTGGATTTGGTAGCTTCGGCTGCTCGCATGGCATATCACTTCTCGTGCGGAACGATACACCCATTATATGCGCGCATTCACGCATCAAGCTTGCGTGGTGGCAGGCTTCATTGCCAGTTGCCAGAATTAGGGGCGCCGTGGCGCCCCCAGTTTTGGCTGAAGCCCAAATGATCGCTCAGTGCCAGCTACCCTTGCCACCGCCGACGCCGGTGACGATGGAGACTGCCCCGGATTGGAAGTGGCCCAGCAGGTTGCTGTGGCTGTCGAAGTACAGAATGCTCAGGTAGACCGGCGTGGCCTGAAACTCGAAGCTCACGGTATCGCGATAGAGCCGGTCGAGATCGTTGGTATAGACGTGCCCGAAGAGTGCGCCGCCGCCCGGTGAGGAGGCGCCTCCGGCGTGGCCGTCGAAGGTCTTGCCATCGGTGATGTTGACCTGGAACTTGAGATAGAAGACCAGGCTGGCCACGCTGCCATTGGCGGCGTAGGCCTTCTCGGAGGCGACCAGTGCTTGGGTGGCCTCGTCGATCTTCTCGGGCTCGAGCTTGCCATGCATGGCGACACGGAAGTCGTGGGCGATCAGTTGCTTGTCGATGGTTTGCGGAGCGTTCATGGGGTGATACCTCGTGCGTTGTTCTGGAATTGGCGGCCGGTAACCGGTCGCGGCTTACTGCCCTAAGCATTCGAGTTCAGATATCTCATACCGACCGCATCACCTCGGTATCACCACGAACGCTGGAAACGGCGCCACGAAGCGCAACGGATCACTTCGGTATCAGCTCATCCCAGGCCCTTGGTTGCGACGTGCTCTTGATGGATTCTTGGTGAAACAATTACCAGGGGGGCACCATCATGGACCTAAAACCGCTACGGATCGCCATCATCGGCGGCGGCGTCTCCGGCCTGTCGCTGGCTTACTACCTTCAGAAGTTCGGTAGCGAGGCGGCCCGACAGCTCGTGGTCACCATCTTCGAGCGCAAGGCCACCCTGGGCGGCAATGCCGAGACGGTGTGGGTCGACCTTGGCTGCCGGCGCTATCCGGGGAAGCCCGACTCGCCCTATCGCCGCTGGGCCGACCTGGGCGTGAATGACGTCAACCTGGCCACCTACCACCGCCTGCGCACGATACTCGGCGAGATCGGCGAGCTTGAGCGCATGAAGCCGCTGGAGAATACCGAGAGCTATTTCAGCCGCGACGGAAGCATCGCCCTGACCGACGACAAGGATCTGTTCCGTGGCGTCAGCGACCCGGCCCATGAGTTGAGCAAGGTCGATGGCGGCCGGCTGGCGCTGCTGATCCCCGTGATTCACCAAAGCGCTATCGCCCTGGTGGAGAATCATCGCGTTACGCCGCGCTATACGGTGGATGACTTCTTCGACGCCTGTATCGCCGCCCCCGCCGATATGCTGGCCGCGGCGGCGGAGCGATTGAGCGTCTCCATCGACTGGCAGGACCCGGAGCTACCGGCGCGGCTGGAGCGTATCCGCCAGACCATCTACTACCCCCGCATCTCGGCCATGTATTTCGCCGACGTTCGCGGCCCGGGCGGCATGCCGCTCCAGGCCCCCTTCGAGTATTACCGCATTCAGGAGGGCGGCTCGCCCCCGGACCGCCGCTACTTCGAACACGGCGCCCAGCACTGGCTGGAAGCCCTGGCCGCGCATATCACCAACCCGAATACACCGGGCCCCCGCGTTCAGATCCTGCGCGGTATCGAGGTGGAAGCCAGCCTATCGACCCAGGGTGTAACGCTGACGGAGTGTGCTCCCGGCGACCGCCGCTGGGAGGCCGACCTGCTGATCATGGCCACCCATGCCGAAGACGCCCTGCCGCTGCTGACGTTCGGCGACGGCCTGAGCGACACCCAGCGGGAGCTGCGGCATATCCTCGGCAAGGTGCGCTACACCCGCAGCTTCAGCGTCTGCCACACCGCCGCCGCCCGCCTGCCGCCCAATCGCAACCTGTGGCGCACCTACAACATCGAGGTGCGCAACCCCGAAGACACCTTCTTCCCCTACCGGATCGACTACGTGGCGAACCGCCACCAGAACGATGCCGAGAACCCCGCCTACAACCAGGCAGGCCTGCCGCAGTACTTCGTTTCCCTGGTGGATGACCTCAACCGGATTCCCCGCAGCGAGATGCTCGAGCGGCAGTCCTCGCCCCTGGACGCCCCCGCAACGCTGGCGAACACCGAGCCCGGCGAGGCAGGCTATCGGGACCGGCTACCGCCGCTGGACAGCGCCCTGGAAGCCAAGGCCTGGACCCTGTTCAAGCACAATGTGCTGGATGCCAACTGCCTGGAGGCGCAAGCGGAGATCGAGCGCTATAACCAGACCACCGCCCGGCGGAGCGCCGAAGGCCAAGAGGGTTGCCCGCTACTGTTCGCCGGCGGCTGGACTCGCGGTGCCGGCCTGCAGGAGCAGTGCCTGGAACAATCGGAGCATCTCGTCGCCCTGCTGCTGGCGGCACCGGAGCGTCGGATCGAGGGTCCCCTGCGGTTAGCGTCGACTGGCAGCAAGGCGAGGCAGCGTCATCACCAGGCCAGCGGCTTCGCCACGGTGCCAGCACGCCCATAGGGCTTGCAGGGTGCTCGCCTCGCTGCCCTTGTCGCCTTCCGCCTGCCCGCTCTCCAGCCAGTCGGCATGGGCTTCGATCAGGGCGCGGTGGTGCTCGCCCCAGGCACAGGGCTCCGCCGCCATCAGTTGGGTCAGGCGCTGGGCATAGTGGCGCGCCGCATCCGGGCGCCCGTCGAGCAGGCTGACCTCCGCCGCCGCGATCAGGAAGCGATAGCCGTTGTGCCCCACGCAGCCTGCATCCAGCAGCGCTTCGCCCTGCTGCAGGGTCGCCAAGCGAGCCTCGGGCTCTTCTTCCAGCAGCGCGCGGGTGCCCAGCACCCAAGGGCCGATAAAGGCCTTGAGCGCATGCTGTTCCACCAGCTGCCAGGCGCGCTCGATGCTGGCTCGCGCCTCGGCCAACCGCCCGGTGATCAGCTCGCCCCGGGCACGGCTCTCCAGCAGGAACGCCTCGAAGCGGCCCGAGCCCAGGCCACGAGCCACCGTCAACCCCTGTTCGACCTGCTCGTCCGCCGCATGAGGATCGCCCTGGGAGATCAGAATCCACCCCGCCGTGAGCCGCGCAACCACCTCGGCACGCCGATTGCCGACCCGCTTGCCCAGCTCGGCGGCATCGAAGCAGTCGGCGAGCGCCGCCTCGGTCTGGTTGGCATAGATGCGCGCCGTACCCAGCATGAACAGGTTGGAGGCCTCCAGGTCGGCGTGGCCATGGGTCCGGCAGAGCGTTACGCAGTGGTCGAACATCTCGAGGGTGCTGCGCATCTGCCCCTCGGCATAGTGCGCATCGCCAAGCCCGCTCATGGCCTGGATCTCGGTGCGCACGTTGCCACCACGGCGGGCCTGCTCAAGGGCGCGGGTGTGATAGGCCCGGCTGGTGGCGAAATCGCCCCGGGGGAAATAGAGGTTGCCCTTGAGATAGAGCGCCTCGGCCAGGGGCAAGGGGTCCTCCAGCGCCTCGGCCAGGGGCAGCAGGCCATCGAGTATTGCTTCCTCCGCCTCCAGCGCATCGAGCATGTTCAGCACCCGGGCCAGCCACAGGTCGGCGCTGATGCGCTGACACTCCTCCCGGGCGAAGGCACGGGCCGCCTCGAAGTGCTCCCGCGCCGCCTGTATACGCCCGGTGGCCATCGCCACCTGGCCCTGCAGCAGCATCAGCCGGTACTCATCCTTCGGCGCATAATCGATGGAGCGGCACTGCTTCAGCAGCGCCAGGGCTTCCTCGTGCCGGTAGCGGGCCATTTCCGCCGCCACCGCCTGCAGGAAGGCACTCGGCGCCTCCAGCGAGCGCGCCCGATGAAGGTGGCGCGCCCGCAAGCCCGGTTCCGCCTCGCCGTAGAGTTCGGCCAGGCGCAGGTGCAGGCGGTCGCGCTGAATCTTGGGAATGCCTTCATAGATCCCTTGCAGGATCAGGTCATGCACGAAGCGGTAGTTGCCCTCTTCCAGCGGGCGAACCAGGCTGTAACGCTGGGGGAGTTCGGGCTGGTAATCGGCCTGCCCCAGCACCTCCTGCAGCGACGCCAGGGAGAAGCGCTGCCCCATCACGGCGGCGATGCACATGGCCCGACGATCCAGGTCGGTGAGCTGGTCCAGCTTGGTCTGCACCAGATTGGCGAGGCTGGCCGGCAGGCTGCGGTGAGGATGGAACAGCAGCAGTTGGGTCAGGAACAGTGGGTTGCCCTGGGCCTGGGTCACGCAGCGGGCGGCGTGCTCGGCGGGCACCGTGCCGAAGCTAGCTACCAAGGCCTCGGCCTCCTGGGCACGCAGTGGCGGTAGCTCGATCAGGGTGAGCGGCAACTCAGGCAGCTGCGGCCGCAGGCGGGTCTCCAGCGGGTCCTGCTCCAGGCGCGAGGTAAACAGCCAGATCACCGGCGCATCCTGGGTCTCCTGCAGCAGCCCAGTGAGGGTGGCCAGCAGCGCCTCGTCGGCCCAGTGCAGGTCCTCCACGACCACCAGTTGCGGGCGATGGATGGAGCGCGCCAGGAGCACGTCGCGCAGCGCCTGTACCAAGCGTTGGCTGCGGGTCGCGGGAGTCATGGCCGCATAAAGCGACTGCGCCTCCTCTGGCTGGGCCAACCCCAGCAGCGGACGCAGCAGCATGGCGTGATCCGCGGGCAGGCGCAGCGCCGAGAGGCGGTCAAGCAGTTGAGCTTCGTCTATTCCCTCACCCTGCACCTCGCCGGAGGCTTGCAGCAGCGAGCGCGTGAGCTGCATCAGCGGGCCTTCGTCGGCGCGCGTGCCGAAGTCCAGCACCTCGGCCTGGTGATGATCGGCATGGGCCGCGGCCATCTCGGCAAACTCGGCGCTAAGGCGAGTCTTGCCAATACCGGCCACGCCGCGGATATAGACCAGATGGCCGGCCTGGTAAGCCCGGGTACTCTCCAAGATCGCTTGCAGCTGCCCCAGCTCCACCCGGCGCCCCACCAGATCGAAGCGGGCCTCGTGCGCCTCGTCCCGTGGACCGCAATAGCGCAGCCACTCCCCGCCTACATCATCGAAGACGAAACGCTCCGCCAACTGCACCGCCACGCCACGCTCGACCCAGACGCCGCTCGAATCCTTCACAATCGCAGAGGGCGTAGCAGCCGGCCAATGGCCGGCCTGAAGGTAAACGCGACTGGCCACCCCCTGCTCCACCAGGGTAGCGGCACACAACAAGCCACGCTGAGCATCGCTGCGGTAAGCCCGAGGCAGCCCGAACAGCGCCGTGCCCCCTTCCTCCAGGCTGCCGCCGAAATGCTGCACCCAGCTCGCCAGCGCCGAGGGATCGGCCGCCACGGCGTGCAGTTGGATCAGCACGCGGGCGCTCTCCATCTCCTCGATATCGGAAGCGACAACGGCAGCCTCCTCGACCTCCGCCGACAGCTCGTCGACCTCGACCTCGTAGATCTCGGCCAGATGGCGCGCGGTACGATACAGCACCGCCTTGCCACTCTCGGCCCGCTTGATGGAAGCGATGGAGACGCACAAGCGCCGATCAAAACAGTACTCGGCCAGCGCCTCCTGACTCAGGCCCAGCCGCTTGCGGTGCTGCTTCAAGCGCTCGCGATCCAGCCGCAAGCGCCCGTCATGGGGGATGATCACTCTTAGCTTCCTTGGCCGCGTGGGTGGGGGCGCGTGTCAGGTGATTCCCGTCACTGTACACTCAGTGCAGTTATTCTCACAAACGATCAAGTTGTGGTAAATATTACTATCTCAGGGCATAGATAAGACCTCGCCATTTTTCGCATCTAACGCTCAGGTTAGACTTCCTTCTCTTCCGCTTCTTCTTACGCGCTTTCGGCCCGTGCCCTCAGCTTCCGATTCATCTCTTAAAAACCACGCCTAGTATTTCGCGGAGCAAACTTACCAATAGTCCGCTATACGCTCGCTTCTCTGAAACCGCACCTTTCCCTCACCAAGCGGCTCTATCAGAAACGATGCTTATTATCGAATAGCTCAGGAAAAAATCGGCCCAACCAGTGCAACTCGCGCCCGGCATCTGCTGTGAGGACGACGGGAGAGAAACGCATGACCTTTCCGCCGTTGGGCTAGCGATCTGAAGCCGAAAACCTTGCTGGGGTGCGCCGGCAATAGACCTAATAATGGGATTCCACTTCGGGCAAGAGGAGAGATCCGACAGAACTCCAACACCCTCTCCAGGGAAAACTCAATATCAAACTCCGCATGTTGGTGATGGGTGGCCATTGTCGTCCTTAGCTCTTGGGCTCTAACGCTTAACTACCCGAAAAATCCCAGAAGGGCTTATCGGGCTCACTACCTCGTTAGGTTGATATTCATGGTCACCAAAGCAATATATGTCAATCATCCACGAAGTAATCGCTATCAACCTTGAAGGTCAAATATTCCTTGAGCACTGAAACACCAACTCTATGAGTAATCATCAGCTCACAGAGCTTGTGGCCGTCAACCAGGACAATACTTTTTTGGTTATTGTCAACATAAAGCTCAGCTGTTTTACAAAACGTCGAAGTGGTAATAAAAACGCCTTTGTGTACATTTTCCATAGCACCAACGAAGCGCTGAAGATCAGGTCTACCTACTGGCTTAACTGCATACCTTTTTGCTTGGATATATATTTTTCCCAGACCTAACTCGTCTTCTTTTATTATTCCGTCTATACCACCGTCGCCTGCCCCGCCACTAACCAACCCCGCATTTGGCACGCTACCACCATAGCCCATTGCTAGCAAAAGATCGACAACAAGCCTCTCAAAGAAAGCCGGATCAGACGATAAGATCTGCTCAAGAAGCAGGTTCTTTACAGTGCTTCTGTGTTCAAGATAAGCGTCGTGGAGTTTCTCTTCAGGAAGCCTTTCCTCAGATGATGAGCGCGCCATTCCTTGAACAGCGCCTGTCTTAACATGTGAGCTACCTACCAAGAAATACTTCGCACCCTTGCCACGCTTTCCAACGATTACAAAATGCTTTGCAGGACTTGCGGATGGAAAATCCAAACCAAGGCAGTGCTTTCTCAGCTTGCTATTTACTAGCGCCTCCGGATCCTTGGCTCCAAACCTGTACAAGTTTTTATAAATTATCTCTTGATATATCTCTTTATACGTAAGCGGCTTGCCTACGTCTTGCATGACTTTCTTTATGGCTTCAACAATTGTCACGATAAATCCTTACTGGTTATTTTACTTCATGTCCTGGCTAGCCCTATGGCGGATTTCACCTAACGTTCAGGTTGAGCCCCGGCGAAGCCGGCGGCTCCAACCTGTGAGGGGTGTATAGCACTCATGCAACGGCTCTTTCCGTGTTGAGCTATGCGGCCTACGTACTACCAGTGACAGCGGCGCTCTGCTGCTACGTGAAGCTCTCGACAACAGCGGCGTGATCGAGGCACTCGGAGACAATCTGGTCAATCGACGCCACCCGCTACGCATCCGTCACTCACTGGCCAGCCAACTGCGCACCCTGGTGCTGCAACGTGCGATGGGCTGGACGAACTCAGTGATACCGACACGCTGCACCGTGACCCACTCTGGCAGTTGGCCTGCAGCGATGCGCGCGGGATGGCGCCATTGGCACAGGTCCGACCGTCTCAAGCCACGCTGTCGAGGCTGCTATCCTGCCTTGGCCGAGACGACTACATCGACACCGTGCACGGAGGCCTGCTAAGACTGGTAATATGGCGCCTGACCTCGCTGAAGAATGGCGAGCGCCCCAAGCAGCTGACCCTGCACATCGACGGCCTACCAATTGAGGTCCATGGGTACCAGCGCGGCTCGGCGTTTCATGGGCTTACGGCGCACACCAGACTAGATCAGCGTAGAAATTGTTGGATGCCCCCCTTTCCCCCTAGTCCGCCAGCCGCTGCCAGTACCCTCTTCGCGCCAGTGTGGTCCCTTTACAGGTGCTACCCCATGCCGAGCGCTTCTTGCAGTCCTGCACGAAGTGGCTATGTTTCAAGGGCACCGTCGGCTACTCTAGTTACGGCGGTTCTTACAATTCGTGACTCCTAACCAGCGTGGTGCTGTACCCAAACGGGGCGGCGCTGCCAAAAGTGAGGAAACTTGATATGACAACGCAGGCTCTTTCGCCGGCGCGGTGCAATGCCGTGCTTGCACTTCAGAATCTTCGCGCCCGCCGGGCTCCCGGCTCCTTCGACTTTGAGATTGCCGACTACGCCATCGATCTGGTGTTGAGCGACCAACGCCCGGAAACCGACTTCCTCGTGGTCAACGCCCTCAAGGATGCACGCAGCGTGCTGATCCGGAAAATGCGCCGTCACCGTGCGCGCGGCATGCTGCCGATTGAAGAGACCGTTAACACCGCTACCAGCCAGGAGCTGGCACAGGCCATGATCGCCGCCCAGCGCCCACTCGCCGACAACGTAGCGTCTTATCACAGTTATCAGCAGCTGCGCGCGCGCCTCGGCGACCAGGGCTACCTGCCCGAGTGCCTCGACGGTTGGCGTGATGGTGAGGGGCTCCTCGAAACTGCGCAGCGCTTGGGAATCTCGCGCGAGTACGTAAAAAAGCTGCGCGGCCGCATCCGTTCAATCGCCGCCCAGGAGGTGCTGTGCTGATGGCTACCGTTCGAGTCATCGCCGGGCCGCACCATCGACTCGCACTCCCCGCAGACCCCGCCTGGATTCGCGTTCTTGTGCCTAAGGGATACGCCGGCGCCTATCTGCTGCTGCAAGGTCACACTCCGATCTACGTGGGCCGCTCCGACTGTTGCCTGCGCCGGCGCCTCTGTCAGCACGAGAAGCTTGCCGAGGCAAGCCATCTCGTGTGGGAGCCGTGCCACGACCCGCTGCGCGCTTTCTACCTGGAGGCATTCTGGTACGACCAGCTGAACCACTTGCCGTCGATGCGTAACCAGATCCACCCAGCGCGTCCGGACGGGCGCGACGAGCCCTGTCCTTTTTGCAGTGTTAATGCTCAAGCCGTCAAGGGCGTGCTGCCTGCTTGGCCAGCGCATGCCAAAGCGACATGAGCGAGCGACAGAAGTGACGTACCCTGTTTTGCTCTTTACGGTCCCTTTACCGAAGAGCGCGGCGAACCGCCGCTTCTCTAACTAACTAACCATCCAGTGCGCTCTCTGACCCCACGGCAGGGATCGCCAAAACAAGGAGTCAATCGATGTCGACCCTACACCTGAACAACAATAGCGCCACCGCCCAACGCCTGCCGATGATCCAAACTGGGCAGGCACTGATGTCGCTTCGCGACTCTGGCTACAGCCTGCCTACCGCGCTCGCCGAGGTGGTTGATAACTCGATCGAGGCACGTGCCAACCGGATCCAGATACGTCTCGAGGAGACCGTCGAACACGGCAAAAAGCACGTCCATCGTATCGCGATTAGCGACGATGGCGAGGGCATGGACGTAGAGACGCTACACCACTACCTGGTGATTGGCTACTCGACGCGCTGGATGCGCCGCGACACTATCGGCAAGTACGGTGTCGGGGCCAAACTCGCGGCGCTCAACTTCGGACGCCGCATTGATGTCTGGAGCCGCCAGTCGGCGGACAACCCCTGGCGCCACGTCCATTTTGATCTCGACGAGGCGTTGCGCGAAGAGCAGCAGGAGGGTGCCGGTGCCGTTGGCATCGATGCGCCACAGATAGCCGAAATTCCGGACGACTTCGGGGCCCTTCTCCCCAAGGGGACGGGTACGTTGGTAGTGTGGAGTCGCGTCGACCGCCTTGAGCAAGGTCGCGTTACTGCCACTTTTGATGAACTGCTCGTCGACGTGCAGAAAGAACTCTCTCGCATCTTCCGCGAGTATATTGACGGCGGCATTAAGCTCGACGTCAATAACAAAGCGTTGCTTCCTCATGACCCGCTGTTCCTGATGAAGGGCACATGGGCCGAGGAGGTGCTAAACAAGGATCCGCGGGAGGGCGACGAGGCGCCTTTCTACCAAGCACAGACCATTGCCGATGAGCCCATCAAGATCCGCGGCTCGACCGTGCGCCTGCGGATCACGCTCTATCCGGAGGCAGTGACTCGGTCACGCGGTAAGGGCGGTGACAAGCTCGCCAATAAGCTACGTATCCCGGAGAATCAAGGCGCGCTAAGTTTCATGCGCATGAAGCGCGAGATCGCCTACACCAACGTACCGCGCATTCTGCCAAGCGGGGCGCAGGACCCGGATCGCTTCATCGGTATCGAAGTCGCCTTCAACCCCGAACTCGACGATTTCTTCGGGGTGCGTAACGTCAAACGCGGCGTCGAGCCGCATGGCGAGCTGCGCGATAAGATCCGCGAGCGCTTGGCGCGCCACATCCCGCAGGCTCGCAAGATGCTGCAAGAGCGCTGGGGGATCGAGATTGTGAAGCGCAAGGCCGAGGCCGGCGAGCACGCCCCGATAAACGAGGCATTGAAAGAGGCCGACAAGACAATGCCAAAAAGCCGGGCACCGCAGATCCCGGAAAACGAGGCCCAACAAGAACTCGCGCGGCTTGCCAAGGACACCGGACATGACAGCTCCGAAGAGGTGAAACAGCAATACATCGAGCGCATTCGGGACCTCCCCATCGTTCTCGAGTCGGTCGACATCCCTGGCAAGCAGTTCATCGACGTGCAGACGATCAACAACCAGGTGATCATTCGCCTGAACACCCGCCACCGCTTCTACCGCGAGATCTGGAAGCCGTTGAGCGAGATCGGCGAGTCAGAGGCGGGCTCAGTATCTGGCGACGATGCCGTACGCAGTGCGCGGCGCGCGGTGGAAGGACTTGCACTCATGGTTGCTGCCTACGGCAAGGCGATCTCGCTAATGGACGAGCCGCACCAATACGATGACCTCACGGGTTTTTGGGGGCAGTTCGTCGATACACTCATGGGTAAGGTGAGAGACATCACCTGACGGGACGCGGGGCACGCCGGCTCCTCCGCCCGCCACACGCCCTGTCACACCGGTAAGATACAGCATGGATGACTAAAGGACTCGGCAGCCAATGGACTGGCTCGCCTGTTGATCACGACCGAACAATGGCTGGCAAGAAGGTGTGCTTCGTTAAGATCTCATGTGGCTATACTTCCGCCGCAAAACGCTCGTATTTGCGGCTGGTTGGAGCGCAGCTTACAACCAGTCCCCCAACATGCGCTTGTTAGCCTTCAAGCACATCGTTGCGCCATGCCCAGTGTGAGCTCTCATTCAAACCAAAATTTTGCTCAACATGTAAATGGTTTAAATAATTTCCGGAGTTAAAAACCTCCTTGAATGCTTCTCCAGTATCAGGATCTTCAGAAAAGCAGGCATAGCTATCCGACTTAAATCCCTCGCATGCAAAGCCAAGAATAACCTGTATATTCATTGCCGCTAACCGAGAAGCTCTTAGAAGCAAAATTAAAACTAATTTTTTGACTTTAGGATTATCAAATCCCCAAGTAAACTCAGGATTTTCTACTATTGGAAAAACAGCATGGGCTATGTGATTTCTGAGATTTCTAACTACTGAGAATCCTCTTGAAGCGGTTTTACTTTCGTCAAGATTCATGTCAAAACCTACTTTAAATATATTCTTGTAATGCTTCGACAGCTCTATTAACCCGCCGACTTTATGAAAGTAGTTTTCAGGCATATCTATTGAAGCAAACACTTCATCTAACAGCCAAGCTGACTGAGTTGAGTAACTGCGCTGCCGTTCTAATTTGTTACCCGAGCTCAATAATTTTGAACATTCCTCTTCATAAACATGGCTTGATAGCCTATAAGCTTCTTCAAGAGCATTTGAAATAAACATAAATCGAGTGATTTGTGTAGCAACAGAAGAGTCATGTTTTGCATTCGAACTAAGCTCATCTGCAACAGGTTCACAGTAGATATGTGCCTCCTCATATCTAAAAGTGTTCATTTCTACTGATTCAAGCTGACTAGCCAAGCGAAGCCACTTTGCAATACTCGTCGTTTTAACAGTACCACATTCTTCGACTTTCCCTTTGACCTGTTTATAAACAATTTTCTCATCATTAAGCAATTCACAAAATATAGCTAGCTCATGAAGATGTAGAGGCAACTCTCTAAATAGGCTGCATATTGGGCAAAGGGGCTTCTGATTACTCAAATTTCTTCCTTGTAGGCTAACGCTGCAATCACGCGCTTGTCGCGTGTATTGCCTTGTTAAGTGGCTTCTTGAAAAAGGCACGGTAGCTTTGCGAATCCTCACCACTCATGGTGCTTTCACTGATAACTTGATCATGGAAACACTGAAAGCCACTAAATAGCTCCCTCAGCTCCCCAGGCATGCTGTAGCGCATAGGTACTCCTAAACCTAACGTAAAAACTGCCCTTTCTTCTGAACAAAAATCAGCAATGTGAAGGATTCCGCCGGGCTTCAAAACACGCACAATCTCCGCAACTGCTTCAGCCCGCTCCTCCAGTGAAGGGATGCAAGTAAAAACCGCACAAGCCACGACTGCGTCAAAAGACTGATCGTCAAAGGGAAGCACTTCCTTAGATGAATGCAGCAGAGAAAGTTCTGGGAACATCCTATGCCCACGCTCGACCATTACATGAGACGGATCTATGCCCGTCATATCGGTGTACCCGCATTCAGTCAACTCCTTAACGATCCGGCCATAGCCACACCCAAATCAAGGACTTTGGCCTGAAGGTTGACCGTACCTCAGAATCGTTCACGATCAATTTCCAGGTTGAAATTGACTTGGCTTGCGACTTTATCCCAACCTTCGGAGGCCATGCCATTTCCCACTTAACGCCGCCAGCACGCGCGGATTTGTAGTGAAGGCGGAGCCGGAATGAAAAGACGTCGCTTTGACTGGCCCTGTTATGCAATTCTATCTCCAATACGCCGCCACTCTTTATTATCAATTAATGACGACTTTCCAACTTTAACCTTCTCACAACCACTAATATTTCTGATGGTTTCTTTTATAATTCCAAAGAACGCGTCTGGCGCCCATGGATTAACCGACACCTTTCTAATCGTATCTATCGATATTTTTATATGTTTACAACCGATAGTTCTGCGTGACGGATATACAATTCGATACTCTGACTCATCAGTAAATGCATGTCTTTTCAAAAATGGCAAATCTTCTATAGCCACGCCACCCTTTCGCATCTTAGACAGCATCATATACTTAACGGGGCCATGCATAATATCTTTTTGCGCATCCAAATGAGCCTCTAATTTTTCTCTGTCAAAGACAATACAGACACCACTTTCTCTAGATGTAAAGACACGCCAGTGGTGATAGGTTTCATTTTTCTCAGATAGACGCAACGCTAAAGTACGTTCCAGATTTTTCCTTTTTGTATAGAGACTCAGATAATATGAATCATTTCTATCATCCCAAGTTGCCGGATCTAATAACGTAAGCTGCTTCTTCGTTAACATGCATAGTAACGAAGGGAGATTTGTGTATCTACGTAGCATTCCGTTGTTCAACGACACCTCCAAATTGCATAACGTGGAGCGCTCCGGTGGCCTTTAAAGAGCGAAGCGGCGTAAAGGCCATCCGAGTGACGAGAATTGTTATATTTTTAACTCAAGTATTACACTATCTTGTGACCCTGCTGTTCTTTTTTCAGGATCTTGAAAAGTATCGATAATGTTAAAGCCGACCTTTCTCATAATTCCAGCTGAAGCGAGATTTTCTTCATGCCTCTCTATTAAAACAGTATTGACGTTTTTCCTTTGTGCTTCTGATAAGCACTATTTTAATAGTTGCGTGGTAATACTTTTTCCTGAATGTAGTGATGAAACGACTACATCTCCTATAAACAACATATCATTCAAAGAGCAGTACTTGCTAAGGTATTGGGGGCTTAATGAACCCTCAATTAGAACAGAAAATCCTACAACCTCTGATCCCTCAGTTGCAACAATCGCTTGAGCATACCCTTGTTCTACGAGGGTAAACTCTTCATTGACGCCTTCTCGGGTCAAATAATTCCAAAGAATGCTCTTAAGTTCAGTGATTGGACTGCACGTCCTGATATTCAATGAGCATCCTGCGCGTTCCACAATATTATCTGATGTGCTTCATTTCTTCTAACTCGTTGATTTTTCAAGCATCAAAATATAGTTCGGCTACCTATGCTGAATTTGCACGCATTCGCGCTTTTCCGGTACCAATATGCTGCATGCGCATTAACTAATAGAACTGATGCGGAAAAGGTCATGACGCGCCACAGCCCGCATAACTTAACCAGCCCAAACGCTCGCAGCCTCTCCCGTATAAACAAGCCACCCAAGCACCCCGCAATTCACCACCACCCCACACCAAAATATGATCTGAAACGGCTGCTTCCTGGTTTTGTGCCGAAACAGCCTCTGCGCTATCAGCGCGCCGGGCCAGCCGCCTATCAAGCCTGCGAAGAGCAGCGTCGCTTCTGGTGTGCGCCTTCCGCCCTTCCCTGCCGCGGCTTTGTCGATGCCGTACATGGCGAAGGTGATCACGCTCAGCAGTGCGTATGCCGCCAGGAACTGCCATGGCGTGTGGCCTAGAGCGCTCATGGCCGCCAGGAGCGCGAAGAACGCAGCGGCGATGGCGTATGCCATCATCAGTCCTCTGGAACGCGGGGATGCATGGCGTGCCGCTTTCAGGTAGCCCACCTTCTGCGCTCTTGGTCTGTTCTGGCTGTCACTTGTCAGGTGGTAGGTGATCGGCTCGTTGACTGTTGGCCGGCGTCCATCGCGGGGAAAGGCGCTGATATGGACGAACACGCGAGGGCCGCCTTCGGCTGGCGTGATGAACCCGAAGCCCTTGTCGTCGTTCCACTGTGTGAGCTTGCCCTCGTGCCGCATCGAGTTATCTCTATGTCATCAGTATTCGTCGGAGAATACCACGCGGCGAAATCGACTTTTAAATCCAATAAGTTAATGGGTACTTTAGATAAAGCTGGGTTTTGTCAGGCGGGAGAGGAAATAGGGAGTCGGGGCACGCTACCGCCCCTGCTGGCAGAATTGATGATAATTCGCATCATCACTAGTGCGGCAGTCCCTGCGTACTACTTGGTCTCTAAGCTATCTTCTGCAGCTTTTTACTAACCGTAAACAACCGTTACGCTGAGATCAACGCCAACGAAAGCATGAGATGAAATAAAAACCCCGAAAGCGGAAATTCCACCTTCGGGGTCGGTTTTGAGCCAGGCCCGCGTTACTGCTGCGGACCTGTCGTTCAGCGGTGCAGGTCGAAGCGGTCGTTCTCCATGACCTTGACCCACCCTTTCACGAAGCGGTCGAGCATGCGCTCCTCGCCGCCGTTGGCGGCATACTCCTCGGCGATGGCGCGTAGCTGCGAGTTGGAGCCGTACACCAGGTCGACGCGGGTGGCGGTCCACTTCTTCTCGCCCGTCTTGCGGTGGCGCCCTTCGAAGCGTTCCTCTTCTTCGTCGAGCGGCTCCCAGACGGTGCCCATGTCGACGAGGTTGACGAAGAAGTCGTTCGTCAGCTGGCCGGGGCGGTCGGTGAAGACGCCATCGTTGCTGTTGTCACCGACGTTGACGCCGATGGCCCGCATGCCACCGAGTAGCGCCGTCATCTGCGGTACGCTGAGATTCAGCATGAAGGCGCGGTCGATCATCAGGTGCTCGGCCGGAATGTTGGTCGCCTGGGGCTGCATGTAGTTGCGGAAGGCATCGTGCCTCGGCTCGAGGTAGGCATGTGCATCGATCTCGGTCATCTCCTGGCTCGCGTCGGTGCGGCCCGGGGAGAACGGTACCGTGATGTGGTGGCCGGCTGCCTTCGCTGCCATCTCGACTCCCACGTTACCGCCCAGCACGATCATGTCCGCCAGCGAGATGTTAGTGCCGGAGGCGTCCTTGATCTGCTCAAGCCGGTCGAGCACTTCGGGCACGCCGGCGCGTACGTTGACGTCCCAGCCGATCTGCGGTTCGAGACGGATACGCGCACCGTTGACGCCGCCGCGGTGGTCGGTCTGGCGGTAGGTGCAGGCCGCGGCCCAGGCGGTGCCCACCAGTTGCTTGGCGGTCAGGCCGGAGTCGGCGATCTGCTGCTTGAGCGTGGCGACCTGCTGATCGTTGACCAGCGGCCCTTCATGCTTGGGCACCGGGTCCTGCCAGACGAGGTCTTCGTTGGGTACATGCGGGCCGAGGTAGCGGGCTTGCGGACCCATGTCACGGTGCAGCAGCTTGTACCAGGCGCGGGCGAACTCGTCGGCGAGCACATCCGGGTTCTGGTGAAACTCGTTGGCGATCTCGAGGTAGATGGGGTCGGTGATCATCGCCATGTCGGCGGTGTTCATCACCGGCGGGTTCTTCTTGCCTTCGACGTGGGCGTCGGGCACCCAGTACCCCTCCTTCACCTCGACCGGCTGCCACTGATTGGCACCCGCGGGCGACTTCTTCACCTCCCACTGGTGGGCGAAGATGGTGTTGAGGTAGGCGTTGTCCCACTTGGTCGGCGTCGGGGTCCAGGCCCCTTCGAGGCCGGAGGTGACCGTGTACTCACCAAGGCCGGTCTCGTGCTTGTTGGCCCAGCCGATCCCCTGCTGGTGAATCTTCGCGGCCTCCGGCGCGTCGCCGACGGCATCAGCCGGCCCGTTGCCGTGCATCTTACCGAAGGTGTGGCCGCCCACAGTCAGCGCGACGGTCTCGCGGTCGTTCATGCCCATGCGGGCGAAGGTCTCGCGTACGTCCTGGGCGGACTTCATCGCGTCGGGAATGCCATTGGGGCCCTCCGGGTTGACGTAGATCAGCCCCATCTGCACCGCGGCGAGCGGGTTGTCGAGGGTGCGGCTGCCGTCTTCCCAGGTGCCGGTATAACGCTCGTCTTTGGTCGAGAGCCACTCGGCCTCGGGGCCCCAGTAGATGTCGTCCTCGGGCGCCCAGATATCGGAGCGGCCGAAGCCGAAACCGAAGGTGCGAAAACCCATGGTCTCGAGCGCGCGATTGCCGGCAAGGACCAGCAGGTCGGCCCAGGAGATCTTCTCGCCGTACTTCTGCTTGATCGGCCACAGCAGCCGGCGGGCCTTGTCCAGGTTGCCGTTGTCGGGCCAGCTGTTGAGCGGTGCGAAACGCTGGGCGCCGGTGCCGCCGCCACCGCGGCCGTCTACCGCGCGGTAGGTGCCGGCGGCATGCCACGACATGCGGATGAAGAACGGGCCGTAGTGGCCCCAGTCGGCGGGCCACCACTCTTGTGAGTCGGTCATCAAGGCATCGAGATCGGCGCAGAGTTCGTCGACGTTGAGCTGCGAGAACGCCTCGGCGTAGCTGAAGTCGGCACCGAACGGGCTGGCATCGGGGTGCTTCTGGTGCAGCACGTTGAGGTTGAGCTGGTCGGGCCACCAGTGTTCGTTGCCCTGCAGACTGGGTGTGGTGCGTGCCCCCCACTCCCGGCGTTTAGACTTTTGTTCAGACACGGTCTTCTCCTCGACTGGATGGTGGCCTACAGGAGGTCTGAGCCGACGTCGCCGCATCGCCTCATTTTTGTCATTCCTACAAGCCGTCAGATATCAGTGAAGGATTAAGGACCGAAGCCGTCAAGGAGATGGCAGGCTTTCGCCTCGATAGGGGCAGGCTATGAGAGAACGAGGAAGTGGAGTAGCACGGGGAAAGTGACGGCCTTGTGCTAGTGACATTGGCATCCTTCACCGAGATCGTAGTTCAACACCTCTCCGCGCTGGTTCATTTCGACTCGGCAACACTGCACCAGCGCTTCGCGCAGCAAGGCGCGGCCGCGCTGCACGCGGGATTTGGCAGCTGAGATCGACAGCCCCTTTTGGGAAGCATACTGCTTCTGAGTCAGGCCGGCCTCCGTGGTGGTGAGCAGCGCTTCCCGATACTTTTCCGGCAGCTTGCCCATGAGTGGGCGCAGGCACAGGGCCAGCTCCGCTTCCGCTCGCTCATCTGGCTCCGATTGCTCATCCAGTTCCGCCGGCAGCGGTTCGAGCGGCTTGTACGCCCGGTAGTGATCCACCAGTGCATTGCGGGTGATCTGGTAGAGCCATGCGCGCAGCCGGGAGCCGTCCCTCAGCTCATCGCGGTGGGAGAACGCCTTGATGAGGACGTCGTGCACGATGTCCTCCGCCACGCTCTCGTCCGCTACCCGCCTGCTCACGAAGCGCAGGAGTTCGGTGCGAAACGCCTGCCACAGCAGGCGTTGGTCCTGTTCGTGGTTCGCACTTACCGACACCCGCATGCAGCCTCCTCCGTGGGTGGGCCGCAGCATTCGGCCTTGGCCTGCGGCAGGCAGCAGGTGGCCTGCTCGCTTGGGTCGCAGCACGGCTGCGATGCGCTCTCCTGCCCGGCCGCCTCAGTTGATTCAAGTGCCTGCGCTTTCTGATTCATTTTGGATTCCTCCAGGTGAAAACTCCTCGCCCTTTGCGAGGCTTTCACAACAGGAGACGGTCCAGGCGTCAGAAGGACGCAAAAATTCTGCGCGAGAACCTCCCTGATCCAAAGGGAACGGCATGTCAGCCACCCTGATGCTGATTTCATCTTGGCGCCATGTTGCCTTGGACCGACTGAACGGGACCTTCGCTAGAACATACGTTCACCAGGCAGGTTGGATGCCTGGCGAATCCACTCCGCTACCTGTTCTTCGTCGATCTGTTCGTCCTGGTGGATATGCAGGTAGCGGGTATTGGGGTCCTTGGATGCGATGGGCGGCAGCGGCTCCAGCGAGGCGCCGTTGAGAAACGCCACCTTGATGTACTTCGTGAAGCAATGGAATGTGAGGAACCACCCCTCTCCCTCGATTCCATAGAAGGGTGAGTTCCATCTCACGGCCTTGCGCACATTGGGGACCGTACGCTCAATCAGCGCATCGAGCCGGCGCCCGACGTCTTGCTTCCACTCCGGCATGGCGGCGATGTAGGCCTGCACGGGGGCGTTGCCGTCAGCCTTGGGGATCTGCGGGTTTCCTCCCGAGAGGAGCTTTGGTTTGGCTTCTGCCGGTGGGTTGGCCTTGTCGCGTGTCATCGCCGCTTTCCTCCTGTGAAGTCTGAACATGCGCCTCTTTCTACGCTCAACGCCCGAACAGCATCGCCGCTCTGGCAACCATGAGCTTCGCAACGAACTTGAGCGGATATGTTGCATAGCTGGGCACGTCGTTCGGAATGTCGCAGTTCTCGGGCTTGAACTTGGTTTGGATACGCATCTGCAACGGTGGTGCATTACTCCCGAACCTTGCTCGGTACACCGAGAACCAGTGTCCCTTCTGAAAGTCGAGATACATGGCTGAATTACAGCATGTCGCGACGACCCTTTGCGTGGGAGACTCAGGCTTGATCGTGAAGGCCTGCATGAGATCGCTTCCCTTTGAGCATCTCAAGCGGTCCTTGCGGTAGAGCAAATATTCTGTCCCGCCATCCGGCTCCAGAACCGGGTGTGCGTTCGGGAGTTCTTCGATCTGCCGAGCCCCTTCCTGGCAGTCGTCGCAATAACAGGCTGCGCCCAGAATCGGTGAGCCGCTTACTTCGAGTTCAATGCTTCCACAAGCGCAACGAGCAATCGATTGATTCGCGGTCGTCATCAACTATTCCTCTCTGGCGGCGTCCAGCGCCGCAATCACCCACTTGCCGCGTGCATTGCTTGGTTAACGACAGGGGCTTTCGTTCCCTGCTGCTCAGGAGGTAATGCCACGCGGGGCGCTGCTCCTAACCCGTGGCATCCAGCATGCTCTCCAGCTTACTCTCGTCGACGCCGAGCATCTGCAGGATGTTGCGCTGGACGGCGTTGAGGATGTGCTGGCGCTCCTGCTCGTTTCTCTGTAGACGGGAAGTGGTGCGCGCAGCCCACTTCAGTCCGTAAACAGGGTTAGGCATCAATCGTAATGACTCCAGAGCCGGAGAACTTTAATGACTCGTTCGCCTTCAAGCACCTGATACACCAGACGATGTTGAATATTGATGCGCCGTGAGTAGGCTCCCGCAAGATCACCGATAAGCTTCTCAAACGGAGGCGGCTTCCGGTACGGGTCTTCTGCAATCAGTGCCAGCAATTCCAGAGCTTTTGGCTTCAGTCCGCTGGACGCCAGCTTCTTGGCATCTTTCTGGGCTTGCTTGGTATAGACCAACTTCCATGTCACCAGTCGAGCTCCTCGTCACACTCATCGACAGGAGCATCCATCCCCTCGCGGATAGACTCTCGCATGCCTGGCACAGAAAGCAGGTATAGAGTTTCCTGAATGGCTGACCAATCTTCTTCTGACACCAGGACAGCTTTATTCCGCTTACCCAGGATAACGATCGGCTGGTGAGATTCAGCCGTTTCATCGATCAACCGATACAGGTTGCTGCGTGCCTCAGTTGCGGTTATTCCGGTCATGGTCCACCTCTGGTGTGTTCACCCTTTCATTAATTGTACGCCTTCAGGTACGTACGTCAATACGAACGCAACGAGTGACGACCGGAGTCTGTTCGGTTGAGCGCGTTTTCATCCACCTCACGGTAAAACAGGCAGCCTAGGAGCCTGTCGGGTTTGACCGATCGTCACGAGAGATTTGGACTTCGAGACAAGTTTATCGATCTGATGAGGCGAATAGCCCGCTATTAAACGAATCAGAACGAATGAAATTGGCCGAAAGACCGGGTGACGCCTAAGCCCTAAGCCACTCCCCTTCCGGCTCATCGAGGCCTGGAACCCCTGCCGATCCAGCGTGGAGAGGTAATCACGAGATGCGTACTGCCGCGATCGCTAGGATGGATCAACCCGTTCTCGGGCTGCCGGCGACCTATGGCCATCTCCAGGGCGTCCAGCACCAGCTACGTGCGCATGTGGTCGGCCGTCGCCCAGCCCACCAACTGCCGGTCGTGGAGGTCGAGAACCGCCGCCAGATAGAGCCATCCCTCCAGCGTCCAAATAGTCGTGATATCGGCCACCTAGACCCGATTCGGTTCCGCCACCATGAACTGGCGGTTCAGCAGACTGGGTGCCACCGGCAGGTTGTGCTCACTGTCGCGCGTATGGCACCACCGACGCCGCTGCCGTGCCTCTACACCCGCCTCCCGCATCCCGCATCCAGGCTTCGGGCCTGGTAACGGCCACGTCGTAGCCGCGCCGCCGCAGTTCTCTGGCTATGCGGCGGCTGCCATAGCTGCCACGCTTCTGGCGATGGATCTCTCTGACCACGTGTAGCAGGGCCTGGAGCTTGTCATCAGGGCCACCGCATCCGTCTTGAATTCATCGGAAAACCGACGTCGAGCCTTCTTGGTCATGAATACCTTCATTGCCTACAGTATGAGGCTTATAGGGGTGTCCGCTCCAATTGGAGCACTTCACGTTGCACTCAAGCCCCAGAAGTCAGCAATGTGACGCGTGGAAGAGATATTCACATCAAGCATGAAGGCGCCTCTCGAGCCGTAACTCTTTTTACCATGCGTTTTCAGCGGTGTGCCGTGGCCCATCCCGCTAATATTGTATTCTTCAATAAGTTCGTGACCCTCGACATCACTCCATACTCGCCGAGGATAGCCATTGATGATGTGTGTACTAGATGGCCTTTTCTCAAGATTATGAAGCGCTCGCCACTGCCCGAGGATTGCGTTGGCGTTCGAGGCATCAACCGTATGGTCACAGCTTCCATGCCAGACCGACAGCGTTGGCCAAGGCCCCTCATGCGCCGAGGCATTACGCAGCCGTGTTTCAAGCTGTTGTGCTGTCGGGGATCCGCGACCCTTCATTCGGCGTAGTGCCGCCAGGGTTGTGTAGGCACTGCCATAAGGCAAACCGGCGATGATGGCGCCGCCAGCAAAGATTTCCGGGTAGGTCGCAAGCATGACCGACGTCATGGCGCCGCCTGCGGACAATCCTGTGATGAAGATACGCTCGGGGTCGATGCCATGATCTATGACCACTTGTTCAACCATATGAAGAATGGAGAGTGGCTCGCCAGCGCCGCGATTGCTGTCGCCAGGCTTGAACCAATTGAAACCTAGAAGCCAATTGTTCAACCGCCGCTGCTCGGGAAAAAGCAATGCAACGCCATATTGGTCAGCAATTTCAGACCAGCCGGAACCCTCGTCGTACTTCGCTGCTGTCTGTTTACAACCATGTAGAACGACGACGAGCGGCGCACCCTCGGGCAAATCCGCCGGTATATATATCTTGGCATCCAATCCGCCCGGGTTTGACCCGAATTCGTCCAAGTCTGCCAGATGGTTATTAATGCTAGCACCTCCGAACGTATACGCACTTAGATCCATAAGATGTAACATCACCTTCTCCTTCCGAATGATGAAATTTCCTGTAACAGGCAGTCCCTTCACAATATTTGATGTCACTCTACGCGACCAATGGCGACTCATCTGTTCGTAAGCGAACATAATACTTTAGTCTACCGGGCCTTCTGCCGGAATGGCCGCTTACGCTGGGCATGAAGCCGACGTGACCCTGCTCGACAGCGATCTCCATCCACGCCAAGCCTTCATCGACAGCCGAGGCGTCTAGCGGGCGGGAAATCGGGGGACGTCCCTAAGGGATCCCCAAGAATAGAATAGGAAAGTCAGCATATTAGGATTGAAAAAAAATCTGCATGGGCAGGCATGTTGTTAATCGCCAAACCAACATTATGCCGAGGAGCCCATGCAGACGACCCGATTCTTGCAAGAGATACTGTCGGATTCAGCCCAGGTCATCCATTCCCTTCGCCTGAACGCTGTTCTTGATAGCGTGCAGGCACTGCTGGCTGGACAGCGCCTGGTGCTCACCGCCTTGGAGCGTCACCTACCGGGCGACACTACCCCCAAGCATGCCATCAAGCGCATGGATCGTTTGCTCGGCAATCCTCATCTTCAGCAGGAGCGATCGTTGTTCTATTGGCATGTGGCACGCCTGCTCACCGGTAGGATGAGGCACCCACGTATCCTGGTGGACTGGTCACCAGTAGACGACCGAGGCCGATATTATGTCCTGTGTGCGGCGATTACGTCGCCCGACACTGGTGCAGCCTCCAGGCAGTACTTGGCAGTCAATTGGTCACTTGTTAACAGGTGCCAAAACGCCCCACGAAATCCTCGGTCCGATAGAAACTGCAAGGTGCTGCCCACTTCACACGCGGCTTTATCGGGTGCGAAAAGCTGCCAAGGGCAGGAAGCAGCTCAATAAATTTGGTGGACCATCGCGAGCCTGGCGTAGCCAGAAGGCAGCCAGCAGAAATCAAGAGCCTTGGCTTCCAGTCAACAACTTTCCGCCATCTCTCACGATTGCCAAAAAATTGGTGGCAATATATAGCCAGCGCATGCAAATAGAAGAGGGCTTTCGCGACGTAAAGAGCCCTTTGTTCGGCCTAGATTTCGGAATGAATCAGACGCGTAGCGAGCGGCGAATCGAGATTCTGTTGATGATCGCCATGTTGGCGGCAAGCTTCCGACTCAGCCGGGTGCGATGTTGCGATTGACGCGCAAGCGGTTATCAGGGTCCCAGCGACGCTTGATCTCGCCGAGCCGCTGGAGCGCCGGGCCAAGGGCCGCTTCAGTACGCTCCTGGCCTTCGTCTTCGGTCAGGAAATTGATGTAGGTGCCGCCAGTGGAGAAGGCCTTCAGGTCGTCCCACGCCTCGCGGGCCCAGGCGATGTTCTCCGCGTCGTCGGCCGCCGACTCCCAGGCGCCTCCGACGTTGAAGACATAGCGCGCATCGCGGTTGCCCACAGCCGAGTGGTCGTCGTCATGCCGGTTCAGGGCGCCGCCGAGCTGGAACAGGATCACCACCGAGTGCGGCGAGCGGATGCGTCCGGCATGCTCGATCGCCTTGTCGCACAACGCGGGCTCGATACCCGGCAGATACTCGCTCTTCCAGTAGTAGCGCCGCCCCTTGGGCTGGGTGGCATCGAGCAGCTTCTGCATCTGCGCATAGGGCCGCCGCACCATCACGTCGCCGATGGGTTGGCCGAAGGCCTTGATCGGCGCGACCACCAACTCGCCCTCCTCCGGGTCACCGCTATAGCAGGCAAGTAGCGCCACGATCGGCTGGCCGTGGTACTCCTTCGGCAGCCAGGGGACCGGCGGCGCGGGACGCATCAGGGCGACCAGGGTCAATTCAGGCGGAGCCTGCTCGGCCAGGCGTTGATAAAGCTCGAGCACCGCTGGGGCCTCGCTGGCGGGCCAGGCCACCAAGCCCCCCACCACCTCGGGGCCGACGGGATACAACTGGTAGTCGAAGCCGGTCACCACACCGAAGTTGCCGCCGCCCCCGCATAGGCCCCAGAACAGGTCGGCATTCTTATCGGCACTGGCATGCACCAGGCTGCCGTCGGGGGTCACCACGTCCATGCCCAGCACGTTGTCGGTGGTATAGCCCCAGCGCCGGCTCAGATAGCCGAAGCCGCCCCCGAGGGTGAGCCCGGCGATGCCGGTGGTGGAGATGAAGCCGAGCACGGTGGCCAGGCCATGCACCTGGGTCTCGCGGTCCACGTCACCGAGCACACACCCCGCCTGGGCATGGGCCACCCGGCGTTCGCGGTCGACCCAGACCCCGCGCATCAGCGAGAGGTCGAGCATCAGCGCGCCATCGGCCACCGCCAGGCCCGCGATGTTGTGACCGCCCCCCTTGATGCAGAGCAGCAGCTCGTGCTCACGGGCGAAGCGCACGCACGCCATCACGTCGGCGACCCCAAGGCAGCGCACAACCATAGCCGGCCGTCGGTCGATCATGGCGTTCCACAGGCGGCGCGAGGCTTCATAGTCCGCGTCTTCCGGCGTCAACAGCGGGCCCTGAAGCTGGAGCTTCAAGCCAGCAAGCATGTCCGGGCTCAGATCGATCTCGGTACCCTCGAGTGTTGTTGCTTTCATGGTCAGGGCTCCTGTCGAAGCGTCAAAATGGCGGCCATGTCGCGGCCTCTCGCCATACGCAGCCTAGAGTAAGACGTACGACTAAACTTAGTTGAAACGTCGGCGCGACAGGAATTCACGATCGGTACCGCTTGGACAACGCCGTCGATACGCCGCTCCGAGGAGACAATTCGATGACTGACTGGGGAACGCAATAGAAAGCCGGATGGCCGGGCGCTGCTCCTAACCCGTAGCATCCAGCATGTCTTCCAGCTCACTCTCGTTGACGCCGAGCATCTGCAGAATGTTGCGCTGGGCGGCGTTGAGGATGTGCTGGCGCTCCTGCTCGCCGGGCAGGCTCTTGGCGATGGCCACGGCGCCGACCAAGGAGGCGAGAATGGCGCGGGACTTGTCGGCGATGACCTCGCGGTCGGGCTCGAAGGGCAGTTTCTTCAGGCGGCTGAGAGCGATGAGGCGGGTTTCCAGCATCTTCTTCATGCGCAGGTAGGAGGCTTCGAAGAGCGTGCGGATCTCGGCGTTCTCGTTGCCGATCTCGTTGAACAGCACCGTCTCGGGCCCCGGCTTGTGCTTGCGTTCCAACTCCTGGAGGTTCCAGCAGTTGGCGACCAGCTCCGTCAGGTGCTTCACCGAGAGCGGCCCCTTGACCAGCCGGGCTGCACGGCTGCTCTCCAGGGTTTCCCGCACCGAGGCGTGGTAGAGCGCTTCCTTCGAGGCGAAGTGCGCGTAGAAGGCGCCGTGGGTCATCTTGGCCAGCTTCATGATCTGGCCGATGGAGACCTTCTCGAAGCCTTGGCGGCTGAACAGCTCGATGGCGGACTTGAGGATTCGCTCCCGCGATTTGGCCTTGCGGCTCGTCGAGTAGGGCATGACGACTTCACACTCCCACGCTGAATATTATCTTGATCATATCAAGCTTGGTGTTAGCGTGGCACAACCCCAAGCTGTTCAGGAAATTACCATGCAATCACCGCTCGTCATCACCGGCATGGGCATGATCAGCCCCCTCGGCTGCGGCGTCAAGGCAGGCTGGGAGCGCCTGCTCGCCGGCCGTTCCGGCATTTCCTCGATCAATCGCTTCGATACCGGCGAGCTGCCGATCAAGGTTGCTGGTTCGGTGCCCGGCATCGAGGACGACCCGGAAGCCGGCCTCGACCCGGACCGGGTGCTGGACGTCAAGGAACGTCGCAAGATGGAGCTGTTCAGCCTATACGCCATGGCCGCCGCCGAAGAGGCGCTGGCCCAGGCCAACTGGTTCCCCGAAAGCGATGCGGATCGGCTGGCCACGGCCACCATCATCGGTTCCGGCATCGGCGGTTTCCCCACCATCACCCAGGCGCAGAACACCCTCTCGACGCGCGGCCACCGCCGGCTCTCCCCTTTCACCGTGCCGGCCTTCCTGGCCAACCTGGCGGCGGGCAATGTCTCGATCCGCTATGGCTTGCGCGGGCCGATGGGCTGCCCGGTGACGGCTTGTGCGGCTGGCGTGCAGGCCATCGGCGACGGCATGCGCCTGATCCGTAGCGGCGAAGCCGAGGTGGCCCTGGTAGGCGGCGCCGAGGCCTGTATCGACCCGTTATCGCTGGCCAGCTTCCACGCCATGAAGGCGCTCTCCACCGAGCAGGACGCCCCCACCAAGGCGTCGCGGCCCTTCGACCAGGCCCGCAACGGCTTCGTCATGGGCGAAGGTGCGGGGCTATTGGTGATCGAAACCCTGGCCCACGCCGAGGCGCGTGGAGCAACGCCGCTGGCCATCCTCAGCGGCTACGGCACCAGTGCGGATGCCCACCACATCACCGCCGGCCCGGAAGATGGCGCTGGGGCCGCTGCGGCCATTCGCGCGGCGCTGCGGATGGCGGGGCTCTCCCCCGAGGCGATCGACCATATCAATGCCCACGCCACCTCGACACCAGTCGGCGACCGTGCCGAGGTCGCGTCGCTGCGCAACGCCTTCGGCGAGGCCCTCGGCGGCATCCCGATCTCTGCCACCAAATCCTCGACTGGTCACCTGCTCGGTGCCGCCGGCGGCGTGGAGAGCATCTTCTCTGCCCTGGCGGTGATGCACGACCGCCTGCCCCCTACCCTGAACCTTGAGAACCGCGACGAGGACCTGCACGACCTGGATATCGTCTCGGGCTCGGCACGCGAGCATGCGACCCAGCATGTGCTGTGCAACGGCTTCGGCTTTGGTGGGGTGAACGCCGCGCTGATCGTGAGCAAGGTGTAGTTAGCCCAGACGCCAGGAGCCTACAAACGACAACACCCCGAGCCTGTAGCTGGCTCGGGGTGTTGGGTTGTCTATCCTCGGCGGCAACTCACAGTCTGTACGCGTTGGCGCAGGAATAACTCCAACGCGATTCAGCACGCTCGCTACCAGGCGTACTCGAGGCTTTCATATGCGTTGTGCTGCTCCCGAGACTCTAGTGACGATGACCGCCACTTCCGTAGCTTCGCAGGTGACTGTAACGCCGAACCTGCTCGTCATCGAGAACCGTGAGCATATGCAGGTGGTATTCGAGGTGGACCGCCCGCAGCCGGCCCCAGAGCCGAGCCGCCTGCTCGGTCAGGCGCTCGATCTCCTCGAGCGTTGCACGTCGCTCTGCAAAGAGCCGGTCCAGCTCGCGCTCGCTTTCGATCACCTGCTCGCCGAGATCGCCGGCTCGCGTGCGCATGCGCTCGTAAGCCTGTTCGGTTTTCTCCTGCTGCTCCTCGGTCAGTTCCAATTCGTCGGCCAGCTCCAGTACATGTAGGGGACCAGGGTAGCCGTTCAGCTCCGCTGGCAGGGCTAGCTCCATTCCCCTGCCCAGCCGAAGCCCTTCCACGTCACTGGCTGCCAGCGCCTTGATCTCACGTGAATGAAACTCGGCGTAGGATCCGTGCCCTCCACCTTCGCCGTGGGCCGCCCCGGTGGCAAGGAGAAGCAAGGTAAGTGTCAGCAGGCGTGTCATTAGGGTGCTCCCGTCTCGGTTTTCAGTTGCACCCAGAGTGGGGCCGGCAGCATCATTTGGGTATGAGCAAGATCATATCCAGTGACCCACCGAGCATTGTCTCCACCATCGAGGCACTAGCAGGGCGTTCCGGCCGCCGGCGGCAACTTGCCGCTGGGGAAATGCTGTTTCACGCCGGGGAAGTGGTCACCTCGGTGTACGTAATGGTGTACGGCCAGGTTCGCCTGATACGGGTGAGCCACGCCGGTGCTGAAGTGACCGTCAACCGCGCCGGCCCCGCCTGCTGGCTGGCCGAAGCATCACTGTTCGCCGAACGTTACCACTGCGATGCGATCGCCGACTCCGAGGCCTGCCTGCTCAGCTTCCCCAAGGCAGTCGTTATGGAGGGCATGCAACGCCGCCCAGAGCTTGCGACTAGCCTCATGGCAGATCTTGCCCGCAGGCTCCATGAGGCGCGCCTGCGCATCGCGATCCTCAACATCCCTACTGCCCGTGAACGCCTGCTTGCCTATTTGCGGGCATATGCCGGCGGTGAGGGCGCCGAACTTAAGCTACCCGGTAGCTGGAAGGCTCTGGCGAGCGAGATCGGCCTGACGCATGAATCGGTTTATCGCGCGCTGGCACAACTCCAGCGAGAAGGAAGGATCCGGCGAGAAGGCCGACAGGTTTGGTTGATGCCACCCTCTGGCTAAGACAAGTCTCCTTCCTGACTACAACTCCCATATTACATGACCTATAAATTGCCATAAGACTCCGACTGCTGTTGTATTAAGCACTTCGGCTGCTTGAAGCCGAATAGATACAACTCAGCACTTTGCATGCCAGTGTGATAGAAATTTACCTATTACCGAAAAGCTTTCGGATACTAGTCATTCATTACGATTCGTCAAGTAACTTTCGGCAAACCTTCATTTTTCAGCACCAACAGGACTCGCTAGGGTTCTCCTAGGAAAGGACACATCCCTGGAGAGCCCCAATGACAGCGAATGCTACCGCTATTTCACGCTCACGCCTTGGCGTGGCAGCCCTCGGCTTACCTTCACTGTTCATTGTGATATGGAGTTCGGGCTACATCGCCGGTAAAGCTGCCCTGCCCTTTGTCGGTCCTTACACCATGGTTTTCCTTCGCTTCGCCAGCGCTGCTTCGGTACTGCTGATGGTTGCCTTCGCAACACACGCTCCTTGGCCGAAAACGTGGAAGGATGCCGGCCACATTGCCGTTGCCGGCATGCTGCTCCAGGCGATGCAGTTCTCCGGGCTCTATTCCGGCATCAGTCTTGGCGTGAGTGCCGGGGTTTCGGCACTGATCGTCGGCACGATGCCCATATTCGTCGCACTCGGTGCTGGCATATTTCTTTCCGAGCGCATCAAACCGCAACAGTGGGTTGGGCTCGTGGTCGGTTTGGCGGGCGTAGCCTTGGTCGTTTCGGAGAAGCTCACTTTTGGTGAGGCGACGATTGGCGGTTATATAGCGGTCCTCTTCGCCCTGCTTGGCATTACGCTCGGTACGCTTTACCAGAAGAAATACTGTTCAGGCATGGATCTCCGTACGGGCGGTTTCATTCAGCTGAGCGTAGCGGCAACTGTTGCTTTCGCTGCTGCCTATACACTGGAGGACCTGCAGTTCACTGTCACGCCAACTTTCTTGTTCGCGACGAGCTGGATGAGCCTTGTTAACTCAATAGGAGGCATCAGCGTACTGTTCGTCATGATTCGCCGCGGAGATGCAAGCAAAGTAGCCAGTCTCTTTTACCTCATTCCTGGCGTAACTGCGCTCATGGCCTATGCACTCCTTGGAGAAACGCTTCATCCGCTGGCCATCGTTGGATTTATCGTGACCGCTTTCGGAGTTTATTTGAATAATCGCTAAGAAAGCAGAGGTGCGTGGCCCTGCGAAGCATTTATATTGAGTTCCGGAAAGGGCCAGCAACGCCGAATCAGCTCGATCAGCCACCTTACCTGCTTCACCTCAACGGTGGCACCAAGCTTGATACTGAGACAGATATCCGGCAGAACGGGAAACTGTTGGGGGCTCAGTGGATAGGTAAGTCCGTAGCGAGAAGGTGTGAAAGGTAGAACGCTTACACCAAGGCCCGCCCTGACCGCAGCAAGCAAGTCCCCGAGGTCTCGAGCCTCGTAAGCAATGCGCCACTGCCTCCGGTCTTGCTTGAGTCTCTCGATCTGGATATCACGAAGAATACAGGGAGGGGCGAATACGACGAGCGGAACCTCCTTTCGGCAATCAATTTGGTAGCCCCGTGCACCCAGCCAAGTGAGGCGAAGGTCAGACACAACGATATCTTTCTGCTCACTCGTGTATAGCGTCCCCGGCGGTTCGATAGCGATCACCACGTCGAGTTGTCCATCGGACAACATGCGCTGCAACACCATTGAACGCCCCAGTTGAAGATTGACGTTAATGTGGGCATGTTCCGAGCGTAAGGAAGACAACATGACTGGGAGATGATCGTGGGCAAAATATTCTGCAACGCCCAGGCGAATAGTAGTCCTCACATCGCGACGTTGGCCGAGCTTCTCGAAAGCCTCGTCGTTCAGGGCAAGAATTTCCCGTGCATACCATAGGAAGAGCTCGCCGGCTTCGGTCAGACGCTTGCGCCGACCATGGGTTTCGAAAAGCGGTTGCTCGAACTGCTCTTCCAAGCGGCGTATGTGATGAGAAATTGCCGATTGGGTAAGATGCAGGGCTTGCGCAGCTTCTGAGAATCCGCCGTGCTCGGCAATGGAGACGAAGGTACGTAGTAGCGTTGTATCGAAGTTCGTCTTACGTACTGGCCCAGCTCCGCCAACCATGAGCGTTCCCTCCTTACCCAAAATCTCTTCATACCCCTTGAGTAGCGTGAAGCGCAACAAACCTGCACAGCGCTTGCAGAGGCGGCAATGTTGATACCCTGACCGACCCAGAGTTCAGGCCTGGCGAGCAAAAGCCAGGCGTGACCAGATCACTCCGTGACGATACGGTCCCGCCCGCCCTGCTTGGCCCGATACAGCAGCCTATCCGCCTTCTCGATCAGCGAGGCCTGGCCGCCACCTTCCGCAGGATTGGCAGTTGCCACTCCCATGCTGACGGTGACGAGGTGGGAAACATCGGACGCCCGATGCGGAATGGCCGCGTCACTGATGGCTGCCCGGCAGCGCTCCGCCACCTGCCGGGCGGATTCGAGGTCCGTCTCCGGCAAGACGAGCGCGAACTCCTCGCCACCGAAGCGCGCCAGCAAGTCTCGTGGTCGCACGATCGACGAACCGAGGATCTGCGCAATACGGAGCAGGCAATCATCGCCGGCGAGATGGCCGTAGTGGTCGTTGTACTGCTTGAAGCAGTCGATATCCAACATGATGAAAGAAAGTGGCTGGCCACTGCGTCGGGCACTTGCCCACTCTGTCTCCAGCACGGAATCGAGCAGGCGGCGGTTGGCGACACCGGTGAGGCCATCCTGGTACGAGAGCTCCTCGAGCTCACGTTGCAGCCGTAGCAGCTTCTCTTCGTTCTGCTTGCGCTCGCTGATATCGAACATGAAGCCGATCAGCGCTTCCACTTCGCCCGCGCCGTTGCGTACCACATGCACGACATCGCGAATCCACACGTAGGTACCGTCAGCCTTCAGTGCACGATAGTCTGCTTCGTGATCGACCCCCGCCTTGGACTGCGCGACGCAGAAGTTGACGACCCGGTCGCGGTCGTCCGGGTGCATACGCTCTATCCAGTCGTCGATGCCGACCCAACTATGCGGCGACCACCCTAGCAGGCTTTCGATTTGCGGCCCGATATAGGCGAAGCTCATCGTTTCCCAGTCGATCTTCCAGGGGATGGCCTTGGTAGACTCCAGCAGCGTTTTATAAACGGCGGTGTCTACGTTCATCTCTACGACAACATCATTCATGGATTCATGGCCTCCGCAAATTCGTTATGCGCGTCCATGCATGAACTCATCTTGCTTCACGACTCTGACACAGCGAGACCAGGAAACAGAACAAAAATATGACTATCGGTCTCATACGCGAGTATGAGCTTGTCTGATACGTGACTTGATTCGACTGAGTGCCGCCGGTGTGACCCGCACGTAGCCGGCTATGTCGCGGTCGGCCACGCGGTTGGCGATGTGAGGGTATTCTTCGATGAAGCGCCGGTAACGCTCTTCCGCAGAGAGAGTCAGCAGGTCGCGCTCCCGGCACTCCTTGCGAAAACCGTAGAGTTCGAAGGCCCGCCTGAGCGCGCGCTGCCATTGGGGGTGCCTGTCGCCGAGCTGGTTCAGGATATGGTACGGCAACGATTCGACCGACGCCGCGCAGGCGGCGATGGCGCTGAAGCTGGTGACGCCGCCCGGCGAAAGGGCGGCAAGACTGGCGAAGAATCTCTCCTCCGCGGCAAACGCCTTGACCCAGGCATCGCCTTCGCTTGTCTCGTAGATCATCTTGATGATCCCGCGTTCCACGAAGTAGACGAAGGGATGCGCCACGCCGGCCCGAAAAACGATATCGCCGGGCAGTAACGCCTTGCGCCGCAGCGAAGGTTCGACGAGATGCCACTCAGGAAGCGAGCAGCCGGCCAGCTGCTCGAGAATGTACTTCGCTGTGCTCAAGATATCCCCATGCGCATTAACCTGGGCGCTGCTGCTTCTCCACATGTCGCCCGAAGTTATCTAGGATAGCCTGCCAGCCTTGTCGCTGCATTTCCGGAGGATTCTCGGGCTCTGCATCGAATGCCGATTTGACGAGGACGCCGTCGGCGCGCTCGATGAACTCGACCTCGACTTCACGGCCGTCGCTCATGCGGTATTCGATCAGCTCAAGCGGCACGATACGGGTGTAGGTGCCCTCGAAGTCAAAGCCCATACTCCCGTCCTTGGCTTCCATCCGCGACAGGAACTTCCCCCCTTCGCGCAGATCCACGCTACTCCGCGTGGTGTGCCAGTCATCCGACGCGGCATTCCACTGCTTGATATCGTCAGGGCTGCTCCAAGCCTGCCAGACGCTTTCCAGGTCGGCCTTGACCAAGGTTTCAATGGCGATCTTCACGGGTGTCTCCTCCAGTAGAGCCAATCGGTAGCCTTGCAACTCATAAACGAACAAGACGAGGCCAATTCGACATCTGCGATTTTCTCTATGCTGCCGTTAATCACGGGTGGGAGGTACCGCTTAGAGCGAGTGTCTCCGTCACTCGGCAACGTGGCGGCTTCACGCTACCCCTGATCGTCCTTGCCCAACGTTCGCGCCATGACCAAGTAGCCGAAAGAGGCCGACCATGTGATCATCATGAAGCCCACCAACGCTTCCATGCCGGCGAGAAAGCGGATATGGCCGGTGGTGTCATGGACTGGGTTCTATCTCTTTCTTCATCAGGACCCAATCGCCCGTATGCGGACAGCCAGGAAACGGGACTATCGGTCGACGCGCATAGACTTGATAACCGAGCTTTTCGTACAGCCGGTGGGCGGCAGCATTCTGTTCCGCCACGATCAAGCTAAGCATCGTCGCATGTGATTCAGCGGCAAGTCGCTCCGCCTCTTCCATGAGCATGCGCCCCACCCCCTGGCCGCGATACGCCGAATCTGTCGCCACGGCATTGACGTACCATGAGCCGGGGACCAACGCTTCCAGCTCGACGAGCGGCCGGACGACGGCAGGAATCTCGTCCAGTGGGCCGGTTTCATAAGGATCGGGTAGCCGATAACCGAGCAACATGCCGGCAATCGCCCCGTCGCGCTCCGCGACATGAGCATTGGTATAGCTGAATCCACTTTCGGTCCCGGCTACACGGCGAGTGCCAAACGCCATGACTTCCTCGCCTGGGTCAGCCATGCACTCCCAGAGATAGGCAGGGATCCCCTCGCCTGCCAGATTCATGAGCTCGGCGAGCTTCGGGGCATCTTCGATCTTGGCTTTGCGTATCGTGGTTTTCATGGCTCGGATTTCCACGCAATCGTTGCGGATCGTCTGGACGGCATTCATGACAATACTAGTATGGTTCAATCTGCCGCCGCGAAATGCGCCATCTGGTCCGCATCCGCCTTCACAAAGGCCGGGCGGGCCGTGGCACGCTCGACATAGCCTCGGCAGGCCGGCAACCATTCGCGCTTAGCCAGTTTGAATCTCCTTACGCATGATGGGCCGATCCTTCTTCCGGCGAGCCACTTCATGAAAACCGGCCTCTTCAAAAGCTTTGGCCAAGCCGACAAGCGAGGTGGAGGAATCGAGACGACGCTTCCCCGGTTCAACAGGATAACCCTCAACGACTTTGTACCCTTGCTGCTTAGCGAAGCGCAAAATCTCATGGAGAAGCTCGAGCTGGATATTATTCCCCCGGGCCTGACGGTCGACGAAGAAACAGTTAACCGATAGCACTTCCTGATCGTCTACCGGTTTGGCAACCTGCGATTTGTTCAGCCGTGGATACCATTCGCGAGGCCCACACCCACACCAAGCGACAGGACGGCCCTCTGCATAAGCCAGGATACCCGGCACATCGCCTGCATCCACGCAAGCCTTCATTGCCCGACGATTCCCCTCACCTTGTTGCTTCTTCCAATCGGGAAATGACAGACGCCAGTGCATGCACCAGCAGCCCTTGCAACCCTCATAGGCACCTAATAGCGCCTCAAAGTCGTGCCAAGTTGCTGTGGTTAGTGGTTTGAACGACAAGACCATTGCTGCCCCCTTGCCTATATCTTGATGCTGAACTGGCTAGAGATGCGAGAAGTATTATCGGGCGGCCCAGCCTTCGCTGTACGACTCAACGCCTCCTTTGGAGGACGACATGGGTGGCCCTGTCGGTAGCCGACCTCTCAACACACTGGTAGCCGAGAGCGCGCATGTCGATATCGGCGAACAAGTGCTCCCCTGCGCCGAGCAGAGCAGGCGTGATGGCAAGGTGGAGTTCGTCGACCAATTGCGCCCTTAGATACTGTTGAAGCGTAGCCACGCCCCCACCGAGACGCACATCCATACCGTTGGAAGCCTCTTTGGCGCGCTCCAGCGCCGCATGGATGCCTTCCGTGACGAAGTGGAACGTGGTGCCGCCTGCCATCTCGATGGGGTCGCGCGCATGATGCGTCAGCACGAAGACAGGTGCATGAAAAGGCGGGCTGTCTCCCCACCAGCCCTTCCACTCTTCGTCCTGCCAGGGGCCGCGCACGGGGCCGAACATGTTGCGGCCCAGGATCCAGGCGCCGACGTTCTCGAAGCCGCGCACCACGAAGTCATCGTCGGTTCCAGTCTCCCCGCCCTGCGTGCCCAGCACCCTTTGCTGAAACGTCGCGGTCGGGAACACCCAGTCATGGATCTCCATGCCATTGAGACCCATCGGGTTTTCCAGGCTCTGCTCGGGGCCGGCGGCAAACCCGTCCAGCGAAATACTGAAACATGACACGCGCAGCTGAGTCATCGTCATCTCCTCGAGGGGCACAACACATGGTCAGTAGTCGAACGGCCCGCCTGGATTTCGACATTCAAGCTGACCGGACTCGAGCCTGAGTGCCAGCGCTCTCGCCAACTCACCCGCCCAGCTCGCCGACACCAGCGGATGCCCGGATGAGGCGCTGACCAGCACGATATCGATACTGGGCAGTGCCGGCATTTCATGGATGGCATCGACTTCGACCAAATCAGGCGGCAAGGAAGCCGTGGCGGCCGCGGTGACGGCCTTGCCCTGTCGAACCAGGGCCATCAAGGCCCCGGCGTTGGCACTGAGTGCCTTGATGCGATAGGGCCGGTGCGTCTTGTTCAAGCCATCCAGAGCCGAGCTATGGAATTTGCAATCGGCTTCATAAAGTGCCACAGGCAAGGCGTCGTACTGCTGCCAGTCGAATTCGGGGTGCTGTATCCAGATTCCCTTATCGAGCATCAGCACATGGCCCTCATCACTGTTGACCGCGCGAGTCAGGATGGCTAGGTCCAATGCCCCTCCATCCAACAGATTTCTCAGCTTGGTGGTAGGCGCACAGATCAGCTGCAATTGTACGTTTGGGTATTGGTCATGAATGGTATTGACCAACAAGGGAAGCAGGCTCTGGGCGTAGTCGTCCGGACTGCCGATGCGCAACGTCGGCAAAGCGGCGTCCGTTCTCAATTGGACTAGCGCTTCGTCGTGCAGGGCCAGCAAGCGGCGAGCATAGCTGACGAGGCGTTTGCCGTCGTTGGTGAGCTCCAGGTTGCGACCTTCCTTGAAGAACAAGCTGCAGCCGGCCTGCTCTTCCAGTCGCTTCATTTGCATGCTGAGCGCGGCTTGGGTTCGGTGCACATGGCGAGCAGCCCGGGTCAGGCTACCGGTATCGACAACGGCGATATAGGTACGCAGGAGATCCATGTCCATGTAACGGGGCCTCTATCCATCAGCCCCACTTATGGCTGATATTATTTCTATTCGTTTGTCGATCTGCAGGAAAAGCGGAACACTGCACCCCAGTGCTCGAGGATAAATACCAGAACGGCTTCCCTCTCATGCAATCACTGGAGACGACGATGATCTTGCACGACTACCTGCCTTCCGGCAATGGCTATAAAGTGCGCCTGCTGCTTAATCTGCTGGATCAGCCCTATGAATATCGCCATTACGATATCGTTCAGGGAGAAACCCGCACCCCCGAATTCCTGCATAAGAACCCCGCCGGCAAGATCCCGGTACTGGAACTCGACGACGGCCGATTTCTCAGCGAATCAAACGCCATTCTCTACTACCTGGCCCAAGGGAGCGACTATTGGCCCGAGGGCGATTGGGATCAAGCTCAGGTTCTGCGCTGGATGAGCTTCGAGCAGTACAGTCACGAGCCCAACATCGCCACATCTCGCTTCTGGCTCACTCACCTTGGTCTGAACGAGGAACGCAAGGCGCAACTGGCTGGCAAGCAGGCGATGGGGCGGGCGGCGTTGGCGGTCATGGACGAGCACTTGGCAAAACAGGCCTGGTTCGTCGCGGATCGCTACACCATCGCGGATATCGCGCTCTACGCCTATACCCATGTGGCCCACGAAGGGGGATTCACATTGGAAGACTACCCCAGCGTCTGCCGATGGCTGGATCGTGTCGCGTCCCACCCTAAACACAGTCCAATCACCGCAGAATAGGAAAACTGTGACCGGGAAGCTGACGGCGCTGCTCGCCGTCAGTTGGCTTTGCAAGCTCGATGTCTAATGGCTTTTATGCTTCATCTCCGCGCAGTGCTCGACACCCTTCGGCACAACCATCATTTCTCCCGGAGCAAGACTGACCTCTCCAAACACCAGTAGGTCGTCGCCCGCTTGAAGAAATACCCTGTCACGGCAGGAACTTGATTGTATGTGCTAGCGCACGCTCGATGGAGGGTTAGCCCTCCCTGCGTGCGGGTTCGCTGATATGCAAAAACTTGGTATAAAGGTCGCGAGGAGGAGCAACCGAAATGGACTTGAGCACCTGCCCGACGTTACCACGGTGATAGCCACCGTGCGTCGCGACATGCAGGAGGATCTCTTCTCGGCTCATTCGCCCTCCGTCACCATCGGTGAACGTGAACGCCAAGACTTCAGCTAGAGCCGACTCATCGAGTTCGGCTATGTAGTCCACGTACCAGGCATCTGTTGCCTCCACGTCGTTGTGCAGTTGACTGAGCGTCGGCGTGTCTTCGGTGTTCGTTGCATCGTACGAGCTCGACTCTCCACTGAGATGTGCACGGAAGATTCGATCGACGACGTAAGTGTGATTAAGGGTGCGGATGCATGTGTGCAGCTGCTCGGCATGATTCAGCGGCAGCGTTGCAAGCAGCGTGAACAGTTCGGAATTGGCCCAAGCCTTATAGTTAAACAGGGACTGCAAGCTAGTAAGGGACATAACACCTCCGCTGAGTATGGAGAATTAACCATGCCGAACCAAGCGACTAACTTAATAATAGAAAACCATCAATCGGATTATACTCACTAGCCGCTCTCATTAACGAAGCAGCCGTGAACTGAGGCACGCCATAGACCTCGACCTTCTTTCCATGCACTTCACGAATCTTGTTCACCAGCAGATCAAAGTCGCCATCACCCGACACCAGCACTATGACGTCCGCCTGCTCGGCGTATTCTATGGCATCGAGAGTGATGCCAACGTCCCAATCGCCTTTCGCGGAGCCGTCCGACCTCTGGATGAAAGGCTTCAGCTTTACCTCGAACCCGATGGCCCTGAGAATGTTCTGAAACTCTCGCTGCTTCTGGTCGCCCCGGTCTATGGCGTAGGCAAAGGCTTTCACGACCTCTCTTCCTGCAGTGGCCTCGGCCCAGAACTTGTTGTAGTCGAAATTACGCCCGCACGCTTCCCGCACTGTGTAGTAGACATTCTGGACATCAACGAATATCGCAACTTTTTCCATCTCATGTACTCATTCTTGTTGAATAGTGGCACCAAACGCAGCGCCCCGGGCCAGTGCTGGCCCGGGGCGCTGCGTGTCGCAAAGCTGACAGCTAAGCGGCTTACAACGCCACCCCTGCCCTGGCGGCGCGGTGGGCATGCAGCTTCTTGTAGCTCTCGATCAAGCGCTGATGCTTCTCCAGGCCTTCGAGCTGCATGTTGGTCGGTGTCAGCCCGTGGAAGCGCACCTCGCCACTCACGGAGCCGACAACGGCTGCCATGGTCTGCTCGCCGAACATACGCGTGAGGTTGTAGATATAGTCGTCGAGCTCCAGCTCGTCGTCGAGTACGATCTCCAGCACCGCGGCCACGGCCTGGTAGAACAGCCCGCGCTCTACGGTGTTATCGTTGTACTGCTGGAACATCTCGACCCGCTCCAGTGCCTCTTCGTGCTGCTGCAGGGCGAGGTTGATCAGCAGCTTCAGCTCGAGGATGGTGAGCTGCCCCCACACGGTGTTCTCGTCGAACTCGATACCGATCAGGGTGATGATGTCCATGTGGTCGTCGAGCTGGCTCTCTTCCAGGCGCTCCAGCAGGTCGGCCAGCTGGCCGTCGTTCAGCGCATGGAGGTTGAGGATGTCCTCGCGGTAATCCAGGGCCATGTTGGTGTTGTCCCAGATCAGGTCGTCCACCGGGTAAACCTCGGAGTAGCCCGGTACCAGGATGCGGCACACCGGCGCGCCCAGATCCTCGTGCACGGCTACGTACACTTCCTTGCCCAATTCTTCGAGGATGCCGAACAGTGTCGCCGCTTCCTCTTCATTGCTGCCGGAGAAGTCCCAGTCGCTGAATTCGACGTCGCTCTTCGCGCTGAAGAAGCGCCACGAAACCAGCCCCGAGGAGTCGATGAAGTGCTCGACGAAGTTGTTCGGCTCAGAGACGGCCTGTGAGTTGAAGGTCGGCGGCAGGAAGTCGTTCAGGCCCTCGAAGCTGCGGCCCTGAAGCAGCTCGGTGAGGCTGCGCTCCAGCGCCACCTCGAAGCTGGGGTGGGCACCGAAGGAGGCGAACACGCCGCCGGTGCGAGGATTCATCAAGGTCACGCACATCACCGGGAACTGGCCGCCCAGTGAGGCGTCCTTGACCAACACCGGGTAGCCCTGGGCTTCCAGCGCCTGGATGCCTTCGAGAATGGCCGGGTAGCGCTGTAGCACTTCCTGGGGCACGTCCGGCAGCGCCAGCTCCTGCTCGAGGATCTCGCGCTTCACGGCCCGCTCGAAGATCTCCGAGAGGCACTGCACCTGCGCCTCCTGCAGCGTGTTGCCGGCGCTCATGCCATTGCTGAGGTAGAGGTTCTCGATCAGGTTCGAGGGGAAGTAGACCGTCTCGCCGTCGGACTGCCGCACGAAGGGCAAGGCGACGATGCCGCGCTCGACCTTGCCGGAGTTGGTGTCGATCAGGTGTGAGCCACGCAGCTCACCCTCGGGGTCGTAGATCTCGCGGGTATACGCGTCGAGGATGCCCTCGGGCAGCTCGTCGTTGGGCCCTGGCTTGAACCACTCTTCATTGGGGTAGTGAACGAAAGCGCTGTTGGCGATCTCTTCACCGAAGAACTGGTCGTTGTAGAAGAAATTGCAGCTCAGGCGCTCGATAAATTCGCCCAGCGCCGAGCATAGCGCGCTCTCCTTGGTGGCGCCCTTGCCGTTGGTGAAGCACATCGGCGAGGCGGCGTCGCGAATGTGCAGCGACCATACGTGGGGCACGATGTTGCGCCAGGAGGCGATCTCGATCTTCATGCCCAGCTCCGCCAGGATGCCGGACATGTTGGCGATGGTCTGCTCCAGCGGCAGATCCTTGCCCTCGATCCAGGTGTAGGCTTCCTCGTCGGGCTGCACCATCAACAGCGCCTGGGCGTCCTCGTCGAGGTTTTCCACCGTCTCGATCTGGAAGTCCGGGCCGGTCTGCACCACCTTCTTGACGGTGCAGCGGTCGATGGAGCGCAGGATGCCTTCGCGATCCTTCTCGGAGATGTCTTCCGGCAGCTCGACCTGGATCTTGAAGATCTGGTTGTAGCGATTCTCGGGGTCGACGATGTTGTTCTGCGAGAGCCGGATATTCTCGGTGGGGATGTCGCGCGCCTTGCAGTACACCCGCACGAAGTAGGCCGCACACAGCGCGGAAGACGCCAGGAAGTAGTCGAAGGGGCTTGGCGCCGAGCCGTCGCCCTTGTAGCGGATGGGCTGGTCGGTGATGACGGTGAAATCGTCAAACTTGGCTTCAAGCCTGAGATTTTCGAGAAAATTGACTTTGATTTCCATGACGGGCTACCGATGGGGAAGTGTTGCTGGCGCAGGCCGAGGCGCGCAGTCTACCACACGGGCAAGGCCCTTTCGGCAACCGATAGCACAACGAGAAGACGTGGCAGCGTACGGTACGAGCCGTACGGAGGGGGTCGAGAGGAACCTGACTGAGGGGCAAACAAAGTCTACCCGGCAAACAACAAGGTAGCGTTCGTTCGCATCCTTCTTGTTTGCCGGGTAGTTCCCTGCGTACTTATGTCTGTTGCTTCTGAGCCGTCTCAGCGGCTTTCTTTACGCAATTTAACGTTGAGTAACGTTGAAAGCAACATAGACAAAGGGCTAAGGCGTATGACGACTCTGGTACTGCCTGGCAGACAGAAGAGCCACTAAGTGGCTGAATACGCTATGACTGTGCCCCTCCAGGGCTCCATGCCGTATCGACCGGCCCGTTTCAGCTCAGCAAAAAGTTTATTACCGCCTTCATGAATTCCGCTGGGAATTCGATGTGGGTCATGTGGGCGGCTGGCATCACCGTAAGCTTGGCGCCGGGAATGGTGGCAGCCATCGCTTCGCTGTGGCTGACGGTGGTCACGGGATCGTGCTCGCCGGCGATGATGAGCGTCGGAGCCGTGATGAGCGCGATGGTACGCCGCATGTCGGTGTCGCGAACGGCCGCGTAGGCACCGGCCAGGCCCTGCCGGTCCGTGGACAGCAGCGTGGCACGAAACGGCTCCACGACAGCGCTTTCGGGCTCCAGCATACGCGCCGGAAACCAGTTGCGCAGGAACCTCTCGGCGGTTTGCTGCATGTCTTTCGCTTCGAGCACGGCAGCGATGGCTTCGTCCCACTGCCTGGCCGGCCCCAGATACGAGGCGGTGTTGCTCAGGATCAGCCGGTCGATTCGCTCGGGCGCATGAATGCCCAGCCACTGCCCGACGAACCCACCCAACGAGAGCCCCAGGAAGTGGGCATGGTGAATACCCAGGCTATCCAGCAGTTCCAGCACATCCCTGCCGAGGCGGTCGATGGAATAGGCACCGTTCGGCACGCCCGACTCGCCGTGTCCGCGCATGTCGTAGCGCACCACGCGGAAATGCTCGGCCAGCTCGGGCACTTGGCGATCCCACATTTCCAAATACGTGGCAATGGAGTTGGAAAGCACGAGCACGGGGCTATCGGCAGGCCCCTCGGTGCAATAGGCGATGCGGACGCCATCGCCCGTGGTGAAGTAAGAACGCGTCTTGTCGGCGGCGTTTACAGGGTTGGAAGCCATGCGTGACATATCGAACTCCTAGGCAATTTGCCTTGGGTGGTGAGTGAAGTTCGATAGTAGTTGCGCCTCCTGATAGAAAATATTACATAGTTTGATACGACTCTGTTAAGAAAACTGACAATGAACAAGTTCACACTGCACGAGCTTCATTGCTTCGTCGCCGTGGTCGATGAAGGCGGCTTTCAGGCGGCGGCGGCAGTACTCAACCGCTCGCATGCCGCGATATTTGCCGCGCTGGCAAAACTTGAGCGTCAGTTCAACATCGCCCTGCTCGACAGGAGCGGCTATCGAGTGCAGCCTACCGAAGCCGGTCTTTCGCTCTATCGGCGTGCCCAGTCGATACTCCGGGATGCAGATGCGCTATCCCTGCATGCCCAGCAAATGGCCATGGGCGAAGAGACCGAGCTCAATGTCGTGATCGGTGACCTCTGCCCTCGCTCGAAGATCCTTGGGTTACTCAGCCGCTTCTTTGCTGCATGCCCCCACACGCGCCTGCAACTCCACTATGAGGCAGTTACCGGGCCCTGGGAGCGGCTGCTGAACGGCGAGGCCGACCTGATCCTGCACCGAGTCGACAAGAGCGACCTGCAATTGGAGTGGATCGACATCGGCACGATTTCATTGATACCGGTCGTTGCACCGGGTTTCCTGCCCTTTCCCATTACGAATGCGATCACGCCGGAGCAGATGCGCGAACTGACCCAATGCGTGCTGCGTGACACGGCGCAGCACGCCGAGCCTCGCAATTACTATGTGGTGGGTGGCCCTTCTCAGTGCAGCGTGGCCGATCACGAGATGAAGAAGGATTTCATCCTGCAAGGCATGGCCTGGGGCCACCTGCCACGCTTCATGATCGAGGAGGAGTTGCACGACGGCCGCCTTCTCTCCATTGCCGGGCGTCATTTCCCCGGCGTTACCGAGGAGCTGGTCGTAGGGCGTCGGCGCGACCGCCCCCACGGGCCTGTCGCCCAGCGGCTGTGGGAGGCTCTTGAAGCGCAGGCGCCAGTCATCGAGCGCGAGCTTGCGGGACGCTAATCACTCTCAGTCGTTGCTGTCGTCTGTGCATCGGGTATCGATTCTCAGTGCTCCGTCCTGGGATCGGGCTTCGATCCACACTGACAAGTCGTGCGGCATCAATTAAAGACGACCGGAGCGAGCACCATCTATGGATGCATTTGCTCCCGCCATGCCAGCGCTCGCTGTTCATGTAGCTTCACGAAATCCGCCTTGCCCTCGGAATAGCGTGTAATGTCATGGCGACAGACTTTGGCGACTCGCTGCTTCAACTCGCCATACTCTCTGGCCACGACGGGATGGGCGCGCAGGTAATCACGAAACGCAAGATGTCGCTGTGCGTCCAGAGAGCCCCACTCGAAAGCATGAATCTGATGGGTTCTACTAATACCACCCTTGCGGTAGTAACGACGGCCCGGCAAGCCAAACTCTCCCAGACACTCATAGCCGATCGCCTCGAAGCAACGCGATCGCCCATCCAGCTCCTGTAAGTCAGCCACTTCGAGCAGAATATCGATGATGGGTTTGGCCTGCAGCCCTTCGACCGAGGTGCTGCCGATGTGATGCACACGATTGTGGAGACCGGCCACCGCCTCTTCGATAAGACACCTCTCTTCATCGAATCGGCGCGCCCAGCTCTCCTCGTAGGGGACCACTACTATGTGATTCATGTTCATCAGTCTTATCGCCCGCCCGTTACGTCCAGCAACGCCCCGGTCGAGTAGGAAGCTTCGTCGGAGAGCAGCCAGAGGATGGCGCGGGCGACTTCTTCGGCTTCTCCGCCGCGCTGCATGGGCACGGAAGTTTTCACCCGCTCGACGCGGTCCGGCTCGCCGCCGCTGGCGTGGATCTCGGTGTAGATTACGCCCGGGCGCACGGCATTGACGCGAATGCCTTCGCCCGCAACCTCCTTGGCCAGGCCGATGGTGAAGCTGTCGATGGCGCCCTTGGCAGCGGCGTAGTCGACGTACTCATTGGGCGCACCAAGCCGTGAGGCAATGGAGGAGACATTGACGATCGCCCCGCCCTGGCCACCGTGCCGGGTCGACATACGCCGCACGGCCTCGCGAGCACAGAGAAAGCTGCCGATGACATTGATCGAGAGAACTCGACTCAGGCGTGCGGCGTCCATCTGTTCGACGCGCATCTGAGTTTCCAGAATGCCGGCGTTGTTGACCAGCGCCGTGACCGGGCCGAGCTGCTCATCGACTTCTTCGAAGAGACGCACCACGTCGGCCTCGGAGCCGACATCGCCTGCCACGGCAACCGCCTCGCCGCCGGCACGGGTTATCTCCTCGACCACGGCGAACGCTGCAGCTTCGTTATGCCGGTAGTTGATACACACGGCGTAGCCGCTAGCGGCGCCCAAGCGCGCCGTTGCCGCACCGATGCCTCGGCTGCCGCCGGTAACCATCAGAACCTTTCCCAAGGTAATCCTCCCCCTATCCCGAACCGTGGCTCTTCACTCGCTTGGCAGTCACACTGGGCAAAGAGCAAGCAGCCAATCATCGCTTCGCATCTTCCCACGCGATATGGGAAGTTATACCGCAGCCCGACCATTCTGGAGCCCAGTTGGAACACTGACTCGTGTCGCGGGGAGTGAATCAGCTGGCTATAACCTACCCATCAAAACCAGAATGAGCAGTATGATCAAAACCAGCCCGAGCCCTCCGCTGGGGGCGTATCCCCATCCCCTGCTGTGGGGCCAGGCGGGTATCACGCCGATCAGAAGCAATATCACAATTATCAGCAAAATTGTTCCTATTGACATGTTGAATCTCCCAGCAGTGAGTGGCGGGACAGTGCTGAAGCAAGTGCTCGCAACATATCAATGCGGCTTACATTGGGTGGGCTCAATGTGTAAGCGTCAGGCCATGTCCTTATATTTGACACTAGACCATAGGAAGACGACCGTCTTGGAACCTGCGCCTCATTTTCCCGTTCAGCTGCGGTCGACGATCTTGGAAATCCGCTCGCTGCCGAACGTGAATTCGGAGATGCCATTCAGTTCGATCAGGCTTCCCGCCTTCGGCCCGCCGGGAATGTCCTGCGCCAGGCGGCCGTGGTAATCGATTTCGGCCGTGGCGCCGTCCTGGCTGAAGGTCAGGCTGGTAACACGCTGCACACGCTCGGAGAAGAATCCCTTGGCATGCTCGGCGAGCTGCCGAAACTCGTCGATCCCGTCGGCAGAGGTGGTGAGTTCACCGCCCGAGTAATTCTCGAAGGTGATGTCGGAGTCAAGTACGGCCAGCATCCCGTCAATGTCAAAGTGATTGTAGGCAGCGATGTATCGATCAATCAGTTCACGCTTCGTCGATTCGTCCATGAAGTGCTCCTTTCGGGACAGGTGGTGATACCCGTCGTTCAAGTGCTGATCGCATTGGTGAAGGTCAGCCGGTTACCGAATGGGTCGGCTATCGTCATGTCCTGGCTTCCCCAGGGCATCACTTCCAGACCCGGCTTGGCGTACTTGTAATCGGCAGCATGCAACTGCTGGTGAAACGCTTCGAGCTCGTCGGCCTCGATGCGCAGCGCCGCCCCCGGACTGCAGTCGCCATGGTGCTCGGAGAGATGCAGTACGCAACCATCCTTGGAGACCTGCATGTACAGCGGCATGCCTTTCGCGAAGCGATGTTCCCAATCCACCTGAAAACCCAGGAAGTCGATATAGAACTCCCTGGTTTTGGCTTCATCAAAGACGCGCAGGATCGGAGTCGTCTTGCCGAATTTCATTCCATTGAGCTCCCGTTGTGTTTATACGTCTATTGAGCCGTATAGCCGGCCACGCGTCCAATACCCTCAAGGAGCGACCAGTAGCGCCTCCTTCAGGCATAGGCCAAAGGCCCCTTTGGCTCAAGGCTTCGCTTTGCTGTGAAGCTCACCCTAGAACCATTCCAATACCCTTAGAACGAAGACAGCTGGATAACCCATAATGGCAGGCATCATGGTCAGCACCATGCCAAGTGCGCGACCCTCGGCGCCTTGTCGGTAGCCGCGTAGAAACAGCACGCGACCGATCACGAAGAACGCCACGCTGACGGGAATGAGCGAGAGCCATGCCCCCGCGACCAGGCTAGCGAAGGCGAAGTAGAACCCGACGGCAAGGACCGACTGCTCCAGCTACCCCATACCGAGGCGTGGCCACGACACCAACTCCAGACTCAGGATAGCAAATGCCGCCAGCGAGCCATTCCCGCCAGCACGAACCATCAAGCCGTCGGCTTCGCCTGGTTTACGACGGCGAGTGCCCGATGTGCCGTCGCTACGTTCGCTGGCAGCGAATCCGCACGGAGGTCGGCAAGCTCGAACTGATCGACGCCAGGCGCGGCAGCGAAGCGCGCAGGGAGCTCACGGACTTGGGCATCGATCTGGATGAGGGCTTCGCCCTGCAGGTTGGCGAACGCTGGTACCACGGCAGCGAAGCCCTGCATCGCCTCACCCTGCTGGGCACCCGCAGCGGCGTGTTCAACCGCTTGATGTATCGGCTGTTTGCGAGCCCCGGGCGCACCGCACAGTTCTATCCTCTGCTCAAGAGGTGCCGGAGCGGGCTATTGAAAATGCTGGGAAAGGGCCCCATCGACAATCTGGATCGCAAGTGAGCCGGATGCGATTGCGGCTGCTCCGCTATCTTCAAGGTTGGATACAGCCAACCGCCATGACAGGAGTTCCCATGAGTTCACGTATTCTGATGGTTCTGACCTCGCACGACCGTCTCGGCGATACCGGCGAGCCCACCGGCTTCTGGCTCGAGGAACTGGCGGCGCCCTACTACGCCTGCCTGGATGCCGGCGCCGAGGTGGTACTGGCCTCGCCCAAGGGCGGCAAGCCGCCGCTGGACCCCAAGAGCGACGCCGAGGAGAGCCAGACCGAAGCGACCCGGCGATTCCAGCAGGACGATGAGGCCCAGCGGGCCCTGGCCAATACCCGTCGCCTGAGCGAGGTCAGTGCCGACGATTTCGATGCCGTTTTCTACCCTGGCGGCCACGGCCCGCTTTGGGACCTGGTGGAAGACAAGGATTCCATCCGCCTGATCGAAACCTTCTGGGCGCAGCAAAAGCCGGTGGCCGCCGTCTGCCACGCCCCCATCGTGCTGGTGCACGCACGCGATACCGACGGCAACCCGATCATTCGCGGCAGGCAGGTCACCGGCTTCACCAACGAAGAGGAAGAGGCCGTGGGACTCACCGAGGTCGTGCCGCACCTGGTGGAAAACGCACTGAAGGAAGGCGGCGCCCACTACTCCAAGGCCGACGTCTTCACGCCCTACACGCGCCAGGATGGCCTGTTGATCACCGGCCAGAACCCGCCCTCCTCCGAACCGACGGCCCGACTGCTGCTGGAGGCGTTGGGCAAGAAGTAGACGACACACTCTCAAGCCTACCGCTACCGGCCTGCTTCGGCCGGTAGCCTTCCCTTTCGCAAGACCTGCATTCATTCACCTCAATTTCCTTCAATACCGCCCCCTGCCGCTGCGGCACGCTTGGTTCATTGCTAACCAGGAGAATGTCGCGATGAGCCTTGCCCTGATTCTGCCAATGTCGGCGTTTGCCCTTGCCGCTTCGATCTCCCCTGGGCCGGTGAACCTGGTGTGCCTGAGTAGCGGCACGCGCTACCCCCTATCCCAGGGACTGGTGTTCGTGACCGGGGCCACGCTGGGCTTCGTGGTGCTGTTCGTTGCCGTGGGGTTGGGGCTCTACTCGGTGCTGGCGGTGGTGCCGGGGTTGGAACAGGCACTGCGCTGGGCGGGGGTGGCGTTTCTGCTCTACATGAGCGTTCGGCTGTTTCGCGACGACGGTCGCCTGCCGGAAGGCGGAGCCCAGCGGGCACCGGGGTTCATGACGGGGGCACTCATGCAGTGGCTCAACCCCAAGGCGTGGCTGGCGTCGGCCTCGGGCATCGGGGCCTACACCAGCGGCAGTGACCTGCAGCAGGTGCTGATGTTCGCCGCGCTCTACCTGCCGATCTGCTGGCTGTCGCTGGGCAGTTGGGTCTATGCCGGGGCCTACCTGAGGCGCTATCTCCACCGGCCTGCCGTGCTGATAGCGGTGAACCGCACGCTGGCGGTGCTGCTCGCCGGTAGCTGTGTCTATCTACTGCTCGGGTGACGGCTGGCGATACTGATTCGGCGTGGCGGCCACCAGGCGCTTGAAGGTGCGCTGGAAGTGCGGCTGGTCGGCGAAACCGGCGTTCAAGGCCGCTTCCGCGATGGGCGTGCCGCCTTTCAGTTCGCGCTGGCCGAGTTGGATGCGACGGTTGATCAGGTAGGCATGCGGCGTGAAGCCGAAATGACGCTTGAAGGCACGAATCAGATGGCCGGGGCTGTAGCCGGAGCGCTCGCACAGGTCATCGAGGGAAATGTCCTCTGCCGCGTGCGCGTCCAGGTAGGCAGCAAGCTGCCGCAGGTTCGCCGGGGCCAATGGCAATGGCCGTGCCGGCTGACCGGCCAGTTCGTGCATCAGGGCGGAGAGGTATTCGACCACGACCGTTTGCCTGTCGAGCAGGTCGCGTGTCGGATCGAGCAAGCAGGCCGCCATATGGCAGTAGCCTTCATACCATTTGGGCGCGCGAATCACGGCGGTGGGAAAATCCTGCCAGCGCGGCGACGCCAACAGCCCGGCCTGGTAGCGCAACTCGATCAGCCAGTCGGTATCGACGTAGAGCATCAGGTAGGCCCAAGGCCGGTCGTCGATGGCGCTACAGGCGTGCATCCAATCGGGATTCATCATCACCAGGGTGCCGGCATGCACGTGGTAGCGATCCTCCCGGTAGCGGAAGGTGCTCTCCCCCGCGGTAATGGCGCCCAGCGACCAATGCGTATGGCTATGCGGTGCATAGCAGACCCTGCGGCCATCATCGACCTTGCGCAGCTCCACGTGCGGCATGCGCGGGTCGCGCCAGAACAGGGGCTTGTGGGATGTCGTTGTCATGGTTGGCTCGCTGCGTCTTCATACCAGTGTAGCGCTTGTGACGGGCTACTTGGCATACCCAAGGCCTTGGACCATGTTAATGCCAGCCCTCGCAGCCGGTGTTAGGCTACTGGCAAGAGCGTTTTAAACGGCTCATCACTCTAACGAATCGATGTCGTGCTGCCTGCAGCAAGCAGGCAGACGACCTGGGCGGGCATGCTAGATATCAAATCTCTTCCAACACGGGCGCAGCATTCTCTCAAACGTCCTCACCGACTTGCTCTGGCGACGTTGCCGCCGCGTGCCTTCGCCTTTTGCCATACCTTCGGGACCACGCTATGGATTGCCTTGGAGGAAGGCAGCGGCTGGTCGCTGATCCTGCCGGCGCTACTCCTGCTGCTATGGCCAGCCGTCGCGTACGGCCACGCTGCCATGGCTCACGACTCAAAGCGCGCCGAATTCAGGAATCTCTATTTCGACAGCCTGTTGTTCGGTGCCTGGTGCAGTGTGCTCGATTTCTATGTGCTGGCCACCGTCACAATCGGCCTGGCCTGCTTCATGAACAACATGGTGGTCGGCGGGCCACGGCGAATGGCGGCTTCCATGGCACTGTTTGCTGGCGGCGCGCTGGGCTGGAGCGCGCTGACCGGGTTCGGCTTCCGGCCGTACGTCAGTACCGGGTTGGACATCTATCAAGGTGCCGGCGCAGTGATATATTTCCTGGCAATCGCCCAGGTGATGTATGGGCAGAATCGCAAGATCGGCCGCAGTATCGTCGAGATCAAGTTCCAGAACCGGGTCTTTCATGCACTGCTCCAGCTTGGCGTCGTAGCCAATCGCGCCTCGAATATCCATACCCTGCTGGAGGACTCGCTGAAGCACCTGCACGCCGATTTCCCAGAGTACGGGTTTGCCGTGTTCCTCCAGGAGCGGCAACGCCCCGAGGTGACACGCTACGCTGCCGTCACTGGACTTCGACTCGGCCCGGAGGATGAGCGACGCCTCGGCGGGCTTTTGGCCACGCTTCATGATCGCGAGGAAAACACCATCAAGCTGCGCGAAACGACCGTCGGCGAGCAGCTGTATGCAACGCCCATGGCCGGCCGTCTCAGTCTCTACGATGGCTGGCTCATCGTGCGCGCCCCCAAGCTGGACGGTGCGCTGGAGAGAATGCTGACCCTGTTCGCCGACCAACTGGCGGCGGCCACCGAGAACAAGCTGCTCCATCTGGAATTGAAAAAGACGGCGGAACGCGACGGCCTGACCGGGATTTACAACCGTGGCTTCTTCGAATCGGCGCTGCAGTTGAGCATTCAGGCCAAGGCACAGCCCCCGGGGCTGGATTTCGCCGTATTGATGATGGATGTCGATGGGCTCAAGAAGGTCAACGACCAGTATGGCCACGTCGCGGGCGATCAGCTCATCACTGCCGTTGCCGAGCGCTTGAAGATGCAGTGCCGCGAAGATGACATCCTCGCACGCTATGGCGGAGACGAATTCGTCATTCTGTTCCCTTCCGCAGACCTCTCAGCACCCAATCGCGTCGCCACATTGATCCGATCACACCTGGAAGGACAGCGGTGCACCATCACCTCCACGCACGGTGAGAGCGTGGAGGTGCAGCTTCGTTTGAGCATGGGCACAGCCAGTTCCACCGAGGTGCCCGCCCAAGAAGTACTTACCCTGGCGGACAATCGCATGTACGACGACAAGACCCAGCGCCGCAGTGCAAGAGTCCTCGGCTGAACAGGCTCATATCAAGGCGTTGGCAGCCACTGAGCATACTTTTCGGCGGCTGAGCCCGAGGGTGAGGAGCGCTACGAGCCCGTAGGCAAGGGCAGCAGCCCCAAACGCCCAAGAGTAGCCTGCTATCGTGTCGGCTTGCGTCGCTGCAACCGACATCAATACGGCAAGCCCAACGGTCGGCCCCAGCTCCATGGCCGTATTCATCACGCCTCCGGCAAGCCCTGCCTGCTCTTGCGGTACGTTTATCGACGAGAGTACCGCCGAGCCCGAGAAAACCATCGAAATACCCGCTGCAAGCAGCACCTGCCCGGGCAGAAGCACGCTCACATAGGCGGTATCATGAGCGATTGCCGTCAGCACCGCGAGACCGATGCCAGCAATGGCAAAGCCTCTGCAGCTGACGCCGGCCGCACCCCAGCGCTCTACCAGCGATACGGCAACATGGCTTGCCGCCACCAAGGTGATGGCGAATGGCAGGAATGCCAGCGCCACTTGCAGTGGCGGCCAGCCGCGGACTTGTTGCAAGTAGAGCGTAAGAATGAACTCTATCAACACCGAGCCGGCAGCAGCCAGCAGCATTCCGGCGAGCCCGGCGACACGGCACGGCTCCCGGATGAAGCCGAGTGGCAACAGCGGATGACGGACCCTACGCTCAACCATCAGAAAGCCGATCAGGAGCGCAATGCCAACCACCAGAGGACCGAATACGCGAACGGAGGCCCAGGCATAGTTCTCGCTGGCGATCAGGCCATAGCTGGCCAGGGCGATCCCCAGGGTTGCGAGTATTGCGCCAAGTGGATCGAGCCCGAGGTACCGCATCTCGCGGCGCTCCTGCGGCAACCGCCCGCGGGTCAGCACGAACGCGGCTACTGCGATCAGCACCGGAACGCTGAACATCCAGCGCCAGGAGAGCCAGGTCGTGACGATGCCTGAAGCGATAAAGCCCAGCAGCGCGCCGAGTACGGAGACACCTCCCCATACGGCCATGGCCTTGCCGTAGGCCGCTGGCTCCGGAAAGATCGCACGCAGTAGAGCCATAGCGGCAGGTGCAGCGAGGGCTGCCCCCACTCCCTGCGCAAAGCGCATGCTGACGAGAAGCTCGAAGGAAGGCGCCAGCGCGGCGCCCAGCGAGGCACTGCCGAAGACGGCCAGTCCAATATAGAAGATTCGTTGCCCGCCGAAGCGGTCCGTCAAGCGACCACCAAACAACAGTAGCCCACTGAAAGGCAAACCGTAGGCTACCTGCAGCAGAAGCAGTTCTGGCGAGCCCAGAGAGAACTCCAGCCCCAACCTGGGCAGCGGCACCATGATGAGCGCGATCGTGAAAATAAGCGTCGCCTGTACCACAGCCAGCACCCGGAAAACGAAGCCGGCCTCAGACAGACCTTTGCCATCCATGGATGAAGAATTCGAACCCATTTCGTTTCTCCCTTAAGCGCCCCGAGTTGGATCGAAGCAGTGAGATATGTTTACAGCCAGGCAAGCTGCGCCCAGGCATTCGCAGCCAGAAAGAGGCCGATGGCAAAGGAGGTATGCGCAGCAAGACTTTTTATCTGAGTGATACCTGGCTTTGGTGTGCGCATACCGGCAATGCCAATACCGAAAGCGGGCTGCATGATGAAGAAGGGAACCATGACAGTGCCGATACCAACGATCAGAGCCGGCCCCAGTGTGGGGTTGCGCACCCATTCCAACCCCCAGAGAGCATTCAGAAGAGCAGCAAAGACGATGCCGATGGCGTAGTGCACGATCCAACCCCAGGCACGCTCACCGGCAACAGGCGGAGCCGCCATGATGGGGTCGTGACGGAATCTGCCTTGTGAGAAGTGGCCCAGCCATCTTGCCACCAAGGCATAATCGAGGGGTGGCGCATGGAATACACGCTTCTGAATCCATCCCCATGCATCCATCACCAACGTGGCGCCAATACCAATCACCACGGAATGCAGGAGTATTTGGTTAACTTCGTGCATGATGAAACTCGCCCTTTGTCCACGACGATTTCAATGTACGAATTCAAGTGAACTTGAGGTCAAGCGTGAAAACTCTGGATATTGCAGAGGTCGCCCGGCGCTCCGGCCTGCCGGCCTCAACCCTGCGTTACTACGAAGAAAAAGGTCTCGTTCGCTCGGTGGGAAGAAACGGCCTGCGGCGGCTGTTTGCGGAAAACGTTCTGGAGCGATTGTCGCTGATTGCGCTTGGGCAAAGCGCTGGCTTCACCCTGGAGGAAATCGGCGCCATGCTCGGTGCCAGAGGCGGGCCCGATATCGATCGTGCTCGGCTCATCGCCAAGGCCGACGAACTGGACCGGAAGATTCGTCACCTGACAGCGATGCGGGATGGCCTGCGTCATGCCGCCGTCTGCCCTGCACCGAGCCACATGGAATGCTCGACTTTCCAACGCCTGTTACGTCATGCCGCGAGGCCAGCTCGAGAGCGGCGCAAGCAGTAAACGACACTACGGGAACACTCGCGCTTGGCACCATGAGCCCCAGCTAGGGGTGCCGGCCAACGAACTCATACGGAGGTGACTCAACAGTGGATCGGTTATCGACGTTACTGTCGCAGTTCGGCGTACGGGCGCGCCTCTTCCATAGCGGCACGGTTTGCAGCGTCGCGTCGATCGACGATGCTGGTCACGGATACCTGCACCTTCTGCAGGGCGGCACCGTCACCTTGCGCAGCCCCAAGGCGCCGGACCTGCTGGTCACGCGCCCGAGCCTGATGTTCCTGCCACGCCCCTTCCCGCATACGATGATCGCTTCCGAAGCGGACCCCGCCAAGCTTCTGTGCGCCTCACTGGCCTTCGATGGCGGCGAGAGAAACCCGCTATCGGCTTCTCTTCCCGATCGCCTGGTGCTGGCCCTGGACGAGTTGCCCATGCTGGTAGAGACACTCAGGTGGCTATTCGAGGAAGCCGCCGCAGAAAACTGTGGCAAGGAGGCGGTACTCGACCGCCTGTTCGAGCTGCTGGTGATCCAGCTGTTGCGGCATCTGCTGGCTCATCAAGGCCTTTCCACCGGCATGATGGCCGGGCTTGCCGATCCACGCCTGTCTCGCTCTCTCGTGCAGATGCACAACACCCCGCAGCGGGCCTGGACGGTAAGCGAGCTCGCAAGCGAGTCGAACATGTCCCGTGCCAGCTACGCGGCGCACTTCCGCACCGTCATGGGCCAAACGCCTGCTGAGTACCTGCTGAGCTGGAGAATCAGCCTGGCCCAGAAACGTTTGCTCCAGGGCCGGCCGATTGCGTTGATAGCCGACGAAGTGGGGTATGAAAGCCCATCGGCACTCGCCCGGGCCTTTCGGCGCAAAACGGGCAGCAGCCCTCGCGATTGGATGAAGTCACTTCAGGCTGACCCACAAAGCGCATGAGCGGCCCTGTGCTCGCAGGGCCGCTCATCCGCTTCATTGGTGTTGCCCCTTCGGCCCTGTGGCGGCGGGACCGAAGATGGCGGTGCTTATTTACGAAGGAAGTCCAAAAGATCCTGATTGAGTCGTTCCTTGTGCGTGTCGGCCAGGCCGTGTGGCGCACCTTCGTACACGATCAGCTCGGCATTCTCGACCAGTGCCGCCGATGCCCGTGCCGAGGTATCGAGCGGAACGATTTGATCGTCGCCGCCGTGAATCACCAGCGTGGGCACGTCGAATTTCTTCAGGTCGTCGCGGAAATCCGTCGCCGAGAAGGCTTCGATCGAGTCGTAGGTGTTCTTGTGGCCCGCTTGCATGCCCTGCACCCAGAAGGACTGAATCAGGCCCTGGGAAGGCGTGGCGCCAGGCCGGTTGTAGCCGAAGAACGGTCCGGAGGCGATATCCAGATAGAGCTGCGAGCGGTTTTCCAGCGATGCCTGGCGCAGCCCGTCGAATACCTCGATGGGAAGGCCATCGGGGTTGCTGTCGGCCTGCAGCATTAGCGGCGGCACGGCAGCCACCAGGACGGCTTTCTTCACACGATCCGTGCCGTGGCGCCCAATGTAGCGCGCGACTTCGCCGCCACCTGTCGAGAAACCGACCAGGGTGACCTCCGTAAGCTCCAATGCTTCGAGCACCGCCGCGAGGTCATCGGCGTAGTGGTCCATGTCGTTGCCTTCCCACGGCTGGCTGGAGCGCCCATGTCCGCGGCGATCATGGGCGACGACGCGATAGCCCTGCGATGCCAGGAACAACATCTGCGATTCCCAGCTATCGGAGTTCAACGGCCAGCCATGACTGAAAGCGACGACCTGGCCGTCGCGCGGCCCCCAATCCTTGTAGTAGAGGCTCACACCGTCGTTGGTCGCCACATAGCTTTCTGAGCGTTCCGCTATGACGGGTACCGCCGTGGTGTCACCACCGTTGGCGAGTTGGGTAGCGTCGGCGGCAACGGAGCTGGCGAGAGCCATGGCGGCAAGAGCCAGGGCGCGATTCAATGTGCTCATGATCATTCCTCGATGGGTGAAGGCTAGGCGGTATGCGCTAACCACAACGCCATGGTATCCATCAAGGATGTCGTATCGGCTGCAGATAGTCGCCGAAACCATGCAGATCGTCTAACAGTCTGCCTGGCCTCGGCGCTCGACTTGAAGTGCATAGCTTGGACTTGCTAGCCCTCGGCCAACTCGGTGGCCTTGAATGTCTTGGCAATGGCTTCGTGGGCGGTCTCCACCGCGTTCTGCCTCATCTCGTCACCCATTGCCACGCCTTCGGCACGGATCACGGTGACATCGTCGATGCCGATGAAGCCGAATACGGCGCGCAGGTAGCGCTCCTGGAAGTCGTTGCCGACATCCGGTCCTTGCGAATAAATCCCACCGCGCGAGGAGGCGACGATCACCTTGCGTCCCCCGGCCAGCCCCACCGCGCCGTTTTCGGTATAACGGAAGGTCTTGCCGGCCTGGAGAATGCGGTCGAGCCACGCCTTGAGCTGGCTCGGAATGGTGAAGTTGTACATCGGCGCACCGATCACGATCACCTCGGCCGCCAGAAACTCCTCCAGCAGCGTCTCCGTCAGCACCGCCTCCTCACGCTGACGCGCGTTGCGCTCCTCCTCTGACAGGCCGGCGCCGGCAAGGATCTCACCGGACAAGTGGCTGGGTGCATCCGCTATCAAGTCGCGGTAAACGACATCGAGCGAGGGCGTGGTGGCATGCAGACGTTCGACGATGCGAGCGGAAAGCTGGCGAGTGACGGATTGATCCTCGAACAGGCCGGAATCCAGATGCAGCAGCTTCATGGGTAGCTCCTCCGATGGGTGGCTGGCGTGATTGACGCCTCTGCGGCCACCTTAGGGGTTCTCCATATCTGCAACTAGATAGCGCTTGTTGAAATCATTGTTCCAATAATAAGACAATCAAAGCCCCTAACGGAGAGGCGGCATGCAAGATCTCAACGATCTCTATTTCTTCGCCCAAGTCGCCGAGTACGGCAGCTTTACCGCGGCGGCGCACGCCCTGGGCATGCCAAAATCCACGCTCAGCCGCCGCATCGCTCGGCTCGAGGAGCGGCTGGAGATCCGCCTGCTTCACCGGACCACGCGACGCCTGACCCTGACGGACACCGGCCGTGCCTACCTGGCCCACTGCCAGGATCTGCTGGCAGCGGCGGAAGCGGCTGAGAGCGTTGTCGAACAGGTGCAGGGGGAGCCGCGCGGGCGGGTCTTGCTGACCAGCCCCATCTCGATTTCCCAGTCGCTACTCGGGCGGGCACTGCCCGAGTTCATGGAGCGCTTCCCCAAGGTGGAAGTGGAGCTGGATGCCACCAATCGGCGGGTGGATCTCGTATCGGAAGGAGTGGACCTCGCCATTCGCGTTCGCCTACGCCTCGAGGATTCGTCGCTGGTATCGCGTCGATTCGCAGCCAGCCCCGCCATGCTGGTGGCCAGCCCTGGGCTGGTGGAACGCCTCGGCATGCCGGCGGACCCGCACGACCTGAAGCGATTCCCGAGCCTCTCCATGCGCTTTGCGGAGGGCCGCCACGTGCAGGAGTTCACCGATCCGAAGGGTAATCGTACGCCGATCTCGCTGTCGCCGCGCCTCGTGACCGACGACATGAGCGTGCTGCACGATGCGGCCATCGCCGGCATCGGCGTCGTGGTACTTCCGACCTTCATGTGTCGCCAGGCATTGACAACCGGCGAGCTGCTCTGGCTGCTACCGCAATGGCACCTACCCCAAGGGCAGTTGCACGCGGTGTATCCGTACCGGCGCGGCCTACGCCCGGCGGTGCGCCACCTGATCGATTTCCTGGCGGAACGGCTGCCGACGCTTGCCGCGGAGACGGGGGTTTCCGAGGCGTGCCCGGCACCTAGCCCCACGGATGATGAAGTGCCGCCGAAACCGGCCATGACGACCCCACCGGTAGCGTGAGCATATCAACGACACTGAGCTGAAGGACATGGAGCGTCTCGGTGTGCCTGATGTGTGCCGCAGAGCAATGCGAAACGAGCCGTCTGCACTAAAAAACCCGAGCCGGTTATGGCTCGGGTTTGATTAACGTAGGCCGCACGCGATCAGGCCCCATAGGTACTAAAACTCGCTCCAGTCCTCTTCGGTCGCTGAGCGCTGGCGTGAACCAGTCGGCTTGGGATCGGTAAGTCGAACCAGCTGATGCGGTCTCGTCTCTTGCTTCGCCTTACCGCCTCGTTGCTCCCGCTGGGCATCGGCCTGGCGGTCGACCCTTGCCGTTGTCGAAGTGGCCCGCTCGTCGACGCGGAAGGTAGCGATCAGCGCGGCGAGGCGACTGGCCTGCTCTTCAAGCGAGGCAGCCGCGGCACTGGTCTGCTGCACCAGGGAGGCATTCTGCTGGGTGACCGAGTCCATTTCGGTCAGCGCCGTGTTGATCTGTTCGATACCGCTGTTCTGCTCCCGCGTGGCCGTGGAAATCTCACCCATCAGGGCGCTGACCTGGCGAATCGATTCGACGGTTTCGTTGATCGTCTCGCCGCTTCGCTCGGCCTGCTCGGCACCGCTGGCCACTCGGGTCGTGGTGTCCTCGATCAGCTTGCGGATCTCCTTGGCCGACTCCGCGCTGCGGCTGGCCAGCGAGCGCACTTCACTTGCCACCACGGCGAAGCCGCGGCCCTGCTCCCCTGCCCTGGCTGCCTCGACCGAGGCGTTCAGCGCCAGAATGTTAGTCTGGAAGGCGATGGAGTCGATGACGCCGATGATGTCGTTGATGCGCCGGGCACTGTCGGCGATCTCGCGCATCAGCTTCACGGTGCGCTCGACCTCCTGCCCGCCGGCCTCGGCAGTCTTTGACGCCGCGGCAGAGAGACGGTCGGCCTCGATCGAGGTATCAGTGTTCTTGCTGACGGTAGAGGCCATCTCCTCCATGCTGGAGGCGGTTTCCTGCAGGGCCGCAGCCTGTTGCTCGGTTCGCGACGAGAGATCCTGGCTGCCCGTGGCAATTTCGCCGGCGCCGGTAAAGACGTTCTCGCTGCTCTCGCGCAGCGAGACCACCAGCGTCTTGAGCTTATCCTGCATGCGACCCAGGGCGCTGTAGAGCTGACCGATCTCGTTGCGACCACGATCCTCGATGCGCGCGGTCAGGTCGCCATCGGCGATACGCTCGAAGTGGTCAATGGCTTCCCGCAGCGGCGTCACCACCACACGCATCAAGGCGATGCGAATCAGGAAGGCGGCCACCAATGCCGCTACCAGCAGTGTCGTGGCAACGATCGCCACGCGGCGATCCAGGGTCTCGACCGCCTCAATATCGTGGATGGAGCGCTCTTCGATGTAATGGATAAAAGCATCCATGGCCCGATCGAGCTGCGCGCCCAGTTCGGCCAATTGCTCCTGGTTGCGCTGGACCTGGAACGGCGCGGCATCCAGCAGCGGCACCAGGCCCTCGTTGACAAGCGCATCGTAAGCCTCGGTGATGGCCGCGACGTGTGGCGTACGAGTATCCGCCGGATCGAGAGGTACTTCGCGGAATTCAGCGAAGCGCTGCTGTGCCGTTTCTACAGCGGCCACGGCCAACTGCTGGTTCTCACCCGCCTTGTCCGGGTTGCCCTGGGTGCTCAGGCTGGCGTAGCGGTCCAGGAAGGTCTGCGCCCGCAGCACGTTCACCTGCGCGCGGTTGGCCGTGTCGGCCAGCTTCATGTTGGTTTCTGCCAGTTCGTGCAGGGCCGCTTCACCCTTGGCATTGGAGTAAAACCCCAACCCGCTGATCAAGCCGATCATCAGCACCAGGACCACTAATGCCGCTGTCAGGCTCCATTTGATGGATACGTTCTTCATCGCTAGCCCCTTGCATGGTGCGTTTTGGGTTTTGGTTTTTTTGGTTATTTCTCTTTTCAATCGGCAAAAGGGACGAAAAGTTGAGAAAGCGTGAGAGAGAAATTATGACTTTGGATATAAGCCGATAGCATAAGCAATCGGGATCAATCCGCCGCGATGCTGGTAACAAGCATGACCAGGTGCATAAACGCTATGCTGTGTACCAACAGGAGTCTTGTACTAGCACTGGGATGAGCCAATGGGAGAAAGGATGCAGGCCTCACGAGACACTGAACCGGATGAGCCGGCAACGGAACCGCACAATCTCGTCGAGCTGATGCGCGCCATCGAATCCATCGACACGCCCTCGGGGCGGATCCGCTTCGACGAGGTGCTCGATGCCATCGGCCGGCGCGCATTCGGCCCGCTGCTGCTGCTGGCTGGGCTGGTCACGCTGATGCCCATCGTCAGCGGTATCCCCGGCGTGCCCACGCTGATGGCGCTGTTCACGCTGCTGGTCTGCGCGCAGCTATTGATCGGCCGGCGCACCTTCTGGTTGCCGGGCTGGCTGCGCAACCGCACGCTGCCGAGCGACAAGGTCCACAAGGGGCTCAAGTGGATGTACAAGCCGGCCCGGTGGGTCGACAGGCTGCTGAACGCTCGCATCACCTTCATGACGGGGAAACAGGGCATACGCCTGACCGCCTTGGCGTGCTTCGTGCTGGCCCTGGCCATGCCCCCCATGGAGCTGATACCGCTGACGGTCAACATCGCCGGCGTGGCCCTGACCCTTTTTGGTCTGGCGATCATGGCTCGCGACGGCTTGCTGTCGATCCTGGCCTTCCTCATCACCGGCACCAGCCTGTTCGTACTTATCTACAATTTGCTGTAGGAGTGGCCCATGCTCCGGCTCGAACGCCTGCAGGCAGCCCAACGTCTCATTGCCGACACCCTCTTGCCTACGCCGCTACTGCTCGACCACGCGCTATCGGAGCGGTTCGCGCGACGCATCTGGCTGAAGGGTGAGCTGTTCCAGCGCACCGGATCGTTCAAGCCACGCGGTGCCCTGAACTGGGTGCGCACCGCCAGCCGAGAGGAACTGGCCGGCGGCCTGGCTGCGGTGTCGGCCGGCAACCATGCCTTGGGGCTCGCCTGGGCGGCGGGCCAGGCTGGCGTGCCGGTGACTATCGTGATGCCGGAGAACGCCAGCCGGTTCAAGGTGGAGGGCAGCCGCGAGCTGGGCGCCGAGGTGATCCTGCATGGTGACATCAATGCCGCCTGGGAGCGGATGCATGAGCTGGTGGCTGAGCGCGGCCTGACCTTGGTGCACCCCTACGACGACGAACGCATCATCGCCGGCCAAGGCACCATCGGGCTCGAGATCCTCGAGCAGGCGCCCGAGGCCATGGCCATTCTCTGCCCGGTGGGCGGTGGTGGACTGATCGCCGGCATCGGCTCGGCCGCCGCGGCGCTGCGCCCCGAGCTGGCAGTGTTCGGAGTGGAACCCAGCGGCGCCGCCAGCATGGCTCATGCCTGGTCGCAGGGCGCCCCCTCACGGCTGAAGAAGGTGGCAACCTGCGCCAAGAGCCTGGGGGCAGCCATCGTCGGCAAACACACCTACCCGCTGTGTCGCAAAACCACTCGGGCCCTGGTGCAAGTCGACGATGCCGCCATAGGCCGCGCCATGCGCCACCTGCTCTATCAAGCCAAGCTGATGGCGGAACCGGGCGCCGCCGTGGGCATTGCCGCCCTGTTGGAGGGAGCCGTCACGCTGCCGCCCGAAGGCGATGTGGTGGTGGTGATCACCGGCGGCAACATGAGCCGGGAGGAGCTGGAACCGTTCCTTTGACTCCCGCCGCCGCTGGCTGTCCTAAGCATTACGCCAGAATGAAGTAGACACAGGCCGCGGTGAGCCCTCCCATCGTCCAGTTGAAGATTCGCCAGGCGCGTGGCGTATCGAGCCACTGGCCGATGGCCACGCCGAAGCCTGCCCACAGCGCGATGCACGGCAGCCCGACCAGCTCGGCGAAGGCAGCCAGCAACAAGGCGTTCATTATCGGATCGCCGCCCTCCGGCAGAAAACCTGCTATCAGCGCCAGGCCCATCACCCACGCCTTCGGGTTGGCGAACTGGAAGGCCGCCGCCTGCCAGAAACTGAGCGGTTTGCCTTCACTCCTTTGGCGCATATCGGGCGGCGGCGCCGTGGCGATCTTCCAGGCCAAGTAAAGCAGATACGCGCTGCCAATGACGCGCAGGGTCATCTGTACCGCCGGGTAGCGCTCGAAGATCAACCCCAACCCCAGGGCGATGCCGGCGAACAATAGAAAACAGCCGCCCAGGATGCCAAAGATGTGCGGCAGGGTGCGCATGAAGCCGTAGTTGGCTCCGGAGGCCGTGAGCATCATGTTGTTAGGGCCGGGAGTGATGGTCATCGAGATCATGTAGAGGGCCGCAGGCCCGAGGAACGCCAGAGCTTCCATGTCATTGAACCCATACAATTAAGAAATTCGATTGGATAGAGCGCACAATTGTCAGCATAATGAGTCCAGATATTCCGTCAAAGGTTTTATTGTCACCATGACAATGTGGGTCCCACAGCTTGCTGAAGATGGTATTCGCTACCGTGCCATTGCCGATTCCATCGCCGTGGCGATTCAATCCGGTGAACTCTCCGCCGGGCAGAAACTGCCTCCCCAGCGCCGGTTGGCCGATCGCCTTGGGGTCACGGTGGGCACCGTGACTCGCGCCTATGCCGAAGCCGAGCGCCAAGGGTGGGTCGTGGCCAGAGTGGGCAGCGGCACCTTCGTGCGCGGCAACGAGGCTCCGTCAGGCCAGGACTTCCTGGCCAGCCGTCCCGTCGAGGATGGTATCGTCGACCTCAGCCTGAGCCTGCCGCCCCCGCATCCGATGCGTGTCGCCACCCTGGGACGCGTACTGCGTGAAATAGCCGAGCAGCCCGAGATTCTCCAGCGCGCGGTGGAGTACCAACCGGACCGCGGCGTACCTGCCCACCGCGAGCATCTGGCCGACTGGATGACCCGCCTCGGCATGCCCGCCGAGCCCGAGTCGCTGGTCGTCACCCAGGGCGGGCAGCATGGGATCAATCTGGCGCTGCAAGCGCTGACGCGCCCAGGCGAGCGCATCGCCGCCGATGTCCTCACCTACCCCGGCCTGATCACCGCCGCCAGCCAAGCGCACCTGAAGGTGCTGGGCGTGCCGATGGATGACCAGGGTATGGACATGGACGCCCTGGCCCGGCTCTGCGTTCAGCAGCCGCCACGCCTCGTCTATGTCACGCCGGACCAGAACAACCCCACCGGCACGCCGTTGAGCGAAGCCCGGCGCGAGCGTCTGGTGGCCCTGGCCCGGCGCCACGACTTCTGGATCGTCGAGGATGGCGTGCAGTACCTGCCCGAGGCGGAACGCGGCACGCCGATTTATCGCCTGGCCCCGGAGCGCACGCTGTTCATCTTCAGTACGTCGAAAGTGCTGGCTGGCGGCCTGCGCATCGGCACCCTGCTGACACCGCCGGCGCTGCGCGACCGGTTGGGCACGACGCTGCGTGCCCAGAGTTGGATGGTGCCGCCACTGATGGTCGAGGCGGTGTGCCGCTGGGTGGCCTGCGGCGACAGCGCCATTCTGCTCGAGTGGCTGACCGAGGAACTGGGTGAGCGCCAGCGCATGGCTCGGGAGCGCCTGGCCGGCTACACCACGAGCGGCCGCCCCCACGGCAACAACCTGTGGCTGCCGCTACCGGAAGGGCTGCGCAGTGCCGTGTTCGTGGAAGCACTGGCTCGTCGGGGGGTACTGGTCAGCAGCGCCGAACCCTTCTGCGTGGGCAGCGAGCCCGCGCCCCAGGCGCTACGACTCTGCCTCAGCGCTGCGCCCTCGCGCGAGGCCCTGGCCCAAGCGCTGGATACGCTGGCCCAGCTACTGGCCGAGCCACCCGCCGCGCCGTGGCAAACGCTGTAACATCGACTGGATTCGTCAGGACAGGCGTAGCCGCAGCCCGCGAAAACGACGCCGATACCGGCTGGGCGTCAGCCCGACGCGACGCCCGAACAGGCGGCGGAAGAAGCTGGGATCGGCATAGCCGAGCTGTTCGGCAATCGCTTCGATGGGCTCGTCGCCCTGCTCCAGCAACTGCTTCGCTTCCTCCAGCCGCAGAGTGTGCACGTAGTCCATCGGCGTCATGCCGGTAGCGGCCTTGAAACGGCGCTTGAAGGCACGCTCCGACAGGCCGCTGACTTCCACCATTCCGGCCACCGGCGAATGGCAATCGTAATGCTGGGCGACCCACACCTGGCAGCGCGCGATGCAGGCGTCCGCCACCTGGCGCGAGCTACTGAGCACGGCATAGGGCTGCTGTCCGTCCTGGTGCCAGTCGATGAGATGGACACGGGCCAGACGCATTGCCTCGTCGGTGCCCAACAGTCGCGCCACCAGGTAGAGCGTCAAGTCGAACCAGCTGGTACCACCGCCGGCCATGACCAGCCGTTGCCCTTCCCCGCTGGCAACGAGGATTCGATGCGGATACACCTGCACCTGGGGATAGCGGCGCGCCAAGGCCTCGCAATACGCCCAATGAGTCGTAGCCTCCTCTCCTTCCAACATTCCCGCTTCGGCCAGCAGCATGGCGCCGGTGCAGGCCGCCGCCAGTAGCGCCCCCTTTTCATGGCACTCACGCAGCCAGGCGATTTCCGCCTCGTAACGCCCCGTCAATGGCTCATCGGGAGCAATGAAGAGATCGGGGATACAGGCCGCGGCGGGCAACGGACACTCGGCCAGGCTGCTGTCGGGCTGAATCCAGGCACCATTGGAGGCGCGAAACCCTTCGCCACTCTGCGAGACGATCAATGGGCGCAGCAGTGGCTCACCCAATCGACCGTGAATCAGGAAGTTCCAGTCCCGCCCCGCCGAACCGAACAGGTCGAACATGCCGTACAGCGTCGAGGCGGTCGCCTCGGGCGTGGCCAGAAGCGCAATGGTCAACGGTTCGTCGGCTTCGACATCGCTCCTCATGGCAGAAAACTCTCGATTACGTCGTATTGCTCTTGCGTAGCGCCGAACCGGCGGTCGTAACGTGGCTCATGCCGCTGCCATACACGGAATACGAGCACGGCCAAGACGATAGCCACAACAGAACAAAGGAGAGCGACCATGTGTGACATTCACGCGCTTGGTACCCAGCATGACAACACCAATATCAACATCGACGCTGCAACCGAAGCCTTCGAGGAGCGGCTGGTAAACGCACTCAACGAAAGCGGCTTGATGCTGCTGCTCTCGCTCGGCCATCGCACCGGCCTACTGTCGGCCATGGCCGGCGCAGCACCGGAAACCAGTGTGGCCCTGGCCATGCGCACCGATCTCGACGAACGCTACGTGCGTGAATGGCTAGGGGGCATGGTCGCCAGCGGCGTGGTCGAGACCGACCCGCAGGCTGGCACTTACTGGCTGCCGGAGGCTCATGCTCTTCTGCTGACGGACAAGGGCCCGGCCAATCTCGCCGTCTACTCGCAGTTTATCGCCATTCTGGGAAGTGTAGAGGACGACGTGGTGCGTTGCTTCCGTGAAGGTGGCGGCGTGCCCTATTCGCGCTACCCGCGCTTTCAGGAGGTAATGGCCAGCGACAGCGGCCAGACGGTGCTGCCGGCCCTGTTCGACGCCATCCTGCCGCTGGCAGAGGCTCTTATCGAGCGGCTCGAGAGCGGCATCAGGGTGCTCGACTGCGCCTGCGGTCGCGGCCGGGCACTGATGGCCATGGCCGAGCGTTACCCAGCCAGCCGTTTCGTCGGCTACGACCTCTCGCAGGAAGCCATTGATTGGGCGCGCCGCGAAACCGACCGGGCCGGCCTCGCCAACCTCACCTTCGAGGTGCGCGACCTGAGCGATTTCGATATCACCGCCGAGCCCGATGCCTTCGACTTGGTGACCACTTTCGACGGCATTCATGACCAGGCCCGCCCGCGCAGCCTGCTCAAGGGCATCCACCGCACCCTGGCACCGGACGGCGTCTACCTGGTGCAGGACATCCACGCTTCGAGCCACCACCATCTCGACCGAGAGCATCCCTTGGGCACCATGCTCTACGCGGTATCGGTAAGCCACTGCATGACGGTATCGCTGGCCCAAGGCGGCGAAGGCTTGGGCACCATGTGGGGGCGCGAGCGCGCGTTGGCTTATCTGGAGGAGGCTGGCTTCCGCAGTATCGAGGTTCACCAGTTGGAGCACGACATTCAGAACGACTATTTCGTGTGTAGGCTCTAGCGCGCCAGTTCGGCGGCGGTGTACCAGGCGATCATGCGCTCCTCGTCGGTGGGAACGACCCATAGCCCGAGCCGGCTGTCGGCGGCGGCGATATCGGTAGCATGGTCGGCATTGGCGTTGGCATCGAGCTGCGCGCCGAGCCACTCGCAGCCCTGGGCCACGGCGGCGCGCACCGAAGCGGCATGCTCGCCGATGCCGGCGGTGAAGACAAGATGGTCGAGCCCGCCCAGCGCCGCCGCCAGGCTGCCGATCTCGCGCACGATACGGTAGACGAACAGCTCGACGGCTTCGGTCGCCTCGGGCGCCTGGCTGGCCAGCAACTCGCGCATATCGCCGCTGATGCCGGACACGCCGAGCAATCCCGACTCCTTGTAGAGCATGCGCTGCACCACCTCGGCGGCCATGCCCTCGTGCAGGATCAAGTGCAGCACCAGGCCCGGGTCGAGGCTGCCGCTGCGGGTGCCCATCATCAGCCCCTCCACGGCGGTGAAACCGGTGGTGGCGGCCACGCTCCTGCCATCGCGTAGCGCGCACAGGCTCGCACCGTTGCCCAGATGGGCGATGATCGTGCGTCCTCCAGACACCGCCTGGCGATGCTGCGGCAGCACCTGTTCGGTCAGGGCGCGGCTGACGTAGTCGAAGGAGAGGCCGTGGAAGCCGTAACGGATTACGCCCTGCTCGTGAAAACGACGCGGCAGTGGGAAGGTCTGCGCCACTGCTGGCTGAGTCGCGTGAAAAGCGGTATCGAAGCAAGCCACCTGGGGCAGCGACGGGCGCAGGCCAGCCAGTGCCCGCACCGGCGCCAGGCCATAGGGCTGGTGCAGCGGCGCCAGGTCGACCAGCGACTCCAGGCCCGCCAGGCTCTCCTTGTCGAGGCGCACCGGCTCACGGTACTGCGCCCCGCCATGGACAATCCTATGGCCCACGGCGTGGATGTCACCCAGGGCCGGGCTAGCCTCGATCCACTCCAGCAGCCGAGCCAGCGCGCCTTGGTGACCCAGCATAAGCGGTACGTTACGCAGTGCGGCAGTACATGCTTCGTCAGCAGCTTCATCGAAACCCGTCCCCAGCTCGACTCGCGCCTGGTCGCCAAGCCCCGAGAACTGACCGCGACAACGCAGTTCCATGGCCATGGGGCTGTCGGCGCAGGCCGCGTCGAAGAGGGCAAACTTGAGGCTCGAGGAGCCGCTGTTGACGACCAGGATCTCGCGGCTCATGACAGCCTGACCTTCTTGTGCTGCTCCGCCACCAGCAGTGCCAGGGCGCAAGAAGCCATTCGGGTGATGGCATCGTCGGCGCGGCTGGTCAACACGATGGGCACCCGGGCGCCGACCACCAGCCCGGCACCTGTGGCATCGGCCAGGTAGGTGAGCTGCTTCATCAACATGTTGGCCGACTCGAGATCCGGCGCCACGAGGATGTCGGCGCGCCCCGCCACCGGTGAGACGATGCCCTTGGCCGCGGCTGCCGCCTCGGAAACGGCGTTGTCGAAGGCCAGCGGGCCATCGAGCACGCCGCCGCGAATCTGTCCCCGCTCGGCCATCTTGCACAACGCAGCAGCCTCCACGGTCGAGGCGATCTTGGGGTTGACCGTCTCCACCGCCGAGAGAATCGCCACCTTGGGCAACTCGTTGCCTACCGCCTGAGCCAGGTCGATGGCGTTCTGTATGATGTCCTTCTTGTCGCCAAGGGTCGGATAGATGTTGATGGCCGCATCGGTAATGAACAATGGTCGTGGGTAGGTCGGCACGTCGAAGGCCATCACATGGCTCAGGCAGCGCTCGGTGCGCAGGCCGGTGTCGCGCTTGACCACCTCATGCAGCAATTCCTCTGTGTGCAGCGCCCCCTTCATCAGCGCCTCCACCCGGCCTGCCCGGACCAATGCTACGGCCTCGGCGGCTGCGGCGTGGCTGTGCGGCACGTCGATGAGTTCAAACTCGGCGATGTCGATACCGGCGGCTTCGGCGGCAGCCTGTATCTTGGCCTTTGGCCCTACCAGTACCGGGCGAATCAGCCCCTGACGAGCCGATTCATAGGCCCCCAGGATCGAGACTTCATCCACCGGATGCACCACCGCCATGGTCACCGGCGCGGGATGCTCGGCGGCGCTGAGCATCTCGTGCAGGCGCGCCCGCTCGGCCAGCCGTACCCGCGGCAGCACGGCGCGAGGCCGTCGAATCTTCTCGGTGGGCGCCTGGACCTCCGCCTCGCCCTCGATGACGGTCTCGCCATTCTGGTTGGTGCACAGGCACGCGAAGGTGATGCGCTTGTGCTGGGTATCCTTGCGCTGGGCACGTACGCTGACCCTCAGCACGTCACCGAGGCGCACCGGCTTGCGAAAGCGGAGGGTCTGGCCCAGGTAGATAGTACCCGGCCCGGGTAGCTCGGTGCCCAGCACGGTGGAGATCAACGCCCCGCCCCACATACCGTGGGCCACCACTTCCTGGAAGCGCGTGCTCTTGGCGAAATCGTCGTCCAGGTGAGCCGGGTTGATGTCCCCGGACATGATCGCGAAGAGCTTGATGTCATCGAAGGTCAGGCGCTTTTCGAGCGATGCCGTATCGCCAACCTGTATCTCGTCGAAAGTGCGGTTCTCGATATGCCCGTTACCCGCCCACTGACTGTCCATGCGCTATGCCTTGTCCGGGAGTGAAATGAACCGAGAGGCGCCGAATACTGCAACGCAACAAGCCTCAGCCGATAGCATCGGATACGCTCCCCATGAAGGCAAGTGCTTGCGCCTCTTGAGCGAGACGCCACAATGACTGTGACAACAACCCAACGAGGCCCAGCCGCCATGCATCGCTTCCTCAACGATCCGACGCTTGCCGTTCCGGTCTTCCCGGGCAGTCACATTGCGATGGATGGCCACTATCTCTTCCTCTCCGGCCTGACGGTGACCGATATTCAGGGGGGCGAGGCCGTGCTGGGCGACATTGCCGAGGAGACCCGCTGGGTGATGCGCCGGCTGTCGCGCATGCTGGAATACGCCGGCGCCTCGATGGCCCACGTGGTGCGGGTCGACATCCACTTGACCAATCTGGATACCATCCACACCATGGATGCCGCCTATGCCGAATTCTTCGAGAACCATAGTTACCCGGCACGCACCTGCACCGAATCGCCGCGTCTCAGCGGCGGCGCCAATGTCGAGATCACACTGATGGCGCGACAGCCGGCACCCGCCCCTCGCTCGGACCGTGATACCGACACCGAAGCATGACGCAACGTCTTCGCTCCCCCATCTCGACAAAAAATGAGAGTTGCACCATACTGGCCGCGCTTGCGAGTGGGAATGATACTCAATAGCCAGTTTATACGTTTTCTTAGCGGGCCAGTACGCGAAATACGAGGCATCTTCAGCCGTTTCGACATTTGCTCCCGCCCCACACAGAGCGATGACCCAAAGCACATGGACAGCCACCTCTCGAAGGCTCTCTGCTGCACGGCGCTGGCTTTCAGCTGCACCGTTGCACAAGCGGAAGAAATCACCGTTACCGATATCGCCGGACGCGACGTTACCCTCGATGTTCCCGTGGAACGCGTCATCCTCGGTGAAGGGCGCCAAGTCTATCTGCTCGGCGCCCTGCAGCCGGAAGACCCCTTTGCCCGCGTGGTGGGCTGGCGCGAGGACTTCTCCCAGGCCGATCCGGATAGCTACGCACGCTATGCCGCCAAATTCCCCGAGCTCAAAGAACTCCCCACCTTCGGCGGCTTCAAGGACGGCACCTTCGACGTCGAGCAGGCGGCATCCCTCACCCCCGATGTCGTGCTGATGAACCTGGAGGCCAGAGGGGCCACCGAGGATGCCGCCTACGACGCCAAGCTGGCGGAACTCGGCATCGCCATCGTCTACGTGGACTTTCGCGAGGACCCGCTAAGAAACACCATTCCTTCCATGCGTCTGCTGGGCCAGCTGTTTGGCGAAGAGGAGGATGCCGAGGCCTTCATCGAATTCTCCGAGTCCCAGATGGAACGAGTCACGCAGGTGATCGAAGCCGAGGTCGCGGACGATGAGCGGCCGAGCGTCTTCGTCGATCGCGCCGGCGGCTATTCGGACGATTGCTGCATGAGCTTCGGTCCCGGCAACTTCGGCGAGTACGTCGAGATCGCCGGCGGCGACAACATCGCCAAGGACATCATCCCGACCACTTTCGGCACGCTGAACCCCGAACAGATCATCGCCGCCAACCCCGAGCACGTGGTGGTGACCGGCGGCAACTGGGACGCCTACGTCCCCGGTGGTGCCTGGGTCGGCGTGGGGCCGGGTGCCGACCTGGACGCAGCTCATGCCAAGCTCGAGGCGCTGACCGGGCGCACCGCCATGACCGGTATCACAGCCGTGGAGAACGACAATTTCCATGCCATCTGGCACCAGTTCTACAACAATCCCTACTACTTCGTCGCCGTGCAGCAACTGGCCAAGTGGTTCCATCCGGAGCTGTTCGACGACCTCGACCCCGAGGCCACGATGAAGGAGCTGCACGAGCGCTTCCTGCCCGTGGACTATGAACCCGGCTATTGGGTCACGCTGCATGAGCGCTGAGATCGCCCAGACCATCGAGCAGACCAAGGGACACGGTTTCTATCGTGCCCTTGTGCTGCGGCGCCAGCTCATCCTGCTGGCGCTCACGCTTGCCCTGGCACTGAGCTTCTGCATCGACCTGGCGCTGGGCCCTGCCCGCTTCAGCCTTGGTGAGGTAATAGCCGCGCTGGCAACGCCGGATGCCGTTAGTCAGCAGGCCCGGGTCATCCTGTGGGAAATCCGCATGCCGGTGGCGCTGATGGCGCTGGTCGTCGGTGCCAGCCTGTCGATAGCCGGGGCCCAGATGCAGACCATCCTCAGCAACCCCCTGGCCAGCCCCTTTACATTGGGCATCTCGGCGGGTGCAAGTTTCGGTGCAGCGTTGGCGCTGGCCTTCGGCGTGGTGATCGTCCCGGCCGCGGTGGAATACGTGGTACCGATCAATGCGTTCGTCATGGCCATGGTGACCGCCTTCCTCATCCATGCGATGAGCCTGCGGCGTGGGGTCACGATCGAGACCATCGTGTTGCTGGGCATTGCCATGGTGTTCATCTTCAACTCGCTCATGGCACTGATCCAGTTCTTCTCCAGCCAGCAGGCCGTGGCGGCAGTGGTGTTCTGGACCATGGGCAGCCTGACCAAGGCGACCTGGCCCAAGTTCTGGGTCGCGCTGACGGTGCTGGTTGCCGTGCTGCCGCTGCTCGCCCGCCACGGCTGGGCGCTGACCGCCATGCGCCTGGGCGATACCAAGGCCGAGAGCATGGGGGTGAATCCCCGCGCACTGCGCCTGGAGGTGATGGTACTGGTCTCGCTGCTGGCCGCCATTGCGGTGGCATTCGTCGGCACCATCGGCTTCATCGGACTGGTCGGGCCGCATATCGCACGCATGCTGGTGGGGGAGGATCAGCGTTTCTTCCTGCCTGGCGCTGCCCTGTGCGGCGCACTGATCCTGTCGATCGGCTCGGTACTGTCGAAGATCATCCTGCCCGGCACCGTCATTCCCATCGGCATCATCACGTCGCTGGTAGGCATCCCCTTCTTCCTGTTCCTGATCCTCAATCACAAGAAGGCCTCATGGTAACGCTACAGCTCGACCGCCTGTCGGCTCGCTACGGCCGCCGCCAGATTCTGGCGGAAATCACCACGCCCCGCTTCGAGGGCGGCCAGGTAGTGGCGCTGCTCGGCCCCAACGCCGCCGGCAAGTCCACCCTGTTCCGACGCATCTTCGGGCTGCTCAAGGGCGGCGGTGAAGTTCGAATCACGGGTGCCGGCACGCAGAAGCCAGTGGCCTACATGCCCCAGGACACCGGCGTCAATGCCGTGCTGACGGTGTACGAGTCGGTGCTGATGGCGCGGATGCAGGGGCGCACCCTGAAGGTGAGGGAAGAAGACCTGGCCAAGGTCGACCAGGCGCTGGACGAGCTGGGGATCTCGCCACTCGGAGCGCGCGATATCGGCGACATCAGTGGCGGCCAGCGCCAGCTCGTCAGTGCCGCCCAGGCACTGGTACAGGAGCCGGAGATCCTGCTGCTCGACGAGCCGACCTCGGCGCTGGACCTCAACCGTCAGATCGGACTACTGACCATCCTGCGGCGGCTCGCTCGGGAGCGCGAGATGCTCATCATGGTGGCGCTACACGATCTAGGGCATGCGCTGCGCTTCACCGATGAAGCCATGGTGCTGGAGAACGGACATTTGATCGCCTGCGGCAAGACCTGCGATGTGGTCACGCCGGAGTTGTTGCACAGGGTCTATCGGGTCGCGGCCCGTATCGAGCCCTGTTCGAAGGGCCAGCCCCAACTCATCGTCGAAGCCGACGTTTGAAACCAGGCTGCGGGATTGCCTATTCCGGCTTTGCTATAGCGTTCCACCGAGTTCGATCCGGTAGCCCAGGTCGATGGTGCGCTCCTCCAGCGCTCCGCCCTGGATGCGCCGCAGCAGCTCGGTCGCGGCGCGCTTGCCGATCGCTTGACGCGGCGTCACCACACTGGCCAGCCGCGGGCTCATCACCTGGCTCACGTCGTGGCCGTGGAAACCGGCGATGGCGAGCTGCTCCGGCACCTTGATGCCGCGCCTCAGACAAGCAAAGTAGGCCCCCACCGCGACGTCGTCATTGGTACCGAAGATGCCGTCGGTCTCGGGATGCTCTTCGAGAAGCTCGTTCAATAGCGCAGCACCCACGGAATAGGAAGAGCGCTGGCTGCGCTGCTTGGTCAATGGTTGCAGCCCGTGCTCCTCCATGGCTTGGCGATAACCCTGCTCGCGCTGCAGGGTTCGCGAGTCGAGACGCACGGCGAGGTAGACGATCCGGCGCCGGCCGCGGTGAATCATCGCGCTCACCATGTCATAGGCGGCGCGCACGTTGTCGAAACCGATCGCCTGGTGTAGCGGCGGAGTCAGCGAATCCATGATTTCCACGATGGGTATGCCCGCGGTTTCGAGCATGCGGCAGGTTCGCGTGGTGTGGTGGCTGTCGGAAAGGATCACGCCGTCGACGTTGTACGAAAGCAGCGAGGCCAGGCTGCGCTCCTCCAGCTCCTGGCTGTAGCCGTAATGAGAGAGCATCAGGTGGTAACCCAACGGCTCGGTGACCTCCTCGATGCCCACCAGCACGTCGGCGAACACCTGGTTGGTCAACGACGGTACCAGCACGCCGATCGAGTGGCTGGTGGCGCGCGATAGGAGATCAGGTGCCCGGTTGGGGATGTAGCCAACCTGCTCCGCCGCGCTGAAGATGCGCTCGCGCAGCCCTTCCGATACGGTCGAGGGGTCGCGCAGGCAGCGACTCACGGTCATCTTGGTCGCCCCGACCCGGTCGGCGATGTCTTGCAGTGTCGGTCGTTTCTTTTTCACGATGCCCCGCTGGCAGCTGATGATACTGGCGCGTGCCAACGGCACCCGCCAGCATGATACCGGAGTCGCCGTGCCCGTGCCGTTGACGCTGCACCAGGCTCAGGGGTCGTACCGGCGGGAGGTCGGTAACGCCTTCAGGAAGACCTCGACGATCGCCTCGGGCGTGTCGGCGATACTGCACACCACGGCCTCCGTCTCGCCGGGAGGCTCGAGGTCCTGGAGCTGGCTATCGAGCATCGCCTCACCGCGAAAGAAGTGCTCTTCCCGCGCGGCCAGGCGTTGGCGCAGCTGCTCGCGCTGCCCTTCGAGAAACAGAAAGGCGAGCCCGGGGTCGCCGCGTCGCAACAAGTCGCGGTAGCGCCGCTTGAGCGCCGAACAGGCCAGTACCAGTGACGCATCGCGCCGCCGATGGTCGCCGATCAGCCCCGCCAGGGTTTCCAGCCACTCGCGGCGGTCGTCATCGTCGAGCGGGATACCGTTGGCCATCTTGTCAACGTTGGCCGGCGAGTGGTAATCGTCGCCATCGATGAAGGCGACGCCCAGGCGGCTGGCGAGCAAGGCGCCAATGTGCGACTTGCCCGACCCCGACACTCCCATCACCACGATGCGGTGTGTGCCATCCTTCACGAGACCTCCGGTCGTCAGTTGCCGCACTCAGTTTCCACGGACTGCGGCCATGTCGGGCAGCCAGGTCACGATCCCGGGGAAGGCGATCAACACCACCAGTACCACCAGCAAGGCCGCATAGTAAGGCAGCATCGCCCTGACAAGTTGCTCCATGCTGACCCGACCGACACCACAGCCCACGTAGAGGCAGGTGCCCACCGGGGGCGTCAGCAGGCCGATACCGAGGATGAAGGCCATCAGCACGCCGAAGTAGACCGGGTCGACCCCCACCGAGGTGACGATCGGCGTCAGCATGGGTGCCATGATCACCATCGCCGGGGTCAGGTCCATCACGAAGCCCACCAGCAGCAGCAAGCCGGCCACGATCATCAGCAGCCAGAAAGGATCCTGTGTGATGGCCTGCACCTGGCGTACCAGAGTCTGCGGCACCATGTTGATGGTCAGGAACCAGGCGATGACGGTAGCGAACGCCAGCAGCAGCAGCACCATGCCGGTCAGGCGCGCGGTGCGGATCAACATGCCCCACAGCTCGCGCGGAGGAAATTCGCGGTAGACCACCAGCGAAATGAACAGCGAATAGAGCAGTGCCGCCACGGCGGCCTCGGTGGCGGTGAACACTCCGCCGAGAATGCCGCCGATCACGATCACCGGCAGCACCAGCGCCAGCCAGGCGGCCTTGAAGGCCTGCCACAGCCGGCCCAGTTCGAATTTGCGGGTCTGACCGGCGTGCTCGATGCTGGCCATGATGAAGGTAGTCACCATCAACGCGAAGCCGATCAAAAGGCCCGGCACGATGCCGGCGATGAACAGGCGGCTGATCGAGGTTTCGGTGACGATGCCGAACAGGATCAGCGGGATCGACGGTGGAATGATGATGCCGATTACCGAAGAGACGGTGTTGATCGCGGTGGCATGTGGGGCGGAGTAGCCCTGCTGCTTCATCGACGGGATCATCATCGCCCCGGTGGCGGCGGTATCGGCTACCGCCGAACCGCTGATGCCGCCGAAGAACATCGAGCCGGTGATCGCCACCTGCCCGAGCCCGCCACGTACGAAGCCGACCAGCGCGCCGGCGAGTTCCATCAACCGGCGGGCGATACCGCCGTTGCTCATCACCTCGCCTACCAGGATGAAGAACGGGATGGCAAGCAGCGGGAAATTGTTGACCCCGCGGATCGACTGCTCGATCAGGATCGACAGCGGGATATCGGAAAGAACGGCCATCACCACGGCGGCGACTCCGAGGCCAAAGGCGATGGGCAGCCCAATGATGATGGAGGCGAACAGGATGGCAAGGAAAATCCACAGCATGGGTCAGTCTCCCGCTTGCCGGACGGCGGCTTGAGGGTCGCGAATGAAGCGCAGGCATAGCCAGGCGCGCCAGAGAGCCACCGCGACGATGAACAGCGCACACAGCACCAGGGAGACGTTGATCAGGTTCCATGGTACGCCGAGGATGGCGGTACGGCCGGAGGAGCGTGACATCACCAGGTAGCCACCCCAGACGATGATGCCCATCAAGGAGGCGATGATCAGGTGCTGGAGCAAGAAGAGAGCATAGGCGGCCCGCGGCTTGAGCCGGCGCACCAGGAAATCCACGGCAATATGCTCGTAACGGGCGAAGGCCGCCGCGGCACCGACGAAGATCAGCCAGATGAACAGCATGCGTGCCAGTTCATCGGCCCAGGGCAGTGAGCGGTTGAATATCGAGCGGCCGATGACATTGGCCGACACCGAAACGATCAGGGCGACCAGAATCGTGGCGATAAGGTGTTCCATGGCCACGGTCAGCCAGCGAAAGGCCGCCGGACCACGGCGACCCTCGGTGTCGAGTTCCAGCGGTTCGCGATTGGGGTCGTCGAGATAGGCACTGGGATCGGCCGGAGGTGGGTTTGGCGTGGTCATGCAGCGCTCCGTGCAGGGCAAGGGGAAGCCCCCTGCCCTGCCAAGTCAGTCGGTTAATAGAATTACTGGTTGGCTTCGACGATACCCTGGATCTCGGCGATCAGGTCTTCACCGATCTTCGGTGCCCACTCGTCGTATACCGGCTGCACGGCTTCCTGGAAGGCGGCGATCTGCTCGTCGTCGAGACGGGTGATCTGCATGCCCTTCTCTTCGAGTTGCTCACGCGACCAGTCGTCGTACTCGGTAGCCAGCTGGATCTCGTACTCGGCCGACTGACGCGCCGCCTCCTGCACCAGCTCCTGATACTCCGGCGCCAGGCGATCCCAGGTGCGCTCGGAGATCATCATGATGAACGGCGTGTAGACATGACGGGTCTCGGAGCCGTAGTCCTGCACCTCGTGGAAGTTGGAGGTCAGGATGGTGCTCCAGGGGTTCTCCTGGCCATCCACGACACCCTGCTCCATGGCCGAGAACAGCTCACCAAACGCCATGGGAGTGGGGTTGGCGCCGAGAGTCTGCCAGATCGACAGGTGTACCGGGTTTTCCATGGTGCGAATGGTCAGGCCACGGACGTCGAGACCGGCCACGTCCTCTGGCGACTCCACCGGGCGGGCGCTGTTGGAAAGCTGACGATAGCCGTTCTCGGAGAAGGCCAACGCCTTGAGGCCGGTACCTTCGAAGCCGTCGAGCATGCGTTGGGCCGTGTCGCTCTGCATGACCGCGACAGCCGCTTCGCGAGTCGGCAGCAGGAACGGCAGGTCGAACACCGCCAGCTCCGACACGTACGTGGTCGCCGGCGATGAGGAGGGATAGGTCATGTCCAGCGAACCGGTCTGGAGCATTTCCATCATCTGCACGTCGTCACCCAACTGGCTGTTGGGAAAGACATCGACGGAAATACGCCCCTCGGTGCGCTGGTCGAGAATATCGGCGAAGTACTGGACGGAAAGATACTGCGGAGAACTTTCGGCCAGGCCGATGCCCATGCGCAGGGTATGGCTACCGTGGTCACCCACCACATCGCCCTCGATGGCGGGCGGGTCGGAAAGCTCGGGACTCTGGGCATAGGCAATGCCCAGGGAAAGGGTAGCAGCACTGGCGAGCGTGAGGGTGTTGCGCCAGATGGTGGTCATGGCGGACTCCAGTCGAATTATCGTTGTGAGTTGGGCGTCGAATGCCGGCGAGTTGTTACCGGTAACATTCGATGATAGAAGGCTAGACATACGCTAATGGACTGTCAATCTCGAATAGGGGCGACAAGAGTTAGACGTTCGTCGCACAAGAAGGCCAACCCAGCAGCTTAGACACGTTCCGTTCAGCCCTCGAACGCCCCCGCCTCCCTCACGGCACGCCCCACTGCGGCCAGCATCTGCTCGTTGCGCGCCAGATCGAGTTCGCCGTGCACGCAGGCTACGATCACCACACGGCGAGCGTCATCGCCCTGCCCCTGCGTGGCGATGCCCGCATCACAGGCATGGCGATGCTGGGTGCCAGTCTTGTGAGCCAGGCGAATGTCGCGACCCAGGCCGGCCTTGAGGCGCCGTTCGCCGCTGGCGGTGCGCGACATCACCGCGAGCAGCTCGGCGGTGGCAACCGGTCCCAGCGCCCTGCCCCGGGCCAATGCTTCGAGAACATCGCCGAAGGCATCGAGCCGGCCGCTGTTGAAGTCGGTAGCGTAATAGCGCCGAAACGCCTCGTCGATGCTCGGTAGCAGCAGCTCCTGCGGGGCCAGGCCAAGGCGCTGACGCAGCCACGCCACCCGGGCAGCATCGCCCTGTCGCTTGCGCAGCTCGATGAAATCCATGCCGCTCAGGTGGAAAGCATCCGGGTGCAAGTGGGAGTATGCATGACGGCGCACGTCGACCAGCGTCGTGATAGGTCCCAGCCCACCGGGTGGCGTGAGATGACGCGCGCGTGCGTTGATCGCTTCCAGCCCCAGGTGGCGCATCAGCAGGTCGCTTGCCGTGTTGTCGCTGACGGTCAACATCGATTCCAGCAATTGACGCAACGTGAGTGCGCTGCCGGGTGCCGCCCAGTTGGTGGAGCCGGCACCGTCGACATAGTCGCCGCGCGCAAGGGTCAGGCGCTCCTGCAAGGCCATCTCCCCCGCTTCGACCCGGGCCATCAGCTCGATCGCCACCGGCACCTTGACCAGCGAGGCCAGGTACCAGAATTCGTCGTCGCGCCAGCCGTGGCGCGCGCCGGTCTCGAGGTCTCGCACGTGCACGCCGAGTTCACCGTCAAAACCGGCTTCGAGCAGCGCCAGCCTGGCGTCCAGGCGTTCGGCCCAGGGCGGTTCCACCCAGGCCTCGACCTGCTCCGCCCAGCCGGGCTGGGCAACGGCCAACGACGGTATCGCCATGACCGTCAGCAACAGCGCCCGTACCAATCTCCTGCCCATCATTGACTCAACTCCCTGAATCGGCGCACCAGGGCAATCCAGCCCGCGGTGAGAAGTATCAGTGCCAGGCCGATTGCCAGCACCTGTGGATAGCTGTAGACCTGCCAGGCGCCCAACAGCAAGCGCAGCACCAGAAAAATGGCCACGATATGGAAGATGAACGCGCGCAGGGCATCGCTTCCGATCACGCTGAGAGGCGTGAGCCAGGTAGCTGCACGCCGACCGCCCAGCAGGCAGAGTGCCATGATCACCAGCGCTCCGCCGGTACTGAAGAGCATGAAGGGCACCTCCGGCGGATGCTTGCCGGCGTTCCAGGCCACCGCCATCAAGGCCTCGTACAGTTCAGGCAGGGAAAACGCCACGAAGCCAAGCAGAAATACCGCCCCGATTCCTGCCAGGCCGGCCACCAGGTGCCGCCGTGCGGTCGGCTCGCCATACCAGCGCAGGATGGCCTCGCCGATCAGCAAGCCCATCATCACCAATGGCAGCCTCGCGAGCTGGCCCCAAGTGTAATGGTCGGCGTCCTCGACCAGGAACGCCTTGAGGATGTCGCTGCCCCAGAAGTGAAAGTGGCGCTCGAGCATCACCGAGAGCACGCCCACGACCACCGGAACCAGCAGCCGCGACCACAACGGCATACGACACCACAGCGGCAGCACCCAAGGCAGCCACAGCAATGCCAGAGCATAGAAGCCGAGGATCTCCACCCAGATGGCGAAACGCTGGTAGAGAAGGGTCTCCAGAATCTCTTGGGGAGTGAACAGCGGGAGCATCTCGACGATAGTCAATGCCTTGTACCAGAACAGCACTTCCAACCCGCGCAGCATCAGCTTGCGCCGGCGTTTCGGCCAGTCGGGCGTGCCGACCTTGGGCAGGAAGGCCACCGCCAGGGCGATGCCGAACACCAGAATGAACAGCGATGAAGAGAATTTTGTGAGGAGATGGATCGGCACCATGCCCCAATCGGGGACCTGGCGAATCCCCAGCAAACCGCTGACCGCGTGACTGAGAATCATCAGTGCGATGGCGATGCCACGAGCCAGGTCGATGGCTTCGACCCGGGCGGGCAATGACGGCAGTTGCGGCCGCTGGCTGAGCCCGATCATGGCGGTTCCCTCGCTGTGGCGCGTTTTCCTTGCTCCTGCCTAGCGCCGCTCGACCGGCTCGATACTCTCGAGGGTCAAGCGACGTCCTTTGCTGGGAGAGTACTCGAAATCACCGACGACGCGCACCGTCTCGCCCAAATGGGGGGCGATCCGTTCCTGGGGAAAAATTTCCACCCGGTTCAGGTCCTCATCCTCGATCCAGTAATGAAGCGGGTCCTCGAAATACCGCACCGTTCCTTGGGTGGCCACCCGGAAGCCATCGAGTTGCTCGGCCTGGTCGACGAGCACCGCCAGGCTCGCTTCACGCACTTCGCCCGACGAATCCGAACAGGCCGCGAGGACCAGCAGTGCCAGTCCGGCCATGACACCATGACGTTTCGACTTCACTGCCTTTTCCCAGTCTGGTCGAGTTCAGGACAAGTCTACTCTACGGCGCACGATATTCATGCCTGCCTGCTAATCAACGCAGCCATGTCGCCACGTCCTTTTCAGCCGCGACAGCAGCAGCATAACTTGGAACTCGGCACCGGCCACGGCATCGCCGCTTCGGCTACAGCGATCAGGCGGCCTGACCGGCTTCGACGCGGTACAGCAGCGTATCGGCAAGCCGGCGCGCCTCGGCCTCTTTCAGGTACGGCAGGCTTTGGCGACCGTTGGCCAGTTCGAGCTGCAGGGTGGCAACGCCACGCCGACGCTGCAGCCAGCTCTGCTGGAGGCTCAATGTGATGAGATGGTGCATGGGAAATATTCCGGTGCGCTGCCCCAGCACCCCACGGCGGATACGCAGGTAGTCCCCGTCAACGGCCCAGGCGGTGGCCATCCAACGTAGCTGGGCCAGTCCCGCGGATGCCAGCAAGACCACCCCGACCAGCCCACCCCATACCGAGGCAGGCAGTTCCAGCGAAGCGAACGGAACCAGAACCAGCGTCGCAACTACCCCCAGCAGCAGCGCATGACGCAACAGCAAGACCCGCCGGTAGCTCGCATCCACCCGCTGCAGGGGACGTTCGGCGCAATACCCCGACCACAAGCGGGCCATCAGCTCGCCACCCTGCTTCCGGGTGAGACCCGGCACCACGAAGCGCCGCGACTCGGCCGCATCGCCGCCCAGTGCACCGAACTGGTGGCAGACCAGGTAGCCACGCCCCAGCAAGCGGCCAAGGCCCGTCTGCACCCACTCCACTACCTGCAGCCGTGCCAGGCTCAACGCTTGCTCCTGGCGGTTGAACAGGCCACTGATCTGAACCTGACGATCGCCTTCGTCACGCAGTACATAGCCGTGGAAACGCCACCAGGCGGCGAGAACGGCCAGTAACGCCAGCAGTGTCACGATTGCCACGATGCCCAGTGGCACCGCCACCCAAAGTGAGGCAGGCAGCCAGGCGGCCAGGTCGAGCTGGGGTAGCCGCTCGTGCAGCCAACGCTCGAGCGGGCGCACCAACGGCGAGAGCATCGCCGCGATCACGTAGATCGAACGGCTGGCCAGGCCATGCAGAGCGATGGCCCGGTAGGTGATGGCAAAGAGCGGCTCATCGCCATGGGCAAGCTCCTTGGCATTGGTGTAAGCGCCTGGCTGGCGGTCGAGCCCTGCGCCTGACAGGCCGTCCGTAGCACGCAGGCGCTGGCCGAGGGCCTCGGCCCTGTCACGCCGGATACCGGGCAGTGTGATGCGCGAGGCCTCCCCCGCCAGCGTTTCCACTTCCCACAGCACCAGTCGGAAGGGACGCATGTAGGCCGGCTGGTGAATGGCAACGTGCTGCACGTGACGCGACGCCATCTTGAACTCGCGATGCTCCAGCAAGCCTTTCTGCACGATCAGCACATCGCCGTCGAAGCGGTAGCGAAAGCGTCGGTAATAGAGCAGGCTGACCAAGACCGCCAGGCCCAGCAGCAAGGCGCCGCCCAGCGCCAGCTCTCGCCACCCCACACGCTCGAGCAGCGCCAGGCTCGCACCCGCGCCGAGTACGAGCGGCATGTGCTGACGCAACAGCGTGGTCGCTCCGCTGAGCAGCAGCAAGATGACCGCCCAAGGCGAAAGGCGCTGCCACTGGGACAGATCGCTTGGCGTGTCGCCCGGCCGCATCTCTTCACTCATGGCACATCCGGCCCCGAATGCGTTTCCGGCGTACCCTCCAGTTGCGCCAGCAAGTGCTGGCGGATCGCCGCTGCACGCTCGGCCGTCAGGCCTTCGAGTACCATGTCCGCCCCTCGTCCGCCTGCCGTGAAGCAGGCCAGCCGTACCAGGCCAAAGGCTCGCTCTATCGGATTGCTCAGCGTTTCGACGTGCTGTAAGCGAACCAGCGGTAATACTTGAGTACGCCGCACCAGAAGGCCGCGACGATAGATCAGATCATGGAGGCGCAGCCCATAGGCCCGCCGGCGCGCATCGCACCAGCCCATCAGCACGCTGCTTCCCCCCAGCGTTGCAACGCCGACGAGCAACCATGGCAGCCACACGGCGAACTCTTCGCGAAGGAGGGGAAGAAAGCACGCCACCAGGGCAAGAAACAGCCAGTGCAAGGTGCGCAGCACCGCCTGGCACGGCGCCAGACGCCGCGATACGGGCTCGAGCAGAGCCTCCTCCAGCAGCGGAAGCCGTTGTGCCTCCAGCGAAGGGTTGGAAAACGTCACAAGGGTTCCTTCTCCAGGTTCAACGAGAGGTGATTTCAGCCCTCTCTCACCGCCCGTTAGCTATGCTGATGAGGCGAGGACACACCGCCGCAGGGAGGCACTCCACCCGCGTATGTCGGCCGCCGTGCCGAGGGAGACAGAATCATGGCTATCCCGGCAACCCTTCGGGAATACTTGAGAGCCTGTGATATCGATTACGAGGAGATCAAGCACGCCCGTGAAGTCAGCGCCAGCCGCGTTGCCCAGCAATCCCACATCACCGGCGAGCAGCTTGCCAAGGCCGTCATGCTGCACGGCAGCTCAGGCTACCGGATCGCCGTTCTGCCCAGCACCTGTGATGCCGACCTGGACAGCCTGTCCCGACTGTTCGACGAATCGGTAGAACTGGCAACGGAAGACGAGATCGTCAGCCGCTTTCGCGACTGCGACCCCGGCGCTACCACCCCCGTTGGCCAAGCATACGGCCTGCAGGTCTATGTCGACGATATATTGCGCCACCAGCCCGACATCTATTTCGATGCCGGCGATCACGAAACGCTGCTGCACATGAGCGGTAACGAGTTCGAGAAACTGATGGGCAACAGTCCACATGGCCAATTCAGCCGCCACCACTGAACGCGCCAGGAGCCAGACGACCTGTCGCGTACTCGCCCTCCTTCTCGGGCCTCGCCAACGACGAGGCCCGTTTCGTTGCTGCGGCCTGGCTCAGCGCTGGGTCATGGCTTCGAGCGTGGCCGCCAGTGCCACGGTGAGCCTGGTCATGGTGGTGTAATCGAGGCGGTCGTGGGTGTCACTGGGGCCATGATAGTAAGGATTGCGAAAATTAGCCGTGTCCGTCAGCATCATGGCGGGGATGTCCTTCTGCCAGAAAGCCCAGTGATCCGATCGGCGGATATCGCCGAGCTGCGGCGGCGCCGTCACCCCTTCGGAGGGCACTTCGGCGTGGCGGCGAAACGCACCAATGGCCCGATGGAGCAGGCGGCGCGACTCCAGGTTGCTGACGAAGGCGAGGAAATCGCCCGTATCCGGATAGAAACGGTCGAGCGGGAAAGGGTAGGTCTGGCTGCCTGGTTCGTTGCTGAAGTAGCCGAGCATTTCCAGCGAGATCATACCCACGATGTCCCGCCCCTCGGCACCGGCCTGCTGGACGTAGCGCAGGCTGCCCATCGCCTCGCTACCGAAGAACGGAATTTCCTCGTTGACGAACGCCACCAGGTGCAGGGAACGGTCGAGCTCGGCGTCGCGCAGGAGATGCGCCAGTTCGATCAGTACGGCGACACCGGAGGCATTGTCATCGGCCCCCGGGCTGCCTCGTACCGTATCGTAGTGCGCACCTACTACCAGCACTTCCTCCGCCAGTCGCCCACCCGGCAGGACCACCTCGATGTTATGGAACATCCGACTACCGGTCGGCACGGCCTGCCGCCGCGGCCGATGCCCAGCCGCCTGGAAGGAGCGCTCGATATAGTCGCCCGCTGCCTGCAGGGCTTCCGGTCGCCAATAGTGGCGCTCGCCGATTTCCTGCGATAGAGCCTGCACGTGGGAGCGGAGACGCTCGCGCAGGGATTCGCCCTCTTCCCCCAACGGGGCGGGCTCACCGCGAAAGGACGTTCCCGGCATGTACAGCACCAGCCCGTATCCTCCCGCCAGCGCCATCAGCGCTAGAAGCGTAAGCGCACCCAGCAATAACGTCAGGAGCGAGCGCCTGCGCCTCACCATGCGCTCCTATCGGCGCCCCAGTCATCACCCTGCCACTCGTTTCGCCTGCTTCCGCTCATCGCCCCTCCCTGGCCTTGTTTCCCTTCCCTGGTCAAGATAGGTGCCCGGCATATGGCTGAACAGGAGAATCGCTACTGCATCTTGCGGCTCGCGGCGAAATCGTTGAATGGTTCGGCCTGGCATACCCGGTTACGCCCGCAGGCCTTGGCCCGGTAGAGTGCTTCATCCAGGCGCTTGTAGCATTGCGCTTCCGACTCATCGGGCTCCAGCTCGGCAACACCGAAGCTGCTGGTAATGCCGGGAACGGGGGCGAAGTCCTCCTCCTCCACCGCTCGACGCAGGCGCTCAGCCAACGTCACGGCGCCAGCCAGCGGCGTGCCTGGCAGCAACAGCATGAACTCCTCGCCACCCCAGCGGGCTAGCACGTCCACTTCGCGCAGCAGCGCACTGCAGGTGCGCACCAACTTGCCCAGCACCATATCGCCCACGCTGTGACCGTAGGTGTCGTTCACACGCTTGAAGTGATCGATGTCGAACATGACCAGGCTCGAGGGCCGGCCGTCGCGGCGAGCTTCCTGCCGCTCGCGCGCCAGCAGGTCGATGAAGCGGTTGCGGTTGACCGCCCCGGTCAGCGGGTCGTGGCCGGCATGATACTCGAGCTCCGCCTGGTAGCGCTTGGCCTGGCTGATGTCACGCATGATGGTGGCGATGCTTTCGACTCTGCCGCTCTGGTCTCGACGGGCGATGATCAGCTGCGAGACGGGAATTTCGCCATTGCGCCCCAGCACGGCGGTCTCTGCATACCAATGGCCGTGTTCGACGGCATAGGGGATGCCCTTCTCCTGGATCAGCCGGCGCGCCCATAGCGGGTGCGCGGCTATCAGCGCTTCCGATAGCGCTTCGGGAAGAATGCCCAGCTGCTCACGACCCGCCTTGTTGAGATAGACGACTCGCTGCTCGGCATCGGCAATCGTGACGATATCCGGCGACGCGTCCAACAAGTGGGTCAACCTGTCCTGGTTGACCTGAGCGGCGTGACGCGCCGTCACGTCCTCGACGATACCGCTGTAATCGACGCTGCCGTCCGAGGCGGTCTTGCGGTAAGCAGTGACTTCGGCATGGATGAGACGGCCCTTGAGGCTACGCAAGTTCAGCGGGCGGCGGATCACGGCGCCATCACGCTCGAGGTCCGTCATGAACTCACCGACCTGCTTGGGACACTCGTAGAGAGAGGTGATCCGTGCAGCGAAGAGTGCCTCGCGTGAATCCGCCTCGAAGATGCGCAGCATGGCGGGATTGGCAGCAGTGAACCGCCCTTTCGGCCCCGCCGTGTGGCGGTAGATGCCCACCGGCAGGTCGTGGAACAGATGGTTGTAGCCCTCCAACTGGGCGCAGTAGCGCTTTTCGTCGGTCACGTCGACGATGATCGAATGCAGGTATTCGCGGCCCTGCAGAAACACTGGCCCAGAATAGACGTGGACATCGCGAATCTCGCCATTGGCCAAGCGATGGCGGAATTCGAAGAAGAGCTGCTGGCAGGACTCTGCCCTGGCCAAGCTGGCATGCACCTCGTCGCTGCTCTGGCAATTGATGTCGGTGATCTTCAGACGCTTGAGGGCAGCGAGCGAATAGCCGTAGAACGCCACGGCAGAGGCATTGGCATCGACGATGCGTCCGTCGGAAGGATCGATCAGCAGCTTGATCGCCGGGTTGGTATTGAACATCTGCTTGTAGAAGGAGTCGCTCTCCAGGCGGGCGCCTTCCGCCAATGGAACCAGCGTCAGCTGCCACGCGTCCTGGCCTTGCCAGGTGGCACGACGCAGCAACGCCTCGAAGGGCGGCTTGCCATCGACCCCCTGGCACGTAACGCTGGCTTCGATGGGTTCCGGCTGGGCCAGGGCGATTTCGAGCGCCTGCCGATCGGCATCGCCAAAGCGTTGCAGCAGTGACTGGTCGTCGATACCGTCGGCAAGTTCGAAATAATGGCGGGCGGCATCGTTGGCATAGAGCAACCGCCACTCCCGCTCAACGCGAGCGACCAGTACCGGTAATGGCAGCACATCGAGAAGACGGCTCAAGTCGTCGCCAACCGATGCCGTCGAGTTACCTTCGTTCACAGCCGGATCCCTTGCGTATCGACGCTTTTGCCAGAATCGCCAAGGACCGTCATCTGTCCAGGAATCTGAAACTAGCGCCTTATAATAGTCGTTATTTCTAGTGGCATGTACGAGCTGAGCCGAAATCAGGATTTGAACTACTACTTACAGATTAGGCCTTCCTGGCGCGAATTAACAGATTCCGTGGGGTCAATTCCGAAGCACAGAACGTCCCTATTTCCACTGCATATCCCGACTCTTTCATCAGTAAAGCACGATCCAATACCAGCCATGTTTCCAACGGTCGCCGAAACAGGTGACGTACCAGTTCCATACGCTTCACTTCGGCCTGTCGCTGCCAGCCCGCCCGCTCGTAGGGCGTCAGATCGAGAGAGTCAGGCACAACGAGCCCCTTGAGTTGCGCCGCCCAATGGCAGAAGGCACCGAAGCTTTCGGGCATGCGGCCATAAGCCAGGCTGGGCACCGGCAGGTAGCCGTCCTCGCCGCGCAGCTCGCGCTGCAGCTCGTCGAAGCCCAGCCGCCAGGCATTGGCCTGCTCGCGGTGTCGGCGCACCCCTCTTGGAGCGGTGACGGTCTCCTGCACCGCCAGGGTCAGATCGTTGCGCTCGAGATGCAGCGAGTGCCTGACACACAGCTCGCGCCCTCGCCGGGAAACGGGACGGTAGTCGGCTTCCCGGGTACGGTGATAGCAGCACGGTGCGAGAGTCACTGCACTGCCTGATGCCGCTGTCAGCTCGAGCAGCCGCAGGTGCAGGTCACCGCAAGCGTGCAGGGCAACGACATGCGTCTGCGGGGTGAGAAAACGACCGGTTTCGACTGCCATGACGTCCTGCTGCTGCATATGCACGGGCGCCTGCTGTGCTGACGCCAAACGCCGCCCCTCCTCACACAGCGACGCCTGCCACTCCAGAGCGATGACCTCGGCGGAGTGACAGCGGGCCAGTGCCCGGGCGAGATGCCCCTTGCCGGCACACCAATCCAGCAGGGTGTCTTGCGGGGCCGCCTTGAGGTGTCGAGCGAAAGCCTCGATCTGTTGCCATTTGCGGCCTCCCACATGCTGACCCCAGGCTTGAGGCAGCGGCACGGCCTCGTCAGCGAGCGGCGGCAGACGTACCAGTTCGGCCATTTCGGCGACCGGCAGCCAGTCTCTCAGCGGCGAGTCGTGCCAGGGGTTGGCCTGAAGGCGTTCCACCTGGAGATCGTCCAGCCTCAGCAATACGTCGGCCAGGTCCGGATATAACTCTTGCCACGGGGGACGTCGATACATGAACGGCGCCGGGCGCCAGAGCGACTGCCACTCGGCCAATAGCGACGTGAGTCGGGCAAAGCGCGGCTCAGTACTCGATGCGGGATGCTTCGGCATCGAACTCCACCGATATGCCGATGCCTTCGTCTTCGACAGCCTCTTCCCCCAGTTCCTTCTGCAGGGCCAGGATTCCTTCCACCCTACCCGCCACATGCGCCTTGCTTCCCTGCCTATCGAAGGTGTGCAGGTTCAGGCGTACCGTAGCGTTGTCCGACGTGAACACCGGCGGCACGGCAGTGGCGCCGATGGGGTGCAGTACGTCGACCTCCGTCACTTCTCCCTCGACCAGGGTGATGCTGAGCGAAAGCGAATCTCGTACCCGCCAGTCATCGGCCTCGACGAAGCCGACCAGATCGATCTGAACCTGATCGCCGAGCTCGGTGAAGGTGGCATTGGAGTCGGTGTCCTGGCTCACGATGAACCATTCGCGCTCCTCCCCGTCGAGCAATCCCACCATGTTGCCGATGATCTCGGGCTCTTGCGGCGTACTGGCCGCGGCTGGAATGGCCAGTGCCAGTGCCAGTGGGCCTAGCCAACCCCACAGCGCGTGTTTACCCTTCATGTTTCCCCCTCGCCGTCGCTCGGCTCGCCTGCAGCCGTTCGGCGGCCATTCTCAAGGGCACCCGGTTACCTGACAAGCCCCAAGCGTTCGTGCCACTCCGCCAGGCTCTCGTCCGGGTAGTGCTCGAAGCGCTTGTCGCTCGGCCGGATGTCCGGCTCGACCCAGTTGGCCTTGCTATCCAGCAAAAGATGAACCCGCTCGGGCGGCACCGGCAGGGGCGTGTCGATGGCCGAGGCAAAGGGATGCACCAGGTCGGGCCAGCTCGGATCGTAGACCCACAGGGCACTGCCGCAGCGGGAACAGAAGTGCCGCTCGCCCGAACTTGGCTGGCCATCGATCACAGCGTGGTAGACCGAGATGCTCGATTCGCCTGTCACCCGCAGCGTGGCGTATTCGCCGCCCAGGTTGATGGCGTAGCCGCCGCCTCCCGCGGTCTTGCGACAGATCGAGCAGTAGCAGCGCTGATAGGGATAGGGATGCGGCGATTCGAGTTCGAACGTGACTGCGCCACAGTGACAGGAGCCTTGCAGGAGCATGGAATGGCCTCGCTGGTACGACGTGCGTGTTCATTCAGCGTAGCTGCTGTGGTGGCTCTGACGAGACATGCCCCAGGAGGAACGTTACGTCACGCCATGACGAAGTGGTAAGGTCTTGACAGCCTCTGTCGTACATTACTTACAAGGGCTCATCCCCCTCAGGCGCAAGGACAAGACGATGATCGACCTCTGGACCTGGAGCACGCCCAACGGCCGCAAGGTTTCCATCCTGCTCGAAGAGCTGGGCCTGCCCTATCGCACCCACGCCGTGGACATCACCCAGGGCGAGCAGCACGAGGCGGAATTCCTCGCGGTCAGTCCCAACAACAAGATTCCGGCCATTCGCGATGACGATACCGGCATGACGCTGATGGAATCGGGAGCCATCCTGATCTATCTGGCGGAGAAGACAGGGCGCTTCCTGCCCACTGGGTTCGAGCAGCGCCATCGCACCCTGGAGTGGCTGATGTGGCAGATGGGCGGCCTTGGCCCCTTCCTCGGCCAGGCGCACCACTTCCTGCAGTTCAACCCCGGCAAGGCGCCCTACGCCGAGGAGCGCTTCCATGGCGAGGCCAAGCGTCTCTACCGCGTGCTGGATACCCGCCTGGCCGACAACGCCTACCTGGCCGGCGACGAGTACACCATTGCCGATATCGCCTGCTGGCCCTGGGTGTCGCGCTACGAGTGGCAGCGTATCGATCTCGTCGACTATCCCAATGTGAAGCGCTGGTATGTCGAGATCGCCAGCCGCCCGGCGGTGCAGCGCGGCTACCAGGTGCCCAAGAAAGTCAACGAGATCCCACTGCCATGAGTGATGGGCCCTTGTCTGGAACCGGCACGGCACCGAGAAGCATCCTGGTTACCGGGTGCTCCAGCGGTATCGGCCATGCCGCTGCGCACGCCCTGGTACAGCGCGGCTGGCGGGTCTTTGCCACCGCTCGCCACCGGGAGGATCTCGATCGGCTGCGCCGGGAGGGGCTCGAGGCCGTGCCCCTGGAACTCGCCTCGAGCGAGTCCATCTCCGCCTGCGTGAGGCAGGTGCTCGAACGCACCGGTGGACGGCTCGACGCCCTGTTCAACAATGCCGGTTACGGCCAGCCGGGGGCTGTGGAGGATCTCACGCGGGATGTGCTGCGCACCCAGTTGGAAACCAACCTGCTGGGCACTCATGAGCTCACCTCGCGAATCATCCCGGTCATGCGCGAACAGGGTGCCGGGCGTATCGTGCAGAACAGCTCGGTACTCGGCTTTGCCGGCCTGCCTTACCGCGGGGCCTATGTGTGCTCCAAGTTCGCCCTGGAGGGCCTGACCGACACCCTGCGCCAGGAGCTGTACGGTAGCGGTATCCACGTCAGCCTGATCGAGCCCGGCCCCATTGCCAGCCGCTTCCGCGAGAATGCCTATCGCGCCTTTCTCGCCAACATCGATACCCGGCATAGTTATCATCGCGATACCTACCGCGCCGTGGAAGCCCGCTTGGCGGGCAAGGGCCCTTCAAGCGGCGCCTTCACCCTGGGTGCAGATGCCGTGGTCGACAAGCTGGTCCATGCCCTGGAGAGCCGGCGCCCCAAACCGCGTTATCATGTCACCCTGCCGACCCACCTGTTCGGCGTGCTGAAGCGGTTGCTCACCACGCGGGGCATGGATTGGGTGTTGTTGGCGTCGACGCGCGACGAGCGCAGAACCTAGCCTGCCATTCGATCAAAGGAAGGAGAAACACTTGGGTCGACTCATCTCGCTGCTTTTCATTGCCGCTCTCGCCTATGGCGGCCTCTATCTCTATTACGGTCATGTCGTCAGGCAGGCCATCGACGAGCAGCTCGAAGCACGCGGCCTCGATGCGCTGGAGGTGCAGCGAATCGACTATGACCCGCTGGCCCCCGTCAGCAACGAGGCCACGATACGAGCGGAAGTCAGCTACCGCGGCGCCGATGCCACGGTCACCATACGCCTCCAGGGCCATCCGATCTTCTCGGACGAGATGCGTATGGAGCTCGACGGCCTGCAAAACCTGCGGCTGAGGTTCGGGGCGGGCGGATAACGGCCAAGGAAACGCCCAGCCTGGGCTTTCGGTGTCGAAGGCCCTGCATGTTAAGCTGCGCGTTCTTGCATGACACTCACTTGGGCGGCACGCACGCCAACCCTTCATACAGGAGCACGATATGGCCAGGGCAACTGCACGGCACATTCTGGTAAACGACGAAGCGAAGTGTGAGGCCCTCAAGGCCGAGATCGAGGGCGGTCGCGATTTCGCCGAAGTCGCACGCGAGCACTCGAGCTGCCCCTCTGGCCGTCAAGGCGGCGATCTCGGGAGCTTCGGCCCGGGCCAGATGGTGCGCGAATTCGACGAAGTGGTGTTCTCCGGCGAATTGAACAAGGTGCACGGCCCGGTGAAGACCCAGTTCGGCTATCATCTGCTGGAAATCACCAGCCGCAGTTGAAGCCCGGCGCCGGGGCGGCCGCCCCGGCATGCCCTTGCAAAGCCGCCGTGCCTGCCACGGCGGCTTTGTCGTTTCCCCATGGGCCAACCTTGACCTCGCGAAAGCCTGGCCTGCTACCTTTAGGCATCCATGCAGGCAATAAGGAGCAGGATGTGACAAGGATGCAACACGAGCAGGATGCTCTTTTTCGCGATCGAGTGCCCGACCCGCCGCAAGGCAAGCAACGCATCAAGTGGTACGGTCCCGGCTTGCTGTGGATGCTCTCTGCCGTGGGTACCGGCTCGATACTCTTCACTCCGCGCGTGGCCTCCGCCTACGAGTACCAGTTGCTGTGGATACTGCTCCTCGTGGTGCTGTTCATGTGGGTCATGATTCGTGAGATGGCGCGCTATTCCATCGTGACTGGCCAGACCATGCTGGAAGGCATGCACACCCTGAGCGGGCCGAGGAACTGGGCCGTGTGGGTCATCTTCGTGCCGCAGCTACTGGCGGCGGCAATCGGTATCGCCGGCCTCGCCGCCGTCGTCGGTAGCGCACTGGGTGAGTTTCTGCCCGGCTCCAACACGCTGTACGCCATGGCCATGGTGGCGACCTCCACGCTGTTCACCGCCAGCGGGCGTTACTCGCTGATCGAGACCTTCAGCCGTGTGATGGCCCTGGCGCTGATGATAATGGCCATCATCACGGCGGTGATCGTCTTTCCCGACGTGGCACGCATTGCCCAGGGGCTGACTTTTAGCTGGCCGCACGACCCCGACCTCTACGTGGTCCTGCCTTGGGTAGGCACTATCCTGGCCGGCTCCATGGGCATCGTCTGGTTCGGCTACTGGACCGCCACCCGCGGCTTCGGCGGCGGGCTACAGAGCCGCGAACCCGACGACGAGATGCCCGACGACTCACGCAAGGAGATGAGCAGGACCCTCCCCAAGCCCCATGACACCCGTATCGACCACCTGAGGAAGTGGATCCGCACCATGACCATGACCGCGGCACTCGGCGTGGTCGGCGGCTTGGTGGTGATCTTCTCCTTCCTGGTGCTGGGCGCCGAGCTGCTGGCACCGGAGGGCATCATGCCCGAGGGACCGGAGGTCGCAGTGGACCTGACCAACATTTTCTCTGACGTGTGGGGCGAAGTTGGCCGCTATGTGCTGCTGGCCGCGATCGTCATCGCCTTGGGCGGTAGCATCCTGGCCAACCAGGACGGCTGGGGGCGCAGCTTTGCCGACATGACACTGATCGTGACCCGCAGCCACCGCGAGACCGGAAAGCCGAGCCTGCTGTCGAAGAGCCTGAATGCCCTCGACCGGTGGCTGCCATGGCCCATGTTCGAGCGGCGCTGGCTCAAGCGGCTGTACATCGTCAGCGTGACCGGCATCGTTCCGCTGCTCATCCTGCTTGCCTTCAGCGATCCGGTGCAGGTCATGTCCGTTTCAGGCATCATTGCGGCAGCCCATACGCCCTTCATTGCCCTGGCGGCCCTCTACGTCAACCGGACCCGCCTGCCACCGCAACTGCGGCCGGGAGGGCTGGCCACCATCACCATGACTGCTGCCGGCCTGTTCTACCTCGGCTTTGCGGTGCTCTATGTATTGAACATGGCTGGCGTGATGGGCGGCTGAAGCAAACGGCAAGGCGACGACGGCGCCCGGCGTGGGCTTCGCAACACGAACCCTGCGTCAGGCACCTGCACGCGCTAGGATAGGGCAATGTCGATTCGCACTCACCGAGACAGGGACGCCGCATGACCCTTTCAGTCAATCCCTTGCCGATCACCATGCCGCAGCAGGACAGCACCGAGGGTGGCAACGGCGGAGCCGGCACGCCGATCATCCAGGTCGAGAAGCTCTCCAAGACCTATGGCGACGGCTTCCAGGCGCTCAAGGAGGTGGATCTGACAATCCGCCGCGGCGAGATCTTCGCCCTGCTCGGCCCCAACGGGGCCGGCAAGACTACGTTGATCAGCGTGATCTGCGGATTGGTCAATGCCAGTGGCGGCAGCGTCCGGGTCGATGGCTACGACAACGTGGCCCAGTATCGCGAAGCCCGCGAACGCATCGGCCTGGTGCCCCAGGAGCTGACCAACGAGGCCTTCACCACGGTGTGGGACACCGTCAGCTTCAGTCGTGGCCTGTTCGGCAAGCCCCAGGACCCCGCTCACATCGAGAACGTGCTGCGCGCCCTGACGCTGTGGGACAAGCGCGACAACCGCCTGCTGGAGCTATCGGGCGGCATGAAGCGCCGCGTGCTGATCGCCAAGGCGCTCTCTCATCAGCCGCAGGTGCTGTTTCTCGACGAGCCCACCGCCGGGGTCGACGTGGAGCTGCGCCGTGAGATGTGGGAAGTGGTACGCGGCCTGCGCGACCAGGGCGTGACCATCATCCTCACCACTCATTACATCGAGGAAGCCGAAGAGATGGCCGACCGTATCGGCGTGATCCGGCGCGGCGAACTGGTGCTGGTGGAAAACAAGACCAGCCTGATGCAGCAGTTGGGGCGCAAGGAGCTGACCCTGCATCTCGCCTCGCCGTTGGAGGCAGTGCCCGCCGCCTTGGCCGGTCACGATCTGGAACTGGGCGAAGAGGGCCATGCGCTGGTCTACACCTACGACGTCACCCGCGTGGACGAGGGTACCGGCATCGCCGGATTGCTGGCGGACCTGGAAGCGACCGGCATTCGCGTCAAGGACCTGCATACACGGCAGAGTTCGCTTGAGGAGATCTTCGTCAACCTGGTCAGGGAGAGCGCATGAACCTGCAGTCGGTCAAGACCATCTACCAGGCCGAGATGGCCCGCAGCCTGCGCACCGTACTGCAGAGCATCGTCTCGCCGGTAGTCTCTACCTCGCTCTACTTCGTGGTGTTCGGCGCCGCCATCGGCTCACGCATCAGCGAAGTCGATGGCGTAAGCTACGGCGCCTTCATCGTGCCCGGGCTGATCATGCTGATGCTGCTGACACAGAGCGTCTCGACGGCCTCGTTCGGCATTTTCTTCCCACGTTTTTCCGGCTCGATCTACGAGATTCTCTCGGCGCCGATCTCCTATCTCGAGATCGTGCTCGGTTTCGTCGGCGCCGCGGCGACGAAGTCGGTCATCCTGGGGTTGATCGTGCTCGGCACGGCGCGCCTCTTCGTTCCCTTCTCCATTCAGTATCCGTTGATGATGCTGCTGTTCCTGATTCTCACCGCGCTGACCTTCAGCCTGCTCGGCTTCATCATCGGCATCTGGGCCGATGGCTTCGAGAAGTTGCAACTGGTGCCGCTGCTGATCGTCACGCCGCTGACGTTCCTCGGCGGCACTTTTTATTCCATCGACATGCTGCCGCCCTTCTGGCAAGCCGTGACCCTGCTCAACCCGGTGGTCTACCTGGTCAGCGGCTTCCGCTGGAGCTTCTACGGCACCGGTGATGTCAGCATCTGGGCCAGCCTCGCCATCATCACGCTGTTCCTCGGTATTGCACTAGCGGTCATCAACTGGATCTTCCGCACCGGTTATCGCCTCAAGCCCTGAGCCAGGCCAGGTGTTTGGCGTTTGGGCATAGTTCCGCCTGGCGCTCATCGCGGTTCTTGACCATCATGCTAAAGCCTTACCTTTTCGTTACAGTGGCGTAAGGGAGGAGCAGGTGCATTACCAGTCAGTTCAGGAAAAAACCAAGAAGAGCCGTTGAATGGTGTCAGGCAACCTAGGCACCATCTCTCAAGGGAATCACCGATGACTGCTGGCCAGAACGAGGCTGGGGAGGGGGCTTCGCTCGATTGGCGCGACGAGTTCCAGGACTCGTCGCTGGAGACCCTTTTTCGCCGTACCATGCAGATTCAGGATGCGGAACAGCTTTGCCGAGCGCTGTGGATCGTCGCTGGCATCTTTCTGCTCTTCATCGTGGCGGATTATCTGCTGCTCGGCCCCGGAGCCGGGTTCCTGGCCTTGGCCGCCATACGTATCGGCGTCGCGCTCTGCTGCCTGGCACTGGCGCGCCTCGTGGGCCGTCACCCGGCCCACGCCCATCGGCCACTACCGCTCAATCTGGTCTATTTTGCCGCCAGTACCGGCCTGCTGCTGACGATTCTTCTCCACCCTGGCAGTATCGGTCTGCACGTTTCCAGCATCGTGGTGGCAAGCCTGGCCATCTATCTCCTGGTTCCCAATCGCTTGCCGTGGATCTTGGCCTGGAGCAGCTACCTGGCGTTCGGATTCGTTCTGGTAGCCGCATTGTGGAAGCCACTCTCGCCCGGGATGCTGGCAAGCATTATTCTGATACTCGGCTTCGCCAACCTGATGGGCTGGTTGACCTATAGCCGTCTCAACCGGCTGCAGCGCAGGCAATTCGCGTTGCTGGTGGATGAGCGTGAAGCCAACCGCAGGCTGCAGAAGGAGATCGAAGAGCGCCAACTGCTGGAGGCCCAATTGCGGCACATGGCCAGTACCGATCCGCTGACCGGCATTGCCAACCGACGCCACTTCTTCGAGCAAGCAGAGCGAGAATTTCACCGTGCCCAGCGGGAAGGCACCCCACTGGCCATCTGCATGGTCGACATCGATCTGTTCAAGACTCTCAACGACCACCACGGCCATGCCGTCGGCGACCTGGTGCTGACCACCGTCGCCTCCTGCTGCGCCTCGGTGCTGCGCGAGACGGACCTCATCGGCCGCTATGGCGGTGAGGAGTTTGTCATCGCCCTCCCCCAGGCCGACCTCGAAACCGCCACCTTCATCGCCGAGCGCTTGCGTCACAAGGTGACATCCCTGCGCCTGCCAATGCTCGACGAAAATCAGCGACTCTCGGTCACGGTGGGCATCAGCCAGGTAGAGCCTGGCGAGGCGCAACTCGAGTCGGCGCTGCAACGCGCCGATGATGCGCTCTATGCCGGCAAGTCCCAAGGCCGCAACTGCGTGATCGTCGCCGGCGAGGCGCCTCGTTCCATCGTTGCCCAGGCCTGAGGACTACCTGGCCAATGGCTTGAACTCGCCCATGAGCCCGGTATGATTCGCCTTTCTGCTTTCCGGCACAGTGCTCCCGTGCCCTCTCGCAGCCTCCCTTCGCTTCGCAGGATCACAGGTCATGCCGATACAGCACTGCATCGTTCACGACATCGACAAGGCCGGAAGCGAGCAGCCCGCCAGCTTGCGGCCGGCCACCACGGAGCTGGCGGCCTCGCCGCTGATGGAGGACCTGCTCTCGCGCTTCCACGATGCCTACCATGCCAAGACCAAGGCATGGGGCCATTTTCTCGGCAAGGACGAACTCGAGGCCGCCTCGACGCCCGCCTTTGCCCAGGCGCTGTCGGTTTACCTGGATGGCGGCAGCGATTTCGGCGAATTCAGCCGCAGCGTTGCCGAGCGACTGCTACCCTTGATCGATGCCCACCTCTCGGCTTCGGGGCATCTGCTGTGCATCGACTACCGCCAGGGCGAAACGCACTACTTCAGCCTGGCGCTTCTGCACCAGCGTGACGGCTTCGGTGTCGACGCCGCCCTGCAAGTGGTGCCCGCCGCCCAGCTCAATCTGGCACGAATGAGCCTAGCCCTACGTATCAATCTCACCCAATGGCGCGAAGGCGCCGCTTCGCGCCACTACCTCTCATGGATTCACGACCGCGGCGGCAAGAAGCTCTCCGAGGACCTGGCGACCCTGCTCGGCGCCACCGAGGGCATCGACGCCACCGGCGAGACCCGCACCCTGCTAAAGGCCTTCAGTGACTTCGTGGAGCAGGAGGACATGGCCGAGGAACAGAGCCGGGAAAAAACCGAAGCACTGATAGACTATGCCAACGAACAGGCCAGCCGCGGCGAGCCGATCACACTGGAAGAGCTCTCCGAGCTGCTCGACGAACAGCAGCCCAAGGCCTTCTACGACCATATTCGCAATGCCGACTATGGCCTTTCCCCCGAGATTCCCCCCGACAAGCGCACCTTGAGGCAATTTCGCCGTTTCACCGGCCGTGCCGGAGGCATGTCGATCAGCTTCGACTCCCATCTGCTCGGCTCCAGCATCGAGTACGACGAGAGCCAGGACCGCCTGATCATCAAGCAGGTGCCCAAGCAGTTGAAGGAACAGTTGAAGCAGCGCAAGGAGTAGCGTTCAGCGTCACTCGATATCGTACGCTGCTTCCGCATTGACCAGCCATTCGCGCAGCACCTGCTGGCCTCGCTCCTTCAGACTGAAGCCATGGAGCATGGCCTGCTCGCGCAGCTCGACCGGATCGACCTCGGCGGCAGCCAGTTCGGCGGCGTGGCCGATCAGCCAGGGTTCGATCCTGGCCGGATCCACCTCGAGATGGAACTGCAGGCCAAGCACCTGATCGCCCAAGGCAAAGGCCTGGTGCGAGCAGGGGTGGCTGTATGCCAAGCGCGTGGCACCGGGAGGCGTCTCGAACATGTCGCCATGCCAGTGCAGCACCACGTCGGGATTGCCGATATGTCGCAGCGGCCCCTCCTGACCTTCACGGGTCAAGTAGACATCGGCAAAGCCGATCTCCTTTTCCGGCATCGGAAACACCTTTCCACCCATTGCCCGCGCGATGAGCTGGGCCCCCAGGCAGATGCCGAGCAGCGGTCGCCCGGCATCCAGTCGATGACGAATGGCATCCAGCTCGGCGCCCAGAAAGGGGTAGAGCGCATCGTCGTTGGCGCTTATCGGCGCCCCCAGGATCACCATCAGTTCGGGGCTGTCGACATCCAGCGCCTCGAGGGCGTCCGGCCCCAGCAGGCCCGGATCGAGATAGCGAATCCGATAACCGAACTCCTCGAGAATCGGCTCGAAGATGCCCAGATCCTCGAAGGCAACGTGGCGAATGGCAACGACACTCTTCATGCGCAAGAAGCTCCTTTTCCCTTCATGACGATACGCAAATCGGCGAAGCACCTTCGCAGCATAGACAACGGCGCTTGCACGAGGCGAAAAGTTGCGTTTGCCGTACTGGCACAAAGCCGACTAGCTTGAGTGTGCAGTAACCTAATGCCGTCAATGGATTGAAGAGGGAGCCCTGGCCATGCAGGACAAGGAAGCGGCAGCCCGAGGGAAACCGCTGGTGATCATTACGGGAGCGTCGGGAGGTGTCGGCACGGCATTGACCCAGAGCCTCAAGGATGACTATTTCATCATCGGCCTGGACAGGAGCGCCGGAGAAGAAGCCGATGAAAGCTACGAATTCGACCTGACGGACGTCGACTCCATCAAGCAGGTGCTGGCCAAGATCAGCGAGCGGCACGGACGCGACATCGCTGCAGTGGTCCACCTCGCCGCCTACTTCGACTTTACCGGCGAAGAGTCGCCGCTCTATGGGAAGGTCAACGAACAGGGCACTAGGAATCTGCTCGATGCACTCGAAAGCCTGAACGTCGAGCGCTTCATCTACTCCAGTACCATGCTGGTGCACGAGCCGCAGGTGCCGGGACACAGGATCACGGAAGACACCCCCATCGGCCCCACCTGGCCCTACCCGCAGTCGAAGGCACGTACCGAAGCGGTGATTCGCGAGCATGCCACCATGCCCTTTACGCTGCTGCGCCTGGCCGGCATGTACGACGAGAAGACCAGCGTTCCCACCCTGTCGCACCAGATTGCGCGCATCTACGAGCACACTTTCAAGAGCCACTTCTACTCGGGCAATACCAACGCCGGTCAGGCCTGCGTGCACAAGGAGGACATGATCGATGCCTTTCGCCGCACCATCGACCGTCGCCGCGAGCTGCCAGAGCACAACGAGATACTCATTGGCGAGGAGCACGCCGTCAGCTACGAGGCGCTGCAGAACCGCCTGGGCGAACTGATCCACGGCAAGAAGAAGTGGAAGACCGTGGTAATGCCCAAGCCGCTGGCCAAGACCGGCGCGCTGCTCGAGGAGAAGAGCGAGCCGCTGGTGCCGGACGATTTCGACAAGGGCGAGAAGCCCTTCATTCGGCCGTTCATGATCGACATGGCGGACGATCACTACGAACTCGACATTCGTCGCGCACGGGAACAGCTTGGCTGGGAGCCGCGCCATGACGTCTTCGACGTGCTCGAAGACATTGTCGATAACCTGCTCGCAGACCCTCACGGCTGGTACGAAGCGAATGGCATCACCCCACCCGACTGGGTCGAAGAGGCCGAAGAGAAGGGCATCAACGCCGAACAGGTGCTGGAAAGTTACGAGGCCCATGCCCAGCGCGAGCACTACCGCTTCCTGTGGGCACACTTCTTCAACGTCGGCCTGGGCGCCTGGCTGGTGGCCTCCCCTGCCACGCTGGGCTATGGCGGCGCCATTGCCTACAGCGACATGGCCTCGGGTCTGCTGCTGGCGCTGTTCGGCGCCCTCTCGCTGTCGTTGAAGCTGAGCTGGGCACGCTTCGCCTGCGCAGCCGTAGGCCTTTGGGTGCTGTTCGCCCCGCTGGTGTTCTGGAGCGAAAGCGCTGCGGCCTACCTCAACGGCACCCTGGTCGGTACGTTGGCCATCGGCTTCGCGGCCCTGGTGCGACCGGCACCGGGCGTGTCGCCCGCGGCGACGATGACCGGCCCCACCATGCCGCCCGGCTGGAACAACAACCCCTCAAGCTGGTTCCAGCGCATGCCGATCATCGTGCTGGCCTTCGTCGGCTTCTTCGTCTCGCGCTATCTTGCCGCCTACCAGCTCGGCCATATCGACGCGGTGTGGGATCCTTTCTTCGCCGGTACTCGCGGCGGGCTCAACGGCACCGAGGACATCATCACCTCGGCGGCGTCCGAGGCCTGGCCGGTGCCCGATGCCGGCCTCGGCGGCATCGTCTACATGCTGGAGATCCTGCTCGGCTTCATCGGCGCGGCCAACCGCTGGCGCACCATGCCTTGGGTCGTCGCCTCGTTCGGTGTGCTGATCGTTCCTCTCGGCGTGGTCTCGGTGACCTTCATCATCATTCAGCCAATCCTGATCGGCACCTGGTGCACCCTTTGCCTGATTCAGGCCGGCGCGATGCTGCTGCAGATCGCCTACGCCTTCAATGAATTCGTCGCCACCGGCGAGTTCCTCAAGCGGCGCCACAAGGCCGGCGCCCCGGTGCTCAAGATCTTCTTCACCGGCGACACCGACGAAGGCCCCAACGAGTCGCCGGACGAGAACTTCCAGCGCAAGCCGACCACGATCATTGGCGACGCGCTCGGCACCGGTGTGAACCTGCCCTGGAACCTAGCCCTGTGCATCCTGATCGGCGCCTGGCTGATGCTGACCCGCGTTACCCTCGGCGCCGAAGGCACCCTGGCCAACTGGGACCACCTGATCGGCGCGCTGATCATCACCGTGGGCGTGGTCGCCATGGCCGAGTCGGCCCGCCCTGTGCGTTGGCTGCTGATCCCGCTGGCGGCCATGCTGTTCTTCACCCCCTTCCTGCACGGTGCCGGCATGCCGGCGATGGTCAACAGCCTGGCCTGCGGAGCGGCGGTGATCGCACTGAGCCTGCGACGCGGGCCGATCCGCGGCGAGTACGGCAGTTGGAGCCGGCTGCTGGGCTGAGCCTGCGACGTGGAGCGCCTCTGTGGGCGCTCCACGTCGCTTTCATGCATGTGCCCGGCCACACTGGTATCGTGTCGGCATGCCTGCCACGAGCGACCACCTCCCATGACCTCACGCCCCGACCCTCGGGTCCTGCTGCGCCTGCTGGCGCTGCTGGCCCCCTATCGCACCCGGCTGGCCATTGCCGCCCTGGCACTGCTGGTAGCCTCCGCCAGCGTCCTGCTGCTGGGCCAGGGGCTACGCCTGGTGATCGACCAGGGCTTTCTCGCCGAGAACGCCACCCGCCTCAACCAGACCCTGGCGGCCATGCTTGGCGTGGTCAGCCTGTTGGCGGGGGCGTCGGCACTGCGCTACTACCAGGTGAGCTGGATCGGTGAACGCCTGGCGGCGGATCTGCGCCGTCAAGTCTTCGACCGTCTGCTCGACCTCGAGCCGGCGTACTTCGAGAGTGCGGCCCACCGCGACCACGGGCCTGCCGAGATCGCCTCGCGCCTGACCACCGACACCAGCGTATTGCAGACCCTGTTCGGCTCGTCGATCTCGCTGGCGCTGCGCAACCTGGTGATGCTACTGGGGGCCGTGACGCTGATGCTGGTAACACAGCCCTGGCTCTCGGCTCTGGTGCTGATCGGCATACCCGCCACGGTACTGCCGATCCTGTGGTTCGGCCGCCGCGTGCGCCGCCTCTCCCGCTACAGCCAGGACCGGGTGGCCGAGCTGGGCCGCTACGCCAGCGAGACTCTCAATGGCATTCGCACGGTGCAGGCCTTCACCCACGAAACCATCGACCGGCACGACTACGGCGAGCGCGTCGAGCAGGCCTTCGATACCGCCGTGGTGCGCACGCGGCAGCGCGCCTGGCTCACGGGTGCCGCCATGCTGGCGGTATTCGCCGCGGTGGGGCTGATGCTGTGGCAGGGTGGCCAGGCGGTGCTGGCCGGTACGATGAGTGCGGGGGAACTCTCGGCCTTCGTCTTCTATTCGGTGCTGGCGGCAGGCGCAGTGGCGACCCTGGCAGAAGTCGCCGGCGATGTTCAGCGGGCCGCCGGCGCCGCCGAACGGCTGCTCGAGCTGCTCGACGCCGAGCCCGGCATTCGCCCGCCGGCGCGACCGGTGCCACTGCCTCAGCCGCTGCTCGGAGAGATACGGCTGGAGAGCGTGAGCTTTGCCTACCCGGGGCGCGAGATACCGGCGCTCGATGCCCTCGACCTGTGGATTCGCCCCGGCGAGCGTGTCGCCCTGGTAGGGCCCTCCGGCGCCGGCAAGAGCACCCTGCTCGGGCTGTTGCTGCGCTTCCACGACCCCGACCGGGGCCGCCTGACGCTGGATGGCATCGACCTGCGGGAACTCGATCCGCGCGAGCTGCGCGCCAGCATGGGCCTGGTGGCACAGGAACCCGTACTGTTCACCGGCACGGTAGCCGACAACCTGCGCTACGGTAAGCCCGATGCGAGTCTCGAAGAGCTTCGTGCTGCCGCCCGCGACGCCAATGCGCTGGGCTTCGTCGAGGCCCTGCCCCGTGGCTTCGATACCTCGCTCGGCCCCGGCGGCGTGCAGCTCTCCGGCGGCCAACGCCAGCGCCTGGCGATCGCCCGCGCGCTGCTCAAGGATCCGCGCGTGCTGCTGCTCGACGAGGCTACCAGCGCCCTGGACGCCGAGAGCGAGCGCTTGGTACAGCAGGCACTGGATCGGTTGATGGCCGGACGTACCAGCCTGGTGATTGCCCACCGCCTGGCCACGGTGACCGCCGCCGACCGCCTGCTGGTCTTCGACGAAGGGCAGTTGGTAGCCGCCGGCCGTCACGCCGAGCTGCTCGACCAGAGCCCGCTCTACCGTCACCTGGCGGAGCTGCAGTTCGGCCGACACCGGGCGGAAGCATGAATCCACAACGCACGGCCGAGCGCAGCCGTTTGCAGCGGTGCTCTCAAATAGTGTTGCGCAGGCCCAGTTCATACGGATGCGGGTCGAGGTAGGTCTGCTGTCGAATGTAGTCCGAACCGTGGCGCTTCACGTAGTGATTGAGTAGCCGCATCGGCACGGCGAGATGCACATGGCCCAGGCGGTACTCTTCCACCGCTTGCAGCAGGTCCTGCTTGACTTCGCTGTCCAGCGCCTGCTTCAGGTAGCCCAGCACGTGCATCAGGGCGTTGGTGTGGGTCTTGCGCGTAGCGGGGCGCGCCAACGCCGCCATGAAGCGCTGCAGGTAGCGGTGCTTCACCTCGTCCAGCGGCTGGGCATGGGCCTCGCTGCCCAAGTAGCGCCCCAGCTCGCGATAGGCTTCCACATGGTGCGCCATCAGCAGGTACTTCTGGCGGCTGTGGAACTGGATCAGCGCATGGAATTCTTTCGCGTCCTCGACGTGATGCTTCCAGTCGTCGAAGGCGAATACCCGGGTGATGAAGTTCTCGCGCAGCACGGCATCGTTCATGCGCGCTTCTTCTTCCAATGGCAACTCGGGGAAGTGCTCGCGCAGCACGCGTACGAATAGCCCCGAGTCGGCGTGGCTCGGCATGCCGTTCGCGTGGTAGACCTTGACCCGCTCGAGACCGCAGCTCGGCGAGCCCTTCATCAGGATGAAGCCACGCAAATGACGATGGCGGGCAACGAACGCCTCGCCGACCTCACGCAGTCGATCGGTGACGTCGAGATCGGGATCCACCGTTCCCTTCACCCGCGGCGCCTCGTCAGGCACACCGACGAGGCGAATCGGCTCCCGCGGCACCCCCAGACCGGCCACGAGTTCGGGGCAGAAGGGTTCTAAGGCGAAGCATTCCTGCAGCACTTCCAGGCAGTAGCGGGAGCGCTTGTGGCCACCGTTGTAGCGCACCTGCTCACCCATCAGGCAGGCGCTGATGCCTACCGGAATCCTCTTCGTGGACGACCGCGTATCAACCAAGGCAACGTTCCCTTTCAGCTCTCTTCCCATCGTCGCCCCTAGGCCGCTTCCGGGCAAGTACGCCGCACGCAGGCCAATGACCGGTAGGGCTCGTAGCTGGCACGCCTGGCCCTGTGCATGTACGTTCCCCTACCAACCGGGACTCGTTCGGGTGCGCCGAACTGTCATGTCCACATTGCCTGCCACTCCCAGCCGTCCTTTTGGACATAGGCCAGCCATATGCGCTGGCTCTCCAGCTCCTCGAGGTATTGGCGAAGCGCTTCGGGCGATTTGTCGAGAGCTATCGTGGCAGGCAGCCAGGCAGCATCGATTTCGGGAGCAAGGCTAGCTGGCCGAACGAAGTCGTGGCTCAGCACCGAGAGAAAACTCTCCAGTGAGTCGAGAGCCGCATGCAGCTTGAAGCGCACCGAAGGGGTCAGCGACGTACGACCATGACAGACGAGGGTAAGCGCCTGATAGAGCCTGAACATAGCCACCGGCAAGGCTCTGCCGGGCTCGCCCTGGTGATAATAGTGCAGAATGGGATAAGCGAGGTGTTGCTGCCCGACACTGATAATGGTCGCCCTGAGGTTGTCGGCCTGATCGGCCAGCTCCTCGAAATTCCCCTCTCCTTCCAGGCGCTTCACGATCGCCGCCGGGGTTTCGCCAAGGGCATGGATCGAGATCGCCAACTGCCGCTTCTGTACCACGGCAGACATGACGGCCAGGATATAGGTGACCGCCAGTGTCAGGAGAAAAAAGCCATTGGCCGCCGCCATTACCGCCAGAACCTGCCATTTTCCTGTGCCGGCCACGAAGTCGCCATAGCCCAACGTGGTGATGGTGTAGCCGACGAAGTAGAGGCGCTCCAAGGGATTGGCGTAGGTTCCCGAATCGGGGTGATACACAGCCGACTCGTGGCTGCTGAATACCAGCCACCAGCCAAGCCAGATCAGTCCCACCCAAGTCATCATCAAGGCGACGGTAAGCCAGGGGCCGACGGCTTTCAGCAACCCATGCAGCGAGAACCGCTTGTGCAGCGTCAGGACTGAAAACCATGCGAGCCGCCCCAGCAGCCGGGTCATCGGCCCCGACCGGGAAGCCGCCAGGGTCGTCTGAACAGCATCGTAGACCACCAATGCCACCAGAAGAAAACCGCTTAGTGCAATGAATGTCGACATGCATCTCCCTCGCCTATTGAATGATCCTTGCCGATAACCTAGCCCAATCAAGGCGCCTTCAGCGCGATACGGCGATCCTGTTCGCAAGAAAAATAGCGTCGGGTAAAGTGACTTGCCGCCGTGGGCAATCTTTCGTTAGATCCGCAAACCTTTCTTTGCATTAGGAAACCCGTCTTGGGTTGATATACCGGTTGGCCATTCCTACGTTTAACCGTGATGGCAGACGCCAGCAGTGCCGGAACACCGGTAAATGGACGTACGATCTCGCGTGTTCTTCGACAGGCCAACCAGGAAGGAGATCTGACATGGCACAGCGCAACCAGAATCCAGGCAACTTTGCCAACGATCCGCAGAAGGCCTCCCAGGCCGGCCAGAAAGGCGGCCATGAAAGCAGCGGCAACTTTGCCAACGACCCGCGGCGCGCCTCTGAGGCCGGCCACAAGGGTGGCCAGCAGAGTGGCGGCAATTTCGCCAACGATCCGCAGCGTGCCTCCGAGGCCGGCCACAAGGGTGGCCAGCAGAGTGGCGGCAATTTTGCCAACAATCCGCAGCGTGCCTCCGAAGCCGGCCAGAAAGGTGGCCAGCACAGCGGCGGCAACTTCGCCAACGACCCGCAGAAGGCCTCCGAAGCCGGCCGCAAGGGTGGCAAGAACCAGGGCCGCTGATAACGACTCATTCCGTTCCAGTCATCAGGGATCGATAAGCGAACACGGAAGTTTCGCAGGAATGGAACCAGTTACGGCCCGAAAAGCTGTCAGGCAAGTCCTGGCAGCTTTTTTGCTCTCCACGCCGCCAACTACATCATGCACGACCATGGTCGAGTTGCGGCATCCAGGCCGAGCGCGCACCCTAGCCAGAAATAAAAAAGACCCCCCGGAGGGGGTCAGGTGGAGCACGCCAGCTCACATCGGTATATCGCCCACTGTTCATTACAGCTATTGGCGACATTGCTCAGGAAGGTTGAATGTCACGCCGACCTTCCTGCAGCGTTGTTCGGTTAACAAATACAAAGCGATAACTGCGCCAACAATTATAGAAACATTGGAAAAGCAAAGACCTGCAAGAAAAACAGCCAAGCAGGCTTTGTGCCATACCCCGGCCGTTCCCCCTTCCTGCACCACCGAAACTCACTTCAGGGCTGCATTGCCGCATTTTGATGCATCGCAAAATCAGCGAAACGGCATAAACCAGTCGAACGTCGCAGCGCAACATCCGACACGTCGCTAGAGCAACTCGCGGGTGACATCCATGACGCGCCCATCCACCGTGCGCTGTACCTTGTCCTCAATCTCGCTGCATAGCGACTCTACCTTTTGCCGCTCGTTACCGACCGCCACGAAGGTCCACTCGCTCGCTTCCAATCGGTCGTGCTCGCCGCTTTCGCACACCGCTACCGCCGGATTGCGGCCATAGCGTTCATGCAATCCGCCCATGCGTTGCCGCTTCTCTTTCAGCGATGCACAGCCGGGCAGCGAAACATGCAGCGTCAGAATGGCTATGTGCATGCCTCTCCTCCTTGCAATGGTCTTCTGACCAGTCCTGACCGGACACGACTTCACGCTAACACATCCATCCCCACCCAGAACCGGCAGTGCTTCGCGGTGCATTTCGCCCCATGCGAAACTGGCATGGGCCAGCGGCATCGCACCAATATCGCGACGCAGCATTGCATGATATATAAGCGCTGAGTTCTTCCGCTCCTCCTCAGGATACACACCATGCCCCTCGGCTGTTCATCCTCTGCCCGGCCTCGAAACCTTCGTGGCCCGGCTTTGCTGTTGCTCGTCGTTGCTCTTACTATCGCCAGCCCGCTGGCACATGCCGCCACTGGACCGCTCTTGCTGACGAATTCTCTGGTCGGTTTAACCGCCATTGCGCTGTTCGTTCTGGCCTATGCCCTGGTGATGGCCGAAGAAAAAATTCACATGCGCAAGTCCAAGCCGGTACTTGTCGCTGCCGGTCTGATCTGGGCCATGATCGGTTGGGTCTACGTCCAGGCAGGCATGCCTGACGAGGCCGAACACGCCTTTCGCGAGACGTTACTCGAGTTCGCCGAGCTGATGCTGTTCCTGTTGGTGGCGATGACCTATATCAATGCCATGGAGGAGCGCCGGGTCTTTGACGCACTGCGCTCCTGGATGGTGCGCAAGGGTTTCAGCTACCGCCAATTATTCTGGCTCACCGGTGGACTCGCCTTCGTCATCTCGCCAGTGGCTGACAACCTGACCACCGCTATGCTGATGTGTGCGGTGGTGATCAAGGTGGCCGAGAGCGACAAGCGCTTCATCAACCTGGCCTGTATCAACATTGTGGTAGCGGCCAACGCTGGCGGGGCCTTCAGCCCGTTCGGCGACATCACCACGCTGATGGTGTGGCAGGCCGGCATGCTGCAGTTCTATGAATTCTTCGCCCTGTTGGTGCCCTCATTGGTCAACTTCCTGGTGCCGGCAGTGGCCATGAGCTTGTTTATCGGCGATCGCACTCCGGAGGGTGACGAAGAGGAGGTTGATCTCAAGCGCGGCGCACGGCGCATCATCGTTCTGTTCCTGCTCACGGTAGCCACCGCCGTGGCCTGCCACTCCCTGCTACACCTCCCCCCGGTACTGGGCATGATGACCGGTCTAGGCTATCTGCAGTTCTTCGGCTACTACTTGCGCCGTACCCTGCCCCGCTCGCTGGAACGTAAACGCGAGCACTACATGCGGAGCGGTGACGAGCGCCGCCTGGCTCAGCTTGGCAGCGTGGTGCCGTTCGACGTATTCAACCGAGTGGCGCGAGCCGAGTGGGATACCCTGCTGTTCTTCTACGGCGTGGTGATGTGCGTCGGTGGCCTGGGCTTCCTGGGCTACTTGAGCTTGTTCTCTGAACTGCTCTACAGCGGCTGGGACGCCACTTGGGCCAACATCGCCTTGGGCCTGGTATCGGCCGTGGTCGATAACATTCCGGTGATGTTCGCCGTGCTGACCATGCAGCCGGAGATGTCCCACGGCCACTGGTTGCTGATCACGCTTACCGCCGGTGTCGGCGGCAGCCTGCTCTCCATTGGCTCCGCTGCTGGCGTCGCCCTGATGGGCCAGGCCCGGGGCTACTACACCTTTGCCGGGCACTTGCGCTGGGCGCCGGTGATCGCGCTGGGCTACGCCGCCAGTATCCTCGTCCACCTGTGGCTGAATGCCGATAGCTTTCACATCTTCAGTTGACCGAGTCACCGTTCTGCAACGGCGCCAGGGACGGCGCCGTCTCCTATTGCTCCGGTGGCCACTCCGGGTGTGAAGGCAGCCCCTCGTACGCTAACCAGGGAGAATCGTGGGAGGCCCAGATATGCGCCTGCGGCCGCGTACCCGGGTCGTCATCCAAGGTGGCGACCCGCACGATGACATGCGGTTGCCCCTCTCGCTCGGCCACGAGGTGCGAACCACAGGCCGTGCAGAACCAGCGCCGCTTGCCGGGTGAGGATTCGAAGCTGGCACGCGTCTCGTCGCCCGCGATCCAGCGAAAATGCTCGCGCATCACTCCTGCTGTAGTCGCAAAGGCCGCCGCATGTGCCTTCTGACAGGTGCGACAGTGGCAATGACGAATCGGCATGTCCAACTGGCCGATCTCGTAGGTCACAGTGCCGCAAAGACAGCTTCCCTTCATGGTGGATTCCCTCAGATATCAATGATCAGATCCGGCACGAACAGAGGCGGTTCGAACTCCCCCGGGTAACCGCCGGGGTTGGCCAGCACCCGTGTACCGCCCACTTCCCGATTCACCGGCTCGTGCACGTGACCGTGAATCCACACGTCCATGCGGCCCATCATCGCCGGCAGGTGCGAGGCGAAGGCCGGCGACAGCGCATCGCCCCGGTAGCGTGGCGGAATGCACTCGGCCAATGGCGCATGGTGGCTGATCACCACACGAGGCCCGTCGACGGGCTTGGCCAGCTCCACCGCCAGCCAGGCCAGGGCTTCGGTATGCAGCCGCTGGCTTTCGGCCGGGCTGAACGTCTCCCCTTCCGGCTGCTCGATAATGCTGAAATCGGGCATCAGCCAGCGCGCCTTCTCCTCGGTCAGCGCGGGATCGTGGTCCGGATCGTCGGCATAAAGGGCGAAGTCGGTCCATAGCGTCGTGCCATGGAAGCGCACACCGCCCAGCGTGAGAGTCCGGTTGTCGAGCAGATGGACACCCAACCGCTCGGCCTCGGCTGCCAGGGCCTGGCGCAGCAGCGGCATGGAGGCACCATAGAATTCATGATTGCCCGGCACGTAGAGGATCGGCACCCCAGCGAAGCGCTCGGCCGCCCAGGCCAACCCCTCCGCATGGCGGTGTATGTCCCCGGCGAGAATCACCACATCTGCCTCCACTTCCGGCAGCTCGCGCCCTTCGTCGAAATGTTCCAGATGCAGGTCCGACAGTACTCTGAGCCGCATGACTCCCCCCTTATTCGACGCATCGGACCATCCCTCGGCCCCTCGGTACGGGGTTCAGCATAAGCGGGAGACGGAAGACTCCGCCAGGCTTGGCTCATACGCCAGCTCGCGTCTATGTTGAGATGGCCTGTTGCAAAAGGCGCAACGACTCAATGGAGGAGTCTCATGAACGTGCAGAACACTACCGAGTCCAGCCAGGACGTCGTCGACATTCTCACCCTCGACCATCGTGACATGGAGGATCTGCTGGACCAGATCCAGCGTTCCCCCGATGCCGAGCAACGCCGCGACCTGACCGATACGCTGATCGCCGAAGTGATGCGTCACGCGGTTGCCGAGGAGATGTACGTCTACCCGGCAATGGAAAAGCGTATCCCCGATGGCGAGGAGGAAGTCGAACACGATAAAGAGGAGCACGACGAGATCGTGCAGGTGATGAAGCAGCTGGAAGAGGCCGATGCTGCCGCGCCGGCCTTCATGGATCGCGTGCACAAACTGGACGAACTGCTGCGCCATCACGCCAAGGACGAGGAAGCCGACCAGTTTCCCAAACTGCGTCAGCGCATCTCCGGCGAGGATCTCGTCGAGCTGGGAAGGAAGGTAGAAAAAGCCAAGCAACTGGCCCCGACCCGCCCCCATCCCAGCGCGCCCCACTCCGAGCTGTTCCACAAGACGGTGGGCCCCGGCGTCGGCATGGTCGACCGCCTGCGCGACCAGCTCAGCGGCCGAATGACCGGCTGAAAGCACTGAGCCTTCGCTTCACCCCGGTGCCGGTTTCGCTACGGCGCCGGGGCGTTAACTCTACGGCATACAGTTCTCATTCGCCGATTACAGCTTCGCGCTGACGGTGGTAAGTGTCGTAATCCGGCGGAAGTCGATCGAAACACTCCTCTCTCTGGCTGGACGGCACCTGATGGCACTCAAGGGCATTGCTGTGTTTCAGCCCTTCGTACGTACCGCGCTGGGAGCAACCCAGCAAAAGCCAGGGCAAGCAAAAGAAAAGCACGATACGCCGATAGCGATTAGCATCAAGCATGGTCCTCTCCGATAGGCTCTTATGGGCGCAGCACAACGTCAGCGATGCTCCTTGCAGACCTTTAGCGCAGCGACTGTGTCGTGCACGGCCTGGTTAGGCAGCGTCGTTCAGTGCTCGCCTCGATAGCCAGGCATGAATCAATCCTGCCTGAAAAAATTGCACGGGGAGCTCAAAGCCACCGGATTCAATGATAGAGGCAACCTTGGCTGGAGGAAGTACACCAACATCATTGGCGTAGGCTTTGCGCATCCGCTCCACCGCTTCCGATGAAATATCCGCGGCTGACATCATGTTCATCCAAGCACAGAGTAATTCTTCATATTCCAGTGACTCGACATCTGAGGCCAAATCGGCGCTCGCGAGTATCCCACCTGGCTTAAGTCTATCTGCAATTTCACTGAAAAATCTGGAGCGCTCGCTCTCATCCAAGATGAACTGGGACACCAGGAAGCAGGTCGCAGCATCGTGCGGCACGATAACGGGAAGTGAGCCGAGGTAGCCCTCGTGAAAAGTACAGCGAGACGCAATGTCCTCTTTCTCTGTTCTTTGCCGACAGATATCAAGCATGGCGCCGGATGGCTCTACAGCAGTAAAGCTCCAGCCAGGATGCTCAGAGGCAAGATAGAGAAGCTCATCACCCGTTCCTACCCCGACGCATAGAACCTTTGCATCTGCAGGCAACTCGGCGAACATCGACCCAAGAAGCAGATGTAGGCAGTTTCGAATCGGTGCAGTCTTCGCCCACTGTGTATCGTAGCTTGCAGCCTGCTGGTCAAATAGGGCTTTTATTTCTTCTTGGTTCATCTACTTCTCCGCCTTTGGCAATCTTCGCTGACGCGCATCACCCCGCATCACAGGCAAAGGCATTTATCAGCCTCCGTCCCGTATGCGTGACGAATATAGTTACTGGCGCAAAATCTTGTCCAGCGCCTTACCCTTCGCGAGCTCATCAACAAGCTTATCCAGATAGCGAACCTTTCGCATGAGAGGATCTTCAATCTCTTCCACACGCACCCCACATACAACGCCTTTGATGAGCGAAGCGTTTGGGTTGAGCCTTGGCGCTTTGGCAAAGAATGCCTCAAAATCGCTTTCCATTTCGATCTGGTATTGAAGCTCTTCACGGCTGTAACCTGTTAACCAGCAGATGACTTGGTCAACTTCTTCCTTCGTGCGATTCTTGCGTTCGGCCTTCTGAACATACAACGGGTAAACGCGCGAAAATTTCATCCGGTATATTTGATGTTGAGGCATCGCCGATTCTCCTTTCGCTCGCAGCCCGCTTTGCTGGCCGCCCTTAGGACGGCTAACAGTGGCGTGACAGCTAAAAATACAGTACTCAAGGACAGCTGTATGCACACACAAGCGTTACCAGGGATCGTAGGTGCCGAAGTTCCAGAGGTGCCCCTCCAGGTCACGGCAACTGAAGCCCCGGCCACCGTAATCCTCGTCCTTGATCTCGATAACTATCTGGGCACCTGCCGCTTTGGCACGCTCGTAGACATCATCAGCGTCCGAGACGATGAGGTAGGCGCATTGAGTTTCGGCACCATCGGTTTCGTCCGGCTGCTTCATCAGGCGGCCGAATTCGCTGTCCGTGGCCGATCCCAGCATGATCATGCCATTGCCGAACGTCAGTTGGGCGTGGGCAATGGTTCCATTCTCGTTGGCGGCAACGAACTGCTTCTCGAAACCGAAGGCCCGGCAAAGCCATTCGATGGCAGTTGGCGCATCACGGTAGCGAAGGCATGGAATCACCGTGGCCCGTGTATTCTTGGCGATGCTCGACATCTCAAGACCTTCCCCTCTAGAGCTGGCTCATGGCCAGTTTTCGATAACATTCCAGAATATAGGGCCAGCCGTACTCGGAAGCCATTGCGTCACGATACTCCTCGGCCCCATCGCCGTGGTTTCGAAAGTCACTATGATTCAGCACCAGGCGAGTAGCATTTGGCCCATTCTCATGGAAACGAACTTCCACCGTGCTGGCATACGCGGGGTCGGGCTGAGGCACTCGGTTGGGGCCGATCTGCCAGGTCATGAGCAGGCGCTCCGGCGGCTCCCAGGCCAGCACGCGCCCCCAGTCCACCTGGAAGCCGTGCGGCCCCTCCTCGGTACAGCGCCCCCCCTGCCGCGGCTCGATGCCGATGGTGTCCAACGTCGACTGGGACCAGGTGTATTCCGCCGGCCACCAGGCAGCAAATCGCTTGGTGAATAGCTGGAAGGCTTGGTCCCTGGAGAGAGGAAGGACGACTTCGTGCACAGTCAGATCACTTCTTGGTGTCATCTTAGGCTTCCTTTCCTGCGTCTGTCCTCAAGCGTAGCCATGCCTAAACCAACTGGCCGCACTTCCCGCCACCCCAGCTTTCGTGCCAAGCCTAACTGCTAGAGTGAACGAAAGGATTCGCCACCGGTAATCGGCTCAGTCAGGAGGACGCCATGAGAAACAGCATACCGACCCCGAATCGAGGGGGTGCCTTCGATATCATTGCGCGATGGGGTTACGCCGCACGTGGCATTGTGTATCTGCTAGTCGGTGGCCTGGCCGCACTGGCGGCGATTGGGCAAGGTGGCCAGACGACGGATAGCCGCGGTGCGCTGGAGAGCCTGATGGACGCCGCATGGGGCGACGTACTGCTCGTTGCCATCAGCCTGGGCCTTTTGGGGTATGCCTTGTGGCGCTGCATCCAGGCCATCAAGGACACTGACCGCCACGGTACCGACGCCAAGGGCATGGCCATCCGTGCGGGCCTGCTGGTGAGCGCAGCCACGCACACACTGCTGGCGTTTTTTGCCGCGAGCCTGATCTTCACTCTGGGTGGGGGTTCAGGAGATTCCGGGGGTGGCTCGGAGGGCCTGGCGAGTTGGTTGATGCAACAGCCGTACGGTCGCTGGCTGGTGGGCGCCGTCGGCCTGGCCATTATCGGTGCCGGTGTTGCCCATGGCATCAAAGGCTGGAAAGCGAAATTCGATCGTCACTTCGACATGCCGGCGCGGACCCAGCGCTGGGCCTACCCAATCTGCCGCTTCGGCCTGGTAATCCGTGGCCTGGTCTTCCTGATCATCGGCATGTTCTTCATCATCGCCGCTTACCAGATAGATCCTGAACAGGCAGGCGGTCTCGACGATGTCTTCAACACACTTCGTAGCCAGGCATTCGGCCGCTGGCTGCTGGCTTTCGTTGCCTTGGGCCTGTTCGCGTTCGGTCTCTATAGCCTGTTGGAGGCCGTCTACAGGCGAGTGAATGCGCCGGGATGAGCGGGGCTCTGGTATTGATGGAAAACCCTTCCATCGCTCATGCTAGGCATTCTGCTGCTGGCCCAACCTGGAGAAACGAAATGCCTCAACCCCGCCTCGGTTTCATCGGCCTCGGCCTGATGGGCGACCCCATGACACGTCGCCTGCTGGATGCCGGCTTCGACGTGACGGTGTGGAACCGCACCGTGGAAAAGTGCGCGCCGTTGCTCGAAGCTGGAGCTACGCTAGCCGGCTCAATCGCCGAGTTGATGCTGTCTGTCGATGTGGTGATGCTGTGCCTGGCCAATACCGCCGTCGTAGAGGATGTGATCTTCGGCGAAGGCGGCGTGGCGACACATGGTCGGGCGGGGCAAAGGCTGATCGATCTCTCCAGCAGCGACCCGGCGGCAACGCGCGCCTTTGCCGAGAAGCTGGAGGAAGAGTGTGGCATGTGCTGGGTGGATGCCCCGGTCTCCGGCGGCGTAGCGGGGGCCGAGGCGGGGAGCCTGGCCATCATGTGCGGCGGTACAGAAGCGGATGTCGAGGCCGTACGCTTCCTGCTCGCCCCGCTCTCGGCGCGGGTCACGCACATGGGCCCGGTGGGTGCGGGCCAGGTTACCAAGGTGTGCAACCAGATGATCGTCGGCTGCCAGGCGGCGGTGATCGCCGAGATGGTGGCCCTGGCCGAGGCCAGCGGCGTGGATGCCGGCCGACTGACCGAGGCGCTGGCCGGCGGCTTTGCCGATTCCAAGCCGTTCCAGATTCTCACCCCGCGCATGGCGGCAAGCGAGTATGCCGATCCGGCCTGGCACCTGCGCACCCTGCTCAAGGACCTCGACATGGCCATGGCCCAGAGCCAGCGCGCCGGAAGCGCCACGCCCATGAGTGGGCTAGCCGCCCAGTTGTTGCGCGCCCACGTCAATCATGGCCACGCCGAGCACGACCCGGCAACTCTGGTAGAGGCGTATCGCCGCAAGGAGAACTAACCTTGCGACTCCTGCCCGCGGCTCTGCACAGCGGGAGGCTTGGGGTTCAGCAGGGGCTGGATCAGCATGCGATCCAGCCTCAGCTCGCGGGGCTCGCGGAACGCTTCGATGCCCAGCGTCATGCCGAGATGCCCGGCGGCGGGCTGGTCGCGATAGGTGCCGAACAACCAGTCCCACCAGGGCAGGTTGAAGCCGAAGTTGCTGTCGGTCTCGCGGCGTACGATGGAGTGGTGAACGCGGTGCATGTCCGGCGTCACCACAACGAGGCGCAGCCGGCGGTCGAGCCACGCGGGAAAGCGCACGTTGCCATGGTTGAACATGGAGGTGGCGTTCAGCACGACTTCGAAGATCAGCACTGCCACGGCCGGTGCGCCCAGCAGCGTTACCACGGCCACCTTGATGCCCATCGAGATCAGGATCTCCAACGGATGGAAACGCAGGCCGGTGGTCACGTCGAACTCGAGGTCCGCGTGGTGCATGCGGTGCAAGCGCCACAGCCAGGGCACGGCATGAAACAGCCGGTGCTGAAAGTAGATTGCCGCATCGAGCAGCAGCACCGAGAGCGGCAGCGCCAGCCACAGCGGCGCCGAGACCAGATGGAACAGCCCCCAGCCGTGCTCGGCAGCCGCCAGGGCGGCCCCCACCGCCGCCAGGGGAAATACCAGGCGAACCGCCAGGGTGTCCAGCACCACGATCGAGAGGTTGCCGGGCCAGCGCTGCCATCGCCGGATTCGCTGCTGGCGACGCGCGGCGAGGATTTCCCACAGGGCCATCGTCGCCAGTACCAGCAAGAAAATGCCGAGGCGGATCAGCGGCTCGTGAAGGATAAGAGTCTCGCTCATGTTCATGGCTCCCTGCCGGCGTGCAACGGCAGGCCGGCCCACTTACTTATGCGATGGTATCGCTTTTCGAACTCGATTTGTCCCTTGCCCTACCCTTCCGTACACTTGTTTGACTTCCCCCAGACGCTAATCGCCGAGGCACGACCATGGCTTTCGATTCAACCTCTACCTATGTGGCTACCGATGCCTTGAAGCAGGCGGTGAATGCCGCCGTGACCCTGGAGCGCCCACTGCTGATCAAGGGTGAGCCGGGCACCGGCAAGACCCTGCTGGCCGAGGAACTGGCGGCCTCGCTGGGTACGCAGCTGATCACCTGGCATATCAAGTCCACCACCAAGGCGGCCCAGGGGCTCTATGAATACGACGCGGTGAGCCGCCTGCGCGACTCCCAGCTCGGCGTCGAGGGCGTGGAGAACGTCGAGAACTACATCAAGCCCGGCAAGCTATGGGAAGCCTTCACCGCCGACGAGCGCGTAGTGCTGCTGATCGACGAGATCGACAAGGCCGACATCGAATTCCCCAACGACCTGCTCCAGGAGCTGGATCGCATGGAGTTCCATGTCTACGAGACCGGCGAGACCATCTCCGCCCGCTATCGGCCGATCATCGTGATCACCTCGAACAACGAGAAGGAGCTGCCCGACGCCTTCCTGCGCCGCTGTTTCTTCCACTACATCGAGTTTCCCGACCGCGAGACCATGCAGGCCATCGTCGACGTGCACTTCCCCGACATCGCGCCGAAGCTGGTCAGCCAGGCGCTCGAGGTGTTCTTCGACCTGCGTCAGGCGCCGGGGCTGAAGAAGAAGCCCTCCACCTCGGAGCTGGTCGACTGGCTGAAACTGCTGATGAGCGACGAGCTGGCCCGCGAAGCGCTCTACCACCGCGACCCGGTGAAGGCGATCCCGCCGCTGGCAGGCGCCTTGGTGAAGAACGAGCAGGACACCCAGTTGCTCGAGCGGCTGGCCTTCATGATGCGTCGCCAAGGCAACCAGAGGCGCTGAGCCATGTTCATCGGCCTGTTCGAGACCCTCAAGCGTGCCGGCGTACCGGTGTCGCTGCGCGAACTGCTCGACCTGCATGCCGTCGTCGAGCGCGGCGTGGTGTTCGCCGACATGGAAGCGTTCTACCAGGTGGCGCGCACCGTGATGGTCAAGGACGAACGCCACTTCGACCGCTTCGATCGCGCCTTCGCCGCCTGGTTCGACGGCCTGGAGAACCTGGATGCCGCCATCGAGGCGCTGATTCCCGACGACTGGCTGCGCCGCGAGTTCGAAAAACAGCTCAGCGAGGAGGAGAAGGCCCAGATCGAGTCGCTGGGCGGGCTCGAGAAGCTGATCGAGACCTTCAAGAAGCGCCTCGAGGAGCAGAAGGAGCGTCACGCCGGAGGCAACAAGTGGATCGGCACCGGCGGCACCAGCCCCTTCGGCGCCTACGGCTACAATCCCGAAGGCATTCGCATCGGCCAGGAGGGCTCGCGCCATCGCCGGGCGATCAAGGTGTGGGACGAACGCCGCTTCCGCGACTACGACGACTCGCTCGAACTCGGCACACGCAACATCAAGATGGCGCTGCGCCGCCTGCGCAAGTTCGCCCGCCAAGGGGCGGCCGAGGAGTTCGACGTCGATGCCACCATCCGCGATACCGCCCGCGACGCCGGCCTGCTCAACGTGCGCATGCGCCCGGAGCGTCACAATGCAGTAAAGGTGCTGCTGTTCCTCGACGTGGGCGGCTCCATGGACGACCACATCCGCGTCTGCGAGGAGTTGTTCTCCGCCGCCCGCTCGGAGTTCAAGCACCTGGAGCACTACTACTTCCACAACTGCTTGTACGAAGGCGTCTGGCGCAACAATTACCGCCGCACCAGCGAGCGTATTCCCACCATGGACGTGCTGCACACCTACGGGCGCGACTATCAGGTGGTGATCGTCGGCGACGCCGCCATGTCGCCCTATGAGGTGACCCATCCCGGCGGTAGCGTAGAGCACTTCAACGACGAGGCCGGCGCGGTGTGGCTGAAACGCCTGGCCGACAAGTTCCCGCGCCTGGCCTGGCTCAACCCCATGCCGCCGCGCGCCTGGGAGTACACCCACTCCACCCAGTTGATTCGCCAGTTGATCGACGACCGCATGTTCCCCATGACCCTGGAGGGACTGGAGAACGCCATGCGCGAGTTGGCGCGCGGCTAGAAGCTGCCGAGGCCGGGATCGATAGCCCTGCGATGGCTTGCCCATTCTCGGGTGACTCCCTATACTGTATTTTTATACAGGTTTTGTATGACGAGACATGTCATCCGCCTGGTCTTGGGCAAGCATCGATAGCGGACAATTCGCTATAACCTTTTTTGGTTATAAATTTGAAAAATAACCCTTAGGGGCTATTATCTCTCCATACCTCATGTAGAGCGGGCCTATGGTGCAGCGCATTGCCGTACTCACGGGCGACCTTGTCGATTCACGCAAGGCCAGCGACCCGAAGCGACTCTTCAAGGAGCTCGATGCCGCCCTCGAGGCGATTACCGACCGCTACGGCGGCCAGGGTGAGCGGTACCGTGGAGACGGATTTCAGATCGCCCTTCCCGACCCCGCGACAGCCATGCATGCTGCGGTGTTGTTGCGTGCGGCACTGATTCGCCATTCGGAGGAAGACCAACGCTGGGATGCCCGCATCGCCGTCGCCATCGGCAAGGATCGCTGGCACCCCGAACAGCGGGTCACCGAAGCCAGCGGCGAGGTGTTCGTGCGCTCCGGTCAGACCCTGGACGCCATGAGCGAAGGCTCTTCCCACCTGTGCCTCAAGCTGGTCGAGGAGTCCGAGAGCGAGTGCCTGACCCTGCTGACCCGCTTCGTCGACGACCTGATCGACGGCTGGTCGCGCTACGCCGCCGAAGCCGTTTACCTGAGCCTGTGGCACGATGAGTCCCAGCAAGTGCTCGCCAAACGGCTCGGCATCAGCCAGCCCGGCGTGCACAAGCGGCTGCGGGCCGCCCGCTGGTCGCTGCTCGACGATTATCTCCGCTACCTCGGCCAACGATTCAAGGACGACTCCCGATGAATGCCGATCTCTCGCTGCTGCTGGGGCTGGTGCTGGTCCATCTGCTTGGCGATTTCGCCCTGCAGCCAAGGCGTTGGGTCGAGGCTCGCTACGTGCGCAAGGTGCGCTCCCCGCAACTCTACCTGCACGCAGCGCTGCATGGCGGCTTGGCCTTCGCGGTGTTGGGCGCGGCCACCCTCACCCATTCGAACGCCACCACCTCCTTGGCCATGGTGCTGGGAGGCGCGCTTGCTGTCGCCGTGAGCCATATGGCTATCGACCTCGGCAAGTCCTACCTGTCGCCATCAAGACTGCGCTGGTTCATGCTCGACCAGGCGTTGCACCTGCTGGTGCTGTTGGGTGTATGGCTGGTCTGGTTGGGCAGTTGGCAGCCGTTGGTCACCTTCTGGCAATGGTTGTTCACCCCGCCGGTACTCGGCATCGTCGTCGCGTACCTGGTCGTCACCCGCCCACTGTCGATCGTCATCGCCCTGGTCATACAGCGCTGGAGTGCCGAAATCGACAACCCGGGCACGCTCATTGCTGCCGGGGCACGCATCGGCATGGCCGAGCGCGTGCTGGTGCTGACCCTGGTACTGCTCGACCAGTTGACCGCCATTGGTTTCCTGCTCGCCGCCAAGTCGGTGCTGCGCTTCGGTGAACTGCGCGGTGCGCAGGATCGCAAGCTGACCGAATACGTGTTGATGGGCACCCTGCTCAGCGTCTCGAGTGCCATGGTGCTCGGTTTGTTGATCCGGCTAGTGATACAGGGGAGCTGATGATGGCGAATCGCTGGACCGCCATCGCGGGCATCGTCATCGCAACCACCTGGTTGAGCGGTTGCGCCACACCGAAGTCTCTCGAACAGCGCGACGGCTACGTAGTGGATCACAGCCACGTTTCGTCCTCGCATACCAGCCGGGTGCGCCACCTGGTGTTGCACTACACCGATGTCGACGAGGCAGAGTCGCTGGCCGTGCTCACCGGCCCTCACGTCAGTGCCCATTATGTGCTGTCGTTGCCGCCGCGCGACCAACGCGGTCTGCCGCTGGTCTACCAGCTCGTCGACGAGGAGCGCCGCGCCTGGCACGCCGGCGCCAGCGCCTGGAAGGGTCGCACCAACATCAACGACACCTCGATAGGCATCGAGATCGTCAATACCGGGCCCGATCGTCCCTACGCCGAGGTGGAGCGGTTGCTGGAAACGCATCCCGAGGCCGCCGTGGAGGTAAAGTGGGCGTCTTATCCAGACGAGCAGATCGAGGCGTTGATCGCACTATCGCGGGACATCATCGAACGCCATGGCATCCACCCCACCGACGTGGTAGCCCATTCCGACATTGCGCCGTCGCGCAAGATCGACCCCGGCCCGCGCTTCCCATGGCGCGAACTCCATGAGGCAGGTATCGGCGTATGGCCGGGGGAGGAAGCGGTATCGCGCTGGCAAGCCCACTTCGAGGCAGAGGAATTACCGCTCGCCACTCTTCAGGAGGCGCTGCGCGCCTGGGGCTATCCGCTGGAGACAACGGGTGAGCTGGACCGCCAGACCCGCGCGGTACTGCGTGCCTTCCAGATGCGCTTCCGGCCCGCCGATTACCGCGGCAAGCCGGACGTGGAGACCCAGGCCATTCTCTGGGCGCTGCTGGAGGAGTATCGCCCGGCAGCGCTGGAGGATCTCGGTCAGCCGTTGCGGAACAGATAACTATAAGCGCTCAACGCCGGCACGCCGCCCAGGTGGGCATAGAGCACGCGTGAGCCCTCGGGGAACTCACCGTTGCGCACCATATCGATCATCCCATGCATCGACTTGCCCTCGTAGACCGGATCGGTCAGCACGCCCTCGAGGCGGGCGCAGAGACGAATCGCTTCCAGCGTCCCTTCACTGGGCAGGCCGTATTCGGGGCCGCCATAGCGGGCATCCAGCACCACATCTTCGTCGGCGATCCCCCCTTCCAGCTCGACCAGTTCGGCAGTGTGCCGAGCGATGCGCAGGATCTGCTCACGAGTTCGCTCCGGCTTGGCCGAGGCATCGATGCCAATCACCCGCCGCGCCCGGCCATCGGCGGCGAAACCGACCACCATGCCGGCCTGGGTACTACCGGTCACCGAGCAGACCACGATGTAGTCGAACGTGAAGCCGAGCGCCAGCTCCTGCTGGCGTACCTCCTCGGCAAACCCCACGAAGCCCAGGCCGCCATAAGGGTGCTCGGAGCAGCCGGCGGGAATCGGGAACGGCTTGCCGCCACGCTGGCGCACATCCTCCAGCGCCTGCTCCCAACTGGGGCGGATACCGATGTCGAAGCCCGCCTCGTCGAGGCGCACCTCGGCCCCCATGATGCGCGACATCTCGATGTTGCCCACCCGGTCGTACACCGCATCCGAATAGTTGACCCAGTCCTCCTGGACCAGCACGCACTGCATGCCGAGGTGGGCCGCGACGGCGGCGACCTGACGCGTTTGATTGGACTGGATACCGCCGATGGAAACGAGCGTGTCGCAACCCTGCTCCAGGGCTTCGGGGATCAGGTATTCGAGTTTGCGTGTCTTGTTGCCGCCGAACGCGAGGCCGCTGTTGCAGTCTTCGCGCTTGGCATACAGCTCGACTCTCCCGCCCAGATGCTCGCCGAGGCGCTTCAGAGGAGTGATGGGCGAAGGCCCGAAGGTCAACGGATAACGAGGGAAACGCTGCAAGTTCATTGAGTTTCTCCTGCTGGCTAGGCAATGGCGGCGGCCGTTCGGCTCGGACCGCCGGGCTCACGAGTGACGCGATCGACCTTTTTCATACTAATGGCCATGGAGAGTTGCTTGGTTGCAAAATAGCGCCGATTATTCAAACACAATCCCGACAAATTCCTTTTTTACATGTGCATGATTTCTTAGAATCCAAAGAATGAGAAATTAAATTGCGTAAGACAGACACCCATCCCGCTCCTGCCACCGCTGCCGAGCTGGACCGCATCGACAAGCGCATCCTCAAGACACTGCAACAGGACGCCTCGATCTCCAACGTGGCGCTGGCGGCCGAAGTGAATCTCAGCCCACCCGCCTGCCTGCGACGTGTAGAGCGGCTGAAGCGGGAAGGACTGATCCGCGGCATCGTTGCGCATCTCGATCCCGAACGGCTCAATGCCGGCATGGTGGTATTGATAGGGGTAGTGCTGGATCGCTCGACGCCGGAATCATTCGCCGCCTTCGAGGAGGCCGCGCAGCGCGTCACCGGCTGCATGGAATGCCATGTGGTGACCGGCGAATTCGACTACTTCATGCTGGTCAGGACTCGCGATAGCCAGAGCTTCAACAAGCTGCACGCCGAGCAATTGCTGTACTTGCCCGGGGTGCGACAGATTCGCTCGTTCATGGGGTTGAAAGAGGTGGTATCGACCCACCAGGTACCCCTGTAGAGGGGGAAGAGGACCGGCCTGCCATCACTTGGCAGGCCGCAGGGGAAAACACGCCTCCTCTTGTGGAGGAGTTACATCGTGGCCAGACGCTCGCGGTCGTTGATTCCGGCCATGCGCACCAGGGCCAAGGCCTCCTCGAGGCTTTCCACCTCTTCGACCCGCACCATCTCGCTGTCCAGGCTGACCGACTTGCCGGTCTTCTCGGAGAGCAGTCTCTCAAGGGTGGGCACGTCCATACCCTCTTCCATGTGCAGGACATCGACACTGGCGCTGTCGTGCGTACCGGGCAGGTAGATGGTGCCGTTGGAGAAGTCCACGGCGTAGGCGATCACGCCGGGGACGATGAAGAACAACAGGCCAACGCCGTTGGCAATGGCGATGACGGGATCGATGCGGCCACTCATCTGGCCCTTGCGTTCGGGATGGAAGACGGTACCGCAGCCCACCAGGGCGGTGATGGAAACTCCTACCACCAGGCCAGTCAGGGCACGACGGATTCGGGTCTTCATGCAGAGGTCGCTCCGTAGCAGTTCGTGTCATCGACACCGGGACGATTGCCGCCCTCGGCGCCGCCATGGAGAATGGCGGCAGATTACCACAACCCCGATTTATACGAACGTTTACATTTTTCACGGAGGCGTCATGAGCGAGATCACACTGCACACTTGCCAAGGCAACGCCATCGAGTCACGGCTGGACGCGCTGGCTCACCTGCGAATCACCGTGTTTCGCGATTTTCCTTACCTCTACGACGGCAGTTTCGACTACGAGGCCAACTATCTGCGCCGCTACGCAGAGTGCCCCGAGAGCCTGTTCGTGCTGGCCGAGGATGGCGATGCTCTGGTCGGTGCCGCCACGGGCATGCCGTTGGCCGAGGACGTGGAGGAGTTCCGCACCCCCTTTGAGCAGGCCGGCTTCGATATCGGCAGTGTGTTCTACTACGGCGAGTCGGTACTGCTGCCAAGCTACCGTGGCCGTGGCATCGGCAAGGCCTTTCTCGCCGAGCGCGAGCGCCATGCGGCCCGCCATGGCTTCTCCACCGTGGCCTTCTGTGCCGTGGAACGCCCCGACGACCATCCGCTGAAACCGGAGGGCTACGTGCCGCTGCACGGTTTCTGGCGCTCGCAGGGTTACGAGCGGCATCCGGAGCTCGCCACCACCTTCCGCTGGAAGGACATCGGCGAGCCGGAGGAGACCGACAAGCCGATGGTTTTCTGGCTGAAGTCGTTGAGGTAGGAGCCCTGTCGACGGATAAGCCCCGAACGGCCATGCCAAGTGAGCAGCGCTTTTGCCGCCGTTCCCCGTTGGCCGTACAATGCCCCGAACGCCGCCTGCGCGGCATCTCGACTCATGTCAGCCCATGCTGGAAGGAAACGCCGGACCCATGCGCGCCACCCAACTGTTGATCGCCACCCTCAAGGAAACTCCCTCCGATGCCGAGGTCGTCAGCCATCAGCTGATGCTGCGTGCCGGCATGATTCGTCGCCTGACCTCGGGCCTGTACACTTGGCTGCCGGTCGGCCTGCGTACTCTGCGCAAGGTGGAGCGCATCGTGCGCGAGGAGATGGATCGATCCGGAGCCCAGGAGGTGTTGATGCCGGCGGTACAGCCCGCCGAACTGTGGCAGGAATCCGGCCGCTGGGAGCAGTACGGTCCCGAGCTGCTGCGCCTGAAGGACCGCCACGAGCGCGACTACTGCGTCGGCCCCACCCATGAAGAGGTGATCACCGACCTGATGCGCCGCGAGCTCTCCAGCTACAAGCAGCTGCCGGCCAACTTCTACCAGATCCAGACCAAGTTCCGCGACGAGATCCGCCCGCGCTTCGGTGTGATGCGCTCGCGTGAGTTCATCATGAAGGATGCTTACTCCTTCCACATCGACCAGGACTCCCTGAAGGAGACCTACCAGGCGATGTACGACGCCTACGTGCGGATCTTCACTCGCCTGGGGCTGGACTTCCGCCCGGTCCTGGCCGACAACGGCGCCATCGGCGGCACCGGTTCCCACGAGTTCCACGTGCTGGCTGCTTCGGGCGAAGACGATATCGCGTTCTCCACCGAATCCGACTATGCCGCCAATATCGAGAAGGCCGAGGCGCTGCCTGCGCCGCTGGGCACCAATGCCGAGCGCGCCGCGCCGAGCGAAGCATTGCGCCTGGTCGACACGCCCAACGCCAAGACCATCGCCGCCCTGGTGGAACAGCACGGCCTGCCCATCGAGAAGACCATCAAGACGCTGATGGTGCGCGCTACCGAGGGCGGCCTGATCGCCCTGCTGGTGCGCGGCGACCACGAGCTCAACGAGGTCAAGGCCGAGAACCTGCCCGAGGTAGCCGCACCGCTGACCATGGCCACGGAAGAAGAGATTCGCGCCGTGGTCGGCGCCGGCCCCGGCTCGCTGGGCCCGGTGAACCTCGACATGCCGATCATCATCGACCGCAGCGTGGCCCTGATGAGCGACTTCGGTGCCGGCGCCAACGTCGATGGCAAGCACTACTTCGGCATCAACTGGGAGCGCGACGCGGCACTGCCCAAGGTGGCCGACATTCGCAACGTGGTCGAGGGCGACCCCTCGCCGGACGGCAAGGGCACGCTTTCGATCAAGCGTGGTATCGAGGTCGGTCACGTGTTCCAGTTGGGCAAGAAGTACTCCGAGGCAATGAACGCCACGGTGCTCGACGACAACGGCAAGGCAGCCCACCCCTGGATGGGCTGCTACGGTATCGGCGTGACCCGCGTGGTCGCCGCCGCCATCGAGCAGAACCACGATGAGAACGGCATTATCTGGCCCAACGCCATCGCGCCCTTCCAGGTCGCCCTGGTACCGATGAACGCGCACAAGTCGCAGCGCGTGCGGGAGGAGTCCGAGCGGCTCTACCAGGCCCTCACCGCAGCCGGCCTTGACGTGCTGATGGACGATCGCGACCTGCGCCCCGGGGTGAAGTTCGCCGATCAGGAACTGATCGGCATTCCCCATCGACTGGTAGTCGGCGACCGCGGACTGGACAATGGCGAACTGGAGTACAAGGGACGGCGTGACAGTGAAGCGACCATGGTGCCTGCCGACAGCATCGTCGAATTCCTGCGCGAGCGGACCGGGGTGTAATCGTCGGCTGGCCGCGGTGTTGCTGGTCGCGGCCAGCCTGCTTGGCACCCAGCCAACTTCCGCGCGGGAGCAAGGCGAGACTACCGACGGTGGGGAATCGGGCTTTCTCGACGCCTTGCCCGTGGCCCTGCAGGCCCCGCCCGCTCGGCGGATTCGGGTGGAGCCCGACATCCCCCCTTCGCTGCGCCAGACCCTCGACACGCTGGTCACCACGCCGCCCTCGCCAGACCAGATATGGGCGGCACGCCAGTGGATGAGCCAGATGGAGCCCAAGCTCGCACGCTTCGTGCGCGACGAGGCCCTGCGCGGCGAGATGCTCACGCGTATCTACCACGAGGCCCGGCTGGCGGGGCTGGCGCCTGAAATCGTCCTGGCGGTGATTCAGGTCGAGAGCGCCTTTCGCGCCGATGCCGTCTCCTCCGCCGGCGCGGTGGGGCTGATGCAGATCATGCCGTTCTGGATCGGAGAGCTGGGTCGCAGTGCCGACGACCTGATGGATCCCTGGCTCAACCTTCGCTACGGCTGCACGATACTTGCGCACTATCTGGCCGTCGAACGTGGCGACCTCACCCGTGCACTGGCCCGCTACAACGGCAGCCTGGGCCAGACCTGGTATCCCGAGCGGGTGATGCGTGCCTGGACCGACCACTGGTGGGTCGGGCGCTGATGCGACGTGGCAAATCATCGGAAATAAAAATGCCGGCCCAATTGGGCCGGCTACTGGGGGGAAAACTCCCCCCTCCCCTGACGACTTGCTCTGCAGACTGGCTCAGTGCTTGCGCTTGCGACGATGATCGCGAATCACGAAGCCGATCCAACCTGCCATGAAAGCGACCATCATCGCGACGGTTACCAGCCCGAAAACGACTGCATCATCCCAGTACATGGTGGTTTCTCCCCGTCACCTGATGTGATGGGTTCACTCTAGCCGTTTGACGCACATGGAAAACTGACCTGAATCAAATTCCGCCTCGGCCGCGGCGAGTGCCGCGCAACGAATTGACACAGGTCAGTTTTTCGAGCGGATTCGAGCTTCTTGAGGGGTCAGGGAGCCTTGCGATCTTCGACCTGGGACGGTTCGATACCCGCGGGAAGCGGATGTCCCTTGGCCAGCTCGGCACGAGTCGCCTCGCGCACGTCGAGCACTTCCAGTGCATAGCTCAGGGTGTGCCCGGCCAGAGGGTGGTTGGTGTCGATGAGCACGCTGTCGTCACGCACCTCGAGCACCGTGACGACCTGAGGACCGTCGTCGCCGGGGGTCTGGAAGCGCATTCCAGGCGCCAGGTCGTCCTGGGGGAAGGCACCGCGGCCGACCTCCTGGATCAGGCTGTCGTTGCGCTCACCGTAGGCTTCGCGTGGCGTCAGTGTCACGCTCAACTTGTCGCCGACCGCGTAGCCCGTCAGAGCCCTTTCGAGGCCCGCCATGATGTTGTCGTGGCCATGCAGGTACTCGAGGGGCTTGGTACGGGCACGCGAGTCGTCGAGCACTTGGCCCTGCTCGTCACTGAGCATGTAGTGCAGGGTCACGACCCGCTGCGGAGCAATATTCATGGCGGTCTCCTTTGGTCGGTTGGCGAGGCTGGCGCCAGGAGGGATCAAGTCCGCGGGCGCAGGTTCGCCACGGGCATCTCCAGTTGCTGCTGTCGATTGAGCAGGTTGAGCAGCACGATAGCCCGCTCGTCGCCCTTGTGGCTGGCAAAGACCGCTTGCAGATCCTTGAACGGCCCCTCAGTGATCTCTACCTTCTCGCCGGCGCGGAAATAGACGTTGGCGACATTCTCCTGCCCTTGGGCGCCTCGCTCCCGCAGCATTGCCACCAACTCGTCGTCGACCGGCAACGGGTGGTCGCCGAAAGTGACGATCCGGAGTACGCCCCGGGTCGAGCGGATCGGCCGCCAGTTGCTGGCAATACGGTCGAGGCGGATGAACAGGTAGTGGGGAAACAGCGGCTCGTCCAGCCATACCAGCTTGCCACCGCGCTTCTTCTGCACCTGCAGAATGGGGTGGAACAGCTCATACCCCTGGTTGGCCAGATGCTCTGAGGCACGGAAGGATTCGCCTCCCTTGCATTGCACGACGTACCAACGCGGCAGGCTGTCGTGCTCGTCGTCGATCGGCTGACGTTCGCTGTGACTCATGAAGGCCTCCTACCGGGATATCCTGCTGGCATCAATGCCGGGGCTCTGCAACAATCGAGCGGCCGGAAGTTGGGGCCTACTGGGCCGCCCACCTCCACCGCGCGGTGGGCCATTCTAACACTGTTGCTGGCAGCAGGCCGCCCCTGGCCACTGTTCTTCAAGGAGTTTCGCCACGCATGACCATCCCTACCGCTCAGCGCAGTTGGGGAGCTGCCCTGGCCATTTATCTACGCGCCCCCGTCATCACCATGCTGTTCCTGGGCTTTTCGGCCGGCCTGCCGTTCCTGCTGGTATTCTCGACCCTGTCGGCCTGGCTGCGCAGCGACGGTGTCCAGGTGGCCGCCATCGGTTTCTTCGCCTGGATCGGCATGCTCTATTCGATCAAGTTCTTCTGGGCACCGGTGGTGGATCGCCTGGCGTTGCCGGTGTTGACGCGCGCTCTAGGCCAACGGCGCGGCTGGATGCTGGTGGCCCAGGCCATGATCATCGGCGGCCTGGTGGGCCTGGCGAGCCTCGAGCCACAGCAGAACCTGACGCTGGTGGCCGCTTTCGCCCTGCTGGTGGCCTTCGGCTCGGCCACCCAGGACATCGCCATCGACGCCTTCCGCATCGAGTCGGCGCCGGATGACATGCAGGCGGCCATGGCCTCCACCTATATCATCGGCTATCGCGGCGGGCTGCTGGCCGCCGGAGCCGGTGCCCTGTACGTGGCTTCCTGGTTCTCCTGGCAGGCTGCCTACCTGGCCATGGCGGTACTGGTCGGCGTTGGCGTGATCACGGTACTGCTGCGCCCCGAACCCAAGCGCCTGTCATTGACCACCCAATTGATCCACGAGCCTCGCGTACGCGCCTTCATCCGCGCCAGCCGTGGCAAGCCGCGCCTGCTGCGCCGCCTGGGCGCCTGGCTGATCGGTGCGGTGGTCTGCCCCTTCACTGACTTCATTACCCGGCACCGGCTCAAGGCGCTGTGGCTGCTGGTCTTCGTGGCCGTATTCCGCATCAGCGACCTGGCCATGGCATCGATGGCCAACCCGCTCTATATCGATATGGGCTTTTCGCTGGAAATCATCGCCAAGGTCACCAATGTGTTCGGCATCGCCATGAGTATCAGCGGCGGCATCATGGGTGGGTTGATGGTGGCACGCTATGGTATCGGACCGATCCTGGTGCTCGGCGCGGCAGCGGCCACCCTGACCAACCTGCTGTTCGCCGCCCTGGCGCTGGCCGGCCAGAGCCTGCCGATGCTGGTGATGGCCATCGTCGGCGACAATCTGGCCAACGGCCTGGCGAGCGCGGTTTTCATCGCCTTCCTGTCGAGCCTGACCTCACGCGCCTATACCGCGACCCAATACGCGCTGTTCTCGTCGCTGATGACCTTGCCCGGCAAGTTCCTGAGCGGCTTCGGCGGGCTAGTGGTAGAGGCGCAGGGCTACGCCACCTTCTTTCTCATCTCCACGGCCCTGGGGCTGCCGGCCATCGCGCTGGCGATCTGGATCAGCCGCGACAAGGCCCTGGTGCCGCCGCCCACCCCTCGCCCGGCCTGACGAGGCGCTTCAGTCGTCGAGCATCTCCTGCAACCAGGCCAGGGCGCCCGGCGTGGCACGCCACTGATCGCGCATCAGCGTGCGATACTGCCACGCCTCGGCGCGGGTGCCGGGCTCGGCGACGCTGTCCGGCCCCAGATGCACCGGGCGGGTCTGCTCGGCGCACAGCATCGGCATGGCATGAGGATTGTGACGATGCACTTCGCGCAGCGCCTCGTTGGCCTCGTCGATACGCTCCAGCCGGAACAGCGCCAACGCCCGTCCCATGAGAAGCCCCAGCACCGGCGTGTCGTCGCCCCGGGTCTCGGTCATGGCCAAGGCCTCGCGGTCGCGTCCCTCGCGCAGCAACTGGTCGAGTACCAATTCCTGCAGGCCCAGGCTGTCCTGGTCGTCGAGCGACAGCAATCGTTCGGCCAGGCGCCGGGAACGCTCCCGGGCGCCCCGCTCCATGCCGACCACGAGCGCCAGGCCGGTACGCAGCAACACGGCATTGTCGGCGCTATCCCACAGGAAGGCCCCCTCGCCCTCGCCCCGTACCCGCTCGAGCCAGCGTTCCAGGCGATCGGCCAAGGGCTCGAACAGGCTCGGTGACATCCACGGCAGGCTGCCGAAGCGGCTGGTCAGGGCCAGAGTGAGCGATTCCACCACGCGCGGCGAATCAAGCCATTCGGGATGGGCACAGATTTCACGCAGCCAGTCCCCGGCCTGGACCCAGGGATCGCCCTTGAGGCCCAGGGCGCTCTCGTCATCCACTTCCACCTGGAAGACCTTTTGCCAGGCGGCAAACAGAGTGTCCTCGCGGGCACTGCTGTGATACTCCAACTCCCCCGTCTCGGTGCGGCGCACGTCCAGACCACGCGCCGTGGGCAGCTCCGACAGCAGCTCCTGCAAGGCGGCCAGCGGCTCCGCCAGGTCCTCCTCGGCATTGAGCAACTGATCGGCCAGGGTGGCGCCGGGGTTCTCCGCCAGGTCGGCCAGGAACTGCAACTGGTCGGGCTCCAGTTCGCCCTTGCGAGACAGGCGCCGGAACCAGAAGCGCGCGCGCTCCGCGGCTTCCTCCTCGTGCCCCTCATGCAGCAGCAGCATGGCTTCGATATAGGCCAGGGTCGGCGAATCGGGCAGCGCCTGCTGGGCTCGCACGAAGGCGGAACGGGCGCTGTCGAGGTCGTCGTTGTCCAGATGCATCAGGCAAAGCCGCTCCAGGGCCACACCGCGCAGGAACAGCGGGCCGCGGTCGAGCACTTCGTCGAGCAGCTCGGCGCGCTTGCGGATGAAGCCGCGCTCCTGATAAAGATCGATCAGCAGTTCGAAGGCGGGCTCGGCCTGGGCCGGCAGACGTGACCAGTCGGCACGCTGGAACAGCGATTCGAGGATCTGCTGCGCACGCCCGCGCTGACCCGTCTCGGCGGCGATCAGCCCGGCCTCGAGCAGGGCCTGGGCGGGGGCGTTGCCGCTCTCGAGAGCGGCCTTGAGGGTCGGCCCCTTCCAGTCGCGCAGCGAGAGCATCCACATCAGATGGTCGGGCACTTCGGCGGGCATCGAGACGGCCCCGCAACAGTGCTTGGTCTTGCGCCCGGAATCGCACCAGCAGGGTTCGTTGCGGCCGGGCGGTGCCAAGGGCTCGCAGGTAAAGCCGGCGCGTTCGAGCGGAGTCTGGCTCCACAAGATGGGCGCGAGTGCCTGGGCCATGGCCAGGTCGCCGCCCATCAGCACGGCACCCTCCTCACGCGCCCAGGCCATGAAGGCCGGGTAGCGCTCCTCTTCACGGATGGCTGCCAAGGCACCCGAAGCATAGCCCAGCAGCTGTTCCACCCATACTGCCAGCATCACTCTCTCCGCCAGTTCAAAAGGCGCATATAGTAACAGGGAAGCGTGGTTCGATGCTGCACACAAGCCAGGCATCGCCGCATGGGCTCATTGGCGCGCCCAGGCCAGCAGCGGGCGGGTGCGGGCATGCATGTCGAGGCGCGCCCCCAGGCGCACCAGGTTCCAGTAGTGCCCGTTCAGCGTACGCGACAGCAGCAGCACGTCAGCCGGCGGCTGCAAGCGATCCATGGCCGCCCACACCTTGGGGGTGAGATCGCGCAGACGGCGGTGCACCCGGACGTCGGAGAAGTCCTGCGGGCCGGGTTCGAACAACGGCGCCACCGCTTCGGCGGATTCGCGATAGAGCGCCAGCGGCGCACCCTGCCCCTGGCGGCCACCCAGCCGGCACAGGGCGTCGTCCATGGCCATGGGATCGGCCGCCAAGGTGGCATCGAGCAGTTGCATCGTCGCCTTCAGGTGCGCTTCCGGCACCGCGATCACCGCACCCAGGTCGTAGATCACCAGCCGGCCCTCGGCGTCGACGGCAAAGTTGCCGGCATGCGGATCGGCATGCAGCTCGCCGTAGGTGAAGAGCTCTTCGGTGAGCCAGTCAGCCAGGGTCGCGGCGACACGCTGCCGCTTGGCATCATCCGCCCCTTCCAGCTCGCGTAGCGGCGTGCCCGCCACGTAGCGCATGGCCAGCACCCGCGGGCCGGAAAGAGTGGGTAGTGGCTCGGGAATGAGCAGGTTTGCGACATGCGCATAGCGCTGCCGATAGCGTTCCAGCGCACGCGCCTCGGCATGGTAATCGAGCTCGCTGCGCAGGCTGGCGGCGAGCTCCTCGAACAGGGCGTCCAAACGTGCCTGAGGTACCCTGAGCCAGCGGCCGAGGCGCATGATACGCCTGAGCTGGGCCAGATCACTCTCCAGAATGTCGGCCAGCCCCGGATACTGCACCTTGAGCACCAGCACCTCGCCGCCCCGGGTCACCGCACGGTGCACCTGCCCCATGGAAGCACTGGCGAAGGGCATAGGTTCTATCTCGTGGAAGTGAGCATCGAGTTCGCCATATTGCTCGATCAGGGTACTCCGTATGCCCTCCCAGGGCATGGGCTCGGCCTGGCGCTGCAGGCGCGCCAGCTCGTCGGCGAGATCCGGCGGCAGCAGGTCGTCCCACTGCGCCATGATCTGGGCCAGCTTCATGGCCGGGCCTTTCAACTCGGAGAGCCCCTCGAACAGCGCCTCGCCCAGCGCGCGCCAGTCGGCCTCGCCACCGAGCCGGCTGCGCAGCAGGGTGCCGCCGGTACGCGCCCCGAGACCCAACAGCCGTCGCGTCCTTCCTCGTTCCCGCATGATGGCGCCCTCCTCTCCCTGTTGAACTCCCGCTAGCGCATTGTACAGCTCATGGTGTTTTCGACCTCTGGTCCTGCCGGCCGATAACTGTAAGAATATCCAGAAATGACGCGACTCGACTGCAACGGAAAGGTGACATGCGCCTGATCATCGCCGAAAAACCCAGCCTGGCCCGAGCCATCGCCGAGGCCCTGCCGGGCGGTGCACGCCGTGAGGACGGCGCACTTCACGCCGGTGAAACCATCGTCACCTGGTGCCTGGGCCATCTGCTGGAGCAGGCGCCCCCCGACGCCTACGATCCCGCCTTCAAACAGTGGCGGTTGGACCATCTGCCGATCCTGCCATCTCGCTGGCAGCTCAGTCCGCGCCCCAAGGCCAGGGGACAGCTCGCCGTCATACGCAAGCTGCTCAAGCAGGCTCGGGAAGTGGTGCATGCCGGCGACCCGGACCGGGAGGGGCAACTGCTGGTGCAGGAAGTGATCGAGCACCTGGGCTGGAAGGGGCCCGTGTCGCGCCTGCTGGTCAGCGACCTCAATCGGCCCGCGGTGCAGCGTGCCCTGGCGCGGCTTGAGGATAACGCCCGCTACCAGTCGCTCTACCGTGCCGCCGAGTCGCGTTCCCGCGCCGACTGGCTGTACGGCATCAACTTGACCCGCGCCTGGACCCTGATCGGGCGGCAGGCCGGCCATGACGGCGTGCTTTCGGTGGGTCGGGTGCAGACCCCGGTACTCGGGCTGGTAGTGCGTCGCGACGCCGAGATCCGCGACTTCCGGCCCTACCCCTTTCATGTGCTGTGGGCCGACCTGGCGGTGGCCGGCGGCCAGCTACGCGCCTGGTGGCAGCCCAGAGAGAACCACCGGCTCGACGACCAGGGTCGCCTGCTCGAGCGCGCTCCGGCCGAGGCGCTGGCAGCGCAACTGCCCGGCGCCGAGGGAAAGCTGACCTCGCTCGAGACCCGCCAGAAACGTCAGTCCGCCCCACTGCCCTACTCGCTCTCGGCGCTGCAAGTGGACGCCGCGCGGCGCTTCGGCCTCTCTGCCCAGGCCGTGCTGGACATCTGTCAGCGGCTCTACGAACGACACAAGCTCATTACCTACCCGCGTTCGGACTGTCGCTACCTGCCCGAGGAGCACCTGGCCCAGGCGCGTGCCACCCTGACGAGCGCCTGCAGCCAGGACGAGACCCTGCGCGGCTGGCTGACCGGCGCTGACTTCTCGCTACGCTCCAAGGCCTGGGACGACAAGAAAGTAGGCGCCCACCATGCCCTGGCCCCCACCGGGAAACCGGCCGAACTCGAGCGGCTGGAGCGCGCCGAAGCCGATGTGTTCCGCCTCATCGCGCGCAATGTGCTGGCGCAGTTCTACCCACCACTGGTCGCCCGCGAGGTGAAGGCGGAGTTCACCATCCTCGCCGAGTGCTTTCGGGCCAGCGGCCAGGAACTTCTCCAGCCGGGCTGGAAACCGCTGTTCAGCATACGCGAGGAAGCCCCACCGCTGCCGCCCCTCACGGAGGGCGAAAGCTGCCGGGTCATGGCATGCGAGGTCGAGGACCGCGAGACACGCCCGCCGGAACCCTTCACCGATGCCAGCCTGATCAAGGCGATGATGAACATCGCCCGCTACGTCGACGACCCCGAGGTCAGGCGCACCCTGCGTGAGCATGACGGCTTGGGTACCGAGGCAACCCGCGCCGGCATCATCGAAACGCTGATCGAGCGCGGCTACCTGGTGCGGCAGAAGAAGACGCTGCGCGCCACCCGCCTGGGCAGCGGCCTGATCGCTTCGCTGCCCGAGGCCGCGTCCCGACCGGAGCGTACCGCGCTATGGGAACAGCGGCTGACGGCCATCGCCGAGCGGGGCGACGACCCGGCACCGTTTCTCTCCGCCCTGATCGAGGACCTGCGCGGCCTGCTGGGCAGTGCCGACGCGAATCGCCTGCGCCAGGCCATGGCCACGGCCCAGGGCGAGGCCGCAGCCGCCGCACCGAAGCGGCGCGGAGCGACGGGCAAGAGCCGGCGCGGCCGCAGCACTGCGGGACGGACACGCCGCAAGCCGCGTACGAGTGCTTGATGGCACGGACTGGCATCCGCCTATCGAGCACCGGTATGCTGCCCCTGTTCGATGACCAAGGCACATCATGAACGACCAGACCCATCTGATCGTAGGCCCCGGCGCCGTGGGCCGGCTGCTGGCCCTGCACCTGGCCGATGTCGCGCCGGTGGTCCTGGCCGGTCGCCGGCCGCTGCCCGCCGAGCAGACACTGACCACGTCGGAAGGCACGCAACGTACGCGGCGCCTCGTTACGCTTGAAATCGACCGACTGCCGCCCGCGCCCCCGACTTTCCTGCACCTGACCACCAAGGCCTATGCCGCCGATGCCGCCTACGCCGCCGCCATGGCTCGGCTGGATGGCGCGCCGACGCTGGTCCTGTGGCAGAACGGCTACCAGGTGCAGCCCGAACTCGACCGTCGTCATCCTGGCCCCGTGCTGTGCGCCTCGACCACCGAAGGTGCCTGGATCAATGACGACGAACGTGTGACCCATGCCGGTCGTGGCATCACCTACATCGGCGATCTCGACAACCGGCACGCCCCATCATGCCGAGAATTGGCCGCCCTGCTCGACCAGGCGGGCCTGGTCGCCGTGGCGGTCGAGGACATCGGCGTACGGCTCTGGCACAAGCTGGTGGTGAACGCCGCCATCAATCCGCTGGTGGCACGCTTTCGCATTCGCAACGGCCAGTTGCGCGACCGTCCTTTTCGGCCCATGGTGGAGAGAATCATCGACGAAGTCGCCACGATAATGGCCGCCGAGGGCATCGCGCCTCCGGCAGCGGGTTGGCACGCCCTGGTATGGCAGGTGGTCGCGGCAACCGCCAACAATCGTGCCTCCATGTTGCAGGACGTGATGGCCGGGCGACCCACCGAACGCCAGGCTATTCTTCAGCCGCTGCTGTCAGCCGCCCATCGGCACGGCATTGCCACCCCCAGCCTGGACGGACTCGACGACTCGATGGCGCAAAGCAGTGCTCAGCCTCAGCGTTGATGAGCCGCCTGGCGAACAGGACGCCCGGCTGCTAAGCTCTTATAATTAGCTTCGTACGCCCAAGCTAGATGCGCGTTTCGCTTTGAGAGTTCGGGTAAGCGAACCGCTTCGTACAGGGAATGAGTCAGGGAACATGACAACGTGTTTCAGAGGTGCCATCACCTTGGCTGTCGGCCTGACGCTATCGTCTCTCGTGGCCATGGCAGACACGAGCGCGCCCCACGGGGAGAGCGCGCTCCTGTACAGCGAGCCTGCCGCCTATGCCGAGGCCTCGCACGATCTGCTTGCCTCGCTGACGCCGACTTCCCTGAACCGACCCTCCTATGCCAGTAGAACCAGCGACCTGATGTACCTCGACAATGGCGTGGTGCTGGAAGGGGGCGACCTCGAGACGATCGATGGTTATACCTCCGGCTTCCGCGTGACGGCGGGCTTCTCGCCGACAAACCTGCCGCATCTCGATCTCGGAGCCGAGTTCACCTACCGTGAAAGCGACGAGGTCCCGACCCGCTATTCCGACCAGGCCATGCTGGTCAACACCACGACACTGGGCGGAAGCCTGGTGGCCGGAGTGCGCATGGGTCAGCTTGGGTTCTACGCCAAGTCGGGCTTCGCCGAATGGGAGGGCGACCCGGTGACCCAGGGCGAGCCGCTGTATGCAGCCACGACCGGGACCGCCCGCATCCAGGGCTTCGGTGCGCGGCTGCAACACAATCGGCTGGTCAGCCGCCTGGAGTTCGAGGAGATCGACGCTCCCAGCATGGCCCACCTGAATCTGATCACGGCCTCGCTCCATTACGCCTTCTAGGACACAGTGCGACAGCAACCGGCACCCTGACTCGATACACCATACACCGGGTCGAGGAGCGTTCCACAGCATCCCGGCTGGGCATGTTCTATATTCAATCAGCGCTGCATGGCGACATGCGGCGCTACTACATGAACTCATGATCCTGGAGTCACTACGATGAGTCTCAGAATCGGCGATACCGCGCCAGATTTCACTGCACAAACCACTCAGGGAACCTTGAATTTTCATGAATGGATCGGCGACAGCTGGTGCATTCTTTTTTCGCACCCAAAGGATTTCACGCCGGTATGCACCACTGAGCTGGGCTATATGGCCAGGCTCAAGCCCGAGTTCGACAAGCGCAACACGAAGATTATCGGCCTTTCAGTGGACCCCGTGGACAACCATGCCGCCTGGTCCAAGGACATCGAGGAAACCCAGGGCACGGCGCCCAACTATCCGATGATCGGCGACGACAAGCTGGAGGTCGCCAAGCTCTACGACATGCTGCCCGCCGAGGAGCCGGGCACCGCCGAGGGCCGCACCCCCGCCGACAACGCCACGGTGCGTTCGGTGTTCATCATCGGGCCGGACAAGAAGGTCAAGGCGATGCTGGTCTACCCGATGACCTCCGGACGCGACTTCAACGAGGTGATGCGCCTGCTCGACTCGATCCAGCTCAATGCCAAGCATACCGTGGCCACGCCGGTGAATTGGCGACCCGGTGACGACGTGATCATCCCACCCGCTGTCAGCGACGAGGAAGCAAGAAAGAAATACCCGGAAGGCTTCACCACCATCAAGCCCTACCTGCGCACCGTCAAGCAGCCTAACTGAAGCCACACCAGGCTTCGTTGACGACACCGCCCCGGCAACATGCCGGGGCGGTGTCGTATGGCCGAGCGCAGTCGCTTTCCAGCCCCAATTACATTCAGCCGGTGTTACGCAGACCTGCGGCAATCCCTGCCATGGTCACCATCAGAGCGCGTGAAAGCTCCCCGCTGATGGCACCGTCGGCGTCGCGATTACGCTGCAGCAGCTCGGCCTGCAGTCCATGCAGCGGGTCGATATAAGGATTGCGCACCTCGATGGCCTGACGGATCAACGGCGTCTGGTCCAGCAACTGCGGTTGGTCGAGAATCTCCAGCACGACCGACTGCAGCTTGGTGAAACGCTGGCGCAGTTGAGTACCGAGCTCCTTGAGGGCGGGCTCATCGACCAGGCGCTGCTCGTAATAGGAAGCAATGCCCACGTCGCCCTTGGCCAGCAGCATCTCCAGCATGTCCAGGTAAGTGCCGAAAAAAGGCCAGCGGTCGCGCATCTCGCGCAGTATCTCGAGGCCGCCCTCCTCTTCCATGCGTGTGGAAAAGGCTTCGCCGCTGCCCAGCCAGGCCGGTAGCATCAGGCGGATCTGGGTCCAGGCGAAGATCCAGGGAATCGCACGCAGGGTCTCCACGCCGCCATCCTGGCGTCGCTTGGTCGGGCGCGAGCCCAGCGGCAGATGCCCCAGCACCCCCTCGGGGGTCACCGCCCGGAAGTAGGGCACGAAATCGGGATCCTCGCGTACCACGCCGACATAGGCACGGTGTGCGATCTCGGCCAGGCGGTCCATCTCCTCGCGCCAGCGGGGCTCGGGTGCCGGCGGGGGCAGCAGAGTCGCCTCCAGCACCGCACAGGCGTAGATCTCCATGGAACGCAGGGCGATGTCCGGCTGACCGAACTTGAAGCGGATCATCTCGCCCTGCTCGGTGACACGCAGGCTACCGTTCACCGAACCCGGCGGCTGCGACAGGATGGCCGCATAGGCCGGGCCACCGCCACGCCCCACTGCCCCCCCCCGGCCGTGGAACAGGGTCAGGTCGACGCCGTGGCCTCGGCACACTTCCACCAATCGCTCCTGGGCCCGATATTGCGCCCAGGCGGCAGCCAACTGACCGGCATCCTTAGCCGAGTCGGAATAGCCGATCATGACCTCCTGGCGGTCGCCGGCCAGCGCTCGGTAACCCGGCAGCGCAAGCAGTCGATCGATCACGTCGCCGGCGCGGTTGAGGTCATCCAGCGTCTCGAACAGCGGAGCGATGGGCAACGACACGACACCGCCGACCTCTTTCATGAGCAGGGCGACCGTAAGCACGTCGGAGGGCTGGGCGGCCATGGAAATGATATAGGTACCGAGCGCTTCGGACTGCTCGCTGGCAATGACCATGAAGGTGTCGAGCACTTCGCGAGTCTCGGCCGAGCACTCCCAGCGCCGCGGAATCAGGGGACGGCGCGACTCCAGCTCGGCGAGCAGGAAGGCCTGCCGTTGCTCCTCGCTCCAGTCGCGGTAGTGGCCGAGCTCGAGGGCCTGGGTCAGTTCCTCCATGACCATGGCGTGGCGACTCGCTTCCTGGCGAATGTCGAGCTTGGTCAGGGTCACGCCGAACACCGCGACCCGGCGCAGGGTGTCGAGCAACGCGCCATTGGCAATGGTGTCGAGTCCGACGTCGCACAGCGAGCGGTAGCAGGTCAGTAGCGGCGCGTAGAGCTGGTCACTGTTCTCGATGATCGGACCGCCCTCGTAGCTGCGCCCGTCGAGCTGGGCCTTGGCCCAGTCACGGGTCGCCTCGACTCGCTGCAGCAGGCGCTTGAGCAGCTCACGGTAGGGTTCGGCGACGTTACCGACCTCGGCCCGCAGCGCGCTGTTGCATTTCCACATGGAGAGTTCGGCCTTGAGCTGCTCCAGGTCGCGCAGGTAGAGATCCGCTGCCATCCATCGTCCCAGCAGCAACACTTCGCGGGTCACCCGTGAGGTCACGTTGGGGTTGCCGTCGCGATCCCCACCCATCCAGGAGGCGAACACGATCGGCGCGGCATCCAGCGGCAGCCGCTCTCCGGCGGATTCCAGCAGCAGGCTGTCGAGGTCACGGTGGAATGCCGGTACCGCGTGCCACAGCGAATTCTCGATCACCGCAAAACCCCACTTGGCCTCGTCCACCGGCGTGGGCCGCTCATGGCGGATCTCATCGGTGTGCCAGGCCTGGCTGATCAGCTCCTCGAGGCGCCCGCGGGCGCGGCTGGCACGCTCGGGATAGTCCAGCGAGGACTCGATGACGGTGAGACATTCATCGATCGCGTCGTACTTCTGGATCAGGGTGCGCCGGATGACCTCGGTGGGATGCGCGGTCAGCACCAGCTCGACGCGCATGGTGGCCAGGCTCTCGACCAGCTTGCGCGGCGCATGACCGGCGCCGCGGGCCCGCGCCAGCAGCTCGGAAAGCACCGGTTGCGAACCGGGCCTGTAGTCCTCGACGCGGCGAAAGCGTGCGCGGTAGTGCTGCTCGGCGATGTTGGCCAGGTTGAGGAACTGGTTGAAGGCACGCGTCACCGGCAGCAGGTCACGATCGGGCAGCTTGCGCAGGTACTCGATCAGCTCACGGCTGCTCTGCACGTCTCCCTGCCGGCCACTCTTGGCCAGGCCGCGGATGGTCTCGATGCGATCGACGAAGCCTTGACCCAGGTCGTCGGCGATGGTGCGGCCCAGGCTGTCGCCGAGGATACGTACATTGTCGCGTAGGGATTCGTGCAGATCGCCGCTCATGGCCGATCACCTCCTGAAGACGATTCGGAATGTCCAACTGACGTTTCGGAAACTGCGCTCTCGAGCCGCTTGGCCTCTTGCCAAAGACGCTCCATGGTGTCCAGGTCGACGTCGCGGGGGGTCATGCCGCACTCGGCCAAGGCCCACTCGACATGGCGAAAGCGGCGCTCGAACTTGGCATTGGTGTCGCGTAGGCATCGTTCGGGATCGGCCTTGAGAGTACGTGCCAGGTTGGTCACGGCGAAAAGCAGGTCGCCCACTTCCATGGCGGCGTGGTCGCGGTCGCCCTCGGCCAGGGCCTGTTCGACCTCGTCGAGCTCCTCGCGAATCTTGGCGATCACACCCGTGGCATCGGGCCAGTCGAACCCCACACGGGCGGCACGCTTGGAGAGCTTGGCAGCACGTGACAGCGCCGGCAGCGTGCGCGGGATATCGTCGAGCACCGAGGCGCCCAGCGGCTCCTCGCTGCGCCCGGTTCGCTCCTCGGCCTTGAGCGACTCCCAGCGACTGTGGACCTGGCGGGTCTCTACCTGCTCGGCGCTGACACCGGCAGGGCGTCGCGACTCCAGGGTACCCTCGGGGAAGACGTGCGGATGGCGGCGCACCATCTTGGCGGTCAGGGTGTGCACCACGTCGTGGAAATCGAAATGCCCTTCCTCGCGGGCGAACTGGCTGTAGTAGACCACCTGGAACAGCAGGTCGCCGAGCTCCCCCGGCAACTCGTCGAAGGCGCGGCGCTCGATGGCATCGGCCACCTCGTAAGCCTCTTCCAGGGTATGCGGCACGATGCTGTCCCAGTCCTGCTCGAGGTCCCAGGGACAGCCCTGCTCCGGATCGCGCAGCACGGCCATCAGCACCAGCAGGTCATCGATGCCGTGTCGGATCTCGCTCATGTATTGCTCCCCTTGCGCTTCATCCCCTTCGCCCCCGTACGCAGGCGCTGGACCTCGATCACGTTGGACAGCTGCTGGATGCGTGAGAAGAGCCTGCCCAGCATCTCCAGGCCATCGACCTCCACGGTAATGCGCATGCGGGCAATGCCGTCGCGGGTATCGGTCAGGGTGTTGACCGAGAGTACGTTGACCTTCTCGTTGCCGAGAAGCCCGGTGACGTCACGCAGCAGACCCGAGCGATCCCAGGCCTGGATCTCGATATCGACCGGATACTGGGTACGGGCGCGCTGCCCCCACTCCACCTCGATGACCCGCTGCGGCTCGTCCAGACGCAGCTGCAGGATGTTGGGGCAATCCTGGCGGTGCACGGTGACCCCGCGACCCTGGGTGATGAAACCGACGATCGGCTCGCCGGGCACCGGGTGGCAGCAGTTGGCCATGCTGGTCTTGAGGTTGCCCACGCCCAGCACGGTGATGTCACTGGTCGTGCTCCTCCCTTGGTCGCGCCGCGGCTTGGCCAGCAGGCGGTCGAGCTGCTCCTGGTCGTCGGTCTCGCCGAACAGCTGCTGAGCCTGGTGCAGCACCTGGCCGATGCGCAGGTCGCCCGCGCCCAGCGCGGCGTACATATCCTCGGGGGTCTGGTAGTTGACCTTGTGCGCCAGGGTGTCGAGGTCCATGTCCTCCACGTCCAGGCGCTTCATCTCACGATCGAACAGCGCCTTGCCCTCTTCCACGTTCTGCTCGCGGGCCTGGTGCTTGAACCACGACTGGATCTTGGCCCGCGCCCGCGAGGTGCGCACGTAACCGAGGCTGGGGTTGATCCAGTCGCGGCTGGGCCCACCCTTGCTGGCGGTGAGAATCTCGACCTGCTGTCCGGTCTTGAGCTTGTAGGTGAGCGGCACGATGCGGCCGTCGACCTTGGCCCCGCGGCAACGATGACCGACCTCGGTATGCACTCGATAGGCGAAATCGATGGGCGTGGCGATGCGCGGCAGGTCGATGACGTGGCCGTCCGGCGTGAACACGTAGATACGGTCCGGCGCCACATCGCTGGAGAGACCTTCGCGCAGATCGCTGAAGTCGCCGACCTCGTCCTGCCACTCGAGCACTTGGCGCAGCCAGGCAATCTTCTCCTCGTAACTGGAGCTCTTGCCCCCGGTATCGTGGCCCTTGTAGCGCCAGTGGGCGCAGACACCGAGCTCGGCCTCGTCATGCATGGCGAAGGTGCGGATCTGAATTTCCAGCACCTTGTTCTCCGGCCCCAGCACGGCGGTGTGCAACGACTGGTAGCCGTTCTTCTTGGGATTGGCGATGTAATCGTCGAACTCGTTGGGCACGTGGTGCCAGCGCGAATGAACCAGCCCCAGCACGGTGTAGCAGTCGGCCACCTCCGGCACCAGGATGCGAACCGCGCGTACGTCGTTGACCTGGGAGAAATCGATGCGCTTGCGCTTCATCTTGCGCCAGATCGAATAGATGTGCTTGGCGCGTCCGCTGACCTCGTACTGGTTGATGCCCTGCGCCTCGAGCATGCCCTTGAGCACGTCCACCACATCGTGGATGTAGCGGTCGCGATCCAGGCGCTTCTCGGCCAGTTGACGCGCGATCGTCTTGTAGTCGTCCTCGTGCAGGTAGCGGAAGGAGAGATCCTCGAGTTCCCATTTGACCTGGCCGATGCCCAGGCGATGGGCGAGCGGCGCATAGATGTCGAACACCTCGCGGGCGACCTGCAAGCGCTTCTCGCGGGGGGCATCCTTGACCTGGCGCAGCGCGCAGGTGCGCTCGGCGATCTTGATCAGCGCCACGCGCACGTCGTCGATCATGGTTACCAGCATCTTGCGCAGGTTGTCCTGCTGGTCGTGCTGGACCAGTCCTTGGCTGGGAACCTGGGCGTTGCTGATGGCCGCCATCTGCAACACGCCCTCGATAAGGTGCGCCACTTCTCCGCCGAAGCGCCGGGCCACGGCATCGACCGAAATCAGTCCCTCACGCACGGCACGATAGAGCACCGCCGCCTCGAGCGCCGGCTGGTCGAGCTTGAGCTGGGCCAGGATGTCTGCCATCTCCAGGCCCATGCGGTAGGTCGTGTCCCGAGGCAGCCAGGCCTTGTGGGAACGATCGGCTTCCTGCGCAAGGCGCTTGGCCTGTTCGCAGGCCTCGCGCATTTCAGCGGGATCGCGCAGCTTGACGTCTTCCTGAAGGCGTTCCAGCCAGTGACTGATATCGACGTCACCATTGACTGTCAGTGGCTGATCGTCGCGAACTTTCACCATCTCTCTAGGCTCCTTGCGATGACGGCTGCGTTGCACCGTGTTCGAGCAACAACAGAGACTCCAGGTGCGAGGTGTGCACGAACATGTCGGCTACCGACACCCGAGTGATGCGATAACCGCCATGCACGAGTCGTGCCGCATCGCGCGCCAGCGTGGCAGGGTCACAGGCAATGTAGACCAGCCGCGGCACAGGGCGTTCGATCAGCGCACGACATACCGCATCGGCACCGTCACGGGGCGGGTCCAGCACCACCGTCTCGGGCGCAAGGCGGGCAAGGAGTGCCGTCACGGCCGCTTGGTCATTGAGGTCGAGCTGCAGGGCCTCGATGTCTAGCCCATTGCTATTCGCATTGTACTGCAGTCGGGTCACCATGGCGGGGTTGCCCTCCGCCGCCGTGACCGCGGCACCATCGGCTGCCAGCGGCAGACCGAAGTTGCCGATGCCGGCGAACAGGTCCAGCACGCGTTGGCCGGCAATCGGCGCCAACCAGTGCCGCACCGCGGCCACCAGCTCACGATTGACCTGCTCGTTGACCTGCACGAAATCGCCCGGCGCAAAGCCGAGCTCGAGCTCACCGTTGCCCCCCGGCAGCCGATAGCCGAGCACCGGCGCTTGTCCTAGCCATTCGAGGGTCGGCTCCTCGCGTCCCAGCAGGCACGCGACGGCCACGCCATGCGCTTCACCGAATGCGCACCAGCGCTGCCGGTCTGCTTGGTTGTCACGCAATTGACGCACCACGACCACTCGGGAAGAGTCGGCGGCGATCAGTTCCAGATGCCCCACCAGGCGCGGCGCCTCGAGTTCGGCCAACAGCTCCCTGAGCGGCCCGACCAGTGCCGCCAGCTCGGGTACGAGCACTTCGCAACCCTGGATATCGACCAGGCGCCTGGCGTGGCGCGCACGGAAGCCGAGGTGCACGCCATCCTCGGCATCTACCTTGACGCCCAGCCGGGCGCGGCGACGGTAGCCGAGCGGCTCACCGGCCAACAGGCCGGGCGGTTCAGGCAGCTCGATGCCCTCTCGCTGGAGCAGCTCGGCGAGCACCGCGCGCTTGTGTTCGCGCTGCGCCTCGACGGCCAGATGCTGCAGGTCGCAGCCGCCACACTGGCCATAGTGCACACAGGGCGGCTTGACTCGCTCCGCCGACGACTCGAGCAGCTGGCGGACATGCGCCTCGTCGTAGCGCTTGCGCGTGCGGTTTACGGCCACTTCTACGCGCTCGCCCGGCAGCGCTCCTTCGACGAACAGGGTCTTGCCGCTGGCGGCACGCGCCACGCCCCGGCCATCGTGGGCCAGCCGTTCGATGGTCACCGCCGAATCCGCGGCCGGTGGCGCTGCAGGAGGACCTTCGCCCGGGCCTCGCTGCAGCCCCGAGACGCCGGAGCGCTGGCGCGCCGGACGTCGCTTGCCAAGCATTGCCACCTCAAGCCTCCGGGGCGAACAGCCCGGTCGAGAGATAGCGATCGCCACGGTCGCAGACGATGAAAACGATCACGGCATTCTCGACTTGTTCGGCAATGCGCAGCGCACCGGCGAGGGCTCCCCCGGACGACACGCCGGCAAGGATGCCTTCTTCGCGAGCCAGCCGACGCATGTGCTCCTCGGCTTCGTACTGGCCGATGTCGAGCACTTGGTCGACGCGCGTGGCATCGAAGATGCTCGGCAGGTACTCCTTCGGCCAGCGCCGGATGCCGGCAATGCTGGCGCCATCTTCCGGCTGCAGGCCGACGATCTGAATCTCGGGATTGCGCTCCTTGAGGTAGCGCGACACCCCCATGATGGTTCCCGTGGTGCCCATGGAACTGACGAAGTGCGTGATCGTGCCCTCGGTCTGTTCCCACAGCTCGGGGCCGGTACCACGGTAATGGGCCAACGGGTTGTCGGGGTTGGCGAACTGGTTGAGCGGCTTGCCCTCACCGCGCGCGATCATTGCCTCGGCCAGGTCGCGCGCCTCCTCCATGCCCCCTTCCTTGCTGACCGTGATCAGCTTGGCGCCATAGGCCGCCATGGCCTGCTTGCGCTCGCTGGAGGCGCTCTCGGGCATGATGAGGATCAGGCGGTAGCCCTTGATCGTGGCCGCCATGGCCAGTGCGATGCCGGTATTGCCCGAGGTGGCCTCGACCAGCGTGTCGCCCGGCGTGATGTCGCCACGTGCTTCGGCCTGCTCCAGCATCGACAGCGCCGGACGGTCCTTGACCGATCCGGCAGGATTGTTGCCTTCCAGTTTGGCCAACAGGGTGTTGTTGCGGCCCGCCGCGATACGCTTCAGCCGCACCAGCGGCGTATGGCCGACGACATCCTCGATGGTGGGAAATTGCATGTAACCGTCCTTAGGGTAACGTCTTTTCGCTAGTATATCCGTGGTGCCATCCACTGGACAGGCATGCCCCGTCAATGTGGCATACTGAACGGAAAGGCCGTAACCAAGGAACACCGATGTCGCTCGGAAATCGCCTGACACTGTGGATACTGTGTCTTCCCCTGTTGGTGCTGCTGCTCGTGGCGGTTTTCGTGCTGCACCTGGATACCGAATGGCGCAAGTCAGCCCTGCACGACCGCGTCATTACCGCTGTCGAGCAGCAGGCGCCGGAAATGGCTCGGGCCGTCATCGAGGCAGATCAGCCGCGACTGGACGGCATGGCCAGGCGCCTGTTGGACATCGACGAGGCGCGCGGCGTGGGGATCTACACCAATAGCGATATGATCCAGCTGGAGCTGGGCCGCAACCGCGCCCAGGTCGCGACGACGCCACCGCTCGAGAGACATCTCGACACCAGCAGCGACCTTTGGCGTCTGATGGTGCCGCTTACCCCGGCAGAGCTGGAAGGCAGCGTGACCAGCCGGGCCTGGCTCGAACTCGATATCGACAGCCGCCCGCTCACCCTCGACTACTATCGGCGCCTGGCCACGACGGGCCTGGGCCTGCTGATCCTCGGCCTGCTGCTGTTCGTCATCGCCTCGGCCCTCGGCCGACGCGTGGACACCAGCCTGGACGATGCCGCCGAGGCGTTGAGGCGCCTGCGTAGCGGCGATTTCGAGGCGAGCCTGCCAGAGGTGGGAGCCCCCGAACTGCGCCGACTGGCCCGACACGTGAATGCGCTGGGCGACGAACTGAAGCAGTCTCACGAGAACATGCAGCGCCAGATCGAGCAGACCACCATCGACCTGGAAGAGTCGATGGAAACCATCGAGATCAAGAACATCGAGCTCGACCTGGCCCACCGCAGGGCGCTGGAAGCCAATCGGATCAAGTCCGAGTTCCTGGCCAGCATGAGCCATGAAATTCGTACTCCGCTCAACGGCATCGTCGGCTTCTGCCGCCTGCTGGGGCGTTCTCGCCTCGAGCCACGCCAGCGGGAGTGGCTCGATCAGGTACAGATTGCCTGCGACAACTTGCTTGCCCTGGTCAACGACGTGCTCGATTTCTCGCGCATGGAAGCAGGCCGCCTCGAGCTGGATCGTGCCGAGCTCGACATGGTATCGCTGGTCGACGAGGCGCTGAGCCAACAAGCGCCGCTGGCCCACCAGAAGGGGCTGCATCTGCTGGGGCTGGTCTACGACGACGTTCCTTCTCTGCTGCGTGGCGACCCTCTGCGTATCCGGCAGGTGCTGACCAACCTGATCCACAATGCGCTCAAGTTCACCGAGCAGGGGGAAGTCATCGTGCGGGTGATGCTCGAGGAGCAGAATGCCCAGGGGCGCGCGCTGTTGCGCGTCAGCATCAGCGATACCGGGATCGGTCTCACGCCGCAGGAGCAGCACAGCCTGTTCCAGGCCTTTCGCCAGGCCGCCGCCAGCCACTCCCGCCATTACGGTGGCTCGGGGCTGGGCCTGGCCATCAGTCGACAGCTGGTCGAGCAGATGGGCGGGCAGATCACCGTGGAGAGCGAACCGTCACGGGGCTCGACCTTCTCCTTCACCTTGCCGCTGGACGTCATCGACAGCGGTGAGATCGCCGTCGAAGCCATTCTCGACAATGACCGGGTCGCCCTCTACGAACCGCATGATCCCACCCGTCATGCACTGAATCACCTGCTTACGCTCTGGGGAGGCCAGGTGGAGGAACTCCACCAACCGGAGCTGACGCCTCCCTACCCTTCGCTGCTGGTTGCCGCCCTACCCACCGACCTGAACGAAACACTGCTCGAGGAATGGCGAGCCAGACTCCAGGCAAGCCCTTGCCCGGTGCTGCTGCTGGTCAACGTGCCCCCGCTCGAGATGCCGGACCTGCACCTGCCCAGCGGCTGCGAGATCCTGAGCAAGCCGGTATCGCGTCAGGCTCTGGTAGATGCCCTACGCCGCTGCAGCAAGGCGAAACGCTGCCCCGAAGTCGTGGAAAAACGCCAGACTCGCGTGCTGGTCGTCGATGACAATGCCATCAACCGCCGACTGCTTCGGGAGCTATTGCAGCGCCCCGGCCTGGAGCTCGTCGAAGCCGATAGCGGCGCAGAGGCCCTGGCACAGGCCGAAGGTCCTCCGTTCCAGCTGGTCCTGATGGACATCCGCATGCCGGGAATGGATGGCATCGAAACCACCCAGGCATTACGGCGGCTGGGGGGACACTGGGCGCACTGCCCGGTCATCGCGGTCACCGCCCATGCCCACGATAGCGAACGCGAGCGGCTGCAAGCCGCGGGCATGCAGGAGGTACTGGTCAAGCCGGTGGATTCCAACCGGCTAGAGGCCGTCCTGCATCGCCATATCGGCCTGGTGACGCTACCCCACGCGCCGCCCCTGCCCGCGGCCCAGGAAGCCGGGCCCGCCAGCGAACTGGCCGTCGTCGACATGGAACTCGGTACTCGCCTGGCAAACGGCAACGCGAACCTGGCGCGCGAGCTGCTGGACAAACTCGTCGCCTCGCTGCCGGAAACCGTGAGCGAGCTGCGCGACGCGCTCGCCACCGGCAACCCGGAGACCCTGCTGGATGTCGTACACGCGCTCAACGGCGCCTGCCGTTACTGCGGCGCGCCCGAACTCGCCCTGGTGGCGGAAACGCTGGAGACCCGGTTACGTTCGCGCGGAATGACGGACGTCGACATGCTGATCGACGACCTGTTCCAGGCCATCGAACGGCTACGCGGCTGGCATACCGAGAGTCAGGACGCGCCCTCCAGCACGACCATCGCCAATGCCAGTTCCGCCTCGTCGCTCAAGGACAAATGAATGGCCCTGACACCCGCCGCGGTGGCCAGTTCGTGGGCCCGCCCCGAGAGCATCAGTGACGGGCGGCCCAGGGCATCGCTGGCGACCTGAATCTCGGCCCAGCGCATGCCATGGCGCAACCCTGTACCCAGCGCCTTGACGAAGGCCTCCTTGGCCGCGAAACGCTTGGCGAGGAAAGACGCCTTGTCGTGTCGCCGGGCCAGGTGTTCACGCTCCAGCTCACCGAGTATGCGTTGCGGGAAGCGCTCCCCATGGCGAGCCATCGCGGACTCGAAGCGCGCCACCCGAGCAAGATCGGTGCCGATGCCGATAATCATGCGTGGTCGTGGTCATCGTGATGATCGTGGTCGTGCTCTTCCAGCGAGGCGATGAAACCCGCCTCCTGGCCGGCGATCATTAGCCGCTTCATCTCGGCCACGGCCTCCTTGAGCCCGACGAACAGCGCGCGGGCGATGATGGCATGGCCGATATTGAGTTCATGCAGCCCCGGAATCGCCGCAATCGCCTCGACATTGTGGTAATGCAGGCCATGCCCGGCATTGACCGTGAGTCCCAGCTCCAGCGCCATCTCAGTCGCTGCCGTCAACCGGGCATGCTCCTCGCGGGCCGCCCGCCCCGTGCACTCGGCATAGGCTCCGGTATGCAGCTCGATAACCGGCACCCCAGCGCGCTTGGCCGCCTCGATCTGGGCAGGTTCAGGGTCGATGAACAGCGATACCTCGCAGCCCACCGCCGCCAGGCGGCGACAGGCGGCAGCGATCGCATCGAAACCGCCAATCACGTCCAGTCCACCCTCGGTGGTCAGCTCCTCGCGCTTCTCCGGCACCAGACAGACGTGCGCTGGGCGGATCTCCTCGGCCAGCATCAGCATCTCCTCGGTGACCGCCATCTCCAGGTTCATGCGCGTGTTGAGCACCTCGGCGAGAATTCTCACGTCGCGCTCCTGGATATGCCGCCGGTCTTCGCGCAAGTGAACCGTGATGCCATCGGCACCGGCCTCCTCTGCCAGCAGCGCCGCCTGGACCGGATCGGGATAGCGTGTGCCACGAGCCTGACGCAGCGTGGCAATGTGATCGATGTTGACGCCAAGCAGAATGCGCGGGGGGTGCATGAGGATCTCCAGCTGCAGGTCGGGGGATAACGCGATCAGTTTGAAGGGGAACGACGCCGTTCGGCAAGCTGACGCATCAGCTCGCGTGAACGCAGCGGCCGCGTGCCGAGCAAGGGAGCAAGCGCCGCGCGCACGACCGCCTTGGCCGGACCGGCCAGGCCGGGAGCCGCCCAGTCGCCACCGGCCAGCAGACGCAGGGTACGTCCATCGAGACCGGGCTCGCCGGGCACGAAGGCCCGCGTGGCGGTATCGAAGCGGTAGCGGCACTGAGGGTCGAGCTCACCACCCTCCGGCGTGGTGTAGCGCGGCGCGGCATCCAGCGTATCGAGCAGGGAGAACTCCAGGCGGCGCAGCGCCACGGCACGGCCATCGGGCCGCGGCAGCGCCTCGAGCAGCGCCGTATAGAATGCGAACACCTCCGCCGCCGGCAGCTCCACCGGCAGGGTTCGTGTCAGCAGTTCGTTGGCATAAAGGCCGCATAGCAGGCCCTCACCGGCCAGCAACGCCGCAGCACCACGGCTCTCCATCAGGCGCAGGCGCTTGAGCTCACCCTCTCCCACCCAGGTCACGTGCAGCGGGGCGAAGGGCTGCAGACGCCCGCGCGAACGCGACCCGGGGCGCTGTACGCCCTGGGCCACCGCACGCACGCGGCCATGTTCGAGGGTCAGCAGCTCGACCAGCGCACTGGTCTCACGGTAGGGGCGCTTGTGAAGGAGAAAGGCCGGCTGCGGCTGCATGTCAATCTAGATCGTAACCAAGGCTCTTGAGCGCCCTCTCATCATCCGACCAGCCGCGCTTCACCTTGACCCATAGATTGAGCATTACCTTGGCATCCAGGGCACGCTCCATGTCGAGCCGAGCCTCACGGCCGATACTCTTGATCCGCTCGCCCTTGTCGCCGATAAGGATCTTCTTCTGGCCGTCACGCTCCACCAGGATCAGGGCGCTGATGTGAACCACCCTGCCCTCGTCGCGGAACTCCTCGATCTCCACCGTCACCTGGTAGGGCAGCTCGTCACCGAGCTGGCGCATGATCTTCTCGCGTACCAGTTCGGCGGCAAGGAAGCGCTGGCTGCGATCGGTGACCTGATCGTCGGGGTAGTGGTGGATGCCTTCCGGCAGGTGCTTGGCCACCTCCGCCTCCAGCTCTGGCACGTTGGTACCGTGCTTGGCGGAAAGGGGGATGATAGCGGCGAATTCACGTCGCGCTCCGGCCTCGGCAAGCCACGGCAGCAGCGTGCTCTTGTCCTCGAGCCGGTCGACCTTGTTCACGGCCAGGATCACCGGTGCCTCGACGTGCTCGAGACGCGTGAGCACGACCTGGTCCTCTTCGGTCCAGCGGGTGCGGTCGATGATGAAGACCACGCAATCCACGTCGCGCAGGGCCTGGGTGGCCGCCTGGTTCATGAAACGGTTGATCGCCTTGTTGCGATCGCGACCCAGGATATGGATGCCCGGCGTGTCGACGTAGATGAACTGTGCCTCGCCTTCGGTCTTGATGCCCATCACCTGGTGCCGGGTCGTCTGGGGACGGCGCGAGGTGATCGAGATCTTCTGGCCGAGAATACGGTTCATCAGTGTCGACTTGCCGACGTTGGGGCGACCAACGATGGCCACGAAGCCACATGTCTCGCTCATGATTTCTGCCCCTTGCGATTCTCGAGCTGGAGCAGCGCAAGCTCGGCGGCCTGTTGCTCGGCATGGCGACGGCTGGACCCGGTGCCCAGAGTGTGCGAATCCAGCAGCTCGATGTGACACTCCACGGTAAAAGTCTGGTCGTGGGCCTCGCCCTCCACCGTGACCACCTCATAGCGCGGCAGCGGCGACTGGCGCGACTGCAGGAATTCCTGCAAGCGGGTCTTGGGGTCCTTCTGGGTGTCCTGCAGGTCGATCGCTTCCAGGCGCTCGGCGTACCAGGCCAGCACCCGAGTCCGGGCCACGTCCATGCCGGCGTCGAGATAGATCGCTCCGAGCACGGCCTCGACTGCGTCGGCCAGGATCGAATCACGCCGGTGCCCGCCGCTCTTCATCTCACCGGAACCCAGGCGCAGGCACTCGCCGAAGGACATTTCCCGGGCCAGCTCGGCCAAAGTCTGGCCACGCACCAGGCGCGCGCGCAAGCGCGAAAGCTGCCCTTCACGGGCCTGCGGGAAACGCTCGTACAGAGCCTCGGCGATAACGAAGTTGACGATGGAGTCACCGAGGAACTCCAGCCGTTCGTTGTTCTGGCCCCCGAAGCTGCGGTGGGTCATGGCCAGTTCCAGCAACGCGTCGTCGCGGAAACTGTGGCCGATACGGCGGCTGAAGACGGTAAGGGATTTGGTCACGAAATTCCTGTTATTTCTGGTCCATCAATGGATGCGGCGAACCTGGGTGAAGCTGGGCAAGCCGCCGTCCCAGTGCATCCACACGGCAAACGCCCGGCCGACGACGTTCTCTTCAGGCACGAAGCCCCAGTAGCGGCTGTCGTTGGAGTGGTCGCGGTTGTCACCCATGGTGAAATAGTGCCCTTCGGGCACGACGATCTCGCGCACCCGGGGACCCGAGTCACGTGGGTTATTGTAGATACGATGGCTGACCTCGCCCAGTTGCTCCTCGAGCAGCCACTCGCCTGGCGCGGCAGCAGGCGCTTCATCCAGCAGTTGCTTGGGCACCAGCTCGCCATTGACATAGAGCTGCTTGTCCTCGTAGCGCACGGTGTCGCCCGGCAGCCCCACCACCCGCTTGATGAAGTTCACCGAGGGTTCACTGGGAAAGCGAAACACCATGACGTCGCCCCGCTGGGGCTCACCGAACTCGACGATGCGGGTATGGGTCACCGGCAGACGCAGACCATAGGCATACTTGTTGACTAGGATGAAGTCGCCCACCTCAAGGGTCGGGCGCATGGAACCGGAAGGTATCTGGAACGGCTCAACCAGGAAACTGCGCAGCAGCAACACCACCAGCAGCACCGGGAAGAAGGAGCGCGCATAGTCCACCGGCCAGGGCTCCTTCATCGCCCGCTCGCGGGCGGTCTCGTCGAGCCCCTCCGTGGTACCCACCTCCACGGTGGCCAGCTTCCGACGGCGAACGGAGCGCCACCAGACGATATCGAGCAGCCAGATCAGTCCAGTGATGGCGACAGCCACCACCAACAGAAGAGAGAAATCCATAATAGTATCGCCGGTCCTAGTCGTTCACCTTGAGCACGGCCAGGAAGGCGTCCTGGGGAATTTCCACCCGACCGACCTGCTTCATGCGTTTCTTGCCCGCTTTCTGTTTCTCGAGCAGCTTCTTTTTGCGCGTTACGTCGCCACCATAGCACTTCGCGGTAACGTTCTTGCGCAGCGCCTTGACGGTGGAGCGTGCCACCACCTGACCGCCGATGGCCGCCTGGATCGCCACATCGAACATCTGGCGTGGAATCAGTTCCTTCATCTTCTCGACCAGCAATCGGCCACGGCCATGGGCATGATCACGGTGGATGATCACCGCCAAGGCATCGACACGGTCACCATTGATCAGCACGTCCAGGCGTACCAGCTTGGCCGCTTCGAAACGCTCGAAGTTGTAGTCCAGCGAGGCATAGCCCTTGGAGATGGACTTGAGGCGATCGAAGAAGTCCATCACCACTTCGCTCATGGGCAGTTCGTAGACGAGCTGGATCTGACTACCGAGGAACTGCATGTCGAGCTGGTTGCCGCGACGGTTCTCGCACTCCATGATCACGTTGCCGACGTACTCCTGCGGCACCAGGATACTGGCGCGCACGATCGGCTCGCGCATCTCCTCCACGTCGGCCATGTCGGGCAGCTTGGAAGGGTTGGAGACGTACCTGACGTCACCGTTCTTCATCGCCAGTTCGTAGACCACGGTAGGCGCCGTGGTGAGCAGGTCCATGTCGTACTCACGCTCGAGCCGCTCCTGGATGATCTCCATGTGCAGCGTGCCGAGGAAACCGACGCGGAAGCCGAAACCCAGGGCGTCGGAGTTCTCTGGCTCGTACTCCAGCGAGGCGTCGTTGAGCGCCAGTTTCTCCAGGGCATCGCGAAAATCTTCGTAGTCGTCGGCGCTGACCGGGAACATGCCGGCATAGACCTGCGGCTTGACCTTCTGGAAGCCGGGTAGACGCGGCACGTCCGGCGTCTTGGCGTGAGTGATGGTATCCCCCACCGGGGCGCCCTGGATTTCCTTGATCCCGGCTACCACGAAGCCCACCTCGCCGGCGCGCAGGATGTTGGTTTCCTTACGCAGCGGCGTGAAGATGCCCACCTCGTTGGCCTGCCAATCACGGCCGGTGGACTTGATGCGAATCTTCTCGCCCTTCTTCAGGGTGCCGTCGAACACGCGAACCAACGAGACGACGCCCAGATAATTGTCGAACCAGGAGTCGATGATCAGCGCCTGAAGCGGTGCCTCCCGGTCACCCTTGGGCGGCGGGATATCTCGCACCAGGCGCTCGAGCAATTCATCGATGCCCAGGCCGCTCTTGGCCGAGATCTGGCAAGCGTCGGTGGCATCCAGTCCGATGATCTCCTCGATCTCGTGGGAAACCTTGTCGGGGTCGGCCTGTGGCAGGTCCATCTTGTTCAGCACCGGCAGAACTTCAAGTCCTTGCTCGATGGCGGTATAGCAATTGGCGACCGATTGGGCCTCGACACCCTGAGCTGCATCGACCACCAGCAGCGCCCCCTCGCAGGCGTAGAGCGAGCGCGACACCTCGTAGGAGAAGTCGACGTGCCCGGGCGTGTCGATGAAATTGAGCTGATAGGTATTGCCGTCCTGAGCGTGGTAATCCAGCGTGACCGACTGCGCCTTGATGGTGATACCGCGCTCGCGCTCGAGGTCCATCGAGTCGAGCACCTGCTCCTTCAATTCACGCTCGGTCAACCCACCGCAGCTCTGGATCAGACGATCCGCCAGGGTCGACTTGCCGTGGTCGATATGGGCAATGATCGAGAAATTCCGAATGTGCTTCAGTTTTTCGTTGCTTGCTTCGTTGCTCATCTAGCCCAATCCGGTGTTCGACACGAGCGCGGCAGCAGCAGAGTCATCGGCGCCCGCTAACGTCATGAGAATTCAATGGCCGGTATTGTACCGGCATGACCATGGGTTGGACAGCACAGCCGCATGAGGCCGCAGAAACACGAACACCTCCCGCCATGGGCGGGAGGTGTCCCGTCGTTCAGCCGGGGCCAGGTCGCGACTCAGCCGCGTCCCAGACGCAACGCCACGAACAGGGAACGTCCCTCGCGATACAAGCGCACGGGCACGGCACGATCGGTGGGCAGCGAGTCGATCAGCTCACGCAACTGTTCGCCGTTCTCCACGGCATGGTGATCGAGGCTGACGATCACATCGCCCGGCAGGATGCCGGCTTCGGCGGCCGCTCCACTGGGAGCCACGTCTCGCACCAGCACGCCACTGTCGATACCGAGTCGTTGACGCTCGGTTTCATCGAGCTCGGCCACGGCGATTCCCAGGCGCGCCTGGGCGTCCGATCCACCAGCGCGAGCCTGTGCCGGTTCTTCGCTGTCGGGCCAGTCGCCAATCGTCACCGCCAGATTCTGGCGCTCACCGTCGCGCATGATGGTCAGCTCGGCATCGTCGCCTGGAGTCACCCGGCCGATGAGCCGCGGCAGGTTGCGCGAACGCTCCACCTCCTCGCCATCGACCTCGAGCACGATGTCGCCCGCTTGCAGGCCTGCCTTTGCCGCCGGTCCCTCGGGGTCCAGGTCGGCGATCAGGGCGCCGCTGGGGCTGTCCATGCCGAACGACTCGGCCAAGTCGCGCGACACCGGCTGAATCATCACCCCGAGCCAGCCACGGCGCACGCGACCATCGTCACGCAGTTGGCTGGCCACGTCCATGGCCACATTGATGGGAATGGCGAAAGACAGCCCCATGAAACCACCGCTGCGGGTGAAGATCTGTGAGTTGATCCCTACCACTTCACCGTCGAGGTTGAACAACGGCCCACCCGAGTTGCCCGGGTTGATCGCCACGTCGGTTTGAATGAAAGGCACGTAGGCGTCGCGCGGCAGCGTACGGTTGATCGCACTGACGATGCCGGCGGTCACCGAGTGGTCGAAGCCGAAGGGGGAACCGATGGCGGCCACCCACTCACCCACGCGAAGCTGATCGGAATCCCCCATGTTCAGCGTCGGCAGGTTCGAGGCATCCACCTTGAGCAGCGCCACGTCGGTCTGGGTGTCCGCCCCGATCAGCTCGGCCTGCAGTTCACGGCGGTCATTGAGGCGCACGAGGATCTCGTCGGCCCCCTCGACCACATGGGCATTGGTCAGGATATAGCCGTCCTCGCTGATGACGAACCCGGACCCCAGCGACTGCCGCTCCTCGCCTCGACCGGGGCCACCCGGTCCCGGGGGCACCGGGAAGCGGTCGCCGAAGAAGTGCCGGAAGATATCGGGAATCTCCTGGCCACCAAAACCTTCGAAAGCTTGCGAACGACCCGGTATGACCCGAGTGGTGGAAATGTTGACCACTCCCGGAGCGGCCTGCTCGACCAGCTCGGTGAAATCGGGCAGGTCACGGGCGAAGGCAGACTGCCACGACAGCAGCACGGCCAACAGCAGCGCCCAGAGAGAGAACTGTCGCATCAATGGCATCATAAGAGCTCCTGCATCAGCTTTTACTTCGTCTCAAGCGGTAACTTTCTCAAGCGGTACCTGGTACCTAGGGAACCATGCATCGTTTTTCAAGATGACTCGTTCATTCAAAGAGGTCAGGGCGAGTTGCGCGTAACCGAGCGATCACTCCGGCGTCTCGCGCCAGGCCAGATTCTCCGCCACCTGCACGAGCACCCGAGGGGGCAACTCGCCCATGACGACGACCTGCAGGGGGCGTTCGTCCGCCATCACGTGACGCACCACGGCAAGCGAGATACCCAGCCGATGCAACCCGGGGATGAGGCGCTCGTGCCCTTCCTCGATGGGTTCGACGAACAGGCTGAGCGTAGAGAGTCCATCGCTGTAGATGCGATGTCCCACCGCCCGATCCTGCCGTTCCGCATTGCCGTCAACAGGCTGGTCGACGAAACCTTCGGGTAGCCAGGCGGGATACCACGGCTGCTGTCGAGGTTCACGGTAGGTATCCATCACCACGCCGCCTTCATGCAGCCGCGGTGGCTGCAGTTCGGTCAACTGGAACGTCTCCACGACGCGGCCACGGTCGTCGATCAGCTCGCGCTTCAGCGGCAAGGCCGTCTCGGCGTCGAGCCACAGGCGCTGGCCGAAGCGCATTCCATCGAGCGGCTCGATATCGAGTCGCACCGCGCTGCGGTTGGCAATACGCTCATCGTTGCCCAGGGAGAGGCGGTAATACTGGTCGATATGGCGTGCGATACCCGCTGGCGAGGCAGATACATTCTCGTCGTCGCTGGACCAGTTCATGCGACCGATACGCCCACGGCGCTCGAAGAAGACCGGCGGCCCGTCGAGAAAGCGGGCCACTTCACGTTCGATACCGTCCTGAATGTCACGCGACAGCGCCAGCGTGCGCACCCCATCGATGCCGATGCGCACCGCACGCGCCTGGAATACGAGACAATGGCTGGCCCATAGGCTGCGCTCGAACCACTCCAACGGCGATTCGGGCTGTTCCCAATCGACCAATTGGCGACAGTCGAATTGCTCGGTAGCGGACTGTCCTGGCGTGGATTCGGCAACGGCAGGCGACAGCTGGGCCAGAAGCGCAGCGCTGCTGAGTAGAGCCAGGCGCCTTGCGATACGCCTGCCTGCCATTAGCGCTGCCCCAGACTCTCGTTACCCGATCCACGCAGCAAAGGCATCCATACATCGCCACTGCGATAGGTCGCGCCTTCGGCATGACGATCGAGATAGGATTGCAGCAGCCGCGCCTGCTCCTGGTCGGAACGCTGAGACTGGCGGGGGTTGGGCGTCATGAACAAGGGAGAATCGAAGCTCGCCCCCACCGGCATCACGCCGGATTGGCCATTCGAGGCAGCCGGGGAGAAGAGCGGCATGCCAACGGGGGTCGCCTGTCCGCCACTACCAGCCTGAGCCGCGAGACCGGGCTGCGATGGAGTGGAGGATGAGCGCGCATCACCATCGGCCAGCTGGGCATCGCCGCCGGTGCTGGTGAAACCGTTGCCTTGATAGAACTGTACCCCGGTGATCACCATCAGGGAGACGGCGGCAGCGATGCCCGCACTGCGGGCGAAAGGGTAGGCACGGCGCGGTGCGGCAGGCGCCTCTTCCATGACCGGCGCCGGTTCGGCTTCCAGCCTGGCCATGATCCCGGCCGAGAGGTCCGTGCTGACATCGATGTCATGATCCCGCCGCAGCAGGCTGCGCATCAAGTGATAGCGCCGCCACGCCTCTGCCGCATCCGGCTCGTCCTCGAGGGACTTCAACACCCGGCGCAGCTCGAGATCATCACCTTCGCTGTCCATCAGGGCAGAAAGCGATTCCCGTGCATTCTGACTCATTCCTCATACCCCCACATCGACAAGGCACCCTGCCTCGCTATCAATGATTCCGGCATTCCAGACGCACCCAACCGAAATGCCGACAGCCCATGTTGTCGCTGTCATACAGCGGTCAATGGTTCAGACGTCATCGACGCAAGACAGTTCAGCGTCGAAGCGAAAACATTGTCGAAAAACTTCACTCTGTCATCGACTCACGCGTTCGCGATGTTGTTACCAGCGGCTGGATATGTTGGTCCACCGCCTCGCGGGCACGGAAGATTCGCGAACGAACCGTGCCCACCGGACACTGCATGATATTGGCGATGTCCTCATAGGAAAGCCCGTCGAGTTCGCGCAGGGTTATCGCCGTGCGCAAGTCGTCGGGCAGGTTCTCGATCGCTTCGAATACCGCCGCCTCGAGCTGGTCCCGAGCCAGCGACGACTCGGGGGTCTCGATGTCGGACAAACGTCCGCTGTGATCGAGAATCTCGGCATCGGCAATATCGAGATCGCTGCCGGGTGGCCGCCGCCCCCTGGACACCAGGTGGTTCTTCGCCGTGTTGATGGCAATGCGATACATCCAGGTATAAAAGGCGCTCTCGGCACGAAATTTGCCCAGCGCTCGATAGGCCTTGATGAAGGCCTCCTGAGCCACGTCCTGCACCTCGGCGTGATCCTGTATATAGCGTCCAATCAGCCCGATGATCTTGTGCTGGTATTTCTTGACCAGCAAATCGAAGGCTCGCGTATCGCCCTTCTGTGCACGCTCCACGAGCTGTTGATCGGTTTCCCGGTTACCCATTCACGCTCTCCCCGGCAGGGAGGTACCCTGAAGCGGGATGAGCGTCGAATGCGTCGTTAGGTAGTCTGCATGCATGGTATCAACCTGGAGCCCGTTGGCCGCTGTAAGTCCCTGGACGTCATCGTCCGTTTCGACAAGTGTTCCTGTTTCTTGGCCGCGCATCAAGCGGCCGCCATGCCGCCCGCGCTGTGACAACCCCGGCGTCGCCCGGTTCCGTTGCGATTGCAGATTTCTTCCTCGGCGGGTGTATAGTAGTTCATCCTCTTGCCATCAACGCACCACGACACAGGTAGCAACATGTCAGATCAGCAGGTCAGCAACCTCAACGTCCTGTCACAGGACGTACTGATCACCCCCGAAGCCCTCAAGAATGAGATCCCCCTCGGCGAAGCCGCCGAGAGAACGGTGATCGAAGGACGCCGGACCATACAGAACATACTCGACGGCAGCGACCCGCGGCTGCTGGTGGTGATCGGCCCCTGCTCGATCCATGACGTCGATGCCGCCATGGACTATGCGCGCCGTCTGCGCCGCCTGGCCGATGAAGTGAAGGACAGCCTTTATGTCGTTATGCGCGTCTATTTCGAGAAGCCGCGCACCACGGTGGGCTGGAAGGGTCTGATCAACGACCCGCACCTCAACGGCTCCTTCGAGATCGAGGAAGGCCTGCATATTGCGCGCAAGCTGCTGGTGGAACTTTCCGAACTCGGCCTGCCACTGGCCACCGAGGCGCTGGACCCGATCTCGCCTCAGTACCTGCAGGATTGCATCAGCTGGTCGGCGATCGGCGCACGCACCACCGAATCCCAGACTCATCGTGAGATGTCGTCCGGCCTCTCCAGCCCCGTCGGCTTCAAGAACGGCACCGACGGCAGCCTCGACGTGGCAATCAATGCCCTCCAATCGGTATCGCACCCGCACAACTTCCTCGGCATCAACCAGAGCGGCCAGGTGGCGATCATCCGCACCCGCGGCAATGCCTACGCCCACGTGGTGTTGCGCGGCGGCAACGGCAAGCCCAACTACGACAGCGTCAGCGTGGCACTGGCCGAGCAGGAGCTCAAGAAGGCCGGCATCAAGCCCAACATCATGATCGACTGCTCTCACGCCAACTCCAACAAGGACCCGGCGCTGCAGCCGTTGGTGATGGACAACGTCACCAACCAGATCCTCGAAGGCAACCACTCCATCATGGGCCTGATGGTCGAGTCCAATCTCGGCTGGGGCAGCCAGAAGATCTTGGAGGACCATAGCCAGATGCAGTACGGCGTCTCGGTCACCGATGCCTGTATCGACTGGCCGACCACCGAAGAGACGATGAACAAGATGGCGCAGAAGCTCGCCCCGGTGCTGGCCGAGCGACGCCAGGGCTGACACTCGGACGCTCTCGTGAAAGGCCCGCATCGATGCGGGCCTTTTTGCTTGGCGCTCTGCGCTAGCGGCTAGGCACCGTCGATCTCTCGCGTGAACGGCGGCAAGGCGTCGAGCAACGCCTGGCCGTAGCGCCTGGTGAGCACGCGGCGGTCGAGCAGCGTGATGCGCCCCTGGTCGGCCTCCTTGCGGATCAATCGGCCGCAGGCCTGCACCAGCTTGATCGAGGCGTCGGGCACGCTGATGCGCATGAAGGGGTTGCCGCCGCGACTCTCGATCCACTCGGCAAGGGTCGCGCCGACGGGATCGTCGGGTACGGCGAACGGCAGCCGGGTGATGACCACGTGGGTCAGGTAGTCGCCGGGCAGGTCGATACCCTCGGCAAAACTCGCCAGGCCGAAAATCACGCTGCCTTCGCCGGCATCCACCCGCGCCCGGTGGCGCTCGATCAGTTCGCGCTTGGGCAGTCGATCCTGGGCCAGCACCCGCTCGCGCCACTTGGAAGGAAGCGCCTTCTCCACTGCACGCAACTGTGCCCGTGCCGAAAACAGCATCAGCACCGCCTCCTTCTCGCCGAGCCCGGTGACGAAGTCGACGATGGCCCGTTCGTGAGCGTCGCGATCACCAGGGTCGACGGCCAGCCGCGGCACGCTGAGCACTGCGCGGGAGTAGTCGAAGGGGCTCGGCAAACGCTGGTAGCGGTAGCGATTGGCCAGCCCGGCTCGCTCCTGCAAGCGCTCGAAGCGACCCAAGGCGGTGAGTGTGGCCGAGGTCACCACGGCACCGAAGCAGCTCCCCCACAGGGTCCGGGCCAGGGTCGGCGCGGCCGAGACGGGGCTCGCGGCAAAGGTCAGCTCGGGGTCGGCCCCGAAGCGCTCGAGCGTCAGCCAGCGCGCTCGCGGCGGCTCGCCTTCCACGTCCGGCTCGGCATAGGCCTCCCACAGGCCATGCGCCTCCAGCGCCCGGCCATGCAATAACGCCAGCAACGGCAGCCAGGCCTCGGCCTGTTCGCGCTCGAGTCCGGTGTGCTTGTCGGGGTCGAGGCTCTCGCGCAGGATCTCGCTCATGGTCTCGAGCGTACGAGAGAGTTCGGCGAACCCCACCAGCAGGGTGCCGGCGTGCTCGCGCAGGGCACCGGGCAGTTGCCCCATGGGAAAGCGATACTGGTGGCTCTCTTCGCCCTCCTCCAGCCCATGCAGCCGACCGGCCAGCTGGTGACCCAGCGAGAAGGCCTCGCCCAGGCGCGGCTCCAGCGCGGCTATGGTTTCCGGCAGGCCCGCCAGTAGCCGGGCCAGGGTCGGCTGTATCGCCAGCGCCTGATGAAGTTCGGTCAGCGACTTCTTGAGGTTGCCGAGCCAGCGCAACGCGCCGTTGACGCCCATGCGATGAGCGAAATGGGTCAGTGCCTTGTCCGGCAGATGGTGGCCTTCGTCGAAGACGTAGATGCAATCTCCGGGAGGCGGCAGCACCACACCGCCACCCAGTGACAGGTCGGCCAGCACCAGGTCGTGGTTGGCGACGATGATGTCGGCGCTCTCGAGGTCGCGGCGGGCACGGAAGAAGGCGCAGGCGGCGAAGTGGCCGCAGCGGCGGTTGGTGCACTGGCGATGGTCGATGGTCAGGCGCCGCCAGTCGCTGTCCTCGATCGAATCGGGCCAGCTCTCGCGATCCCCTTCCCAGCGACCGCTGCCGTAGGCGTCGGCCATCTCCTGCACCAACGCCTGGAAGTGGTCGCCGCCACCCTGCGCCAGGCTCTGCTCGAACAGCGACAGGGTGGGGTTGTCCTCGACGCCATCGAGGGCTTGCTCCAAACGCGTCAGGCACAGGTAGCGACCGCGCCCCTTGGCCAGGGCGTAGTCGAAGTCCAAGCCGCTGTGGGCCTTGAGGGTCGGCAGGTCCTGCAGCAGCACCTGCTCCTGCAGGGCGATGGTGGCCGTGGCCACCACCAGGCGCTTGCCCTTGGCCTTGGCCACGGGCAGCGCCGCCAGCAGGTAGGCCAGGGTCTTGCCGGTGCCGGTGCCCGCTTCGAGTACGCAGACATGCTCGTCGGAGACCCGCCGGCCGGCATCATCGGCCTCGATGGCACCCAACGTACGGGCGATCTCGGCGATCATCAGTCTCTGGCCGTAGCGTGGCGTCAGCCCCTGGGCCTCCAGCACGCGGCGGTAGGCGGCCTGTATCTCGCCCTTGAGGGCCTCGTCGAGCATGGGCGTTACAGTAGCCCCTCGGGCGGATGCACGCAGGGCAGCTTGTCCTGGATGTAGCGCTCGATTTCCGGCAGCGAGAAGGCATCCTCCTCGCCGACGAAGCTGATCGACACTCCCGCAGCCCCGGCACGACCGGTACGGCCGATGCGGTGGACGTAGTCCTCCGGGTCCTCGGGCAGGGTGTAGTTGATCACGTGGCTGACGTCCTCGATATGGATGCCGCGCCCAGCCACGTCGGTGGCCACCAGCACCTGCACCTCGCCTTCGCGGAACAGCTCCAGGGTCTTGATGCGCTGGTTCTGCGGCACGTCGCCGGAGAGCATGGCAACGTTGATGCCGGCCTTCTTCAGCAGGCCCTCGAGCTTGCGCACCAGGTCGCGACGATTGCCGAACACCATCACCCTGTCGAAGCTTTCTTGCTTCAACAGATTGACCAGCAGGCGCGCCTTGTCATCGTCACTGACCATGTAGACGCGCTGGTCAATGTTGGCCTTGTTGTCGACCGTGACCTCGATCTCGACGTGAGCCGGCTGGTGGGTCCACTGGCTGGCGAGATCGAGGATGTCATGAGAGAAGGTGGCGGAGAAGAGGAAGGTCTGGCGCTCCTCCTTCTTCGGCGTGTGGCGAATGATGCGCTTGACGTCGGGAATGAAGCCCATCGAGAGCATACGGTCGGCCTCGTCGAGCACCAGCACCTCGACCTGGGTCAGGTCGACGTCACGCTTCTCGTGGAAGTCGAGCAGCCGCCCGGGCGTGGCCACCAGGATGTCGAGCTTCTTGCCCAGATGCTCGCGCTGCTTCTGGTAATCCATGCCGCCGACGACGCTGGCCACGTTGAGCTCGGTGAAGCGAGCCAGCGCCTTGGCATCCTTCTCGATCTGCAGGGCCAGTTCACGGGTCGGGGCTACGATCAAGGCACGTGGCGCCCCCGGCTTCTGGCCTTCAGGCGTCTCTTCCTCGAGGAAGTAGGCCATTATCGAGATCAGGAAGGCCGCGGTCTTGCCGGTGCCGGTCTGGGCCTTGCCGACCACGTCACCGCCCAGCAGCGTGTGGGCCAGCGCCTCGGCCTGGATCGGGGTGCAGTACTCGAAGCCCAGGGCGTGGATGGCGCGCATCAACGGCAAGGGCAGATCGAAGTCGTGAAAGCGCCACTTGCCCGCCACGGCAGGCACCTGAAACTGGCGCAGATCCCAGTTCGACTGGCGGCGGCGCGGCTTGCGACGACGACGCTTGGGCTTGCGGTTCTCGGCCGGGGCTGTGGTCTGTTCCGACTCGCTCATAGGCTATGTATCACGTCCGTAGCAATGGATGAAGGAAACACTGCACGAATGCCTGCGCGGCCGAATCGCTACGTTGCGCTTCAACCCGCTCGCCGATTCGTTCAGCGTTTCTTGAACTTCGTACAGCCGCATATTGTACCAGCCTATGGCGTCGAGGGCGCGCCTCTTGCATTGGACTGGTAGAATGACGCTTTGCTGCTACTCGACACCATGGAGCCAGGCCTGATGACACGCCGCAAGAAGACCCGCTCGCTGGCCGACAAGGTGACCATCCGCACCGGCAAGCGCAAGGACTACAAGAAGTGGCGCCACGAGAACCCCGACCAGGTGGTCTCGTCGCGCCGCTTCACCCAGAAGAAGCGCCAGCAACGCAAGCTGCAGGCAGCGCGCAAGCTGGCTCGCCAGGATCAGGGAGCGAGCATCACCATTCATCCCGAACCCAACACAACGACTAGCGAGGAGCGCGACGAGTGATACGCCTGGTCTCGTTCAACATCAATGGACTACGCGCCCGACTGCACCAGCTCGAGGCGCTGATCGCCACCCACCAGCCGCTGGTGATCGGCCTGCAGGAAACCAAGGTGCATGACGACGAGTTTCCCTGTGAGGCGGTCGAGGCCATGGGCTATCACGTCCATTTTCATGGCCAGAAGGGCCACTACGGGGTTGCCCTGTTGTGCCACAAGGCGCTCTGTCCGAATGGACCGGAGGAGGTCTTCTTCGGCCTGCCCGGCGACGGCGATGAGTCCCAGCGGCGGCTGATCGGCGCTCGGCTGCGCACCACCGACGGCGAAGCATTGACCGTATGGAACGGCTACTTCCCCCAGGGCGAGAATATTGCTCACCCTACCAAGTTTCCCAACAAGCGCGAGTTCTACACCCAGTTGATACAGATGCTGCGCGACCGGCACCGCCCCGACGAGCGGCTGGTGGTGATGGGGGATTTCAACATCTCCCCCGAGGACATCGACATCGGCATCGGCGAGGCCAGTCGCAAGCGCTGGCTGCGTGAGGGCAAGACCAGCTTCCAGCCCATCGAGCGGGAGTGGCTGGGCACGCTCAAGTCGTGGGGGCTCAGCGACAGCTATCGGGTGCGCCACCCCGAAGTGGACGACCGCTTCAGCTGGTTCGACTATCGCTCCCGCGGTTTCGAGCGCGAGCCCAAGCGCGGCCTGCGCATCGATTACATCCTGGCAACGGCCCCCTTGGCCGAGCGCGTGCATGCCGCCGGCATCGACTATGACCTGCGCGGCATGGAGCGCCCTTCGGACCATGCGCCGGTTTGGACTGATTTCGAGGTCTGAAGCCTTGGCGCCTCGAGTCGAGGGAAGCTCGCCCTATCGGGTCGAGAGCCAGCGCTCGTCCACTTCACTACCCAGCGCCTGAGCCTGCTGCATGGCCTCACGGGCCAGCTCGAGCCGCCCCCAGGCGTGCGCCAGCAAGCCCAGGCGCTGCCAGTCCTCGCCGCTATCGCTTCGTTCCGCGACCGTGCGCCAGGCGTCTAGCGCCCGCTCACGGTCGCGGGCCTCTTCCCAGGCACGGGCCAGCAGGCGGCGGTTGGCCAGGGTGTCGGGCAGCGTCTCGCCGGCCAGCGCCGCCTCCATGTATTCCGCCGCCCTTGCCGGAGTACCGGCAGCCAGGTGCAGCTCGATCCGCTGGCGCAGATCCTCCTCACCCACCAGCACGCCCAACCGCCAGCCGGCTTCCCATATCGCCGCGGCCCGCTGCGCGTCGCCGAGGCCATGAGCCAGCGCCGCGGCACGCCGCCACGCCTCGGGCTCGGCCTGTGCGTTCAGCAAGGCTTCCAGGTTCGCCAAGGCCTCCTCGCCGCGTCCGGCGCGTTGGAATACGACGGCCGCCAGCTCCTGCCGACGTTCGCCCGGGTCGGGGTCGTCGACCAGGGCACGCTCGACCCAGCTCGCGGCTTCGTCCCAGCGCTCCAGCTCGGCCAGGGCACGGGCCAGGCGCCAGCGATCGTCCACGCTTCCTGAGTGTCTTGAATGCCACTCTTCCAGCAGGTCTACCGCCGCCTCGACCTGCCCCGCCGCCAGGCGCAAGCGTGCCTCCTCGCGTAGCCAGCGGTCACGCTGGGATTGCGGCGCCTCCTGGGTCCTGCGGGCCTGGCGCAATTGGTCGGCAGCCGCTTCGTGACGCCCCGCCCCGGTCTCGGCGCCGGCGGCCAACTGCCGATAGAGCGCGCTGGCCCAGCGATCGGCGGCATTGCCGCCTTCGAAGCGACGCGCCTGTTCGCGGGATCGTTCGCTCACGCTGTCGTGTTCACCCTGCTGCAGCTCGCGCTGGAGGCGCTCGAGATCGGCGATGATGTCGCCGGACAGCGCCGGTGTGTCGGCCAGCACCGGAGTGACCAGCAGCCATCCCATACAGGCCATGGAGATCACGGCACGAGACTTCATGCAATCACCTCAGTTGGAACTCGAGACGCTGCCGCGCACGACGTACGCCTTGTGCCGGCTCGAACTGCCAGCGCGCCACGGCCTGTTCGGCGGCCGAGTCGAAGACGTTGCGCGGCTGCGATTCGACCACGCGGATCGACGAGCGATCGACGCTGCCGTCGGGACGAATCAGGAACTGCAGTTCCACGTGTCCTTCAAGACCGCGACGCTGCGCACGGGAAGGGTACTCCGGCGGCACGCGGCTGGTCGGGGCGATCTGTCCGACATCCACCGGCCCCTGCTCGGCGGGAGCCGCCTGTTCGGCTGCGGGCTCCGGCGCGGCGCTCGGCGCCGACGGTGACGGGCTTGGCTCGGGTGTCGGTTCGGGTTCAGGCTGTGGCTGAGGAGCCGGCTCGGGTGGCGGCTCGGGCTGCGCTTCACTCAACTCGGGCAAGCTGGTATCGAGCTCAGGCGTTTCCACCGGCTCAGGCGGCAGCTCCGGCTCGGGCATGGCGATACTGCTTTCCAGCGGTGGCAGCGGCTCCGGCCGTGGCGGAGGCGCCGCTTCAACCTGTGGTGGCGGTGTCTCGGCGCTGGGCTCGACCACTTCCTCCTCCACCGGCTCGGGCGCCTCGACCATGCTCATCGTCATGCTGACGTCCTGCACGTCGAACTCCTCCTCCGGCGGTGTCACCAGCAGACCCAGCAGCCAGAACAGCAGCAGTGCCAGAGCCACACCACCCAGCGAGGAAAACGGAATGCGCGTCACGGCCGGCTCCGGCTGGCGGCGACCGCCACCTGCTCCACACCAGCCTCGCGGATGCGATCCATCACTTCGATCAGCAGGCCGGTGGTGGATTCGCGATCGGCCTGGATCACTACCGAGCCGTCATCGCTCACCAGCCCAGCCACCTCATTGCCGACGCGGTGCAGGTCCACCGCGCGACCGTCGACCCAGACCGCCCCTTCGGGCGTGATGGCGACCATCACCTGGGCATCGGGCCGCGGCGAGGCAGCGCTCGACTCGGGGCGCTCGATCTCCACTCCGCTCTCCTTGATGAAGCTGGTGGTGACGATGAAGAAAATCAGCATGATGAAGACGACATCCAGCATCGGTGTCAGATTGACTTCGCTGGCTTCGCCGTCGTCGGCGCCAAGGCGGCGTCTACGCATCGTTGTCCTCCACGGCGCGGGCCAGGCGGTCGTGCAACCGCTGGTCCTCGCGCCGAATGATGTGCTCCAGCCGGCTGGTGAACAGCAGCCCCACCACTGCCACCGCCATGCCGGTCAGCGTGGGCAAGGTGGCCCGTGCCACGCCATCGGCCATGGCGCGGGCCTGGCTGGTATCGGTCATGGCCAGGCTGTCGAAGACGGCGATCATGCCGGTCACGGTACCCAGCAGGCCCAGCAACGGGCATAGCCCCACCAGCAGCCTGAGCCACGGCAGCGGACGACGCAGTCGTCCGATCAGCTCCCGCGCCCAGCTTTCGCGCAGCGTGAGTGCACTCCAGCTCAGATGATCCTGGCGCGCCGCCCAGCGTTCGATCAGGGCTCGCCTCGCCCGGCGATAGGTGATACGGAAGTACCACACTCGCTCCAGCGCCAGGCTGAACAACAGCATCGCCACCAGGGCGATCACTACCAGAACCGAGCCGCCCGCCTCGATCAGGCGCTCGAGCGGTTCAAGCCAGAGCGGGATCACGGCGCGCGCTCCCGGTAACGCTGTCGGGCCCATGCGGACGCCGCTCGAGCTGCTCGGCCAGTGCTGCGCTCGCCTGCCCTTCCATCAGGCCCGCCAGGTGCCGGCTGCGGCCCGTCAGTGCGGTATGGGCGAACAGCAGCGGCACGGCAGTGATCAGCCCCAGCACGGTGGTCACCAGCGCCTGACTGATACCGCCCGCCATCAGCTGCGGGTCGCCGGTACCGAAGACGGTGATGGCCTGGAAGGTCACGATCATCCCCGTCACGGTACCCAACAGCCCCAGCAGCGGCGCCACGGCAGCCAGCAGCTTGACGATCGGCTGGCCGCGTTCGAGGCGCGGCAGCTCGGCCAGCACCGCCTCGTCGAGGCGAGCTTCCAGCGCTTCCGGCACGGGGTCATCCTGCAGTGCTCGAAAGCGCAGCAGCACGCGGCCGAGCGGGTTGTCTTCACGCAATGTGCCGAGATCGCGCAGTTGTCGGCGCATGGCCAGGCTCACTTTCAGCAGGTAGGCATATTGCAGCAGCGCCACCAGCAGACCGATGGCACCGAGCCCAACCACGACGTAGCCCACGGCCCCACCCTGATGGAAGCGTTCGATCAGGCTGGGGCGCTGCGCCAGGGCCGACATCACCTCGCCCCGGGTCGGGTCCAGCGAAAGTTCGCGCGACTCACCGGCATGGAATGCCGCCAGGCTGCCAGCCACTTCGGGCGGCGTGCGCTCGACCACCGACAGGGCATCACCACCGGCGTCACGCCGCAGCAGGTGACTATCGGTGAAGGCGGCGAAGTCGCCCAGCCGCACGACCTCGCGAGGCGCGATTTCGCCACTGGCATCCGCTACCGGAGTCTGGAGGCGGACCACACGACCGGTATCGACGGTCAGCGCGATCAGGCTATCGGCAAACGCCTCGAGCCGTTCGAGTTCGAGCACTTCGGCGTCGTCGAGGCGCGGCGGCAACTCGGCGCCGCCCACGACCAGCCAGCTATCGGCCAGGCTGTCGCGCAGCTCGCCGCTGTGCCGTTTCAGCGACGCCAGGATCGCTTCGAGATCGTCGCCCTGTTCATTCTGCCGCGCATCGAGCGCTTCGCCTCGCTCGGCCAGCTCGCGTGCCTGCTCCTGCAGTTCTTCATGGCGCGCTTCGGTCTCCGCGTGGACGGCGCGCGCCTCCTCTAGAGCAGCTTCCAGGGCATCGCGATCCTCGATCAGCTCGGCCAGGCGCGCGCGGTCGCGGCTTTCGGCGGCCTGGCGCTCGGTACGCAGGCTTTCGAGCGGGTCCGACTGGGCCTGTGCCTCAGCCAGGCCAATGCCCAGCAGGAGCGTTGCCAGCAGACTCGCGGCGAAACGTGTCGCTTTCATGTATCGTCCTCCACCGACTCGAGCGGCTGCGATAGCGGCACGCTGAGCAGTTCCGGTGCGCGGCGGTCGCGCGCGATGCGTAGCCCGTTGCGGATTTCGCGGCGCTGCGCGTCGTCCAGCGCGGCCCAGCTACCCGCATCGGCCTGCCACACACGTCCGGCACGGCCGTCCGGAGTGAGGTAGTAGAGACCCACGCGCCCCAGGCGCAGGTAATCCACCTCGCGGCGCGACTCGCCATCGCCGAGGTAGCCGCGCCAGGCATCGACTTCGCGCCCATATTCCAGCTCTGCACGCCAAGCCTCGACGATCCGCTCCCAACGCTCGGCGGCGGTCAATTCGCCGGCCTGGGAGCGCAGGCTCGCAACCCGAGCCCGGCGCTCCTGCCGCAGGAAGGGCATGTCGTTCTCGACCCATCTCTCAAGCCGCTCGACCATTCGCTCCTGGAGCTCCGGCAAGGCGTCGCGCGTTTCCTCCAGCGTATCCAGCGCCACCTCGCGGCGGCTCAGCGACTCGGCCTGACGCTCGATTCGCGGAGCAAGCTCGGCGTTCTCGCGCGCCAGGCGTCGTTCGGCGCGCTCGAGTTCACGCAACTCCTCAAGCATGGCACGCATTTCGTCGTCGGCGGCCTCGATGCGCGACTGCAGCTCGGCCTGGCTGTACTGGGCCTGTCTGGCCTCCTCATGGATAGCCGGGTCGGCGGTGGCCGCGGTAGCAAGACCCAGCCAGAGCAGACTCATGAAGCAGGGGTGGCGAAACGATCTCACGTGCGAACTCCCGGCAAAAAAGACTTCAATGGAAATGCGGTCTCGCCCATTCAGGCAGAGCGCAAGACGATGCCATAAATGATAACCGTTATCAACGATCAGATGGGGCGTTCCGACTTGATAATTCTTATCATTTAGATTCAAATGACAAGCCAAGCGACATCCGTCGAACCTTCCGTCAGAGCAAAGATATCGTCATGCCGCTGATCGCTGCAGCCACTTGCCAGCATACCTCCCGCGACCTCCTGGCCTACGGCGAGCGCTACGGCATCCACTACCGCTTCCCTACCCTGCCTACGAATGCCGCTGAGCAAGCTGTGCTTCGTGGACGCATCTTCGAACTCACTCCGGCAACCGGCATGCAACTAGTCGCCTCGGATATCGAAGTGCTGCAGCGTTACGATTCCCGCTCCCGTCGTGCCGCCCCACTTTCGATCATCGCCATGCTCGAAGGTCGTGCCGACGTTGCCCTGGGCCAGCAGCGGCTTGACTTCACCGCCGGCATGGCGCTGAGCGTAAGGCTGCATGAGCGCGAAGGACTGCGGGCCGTACAACCTCCCCACCAGCGCATACGTGCCCTGACCTTGGCCTTGGACACACCGCGCCTGACCGAGGCGCTGGGCGGAAAATTGCCTTCGACTGATTCGAACCTGCATGCCTGGTCGCTGCCATCCGGCTTGCAGCAACTGCTGGAGCAAGCCTTGAGCTCCCCTCTCGCCGGCGTGGCATCGCGGCTGCAGTGGGAGGGCCTGTCACTTCAACTTCTGGCCCATGGCCTACCGCCGGGGCTCGACGCACCAGCCGTCCGGTTCTCTCCGGGCGAATGGCAACGTCTGGAGCGGGTTCGTGAACAGTTGCAGGCTTGCCCTGACCAGCCGCATAGCCTGGCAGCACTGGCCGAGCTGGCCTCGATGAGTAGCGCCACCCTGCGTCGTAAGTTTCAGGCGGCATATGGCTGCTCAGTCTTTGATTACCTGCGCGAGCGGCGTCTCGAACTCGCACGCGAAATGCTGCTGCAGGGTCATGCGGTCGAGCGTGCGGCGCAGTCCGCCGGCTATCTCCATGCCAGCAATTTCACTACTGCCTTTCGCCAACGCTACGGCTACCCGCCGAGTTCCCTTCATCGTCCTGCTTGAGCCTCACTCAGAGAAAATTGAGCAATGCCCATAGGACAAGCCTCTCCGGATAAGGAATAATTCTCATTACCTAATGAGACATCTTCCGCTGAGGGAATTTCATGCCGACGCCCCACCCACTGGCACTGGCCATCTCGCTCGTGTCCGCCCTTGTCGTGGCCAACGCCCAAGCCCAGCAGCCTCAGGCCGGGCGCACCAATGCGCTGGAAACTCTGACCGTTACCGGTCAAGCCGCCACCAAGACCGAAACGCCGTTCAACGAAACGCCCCAGGCCACTTCCACCATCGAGCACGAAGAGTGGGAAGCGCGCGGCGCCAGCACCGTACAGCGGGCCTTGGACTATAGCCCCGGCGTGTTCACGAACCAGGTTGGCGCCTCCAACCGCTTCGACTACCTGGTACTGCGCGGCTTCTCCGACGGCAGCCTGAGCAATACCTTCCTCGACGGCCTCAAGCTGATGGGCGACACCAACTCGCACAGCTCGATGACCATCGATCCCTGGTTTCTCGACAGCATCGAGGTGGTACGCGGGCCGGCATCGGTACTCTATGGCCAGGCTTCGCCGGGTGGAGTCGTTGCCCTCACCAGCAAGCGCCCGCAGTTCCAGCACGGCGGCGAGCTACGCCTTTCTGCCGGCAACAACGCCCAGCGCAGTGCCGCCTTCGACGTGACGGGTCCGCTGGGCGAGCAGCAGCGCGTCGCCTACCGCATCGTAGGTCTGGCGAGAGCCGCCGATACCCAGTTCGGCCCCATCGAGGAGGAGCGCTACGCCATTGCACCATCGCTGACCTGGGACATGAGCGACACCACCAGCCTGACACTGAAGGCCTACCTGCAGCAGGATCCTGAAGGCGGCTATCACGCAGGCCTGCCCTATGAAGGCACGGTGGTGGATCGCAATGGGCGGCGCATCGCCAATGGCTTCTTCGAGGGCGAGGATGAGCACGACCGCTACCAGCGCACCCAACGCATGCTGGGCTACGAGCTGGAACATCGCTTCAGCGAAGCCTGGACCGGTCGGCAGCGCCTGAACTATCTCAATTCCGACGTGGTGCTCAATCAGGTCTACGCATACGGCTGGGCGCCCGGCAGCGACAGCGAGCTGATCCGCTACTACTCCGGTGCCGACGAGTCGCTGGAAGCCTGGACGCTGGACAACCAGCTCGAGGCCAATCTTTCCACCGGTTTCCTCGACCATACCGTACTGGTCGGGGCCGACTACCAGCGCCGCGACAACCAGGTAAGCTGGCCATCGGGCGCTTTCCCCAGTATCGATGCCTTCGACCCGCAGTACGGCGCCGAACCGATCGCCATGTATGCCCCTCTGCGGGAAAACCACGAACTCCGGCAGACCGGCCTCTACTTGCAGGATCAGCTGGCCTTCGGCAACTGGCGGCTGACCCTGGGTGGTCGCTATGACTGGGTCGACATTGCCAACACCAACCGGGATAGCGGTGACACCAGCACCCTCGACGATACCCAGTTCAGCGGTCGTGCCGGCTTGCTCTATCTGTTCGACAACGGCATCGCCCCCTACGTCAGCTACTCCACCGCCTTCACCCCGACCAGCTTCGTCGATACGGAAAACGACCTGCTCCCGCCAATGGAGGGCAGGCAACTCGAGACCGGCCTGAAGTATCAGCCGGCGGGCACACAGGATCGCTACAGCGTGGCGCTGTTTCGGATCAACCAGGAGAACGTGGCAACCAAGGAGCAGCCTACCGACCCCTACCGCGCCGTGGGCGAGATCGAATCCGAGGGCCTGGAACTGGAGGCCTACACCCACCTGACCGACAATCTGCGCCTGCAGGCGAGCTACAGCTATACCGACATCACCTACAAGCGCAGCGACGATGGCAACCAGGGCAACCGCGCCATCTACGCGCCGCGCCACCTAGCCAGCCTGTGGGGGCATTACACATTTCAGAGCGGTGCGTTGGCCGGGCTCGATGCGGGACTGGGGATACGCCACTACGCCGACATCCAGGCCGACCGGGCCAATACCGCCGAAGTGCCGGAATACACGCTGGTGGACGCCACCCTGGGCTACGACCTCGGCCGTGTCGGACTCGACGGTATGAGTGCACGCCTCAATGTCACCAACCTCACCGACGAAGAGTACGTCGCCTCCTGTAACTCACTCGAATTCTGCTACTTCGGTGCAGAGCGAGGAGTGCTTGGAACGCTGAGCTACGCCTTTTGATCCCCTCCACCTCCTGATAGCTGAAGCGACACTGCCGGCAGTAGGCCGGCAATGTCGCAGCCCCGCCAACGTCTGACCGAACCTCACCACGCTTCGTTGACTCATTCGAGCGAAGCTTCTAATATCGCGAACGATAAATATTATTATTAAGTTTAAAATTAACATCACAAGGGATACTAATGTCCATCTCACCCATTTTCTGGCGACGCTGCGGTTCGGCAGCCCTCGTATCGCTGGCCGGAACCAGCTTCGTCGCACTCGCTCAAACCGGCGCAAACGACGTCGTCGAGCTCGAGACCGTCGAAGTCGTCTCGGATGCCATCGTCGCTCCCGACTACCTCGAACTGGAGCGCGAACCCAACGTCGGCAAGATGGACGTTTCCGTGCAGGAACAGCCCTACTCGATCTCCGTCATCGACGAAGGTTTTATTCGCGATTCCGGCGCCAAGTCGATCCAGGACGCTCTGCTCTACACCTCAGGCGTTCATGCAGGCAACTTTGGCTTCGATACTCGCATCGATAGTGCAAAAGTTCGCGGCGTGGATGCAGGCCGCTACCTGGATGGACTGCGCCAGAATTATGGTTGGTACAACAGCGTGCGCACCAACGTGTACGCATTGGAGAGCATCGAGGTACTGAAGGGGCCTTCCTCCATGCTCTATGGTCAGGGCGATCTCGGCGGCATCATCAATGCCGTCTCCAAGCTGCCCCAGGAAGCACCCGGTGGCGAAATCTGGGCTCAATATGGCACCTTCAACCGCAAGCAGCTGGCCCTGGACCTCACGGGGCCCGTGGATGAACAAGGCGAGTTCTCTACCGCCTCGTCGCCCTGGGGCGCGACAGCGATACCCAGGTGGACCACGTACAGGACGACGGCTACTTGCTGGCACCTTCCTTTACCTGGCGGCCTAGCGAAGATACGGACATTACGCTGCTCTTGAATCGTCAGGAAAACAAGGGCCAGGTTTCTGCCCAGTTTCTACCGCAAGCAGGCACGCTGGATCGGGGCTCTCGGGGCTATATCGGTTCCGAGAGATTCGTCGGCGAACCCGGCTGGGATCGATATGATCGCGAAAAGACAGAGGCAACCCTGTTCCTCGATCACCGCTTCACTGATGACTGGACGCTCTCGGCTACGGCTCGCTACACCCGCTCCAGCGCAGACACCCGCGAGCATTGGGCCACCATACCCAGCGTACCGGATGCCAACGGAGAAGTACCGAGAACCATCTACACAGTCGACAGGAGCACTCGCATCCTAAACCTCGACGCCCGCCTGAAGGGTGAAGTCGATCTGGGCGCCACCCGTCACCATCTACTGCTGGGTATTGATCGGCAAGACGCACGCTGGGAAGAAGACAACTATTTCTACGGCTATGGCCTGGGTGGAAACATCAACGTCTATGATCCGCAGTATGGCAATCTCAATGCGGACGTCATCACGCCTTCAGACAGGCCCGATAACGAAATAGAGCAGATCGGCGTTTATCTGGCCGACCACATCGAGATAGGACCCGTCGTGATTTCCGCCGGCCTGCGCCATGATTGGGCGGAAAATCGCACCCTGGCGGTTACCGGACCCGATACCGCAAGCCAAGATGAGGCCACGACAGGCAGGCTCGGCGTAATGTATCGCTTCGAGAACGGCTTCTCCCCCTACGTCAGCTACGCAGAATCCTTCAGCATGAACCTGGGCACCGATGGAACGGCAGCGGCGAATTCGCTCGAGCCGACGACCGGTGACCAACAGGAGGTCGGGTTCAAATACCTTTCACCCGATAGATCGCTGGGAATCACTGCCGCCTACTTCGATATCACCCAGCAAAACCGGATCAGCGACGGGCAAACTCCCGGTGGAGCGGAGCAAACCGGGGCAGTTATCGATGGCTGGGAGCTCCAGCTCAACAAGCGCTGGGACAGCTTTGAAACCCAGGTGGCCTATACCGACCTGAATGCACGCGACGACGCCACCGGCGACCGCCTGTCCAGCGTAGCGGAACGACAGGCCTCCTGGTGGAATCGGCTCTACATCGGCAATAACTGGCGTATCGGTGCGGGTGTCCGCTACGTCGGCGACAGCGTAGGCTCGGCGGGCGCCCCTCTGATTCCTTCCGTGACGCTCTATGACGCCATGGTGGGCTACACCTTGGGCAACTGGGACTTCTCGGTGGATGCCAAGAACCTTGCCGACGAGGAGTACGTTTCCTGGTGCCGCTCCGATGGCGCCGATTGCGGCTATGGCGATCGACGAAGCGTGACCGCGAACGTGAGATATCAGTTCTAAAAGCACCATTCTCAAAAGTGCAACACCCGGCCATAAGGCCGGGTGTTGCATTACCGCGCAGAATGACTTACCAGCGGTAGCTGAGGCTGCCGATCACGCTGCGCGACTCGCCGTAGTAGCACCAGAAGTTGGCTTCACAAGAGGCGACATAGGCTTCGTCGGTCAGGTTGTTGACGTTGAGTTGTGCCCGCCAATGGTCATCGAAGTCATAGGCGACCATCGCATCGAACAGGGTGTGGCCAGAAACGTCGAGATCACCTCCTACGCTGGAGCCCACGTGCCGAACACCGCCCCCCAGTTGCAGACCGCTGAGCGCACCCTGAGCGATAGCGTAATCCAGCCAAGTGGCGACCTGATGGCGTGCAACGAGATCCTTGCGGCGATCCTCTTCGGTTCGTGCATCGGTGTAGGTATAGGCTGCAGTAATACGTAGTTCGTCGCTCAGCTGGACCTGGCCTTCAAGCTCGAGACCTTGCGAACGCTGCTCCCCTTCCTGTACTTGGAAACCACCCGGCGAAGTCACCAGGCCATTGCTTTCCTTGAGATCGAAGAGTGCAGCCGTAATATAGCCGTCCCACTCCGGCGGCGAGATCTTCACGCCCAGTTCCCACTGCTCTCCTTCACGGGGCTCGTAGAGTTCGCCGGCATCATCCAGGCGCGCCAAGGGATCGAAAGACTCGGTATAACTCAGATAGGGATTGATCCCATGCTCCCCCAGATACATCAAACCACCGCTCCAGGAGACATGATTATCATCGGAGCGCTCTGTCAGTCCGGAAGTGCGGTTGGCATTCTCGGTTTCCGCCTGGTCATAGCGCACTCCGCCCAGTAGCACCCAGCGATCAGCCAGGCGCAGCTGGTTCTGAAGATAAACGCCGGTCTGCTGCTTATCGATATCACGCTCGATTCGCTGGCTGACATCGATCGGCGTGAAGTTGCCGTACACGGGATCGAATACATCGATGATCCCGAAGGCAAAGTCGTCGGCTTCACGCCCCTTCAGCTTGAGATCCTGGTAGTCGATGCCGAGCAACAGCGTATTCTCGAAGCCATCGCCGAACCAATTGCCGAGCATGCGGTTGTCGACGGTCCAGCTCTCGATGTTGCCATCACGATGTGTATGGCCCTGCCCCGCTTCACGCGGATTCATCATGCCCAGCGCGTAGCTGCTACGCAGCAGCAGGTCCAGTTCGCTGTAACGCAGGTTCTGCTCGAAGCGCCAAGTTTCGTTGAACCTGTGCTCCAATTCGTAGCCCAGCGCCCACTGAGTGCGCTCGTTGGTGTCGTAACCGGGCTGGCTGAGATTGGTGTGTCGATCGATCTTGCCGAAGGGCGTGTCCTGAACGGTACCATAGGGTGGCTTGAACGGATTGACGGGTGCCGCATCGTCCTTCTGCACGCTGGCAAGCACCGTCAACGTGGTGTCCTCACTGAAGTCCACCGCCAGGCTCGGGGCGAAGTAATAGCGCTCGTTACTGGTATGATCGAGGTCCCCATCACGCTCCTTCCAGGTACCGACCAGCCGATATCTCACATCACCCGACTCGGTGACCGGCCCGGAGCTGTCGACGCCGACCTGGCGATGGTCGCGGTTACCGAGCTGCAGATCGACGCGCCCCTGGGGCTCAGCGGTCGGCCGCTTGCTGACGGCGTTGATCAAGCCTCCTGAAGGCGCCTCGCCATAGAGAATCGACGAGGGTCCTTTGAAGACCTCTACCCTCTCCAAACCGTACGGCTCAGGCAACCACTGGTAGAAGCCCTCGCGATACAGGCGTAGCCCATCCTGATACGTCGAGTGATTGAAGCCACGCACCTGAAGCCAGTCGGTATCGTTGTCCGATCCGTAATGCCCGGAAAGCACGCCAGCTCGGTAGCGGAAGGCCTCGTCGAGCTGTTGCACATTGCGCGTCTCGAGCTCCTCCCGATCAACCAGGGAGACGGGGCGCGGCGTCTCGACCAGTGGCGAGGCCACCTTCAAGGCGGCGCCAACAACAACCAGAGTATCCGTTTCCAGGGTGTCCTCTTGGGCAAGCGCCTGCGGCGCCATGCCGATCAGGACGCCCCCTATCGTGAGGCCGAGTGCGAGTCGCCCCGCCTCAGCCAGTGCGGTCGGCTGGGAGCAAGGAAGAAGGTTGGACATGCGAGAGTGTCCTCTGAGTGCTTGTGGGAGGAAGACAGCGGAACAGCATCGCTTCACGCCGATGACAATCGATGACAAATAGCATCACAAATCATACATCCTGATTTGTCATTTGAAAAATTAAATGCAAACCATTATTGTTTCCGCGCCTGGACATGGCTCTGCGTGGTCGTCAAGGCGACGACTGGACAACCCAACAGCAAGCAAGGGAACGACATCCAATGACCCACAAGACGCATATCGCCTGGCTGGCGCCGGTGATGCTTGGCTCCACCCTGCCGGGATTGGCCTTTGCCCAGACCAGTAGCGACGAGCCCGGCGCCTCACGCGATCTCAACCCGCTGGTGATCACCGCCACCCGCAATCGTAGCCAAGCCGGCGAAACGCCTCAGAAGGTCACCGTCATCACCCGCGAGCAGATCGAACAGCAGCTTGCCGTTACCCGCGACCGCGGACAGATCCTGGGTAATCTCATTCCCGGTTATTCTCCCAGCCGGCAGAAGATGACCAATTCTGGCGAAACCTTCCGCGGCCGTGCCCCGCTCTACATGATCGATGGCGTGCCGCAATCCACGCCCATTCGAGACAGCGCCCGTGAGGGCTATACCATCGACCTCGACATGGTCGAGCGCATCGAGGTGATTCACGGTGCCAGCGCCGAGCACGGCCTGGGCGCCACCGGCGGCATAATCAACTTCGTCACCAAGCGCGCCGAAGGCGGCGGCATCGATCATCACGTCTCGAGCCAGATCACGTTTGACGACGAGCTCGACTCCGAGGGGCTTGGCCATCGGCTGGGCTATCGCCTCAGCGCCCAGCGTGGCGACTGGGATTTCCTCGGCGGAATTACTCGCCAGGAACAGGGTATCTTCAGAGATGGCAGCGGACGCAACGTCGGCATCGACCCGATTCAGGGTGAGATCCAGGATTCGACCAGCTATGACCTGTTCGCCAAGCTCGGCTACTGGATCGATGACGACCAGAGCCTGGAGTTTTCTCTCAACCGCTTTGAGCTGGAGGGAGACAACGACTATGAGCCCGTGGTGGGGAATCGAGCGGATGGCCTCCCGACCAGCGCCGAGCGCGGCACGCCGGATGGCGAAGCGTCTTACAATGAATCCACTACCGCCCAGCTCACCTACCGTCACGGCGACTGGTTCGGCAACGAACTGGATGCCAAGGTCTATCACCAGCGTTTCCGCGCCCAGTTCGGCCCACATCCCACGGCCTTTCCCTATCAGGATGCCCAGGGCAACACCCGGCTCGATCAGACTCGTAACGAGTCCGATAAGCTGGGCGCCAAGTTCACGCTGAGCCGCGACGGCCTGTTCAACGACCGCGTGTCGCTGGCGACCGGCGTCGACCTGCTACAGGATGATACCCAGCAGAGGCTGGTACAGACCGATCGCAGCTACGTACCCGAGACCCAGTTCAACAATGCCGCTGCCTTCCTGCAGGGTTCGCTGCAAGTATTCGAGCCGCTGACGCTGCACGCCGGCGTTCGCTACGAGCATGCCCAGCTCGATGTCGATACCTACCAGACCGTCGACAGAAACGATGTCCAACAGGACGCAGTCACCGTTGAAGGCGGCAAGCCGAGCTTCGACGAGACGCTGTTCAATTTCGGGTTGGTCTATCAGGTCACTGATTCGGCACAACTGTTCGCCAACTATTCCGAAGGCTTCGGCATGCCAGACGTCGGCCGGGTGCTGCGCGGCATCTCCAGCGAAGGACAGTCGGTCGATACTCTGCTGGAGTTGAGCCCCATCGTCACCGACAACCGAGAGGTCGGTACCCGCTTCGATTGGGGGCGTGCACGTCTGGAGCTGAGTTACTACGAGTCGGACTCCGACCTGGGTGAACGCCTCCTGCAGGACGACAGCGGCGTATTCGTCGGCAATCGGGAGAAGACCGAGATCCGTGGCGTGGAGCTTGCCGGTGAATTCGACGTGACCGATACCCATGGCCTGCGCCTTACCTATGCTCGTAATCGGGGCAAGTCGGACACCACCGGTGATGGTCGGGTCGATACCGAGCTTACCGGTCTCAATATCGCCCCGGAACGCCTCACCTTCGGTTGGAGTGCCGGTTGGAGCGATGACCTCTCGACCCACCTCCAGGCAAGTCACTTCTTCAATCGAGACTTCAACGACCAGGAAAATCCCGACCTGCGTCGCTTCAACGGCTACACCCTGCTGGATGCCTCGCTCGGCTATCGCCTGCCCGTGGGTCGGCTCTCCCTGGGTGTCGAAAACCTCACCGACAAGGAATACATCACCTATTATTCTCAAACCGCCCGCCCCGGTGACGATCAGTACTTCGCCGGCCGCGGCCGCACTTTCACACTCGGCTACCAGCTCGACTTCTGATTCCTCGTCCTGAAGCGGACCTGGCTTACTGTTTGGCGGCGCCTTGGCGCCGCCTTTTTCGTTGTTGACCTTACTTAGTCTCAGCGCCACCACTCGGGATGGGCAGCCATGACTTCCCGCCGACGCTCAGCTTCCCGCGCCTGCTTGTCGAGTACGGGCGCCAGCAGCGCCTCGGCGCGTGCCGGGGTGAGTGCGAAGAGGCCATCGTCGTCGCCGACGATCAGGTCGCCCGGCGCAATCGCCACGCCATCGATGGCCACCGGCACGTTGACTTCGCCCTCGAGCTCCACGGCGCGAGTGGTCAGCGGGCTTGATCCACGCGAATAAATGGGCAGCCCCAGCCGCACGAGTTCGGCCGTATCGGTCACTCGTCCCGAGGTCACCACGCCGGCCAGTCCCTTGCGCAGGGCCGCATAGGTACGCAGCTCGCCCCAGCAGGCGCGCCGCTCATCGCCGGCAACATCGATCACCAGCACGTCCCCGGGTTCGGCCATTTCCAGTGCCTGGCGGATCACGCTGCCATCGAGATGCGGGATGCGCACCGTCAGGGCACTGCCCAGCAGCCGTGTGGGATGGTGCAGAGGCATGAGGTCGGTGATGGCACCCAAGTCGGTAAAGTGACCCAGTGTGGAAGTCGCAACCTCGCGATAGCGGGCCAGCAACTCGGACGAAGCGCCCGACACCCGAGGGCGAATATCGAACATGCTCGAGACTCCTTGTCTCCGTCTGGCACCTAGCTTCGCCAGCGGTATAGCAGATAGATGAAGAACGGTGCGCCGATACCGGCGACGAAGATGCCCGCCGGCAGGTCCCGGGGCAGGAAGGCAATCCGACCGAGCAAGTCGGCATGCAGCACGATCAGCGCACCGCTAAGGGCTGACACCGGCACCAGGCCGGTATGGCCACGCACCGACAATCGCCGCGCGATATGCGGGGCAAGTAGACCAACGAAGCTCAGCCCGCCGGCAAAGGCCACCGCTGCGCCGGCCAACGCCACGGATAGCAACAGCAGGGCCAGGCGACTACCCTGCAGCGTCGTGCCGAGACCGACGGCCAGATCGTCGCCCAGCGCCAGGACATCCAGGCGACGCGCCAGTACCAGCGCCAGGGGCAAGCCCACCAGCGCCCAGGGGGCCAGCCCTGTCACCTCCCGCCACTGAGCGGCATAGAGGCTTCCGGTCAGCCATACGTAAGCCTGCATCGCCGTGGTATCGGCGGCGAGCACCAGCACCAGCGTGGTGCCCGCACCGAGTGCAGCGGCCATGCCGATGCCGATCAATACCAGGCGTGCCGGGGTCACCCCACGCCCGGTCAGGGCGACGATGGCCAGCGCCACCAGCAGTGCGCCGCACAGTGCCGCCAGAGGCAGCCAGGCTTCCCCAAGTGCCGTGCCGCCCAGCGCCAGGAAGCCGACCGCCGCCAGCGAGGCGCCACCGGTGATGCCGATCACATCTGGCGAGGCCAAGGGGTTGCGCACCAGCCCCTGCAGCAGCAGCCCGGCCACCCCCAGGCAGGCACCGACGAGGATCGCCAGCACCACCCGGGGCAGGCGGATCTCATGGACGATCAGAGCGATGTCGCTGCGCTCGGGGACCAGCAGCGCTTCCAGCACCGCCCCAGGCGATGTCGCCTGACTCCCCAGGCTCAGCGAGGCCAGGGCACTAGCCGCGAGAATCAGGGTCAGCAGCAGCGTCACCACCAGGGTGCGGCGCTCCAGACGCAGGGAAATTCGCCCTCCGGCTGTGCGTGCGACAACGGGAGGACTCATGGCACCAGGCTCCGGCGGCGTGCGAGATAAAGAAAGAACGGCGTCCCGAGCAGCGCCGTCATCACCCCCACCGGTACCTCCTGGGGTGGCATGAGGAAGCGCGCCAGGGTGTCGGCACCCAACAGCAGGCCGGCACCGAGCAGGGCACAGCCGGGCAGCACCCAGCGATGGTCGCGGCCGAACAGGGCGCGCACCATGTGCGGAACGATCAGCCCGACGAAGCCGATCATGCCGGCCAGCGCCACCGAACTTCCCGCCAGCACGATGACCACGGCTCCCGCCAGAAGCCTGACCCGGCCGGTCCGCTGGCCCAATCCCTTGACCACCTCGTCATCCAGCACCAGCAGGTTGAGCTGGCGCACCAGCAGCAGGCAGACGCCGGCGGCGGCCAGGAAGAACGGCAGCAGCGGCAGCAACATGTCCAGGCTGCGCCCCGCCACCGAGCCCGCCAGCCACAGCAGCAGGCTCTCGAAGCCCTCCTGGTCGACGATCAGGAGCCCCTGGGCCAGCGAGACGAACAGGGCCGTGACCGCCACGCCGCCCAGCACCACCCGCACCGGCGAGAAGCCACCATCGCGCCCACGTCCCAGCAGTGCGACAAGTAGCGCCGCTACCAGAGCGCCGAGAAAGGCCACCCAGGCCAGCGCCAAGGGTGAGCGCAAAGCGAAGGCGCTGCTCGCCACCACCACGAAACACATGGCGCCGGCATTGATGCCGAGAATGCTCGGCGCCGCCAGGGCGTTGCGCGTCAGCGTCTGCATCAGGGCGCCGGCTACCGCCAGGCTGGCACCCACCACGGCGGCGATCAGCGCGCGGGGCAGGCGCTCGGTACGCAGGATCAGATGTTGCACCGATCCTGGGTCGGGCGCGAGGAAGGCTTCCATGAGGGTGCCCGGCACAATCGTAGTGGCGCCCAAGGTCAAGCTGGCCAGACCGGCAACAAGTGCCAACAGCACCCCTGCCATCAACCCGAGCAGCCTGGCCGAAGGGGTGGTCAGCATGTCCCGCTCTCTCCTTGGCGCGCGGCGTCGTGCAGTTCGTAGTGGTCGTAGAGTTCGTCAAGCAGCCGATGTGCGGCCAGGATGCCGGCACCCATGCTCCAGATCACCGGATCGACGTAGTAGACCTGCTCCCGCTCGACCGCATCGAGACTCTGCCACAATGGATGCGCCGTCCACTCGCGATGCAGCTCGGCCACCGCCGCATCGTCGCGCATGAAGACGAAGATCGCATCGGCATCCAAAGCCGGCAGGGTTTCACGGCTGACCAGCTTGATGCCCCAGCCGCTGCCCTGCTGCCCAGTCGGGCGCAGGAATCCCAACTCATCGAGGACGCTTCGGGCAAAGCCGTCGTAATAGAGGCGTACATGATCGCCGCGAAAACTGACCACCGAGACCCGCTGAGGCCAGGCGTCGCCCAGCCGGGCTTCGGCACGACATCGGAAGTCGGCGACGCGTTCCCGCCAGTCGGCAAGTAGCGCCTGGGCCTCGGCTTCGCGACCGGTTGCCTCGCCCATCAGCTCGAGCATGGCCTCGAAGTCATGGGCGCTGTCGGCAATCACCGTCGGTGCGATACGCGACAGCAGCGGATAGACCCCGGCATGGCGATAGCGAGCCCCCACGATCAGCTCGGGCGCAAGCCCCGCCACCGCTTCCAGGTCCGGCTGGGTCTCCAGCCCCAGGTAGCGCACGTCCGCAGGTAGCTCGTCGCGCAGGTAGCGATACATGGGGCGCTCGAGCCACGACTCGACCACCCCTATCGGCTCGATCCCCAGCGCCAGCGCGGTATCGGTGGCGCCCTGGTAGAGCGTTACGATACGTTGCGGTTGACCCGTGATGCGAGCCTCGCCCAGGGCGTGTTCGACGCTGCGTGCTGCCTCGGCGTGTGCCGCCAGGGTCAGGCAGTTCGACAACAGCATCAAGACGGTGAAGCGACGGCAGATGCGCAAGAAGAGCATGAGAATCATTCGTTACCGGAGTCGGCGACCTTTATACAGGTTCGGCATCGACAACGCACGTGACGTCCCGCTCCTGCCTGTGCAATTCCAAGATGTGGAACGGGTTGGGCAGGCTCGACTTGCCCGATGGCATGCTGCCTGGCACCCCCTGCTGTTCGAACAGCGGTCGCAGCACACACTTCAACGGCCAGCGCGGCGCTTCGAACAATACGGCGTGCAGGGTACGCCGCTGCTCGTCGTCGAACGGCAGCGCCGCTATCCGCGCTTCCAGGCGAGCGCGCATCTCCTGCCATAGCCGCGCCTCTGCCAAGCCAAGGTGTGCATGGTGCCGTGTCAGGCTCTCGACGATGGCCATCAGGTTGACCTGCACGCCCAGGGTCTGGAGATAGAACAGCAGGTCCTCCGGCGTCTCGTTGTAGAGGCTGTTCGAGTAGCCCGGGCGAATGTGATATCGAGGGTCATCAATGCCATGGCGGTCGAGCCACGGACGATGCAGGCGCACCGAGTCGTGATCGCGCAGCAACAGCCCGTCGAAGCGACCATCGCGGCATACCAACACAGCGTTCTGGCCATGGATCTCGGGCATCAACCCCAGGCGATAGAGGCGCAGTGCGATATCGAAGAAGGTGTCGCACACATCGCCGAACAGTGCTATCGCTGCCGCCTCGGTGTCGCTCCAGCCACGCAGTTGCCGCAAGGGGTCGAAGGGGTGCTCGCCGGCACTCGCCATCTGGACGCTCGATACGCCCAGCGCCGCCATCGGCACCAGGCGCACCGAGGGGTCATCCAGTAGAGCCGCCGGATACTCCCGTGCCAGTGCCCCCAAGTGGCGGGGTGGGTCGTCGAACAGCCCGCTACCCTGCGGCAGGTAGGACCACCAACGGCGCTCGTCGCACAGGTACAGCCGTGCCTGGAGCTCCGGATCCCGTGCCTTGGCCTGCTCGAGCAGCGTCTGGCCTCGCTCGCCGTTGATCAGCTTGACCGCCGGCAGGTAGCGAGCGGCCCCCAGCGAGAAAACCGCCATCGGCAGCTTGAGGTGGAAGCGGCTCTCGTCCAGCGGCGACAGCGAGCGCAGCGAGGAAGTTGCCGTGTAGTCGCCGACGGCCGTCGTCAGTGCCACTCCCTCCCCTGCCTCCAGCATGGCAGCGAGATGACGTGGCACGCCGTGCTCGAATTGCCAGGGATGCACCGGCAGCGCCATGTAACGGTGAGGGTCCAGGCCGCGCCTTTCCATCTCCTCTTCCAGCTTGCTGCGCTCAGCGACATTCAGCAGCATATCCGTCGGTTCCAGGGCCCCGGGCGCCGCCCCGCTTCCGGCTGTCAGGCAGTCTCGCCGCATGGCCAGCCAGCGCATGCGGATGGTCTGTGCAAACTCCGCCGCATAGTGGCGATGCCCTTCCTCATCCAGCCCCTCCTTGGCCTTGGCCAGCGGATGGAAGGGTCGATCGCGTAGAGCGGCACGACGCTCGAGGGTGCGCAGGCTCGCTGCCGCGGTGTGCCTCTGCGGCATGTCCAGCGGCGCCGCCTCGGCGATGGACTGGCGGGTCTGCCACAGGGTGGTGAGCAACAGCCGGCGAACGTTGGCCACCCCCGGCTGTTGGCGCTGAGCGTCGTTCAGGCAGTGCTTCACCACGAGCTCGAGCAGCTCGGCCGGCGCCAGGCGCCACCAGGTGGCGAGGGTGCCATCGTCACGGTAGCTCGCCGCGAACACACCGGCTGTCGCGACATGCCGGTGCGGCGGCAGTATCGCGCCACGCAGCGGAATCAGCACCGCCTCCCCCGTCTCGCGCGCCGTCCACCAGCGCAGACACTGTACCCCTCGCGGCCAGGCCAGGGCGTCAGGCAGCGTATCGGACGCCGGCCAATCGACGTCCTGGTCGTCAAGAAAGCCTTCGGCCAGCAGCGTGTCGACGAGATCGCCCAGCAGGCGCGCCTCGGCAAGGCGCCCTGCCTCGGCCAAATCCGCATCGGTCGGTGAAGAAAACGCAGTCATCGGACAAGCTCCTTGTCGTCGTGGCAATCGTCGAGGTAGAGATGCCGGGGATGGGGGTGGCCCAGGAAATCGTGATGGGAGATGGTCCAGCCGTAGGCGCCGGCACGGTGGAAGAGCACCAGATCGGCGACCCTCAGCCGTGGCACAGTCACTTCCCGGGCCAGCACGTCCTTCGGCGTGCACAGTTCGCCGGCCAGGGTCACGCGCTGGGCATTGAGCTCAGGACGTGGGAAGGGATAGGGCCACAGCTGGCGTGGCAGCACCTCGAAGGGATGGTCGTGCTGCCAGGAAGCGGGCAAGCGGAAGTGATGAGTGCCGCCACGCAGGATGGCGAAGTGGCGCCCATGGCTCTGCTTGAGATCGATGACTTCGGCAACGTAGTAGCCGCAGAAGGCAGCGATGTAGCGCCCCGGCTCGAACAGCAGTTCCGCCCCGGGCAGCGGGTCGGCGGCGAACAGTGGGCGCAGTGCGTCGACGAAGGCCGCCCAGTCGAAGTCCGGGCGCTCGTCGTAGGAGACGCCAAAGCCGCCGCCGGCATCGACGCAGCGTATCTTCAGGTCGAAGCGTTCGGCCCAGGCGCGCACTCGCGCCAGGTAGGTGGCTACCAGCCGCGCATGCAGGCGAGCATCGAGATTGTTGGAGATCGAATGCATATGGAAGCCGTCGAGCCGCAGCCCCGGGCTGCGCCGGGCCGCCTCGATCGCCTCCTCCACCTGCGGCTCATCGATGCCGAACTGGGTGGCCCGCCCGGCCATGGTGACGGTGGCCTCGGGCAGTGCGTCGTGCAGGTTCACCCGCAGCAGGATCGGCACCACCCTGCCGCGTCGCTCGGCAATAAGATTGAGCCGGCGCAGTTCGTGCAAACTCTCGACGTGAATGCGCTCCACGCCGAGGGTGAGTGCCTCCTCGAGCTCTGCATCCTTCTTGCCGGGGCCGCCGAAGATCACCGGCGCCGAGTCACTGACCTCGCGGATACGGCGAATCTCGCCGATCGAGGCGGCTTCGAACCCCGCCACCAGGGGCGCCAGGGTTTCGATCAGGCGCCGGTCGGGATTGGCCTTGACGGCGTAATAGAGCCGGCAGGGCTGCGGCAGGTCCGCCAGCATGGCGCTGACGTGCTCGCGCAGCGCCGCCAGGTCGTAGACAAAGGCACAGACAGGTTCGCGCGTACCGACGGGAGCCGGCTCGCCGAGTGCCGCCAGGCAACGCCTGACCGCCGACGAGGGCGGGCTCCAGGGCGCCCGGGGCAGGATCTTGGCCACGCTGGTCATGGGCTCGTCTCCTCACGATAGGGGGCCAGCTTTGCTTGCAGGGCACGAAAGGCGGTACCGCGTTCGTCGCCCAACACAAAGGCGTGCACGCCCCGCTCGCGCCAGTAGTCGCGCCGCGCGGCACTGCGAGGGATCGCGCAGAACGGCACCTCGGCGCAGCGACAGGCCGCTTGGATAAGGTCCAGCGCCTCGCGTACCTCCGGCGCCTCGGTCTGCCAGGGCAGGCCCAGCGACTGCGACAGGTCTGCCGCACCCTCGAGTACCATGTCCACCCCGGGTACCTGCAGGATGGCCTCGAGGTTCTCCACCCCTTCCAGGCTCTCGATCATCGGCACCAGCATCAGCTCGTCATTGGCCCGTTGCAGGTAGTCGACCAGGTCGTCGGCACCGAAGCGCCCCGGGCGGCCACTGTTCATGCCGCGCCGCCCCAGTGGATGGAAGCGCAGGCATTCGTTCAGCGCCTGCAGGGGTTCGGGGCCGCGCACGTCGGCCAGCACGATCCCCCGGGCGCCGCCATCGAGCAGCGGCACCACGATGCCCGGATCGGGGCGCGACACCCGCACCAGCGCGGTGAGCCCGGCGAGTTCCGCGGCGCGCAGCATGTGCTCCAGGGTCTCGGGGTTCACCAGGGTGTGCTCGGTATCGAGGATGACGAAATCGAAGCCGGCCTGGCCGATCATCTCGACGGTCACCGCCGTGGGGATCGAGGCGAATAGGCCAAGCACCGTCTCGCCTCGCGCCAGCCGCCGCTTGAGTTCATTGGGCGTCAACATCGGCTCTCCTCAGGCGCCTGGCCGGTAGGGATACAGCGGGTTGTCACGGGTGGCGAAGCGCTTCTCGGCGTCGCCGAACAACCGACGCTTGGTCAATTCCTCGATGCTCACCGTGGGCGCGAAGAGATCGAACAAAGCGAAGCGCGGCTCCAGCGCGGGATGCGCGGTCTGGTAATCCCGGATGACTTCCGCGGTCATCTCCCAGAAGCTGGCCTCCGGCAGGTCGTAGTGCTGCTCCAGGCACAGGCAGAGCTCGGTGAGGGCGATGAAGACGAAGGCGTCGTAGGTGAAGTCGCGCACCTCGTCGGCACTTTCTGTCTGGATGTAGGAGTTGCGATTGACGGCAGCGTGGCTGGCCGGCTCCGGCACCAGGCAGGGCGCGCGTTCGGGCTCGGCCAGCAGCGCCGGGCTGTAGCGCACCCCGTCGTGGAAGTCCTTGAGCGCGATGCGCTCGGGCCAGCCGTCGCGATGGATCAGCAGAATGTTCTGGCCATGAGACTCCAGGCCGATACCGTGGGCGTAGAGCAGGTGAATCAGCGGCGTCACCGTGACCTCGAGCAGCCGCCGGGCCCAGGCCGCCACGCCATGGTGCCGTACCCAGCCGTCGAGCATCGGTGTCCCCGAGGCGGCGAGCTGGGTCAGGCCGTTGAAGGCCAGCGCGCGCTCGCCCGGATACAGGTAACGGTGCAGGCTCTCGCGCCACACGGCGCCCAGGGTACCGTAGGCCAGGCTGCGCTGAGGCTCGGCCAGGCGCGAGGCGTCATAGGCCACCCCCAACACCTCACGCAGAATGACGACGCCGCACTCGCGCGCCGCTTCGTCACGCGTCACCAGGTCATGCAACCAATCGCTGATGCGCGCGCTGTTCTCCACGGTATGGGCAGCCAGGATACGGCTGGTGGAGGTGTTGACGATGCTCAACGCGAGCTTGAGGTTGGCCCGCCGGGGCCGGCTGGTATTGGCCAGGGTGCGGATCGACTGCTGGGCCAGGTAGGCGTCGTCGCCCGTGCCCAGGTAGCAGAGCCGCCCAGCGGCCAGCTCGGCCTGGAAGGTGGGCAGGATGACGTGGCTCCACTGCCAGGGATGCACCGGCAGGAACACGTAGTCCTGCGGGCGCCGTGCCGACGCGACGAGCAGGCGCCGAAAGCGCGCCAGCGTCGCCTCGCCCAGCTCCTCTCGCAAGAAGGCACCGAGGTTCAGCGAAGCCGATAGCGAGACACGGCAATGCTCACGGGCCACGGCCAGCCAGACCGGCCGGACGTCCTGGCGGAACTCGGGGCCATAGGCCGCGTTGTCGGCAAGCGTGAAACCGAGCCGGGACTTGTAGCTCGGATGATAGGGATGGCCCTCCTGCAGCCACCCTTCCCAGGCATCATGGTCCCACGCAAGGTCGGGGCTGGTCGGCATGCCGCTCAATATCCGCGACTGGGCATCCTTGAGCAGGGTCTGCTGCAGCTCTTCCAGCAGGTAGGGCAGGCGCTCTGCGGGAACCACCGTAGCCATCACCTCGGCCATGAAGCCGGCCAGGGTCGCCTCCTGCCGATGGTCGTCCGCATCGCGGCGCTGAACGGGCCGCAGCGCCAGGCGCACCCTACCGAAGCTGGCCTTGCGCGCGCCCCAGGCGGTATAGCTCACCTCACGCCCCTGGACGTCACGCCCCGTCAGCGAGAAGGCGCACTGCTCACCAGGCCCGGTTGCCTCCTCGACGGCTGGCAGGACCGCTTCGAACAGCAAGCCCTGGATGAACTGGCGCAGCACCCGCTGCTGCACGCGCACGTACTCCGGCGACGAGGGGAGTTGCCCGAGGTCGAAGCTCGTTTGCGGGGATCGTAGGGTCGCTTCCATGTGGTCATCCAACTCGCTTGATGGGGTTGACGATATCGACGAACAGCGGACTTGCACCCCGCTGCCGGAAGCAGCTGAGCAGATTGGCCTTGGCCGGCCAGTGGTCTGCCTGAAGCAGGTCTTCGGCGTAAGCCGCAAGGCGTGAGTCCCCCGCTTCGCGCAGTCGCTCCAGGCAGTCGCCCACCTGACGCCAGAAGCGCCCCTCGTCGACGCCAAGGTGAGTTGCCAAGGCGTTTACCACGCCTCCAAGATGATTGACGAAGAAGTAGTACTGCGTGCGCCGCCAGGCGACCTCCGGCGAGTAGAGCAGCGGGCTGTCCGTCGCGATGCCGAGCGAAGGCCACACCGGCAGGCGGGTGACCCGCTCGCGGTCCAGGCTCACACCCTCCAGGTCGCGTACGTAGAGCGTGGAGGGCCAGCCCCGCTCCAGCCGCAGCAGACTGTTCTGCAGATGAGCCTCGAAGCTGACGCCGGTGCGCGCCAGAATCTCGAGAATCGGTACCAGCGAGACCTCCAGATAGGCCGCGAACCAGCGCTTCAGGTCCACCTCGCCGCCTGCCCCCTGGCGAATCGCCGCTATCAGCTTGGGCTCCGCCTCGCCGGGGTAGGGTTCCAGCAGTGAGGCGAGCACGCAGGCATGCTGTGCCTCGACCGGCATGGGCCGATAGATCACCGTGAAGGCAGCAGCGCGATGGCTGTCCAGCGCCGGATGCCCCGGGTCCAGGGTGCGATAGCCGGTCTCCATCACCACCTGGAAGGCGTCGCTCTCCAGCTCATCGCGAAGACGATGAATGAGCCGCGCGGCGTCCAGCGTACGGCGCGACTGCTCCAATGTGTTCTCACGGATCAGATTGGTGATGCGTACCTGTAGTGGCAGCTTGTAGCCTTGGCCGGTCTCCGGCACCCACACCGAACGCACCGAGGAGGTGGGATAGGCCAGCGGCCCTTGAGCGCCGAGGTCGACGAGCAGCCCCTCCTCCAGCAGCAGGCGAACATCCGGCTGACCCAGCAGGTAACCCGCCTGCCAGGGATGCATGGGGAGCAGGACATAGTCGGCGTGGCGCTCACCGAGCCGTTGCCGGGCCGCTTCCAGCACCTCATCCGCCATTCCGTCGTCGGGCCCATCGAGCCATGCCTCCACCAGCAGGTCGCGGCGCACGGCCAGGTAGTGCAGCTGGAAGCGGGCACCGCGCTCCGGGCTGTAGTCGTCGAAGGCGCGTCGCTCCACGCCCTGGGAGCACTTGGGGAAGGGATGGAACGGGTGGCCTAGGTAGAGCGACTGTTCGGCGGCGATGAAATCCAATGCCTCCGCCGGCGCACTGCCCTGACGGTGATGGAAGTCGTCGAGATGCGCCGCCATCCGGGTAAAGCTGTTGTTGATCTTGTCGCGCATGTCCCACAGCCGCAGCTCGTGGGTATTGTCGACCGCCGGCTCACTCAGCGATTCCAGCAGCCGCTGAATGATGTCCTGCATGTCGAGAGGCACCACCCTCCCCTGATCGTCGTGCAGGTAGAAGGCCGCACCATAGCGATGCTGTCCCGACAGGGAGAAATCGCGCAGCGTGCCGATCAGCTCACCTGCGGGCAACCTCACGCGAAAGGGCTCACCGACGTCGAGCAGCGATGCCCCCAGGCCGGTCTCGTCATGACGCGGATCGTGGCATCCCGTCTCACGCAGGTAGCTGTTGAGCAGCGCACGCAGGGTGGTCTCCTTGGCCTGAAGATGGCTGCCATAAGAGGGACAGCTCGCGTGTGGAGTCGGCATCGTGGCCTGGCTGGCCTCCCGCTCACTTGCGGGAAATCTGGGTAGCTCTACATGGATCATGAGCTGGCGTTACCTCATGGCGGGTGGAGGGAAGCGACAACGCCAGGGGCGTCGCCACGAGAAGCAGGGCAGCCAGGACGAGAAAGGCCTCGCCCAACGCCACCAGGGCGGCCGCTTCGGCAGCGGCCCCCTCGGCGGCGAGTTGCAATGTACGCAGGTCGTGATGCAGGGCCAGGATGGCGACACCCAACGCCGAAGCGAGCCGCCGGGCCAGGTTGTTCATTGCCGAGGCCTGGGCAACACGAGCGTCCCCCACGGCGTTGAGCCCGATCGTGGTTGCCGGCAGGTAGCCGAAGCCAAGCCCGGCCCCGCGTGCCGCCATCAACACGCCGATCAGCCAGAGGGGCGCCTCATTGCCCAGCGCGGCGAGGCCTGCCAGCGCTACCGCCGACACCACCAGGCCGCCAGTTACCACCTGGCGCGCCCAACGGCCATCGACCAGGCGCCCGGCCCAGGGCGAGCAGATAGCCGCCATCAGCGCCGTGGGCAGGAACATCAGGCCGGTAGTCAGGGCGTCGTAGCCCTGGACACGCTGCATCCAGATCGGAATCAACAGCAGGCACCCGAAGGTAGAAACGGCCTGAGCGCAGGCGATGAGCACGCTGGCGCGGAAAGGAGAGATGGCAAACAGGCGGAGTTCGAGCAGCGGTTGCGAGGCACGTCGTTCGACCCTGACGAAGGCGACCAGCAACGCCACTCCGAGACCCAGCGGCCCCCAATGGGCGGCGTCGAGGAGATCGGCAGGCGACGCCATGCCGGCCAGGGCGACAAGCACCCCGCCCGCTCCCAGGGTCACCAGCACGAAGCCGGGCAGGTCGAAGCGACGCTCGCGGTCGCGTTCGCCCTCTTCGAGGCAAAAATGAGCGCCCGCCAAAGCCAGGACGGCGACGGGCAAGTTCATCAGGAACAGGGCCTGCCAGGAACTCACTTCCAGCAGCAGCCCACCGACGCTGGGCCCTATGGCCGGCGCGATCATCACGGCGAACCCCCAGACCCCTACCACCCGCCCCCGCCGTTCGGCAGGCCAGGCGGCAAAGATCAACGGCAGCGAGAGCGGTATCATCAGGCCGGCGGCCATGCCCTGCAGGGCTCGCGCCGCCAGCACCCAGGCCAGGCCCGTCGCCAGCGCCCCCTGCAGGGAAGCGAACAGGAACAGCCACAGCCCCAGCAGGTAGAAGCGCCGCGCGCCCCAGCGCTTGGCAAGAAATCCGGTCAGCGGCATGGTCATTCCCATCGCCACCAGGAACAGGGTCATGACCCAGCTCACCTGGATGGCGGCGGCGTCGAATACCCGCATCAACTCGGGAATCGCCAGATTCAAGGCGCTGTTGTTGAGACTGACGGTGAAGGTTCCCAGCAGCACGGTGACAAGCACTCGACGCGCGGCACTATCCCTGGATGGCATTCCTTTCTTCCCTACGCCCCATGAGTGGCATGGGGACGAACCTGGACGATGCCCCAAGGTTGTCACAGCCAATTCTTAAATACAAATAGTTATCAAAAGCATTTGGTAATTATATGTAATACGTCGCATCGGAAATGAGAAACGCTTATACTCGTCGCTGCATTCAAGCTGTGGTATCGCCGATGAACACTTCTCGTTCCCAAGCTTGCCGCCTGCTGGGCGAAGGCCTGACCGCCGGCTACGAGGATCGTCGCGTCCTCGAGAACGTTGACTTTCGCGTCGCCGAGGGCCGCCTCACGGTACTGCTGGGTCCCAACGGCAGCGGCAAGTCCACGCTGCTCAAGACCCTGGCCCGGACGCTGACGCCACAAAAAGGCCGAGTGTTGCTCGACGGCCAGGAGATACACCGCTACCGCACCCGTGAAGTCGCCCACCGCCTGGGCATCCTGCCCCAGAGCCCCACGGCACCCGAGGGCATGACGGTACGTGAGCTGGTCGGCATGGGGCGCTTCCCCCACCAGCGGCTATGGCGGCAGTGGTCGAGGCAGGACGAAGAGACGGTCACGGAGGCCATGGCCGTAGCGCGGGTCGCGGACTTTGCCGAGCGGCCGGTGGACGCCCTTTCCGGCGGCCAGCGCCAACGCTGCTGGATCGCCATGGTGCTGGCACAGGATACCGATCTCATCCTGCTCGATGAGCCAACCACCTTTCTCGATCTCAAGGTCCAGGTCGACCTGCTGGAACTGCTGGTACGGCTGGCCCACGAACGTGGCCGAACCCTGCTGGTGGTATTGCACGATCTCAACCTGGCCGCCGCCCACGCCGACGTGCTGGTGATGATGCGCGACGGCCGCATCGAGCATAGCGGCCCCCCGGAGGCGGTCTTCACCGCGGCGAACCTCAAGCAGGTATTCGATCTCGATGCCGAGGTGATCACTGCTCCGAGTACCGGCCGGCCGGTCTGCATTCCGGCCTTGGGCAGCCCCGCCGCCCCGGCCAGGCGCAAGGAGGAGCTGTCGGCATGAGTGCCACCCAGCGTTTCTGTACCCGGGAAAGCCTTGCGCAGGGCGACCCGCTGGCGGGCAGTGCCGCCCATGCCGAGCGCAACCTGCTGCTCAGCTGGCCGCGGCCGAAATGGCAGCGCAGCCTGCGCCAGGCCAGCGACATGTGTGATGAAGTGTCGACACGGCTCGAGGCCATTGCCGATGCGGGGCGACGGGTCAACCTGATTCATCGGCGCGACCAGCCCAGTGCACGCCACTGCCTCTACCTGATGCCGGAGAATCGCCGTTTCGAAGTGACACGCGACCAACTGTCGGCTTTTCTGGCCGCGCTGGAGCGGAACGAGCCGCTCGCGCACTGGGAGGCCTCCCCGCCCGACGGCCCGCTGCTGCTCTGCTGCACCCATGGCAAGAAGGACAAGTGCTGCGCCAAGTTCGGCTATGCCACCTACAAGGCCCTGGACGCAGCAGTAGCGGAGCGTGCCCTGCCCTTCGAGGTATGGGAGAGCACCCACTTGGGTGGCTGCCGCTTGGCAGCCAGTGCCGTGGTCTTTCCCGCCCTGCGCAAGTACGGCCGCATCGGCGACGAAGACGTACTGCCGCTGCTCGAAAGCGAGATGGCAGACCGCCCTTACCTGCCCTGCTACCGCGGCGACTCGCGCCTCAGCCCGGTGCAGCAGTGCGCCCAGGTCGCGGCACTGGAGTGGCTGGCGGCCAGAGGCATCCATGGCAACGTGTCAGTCGAACAATCGAGCGGCGAGGCGTCGAGCCATTGGCGGCTGGAGGTGAATTGGCGCAGCACGCACGCCTCGGGACGGCTCGCGGTGAGCTGCAGACCGAGGATGCTGCGCCGCTACGATACCTGTGCCGACCTGGCCGCAGGCCCACCCTCGGCGAGCCAAGTGTGGGTAGCGACACAGGTCGAGGCCATCGAGATGGCCAGGCCGCTTTCTTGAACTCCATTTCTCGAGTCTCACCATGTACGAATCGTTCTGTCTATTGCGCCGGCTGGCCGGGATACTCGGCTGGTTATGTCTGACAGCCACGCCATCCATGGCCACCAGTAACGGTCTGGCCACGCTCGACTGGACTCTTGCCGAAACGCTTGTGGCCCTGGGCGCCCCCCCCGATGCCGTCGCACAGGTAGAGGATTATCACAGCTGGGTCGGCGAACCCCGCCTACCTGCAAACGTCGCGGATATCGGGCTTCGCTCACAGCCCAATGTCGAGCTGCTCGCTCACCTCGATCCGGAGAGCATCTTAATTTCCCCCATGTTCGGGCATCTGGCACCTCGTCTTGAGCGTATTGGAGCTGTCGATACCCGGGAGATCTATACACCGCAGGGAGATACCTGGAGCCAGATCCTTATCCTGACTCGGGAGCTTGGCCTGGCGACCGATCGCCAGAGCGAAGCCGAGGCGCTAATCATGGCTACCGAGGCGCGCTTCGAATCACTGCACCAAGCGCTGCCGAAGGAAGCACTTCCCTTGCTGGTCGTGCAGTTCATGGACGAGCGGCATGTAAGGGTCTTCGGCGAAAATGGCCTGTTCCAGGCCGTCATGGATCGCCTGGGCCTGGAGAACGCCTGGCAGGGAGAGACCAACTATTGGGGATTCTCGTTGGTCGGTCTGGAAGAACTGCTCGAACTGGAGGCACGCTTGGTGGTGGTGGAACCCTACCCCGTCGGCGCCGAGGAGAAACTCGCCGACAGCGCACTCTGGCAGCACCACCCCAGCGTGCGCGATGGCAGCTTGATCACCCTGCCACCGGTTTGGAGCTTCGGCGCCCTGCCTTCGGCACAGCGCTTCGCCGAGCTTCTGGTGGCCGCACTGGTGCAGCCTTAGGGCTGACATTCTTGTCGCAACTCTCTTTTCACAATCGCCTCAGCCCCCACATGAAATAGGCACCGCCGATCAGCGAGGCAACCAGTCCCGCCGGTATCTCATAGGGAAAAATAATCTGACGCCCCACCCAATCGGCCAGCACCATCAGCAGCATGCCGACCAGTGCCGCTCCCATGAGGTGATGATGCGCCCGCGACAGGCCCAACAGCCTGGCCATGTGTGGCGCAAGCAACCCGACGAAGGAGAGCGGCCCTACCACCAGGGTGGCGCAGGCCGTCAGCAGGGCTACCAGTAACAGGATCACCAGACGAGCCCGGTTGAGTCCCACGCCCAGGGCTCGGGTAGTAGCAGCTCCCAGCGGCAGGATGTCGAGCCAGCGGGTGAGGGGCAGCGTACACAGCGCCAGCAGAGCCGCCAACGTTCCCACGATCAATGCACTGGTGAGATCGACGTAATAGGTCGAGCCCGCCAGCCAGGCGATCACCTGTTGCCCACGTGGGTCGCCCCCGGCCAGCATCACGCTGCGCACGGCGTCGAACAGCGCGCTGACCGCCACCCCGGTAAGCAGCAAACGCTCGGGCACGAAGCCGCTGCGCCGATTGAGCGCCACCAGAACCAGCAAGGTGGCAAAGGCTCCCAGTGTACCGATTCCGACCAGCATCCCACTTGTCGGCGCCGGCAGCAGGAAGATCCCCACGATCAAGGCGATGGCACAGCCACCGCTGATCCCCAATACCTCCGGGCTGGCCATGGGGTTGGCGGAGAGGCGCTGCAGCAGCGTGCCGGCCACCGCCAGCATCAAGCCGCTGGCCGCTGCCGCCATCACCCGGGGTATCCGCCACTGCATGACACTCCAGTTGTCCGGTGACAGCCAGTACCAGCCATGCGCCCCTTGCCCCAGCAGCAGGCCGAGTCCCAGTGCCAGCAGCAGTCCGATGGCCAGGCGAAAGGCCAGGCGAAAGGCCAGGCGAGCCGGTGCGGGATGACGGCTGACCAGCACGATAGCCGCCTGGGGAGCTCGGTTGCCTTGCAGCTTCAGGCGGGGTATCAGCCACATCAGCAGCGGCGCGCCCAAGGCACCGGTCACCGCACCGGTGGGAATCAGTGTCGGCAGCACGCCCGAGAAGTTCTGCAGTAACAGGTCGGTGGTGGCCAGCAGCACCGCACCCAGCAGCGTACCCCACAGTAGGCGCTGGCCGAGTCGCCGCGCCCCGGCCAGGCGCACGATATTGGGCGCCGCCAGGCCGATGAAGCCGATGATTCCCACTACGCTGACGATACTGGCAGTGGTGAAGACCGCCAGGCCCATGCCGGCGAAGCGCAGATACTTGAGCGATACGCCCAGGCTCTTGGCGCTGACATCGTCCAATTCAAGTATCGCCAGCGGACGCAGCAGGATCCAGGCTGCCACCGCAGCGATGGCTAGTCGCGGCCAGAGGGTTGCCACACCGTCCCAGCCGTTCTGGGCCAGCGAACCGGCCCCCCAGATCAGCAGGCCCGACAATGCCTCGTGATTGAACAGCAGCAAGGCCGTGGTCAATGCCCCTAGGTAAAGGTTGACCACCAGCCCAGCCAGCACCACCACGATGGGCGCAAGCCCACGCCGCCAGGCCAGCATGAACACCAACCCAACCGCCAGCCCGCCACCGGCCAGCGCGACCCACTCGCGCCCGACGACCAATAGACCCGGGGCCAGCAGAGTCGCTGCCATCAGCGCCAAGTTGGCACCCGATGCCACTCCCAGCGTCGTGGGTGAAGCCAGCGGATTACGCAGCACTTGCTGCATCAGCACCCCGGCCAGCGCCAGGCCAGCACCGGCCAACAGTGCAACCACGAGCCGCGGCCACCAGGCGTAATGAAGCAGCAGCACACTGACATCCTGTGACGATGGCACCGCTAGCGACTTGACTCCTAGTTCAATCCCCCCTTGCCCCTGCAGCCCTAGCCAGAACAGCGCCAGCAGGGGCAAGCTCAGCAGCAGACAGGCACGCGCCGGCGACATTGCACGCATCGTGTTACCTGTCATGCCACAGCCTCCGGTCGATCGGCACCCGGCTTCGGCCGCACCCTCTGCGGCACGCATTCGTCCCTCATGCTTTCGGCTCTTTACTCTTGAAGAGGTGTCGTTGGACGCGATCTTATCTGAAAACGATTATCAATAAAATTGCCAATCCTCGATTCTTCATTGACAGAACCACATCCACCAAACAAAATGCAAATCAATCTCATTGAGATTTTTTTGGTGCCCCATGAACGCAGAACGCTCCCAGCTGTATTACACCTGCATTTTCCTGCACGTCTCCTTCCAAGCCATCCAGAACTCGGTAGCGACCTCGCCCAAGCGAGACGACACGCCCTGCTGGCTGGATGCACAAATGCTGCGCATGCTTCTCAACGAACTGCAGCGTTGCCGATGGGAAGCCGCTCCGTTCAAGGAGGTCTACCAGCCGCTTGACACCGCGATCTACCACTGCGGCCTGCTGATGGCACAATGTCCCGCCGCCCTGGACCGCCAGCTCTGCCAGCACCATCTCGAAGCCATCACCGCACCGCTCAGGGAGGCCACGCTACAACTCTCGGGTAGTGCCAGTCGCGCCTCTGCCAACCGTGAAGCATCACCCACCCAGCGGCTGCGCAACTGGCTAGGGTGGTAATCGCAGCCGGGCGACCTGATCGGTAGAAAAGAGCAACGATTCTCGTTTAACCTGTGGAAATCGATATCCTGCAAGGAATCCCATATGTTCGAGGTCAAGGGCGCCACCTTCGAAGTCGATGGCAGACAGCTGCTGAAGCCCGTCGAACACCGCTTCGTGGAGGGCAAGGTCTACGGTTTGATCGGACATAACGGCTCTGGCAAATCGACACTGATCAAGCTGCTCGCTCAGCAGCAGTCGGTGAGCCAAGGCAAAATTCTGCTCGACGGCCGCCCCCTGAGCGACTGGGGGCAGCGCGAGTTCGCCCGTCGCGTCGCCTATCTGCCTCAGCACCTCCCCAGTGCCGAGAATCTGACCGGGCGCGAGCTGATCGGCTTCGGCCGCTACCCCTGGCACGGCCTGCTGGGTCGGCAAACAGCCGAAGACAAGGCAGCGATCGAGCGTGCCATCGAACTCAGTCATACCGAGGCCTTCGCCGACCGCTTGGTGGATACTCTCTCCGGTGGTGAGCGTCAACGCGTCTGGCTCGCCATGTTGCTGGCCCAGGAGAGCCGCTTCCTGCTGCTCGACGAACCGTTGGCGGCACTCGACATCGCTCATCAGATGGAAGTGCTGGCGCTGATCCGCAAGCTGTGCAACGAGCTCAAGCTGTGCGTGATCATCGTGCTTCACGATATCAACATGGCGTCACGCTACTGCGATGAGCTGCTCGCGCTCCACAGCGGCCGGGTGCTGACCCACGGCTCCCCTGAGGAGATGATGACCGATGCCACCCTGGAGGCTATCTACGGCCTGCCCATGCAGGTCATGACACACCCCAGCGGCCAGCACCGTATCGCCGTCGCCCATTGAGTCAAGCTCAACCTCTGACCACCCGCCTCACGGGCGAGCCATGTGGCCGAGGATCGCATGGGCCAAACGAAATCGCCGCAGCCCGAGGGCCGCGGCGATTGCTGAAGCGTGGTGACGCTGGAATCAGGCAGTCGCCTGCTGATAGCGGCGCTCCACTTCGTCCCAGTCGATCACGTTGAAGAATTCAGCGATGTAGTCAGGACGCTTGTTCTGGAACTTCAGGTAGTAGGCGTGCTCCCACACGTCCAGACCCAGCACCGGGGTGTTGCCGTTGGAGATGGGGCTGTCCTGGTTGAGGCTGTTCTCCACCACCAGCTTCTTCTCCGGGGTGACGCTGAGCCAGGCCCAGCCGCTGCCGAAGCGCCCCAGAGCCGCCTTGGTGAAGGCATCCTTGAAGGCATCGAAGCCGTCCAGCTCGCTGTCAATGGCCTCGGCCACCTTGCCCTTGGGCTGGCCACCGCCGTTGGGCGACATCATCTGCCAGAACATGGTGTGGTTGGAGTGGCCACCGCCGTTGTTGATCACTGCCTGACGCTTGTCCGCCGGCACGCGGTCGAGGTTGGCGAGCAGCTCGTCGACCGGCATGTCTTCCAGACCCGTTCCCTCCAGGGCGGCATTCAGGTTGTTGACGTAGGTCTGGTGGTGACGCGAGTGGTGGATCTCCATGGTCATGGCATCGATGTGCGGCTCGAGCGCATCGTAGGCGTACGGCAGGTCAGGGAGGGTATGTGCCATGTTGATCATCTCCTTTGGTGGCTTTGGTTGTGCTGCAATCCAATGAGGTGCGGTCGACGACCGGCAATTTCAACCGTCCCGAGACTCCTTTTTCTCAAGGCATGGACACACTACACCACACAGTAGGCCTCCGCCCAGAACGGAGCAGCCACTCAACAAGAAGCCGGCCCCTGGCGGAGCCGGCTTCGTTGAGCGTCACGAGATCGAGGTCAGAGCTTGCTCTCGAGCTCCGGCAGGATCTCGAACAGGTCGCCGACGAGACCATAGTCGGCGACCTGGAAGATCGGCGCCTCCTCGTCCTTGTTGATCGCCACGATCACCTTGGAGTCCTTCATGCCGGCCAGGTGCTGAATCGCTCCGCTGATGCCCACGGCGATGTAGAGCACGGGGGCGACGATCTTGCCGGTCTGCCCCACCTGCATGTCGTTGGGCACGAAGCCGGCGTCCACCGCGGCACGCGAGGCGCCGATGGCGGCACCCAGCTTGTCGGCGATGCCGTCGAGCAGCTTGAAGTTCTCGCCGCTGCCCATGCCGCGGCCGCCGGAGATCACCACCTTGGCGGCGGCCAGCTCGGGGCGGTCGCTCTGGGCCAGCTCCTGCTTGATGAAGGTCGACTGGCTGTTCTCGACGACCGTATCGACGCTCTCGATGGCGGCGCTGTTTCCTTCGCCCACCGCATCGAAGCCGGTGCTGCGCACGGTGATCACCTTGAGGCTGTCGGCGCTCTTGACCGTGGCGATGGCGTTGCCGGCGTAGATCGGGCGCTTGAAGGTGTCGGCGTCGACCACTTCGACGATCTCGGAGATCTGGCTGACGTCCTTCAGCGCGGCGACGCGCGGCAGCACGTTCTTGCCGGTGGTAGAGGCGGCGGCGAGGATGTGGCTGTAGTCGCCGGCGAGCTCGACCAGCAGCGCGCCCAGGGGCTCGGCCAGTTGGTGGGCGTAGACGGCATGGTCGGCCACGCGGACCTTGCTCACGCCGTCGAGCTTGGCGGCGGCGTCGGCCACGGCGCCGACGTTCTCCCCTGCCACCAGGATGTCGATATCGCCGCCGATGGCCTCTTTCACTTTCTGGGCCGCGGCGACCACGTGGGCGGTGGCGCCGGCGAGCTGGCCATCATGATGTTCGGCTAAAACCAGGATGCTCATGAAATCGGCTCCCTTCAAAGCACTTTGGCTTCGTTCTTGAGTTTGTCCACGAGCTCGTCGACGGAGCCCACCTTGATGCCGCCCTTGCGCTCGGCCGGCGATTCGACCTTGAGCAGCGTGAGCTTGCTGGCGACGTCGACGCCGAGGTCGGCTGGCGACTTGACGTCGAGCGGCTTCTTCTTGGCCTTCATGATGTCGGGCAGCTTGGCGTAGCGCGGCTCGTTCAAGCGCAGGTCGGTGGTGACGATGGCCGGCAGGGTCAGTTCGACGGTCTGCAGGCCGCCGTCGATCTCGCGGGTGACCTGGACCTTGTCTCCGTCGACCACGACCTCGGAGGCGAAGGTGCCCTGGGGCAGGCCGGCGAGGGCCGCCAGCATCTGGCCGGTCTGGTTGTTGTCGGTGTCGATGGCCTGCTTGCCGAGGATCACCAGCCCGGGCTGCTCCTCTTCCACCACCTTGGCCAGCAGCTTGGCCGCGGCCAGCGACTCGACGCGCTCCTCGGTCTCGACATGAATCGCCCGGTCGGCGCCCAGCGCCAGCGCGGTGCGCAGCTGCTCCTGGGCGGCCTTGGGGCCGACGGTCACGGCGACGACCTCGGTGGCCACGCCGCGCTCCTTCAGCCGCACCGCCTCTTCCACGGCGATCTCGCAGAAGGGGTTCATGGCCATCTTGACGTTGGTGAGGTCGACGTCGGAGTGATCCGCCTTGACGCGGATCTTGACGTTGTAGTCGATGACGCGTTTGACCGCGACGAGTACTTTCATGGTGTCCTCGCTTGGTTCGATGGGTGAACCGTCTGGTTTTGGACTCGCTGACGCCCGGCACCTTCAAGGAAGGTCAACGATCCCTTAGAACCGATTGGTATTCCTTTATGCGTTTCATGCAAGCGTTTGATAGGCATCAAACCAAAAAACCTTGCCAATGTGCCACAGGCCGACTGGTGGCAACAATCCCCCGGCAGTGCGGTGTCATCCTACATTGCCATCGTAGGGGTGTCCTGAGTCGTTTATTATGCCTATCATGTAGAATATCGAGAAGCAAACGACCGTTTTATTTTTCTTCGACGTTGGTGCCACGGCTCCGACGCCGAAGCCGAGGGAGGAGCGACTGGCATGTCTGAGCAAGTAGAGCGCGATTCGATGGACTTCGACGTGGTGATCGTCGGCGCCGGCCCCTCGGGGCTATCGGCAGCCTGCCGCCTGATGCAGCAGGCCAACGAGGCGGGCCAGGAGCTGGCGGTGTGCGTGGTGGAGAAAGGCTCCGAGGTGGGCGCCCACATCCTCTCGGGGGCCGTTTTCGAGCCCCGCGCACTGGCCGAGTTGTTCCCCGATTGGGAAGAGCGTGGCGCCCCGCTGACCACCCCCGCGACCCGCGACGAAGTCTACCTGCTCAAGGATGCCCAGAAAGCCCAGAAGCTGCCCAACGCCCTGGTGCCGAAGAGCATGCACAATACCGGCGGCGACCTCACCCGCTACGTGATCAGCGCCGGCAACCTGTGCCGCTGGCTGGCCGAACAGGCCGAAGGGCTCGGCGTCGAGGTGTTCCCCGGCTTCGCCGCCCAGGACGTGATTCACGACGAGGACGGCACCGTGCGCGGCATCCTCATCGGCGACATGGGCGTGGCTGCCGACGGCACGCCGAAGGACGGCTACATGCCAGGCATGGAGCTGCGCGCCAAGTACACGCTGTTCGCCGAGGGCGCCCGCGGTCACTTGGGCAAGGGGCTGATCTCGCGCTTCAAGCTCGACGAGGGCAAGGATCCCCAGCACTACGGCATCGGCCTCAAGGAGCTGTGGGACATTCCCGCCGAGAAGCACGAGCCGGGGCTGGTACTGCATGGTTCGGGCTGGCCGCTGGCCAAGGACACCCATGGCGGCTGGTTCCTCTACCACGCCGAGAACCATCAGGTGGTGGTCGGCCTGATCATGGACCTCTCCTACAAGAACCCCTGGCTCTCGCCCTTCGACGAGTTCCAGCGCATGAAGCATCACCCGGTACTGGCCAAGCACCTCGAGGGCGGTAAGCGCGTGGCCTACGGGGCACGCGCCATCACCAAGGGCGGCCTCAACTGCCTGCCGAAGATGACCTTCCCTGGCGGGCTGTTGATCGGCTGCGATGCCGGCACGCTCAACTTCGCCAAGATCAAGGGCCTGCACACCGCCATGAAGTCGGGCCTGGTAGCCGCCGAAGCGGTATTCGAGGCACTTGCCGGCGGTGACGAAGGCGGCCAGGAGCTGACCGCCTTCAGCGCGAAGTGGGAATCGAGCTGGGCCTACGCCGAACTCAAGGAGACCGCCAGCTTCGGCCCGGCGTTGCACAAGTACGGCACCGTGGGCGGCGGCGCCTACAACTTCGTCAACCAGTTGCTCGGTGGCAAGCTGCCCAACCTGCACGACACCACGCCGGACCACGCCGCTCTCGAGCCGGCCGACAAGTTCGAGAAGATCGACTACCCCAAGCCCGACGGCAAGCTCTCCTTCGACAAGCTCTCCTCGGTGTTCCTGTCGAACACCAACCACGAGGAGGATCAGCCGAGCCATCTGAAACTGCTGGATCCGGACATTCCCATCCGCGAGAACCTGCCGAAGTACGCCGAGCCGGCACAGCGCTACTGCCCGGCCGGGGTCTACGAGGTGGTCGAGGACGACGACGGCAAGCCGCGCTTCCAGGTCAACTTCCAGAACTGCGTGCACTGCAAGACCTGCGACATCAAGGATCCAGCGCAGAACATCAGGTGGGTAGCTCCTGAGGGAGGCGGCGGTCCCAACTACCCGAACATGTAACGATGCCAAACAGACGAAGGGCGTGCCATTGGCACGCCCTTCGTCATTCAGCAGGAGAGACACAGGACTTTGCGGGAGAACTGACCCGCTGCCCTTCGCTCAGCTGCGACCGGCGGCAGCCTGGGAAGATATCGGCATCAACCGAGCCAGTTGAGAGTGCGCTTCATCCGCGCGCGGCACTTCGGGGGTTAGCAAGCCCAACTCATACACGGTATCGATGCAGTGTCGAACGGCCTCGATACCGAAGCCACGGCCGGCAAGGATCTCGCGATAACTGACGGTATGCAGGTCGGTAAAGCCGCTGGAGAATTCGAACTCCTCGCCGTCGCAGGTGATGCTGCGGTAGGTGGAGTGCTGGCCGCCCAAGTGCTCGGGCAGATCCTCGGCGTCGATGGAGAGAAACCAGCGCACCCGCGCCTTGTCGTACTCGAGGTAGCCGGCGGCCTTGTGCTCGTCATGGTAGTGCAGCACCTGCTTCTTCAGCTCGCCAAAGACCACATGCAGCATGTCGAAGAAATGAATGCCGATCTCGGCCATCACGCCGAACGACTTGCGCGGATCGCCCTTCCAACTGACCAGGTACCAAGGCCCGCGAACCGTAATGTAGGTCAACTCGACCTCGTATTGCCCGTCGCGCCGCTCGGCCAGCACCTTGTCGCGCAGTTCATGGATGGCAGGATGGTGGCGCAGTTGCATGATGCTGTAGACGTGATGTCCGGTCTCTTGCTCGACGCAGCACAGCTCATCGAGCTGAGCCGGGGTTGATACCAGCGGCTTCTCGCAGATCACCTCGCAGCCCAGGTACAGTCCGGCGGTGATATGGGCGCTGTGCAAATGGTTGGGCGAGCAGACTACCCAGTAGTCGACCCCCTTCCCTCGCTCACGCCTGAGCCGCCAGGCATGCTCCAGGAAACTCTCGAACTCTGTGAAGAAGGCACATTCGGTAGAAATGGAGTCGATGATGCCTACCGAATCGTTGATATCGTAGGCTGCCACCAGGGTGTGTCCCGACTCCTTGATGGCCTGCATGTGACGAGGCGCGATGTACCCGGCAGCACCGATGAGGGCAAAATTCATTGTGTCCTCCCCCGGTTCCCTTGTTCCTCATTCCATGAAGCCCGCCGGACAACGCCAAGGTCGCCTTCGGGTGCTTAAAGCCTAGCTCACTCAGCCACGCGCCACTGGTCTCGACGGGTCGCGAATCCATTCGCTCCATGACCCCGGATAGAGCCGAGGCTTGGGGCGACCGGCAATGGCGTAAGCCAGGATGTTATGACAGGCGGTCACGCCGGAGCCGCAGTAGGCCACGATGGCCTCACCATGCGGGAGCTCGGCGTCCAGCGTCTCGGGTGCCTTGAAACGCCCCGTTTCGGTCAGGTTGGCGGCACTGGGGCGACATACCGCTCCGGGAATGTGCCCAGCCACCGCATCGATGGGCTCGGCTTCACCGCGAAAGCGCTCCTCGCTGCGGGCATCGAGCTTGAGTTCCCGCCCCGAGAAGACGTCGTCCGCACTCATGCACGCCCTGCCATCGAAGGTCGGCTGCCAGCGGCTCGGCTCGGGCAGCGGCTCCAGCCCCAGCACCAGCTCACCGCCCTCCTCCTGCCAGGCGTGCAACCCGCCGTCGAGTACGCGGACGTCGGGATGTCCCGCCCAGACGGCCAGCATCCACCAGGCCCGGGCTGCGGCCAGCTGGCCGCCCATGTCGTCCAGTACCACCACGGGGACCGTAGGCGAGATTCCGAGCCGCTGCAGCGTGGCGGCAAAGTCACCGGACGACGGCAACGGGTGGCGGCCGCACTGACCGGGTTCGGTCGCCAGGTCTCGATCGAGATCGAGATGCAGGCTACCGGGCACGTGGCCGGCCTCCCACAGGCGAAGCCCGGCATCGCGATCGCCCAGTCGCGCACGGCAATCGAGCACTCTCGGGGGGAGTTGCCCTTGCAGCGACTCGGCCAGCTCGCTGGCCGTGATCAGTACTCGACTCATACGCGTTCTCCTTGGGCAGGCATTTTGACCGCCCCCTCGCAAGTGAGCAGCTCGATGGGGGCCCGACAGGCCAGTAGACGACGCCGTCCGGCCTGCTTGAAGTTAACTTCGATGACCGGATCCGCGGGGTCACCTTCGACCACCACGACCTCGCCCTCACCGAATACCGCATGACGCAGCCGCTGCCCGGGTTGATAGGGCTGCGTTGCATAGCTCGCTCCCGGCTCGGCAACCGCAGGCGCACGTCGCGTCAGCGCTACTCCAGCATGGCCTACTCCGGCGAGATAGCGCGAGACCAGCTCAGGCGCAGCCACCATCAGGGAAGCATTGCCCTCACTCGGGTCCGACAGTCGAGCCGCGACTTGGCGGCAATCCTCCCATGCCGTCTCGGCAAGGAAGCGGCTGGGGCGATGATCGCCGCTGTCGTGCAGCAACAACAGGTGCTCGCATGCGCGGGTCACGGCGACATAGAACAGCCGCCGCTCCTCTTCCAGGCGAGCGGGGGACAAGGGGTTGTCGCGGCTGTAGTGGGGAAAGTCCTCCTCGTTGACGCCTGAGACGATCACCAATGGCCACTCCAGTCCCTTGGCGCCATGCACGGTGGTGATTTGAAGTCCCTCGGCGTGGTTCTCGACGGGGCGTTCGAGCAGCTCGATGAAGGCGTCAATATCACGGGTCTCCCCCGCCTGCTCGACGAGCACGTCGAGCAGGCGCACGTCCTCTTCGCCTTTCTCGCGGCGTGCGGCGGCTCGCTTGAGCACCTTTTCGGCATCCAGAGACTCGACCACGTGCGCCAGTAGCCGCGCCGGTGCCCAGCCACCTAGCCGAGGGAGTTCGCACAGCAGGGCCCAGCGCCGCTTGAGGTTGCGACGCTGCATGGGCTTGAGGCCGGCCAGCAGGGGATCGTCCCGCTCGGGATAGCGTTGCGTTCCCGCCAGGCGCTGAACCAGGGCGACGAGACGCTCACGGGAGACGAACGGCGTTGGCTGCTCGAACAGGCGCAGGAGATGGGTCGGATCGTGCAGCAGGGCCGGGGTGCGCGCCAGGCGCAGGTAGCCGGCCAGAGCCTGCACCAGCGGCAAACGGAAGACGAAGCGATCCTCGCGGGTGAGGCGAAACGGGATGCCGGCTTGCAGCAGTTGCAGTTGAACGGGTACCGACAGCGCCCAACTGCGTACCAGCAGGCAGGCCTCGCTCAACGACCTGCCACTCTGCTGCCAGCGATCAAGTGTCGCCAGCAGTGCCGTCCGCCCCTGCTCGACAACCAGCTCGGTGTGTGGGTTTCCGGGGGCGGCCAGGCACAACTGGTCGGGCCGCCGCCGGTTGGCGGCAATGGCATGGTTGGCCAGCAATGCCAGCGAGTGGCCGTGGCGGAAGGTGGTGGAGAGCGGGTAATCGGTCGCCGCGCCGAAGGTCGCGGTGAAATGTTCGCGCATGGTGTCGGGATGGGCGCCGCGCCACTCGTAGATGCACTGGTTGGCATCCCCTACCGCCATCACGTCGGCGTCGTGCCCGGCGAGCAAGGCCAGCAGGCGTAGCTGGGCCTGGTTGATGTCCTGGTACTCATCGACGATCGCCTGGTCGAGATAGCCCTGGACCCGTCGTACCAAGCCGGTATTCGCCTCCAGCGCGCGCAGGGGCCGATAGAGCAGGTCGGAATAGGTCATGAGGCCATGCTCTGCGAGCAGCGCCTCGAGGCGCTCGAAGGCCTCGGCGAAGTGCTCGCTGCCCTCGTCGTAATCGAGCCGCTCCAGGAGCGTGGCCGCCGGTAGCATCTCGGCCTTCACCAGGCCACAGAAGTGTGCCAGCGCCTCCAGGGTGTCGGCCTCCAGTGCCAGCTCTCGCCGGTCGCCGTCTTCCAGCACCTCGAGGGTCGCCTGGCGTAGCAGCCGCTCCACCTGCCAGTCGGCGGCAATCAGCCGGCGCGGGGCCAACGCCCCCCAGCGGGTCAGGCTGGCGGTCAGGCGATGCCCCAGCGAGTGGAAGGTACGCACGTCCGGCAGGCGCTGGCCGGTGGGCGCCATCTCGACGAGCCGACGCTGGAAGTCCTCGCGCGCCGAGCGGTTGAACATCAGTACCAGGATCCGGTTCGTCGGTACGCCCCGCTCGAGCAGATGCAGCACGCGAGCAACGAGAGTGGTGGTCTTACCGGCCCCTGCCACGGCGGCTACCCGGGCATGGCCGGCACCGTGCTCGACGACGGCACGCTGTTCCTCGGTCAGCCTCACGAAGCCTCGGCCGGCAACTCGCCCAGCGGCTGCCATACGCCAGCGCTGGTCAGGCCGAGCTCGATCACTCCGCCACCCCCCTCGCGCTGTTCGGCACACTCCACCAGGCGGTAGAAGACGTTGCGCCCCAACCGGGCCGAGAGGCCGAAGCGCACCGGCACCTCGGGCACCTGGACGCCATCCGGTGTCGTGCTCAGCTGCAGCCGATGCTCGTCATCCAGCCGCAGGCGATCGCCGGCATGGGTGGTCAGCCACCAGTCGCCGGCAGCTTCGTCGTGCTCGGCGTCGACCACGACGAAGGGCCGGTCCACCACGCGGATGCGCTGCTTCTCTACCGGAGTGACCAGGTAGTAGTGTCCGTCATGCTCACGCCGCAGCAGCGTCGAGAGCAGCCTTACCAGGCGGGGACGCGTCATCTCGCTGCCTGCGTGGAACCAGCGGCCGTCAGCGACGATTTCCAGGTCCATCTCGCCGGCCTGGGTCGGCTGCCAGCGGTCGACAGGCGGGATGGTGCCATCGGCATCGACATGATTGAGCAGTGGGTCCAGGTTCATGCTTGCCCCTTCGACATGACTTTCTCTCCTGGCTACACCAAGCCGGCCCGGGCCAGGACCTCGCGGGTCTCGTCAGACACCTCCGGGGCGGCACCGCGAAACAACCGATAGAAGTTGGCCGTGGTCTGCATGGCGACCTCGTCGATGCTGATGCCGCGCTCCTGGGCGATGCACTGGGCCACTTCCACCACCCAGGCCGGCTCGTTGGGCTTGCCGCGATGCGGTACCGGCGCCAGATAGGGGCTGTCGGTCTCGATCAGCAGCCGGTCGAGCGGCACGCGGCGCGCCACCTCGCGCAGGCTTTCGGCATTACGAAAAGTGACGATGCCGGAAAGCGAAATGTAGAAACCGTGACGAACCGCTTCCCGCGCCATCTCCAGATCCTCGGTGAAGCAGTGCAGCACCCCGCCGATGGCCGGGTCGCTGTGCTCGCGAATCAGCGCCAGGGTGTCCTCGCGGGCATCGCGGGTATGCACGATCACCGGCAGTTCGAGCTCGGTGGCGACGACCAACTGACGACGGAAGCGCTCTCGCTGTACCTCCCGCGACGGCACGCGCTCGGGCGTCTTGTCGAGATAATGATAGTCCAGGCCGCACTCGCCGATGGCCACGGCACCGAAGCGCTCCGCCGTCTCCTTGATGGTTTCGATATCGGGCTCGCTCTCCAGCAGTTGCATCGGATGCACGCCGGCCGAGATCGCCACGTCGGCGTGATCTCGGGCGATCCCGGCCAGGCTCGGCACGTCCTCGAGCGTGACCGCAATGGCCAGGAACTGGCGTACGTCGCGGGCCCGAGCCGCCTCCAGGGTGACGGCGAGACTGCCGTCGTGGCTGGCAGGATCGAGGCGGTCGAGGTGGCAGTGCGAATCGACAAACATGCAGAGAGAAACTCGTCAGGTGAATGCGGTATGGCGCGGCTTTTCGCTCACAGGGTATAGGTCGGGGCGCCCTTGTCCAGTTGGCCGGCCAGCAGGGTTTCGATGCGATCCCGCACGGTATGGTCCTCGGGACTGAAATGGATGCCGATACCCGGCACCCGCCGCCCCGCCACGCCATCGGGCGAGACCCAGACGACCTGGCCGGTCACCGGCACCCGCTCGCTCTCGCCGGGCAGGGTCAGCAGCAGGTAGACTTCCTGGCCCAGCTCGTAGCGCTCGCGAGTGGGCACGAAGATGCCGCCCCGCTCCAGCAGCGGCATGTAGGCGGAGAGCAAAGTCTGCTCGTCCTGTATCGTCAGAGACAAGGCCTTTTGCGGTGCCATGGGTTCTTCTCCCTTGTTCGTGCCTCAGGAACGCAGCAGGGTCGACCAGCGAACCAACCAGGCCTCGAGGACAAGCTGGGGGTTGGGATTCCCGCCCGCGGACAGCAGGCGGCGCTGCTCCCGCGCGAAGTCCAGCAGCCGGAACCAATCCTGTACCCGGGCATTCTTGACCGCCTGGCGATAGAGCGGCAGCAGGTCGGGGTTGCGTACCTCGGCCGTCTCCCCCGACAAGCCCAGGCGTATGAGATCCTCGAGCCAGGCAATACCGTACCACAGGATCGCCTCCAGGGACTGGCGGTCGAGGCGGGCCGCCTCCGCTACCGGCTCGGCGCCACGCACCAGGGCATCGAAGGTGTCATGCAGCTGCTTGCGCAGCGCCCTCGACTCGGGGGTGGCCAATTCGGCCGCCAGCAGCGGCAGGCCACCCGAGACCTGGTACCAGAACGCGGCTTCGTCACGACCGTCCAGTTGCTTCGCCAGCCACTCCAGGCTCTGCTCAAGCTGCGGCAATGGCAGGCTCCAGTGCTGGCAACGCGAGCGAATGGTGGCCAGCATGCGCGAGGGCACGTCAGCCAGCAGCACGAACTGAGTGCGCTCCCCCGGCTCTTCCAGACTCTTGAGCAGCGCGTTGGCGGCGGCCACGTTCATCGCCTCGGCCGGCGACAGCACGATCACGCGATGGCCTCCCTGCTGGGCCGTCTGGGCGACGAAGGCGTTGACCTCGCGAATGGGGTCGATACGGATCTGCCGCTTGCCCTCTTCAGGAGACACACGCAGCAGGTCGGGATGATAGCCGGACGCCAGCATGCGGCAGCCGTGGCACTGGCCGCAGGCTACCTCGCCCGGCGAGGTGCACAGGAGATGGGCGACCAGGGCATCGGCGAAGCGCTGCTTGCCGACGCCATGCGGCCCCGAGAGCAACAGTGCATGAGGCAGCCGAGCGCCACGGTACAGCGCCAGGAACTGACGCCACAGCGGCTCCTGCCACGGCAGCGGAGTCGGCAGGGAGGGCTCGCTCACAGCCACTCCCTCACCCGCTCTTCCAGACATGCCGAAAGACGTGCCTGCACGGTTTCCAAAGGGGCGTCGGCATCGATGACCGCCACCCGCCGGGGTGCCGCGCTGGCCCGCGCCAGGTAGGCCCGCCGCACGGCCTCGAAGAAGGTCGCGTGCTCCTGCTCGAAGCGATCGAGGCTATGACCGCTGGCTGCCAGTCGGCCCTGCAGGCGTCGCTGGGCCGCGTCAACAGGCATATCGAGCAGCAGCGTCAGGTCGGGCTCGAGCCCCTGCTGCACGAATCGCTCAAGCTCGGTGATACGTTCCGGGTCGATGCCACGTCCACCGCCCTGGTAGGCGAAGGTGGCATCGGTGAAGCGGTCGCAGAGCACCCAGGCGCCGCGGGCGAGCGCCGGACGAATGCGCTGCGCCAGGTGCTGAGCGCGAGCGGCGAACACCAATAGCAGTTCGGCATCGGCGTCGAGCGGCTCGTCGGCTTGCGGTGAGAGCAGCAGTTCACGGATGGCTTCGGCCCGCGGCGTACCTCCCGGTTCTCGGGTGCGCACCACCTCGACGCCATGCGCCGTCAACCATTGAGCCACCCACGCCAGGTTGGTCGACTTGCCGACTCCCTCGCCGCCTTCCAGGGTGATGAATCGTCCACGCTGTTGCATCGGGGCTCCTGTGCGTCCGGCCGCTCAACGGTTGCGGATGTAGCGGTTCACGGCATTGTTGTGTTCGCGCAGCGTACGTGAGAAATGGTGCGTACCGTCGCCCCGCGAGACGAAGTAGAGGGTCTCACCGGGCAGCGGATCGACGGCGGCCTCGAGCGAGGCGCGCCCCGGCATGGCGATGGGCGTCGGCGGCATGCCATCGATGGTATAGGTATTGTACGGGGTCGATTCCTGCAGGTCGGCGCGAGTGATGCGTCCTTCGTAGCGCTCGCCCATCCCATAGATCACGGTAGGGTCGGTCTGCAGGCGCATACCGCGCTCCAGGCGGCGCTTGAAGACACCGGCGATTTCGCGACGCTCCTCGGGCGCGCCGGTCTCACGCTCGATCAGCGAGGCCATGATCAGCGCCTCGTAGGGCGTCTCGATGGGCAGGTCGTCGCTACGCGCCTCCCAGACCTCGTCCAGCACCTGCTCCATGCGCGCAAGCGCCTGGCGCAGGATATCAAGGTCGCTCATGCCCTTGTGGTAGCGATAGGTGTCGGGGAAGAACCAGCCCTCAGGATGGCGTCCCTCGCGCTCCAGCAGCGCCATGACCTCTTCGTCGCTGAGGTCCGCGGTACGGCTTTCGAGCTTGGGCGCGGCATCGAGACGGGCGCGCATCTGGCGGAAGCTCCAGCCTTCGGGGATGGTCAGCGGATAGGTGACGACCTTGTCGCTGCCGAGCAATTCGAGCATTTCGCGCCCGCTCATGCCCGGCTCGAGCATGTACTCGCCGGTGCGCAGCTGCGGAATCGCTTCGGGTTCGATCCGCGTCAACAGGCGAAACGCCCACTCTTCCTTGATCACGCCGCGTGCTGCCAGGTCGGCGACTACACGGTTGTAACCCGCACCCCGCGGCACTTCGTAGAGGGTGTCCTCCTCCACCGCGATGGGAGCCTCGAGCCGGCTCTCCCAGTAACGATAGCCGGCGAATGCCGCTACGCCTGCCACGATGACCAGCACCACAATAACCTTCACCAAACGCAGCATGCGCCTTCCTCGTTGCCCACTCTTATTCAGTGCCCACTCTCTGCCGTTCGCAGATCAATCGTCGAAGTCGGTCGGGTACCCCAACAGCTCATGGGCTTCCCGCTGCAGGCTACGGTGGACATCATCCATCGTCTGCCACCGCTGCAATACGCCATCGGCATCGTCGAGGCGAATGACGGGCCAGAGCCCCTGAACCGAGTTGCCTAACCACACGGCCTCGGCGTCGACCAGCACTTCCGGCCCCGTAGTGACTTCCGTGATCGGCAAGCGTTCCATCAGAACCCCCCGCAGCGTACCCGCCACGCCGCAGCCATCGAGGCGCGGTGTTTCCAGGCGCCCCCGGCGCTGCCAGAACACGTTCATGCAGGTGGCTTCGATCAAGCTCCCCTGGCTGTCGCAGAGCAACCCTTCGGCCACATCGGGATCATCCCACTCGCGGCGTGCCAGCACGTTCTCGAGCCGGTTGAGATGCTTGAGCCCGGCAAGCAGGGGCTGGATGCCCAGCCGCAAGTGGCAATGTCGCACCCGCACGCCCGCCTCCCATCGCTTCGCCTGGGGCGAAAAGTCGGACACCTGCCATCGCAAACGCGGCCTGGCCGAATGTGGAGGAAGGTAGCCACGACCGCCGCTGCCACGAGTCAGGATCAGCTTGAGCACCTTCAGCCCCGCCCCGGCCAGAACAGGTAGACCGTCGAGCTCGGCGCTGGCCGGCATGGGAATGCCCAGTGTCCGACAGCCCTTGGCCAGCCGGGCCATGTGCTGGGGCCAAAGCAGGGGTTCGCCATCGCGAACCAGTATGGTCTCGAACAGCCCGTCACCGTAGGCCAGGCCACGGTCGTCGACTGGAACCTGCGCTGGCGCCATCGGCCGAGTCATGCCTCTCGCTCGCGACGTCCCGGCTCAGCGCAACCGGGAGAAGACCAGGGTACCGTTGGTGCCACCGAAGCCGAATGAGTTGGACACCGCCACGTCGATCTTCATCTCGCGTGCGGTATGCGGCACGTAATCCAGGTCGCAGCCCTCCTGCGGATTGTCCAGGTTGATTGTGGGCGGCGCCACCTGATCGCGAATCGCCAGGACGCAGAACACCGCCTCTACGGCGCCGGCAGCGCCCAGCAGGTGGCCGATCATCGACTTGGTGGAACTCACGGCCACGCCGCTGGCCGCCTCGCCCAGCACCCGCTTCACCGCACGGCTCTCGGCCAGGTCACCCGCGGGGGTCGAGGTACCGTGAGCATTGATGTAGTGCACCTCGGTGGGGTCGAGCTTGGCATCGCGAATGGCGTTGCGCATGGAGAGCGCCGCCCCGCTGCCGTCTTCCGGCGGTGCGGTCATGTGGTAGGCATCGTCGCTCATGCCGAAACCGGTCAGTTCGGCGTAGATTCTCGCCCCACGCGCCTTGGCGTGTTCATATTCCTCGAGCACCAGGATGCCCGCGCCATCCGATAGCACGAAGCCGTCGCGGTCGCGATCCCAGGGTCGGCTGGCGGCCTGGGGGTCGTCGTTGCGGGTCGACAGTGCCCGGGCAGCGGAGAACCCACCCAGTCCCAGCGGCGTAGTGGCCATCTCGGCGCCGCCGCAGATCATCACGTCGGCATCGCCATAGGCAATGGTGCGAGCACTGTAGCCGATGTTGTGGGTACCGGTGGTACAGGCGGTGGTAATGGCGATGTTAGGTCCCCGGAAACCATGCTGGATGGCCAAGTTTCCGGAGATCATGTTGATGATCGAGCCGGGCACGAAGAAGGGCGAGATTCGACGCGCCCCCCCTTTCTGGAGCGCGATATGGTTCTGCTCGATCATCGGCAGTCCGCCGATGCCGGAACCGATGGCGACTCCAATACGCTCGGCGTTTTCCTCGTTGCATTCGAGACCGGCATCCTCGATGGCCTGGGCTCCCGCTGCCACGCCGTACTGAATGAACAGGTCCATCTTGCGCGCATCTTTCGGGTTCAAGTACGGACTGATGTCGAAGTTCTTGACCGAACCGCCGAAGCGAGTGTTGAAGCTGGTGGCATCGAAATGCTCGATAGGGGCGATGCCGCTCTTGCCGGCCAGGATATTCTCCCAGCTCCCCTCGACGGTGTTGCCCACTGGTGTGACCAGCCCCAGCCCGGTCACCACAACTCTACGAGCCATCAGAAATCCTCCAGACAACCTTGATGACACGGCCCTGCTCCCGGGCCGTCATTGCGCGCATTATACCGGACATGCTCCTCGCATGGGCAGCCACGGCCTCGATACAAAGCAAAAAGCCGCCCCGAGAGTCAGGACGGCTTTTCCAAGGCTCTCGCAGAGCCCTTCACCTCATCAGCAAGCGGCGACGACCGCGCCCTTACTGATGGGCGTTGACGTAATCGATGGCTTCCTGAACGGTGGTGATCTTCTCGGCTTCTTCATCGGGAATTTCGGTATCGAATTCCTCTTCGAGCGCCATGACCAGCTCGACGGTATCCAGGGAATCAGCGCCAAGGTCCTCGGTGAAGGAGGAGCTGTTCTGGATATCCTCTTCCTTGACGTTCAGGCGCTCGGCCACAACCTTCTTCACGCGCTCTTCGATGGTGCTCATTATACGTACTCCAGTCGTTCAAGTTAGCCGTTCGGATGACCAGCCGTTTGGTCCGCAAACTCAAGCTGCGGGGTAGTTTATAGACGCCCCCCCGTCGGCGCAACCGCCGACCTGCGGGGGCTTCAACGCATGTTCATGCCGCCATTGACCTGCAGCGTCTCACCGGTGATGTAGCCAGCGCCCTCGCTCGCCAGGAAACCGACGGCAGCCGCGATTTCCACGGGCTCGCCAAGGCGCGCCAATGGAATCTGTGTCAGTAGCGCCCGATGCTGCTCTTCGGGAAGCGCACGCGTCATGTCGGTAGCAATGAAGCCCGGCGCCACGGCATTGACGGTAATCGCCCGAGATGCCACCTCACGCGCCAGGGCGCGAGTGAAGCCTTCCATGCCCGCCTTGGCGGCAGCATAGTTGGTCTGGCCGAGATTGCCCATGGTCGCCACTACCGAACTGATACTGACGATACGACCGAAGCGGGCCTTGGTCATGCCGCGCAGGCACGCCTTGGTGACGCGATAGACCGACTTGAGATTGGTGTCGAGCACCGAGTCCCATTCGTCTTCCTTCATGCGCATCAGCAAGTTGTCGCGCGTGATGCCGGCATTGTTGACCAGGATGGTGGGCGCACCGAACTCCTCGGTGATGGCCTTGATCAGTGCATCGACACTGGCCTGATCGGTCACGTCGAGTGCCCTGCCGGCACCCTCGATGCCGTTGGCGCGCAGGTCCTCGTCGATCCTGGCTGCTCCGGATTCGGTCGTGGCGGTTCCGATCACCACGCGTCCCTGGCGGCCGAGTTCGTGGGCAATGGCCTGGCCAATACCACGGCTGGCGCCGGTTACCAGGGCGATTCTACGTTCGCTCGTCATAATTCCGTTTCCGCTGGTGTGCTGTTGAGTCCGAGACCTCTGAGCCTCGCATCGTATTATGGGTTGGCGGCCTCGCGCGCCAGCTCCAGAGCGGCCTCAAGGCTATCGGGATCGTTAACCGCCAGTCCCTTGCTGCCCTTGACGATGCGCTTGCCAAGACCGGTGAGCACCTTGCCCGGCCCGCATTCGATGAACACCTGGGCACCGCCCGAGGCCATCGCCTCCATGCAGGAAGTCCAGCGCACCGGCTGGTAGAGCTGCTCGACCAGGCGCGTGCGCAGGGTTTCGACATCGGCATGCGCCTGGGCATCGACGTTTTGGTAAACGGTATAGCGCGGCGGACGCATGTCGAGCTTCGCCATGGCCGCCTCGAGCCGCTCGGCGGCCGGCCGCATCAGAGCGCAGTGCGAAGGCACCGAAACCGGCAGCGGCATGGCGCGCTTGGCACCCGCCTCCTGGCACAGGGCAATGGCTCGCTCCACGGCGGCCTTGTCGCCGGCGATCACCACCTGCCCCGGAGCATTGTAGTTCACCGCCGCCACCACCTCATTTTGCGCCGCCTCGGCACAGGCCGTTTCAACGGTGACGTCCTCCAGCCCCAGGATGGCCGCCATGGCGCCCTGACCGACCGGCACCGCCTCCTGCATCGCCTCGCCACGCAGGCGCACCAGGCGAACGCCATCGGCGAAGCCCATGACGCCGGCGCATACCATGGCGCTGTATTCACCCAGGCTGTGTCCCGCCATGGCACCAGGGCGAGGCCCCTCCAGTTCCTGCCATACCCGCCAGATGGCAACGCTGGCCGTCAATAGCGCCGGCTGGGTACAGGCGGTAGCGTTGAGTGCCTCATCGGGCCCTTCCTGGACCACTTTCCACAGGTCGTAGCCCAAGGCATCGGCGGCTTCCTCGAAGGTCGTCCGCACGACGCTGTAGCGTTCCGCCAGCTCCCGCAACATGCCTACTTGCTGGGAGCCTTGCCCGGGAAAGACGAGGGCAAGGGGTTGAGTCATGTCGTTCACCATTGCTCTTGTTGAGTGCTGTCACACTGTGCGCCCAGCTCCACGGCGAGTCGCCCCGGCAAGCCGCGATTGACCTCCTGCACGGCCCGCGACACAGCATAGGAGAAGCCTGTAGCATCGGCACTACCATGGCTCTTGATCACGATGCCGTCGAGCCCCAGCAAGCTGGCGCCATTGTAGCGCACCGGATCGAGTTCGTTCTTCAACCGACGCAGCGCCGGCCTTGCCAGCATTCCGACAAAACGGCTGCCCCAATGCGACTCGAAGGTCGTCTGGACCCGCTCGATCAGCATGCGCGCCAATCCTTCGCTGGCCTTGAGCACCGCATTGCCAACGAAACCATCGCATACCACCACATCGGCGGAACCGGCAAAGATGCCGTCTCCCTCGATGAAACCGATATAGTTCAGCGACTCGAACGCCTCCAGCAGCGCATCCGCCTGGCGAACCGCCTCACTACCCTTGGTGCCCTCGCTGCCCACGTTGAGCAGCGCCACCCTGGGGGCGGCTAGGCCGTCCACGTGGCGCGCCATGACCTCACCCATACGGGCGAAGTCCACCAACCGCTCCGCGGTGACATCGACATTGGCACCGAGGTCCAGCAGGTAGCAGCGCCCATCGCCGCGGGTAGGGATGGCCGTACAGATAGCCGGGCGCGGGATGTCCGCCACGGTGCCAAGCGCACGCCGGGCCAGGGCCATCAAGGCACCGGTATTGCCGGCACTGACACCTGCCGCGGCATTGCGGCTGGCCACATGGGCGAGCATCAGCGCCATGCTCGTATCGCCGCCACGCCTGAGCGCGTCGGAGGGTCGCTGATCCTGACGAATCAGGCCCGCCGCATGATGAACGGACAAACGCGAACCCGCCGCGGCGAGGTGCCGCGGCAGATTCTCGAGCTCGACTGACAGCTGGTCGCCCGGGCCGAACAGGTCAATTGCCAGCCCCGGCCAAGCCTGGGCGGCGGCCGCCGCACCATGGACGGCAACGGCCGGACCGGCGTCTCCACCCATCGCATCGATGGCAATCCGCACGTTCAGGTGCCGATGGTCATCGACAGCGGGTCGACTCAGGCGTCGACCACCTTGCGACCACGGTAGAAGCCGTCCGGGGAGACGTGGTGGCGCAGGTGAGTGGTGCCGGTTTCCTTGTCCTGGGACAGGGTCGGCGCGCTCAGGGCGTCGTGGCTGCGACGCATGCCGCGCTTGGAACGGGTCTTACGGTTCTGTTGAACTGCCATGGGTGTCACTCCGAAGTGAGACGATAAACAATCAGGATTTGCCCTTGAGATGACGCAGCACCTCGAAAGGACTCGCGGGAGCCGGCTCGCTCGATTCGGCCTCCTCTCCGCTGCTCAGCTGGTCGCGCGAGACACGGCAATGTGCCTCGTCGTGGTAAACCACCTGGGGCAGGCTGAGGATCAATTCATCCTCGACCACCTCCAGAAGATTCAGCTGTTCGTTTTCCACCAGCACCGGCTCGTGGGTGCTTGGCAGCTCTGCCGCCAGCGCATCGCTCGAGACCATGCCCAGCAGGAACTCGCTCTCGACATGCTGCGCCATAGGCTCGAGGCAGCGCCGGCAAGGCAACTGCAGCTCGGCTTCGAGACGGCCGCGAATCTCGCGGCGGCCTTGGGCGTCGATGCCGAAATCGAGCCATACCTGGCAGTCCCCCGTCTGCGCACCCACCTGCTCGGCCAGGCGCTCGAACTGGTCGAGCGCCATCAGGCCGGAGAGGCTTTCGCCACGGGAGGCGAGCCGGTAAGGCTCGACCCTATTGGGAAGTCGTGAGGTCAACATAGGCGCGCAATGATAGGCACTCCCCCCGCCCCTGTCAAAGACGCCCACTCAACAAGTTACAATGTCCGCCTGTTCGAAAGCCGAATGCCCCTTTCCCCATCGCGCAGGAGTGCACCATGCCTCGACTCGTTCTCGCTTCCGGCTCCCGCTGGCGCCGCCAACTCCTCGACCGACTGGGGCTGCCCTACGCCTGGGCAAGCCCCGACATCGACGAGTCACCACGCCCCGGCGAGGCGCCTGTAGCGCTGGTTCACCGGCTGTCGCTGGCCAAGGCCAGTCGCGTGGCCGAGACACACCCGGAGCACCTGGTGATAGGCTCGGATCAGGTCGCCGAGTTCGACGGCGACATCCTCGGCAAGCCCGGCGATGCAGCGACGGCCCGGGCTCAGCTGGCACGCTTCTCCGGTCGTCGCGTGACCTTCCTCACCGGCTTGGCGCTGATCGATACCCGCAATGCACGCCACTGGGTCTGCCACGAGCGCTACGACGTACTCTTTCGCCGTCTCAGCGACGCTGAGATCGCCCGCTACGTGGAGCGCGAACAGCCGCTGGACAGCGCCGGCAGTTTTCGCATGGAGGGGCTCGGCATCACCCTGTTCGAGAAGCTCGAGGGCGACGACCCCAATACGCTGATCGGCCTGCCGCTGATCCGATTGTGCGCGCTGCTGCGCGAAGCGGGCCTTGATCCGCTAGGGGATCAAGGCAGTTGGTAGCGTACCGGGGCACCACTGGACGACATGCCCATCCACTCGGCGGCTACCCGGCCGAACTGACGAGACAGCCGCTCGAAGGGGTCCAGTCGCGGCGTATAGTCGTGCAGCCGCACCTCGCCGAACAGCTCACGGCTCAGGGCGTCGAGGCTGCTGATACCGTCGATCAACCCCAGCTCCAGGGCCTGCTGGCCGCTCCAGATCAGCCCCGTGAAGAGCCGCTCGTCATCGGCCAGGCGGTCGCCGCGCCCCTGGCGCACGGCCTCGATGAACTGACCATGAGTGGTATCCATCACCGTCTGCCAGAATTCCCGCTCTTCCGGCGCTATCGGCGAGAAAGGGTCGAGGAATCCCTTGTTCTCACCGCTGACATAGATGCGCCGCTCGATGCCGAGGCGATCGATCGCCTCTTCGAAACCGAAGCTGGCAAAGATGACGCCGATCGAGCCCACGAGGCTCGCCGGCGCAGCGACGATCTCGTCAGCTGCCGCCGCCATGTAGTAGGCGCCGCTGGCCCCCACATCCTCGATGACCGCGATGATGGGCTTGTCGCCCTCCTCGCGCAGTCGCAGGATCTCGCTGTAGACGCGCTGAGACTGCACCGGGCTGCCTCCAGGGCTGTCGATGTGCAGCACCACGGCGGCGGCACTGCCAGACTCCCAGGCCCGGTTCAGCCCCTCGATGATGCGCTCGGCACTGGCCGGCGACTCGCTGTCGATCACGCCCTGTACCTTGACCACCCCCAGATGCTGACGCTCCGGCTCCGAGCCTGGGTCGCCGAACAGGCTGTAGAAAGTGGCGGCCAGCGAAGCCAGAATGAGCGCGGCGAAGAAAAGGCGGAAGAACAACTTCCAGCGCCGCGAACGACGCTGCTCGACCAGCACCCCGTCGATCCAGCGGTCGAGCATCTCCTGCTGTGCCAGGCGCCGGCGCTCGCGCAGCACTTCGGCGCTCTCCGCTGACGAGGCCGGCTTCTCGCTCTTGGCCTGCCGCAGCTCGCTCGCCTGCTCGGGGGTCAGCTCCGGCCCCTCGGTCCAGCGGTCCTCGCGCTGGTCGCGACCTTCTCGCTTGTCATCGCTCATTAGCTCGTCTTCCTTTCACCTGCTATTGGTTCAGCCAGTCGAACAGCTCGGTTACCGCCTGGGCAGTATAGACAGGACGGCTCGCCGCCAACCGCTCGGGTGTATGCACGCCCCAGGTCACGGCGACACGATCCATGCCCAGAGCGCGCGCCATCTCCAGGTCGTACTCGGTATCGCCCACCATGACGGCCTCCTCGACCGGCACGGCCAGCTCGACCAACAACTCCTCGAGCATCTGCGGGTGCGGCTTGGAGCGGGTTTCGTCGGCGGTACGACTCGCATGGAACCAGCCGCCACTGCCGCTCTCGCGGAAGATTCGGTCGAGCCCGCGCCGGCTCTTGCCGGTGGCCACCGCCAGCCGTCGCTCTCTTTGCTCGCACAGCGTGGCAACACCGACCTCGACGCCGTCGAAGAAGGACATCGGCGTCTTGTCGCCCTCGACAAAGTGGTGGGCATAGCGGGCACGCAGCAGCTCGAAGCGCTCGGCGTCGATGCCCGGACACAGCCGGTCGATGGCTTCGGGAAGCCCCAGGCCGATGATGTCGCGCACCGCGGCATCTTCGAGATGCCCCCAGCCGGCATCGCGCGCCGCCGCCTGCATGCAGGAGACGATACGGGCGGCGGAATCCATCAAGGTGCCATCCCAGTCGAAAATCACCAGTCGATAGCGCATAGCGGCTCCGGTCGTGATTTGAGTGGCAAGTCGCGCCTCAGCGACTCTCCCGGGCGCGCGCCAGCACGGCCTCGAGCTCGTCGGGCAGAGGCGCTCGAATCTGTACCGGGCGCCCGCTGCTGGGTTCGGGAAAGGTCAGCGACTCGGCATGCAGGAACAGACGTGACAGGCCCAGGTGACGGGCCAGCGACGCCCCTTCCCGCGAGCCGTACTTGTCGTCGCCGAGCAGGGGGTAGCCGGCATGGGCGGCATGCACGCGGATCTGGTGGGTACGCCCGGTCACCGGTTCGGCCTCGATCAGGGTCGCCTTGGGGAACGCCTCGCGCACGGCGAAGCGCGTACGAGCCACCTTGCCGGCCGAATCCACGCGCACCCGGCGTTCGCCATTGCCGGCGTCGTAACGGTCGAGGCGGGCGCTGACGAACTCCCGTCGCGCGGGCCAACGCCCTGCCACCAGCGCCAGGTAGCGCTTGTCCATCTGGTGATGCTTGAGCGCCTCGTTGAGCGTGAGCAGCGCCGGGCGCGACTTGGCCAACAGCAAGCAGCCCGAGGTGTCACGGTCGAGGCGATGGACCAGCTCGAGAAAATCGAGGTCCTCGCGTACCTGGCGCAGCGCCTCGATCAAGCCGATCTTGACGCCGCTGCCGCCATGCACCGGAAGACCGGCCGGCTTGTTGAGCACCAGCCAGCCCGGCCCTTCCACCAGCACGCTACCAGCCAACAGGTTGCGCAGCCCCTCGCTGACCTGCTTGACCGCCTCGCGCGGGGCCATCTTGAGCGGCGGGATCCGTACCATGTCGCCCACCTGCAGGCGATAATCGGCCTTTACCCGCTTCTTGTTCACCCGCACCTCGCCTTTACGCACGATGCGGTAGACCAGCGTCCGCGGCACGCCTTTCAGGCGCGTTATCAGGAAGTTGTCGACCCGCTGGCCCGACTGGCCTTCGCCCACCTCCACCCACTGTACGTCGCGCCCCTCGGCCATGACACTCCCGCTGAAAATCCGTTGTGAGGCCGCATTCTAACGCACTCGACGACGCGCTGCGCCAATTGCTGCCGATTGCCAATACTGCTATATTGCGAGCTCGCTCGGATGGATCCCTTCGGTCCCATGGCGCCTGCACGACAGACACGCAGGCCGGAGCGACGAAATCGGGCAGCGACGACCCCTACAATGGGTCCCGACGCCAACGAGTGATAGACGCTAGAAAGTAGACAAGTAGTGACGCCACGCCCGGACCCGACTCGCGACAGTGACAGGCGAGCGGTGGCCACGGGAATCGTTCCACATCGTGCCGGTGGCCGGCGTTGGCGAATCGATGAATGCCAGGTGTCTGGCGGTGACAGCAGGGCCGGATGGGAGAAGCCCCACCGAGACATGTCCTGCCTCCGCCACGTACTCAACATGATCATGTCGTGCTGGTCCCGTTTTGGGCACCGGTACGATCGGGCGCCACTGCGCATCCGCGACATGCGCTGAGCACAAGCACGCAGCACCCAGAGGTTCGCCTTCTTCGAAGCCTACCGGCGCGTCCAGTTTGCGAGACAACATGAAACGGATGCTCATCAATGCGACCCAGCCGGAAGAGCTGCGCGTCGCGCTGGTAGATGGACAACGCCTGTATGACCTGGACATCGAGTCGGGTGCCAGGGAGCAAAAGAAAGCCAATATCTATCGCGGCAAGATCACCCGCGTCGAGCCCTCCCTCGAAGCCGCCTTCGTCGACTTCGGGGCAGATCGTCACGGCTTTCTCCCCCTCAAGGAGATCTCCCGCGAGTACTTCCTGAAGGACACCTCGGGGCGTCCCAGCATCAAGGAGGTGCTCAAGGAGGGCCAGGAAGTCATCGTGCAGGTCGACAAGGAGGAGCGCGGCAACAAGGGAGCCGCGCTGACCACCTTCATCAGTCTGGCCGGCCGCTTCCTCGTGCTGATGCCCAACAACCCGCGCGCCGGCGGTATCTCGCGGCGCATCGAGGGCGAAGAGCGCACCCAGCTCAAGGAGGCCATGGGCCAACTCACCGTTCCGGAGAAAATGGGTGTGATCGTGCGCACCGCCGGGATCGGCCGCAGCAGCGAGGAGCTGCAGTGGGACCTCAACTACCTGGTTCAGGTATGGGAGTCGATCACCGAGGAGGCCGGCAAGCGCCCGGCGCCCTTCCTGATCTACCGCGAGTCGGATGTCATCATTCGCGCCATGCGCGACTACCTGCGACAGGATATCGGCGAGGTCCTCATCGATGACCCGACGGTGCATCAGCGCGCCCTGGCTTTCATTCGCCAGGTCATGCCCTCGTACCAGCAGAAGATCAAGCTCTACGCCGACGAAGTCCCGCTGTTCTCACGCTTCCAGATCGAGTCCCAGATCGAGACTGCCTACGAGCGCGAAGTGAAGCTGCCTTCCGGTGGCTCCATCGTCATCGACCACACCGAGGCCCTGGTCTCCATCGACATCAACTCGGCGCGCGCCACCCGTGGCAGCGACATCGAGGAGACGGCGCTACAGACCAACCTCGAGGCGGCCGACGAGATCGCTCGCCAATTGCGCCTGCGCGACATCGGCGGCCTGGTGGTGATCGACTTCATCGACATGAGCCCGGCGCGCAACCAGCGCGAGGTCGAGAACCGCATGCGCGACGCGCTCAAGCTCGATCGTGCAAGGGTACAGATCGGCCGCATCTCGCGTTTCGGCCTGATGGAAATGTCGCGCCAGCGTTTGCGCCCGTCGCTAGGCGAGACCAGCGGTGTGGTCTGCCCGCGTTGCAACGGCCAGGGCACCATCCGTGATGTGCGCTCGCTGTCGCTCTCGATCATGCGCCTGATCGAGGAAGAGGCGATGAAGGAGCGCAGCGCCCAGATCCGCGCCATCCTGCCGGTACCGGTGGCGACCTACCTGCTCAACGAGAAGCGTGCGGTACTGGCCGACATCGAGAAGCGCCAGGACGTACGCGTGCTGGTGCTGCCCAACCCCGATATGGATACGCCGCACTACGACGTGCAGCGCCTGCGTGACGACCATATCGAAGAGGAAGGCGACCAGGACAAGTCCAGCTTCGAACTCTCGGTACATACCGAGATCGGCAAGGAACCGGACACCAGCATCGCCAAACCGGTTGCCCGCACGGAGGCGGCCGTGAAGACGGTGATCCATAACGAGCCGGCGCCAGCCTCCCTGCAACAGGAACCGGCCCCTCAAGCGCCTGCTCCTCGGGTCGCGACTCCTGCTCCTGCAGCTCCAGCAGCCCCCGCCGCCGGCGTGCTCGGTCGCCTGTTGAAAGGCGTCAGCAAATTGCTCGGCGGTACCGAGAGCGATACGGCCACGCCGGCGGAACCCCGCAAGCCGGCCACTCCCCCGCCGGCCCGCGGCGGCGAGGATGAGCGTGGCGAGCGCAACGGCCGACAGCGGCGTCGTTCGCGCGGCGACTCCCAGGACGACGGTCGCAGCCAGCGCGGCCAGGCACGCCAGCAGGAGAGTGCTCGCAGCGACTCACGCCAGGAGGCGCGCCAGGACAACGCAGCTGGTCGAAGCGAAGGACGAAGCGAAGGACGTACGGAAGGCCGCAATGAAGGACGCGGCGGCCGCGGTCGCAACCAGGCGCGTGCCGACAAGCCCCAAGCCACCGAAGAAGGTCGTCAGGCCAAGCCTCGCAGCCGTGACGAAGCTCCCCGTCGGCAGAAGGTCGAGTCCCAGGAAAAGCTTGTCGAGCAGTCGTCCGAACCCACCAAGGTCGACGATGGCAAGCCCAAGCGCACGCGCAACAATCCGCGCAACCGCACGCGCCAGCACGCCATCAATCCCCAGGCCGAAGCCGAGCAGCAGCGCCTGCAAGCGAGCGAACAGGCTGAGCCCGCAACCGAGCAGCCGAAAGCCGAGCAGTCCAAGGCCGACGCGCCCAAGCCTGCGGAGAAGCCCGCCGAGCCGGTGACACCCGAGCAGCCCAAGGCCGACGCGCCCAAGCCGATGGAGAAGCCCGCCGCGCCGGTGACACCCGAGCAGCCGAAAGCCGAGCAGCCCAAGGCGGATGCGCCCAAGCCGACGGAGAAACCCGCCGAGCCGGTGACACCCGAGCAGGCGAAAGCCGAGCAGCCCAAGGCCGACGTGCCCAGGCCGACGGAGAAGCCCGCCGAGCCGGTGACGCCCGAGCAGGCGAAAGCCGAGCAGCCCAAGGCGGATGCACCCAAGCCGGCGGAGAAACCCGCCGAGCCGGTGACACCCGAGCAGGCGAAAGCCGAGCAGCCCAAGGCCGACGCGCCCAAGCCTGCGGAGAAGCCCGCCGAGCCGGTGACACCCGAGCAGGCGAAAGCCGAGCAGCCCAAGGCCGACGCGCCCAAGCCGACGGAGAAGCCCGCCGAGTCGGTGACACCCGAGCAGCCGAAAGCCGAGCAGCCCAAGGCCGACGCACCCAAGCCGACGGAGAAGCCCGCCGAGCCGGTGAAAGCCGAGCAGCCCAAGGCCGACACGCCCAAGCCGGCGGAGAAGCCCGCCGAGCCGGTGAAAGCCGAGCAGCCGAAGGCGGATGCGTCCAAGCCGGCGGAGAAACCTGCCGAGCCGGTGAAAGCCGAGCAGCCGAAGGCGGATGCGCCCAAGTCGGCGGAGAAACCTGCCGAGCCGGCGAAAGCCGAGCAGCCGGAATCGGCCAAGACCGAAGCACCCGAGGCCGAGGATAAACCTGCCATCGAGGAGTCGCCTGCTGCCGCACGTCGACGTCGACGCGCGCACAATGATCCGCGCGAGATCCGTCGGCGTGAGCAGGAAGCGCACAAAGGCAACCAGGGCTGACAAACCCTGTCGCAAACGAATGGCCCGCGCACTGCGCGGGCCATTTTCGTTGGCGGAACGGATGATTAACGTGCGACTTCGCTTTCGATGGACTCAAGCCAGCCTGGGTTCGCGTTCCAGCACTACACCGAAGCGTGCCTGAACCTGCTCGACCACGCGATCGGCAAAGGCCAATAACTCGGCGGCACTGCCTCCCCCAAAGTGAACCAGTACCAAAGCCTGGCGGTCGTGTACGCCGAAATGGCCCGAGCGCCACCCCTTGAGCCCACACTGATCGATCAGCCAACCGGCCGCGAGCTTGACACGCCCATCCGCCAGTTCGAAATGCGGCACCTCGGGCCATGACGACAAAATTTCCTCGGCCCGCTGCCGCTCGACGATGGGATTCTTGAAGAAACTGCCGGCATTGCCCAGCTCTGCCGGGTCGGGCAACTTTTCGCGGCGAATGGCGCATACCGCCTCGGCCACCTCGAGCGGGCCTGGATGCGTCCCGACCCGCTGGGCCAGGTCACCATACGACAGGCGCGGAGATGCCACTCGGGATAGGCGCAGGATCAAGCCGGTAATGACCACCCTGCCCTGCAGCTCACCCTTGAAGATGCTGTCACGATAGCCGAAGGCACACTCCTGGGGCGTAAGCACCGCAGGCCGGCCATCGTCGACGAACAGCACCTGGACCGCCTCGAGCACCTCGCACAGCTCGACGCCATAGGCACCGATGTTCTGGATCGGTGCGGCACCACAGAAGCCCGGTATCAGCGCCAGGTTCTCCGTGCCCCACAGCCCGCGACCGGCCAGGGCCATGACCAGCGAATGCCATTCGACCCCTGCCCCGACGTGTACCAGAACGCTACTGCCCTGTCGCTCCAGCCACCAGTGGGGTAGCGCCGGCTTGATCACCAGACCCGGTAACCGCTCGGGCAGGATCAGATTGCTGCCTCCACCGAGTATGGTCAGGGGCCAATCCTGATCGGCCGCCTGGCGCAGCAGCAGGCGCAGCGGCCCGATGGCCGCCGGTGCGGCGAAACGTTCGGCACGGCAGGGTAATCCCAAGGTATTGGCCGCGCTCAGATCATGGTCGGCCAGAGGGCTATCGCTCAATGCCGCTGCCCCTCGAGCCGCCGGGCGATATTCTCGACCAGACCGCGGGAAGCGGCCTCGACCAGATCCAGCACTTCCTCGAAGCCCCGGTCGCCGCCGTAGTAGGGGTCGGGTACCGAGCGGTCGACATGGCCGGCAAAGTCGAGAAAAAGACCGATGTAAGCCTGGCATCCTTCAGGGCACTGTTGCCGCAACGACGCCAGGTTATGGTGATCCATGGCCAGGAGGTAATCGAAGCGTTGGAAATCCTCGGCCGACAGCTGGCGTGCGCACAGCTCGCTCAAGTCGATACCGCGCCGACGGGCAGCAGCCGCGGAACGCGGGTCGGGCGACTTGCCCACGTGCCAGTCGCCGATGCCGCACGAGTCGACCTCGACACGATGCGCCAGTCCTGCCAACTCGAGCTCCCGACGAAACACCCCTTCGGCGGTAGGTGAGCGACAGATATTGCCGAGGCAGACGAACAGAACGCGCATGGCGCCTTCTCCCTACTTACGGTTTGCGGTCAGCAAGTCCCTGACACGCTCCAGGTCCTCGAGCGTGTCGACGCCGGTCGGATTGGGCTCGGCAGCCAGGGCCACCTGGATGGCATGGCCGTGGTGCAGCGCCCGGAGCTGTTCCAACTGCTCCAGTTGCTCCAGCGCCGAGGGGCTCCAGTCGCGATACTCCGCCAGGAAGGCGGCGCGGTAGGCGTAGAGTCCGATATGGCGTAGCCAGGCATCGGTCTCGAGCCACTCGGGACGCGCAGCGAACGACTCGCGGTCCCAGGGAATGGGAGCGCGGGAGAAATAGAGAGCGCGACCGGAAAGCGCCCGCACCACCTTGACCACGTTGGGATTGAACAACGTCTCGACGTCGGCGATAGGCTCGGCAAGTGTAGCGATGGAGGCGCCCGGGTCATCATGCAGTCGCATGGCGACCTGATCGATCAAGCGCGGCGGGATCAAGGGTTCATCGCCTTGGACGTTGACCAGCACGGCATCGGCGGCGAGCCCCAGTTGGTCGGCGACCTCGGCCAGACGGTCGGTACCGGAGGGGTGGTCGGCGCGGGTCATAACCACCTCGGCGCCCAGCGCCAGCATGGCGTCGTGTATACGCGTATCGTCGGTGGCCACCACCACACGACTGGCGGAACTCTCGCTTGCACGGCGCCAGACATGCGCCACCATGGGCTCACCGGCAATGTCGAGCAAGGGTTTGCCCGGTAGGCGCGAGGAGCCGAAACGTGCCGGAATCACCGCGATGAAGGCATTGTCCTGCGCCATCACGCCTCTCCGGTGCGACCTGGGGAAGGCGGCAACTTCTCATCGACTTCCATCCGGCGCGCCTCCTCGGGCAGCATGACCGGAATGCCATCGCGCACCGGATAGGCCAGGCCGTCATAGTGGCACAGCAGCTCCTGGGCCTCGCGGTCGTACTTGAGTTTGCCCTTGCACAGCGGGCAGACCAGCATGGCCAGCAGTTCCTTGTCCATCGTTTCACCTCTATCGTTCACGGCTATCGTCCACGAGTTTAAGCCCTTATCCATTCGACCCTACGGTTATCGCAGCCCTTCCAGGCGACTGTCCAGCCAGGTCACGAATTCCACCGATGGCTCGGCCTCGACCTCGAGTACCCAGCCGTGATCGAGGGCCATAGTGTTGCACTTCTCGGCATCCTTGGCCGTCATCACCACCGGCAGGCCATCATCGAAGGCCAGATCCTGCGACGTGAAGCGATGATGATCGGCAAAAGCATGCGGTTTCGCCTCCACCCCCAGCGCCGCCAGGGTATCGAAGAAGCGCCCGGGGTTGCCGATACCCGCCACGGCATGCACCGGGCCGTGAAATGGCAACGGCACCAGGGGATGCGTTGCCCCACTTGCCAGCGAACGCCAGCGAACCGGCGCCAGACGAATGGTCCAGGCGCCGGCGGGAGGCACGAAGGCCGGCTCGCCGTTGATCAACACCGCATCCACTTCGGCGAGACGTGCCAGCGGCTCGCGCAAGGGGCCTGCCGGCAGGCAATGCCCGTTGCCGAAGCCACGGCGACCGTCCACGACCACCAGTTCGATATCGCGCCCCAATGCCAGATGCTGCAGGCCATCGTCGCTGAGCAGGATGTCGCAGCCCTGCTCGATCAACGCTCGCGCCCCACGCGGCCGGTCGGGGTCGACCACCACGGGAAGGCCGGTCTGACGCGCCAGCATGCGTGGTTCGTCGCCACTCTGGGCAATGGGCGTCCGTGTCGTGACGTGTAACGGATAGCCCGTGTCCCCGTCCGTCTTGCCGCCATACCCTCGCGACACGATGCCAGGTCGCCAGCCACGCTCCGTCAGGTAGCGGGCCAGCCAAGCCACGAGAGGGGATTTGCCCGTCCCACCCAGGGTCACGTTGCCGACGACGATCACCGGCACTGTGGCCCGCCATACCTTGCGACGCCCAGTGCGGTAGGCCGCAGCGCGACGCGCCATCGCCCAGCGATACACCACCTCGAGTGGCCGTAGCGCCCTGAGCCAGGTGGCGTCGCCGTAGGCTGCCTCCAGCCAGCGCTCACCCAGACCTTGGCTCATGACACCGGAGCTTCCTGGAACTGCAGCCGGTGCAGCGCGGCATAGGCGCCGTCGCGCGCCAGCAGTTCGGCATGGTTGCCCTGCTCGACGATCTGGCCCTGCTCCATCACCAGGATGCGGTCGGCACGCTCGATGGTGGAGAGGCGATGGGCGATGACCAGGGTGGTACGCCCACGGCAAACCACCTCGAGTGCCCGCTGGATATAGCGCTCCGACTCGGTATCCAGCGCTGAAGTCGCCTCGTCGAGGACCAGCAGGGGCGAATCCTTGAAAATTGCCCGGGCAATGGCGAGGCGCTGACGCTGCCCACCGGAGAGCATCACGCCATTGTCGCCGATGATGGAGTCGTAGCCGTGGGGCAGCCGCTCGATGAACTCATGGGCATAAGCCGCCTTCGCCGCTGCCACGATGCTGCTACGCTCGGCCTGCGGCATGCCATAGGCGATGTTGTCGGCCACGCTGGCATTGAACAGGGTCACCTGCTGCGACACCAAGGCAATCTGGCGACGCAACGGTGCCAGGCGGTACTCATCGATGGGAACGTCGTCGATCAGCACTTGGCCGGCGGTGGTGCGATAGAAGCGCGGCAGCAACCCGGCCAGGGTCGACTTGCCGCTGCCGGAGCGCCCCACGATAGCGATCATCTCGCCGGGCTCGATGACCACGTTGATGTCCTTGAGCACCTCGGGCTGATCCTCGCTATAGCGGAAGCGCACCCCGCGCAGCTCGACCCGGCCCTGGAGACGCTCGGGCTCGCGAGTTCCCTCGTCGAGTTCGGCAGGCACCTGCATCAGGCCGAACAATTCACCAGCGGCGGCGATCCCCTTCTGGATCTCGCTGTTGATCTCGGTGAGCTGTCGCACCGGCTTGGCCATCAGCGAGGCAGCGGTGATGAAGGCGACGAACTCGCCGGGCGTCATGTCAGCCAGCAGCGCCGGCGACATCGCCAGCCATACCAGGATGGCCAGTGACACCGCGATCATCAGCTGGATCACTGGCGTGCTGATCGCCTTGGTCAGGGCTTCCTTCATCTTCTGCTGACGGTTGTAGTCGCTGGCCCGGGCGAAGCGCGCCTTCTCATACGCCTCGGCGCCGTGAGTGCGTACCACGCGATAGCCGGTGAGAGCCTCGGAAGCCACATGGGTCACGTCGCCCATGGAGTCCTGGATACGCTGGGAGATGCGCCGAAAGCGCTTGCTGGCATAGCTCACCACGCCTCCGATCAAAGGCGTCACGGCCAGGAACAGCAGGGTCAGCATCCAGTTGGTCCACATCAGGTAGGACAGCAGGCCGATCACGAACAGGCCTTCACGCAGCAGGATGGTGATCGCATTGGTCGCCGCCCCGGTGACCTGCTCCACGTGGTAGGTAACCCGCGAGATCAAGTGGCCGCTGGAGTGAGAATCGAAGAATCTTCCTGGCAGGTGCAGCATGTGATTGAACACGTTGCAGCGCAGAGCATGTACCACGTTGCGTGCCACGTTGCTCATGAAATAGGTGCCGAGAAAGGTCCCCAGTCCCCTGATCGCGAACATGAATACCACGAACAGGGGCAGAAAGAGGCGAAAGGAGGCATCCGGGTCCTGGATGCCATCGATCAGGCGCTTCATCATCTCGGCCAGAGCCGTGCTGGAGGCCGCATAGAGAGCGTAGCCGACGATCGCCAGGGAAAAGGAGATCCAGTGGGGCTTCACGTAAGCCAGCAGCTGCTTGTAAAGGGCCCAGCCCGAATGTTGGGTCCGGTCTTGAATCACGGTGTCTCCGCTTGCGTAGATATTGCCTGTGTTTCGCGCGTGGCGATGCGAACTTGACGGATGCCGAGCATCCCCGCCTGGTCGAGTGCTCGCACCACATCGGCATGCATCGCCCGGGCATCGGCCTCGACCACCAGCCCATGCAATCTGGCCTGATCGGCCTCGACGGCAAGCGCATCGCCAAGCTCGGCGGCGGCGAGTTCCCGCTCACCCAGTCGGTAGCGTCCCTGCTCGGTTACCACCAGCGTGACCGGCGAGACCTCAAGGTCAACTCCCGCAGCGCTCTCAGGGAGCGTGAGCTCGAGCGCCTGACGAGTCTCGAAAGTGGTCGATACCATGAAGAAGATCAGCAGCAGGAAGACCACGTCGATGAGCGGCGTGAGGTTGACCTCCACCGGATCACGGCGACGACGCGCGAACTTCACGAGCCTCGGGTCTCCACCGTGGGACGCTCACCTTCACGCTGCTCGCTGAAGCCCAGCTCGCCACGATAGTGGGCGAGAAATTCCACTACCTGCCCAGCCTGTTCTTCCATGCGTACGGTGATCTCCTCGATACGGCGCAGGAAATAACGATGGAACATCAGCGCCGGAATCGCCACAGTGAGGCCCGCCGCGGTGGTGACCAGGGCGCGCGAGATGCCGCCGGCCAGTTCGGCGGTACGCCCCGCGCCGTCGGCGGAAACGATCACCGCGAACACGTCGATCATCCCCACCACGGTACCCAGCAGACCGATCAGCGGCGTAATGGCGGCAATGGTACCCAAGGGAGTCAGGAAGCGCTCCATGTCGTGAATCACCGCTGTGGCGGCCTCCTGCAGCCGCGCCCTGACCTGCTCGTGGCCCAGGCGCGCATTGCGCAGCCCGGCAGCCAGCACGCCACCCAGCGGCGAATGGCCCTCCAGCCAGTAGAGGTTGACCTGGCCGCGCGCCACCAGCGAACAGACTTCCTGCCCCAGCCCGTAAGGCGCGATACGCTTGGCACGCAGGGTCCAGAGGCGCTCGATGATGATCACCGTCGCCAGCAGCGAACATCCCAGCAGCGGGATCATCAGCCAGCCGCCGGCGATGAGCGCATCCATCATGTCCATCGACTTCCCCTCTTCACGCAACGACCGTCGCGATCAATGGCGCGATTCTACCGCATGGCACCTGCCTTCGACACCGCCGCGACGCCAGGGCATGCCACGCACAGCACGCGGCGAGACCTCCTCCTCGCGGCCGAGCCAGAAAGTCACGGCGCCATCCAGGGCGGTATTCCACTGACAGCTGCCGGCACGCCGAAAGCGTCGCACCACTTCGTCATGGGGGTGACCGAAGGCGCCATGGCGGGCAGCACTGTAGATCACGTGCCGCGGTGTTACCCACTGCACCAGCTGCGGCCCCGAGCTGGTGCGGCTGCCATGGTGCCCCGCCACCAGCAGGGTCACAGGAAGCGTGACGTCCAACAGGAATTGACGCTCGATCTCTCTCCCGACATCACCGGTGATCAGCAAGCGATCGCTGCCTGCCGTCACTTCCAGCACGCAGGAGCGATCGTTGCCGGCAAGAGGCTCCGTCTCCTCGGGCGGCCAGAGCACCCGATAGGACACTCCGTCCCGCTGCCAGGCCTGGCCGCGCAGGCAGGCCTCGAAGGGTACGCCGACAGACTCGCCGGGAGGTGCCAGATACCCTCCCACCGCATGCTGCTCGGCCAGTACGGCCACACCCCCGGCATGGTCGAGATCGCCGTGGCTGACTATCACCTCATCGAAGTGCTGCCCCTTCGGCCATAGCGAACTCAGCGGAGCGAATCCCGATGCGAAGCGGGGTCCGCTGTCGTAGAGCAGGCGATAGTTGGCGCTGCGCAGCTCGATCAGTTGCCCCTGGCCGACGTCCTGCACTCTGACCCGGAGAGCGCCCCCCTCCGGCAGCGGCGCCGTCAACCCCAGCATGGCCGGCACCAGCAACAGCGTAGCGCCAAGGCGTAGCGCCTTGGCCAGTCCGGGTAGTGCCCATAGCAGTGCCAGGAGACCGAGCATCAGCGCCAGCGGCAGGACCAGCTCCGGCGAGGGCCACCACAGTGGCAAGCGCTCCACGGCCAGCTCCAGCAGTTCCACCAATAGCCAGGCGGTACGTTCGAACAGCCACCAGCACAGGCTGCCGAGATAGGGCAAAGGCGCGAATAGCCAGCCCAGCAGGCCGAGTGGTACCAACAGGAGGCTCACCAGCGGCACCGCTATCAGGTTGACCAGCGGCGCCGCTGGTGCCAGCCGGGCAAATGCCAGCAGCACGGCGGCCGCCATCAGCGGAGCCAGAAGCAGCTGCGTGCGTACCAGCCCCCATCCCCAGCCGGTTACTCCCCGAGGTCGCGGTCGGCCCTGCCAGATCAGGATCAGCAGCGCCACGGCAAGAAATGACAGCCACAGCCCGGGTCGCCAGGCCGACAGAGGGTCGAGCACCATCACCAGCCCCAAGGCCAGCCACCACGCCTGCCAAGGGCCTGGGGCATGTCGCCCGCTGGCCACCCACAATCCCACCAGGGTCATGATCATGGCACGCATGGCTGGTGGCTGCAGCCCAGCCAGCCAGGCGTAGCCGACGGCCGCGGCAGCGGCCAGCCACCAAGGCCAAACCGCCATTCGCCAACGCCGCGGCATGACCAGCCGGGCCAGACCGCGCGCAACCAGCAGCGTGAAGGCCGCCATCAGCCCTACATGCAGGCCGGAAATCACCACGAGATGGGTGGTGCCGCTGGCGTTGAGCAGATCCCAGTCGTCACGCGCGAGCCGCTCACCCGCCCCCAGGGTCAGGGCAGCCAACCAGCGCTGGGTCTGCGAGGAGAACGGCTGTTCGTCGAGGTAGCCAAGCGCCTGCTGGCGCAACGACGTTGGCGCCGCCGTCAGCCGCTCGGCGGCGGGCTCGCTGCGCACGTAGCCGGTGGCCTGGATACCCTCGCGCCATAGCCAGGCACCGTAATCGAAGGTACCGGGGTTGGCGAACCCTGCCGGAGGCCTCAGCCGTACGGTCATAGCCCAGCGTTCGCCGGGCTCGATCTCAGGTGCCTCGAAGAAGCTCAGCCGCACCCGGCGCAGGGAATCGCATGGCAGCCTGGCCAGGTCCCTTGGCCGGCACGCGTCGACGCGCACCATCAAGCGGCTGAGCTTCCCCTCCCCCTCGACGGACTCGATGCGCCCTTCCAGGGCGAGATCGGCCCGCAGCAACCCGTCGGGCAACACGGCACCTTTGGCCAGCAACACCTGGGACGCCGAGAAGGCAATGACCGCTCCCAAGGCGACAGCCCGCCATTCGCCTCGCGCGAGCAAGAACAGCAGGCACAGCGACCAGAATTCGAACAGGCCTGACGGCGCCCAGCGCCCCAACCCCACGCCGACCAGCGCTGCCAACGCCAGCGGCATTGCCATACCCCATCGCACTCCCTCGCCCCCTTGATTCCCAGCTCCAGCCCGATTCACTCCGTTGAGCCACTTTCCGCCCCCAGCATGGCGAGCCACCTTCCATACATGGATAATACCCGGGTCCCGAAGCAGCGAGCCAACCCGACATGCCGCGGCGATTCCTGCAGCGCTACATGCCCAATCCCGAAACGCTCAGGCGCCAGCGCTCGCTGCGCTTCATGAGCCGTATGATCGGCGATCCCGGGCTATGGGTGCTCTCCCGGCGCACCGTGGCCAATGCCTTTTCCGTGGGTCTTTTCAGCGCCATGCTGCCGATCCCCTGCCAGATGGCGGTCGCAGCCTTCGGCGCCTGGCTCCTGCGCTGCAACCTGCCGCTCTCGGTGGGCCTGGTATGGATCACCAACCCCCTGACCATGCCGCTGGTCTTCTATGGCAACTACCGGATCGGTGCCTGGCTGATGGATACCCCGGCACGGGAGGCGCCCGCACGCATCTCGACTCGCTGGATCGCTGAACGCATGGCCGACATTCTGCCCGCCTTGGCGCTTGGCTCGGTGGCAACGGCCATCGTGCTGGCCATCCTGGTGAATCTGCTGGTGCGTCTGATCTGGCGCTGGCATATCTCGCGCAGCTGGAAACAGCGCACCACTAAGCGCCGGTTGCGGCGCCGCGAAATGAACGATTGAGCCCCATGGACATGGGGCTCAGAGAGGAACGCGAAGGCCTGGCAGAAGGACTCAGGACTGCTCGGTGAGACGCCCCCCATCCAAACGCATCACCCGATCCTGATGAGCGGCAAGCGAGGGGTCGTGGGTCACCACGACGAAGGCGCATTCTGTGGTGCGGGCCAGCTCGTCCATCAAAGCCAGGATGCTGGCCGCGGTACTCTGGTCGAGATTGCCGGTCGGCTCGTCCATGAGCACCAGGCTGGGGTCGGTGACCAGCGCCCGGGCAATAGCCACACGCTGGCGCTCGCCGCCCGAGAGTTCGCCTGGCTTATGGTCGGCCCGGTGCCCGATGCCCACCTTGTCCAGCAGATCGCGAGCCCGTACCTCGGCCACCTTCTTGCGCTGGCCACGAATGATCAACGGCAGCGCAGCGTTCTCCAGTGCCGTGAATTCGGCGAGCAGGTGGTGGAACTGGTAGACGAAGCCGATATGGCGATTGCGGAACTTGCCCAGCGCCGCCTCGCCCAGGTCGAGCAAGGACTCGCCGGCGATCGCTACCTCGCCGCGCGTGGGACGGTCCAACCCTCCCAGCAGATTGAGCAGCGTGGTCTTGCCCGACCCTGAACTGCCTACCACGGCGACCCGCTCACCGGCACGCACCTCGAGGGAAAGCCCGTCGAGCACGGTAACGTCCTGGGGACCCTCGTGATAGATCCGAGCCAGATCGCGGCAGGCCAGCATCACCTTGCCACTGGCCGTGCGCTGCATGAGTTCTTCTTTTTTCGCGGTGGCTGAATCACTCATAGCGCAGTACCTCCGCGGGCTGCACACGCGAGGCGCGCCAGGCCGGATAGAGAGTGGACAGGAAGGTCAGGCCGAAAGCGGCGGCAACGATGTCACGCACGTCGTCCCAGTGCAGGCGTGACGGCAGGTCGCTGATGAAATAGACCCCGGCGTCGAGGAACTGGATGCCGAGTGTCGACTCCACCCAGCCGATAAGGTCGGACACGGTCAGCGCCAGCAGGATACCGAGCCCCACACCGATGGCGATACCGATCACACCGATCGCCATCCCCTGCACCACGAAGATGCCCATGATCGAGCGCGGGGTCGCGCCAATGGTACGCAGGATGGCGATGTCGGCATGCTTGTCGGTCACCACCATCACCAGGGTCGAGACAATGTTGAATGCGGCGACGGCGATGATCACGGTCAGCAGCAGCGCGATCATGCGCTTCTCCATCTGGATCGCCTGGAACAGGTTGCCGTGGGAGAAAGTCCAGTCGATGCCGCGGTAGCCGCTGCCCAACTGGTTGACGATGGCGCGGGTCTCGGCACCGGCGGCGAACAGGTCGTTCAGTTCCAGGCGCAGCCCACCCACGGCATCGCCCAGGCGCGCCAAGGTCTGCATGTCCTCGATGTTGGCGTAGGCCAGGTTGGCGTCGAGGTCGGCGCCGACGCTGAAGACGCCGCTCACCGTGAAGCGCTTGAGGCGCGGGAAGACTCCCGCCGGGGTGATCGACGCCTCGGGTACCAGCAGCGTCACCCGATCGCCGACCCCTACGCCTAGATGGCGCGCCAGCAACGAACCCAGCACGATGTTCCACTCGCCAGGCTGCAGGTCATCGAGGCTACCCTGCCGCATGTGGCGGCCGATGATCGAGACACGATCCTCCCACTCGGGATGTATTCCGTTGACCATGGCGCCCTCGTTGCGCCCGGCTACCGAAAACATGCCCTGCTGTTCGACATAGGGTGCGGCACCGATCACCCGCTCGCGCTGCATCAGCTGTTCGGCCAAGGCTTCCCACTCGACCAGCCCGCTGCGCGACTCGATCTTGGTGTGCGGCACCATGCCGAGAATGCGCGTGCGCAGCTCGTGGTCGAAGCCGTTCATCACTGAGAGCACCAGGATCAGTACCGCCACGCCCAGCATCAGGCCCAGCATGGAGGTCAAGGATATGAAAGAAATGAAGTGGTTGCGGCGCTTGGCGCGCACATAGCGCAACCCGATCAGCAGTGGCAGGCGGTCGAGCATCATCGCGTTCCTTGTCAGAGGTGGCCATGGTACGGTTTTTTGCGCCGCGCTGCATCGGGTGCGCAATCATTCCACGAAGCTTGCATCATCAGTTGCACCATCCTACATTGCGCCGACTCGGTACCCGGCACCGTCTTAAGACGCGACTCAAGAGGCTTCGTTCATGGCCAATCGCCTGCTTCCCGAATGGCACCCCCAGGATGCCGTTCAGCTCACCTGGCCCAGTCCGACCAGCGACTGGGCGCCAATGCTCGAACGTATCGAGGCCACCATGGAAGCGATGGTGGTGGCCATGGCACGCTACCAGCACGTGCTCATAGCGGTGCCCAATGCCGCCACCCGAAATCATCTCGCCCGCCGCTTCGTCAACCTCGGGGTCGACCCTGCACGCCTGCGGTTAGTGGTGGCCAACGCCGATGACACCTGGGCTCGCGACCACGGCCCCATCGCCATCGAGCGTGACGGTGAGCTCCTGCTGCTCGACTACGTGTTCACCGGCTGGGGCGGCAAGTTCGAGGCCGGGCGCGACAATCGCCTGACCCATCACCTGGCCGAGGCCGGGGTCTACGCCTGCCCGGTCGAGAGCCGCAGCACCGTGCTCGAAGGCGGCGCCATCGACACCGACGGCGAAGGCACCCTGCTCACTACCGAGGCCTGCCTGCTCAATCCCAATCGCAACCCCGAGCTGGACCGTGCCGCAGTGGAAGCGTTGCTGAAAGCCGATTTCGGTATCAAGCGGGTACTGTGGCTGGCCAATGGCCACCTGGAAGGCGACGACACCGACAGCCACATCGATACCCTGGCGCGCTTCTGCGATCCGGGCACCATCGCCTACGTGCGCTGCGACGACGAAGCCGACCCGCACTACCCTGCCCTTGCCGCCATGGAGGCCGAGCTTCAAGCATTTCGTCGCGCCGACGGCCGACCCTATCGCCTGGTGCCGCTGCCCTGGCCGCGCCCGTGCTTCGACCCGATGGACGGGCATCGGCTGCCGGCTACTTATGCCAACTTCCTGATCGTGAACTCCGCGGTGCTGGTGCCGGTCTATGGCGATGCTGCCGACAGTCGGGCGCTCGCCGCCCTGGCCGAGGCCTTTCCCGGCCGCGACATCGTTCCGATCGACTGCCTGAGCGTGATCCGCCAACACGGCAGCCTGCACTGTCTGACCATGCAGCTCCCCCGGGGCAGCCTGCACGCCGTTACACAGCAAGGAGAAACGTCATGACCCGCACCCTCAAGGTCGGCCTGGTCCAGCAACCCGCCTGGCCGGACAAGGAGCGCAGCCTGGCCGAGAGCGAAGCAGGCGTACGCGAGCTGGCCGCCGCCGGAGCCGAACTGGTACTGCTCCAGGAACTGCATGCCACCCACTATTTCTGTCAGTACGAAGCCACCGAGCTATTCGACCTGGCCGAGCCGCTGGACGGCCCCACCGGCCAGCGCCTCGCTGCCCTGGCCGCCGAGCTCGGCATCGTGCTGGTGGGCTCACTGTTCGAACGCCGCGCCCCGGGGCTCTACCACAATACCGCCGTGGTCTACGACCGCGACCACGGCCAGGTGGGCGTCTACCGCAAGATGCACATCCCCGACGACCCGGGCTTCTACGAGAAGTTCTACTTCGCACCGGGCGATCAGGACGACAGCCGCAAGCAGGGCTTCCAGCCCATCGACACCTCGGTGGGCCGACTGGGGCTGCTGGTGTGCTGGGACCAGTGGTACCCGGAAGCGGCGCGACTGATGGCACTGGCCGGTGCCGAAGTATTGCTCTACCCCACCGCCATCGGCTGGAGCCCCTCGGACGACGACGCCGAGAAGGCGCGCCAGAAGGAAGCCTGGACGCTGATCCAGCGCAGCCATGCGGTGGCCAACGGGCTGCCGGTGATCGTGGCCAACCGCGTCGGCCACGAGCCGGATCATTCCGGCGTCGGCGACGGCATCGACTTCTGGGGCGGCAGCTTCGTCGCCGGGCCCCAGGGTGAGCTGCTGGCCCATGGAGGCACCAAGGCCGAGCGTTTGCTGGTGACCCTCGACATGAGCCGCGGCGAGGACGTACGGCGCATCTGGCCCTACCTGCGCGACCGCCGCATCGACGCCTATGGCGACCTGACCCGGCGGTATAGAGACTGACGCATCGCGGGTAGTGGCCGGGGAGAGGCATGCGAGCGATTTAGCCAGAGCGCCGATGCAAACGAGCCGGGCAGCGGCGATCGACAGGGATGTCGATCGAGGGGAAGCAAGAGGGACCTTGTTCTTCCCCGACGCGTCGCCCGGCTCGTGAAGCATTGGGGTTTCGGTCTGGCGCAAGCGAGCCATGCCCGCACGGCCCACGGCTAGCCGGTTTCCGCGGCCGTTCCGGACTCATGTTCCGAGCAAGTAGCTAGAAGCTCAGGCCTCCGGCGCCTTCCAGAAGTCGCGAATCGAGGCGATGCCCTGGGCGCCCACGGCACGGGCATGGTTGGCGTCGAAGCGGGTCATTCCGCCCAATGCGAACACCGGCATGGCGGCGCGCTCCACCAGTTGCTGGAAATCGTGCCAGCCCATCGGTGCCACCTCGGGATGCGACGGTGTGGTGCGCAGCGGCGACAGGGTGACGAAGTCGCAGCCGATGCGGGCCGCCTGGTCGAGCTGCTTGAAGTCATGGGTCGATGCCGCCAGCCACTTGTCTTCGGCGATGGGTCGGCGCTCGAGGCTCATCAGTCGCTCACTGGTAAGATGAACGCCGTCGGCATCGACCTTCGCCAGCAGGGCCGGATCGGCATTGAGCAACAGCTGCGCGCCGTGCTGGCGGCAGAGCATCAGAGCCCGCTCGGCACGTGCCAGATAGGCCGCCTCGTCGAGGCTCTTCGCACGCAGTTGCACCAAACGGACGCCATCCTCGACCAGCGCTCGCTCCAGGCAGGCGTCGAAGATATCCTCGTCGGCCTCTTCCGCCGTGATCAGGTACTCGGTCGGCAGCATTACAGCCTGCAGGATCGGCAGGTTAGCCGCCGGGAAGGGGTAGTTGACCAGCTCTTCGAGCGGCACCCAGCGCACCGCCTGCCCCTCACGCCCGAACGGCTCGCCACTGAACTCATGCACCTGCCAGACGTCGAGCAGAATATGCTTGTCGGGATACTCATGGTGGATACGAATCAGCGGCTGAGCGCGTCTGATTTCCACTCCGAGCTCCTCATGAAGTTCGCGCTTGAGGCCTTCCAGCCCGGTCTCATAGGGCGCCAGCTTGCCACCCGGGAACTCCCACAGGCCGCCATGATCGACGTTGGAGGGACGGCGAGCAATCAGCGCCTTCTGGCCATCGCTACTGATGATGGCGGCAGCCGCCACGTGCACCCTTCTCTTCACCATTACGTTCATTGACTCCTACCCGCTTGTCCCGCGCCGTCACGAGCGGCGCAGGGGTGATGTACTTGCGACGCGGCCTTGTCTGCTGGAATGGCCTAGCTGCGATAATCGGCGTTGATACTGACGTAATCGTGGGACAGGTCCGACGTCCAGACCGTGGCGCTCTCCTCACCCCGACCCAGCGCGATACGGATGGTGATCTCCTCCTCACGCATCACCCGGCTGCCCTGTTCCTCGGTATAGCCAGGAGCCCGGCCGCCGTTCTCCACCAGTCGCACGTTCCCCAGGTCGATGGATACCCGCTGGACATCGAAATCACTCACCGGTGCGCGCCCCACCGCCGCCAGGATACGCCCCCAGTTGGCGTCGGAGGCGAACAGCGCCGTCTTGACCAACGGCGAGTGGGCCACGGTAAAGGCCACGTCCAGCGCCTCCTCGCGGCTCGCCGCGTCGGATACCTGCAACGTAACGAACTTGGTGGCGCCTTCACCATCGCGAATGATCGCCTGTGCCAGCTCGGTCATGACCCGCTGCAAGCCGTTACGAAACACCGCGACCTCGTCATCGCTCGCCACCTCGGCGCCACGGCCCGTGGCGATCAACATGCAGGCATCGTTGGTCGAGGTATCGCCATCCACGGTAATGCAGTTGAAAGAGCGATCCACCGTCTCGCGCAGCAGCGAATCGAGTAGCGACTGCTCGATGGCGGCATCGGTGGCAACGAAGGCCAGCATGGTGGCCATGTTGGGCTTGATCATGCCCGAGCCCTTGCTAATGCCATTGATGGTCACCGTGCGCTCGCCCAACTCCATGGTCACGCTGGCCCCCTTGGCGCGGGTATCGGTGGTCAGGATACCTTCCCCGGCCTGCTGCCACGCCTCGCTGCCTGAATCCCGCGACTCCCATGCCGCCGGCAAGCCGCCCAACAGCCGCTCCATGGGCATCGGCTCGCCGATCACGCCGGTGGAGAACGGCAGCACGCTGTCTTCCGTCACACCGGCGAGCCTGGCCAATTCCGCACAGGTTGTCCGGGCATCGCGCAAGCCAACCTCGCCGGTACCGGCGTTGGCATTGCCGGTGTTGATCACCAGCAGGCGAGCGCCTTCGCCGCGAGCCTGACAAGCGGCCAGGTTCGCCTTGGCCACCGCAACGGGCGCGGCGCAGAAGGCATTGCGGGTGAAGCTGCCCGCGACTCGGGCGCCCCGGGGGATCTCGATGACCACGAGGTCGCGCCGCCCCGGCTTCTTGATGCCGGCCATGGCGGTGCCCAGGCGCACCCCTTCGATGACCGGCATGGCCGGAAAATGCATCTCACCCACTGCCATGGAATGTTTACTCCTCTTCTGGTTGGAGCAATCGAATCGTCAAACGCCGCACTCCAGCAGGCATTGGGTTCAACTCAGCTGGCCACAGCACTGCTTGTACTTCTTCCCCGACCCACACGGGCAGGGGTCGTTGCGCCCAACCTTGGGCCCTTCGCGACGCACCGGTTTTCCATCGCTTGCCGGCGCCGTCGCAGCGCCGGCCAGCTCCTCGCCTTCGGCGAGTTCCGGAGCCTCGTGACGGCTGGCGGCGGCGGCCTTCTCACGTTCAAGCGCCTCGCGCCGCTGACGTTCGAGCTCATCGACCTCCTCCGGCCGACGCACCTGCACATGGCTGGTGATACGAGTGATATCGGCCTTGATATTGGTCAGCAAGGCCTGGAACAGTTCGAAGGCTTCGCGCTTGTACTCCTGCTTGGGATTCTTCTGAGCGTAACCGCGCAGGTGGATACCGCGGCGCAAATGATCCATTGACTGGAGGTGCTCCTTCCAGCGCGTGTCGAGCACCTGCAGCATGATCTGTTTCTCGAAGCGGCGCATCAGCTCGGCGCCCGCAATGTCGATCTTCTCCTGGTAGATGCCACGATGCATCTCGTGCAAGCGCTCGCGAAGTTGCTCCTCGTGGAAGCGCTCATCGGATTTGGACCACTCGACAACCGGGGCTTCGAGGTTGAACTCGCTCTTCAGGTGTTCCTGCAGGCCCTCCAGGTCCCACTGTTCCGGCAGGCTCTGCGGCGGCACGAATTCACTGACGGCGAGGTCGAGTACCTCGTCGCGAATGCCCAGCACGTTCTCTGAGACGTCCTCGGCAGCCAGGATCTCGTTGCGCTGCTCGTAGATCACGCGGCGCTGGTCGTTGGCCACGTCATCGTATTCGAGCAGTTGCTTGCGGATATCGAAGTTACGGCTCTCGACCTTCTTCTGCGCGCGCTCCACGGCATTGGTGACCATCTTGTGCTCGATGGCCTCTCCGCGCTCCAGGCCCAGCGCTTTCATCATGCGCTGTACCCGATCGGAGCCGAACAGGCGCATCAGGCTATCTTCCATGGAAAGGAAGAAGCGCGTCGAACCCGGGTCACCCTGGCGACCGGCGCGACCGCGCAACTGGTTGTCGATACGACGGGATTCGTGACGCTCTGAGCCGACCACGTGCAGGCCGCCGGCTTCCAGCACCGCCTCGTGGCGTGCTCGCCACTCCTCGCGCAGCGTCTCGATCTGCTCGGGGGTGGGGTTCTCGAGCTTGGCTGCCTCGGCTTCCCAGTTGCCGCCCAGCACGATGTCGGTGCCGCGACCGGCCATGTTGGTGGCAATGGTGATGGCGCCGGGGCGCCCGGCCTGAGCGATGATCTCTGCCTCGCTCTGGTGTTGCTTGGCGTTGAGCACGTTGAAATTGAGCCCGGCCTGCTTCATCAACCCCGCCAGGTATTCGGAGGTCTCGATGGACGCGGTACCCACCAGCACCGGACGCCCGGCCTCGGTCTCGACCTTGACGTCGTTGATGATCGCCTCGTACTTCTCCTCGGCCGTGAGATAGACGAGGTCGTTGAGATCGCGACGGACCAGCGGCCGGTTGGTGGGGATGACGATCACGTCCAGGCCATAGATCTGGCGGAACTCGAAGGCCTCGGTGTCGGCAGTACCGGTCATGCCGGCCAGCTTGTCGTAGAGGCGGAAGTAGTTCTGGAAGGTGGTCGAGGCCAGCGTCTGGCTCTCGCGCTGTACCGGCACACCCTCCTTGGCCTCCACCGCCTGATGCAGGCCCTCGGACCAGCGCCGCCCCGGCATGGTGCGACCGGTGTGCTCGTCGACGATCACCACCTGGTTGTTGGCGACGATGTAATCGACGTCGCGGTGGTAGAGGTGGCGGGCACGCAGCGCCGAGTGCATGTGGTGCAGCAGGTTGAGGTTCTGAGCGGCATAGAGCGAGTCCTCCGCGCCCAGCAGCCCTTCGGCACGCATCAATTCCTCGACCTTGTGGTGGCCGGCCTCGGTGATCTCGACCTGCTTGTGCTTCTCTTCGAGCACGAAGTCGCCGCTGACGGGAGCGTCGGCGTCTTCGGAGACCTCTCCCTTCTCCAGTTGCACGGCCAGGCGGTCGACCACCTTGTAGAGCTCGGTATTCTCATCCACGGCACCGGAGATGATCAGCGGCGTACGCGCCTCGTCGATCAGGATCGAGTCCACCTCGTCAACGATGGCGAAGCTCAGGCCGCGCTGGACCTTGTCCTCCAGCGAGAAGGCCATGTTGTCGCGCAGGTAGTCGAAACCGTACTCGTTGTTGGTGCCGTAGGTGATGTCGCAGGCGTAGGCGCCACGCTTCTCCTCGGAGGTCTGTCCCGAGAAGATGACGCCCACGGTGAGCCCCAGGGATTCGTACAACGGGCGCATCCACTCGGCGTCACGGCGGGCCAGGTAGTCGTTGACGGTCACCACGTGCACGCCATTGCCCGGCAGCGCATTGAGGTAGACCGCCAGGGTGGCCACCAGGGTCTTGCCCTCGCCTGTCTTCATCTCGGCGATGCGCCCGCGGTGCAGCGTCATGCCACCGATCATCTGCACGTCGAAGTGGCGCATGCCCATCACGCGCTTGCTGGCCTCACGCACCGTGGCGAAGGCCTCGGGCAGCAGGTCATCGAGGCTCTCGCCCGCCTTCAGGCGTTCGCGGAACTCCTCGGTGCGCGCCAGCAGCGCGGCGTCGTCGAGCGCCTCGAACTGCGGTTCCAGCGCATTGATTTGCGCCACCTGGCGCTGCATGCGCTTGACTTCGCGGTCGTTTTTCGAGCCGACGACCTTGCGTAACAATGTATTGATCATGAAACGTCCATTCTGCGTGTCGCGGTCAGCCGGCACTGTGCAAGACTGGCGGGAAGCCAGCCATCACCGGCAGCATTCGTTGGCTTGTGGGCAACGCGGCTCGCGGGGAGGACCACGGCGGGAAAGGACGTCATGAGCGGCAGCCCAGCGACGCGGCGGGGCCGAGCGTTTTGGCACCGCGCGCTTCGCCATGCCCGCTGGGCGCCGCCGCGGCCAGCTTGGCAAGGCACGCCGGCGCGCCACGTAGCGACAGCGGGCGCGCATCAGCGTCGGGGCGAGAATGCAGGTCTGCACCACGCGCTCGGCGAGGCGCAGCGTTTCCGCCTGGCTCAAGCCAGCCGGTAACAGGCAACTTACCAGCAGCCCGGCCAGCCACCAGCGCGACCGCTGTCGACAGCGCGTCGTCGCAGCCGATGGGCTGGCAACGCTACGATCCTGTGGCTGGGCGGCGCTCATGCTGTCGCGGGTCTCCGAGCGTGCTAGGCTTGGCGTGTTGGTAAAGGACGAGAAACAAGCCCATGAGTATAAAGGTTAAGCGCTCACGAGCCCAGCCCATGTCTCGCCTGTTGGGCGGCAATGGCGAGCTGGCACCGCTGATGCGCACGGCGAGGCTGATCGGCCAGGCGCAGCAGCACCTGCGCGAGCATCTGCCGGAAGAGGTACGCGAGCACCTGTTCGTGGGTGGATATCGCGATGGCAAGCTGACGCTGCTCACCGACCGCGCCGTATGGCTGACCTGGCTGCGCTATGAGCAGTCGCGGTTGCTCGACCTGCTGCATCAGCTACCGGAATTTTCCGCCGTGACCGGATTCAGCCTCAAGGTACGCCCCGTACGGCCACTCAAGGTGCCTCCGCGGCAGGTGCGTACGCTGCCGGCGCCAGCCGCCGACGAGATTTCCGCCTGCGCCGCCGACGTCGACGACCCCCGGCTCAAGGGCGCCCTGGAGCGACTCGCCTCGCATGCGGAGCGCCGCGACTGACCCCATCCTCCAGCCGGCGATCAAGCCAGCCGGTAGGTAATGCCATCCACCTCGACCTCCTTGATATCTCCGTAGGAAACGGTAGCCCCGTTGATGTCGCCGGGCTCCCCCTCATGTTCCATCAGCATGGTTTCGGGTATCACCTTTACCCCCGTGGCCCCTACGTGCTGGATGCGTGCCGAGAAACGCTTGCCCTCGCGCTCTACTACCACTCGCTCGCCGAACATGCAGCGCTCTATCTGGGTCCACAGCTCTGCTTCGTCTACACGTTTGATGGTCATGATTCCTCCCTGAACTGGTGTCGACTCGTCACCGGCGAAGCATGAGCTTCCCGGTTTTCCTTCACTGTAGGAGAACACTGCCGGCTACGACATCTCCACCACAGCTGGAGAGTAGCCATCCACCAGCGCTATGCTAATGACCAATGCGGGCCCCTTCACCGACATGCGGAAAACACATGGCGCTCAGCAAGACCCAATCCAGCTTTTATCGACGGCTCTACCTGGCCCACCTGATCGAGAGCGGCATTGCCAGCGTGCCGGCGATCGTTGCCGCTACCGGCATGCCCCGGCGCACCGCGCAGGACACGCTCAAGGCGCTCGAGGAGTTGGATGTAAGCTGCGAGTTCAGGCCTGCCCCGGGCGAGCGCCATAACAGTGGCCGCTACGAAATCACCGACTGGGGGCCTATCGATCGTGCGTGGGTGGCACAGTCTGCGTAACGCTTTGGACTATCCTGCGCTGGCATGAGGCTGCCTCGCTGGACAAGGCGACTCCTGGCAGTATCGGCGCTCTTGTTGGCCGGTTGCGCAGCCCCGGTACTGCAGACACCAGGGCCTGCCCCAAGCGAGCCCCGATTGACGCCCTATCAGGTCATTGCCGAGGATGGCTACCGTTTGCCACTGCGCCACTGGCCCGCCCAGGGTGATACCCAGGTGGTGGCGCTGGCCGTACATGGCTTCAACGACCATGCCGGCAGCTTCGAGATTTTGGCCAACGCCCTCACGCCGCATGGCATTGAGGTCTATGCCCACGATCAGCGCGGCTTCGGCACCACCGACCAGCGTCGCCTGTGGCCCGGCCACGGGCGGCTGCGTGAAGATGTCATACTACTCGCCGAACTCCTGCGCGAGCGCCATCCCGACACTCCACTCTATCTCATCGGTAAAAGCATGGGCGCCGCAGTGTCGCTGCTCGCCATGACGGCCGAGGAACCACCCCCGGTAGACGGCAGCGTGCTGATCTCCCCCGCCGTCTGGAGCAAGGACACCATGCCCTGGTACCAGCAGCTTGGATTGTGGCTGGGCGTACGGCTGATCCCCCAAGCCACCTTCTCAGTGCAGACCACCCATCGTCTCGGCATCGAGCCAACCGACGACGAGGAGATCAAGCGACGCTTGGCCACCGACCCATTGATCCTGCGCAGCGCCCGGGTCGACACCCTCTACGGCCTGACGTGGACCATGGGGCTGGCTCTCGAGGCTGCTGCCGAGCTCCCTTCTCCCTCGCTGCTGATGTATGGCGGCGAAGACCAGATCATTCCCCTGGAAGCTTACTGTGCCCTGCTAGAACGCCTCCCCGATGACGACGCCGTACGCCTGGCGTTCTACCCAGGCGGCTATCACATGCTCACGCGCTACACCCGTCGCGAACGTACCGAGCAGGACCTGGCAGCCTGGCTGCACGACCCCTCCGACGAACTGCCCTCGGGCTTCGAATTGCCCAGGAAGCAGTTACTTTCCATGCACTGCGACGAAGGCAACGGGTAAAAACGGCAGTCCTGCTGGCCACCACGGTACTGGCGGCCCCTTCGAAACCAAAAAAAGCGGCGGAGCAATGCCCGCCGCAAGACACCGATCAGTCGCACTGACCGAGAGAGATGCCTGGTTGAAAATCAGATCTCGAAGCCGAGCCCGAACGCCTCCGGCGAGAGTGCCATCAGCGGCTCGGCGCCAGCCTGGATCATGCGCGCGTGGGCCAGGGTACGCGGCAACAACCGCTGGAAATAGAAGCGTGCGGTCTTGATCTTCGCCTCGTAGAAAGCCGCATCGTCGCTGCCCGCCGCAAGCGCCTCACGAGCCTGCTTGGCGGCCCTGGCAAAGAGATAGGCAAGCGTCACGTAGCCGGAGTACATCAAGTAGTCGACGCTGGCCGCCCCCACTTCCTCACGGTCGTTCATCGCCTTCATGCCGATGCCCATGGTCAGCTCGCCCCACTCTGCATTGAGCTTGGCCAACGGCGCGACGAATTCGGCAAGCTCGGCGTTACCCTCTTCGGCCTTGCAGAACTTGTGGATCTCCTTGGTGAAGACCTTGAGACTCTCGCCCTGGCTCATCAGAACCTTGCGGCCCAGCAGGTCGAGGGCCTGGATGCCGGTAGTCCCCTCGTAGAGACGGGTGATACGTGAATCGCGTACCAGCTGCTCCATGCCCCACTCCTGGATGAAGCCGTGGCCGCCAAAGACCTGTACGCCCTCGTTGGTGGCCTCGAAGCCCACCTCGGTGAGGAACGCCTTGACGATCGGCGTCAGCAGGCTCAGCAGGGTCTCGGCATGCTCACGCTCCGCCGCATCCCGGCCGTGCTCGACGATATCCAGCATCTGGGCGGTATACAGCACCAGCATCCGGCCGCCTTCGGCGAAGGCCTTCTGGGTCAGCAGCATGCGCCGCACGTCGGGGTGCACGATGATCGGGTCGGCGGGCTTCTCGGGTGCCTGGGGACCGGAGAGCGAACGCATCTGCAGGCGGTCGCGGGCATAGGCCAGCGCATTCTGGAAGCTCGCCTCGGTCAGGCCCAGGCCCTGGATACCCACACCCAGGCGCGCGGCGTTCATCATGGTGAACATGCAGGCCAACCCCTTGTTGGGCGGACCGACGAGGAAGCCTCGGGCGGCGTCGAAGTTCATCACGCAGGTGGCGTTGCCGTGGATGCCCATCTTGTGCTCGAGCGAGCCACAGCTGACGCCGTTACGCTCGCCGGGGTTGCCCTCGGCGTCGGGCAGAAACTTGGGTACCACGAACAGCGAAATACCCTTGGAGCCCTCGGGCGCGTCCGGCAGCTTGGCCAGCACCAGGTGCACGATATTCTCGGCCAGATCATGCTCGCCGGCAGAAATGAAGATCTTGGTGCCGGTAATCTCGTAGGCACCGTCGGCGGTAGGCACCGCGCGGGTCTTGATCAGGCCCAGGTCGGTGCCGCAGTGCGGCTCGGTGAGACACATGGTGCCGGTCCACACGCCTTCGACCAGCTTGGTGAGGTAAGTGGCCTGCTGCTCCTCGGTGCCGTGGTGGCGCAGGGCATCGGCAGCACCGTGGGACAAGCCGGGATACATGCCCCAGGCCAGGTTGGTGGAGCAGATCATCTCATTGAGCGCCATGGCCAATGAATGGGGCAGCCCCTGCCCACCGTGGACGGGATCGGCCGCAAGGCTCGGCCAGCCGCCTTCGACGAACTGCTGGTAGGCCTCCCTGAATCCCTTGGGCGCCTTGACCTCGCCACCCTCCAGCAGGCAGCCCTCCCGATCGCCACTCTGGTTCAGCGGCAGCAGCACCTCGCGCGCGAAGCGAGCGCCCTCCTCGAGGATGGCAGCCACCACGTCGGGCGTGGCTTCTTCACCGCCCGGCAGGCGGGCGTAATGAGAGGGATAGTCCAGCATCTCGTCCATCACGAAACGAAGATCGCGCAAGGGGGCCTGATAGTCGGGCATCTCTACTCTCCAAAAGGTCGCCTGGTCACAGGGTCGCCTGAGTGGGTCGCGTGAAAGCGGCGCAGCCTCTTTCAAACATGCGTTTGAAACTAGCCTGCATGCAACGCTTAGTCAAGCGCTCGTTTTATTCTTGCATCCACCAGCCTCCCCTGGGCGCGCCAAGCCACACCCGTTGTAGGCCTCCTCACCGGAGCTCAAGGTGCGACGAATGTCCTATGTCAGGTCCGGAAAGATGTCACAAGGGTGAAAACAAGCGAATGCAACAGGTTACGGTATTATAAATACCGCACGCTTATTTGGTGCACATATCAAAGGTGCAACGAATGATTGCGCACCAACCAATGCAACGAACCATGCCGAGGGAGCGTGCTGGGCTAAAGGCGGGGAGCGATCATGGCATGGCTTCCTCGAGCCTCTCGCGCAGCGTCTCCAGCCGCGCCTTGAGTTCGGCCAGTTCGTCCGGCGACTGGCCACTGGCCATTATCACGCAATCGGGTATCTCCTCGGCCTGCGATTGCATGGCCCTGCCCCGCTCGGTGAGAAAGAGTTCGACGACCCGTTCGTCACGGCGGCTACGCACCCGCCTGAGCAGACCGTCGGCCTCCAGGCGCTTGAATACGGGAGTCAGCGAGCCGGTATCGGTCATCAGGCGCCGACTGATGGCGCCGGCGCTCTGGCCATCCTCCTGCCACAGGGTAAGCAGCACCAGGTATTGGGGATAGGTGAGGCCAAGCCCCTTGAGCAGGGGCTTGTAGAACTTGGTCATCAGCAGCGAGGTCGTGTAGAGCGTAAAGCAGAGCTGGTTGTCGAGCTGAAGGTCGGAGCCGGTCTCCTGGCTGGCCATGCGGGTGCTCCCCTGATCTTGTCGTGCGTCTTGTTGAGCGCCCTACGCTAGCGTGCCAGCCAGTACCTGCCAAGTGCGGCCACCAACGCTCACTGCATGCGAATGCCGCCGTCCAGGCGCACCACTTCGCCGTTTAGCATGGCGTTGGTGATGATCTGTTCGGCCAGACGGGCGAACTCGTCGGGATGCCCCAGTCGCTTGGGAAAGGGCACCGAGGCAGCCAATGCCTTGGCGGCCTCGTCGGGAATCTCGCTCATCATCGGCGTCTGGAACACGCCGGGCGCTATCGCCATCACGCGAATACCGTGCCGCGACAGCTCACGTGCCGCCGGCAGGCTCATACCCACCACGCCGGCTTTCGAGGCGCTGTAGGCACACTGCCCCACTTGGCCGTCAAAAGCAGCAACGGAAGCGGTATTGACGATCACCCCGCGCTCGCCGTCCTCGCCGGGCGCATTCTTGGCCATGGCGGCGGCAGCCAGCCGCATCACGTTGAAGGTGCCCACCAGGTTGATCTGCACGGTGCGCGCATATGCATCGAGATCGGCGGGATTGCCTTCGCGGTCGACCAGCTTGGCCACGCTGACCACCCCGGCGCAGTGCACCACGCCGGCGAGGCCGCTTTCACCGCCCAGCGCCACGGCAGCATCCACCGCCGCCTGCATGTCAGTGGCCGAAGTCACGTCGCCACGCACCGCACGGGCAGCCTCGCCGAGCTTTTCGGCATGGATCTCGGCGGCATCGCTGAGGTCGCATAGCACGACCCGGCCACCGCCGGAGACCAGACGTTCGGCCGTAGCCGCCCCCAGTCCGGAGGCGGCGCCGGTGATCAGAAAGGTACGGTCCTTCACTTGCATTCAGAATACTCCCGGTTCATTTCGCTTCCGCCTTCTCGGCGGCGTCGGCACGCAACTTGAAGCGTTGGATCTTGCCGCTGGGTGTCTTGGGCAGGGTGTCGACAAACTCGATGACCCGCGGGAAGGCATGGGTAGAGAGACGCTCGCGCACCCGTTGACGAATCTCGTCGGCCAGTTCGTCGCTCGCCTCGAAGCCTTCGCGCAGCACGATGTAGGACTTGATGATCTCGCCGCGGATTTCGTCGGGTTGGCCCACCGCGGCGGACTCGGCCACCGCCGGATGGGTCATGACGGTATTTTCGACGTCGGTGGGCCCCACCCGATAGCCGGCGGTGGTGATGATGTCGTCGTCGCGGCCGGCAAACTGAAAGGTGCCGTCCTCGTTGCGGACCACCACGTCGCCGGTCAGGTAGTAGCCGCCCGCGAAGGGATGCTTCTCCTGCCAGGTGTAGCCAGCAAAGAAGTGGGCCGGCGAGCGCTCGATGTCCACCGCCAGCACGCCCGGCTCCCCCGGCGGCAGCTCCTTGTACTCGGCGTCGAGGATGGCCAGCCGGTAGCCCGGCATCGGCACGCCCATGGCGCCGACGTGCTTGGGATGCTCCAGGGCATGATGGTTGCAGCAGGTCATGCCGGTTTCAGTCTGGCCATAGTGGTCCATCACCGGGCAGCCCAGCGCGCGCTCGACCCAGGTCACCACCTCGGTGTTGAGAGGCTCGCCGGCGGAACTGGCCACGCGTAGCTCGAGACGCTGGCGGGCATCGTCGAACAACCCCGATGCCTTCATCAGTCGATAGGCGGTGGGGGCGGCGGCGAAATTGGTGATGCGGTGGCGCTGCATGAACGCCAGCGCCCCTTCCGCGCTGAAGCCCGCCTCGCAAAAGTGCGTGGTCACACCCAGCAGCAGCGGCCCGGCGATGGCGTAATAGAGGCCATAGGCCCAGCCCGGGTCGGCCATGTTCCAGAAGCGGTCGCTCTCGCGCAGGTCGATGGCCAGCTCCATGTAAAGCGCGAAGGCCGGCATGCCGGAGAGCGGCACCGCCACGCCCTTGGGCTTGCCCACGGTACCGGAGGTAAACATCTGCAGGAAAGGCGCCTCCGGCGAGAGCCGCGGGGGATTGGCCCCGATGGGTGAATGCGCCAGTGCCTCGCTCCAGTCGAGATCGGCATCGTGCCCCTCGCTTGGACCGCCCACGGCCAGCACCGCAGGGCATTGCGAGAGGCCATCGAACTTGAAGCGGTTGGCGTGATCGGTGATCACCAGCTTGGTGTCGGCACGGCCCAACCGGTAGTCGACGGCGTCGGGGCCGAAGGCGGTGAAGAGCGGCTGGTAGACCGCCCCGATGCGCCAGGTGGCCAACACCGCCACCAGCAGCTCGGGCGAGCGCGGCAGCATGCAGGCGATGCGATCGCCCACGCCGAGCCCGCGCTCGGCGAACCAGCCGGCGAGCCTGGCGCTCCGGACTTCAAGCTCGGCGTAGGTGAGCCGATTCACGTTGCCCTGCGTGTCCTCGTGAATCAGTGCCAGCACCTCGCCACGACCGGCGCGCAGGTGACGGCCACAGCAGGACTCGAAGGCGTTGAACTTGCCATCGCCGTGGTCATCGAGGCGGGCGATGACTTCATCGATGGAGAAACGCTCGTAATAGGAGGAGTACTCAGGAAGCTGTTGGGTGCTCATGGACTGCCCTCTTGTACCGGTTGTGCTTGTTGTTGGAACTCGGCCCGGTCCGATATAGGCAGGTCTGCCGGGCTGGCTCTCGGTCATTCCTTTCTGCTTTAGATGCCGTTGACGTAAGCGTCAACCTAGCAAGCGCTCGGTACAAGCTAGAAGCAAAGCGTGGGCAGGGCAACCCCCGAAAGCGGGGACCCGGGCTAGACCTTGGTCGACTGCCCAGGCGGGAAGTGGGTCGCAGGGGCAATCATGGCGACCAATTCGTGAGCCAGGTCCTCCGGCTTGCGCGGCCCCTCGGGGTCGTACCAGCGCACCGTCCAGTTCAGCGCCCCCATGACGAAGCGTGACACCAGGAAACGATCGCCATGAACGAGCCCGGCTTCCAGGGCTTCGTCGATGACCCGCTCCCATAGCTCTTCGTAGGCGTCGCGCAAATGGCTCAGGTGGTCCCGTGCCGCCGCGTCCAGCCGCCGCCACTCATAGAGCGCGACGACATGGGCGTTACGATCGGTCAGCAGCGTTTCCAGATGCGCGCGGGCCATGGCATGCAGGCGCGCGCTGGCCGAATCGCCGCATTCTTCCAGGGCCTGCCGGGCCAGTGTCAGGGCATTCTGGGTGCCCTCCTCGATGACTGCCGCCAGGATTTCCTGCTTGTCGCGAAAATGGTGGAACAGGCTGCCGGACTTGATACCCATCTCCTGGGCAAGCATACGCACCGTCGTGCGGTCGAAGCCCTCCTGAACGAACAACTGGGCGGCCAGACGGGTCAATTCCTTACGGCGAGGGGACTCGTTAACGACATTCATCGGGTTTACACTAGCGCTTGCTTGGTTGATCTTGAGAAAAACACAGCGTCGCTGACAGGTCAACGCAACATATTGCAGAGAACGCCCGATGAGATACCCGAAAGCCCCGTCACGACCGGCTCTCGAGGACGACAATCACAACGGATGATTCGACAGGAGACCGCCACCATGAGCAGCCCCAACGATATCGTTTTCCTTTCCGCTGCCCGCACGCCGATGGGCGGCATGCTGGGCAGTCTCTCGAGCCTCACGGCCCCTGAGCTTGCCGCCACTGCCATCCGTGCCGCCATCGAACGTGCCGGTATCGAAGCCAGCGCCATCGATGAAGGCATCATGGGCTGTGTGTTGCCAGGCGGCGTCAAGCAGGGCCCTGCCCGCCAGGCCATGCGCCAGGCCGGCATACCCGATGGCATCGGCGCCACCACCATCAACAAGCTGTGCGGCTCGGGCATGAAGGCCGCCATGCTGGCACATGACCTGATCCGTGCCGGCAGCGGCGAGGTGGTCCTGGCCGGCGGCATGGAATCGATGTCCAACGCCCCGCACGTGCTGACCAAGGCGCGTACCGGTTACCGCCTGGGCCACGGCGAACTGAAGGATCACATGTTCCTCGACGGCCTGGAAGACGCCGAGACCGGCAAGCTGATGGGCGTATTCGCCCAGGACGTCGCCAGCGAGCGCGGCTATTCGCGCGAGCGCCTGGATGACTTCGCCATCGCCTCGCTGGAGCGCGCCATGGAGGCCACCAACGCCGGTCACCTGACGGCCGAGATGGCCCCGGTCACCGTCACCAGCCGCCAGGGCGAGAGCGTGGTCGAGCATGACGAGCAGCCGTTCCAGGCCAAGCTCGACAAGATCCGCCAGTTGCGGCCCGCCTTCGCCAAGGACGGGACCATCACCGCCGCCAACTCCAGCTCCATCTCGGATGGCGCCTCGGCGCTGATCCTGGCCACTCAGGCGGCTGCCGACAGGCTGGGCAGCAAGCCGCTGGCACGCATGCTCGGCCACAGCACCCACTCCCAGCATCCCAGCGAGTTCACCATCGCCCCGGTGGGCGCCATCGACAAGCTGTTGAAGAAGCTGGACTGGAGCGTCGCTGACGTCGACCTGTTCGAGATCAACGAGGCCTTCGCCGTGGTTACCCTGCTGGCCATGGATGGGCTCGACATCCCCCACAACAAGGTCAACGTCTTCGGCGGCGCCTGCGCCCAGGGCCACCCCATCGGCTCCACCGGTTCGCGCATCATCGCCACCCTGATCCACGCCCTACGCACCAAGGGCGGCAAGCGCGGCATCGCCAGCCTGTGCATCGGTGGTGGCGAAGCCACCGCAGTGGCCATCGAGCTGATCGACTGACCGGGCTTTAAAGCCAATGGACGCCCGCTTCGACACCGAAGCGGGCGTTTTCATGAGCGGGGTATGGAGAGCCGATCCAGGCGCAGCCGCTCGCGGGAGTCGAACAGCCGGCGGCTGCCCGCGGCTACTGCAGCCAGAGTGCCGAAGCCGGTTCCCAGCGTGATCGCGAACATGATCAGGATCTGGTACTTCACCGCCAGGCCCGGCGCGGTGCCGGCGAGTATCTGGCCTGTCATCATCCCCGGCAGGCTGACCACCCCCGCGGCAGCCATGGCATTGATCATTGGCATCAGGCCGCTGCGCATCGCCTCGCGACGAATATCGCCTATCGCCACCTGCCACGGCTCGCCGAGCATCAGGCGGCTCTCGATCACGCCACGCTGGCGCCAGGCGGTATCGGTCAAGCGATCCAGCGCCAGGGCCACTCCGGTCATGGTGTTGCCCAGCAGCATGCCCAGTAGCGGAATGGCATACTGGGGGCGATACCATGGCTCGGGACCAATGATCACCGTCAGGGTCAGCACGGCGACGGTGAACGACGAGAGAAACATCGACAGCGTGCCGATGCCGAAAGCCCATCCGCCCAACAGCCGACGCTTCTGCCGAGCCATCACCTCGCGCCCGGCGACCAGCAACATGGCCAATGCCATCAGCACGACCCACATCAGCCGCTCGGCGGCGAACAGCGCCTCCAGTACCAGGCCGACCAGCGCCAACTGAATGACGGTACGCAGCGCGGCAACCAGCAGGCTGCGACTCATGCCCAGCCGCATCGCGAAGGTACAGGCCGCAAGCACCACCACCATCATTGCTGCCAGCGCCAGTTGCCACCAGGAGAGCTCGATCACGTCCATGCGACCTCCACCTCCTCCAGCCGCCCGCTCGCGATCCGCCAGTGGCGGCTGGCCACTCGGGCTATCTGCCCTCGGTCATGGGCCACCCACAGCGTCGGCCAGCCACGCTCGTGAATGCGCGCCGTCAGCCAGGCTTCCACACGCTCGCTGGTCGCGTCATCCAGGTTGGCAGTGGGCTCGTCGAGCAGCAACACGCGGGGGTCGCGGCTTACCGCCCGCAACACCCCCAGGCGCTGCTTCTCACCCGTGGAGAGTCGCCCTATCTGCCAGGTCAAGGCCTCGGGGTCCAGCCCCAAGGCTTCCAGTTCCGCCACTTCCGGCTCTTGGGCAAAGTGCTCGCCCACCGTCTCCGCCCACCAGTGGCTTTCGGCCGGCACCAGCATCACCTGGCGACGCCAGGCGTGGCCCGGCGTCTGCGTCTGGGCCTGGTCGCCCAGCCAGACCTCGCCTTCATGGGGCTCTAGATCGGCCACCGCGCGCAGCAGCCGGCTCTTGCCTGAGCCACTGGCGCCGGACAAACAGACAACCTCGCCGGTCCCGACCTCAAGGTCGACAGCTTTCAGATCGCCGATGGTCAGTGCATCCAGGCGCAGCACATCGTCATAAACCACAGCGGTACTTTCTCCCTTTGCGGCGCTATTGGTGGGTGGAGGTCCGCTTGCCATATATGGATACCCATATACAATGCAGGCAGTTCACTTCTCAAGGTCGCTCCCTCACAAGGACCCAAGTCATGACGGCAGGGCAAGGCACCCAGCTCCCCTCTACTACCGAGGGAATGGGGCGGTTCGAACGCTACCTCTCCATATGGGTGGCGCTGGCCATTGTCGCCGGTGTGCTGCTAGGCCAGTTTGCCCCAGCGGTACCCGAAACCCTATCGCGTTTCGAAATTGCCCAAGTATCGATTCCGGTGGCACTCCTCATATGGGCAATGATCTTCCCGATGATGGCGCAGATCGACTTCGCCGCCGTACTCGGCGTGCACCGCCAGCCCAAGGGGCTCGTCATCACGACCACGGTGAACTGGCTGATCAAGCCATTCACCATGTTCGCCATCGCCTGGTTCTTCCTGATGGTGGTGTTCCGACCGCTGATTCCGGAGCACCTTGCGAGCCAGTACCTGGCCGGCGCCATCCTGCTCGGCGCCGCACCCTGCACCGCCATGGTCTTCGTGTGGAGCTACCTGACCCGCGGGGATGCCGCCTACACCCTGGTGCAGGTGGCACTCAACGACCTGATCATGCTGTTCGCCTTCGCGCCCATCGTGGTCTTCCTGCTCGGCGTGTCCAACATTCAAGTACCCTGGGATACCGTGGCGCTGTCGGTGGTGCTCTACATCGTCATACCGCTCGCCGCCGGCTACCTGACCCGGCGCACCCTGATCGCCCGCCGCGGCATCGAGTGGTACGACAACGTCTTCATGAAGCGCATAGGCCCGATCACACCCATCGGGCTTATCATCACCCTGGCTCTGCTGTTCGCCTTCCAGGGCGACGTGATCATCGCCAACCCGCTGCATATCGTGCTGATCGCCATTCCACTGGTCTTCCAGACCTTCCTGATCTTCTTCATCGCCTACGGCTGGGCCAAGGCATGGAAGGTACCGCATAGCGTGGCCGCCCCAGGCGCCATGATCGGCGCCAGCAACTTCTTCGAGCTGGCGGTGGCCGCCGCCATTGCGCTGTTCGGCCTGCAGTCGGGCGCGGCGTTGGCTACGGTGGTGGGCGTGCTGGTGGAGGTACCACTGATGCTGGCATTGGTGCGCATTGCCAACAATACTCGGGAACATTTCCCGGCGGCTGGCGCCGAGATCAGGCGCTGAGAAGGGCCACCGGCATTCAGCACATTTCGCGGCGCCGCTCGGGGCGATTCCCCATCTGCCGCAGCCGCGCCAAAAGAGCAGCGAGACGTTCGTTCTGCCCCACCGCAGCCGCCTCCAGAATTGTCTGGACCCACTCGGGAAGGTCAGGCGCCAGGCCGTAGTAGACCCACTGCCCTTCGCGACGATCCTCGAGAAGAACGCACTGGCGCAACTGAGCGAGATGCCGGGAGACCTTGGGCTGGGACTCCTGCAAGGCATGGGTCATCTCACAGACGCATAACTCACCTTCGCGCAGGATCAGCAGCACCAGCATCAGCCGGGTCTCGTCACCCAGGCACTTGAAAACGCGAACGGCATCCAGAGATATCAAGTGGTTCCCCCTACTCCATGTCAATCGAGTGGCATTCTAGCTCTATTCTCCCCAGCGGCCGGCCTGAGCCTGCCCTTTACGGGCTTTGCCGAGGCAGAGCCAGTGCCATCAGCGCACTGGCAGCCACCAGCGCCGCCGAGATCCACAGGCAGGCGGCCAGCCCATGAACCTGATAGACCCACCCCGACAGCAATGTTCCCAGCAGCCTGCCCATGGCGTTGGCCATGTAGTAGAAGCCGACATCCATGGAAACCCCGTCGGCCCGCGCGTAGTGAACGATCAGGTAGCTATGCCAGCTGGAGTTGATGGCGAACAGCACGCCGAACATCAGCAGTCCCGCCACTAGCCAGCCCGCCTCCGCCAAAGGCAGTAGCGCCAGCAGCGCCGGCAGGCCGGCCAGTGCCAACGCCCAGAACGCCGTCACGCCCCGTGCGCCACCGTGGATCAGGCCGGTCAAGCGGGGAGCCTGGGTCTGCACGCCGCCGTAGCCGATCACCCAGATCGCCAGCAGGCCGCCCACCGTCCAGTGGCTCCAGCCGTGCTGGTCATACAGGAACACCGGCAGGGCCACCACGAACCAGACATCGCGCGAAGCGAACAGGCACAGCCGCGCCGCCGAGAGTACGTTGACCGCTCGCGATGACGAAAACACTTCGCTGAATTTGGGTTTGCGCTTCTGCCGCCCCAGGTCGGCCTTGAGTCGAACCAGGGATAGCACCAGCACCGCGACGAGCATCACGGCCATGGTAGCGACCGCCCCGCGGAAGCCGATCAGGGTCAGCAACAGGCCTCCGAGGAAGAAACCGGCCCCCTTCAAAGCGTTCTTCGAACCGGTGAGGATCGCCACCCAGCGATAGAGCGCACTCTGGGCGCTGGCACTCTCCTTGGGCACCAGCACCTTGACCGCACTCTTGGCGCTCATCTTGTTGAGGTCCTTGGCGATGCCTGAGAGTGCCTGGGCGGCCATCACCCAGGGCACGGTAAGCGCTGCGGCGGGCACCATCAACATGGCCAGGGCAACGATCTGCAGGCCAAGGCCCATGTTCATCGTGCGGTTGAGGCCGAGCCGTGCCCCGAGCCAGCCACCCACCAGATTGGTGACCACGCCGAAGGCCTCGTAGAACAGGAACAGCAGCGCCACTTCCAGCGGCGAATAACCGAGCTGATGGAAATGCAGCACCACCAGCATGCGCAGGGCACCGTCGGTGAGAGTGAAGGCCCAGTAGTTGCCGGTAATGAGCAGATACTGACGCACCTCGAAGGGCAGCCCCCGCAAGCGGGCGGCGAACGATTCAGCCACGGCCCACCTGCTCACTCCCCACTTTGAGGGCCAGCTCCGCGGTGCGGTTGGCATAGCCCCACTCGTTGTCGTACCACGCGTAGAGCTTCAGTTGCGTGCCGTTGACGACCATGGTCGACAGCGCATCGATGATCGAGCTGCGCGGGTCCGTGCGGTAGTCCACCGAGACCAGCGGACGCTCCTCATAGCCCAGGATACCGGCCAGTTCGCCCTCGGCGGCTGCCTTTAGTACTGCGTTGACCTCCTCCACGGTGACACTGCGCTCGAGCTCGAAGACCATGTCGGTCAGCGAGGCGTTGAGCAGCGGCACGCGGATAGCATGGCCGTTGAGCTTGCCCTCGAGCTCAGGGAAGATGGCAGTGATCGCCTTGGCCGAGCCGGTCGTCGTGGGAATCAGGCTCTGGCTGTTGGCCCGCGCCCGACGCAGATCCTTGTGCGGCGTATCGAGGATCGACTGGGTGTTGGTGATGTCGTGCACGGTAGTCATCGAGCCATGACGAATGCCGAAACTAGCGAGGAGGACCTTGACCACCGGTGCCAGGCAGTTGGTGGTGCAGCTCGCGGCGGTGACGATGCGATGCGTGTCCGGATCGTAGCGATCGTCGTTCACTCCCATCACTACGTTGAGAACCCCTTCTTCCTTGACGGGAGCCGTGACGACCACACGAGAGACGCCTTGGTCGAGATAGGCCTGCAGCTTGTCCCGGCCCTTTATCTTGCCCGAGGCCTCGATGACGACATCGCAGCCGGACCAGTCACTGTCGGCCAGTTCGCGATTATCGGTAAAAGAGATGCGCTTGCCGTCGATCACCAGCGCCCCCTCTTCGGTCTGGAACCCTTGCCCCGGTGTCCAGCGACCGTGCACGGAGTCGAACTCGAACAGGTGGGCGAAAGTTGCCGCATCAGCACCCGGATCGTTGAGGTGAGCAATTTCGACTTCGCCACGCGCTACATGGGGCCACAGGCAGCGCAGGGAAAGTCGCCCCATGCGGCCAAGGCCGTTGATGCCGATACGAATCGTCATGGCGTTCTCTCGCTTGGAAAAGATTTACCGGCTCGTGGAAACGAGCCCCTAAATATATGGAATTACATATATACAAAACTGCCGTGTCAAATCGATGACAGCGGCCCCGCCACCTTCCAACCGCCTGTCCCTGAAAACCGAGTGGACGCGACGAATGGCGTCTTGTCTCACCCCATCGGGGCGGTAACGATAGAAGAATGAAGACGCTCTTTTGGCAACGTCATCCGCTGGCCGTCATCGTCCTCGCCCAGCTCTGCGGCACGTCACTCTGGTTCAGCGTCAACGGCGTTGGCCTGTCGCTCTCGCGCGACCTTGGGCTCTCCGAAGTCGACCTGGGCCGCTTGACCCTGACCGTGCAGGCGGGCTTCATTGCCGGCACCCTGGCCATCGCCGTGACCGGTCTCGCCGACCGCTTCCGCGCCAGCCGCATCTTTGCCGTCTCCTGCCTGCTGGGCGCGATCGTCAACGCCGGCTTCGTCCTGGTCGCCGATCAACCGACGCTGGCGCTCATGCTACGCTTCGCGACTGGCCTGTGCCTGGCCGGCATTTATCCGCTGGGCATGAAGCTGGTGATCGGCTGGACGCCGCGACACACAGGGGCGGCGCTGGCCTGGCTGGTGGGCATGCTGACGCTGGGCACCGCCCTGCCGCACCTGCTGCGAGGGAGCACTCTGGGTATGCCCTGGGAGTGGCCGCTGCTGGGCGCCTCGCTGCTGGCCCTGCTGGGAGGCGCCATGGTCCATGCTCTGGGTGACGGTCCCCACCTGCCGCCACCGGCCGGCAGGGTGCGCCTGCGCGAAGGCCTGGCAGCCCTGGGTGAGGGGCGTTTTCGTGCCGTAGCAGGTGGCTATTTCGGCCACTGCTGGGAACTCTACGCCTTCTGGATGCTGACGCCCTTTCTCGTGCTTCGTGAAATCGAACGACTCACGGCTTCCCCGGATTGGGTGGCCTGGCTGTCGTTCGGCATCATCGCGCTGGGGCTGATGGGCTGCGTCGGCGGCGGTCTGTTGAGCCGGCGTCTGGGTAGCTTGTGGGTGGCTCGCTGGGCGCTGACGGCTTCCGGCGCGATCTGCCTGGCCTATCCCCTGCTGGCCTGGGCACCGCCCGGCTCATTGCTGGTACTGCTGTTTCTGTGGGGCCTCACGGTGATCGCCGACTCCCCCCAGTTCTCTGCCCTGGCCGCCACCACGGCGCCGCGCGAGCGCATCGGCTCGACGCTCGCCGTGATGAATGCAGTGGGCTTCGCCCTGACCATTCCTGCCATTTCGTTGACTACCTCGCTGTGGTCGCTACAAGGCACCTGGGTACTGTGGTGGCTACTGCCGGGGCCGATCCTCGGTCTCTGGGCGCTGCGCGGGCTGGCCGACCCGGCCGTTTCACCGCCGGCACCAGCGCACCAGAAGTGAGCCGCTAGGCCGGCTCGAGCTCCCGTTCGTCCTGGCGCTGCCTCGCGGCGTCAGGCGCTTCAGCCACCCCCCACTCCTCGACACCGAGCCATGGCGCACTCAACGGCTGCGCCCCAGCCTGAGTGGCCAGCGTAGCGGGCAACACGAAGCGCTTGGCTTGCTCCTGCATGTACAACGCTTGGGCTTCGAGTTCCCTGGCACCGTCGGCGGCCTGATTCACCCTCAGGCTGCACTCACGGGTTGCACCCTCCATCTGGCTCATGGCCCGGTTCACCTCCTCGAGACCTAGGCGCTGCTCGCCGGAGGCCTGTACGACCTGCTCCATGAGCCTATCCACCCTTTCGATGGCTTCGATGATGCCATGGGTGTGTTCGGCAGCCCGAACCGACAGGGAATTACCCTCCGCAACGCTCGCCTGGGAAGCCTGGATGCGTTGCCGGATATCCCTCGCCGCATCAGCGCTGCGCAATGCCAGGGCGCGCACTTCGTTGGCCACCACGGCGAAACCCCTGCCCTGCTCGCCGGCACGCGCCGCCTCCACGGATGCATTCAGGGCCAGGATATTGGTCTGGAAGGCGATCGACTCAATGACACCCACGATGCTGGCAATCTCATCGGAGCGGCCGTGGATCTCGTCCATGGTGGCAACGAAGCGGGTGATCACCTCCTCGCCTTCACGGGCACGCTGCGTGGCGGCATCGGCTGATTCCCCCACCCGCCGCGCATTGTCGGCGTTATTCGCCACCGCTGCCGTGAGCTGATCCAGGCTGGCGGCGGTCTGCTCCAGCGCCACCGCCTGCTGGCGGGTCTGCGCTGCCAGCGCCTGGTTGTGGCCTGCCATCTCGCGACTGCTCGAGTGGACACAGTCGCTGCCGCTACGCAGAAAGCCCACGGTCTCGATGAGCGAGTGCTGCATGGTGGCAAGCTCGGCATACAGTTGGCCGATCTCGTTGTGTCCCCGCGCTTCTATGGGAGCGGCGAGGTCGCCCCTGGCGATACGCTGGAAATGCTCGACGATGCGACGCAACGGCCGAATGACGTTGACCGTCACACCCCAGATGACTCCCGCCATCATCGCCCCTGCAGCGAGCAGGGCTGCCAGGATGGCCCAGGCCATCCAGTCTGCCAGACGCTCGAAGCGAAGCGTCAGCGCTTCGCCCTGCGCGGTCGACTCAACCAGGAAGGCATCGGCCGCCTCGACGAAGGCCGCGCTACTGTCCGTGATGCGGGACTGCCCGGAGCGGTATCCGGCATGATCGCCGTCTTCGAGCAGCAGCATCTGCAGCTTCAGGTTGTTGTTGACCAACGATTGGTAGCGATCCGCAAGCGCCTCGACATCCGACTCGCGCGGTTCGGCCACGGGAGTGGCGAGAAATGCCTGGAAAGCGAGCTCGGCCTCGGCCAGTTTTTCTCTGGCACGCTCCAGGATCGGCTCCGGCTGCTCGAAGGCCGGCGCGCGCATCAGTTCGGCGGCACGGTCCATGTCGAGTCGCGCCAGAAGCACATCGGTATAGGTGCGGTTCAGTGCGCCGGCCTGCTCCACGTTGAGCCGATTGAGCGTATCGAAGGCATCGCGACTCATGTGATTGGAGGCCAGCCCCAGCCCTCCGGCTCCCAGAATCAGCACGCTGAAAGCCACCAGAACCAGCGTCCAGCTGCTCCGCACCGTCATGTCTTGGAATCGTTTCATAGGCTCCCCGCGCGTTGGTTGTCATCGGGCACGGCCACGAGGCTGCCCTGCGGGGTAAATTAGTAACAGGTGAAGATGACAGTTCGGGGAAGGCGAACAACATTCAAAGGCAACGGATGACAGGGGCAGAACAGGCGACAGGCGGCCTGTTCTGCCTTCTCATCGATCGTTCAACCGTAACGTCCGGTGATGTAGTCTTCGGCTTTCTTGGTGGCCGGGTTGGAAAACATCGTCTTGGTGTCGTTGTACTCGATGATCTCACCGAGGTGGAAGAATGCGGTGTAATCGGCCACCCGGGCCGCCTGCTGCATGTTGTGCGTCACCGTGACGATGGTGAACTGTCTTTTCAGCTTGTCCATCAGGTCCTCTATGGTGGCGGTGGAGATGGGATCCAGCGCCGAGGTCGGTTCGTCCATCAGGATCACGTCGGGCTGCACGGCAATGGCGCGGGCGATGCACAGGCGCTGCTGCTGCCCCCCGGAAAGCGACGTGCCCGGCTGGTGCAGCTTGTCCTTGACCTCTTCCCATAGGCCGGCGTCACGCAGGGCTCGCTCCACCAGTTCGTCCTGCTCGGCCTTGCGCCCGACCAGGTCGTGCATGCGCGGCGCATAGGCGATGTTCTCGTAGATCGACTTGGGAAAAGGGTTGGGTTTCTGGAACACCATGCCCACGCGACGACGCAGCGCCACCTCGTCCATCTTCCGGGCGTTGACGTCGCGACCGTCCATTTCCACCAGCCCCTCGACCCGTACGCCGGGAATCAGATCGTTCATGCGGTTGAGGCAACGCAGGAAGGTCGACTTGCCACAGCCCGATGGGCCGATCAATGCCGTGACATTCTTCTGATAGAGGTCGATATTGAGGCTTTTCAGCGCCTGAGTGTCGCCATACCAGAGGCTTAGATCACGCACGCGGATGCTCAAGTCATGGTTGGCATCCCGGTTGCGCGTCACCGGCTGGCCGGTCTGGGGTCGAGACATGGGGGTAGTACTCCGCTCGGAAACTTTGATGTTCATCGATTCGGGACCTCGGTTAGCCTACCAGCGGCGTTCGAATTTCTTGCGCAGGATGACCGCACTGGCATTGAGGAAAATCAGGATGGTCAACAGCACCAGGATGCCGCCCGCGGTCTTCTCGACGAAGGCGCGCTCCGGTTCGCCGGCCCAGGTGAAAATCTGCGCCGGCAGCACGGTCGCCGCCTGGGTGAACGAAGCCGATACGTCGGGAATGAAGGCGACCATGCCGACGATGATCAACGGCGCCGTTTCGCCCATGGCCTGAGCCAGGCCGATGATCGAGCCGGTCATGATGCCCGGCATGGCCAGCGGCAGCACGTGGTCGCGCACCACCTGCCAGCGCGAGCAACCGACGCCGAAGGCGGCATGGCGAATCGAGTCGGGTACGCTGCGCAGCGCCGTACGGGTGGCGATGATGATTACCGGCAGCGTCATCAGCGCCAACGTCATGCCACCCACCAGCGGCGAGGAGCGCGGCACACCGAAGAAGTTGATGAAGATCGCCAGGCCCAGCAAGCCGAACAGGATCGAGGGGATCGCCGCCAGGTTGTTGATATTGATTTCGATGAACTGGGTCAGGCGGTTGTCAGGTGCGAATTCCTCGAGATAGACCGCGGTCATGACGCCGATAGGAAACGCGATGGCGAGTGTCACCAGCATCGTCATCACCGTACCCACCGCGGCGGCGAGTATGCCCGCGCTCTCGGCCATCTTGGAGTCGCCGCGTGAGAAGAAGGTCGTATTGAAGCGCAGCTCCAGACGACCGGCCTCGGCCAGTTCGTCGACAACGGCCCGTTCGTTGTCGCGCAGTTTGCTGGCATGCCCCTTCAGATACTGATCCACCTGGCCGTTGGCCAGCACCCAGCGGGTCTCGCTGGTCCCCAGCAGTTCCGGCTCCTCGCGGATCATGCGCGGGATGAGGCGCTCGAAGGTGCGACTGACCAGCTTGGCCACCTCCGGGTCCATGGCGGCGCGTCCCATGCGGCTCGCCTCCTCGGTGTACTCCAGTTCGACCTGAATGTAGGCCTGCTGGAATGCCGGCAGCCCCTTGTTCAGCATGTCGGCGAAGAACAGCACCAGGAACAGGCCTGCCAAGCCCAGCGCGCCCATGGAAATCCACTTCAGCCGCGCCGACCTGCGGTGACGCTTCTTCAGCTGAGAGCTGATGACGTCGAATGATTGGCTCATCAGATCGTTTCCTCGGCGTTACAGGTTATTGACACGATACTTGGCGCGGAAGCGGCGGATCATGATCACCGAAACCAGGTTCAGGCTCAGGGTGACGGCGAACAGCACCAGCCCCAGGGCGAAGGCCGAGAGCGTCTCGGCGCTCTCGAACTCCAGATCGCCGGTCAGGGCGGCCACGATGCGCACCGTCACGGTGGTCATGTCCTCGAGCGGGTTGGCCGTGAGATTGGGTCGCATGCCGGCCGCCATCACTACGATCATGGTCTCGCCCAGCGCCCGCGACACCGCCAGCAGCGAGGCGGAAATGATTCCCGGTAGAGCGGCGGGTATGACCACGTCGCGAATCGTTTCACCCTTGGTCATACCCAGCGCCAGCGACCCCTGCCGCATGCTGTCGGGCACCGAATTGATCACGTCGTCGGAGAGCGACGAGATGAAGGGAATGATCATGATGCCCATCACTACGCCCGGCGCCACGGCGTTGTTGTAGGAGGCGTCCAGACCGAAGAAACCGGCTATGTTGACGATGATCGGCGCCACGGTAATGGCAGCGAAGAAGCCATAGACCACGGTGGGAATGCCCGCCAACACCTCCAGGGTCGGTTTGGCCAGGGTGCGCACTCGCGGCGGGGCGAATTCCGACATGTAGATCGCCGAAAGCAGACCGACAGGGATGGCCACCAACATGGCGATGGCGGTGATCATGAAAGTACCGGCAAACAGGGGTACCGAACCGAACTGGGCGGCGCTGCCACCCTCCCCTGCACGGCCGGCCGCGGCCAGGAAACTGGCGCCCGGGTTCCATACGGTGCCGGTGATGAATTCCCAGAAACTGTGCATCTGGAAGAAGCGCAGCGCCTCGAAGACGATGGAGAACAGGATACCGAAGGTGGTGAAAATCGAGATCAGCGCGGCACCCACCAGCAGCCAGCGGATCACTTGCTCGATTGCCTGGCGCGCATGGAAATCGGGTCTGATACAGGCCATGCCCACGATGGCGCCAACGGCGGCCACCGCCAGACTACCGGCCAATAGCAGCAAGGTGGGAATCTCGGCACCCAGCAGCAGCATGACGAAAGCACCGACGGCGCTGACCAGCAGGGCCGGGCCGGCGGTAGCGACCACCGTGAACCAGGCATACTGGTCGGGCTGGGCATACATGGCCTGGCCCGAGGCCCGAACCCGCGCGGCCTTGGCCCGGCCCAGCATGAAGGCGATCAGGCCAAGCAGTAGCAGGCCGCCAATGAAGAGGGTCAGAAGTTGGTTGGTCTGCATGTCTCTCTCTCGGGTGATACGACGGCAGGTCAGTTGCCGGAACGCGCGACGGCCGACAGCCTGAGGCTGCCGGCCGACAAGGCCTCCCTGCCCGCTTCCGTGCTCAATTCAGGTCGGAAACCTGCAGGCCGGTACGCTCCTCCACCTTCTGGCGGGTCGCCTCACGCTCACTCTCGGGCAGCGGGATCAGACCGATGTCCGCCAAGTAGCCACCCTCGCCGATCATCTCTTCCGACACGAACATCTCGACGTAGTCGTACAGTGGCGGCACTTCTTCGGCATGCTGATTCTTGACGTAGAAGAACAGTGAGCGAGCGATCGGGTAGTCACCGGCGCTGATGGCTTCGGATTCTGCCTCTACGCCATCGATGCTGGCAGCGATCAAGGCGTCCGGGTTCTCGACCAGGAAGGAGTAACCGAAGATACCGAAGGCCTTGGTGTCCTCGGTGAGCCGCTGAACGATGAGATTGTCGTTCTCACCGGCATCAATGTAGGCGCCATCGGCGCGAATCTCGGTATAGGCCTCGTCACCATATTCCTCGAACTCCTCTGAAGCGGCCTCCATGACCAGCTCTTCGAAGGCGTCACGGGTTCCCGAGGTGCTGGGCGGACCGTAGATGGAGATCTCGCGATCCGGTAGCGAGGCGTCGATGTCGCTCCACTTCTCGTAGGGATTGTCGACCAGTTCGCCGTCGACCGGCACCTTGGCGGCAACGGCAAGGAACAGCTGCTCGAGGCTCAGATCCAGCGCGTCGTTCGAACTGGACTGAGCGAAGACGATGCCATCAGAGCCGATCTTCACCTCGGTCACGTCGGTCACGCCGTTCTCTTCGCACCGCTCGAGTTCGGAAGACTTGATGCGGCGCGAGGCATTGGAAATGTCCGGAGTGCCCTCGCCCACACCGTTGCAGAACAGGCGAATACCACCACCGGAACCGGTCGACTCGATCACCGGCGTCGGGTAGTCGGTGACGGCACCGAACTCTTCCGTCACGTAGCTGGCAAACGGGTAGACGGTGCTGGAGCCGACGATGCGGATCTGATCGCGAGCCTGTGCGACGCCCACCACGCCCATTACTGCAGCGGCGACGATAGTTGTCTTGAAGGCACGGCTCTTGAGGGTGCGGTTCATGCGAGTCACTCCTGTCGATGAGAAAGGTTTCTAGCCTTTGCACGGCATACGATGCCGCAGCTCCATGACAGCTTCGTGACAATGTGACCGTTCTTTATCGCTGCGTCAGATCAGCAGGCCCAGCGCGGCCAGCGTACACAGCGCCAATGACGCACCTTGCAGCCGCCGGCGGTCGAGGCGATGCGCCACGCGATTGGCAAGAGCGCTGCCGAGCAGCACGGACGGCAGCAAGGTCAGCGCCAGCCCCAGGTGCCACAGGCGCACCTGCCCGGCCAGCGCCAGGGTGCCAAGGGTCAGGCTCGAGGTGATCAGGAAGAATGCCGCCAGGTTCCCGCGCAGCCGATCCGGCGTCAGCCCGTGCATCAGCAGGACCATGGGCGGGCCACCAATGGCGGCCACGGTCCCGAAGATGCCCGACAGCACACCGGCGCCGAACAGGCTGATACGGTTGACCGGCAGGCGCAATCGGAACAGCGTCACCGCCACGGCGAACAGCACGCTGGCGGCAATCAGCTTCTCCAGCACCGCCAAGGGTGCCGCGAGCAGCAGCCACAGCCCCAGGCCGTTACCGGGCAACCGTCCTGCCAGCGCCATTCCGAGCTCGGCGATGCGCACCTCATGGCGATAATGCCGCATCATCAACAGCGATACGGTGAAGCCGAACAGCACCAGAACCACCGGAACCAGTCGTGGCTCGATCAGCAGCAACAGGGGTGCGCCCACTACCGCCAGACCGAACCCGGTGGCACGCTGCACGAAGGCTCCCAGCGCGAGTACCAGGGCACAGCCCAGCCAGGCGCCGAGCGACATGTCGACCCACTGCAGCCAAGCCTCAGGCATGCTCAGCCCGGGCAGACAGCAGGCGCAACCCCAGGTTGCCTGCCAGCGACGCTCCCAGCATGGTGGCCACCATGGGCCAGGCACTGTCGATCTGGAAGGCACCCACCAGCACACCGGCCAGCGCCCCGCAGGAGAACTGGATGCTGCCCTGCAGGGCCGCTGCCGTGGCGCTCATGTGATGAAAGTGGTCCAGTAGCGAGGAGATGGCGTTGGGGGCTACCAGGCCGATGGTGCCGGCAAACAACATAATCAGCGGCACCATCGTCCACAGCGATTCCAGTCCAGTGGCGACCAGCAGGGCGAGACCGGCCGCCGCCGCCAGTTGGATGGCCAATCCCAGGCGCAGATTCTGCTGCGGACTGCGCCGACGCAGCAGGCGGATATTGAGGCGATTGGAGGCCGCCATGGTCACCACGTTGACGCCGAACAGCACCGGATAGAGCCCCGGACTCAGCCCGTAGTGTTCCAGGTAGAGGAAAGGCGAGGCGGTGATGAAGGCGAACAAACCGGCAAAGGACATGGAAGCCGCACACACATAGCCCATGGCCTCGCGGTGTCGCAACACGCTGGCGTAATTGCCCAGCATCTGTCGCGGCGAGGCGGCAGCTGCCCCTGGCGCCCGTGTCTCAGGCAGTTGCGTGCCCATCAGCCACATCAGGAAGGCAGCATAAACGGCCAGGAAGACGAAAATCAGCCACCAGTCGCCCATGTAGAGCAGACCGCTGCCCACTACTGGAGCCACCAGCGGCGCCAGCAGCATGATGATTGCCATGGTCGACATCACCTTGGCGGCTTCCCTACCGCTGAAGCAGTCCCGCACGATGGCCGCCGAATTGACCACCGTGGCCCCTCCGCCCAGCGCCTGCACGAAACGCCAGGCCAGCAATTCCGGCAATGAGTCGACGGTCGTGATCACCAGGCTAGCCAGGAGGAAAGCCACCAGGCCACCCAAGAGTACCGGCTTGCGCCCCACCCGGTCTGAAAGCGGCCCGAACAGCAGCTGGCCTAGGGCGAAACCGGCCAGGAAAGTGCTCAAGGAGAGTTCGGTATGGTGGATGCTGGCGCCGATGCTATCGGCCAGTGCCGACATGGCGGGGAGATAGGCATCGATGGCGAAAGGCGCCAGTGCCGTGTTGGTGGCCACCAACACGGCAACGCGTCGGGGAGTGAGAGCCAAGTTAACTCCGTTGCGACCTCGGTAAGAAAAAGCTAGGAGGCTAATCATAGCGCAACTCATGTCCTGCTGCTTGGTCCCCGCGTCTGTTCGCCTTCACGTCCAGTTGATAAAGTGGCCCGATACCGACCCTCAGGAGAGACTGCAATGGCAGAGGACCTGCTTAGCCAACTCAAAACGATGAGCACCGTGGTAGCCGACACCGGTGACATCGATGCCATCCGTCGTTTTCAGCCCACCGACGCCACCACCAACCCCTCGCTGATCCTGCAGGCCGCACAGCATGAGGGCCGTCGCGAGCGGCTGGCGGAAATCGCCCGTCAGGCCACCGATATCGACGATGCCCTGGATGCCGTCGCCGTCGAGATCGGCAGCGAGATCAGCAGCCTCGTGCCCGGCTTCGTCTCCACCGAAGTCAGCGCCCGGCTATCCTTCGATACCGAGGCGACCCTGGCCCGGGCACGCTCGTTGATCGAGCGTTACGATCAGCGCGGCATCGGTCCCGAGCGCATCCTGATCAAGATCGCCTCGACCTGGGAAGGTATCCGCGCCGCTCGCCAGCTGGAGCGCGAGGGCATCCACTGCAACCTGACCCTGCTGTTCAGCTTCGCCCAGGCACAGGCCTGTGCCGATGCCGGCGTCACGCTGGTCTCGCCCTTCGTCGGGCGCATTCTCGACTGGCACCGGGCGGAGTGGCCGGATGCCGATTTCAGCGGCGACAACGATCCCGGGGTCAAGTCGGTCCGACGCATCTACGAGCACTACAAGGGCCACGGCTACAAGACCATCGTGATGGGGGCCAGCTTCCGCAATGTCGGGGAGATCCTGTCGCTGGCCGGCTGCGATCGCCTGACCATTTCCCCGACCCTGCTGGGCGAACTGGCCGAAAGCCATGAGCGGCTCGAACGCCGGCTGAGCCCGGCCGACGCCGAAACCTCGCCGCCGGAGCCCCAGGACGAGGCGGAATTCCGCTGGGAAATGAACGAGGATGCCATGGCCACGGAGAAGCTGGCCGAAGGCATACGCAAGTTCGCCGCCGATCAGCGCAAGCTGGAGAAGCTGCTGGGCGAATTACGCCAATAACGATAAGCGGCAATCACTCAGGCAGCAGGTGTGGCACCACGCCTGCTGAAGCAGGTAACCAGGCAAGCTAGTGCTTGTCGGTGTGGGGGCTCTCCTGCGCCTCCAGCATCTCGACCAGCGGCTGGAACTCTTCCCGGTTGTGCTCGCTCATGCGCATCAGGATGCGATGCGCCTCGAGGATGCGCTTGCGCATCTCTTCCATGTCGGCCGGGATCTCGGGCAGGTCGCTGAGTTCGCTGGTCTCGGTGAGCGGTGCCTCCACCATGGAGAAATACTGGGCAAAACCCATGACCTCGAGCATGCGTTGCACGTCGGGGTTGTTCACCACGATGGTCGGCTTGTAGAGGATCCTGTCCTTGACCGCCATGGCGACCTTGGCCAGGAAGCCCAGAGCGGTGGAGTCCACGTTGGTGGCCTCGCGCAGATCGATGATCAGGGATTGCAGGCCCGGTGTACGGGCGAGTTGCTGGGCCTGGGTATCCAGCGTCGCGCACAGCGTCAAGCGTACGTCGCCGCACAGCTTGAGCACGAACACACCAGAGTCGAACGCCGCCTGGACGCGGCCTTCATTCGTGATCATTGCCAAATCCGCTCAACACCATGATCGTCAGGTCATCGGGCAGTTCCTGTCCGCCGTCATCCCCTTCGGCATCGATGTCATGGGGGGTGTCCAGCATCAGGCTGTCGCGAAGCCGCTCCAACGTCGTACAGGTCAGCACTCGTTGCTCGAGTTCCCTGAGCCGCGCGTCGAGCGTCTCGCCCGGCAGGCACTCCAATATTCCATCCGAACAGAACCATAACCGGAAATTCGGCGGCAACCTATACCTCAAACGTGGATACTCCACACCGGGAAACAGGCCCACCGGCATACCCTCTCCGGGCAACTCCAGCACTTCTCCATCGGCCACCAGCAGCGGCTTCGGCAATTGCGCGCCAAGCGAATAGTGAAGCTCATGGGTCTGCTGGTCAATGACACCAACGAACAGCGTGGCATGCTTGCCTATCCCGGCGTCCAGCAGTTCACGGTTGAGCGACGCCAGCCAGCGCGCCGGCAGTTCCTCCGGCTGGCTGGCATCCCAGTCGCCCAGCCAGCCATTGAACAGGTACTTGAGCAGGACGGTGACGAACGCGGACGAGGCCCCGTGGCCCGACACATCGGCAAAATAGAACAGCGTATAACGCTCGTCAAAGCGCTGGAAATCGAGGAAATCCCCCGACAGGTAGAGCGACGGGATCAGCCAGTAGTCGCAGGTCACCCCACCAATGGTCTGCGGATGGGGCGGCAGCAGCTTGCGCTGGATCTGGCCGCCCGCCTGCTGGTCGAGTCGCAGCAGCGCCAGATGCGTTTCCAGGCTCTCGTTGAGCTCCTCGAGATGCGCATTGAGCTGGGCGAGGCGCTCGCGGTCATGCTTGCGCTCATCCTCCAGTTGCCGCAATTCGATCGCCTTGCGGATCATTCGCCGCAGCAATGGCCCATGACGCATGGGCTCGACAACATAGTCCACCAGCCCCACGTCTACCGCCGTAAGCAGGTCGGCGTCGAGGCGTGAATCGCTGACCACGACAGTCGGCAAACGCTCCGTCAGGCTCGACCACGCCAGGCTGGGAATGGCCTGGGCATGGGCCACGACCAGAACCGTCTCCGCCGGCAGGTCCTCGAGGCGCTCTGCCGCGAACACGGCCAGACCGTCGCGGGCGATGGTATCGGCCAAGGCGTCGCGATAGGCGCCGGGCTCGTCGAGTAAGCCGATCAACGGCTTGGGTGCATCCATCGGCTCAGGCCTCAATCGGCGAAGTCGGCATCGTCGAAATCGGTGTCGTCGAAGTCGGCATCGTCGAAATCGAAATCGAATTCGTCGCTGGCAAAGGGGTCTTCTCCCAGTTCGCCGTCCGTGACCTCGAAGCGACGGCGCTGCAGATACGCATCGCGAATGAAGACATAGCGGTCTCCGCGGATCAACTCCTCCTGGTCGAGAAAACCGGCGCGGACGTCGACGATCCGCAGCGCGGTCAGGCCATAGCGCACCTTGTCATCCTCGACGTAAGTCAAAGGATAGGTGTACATGTCCAGCGGCAAGCCGGAGGTGTCCCGCACCGTGCTGGGCCCCAGCAGAGGCAACACCAGGTAGGGCCCCTCGCCCACGCCCCACGCACCCAGGGTCTGGCCGAAATCCTCCTCCTCGGCGGTAATGCCCATGTGGGTGGCGAAATCCCATAGGCCGGCGATGCCTACCGTCGAATTGATCAGGAAGCGCGAGGTGGAAAGCCCGGCATTGGCGGGCTTGCCCTGCAGCAGGCTGTTGAGTGCGGTACGGATCTCGCCAAGGTTGGAAAAGAAATTGCCGACACCGGTCTGCACCGGTTGCGGAGTCACGGCACGATAGCCACGCGCAACCGGCTTGAGCACGGTCCGATCGATTGCCTCGTTGAAGGAGAACACCCGGCGATTGAAGCCCTCCCAAGGGTCATCGGGGTGGCGATCCTCCACCGCCACTTGCCCGGCACAACCCGCCAGCATGGCCATTGCCGCCAGGGCGACCAGGACGCGGGTGAGAAAGCCGGTCTGCTTCACAGCCATCGGATATGTCTCCTCATGGTGTTGGCGTGAGCTGATGCATCATGATCGACGCACCACAACGCAGCCGGCACTGTACCCGGCACCGAACGAGCAGACCACCCCAACGTTACCTGGCACCAGGTCTGCATGGTGCAGATGGAAAGCAATAATCGAGCCCGCCGAGCTGGTATTGGCATAGCGGTCGAGGATGATCGGCGCCTGTCCGGACTCGGGATCATGACCCAGCACTCGCCGAGCGATCAGGTCGTTCATGTGATGGTTGGCCTGGTGCAGCCACAGCCGCGAGAGGTCGCTGCCGGAAAGCTCGAGGCTGGCCAGGTGGTCGTTTATCAATGCCGCCACCATGGGGCAGACTTCCTTGAAGACGCGGCGCCCTTCCTGCACGAACAGCTTGTCGCTGGCCAGGGGGTCGCTGTCGGTGACCCGATTGAGGAAGCCGGCATTGTTGCGGATGGCATTGGAGAAGCGTGTGGCCAGGCGCGTGCCGAGGATCTCGAAGCGAATCTCGGCCGTGGCCAGCTCGGCATCTTCCAGCACGAGGGCGGTACAGGCGTCACCGAAGATGAAGTGGCTATCGCGATCGCGGAAGTTGAGGTGGGCCGAGCAGATCTCTGGGTTCACCACCAGGGCGCGCCGGATGTTGCCGCCACGGATGGCGCTGGCCGCCAGGTCGATGGCGAAGGTCGCCGAACTGCAGGCCACGTTCATGTCGAAAGCATGCCCTTTGGTTCCCAGCAGCGCCTGCAACTCTACCGCCACCGCCGGGTAGGCCCGCTCCAGGTTGGAGCAGGCAACGATCACCATATCGATGTCACCGGCCTCGACGCCTGCCGCATCCATGGCCTGCCGTGCGGCGGCAAGGCCCATTTCGCACTGGATCGAGGGCTCGTCGTTGCTGCGTTGCGGCAGACGCGGGCGCATGCGCGTGGGATCCAGGATGCCTTCGGCATCCAGCACGTAGCGACTGTGGATACCGGACGCCTTGACGATGAACTCGCTGCTCGAGTGCTGGAGCGGTTCGCGCTCTCCGGCCTCGATAGCGGCGGCATGGCGGGCATTCTCGGCATCCACCCAGGCATTGAACGAGGCTACCAGGGCATCGTTATCGATGGCGTGTTCCGGCGTGAAGAGTCCCGTACCGGTAATCACGACGTCTGTCATCATCATCTCCCTCGTGCGGCCTCAGGCCGCTGACTGTACGTCGGCGAACCGACGCCTCATATCTCTTATCGGCGCGGCGCGGTCACGCTTGACCGTGTCCCACCAGCTCCGCCCAGCGGCGTTCGAGGCGCTTGACCGAGACCGGCATGCGGGTGCCGAGCTGCTGGGCGAACAGCGACACCCGCAGCTCCTCGATCCACCAGCCGAATTCCACCAGCTCGGGGTCCTCGTGCCCGCCCCGACGCTGGTTCTCGCGCCGCGCCGCCAGGCGCGCCTCGAAGTCCTGGACTTCCTGCATGTGCATCTGGTCGCGCATGCGCTCGCGCGGTGCCTTCTCCAGCCGAATCGCAGCCGCTTCCATGTAGCGTGGATATTCCTCGAGCCACTCACCCGCCTCGAGCACGAAGCCGGGGTGCACAAGCCGCTGCATCTGGGCCTTGATATCGCTGTAAACCAGCGCCAACGCCAGGTTCAGGTTGCCCTTCAGCGCCTTGGTTACCGCCAGGTGCCCCTCCAGGGCCTTCTTGAGCGTTGCCACCAGCATCTCGGCACTGGGTACCAGTTCAGCGCGCGTCGCCTCGAGCCGTGCCGACAGCTCCGCGGCGGAACGCGGCAGTGGCGCCTGCGCCACGGTGCGAGCGAAGGCCGACTCGACCACATCTTCGACCAGCGCCTGCTTGCTGCCCACCTTGGTGAACAGCAGGGCGCAGGCATCGAGCCCCTTGGTCTGCCGGATCGCGCGCACCTGATCGGGAAGGCGCGCCATGGCCAAGCGCACCACGCCCCGGCGGTGGGCCTGCTCGGCCTTGCCGGGATGATCGAACAGCTCGACACGAAACGCCTCGCCTTCGGGCACCAATGCCGGATAGGCTTCGACGCGGATGCCGGCCTGGGTCGTCACCCGCGACTCCGGCAGCGCCGTCTCTGGCAGGTCGGTCACGCTGGGGGCATCGCTGACCTCGACGGCCAGCGCCCGGGCCCCTGCGCCCGCCGCCGCCTCGAAGCGCCGTTCGAGCTCGCGCACGTCGCGCCCCTGCCCCAGTTCGTGCCCCTCGTGATCGATGACGCGTACGTTCATGACCAGGTGCGGCTCGAGCTGGTCGCTGCGCCAGTCGTCCGCATCCAAGCGGACCCCGGTGCGTCGACGCAGGAACTCGGCCAGCGCCTCGGTGAGAGGCACGTCATCGGGCGTGACCGTCTCCAGCGCCGCATCGACCCAATCGGGGATAGGTACTACCTGGCGGCGAATCGACTTGGGTAGCGACTTGAGCAGTGCGATACACTTGTCGCGCAACAGCCCCGGCACCAGCCACTCGAGCCGCGCCCGGGGCAACTGGGGCAGCATGGCCGCAGGCACCGTCAGCGTCACGCCATCGTCGGGGGCACCGGGCTCGAAACGATAGCTGAGCGGATAGCGCACCCCACCCAGCACCAACTCGTCGGGATACTGCTCCTGCGTGACTTCCTCGGCCTCGCGGGCCAGCAACGCGGCCCGATCGAACTTGAGGATGCCGGGAACCTCGGCTTCGGCTTTCCGTCGCCAGGCCTCGAAACCCTTGCCGTTGACGATATCCTCGGGAATGCGCTCGTCGTAGAAGGCGAACAGCGTCTCCTCGTCGACCAGGATGTCGCGCTTGCGGGCACGATCCTCGAGCTCCTCCACCTCGGCTATCAGAGCGCGATTGTAGTCGAAGAATTCGCCCTTGGTACGAAATTCCCCTTCGACCAGGGCGCGACGGATAAACAGTTCGCGTGCCTCGCGCGGGGCGATCGGCCCGTAATGCACGCTGCGCCCCGAGACGATAGGCAGGCCGAACAGGGTGACCTGTTCCTTGGCCACCACTTGGGCACGCTTCATCTCCCAGTGCGGCTCGCTATAGCTGCGCTTGGCCAAGTGCCCTGCCACAGGTTCGATCCACTGCGGCTCGATCTTGGCCACCGTGCGCGCGAACAAGCGGGTGGTCTCCACCAGCTCGAAGGCCATCATCCACTTCGGCGACTTCTTGGCCAGGCCCGAGCCAGGGTGGATGACGAATTTGCGATTGCGCGCGCCCAGGTATTCACGGTTCTCGGTAAGCATCCCCAAGTGCGAGAGCAGCCCCGGCAGCAGCGCCTTGTGCAGTTGCACGGCATTCTGTCGACGCGCCTGTTCTCGAATCTGGTCTTGCCCTTCTCCCGCCGGAGGCAGGGCCATCGGGGCCGGCACCTCGATCTCCATCTCGCGCAGCAACTGGCGCAGCTGACGGAAGGTATCGTGCCATTCGCGCAAGCGCAGGTAGTTGAGGTAGTGCTCCTTGCACCAGCGCCGCAGGCGGTTACCCGAGAGTTCGTCGCGCGCCGCTTCGAAGCCGCGCCACAGGTTGAGCAGCGCGACGAAATCGGAATCGGGATCCTGCCAACGCCGATGGGCCTGATCGGCGGCCTCGCGCTTATCCGACGGGCGGTCGCGGGGGTCCTGCACCGCCAGCGCCGAGACCACGATCAGCACCTCGCGCAGCCCACCCTGCTCGGCGCCTGCCAGCACCATGCGAGCCAGGCGCGGGTCGATGGGCAGCCGGGCCAACTTGCGTCCGACCGGGGTCAGACGGTCGGTCGCATCCACCGCGCCGAGCTCGAACAACAGGCGGAAGCCATCCTTGATGAAACGTGAATCGGGTGGGTCGACGAAGGGGAAACGCTCGATATCGCCGAGCCCCAGCGACAGCATCGACAGGATCACCGACGCCAGGTTGGTACGGCGGATCTCGGGATCGGTGAACTCGGGCCGGGAGAGGAAATCCTCCTCGTCGTAGAGGCGAATGCAGACCCCTTCCGCCACCCGCCCACAGCGGCCCTTGCGCTGGTCGGCGCTGGCCCGGCTGACCGGCTCCACCGGCAGGCGCTGGATCTTGGACCGGTAGCTGTAGCGGCTGATGCGCACCAGTCCGGGGTCGATCACGTAGCGGATACCGGGCACCGTGAGCGAGGTCTCGGCGACATTGGTGGCCAGCACGATGCGCCGCCCTGTGTGCGGTGCGAAAACGCGGTTCTGCTCGGCGTTGGAGAGCCGCGCATAGAGTGGCAGGATCTCGGTGCCCTTGAGATCGGCGCGGCGCAGGGTATCGGCGGCTTCACGGATCTCGCGCTCGCCGGGCAGGAAAACGAGAGCGTCTCGCGGCCCGTGGAACCAGCGCTTGTCGCGCTCGATCCGCTCGATCTCCTCCACCGCGTGGAGTATTCCTTCCTGCAGGGTACGGTCGGCTTCGTCGTCGGCCTCTCGCGCCAGCGGCCGGTAGCGCACTTCCACTGGATAGGTGCGCCCCGACACCGCTACAACCGGAGCGGGCATCGGCTCGCCGTCCGCCCCGGGCAGGGAGAAATGACGCGCGAAACGCTCCACGTCGATGGTTGCCGAGGTGATGATCAGCTTGAGGTCGGGGCGTCGCGACAGCAGTCGCTTGAGATAGCCGAGCAGGAAGTCGATATTGAGGCTGCGCTCGTGCGCCTCGTCGATGATGATCGCCTCGTAGCGCGACAGCTCGGGGTCGTGGCGGGTCTCGGCCAGCAGGATGCCGTCGGTCATCAGCTTGACCAGCGTATCGTCGCCGGTCTGATCAGTGAAGCGCACCTGGTAGCCCACCTGCTCGCCCAGCGGCACCTCGAGCTCCTCGGCCAGGCGCGTGGCAACCGAGCGCGCCGCGAGGCGACGTGGCTGGGTATGGCCGATCAGGCCGCGGCGCCCCAGGCCTAGCGCCAGGCACAGCTTGGGCAATTGGGTGGTCTTGCCGGAGCCGGTCTCGCCGGCCACCACCACCACCTGGTGTTCGCGCAGCGCGGCGAGGATGTCCTCGCGGCGCTCGGCCACCGGCAGCTCGGGGGGATAGTTCAAGGTCACCGGCTGGGCGCCGCGCCTTGCCGCCAGCGCTGCGGAACTCGCGACGCTGCGTGCCACCTCGGCCAGCCCGCGATCCACCGGCTTGCCCTCGTGGGCACGACGGCGCAGCCCGTTCAGCCTACGCGCCAGCACATCTCGATCGCGCAGCATGACCTCGCCCAAGGCGCCCTCCAAGCGCTCCAGCTCTGTCCTGTCGGCGACATTGGCGAAACCAGTTCGGGTTGCTGTGCTCACGACACTCCTCTTACCAAGAAAGACCTGCCCGCTCCGGAAAGCCGGAGCGGGCAGGTCATTGTAGCGCCGCGGGTCTAAGATCGGCCAATTAGCGAGGCCTACTTTTCGCCCTGCTCGTCGCGCAGCTGGCGCCGCAGCACCTTGCCGACGTTGGTCTTCGGCAATTCGTCGCGGAATTCGACAAACCTGGGCACCTTGTAACCGGCCAACTGCGTCTTGCACCAATCACGCAGGCCCTGCTCGTCCAGGCTTTCATCCCGCTTGACCACGAACAGCTTGACCGCTTCGCCGCTATCCTCGTCGGGCACTCCCACCGCGGCCGATTCGACCACGCCCGGGTGCGCCGCGACGACATCCTCGATCTCGTTGGGATAGACGTTGAAGCCCGACACCAGGATCATGTCCTTCTTGCGGTCGACGATCCTGATGTAGCCGTCCTCCTGAAGGACGGCAATGTCGCCGGTATAAAACCAGCCATCTTCGGTCAGTACCTTGGCGGTCTCTTCGTCGAGGTTCCAGTACCCCTTCATTACCTGGGGGCCCCTCACGCAGAGTTCGCCCGGCTCGCCCAGCGGCTGGATGTTGCCCTCGTGATCCACGACCTTGACCGCCGTACCCGCCACCGGCTTGCCGATGGTACCGAGCTGGATGGCATCGACCGGGTTGAAGCTGACGATCGGCGAAGTCTCGGTCAGGCCGTAGCCCTCGGCGATGGGACAACCGGTGATTTCCTGCCAGCGACTGGCAGCCGCCTTGGTCAGCGCCATGCCCCCGGAGATGGTCAGATGCAGGCGGGAGAAGTCGAGTTTGCGGAAATCCTCGCGATTGCACAGCGCATTGAACAGAGTGTTGAGACCGATGAAGGCGGTGAACTTGACCTTCTGCAGCTCCTTGACGAAGTTGTCCAGGTCGCGCGGGTTGGTGATCAGGATCGAGTGGTTGCCGGTCTCCATCAGGAACAGACAGTTCACGGTGAAGGTATAGATGTGGTAGACCGGCAGCGGCGCGATCACCACCTCCTTGCCCTCGTCAAGCCCCGGGCCAATGGCCTCACGCGCCTGCAGCATGTTGGCTACCAGGTTGCAATGGGTGAGCATGGTGCCCTTGGGCATGCCGGTGGTCCCGCCGGTGTATTGCAACGCGGCGATGTCGTCGAGCCCGCGCTCCACCTCGCGGTGCTGGCGCGAGGCACCGTCCTTCAACGCCTTGCGGAAAGGCACCGCCATTGGCAGCGAGAAGGCCGGCACCATTTTCTTGACGTGCTTGACGACGGCATTGATCAGGAAGCGCTTGGGAAAACCGTGCAAGTCGCCGAGCTCGGTGACCAGAACGTGCTCGATGTCGGTGCGGTCGAGCACTTTCTCGAGCTTGCTTGCCATGTTGGCCAGGATCAGGATCGCCCGCGCGCCCGAATCCTTGAACTGGTGGGCCATTTCCCGCTCGGTGTAGAGCGGGTTGGTGTTGACCACTACCAGCCCGGCACGCAGCGCACCGAATACCGCCACCGGGAATTGCAGCACGTTGGGCAGCTGTATGGCGATGCGATCGCCTGGCTGCAGCCCGGTTTCGTGCTGCAGCCAGGCCGCAAAGTCGGCCGAGAGACGATCGAGTTCGCTGAAGGTGAGGGTCTGTCCCATGCAGGTGAACGCCGGATTGTCGGCAAAGCGTTTGACCGCTTCGTGGAAGACATCCATCAGCGAACGGTACTTCTCCATGCCTTCCAGCTCGGGACCGTTGAGAATACCGGCGTTGGCTTGCTCACTCATTGGCGCTATCTCCGTAGCATCGTCGCTTCGGTCGCTCACCCTCGACCTCGACGGTTCTTGTTCTGGCTAAACCCTAACGATATACCAGGCATCGCATCGTTGTAAAACAGTCGATTGAAACGACTGTTCAACCATTACCATTCCTGAACGAACGCCGCCCTGACTACCAAACTGGGCAAAAGAAAGTAGAAAGGCAAGTCAGTCAGCAGAATGACTATTCCTCACCCGAAGAGGAGGATTCGGCAACGAAACGAGCGACGATACGGCCATGCCGCCATACCAACAGCTCACCCGGCGCCATGCGAACCCAGGCCTCGTTGCAGGTCAGCGGCTCGGTCGCAATCACCGAGACGATGTCGTCGGGAGTGGTGTGCTCGGCGAAGTTGACCGTCAGCTCGGCATCGGAGAGTTCCGCGCTGCCGAACGGCGCCCGGCGGGTGATGTGGGCCAGCTTGGTCGAACAATAGGTGTAGAGGAACTCGCCATCGGCCAGCAGCAGGTTGAACACGCCCTTGGCCCGCAGCGTCTCGCACAAGCTGTGCAGCCGCTGCCAGAGCGCCACATGATGGTCATACAGCGTGGCATCGCATGCCGCCAGCGTGGGCGCCTCGGAAAAGCGCTCGCGCAGGGCGGCAAGCAGCCAGCAGAAGGCGTGTTCGCTGTCGGTGTCGCCCACCGGCCGGTAGAAGCTCAGCGGCAACTCTTGCCACTCCTCTAGCTGGCCGTTATGCGCGTAGCACCAGGTTCGGCCCCACATTTCGCGAGTGAACGGATGGGTATTGGCCAGACGCACTTCGCCGACATTGGCCTGGCGGATATGGCTAATGGCGATATGCGACTTGATCGGATAGTCGGTGATCAGCCGTGCAATGGGGGAGCGTACCGAAGGATGCGGGTCGCGAAAGTCACGATAGCCGCCCGCCTCGTAGAACGCGATCCCCCAGCCGTCACGATGCGGCCCGGTACCGCCACCGCGATGCAGGAAACCGGTAAAGCTGAAACAGATATCGGTGGGCACGTTGGCGCTCATGCCCAACAGTTCACACATGCGGCTCCTCCCGTGGCGCTGCGCGACGCCGTCTCGTCATTCTCCACAGCAGCAGCAAGAGCACGCAAGCAAGCAAAAGACCACCCAGCAGCCAGCGCCGATGCGGCTCACGCAGGGCTTCTTCGAGCGGCCCTGCCAGCACGGGGCGCCACTCATTCCAGCGCTCCTGGGCGATCCGCGGCAGCTCCTGCATGTGCCTGACGACGCGCTCGACCGGTTCCGGCAACGCCGACTCGGACCTCACGCGAGGTTCGCGCACCGGTGACAGCTCCTCGTGGAAGCGCGCCACCTCCAGGGCAGGACTGGCATCGACCTGGTCGATCGCCGTATCGACCGCAGGGAACAACATCAGGCGCGGCAGGTACAGCTCTCGCGTCTCGCCGTCGAGGGTGACTTCGCCACGCAGGATCAGCGGCACGCTGAGCGCCATGTCGAGTTCGGGCAGGTCAATGCGCCAGCGCCGCTCAGCGATGGGTTCCGCCTCGAGGCGGGCCCCCTGCAACTGGCCGTACAGGCGGGTGTTGTCACGATCGAGTTGAGGATGCTCGGCCGCCAGGAGAACCTGCTGGCCGGCCTCGTCATGCTGAGCGGCAACCGCCGGCAACACATTGATCGCCTGTACCCGCTGGCGACGGAAGCCCTGGCCTTCGGCACGCACGACGAACTGAGCCGTGCCCCCCAGGGCCGGCGCCGGCAACCGGCCGACGAAACGCTCCTCCTGCTGCCTGAGAACCACGGCCGATTGCACCGCACCCGATGAGTCGTGCAGCTCTGCCGTCAACCGCAAATGCGTCGGCAGCTCCTCGACGCCTACCGCTTCTCCTTCGCGAGCAAGCCAGGCTTCCACCGGCACGTCGAACCCCAGGTAGAACGTACTCGGCACACCGGCCGTCTGCAGGCTGAGTGGGGACTCGATAGTGATGCGGCTTTCCAGCCCCGGCGCACCGTCCAGGCGCCATTGCCCCGGTTGAGGGTTGGGCACATGAACGAGGTCATAGCGAGATTCACTGCGCCACTCGGCGCCCTCGGGAGGGGAATCGGCGGAGTAGCGCCGGCCATCCGGCCCCACCAGCTCAGGCGCCTCTTCGCCGCGAAACAGCAGCGCAGTGAAACCGCGCAGGCCCGGCTCGATGAGAAAACGCTGGTCGGTGATCGGCACCCGGTCGCTGGGAAAGATGCGATCGACAATGGCGAGGAATGCCCCCATCAAGGCATCGGGGGCAGCAACTGGCGCCGAAAGCCCCCCGGTCATTTGGGCGAGACGCTCCACCAGGTCCAGATCGGCCTCCTCGGAAAAAGCGATGGCATGTACCACGATACCCTCCTCGGCCAGCCTCGGGCCGAGCTCATCCAGCAGCGCTTCCCGCGAGGACCGGTCAATGGCCGGCTTGCTGCCACGCCAGTCGGGCAGGTCGATCCTGCCATCAGTGAGCAATACCAGGTGACGCGGGCCCGTGACCTCCCCGGCCGATGCCGCCTGGTAGATGGCGGACTCGATATCGGTGTACTGCTGGTAGTCGACCAACAGGCTGGACAAGGCCCTGGCGCGATCACGCCATTCGAGGTTGGCGGGACTGGGCTGCAATGGGTTTGCCACCCGCTCGCCAAAGGTCCAGACACCAGCCCTGGCACCACTGGGCACCAGCGTTACCAGTAAATCCAGCGCCTCGGCGGCGAGCTGGTCGGGATCGTTGTGACGCATGCTGCCGGAGACATCGATGATGACCCGGACTTCCGGATACTCTTCGAGCGTTGCGGCAGACAGGCAGCTCGACACGACCAGGCACCCGGCCAGACCGACCAGCCAGTGCCATACCTTGTTGCACTCCCTCCCCATCGGGGCTCCCTAGCCGATTTTCGGCTCCCGGCGCTTGAGTGGCTGACGTGACGGCTCGCCACGCTGGCCATTGCGCCTGCTGTTATTACGCTGCTTGTTATCTTCCCGCTTCTTCTCTTCCTGCGCGTCTTCGCTGGCCATGGCATCCGTGCGGAACCACCACGCCTGCAGAATGCCAACGGCAATACCCAGCAGTGCTCCGGCGACCACCAGCAAGCCGGAAGTCATCAGCACCGAGCCATTGCGCTCGAGAAAGGCAACGGCCGACACCACCACCGCCGGCGCCATGCCGGTGTAGAACTCTCCCTCTTCCACCAGCGGCAGCCGAAAGCGGGTAGGCATCCACAGGATACCCGCCACCATCCAGGTAATCGGCAGGCGCAGCAGGCGTGGCAAGAAGGCCAGTGCCAGGTAGCCAGCCACCAGCACGATCAGAGACAAACCCAGATAGGTCAGCCATAGTAGGGACATCGAATCGGATGTCAGCATCGATACCTCATTTTCACGTCACGGCCCGCCCCTTGACGGATCGTACAGGATGGAAAGTCACCTTGAGTATGGTACACGCGACCCAATGAAAGCACAGCCGCCACATCGCCCGAATCCCACCGCCACCAACCACACTGAGCCACTTCCTTCGCCGGTCGAACGGTTTCGACGCATCGAGGATCCCGAGTGGCATTGGCTGGAAGAGCGCGACGATGCACGCGTCCAGGCCTTTCTCGAGGCCGCCAACGAGGAGTCCCAGGCCTGGATGGCACTTCTCGAGGGCTTGATCGAGCGGCTCTACCACGGTCACCTTGCACGCCGCGAGCTGGCGGTCCACGGATTGCGCACCGCGCTCGACCACTATACCTACTGGAGCGAGACGGCAACCGACGCCGATTATCCGGTATGGTGGCGTCATCCCAATGGCCGCGCGGAGGAGGCGAGCATCTTTCTCGATCTTCAGGCGCGCGCGCCTGCAGAGCATTACCTGGAGCTGGGCGACATGGCGCTGTCGCCCAATGAATGTTGGCTGGCCTGGACCGAGGACACCAGTGGCGACGAACGTTTTTCACTCTATCTCAAGGCACTACCCGACGGCGAGACACGCCTCTTGCTGGAGGAAATCGGCCCGGAACTGACCTGGGCCGAAGACAATGCCACCCTGCTGTTCACGCGTTACGACGCCACGCAGCGCCCCGACAGCATCTGGCGCCTGCCGCTCGACGAAGGCCAGGCCGGTGAACCCACTCTGATACTGCGCGAGGACGATCCCGAGTTCTGGCTCGGCCTGGGCAAGACACGCTCACGCCAGTGGCTGGTACTGGAGAGCGCTTCCAAGGACACGAGTGAGTGCCACCTGCTGCCGGCCTTGGCACCAGAGCAGGCGCCGCGCTGCTTTCGGCCGCGAGAGAAAGGTGTGGAGTATGGGCTGGAACACCGCCCAGGACATTTCTACATCCTGCACAACCGCAACGCACCGCACTTCCGCCTGGACGTGGCCGACGAACACGACTTTGACGCCCAATGGCAGCCGCTGCTCGGGCACCGCGACGACACCACGCTCGAGGATGTCGAGGCCTTCGCGTGGGGCCTGGCCATCACTGAGCGCGACCATCATGAGGCCCAGGTTCGCATCCGCATCATCGAACTCGATGTTCGCCATGGTATATGCCGCGACGAGCGCCTACCCCTGCCGGAATCCCCCTGTAGCGTAATGCTGGACGACGTGCCGCACTTCGCCAGCCGCCATCTGCGCCTGCGCGAAGAGTCCTTTGTCATGCCGGTACGCTGGCTCGAGTGCGACCTCGACAGCGAGGAGCGTGTCGTACTGAAGTCACAGCCGATCCACGGCAACCTGCAGCCAGCGGACCTTTGCTGCGAGCGTATCTGGGCGCGTGCCCACGACGGCGAACGCATACCGGTATCGGTGGTGATGCGTGCCGACCTGGCCGGCCACCCCTTGCCCACCCTGCTCTACGGCTACGGTGCCTATGGAGAAGTCCTCGACCCCTGGTTCTCGATCGCCAGGCTCGAACTTCTCGCCCGTGGCATGGCCTTTGCCGTCGCCCATGTCCGCGGCGGTGGCGACCGAGGTGAGCCCTGGTACCTGGCCGGCAAGCTCGAGCACAAGGAAAACAGCTTTCGCGACTTCCTCGCAGCACGCAACGCACTGGTCGAAAAGGGGTTCAGCGACGGCGAGCGCATCGCCGCCTATGGCGCCAGTGCAGGAGGCCTATTGGTCGGTGCCAGTCTCAACCTGGCGCCCGAAGCGTTCTGTGCCGCCGTGCTCGACGTGCCCTTCGTCGACGTGCTGCGCACCATGGAGAATCCCGACCTGCCGTTGACCACCGCGGAGTACAGCGAATGGGGTAACCCCGATGAGCTGGACGCACGCAAACGCATCCATGCCTACTCGCCGCTGGACAACCTCTCCCCCCAGCCTTACCCCACCATGTTTCTCCAGGGTAGCTGGCACGACACCCGGGTTCCCTACTGGGAGCCAGCCAAGCTCTATGCCCGGCTGATCGAGATGGGTACCGCTCGCGGCCCCGTGCTGCTGCGTACGGACATGGCCGCCGGGCATGGTGGCGCCTCGGGGCGATTCAAGGCGTGGCACGACAATGCACGTCAGGACGCCTTCATACTCTGGGCGCTGGGACTCGCCGACAGGGAACCTTGAACACGGGATAGCGAAGACCCGGCCAAGGGCCGGGTCTCGTGCTTGGCTAGGGGCTCATTCTTTGGAGGGATCAGCCGTCGATCGGCAGTATGGCGATGATGTGGTCTTCCAGTTCTTCTTCGGGCACGTCCCGCTGGGAAATGGCAAAGCTGCGCACACTGATCCCTTTGCGATGAACCCGCTCCGGGTCACCCGAAATCAGCGGATGCCAACCGGCCAGCCGACGCCCTTCTGCGATACGGCGATAGGCGCAGGATTTCGGCAGCCAGCGGAATTCGTCGACGCGCTGCGGAGTGAGCCGGGCACAGTCGGGCACGCGAGCCTGGCGATTGGGATAATCGCTGCAGCGGCAGCTGTGAATATCCAGCAGCTCGCAGGCCACACCGAGCACGGCGAGATCGCCGCTATCCTCGTCCTGGAACTTGAGCAGGCAGCACTGTCCGCAGCCGTCGCACAGCGCTTCCCACTCCTCGGCGGTGAGCTCCTCGAGATCGAAGCGCTCCCAGAAACGTTCGCGCATGGTCAATAACGGGCTTCCGTCGGTGTGCGGTAGAGATCGAGGAGATACTCATCCTTGGCTGGCGGCATCTGAAAATAGAATCCCTTGTCACGAATCGCCGCCATGACTTCGCTCACCTGCGCGCGCGCCAACTTTTTTTCCGGCGTCAGGATCAGCGTCATGGTCAAGACTGGCTTGCCGAAGCGGTCGAGCAACGCCTCGGGCACCTCGGTGAGGCCCTGCCGCTTGTCCACGTAGAGATACATCTCCTCCCTACGCGAACTCTTGTAAATCTCGCACAGCAGCTTGTCGCCTTGCATGCGGTCATCCGTCATTCGGCTTTCACCTCGTCCAGTGCCTGCGCCAGGGGTGCCGAGAGGCATTCTCCACGCCAGCCTTGGGGAAGAGGCAGCGGCTCGGCGGCCAGATCGGCTGCGATCATGGCCTCGAGATCGCGCCTGCGCATCAGCACTTCCGGCGCCAGCCCCAGAGTCTCGGCACGTTCGTTCACGACCCGTTTGAGGGCCTTCATGCGTCGTTTGTAGTCCGCTCCCAGCGGCGACGGCTGCGCAGGCGGCAGCTCCGCCTCCTCGCATTGTTGCGCCCGCTTCACCAGCGCCAGCAGGGTATCGCCATCACGCTTGACCTGACTCGGCTTGACCTCCTCGACTTCGGCGAGCTGATAGCGGTTCTCTGGCATGCGCTCGGCAATGCCGTAGAGCACCCGGTCGCTGAACAGCCAACCCCGCGGCAGGTTGCGTCGCCGCGCCTCACCCTCGCGCCAGGTGGTCAGCAGCCGATACGCCTCGATCTGGCGCGGCGAAAGCCGCCACAGCTGACGATGACGGCGGAACCACTGTTCATCTGCCGCATCGCTGCGTAGCGCCTGGGACAGCAGTTCACGACAGTCGGCCTCGAGCCATTCGCGCCGCCCCTGTCGTTCCAGTGCTTCGCGCTGGTGTTTCCAGACCTCGAGCAGAAAGACCACGTCGAGCGCAGCATAGAGCCGCTGGGAATCGCTCAGTGGGCGCTTTAGCCAGTCGGAGCGGGTCTCGTCCTTGGGCAGGGTCTCGCCGGTCCAGTGCTGCACCAGGCGCTGGTAGCCCATGGCCGCATCCTCCCCCAGCAGGGCCTGGGCCACCTGGGTGTCCACCAGCGGAGCCACCGTGACACCGGCCCAGTGCGCCAGCACTTCGAGGTCTTCGCTGCTGGCATGCAGCAGCTTCAGCGGCCCCTCGCCCAGCAGGCGGCGAAAGGACTCTGTGCATTCGACCGCCAGCGGATCGACCAGCCAGGCCAGCCCACCGGCGGAGAACTGGATCAGCGCCGGGACCGGGTGAAAGGTCTTTTCACGAAAGAACTCGGTATCCAGCGCGATGACCTCGGCCTGGGCCACCTCGGCGCAGGCGGCATCCAGTGCCTCGGGCGTATCGATCCAGCGTATCTCGGGGGTCAGGGTCATGCGTTCGTCCAGCTGGGTGCAAACAATGTAGCGGCGTCAATCGCCACGAAACGGCAGGCGTCCGTTGAAGGCACGACTGAGGGTGCCACCATCGACATACTCGAGTTCCCCGCCCATGGGCACACCATAGGCCAGACGCGAGAGCGTGACACCGTGGGGCGTGAGCTGAGCGGCAATGTAGTGCGCCGTGGCCTCGCCCTCTACCGTCGGATTGGTGGCCAGGATCACCTCGCTGATGCCGCCTTCGGCGATACGCGCCTCGAGCTGCTCGAGCCCGATGTCCTCGGGGCCGATGCCATCCAACGGCGAGAGATGGCCGTGGAGGACGAAATAGCGACCGCGAAATCCGCCGGCCTCCTCGATGGCCAACTGATCGGCTGGCGACTCTACCACGCACAGCAGGGCATCGTCGCGCCGGCTGCTGGTGCATAGCCCGCAGATATCCTCCTCGGTGAGGGTGCGGCAACGCCGGCAATAGCCCACCTGCTCGATGGCCTGCTCGAGCACGGCGGCCAGGCGACGCCCGCCGTCGCGTTCGCGTTCGAGCAGGTGCATCGCCATGCGCTGCGCGGTCTTGGGGCCCACACCCGGCAGTACCCGCAGCGACTCCATCAACCTCTCGACGAGGGGGGAAAAACTCATTCGGTACCTCTAGAGGATGGTTAACGCCGCATGGTCGAGCGCCGCCGGTTTCAGCCGAGTCAGAAGGGCATCTTGAAGCCGGGTGGCAGATTGAGCCCCGCCGTGGCCTCCTCCATCTTCTCGCGCGAGCTGGCTTCGACCTTGCGCACGGCATCGTTGACAGCCGCAGCCAGCAGGTCCTCGAGCAGCTCCTTGTCCTCCTCCATGACGCTGGGGTCGATGTCGACCTTGCTCACGTCGTGACGGCCGTTCATGGTCACCTTGATCATGCCGGCGCCGGCTTCGCCGGTCACCTCGGCCTTGGCGACTTCCTCCTGAACGCGCTGCATCTTCTGCTGCATCTCCTGGGCCTGTTTCATCAGGTTGCCCATTCCACCTTTCATCATGATCGTTCCTCTCGCTTGGCAAAGTGAAACTGTCGGTATCAGGCCCTTGGCGCCATTTCCGCCGGCTTGACGCTCGATTCGATCAAGCGCGCGCCGAAGGTATCCTGCAACTGCCTGACATGCGGGTCGCACTGCAGGGCTGCCACGGCTTCGGCATGGCGCTCGGCGGCGATCCGGTCAGCGCGCTGTCGAGGCGTTTCCACCTCCGTCGGCAGTGGTCCCGGCTCGATCACCAACTGACGCGACACGCCAATGGTGGCCAATGCCTCCTGTACACGACGTACGTGGATCTCGGCGTTCATGGCCTCCTGCGACGGGTCCAGGCGCAGCGTCAGCCGATTGCCGTCATCGGCTTCGACCACGCAGTGGGCAGCAAGGTTGCGCGTCAGGCCTCCCAGGCCCAGGCTGTCGAAACTTTCCAGCCAGCGGTCATGATCGAGCAACTCATCGCTGGCAGTATTGGCTGCAACGGCCTGCGGCTCCGGCACCTCGGCGACCGGCTGATCGACGGACAGCGCTTCGACCACCGGCTCAGGCGCTTCGGGAGCCGGCCCGGGCGCCTCCAGTACGGCAGTGTCACCCTCTTCCGCCCTTGGCGCCATTTCTTGTCTGGCCGCGTATGGCTGCACCGACGACCGTTCGATCGCTGTCATCGGTGTGGCGTGTTCTTCTGAACCTGAGTCGACTGGCACCCCTTGCGTGGACTCGGCACGGGAGACCTCGCCCAGCGGCGGCGTCATGGCCGCATCGGCTGGCTCCTCCCAAGGCGGGGGTGGCTCGGCTCTTTCGCTCTCGACGCCAGGCTCTGGTGTGCTCTGCACTGGAGCCGGCTCGGCCGGCTGCCCGGTGGAATCCAAGGCCGGCCGACTCGGTGGCATGGAGGTCGTACTGCCGGCGTTCTGGGCGTGGGGCGGTGACTCGCCCGTCCCACCCGCGGGTGCGGGAGGCGTGCCGCCAACGTCCGACCCGCGCAGCGGTAGCGGTGTCTTAGCCGGCTGGGGCACACCCTGGGGGCGGAAGGCGAGCATGCGTAGCAGGGTCATCTCCAGCGCCGTACGCAGATCGGGGGCGTGGGCCATGTCGCCACGCCCCTGGATACCGATCTGGTAGTAGAGCTGCACGTCCTCGGCGGTGAAGCGCGAGGCCAGCGCCAGCACCGTTTCCCGATCGCCGTGGCCGTTGTCCACCGCATCCGGCACCATCTGTGCCACGGCCAGGCGGTGCAGCACCGCCGTCATGTCGTCGAGAACCGCGGCGAAATCCGGCCCCTGCTCGGCCAACTGGGCAATCTCGCTCAGCAGCCTGGGAGCGTCGGTGTCGGCCAAGGCCTCGACCAGCGCCAGCACATGGCGGTGATCGAGCGTCCCCAGCATGGCAGCGACGTCGGCATGGCGGACCTGACCCTGGCCGAAGGCGATGGCCTGGTCGGTCAGGCTCATGGCATCGCGCATGGAGCCGTCGGCAGCCCGCCCCAGCAACCACAAGGCGCTCTCCTCGAAGCCGATGCTCTCGGCCTCGAGGACCTTGGCCAGGTGGGTGACGATGCGCTCCGGCGGCATGTTCTTGAGCGTGAACTGCAGGCAGCGCGACAGCACCGTGGCGGGCAGCTTCTGCGGATCGGTAGTGGCGAGCAGGAACTTGACGTGGGGTGGTGGCTCTTCCAGCGTCTTCAGCAGCGCGTTGAAGCTGCTGGTGGAGAGCATGTGCACCTCGTCGATGAGGTAAACCTTGTAGCGCCCCTGGGTAGGGGCGTACTGCACGTTGTCGAGCAGTTCACGCGTGTCCTCGACCTTGGTGCGCGAGGCGGCATCGACCTCGATCAGGTCGACGAAGCGCCCCTCGTCGATGGCACGGCAGCTGTCGCACTCGCCGCAGGGCGTGGAGGTGACGCCGTCGTCGCCATACCCCTTGGCGGTACAGTTGAGACATTTGGCAAGTATTCTTGCCAGAGTCGTCTTGCCGACGCCTCGCGTGCCGGTGAACAGGTAGGCATGGTGCAGACGCCCCTGGTCGAGGGCGTTGACCAGCGCACGCTGGACGTGCTCCTGGCCGACCAGTTCATGGAACGTACGCGGCCGCCACTTGCGGGCCAGAACCTGATAGCTCATTGCAGCACGTATTCCTTGCAGCGGGGCTGGCGGGCAGCCGGTCGGAGCAGGGCCTGCTTTGCCCCGGCGAGAAGTCCGGCCGACGAGCCGAATGTGAAAACCCCCATTCTACCGGCTGATGCCGAAGGCGCAAAGCTCGCCCCTCACGCAGAGCGCCGGCAGCAGGGGGCGACCACCATGCCGAACGTGTCCAATCCGCATGCTGTGCTAGCATGCGTTGAGTATTTTCGACGTCTTGTGGAGTCAACATGGCCGAGCCACGCTGCGCCTCCTATTACACCGCATCGATCCTTCAGGAGTCGGACTACTCACGGCTGCAGGGCGAGGTGGAGGTCGATATCGCCATCGTCGGAGGCGGCTTCACGGGAGTGGCCACGGCGGTAGAGCTGGCCGAGCGCGGCTACAGGGTGGCCATCGTCGAGGCCAACAAGATCGGCTGGGGCGCCAGCGGGCGCAACGGCGGCCAGGTGACCGGCAGCCTCTCCGGCGAAGCGGCCATGCGCAAGCAGATGCGCCGCACCCTGGGCGAGGCCGCCGACGATTATGTCTGGAACCTGCGCTGGCGCGGCCAGCGCATCATCCGCGAGCGGGTGGAAAAATACGCCATTCCCTGCGACCTCAAGCATGGCCACCTGCAGGCAGCCTGGCAGCCTTCGCACATGCAGGCTCTCAGGGCCGATTTCGAGGCCTGTCAGACCCGCGGCATGGGCGAGCACGTCGAGCTGCTTGATGCCCGCCAGGTACGCGAGGTGGTGCGCACCGAACTTTATCACGGCGGGCTGCTCAACCGCTGCAACCTGCACCTGCATCCGCTCAACCTGTGCTTGGGCGAAGTTCGCGTCGCCGAGTCGCTGGGCGCGGAGATCTTCGAGCATTCGCCCGTCGTCCGCATCGAGCACGGGCCTTCTCCCGCCGTTATCACCGAGCACGGCACGGTCCGCGCCGAGCGGGTGCTTCTGGCAGGCAACGCCTACCACCGCCTGGAGCGGCGCCGGCTTGGCGGCAAGCTGTTCCCGGCCTCGCTGGGCATCGTCACCACCGCGCCACTGGGCGGGCTGGCCGAGGCCATCAATCCCCACGACCTTGCCGTCTACGACTGCCGCTTCGTGCTCGACTACTACCGACTCACCGCCGACAGCCGGCTCCTCTTCGGTGGCGGGGCCAACTATTCGGGCAGGGACTCCCCCGACATCGCCGCCGAGCTGCGCCCGCGCCTGGAGGCCACCTTCCCTCAGCTCAGGGGAACCCCGATCGACTATGCCTGGCAGGGCATGGCCGGCATCGTGGTCAATCGCATCCCCATGCTGGGCCGGCTCTCCGACACCGTCTACTACGCCCAGGGCTATTCGGGTCATGGCGTGGCGACCTCGCACATCGTCGGCGAGATCATGGCCAAGGCGATTTCCGGCCATATGGAAGAGTTCGATACCTTCGCCGCCTGTCGCCACGTCAAGGTGCCGTTCGGCGATGCTCTAGGCAACCCGCTGCTGGCCGCGGGGATGTGGTATTACCAACTTCTCGAGCGCTGGCGTTAGGGAAACGCTGTACAACTGCCTGCGCACAGCCCTGCCGTTGGCCAAGCCGCCGGGACGATGCTTATAGTGGACGTCGTTTCCCAAGTTGCGAGTGCCGCCCTATGCCAGCTTCCTTTCCCGAGCGCATCGACGCCTTCCGTATCGCCCGCCTACCCGATATCCGCTTCGGCGATGGCAGCATCGCACTCTTGCCGACGCTGATCGCCGACTACGGCGAAAGGGCATTGATCGTGACCGGCAGGCGCTCCTTCGTCGAATCGCCGCGCTGGAGCGAACTGATCACGGCCCTCGAAGCGCAGGGTGCGACCTGGCTGCACGTCACCATCGAGGGCGAACCCTCGCCGCAGCGGGTGGATGCCATCGTAGGCGAGCATCGGCAGAACGATATCGACGTGGTGGTCGCCATCGGCGGCGGCAGCGTGCTGGATGCCGCCAAGGCCGTCGCCGGCCTGCTGCGTCCCGGCAATTCGGTGATGGACCATCTCGAGGGCGTGGGTCGCGGCCTTCCCTATTCCGGCCCGGCGGTGCCGTTGATCGCCGTGCCAACCACCGCCGGCACTGGCAGCGAAGCGACCAAGAATGCCGTGCTCAGCATGCAGGGCACGGAGGGCTTCAAGAAATCGTTTCGCGACGAGCGGCTGGTCGCCGCCGTGGCGCTGGTCGATCCCGAACTGCTGGCAGGCTGCCCCAAGGCGCAGATCGCCGCCAACGGTATGGACGCCTTCACCCAACTGCTGGAATCCTACGTCTCGCTCAATGCAAACCCAGCCACCGATGCCCTGGCCTGGTCCGGCATGCAGGCGTTCTGTCGTGGCTTCTGGCCAGCCTGGGAGAGGGACCATCCCGAGGCGGGCCACGGTTATGGCCAGATCGCCTACGCCTCGTTGATGTCGGGAATTACCCTGGCCCAGGCCGGCCTGGGCTCGGTACACGGCCTCGCCTCACCGCTGGGTGCCTTCTTCCCGATTCCCCACGGCACGGTGTGCGGCACCCTGCTGGCCGAAGCCACAGCCACCAACATCGCTGCGCTGCGAGCGCGCGACCCGAGCGGTGCGGCCCTGGCCAAGTACGCCGAGGTCGGTCGCTTGATCACAGGCGCGAGCGAACGGAACGGCGACGACGCTTGCAATGCCTTGCTGGCGACGCTGCGCGACTGGACCCAGCGACTCGACATACCGAGGCTGGGCGCCTACGGCATGAACCAGGATGACATAGGACGTGTTGTCGCCGGAGCCCGGGGCGGCAGCATGAAAACCAACCCGCTGGAGCTTACCGATGACGAGTTGGGTGAGCTGCTGTCGAGCCGACTGTAGCTCGTCACTCGCTCAAGAACTCGTCCAGCGCCACGCAGGGATAGCCTGCCAGCTGCGCCCTGCCCCTCCCGCGCAGGAAATCGAGCACCTTCGCCTGCTTCCAGTCGTTGCGATAGACCAGCCCGAAGCTGAACGTCATGGCCGGCGTGAAGGGCCGCATCACCACGCCATCGCGCGGAGCGAGCTGGTCCTGGGCGGTGATCGGGTTCATTACCGTGATGCCGACGTGGCTGGCCACCAGCGCCGTGATGGTGCCGATATTGGCTTCCGTCTTGCCGGCGATCTGCACCCGGTGCCGAGCGGTCAGTTCCAGCAGGGGATTGGTGCTGATACTGGGCTGGTTGCTGATCACCAGATGCTGGTCGCGCAGATCCTGCACGTCGATCCGCTCCTGTGCCGCCAAGGGGTGCTCCTGCGGCACCAGGCACACCGCCTCGGTGGTAAACCAGGGCTCTACCCTCAGGACGCGCGAGGTAATGGGCAGGGTGACGAAACCGATATCGGCGTGGCTCGACTCCACTGCCAGCTGTACCTCATGACTCGACATCATGTCGAGACTGACGCTGAACTGCCGGTTCTCCTCCAACAGCGCCGCCACTAGGCGAGGCACGAAGCCGAACGACAGCCCGGACACCGCGGCGATGCGTAACCGCGAGGTGCCAAACTCCTTGAGCGCTAGCACACTGTGGCGCAGCTCTTCGATATTTCCCATCAGGCGCAGGATCTCGTCGTAGAGTTCACGCGCCTCGGGCGTGGCTACCAGGCGGTTCTTCTCGCGCAGGAATAGCTGAATACCCAGATTCTCCTCAAGCTGTGCTAGCGAGCGGCTCACGCCAGACTGGGTGATGCCCAGGGTACGCGCCGCCTGGGAAGCGGTGCCGGCCTCGAATAGTGTCTTGAAGACCGCCAGCGCCTTGAGCGAGTGGATGTTGACATCTGCCATGAGCAAAACTCATCAAATTCGTTAAAAAGATCATATATTGAAATACTTGCCATTCGCTACTTAGACTGCTGACAACCGTTCACTAAACCATAACGACAACCGGACGATTACATGAGCTCATCTCCGCTCTTCTATCAGGCCGGCCCCGCCCTGCCCGAAGTCAGCCACGCCAAGGGCATCTACCTGTGGGACGAAACCGGCAAGCAGTACCTCGACGGCTGCTCAGGAGCCATTGCCTGCAATCTCGGTCACGGTCGCGAGGATATTCGCCAGGCCATGCTCATCCAGCTCGATCGCGTCGCCTTCACCTACCGTACCCAATTCGAGAATGCCCCCGCGGTGGCCCTGGGCCAGGCACTGGTCGAGCTCACCGATGGTGAACTGGAGAAAGTGTTCTTCGTCTCCAGCGGCTCGGAGGCGGTGGAGTCGGCGCTCAAGCTGGCGCGCCAGTTCTTCGTCGCCAAGGGCGAGCCCCAGCGCCAGCGTTTCGTCTCGCTGCGCCCCTCTTACCATGGCAGCACGCTGGGTGCGCTGGGCGTCACCGGCTACCACCCCCTGGAAGCGCCTTTCGCCGACATTACCCTGGGCTCGCTGAAGGTGCCGGGTCCCGACTTCTATCGCCACTCCGACGCCGACGATGTCCGTCACGTCGAGCGCGTGCTGGGCGACACCCGCGCCGCCATCAAGGCCGCCGGTCCAGAGACGATCATCGCCTTCGTGCTGGAGCCGGTGGGTGGTGCGAGTACCGGCGCGCGCATGCTCGACCGTCGCTACCTGGAAGGCGTACGCGCCCTGTGCGACGAGTTCGGCTGCCTGTTGATCCTCGACGAGGTGCTGACCGGCATCGGCCGTACCGGTGCCTGGTTCGCCTACCAGCACTACGGCGTGACGCCCGACCTGCTGGCCACCGCCAAGGGGCTCGGCGCCGGCTACTATCCGGTGGGGGCGCTTCTCTCCCGGGCCGACATCGTCGATACGGTGATGACCGCGGGCGGTTTCCAGCACGGCCACACCTATGCCGGCAATCCGCTGGCCTGCGCCACGGGACTGGCCGTGATCGAAGCCATGCGGCGCGAACGCGTGCTCGACAACGTGGCAACGCGCGGACGTGAGTTGCAAGAGGGATTGCAAGTGCTCAAGGCCCGCTACTCCTGGGTAGGCGACGTGCGCGGCCTGGGGCTGCTGTGGGGCGTGGAACTGGTCGCCGATGGCGACGCCAAGACCCCCTTCCCAGCCGAGCAGAACCGCTTCGCCCGGATCACTGCGCTGGCCAAGGAGGAGGGCTTGCTGATCTATCCGCGACGCACCCTGGACGGGGTCGCCGGCGACCACTTTCTGGTCACCCCGCCACTGACCATCGATGCCGCCAACACCGCCGAGCTACTGGCCCGGCTCGAGCGCGCCATGGCGCGCTTCGACCGCGAGGTGACGGTTTCGACGCCCACGAATGCGCTGACATCCTGAACGCCGGAGGGAAAAGGCACTGATATGACGCTTCTCAACCAGAAATATCGCGCCATCGACGAGGCCATCGCCGCCATTCCCGATGGCGCCTCGATCATGGTCGGCGGCTTCGGCTCGCCGGGTACGCCTTTCGCCCTGATCGACGAACTGTTGGCCCAGGGGCAAAGCGGGCTCACCCTGATCAAGAACGACGCCAACGAGCCGGGCATCGGTATCGGCAAGCTGATCGAGGCCGGCCGCGTGCGCCGCCTGATCACCTCACATATCGGTCTCAATCGCGAGGCCATCGCGGCGATGAATCGAGGCGAGCTCGAGGTCACCCTCTTCCCACAGGGAATTCTGGCCGAGAAGATCCGCAGCGCCGGCGCAGGACACCGGGGCTTTATCACCGACATCGGCCAGGGTACCGAGATCGCCGCCGGCCGTCGCGAGATCGAGATGGATGGGCATACTTGGGGGATCGAGCCGGCGCTCTACGCTGATTTCGCCCTGGTCCATGCCGAACATGCCGACCGTTACGGCAACCTGATCTACCGCGCCACCGCCAGCAACTTCAATCCACTGATGGCAATGGCTGCCGACACCGTCATCGCACAGGCCTACCGGGTCGACGAGCCCGGCAGCCTGGCACTCGAAGCGATCCACACCCCCTGCGCCTTCGTCAGCCAGGTAGTCGAGGTCGCGCCCGCCACCAGCGAACAGGGGAGACGCGCCCATGTCGGTTGATCAGCAGCGTATTCTCGCCCGGGCCGCCCGCGAGGTGATCGCTGGGCAGATCGTCAACCTGGGCATCGGCCTGCCTACCCAGCTCTTCCACCACTTACCGGATGATCTTGAGGTGTTGGTTCACTCGGAGAATGGCGTGCTGGGTTGTCGTCCACGCACCGAAGGCGAGACGCCGGACTGGGACATGATCGACTCCGGCGGCGCCTACATCGCCACCCGCCCCGGCGCCAGCGTGTTCGACAGCGCCATGTCGTTCGCCATGATTCGACGCAGCCGGGTCGACCTCACATTCATGGGGGCCTTCGAGGTCGACGAACTGGGCAACCTCGCCAACTGGAAGATACCCGGCAAGTTCTCTCCCGGTATCGGCGGCGCCATGGAGCTGGCGCAGAAGGTCAAGCGCCTGGTGATCCTCTGTTCGCATAACGACAAGCAGGGCAACCCCAAGATTCTGCGCCGCTGTCGCCTGCCGCTGACCGCAGAGCGCTGCGTGTCGCGGATCATCACCGACAAGGCGGTGATGGACGTGACCCCGCAGGGGCTCACCGTGGTGGATATCGCCGAGGGCCTCAGCGTTGCCGAGCTGCGCGAAGCCACCGACGCCAGACTGATCGTCGATGACACGCAACTGGGGAGGTTCTGATGCTCACCGCCACCGAGAAGCGCATCGTCGAGCGCTGCGAGGCGCTGATGGACGATACTCTGGCGCTGACCCGCGACCTGGTACGTGGCTACAGCGTACTGGGGGAGGAGCACGGCGCGCTTGCGACCATGGAGCGCTGGCTCGAGCGTCTCGAGCTGCCCGCCACGCGGGTACCGCTGGACGCCCCCGGCTTCGCCGAGCACCCCCACCGCGCCCCCGTCGAATGGGCCTGTGACAGACGCTACAACCTGGTGGCCCGGCTCAACGCCGACGCCCCGGGGCCCCACCTGGTGTTCAATGGCCACCTGGACGTGGTGCCCGCCGAGCCCACCGACATGTGGACCCGCCCGCCCTGGGAGCCCTGGGAGAAGGACGGCTGGCTCTACGGGCGTGGCGCCGGAGACATGAAGGCCGGTATCGCCGCCATGGTCATGGCCGTACAGGCGGTGCGCAAGGCCGGCGTGGCCATCGACTTCCCGCTGACCCTGCAGACGGTCATCGAGGAGGAGTGCACCGGCAACGGCGCCCTGGCCTGCCTTCACCAGGGTTACAGCGGCGATTTCGTGCTGATTCCCGAGCCCTTCGGCAGCCAGATCTACGCCGGCCAGGTGGGCGTGCTCTGGTTCCGCATGCGCATTAACGGCGTGCCGGCCCATGTCCTCGACACCCGCGCCGGCAGCAACGCCATCGAGACCCTGGTCGAGTACCTGCCCGCCTTCAAGGCGCTGGAGGCCGAGATCAACGGCCTGACGCGCCAGGCGCCCTACGATACGCTCGATAGCCCCTTCAACCTGAGCATCGGCAAGATCGAGGGCGGCAACTGGGCCTCCAGCGTGCCGGCCCACGCCATTCTCGAAGGCCGTGTCGGCTTCCCGCCGGGCATGACGCCCAATGAGGTCATGAATCGCGTACGCGAGTGCATCGAGGCGCGCCACGCCGAGCTCGGCGATGGCAGCCCCGCCCCAAGGGTGGAATTCCACGGCTTCCGCTCCGAGGGCTTTCTGGTCGACCTGGAGACACCGGGCATCGCGCTGCTCTCGCGCTGCCACCAGGACCTGCTCGGCGAGCCGCCGAAGTCCTATCTCTCTACCTGCACCACCGACCTGCGCGCCTTCCACGTTAGCGGCGAGATCAACGGTACCTGCTACGGCCCGGTGGCCCAGCGCATCCACGGCGTCGATGAATGCGTGGAGATCGACTCGATTCGCCACGTGCTCACCACCTATGCGTTGTTCATCCACCGCTGGGCGGAAATGGCCAAAGCTGGGGAGAGCGAATCATGAAAGAGGCCTATCTGGTCGACTACGCCCGCAGCGCCTTCACTCGCGCTCACCCGCGTAAGCCGGAGGTCGACGGCTGGGCAGACACCCGCGGTGACGCCCTGCTCGCTCAGGTGATCGACGAGCTTCTAGCGCGCACCGGCCTCAACCCCCAGGCGGTGGAGGATCTCAGCGTCGGCTGTGCACTGCCGGTCAAGGAGCAGTGGAGCTTTGGTGGGCGCTATCCGCTGTGGCTCTCCCGGAAGTTGGGGCCGCAGGGCCGTGACTGCGCCACCCGCCAGATCGACCAGCAGTGCGGCTCGGGGCTTGCCGCCCTGCGCAGCGCCGCCCGGGAGATACAGGTCGGCGCAGTGGAGGTGGCCGTGGCCGGCGGCTTTGAAAACATGACCCGTGTACCCATGGGCCCCGCCCTGTTCAAGGAAGGTACGCTGACCTCACCCGAGGCGCTGAATGGTGCCGAGTGGCTCGAACTCGAGGTGGCATTGAACATGGGCATCACCGCCGAGCGTCTGGCCCAGGCGACCGGCATCGGGCGAGATGCAATGGACGCGTTCGCGCTGGAGTCTCACCGCCGTGCCGCCCGAGCCGACGCCGAGGGTCACTTCGACGGCGAACGCCTGGCGCTGGCCAATCCAGCCGAAGTTAACATCGAACGCGACGCCAATATTCGCCCCGATACCAGCCTTGAACGCCTGGCCGGACTCGATCCGGTCTTCCTTGAAGGCGGCCGAGTGACGGCCGGCAACAGCTCGCCGCTCACCTCCGGTGCCGCCGCGGCGCTGCTGATGTCCTCCGCCGCCGTCGAGCGCCACGGTGCTACGCCGCTGGCGCGCATCCTCGCCTTCGCCGACGTCGGCGTGGCCCCCGAGCATATGGGTGCCGGTGCCGCGGCGGCGGCCGAGCAGGCGCTGGCTCGTACCGGCTTGCGTGCAGATCAGATCGACGCCTGGGAGATCAACGAGGCCTTCGCCGCCGTGCCGCTGCATGCGATACGCAAGCTCGGGCTCGATTCGTCCCGGGTCAACGCTTGGGGCGGTGCCCTGGCGCTGGGCCACCCACTGGGCGCCACCGGCGTGCGTCTGGCCGGCACTCTGGCACGCATCCTGGCCCATCGCGGCGGCCGCTATGGTTGTGCCACCGCTTGCGTGGGCGGCGGCCAAGGGATTGCCGTGATCATCGAACTCATGTGACGCCGCAAGAAAGGCTTGGTAGTGTCTACATGAAATCTTATCAATATAACTGGAGGAAATAAGTCAACAAGACCCGACTCCGCTTCGATAGTGGAAATAGCAATGAGACAAGTCGCGACACTGGTCGCAATTCACAGTAAAACTCACAATAAGCAGGAATCGACATGACAAATCATAAAAAGCTTTTCCGTCACCCTCTTGTCGCCATCATGACGCTCGGCGCTATTACCCTGGCGAGCTTTTCAGCTCAGGCACGAGACTTGTCTGAAATTCAGGACGATGTCTTTCAGGTCGCCAATTCGGGGGCTTATCCCCCTTTCAGCTATGTCGATACCTCCGGCAACCTGGTCGGTTTCGACGTGGATATCGCCGAAGCCCTGGCAGAAAGAATGGGTGTCGAAGTCAATATCCAGACCTCTCCGTGGAATGGCATCGTCGCCGCCCTGGCCGGGGGACGTTTCGATGCCTGTATCTGCAGCATGAGCGTGACGGAAGAGCGTAGACAAGCGGTCGACTTCACCGACAGCTACTACAGTTCGGGTCTCTCCGTCTGGGTGCAGGAAGGCACCGACGATGTCGCCAGTATCGGCGATTTCGAAGGCAAGGCAGTCGGCTCCACCCTCGGCGAGACAGGCAATCAGTGGGCCACCGAGAACGGCGAAGGGAAGTGGCGCAACCAGACCTTCCAGGGCTTGCCCGACATGCTCAACGCACTCACCACGGGGCGCATCGACGTCATGATCGCCGACGACATTCCCGTCTACGTGGCGCTCAACGAGCAGGAGCTCGCCATCAAGCAGGTCGATGTCGGCGAGCTGCCCAGTTGGCCCGCCGCTATCGCCATCCAGAAGAACAAACCGGAGCTCATGGAAGCCCTCGACTCGGCACTGGCCGAGATCAAGGCGGATGGCACCTACCAGAAGATCGTCGACAAGTGGATCGGCGAAGGAGTCGAGTTCGACTCGTAATTCCAAGGCAGCAGGGCGCGAGCCCTGCTGACCCCATCACCACCACAAACACAACAACAGGGCAAAGGAGCTCATGGACATCAACCTGATGATCGAATTAATGCCGCTGCTGGTGAAAGCGGCCTGGGTGACCATCGATATATCGGCTCGTGCCCTGTTTTTCGGCTTCTTCATCGCTTCCGCGCTGGTGGCACTACGAACCTCACGGACTCTTCCCGTTCGCTGGCTGGCTCGCACCTACATCAGCGTCGTTCGCGGTACCCCCTATTTCGTACAGCTGCTGCTGGTCTTTTACGGCGGACCTGCCATCGGCTTGCGCCTGGACCCTTTCACCTGCGGCGTGGTGGTTGGCGCTTTCAATATCGGTGCCTACATGAGCGAGGCCATTCGAGGCGCCATCGAATCGGTCGACAGCGGGCAGAACGAGGCGTCTCGCTCGCTGGGGTTCGGACGCTTTGCGACGCTCCAGCACATCGTCCTGCCACAGGCGGCCGGCTTGATGATTCGCTCCATCGGCGTTCTGGCCATCATCCTGGTCAAGAACTCATCGCTGGTTTCCATCATCTCTGTGGTCGAGCTGACCTATCAGGCTCAGCGTCTGATCGGTTCCACTTACAAGCCCCTGGAAGTCTTTACGCTGAGCGCCCTGATGTACATCGTCATCATCTATGCGGTCATGGGCATCGTTGAGTTTCTCTATCGGCGCGCCACGCGATACACCTACCTATAGAACCGACAGACAACAGAACAATCAGGGAAAGTTTCCATGGAATTCGATTTCGGCCCCGTCATCACCTACTTTCCGACACTCTTGAAAGGAGTGGGAGCCACACTGCTGATTGGCCTGGTGGTTGCCATCATGTCGATCATCGGCGGTCAGATCGTCGCCGTGATAACTCTCTACACCAGGAAAGCCGTGAACTGGCCGCTGCGCTTCTTCATCTGGCTATTCATGACCACACCGCTGCTACTCCAACTCTACTTTCTGTACTTCGGCATGGGACAGTGGATATTGATTCCAGCCATCGTGGTAGCCGTTCTCGGTCTCGGCTTTCACTACATGGCCTACAATGCCGATATCTTCATTGCCACCATCAAGTCGGTATCGAGCGGACAATATGAAGCTTCGCGATCGCTGGGTTTCGGCCATCTCGCCACCATCTTCTACATCATTCTTCCGCAGGCGTTCTATCGTGCCCTCCCCCAGCTCGGCAACAACATGATCATCATGGTCAAGGACATCTCGGTCCTCTCCGCCATCGGCATCGCCGAGCTGGTCTACATGTCGCAGTATGCGATCAGCGTGACCTTTCGCCCTTTCGAGTTCTACATCACGATCGCCGTCATTTATTACCTGATCAATATCCTGATGGAAACCGGCCAAGCCTGGGTGGAGCGCCGTGCCGCCGCCCGCCGCTGAGGAAGCACCGCACAAATGGCTACGCGAGCGAATCGCTGCGTTGCACCTCATCTCGCTCGCCGATTTGTTCAGCATTTCCTAACAAGGATCTAACATGACAACAGCAACAACAGATACGCCCATGGTCGAGCTCAAGGGCGTCAAGAAACGCTTCGGCGACCTCGAAGTCCTCAAGGGTATCGACCTCAAGGTCGAACGCGGCAAGATAATCTCCATCATCGGCCCGTCGGGTTCGGGAAAAAGCACGCTGCTGCGATCCATCAACAACCTGGAAGTGATCGACGAGGGCTGCATCCTGCTGGATGGCGTCCAGGTCAATCGACCAGACCTGAAGGGCCTGGCCTTCGAACGACATATCAACCATATACGCCAGAACATGGGCATGGTGTTCCAGCACTTCAATCTATTCCCTCATCTTTCGACGCTGGAGAACGTGACGTTGGCGCCAAGAAAGCTGAAAGGGATGGATTCAAGAAGCGCCCGGGAGCTGGGAATGGAGCTGCTGGAGCGGGTGGGACTGGCGGACAAGGCCTCGGCCTATCCCAGTTCCCTGTCGGGTGGGCAGAAACAGCGTGTCGCCATCGCCCGCGCCCTGGCCATGCAGCCCAAGGTCATGCTCTTCGACGAAGCGACCTCGGCACTCGACCCCGAACTGGTGGAAGAAGTGAACCGGGTGATGAAAAGCCTCGCCGAGGAGCACATGACCATGCTCATCGTCACCCACGAGATGGCCTTTGCACGCGACGTGTCCGACTGGGCCATGTTCATGGACGGCGGCGTGGTAGTCGAAGAGAACACCCCCGACCACTTGTTCTCCCACCCCGACCAGGAGCGCACCCGCAATTTTCTGCGCAAGCACCTGGGCTGCCAGGAACAGACACAAGTACATCTTTGATCCGGCAACCAGAGAGTCGCCTTCGACCTGCGCGACGAATCATTTGAGCCGGGGAATGAGACGGAAACGCAGCGGGGAAGCCCAAGGGCCTCCCCGCTTGCTTGCCTCTTTGCTGCTTGGGCTCAGGCGCAATCCGCCGCCCCCTCACCAAACATGTCGAACAGCAGCTCACGGCCCATGGCGCTCAACACGAAGCGGCCCTGCTCGTTGTAGACGGCGGCTTCGCTGCTCTCCAATACGCGCTGGCAAGCCGGCCACTCGTGAGAGGACTCACGCAACTGCTGCAGAGCGCGGCTGTCGAGCCCGCGGAAGGGAATCGTGATGGTTTCCAGCACATGACCCTGCTGGTAGAGCAGGAAGGCAGCGTTCGACAGGCACTGACGCAAACTACGCTGAACAGCGGTGCTGGGCGTGGTGTCGAGCGGCATGCGCGGATCTCCTCAAGGGTTTTGCTGCACTGCATATTAACACCAAAGTCTAACTCGACAAAGGTCTAATAATCCAGGTATCCCAGCCCGCGCCCATCCCTTGCCAGGCATGCCATTTCCGCTTCGGAAGGCGAGTCACGGCCAAGCGACAAAACGCAACGAAACGTTTTGGCCAAAAGGGAGGGAAAAGCGGTCGGATTAAGGAAGGGCCGAAATGGAGGCGGCCCCGACAGCCACATCCCGGCACACGCGGCCACCACTACCGTTGCTCCCTTCCGGGCCTGGCGGGGTTTGCGGTTTAGCGTTGCGGGAGGACCGACGGGGCCACCACGTCACGACGCCTGCCTGGCAGGCTTCGAACCCGGTTTGCATCAATGGCTTGCCGAGTGCGCGTGCACTATACCAGCGGCGCCGGGAGCGGGCAAGGAGCGTTGCTCGGACAGGTCCCGCCCTGTGAGGGCCACCTCAAATCAGCTAGGGTAGAGAGAGCAAGGGAACACGAGGAGAAAGACACTACATCTGAGGAGACGCCCCATGGAAAAGAATCCCGACAAGGGCTATATCGCACTGCTCGGCTGGAGCCTGAACGCTATCGAGGCCGCCGAGAATTTCGACCGTCGCTACCTGGTGGTGGCGCCCGAGTGGGCAGAAGAGTACTGCCAGAAGCACGATATCCCCCACATACCCTGGAATTTCGAGCGACTTAACGACCGCTCCATGGAGATCGCCGAAACGCTGCAGGAGCGCGGCGTGGACGTGGCGATTCCCCTGTTCGAGGAGACCGTTGAGTGGGCAGGCGCCATCAACTCGGTACTGCTCGACAACCCTCGCCTCTATGGCCAATCACTGCTGCTGCGCGACAAGGCCCTGATGAAGCGGCGTGCCCAACTCGGTGGAATCCGTGTGGGCATCTTCGAGGAAGCGCATGACAAGGGCGACGTGATTCGCTTCCTCAAGCGCGTCAACCAGACCCTGCTCAAGCTCGACGGCGACCCCAACGACCCCATTCACCTCAAGGCCTTCGACAAGGCCGGCTGCCTCGGCCACCGGGTGATCCGCACCCCCGACGAGGTCGATACCATCCCCGACGAGGAATTCCCCGTGCTGATGGAGTCGCACCTGGATGGCTGGGAATTCGCCGTCGAGGCATGGATCCACAACGGCAAGATCGCCTTCCTCAATATCTCGGAGTACGTCACCCTGGGTTATTCGGTGTTCGTTCCCGCCTCGCCGGAACTCGAGCAGTATCGTCCTCAGATCACCGCCCAGATCGAGAAGCTGATCAAGGCGTTCGACATCGAGTTCGGGCTGATCCACCCCGAGTACTTCGTCACCAGCGACGGCGAGATGTACTTCGGCGAGGTCGCCTATCGCCCACCGGGCTTCAAGGTATTCGAACTGCTCGAGCGCGTGTACGGGTTCAATGCCTACCAGGCCAGCATGCTGGTGTTCGACCCCAAGACCACCCCGGATGAGGTCAAGGCCTTCTTCCCCCGGGAGGTGGAGGACGCCAAGTGCTATGCTGGCTGCTTCGGCGTCTATCCGCGTCGTCGCGTGGTCAGCCGCCTGGAGATCCCCGAAGAGGTCGAGGACGACCCATACTTCGAGTCGCACGAACTCACGCCGCCCATGGAAGAAACCGTGACCAAACGCACCGCCTTCGGCACCCACTGGGGGCTGATCTACTTCAAGGGCGATGACCCCAATCGGCTCCGGGATATGCTCAAGCATCAGGAAGAGCTTGATTTCTATGTCTGAACAAGGCGTCATGGGCACGACAGGTTGATCAGCAAGGAGTCGGCGTGGCCACCAACCGAGACCCGCAGGATACCGGCCAGTCCCCGACGAGTGACGACAAGCTCCAGGGTCTGCTGGTGCATCTCGATGAAGCGATCGCCCTGCTCGGCGAGGCGCGCGACTTCGCCAAGCCGGGCAAGCTTCCCCGCGTACTGGATACGGCACGCCGGGTACTGCTTCAGCCCGGCGGTGCCGCGGCTATGGAAAACCGCGCCAGGATCCTCGAGGAAGCGGGCGTATTCCTCGGCTCCGACTGGGCCACGCCGCAGTACCTGCTGCCCGCCCTGACCACCCATGCGCTCAAGAATGCCGATGCCAATACCGTAGTGATCGAGGCGCTGAGCGAACTGCGCCTCCTCGCCGTGGCCAAGGGCGACTATCCGCACTCCCTGATATCCGCCGAGCAGGCCCACCACTACCTGACCCAGGTGATGGCACTCAACCTGTGGCTGCTGTTCAACGCGCCCAGCGAGGCAGAGCGAGAGACCCAGGGGCGGCTGGCGCAGATCCCACGCCACCTGTTCCATCACCTGGCCGAGCGCATCGGCTACGAACACATCATCGACAAGCTGATCGAGGAGATCTGGCGCATTCTCCAGCAGCGCCCTATCCAGGTCGAAAGCGTCAAGCAGATGGTCACCCAGATCGCCATCTGCCAGGCCGACCCCGAGATCGACCTGGGCGCCAGCGGCCAGGGAGCCGACCGCCTGGTCAGCTCGCTGTTCGGCCCCACCCGGGCCAGCCGCGAGGATCCCGGCATCGAGATCTATCGCGAGCGCCTGTCGAGCATGGACAACAGCGCCCTGCAGGGAGAGGCCACCGGCTTCGCACGCGCCATGCATGACACCGGCCTGGTCTCCGCTTATCACCCGGTGCTGCTGCGCCACCTGCTGGAGCACAGCGACCATCTGCTGGCCGAAGCGCTGGGGCTTTCATCGACCGGACGCGACTGCCTGCTCTGCTATCGCGAGCTCGCCCACGCCCTGATTCGAAGCGCAGTGCATCCCGCCACGCCCCAAGCGGTCTATGGCCTGGCTTTGATGCTGGAGCGCGGCATCCTCTACCAACCCCCCGTGGCACCCGCCATGTGGCGGCAACTGGGATTGCCGCTCTCCGAGTGGTCACAGGCGCGCCTCAATCTTGCCTTCGGGGAGGCGGTTTCGCCGCGTGCGCGCCTGCTCGAGGGCGTGCTGTGCATGCTGGGTCAACCGCTCGGCGTGGGCCAGGGCAACAACCCCACCTGCCAGTCGGCACGGGCGCTCTCCATGTGGGCCTACAACGATCCCGACTACTTGCTGCAGATGGTGGCCTGGGCTGCCCGCGACGATGACATCATCATGCACTTCGAGGGAATGCCGCTCTCCTCCATGGCAAGCCTATCCGGCGTAGCCGATAGCCTGCCCATGGACCTCGACCCCGTGTCACTGATCGTGGTACCGCACCTCGACCGCATCTATGCAGAGATGGGCCGACGCTGTATCGGCCGCGAGGGCGACCCGCACCGCTGGGTCAACCCCGAGTTTCACGGTTGGTGGTCGGGTCGTGGCTTTCGTATCAATGTCGACGTCGCCACCGGCCGGCTGCAGGAGTTGGACACCTTCCTGCGCCACTTCTACGCCAGCTATCACCCCTACTACAACGGCAACCAGCCGCTGATTCACCCTCAGCCGGCCGGTATCGCCGTCACCGACAGTGCGGCACGCTTCATCGGCTGGCACGCCATCACCATCCTGCGGGTATCGCTGGACCCGTCGGACGTCATGCGGGTCTACTTCTTCAACCCCAACAACGACAGTGGCCAGGACTGGGGCGACGGCGTGCGGGTCAGCACCGATGGCAATGCCGAACGCTTCGGCGAAGCCTCTCTGCCCTTCGAGCAGTTCGCCTCGCGCCTCTACATCTTCCACTACGATCCTCTGGAACGCGGCGAGCTGGCCCAAGTCAGCCAGGAGGAACTCGACCGGGTCACTGCCTATGTCCATCGCAGTTGGGGCGCCGACCGCTTGCCTGCAGCGGAGCTGCAAGCTGACCGTGGCCCTCGACCCGGCAGCGGCGACGCCTAGCCTTGTTCAGATGACTCGTGTAGCGCCTTACGCCGCAACAGCCAGCGCGCCCAGAACGGGGCGAACAGCATGAGTGCCATCATGCGTAGCAGGTGATGGAAGGCAACGAAGACGGGGTCTAGGTCCAGCGCCACTGCCAGTATCGCCATTTCTCCGATGCCGCCAGGGGCCAGTGCCAGCAGAGCCACGTCCCGCGGCACGCCCACCAGGCGATGAATCAGCTCAGCGAAGCCGGCCAGCACTACCAGTGCCACCAGGGTAGCGACGAAGGCCTCGAGGAGATAGCGCCCCAGCCGCGCCGAGGAGAGCCCACGAAAGCGCGAGCCGATGGCGCAGCCCAGTACCCACAGCATCAGGTTCATGCCCCAATCCGGCAGGCTCAGGCTGGCGAAGCCGAAGCCGGAGAGCACGCCGGCGAAGAGCATCGGGGTGAGCAGCGTGGGGGTGGGGAGCCGCAGGCGGCGCCCCAGCGGGATGAGCAGCGGCAGAGCCAGCAACATCCATGCGGATGAAAGTTCACGATCAACGGCGGCAGCCACCTCGGCTCCGCTGGCGCCTTCGTAGAACCAGAACAGCGGTGGCAGAATCATCACCACCAGCACCACACGCAACGACTGGGCAATGGCGATACGCCCCGGATCGCCGCCGGCCTTCTCCCCCATCAGGATCATCGCCGTCAAGGCCCCAGGGGCCGAGGCGAACCAGGCACTCACCGCATCGAAGCCACAGCGCCGATACCAGGCGGCCGCCACCGCCGTGGAAGCGGCGACACCGAGTAGCAGTAGCGCCGCGGAAAGCGGCCAGTCCAGTACTCGCTCGGCCAATTGCGGGGTTACCTGGCTGCCCAGCACCAGGCCGAGCACGCCGAGGAAGACTTCGCGCAACGGCTCGGGCACGCGCACGTCTATGCCCTTCGCCGAGACGACAAGGTTGGCCGCCAGCGGCCCCAGCATCCATGCCAGCGGCATGCCGACGAGCTGGAACGCCAGCCCCCCCAGCGCACCGATGGCCAGCGACCTGACCATCGCCCCACTCATGTCTCGGTCCACGCGGCCCTCCATTAACCGGCTAACTAAACGATTATGTCATAATGCCTGTCTCGCTTCCGGCTGTCGGAGTCATGCCATGCCCCGCCTCGATCAACTGCTCGTTTCCCAGGGCCTGGCCCGTTCGCGCACGCGCGCCCAGCGACTGATTCGTCATGGCCGAGTCAGCATTGCCAGCAGCGGCCGGGTGCTCGACAAACCGAGCGAGAAACTGGCCGAGGATTGTCGCCTCACGGTCACCGAAGACCCAGAGGAGCGCTATGTCTCACGGGCGGGGTTGAAACTCGAAGCACTCATCGAAGCATTGAGCATGGCGCTCGAAGGCAAGCTGGTGCTCGACGTGGGCCAGTCCACCGGCGGCTTCACCGATTGCGCGCTGGCCTTCGGCGCGCGCCATGTGATCGGGGTCGAGGTCGGTCACGGCCAGCTCGACCCCGAACTGCGCGGCGACGCTCGCGTGACCTGCCTGGAGGGGCTCAACGCCCGGGCAATGATCGACGATCCTCGCCTCTGCGAGGCATTCGCCGCCCAAAAGGCGACAGGCCCCGACGTGGCGGTGATGGACGTCTCGTTCATTTCACAGACACTGATCCTGCCGCAAATCGCTGCCTTGCTATGCCCTGGCACCGAGCTGCTGAGCCTGGTCAAGCCGCAGTTCGAGGTGGGGCCGGGTGGGGTCAACTCACGCGGAATCGTGGCCGATCCGATGCGCTACGCAGAAGTGGAAACCGCCATCCGCGCCTGCTGCGCCGAGCTAGGCCTGGCGATCCGCCATTGGCAGGAAAGCCCGATCACTGGGGGAGATGGCAATCGGGAGTTCCTGCTTCATGCCGTGAAGCAATAGCGGCGTCAACGTCCGCCATCACCTCCATCGCTACCGCCATCTCCGATCTCGATATCGCCCGGATCACCACCCGCCCCGGGGGGTGGGAACAGCTCCCCGCCGTCGTCCGACGGTGTCAGCGTCTGCACCTTCTTTTGCGCCCCGCCATCGGCGCGGTGCAGCCAGACATCGAGCTGGTTGAAAGCGATGTCGATGCCATACTCGGCGAACAACTCGCCGACCCGACAGTTGATCTCGTCGGTGGCGAAGAGCCGGTCACCCAGCGAGTTGACGAAAATGCGCAGCTCGAAGGTGAGCGTGCTCTCGCCATAACTCATGAAGAACACCTGCGGCTCGGGGTCGCCCAGTACCCTCGGGTTCTCGTCGGCGACGTGACGCAGCAGCCGGTGCACCAGACGCTGATCCGAGCCGTAGGCGACACCGAAGGTGAGCACGACCCGGGTGATGGTGTCCGACAGCGACCAGTTGATCAGTTGGTCGGTGACGAAGGTCTTGTTGGGGATGATGATCTCCTTGCGGTCGAAGTCGGTCACCGTGGTGGCCCGGATGCGTATTTTGCTCACCGTGCCGGTGAGGTTGCCCAGGGTGATGGTGTCGCCGATGCGTACCGGCCGCTCGAACAGGATGATCAGGCCCGAGACGAAGTTGGCGAAGATCTCCTGCAAACCGAAGCCCAGGCCCACGCCCAATGCCGCTACCAGCCACTGCAGCTGGCTCCAGGCCACGCCCAGGGTGGCCAGCGCCATCACCAGCCCGGTGCCGACGATGGTGTAGGAGAGTAGCGTCGAGATGGCGTAGGCACTGCCCTGCTTTAGCTCCAGCCGCGACAGGACCATCACCTCGAGCAGACCCGGCAGGTTGCGCGCCATCACCAGGGTCAGCACGACGATCAGTACCGCGGTGAAGATATCGGCCACCGAGAGTGCGCTGGTGACGAGTTCCGCGCCAACCCCCTCTCCCGCTTCCCAGATCGCGACATCGTCCAGATAGCCCAGCACCGTGAGCAGATCGGACCACACCAGGTAGAGCAGCAGGGCAAAGCCGATCAGCAGGAACAGTTTCGAGAGGCGCAGCGACTGCTGGTTGATCTGCTCCATGTCCAGAGGGGGCTCTTCCACCACTTCCAGCCCACCCTCGGCGCCCTCCTGGGCCTGGGCACGACGCCGCATCAGCGCTCGCCTGAACGCCAGTCGACGGGCTGCCACGGCCAGGCCGCGAACCATCGAGGCCTCGACCAGGATCCACATTGCCAGCAGGTAGAGCGTGATCACGAAGCGGCCAATCAGGCTCATTGCGGTGTACTCGAAGCCTGACACGATCGCGCCTACCAGCACCAGCGGTACGGCGGCCATGATCAACCCCAGTATCAGGCGGAACAGCTTGACGCCGAAGAACGGCGTATGGGCCAGGATCAGCCGCGCGAGCAGAACGCTCATGGCCACCAGCCCCGCCAACAGCAGCGTCAGTGCGATGGGCCGCGTGGTCAGGCTGATTTCGCCATCACGGGCCAGCGCGGAGATCAACAGCACGGGGACCAGTGTCACGCCGAGCCAGCCGAGCAGCCAGCGCAGCCGTGAGGCATAGCCCGAGGGCCAGTAGAAGTGCTTGGTCGCCACTCCGTCGCGTACCAGCAGGCGCCTCGACCAGGCGATGAAGGCCCAGGCCAGGGCCAGGTGCAGGAAAGCCTGCCCCAGGCCCGACGCGATGCCGGCTTCGATGGCGAGCAACGAAGCGCCGACGCCCGCCAGCGTCATCGGCCCCGGCAAGGCAAGCAAGGCATTGAGGCCCACCGCAAGCGGGGTATGCGCCTGGGAATCGCTGCGCAGCCGGCCGATCTGCTCGTGCAGCAGGGTCAGCCGACGCTGTATGCGGCGCCGCAGACTCAATAGCAACCCCGCCACCAGCACGAAGGGAGCGCCTGCCAGGGCTTCGGCCCCAGGGGTATGCCAGTGCACCGGCAGCACCTCACGCCACTCGCCCTGCTGCCATTCCGAGACGAGGTTGGTGGGAAGGTGGCGGAACCAGGCCAGATCCAGCGGCCGGGTATTGGCGATCCAGAACAGCTGCTCGTCGATGGTGGTGCGCAGCTCGCGCGAGGTGTCCAGCAGTTGCTGCTGATGGAGCTGCAGCTCGATGGCCGCACTCAGCAGGCTGCCGTAGGTCTGCTCGAGTTGGTCGACCAGTTGACGACGCGAATGGTAGAGCCCTTGCAGCGACTCCACCAGCGCCTCGCTGACCTCGATTCCGGCCTCCTCGATGCGCTGATTGGCCAAGCGTTCGCTCTGGCGCAGGGAATCGCGCTGGCGCACCAGGTCGAACTGGCGCAGGCGCAGGTCGGCGATCTCGTCCTGCAGGTTGCGCCTGGCATCGACCTGGGGCAAGGAGCGGCGCTGCTCACGAAGAATGCGCGACAGCAGCAGGCTGCCGCGGATCGCCTCGATCTGCTCGTTGAGGCTGCGCTCGAGCTGGCGCACATGGTCGAGCTGGCTGCGAATCGCCAGACTTTCGCGCACCAGCCCGTTGTGACGATCATTCGCCCGCAGCAGTTCGAGGCTGAGCTCGCGATTGACCTGCTGGGCGCGTTCGAGCACCGGATGGCCGGCCTCGAGCAGCGGGTCGTCACGCGCGGCATCGGCAATCGCCTGTTCCGTTGCCATGCGGCGCTGCCGGTCGATCACGCTCTGCAGCAGCGAAAGCTCGGCTTCCTGACGCGCGATCTGCTGGGTCAGCAGGTCGCGGCGCTGCTGCGCCAGTTCGCGCAGCCGCGTGTTGCTGCCCAACTCGCGCTGGCGCAGGCGCAGGGTCCGCTCGGCCAGGCGTCGTTCGACCCTGAGCTGCCACAGCTGCGGCGAATCCTCATTGGCCCCCTGCCCTTCCAGCACGTCGAGCGAGCGGCGCGTACGCTCGGCGGCCTGCATCGCCTCGGCTATGGCCTGCTGTGCACGCTCCGGCAGGGTCTGGGCGGAAAGCAGCTGGGCATTGACGTCGGCCAGACGGTCCTGCTGCTGTTGCAGCTCGAATACCGCTTCCTGCTGGCGGTACTCCAACTCATCCAGCGGGACGTCGTCGAGCTCGGCTATCGTGCGGTCGAGCGCCGCCTCTTCCTCTTCAAGCAGCTCACGCTCCAGGCGCAGCAGCTCGGCGGGCGCCTCCTCCAGCCTCTTTTCCAGAGCTTCGAGTCTCTCCTCCACTCCCTGCAACTGCTCGAGAGCGCTCAGCGTGGCTTCCAGCGCCTCGATATCACGCTGCTCGGTATCAGAGACACTTGCTCCCTCCTCGGGACGGAGCTCGGCCAGGCGCTCTTCCACCGCCCCACGGTCGGGCAGGGTATCCTGGGCCGCCACACGGCCACAGGCAAGCAACAACAGCAGGACGAACCATACGGGAAGGGGCCAGGCCGGCCGGTCTGGCCGGCATCGACGGCGATGCACTAGATACGGCAATTCTTTCACTCTTGCTCCCAGTTGCAGGGGCCTTGCGGCTTCGTGCTGATTCTCGGTCCCGCAGCAGCACAAGGCAATGGGAAGCTGTTTCTTCCCCTTACATTCACCATGGGCGGGAAGGCAATGGATAGGTGCATGGTTGACTTAAGGCCCGGACGTGGTAGAAACGGCGTTCACAGTCACGCTTCCTTACGGTCCCGCTGCCATGATGCTTCGTCGTTCGTCTTCCAAGGCTCTTCTTGCGTTGCTGCTGGTCGGGACCGCCGGCAGTGCCGTAGCCCAGCAGGGCCAGCAGCTCACCGAGGAGGAGCGCGCGGCGATCGAGTCACGCATCGAGGCACTCGGTCAGGAAATGGATTCGCTGCGCCAGCAGTTGACCCAGGATCGTCTGCAGGCCGGAGAAGGCCGCCGCGGTCTTGGCGAGGTGATCACCATCGCCTCGGAGCAGGAGCTCCAGCCCGTGGAGGAGCGTCGCCAACTCGAACGGGAATCTTCGCGTAATCCCTTTGCCATCACCACGCATCGGCGCAACTATCTGTTGCCGCTGAATTACGACCGTCGCCCCAACCAACAAGTGTTCGGCGACGTCGACAAGGATGGCACCCCCGACCGCGCCGAGGTCAAGTTCCAGTTCAGCGCCAAGTTCAACCTGATCGAGCGGCTCTTCGGCGACCACGGCGGCGACCTTTATTTCGCCTACACCCAGCGCAGCTGGTGGCAAGCCTACAACGCCGACTCCTCATCGCCCTTCCGCGAGACCAACTACGAGCCGGAGTTCTTCATCGACTTCGAGAATCGCTGGTCGCTGCTGGGCTGGACCAACGTCAACAATCGGTTGAGCTTCAACCACCAGTCCAACGGTCGCTCGGGCGACATGTCGCGCAGCTGGAATCGGGTCATTCTCGAGTCGACCTTCCTCAAGAACGGCTGGTTGGTCAGCGTCGCCCCCCACTGGCGGGTGCCGGAATCGGCGGGAGACGACGACAATCCCGATATCGAGCGCTACCTGGGCTATGGTGAGATCACCGTCGCCCATCGCATGGGCGACAATGAGGTGGCCGTCCAGTGGCACGGCAATCCCAGCGCTGGAAACATGGGGACCCGAGTGGATTACTCCTGGCCATTGCACGGCAATATTCGCGGCCATATCCAGTACTTCTACGGCTACGGCGACAGCATGATCGACTACGATCATCGCACCCAGCGTATTGGCATCGGCGTCAGCCTCAACCCCATCTTCTCGGGCAGCAGCTCCCTGTTTCCGGAGTGATCCCGATCAACGATGTAGCGAAGCGACATTGAAGTCGCAGTCGCTAATGCTATGCTGAGCCTGTGATCTCCACGTCAAAGGAAGACTTTCATGGCCTCTCGCACTCCCCACGTCGACGAAACCACCCGGCAGCTCAAGGAGGATCTGCAACATCTCTCCCATACCATCGAGGAACTCGTCAGCGCCACCGCCGACGACTCGCGCAGCAACATCAAGGAACTGAGGGAGCGCGCCGAGAAGCGGCTGAAGGAGACCCGGACTCGCCTGGAAGCTCGCGGCGAGCGGCTCTACGGTGAAGCCCGCGACTCCATCACCCATCAGGTCGATGCCTGCGACCGTTATGTCCACGACAACCCATGGACCAGCATCGGCATCGGAGCCGCGGTGGGCATGGTCATCGGCATGCTGATCGGGCGGCGTTGATGGTGTCCGGCGAAGGCCCGGCGCAACGCCTGTTCGGCGCCGGCCGGCGCCTGCTGTCCAGCTTGGTGGCCACCGGCGAGACGCGCCTGCGTCTCGCCGTGCTGGAACTCGAGGAGGAGCGTGCCCGACTCGCCACCCTGCTGCTGTTGCTGGGCCTCAGCCTGGTGCTGCTGCTGCTGGGTCTGGGCATGCTGGCACTTCTGGTGGTGGTACTGTTCTGGGATACCCACCGCCTGGCCGCCATTCTCCTCTGTGCCGCAGTGCTATTGGCGGGCGGCGGCTTGACCGCCTTGATGGCTCTGCGCCTGGCCCGACGTCATACCCTGCTGAAGGAGACACTGGCCCAGCTTGCCCTGGACCGCCACCTGATGGAGGAACATCGTGACGCGTCGCACCGGTGACCTAACGCCACCAGCCAAGCCAACACGCGCCCAGCGCAAGGCGGAACTCCTGTCCAGGATCGAGCAGCAGCGCATCGATATCCTGGTCGAAGCGGAGCGCTGGCAGCTTGCTGCCGCGCCCCTCGATGCGGGCTGGCAGCGCCTCAAGCGCTACCGGGGGCTGGTGTACCTGGCCGGTGGCGCCCTGCTGGTCGGCAGCGCACGCCACCCCAACTCGCTCATTCGCTTGGTCAAGCGGCTCGCCGCCGGGGGCCTTCTGCTCAACCGGGCACGGCGACTCCTGCAGCAGGTTCGCTGATTTCTACCCAGGACAGCCCTGCTGAAACTTACAGCTGCGCCTCCGCAGAATGACGCCGGTGGGCTACTCCCGGCACCCATTTCATCCAGCTCTCGCCGCGCTTGAGGCGCTTCTCGATGAAACGCCGGGTACGGCGCTGGCCTTCGCTGGTATCGGAAGACCATACCGCCAGCGCCGCCAGGAACAGACTCGTTAATGCCATCTCCTCCACTTGGGCGCGCCGGGTACCGTAGCGCGCCTCGAGTCGTGCCGCCTCGCGCAGCCACTGGATGGTACGTGACAGGTCGAAGACCATCGGCACCCAGGTATGCGGATGCGGCAGGTGCGCCTTGGTCCGCAGCATCTCGACGGTCACCCGCCGATGCGCCGCGTAGGTGTCAAACCAGGCCTGCAGACAGTGTTCGATACGCACCCGCTCCGGCCAGTCGTCGAAGGTATTGGGCTTGGTGGCCAGCATGGCGCGCCAGCCACGCTGAAACCAGGCATTGGCCACGGCATCCATGTCGCGAAAGCGCTCCAGCACCACGGACATCGGCAACTCGAGGCTATGCGCCACCTCGGAGAGGCGCACTGCCTGCCAGCCCCGTTGCTCTGCCTGGCGCACGGCTTCGTCGACCACAAGGTCGGCGAACGGAGACACCTCGGATTCCGAGGAGTCCTGAATCGCAATCATGGTCATGGCGGTCCCTCTGCTTCCAGCATGGTTCTGTCATGCAGCATAGACCGGATTGCCATCAAGGCCATCAAGAGCACTAGGCCGCACGCTCCAGGAAATGAATACAGAACAGGGCGTCGCGGTCGGTCCAGTGGGCCCGCGGTTCGAAGCCGGCGCGGCCGGCCAGCTCGCGGAAGCCTGCGATGCTGTACTTGTAGGAATTCTCGGTATGCAGGCTCTCGCCTTCGTCGAAGTCGACCCGCTCTCCCGCCACGCGGATGGCCTGGTCGCGCAAGCTCACCAGGTGCATCTCGATGCGTGAGTCGGCCTCGTTGTAGAAGGCACTGTGACGGAACCCCCGCGGTTCCACCTCGGCCTCGAACTCGTGGCGCAGTCGTTCCAGCAGGTTGAGATTGAAGGCCGCTGTGAGGCCTGCGGCATCGTTGTAGGCGGCATCGAGAATCGCACGATCCTTGATCAGGTCGACACCGACCAGCAGCCCCCCACCGATGGGCAGCAGCGTCGTCAGCCCCTTCAGAAAGCGCTCGGCTTCCTCGGGAGTGAAGTTGCCAATGCTCGAACCGGGAAAGAAAGCCACCGGCCGTTCTCCCTCCAGTCCCTCGGGCCAGGCCATGGGGCGAGTGAAGTCGGCGCAGGCGGCATGCACCTCGAGCCAGGGATAGTCACCCGCCAGGCGTTGGGTGCTCTCGAGGAGAAAGTCGCGAGAGATGTCCACGCCCAGGTAGCAGGCCGGATGCAATGCCTCGAGCAGCAGGCGTACCTTGCGGCTGGCGCCGCTGCCAAGCTCGATCAGGGTGGCGTCGCGACCGACCACCTCGGCAATGTCGGCGGCAGCGGCACGCAGGATCGCCTCCTCGGTGCGCGTGGGGTAGTACTCGGGCTGCTCGCAGATGGCATCAAACAGTTCGGAGCCACGACGATCGTAGAAGAACTTTGGCGAAGTGAACTTAGGCATCGCGCTGAGCCCGGCCAGCAGCTCCAGGCAAAGCGACCCCGTCACCTCGGACGGGTGCTGGTCGTAAAAGCGTACGAGCGAGTCCATGTCATGCCTCCCTGGCAAGCCGAAAACCGGAGAACGCCCAGCGGGCGTGGGGCGGAAAGAAGTTGCGATAGGTCGGGCGAACATGATCAGCCGGCGTGGCACAGCAGCCGCCACGCAGCACCATCTGCCCAGACATGAACTTGCCGTTGTACTCGCCCAGTGTGCCCGGCAGGGTGCGAAACCCCGGGTAGGGCCGGTAGGCACTGCCGGTCCACTCCCAGACGTCGCCGAACAGCTGGCTGGGGGCTTGGGTCAGGGCTGGAGCGGCCACCGGCTGCAGGTGGTCACTCTCGACAAAGTTGCCGTTCATGGCCACGCCACGAGCGGCAACCTCCCACTCCGCCTCGCTGGGCAGCCGCGCCCCGGCCCAGCGGGCATAGGCGTCGGCCTCGAAGAAGCTCACGTGAACCACCGGCGCATGCGGGTCCACTCGGCGCAGACCGCCCAGGGTGAAGTGGTACCAGCCGTCGTCGCGCCTCACCCAGTACAACGGCGCCTGCCAGCCTCCCTGGCCGACTTGCTGCCAGCCGTCGGAAAGCCACAGTTCGGGGCGCGCGTAGCCACCGTCCTCGATGAAGGCCAGGAACTCCTCGTTGGTCACCGGGCGGTTGGCCAGTTGGAACGCCTCGAGAAACTGGCGATGCACAGGCCCCTCATTGTCGTAGGCGAAGCCGGTCGTCAGGTCGTGGCCGATGGAGCGGATGCCCGCCGGGTGGTCGAACCATGCCAGCTCTCCGGGCGCCTCTTCCACCGGCGGCGACAGGTCGTCGCGATACGCGGGGCACAGGGGGTTCTGGGCCAGGATGTGCTTGATGTCCATGAGCAGAAGCTCCTGGTGCTGTTGCTCATGGTGCAGCCCCAGCTCCACGCGCCGGTATATCTCCTCGGCATGTTTGGCAGGCGGCGCTTCGAGCAACTCCGCCATGGCCGCGTCGACATGGGCACGAAAGCGGTAGACATCGGCTACCGTGGGGCGCGACAGCGTTCCGCGCCGGGGCCGCGGAAACGGCACGCCGTGAGTCTCGTAGTAGGAGTTGAAAAGAAAGTCGTAGGCGGGGTCGAGCGTTCGGTAGTGGGGCTGGAAGGGAGCGAGAATGAAGGCTTCGAAGAACCAGGTAACGTGGGCCAGATGCCACTTCGGCGGGCTGACGTCATCCATGCTCTGGATCACGTAGTCCTCCGTGCAGAGCGGCTCGCAGAGCCGTTCGGAGGCCTGGCGAACGCGCTGGTAGCGTCTCAGCCACTCCTTGGTGTGCAGGGTATCGGGCGTTTCCAACTGGTGGGAGCTTTCCCACTGGTGGGCTTGGGGGGGCATGGCGCACTCCTGTGACGAACCACATCCGGGACGAACCGATTTTCCCAGCGTAGCAATGTCGCAGAGAGCGCCCGGTTACGTTGCGTAAGTTTTTGTCGTTCGTTCCTCGTTTACAGAGAAAGCCCGCACGCCACGCCCGAGGCCCAGGCCCACTGGAAGTTGTAGCCACCGAGCTCACCGGTGACGTCGAGCACCTCGCCGATGAAACGCAGCTGCGGCAAGCCCTCGACACTGAAGTCCTTCGACGAGATCGCCCCGGTGTCGACGCCCCCCAGAGTTACCTCGGCGGTACGCCAGCCCTCGGTGCCGGCAGGCTTGAGGCGCCAGCGACCGAGGCGCTCCTGCCAGGCCTCGATATGGGCATTAGAGAGCTCTGCCAGGGTGGGGTCCTCGCCGTGCCACTCGACCAGTGCCTGGGCCAAACGTCGGGGCAACTGCTCGCCTAGCCAGGTGGAGAGCTGGCGGCGCGGGGACACCCAGCGGGCCTCGGCCAGCGCAGCGGGAATGTCATGCATCGGAAGCAGATCGATCTCGAGCTCGTCGCCGGGCTGCCAGTAGCTCGAGATCTGTAGCATGCCGGGGCCGGAGAGGCCACGGTGGGTAAACAGCATCGGCTCGCGGTAGCGTCGTTCGCGCCCCGGCCCCAGTCGCTGGCCAGCGCGCACGGTGCTTACCGCCACGTCGCAGGCCACACCGGCCAGGTCGGCTGCTCGTGCCTTCCACTGTGAGGTGAGGGTGAACGGCACCAGCGCCGGTCGCGTCTCGGTTACCTGCAGGCCGAACTGGCGAGCGATGTCATAGCCGAACCCGGTGGCGCCCATGGTGGGAATCGATAGCCCGCCAGTGGCGATCACTACCGCACCGGTCTCGATGCGGCCCGAAGAGGAGACGAGCCGCATGCCCGCACCTGCCCGCTCGATTCGCTCCACCGAAGTCTTCAGTCGCAGTTCGACTCCTGCCCACTCGCATTCGGTGAGCAGCACGTCGAGCAGCTCCTTGGCCGAATGGGCACAGAACAGCTGGCCCGGCGCCTTCTCGACGTAGTCGACGCCATGTCGTTCCACCAGCTCGACGAAGTGCTCCGGGCGGTAGCGCTTCAGCGCCGAGATGCAGAAACGCGGATTGGACGAGAAGAAGTTGGCCGGCCCGGTGGCCAGGTTGGTGAAGTTGCAGCGCCCTCCTCCCGACATCAGGATCTTCTTGCCGGGCTTGTTGGCATGATCGAGCACCAGTACGCGACGCCCCGCATAGCCGGCCGTTAGCGCACACATCAGCCCGGCAGCGCCCGCGCCTACGATCACGACATCGAATCCAGGAGACGGCATGACGATTCCGTTGGCAGAAAGGGGGCCGATTCTAGCAGAACTCGCAGTCGCGCAGGCAAGGGCCTATGCCATCATGGCCTGGCTTTCCTAGTGTGACAGTCTAATTCAACTAAAACTAATGCAGTTTTACAGCATTAGACAAGCAAGACTAAAGGATGAGAAATATAATACTGTTAATTTGTCACCTTCAATTACATTGGATAAGACACACCCACTACAAAAGGTTACAGTGGAATCATTCTTGAAAAGTAACTCTTTTCAAACAGCAAAACCCAACAACTAAAACTTATAAAGCGTCATGACGCAAGGGACTCAGGAGGGACATTCGCATGTCCACTCATGGTTATGTTCTCATTGTGCTACGTACACTCAATAATCCAATAGAAAAAGATTACGTACTCGCCCTACGTAAAAAAGATTACCCGATTGAGTTCGTTACCAACGATCAGGATCCTCTTCCCATCCTGCTCTCTCGTCCTCCAATCGTCGCCTGCTTCGAGTTCGATTATCCGGACCTGAAGGGCCTGACCGACCTGAGGCAGGCCAAGCAGCGCGCCGCCTCGGTGCCCCTGCTCATGATCACCCAGGCGCACTCCGAAAGCCTGGCCGTCTGGGCCTTTCGCACCCGGGTCTGGGATTACTTCGTGCAGCCGGTCGACCTTGCCAGGTTCATCGGCGTCATGGAGAGCCTCCATCAACTGCGGTCGGTCAACACCGGCACACAGGTCAGGAAGCAGGCAGCCGAGGTCAGCAACCAGATTCCCCCCGAGGCACGTCTTCCCTGTCCCACTTCGAGCCATCAACGCGTCCAGCTGGATCGGGCCATCAGCTATATCGAGCAGCACCTGCACCAGAAGATGGCCCAGGCCGAAGTTGCCGAGCAGTGCGGTATCACCCCTTTCCAGCTCAGCCGACTGTTCCGCAAGCTCACCGACAATACTTTCCAGGGATTCTTGCTGGAACGGCGCATCGATGAAGCCAAGCGGCTGCTTGCCAACCCCAGGATGTCCGTCACGGATGTCTGCTTCAGTGTCGGTTTTCGCGACCTCTCTTATTTCACGCGGACCTTTCAGAAGCACGCCGGCCAGACGCCGACGCTCTATCGACAGTCGCTGGTGCCACGCGAGGCTTTCTCCACCATCGGGGAAGCGGCCAAGGGTCCGGCCAAGTCATGCGACGCCTTGGCGCCTGCCGCCAAACCCGCGCTCGGTGCCGGTCGTGGCCGGGGCGTTGCCTGGAGCATCAAGGCATCGACTTGAAGGCAGATCAGTCAGGCCCGAGCAGGGAATAGCAGGTCAAGAGACAAACAAGGGCGCTGGCCGGATGGTGTCGGCCAGCGCCCTTGTCGGCGCCTAATCCACCAGCACGGGTATCTGCGCCAGGATGCCGAAGTTCTCGCCCCCCGTCTGCCCCTTGGGATCGTGGTAGCTACAGCTGGGCAGGAAGTAGATGCTCTTCTGACGCCAACCCGATTGTTGCGGATCGGAACTCCAATGGGCGGGGTCGCCGTTCTCTTTCTGCAGGTCGAAGGCGTCGACGAAGCTATCCCAGCGCTCCGCACCGCTCGCGCCGTCATGGCTCCAGGTACCCGGTGAATCGCCACCGCTGTCTTCGGGCGGCAGTTCCATCTGGCGTGGCGCCCGGTTGTCGATGTTGTTTGCCTGGTCGATGATCCACACGATATTGACGGTCACGGCGCCCACCAGGCGGTTGCTGGGGGCGACCCCTTCTTCGCAGTCGATCACCGGCAGGGTCAGGGTCCAGACCTCCTCCTTCGCGGTCTTCTCCACCCAGCAGTCGTAGAGCGCACTGAAGGCCGACTGCACCTGGCCGTTGTTGGTGGAGATGTCCTCGCCGAAGCGCATCTCGTCGGGGTTGCCGTCACCGCAGACCAGGTTTCTGAGTTCGTTGGCGTTGGACGCGCCGCTCTGGTCATGCTGGAAGTTGGTCCAACCGCCGGTCTGGTCACCCTCGGGGATGAAGCGGCCAGTGCTGCAGGAGTAGTTGCCGGAAGGATCCATCAGCGCCTGCCGGCACAGGGCGATGGGCTGGTCGACGTCCTCCGGACGCAGGTTGCCGGCAAAGCCGATGTAGGCCACCGAACGCGCCGACACGTCGTAGCCCTCGAAACCGAAGATCCTCCCGAAGAAGGCCTCCACCTGGGTCTGCTGGCGGGCCGTGACGACCTCCACGGCATTGATGAAGTTCGGATCGCCGTCGAGGTCTTCGGCAGTGCGCTCGAACAGATCCACCGGATCGATCGAGGGATTCGGGGTAAAGCTTCGCGTGGCAAAGCTCCAATGGCCCCTTTCGGCACTGAGGACTTCAACCGCCTCGTTCTGGCTCCAATTGTCCATGGCCGCTTCGGTCGCCCAGGCTTCCGCACTCTTGTAGGGAGAGTCCGGATCGCTCGGGTCGTAGGGGCGTGTGCCGTCGTTCACCCAGCTCCCATCCTTGAGATAGAGATGCCTTGCACCCGCCAGTGAGCCGGCATCGGCGGCGTTGTGCAATTCGTTCCTGGCCACATAGAGGTTGCCCCCGTCCACAGCCAGGGCGGTGAAGGCCAGCAGCATGAAGAGGCCGACGGCCAGCAGCACGATGGAGACCCCGCGCTGACGTTGCGGCGAACCGTAGTGGCCACGCCTGGCGATGCTTGCGTTCATGTCATTCGGCCCTCATCACGGTAGTGGCGCTGAGCTCGAGCACATCGCCCAGGGTGCCGATAAAGCCGGGCAGCAGCAGGAACTGATAGGGGTAGTCGACCGTCACGACCAGGCTATCCCCAGCCTGCAGGGCCCCACCGTTGGGGCGCGCGATCGTGATCTCCATCTCCGCAGGCCCGCCCAGGGAGATAAGGTATTGCTCGGCATAGTCGCGGATCGCCTGCTCGATGGCGGCATCCTCGGCGCCCGTGTCACGCGGTTCCGGACGGTACAGAATGCCGGTTCTCGCCCCTTCGCGGCTGGCATTGGTCAGCGTCGCCTTGTCGAACAGCGCGACGCTGAACTCGATGATGCCGAACAGCAGGATGAACAACAGCGTTGCCGAAATAGCGAACTCCACCACCTCCGAGCCGCGCTGACGACGCGCCGAACGTATCGTTTTCATGCCTCGCCCTCCTCGCTCGTGCTGCCCGCGCGCCCGGCGCCGGGTCGTGCCCGTCAGTTGATGTCCGAAGCGCCCTGACGACGGATCAGTTGATCCAGGCTGCGGGCATTCTCGCTGGCGGTGACGTAGTAGGCCGGCGAGAGGCGCATCGCCTCATCGAAGAAACCCATGGCGTCCTGGTAGCGCCCCTCGAGCATCGAGATATAGCCGATGTCGTTGTAGGCCTTGGCGCGATCGCCGCCACGCGCCACTGCTTCGATGGCGGTCTCGTAGTCGCCCTCGCGGGCATGCACCAGCCCCAGGTTGCGCCAGGCCAGGTCGTAGTCGGGATTGGCACTCACCGCCTGGCGCAACGCTTGGCGGGCACCGGGCAGATCACCGGCCAGGTAGCGCGAATAGCCCTGGTTGTTGAGCACCAGCGGAATCCTCGGCTTCGTCTCCAGGGCTCGCGCATAGTGAGCCTGCGCCGCGGCATGGTCGGTGCGGATGTCGGCAATCACCCCCAGGGCGTTGTGGGCCTGCCAGGGGGCCTCGCGGCGTGCCGCGATGGGCGCCAGGAATTGCTCGGCCTGCTCATAGTCGCGCTGCTGGATCAGGATGATGCCAAGCGCCGTTCCTGCCCCGGGATGGCGTGGGTCGATGTCAAGTGCCCAGCGATAGGCCGTGTCGGCAAGCTCATGGTTGCCGCGACCATGATGAATGATCCCGACCCGATACAGCGGGTCGGCCTGGGGGCGCCGCTCCATGCGCAATCCGCGCAGATACTCGAACAGCGCACGGTCGGCATCACCGGCACGCAGGGCGGCATCGCCATTGCGGTAGGCCTCCTCGGCGGAGCCCACCGGGAAGGCGGTGCCATAGGCCACCGACGACCCACCGTTGTTCAGAGACCCGTAGATATCGCCTTCCTGGGGTGCTCCCCCGGTAGCAGCGCAGCCGCTCAGCGCCAGTGATAGCGCGGCGACGGCCCAAACGGTGCGTAACCCCGTAGCAGCTTTGATGTCGATTCTCATGGCAACCTCTCCCGCTCGTTGATGACGTTGGTTGGCTCAGCGCCCCGCAAAGGCGGCGGCCGCCCCCAGCAACGGCGGCCCCAGGGCCACCACGAAGAAGCTGGGAAAAACACAGAAAATCAGGGGAAACAACATCTTGGTGCTGACCTTGGCAGCCTTCTCCTCCGCCTCCTGGGTGCGTTTGTCGCGCAACTCAACGGCGAACAGGCGCAGGGTCATGGCGATGCTGGTGCCGAAGCGCATGCTCTGCAGCAGGGTGGTGACCAGGCCGCGAATGTCCTCGACGCCGGTGCGCTCCTCGAGGTCGCGTAGGGCGGTCTTGTTGTCCATGCCCGCGCGGGTCTGCATGCCGAACAGGTGCAGTTCGTCGGCCAGCTCCGGGTGGCTCACCTCCAGGTCGCGCGCCACCCGCTGGATCGCCGCCCCCAGCCCCAGGCCGGCCTCGCTGCACACCACCAGCAGATCCAGCGCGTCGGGCAGTCCGCGGCGCAGCTGCGTTGTGCGCCGCTTGATTGCCCGCACCAGCCACAAGCGCGGCAGCAGATAGCCGACGATGGCCGTGACGATGATCAGCAGCATCACGATAGCGGGAGGGATGCGTACGAAAGGAAGTAGCAGCGACAGCAATAGCAGCGGCGGCACCACGGTCAGCAATAGCCGAATGCCATAGAACAGGCTGACGGCCGAAGGCGAACGCTTGCCGGCATGACGTAGCTCCTCGGCGATGCGGCTGCGGACTTCCTCTTTCCCGGGCACCAGTTTCTCGCCCATGGGAGCCAGCCACTGGACCAAGCCGCCCTCATCCACCTTGCCCTGTCCCGCAGCCATCTCGGCACTGGCTTCCAGGTGCCTGAGCCGGCGCCGCAGGGGATCCGACAGCCCCATGACCAGCAGCGCCAACGCCACCAGCAGAGTAAAGACGGCCATGCCCAGCATGGCGGCGAAGCCGAGCTGCATGGCGTAGGGGTCCTGCATGAAGGTGTCGAACCTGTCGAGCCAAGCTGCCACCATGTCCATCCGCGCGCCCTCCTCAGACGTCGATGCGCACGATGCGGCGCATCCACAGAATGCCGATCACGATCATGACGAACGCCGCGACCACCATTTGCCGGCCCACCGGATCCTGGGTGAGCATGGGCAGGAACTTCGGCGATACCACGGTGAGGACGCTGGCCAGCGCGAACGGCAGCAGCGAGAGTATCCAGGCCGCCATGCGCCCCTGGGCGGAGAGCGTGCGCACCTTGCGCTGGAAGCGGAAGCGGTCGCGTACCACCGCGGCCAGGCCATCGAGCAGCTCGGCCAGGTTGCCGCCGCTCTCCTTCTGGATCAGCACCGAGGTGGTGAATACCATCACGGTCACGCTCGGCACCCGCTCCAGCATGCCCAGCATGGCGCTGCGCACCTCGCCGCCGTAATTGATCTCCATGAAGGTGGTGCGGAACTCGGCGGCGACGGGGTCGGCCATCTCCTCGGCCACCAGGTGCATGGCATCGCTGAACGGGTGGCCTGCCCGCAGCGCCCGTGCCATGACGATCAGCGCATCGGGCAGCTGCTCCTCGAAGCGTGCCAGGCGCTTGCTACGCAACCGCTGCAAGCGCATGAACGGCAGTGCCGCCACGCCCACCCCCAGCAGCACGCCCAGCAGCGGCTGCGGCAGCAGATAGAAGCCGCCTACACCGCTCATGCCCCCCAGACAGACGCTCTGAAGTACCACCCGGTAGGCCGGCGTCTCTCGCCCCGCCTGCTCGATCAACCGCTCGACCCGTGCCATGCCGGGCAACGCCTCGAGCGCCCGCTCCAGCGGTGACAGCTGATGCAGGTACTTGCGTCGCACCAGCGAGGCTTGGCCACGATCGGCCCCGGCCGAGATGGCATTCAGTCGTTTCTTCAGCCGCTTCTGCGCCTTGCGGTTCTCGCCGAATGCCGGGACCAGGAAGCTCTGCATCAGCAGGAAGGCGGCAATGAAGATCATGCCGATGAAGATCGCCTCGTCGGAGAGATTGACGTTCATGCCCATGGCCGCTGCCCTCCGCCCGGCTGGAAGACTTCCAGCCCCGGGTCAAGCCCGCGACGCTTGAGATGGTCGTAGAAGCCCGGCACCACGCCGGTGGCCATGTAGTGCCCCACCACACCGCCATGCTCGTCGACGCCCTCGCGCTCGAAGCGGAACAGCTCGGACATGGTGATGATCTCGCCCTCCTGACCGCTGACCTCCTGCACGCTGACCAGCCGCCTCACACCATCCTCCTGACGCTCCACCTGCACTACCACGTCGATGGCCGAGGCGATCTGCGAGCGCAGCGCGCGCGGCGGCAGCTGGTAGCCACTCATGGCCACCATGTTCTCGATCCGCGTCAACGCATCGCGGGGCGTGTTGGCATGAATGGTAGTGAGCGAGCCGTCATGGCCGGTGTTCATCGCCTGCAGCATGTCGAAGGCTTCGCCCCCGCGCACTTCGCCGATGATGATGCGGTCGGGGCGCATGCGCAGGCTATTGCGCACCAGGTCGCGCTGGGTCACCTCGCCGCGCCCCTCGATGTTGGGCGGGCGGGTCTCCAGTCGGCCGACGTGGGGTTGCTGCAGCTGCAGCTCGGCGGAGTCCTCGATGGTGACGATGCGCTCATCGGCCGGGATGAAGCCCGACAGCACGTTGAGCAGGGTGGTCTTGCCGGCACCGGTGCCGCCCGAGACCAGCACGTTGAGCCGCGCCCTGACCACTTTCTCCAACAATTGGGAGATGACCGGCGAGAGGCTGCCGTGGGCGATCAGGTTCTCCACAGTGAGCCGGTCGACGGCGAAGCGGCGGATCGACAGCATCGGCCCATCAATGGCCAACGGCGGGATCACCGCGTTGACCCGCGAGCCATCCTTGAGCCGCGCATCGACCATCGGGGAGGATTCGTCGACACGGCGCCCCACGCTCGACACGATACGATCGATGATGGTCATCAGGTGCTGGTCGCTGTCGAAGCGCAGCAGGGTCCGTTCCAGCTTGCCGCAACGCTCCACGTAGATCGGGTTGGTGCCGTTGACCAGGATGTCCGAGATCGTCTTGTCGGCGAGCAGCGTCTCCAGCGGCCCCAGGCCCAGCACTTCGTCCTGCAGTTCGCTGACGATGCGCTGGCGCACGGCCGCGTTGAACGGCAGCGTCTCCTTGCCGATCAGCGCCTCGCACACCTGCTGCACCTGGCTGCGCGCCTCGCGCTCGTCCAGCGTGCTGAGCAACGCCAGGTCCATCACCTTGACCAGTTGGCGAAACAGGCGCTGCTTGCACTCCTGCTCCGCCGGCGACAGGCTGCCGCCCGCCAGCCCGCGGCCGCCCCAGATCCGGTCTTCCTCTCCTGCCGTCATGCGTTCACGGAAATTCATCAGCCTGTCTCCCGATCAGCGTCAGTGTTGGGTACGACTCCACAGCCTCAGCGACCAGCGCCGTGGCCGAACCGGAGCCTCGCGCGGTGCCGCCAGCGAAGCGGCCAGGACCTTGATCGAGCGCGTCAACGCCGCTTTGCGGGCCAGATCGATCAACGGGCTGCCGACATTGATGCTCTGGCTGGCGTGGCGATAGTCGTTGGGCAGGGTATGGATCGGCAGTCTCGGCAGCGCGTCGCCGATGGCGCCCAGGGATACGTCGTTGCGCTTGTCGAAGCGATTGACCACCACCGCGATGCGCGACGGCGGCAGGCCCAGCTCGTGGATCAAGATGTCGCGCAGGCGCTGGGCATCGTGGAGGTGGGCCACGCTCTGCTGCATGACCATCAGCACGCGGTCGGCGCGCTCCAGCACGCAGGCAGTTGCCCCGTTGATCCAGCGCGGCAAGTCGACCACCACGTCGTCATGGTCCTGTCCCAGCACGTGGAGCAATTGCTCGACCCGGATCTCCGGCACCTCGGCGAGACTGGCGCGGTCTTCCGGCGACGAGGCCAGCAGGCCGAGGCCGCTCTCGTGGCGCTGCACGTAGGCCGACATAGCCAGGGTATCGAGGCTGTCGGCGGCCTCCAGCGCCTGCACCAGGCCATGGTCCGGAGTCAGGTTGAAATAGAGCGGCAGCGAACCGAACTGCACGTCCAGGTCCACCAGCGCGCACTCCTTGCCCTCCACCACCATGCGATGAGCCAGGTTGGCGGCGACCAGGCTGGCCCCGGAGCCGCCCTTGGCATTGATCACCGCGGTGAGGGTCGCCGCGGGGCGTGTCATCTCTTCGCGCCGGTCGCGGACGATCTCGCGCAGGAAGCGGCTGATCTCGCCGTCGTCGATGGGCGGCGAGAAGTAGTCGCGGGCACCGGCCCGCATGGCCAGTCGAATCAGCTCCACGTTGCCCTTGGGACCGACCACCAGCAGCGGCGGACGCTCGCCGACGGGGCGCTCGCACAGCGCCATCAGCTCCGCTTCCCAGTTGTCGCCCGCCATCAGTATCAGGGCATCGGGCATCGCCTCGACGCCCTCCAGGGGATCGACGCTGCCGTTGTAGAGCAGCCTCGCGATGACGTTGATGTCGCCCTGACTGCGCAACAGCGCTTCCAGCGCATCCATGTCCGCCCTTGCGCGCCCTACCAGCCGTATCTCGAGCCGTGTCAGCATGGGAATTCACCCGTTGGTCGTCGCTCTGTCGTCGCCGGCGATCCCCGCCGGCCCCGTATTCCTGTTATTGCGCGTGCCAGTAGTCCCGCTTGGCACTGCTCCAGCCCCGTTCTCGTTCCTGTCCCTCAGGGCAGCGAGCTGGAGGTCATGGGCACCGCCTGCTGCCCACCCGCTGCAGCGCCGCGGTAGCCGCGTATCGCTTCGGCCGCCTTGGCCCCCCCCAGCGTCGGCGCTTCGTCGCCGGACTCGTAGGTCTGCAGCCGCTTGGTGTGGCTCACCGTGTCACCGAAGGGCGGCAGGTCGGCACCCGGCTGGGGCGCCGCGCAACCGGCCAGCCCCAGGGTGACGATGAGCGGCACCCACCAGGCGCGGCGAACGAACGACGGACGAAAGAGACGATGGAAAGCACGTAGTGAGGACATGGTGGGCACTCCCGTCATGGTGTTCGGTTCACAGGTCATGGCCGAAGCGGCCCTCGGTGCCGCCCGTACGACGGCTCGACATCAACTCCAGGTCCAGGCTGCTGGGGCGCGGGCGCGTACCGCCCTCGTCGTCGCGGGACTGGTAACGGCCAAGCAGGTAGAACTCCAGGTCGCTGGGAGCCACGAACGAGCCGGTGGGCAGCCGCACCTGCTCCGGCGCGAAGGAGCGCGCCAGCCGCGGCGTGACGAAGATCACCAGTTCGGTCTGCTCCTTGATGTACTCCTGGCTGCGGAACAGCGGCCCCAGCACCGGCAGGTCGCCAAGCCCGGGAAACTTGGAGACGTTCTCGCGCAGGCTCTCGTTGAGCATGCCGGCGATGGCGATGGTCTGCCCCGACGCCAGCTCCAGGCTGGAACTGGCGCTGCGCTTGACCAGTGCCGGCACGAAGAACTGGGCGTTCACCCCGCTTCCCACACCGATTTGAAGGCTGTTGGCCGGGACCAGATCGGAAACGGAGACATCCACCTGTAGATTGATCGAGCCGGAATCCAGCACCACCGGCAAGAACCTCAGGCCGACGCCGAACTCCTTGTGCTCGATGGCGACCTGGCCATCGCCCTGGGGCACCGGGATGGGAAACTCGCCGCCGGCCAGGAACTGCGCCTGCTGGCCGGTCAAGGTGGTGAGGTTGGGCTCGGCGAGGATCTTGGCCACGCCTTCGCGGCTGGCCGCGTCCAGCACCAGGTTGAGCAGATAGTCGCTGCGCTGGTAGCTGGCGAAGATACCGGTGTCCTCGATGCTGGGCGTGGTGGGAGAGAACTCCCTGACCACCGGGCCAATCGGAGTTCCTGCACCTGCCGGATCGAAGATCGGCAGGCGGAAATCTCCTCCGGCCCCCTTGAAGATGGCATCGGGGAAGGTGGCTCCGCCGGTAACCGCCCCGGCGCGAAACGCCGATGAGCCCACGTTGAAGACGTTGAAGTTGGCTTCCAGCCGCTTGATCAGCGAGCGCGAGACCTCCGCCACCTTGACGTCGAGCATCACTTGGTTGGCTCCGCCCACCTGCATCAGGTTGAGCACCGCATCCTCGCCGCCGCCGGCAAAGCGAGTGGCCAACCGCAGCGCGGTATCGAGCCTCTCGGCGCTGGAAACCTCGCCACTGAGCACGATGCTGTCCTGGGCCGAGCGCACCTGGATGTTCTCGTCGGGCAGCAGGACGTGCAGGTGGCTCTTCAGCGCTTCGAGGTCATGGGTCACGGTCACGTTGAGCGTGCCCTGGATGTTCTCCGACTGATCCCACAGCACCACGTTGGTGGTCCCGGTGGACTTGCCCAGCACATAGAGCTGACGCGACCCCATCACCACCAGGTCGGCGATCTCGGGGTTGCCCACCGACACCACCCGCACCGCCCGGGGAAACTGCAACACCTGGGCCTTGTTCAGCTCCACCGCCACCGCAACCGTTCGCCCCTCCACCGGCATGGCCACGCTGCGCGCGCTCTCCTCCTGTGCCTCCAGCGCGCTTGCCCAACCCAGGGCCAGGGCGACGAACCCCACCAGCACCAGCCCCCTCCACTTCTCACCTTGAATGATCATGACGTTCTCCCCTGCCCCTGCTCTGTTCGGCTGAACCGCCTCGGCAGCCAGCCCGGATTCTTGCGTCCCTTCCCTCTCAGTTGCGTACGTTCACGGTGCTTGCCTCGGTGCCGCGTATCACCATCACCTGGCGCGGCGCCTGGACCACGGGAGCGGCACGCGGCGGCGGTGCGCTGCGCTCGCGCGGCGGCTCGACATTGAGCAGCTCACGCTGTGCCACCAACAGGTCGGGCTTCTCCTCATGATCCAGCGGGTTGCGCAGGGTCAGCTGCACCTTGCCCTCCTGGGTGGCCTTGACCAGGGTCTCCGCCTGGGAGGGGTCCACTTCCAGCGTCACCGCCCGCACGATGACCGGGCCATCGCGCTCCTGGGAGGCGATCTGGTCCACCGCCAGCACCTTGAGGTTCTGCAGTACCGTCTTCGATTCCACGCTATTGCGGTTGCCGTCGTTGCGGGTGGAAACCACGTCCACCCGGTTGCCCGGAAGCAGGAAGCCGGCCACGCCGACCACGTCGTCGACCCGCACGCTCATGGCCCGCTTGCCGGGATCGAGCAGCGCGGCGAGGGCGCTGCCGCCCAGGTGTTCGGCCACGCGGCCCTCGTGGAGGATCTCGCCGGCATAGATCACCTGGTTGCTGACCCGCCCCACCACGTTCTCGATGTCGTTGAAGCTGCCGGGCGGCACCGAATCCGGTGGCAGCCGCAGCGTCTTCAAGTCGCTGGCCTGCACCGTGGTACCGAAGGGGATCTGCAGGGCCGCCACCACTACCTGGCCGGCCTCGACCAAGGAGTCGCGCTCCTGGTTCTGCTCCTGCATCCAGCTCATGCCGATCAGCGCCGCACCGCCGGCCATCAGCAGCGAGACACTGAACATCGTGACAACACCTTTCTTCTTCATGATGCGTTCCTCCCGCTCGTATTGCCGTCACCGCCTGCGCGGTCGCTTTCCGAGAAATCGCCGAAATAGGTCTGCCAGGCCCAGGCGAGCACCTCCCGGTCGGGTGCCTCGCCACCCCAGTAGCGCAGGTGATCCGCCGCCAGGCCCAGCAGATCACGCGGGTGGCAGGCCAGCAGCGGCACACCGAGGCGCGCATGCAATTCAAAGATCACAAAGTCAACCAGGGTCGAATCGAAGGGAATACCGCTCTCACGGCACTGAAGGGCCCAGATCTGCCGGTAGGCGTCCTGATTCAGCGGCGCGAAGCGAATCTTGTAGCCGATGCGGCGCAGGAAGGCGGCATCGGCCAGTGACAGCGGGTCCAGGTTGGTGGAGAACACCAGCGCCACGTCGAAGGGCACGCTGAAGTGGTAGCCGTTGGCCAGCGCCAGGAAGTCGCGGCGCTCCTCCAGCGGCACGATCCAGCGGTTGAACAGCTCCATCGGCGGCATGCGCTGGCGGCCCAGGTCGTCGATGATCAGCATGCCGTTGTTGGCGAGCAGTTGGATCGGCGCCTGATGAATATGCGTGGCGCTGTCGTACTGGACCTCCAGGCGTGCCATGGTCAGCTCACCGCCGACCACCACGCAGGGGCGCCGGCAGCGCACGTAGCGTGGATCGTGACCCTGGGCCAGCAGCAGCGAGGCGGCTTCGCCCTCTCCGTCCACCGGCGCCAGCGGGCTGTGTACCGCGGGGTCGAAGCAGCGCACGGCCTTGCCGCCCGCCAGGATGGCGTGGGGGATAAGCACTTCGCCGGGCAGCAGCCGTACCAGGCGGCGAGCGATGTAGCTCTTGCCGGTGCCGGGCTCGCCATGGATGAACATCGCCCGCCCCGAGTGCAGCCCCGGGCCGAGCTGGTCGAGCAGTGCCGGGTCGATCACGGTGTCACCGAAAGCCGTCATCACCCTGTCGCGGCTGATACCGGCGTCACTCAGGGCCTGGGCCCGTACCCGGGCGGTATAGGCTTCCAGCGGCACCGGCGCGGGCCCGGCGTAGCCGTCCCGGGCCAGGGCTTCCTGGGCTGCGACCCGGCCCAGTTCGGTGAGACCGAAGCGCAGCGCGCCGCCTTCGGCCTGGCCGCGAACCTCGGCGCGCCCTTCGCGGCGCAACTGATGGCAGATGGCTTCCACTACGCTGCCGGCCAGGGCCGAGCTGCGGCTAAGTTGGTGCAGGTCGAGCACACCCTGCTCGAACAGCTGCCTCGAGATCAGATCGGCGAGGTAGAGCGGCGAGAGGCCGGTCTCCTCGACGCTGGTGGGACGCGGCGGCAAGGCCTCGGCGACAGTATCCTCCGGTAGGTTAGTCGCCTCGGAATCACTGACATCGATATTGTTATTTTTCGTATCCATGCCGCCACCTCCCAAAGATACGTCGACCTAAGCCACTGGCCACTGCCAGGCGATCCAGGCAGTGGTTCCCAGGGCAATGGAAACGGCAAAGGGGAACTTACGCCCCATGACCTCACCCTCTTCGGGTGGGATATAGAGTGGCCTTCCGGTGGTAACCAGAGTGCGAAACATCAATGAATAGCGCCCCCAAGGAGAAACCGATTGGCGCATCATCAGTGAACTGAAGGCAAACCCCAGGGCAATCAATCCACCGACGAGAATGCTGCATAGTGCCGCCTGGAGGATTCCAAGTGGACCAAGAAAGGTACCCACCGCCGCCATCAGCTTGGCATCACCGGCCCCGGTAAATCCCATCATGTAACCGGGAAGAAGGATGGCCAACCCAACCAACAGGCCGGAGATGGCGGCCAGGACACCACCGGTTCCAGCTGCCAACCCCTGCAGCAGAATACCCACGGCGGCCCCGGCCATAACGAGGAAATTGGGGATGCGACGCTGATATAGATCCCAGGACGCGGCAGCCCAAAGAAATATTAATATCAGTGCATTAATCAACAGCGGCTTCATGTACATCGAACACCTCTGTAGAAATTTATTAAGAGGGTGCAAAACTGACACCCTCTTCTGTGCATAAATCGAGACAGGAAATCAGGCTCCAATAGCAGCCTGAAGCTGTCCCATAAGCACCGCTACTCGAGCCCCTATAAGGGCATAAACCCCAGCACCAGCAGCCACAATCAACCCCCCCACCAAGGCCCACTCCACAACCTCGGTACCCTCTTCCTCGCGCCAGAAGCGCTCGATACCCTGCATCAGCTTGCTCATGGTCTTTCTCCCAATCAGGTTTCTTATTCAAGCTTGCTGTTGTCGGGAACCGGTGCCGCTGGCCCCGGCTCACGTGACTCAGCATCGTCGTTACAATGCGGTTACGCTTGGAGAATCTTGCAAAGCAATGGAAGGATCTTGCGGAAGAGAGGAATGAGGTGCGCGTTAGCGCACAAATTGATTTCCCTGTACAAGGGCTATACAGTCGAAAACCCGAAGTAGAACGGATATTGCGAATTTGTTGTCACATTCGATGCCGACAAGATGAGTAGGCTGTCAAGGAAGCGCCCACGGAAGCGGCGTCCTCTCGCGCCTGACGAACCACGACAAGAGCCCCCATGAACACATCGCCCCTTTCTCCTCTTGTACCGGCCCGGCGGCTGGCTTCGCTGCTCGTTCGGGTGTGCCTGCCCGCCACTCTTACCGCCGCTCTTACTCTCGCCCTTGCCGCCAGCCTGCCCGTGGCCGCCCAGGAACGCACCGCCGTGATCGGCGCCCGTGCCGACCTCCAGCCCTGGTCCGACCCCCTTGAGGCGCTCGGTACCCTGCGCGCCGACGAGAGCGTGACGCTATCGGCCACGGTGACCGAGATCGTCGCCGAGCTGAACTTTCACGATGGCGAGATCGTCGAGGCCGGCCAACTTCTGATCCGGCTGGAAGACGGCGAAGAGCGCGCCCAGTTGCGTGTCGCCCAGGCCCTGCGCGACGAGCGTCGCAGTGCAGTGGACCGCCTGAGCCAGCTGCAGAGCCGCAACATGGCGCCACGCGCCGACGTGGAGGACAGTCAGGCGCGACTGCGCCAGGTGGAAGCGGAAATCCAGGCGCTGGAGGCACGGCTGACCAACTACCGCCTGCGCGCTCCCTTCGACGGCGTGGTGGGCTTTCGCAACATCAGCCTGGGCAGCCTGGTCACCCCCGGCACCGAACTGGTCACGCTGGACAAGCTCGACGTGATGAAGCTCGACTTCAGCGTGCCGGAAGTCTACCTGGCGATCCTCGCGCCCGGGCTCCACCTGACGGCACGCAGCGTGGCCTTTCCCGACGAACGCTTCGAAGGCGAAGTGGCCAGCATCGGCTCGCGGGTCGACCCCGTCAGCCGCAGCGTCACGGTACGCGCCGAGATCGACAACCCCGACCTGCGCCTGCGCCCCGGCATGCTGATGGAGGTGGTGCTGCAGCGCAGCCCACGGCAGGCCGTGGTGGTGCCGGAGTCGGCGCTGATTCCCAGCGGCGACCGTCAATACGTGCTGGTGATCGACGAGGCCGACGAGAACCGCCTGGAGCGGCGCGAAGTGCGCGTCGGCGAGCGCCGGATCGGCCAGGCCGAGATACTCGAGGGGCTCGAGGTCGATGAACTGGTGGTCTCCCATGGAGTACAGCGTGCCCGGGAGGGTGATTACGTCCGCCTGCTGGGCATCGCCAGCGAGGAGAACGCCATCCGCGAGATTCTCGAAGCGAATCGCGGCGAGGGTGGCGCCTGATGCGCCTGTCCGATATCTCCGTTCAGCGGCCGGTGCTGGCGACGGTACTGGCGCTGCTGATCGTCGCCTTCGGCCTGCTCTCCCTGCAACGGCTCTCGCTGCAGGAGTATCCCTCCATCGACCCGCCGGTGGTCAGCATCGACACCCGCTACCCCGGCGCGGCGGCCAACGTGGTCGAGTCGCGCATCACCCAGGTGCTGGAGGACCGTATCGCCGGCATCGAAGGCATCGAGGTGGTGACCTCGTCGAGCGAGGACGGCCGCTCGCGGATCGATATCGAATTCAATCTCGAGATGGACATAGACGCCGCGGCCAACGACGTGCGTGACCGAATCAGTGGCGCCCAGCGCAACCTGCCCGACGATGCCGACCCGCCCGAGGTACAGAAGACCGACTCCAGCGAGGATGTCGTACTGTGGCTGAGCCTTTCCGGCGAGGGTTACTCCATACCGGAGCTGACCGACTACGCCAACCGCTACCTCGCCGACCGACTCTCGGTGCAACCCGGCGTGGCCCGGGTACGCGTGGGGGGCGGCAGCGACTATGCCATGCGGGTATGGGTCGACCGCAACGCCCTGGCGGCGCGCAACCTCACCGTCGGCGACGTGGAGAACGCCCTGCGCGCCGAGAACGTCGAATTACCGGCCGGCTCCATCGAATCCCGTGAGCGTCAGTTTATCGTGCGCCTGCCGCGCAGCTTCGCCGCGGCGGAAGACTTCCAGCGCCTGGCCATCGACCAGGGCAGCGACGGCTACCTGATACGCCTGGGCGACGTGGCCCGGGTCGAGGTCGGCTCGGTGGACGACCGTTCGATCTTTCGCGCCAACGGGGTGCCCATGGTGGGGCTCGGCATGATGATGCAGTCCACTGCCAACGTGCTGGAACTCTCCCAGGGCGTCCAGGCGGAGATGGAACGGCTGCAAGCCACCCTGCCCGAGGGCATGCAGTTGAGCCTGAACTTCGACGCCTCGGTATTCGTGGCCGGCGCCATCCAGCAGGTGGTGCTGACGCTGTTCATCGCCATGGGGCTGGTGGTGGTGGTGATCTTCATGTTCCTGGGCAACATCCGCACCACCCTGGTGCCCGCAGTGACGGTACCCATCGCCATCATTGGCTCGTTCAGCGCGCTTGCGGTCATGGGCTTTTCGATCAACCTTCTCACGCTGCTGGCGCTGGTGCTGGCCATCGGCCTGATCGTCGACGACGCCATCGTGGTGTTGGAAAACATCAATCGGCGCATGCACGACTATGGGGAGACGCCACTGGTAGCGGCCTTCCGCGGCACCCGACAGATCGCCTTTGCCGTCATCGCCACCACCCTGGTGCTGATCGCGGTGTTCGTGCCGCTCAGCTTCCTGCAGGGCGACATCGGCCGACTGTTCTCCGAGTTCGCCCTGACCATGGCGGCGGCCGTGGCCATTTCCACCCTGCTGGCGCTCACCCTCACGCCGATGATGGCCTCGAAGATACTCAAGCCCGGCATGGGCGACAGCGCCACGGCACGTGGCGTGCAGTGGCTGCTCGAATTGTCGCAACGAATCTACCGCGCCCTGCTGGAAGCGGTGTTCAAGGCACGCCTGGCCGTGCTGGCCGTATTCGTCGCCCTGATCGTCGCCACCCTGTGGATGGCCGAACAGATTCCCAATGAGTACACACCTCGCGAGGATCGCGGCAACTTCTTCATTCTGATCAACGGCCCCGAGGGCGCCACCTTCGACTACATGATGGACTACATGGACGAGATCGAGCTGCGCCTGCAGCCGATGGTGGACTCGGGTGAACTCGAGCGTGTGGTGGTGCGCGCCCCGCGCGGCTTCGGCAACATCGAGAATTTCAACGGCGGCTTCGCCATCATCAACATGGCCGAATGGGGAACGCGCCGCAGCGCCTGGGAAATCATGGACGAGGTGCGCCAGCGCCTGGCCGACCTTCCCGGTGTCCAGGCTGTTCCCATCATGCGCCAGGGCTTCGGCCAACGCGTCGAGAAGCCGGTGCAGTTCGTCCTCGGCGGCGGCACCTTTGACCAGCTCGCCGAATGGCGCGATCTGATGCTCGAGCACATTCGTGAGCACAACCCACGCCTGGCAGGCCTGGAGAGCGACTACCGCGAAACCCAGCCGCAGCTGCGCGTGGAGATCGACTACGAGCGCGCGGCGTCGCTCGGGGTCACGGTGAGCGAGATAGGGCGTACCCTGGAGGTCATGCTGGGTGGGCGCAACGTGACCCGTTACATCGACAACGGCGAGGAGTACGACGTCATCGTCGAGGGCGACCGGGCCAGGCAGAGCAGCCCGCGCGCGCTGGACAACATCCAGGTACGCTCGGCCCGTTCGGGCGAGCTGATCCCCCTGGCAAGCCTGGTCACGCTGACCGACTTCGCCGGCGCCAGCACGCTCAATCGCTTCAACCGGGTCCGCTCCATCACCATCGAGGCCAACCTCGTGGATGGCTATCCGCTGGGCGAGGCGCTTGAGTACCTGGAGCAGATGGCCGCCGAGATCCTGCCCCCTGAGGCCCAGACCAACGTCGACGGTCCGTCCCGGGATTACCGCGAGGCCAGCGGCGCCACCACCTTCCTGCTGGTCCTGGGCGCCCTGGTGGTGTTCCTGGTGCTGGCGGCACAGTTCGAGAGCTTCGTGCACCCCTTCGTGATCATGCTCACCGTGCCGCTGGCGATGAGCGGTGCCCTGTTCGGCCTGTTGATCACCGGCCAGTCGCTGAATATCTACAGCCAGGTGGGACTGGTGATGCTGATCGGGCTGGCGGCCAAGAACGGCATCCTGATCGTGGAGTTCGCCAACCAGCTACGCGACCAGGGTTTCGCTTTCCGCGATGCCCTGCTAGAGGCCTCGGTGACGCGCCTGCGCCCGATCCTGATGACTGCCGTCACCACCATGGCCGGCTCCATCCCGCTGATCGTCTCCACCGGGGCCGGGGCCGAATCGCGCATGGTGATCGGCACGGTGATCATGGCCGGCGTGGCAGCCGCCACCTTCTTCACGCTGTTCGTGGTGCCGGTGGCCTATGACCTGCTGGCCCGCCATACCGGCTCGCCCGGTATCGTACGCCGCCGCCTGGAGGAGGAAATGGCGCAGGCGCCCAGCGAGACGACAACGTCCGCAAGAGCCGATCGCTAACGCTGCACCGGCAACCGCGATGTCGCCTGGCGCTGTCGAGAGTGGATGCTTTTCGTCTCTACCCGCTCTCAATGCCGGCGGACCTTGGGCACGAACTCCCGTGCGAACTGCTTGAACGAAGCCTTGACGATACCCAGCGCATCCGGGTCGCCATGCAGCAGTGCCGACATGTAGGCCTGGGCCTGCTCGCGCTTGATGTGCGGCGGAATCGGCGGCACGTCGGGGTCAGAGACGACTTCCAGCACCACAGGACGATCGGCGCTCAACGCCAGATCCCAGGCACCGGCCAGCGCATCCGGCTCGGTGACCCGTATGCCCTTCAGGCCGATCAACTCGGCATACTGGGCATAGGGGAAATCGGGCAGGTCCTGCGACGCCTCATACTTGGGATCGCCCTCCATCACACGCATCTCCCAGGTCACCTGGTTGAGGTCCTGGTTGTTGAGCACCATGACCACGAGCCGCGGGTCGCTCCAGCGCTGCCAGTACTTGGCGACGGTGATCAGCTCCGCGCAACCGTTCATCTGCATCGCGCCGTCGCCGACCAGGGCGATGGCGACACGGTCCGGATAGGCAAACTTGGCGGCAATGGCATAGGGTACGCCGTTGCCCATGGTCGCCAGACCGCCGGATAGCGATGCCATCATGCCGCGACGGAGCTTGAGGTCTCGGGCGTACCAGTTGGCCGCGGAGCCCGAATCGCAGGTCAGGATGCAGTTATCGGGCAGGCGCGGGGAGAGCTCCCAGAAGACACGCTGTGGATTGATCGGGTTGGCTTCGGCCATGGCGCGCTCCTCGAGCACGTCCCACCACTGCGCAACGCTGCTCTCGATGTGCTCGCGCCAGGAGCGATCGCGCTTCTCCTCCAGCAACGGCAACAGGGCCTGCAGCGTACCCGCGCTATCGCCGACCAGATTCACCTCCATCGGATAACGAATGCTGAGCATGCGCGGGTCGATATCGATCTGTACCCCGCGTGCCTGCCCCTCCTCGGGCAGAAATTCGGAATAAGGGAACCCCGAGCCGATCATCAGCAGCGTGTCGCAGTTGGCCATCATCTCCCAGCTCGCATTGGTGCCCAGCAGGCCGATCGAGCCGGTCACGAAAGGCAGGTGGTCGGGCAGCGCCGCACGCCCGAGCAGCGCCTTGGCCACGCCGGCCCCCAGCTTCTCCGCGAGCTGAATCACCTCATCGGTGGCGCCCAGCGCCCCGGCACCAACCAGGATTGCCACACGCTCGCCCTCGTTGAGCACAGCCGCGGCCCGGCGCAGCTCTTCTTCATGGGGCACCACGCGCGGAGGCGTATAGCCGACCCCGGAATGAACCGTGCCATGGGCATGCGGTGGCGTTTCCACGGCCGGCTGCGATTGCAGATCATTGGGTACGATGATGGCGGTGACGGTGCGTTCCGACAGCGCAATGCGGATCGCACGGTCGATCAGATGGCGGACCTGAGCGGGGCTGGTCGCCATATGGACGAATTCGTGCGCGACATCCTTGAACAACGAGACCAGATCCACCTCCTGGTGATACTCGCCCCCCATGGCAGCCCGGGCCTGCTGACCGACGATGGCGACGACGGGCTGGTGGTCCTTCTTGGCATCATAGAGCCCATTGAGCAGGTGGATGGCGCCAGGCCCCGACGTCGCGGTACAGACCCCCACTTCGCCGGTGAACTTGGCATGGGCACAAGCCATGAATGCCGCCATCTCCTCATGACGCGCCTGGATGAACTCGAAGCGTTCGTCCGCACGATTCAGGGCTCCCATGATGCCGTTGCTGCCATCGCCCGGGTAACCGTAGATACGCTTGACGCCCCACTCACCCAAGCGCCTGATAATGAAGTCGCCGACTTGTTCGCTCATGCCTGCCCTCCAATAGCATCGGGTGCCCGCATTCACCTGACGAGCACACGTTTTCCATGGAAATCACTAGAGCTATAGCAGCTGAAGCAGGATGGTCAACCGGACAAGCATCGACGGCTTCAAACGACCAGGGCCACCCCGAAGGGTGGCCCTGTGTTCCTGTTCGGAAATACCCTCAGCAGTCGCCGAGACGCTCGCCCTCGATGGCGGTTTCCAGTTGCATCTGCCCCATCGGCGATTCGGTATCGATGTTCACATTGCCCTCGACGCGCTCACCCAGAAAGCCCATGCGGCCATCGATATTGGCCTCGCCCCCTTCAGCGCGACAGACCATCTTGTAATCGACGCCATCCGCCGAGACGTTGTGCTCCAGCAACTCGCAGCCCTCCTCCACTTCGAGAAACTGGAAGTCGGCATCGTCGAGATCCCCCTGCACGATGCACTCCTGATGGGTCTCCGTCTGGTCGGGAATCGGCACATCACCCTTCACCGAAGTGGTGCTCGTGAACTGCCACTGGCCCGGCACGATGTTGGGCGTTTCGGCCAAGGCTGACAGCGGAAACATCAGCACGGCAGCGGCAAGCAGGGGTCGAAAGGACATGGAACTCTCCGTTTGATGGTAGGCATGGCAGAGAAGCAAGCTCCTCTATGCGACACGACACGCCCAGCTTACCCCAGCAGCGGCAGGAAAAGGAGGAAGGGCGGCCGCCAATTCCCTTTCATCAGGTGGGAAGGGAGCAAGCCCGCTCGGTCAAAGCCAGTTCTTCCAGGGCCAACGGACGTCCGAACAGATACCCCTGGAAGGCTTCGCAGCCATGTTCCAGCAGCCAGCGGTGTTGCGCCTCCGTCTCGACGCCTTCGGCCGTCACTTCGAGACCGAGACTGTTCGCCAGGGTGATCGTGGTGGTGACGATGGCGGCATCCACCGGGTCGTCGAGCACGCCATCGATGAACGACTTGTCGATCTTGAGTTCATCCAGGGGTAGCCGCTTCAGGTAGTTCAGCGATGAGTAGCCGGTACCGAAATCGTCCAGGGAAAAACGTATGCCGAGCTTGCTCAGGCGCAGCATGATGTTGCGCACACGCTCCGGCTCTTCCATCAGCAGGCTCTCGGTGACTTCCAGCACCAGCCGACCAGGATTGGCGCCCGTTTCCTCCAGGGTATGCTGAACCCGGGCAACGAAGTCGGGCTGGTGAAACTGCACCGAGCTGACGTTGACGGCGATCGTCAGCTTCTCCTTGCCGTTCTCCTGCGCCCAAGCGGCCAATTGGCGGCAAGCAGTCTCGAGCACCCAGTAGCCGATCGGCAGAATCAACCGATTCTTCTCGGCGAGCGGAATGAAAAGGCCAGGCGGCACCAGGCCACGCCGCGGGTGCTCCCAGCGGATCAATGCCTCGACGCCGGTCACCTCGGTCCGATTATCCACCTGAACCTGATAGTGCAGGCGCAGCTCATCTCGCGCCAGCGCCTGGTGCAGATCGGCCTCGAGATGGACTCGCTCCATCACGTCGGCCTGCATGTCGGCATTGAAGAAGCGCAGGGTGTTGCCACCCGCCGCCTTGGCCTGCTGCAAGGCAATGTCCGCTTGACGCATGGCACTGTCGACGTTCGCCTGGCCGTTGGCAAACAAGGAGATGCCGATACTCGCCGTAATGGGCAGGGTCAGTGCCTGGTCGTCGTCGGTCTGGGCGCTCGCGATCTGCCCCAACAGCTTCTCGGCCACGCGTTCGGCGGCATGGGCCGCTTGCTCCACGTCGAGGCCGAGGTCGTGGATCATCAGTACGAATTCATCGGCCCCCAGCCGCGCCAGGGTATCGCTCTCGCGCACGACCTCTTCCAGCCTCTGCGCCACCTGGCGCAGGAATCGGTCGCCCCGTTGCAGGCCCTGGGTCTCGTTGACGACCTTGAAGTCGTCCAGATCGATGAAAAGCAGGGCCGCGTAGCGCTCAGTGCGCCGAGAGCCCTTGACAACCATTTCCAGCCGGTCGAGCAGCAGGCGCCGGTTGGGCAGCCCCGTCAGCGAATCGTAGAATGTCAGCCGATGCTTGCTCTCCTGGATATCGCGGTACTCGGTAACGTCAGTGGAGAAACCGCAGAGCGCACGAATCGTGCCATCGGCTCTACGCAGCGGCAGCTTGATTGACAGAAAGGTAAAGACGGTTTCGTCCTGGGCCTTCACGTATCCCTCTTCCACCACGACTTTCTCGCCCTGCTCCAGGACTCGTCGGTCGTTGAAGCGCAGCTCCGCTGCCGTGACAGAATCGAAGATGTCACTGTCGGTCTTGCCCAGGACCGCCTCGGCCGGCAGGCCCACGATCTCGCTGCCCTTGCGGTTGACATACAGATAGCGAAAGTCGTTCGACTTGACGTAGATGCAGGCGTCGACGCTGTCGAGGATGGTCGTCAGCTCTTCGTGGCTGGCCCGCAGCCTTTCGACTTCACTCAAAAGTCGACGTCTATAGGCCAGCCCTGCCAGCACCAGAACCGACACCACAACCAGCAACACCACGCCCCAGCCGGCAGTGGGCATGACGACGCCCTCTGCTGAAGCGGAAGCGAACGACGGCAGGCCGGCCCATAGACCGGCAACAGCGAACCGACGAGCCTTGATCAGCCAGTCAGAATTGGACATCCCGTCACCCGTTGGAAGGATACGCTTAGTTATAGCAGAGAAATCTAAAATAACAGATCGAGAGCAACCACTCGCGCCACGCTTGCGCTGTCACCCTCCTTCAACTCCCTGCTCTATCGGCGCCGCCCCTTCGTTCCCATGGCAGCCGACTCTCCATCATCACCTCAGTTGCAATGAAGCGAAAGCAAAGAATCCGCCATGCAATGACGGCTTTTCGAAGCTTGGAATTCGGGCCGGGGAACCATCGGCCATAGCAACGGAGGGTGTTAACTATTTTCAAACAACAGGTTGGAGTTAATTGGCTGCCAGACCAAAGGGCAAGAGAGAAAATTGGCTTAGCGCTCCCTCAACGAAAGAGCCCGGCCTTGCGGCCGGGCGAACTCTTGCGTCCTTGCGGCTATCCCAGTCATCCTGACCGGGCATCCTTGGTCGTTGCGTCGTCCTGACCCGGCTTCCTTGCGAAGCTTCCTTGCCCTTGAGTACAGCATGGCAGCTGTACCGCAAAATGCAGTTAACCTGGGATATGCCCCTTTGTAGGAAATTTCTGACAAGCGGCGTAGTGAAATTACCTACGACGACAGCATGAGTTTGCCTAAGTCCATTATCACAATCCCCCTGGCTCGCCGAGCACTGTATGCAAGCAATAGAACCCCGACCAGCTGTCGAGGGGGTCAGGTACGATGAGACGCCCAGGAGAGATTGCATGCAATTTTCGACCAAGGTCGAGTAATAGGCCGCGCAATCCTGCGTCTATAGTCAATATTGCATGCAATATTGAGGCATTGATGAACCAACCCACCATGTTAGAACTACCCCGGATCGCGAGAACCGCCACCGCGGAAGTCCACAACGTGATCAAGCAGCGGATTCTCGACGGTCACTACCGGGCCCAGGAGTACATTCGCGAGGCGAGTATCGCCCGCGAGCTAGGCGTAAGCCGTACCCCGGTTCGCGAGGCGCTGCGTGAGCTGGTCTCCGAGGGCTGGCTTGAAGCGATCCCGCATCATGGTGCGCGGGTAGTGGCCTGGACGGAGAGGGACGCCCGCGAAGTCTTCGAGTTGCGCCTGGTGCTCGAGCCCATGGCCGTAAGACTTGCCAGCGAGCGGGTGAACCGGACACATCTGGCGCATCTCGAAGAGCTGGCCAGCCGCATGGAAGAGCTCGTCGAACGCATCGAGCGTGAGCCGGAGGTGCGTAACGAAATCGCCCTCCTCAATCATGAGTTTCACCGCGAGCTGATCGCCGCAAGCGATAACCAACGCCTGGCCGCGGTGCTGGACAGCGTGGTGCGGACCTCGGTGATCCGGCGCAACTTCGGCAACTACGATCTCGCCAACCTGCGCCGCAGCATGCGCCACCATCGTGAAATTCTCGAGGCGATCAGTGCCGGCAGTCCCACATGGGCCGAAAACGTGATGCGCTCCCATCTGCTGGCCGCTCAGGCCTTGCATGTACGCTTCCCCGATTTGCCCGACGCCCCACAGGCATCTCCCGGCTGATCCAGGACACCATAAAGAGGCACACAACAACAATGACTGCGCATGACGACACATCCCCGCTACCTCTCGACGACATCAAGGTGCTCGAACTGGGCCAGTTGATCGCCGGCCCGTACTGCGGGCAGGTACTGGCTGACTTCGGCGCCCAGGTGATCAAGGTCGAGCCTCCTGGCAAGGGCGATGCCATGCGCCAGTGGGGCGAGGCGGACCCTGCCAGCGGCGAGCCCTTGTGGTGGAACGTCATCGGCCGCAACAAGAAGTCCGTTACCGTCGACCTCCGCCAACCGCGCGGACAGGAACTCTTGCGCGAATTGGCCAGCCAGGCCGATGTCGTCATCGAGAATTTTCGTCCCGGCACCATGGAGCGCTGGGGGCTGGGCTTCGATGAGCTCTCGCGCCGCAATCCCGGCCTGGTGATGGTGCGTGTCACCGGCTTCGGCCAGGACGGCCCCTACGCCTCGCGCGCCGGCTTTGCCTCGGTGTGCGAGGCGATGGGTGGGCTGCGCTATGTAAGCGGCTATCCGGACCGCCCCCCCGTGCGCGTTGGCATCTCCCTGGGCGATACGCTGGCCGGCCTGCACGCCGCACTGGGCGCCATGATGGCGTTGCACCAGCGCGCAAGCAGCGGCCGCGGCCAGGTCGTCGACAGCTCGATCTTCGAGTCGGTGCTGGCGATGATGGAGAGCCTGGTCCCCGAGTATGCCCGCGCCGGCAGGGTGCGCGAGCGCAGCGGCAGCTTCCTGCCCAAGATCGCACCGTCGAACGCCTATCCGGCCCGCGACGGGCGCGACGTGATCATCGGCGCCAACCAGGACACCGTCTTCCGGCGCCTGTGCGAGGCCATGGGCCAGCCACGCCTGGCCGATCACCCCGACTACGCCACCCACCGGGCGCGCGGCGACAATCAACAGGCCATCGACGACCTGATCGCCGCCTGGACCCGGCAGCACGATGCCCAGCAGGTCGTCGACATACTGGCCGAAGCCGGGGTCCCCGCAGGGCTCGTCTTCCGCGCACCCGACATGCTCGACGATCCACATTTCCAGGCCCGCGAATCGATCGTCGAGGTCCCCGATCGCCAAGGCCAACCGCTCCCCATGCAGAACGTCTTTCCGCGCCTCTCCGAGACGCCGGGTCGAGTGAAGCAAGTAGGCCCGGCGCTGGGCGAGCACACCGAGGCCGTGCTTTCCGACTGGATCGGGCTCACCGCCGAAGCCATCGACGCACTGCGCGCCGATGGTGTGATCTGAGGAAGGCGCCATGGACCCCGTCATCGTTCTGCTCGTGCTCGTAGGGCTGATCGTGATCGGCTTTCCGATCTTCCTCGCCCTGGGGTTATCGGGCCTGATCGGCCTCTACATGGCCCGCGGCTCGCTGGCGTTCTTCTTCGCCCCGTCGTCGCTGTTCGGTCAGCTCAACGCCTTCGAGTTGATCGCCCTGCCGCTGTTCATCCTGATGGGCAACTTCTTGGGGGCGACACCGGTGGGTTCGAGCCTGTTCACCGCCGCGGTGCGCTGGCTCAACTGGCTACGCGGCAGCCTGGCGATCTCCTCGGTGGGTGCCTCGGCCATGTTCGGTGCCGTCTCGGGAGTGAGCCTCGCCGGTGTCGCCGCCGTGGGCTCCATCGCCGTGCCGCAGATGCTTCAGCGCGGTTACAGCCGCTCGCTGGCCGCTGGCGCCGTGGTCAGTGCCGGCGCGCTCGCCATGCTGATTCCGCCCAGCGTGCCCTTCATCATCTACGGTGCGGTGTCCAGCGTCTCGGTGGCCGACCTCTTCATCGGCGGCATCGTGCCCGGCATCGTGCTGGCGCTGGCCCTGTCGCTGTTCATCTACGTTCGCGTGTGCCTCAACCCGGCCGAGGCGCCGGCCAGCGAGGAGCGCTTCACCTGGGCGCAGCGCTGGGCAAGCCTGGCCAATATCTGGCACGCCGCCCTGCTGGTGGTCGCCGTGCTGGGTTCCATCTACTCGGGCCTGGCCACGCCAAGCGAGGCCGCCGGCATCGGTGCCGCCGGCGCCTTCCTGATCGCTACCCTGGTGTTTCGCAGCCTCAGCTGGGCCAAGTTCCTGGAGATCCTCGGCACCACCGCCCGCATCAGCGGCGCCATTCTGCTGATCATCGGCTGCGCCAAGATCTTCGGCGACTACCTCAACATGGTGCGCGTGCCCCAGTTGCTCACCGAGGCGCTCACCGCTACCGGCCTGCCCGCCTGGGCGATTCTGTTGGCGGTCATGCTGCTGCTGATCCTGCTCGGCATGATCGTCGATGCCGTCTCGCTGATCGTGGTGACGACACCCGTACTGCTGCCGCTGGTCACGGCCCTGGGCTATGACCCGCTGTGGTTCGGCATCGTCATGGTGCTCAACCTGGAGATCGCCGTGGTCACGCCGCCGGTAGGCCTCAACCTCTACGCCCTGCGCGGGGTCTGCCCCGAACTCTCGGTGGAGGAAATCATCAAGAGCGCCCTACCCTTCGTCGCCGTGCAGTTCCTCGTGCTGATGCTGTTCGTCTTCATGCCCAGCCTCAGCCTATGGTTGCCGGGGCTGATGTAGCCCCGGCGCAGCAACGTCAATGAAGTGAACCGCTACAACAACAACGGGAGATTCACCATGACACTGTCCCGCCGCCAAGTCCTCAAGTACGGCACTTTCGCCACCGCCGGCGCCACCCTGTTCGGTACCCAGAGCCTGCTGGCCCCTCACAGCCATGCCGCTACCACCCTCACCGGCGTCACCTACCTGCCCGACTCCTACAAGGCACTGACCTACGGTTCCAACCGCTTCGTGGAAATGCTCCAGGAGAACGGCGGCGACGCGCTGTCGGTGGAATTCTATGACTCCGGCCAACTGCTCAAGGTGGATGAACAGTTGCCGGCGCTGCGCGCGCGCAGCATCGACTTCATGTTCCACACCTTCTCCTATATCACCCGTTCGATTCCCATTCTCGGTGTGACCGGCCTGCCCGGAGTGGTGGGTGAGCTCTATCGGCACCCGGAGCGCTTGCGCCAGGGCAGCCCGCTGATGGAGCTGATCAATGAGGTGCTGGCCGAGGAGAACCTCTACATGCTCACCTCTGGCGGCGGCATCCTCGAGCCGGAATACCTGTGGAGCACCGAGGAGAGTCCCATCCGCAGCCTCGACGAGGTACGCGGCAAGAAGGTGCGCATCGTCGGCTTCGAGGCCACCCAGGCCTTCGAACCCTACAACGTGGGGGCAACCCGTATCCCCTCCTCGGAAACTTACATGGCACTGCAGCGTGGCACCGTGGATGCCGGCATCTTCAACATCTCGACGATCATCGGACGCAGCCTCCAGGAGCAGCTCAAATACTGCTACAAGCTGCCGATCACCGGCTTCTCGGTGGCGCCTTTCATGCTGCGCGATACCTGGGACAACCTCGATGACGACGTGCGCGGCGTCCTGCAACAGGCCGCCGACTGGTACGACGAGAACTTCATCGAGCACTGCAACAACGACATCTATCCCAACGAATACTGGCCGCAAGTCGAGGAAGCCGGGATCGAGATCATCGAGCCCACCGAGGAGGACATCGAGACGTTCAACGCCGGCGTCCAGGCGGTCTGGGACCTCTGGAAGGAGGAAGTCGGCGAAGAGGTCGGCAACCGCGCCATCGCACTGGCCCTGGGCGAGGCATGAGGAGCGCCACATGACTGCTACCGCCACGCGCAGTTGGGACGGCCTTCTGGCCGTCCTGCGCTGGACATCGATGGCGGTGCTGGCGTTCATGATGGTGTCGATCTGCTACGACGCCATCATGCGCTATGCCTTCGCCGCCCCGACCAGTTGGAGCCTGGAGATCAACTCCTTCCTGCTGGTCTACCTGGCCGTGATCGGTGCCGCCGAAGCCCAGCGTCACGACGCGCATATCCGTATCACCTTCTTCAAGGACAAGCTGCCGCCGCGCAGCCGCGCCGCGATCGACGTCGTCACCGGCCTGCTCGGCGCGCTGTTCTGCGCCATCATGGTGTGGCGAGGGGGCATCATGGCACTGCAGGCCTTCGAGTACGGCGAGCGCGTCTCGAGCTCGCTGGGCACACCGATGGTCTTTCCCTATGCACTTCTGCCCATCGGCTTCACAATGCTCGCCCTGCAGTTCCTGCTGGATGCCGCCCGCGCTCTGCCACGCCTGCGCCACGGTATCGATGACGAGGTTACCTCCCATGGCTGATACTCATAGACACTAGCGACCTGCCGGGCTTAATCGAGTCGATCGCCGCGTCACTCTCAGCTCACCGGCACCAAGTGATGGAGGGTACCCATGTGAAAGACGCGGGGCTTGTCGTTGCCATTGTGCTTGCCGCCGGTTTCTCGCGCCGTTTCGGGGCCGCCGACAAGCGCCTGGCTCCGTTGCCAGACGGACGCCCTTGCCTGGCCGCTTCGGTGGAGCGAGCGGGAGAGGCATTTTCCTTGCTGCGTGTCGTTCTGCGCCAGGGCGAAGAGCCAGTTGCCTTGGCCCTGTCGCGGGAAACGCCCGTCATCAATGTACGCCACGCCCAGCGCGGGTTGGGCACCAGCATCGGCGAAGCGATCACCGCTCTCGACCGCGCCGACGCCCTGACGAACGTAGAGGCCGTGGCCATCTTGCTCGGCGATATGCCCTCGATCCGCCTCGAGACGCTTCACACTCTGCAACGGCATGCGACCCGATCCAGCATCCTGCGCCCCTCTTATCGGGGGCAGCCCGGTCATCCGGTGCTCTTCGGTCGTGACTTCTGGCCGGAGTTGGCGGCCTTGGATGGCGATAGCGGCGCAAACGGCGTCATCCAGCGGCACATCGAGCGCTATCGAGTCATGCCGGTCGATGATGCCGGCGTCTGCCGGGATGTCGATACCCGGGAGGATCTCCTGGGGTATGGGGCCGGACTCGACTAAAAAGAAAAAGCCGCTGAAATCAGCGGCTTTTCTCTATTCTGTGGCGGAGAGGGAGGGATTCGAACCCTCGAAGCCTTTCGACTTACACACTTTCCAGGCGTGCTCCTTCGACCACTCGGACACCTCTCCACATTGTGGTTCCATCGCCTGGGGCAGCGCCCGAGTGCGTCAGAACGGCGCAAAGTCTAACGGCTTAAGTGCGCGTTTGCAAGCCGGTTTTCGGCTCGCGCGCCGTCAGGCGGCGGGCAGCACGGCGTAGTCGCCGCGGGCTTCCAGGCACAGGGTATCGCCACACCAGAGCTGCTGCGTGAGAGTGATGCGACCACGTCCACGGCTTGCCAGGCGCTCGGAAAGCGTGTCTGGGCCCTGCTCGCTGTCGGGGGCGCAGATGAGCCGATAGTCGCCGGTAACGGGCGCCAGGAAGCGCTGGTTGGCTTCGGCCACGACGACGTCGCGGGCATGGCCGCGCTGGCGCAGCCACAGGGTGGTCCAGCACCAGCCCAGCAGGGTGGTCTGGGCGGTGAGACCGCCACCGAAGCCGGTGCCCTTGTCGTTGAGGTTGGGCACGAGCGAGAGATCCCACACCAGGCGCTCTCCCTCCCAGCGCATCTCGCGAATGCCCAGATGCCTCACCATGGGGATGGCGTCACTCAGCCAGGCGAGAAAGGCCTGCGGATCGTCCCGTTCACCGAGCGCGGGCAGCGGCAGGCGCGGGTGGGGTACGCCGACTTCTCGCATGATGTCAGGTCCAGCGCTCGACGAAGTCACTGATACGATGCTCGGCGATGGGCTTGTGGCGCCCACCGAGCTGGCCGAGGTAGAGGAAGGCGATCAGTTCGTCCTCCTCCTCCAGGCCGAGCCCCTTGCGCACGGTGGGATCGAAGGCGTACTTGCCGCTGCGCCACATGGCACCGAGCCCAAGAGCGTGGGCAGCCAGCAGGATGCCATGGCCGGCGCAGCCGGCGGAGATCACCTGCTCGATCTTCGGCACCTTCTCCACATCGGGCGTGACCTTGGCGATAACGGCGATGACCATGGGGGCGCGCAGCGGCTTCTTGCGCGCGGCATCCAGGGCGGCGTCCTCGATGCTGGGGTCCTCGCGATACTCCGCCTCGGCGAAGAGTTCACCCAGCCGCTCGAGCCCCTCACCGGAGAACTCGATGAAGCGCCACGGGCGCAGCTCCTTATGGTCCGGTGCCCGCAGGGCGGCGCGATAGATCGCTTCCATCTGCTCAGGGCTCGGTGCTGGGCCCATCAACTTGCCCATCGAACTGCGCTCGTGCAACAGAGTGAGTGCGTCCATACGGTCTCCCAGGTCATCGAGAATAGTTGACCGAACTTTACCAGCTGTCCCTATACCTGTCGTGTCGCGCCTATTGCCTTGCCAGGCGCAGGGGTTCGGGTGGGCGCTCGCCCGGCGTGGCACGCCAGGGGCTGATGTCGAGCCCGCCGCGGCGCACGTAGCGCGCCAGCACCAGCAGCCGCTCGGGCTTCGCCTTGGCCATCAGGTCCATGAAGATATGCTCCACGCAGTGCTCGTGAAAATCCTGATGCTGGCGATAGCCGATCAGGTAGCGCAGCAACCCCTCGCGGTCGAGCCTGGGACCGCGATAGCGGATCAGCACGCTGCCCCAGTCGGGCTGGCCGGTGACCGGGCAGTTGGACTTGAGCAGGTGCGAGTAGAGCGTCTCCTCGACGATCTCCTCGCCCACCCGCAAGTGCTCGGCGCTGGGCGTGTAGTCGTCGACCTCGATGTCGAGTTCGTCAAGGCATTCACCGTGCAGACGACTGACGGCGAGAGCATCGTCGTCGACGTCGAGCAGCTCCACCGTGACCGGCGCCCCGGCGGCCTGCGCCAGGTCGCGCTCGAGCGTCTCGATCACCAGCTCGCGGCTGTCGAAGCGGGTCTGGTTGAAGCTGTTGAGATAGAGCTTCCACGACTTCGACTCGATCAGGTTGGGCGACTCGGCCGGCAAGCGGAAGCGCGCCACGGCCACCAGCGGTTTGCCGCGGCCGTTGAGCCAGCTCACCTCGAAGGCGTGCCACTCATCCTCGCCGACGAAGGGTAGCCTGCCCTCCTCGATACCCAGCGGCGCGCGATTGGCGGCGCGGGGAATGGGATAGAGCAGCCCGGCATCGTAGTGTTCCGGGTAGGCGGACTCGCGCCCCAAGGGGGCATGTTCAAGCGTTTCAGGACGATCGTGATTCATGATTTAGCTTCTAATACCCTTGCCCTGCTCCAGCATCCACAGCGCGACAGTGAAGAGCACGACGATGAAAGCGACGATGGCGGCCAGCGCCCAACCCACCGGGATGTCGGAGACACCGAGGAAACCGTGGCGAAACACGTTGACCATATAGAGGATCGGGTTGAGCAGCGAGGCGTTCTGCCAGAAGGTCGGCAGCAGCGAGATCGAGTAGAACACCCCGCCCAGGTAGGTCAGCGGCGTGAGCACGAAGGTCGGCACGATGGAAACGTCATCGAACTTGTTGGCCAGCAGCGCGTTGATGAAACCACCGATGGAGAACAGCGCCGCGGTGAGCACCACCACGCCAATGGTCAGCAGCGGGTGCGCCACGCTGATGCGGGTGAAGAACAACGACACCAGGGTCACGATCAGGCCCACACCCAACCCGCGCGCCATCCCACCGAGCACGAAGCCGGCAAGGATTACCCAGTTGGGCATGGGCGAGACCATCATCTCCTCCACGCTGCGCTGGAACTTGTTGGAGAAAAAGCTCGAGGCCACGTTGGAATAGCTGTTGGTGATCACCGCCATCATGATCAGCCCGGGAACGATGAAGTCCATGTAGCTGAAGCCGTCCATCTCGCCGATGCGCGAGCCGATCAGGCTGCCAAAGATGATGAAGTACATGGCCATGGTGATCGAGGGCGGCAGCAGGGTCTGCGGCCAGATCCGCGTGAAGCGCTTGACCTCCTTGAATACCAGGGTCCAGAGGGCAATGGCTATCTGGCCGGCGCTCATTTGCCCACCTCCGCCTGTTCGGCCGCGCGACGCTCGTCGTTGCCCTGCTCCACCATCGACACGAACATCTCCTCCAACCGGTTGGCGCGGTTACGCATCGAGACCACCTCGATGCCCTGCTCACCCAGGGCGCTGAATACATCGTTCAAACGCTGGCCGCGATGCACCACCACGGCGAGCTGGGCCCCTTCCACCTTGTGCACCTCGAACCCCTCGACGTGAGGAGCCTGGGTTATCGGACGGGCCAGGTCGAACAGGAAGGTCTCGGTGTCGAGTTCGGCCAGCAGGCCGCGCACGCTGGTGTTCCGCACGATCTCGCCGTGGTTGATGATCGCCACGTTGCGACAGAGGCTTTCGGCCTCCTCGAGATAGTGGGTCGTGAGGATGATGGTGGTGCCCTCCTCGCGGTTGATGCGGCGCATGTACTCCCACATGCTGCGACGTAGTTCGATGTCGACGCCGGCAGTGGGTTCGTCGAGAATCAATAGCTTGGGCCGATGCATCAGCGCACGGGCGATCATCAGGCGACGCTTCATGCCGCCGGAGAGCATGCGCGCGCTACCGTTGCGCTTGTCCCACAGGCCGAGATCCTTGAGCAGGCTTTCGGCGCGGGGCAACGCCTCGCGGCGCGGCATGCCGTAGTAGCCGGCCTGGGCCAGCACGATGTCGAGCACCTTCTCGAACTGGTTGAAGTTGAATTCCTGGGGCACCACGCCCAGGTGATACTTGGCGTGCGCGAAGTCACGGTCGATGTCGATACCGAAGATCGAGACCTGTCCGGCTGTCTTCTGCACCAGCGAGCACACCACCCCCAGGGTAGTGGACTTGCCGGCACCGTTGGGGCCCAGCAAGGCGAAGAAGTCGCCCTGCGCCACATCGAGGTCGATGCCCTTCAGGGCGTGAAAGCCGTTGCCGTAAACCTTGGTCAGGCCACGGATCGACAGCGCCGGTTCGGCCATGGGACATCCTTGCGTTGGGATGGAAAACGAGTTCAGAACATTAGGGCGCGAAGGGATTTTTCAAGCCTGGCCCGGGAAAAACGCAGCATGCCTCGCCCGTGGGCAAGGTAATCGAATTCTATGGGGGGAGAAAACTGGAGCGGGAAAGGAGATTCGACGGTCCGGCGCCCCGGCTTCCGGCCCGAGCCTTGGCATCTTGGTCGGTGAAAAGAAAACTGGAGCGGGAAAGGAGATTCGACGGTCCGGCGCCCCGGCTCCCGGCCCGAGCCTTGGCATCTTGAAGTTTGAGAAGAAAACTGGAGCGGGAAAGGAGATTCGAACTCCCGACCCTCGCCTTGGCAAGGCGATGCTCTACCACTGAGCTATTCCCGCTTGATCGGTATCGGTTGTGCCTGCCCATGCAGTATAACCGAAAGGTGGCGTCCCATAGGGGGTTCGAACCCCTGTTCCCGCCGTGAAAGGGCGGTGTCCTAGGCCACTAGACGAATGGGACGCAGCAGCCAGACAGTGCGCTCACTCCAAATCTCTGGACATGATGGAGCGGGAAAGGAGATTCGAACTCCCGACCCTCGCCTTGGCAAGGCGATGCTCTACCACTGAGCTATTCCCGCACACACGCAAGTCTATGCAATCAGCGATGCAACCGGAAGATGGCGTCCCATAGGGGGTTCGAACCCCTGTTCCCGCCGTGAAAGGGCGGTGTCCTGGACCACTAGACGAATGGGACGCAACTGGCGCTGAAGCTGGAGCGGGAAAGGAGATTCGAACTCCCGACCCTCGCCTTGGCAAGGCGATGCTCTACCACTGAGCTATTCCCGCACTCATACCGCACTTCAGTCCCGTACTCCGGCACCTGCTGAACCAGCGATGAAACGAGTGGCGTCCCATAGGGGGTTCGAACCCCTGTTCCCGCCGTGAAAGGGCGGTGTCCTGGACCACTAGACGAATGGGACGCAGCCGTCTCGCTCTCTGCCTCAACGAGGTGGCGCGAATCTTACTCAAGCCCCCGGAAGCTGTCAACTGTCGGCCTGGGTTGGCCGAAGCAGTGGAAAGCAGCCAAGCTATGGGTGTCTGATGAAGACGTCGCACCAGCAGGAGAGAGGCCATGCGCAAGAAGATCGAGAAGAGCGATGCCGAATGGCAAGCCCAGCTCACGCCGGAGCAATACCGGGTGACTCGTCAACAGGGTACCGAGCGCCCCTTCAGTGGCGATTATCAGGTCACCGGCGAGCACGGTATCTACCACTGTGTCTGCTGCAACGCGCCGCTATTCGAGAACGAGCACAAGTTCGAAGCTCACTGTGGCTGGCCCAGTTTCGACCGCCCGCTCGGCCAGGCATGCGTCGAAGAGCGCCACGATGATTCCCATGGCATGCGTCGCACCGAAGTCGTATGCGCCCACTGCGATGCTCATCTGGGGCATGTCTTTCCCGATGGCCCGCCTGAAACCACCGGGCTGCGCTACTGCATCAACTCGGTGGCCATCGCCTTTCACCCCGGCGAATAGCCCGCCCGCTGCCCTGGCGAGGCCGCCCTTCTGCTATGATGGGCGGCCTCGTACGTTTGCAGGAGTGGCACATGCTCGGCTGGTATCCGGGACACATGAACAAGGCGCGCCGTCAGATCCAGGAGGCGCTGCCGGAGATCGACGTGGCGATCGAAGTACTCGACGCTCGCCTACCCTACTCCAGCGCCAACCCCATGCTCGCCGGGCTGACGCGCCACAAGCCGGTACTCAAGATCCTCTCGCGGGCCGACCTGGCCGACCCGGAGCGTACCCGCGAGTGGGTGGCACACTTCGACTCGCTGCCCGACACCCGGGCACTGGCCGTGACCACCACCAACGTCCGTGAACTCAAGCGCATCCCCAAGCTATGCCACGAGCTGGCCGGGCAGGTGCGCGCCGACCGCGACGTGCGGGTGATGGTCATGGGCATTCCCAACGTGGGCAAGTCGACCCTGATCAACGGCCTGGCCGGCAAGGCCATCGCCAAGACCGGCAACGAGCCCGCGGTGACCAAGCGCCAGCAGAAGGTGCGCATCGCCGGTCGCGTCGCACTGATCGACACGCCAGGAGTGCTGTGGCCGAAGATCGAGAACCAGGCCAGCGCCTATCGCCTGGCGGCCACCGGCGCCATTCGTGACACCGCCATCGATTACGTCGACGTGGCAGTAGTCACCGCCGCCGAGCTGGCCCGACGCTATCCCGAGTCGCTCCAGGCCCGCTACAAGCTGACCGAGCTGCCGCCCTACGCCGCCAATCCCCAAGCGGAACAGGTCGAGGCCGACGGCCCGGTGCGCGTCGACCTACTGGCGCTGGCGGGTTTCGACGGCCATGCGATCCTGGCCGAGATCGCCAGCCGCCGCGGCGGCCTGCGCCCCGGCGGAGAGATCGACCTGCACCGCGGCGCCGAAGTGCTACTGCACGAGCTGCGCGACGGCAAGCTGGGCCGCCTGACGCTGGAAACGCCGGCCGACATCCCGGCCCCGGCGGAGGACGAGGAAGCGCTCGCCGAGGCTGCGAACAACGATAGCGACGATGACGATACTTCAGCATAATCACTGAGTTCCGGCAGCATGCGCCTGACCGGAACCACCGGACACCACTGGAACCTCGGACACCTCATGGACACGCCCCCCCTATTCAGGAAATCGCACAAGCTCGACAACGTCTGCTATGACATCCGCGGCCCCGTGCTCGAGCACGCCAAGCGGCTGGAAGACGAAGGCCAGCGCATCCTCAAGCTCAATATCGGCAACCCTGCGCCGTTCGGCTTCGAGGCGCCGGAGGAGATCCTCCAGGACGTGATGCGCAACCTGCCCACCGCCCAGGGCTACTGCGATTCCAAGGGGCTGTACTCGGCACGCAAGGCGATCATGCAGGAGTGCCAGCGCAAGGATATTCCCGGCGTCGGCATCGAGGACATCTTCATCGGCAACGGCGTCTCCGAGCTGATCGTGATGGCGCTGCAGGCGCTGCTCAACGACGGCGACGAGGTGCTGATCCCGGCGCCCGACTACCCGCTATGGACCGCTGCCGCCAACCTCGCCGGCGGCCACGCCGTGCACTACCGCTGCGACGAGCAGGCCGACTGGGCACCGGACATCGCCGACGTGCGCGCCAAGGTGACCGGCCACACCCGCGCCATCGTGATCATCAACCCCAACAACCCCACCGGCGCGGTCTACCCGCCGGAGGTGGTGCGGGAGCTGCTGGCCATTGCCCGCGAACACGATCTCGTGGTGTTCTCAGACGAGATCTACGACAAGATCCTCTACGACGATGCCGAGCACGTCTCCACCGGCGCGCTGGCCGACGAGGATCAACTGGTGGTGACCATGAACGGGCTGTCCAAGAGCTACCGCTGCGCTGGGTTTCGCTCCGGCTGGATGATCCTTTCCGGCAGCGTCGCCATGCAGCGGGCCAAGGATTACATCCAGGGCCTCAACATGCTCGCCTCGATGCGCCTGTGCGCCAACGTGCCCGCCCAGCATGCCATCCAGACGGCACTGGGCGGCTACCAGTCGATCAACGACCTGGTCCTGCCCGGTGGGCGGCTGCTGGCCCAGCGCGACATCACCTTCGAAAAACTCAACGCCATACCCGGCGTGTCGTGCACCAAGGCCAAGGGCGCGCTCTACGCCTTCCCGCGGCTCGACCCCAAGGTCTACCCCATCCAGGATGACCAGAAGCTTGTGCTCGACCTGCTGCTTCAGGAGAAGATCCTGCTGGTGCAGGGTACCGCCTTCAACTGGCCGGAGCCCGATCACGTGCGCATCGTCACCCTGCCCTGGGCCGACCAGCTCGGTGACGCCCTGGACCGCTTCGCCCGCTTTCTGTCGCGCTATCGCCAGTAGCCGCCGTATCGCTTCGATTCTCGGCCCGACTTGAAACCTGCAGCAACGGGCCGTATCTAATTCAGCAGATTTTGTCAGGGGCGCATCGGCGACCCGACCCTACGATCGGAGATTCCAGACGATGATGAGAATACTGCTCTTCCTGGGCACCAACCTGGCGGTGATCGTCGTGGCCAGCATCACGCTGCGCCTGCTCGGCGTGGAGGGCTACCTGACCGAGCAGGGCATGAACTTCAACGCCCTGCTGATCTTCTGCTTCATCTTCGGCATGGCCGGTTCGATGGTCTCGCTGTTCATCTCCAAATGGATGGCCAAGCGCTCCACCGGCACGATGGTCATCACGCAGCCGAGCAATGCCACCGAGAAGTGGCTGCTCGACACCGTAGCCGAGCTCTCGCAGCAGGCCGGGATCAAGATGCCCGAGGTCGGCATCTTCCCAGCGCAGCAGTCCAACGCCTTCGCCACCGGCTGGAACAAGGACGACGCCCTGGTGGCCGTCTCCGCCGGGCTGCTCAATCGAATGCGACCCGAGGAGGTACGCGCGGTACTGGCCCACGAGATCGGCCACGTGGCCAATGGCGACATGGTGACCCTGGCGCTGATCCAGGGCGTGGTGAACACCTTCGTGATGTTCTTCGCCCGGGTCGTAGCGCACCTGGTGGACAACTTCCTGCGCTCGCGCAGCGACGGCCAGGGCGGCCTCGGCTTCATGGGCTACTTCGCCGTGGTGATCGTCGCCGAGATCGTGTTCGGCCTGATCGCCTCGGCCATCGTCGCCTGGTTCTCGCGCTTCCGCGAGTACCGTGCCGATGCCGCCGGCGCCCAGCTCGCTGGCGCCGGCGCCATGATCAACGCCCTGGCCCGCCTCAAGGCCGAAAGCGAGATGCCCAACGAGATGCCGGAAACCCTGACCGCCTTCGGCATAAACGCCGGCCAGACGCGCAAGATCATGGAGCGCCTGTTCGCCAGCCACCCGCCGCTGGACGACCGGATTCGGGCCTTGAAGGAAGCCGCCTATCGTTAAGGCTGCGTCTCTCCCCCAGAAGCAGCAGGGCCCGTCCAAGGACGGGCCCTTTGCGTCAGTTTACGTTCAGCCCAGCCCCCTGCAGCCAGGGCGCCAGGCTCTCCGCCCCCGCACCTAGCTCGACCGTGAGCGTCGAGAGCTCCCGACGCAACGGATAGTTGGCGCGACAGGCATCGAAGCCCTTGGCCATGCCCTGCCGCCGACTCTCGCGTTGCAGGCTGTCATGGTCGCGGCGCACGTCATACACCGCACGCAAGCACAGACGCAGCGCCTCGTCGGCCTCGAGCCTGCCCTCTAGCCTGAGTTGCGACAGAGGCGGCTGTGGCAGCAGATCGTCCAGGCCGAGCCGGGCCGGCAGCCCCAGGTGGCGATAGAGCGCTGTGTAGACTTGATGCGTGCCGCGCAACTTGCCGTCGAGGCTGTGACCAGCAATGTGCGGCGTAGCCAGCGAGGCCAGATCGCGCAGGGCCGGATCGATGCCCGGCTCCCCTTCCCAGACGTCCAGCACCGCGCTGATATCGCCCTGGCCCGACAGACGCTGACGCAGTGCAGCGCCGTCTATGCAGTCGCCGCGCCCGGCGTTGAGCAGCAGCGTGCCAGGCGCCAGCTCGGCGATGCGCTGGGCATCAAGCAGGTGGCGGGTCGCATGCGGCCCTTCGCGTACCAGCGGGGTATGCAGGCACAGCACGTCGCACTCGTCGATGAGGGTCTTGAGGTCGTGAAAGCCGTCACTGCCCTCGCGCTGCGCGCGAGGCGGATCGCAGGCCAGGCATTCGAGGCCCATGGCAGCGAGACGGGTGCGTAACCGCCCGCCCACGTTGCCCACGCCGACGATACCCACACGACGCTCGCTGAGCCGCCAACCCTCTCGCTCGGCCAGGGTAAGCAGGCTGCCCAGCACGTAGTCGACCACCGCCTCGGCGTTACAGCCCGGGGCACTGGCAAAGGCGATGCCGTGGCGCGTCATCGCCGCCTGATCGACATGGTCGGTGCCGATGGTGCAGGTGCCGACGAAGCGCAGCCGCGAGCCCTGTGCCTTGGCCGCGTCGATGATCGCCGCATCGAGTCGGGTGATGGAACGAATCACCAGCGCATCGACATCGCGCAGGGCCGCGGCATCGATCTCGCGCCCCGGCCGCCTCACCAGTTCGCCCAGCGGGCCGAAGCATGCTTCTGCACCGGGTATGTTGGCATCGACGAGAATCCTCACGCTTTCTCTCCTTGGTGTGGCAGGGGGCAAGGCCAGACGCGACTTGTGCCGTCGGCATTAAACCTTACAATACCGCACGAACCTTTCGCACTGCCTCCCGGCAGTGCCTCGATGCTGTGGGAGCCTTCGTGATCGTCCGCTGGGAAAGTGAACACGACTACGTGCTGGTGCACATTCACCAGGACATGTTCGGCGACTGGATCTTCAGCCGTGCCTGGGGGCAGATCGGCACCCAGTTCGGCGGACTGAAGCACATGCTGGCCGACGATCACGACCAGGCCATGATGTGGCTCGGCGATGAAGCCACCATCCAGTCGTCGCGGGGGTTGCGCAAGGTGCTCGAAGTGGATGCTGGGAGCGCCGAGGGCCAAGCCGCGGTACGACAGCTCTCGCTGCTGGACTCGCTATAGGGGTCTTCCTGAACGACAGGGCTTCGTGAACGGCAGGGTTTCGCGGACTACGTATCCTCTCGCACGGCCTCGCTGGCATCGATCCAGTACTGCAACAGGCCAAGCAGTTCCTCACTCACGCCCTCCACCCGTCGGGCGCACTGCTTCACCTGCTCGTCATCCTCATGTTCCTTGAGCTCCAGCGCCTCCTCGGCAAGCCGGTCGTAGACAGTGCAAAGCGCGGCGATTCGCGACGCATGTTCGCCCCCCTTGACCGGCGACTCATTGAGGGCTGACAGCCACTGCTCCAGCCGACTCTTGCGACAGCTCACCGCTGGCGGGTCAACCCGCTCGCCCTTCAGGTAGCACAGCAGACCGACTGCACAGGCACGATGGTCGACCATGGCGTAAATGGCCTGCAGCTCTTCCGGCCGGGCGCGCTGACGATGGCGCCAGGACGGATCGGGGCGCCACGAGGCTAGCCAGGCCGGGATCGCCTTTGCCGGCATGGGCCGGGCGATGGCGTAGCCCTGGCCCAACTGATAGCCCATCGCCAACAGCATGCGTCCGTGCAGCAGTGTCTCCACTCCCTCGGCAATGATGCCGCGGCGAAACGCGACGGCCAGCCCCAGCACGCCTTCGAGAATCGTCAAGTCCTCTGGATCGTCGAGCATGTCGCGTACGAAGCTGCGGTCGATCTTCAGCATGCTGGCGGGGAAATGGCGAAGATACGTCAGCGAGGAATACCCGGTGCCGAAGTCGTCCAGTGCGAATTCGACGCCAAAGGAACGACAGGCCTTCATCACGCTTGCCACATGCACGATATCCTCCAGCGCATTGGTCTCGAGCACCTCGAGCATGAGGTCGCCATGCCTCACACTGGGGTGGCGCTCGATCTCGGCGCGCAGGCGCTCTACGAAGTCGGCCTGCTGGAGATGGATGGCATCGATATTGACACTGACCGGCAGCCTGATACCAACGCTGGCCCAGGCCTCGAACTGGCCAAGTGCCTGAGCCAGTACCCACTCTCCCAGGTCGATGGCCAGGGGATGCTGTTGTATCGCCGGAAGGAAGGAAGCCGGTGCCAGCAGCCCACGCTCCGGATGCTGCCAGCGAATCAGCGCCTCGACACCGACGACTTCGCCGGTGGACATGTTGACCTTGGGCTGGTAGTGCAACACGAACTCGTCATGGGCCAGGGCCTCACGCATGCGTTCGACGCTTTCGTAATGCCCCCGCACCGCACGGTCGTGCTCGGTATCGAAGATATGGTAGCGGTTCTTGCCTGCCTGCTTGGCCTGGTACATGGCCTGATCCGCCTGGCGGATGAGCTGCTCGGGCTCGATCTCGTCCTCGGGAGAAAAATGGACCACGCCGATGCTGCCTGAAACGTAGAGCTGGGTTCCCTCGATGTCGATCGGCTCCGCGATGCGGCGCAGTAGCCGAGCGATGAGGCCGCTCACGGTCGCCACATCGCTCTGCTCCGGCAATACGATGATGAACTCGTCCCCGCCGAGGCGGGCCACCGTATCGGCCTCGCGGAGGGCCGACGTCAGGCGTTCGGCAATCGTCACCAAAACCCGGTCGCCAACGGCGTGACCCAGGCGGTCATTGATTTCCTTGAAGCCGTCCAGATCGAGGTAGGCCAGCGATACCTTGCAACCACTGCGCCGAGCCGCCAGCATGGCCTGGCGCAGCCTGTCGGCCAGCAGGATTCGATTCGGCAGCTCGGTCAGGCTGTCGAAGAAGGCCATGCTCTGGAGCTGGCGCTCGTGTTCCTTCTGTCGACTGATGTCGGTGAACACGGCCACGAAGTGCGAAACTCGGCCCTGCTTGTCACAGACTTTGGAAATGGTGAGCAGCTCTGGGTAGGTCTCACCGTTCTTGCGCCGGTTCCAGAGCTCACCCTCCCAGGCGCCTTTCTCCAGCAACTCTTCCCACAACACCTGATAGAAGCTCTTCTCCTGCTGACCCGACTGCAAAAAACGCGGGTTCCGACCCAGGACCTCGTCGCGGCGGTAACCGGTGATACGCGTGAAGGCCTCGTTGACTTCGAGGATATCGCCCTTGGCATCGGTAATCACGATGCCCTCCCGCGCATGCTGAAACACGCTGGCAGCGAGTTCGAGTTTCTCTTCGGCACGCTTCTGCGCCGAGATATCGATCCGCGTTCCCGACATGGTCAGCGCCTGGCCCGTGTCGTCTCGCTCCAATACCTGCCCCCGATCCAGCAGCCAGACCCAATGACCGAGGCGGTGGTGCATACGAAATTCGCAAGAGTAGTCTTCACTCTCACCCGCCAGGTGCTGCGCCAGCATCGCCTCGGTCTTGCCGAGGTCAGCGGGATGCACCATCTTGCGCCAGCGCTCGAGAGTGATCGGCTGCAGCTCTTCCAGCCGATATCCGAGCGCTTCCGCCCAGCAGTGGTTGACCTGCAATTCGCCGCTGCGCAGGTCAATCACCCAGGTAGCGGTACGAGTGGCGTCGAGAATGTCGTAGAGCCGCTGCTCGTTACGCCTCAGCTCCGCCGTCTTGCGCCTAACCACTTGGCGCAGCCTGACGTTCCAAGCCACGATCAGTATGGCCACCAGCGCCAGCCCGGCCCCGTAAAGCCAGTAATCACGCCAGTCGAAGCCGGGGCCGGGCAGCTCGGCGCCGATCCACTTCTCTTGCAACCGGTCGAGCGTTCCGCTGGCGCGGGCATGTTCGATCCCCTTGTTGAGGATCGACTGCAACAGGTGATTGCCATCCACCACCGCCATGGCATTGAGGCCCACGTACAGCGGCTCGCCGACCCGCTTCATGGATTCGTGCAAACCGCTACTGTAGAGGTAATAGAGGACGATCTGGTCGTCGCCCACCATGGCATCGGCATCGCCATCCATCACGGCTCGCGCCGCGCTGGCAAAGTCATCGGTCTGGATCAGGTCGACCTCGATATCCAATGAGGCCAGGTACTCTTTCGCGTAATCGCCGCGTTGCGTTGCCACACGCTTGCCATCGAGGTCGGTCGCCAGGGCGATGTCGGGGCGCTCAACGGAGACGAATATGGCGGCGGGCACCTCGAACACCGTATGCGTGAAATCGAACTGACGGTCCCGAACCGCACTGTAGAAAAAACTCGTCAGAACATCGGCTTCACCGTTCAGCACGCGTTCCTGTGCCTGCTGGAAGACGGTATCGGTCAACTGCGCGTGGAAGCCGGCCTCGGTGGCGATCCACTGAGCCAGCTCCACCATGATGCCGCGCCGCTCAGCGCTGGCATCGATGAATTCGAAGGGGGGGTAGCGGCTCTGGCTGACGAACACGATCGGCTCGTTCCGCTCCAGAAAGCGGCGCTCTTCCTCGGTCAGCTCTATCCCGCCAGGCTCCGCAGCACTCTGCACCGTGTCCGCAAGCGCCAGCAGCAACGTGCAGCCCAAGGCGAGGCACTGCCACCGTCTTCGCTGCAGTGCACTCATCTCCACCCCCTGTGCTTACGAATCCATGCTTCGTGATTGTTGTCAAAACGCGGATAACTCACCACCATGGCGCTGCGTCCTGGCCTACGTTGGGTCAACGTATCCGGTTCAGCCGAGGTAGCGCCGCCCAGTGGACCGCTGAACTGACGGCTTCCACTCCCCTCGTTCTTCTTCCCCCGATACCATCTTGCCCGACTGGCACCGCCAGGCGGTCTCGTCGAGACAGTGACGGTCAGCCAGCCAGGCCGCTAGCCTTGACGGCTCGAAGCCCATGTCGAGCTCATCGCCCGCTTCGTCCACCAGCACGGGGATACGCACGCCGTAGCGCTCCATCAGCGCCTCGTCCTCGCTGATCTCGACTTTCTCCAGCCGATACTCGCCATGATGCAGCCTGGCCAGCAGGGTCTCGAGCCGTTCGCACAGATGGCAGCCCAGTGTGGTGTACAGGGTCAGACGATTCATGCGACCTCTCCTGGGCAAGCAGGAGCCTTAGAAGGGATATCGGCCGGGCGTCGCGGAAATGAAGCGTGGAGCGAGAGTTTCATGCCGCCTCCCGATGGCGAATCCGGAACACGTGATGGATGTCGGGCCGGCGTTGGAAGTCAGGGTCGAAGGTACGCGCCGAAATGTCTTCCACGGCGAAGCGTTCGGCCAACCCTTCGTCTAGCTGGAAACGACGCTGGTTATTGGAGAACACCAGGGTCCCGCCCGGTGCCAGCCTTGCCATGGCCAGCTCCACCAGTTGAGCGTGGTCGCGCTGCACGTCGAGGGTGCCCTCCATCTTCTTGGAGTTGGAGAAGGTCGGCGGGTCGAGGAAGATCAGGTCGAACTGCGCCTTGGCAGTCTGCAGCCAACGCAGGCAGTCATCGCGTACTACCCGATGACGTGACGGGTCGAGACCATTGAGAGCAAAGTTATCGCGTGCCCACTCCAGGTAGGTATTGGAGAGATCGACACTTACGCTGTCGCTGGCCCCGCCCTTCTCCTCGGTGCCGAGGGCAGCCTGCACCGTGGCCACGGCGGTGTAGCAGAACAGGTTGAGGAAGCGCTTGCCCGCCGCCATCTCGCCCAGCATGCGCCGCACCGGCCGGTGATCGAGGAACAGCCCGGTGTCGAGATAGTCGCGCAGGTTGACCCACAGACGCGCACGTCCCTCGCGCACCTGGAAGCGTTCCCCGCTGCTGGCCTGCTTACGGTACTGCGCCTTGCCGCTCTGCTTCTCTCGGCGCTTGATCACCACTTGACCAGGGTCCACGCCGAGCACCTCGGGGATCACCTCCAACGCGTCGAACAGCCGCTTCTGTGCCTGGGCGGCATTCACCGTGCGTGGCGGCGCGTACTCCTGCACGTGGACCCGTCCGTCGTAGACATCCACCGCCAGCGCATACTCGGGCATGTCGGCATCATAGAGCCGATAGCAGGTCTCTCCCGACTGCTTGAGCCACTTCTTGAGCCGCTTGCGGTTCTTCTCCAAGCGGTTGGCGAACATCTGAGCGCCCTCGCTGCGCGACGCAGAGTTGGCATTGGCATTGGCGACAGCAGCCTCTCCCTCGCCCTTTCCAGTGGGTACGTTCATCAGCAGCAGCTTGGCCTCCAGCGGGCCGTTCTTCAGCGAATACTGCTTGTCGGCGCGCAGCCCGATGCGGTGGCCCAGGTCCGGGTTGGCGGTGAATACCGCCAGGCGCCAGCCCGGAAAGGTACGACGCACGCCTTCACCCAGCGCGCCGTAGAGCGTGACGAGCTCGGGCAGCTCACCCAGGCGCTCACCGTAGGGTGGGTTGGTAATGATCAGCCCCCGCATCTCCTCACCCAGGCCATCGGGGCGCTGCAGTTGATTGAGCGAGGCTCCGGTGAATTCGATCAGCGCGGGAATGCCGGCACGCATGGCGTTGGACTTCGCCGCCGCCAGCGCCGGAGGGCTCTCGTCGAAACCGTAGAGCCGGTTCCGGCATCGCTTGCGACCGATGCTGGCACGCGCTTCGGCCTCGCGCTTGAGTTCGGCCCACACCGCCTCGTCGTGATATGCCCAGCCATGGAAGCCGAAGCGTTCCCGATTCAGGTTGGGTGCCATGTCGGCGGCCATCAGGGCCGCCTCGATCAGCAGAGTGCCGGCACCGCACAGCGGATCGACCAGCGCCTCACCCCGGCGCAGACGCTGCGGCCAGTCGGCACGGATCAGCAGTGCCGCCGCCAGGTTCTCCTTGAGCGGAGCATGCCCGACGTCGCGTCGATAGCCACGCCGGTGCAGGCTCTCCCCCGACAGGTCCACGCCCAGTGTCAGCCGTCCTCGGTGAAGATGGGCATACAGGCGCAAGTCGGGGCGCTGCAGATCGACACTCGGGCGCGGCTGGCCGGCCGCTTGCAGGGCATCGACCACCCCGTCCTTGACGGTCTGAGCCCCGAAACGGGTATGACGAATCTGCTCGCTGCGTCCATGAAAATCCACCGCCAGGGTGGCACCGGGGCGCAGATGCCGGGACCAGTCGACGCCGGAGGCTACTCGATGCAACGCCTCGGGGTGCTCGATGCCCTCCTCGCGCAGCAGGCATAGCACGATGCGATTGGCCAGCCGCGACCACAGGCAGGCGCGATAGGCGGCTTCGAGATCGGCGTGGAAATGGACGCCGGCCACTGTCGTCTTTTGCGGCTCGGCGCCCAACGTGCGCAGTTCGTCGGCGAGCAGCTCTTCGAGCCCCTTGGGGCAGGTGGCCAGGAAAGGCCGCCGTGTTTCGCGTTGGGATGACTCACTCATGCAGCATTCCCGCCCCCTTCGGCCGGGCATATTCCTTTCGTTACAAAAATGTCTCGATCTTATGACGAAACATAGGTCGACAATGGGCCCCATGATGGGCTAAGAGTAGTCATGGTAGCTACTGTAAAGACGCATGCGTTCCTTCTGGCGGGTCACGATTGACTCGCAGACTCCGCTCTGCCGTCGTTAAGGGATCGAATAACGGCTAAGCGTACGGTTAGGACGCCGGGGCGCGCATGTCGTGCGTCCCAAATTGGTACCTTGACAAGAGGTCATCCGATGAAAAGACAGAAACGTGATCGCTTCCAACGCGCCTATCTCCATGGCTACAAGGCCGGTATCTCCGGGCGCTCCCGCGACGACTGTCCCAGTCAGGATGTCAATATACGTGAATACTGGATGAGTGGTTGGCGTGAAGGCCGAGGAGACCAGTGGGCCGGCATGACCGGCGTCTCCGGGATTCACAAGAACCCGATGGTAATGTAACGACTCTCCCACCCAACCGATCGTCCCCTTGCCACCGCCAGGGTGGCATGGAATGAGCTAAGCCCGTGCCTTGCACGGGCTTTCTTGTCGTGCCACTCCACATCTTTCCCGTTCAACGCGCATCCTTCAGCGCCCGGGCACACTCGCCGATCAACGCCGGGCCGCGATAGATGAAACCCGAATAGAGCTGCACCAGATCGGCCCCGGCCTCTACCTTGGCCAGCGCCGCTTCACCGCTGTCGATACCTCCCACCCCGATGATTGGCAGCTCGGGGAGGCAGTGCCGCAGTTCGCGAATCACACGATTGGAAGGCTCGAAAACCGGCCGCCCCGAGAGCCCGCCCTGCTCCTCGGCATGAGGCAGCCCGGCTACCGCCTCGCGCGAAACCGTGGTGTTGGTGGCGATTACCGCATCGATGCCGCTTGCGGCAATGCTCTCGGCCACCAGCCCCACCTCCTCGGCGCTCATGTCCGGGGCGATCTTGACCGCCAGCGGCACCCGCCGGCCGCTTGCCTGATCCAACCGAGCTCCCGCCTCGCGCAGGGTGCCCAACAGCGCCTCGAGGTGTTCACCGAACTGCAGGTTGCGCAGCCCCGGCGTGTTCGGCGAGGAGATGTTCACGGCCACGTAATCGGCATGGGCGTGGACCTTCTCCAGGCAGATCAAGTAATCGTCGACGGCACGCTCCACCGGCGTGGTGAGGTTCTTGCCGATGTTGATGCCGATCACACCGTCGAAACGGGCAGCCTTGACCCGCGCCACCAGGTGGTCCACTCCGGCGTTGTTGAAACCCATGCGGTTGATGATCGCGCCGCGCTCCGGCAGGCGGAACAGGCGCGGCCTGGGGTTGCCGCCCTGCGGCTTGGGCGTGACGGTGCCGACTTCGACGAAGCCGAAACCGAGGGCCCCCAGCGAATCGAGATGCTCGGCATTCTTGTCCAACCCCGCTGCCAGGCCTACCCGATTGGGGAAGCGCAGCCCCATCAGTTGTACCGGATCGTCGACACGTGCGCCTCCGAGGCGCCCCGCCAGCTTGAATCGATGGGCCAGGTCCAGGGCGGTGAGCGCATGGCCGTGGGCGGTTTCGGCATCGAAGCGAAACAGGATCGAACGGGCAAGCGCGTACATGGCATCTCCTGGCAGTCTGCGGTTGGCGAGGCGGGCGGATTATAGCAGCGCCGTGGGCACAAGACGACGCACCCCGCCAGAAGGCGGGGTGCGGTGTTACGTGACCGACAGCATGCCGGACTGGATCAGGTCTCGCCGTTGCTCTCGGCCAGATCGACCAGTTCGCGTACTGCCACGGCGAACAGCGGGAAAGTCGCCTGGCTGCCACCACGTACCTCGGCGATCAGACGGCACCAGCGTTCGTGCAGCGAGGCATGCATGAACAGCCAGTTGTCGACGCGCTCGTCGGGCTCGCGTCCATCCTCGGTCTTGAGCACGCTGGTGGTGAGTGCCAATTGCTGTCGATCGATGTCGTCGCGGAAGGTCTCGCGGGCCTGGGCCTGCCAGCTGTCGCGCACGTCGAGGTTACTCACCTGCTGGATCATCCAGGGCAGCTCGAGTCGGTCGCCGATCTCGAAGAAGACCTCGGCGACACGCTGCGGCTTCTCGTCGGTCTGGCGCGCCGCCTGGATGATACCGAGCGCGCCATACAGGCTGCCCGAGGCGGCCACCGTGGCGGCCAGCTCCTCGGGCACGCCAGCTTCGAGCAGCTCGCCGCGCTTTTGCTCCCAACGGCTGCGCTCCTCACCGCGCAGCAGCTCGCCGATGCCTTCCTGCAGTTGGGCCACACGCGGTGCGAAGTATTCGATGGCATCGCGCGTGGAGAGACCCAGGCGCTGGCGCAGGAACCAGCGAGTGGTACGCCGGATCAGCCGCATCAGATCGAGCATCATCGAATACTGGACCTCGCTTGGCACCTGGTTGTCCAGCGCCTCGATCCGCTCCCACAGATCGGAAAGCTGGAAGCTGTCGCGGGCGATGATATAGGCGCGAGCGACATCGGCAGAGCTGGCCCCGGTGGAGTCGATGAGGCGACGCACGAAGACGATGCCCATGTGATCGACCAGGTCGTTGGCCACCTGCGTGGTGACGATCTCGCGCTTGAGGCGGTGCGCGTACATCTCATCGTGGAAACGCTCGACCAGAATGCTCGGGAAGATCCGCTCGACGTATTGCTGAATGTAGGGGTCGTCGGGCACATCGGAAGCCAGCACGTCGCCCTTGAGCACGCTCTTGGCGTAGGAGATCAGCACCGAGAGTTCCGGATGGGTCATGCCCTGCTCGGTGTTGGCCCGCTCCTGCAGCTCCTCGTCGGAGGGCAGGAATTCGAGCTCGCGGTCGAGCTGGCCGGCGGCTTCCAGCTCGCCGATGAAGCGCCGGTAGGGGCCGATGCCATAGCGCGAAAGAATCGACGAGAGATCCAACGCCTGGGTCTGGCGGTAATTGTCGAGGATGACCAGTTCGGCCACCTCCTCGGTCATGTCGGCCAGCAGCTGGTTGCGCTGCTTCTCCGTCATGTCACCACGCTTGACCACCTCGTCGATCAGGATCTTGATGTTGACCTCGTGGTCGGAGCAGTTGACCCCGCCGGCATTGTCGATGAAGTCGGTATTCACCAACACGCCCTTGGCGGCGGCCTCCATGCGGCCGCGCTGGGTCAGGCCCAGGTTGCCGCCTTCGCCGACCACCCGGCAGTTGAGCTCGCTGCCGTTGATGCGCAGCGCATCGTTGGCCTTGTCACCGACCATGGCATCGGTTTCCAGGCTGCCCTTGACGTAGGTGCCAATGCCGCCGTTCCACAGCAAGTCAAACTGGGACTTGAGCATCGCGCGGATCAGATCGTTGGGCGACAGGCGATCCTCCTCGATGCCGAACACCTCCTGCATCTGCGGTGAGATCGGAATCGACTTGGCGCTGCGCTTGAACACGCCGCCGCCTTCGGAGATCAGCGACGCGTCGAAGTCTTCCCAACTGGAGCGCGGCATGTTGAACATGCGCTGTCGCTCGGCAAAGCTCGCAGCCGCATCGGGATGCGGATCGACGAAGATGTGCAGGTGATTGAAGGCACCCAGCAGGCGGATCTTGTCGGAGAGCAGCATGCCGTTGCCGAACACGTCGCCGGCCATGTCGCCGATACCGAGCACGGTGAACTCTTCCTGCTGGGTATTCAGGCCGAGGTTGCGGAAATGGCGCTTCACCGACTCCCAGGCGCCGCGGGCGGTGATGCCCATTTTCTTGTGATCGTAGCCATTGGCCCCGCCGGAGGCGAAGGCGTCGCCCAGCCAGTGGCCGTACTCGGCTGAGATCTCGTTGGCGATGTCGGAGAAGGTCGCGGTGCCCTTGTCGGCCGCCACCACCAGGTAGGCATCGTCGTCGTCGTGACGCACCACGTCCCTCGGTGGCACCACATCGCCGCCCACCAGGTTGTCGGTGACGTCGAGCAGCGCACGAATGAAGGTCTTGTAGCAGGCAATGCCCTCCTGCTGGATGGCGTCACGGTCGCCTCCTTCTGGCAGGCGCTTGCAGACGAAGCCTCCCTTGGCCCCCACCGGCACGATGACCGCGTTCTTGACCTGCTGCGCCTTGACCAGGCCCAGCACCTCGGTGCGGAAGTCCTCCTGGCGGTCCGACCAGCGCAGCCCCCCGCGGGCGACCTTGCCGCCACGCAAGTGGACACCCTCGACGCGCGGCGAGCAGACGAAGATCTCGAAGACCGGGCGCGGCTTGGGCATGCCGGTAACCCGCTTGGGATCGAGCTTGTAGGCGATGTAGTCCTTGTACCTGCCGTCGACGGTGCGCTGATAGTAATTGGTGCGAAGGGTGGCGCGAATCAGCTCCATGAAGCGGCGCAGCAGTTGATCGTCGTTGAGGCTGGCCACACCGTCGAGATGACGGTTGATGCGTTCGATGCAGGCTTGCACCTCGCTCTCGTCAGGACGCCGCTCGGGATCGAAGCGCAGCTTGAACAGGGTGACCAGCTCCTGAGTGATCTCCGGGTAGCTTGTCAACGTGGTGGCAATGTAATCCTGTGACATGCCGAAGCGAATCTGCTTCAGGTAGCGAGCGTAGGCGCGCAGCATGGCCACCTCGCGCCAGTCCAGGTTGGCGGCGATCACCAAACGGTTGAAGGCGTCGTTCTCCGCCTCGCCTGCCCAGATGCGCTTGAACGCCTCGATGAAGGGCTCGCGCATCTTCTGCAGGCTGACTTCGGTGGCGGTATGGTGTTCGAGGTCGAAGTCGTGCAGCCAGTAACGCATCTCGGGCGTGACGAACTCGTAGGGGCGCTCGCCGATCACACGCAGCCCCAGGTTTTCCATCACCGGCAGCACATCGGAGAGCGGAATGGGGCGGTCGCGCTGGAACAGCTTGAGGTTGACACCGCTGCCCTCCTCTTCCACCAGGCGGTAGAGGGTGAGCGCCAGCGGCTCGCCGGCATCGAGGTCGGCCAGGTGCTGCAGATCGAATACCGCGGTACGCGAGCCGAAGTCGTCACGATAGCTGGCCGGGAAGGCATCGCGGAAGCGGTCCATCAGCCGGTTGGCCTGCTCTTCGCCGAAGCCTTCCACCAGCGCCTCGTGCAGCTCGTCGCGCCAGCTGCGGGCCAACTGGGCCACCTTGGCTTCCAGGCGCTTCAGGTTGACCTCGCGAGGGACATCGCCGCGGAAGCGCAGGATGAACTGGATGCGGGCGAGTATCGACTCTGAGAGATACGTATTGAAGTCGCCGAAGGTGGCGTCGAGCTCCTCGCACAGCAGGTTCTGGATGCGCACGCGCAGGTCGGTGGAAAAGACGTCGCGCGGCACGAACACCAGGCAGGAGTGGAAGCGCCCGGAGCGGTCGGTGCGGATGAACAGGCGCACCCGCCGACGCTCGCGTATGTCGAGAATGCCCAGTGCCGTGTCGGCAAGCTCCTGGGTATCGATCTGGAACAGGTCGTCGCGCGGGTAGACCTCAAGGATTTGCAGCAGCTGCTTGCCGTTGTGTCCCTTGGGGTTGAAGCCGGCGATCTCCATCACCGCCTTGAGCTTGTGCCGCAGTAGCGGAATGTTGCGCGGCGATTCGTTGTAGACGCTGGAGGTGAACAGGCCGAGGAAGCGGTGTTCACCGATGACCCGGCCCTGCTCATCGTAGCGATCGATCGAAATGTAGTCCGGATAGGTAGGACGATGCACTCGGGCATGGTGCGAACTCTTGGCAAAGGAGAGCAGTTGGGGCACCAGCACGAAGCGATTACCCTCGATGCCAAGCTCGGTGCGGATTCGCTCCTGATAGCGAGGCAGGTCCAGGCGGAATACACCGAGTTCACTGCCTTCGGTCTTGACCAGCCGGTCTCCGTCGGCATCGGACTCGATGGTATAGGCGTCGTAGCCGAGGAAGGTGAAATTGTCGCGCACCAGCCACTCGAGAAAGGCGATCGCCTCTTCGTGGTCACTCGGCTCGATCTGCTCGGGTCGGCCGGCCTTGAGTTCGGCGATGGCCGCGCGGGCGCGTTCGCCCATCGCCTCGTAGTCGCCTACGGCGATGCGGACGTCACGCAGCACCTCTTGCAACGACTGCTCGATATCGGCCAGCACTCCGGGGTTGGAGTGACGATCTATCTCGATGGCGATCAACGATTCGCGAGGCGCCGGGGCATTGGCGTCGCGCGGCGAACCGACCTGCAGCAGGTCGTGGCTGCGGTTGCGCTCCACCGCCAGCACGGCATTGTGGATCGCATGGACGGTCAGGCCACGCCGATTCAGCTCGATGCGCACCGAGTCGACCAGGAACGGCATGTCCTCGTGCAACACGGCCACGAAGGTGTGCGAGGACTGCCAGCCGTGCTCCTCGAAGTCAGGATTGAAGACGCGCACCTTGGGCGAGGCGTGATCGAAGTTCTGGATGAAGTGCCATACCGACAGGGTGGCCCCATAGAGGTCGTCCAGCCGTCGGTCGGCCAGGTCCTCCAGCGGAACCGTGGCATAGAAATGGCGAGCAAAGGCCTCCACTTCTTCGGCCCTCGCCTTCTCGAGTCGGCTATCCAGGCGTTCGCGCAGTTGCTTGAGAATTTCCTGCCGGCCAACTTCGATCGTCTCGTATTGCATCCCTCACCTCGGCTGCCTGGGGCCTGTCTCGGCCCTGGGGAAAAATCGGCGTGACCCCTCGGTCACGTGTCAGGAAGCTTACTGCAGCCCTGCGCCACACCCTATCGACTTGCCAGTCTTCTCATGGTGCATGTTGCTTGTGCATCGAGACGGGACGTTTCGCTACTTGACAACGCCGATTCTTTCCGAGCCGAGCGAGTTAAGCGGGGCTCCTTTCCAGCAACACCCCGCATTCACAGTGATGGGTCCAGGGAAACTGGTCGAACAGCGCGAAACGGGTAATTCGATGAGTGCGGCTCAGCGACTCCAGGTTGCGTTCCAATGTATCCGGGTTGCATGAAATATAGACGATCCGCGAATAATCGCTCAGTTGACGGCAGCTCTCCTCGTCGAGGCCGGCACGGGGCGGGTCCACCAGCACGGTGGAGAAATCGTACGCCGCCAGCGCCATCTCCGTGACTCGCCGGCCGCCCTTTTCACCCTTGAGCGCGGCGCTGAACTCCTCCGCCGACATGCGCCCCACTACCGCGTTGCCGATGCCGTTGGCCGCCAGGTTCTGCTGGGCACTGGCCACCGAAGTGCGCGAGATCTCGGTCGCCAGTACGCGGCGGAAGTTCTCGGCCAGTGCCACGGTGAAGTTGCCGTTGCCGCAGTAGAGTTCCACCAGGTCGCCGTCCTGGCTGCCCCGGGTCACGTCCCGCGCCCAGGCCAGCATGGCGCGGCTGATCTCGGCATTGGGCTGGGTGAAGCTGTTCTCCACCTGCTGGTAATGCAGGGAGCGGCCATCCACCTCCAGCCGCTCCCAGACGTGGTCGCGCTCTAGCACCAGCCGCTGCTTGCGCGAGCGACCGATGATCAGGATGTCGAGCCGCTGCTGCAGCCGCTTTGCCTCCTCCTCCCATGCCTCGTCCAGCGGGCGGTGATAGATCAAGGTGACCAAGGCCTCCCCGGAGAGCGTGGTCAGGAATTCGACCTGAAACAGGCGTCGGCGCAGCACGTCGCTTGCCAGCAGCGCCTCGCGCAGACGTGGCATCAGTGCGTTGATGCGCCGGCTGGCCACCGGGTAATCGTCGAGGCGAACCACTCGCTTCTGCTTGGGGTCGTCGGGATCGACCTCGAACATGGCATAGAAAAGATCCTCACCCTCGTGCCACACACGAAACTCGCAGCGCTGCCGATGATGGCTCGGCGGCGAGGGGAAGACCTCCAACTCAGGCGGAGCGAAGCGTTCGAACTGTCTGTCGATGCGCTCGCGCTTGGCCTCGAGCTGATGGTCGTAGCGTGCGGGGTCGACAATGGGAATGGACACGGCATCTCCAGTCGTGTGCAGAGAGTATGAGAGGAAATCAGCCGACGATCAGCAGGCGCGGTTCGTCAAAGTCGAAGCCGGCCAGTGCCCGGGCAAGCCCTGCATCGGGTGCCGTGGCCAGGCTGCGGTCACGCCCCGCCCTTGGCGCCGGGTCGCTCGCCACCTGTACCGTGCGGCGAGCGATGGCGTCGCTGGAGTCGACCAGGCGAACCGGTCGCGGGAATGCGGCGACCAACCGTTCGCCGAACAGCGGAAAGTGGGTGCAGCCGAGCACCACGGTATCGAGATCGGACTCCCTGACCAAGGGCTCCATGACGGCGCGGATGACGGCCTGGTCCGGCTCCTCACCGGCGAGCAGGCGTTCGGCCTCCTTGACCAAGGGGTCGGCAGCCACGCGCGCGACCCGGCAATCAGGGGCAAACGCCTCGATCAGTCGGTCGGTGTAAGGCCGCGCCACGGTGGCGCTGGTCGCCAGCAGACCGATATGGCGGCTAGCGCTCATGGCGGCGGCCGGCTTGATCGCCGGTACCGTTCCCACCACCGGCACCGCCAAGTGGGCGCGCAGGGCATCCAGCGCCAGGGTGCTGGCGGTGTTGCAGGCCACCACCAGCACACAACAGCCGCTGGCGGCCACCGCGGCATCGCACACCGCGACGATGCGCGCCACCAGCCAATCATCCGGGCGTGTGCCGTAGGGCAGCATGGCATTGTCGCAGGCGTAGACCAGCGCGGCATCGGGCAGTCGACGCCTGAGCGGAGGTACGACCGACAGGCCGCCGACTCCGGAATCGAAGATCAGGATCGGACCGGGCATGGCGAAACGAAGCTCATGGAAATCGCTCGGCTGCTACTAGAGAGGGCCTATTCTAGCAGCATGCCGAGCGAGCAGAAGCCTCCGTTCGCCGGTAAGTATCGCGCCAATTGCCGTCAGGCAGCCGGCTCCGCGGTTTCGCACAGCTCGGCGTAGAGCTCCGGATAGGCTTCCTGCAGCCGCTCCAGCTTGGCCGCCGCATCCTCGGGCAGGGCCTGGGCCAGGCTTTCCAGGTCGCGGTCGTCGAAGTGATCGCGAATCAGCGGGAAGAGCAGTTCACGCTCGTCGCGCAGGTAGGCGCGATGCGCATCGAGATAGGCCTTGAGATCCGCGGCGAAGCGGTCCATCGGGATCACGGCATCCATCAGGATCATGTCGATGTCATTGGATAGGCGCATCAGGCGCGGCTTCAAGGCCTGGTAGTCGCTCGACAAACGTTCGGTGAGCCCCCTGCACTCGGGCACCACGGCCCGCAGCCTCTCCGAGCAGATGCGTTCCAGCGGGATGGTGAACCCCTCCATGTAATCGAGGATGTAATCGACAACCTCACGAACCAGCTGGAAATTAGGGCGTTCACCAGCGACCAGGGCCTTCTGCTTGAGCTGAAGAACGTGCAACATGCGCGCCATATTGGCATGATCCTGACGCAACTGGGTCAGCATGGGCATGTCGAGGCCTCCTCTAACGATGAGCGGGTATAGGGATTGGATTCACGGGACGGGAGCAGGTTCAGTCCTGTCGCTATCGAGCTACGACCTCGTCGCAATCAAGACACGCAATGGCAGGATGCAATCTCAACCGTAGACCCTTTGGCTCGATCCCGCACATCGCCTAAGGTCGTATTGCCAGTCCCGAATAACTGCGCCCCATTGCCCGGCACTGCCGGCAGCACAAGGAGAACTCCTCATGGATCTTTTCGGCCAGGCACCCGACGCTTCCGCACCGCTGGCCTTTCGCATGCGCCCGCGCCACTTCGACGACTACGTGGGCCAGCAGGCCCTGGTAGGGCCGGGCAAGCCGCTGCGGCGCATGGCCGAAACCGGCAGCGTGCGCTCGATGATCCTGTGGGGGCCGCCCGGCACCGGCAAGACCACGCTGGCCGAGATCCTCGCCGAGCACTCCGGCGCCCATCTGGAGCGGTTGTCGGCGGTGATGGCCGGCGTGAAGGAGATCCGTGCCGCGGTGGATCGAGCCCGCGCCATGCAGGGCCAGGGGCGTCTCACCCTGCTTTTCCTCGACGAGATCCACCGACTCAACAAGAGCCAGCAGGACGCCCTGCTGCCCCACGTGGAGTCGGGCCTGCTGACACTGATCGGCGCCACCACGGAAAACCCTTCCTTCGAGGTCAACTCCGCCCTGCTTTCGCGTGCCCGCGTGTACGTACTCACTGCGCTCGACGATGATGAACTCATCGAGGTGATGCGGCGCGCCCTGAGCGACGCCGAGCGGGGGCTGGGCGAGCGCCGTATCGTCGTCGACGACGAAGTACTGGGCATGCTGGCCCGCGCCGCCGCCGGCGACGCGCGCCGCGCCCTGGGCATGCTGGAGACCGCCTGCGACTTCACCGTGCCCGAGGGCAATGGCGAGCGCCTCCCCCGCGAAGCGCTGGATGCGGCGCTCGGCCACCAGGCCAGCGCCTTCGACAAGCAGGGCGATTATTACTACGACCTGCTCTCGGCGATCCACAAGTCGGTGCGCTCGTCGCGTCAGGACGCCGCCCTGCTCTATATCGCCCGCTTCATCCAGGGCGGCGGCGATCCGCTCGACGTGGTGCGTCGGTTGGCGGCGATCGCTTCGGAGGACGTCGGCAACGCCGACCCGCGCGCCCTGCCGCTGGTCATGGCGGCCTGGGACGCCTACCTGCGCCTGGGCGACTACGAGGGCCAGCGCGCCATCGCCCACGCCGCCATCCACCTCTCCATCGCGCCCAAGAGCAACGCCATCGACCAGGCGTGGAAGCGGGCCAAGGCGTTCGTGGCCGCCCAGCCACGCCTGGAGGTCCCCACCTACCTGCGCAACGCCCCGACCAAGCTGATGGAGTCGCTGGGCCACGGTCACGGCTATCGCTACGCCCATAACGAAGCGGAAGGCTACCCGGCGGGCAGCGCGCACGACTGCTGGCCGGAAGACCTGCCCCACGAGTCCTTCTACCAGCCCAGCGAGCATGGCCAGGAGAAGCGCTACGCCCAGTTGATGGCCTGGCGCGCCGAGCTGGACGCGCGAGCCGACCGCGGCGAGGAAGGCGAATAGCAACGAAAGCGCCGCCTCGAGGGCGGCGCTGACGGGCTTCGTGCAGGTCTCAGTGTGTATCGCGGATCACATCGACCCCGTCGGGGATCTGGAACGCGAAGCGACGGTCCTCGATGGCGTGGTTGGTACGCACGTCGCTGAATTCGATGACGGTCTCCTGACCGGTGCTGTCGATCATCTGCAGGGCAGCCAGCCGTTCGTCGTTGAAGGTCATCTGCAGCTCTTCGAACAGGGTGTCGGGCGACTTCGGCACCAGGCGGAAGGTTTCGCTGCTGCCTTGCTGCTGGCGCGACACCTCGTAGCTCTCGGTGAGCTCCCGGGCGCTGCCGGAAAGCAGCAGGGCCGGGGTATGGGTCACGCGTTGGTCGAGCGCCTGCACGGTGACCTGCTCCAGATCGGGGTCGTAGAGATAGACCTCGCTGCCGTCGGAGATCACCTCCTGCTGATAGGGGGCATCCACCTCCCAGCGGAACTTGCCGGGACGCGACAGCCACATGTGGCCGTTGGCCTGCTGCAGGCGCTCGCCGCTGCCATCGAGGATCAGTTGCTCGAAGCGCGCCTCGACGGTCTCCAGCGGCTCCAGCATGCGGGTCAGGCGCTCGGCGCCTTCGCTGGCCAAGGCGGCTACAGGCACGGCGAGGGTCAGGGCCAGTGCAGCTAGGGTCTTCTTCATGCTCATCGTGTCTCTCCCTGGGCGGGTCCTGAGTGGATCCTGTCTCTCGGACTCGCTGCGTGCCGGCGGGTTGCATGGCCGCCGACGCTTTCATGATTAATGCATGGTTGAGTTGTGCCCGGCACCGACGTCGGCATCAGTTACCCACCGGCGGCGGCGCCAGTACTTCGCGGCCGCCGTTGGTGCCCATCGAGGAGACCACGCCGGCAGCTTCCATGGCCTCTACCAGGCGTGCGGCCCGGTTGTAGCCGATCTTGAAGCGGCGCTGCACTGCCGAAATGGAGGCGCGGCGGCTCTCGGTGACGAACTGCACCGCCTCGTCGTAGAGCGCATCCTGCTCGGCATCGCCGCCACCCTCGCCAGCATCGGCCTCGAGGCCGGTCAGGGCCTCGGCCGAAACACCGCCGGCGAGGATCTCGTCGATGTATTCCGGCTCGCCGCGGCGCTTCCAGTCCTCGACGACCCGGTGTACCTCGTCGTCATCGACGAAGGCGCCATGGACACGGGTCGGCAGCCCGGAACCGGCCGGCAGGTAGAGCATGTCGCCGTGGCCCAGCAGGTTCTCTGCGCCGCCCTGGTCGAGGATGGTGCGCGAGTCGACCTTGGACGACACCTGGAACGCCATGCGCGTGGGGATGTTGGCCTTGATCAGGCCGGTGACCACGTCCACCGAAGGCCGCTGGGTCGCCAGGATCAGATGGATGCCGGCGGCACGGGCCTTCTGTGCCAGGCGGGCGATCAGCTCCTCGACCTTCTTGCCGACGATCATGAACATGTCGGCGAATTCGTCGATCACCACCACGATGTAGGGCAGCTTTTCGAGTACCGGCGGCGACTCGTGCATCTCCCACGGCTGCGGCTCCCACAGCGGGTCGGCAACCTGAGCGCCGGCCCGCCCGGCCTCGTCGAGCTTGCCGTTGAAGCCGGCGATGTTACGCACGCCCATGGCGGCCATCAGCTTGTAGCGCCGCTCCATCTCGGCCACGCACCAGCGCAACGCGTTGGCGGCCTCCTTCATGTCGGTGACCACCGGTGCCAGCAAGTGCGGGATGCCGTCGTAGACCGAAAGCTCCAGCATCTTGGGATCCACCATGATCAGGCGCAGCTCCTCGGGCGTGGCCTTGAGCAGCATCGAAATGAGCATGGCATTGACCCCCACCGATTTACCCGAGCCGGTGGTACCGGCCACCAGCAGGTGAGGCATCTTGCCCAGGTTGGCCACTACCGGGCCGCCGCCGATGTCCTGGCCCAGCGCCATGGTCAGCGCCGAGGCCTCCTGCTGATAGCGCTCGGAGTCGATCACCTCGCGCAGCCGGATCATCGCCCGATGCGGGTTGGGAATCTCGATGCCCACCGTGGGGCGGCCGGGAATCACCTCGACCACACGCACGCTCTTGACCATCAGCGAGCGCGCCAGGTCCTTGGCCAGGTTGCTGATCTTCGACACCTTCACCCCGGCAGCGGGCTTGATCTCGAAGCGGGTGATCACAGGACCCGGCCAGGTGTTGACCACTTCGGCCTTGACCCCATATTCGCGCAGGCGCGTCTCGAGCAGCTCGGCCATGTCGGTCAGCTGCTGCTCGGTGTAGTTCTGCTGATGCGGCTCGGGCGGTGTCAGCAGGCGCAGGCTGGGCAGCTCGCCGTCCGGCTCCGGCATGTCGTCGAGCACGGGACGCTGGCTCTGCAGATGCTCCACCGTCCACAGAGTGGGGCCGTCCGGCTCCGCCGCCGCTTCGCGCGCCTGCTCCGCAGTCGCTACGCGTCCTTCCTCGGCATCGTCGTCAGCCGGTGCGTCCAACGGTCGGGAAGTCGACTCACGCCACGCACGCAGCCCTTCGGCCTGGTCGGCGTATTGGTTCGATGCTTCTTGTCGTTCCTCATACCGCTCATCGTCACTGACCGTGACCGACGAAACATGCTCGACGCCGGCAGCATCGTCGTCCCGTTCATCGTCCTCGAGTCCGATGTCGCCCCAACTCAGGCGCGGTTCGGACGCATCGACCGGTTCTTCCGGTTGCAAGTCGCCGAGCCCCGGTTCGCGCCGCCCGCCCGGCTTTGACTCGCCAGCCTCCTTCGTCGGCGCGGGCGCTTCGGACGCCGCCATGCGGGAGCTGGCCGCCCCTCCGTCAGGTCCGGTAGCCGTCTCGTCGCCCTCCGTTGCCCGCAGCGGCATGCTGGAAGCCGGGGCAGGTTCATCGTTGCGGCTGGCCTTGAGCACCGGGGATGCCGCCAGCGACTCAGCGGCTCGCGAACCGCCTAGGCCCGGTGCCGACGGCGTCATCGAGGCGGTGGCAGGCCGAGACGGGGTTGCTGCCTCGCCCTGACGTGCACTATAAGCTGCCTCCGGACGCTTGGCCGAGGGCGTGCGCTCGGGTACATCCCAGGGGATGTCGGTTTCACCATCGTTACCGAAGGACGGCTCCAGGCCCGGTTCGCGTTGTGCCGCCGGGTCCAGGGCCGGTGCCATGCCACGGCGTCGCCAGAAACGCCAACGACTGCGCGGCTCCTCGGCAGGCTCGGCTTCCGGCTCACCCTCTGCCTGGCTGTCGTCATCGTCCCAGTGCGGTTCTTGCCGGTCCCGGGACAGACCGAAAGGTGTCGCTGCCCAGCGCCACAAGCGCAGGAAGCGGTGACCAAGCTCATCCATCACCGTCAGCCAGGAAACGCCACTGAAGAGAGGAAAACCGCACAGCATGGCGGCCACCGCCAGCAGGCCGGTACCGCCCGAGTCGACCAGCGGCACCAGGGCACCGACCAGCCCCTCGCCGAGGATGCCCCCCGAGGCGTAGGGCAGCATGCTGTCGGGGCTATAGAAATGCAGCGCCCCCAGCGTCGTCGTGCCCAGCAGCAACAGTACCAGGCCACCCAGGCGCACGGCCACGGCGGTCGCATCCCATTCGATGCTTACCTTGCGCGTCCGAATCAGCCACCAACCGGCAAAGCCCAGCATGCCGGGCCACCACAGGGCGCTGGCGCCGAACAGGGAATAAAGCACGTCGGCCAACCAGGCGCCAAAAGGCCCCATCCAGTTGGCGACGTCGGTTTCCGGCCCGCGACGGGACCAGCCTGGGTCCGACGACTGATAGCTGAACAAGGCCAGCAGCAGGAACACGCACGCTGCCAGCAGAATGATGGTCGCCCCTTCCCGGGCCACGCCATGCAGATGAAGCGCCAGGCGCGTGGTCGGCTGCTGGGAGTTCTCCTCCGCTGCGCGCCGAGGCACGCCCTTTTCCTTTACACTCAACTCGCCAACCCCCTCGCACCGTACCCGGACGGTGCCTTTCCAACTTACATGAAGCAGAATGAATCAGCCGCCATCATACCGGGACTATGGCCCTCGGCACAGTGGCCATACAGCCGCTTGAGCCAAATCGGCTCCAGCGTCAGACTAGTGAAACCAACGCTGACGAGGAGCGCCGCCGCATGCTGTCCTGGCTTCCCGAACGCCCTGTGCGTTTTCCTCCCGTTTCGCGCGCCCTGCGTGATCCGGAAGGCCTGCTGGCAGCTGGTGGCGAACTGACGCCCGAGTGGCTGCTGGCGGCCTATCGACGTGGCATCTTTCCCTGGTACAGCGACGACCAGCCGATCCTGTGGTGGTGCCCGAATCCCCGTATGGTGCTGTTCCCCGATGAACTACACGTTTCCCGCAGCCTGGCCAAACGGCTACGCAACGGCAGTTTCACGGTAACGTTCAATCGTGAGTTCGGCAGTGTGGTCCACGCCTGTGCGGCCCCCCGCCAGGGGCAACCCGGCACCTGGATCACCGAGGAGATGCATGCCGCCTACGTGACGTTGCACCGGCTCGGCTATGCTCGCTCCGTGGAGGTTTGGCAAGAGGGCGAGCTGGTCGGCGGACTCTATGGTGTAGCCATGGGGCCGGTGTTCTTCGGCGAGTCGATGTTTTCACGTACCAGCGATGCTTCCAAGGTCGCCCTGGTGCATCTCGTGCGCGCCATGCGTGCCGGTGGTGGTCGCCTCATCGATTGCCAGATGCGCACCCCACATCTCGCTCGCCTGGGCGCGCGGGACATCGCCCGCACCGAGTTCATCAACTATCTTGAAACATGCCTGGCGACGCCGGGGGCCACGGACACTCAGCACCCGCTGCCCTGCTGGTCGCTGCCCGATGGTTCACCATGCGTCGAGACCTTGACCGCTCTCACTTAGGAGGCGATAACGTGAGCAGCAATACGCCTCGCCACCCGATAAGGGATCTTCGCTTCTTCCTGACGGTGCCCCATGCCTGCAGCTACCTGGAGGGGCACGAGGCCACGACCCTGTTTCTCGACCCCCAGGAATCCCATGGACTGGGCATCTACGACTCGCTCGCCCTGCTGGGGTTTCGTCGCAGCGGGCATCATCTCTACCGACCGCACTGTGAAGGCTGCAATGCCTGCGTTTCGGTGCGCATTCCCGTCGGCGACTTCCAGCCCAGCCGCAACCAGCGGCGGGTGGCCAGGCGCAATGCCGACCTGCGCCTGATCGAACGCCCGGCGCTGTTCGACCCCGAGCACTATGCCCTCTATGAACGCTACATCAAGATGCGGCACTGGGACGGCGACATGTATCCGCCGAGCCGGGAGCAGTACCGCACCTTCCTGACCCTGGACGAGCCCTATTCGCGGCTGCTCGAGTTCCGTCTCGGCGAATCCCTGCTCGCCGTCTCCGCCTTCGACCGCCTGGAACACGGTCTCTCCGCCATCTATACCTTCTTCGACCCTGCCCTCGAATGGGAACGCCGCTCGCTGGGCACCTTCGCCGTTCTCAGCCTGGTCAGCGAGGCCCATCGCGAGGGGCTGCCCCACGTCTACCTGGGCTACTGGATTCGCGAATGCCGCAAGATGGCCTACAAGGAAGCCTACCGCCCACTGGAAGTGCTCGAGGGGCGCCACTGGAGGCGCCTGTTGCCCACTGCGGCATCGACATGACTCGGTCTGCTTTGCCTTGACGCCCGGCTTGCGGCACAATATCGCGCTATCCTTGGCACGGACGCGACATTCAGCGCGTCCGATGCCGTGCTGTACCCAAGCCGATGCAAACAGGCACGGCACACCAACGTCATCAGCGAGGAACCGCCTATATGGCACGTGAAGACCATATCGAAATGGAAGGCGTCGTCGTCGATACCCTTCCCAACACCACTTTCCGCGTCGAGCTGGAGAACGGCCACGTCGTGACAGCCCACATCTCGGGCAAGATGCGCAAGAACTACATCCGCATCCTCACCGGCGACAAGGTCAAGGTCGAACTGACACCCTACGACCTGACCAAGGGCCGCATCGTTTACCGCTCGCGCTGATTGCCTGGCCAGGTTCGCGGCGACGCTACTCGCCCCGATACGACAACGCCCCGTCCGAAGACAGGGCGCTGTGGAAGGTCGAGGCAAGATCCGGCGACGTCAGGGGGCGTCGGCCATCTCCGATTCAGTGGACAGGTGCAACTCGCCATCCTCCACCGTGACGTGCACCACCCCACCGTGCTCGGATAGCTCTCCGAACAGGATCAGCTCTGCCAAGGGCTTCTTGAGCTTCTCCTGGATCAACCTCGCCATGGGCCTTGCGCCCATGCTGGGGTCGTAGCCCTTCTCGGCCAGCCAGTCGCGTGCGGGCATGTCCACATCCAGCTGTACCCGCTTCTCGTCGAGCTGCGCCTGTAGCTCCACCAGGAACTTGTCCACCACGCTGCGCACCACCGAGGTAGGCAGGGAGTGGAACTGGATGATGCCATCCAGGCGGTTGCGGAACTCCGGCGAGAAGGTCTTGCGGATCACTTCCATGGCATCGGTCGAATGATCCTGGGTCTGGAAGCCGATGGAGCGCCGCGCTTGCTGCTCGGCCCCGGCATTCGACGTCATGACCAGGATCACGTGACGGAAGTCCGCCTCACGGCCGTTGTTGTCGGTCAGGCGACCATGGTCCATCACCTGCAGCAGCAGGTTGAAGACCTCTGGATGCGCCTTCTCGATCTCGTCGAGCAACAGCACGCAGTGCGGCTGCTTGGTGATCGCTTCGGTGAGCAAACCGCCCTGGTCGTAGCCGACGTAGCCCGGGGGGGCACCGATCAGCCGCGACACGGTGTGGCGCTCCATGTACTCCGACATATCGAAGCGCACCAGCTCGATACCCATTATCCGCGACAGCTGACGAGCCACCTCGGTCTTGCCCACCCCGGTGGGGCCGGCGAAGAGGAAACTGCCCACCGGCTTGTCCGGTGACTTGAGACCTGCCCGCGACAGCTTGATGGCGGCAGAAAGGCTGTCGATGGCCTCGTCCTGGCCGAACACCAGCATCTTGAGATCGCGATCGAGATTCTCGAGCAGCTTGCGGTCCGAACTGGAGACGCTCTTCGGCGGAATCCGCGCGATGGAGGCGACCACCGCCTCGACCTGATCGACATCGATGGTTTCGACCCGCACCTCCGGTGGCAGCAGCCGCTGGTGCGCACCCGCCTCGTCGATCACGTCGATGGCCTTGTCGGGCAGGTGGCGGTCATTGATATAACGATCCGCCAGGCGTGCCGCACTCTCGAGTGCCGCGTCGGTGTACTTGAGGCGATGATGCTCCTCGAAGCGTGAACGCAGCCCCTTGAGAATGCGAATGGTATCGTCCACCGAGGGCGCCATGACATCGACCTTCTGGAAGCGGCGCGCCAGCGCACGATCCTTCTCGAAGATACCGCGGAACTCCTGGAAGGTGGTGGATCCGATGCAGCGCAGATCTCCCGAGGAGAGCAAGGGCTTGAGCAGGTTGGAGGCGTCCATCACACCGCCGGATGCCGCTCCGGCACCGATCACGGTGTGGATTTCGTCGATGAACAGGATAGCGTTGGGCTGCTTCTTGAGTTCCGCCAGCAGGCTCTTCAGGCGCTTCTCGAAATCGCCGCGATACTTGGTGCCAGCCAACAGCGCACCCATGTCGAGGGAGTAGACCACGGCGTCACCGATGACCTCGGGAACGTCCTCCTCGACGATGCGCTTGGCCAGGCCCTCGGCAATGGCAGTCTTGCCCACGCCGGCTTCGCCCACCAGCAAGGGGTTGTTCTTGCGCCGCCGGGCCAGAATCTGGATCACCCGCTCCAACTCGTGCTCGCGGCCGATCAACGGATCGATCTTGCCCATCCGCGCCTGCTCGTTGAGATTGGTGGCATAACCGGTCAGCGGATTGGCGCTGGTCTCGCCGCCACCCTCCTCGGCCTCCTCGGCATCGCTGGGCGCCGACGAGGGGTTCTGGCCGTGGCCGGCCACCTTGGAGATACCGTGAGCGATGTAGTTCACCGCATCGACCCGGGCCACGTTCTGCTGCTTGAGGAAGTAGACCGCCTGGCTCTCCTGCTCGGAGAAGATGGCAACCAGCACATTGGCCCCAGTGACCTCGCTCTTGCCCGAGGACTGCACGTGGAAGACGGCACGTTGCAACACGCGCTGGAAGCCCAGCGTCGGCTGGGTCTCGCGGTCGCTCTGGTCCTCTGGAATCAGAGGGGTGGTGGAATTGATGAAATCCTGCAGGTCGGACCGCAACTTGTCGAGGTTGGCCCCACAGGCTCTCAGCACGTCTGCCGCTGATGCGTTATCGAGCAGTGCCAGCAGCAGGTGCTCCACGGTCATGAACTCGTGGCGCTTGGAGCGGGCCACGGTAAACGCCGTGTTCAGGGTCAGTTCAAGTTCTTTGCTCAGCATGGCAGTCCCCTTCTCGCCGCTTAGGGCTTGCATCGGATCTTTCGTGGTCCGGCACCTTCAACATCGGGCACAAACGCTGCCGTTGCAAGTCTCATCCTCAACGACTGCCATTCCTACCCCGTCTCTAGCAGACCGGGAATCAGTCCGCCGCCTCGATATCACTGAGCAGCGGGTGCTGACACTCTCTTGCATATTGATTGACCTGATGGCTTTTGGTTTCCGCAATGTCGCGGGTAAAGATACCGCAGGTGGCCTTACCCTGGGTATGCACCGTGAGCATGACCTGCACGGCGGTCTCACTGTCCATGTGGAAGAAGCTCTGCAGCACTTCCACCACGAACTCCATGGGGGTGTAGTCGTCGTTGTGCAACACCACCTTGTACAACGGCGGGCGGGCCACCTCGGGATCGGCCGGCTGGACCGCCAGGTCGCCATCGTCCTCCTGCTCGGGACGCGCAGGCCGCGTCATGCCTGCCGCGACACCGACCGACTCCCACACGTTCGGGTCTTCTGTCTTGAACATAAAAGCCACACACCATCTCGGCAAGCCGGCCATCTCGAGTCTCAGGTTAGACGACAACGGACCGACAGGGTTCAGGTTGATACGCAAAAGGCCCCCGTCCGCCAGGCGAACGGGGGCCCCGAGGGGTTCGGCGGGTCGCTTACATGTTGTCCGCGACGGCCTGACCGAACTCGGAGCACTTGAGAAGCTTGGCATCGTCCATCAGGCGATGGAAGTCGTAGGTGACCTCGCCCTTGGAAATGGCCTTCTCCATGCCCTTGAGCACCAGATCGGCAGCCTCGACCCAACCCATGTGGCGCAGCATCATCTCGGCGGAGAGAATCAACGAGCCGGGGTTGACCTTGTCCTGGCCGGCATACTTCGGCGCGGTGCCGTGAGTCGCCTCGAACATGGCCACGTTGTCGGAGAGGTTGGCGCCCGGCGCGATGCCGATGCCGCCCACTTCGGCCGCCAGGGCGTCGGAGAGGTAGTCACCGTTGAGGTTCAAGGTAGCAATAACGTCGTACTCTGCCGGACGCAGCAGGATCTGCTGCAGCATGGCGTCGGCGATGACGTCCTTGACCACGATGTTCTTGCCGGTCTTGGGATTCTTGAACTGCATCCACGGGCCGCCGTCGAGCAGCTCGGCACCGAACTCCTCCTTGGCGATCTCGTAACCCCAATCCTTGAAGGCACCTTCGGTGAACTTCATGATGTTGCCCTTGTGCACCAGGGTCAGCGACTCGCGGTCGTTGTCCACGGTGTACTGCAGGGCCTGGCGCACCAGTCGCTTGGTACCCTCGACGGAAACCGGCTTGACGCCGATACCGCAGTTCTCGGGGAAGCGGATGTTGGTGACACCCATCTCCTCACGCAGGAACTTGATCACCTTGTCGGCTTCGGCGGAGCCGGCCTTCCATTCGATACCGGCGTAGATGTCTTCGGAGTTCTCGCGGAAGATCACCATGTCGACGTCGGCAGGCTTCTTGACCGGGCTCGGCACACCCTCGAACCAACGCACCGGGCGCAGGCAGGTGTAGAGGTCGAGCTTCTGGCGCAGGGCCACGTTCAGGGAGCGAATGCCACCGCCCACGGGCGTGGTCAGCGGGCCCTTGATGGAGACGACGTAGTCCTTGACGGCTTCGAGAGTCTCTTCGGGCAGCCAGGTATCGGCGTCGTAGACCTGAGTGGCCTTCTCGCCGGCATAGACTTCCATCCATGCGATCTTGCGCTCGCCGTTGTAGGCCTTCTGCACGGCGGCATCGATGGCGATCTTCATCGCTGGCGTCACGTCGACGCCGATACCATCACCCTCGATGTACGGGATGATGGGGTTGTTCGGCACGTTCAGGGTGTTATCGGCGTTGACGGTAATCTTCTCGCCGCCTTCAGGGACGACAATTTTCTGGAACCCCATTGAGAACTCCCCTGTCTGGTCTATTCAGTGGAGCGCGGAGTATAGCATTCACCTCGACTCTCGGAGTAGGCTTGCCCCATAATTTGTCGACAATCTATGGTAGCAAGACCTTCGTCGAATGAGCGCCATCTATCTTCTGCACAAGCCCTACCAGATGCTTTCCCAGTTCACCGACCGTCGCCACGCGGGTGAGGCGCCGCGGGACACGCTGGCGAGCGTCATCGGCGTGCCGGGCGTCTACGCCGCCGGACGGCTGGACTATGATTCAGAAGGATTGCTGCTGCTGACCGACGATGGCGCGCTGATCCAGCGCATCAGCGACCCGCGTCACAAGCAGCCCAAAACCTATCGCGTGCAGGTGGAGGGCGATCCCGACGAGGCGGCGCTGACCGCCCTGCGCCAAGGCGTCGAGCTCAAGGATGGCCGGACCCGACCAGCCAAGGTCCGGCGCCTGGCGGCAAGCGGCCTGCCGGAGCGTGAGCCGCCGGTGGACCCGAAGCGACACCCTGTTACTGCCTGGCTGGAACTGACCATCAGTGAGGGTCGCAACCGCCAGGTCCGGCGCATGACGGCCCATGTCGGCCACCCCACCCTGCGCCTGGTTCGCGTGGCCATCGGACCTTGGCGCCTGGACGGGCTGGCCCCGGGAGAGTGGCGACGAGAAGTCCTGCACGCTCCGCGCAACACGCCAAGGCGCTCGCCGCGCCACCAAGGAGGTCACCGATGAGTCGCTGGCACCCGCACGTTACCGTGGCCACCGTGGTGGAACGCGCCGGCCGCTTCCTGCTGGTGGAGGAGTCACCGAGAGGCAGCCAGATCCCCTTGTTCAACCAGCCCGCCGGCCACCTGGAACCAGGCGAGCGGATCCAGGAAGCGGCACTACGCGAGCTGCGTGAAGAGACTGCCTGGCAGGTGGGCATCACCGACTACCTGGGGCTCTACGTCTACCAGACGCCCAGCGGCGAAACCTATCACAGCCATGGCTTCTTCGGCATGGCCCTGGCCCACCTGGGCAATGCCCTCGATCCCGCCATCATCGCCGTGCATTGGCTGACCCTGGAGGAGGTCGAGGAGCTGGAGCGTCAGGGTCAACTGAGAAGCCCGCTGGTGCTCAAGCGCATTCGCGACGCCCTGGCCGGACGCTTCTATCCCATGGATGTCGTCCACGAGCGCTGAGGAAACCCGGTACAAGTGCCTGCGTTTCCTTAACTTCTGATCAGCAGGCGGTACAACGCCGGAATCACCAGCAGCGTCAACAGTGTGGAGGCGATCAGCCCGGAGATGATTGCCCAGGCCATCGGCGGCCACAGCGTCGACTGGGTGAGCGTCAGCGGTACGAGTCCAGCTACGGTGGTAGCCGTAGTGAGCAGCACCGGCCGCGTGCGGCGGGCTACGGCGGTGACCACGGCCTCGCCCACGTCGAACCCCTGGCGGCGGTTGGCATTCATCAGGTCGATCAGCACGATGGCGTTGTTGACCACGATACCGACCAGCGCCACCACGCCGAGAATGGCAGTGAAGCCGAACGGCTGCCCGGTCAGCCACAGCCCCGGCACCACACCGATTATCGACAACGGCACGGTGGTCAACACGATCGCCAGCTGGCGGAAAGAGTTGAACTGCGCCAGCAGGAAGATCACCAGCAGCAGACCACCGAACGGCAGGGTCTGGAACAGCGCGGTGTTGGCATCGCCGGCCGATTCCGCCGCTCCGCCCACGGTATAGCTGACGCCGGCGGGCAACTCGAGCGCTTCCAGGCGCGGCAGGATCTCACCGAGCACACCATCATAGGTTCGGCCGTCAGCCACTTCGGCCAATACCACCGTCATGCGACGCAGTCCACGATGCTGAATCACCGCCGGGCGCCAGGCCAGGTCCAGCGCGGCGATCTCGCCGAGCGGCACCGCATGCCCGTCGGTTGCGGCAAGGCGCAGCCCCTCGAGCCCATCAATGGAGAAGCGCTCGCCCTCCGGCGAGCGCACCAGTAGCGGCGCAGGGTCGCGGCCGGCACGCCAAGTGCTCACCTCGACCCCACGGCTGGCACCGGCAAGTGCCGTGGCCACGTCGCGTCGCGAGAGCCCGTACTCGGCGGCACGAGCGTCATCGGTCTCGACCCGCAGCGTGGCCAGCCCCTCTCCCAACCGATGGCGTGCATCACGGGCCCCCTCGGCCCCGCGCACCACGCTGAGAATACGGCCGGCGGCATCCGCCAGCGCGGCGCGATCCTCGGCATAGACACGAATCTCCACCGGCGCTTCCACTGGCGGCCCCTGCCCCAGGCGCCGAGCCACCACTTCGGCCTCGGGCAGGCGCTCCGGGGCCACATCCCTGACCCACGCCATCAGGCCCGCCAGGTCACCGGCATCGTCGGCTTCTACCACCAGCCGCGCCAGGTGCGATTGGCGCGGCTGCTCGACCAGGTTGTAGTAGAAGCGCGGGCCGCTGAAACCGACGAAGCGGTGTACTGCCCGCACTGCCGGGCGCTCAGCCAGCGCGGTAGCCAGCACTTCGGCCTGATGTGAAGTGGTGTCGAGATGGGTGCCCTCGGGAAAGTTGAGATCGACGACCAACTGGTTGCGATCGGTGTCGGGGAAGAAATTCTGGTCGAGCAGCGGCATCATCGCTACGGCACCCACCAGCAGCACGACGGCACCTCCAAGCACCCAGACCGGCCAGCGCACGGCGAGCCGGCCAATGCGCTGCCCCATTGCCTGGAGCCGCTCGCGGCGCTCTTTGCGTCGAGGTTTGAGGATACTCGCGGCGAACACCGGCGTGACGAACACGGCGTAGAGGTAGCTCATCGCCAAGGTGAGCATCACCATGATCGGAATGGCGCGAGTGAAGTCGGCCGTATTGCCGCTGGAGAGCAACAGCGGAACGAACGCTGCCAAGGTAGTGCCCGTGGCGGCCAACAGCGGCGTGGCTAGCTCGCGCACGGAGCGGGTCACGGCCTGTGCCGCCGAGCGTCCTTGGTCGCGATGCCACTGGATGTTCTCCACCATGACGATGGCATTGTCTACCAGCATGCCCAGTGCGATCACCATGCCGGCCACGGCGATCTGATGCAGCACGCCGCCCCCCATGGCGTAGAGGGCGAGAGAGGAGAAAGTCACCAGCGGCACGACCACCATCACGGCCAACCCCAGCCGCCATCCCATGGCCAGGAACAGCAGCACGCCGAGTATGCCGATCCCCAGCAGCAGCGAGAAGCCAAGCTCCGCCAGGCGCCGCTCGACCCAGCGCGGCTGGTAGAAGGTCTCCTCTATCGCCAGCGGGGCATAGGCCGGGCGCAGCTCGTCCACCAGGGTGCGCAGCCGCTCACCGAAGTCCACGGCATCGACCCGGTCGTTGGAGAGCACCAACCCCAGCGCCACCGCCGGCCTGCCATCGTGCCACAGCCGCTCGGTAGCGGGCTCACGGGGGGCGAGATGCACGTCGGCCAGCTCGCCGAGCGGCACTTGGTCGCCGCGCAGGGTGCGTATCGGGGTATTGGCCAGCTCCTCCAGCGAGTCGAACTCGGTGCGCGGGTCGAGCACCAGCGAGCGCCCACCGACCGACAGACTTCCTCCGGACGAGGTCAGGTTGCGTGCGGCGAGTTGGTCACCCAAGGCGCGGGCATCGAGCCCGGTCAGCTCGGCCAGGGTATCATCCCAGCCGATCACCACCTGCTGTCCCGGGTCGGCCAACAGATCGATACGGGCGATCTCCTTGAGCCGGAACAGATCGCGGCGCAGACGCTTGGCCGCCTCGCGCAGCTCCAGGAGGTCGTCGGAGCCGGTCACCGCCAGTACGATGCCATGGGCATCCGAGTCCCGGTCGCTGATCTCGGCCTCGCCTACGCCATCGGGAAATTCACGGCTGGCCCGGTCGACGGCAATGCGTACTCGCTCCCAGGCGGCATCGGTATCGTAGACGTGCTCGTGCATCTCGACCGTGATGTGCGCCACGCCGAGGCGGGCGGTACCGATGATGTCGTTGATTTCCTCGATCTGGGCCAGTTCCTCCTCCAGCGGGTTGAGCACCAGCCGCTCGACCTGCTCCGGCTCCGCCCCGGGATAGGGCACCAATACCTGGCCGAAACGATAGGGGAAGAAAGGATCCTCCTGGCGATCCATGGCCAGCCAGGCCGCCAGGCCGAGCAGTGCCAGCAGCAGCGTAACGGTCAGGATCAGCCGCTTGTAGCGCAGCGAGGAGAGCAGCCAGCTCATGGCAGAACCCTCACCCTGTCGCCTTCGTCCAGACGCCCCTGCCCCGCCGTTACCACCCGTTCACCCGCGGCAAGCGATGCGGCCGATACCGTGACCCAGCCGTCGGCCAGGCGCCCCGGGGTCACGGCCATGCGCTGGACCGCATCGTCGTCGGTCAGTACCAGCACATGCGGAGCCTGACCACCGGGGTCGACCACCGCCGCCAGCGGCACTTGCACGACTGGCCGCGCGGACAGGGAAAGCTGCACGCGCAACGACTCTCCCAAGGCCGGGGCAGGCTCGCTCGCGATGGCAACGATGACAGGCGCCATGGCATCATCCGCACGGCCGACATGAGCGACCCGACCCGCAAGGCGCTGCGCCCCGGATATCGACATCAGGGTGGCTTCCTGCCCCACCTCGAGCCGAGCGGCAAGGCGCCCCGGCACCCGAATCTCCACCTCGCGCCCCGTGAGTCCAGCCAAACCCATCACAGGCTGGCCGGCGGCGACGAAATCGCCGGGCTCGACCAGCAGGTCGGTCACTTCGGCAGCGAATGGCGCACGCAGGGTCAGCTCATCGAGCTGTGCCCGGGCCTCGTCGCGCTGCGCCAGCGCCTGCTCACGGGCCTGGGAGAGGGCCTCGCGCTCCGAACGCAGGCGGTCCAGCTCCTCCTCGGCACTGAGGTTGCGCTCACGCAGCATGCGCGAACGCTCAACGTCGCGCCCCAGGCGGCTCAAGCTGGCATCCAGCTCACGCACCCGGCTTCAGCGGCCGCCAGCGTCGGCGCCATGGCCGGATTGTGCAGCGTCGCCAGCGGCTCGCCCCTCTCGACCCGCTGCCCGCGCTCCACGTGCCGTTCCTGCAATACACCGCCATGCAGGAAGGCAGGTGCCGCGCGTTCGCTGGCCCGCACCGTGCCGGGAAAGCGGTACCTCACTTCATCCTGGGACAGGCGCACCGCTTCGACGCGCACGCTGGGCAACGGCTCCTCGCCCCGCTCTACCTGAGCAGGCGCCGCATCGCAGCCCGCCAAGAGTGATGCGGTCAGCATCAGCGAAGCCGCAAGGCCCCCTCTCACCCTCCGCATTGTCAATTCTCCTCCGTAAACTGGCCGACCGGTCAGTTATATAGGTAAAAAAACACTTATTTCCGGGGCGTTACCCCTTCCATGAATATCTTCAGGAAATCCTCCAGGAACCCTTCATCGGTTCCCATTCCCGGCCAGTGCTCGTGATGGCATTTGGCCTCGAACCACTGGGTGCAGGTCATTACGAAGATGGCGATGACGTGGGTGGGGTTGATGTCCTGGCGCAGCAGGCCACGCCTCTGAGCCTGGCGAACCCACTCGGCCCCCGCGCCTACGAGCTGGTTGTCGAGTTCGCCGCAGTGGCTGTCCCCCTCCAAGTGGGTCCAGGCGAACAGCCGCACCACGCCGGGGTTGTCGCGCAGGAAATGGAAATAGGCTTCTACCGAGCTGCGCAGCAGGGCGGCATCTGGCTCGCCGGCGTCCTCGAGCATGGCCATCTGGGCGGTGAAGTAGCGTTCGAAGGCACGGTTCTTGACCGCCTCCCACAGCTGCTCCTTGCTGCCGAAATGGTGGTGGATCAGGCTCTTGGTCACCTCGGCCGAACGCGCCAGCGCGCTGAGCTTGACGGCAGAGAAGCCCTGCTCGACGAACAGGGCTTCCGCCGCATCGAGAATACGGACGCGGGTCAGTTCGGGGTCGCGGGTCTGGATTCTTTGGTTCATGTCGCAACGATAGCGTTAACTGGCCGGCCGGTCAATAAGCTTCCATACCGCTGCCGTGTGAAGACGTCATCCGCCGCGACAGGATGAAGACCCTCCAATTTGTAGGGTATAATCCCCGCCCATTTGTGACCTACTCAACCCGAGAGCGCCATGACCGCCACCTCAGGCAAGGTGATCGTCGGCATGTCCGGCGGCGTCGACTCCTCCGTTTCCGCCCTGCTGCTGCTGGAGCAGGGGTATCAGGTCGAAGGCCTGTTCATGAAGAACTGGGACGAGGACGACGGCACCGAGTACTGTACCGCCAAGGCCGACCTGGCGGACGCCCAGGCCGTGTGCGAGAAGCTCGGCATCAAGCTGCACAGCGCCAATTTCGCCGCCGAGTACTGGGACAACGTATTCGAGCACTTCCTGGCCGAGTACAAGGCCGGGCGGACGCCGAACCCCGACATCCTGTGCAACCGCGAAATCAAGTTCAAGGTATTCCTCGAGTACGCCGAGATGCTCGGCGCCGACAAGATCGCCACCGGCCACTATGTCCGCGGCGGCGAACGCGGTGGGCGCCCGCGGCTGCTCAAGGGGCTCGATGCCAACAAGGACCAGAGCTACTTCCTTCACGCCGTGCCGGAGGCGGCCATTGCCCGCACGCTGTTTCCCGTCGGCGAACTGGAAAAGCCCGAGGTTCGCGCCATTGCCGAGCGCCATGGGCTGGCCACCGCCCGCAAGAAGGATTCCACCGGCATCTGCTTCATCGGCGAGCGGCGCTTCCGCGACTTCCTGCAGCAATACCTGCCAGCTCAGCCGGGAGTGATCGAAACACCCGAAGGCGAAGTCATCGGCGAACACATGGGGCTGATGTACTACACCCTGGGCCAGCGCCAGGGGCTCGGCATCGGCGGACTGGCCAACCACCCCGAGGAGCCGTGGTACGTGGCAGGCAAGGACCTCGAGCGCAACGTGCTGATCGCCGTCCAGGGCAAGCACCACCCGCTGCTCTACACCGACTCGTTGGCCACCGAGGCGATGGACTGGGTGGCCGGCGAGCCGCCTGCTGCCGAGGGGCGCTACACCGCCAAGACCCGCTATCGGCAGGCCGACGTGCCCTGCCGGATGCAGACCCTCGCCGACGGCGGAGTGGAAGTGCACTTCGACGACCCGCAGCGCGCCGTGACCCCGGGACAGTCGCTGGTGCTCTACGACGGAGATATCTGCCTGGGCGGCGGTGTGATCCGCGACATCTGGAATGCCGAGGAGACCGGCGCATGAACACCACCCCTATTCATCGCGCTCCCGACACCGCCACGGCGCGCCAGGCCCTGGCACTGGCCGGCGTCTTCCAGGCCGCCAGCCTGGTCGACGAACTGGCCCGCACCGGCCAGGTCGACAGCCGGCCCTGGGAAACGCTGATCCGCGCCACCCTGGACACCAATCCGGAAAGCTTCGAGGCTATCTACGGTGGCCACCCCAACAACCTGCGCCGCGGCCTCGAGGTGCTCGAGGCGGTGGTCGGGCGCAAGCAGGCCAACCCGGTGGTGCTGCGCTACGGCTTCTCGCTGCTGCTGCTGATGAACAAGCTGCGTACCGACAATGCCATGATGGCCTCCCTCGGCCAGCACCTGAACCGCATCCAGGGCCAGGCCGAGCACTTCGGTGCCACCCATGAGAATGTCATCGCGAGCCTCGGCGAGGCGTACCAGGAGACACTCTCGACTTTCAAGACACGCATCGTGGTGCAGGGCGACCCTTCCATGCTGCAGAGCCGCATGATGCCCGAGCGGGTGCGCGCCATCCTGCTCGGCGGCATTCGCTTCGCCCTGCTCTGGCACCAGCAGGGCGGCCGACGCTGGAAGCTGGTCTTCCAGCGCGGTGCGCTGAAGAACGCCCTGGACCAGTTGGGCTGAGCCCTGTTGCCCGATACGCCTTTCCTACACGCCTTCCCCTTCCACGTATTTGGATAAACGACCATGCAAGCCGACTCCCTGCCCCTCTCCGCTCTCACCGCCCTCTCTCCCGTCGATGGCCGCTACGGCAGCAAGGCAGCGGCCCTGCGCGAGCACTTCAGCGAGTTCGGCCTGATTCGCGCCCGGGTGATCGTCGAAATCCGCTGGCTGCAGCGCCTCGCCGAACAGGGCGGCATCGTCGAAGTACCGCCGCTCTCCGCCGAGGCCACCGCCTTTCTCGAGGCGATGATCCGCGACTTCTCGCTGGCCTACGCCGAGCGCATCAAGGAGATCGAGCGCACCACCAATCACGACGTCAAGGCCGTTGAGTACTTCATCAAGGAGCAGATCGCCGCACAGCCGGAGCTGCATGCGGTCACCGAGTTCGTGCACTTCGCCTGTACCAGCGAAGACATCAACAACCTCTCCTATGGCGTCATGCTCGCCGACGGCCTCAAGACCCTGCTGCCGGTGATGCACCAGGTGGCCGACGAGATCGCCAAGTTGGCCCATGAACATGCCGCCCTGCCGATGCTGTCGCGCACCCATGGGCAGACCGCTAGCCCGACGACGCTGGGCAAAGAGATGGCCAACGTCGCCTATCGCCTGCGCCGCCAGCTCGCGCAGATCGAGAGCGTCGAGATCCTCGGCAAGATCAACGGTGCGGTGGGCAACTACAACGCTCACCTCGCCACCTACCCCGAGGTCGACTGGGAAGCCAATGCGCGCACCTTCGTCGAGGGGCTGGGACTGACCTTCAACCCCTACACCACCCAGATCGAACCCCACGACTACATCGCCGAGCTGTTCGACGCCGTATGCCGCTTCAATACCGTGCTGATCGACTTCGACCGCGACGTGTGGGGCTACATCTCGCTGGGCTACTTCAAGCAGCGCACCGTCGAGGGCGAAATCGGCTCCTCGACCATGCCGCATAAGGTCAACCCCATCGACTTCGAGAACTCCGAGGGCAACCTGGGCCTGGCCAACGCCGTGCTCAGCCACTTGTCGCAGAAGCTGCCCATTTCGCGCTGGCAGCGTGACCTCACCGACTCCACGGTGCTGCGCAACCTCGGCGTGGGCCTGGCCTACGGCCTGATCGCCTACCAGGCGGCGCTCAAGGGCATCGGCAAGCTCGAAGCCAATCCGGCGCGGCTGGCCGAGGACCTCGACAACAGCTGGGAGGTACTCGCCGAGCCGATCCAGACCGTGATGCGCCGCTACGGCATCGAGAAGCCCTACGAAAAGCTCAAGGAGCTGACCCGCGGCAAGCGCATCGACCAGGCCGGCTTTGCCGCCTTCATCGATTCGCTGGAATTGCCGGCCGACGTGAAGGACGAGCTCAAGGCGCTGACACCGGCCACCTATATCGGTAACGCCGAGGCCCAGGCACGCCAGCTCTGAGTGCAACGCGCGCAAAACGTCGCAGGAGGCAACGATGGTCAAGCTGACCAAGATCTACACCCGCACCGGGGACAAGGGCGATACCGGCCTCGGCGACGGCAGCCGGGTGGCCAAGCACGACCTGCGCGTGGAAGCCTTCGGCACGGTAGACGAGTCCAACGCCGTCATCGGCATGGCCCAGTTGCATGCCGAAGGCGAACTGCATGACGTTCTGGCCCGCGTGCAGAACGACATGTTCGACGTGGGCGCCGACCTGTGCACGCCCGAGCAGGAGTCACCCGAGTACCCGCCGCTGCGGGTCACGGCGGCACAGGTGGAGTATCTCGAGGGCAGAATCGACGCCTACAACGCCGAGCTCGCCACCCTGCGCTCCTTCATTTTGCCGGGAGGGTCACCGCTCGCCGCCCACCTGCACCTGGCGCGCACCGTCACCCGCCGCGCCGAGCGCCTGGTTACTGCGCTGATGGCCGAACAGACGGTCAATCCCGACGTGCTACGCTACCTCAATCGCCTGTCCGATCTGCTGTTCGTCCTCGCACGCCGGGCCAACGGCAACGGCGAACGCGACGTGCTGTGGGTGCCCGGCGCCAATCGATGAGCTTTCTCCAGGAGAACACCATGGCGAGCGATACCCCCCTGCCCCTGCTCGGCGGCCTCACGCCTGCCGAGTTTCTGCGCGACTACTGGCAGCGCCAGCCCTTGCTGATTCGCGGCGCCTTTGTCGACTTCGAGAACCCGCTCGACCCCGACGAGCTGGCCGGGCTCGCCTGCGAGGAGGGCGTCGAAGCTCGACTGGTGGAAGAGGATGGCCCCGACGGCCCCTGGCAGGTCAGTCACGGCCCCTTCGACGAGGCCGTGTTCGGCGAGCTCCCCGAGCGCGACTGGACCTTGCTGGTACAGGCCGTGGACCACTACGTGCCAGAGGTGGCCGAGCTGCTCGACCGCTTCGACTTCCTGCCGCGCTGGCGTCTCGACGATGTCATGATCAGCTACGCCCCGCCGGGCGGCAGCGTCGGACCGCATGTCGATCAGTACGACGTGTTCCTGCTGCAGGGCAGCGGCCGGCGACGCTGGCAGCTTGGCGGCAAGGTGGCCGACGACGCCCCCATCATCGCGGGCATCGACCTGCGCATCCTCGAGCGCTTCGACGTCGAGCCGGGCGACGACTGGGTGCTGGAGCCGGGCGACATGCTCTACCTGCCGCCGGGCTGGGCGCATCACGGTGTCAGCCAGTCCGACGACTGCATGACCTACTCGGTGGGCTTCCGCGCGCCTTCGGCAGACGAGGCGATCACCTCCTACGCTGACTACCTCGGCGAGCAGCTGCCTGCCTCGCTGCGCTTCGGCGACGCCGGCATGGCGCCCCCCGCCGACCCGGCGGAGCTCGACGACGCCTCGCTCGAACGCATGCGCCGCCTGATCCTCGACACCCTCGACGATCCGGCCCAGCTCGCCCAGTGGTTCGGCCGAGTGATGACGCAGCCCAAGTATGTCGACCAGCTCGTCCCCAGCGAGACCCCTACCGACGTCGATGAGCTTGTCGCACGACTACAGGAGGGCGAGGAGCTTGCACGCAGCCCCGGTTCTCGCTTCGCCTGGCGCGCCCTGGGCGGGAGCCGCGCCACCCTGTTCGTCGACGGTGACGGCATCGAATGTCTCTTGCCGCTGGCAACGGCGCTGGCCTCCGACACGCCGCTCGATGCCGAGCTGCTGGCGTTCGATGGCGCCGCCGAACTGCTTGCCACGCTGCTCGATAGCGGCAGTCTCACCTGGTACGAAGAAGAGGAGTGATGCCATGCCGGAAAGTGTCGTGATCCGTGAAGGGAGCTGGGCCGAACTCGGCGAAACCGCCGGCGAGATTCGCCGCGTGGTGTTCATCGAAGAGCAGCAGGTGCCGCTGGAGGAGGAGTGGGATGGGCGCGACGGCGAATGTCGCCACTTCCTCGCCATGCGCGGCGACACGGCCCTCGGTACCGCCCGGCTGCTGCCCGATGGCCATATCGGCCGCGTTGCCGTGCTGCGCGAAGCGCGTGGCCTGGGCATCGGTGTGGCGCTGATGCAGGCCGCCATCGCATCGGCGCGTCGCCTGGGCCATGCCCGGGTCGAACTGGCCGCCCAGACCCACGCCCTCGCCTTCTATGAAAACCTTGGCTTCACGGCGTTCGGCGAGATTTTCCTGGACGCGGGTATTCCGCATCGCAATATGCGTCTTTCGCTACAAGGCTGATGCCACCAGGCTCTGCCGCCCCGACCGGAAAACCACTACACGAAATTCCGCCTTCCAGGCATCATGTAGTCAAACTACAACCCTCCTTCCCCCCAAGTGATGATTGTCCAGGCCAGATGGCATGGGGCATAGTGGTGTCATGACGGCGTTAAAACAACTGTTCGATGACAGCTCAGAAACCACGCTGGCAAAGAATAATTTAACGCCGACACGGATTCGACCAAGGCCGTAGAGACATATCTTACCTTGTGGTTGAATCTGATATTACTTCGCAGCTGCAGCATGACTCGAAAGCGACGGTCAGGATGCAGCAAGCGACCGACGAGGCAACGAGAGCCGCCGTATGGCGATCGAAGCCGAGACCCCCAGATCGGAAGGATGGCACCATGTCATACAAAGACGACATCAAGGCACTGGCTCAACTGCGCGAGGCCCAGCAGGGCAAGTGGGCGAGCATCAGCCCCGAGAATGCCGCCCGCATGCGCGCCCAGAACCGCTTCAAGACCGGTCTGGACATCGCTCGCTATACCGCCAAGATCATGCGCGACGACATGGCCGCCTATGATGCCGACAGTTCCCAGTACACCCAGTCACTGGGCTGCTGGCATGGCTTCATCGGCCAGCAGAAGCTGATTTCCATCAAGAAGCACTTCGGCACCACCAAGCGCCGCTATCTCTACCTTTCCGGCTGGATGGTCGCCGCCCTGCGCTCCGAGTTCGGCCCCCTGCCCGACCAGTCCATGCACGAGAAGACCACCGTGGCGGGCCTGATCGAAGAGCTCTACACCTTCCTGCGTCAGGCCGACGCCTGGGAACTGAACCATCTGTTCCGCGATCTGGAAGCGGCCCAGAAAGCCGGCGACACGGCCAAGGCCGACGAACTGATCGCCAAGATCGACAACCACGAGACCCACGTGGTGCCGATCATCGCCGACATCGACGCCGGTTTCGGCAATGCTGAGGCCACCTACCTGCTGGCCAAGAAGATGATCGAAGCGGGCGCCTGCTGCATCCAGCTCGAGAACCAGGTCTCCGACGAAAAGCAGTGCGGCCACCAGGACGGCAAGGTCACCGTGCCCCATGAGGACTTCCTGGCCAAGATCAACGCCGTGCGTTATGCCTTCCTCGAACTCGGCGTGGACGACGGCGTGATCGTCGCCCGCACCGACTCGCTCGGTGCCGGCCTGACCCAGAAGATCGCCGTGACCAAGGAGCCGGGCGACCTGGGCGACCAATACAACAGCTTCCTCGACGGCGAGGAGATCACCTCCGCTTCCGATATCGACAATGGCGATGTGGTCATCAAGCAGAACGGCAAGCTGGTCAAGGTCAAGCGCCTGGCCTCCGGCCTCTACCAGTTCAAGCCGGGTACCGGCGAGGATCGCGTCGTGCTGGACTGCATCACCAGCCTGCAGAACGGTGCCGACCTGCTGTGGATCGAGACCGAGAAGCCCCACGTCGGCCAGATCGCCAGCATGGTCAACCGCATCCGCAAAGCGGTGCCGGATGCCAAGCTGGTCTACAACAACTCGCCCTCTTTCAACTGGACCCTGAATTTCCGCCAGCAGGTGTTCGACGCTTGGGAGAAGGAAGGCAAGGACGTTTCCGCCTATGACCGCGCCGGCCTGATGAGTGCCGAGTACGACAACACCGAGCTCGGCAAGCTGGCCGACGAGTGGACCCGCAACTTCCAGCGCGACGCCGCGCGTGAAGCGGGAATCTTCCACCACCTGATCACCCTGCCGACCTATCACACCGCGGCCCTGTCCACCGACAACCTGGCCAAGGGCTACTTCGGCGACGAAGGCATGCTGGCCTACGTGGCGGGCGTGCAGCGCCGCGAGATCCGCGAGGGCATCGCCACCGTCAAGCACCAGGACATGGCCGGCTCCAACATCGGCGACGACCACAAGGAGTTCTTCCACGGCGAAGCGGCGCTCAAGGCCGGTGGCAAGGACAACACCATGAACCAGTTCGGCTGAGCATGGCGACACGGTAGAATGACTGGAACCCTTGGGAGGCCTTGCGCCTCCCTTTTTTCGTTGATACATAGCCAGCGCGGCTCCTCATTGACGGCAAAACCCGCCCCGGCCGGACATTTCCACATTCTTTACCGCTTTGCCTTCACACCGAGTGGCACTAGCGCGCCAATACGCTGGTCAAATGAAGCATGAGTGGTTAAGCTGATTAGCAAACAGTGTTTCCCTAAACTGGCAACGGCGATCATCGGCATCGGCTTGCCTCAGGAGGTGTACATGAAGCGTCTTCTCCCCGTACTGGCTATCGGCATGCTGACCCTGGCCGGCTGCGCCAATACCTCGACCATGGGCGGTGACGTCTACCGCGGCAACCAGGCCCAGACCTCCCAGACCGTGACCTTCGGCACCATAACCGCACTGCGCCAGGTACAAATCCAGGCCGACAGCCGCATGGGCGGTATCATCGGCACCGGCGGCGGCGCCGTGATCGGCGGGCTGCTCGGCAACCAGGTGGGTGGCGGCTCCGGCCGGCAGCTGGCAACCGCGGCTGGCGTCATCGGCGGTGCCGTGGCAGGTAGCGCCGTCGAGGATTCGGCCAACCGCGTGCGGGCCTGGGAAATGGAGATTCGCCGTGACGACGGCCAGAACGTCGTCATCGTGCAGAAGGCCGACCGTCCCTACCAGGTCGGCCAGCGCGTACGCATGATCGGCAGCGGTGCCAACGTCAGCGTGGCACCTTACTGAGACAGTACGTTGCCGATGGCCACGGCCATCCACATGCAAAGGGCCCGCGGCAACTGCCGCGGGCCCTTGTGGTATCGAGTACCGCTGGTCAGGCGGTCCAGATCATATCAGTGGAAATTGGCCCTGCCCGTGGCCCAGCCGGCCACTTTCTTGACGATCAGCACCAGAATGGCAACAACGATTGCCGTCAGCAGCATGTCGATGGGACGCACCAGTGTCGTGGCCCCCAGCACGGCGAGCGCCACGCTCCAGACCCAGCGGTTGTCGTCATCGCTCTTGATGACGCGCGGTACCACCTTGTTCAATCCGGCACTGACGGAGGTTTCCCACTTCTTCAGGCTGAAATAGAGAATGAGGGCAAAGGCAATCAGCCAGATCACGATTTCGGTCATGGGCTCGCTCCAGGCAAGAGGTTGGCTCGAATGAGATGGAAAATGGATCACGCTAGGGTAGCCGCGGGGTTCCAGGGGCGCAACCACGCCAAAAGGCGTGAACGGAACTCAGGACCGACTTCAACAAGCTGAAAAAACCGCATCCCCCCTGACAGCTCCGGCCTCGCGCGTTACCATGGTTTGTACATGCACTCACCGAAAGGTTCATCATCAATGCAGATTGCGCAAAACTCCGTTGTCGCGTTCCACTACACCCTGACCAACGATGCAGGTGAAGTGCTGGACAGCTCGGAAGGCCGTCAGCCGCTGACCTATCTCCACGGCGCCGGCAACATCATTCCGGGGCTGGAGAAGCAGCTCGAAGGCCGCGAAGCCGGCGAAAAGCTCAACGTGACCGTTTCCCCGGAAGAGGGCTACGGTGAGGTGCAGCCCCAGTTGGTTCAGGAAGTGCCGCGCGACGCCTTCCAGGGCGTCGAGGCCGTCGAGCCGGGCATGCAGTTCCAGGCCCAGACCCAGGGCGGCCCGCTGATGGTCACCGTGACCAAGGTGGAAGGCGATACCGTGACGGTCGACGGCAACCACCCGCTGGCCGGCCAGAAGCTCAACTTCGACGTCGAGATCTCCGAAGTGCGCGAAGCCAGCCAGGAAGAGATCGAGCATGGCCACGTGCATGGCGAAGGCGGCCATCAGCACTGAACGCGACAGCATCCGCGAACACAAAGGGGCAGCCGTATGGCTGCCCCTTTTCTGTCGCTTTCTTCAACGCGATCCAGTGCGCCGTTCGCCCCGCGCGTCTTCCAGCTCCCGAAGCGTACGATAGCCTCCCCATAACCGCGTGGTGGTGGTAATCAGGCAAGCCACGGCAAAGAGCGTGGCCAGCAGGGCGAAATTCCCCGGCAGCAGGCAGAAGAGCACAAAGGCAAGAATGGTCTCCGTGCCCTCGGTCAGACCATGCAGGTAGTAGAAGGCCTTCTGCTGGAACCGTGGCCGTTCGAGCCCATGGCGGGTCGCCATGATGGCAAAGGCCAAAAACGAGGTTCCGGTGCCGATGAAGGCGAACAGCAGGAAAGCCGCCGCCAGCGCGTTGCTCGCCGGGTCGGCCAGGGCGAAACCCAGCACCACGGCAGCGTAGAACACGAAGTCGAGGCCGATATCGAGAAAGCCGCCCGCATCGCTCGCCCTGCCCGTGAGCCGGGCCAAGGCACCATCCACGCCATCGCCCAGACGATTGAGCAGGATCGCCACCAGGGCTGCGACATACCACTCCATGGCCAGCAGCGGCAGGCTGAGCATGCCAATGACGAAGGCCGCCACGGTGACTCGATCGGGCCGGACTCCCCAGCCCATGAGCCGCCTCGCGATGAACGCCAACGGCGCCTGTGTCAGGGGCATGGTCCAGCGATCAAGCATCCCTTCTCCTCGTCTCTCTCATCTTCCTTTGCGTTTCGGCCATCGCGGCCCCGGACGCGCCTCGGCGCCAGGCAAAATAGCGGGCCAGCCAGCCCAGCAGGCGCTCGGGCTTGTGGGCATTCTTCCATGCGCCTGCGGTGGACTTGGCCGCCTCCGACCAGGTGGGGTAGGGGTGCACCGTGCCCAGCAGCTTGTTCAGACCGATGCCGTGGGTCATCGCCAGTGTGAACTCGGCCAGCAGCTCACCGGCGCCCTGCCCCACCACGCTCGCCCCGAGAATGCGGTCCTTTCCCGGCACCGTCAGCACCTTGACGAAGCCTTCGGTCTGGCCCTCGGCAATGGCCCGGTCCAGCTCGGCAAGCTCGTAGCGCGTCACTTCGAAGTCGATGCCGCGGGCACGCGCTTCGCGCTCACTGAGCCCCACCCTTGCCACCTCCGGCTCGGTGTAGGTCACGGCGGGCAGTGCCCGATAGCTGACCCGGAAGCGCTTGAGCTCACCGAACAGCGCATTGACCGTGGCATGCCAGGCCTGGTGGGCGCTGGCATGGGTCAACTGGAAGGGGCCGGCCACGTCGCCACAGGCCCAGACGTTGGGCAGTACGCTCTGCAGGCTCTCGTCCACTGCCAGGGTGCCGTCCGGACGCGTCTCCACCCCCAGCGCCTCGAGCCCCATGCCGGCTACGTTGGCCTGGCGCCCCACCGCCACCAGCAGTTGGTCGAAAGGCAGCCGGTGCGTCTCGATCTCGCCCGATGCCAGGCGACGCTCCATCTCCAGCACATGGCCAGCGTCGAGCGCCTCGCCCGGTACGACGCGCACGGCACGGGTATCGAGCCAAAGCGCCACGCCTTCCCTCTCGAGGCGCTGGCGCAGCGCGTCGGCAGCGTCGACGTCCTCGCGCGGCAATAGCTGTGCCCCCATCTCCACCAGGCTGACACGGCTGCCCAGACGGGCAAAGCTCTGGCCCAGCTCGCAACCGATGGGGCCGCCGCCCAGCACCACCAGTCGCTCGGGCCGGGCCGTGAGCTGCCACAGGTTGTCCGAGGTCAGCGGCTCGATGGCCTCGAGACCGGGTAGCGGCGGCACCTTCGGCCGCGCCCCGCTGGCAATGATCACATGCCGTGTGCTGAGCACGCGTTCGCCGGTGTCACCCGTCACGCGAACCCGCCATGGATCCTGAAGGAAGGCCTCGCCGGCAAGCACCTCGACGCCGAGACCCTCGTAGCGCTCACGGCTGTCGTGGGGCTCCACTTCGCGAACGGCGCGCTGAACATGCGTCATGACCTCGCCGAAGTCGACACGCGGCTCGCCAGCATGAATGCCATAGCGGCCGGCGCCACGAACCTCCTCCGCCACTCGTGCTGCGCGAATCAGCGCCTTCGACGGCACGCAGCCGGTATTCAGGCAGTCGCCACCCAGTTTGTCACGCTCGACAAGCGCCACTTTGGCCTTTACCGCCGCGGCGATATAGCTTGCCACCAGGCCCGCCGAACCGGCTCCGATCACCACGATATCGTAGTCGAAGCGTGTCGGACGATGAAAGCGCTGCGCCAACCGGCGGCGCTTGGCAATGGCCACCAGACCGCGGGCCAGCCAGGGAAACAGGCCGATCAGCACGAACGAGCCGATCAGCCCGGGTGAAAGAATACCCGACAGCGACTGCAGGTTGCCGAGTTCGCGCCCGGCATTCACGTACAGCGCCGTGCCGGGCAGCATGCCAAGCTGGCTGACCCAGTAGAAAGTCCACAGGCGCATGCGGGTCAGCCCCATCACCAGGTTGATGACGAAGAAGGGAAACAGCGGGATCAACCGCAGGGTGAAGAGATAGAAGGCGCCTTCGCGCCGGATACCGGCGTTGATGCGCTCGAGCTGCGGCGCGAAGCGCTTTTCCAACGGACCTCTCAGCAAAGTGCGGGCGATCAGCGCAGCCAAGGTGGCCCCCAGCGTACTGGCGAAAGAGATGATCAAAAGCCCCCAGCCGAGACCGAACAGGGCGCCGCCGAGCACCGTCAGCAGCGCGGCACCGGGCAGCGACAGCGCCGCCATGAGTACATAGATGACGAAGAAGCCGCCAATGACCGTCACCGGATCGCGCGCCAGCCAGGCCTGGAAGCGCGACTGTTCCACCTGCAGATTGGTCAGTGTCAGCACCTCATCGGCGCCGCTGAGGAAGTAGGCCGCAACGATGACGACAAGCAGTAAAAGCAAGATCAGGCGATGACGGGACAAGGGCGGCTCCTGGATTGACCATGCACTTTAACAGAGGCTATACGGAACCTGTGTCGCCTGACAGCTTCCAACCTTACAGTCTGCAAAAAAACGAAACGAGGAACCCCGTCATGACCAGGATACGAAGCGTCTTGCTGTATGGGCCGATGCTGCTGGCACTACCCTTCGGCACGGCCATGGCGAACGAGGAAACCGCCAGTGCCGTCTTTGGCGGCGGCTGTTTCTGGTGCGTGGAGGAAGCCTTCGACAAGGTCGATGGCGTCGTTTCGACCACCTCCGGCTTCAGCGGTGGCCATGTCGAGAACCCCAGCTACGAGCAAGTGGTAGACGGCAATACCGGCCACGTCGAAGTGGTCAAGGTGGAGTACGATCCCGCTGAAGTGGACTATGCCGAGCTGCTGGATGTGTTCTGGCGCAATATCGATCCCTTCGCCGTCGACCGCCAGTTCTGCGACGCGGGCGAGGCCTACCGCAGCGTGATCTACTACGGCAGCGACGAGGAGCAGGCTCTGGCCGAGGCCACCCGAGACGAACTCGCCGAGCGCTTCGACCGCGAGATCGCCACCGAGATCACCCCCTTCGAGGCCTTCTATCCAGCCGAGGAGTATCATCAGGACTACTATCGCAAGAACCCGGTGCGCTACAACTACTACAAGTCGGCCTGCGGCCGCGAGCGTCGCCTCAAGGAGGTGTGGGGCAACGAGGCGGGTGGCCTAGCGGGCCAGTGATGGCTGGCCGAGGTCACGTTCGCTGCGCCACAGCCATAGCGCAATGCCCAGCGTCACCGTCAATAGCAGCCAGGAGCCGATGACCACGCCGAGCCAGCCGCCCTGCTGCCAGAACGGCTCCAGCCAGAGGCTGCCGAGGCTCGCCCCGAGGTAATAGAAGACCAGATAGAGTGCCGAGGCGCTGCCCCTTGCCCGCTGAGCCTGGCGACTGACCCAGCTCGAGGCCATGGAGTGAGCCAGGAAGAAGCCCACCGCATTCACCGTCAGTCCCACGGTGACCCAGGCCAGCGAATTCACCAGGGTGATGCATGTGCCTGTCATCAGGATAAGAATGCCCAGCGTCATGCAGGCAGGCTGGCTGAGGTGATACGTCAACCGGCCGGAGAATACCGAACTCAGGGTCCCGCCCAGGTAGGTAAGAAAGATCATTCCCAGCCAGCGGGCGCTCAGGCCGAACGGCTCCTCGGCCAGACGGAAGGTGATGTAGCTGTACTGGTTGATGAAGATGAGAAAGTTGATTCCGCCCAGCAGATAGGCGGCCAACAGCGGTGGATGGCGCAGGTGGCCCAAGAGATCCATCAAGGCTCCGCGCAGCTCGAAACGCCGCGGCGTGAACTGTCGAGGCGCAGGCAGCAGCCTCCAGAACAGCGCCACGCCGGCCAGGGTCACCAGGCCTACCGTCAGGAAGCTGGCGCTGGCCCCGCCGATCTCGCCGATGCCCCCACCGATCAGCCGCCCACCGATACCGCCCAAGGTATTGGCACCGATATAGAGCCCGACGGCAGCCATCAGCGCCGGGCGCTCGAACTCGTCGCCCATCCAGGCGATGGCGACTGCCGGCAGCCCACCGAGCACGAAGCCTTGCACCAGGCGCAGCCCCAGCAGGACCTCGAAGCTGGGCGCCAGGGCCAGCCCCAGTGAACAGAGCCCGGTCACCAGCAGCGTCACGCGCATGATGCCACCGCGACCGATGGCGTCCGACAGCGGACCGAAGACCAGCAGCGCGGCGGCTAGCGCTAGCGTGGCCACCGACATGACAAGGCTGACACCCAGCGTCGAGACGCCATAGGTCTGGCGCAGGTCGGGCAGCAGCGGCTGCGGCGCATAGAGATTGACGAACACCAGAATGGAGCCGAGGCAGAGCGCCAGGGTAGCGCGCCACCAGGCGCGGGAACGAGTGACGATCATGCGCGGGCACCTGAGCGGAAAGCTTGCCACCCATGTTCAGCCATGCAGAATGATAAGCCAAACAGAATAAAATGATTGCCACTATCTGTTTAACTTATCAAGGAGCCGCCATGGCCCTGCCCTTCGACCTGCGTGCCCTGCGTGTCTTCGTCACGGTAGCCGATCGGGCCGGCTTCAGTGCCGCTGCTCGAGAACTCCACGTGGCCCAGTCCGCCGTCAGCCAAACCATCGCCAACCTCGAGCGCCAGTTGGAGCTGACCCTGCTCCACCGCCATGAGCGGCGTATCGCCCTGACACCGGAGGGCGAAGCCCTCTACACCCACGCCAGCGAGCTGCTGGAACGTGCCCAGGCCGCCCACCTGGCCATGCAGGAGCTCCACGGGTTGGTCAAGGGAGAGGTGCGCATCGGCATCCCCTCGATGCTCGGCTCGTACTATTTTCCGCCGCTGCTGATGGGTTTCAAGGCGCGACATCCCGGTATCCGTCTGACCGTGGTGGAAGCCGGCGCACGCCGCTTGCAAAGCATGATTGCCGGCGGTGAGCTGGATCTCGGCGTTGTGATCGACGACGAGCAGAGTGGCCACCTGGAACGGCGGAGGCTGATCCGTGAGGAGATGGTGATCTGCGTGCCGTGTTCGCACTCCTTCGCGGGCAGGCGCAGCGTAAGCGCGTCGGAATTCTTCCAGGAACCGTTGGTCCTGTTCCAGGATGGTTACTTCCATCGCGAATTCGTCGACGCCTTGTCGCGGCAGACCGGCCTGGTTGCCAACATTGCCTTCCAGTCGAATCTGATCCCGCTGACCAAGGCCATCGTGCGTCAAGGCTTCGGTATCACCACCTTCCTGCGCCGGGTGGTGGACGAACCGGAGCTGGCCGCCGTCTCCTTCGACAGCCCGGCCTGGCTCGATCTATCGCTGGCCTGGGCCCGGGGAGCCTACCTGTCGCGCGCCGAGCAGGCCTTCGTCGACTTCGTACTCTCCCGCCGGGAAGCCTTGTAGAGTACCCAGCGCTTGATCTTACGAGATAAGTCTGGCTTCAGCCTTCGCCTGGCGCGGTGACCCGCTGCGCCAGGGTGGTCGGCTCCAGGGTCCTGCGCGCCTGCCAGTAGTAGCGCTGCCAATAACTGTTGTCGAGCTCGGAGAGCATCACGCCCTGTGACGTCGAGGCGTGCAGGAAGTAGCCGTCGCCGACGTAGATACCCACGTGGTCGTAGCGCCCCGGTGGGCGGAAGAAGACCAGATCGCCGACCTGCAATTCGTCGCGGGAGATCTGCGTACCCTCCTGGACCTGCTCGCCGGTGGAGCGAGGCAGTTGCAGACGGAAGGTTTCACTGAATACGTTCTGCACCAGCGCCGAGCAGTCGATACCGTTGCGGCCAGTGCCGCCAATTCGATAGGGCGTACCGGCCCAGCGTTCGTGCTGCGCTAGCAGAGCCGCACGGACCAGCTCGGGTGGCGGATTGTGCAGGCTGTTCACCCGCAGGATGGGATTGTCCACCGGGGACATCAGCGGGTTGGAGGAAGACGACATGCCAGGCAGCTGTCGTGCAAAGTAGTCGTCTGGGGCTTCCAGCGACGATGTCGACGATCCAACACACCCGGACAGCAACGCCAGCGACACAACGAGCACAGCGATACGACTCGATCTGGCCACCATACTTGCGAAGTCCTCATTCCCTGAGCCACACGCACCCCCGGGTCGAGCGACAAGCCCTACCTGACAGACCCGAGAGGATCGCTGTGGTAGTGGTGCCTGGCAAATCATTGCCCGTACCACTGCCAGAGCGGCCTTGCGCCGGCTCGCGACTATTTCTTCGTGAGACTCCCCTCAGGGAGCCGAATCATTAAACCCGCTGACTATAAACCACATTTCGTGGCTTGGGCGAGCCCTAATGTAACGTTTTGACGTCGCCCGGTAGCGTGTCGATATGCATGGGCGCCCAGTGACGCGGCCGGGCCCCGGGGAAATCCAGGCTTGCCCAGGGGCCAGCCAGCGGTGGTGCCCCGGAGAGCCATGCGACCAAGGCCTGGCGGAAACCGACGAGGAAGCTCTCGCGCTCGGGCGTTTCGCCCATGAAGAAGGAGAAGCCGGCATAGAGTCCCCGGGAATAAGCCTCCCAGCTGCCATAATGTTCAGCGGCCAGCGCATGGGCTCGTTCCAGCACTGCGCTGAAAGCAGCGCCATCCAGCCAGCCGAGCTGACGTCCGGCAATAGCCAGGTCCACCGCCTGAGCCACGTCCCATGCGGTCATGTCCAGCTCGTTGCAGCCATCGGTGTTGTCGCGCACCCGCTGCAAGCGCAACAGGTGAGTGCGATCCTCCTCACTGCACTCACCGGTTTCGAGCATGGCGATTTCCGAGGCCAACCGCTGGGCATTCAGCGTATAAGGCGCGTAGTTGATCTGGTACTCCTGCCGGTCGCCTGCCTCGAGCAGGAAGTCGAGGAATTCATCGAGCTCGGCTTGGCCATGCAAGCCGTAGTGCCCGTCGATCCACTCACGAATCGACGCCGCTTCCCGCTCGCTCTCCACATGCGGCTCGCTCCAGGCGGCATTGTTGAGCGGACCTACCAGCGCCATGGCGGTGAAGCGCGACAGAGTCGGGCGTGGGCCTGGCTCGTGCCACTGGGATGAGTGCCAATCAAGCCAATGGAAGGGGCTTCCCGGATCGTCCAGGTGCCAACGGATCTCGTTGGTCAGCGGCGGATGTTCGCCTTCCGGCAGCAAGCGCTCCCACTGAGCCCAGGCCTCGAGCAGGCGGCGGGCGTCGGGGTAGAAGCGGCACAGGGTGCTGCGTAGCGCCTCGGCCAAGACATTCAGCGCCTCGCCATCGAACGCCTCGCAGTCCATCGCCATCTGCAAATAGAAGGCATACTTCTCGGCCATGTGAATGGTCGCCGCATGGCGGCTGCCTTGCTTCAAGGCCGCGAGGCTGGCCAGATCCTCGGCTTCGGGCCGCCCGAACGGGGTGTCGGCTGCGGGCAAGGCACCATGGGCGGCATCGGCCGCCAGCTGGTTGAGGTGGTGCGCCTGGGCCGGCAGCCAGTAGCGGGTCAACGCTTCCTCACCCTCGTCGGGATGCAGTCCGAGGGTTTCGTCGAGGTAGCGCAGGGCCTCGGCACGCCGCTCGGTGGCCATCGGCACGATTGCCCCTTGCCGCATGCCGAACTCGGGTTCACGCACCGAGGCCAGCGCCAGCACCCAATGGCGGGGCGAACGTCGCCAGGCCATGATGGCGCCTCGTGATGCCTCGCGTTCCTCTTCGCTCAACAACTGCTGCAGCGGTGCCCGCCAGGGACTCATGGGAGAGTTGAGCAGCAGTCCCCAGTCACGCTGCATGTCAGCCAGTCGATCGTGCCCCTCGAACAGACTGCAACCTCGCTGATAGGCACGCGCCAGCGCCGACCAGTCGCTGTAGCGACGCAGTGCCAGGTCGGCGCCGTGCGTGGCGAAGCCCTCGGCTTCCGATACATCGAGCCAGCCGGCACAGGCACCGGCCCAGGCCAGATCGACCAGCCGCAGCCAGTCCCAGGCGGCCCACTCCAGCGGCTCACCACGCTCGATGAAGGCGAGCAGCACCCGCCCGTAGTCGTGCTCGGCGCTGGAGAGCCCCTCGTGCCACGCCTGCCTCTCCCCGGCGGTCGTCGCCAGCAGACGCGCGGCATCGAGGTCCCACCCTTGCCGATGCCCATAGCCCGCCAGCCACAGCAGGCTCTGGATCAATCCCGTGCGGTCGTCGATCTGCCAGTGGCGCCACAGCCACTCCTTCGCGTCGGGCCAATCCATCTCACCCGGCGGAACCTCCACCACCGGAGCAAAGGCCGCTCGCAGACGCCAGGCCTGGGCATGAGAGGCAGAGGGCCAGAGCGAGAGGGACTTGTCCTGGCGCTGCGCAGCAGTCCACTCGGTCAGGGTGTCCCAGGTAATTCCCTCGCCGTCACGCTCGAGGGCCGCCAAGGCCTCGCAGGCCTCCCAGAAGCCGTCGTCACCGCGCACCCAGCCCTCCGAACTCTTGGCATGTCGCAATGCCTCGAGCCAGCTCTCGAGGTCGTGGTAGTGGCGGGTTATCTCGTCGATCGTGCGCACCAGCCAGCTACGCAAACGCGGCTCGCTGAGCCAGCCGGTCGATCCGGCCAGGGCGAGCAGCTCGAGTACCGCCAGCAGGCGTGCCGGATCGGCGGTGCCGGTGCCAAAAGCCTCGACCAGACGCCAGCCCAGCTCACCGCGATCGTTGACGCCCAGCGCCTGCAACCTGGCGCTAGCCGCCTCGGCCTCGATCGTGTTGGGCTCAGGCTGGAAGGCCCAATCGCACAGGACCAGTTGCTGAGCCCACCAGGCGTAAAGGGGATCGACCAAGTCTCACCTCGACGTTCAACCAGCAGAGATAGAAGTGCAGCACTGCCACACCAAGGAAATCGGCGCCTAGTGTAGCGGAAAGCGCGGCGCACGCCGATGGCTATGGGCTGCTAAAAAAAGCTTGGAGGCCCGTTTAAAGGAGTCTTGGCGAAACGTTTTAAATAATGCACACTCGGCAAACAAGATAATCAACACACGGAGCTTCCATGTCACTCCCTGCCGACATCTTCACCGACAAGGCCTTCATCGATGGCCAGTGGCGCGATGCCGAATGCCGCTTCAGCGTGACTAACCCCGCCAGCGGCGAGACGCTGGCAACAGTGCCGGACCTCACCGCCGACGATGCCCGCGACGCCGTGGCTGCAGCGGAAGCAGCCTGGCCGGCATGGCGCCGTCAGCCCGCCAAGCAGCGCGCCGCCCTGCTGCGCGCCTGGTTCGACGCCATCATGGTCCACCAGGAGTCGCTGGCGCGCCTGATGACACTGGAGCAAGGCAAGCCGCTGGCCGAATCCCGCGGTGAAGTGGCCTATGGGGCGTCATTCGTGGAGTTCTACGCCGAAGAGGCCAAGCGCATGGCCGGTGAGACCCTGCCCAGCCATGGCGTCGACAAGCGCATCCTGGTCTTCCGCGAGCCGATCGGCGTGGTGGCGGCCATCACGCCGTGGAACTTCCCGCTGGCGATGATCACGCGCAAGTGCGCCCCGGCCCTGGCTGCCGGCTGTCCGGTGGTGATCAAGCCCGCCGAGGCCACGCCGCTGACCGCCCTGGCCCTGGCCAAGCTGGCCGAGCAAGTAGGCTTCCCCAGCGGTGTGCTCAATGTCATCACCGCAAGCCGCCCCGCCGAGATCGGTGAGGTGCTGACCACCGACCCGCGAGTGCGCAAGGTCTCCTTCACCGGCTCCACCGCGGTGGGCAAGCGCCTGCTCGCGCAGTGCGCCGGCACGGTCAAGAAGGCCTCCATGGAGCTCGGCGGCAACGCACCCTTCATCGTCTTCGACGACGCCGACCTGGACGCCGCCGTCGAGGGTGCGGTGGCCTCGAAGTTCCGCAACTCGGGCCAGACCTGCGTGTGTACCAACCGCCTGCTGGTTCAATCCGGCGTCTACGATGCCTTCGTCGAGAAACTGGCCGCCCGTGTCGGCGAGCTCCAGGTGGGCAATGGCCTCGACGAGGGCGTGGTGCAGGGACCGTTGATCAATGCGGCTGCGGTGGACAAGGTGCAATCCCACATTGCCGACGCCCTGGCCAAGGGCGGCAAGCTGGTGTGCGGGGGCGAACTCCATGCGCTGGGCGGCACCTTCTTCCAGCCCACGGTGATCGCCGACGTCACCGATGAGATGCACGTGGCGCGCGAGGAAACCTTCGGCCCGCTGGCGCCGGTATTCTGCTTCGATAGCGATGAACAGGCCATCGCCATGGCCAACGCCACGGAATTCGGCCTGGCGGCGTACTTCTACGCCCGCGACTACCGCCGCATCTGGCATGTGATGGAGGGCCTGGAGTATGGCATGGTGGCCGTCAACGAAGGGATTCTCTCCACTGAACTTGCGCCCTTCGGCGGCGTCAAGGAGTCGGGGCTGGGTCGCGAAGGTTCACACCACGGCCTGGATGAATTCACTGAACTAAAATACGTCTGTGTCGGCGGCCTTTGATCGCCCACAACGTTCACGTATGAAGGGAGGCTAGATGAATAACGCACAGCTCAACGAACTCAAGCAGCGCTACGTCGCCAACGGCGCCGCCAGCCCCGCCACCCAGTTCGCCGATCGCGCCGAGAACGCGCTGATCTGGGACGCCGACGGCAACCGTATCATCGACTTCGCCGGCGGCATCGGCGTGCTCAACATTGGCCATCGACACCCCAAGGTGGTCGAGGCGGTCAAGGCTCAGCTCGACCGGGTCATGCACACCTGTCAGACCGTGATGCCCTACGAGGGCTACGTGAAGGTCGCCGAGCGCCTGAGCCAGGTCACCCCGGTGCGTGGCCACGCCAAGGTGATGCTGGCCAACTCCGGCGCCGAGGCACTCGAGAACGCGGTGAAGATCGCCCGCGCCGCCACCGGCAAGAACAATGTGATCTGCTTCGACGGCGGCTACCACGGCCGCACCTTCATGACCATGGCCATGAACGGCAAGGTCGCGCCCTACGCCACCGATTTCGGCACCATGCCGGGCAATGTCTTCCGCGCCCCCTACCCCGTGCCCTACCACGGCGTCAGCGAGGACGAGGCCCTGCGCGGCCTGAAGATGGCGATCAAGACCGACGCCAACCCCCGCGATACCGCCGCCATCGTGCTCGAGCCGGTGCTCGGCGAGGGCGGCTTCTACCCCGCTCCGGCCAGCTTCCTCAAGGCGATCCGCGAGATCTGCGACGAGCACGGCATGTTGATGATCGTCGATGAGGTGCAGTCGGGCTTCGGACGCACCGGCAAGCTGTTCGCCATCGAGCACAGCGGCGTCGAGCCGGACATCATCACCATGGCCAAGAGCATGGCCGACGGCATGCCGATCTCCGCCGTGGTGGGGACCGACCGGGTGATGGATGCTTCGGGTGCCAACTCGCTGGGCGGTACCTATACCGGCAACCCGCTCTCCTGCGCCGCGACTCTGGCCGTGCTCGACGTCTTCGAAGAGGAGAACATCCTCGAGAAGAGCCAGGCACTCGGCGACAAGCTGGCCAAGCGCTTCGGTCAGTGGCAGAGCGATTTCGACTGCGTCGACAACGCTCGCAACATGGGCTCCATGGCGGCGATCGACCTGGTGTCGGACAAGGCCAAGCACACGCCGGACGCCGATCTGGCCGCCGCACTGTGCAAGAAGGCCCGCGAGAAGGGATTGATCCTGCTCTCCTGCGGCCTCTACGGCAACACCATCCGCTTCCTGATGCCGGTCACCATCGAGGACGAGATCCTCGAGGAAGGCCTGGACATCGTCGAGGCCGCGCTCAAGGAACTGGTCGGCAGCAAGGCCACCGCCTGACATTCCTTGCAGCGAAACAACGCCCGTCGGCTCTTGCCGGCGGGCGTTGTTTCGCTAGCACTGTATCAGCGCTGGAAGTTACGCAGGCATGTCGTTGGCCTTGGAATCCCGCGTCCACACCCGATGCTTCGCCATGGTATCGCGCAGCGTGGTGAAGATGTCATCCACCGTGGCCCCGGTCAGCACGCCCTCCTCGCCTGTGGGGACGCCTGCCGTATCCAGCAGCAGCTTGCCCTCGCCCACGGCGGCGATCGCCTTGAGGTGTTTGTAGGCCTCCTGCACGTAGTAACGTCCCAGCCCCGACTGGGCCAGAGCATCCACGCTGTCACTGCCGCCAGGCACCACCACCGCGTCCACCGCCACCGAGGGCATGCCGTTGAGCATGGCATCAGGTGTTACGCTCTTGCCGTTCGTCGCCTTCACCGGCGCCATGCTCGGTGCGATCACTTTGCCTTCGGCCCCTTCGGCCTCGAGCTTCTTCTTGATCGCCTCGACCTGAGCGGCATCGACACCGTCGGCCACCAGGATCGCCACCTTGCGATACAGGATGTTGCCCGGTAGGCGCGCCATCAGGCTCAAGGCCGGCGACTCCAGCTGCGAACTCGTGCCCAGCTCTTCGGCAGGGGCCGGCTTTTGGGTCGGCGCCTCGATACCATGGTTTTCGCCTACCCGGCGCGCCAGCTCCGGATCGATGTTGGGCAGGATCTCCTTGATCACCCGCTCGCGGATCCAGGGCCGCTGGACCTTGGAGAGTTCGAAGGTGTAGGCGGCGATGATGTGCTCCTTCTCCACGTCGGTCTGGCTGTTCCAGAACAGCGTGGCCTGGGAGTAGTGATCACCGAACGAGGGGCTGCGGGCGCGGATCTTGTGCGCATCGATGCGCTCGTAGTGGCTCTCGAAACCGCCGTTCTCCGGCGCCGCGGGGGTCTCGCTGGGCCAGCCGCCGTCGATGGAGTTGGGCTCGTAGGAGGCCTGCCCCTTGTTGATGGTCTGCCGGTGCATGGAGTCACGCTGGTTGTTGTGCATCGGGCACACCGGCTGGTTGATGGGTATCTCGTTGAAGTTGGGCCCGCCCAGGCGCAGCATCTGGGTATCGAGATAGGAGAACAGCCGCCCCTGTAGCAGCGGGTCGTTGGTGAAGTCAATGCCCGGCACGATGTGGGCCGGATTGAAGGCCACCTGCTCGGTTTCAGCGAAATAGTTGTCCGGGTTGCGGTTGAGCACCATCTTGCCGATGGGCGTGACCGGGACCAGTTCCTCGGGAATGAGCTTGGTGGGATCGAGCAGGTCGAAGTCGAACCTGTGCTCGTCCTCTTCCTCGACCACTTGGATGCCGAATTCGTACTCGAGGAAGTCTCCGTTCTCGATGTCCTCCCACATCATGCGGCGATTGAAGTCGGGGTCGCGCCCCCATAGCTTCTGCGCCTCGTCCCAGATCAGCGAGCAGGTACCCGCCAGCGGCTTCCAGTGGAACTTCACGAAGCGCGACTTGCCCTGTTTATCGATGAGGCGAAAGGTGTGCACGCCGAAGCCTTCCATGTTGCGGTAGTGGCGCGGGAAGGCACGGTCGGACATGGTCCACAGCACCATGTGGGTCGACTCGGGCATCAGCGAGACGAAGTCCCAGAAGGTGTCGTGGGCCGACTGGCCCTGGGGAATCTCGTTGTGCGGCTCGGGCTTCACCGCGTGGACGAAATCGGGAAACTTGATCGCATCCTGGATGAAGAACACCGGCATGTCGTTGCCGACCAGGTCCCAGTTGCCCTCGTCGGTATAGAACTTGGTGGCGAAACCGCGCACGTCGCGCACGGTGTCGTTGGAGCCGCGTGCACCCTGCACGGTAGAGAAGCGCACGAAGACCGGCGTCTTCTTGCCGGGGTCCTGGAACAAACCCGCCTTGGAGTACTGGGCAGCGTTGTCGTAGGGCTGGAAGTAGCCGTGGGCCGCGGCTCCACGAGCGTGAACGATGCGCTCGGGAATGCGCTCGTTGTCGAAGTGGTTGAGCTTCTCGCGGAAGACGAAATCCTCGAGCAGCGTGGGGCCCCGGTCGCCTGCCTTCAGCGAGTTGTGGTTGTCGGCGATGCGCGCGCCGTGATTCGTACGCAGGTCGTGGCCGGTGGCATCACTGCGGTACTTCTCGAGATTCTCCGACTTGCTGTGCTCGTCGGTCTTGAAGTCGGTGTCGTTGGGCGCGCCGCTGTTGGGCGTGGTGTGGGGATTGTTCGCCATGCTCGAACTCCTGTAGTCGCGTGGATCCATCCTCTCCTTGCATACGTGGCGCTCCGCCTTGGCCCGGCGGTTATCTTTCTTGTGCCCTCGTCTGACAAGGTAGTCTCGCCCCCCATGGCCGCCAATCACTCCCGGCTATGGAAACAAAAGAAAACATTAATCGGGTTAAGCTGCCGTCGACCGCGGCCGATACTGGGTAACTGAACGAGGCGGCGCACCACCGCGAACGATGGCAAACCGAGGAGCGAATCGATGAAATGGATGACGGCCACCGGCGTGATCGCCACCCTGTGCCTGCTGGGCACGACCCAGGTGTACGCGCAAGACAACCGAATGACGCTGGGAGCCGTGGCCGGTACCACCGGCGTAGGTGCCGACATTGCGTGGCGTTTCAGCGAGCGCCTGGGCGTTTCCGCCCGCTACACCGGCGGTGTGGACTGGAACACCGACTACAGCACCGATGACGTCAACTACGATGGCGACGTGAACCTGGCGGCCGGCAAGCTGACACTGGATTATTACCCCACCACCGGCGGCTTCTTTCTCAGCGCCGGCCTCATGCTGCCGGATATCGAGGCCGATGTCGTTGGTCGCCCCCGTAATTTTGATGTCGAGGAGTTCGGTACCCTGCATGGCAAGGCGACCCTTGTCGACGGCGTGCAGCCGTACGCCGGCCTGGGCTGGCGCCAGTCGCATCGCAGCGGCTTCGGCGTCTTCGCCGAGGTCGGCGTGGTCCCCACCGACCCGGACGTCTCATTGAGGACTTCGGAGGGGTTCGAGAATGGCGACAATCCGCTTTCGGCCCAGTTGCGCCAGGAGATCCGCCAGGAGGAGCGGCGACTCGAGGCCGAGGCCGAGAAGTGGCCGGTCTACCCGGTGGCGGTGGTGGGTGTCAGCTACACCTTCTGATGACACCCATCACGAATGAATCGGCCCGGGCAGTTGCCCGGGCCGATTCGTCTCATGCCACCGAAACTAGGATTGTCGGATCTTGGAAATGATCCATAGCAGCACCACCGCGCCGACAGTAGCCGTGACCAGCGAGCCGATGAAGCCACCCGCCTGCAGCCCCAGCAGGCGGAACAGAAAGCCGCCGATCACGGCCCCCACGATACCCACGCCGATGTTGGGCAAAATGCCGAAGCCGCCGCCGCGCATGATGTTGCCGGCAATCCAGCCCGCCAGGCCACCAATGATCAGCCAGGCAATCAGTCCCATATCGTCTCTCCTCTCCTTTTGATCGATGCGGCCCCCATGGGGACCCCGATGGTGCCTAAGCGTGGCTTCCCCGCACAGGGTAGCTCAGAACGAAGAGCCGGGCTGTTCCAGGAAAGCCAGTTCCTCCGCGCTCGACTCTCGCCCCAGGATGGCATTGCGGTGCGGGTAGCGGCCGAAGCGCAGCAGGATGTCACGGTGCAGATGTTCGAAACGCAGGTTGTCCTCGAGCCCGGGCTGGTCGAACAGACGCAGCGCCTCGTCGTGGATCGCGAGCGACTCGCTGTGCATGTAGGGCATGTAGAGGAAGCTGCGCCAGAGTACGTCCAGCTCCCGATCATGGCCCTGGGCCACGGCCTCCTGGGCCAGCACCAGCGCCATGGGGTCCTGGGCGAAGGCGCGCGGATCGTCACGGTAGAGATTGCGCGAGAACTGGTCGAGCACCAGGATCTCGGCCAGCCGTCCCTGCGGCGTATCGCGCCACGGCCATAGCTCACCGGCCGCTGCCGCGGCATGCAGCGCGCCGAAGCGTTCACGGATCATCCCGTCCAGCTCGATATCCTTGCGAAACCACTGGGCCGGCTCGAGCTCCTCGAACCAGAAAGCGATGACCGCGTCGCGGCCAGAAAGCCTCGCATCCATGTCATGTCCTCGGCGTATGGGCTACTGATATCATGCACTTGGGATTTGTTTTTTTCACCCTCCGTTCGTCACGGGAGACTCCATGACGCCCATGCTCGGCATGTTTGCCTTCATCTTCAACCTTGTCGGGCTGGTGATCTGCCTCGCCGGGCTGACGCTTGCCCAGCGCCTGGAGAAACGTAAGCAAGAACGCTGGCCGGGCCATGCCTTGGCCGGACTGGGCTTCCTCATCGCCACGACACCGATCTGGGGACAGTGGCTATTGGCGGGATGAAAAAGGCGGCTCGGCGTGTCCGTATCGGTGGGATATTCGTCATTGCAGACATTCCCCGATCGGCGGAGACTGAGCTGGCATCGCTTCGCAGGGAACCGCCATGTCGCGCACCGTCGCCCTTCTTGCCTATTCCGGCTGCCAGTTGCTGGACGTCAGTGGCCCGTGGCAGGTCTTCGCCTCGGCCAATGACCTGAGCGGACGTGAACTCTACCGCCTGCATCTGACTGCCGATACGCCGGGTAGCGTGGCAACCAACGGTGGTCTGGCATTGCAAGCCGACATCGCCTGGCGCGACCTCGCCACGCTCGGCCCCGTGGATACGCTGCTCATCGCCGGCGGTCGCGGCGTGACCGAGCAGTGCCAACGGCCCGAGCTGCTCGACGACCTGTGCGAACGGTCCCGCCAGGTTAGCCGGCTGGGGTCGATCTGCACCGGCGCCTTCCTGCTCGCCGCGGCCGGCTTGCTCGATGGGCGCCAGGCCACCACCCATTGGCGGCACTGCGCCCGACTGGCCTGCGATTATCCCGCGATCCAGGTGATCCCCGATGCACTCTACGTCGAGTCGACCGGACGCTTCACCAGTGCCGGGGTCACCGCCGGTATCGACCTGGCCCTGTCGCTGCTCGAAGCGGACCACGGCAGCGATCTGGCCGGCCAGGTCGCCCGCGAACTCGTGTTGTTCCTGCGGCGTCCCGGTGGGCAGTCGCAGTTCAGCGAAGTGCTGGCCAGCCAGCACCGTGCCAACGGCGCCCTGCGGCTTCTGCTCGACCGGATCCACGCCGACCCCGCCGCGCCACACCGCCTGGAAACGCTGGCCGACTCGATCGGGGTGACGCCGCGTCACCTTTCACGCCTGTTCCGCCAGCAGCTTGACACCACGCCCGGCACCTACCTGACCCGTCTGCGCCTGGAGCAGGCCCGCCTGGCGCTGCTGGCCAGCGAGCGGCCACCGCCGCTGGAACGCCTGGCCAGAGACTGGCAACTGGGCGGCGCGGAGCAACTGAGACGGCTGTTCCAGCGCCATTACGGCATTTCGCCTACCGTGTATTACCAGCGCTTCGGCTCAGGTGGCCGAGTTTCGTCCCCTTCCCCTTGAACGTTGCAAGCATGCCCAGGAGGCCGCCATGCCCTTCAATGTGATGCTGCTGTCGCTGTGCCAGGCACTGCTGGTGAGCGGCAATATCCTGCTGATCGCGGTCTCGCCGCTGATCGGTGCCCGCCTCGCCCCCGATCCGGCCTGGTCCACGGCACCGGTCGCCACCCAGTGGCTGGGGCTGATGTGCGCGACCATTCCCGCCTCGCTGATCATGGCGCGGCTGGGGCGCAAGCGCGGCTTCATGCTGGGCAACCTGCTCGGGCTCGTCGGCGTGGCCGTCGCTGCCCAGGCCCTGGTGGCCGAGGCCTTCTTCCTCTTCATGCTGGGTACTTGGCTGATCGGCATCGGCATCGGCTTCGGTCAGCTCTACCGATTCGCCGCGGTGGAAGCCGCCCCGATGGCGCTGCGCGATCGGGCCATCGGCCTGGTCATGGGTGGCGGCGTACTGGCCGCCTTCTTCGGCCCGTGGCTGGCCCGTATCAGCCGCGAAGCGGCCACCACCCCCTTCCTCGGCAGCTTCCTCGGTCTGGGCGCGCTCTATCTGGTGGCCCTGCTGGTGCTGCTGGCAACCCGCCTCCCACCCCCCGAAAAAACCCATGGCAACGGCCAGCCACGGCCGCTCGGCGAGATCGTGCGCCAGCCGGTGTTCCTGGTGGCGGTGCTCTCGGCGCTGATCGGCTACGGCGTGATGAACCTGGCGATGACCGCCACGCCACTGGCCATGGCCGGCGCCGGCCACCACTTCGATCATGTCGCCACCACGATCCAGTGGCATGTGCTGGCGATGTTCCTGCCCTCGTTCGCCACCGGCCACCTGACGGCACGCTTCGGTGCCCCCCGCATGATCGCGGCGGGCTGCTTGCTGCTGGCGGCAAGCGGCCTGGCCGCCCAGGTCGAGGCCGGCGTGGCGGGGTTTCACTTCGCCCTGATCCTGCTCGGGCTGGGCTGGAACTTCACCTTCCTGCCCGCGACAGGTCTGCTCACCGAGGCGTATCGGCCGGAGGAGAAGGCCCGCACCCAGGCCGCCAACGAATTCCTGGTCTTCTCCACCGTGGCCGTCACCGCACTGCTGGCGGGGCCGCTGGTCAACCTGCTCGGCTGGACGCTGCTCAATGCCATGCTGGTGCCGCTGGCATTGGTACCGATCGCGCTGCTGGCCTGGCAGCGCCTTGCCAGACGCCGCCAAGACCCTCACATTAGCGGCTGACACTGCTGTGAAGGGATTCCACGCCAATGCGCCAGTCGCTCACTCGGGAGCTGACCAACCTGATCGAACGCGGTCGCGACCGCCAGCTGCGCCTGGCGGTCACCGGGCTCTCGCGCTCGGGCAAGACCGCCTTTCTCACTTCGCTGGTCAACCAGTTGCGCCACGCCGGGCTCGAAGCGCGGCTGGACCTGATGCCGGCGGCCCGCGAAGGGCGCCTACTGGGGGCCCGCCGGGTCAGCCAGCCCGACCTCGGAGTGCCGCGTTTCCCCTATGACCAGGCCATGGCGGCGCTCGACGACGAGCCGCCGCACTGGCCCGAACCGACCCGCGGCATCAGCGAGCTGCGCCTGTCGATTCGCTATCGCCCGGCGCGGCGTGGGTTGCTGCGCAGCGAGACCGCCGAGCTCAGCCTCGACCTGTTCGACTACCCCGGGGAGTGGTTGCTCGACCTGCCGCTGCTGGGCCACGACTACCCGGGCTGGAGCCGTGCCATGCTGGCCGGCGCCGGTGAGCAGCGCCGCGCCCTGCTCGCCGAATGGGAGCATGCAGCGGCCAGGCTCGACCCCGCTGCCGAGGCCAACGAGGCCGAGCTTGCCGAGATCGCCGCGCTCTATGCGCGGAGCCTGCAGGCCGCTCGCGAGGCGGGCTTCGCCAACCTGCAGCCGGGTCGCTTCCTGCTACCGGGCGACCTGGAGGGTGCCCCTGTGCTGCAGTTCTTCCCACTGCCGGCCCTTGCCGATGCCGACGACGCGGCGCTGGCCAAGCTGCCGTCGGAGAGCGTCTACGCCACTCTCGCCGCACGCTTTCGTCACTACCAGCAGCACATCGTGCGGCCCTTCTACCGCGATCACTTCCGCCGTTTCGACCGCCAGATCGTGCTGGTCGACGTGCTCGGCGCCCTCAACGCCGGCCCGGAGCGCTTCGAAGACCTCTCCCAGGCGCTGGCAACGCTGATGCAGAGCTTCGACTACGGCAAGCGCAGCCTGCTTTCACGGCTGTTCGCACCGCGTATCGACCGGCTGACGATTGCCGCGACCAAGGCCGACCACGTCACACCTGAACAGCACACCAACCTGAGCGCCCTGCTCGAGGCGCTCCTCGCCGAGCCGCTGCAGGACCTGCGCTACGCCAACGTGCCGGTGAAGGCGCTGTCGCTGGCGGCCATACGCGCCACCGAGGCCCACCTGGTGGATCGCAAGGGTGAGCGCACCCCGGCCCTGCGCGGCACCACGCTCGAGGGCGAAGAAGTGCTGGTCTTCCCCGGCGAGGTACCGGCGAGGCTGCCCGAAACCGAGTTCTGGGCCCGCCAAGGGTTCGACTTCCGCGCCTTTCGCCCCGCCCCGCGAGAGGGCGGCGCCCTGCCCCACATCCGGCTCGACGCCGCGCTGGACTGGCTGATCGGAGACAAGCTGAAATGAGCGACCGTCATCACGAGCCGCGGGGCGATGACCCGCGGCCAGCCCGCCGCTTCACCCTCGACGAACCGGTCGAGCCGGGCCAGGCGTCGCCCCGGCCACGCCTGGATTTCGACAGCCAACTGCCGACGCAGCCGGTGGAAGAGGCCCCTGTCAGCCGCGCCGAACGCGACCTTGACGTGAGCCTCGGCCGCCCGCGCAAGCGCCGCTGGGGGCTTCTCGCGCTGCTCGGTGGCGGCATCGCGCTGGGCACGGCCGAACTGGCCATGAACCTGCCCGATGCGCTGCTCGGCGGTGACTGGCTCAGCGGCGGCTGGTACCTGCTGGGGCTTGGTGCCATTGCCCTGGGTGCCGGGGCACTACTGCGCGAGGCCTGGCGACTGCGCCGCCTGAAGCGCCACGATGCCCTGCGTAGCCGACTGGCCGGGCTGCCCGAGGCCGATGCCGAGCAGGCGTTCCATCTGGCCAGGGTACTCAAGCAGCAGTTGGGGCTCGACGACGATCATCCCCACTGGCAAGCCTTCCTCGACGCCCGTGAACCGCACCACGCCGGCGCGGAGGTCCAGCAGTTGCTGGCCCACCACCTGTTGGCCCCGCGCGACCGCCAGGCTCGCCGCCTGATTTCGCGCATGGCCGGTGAGACGGCCGTCATGGTGGCCGTCAGCCCGCTGACGCTGGTCGACATGTTCCTGGTGGCGTGGCGCAGCCTGACGATGATCGACCGCATCTGCCGCCTCTACGGGCTCGAGCTGGGCTATGCCAGCCGCCTGCGGCTGCTGCGTAACGTGCTCTACAACATGGCCTTTGCCGGCGCCACCGAGATGGCCAGCGATGCGGGGATGGAACTGCTTTCGCTGAACCTGGCCGGTCGCCTCTCGGCACGCGCCGGCCAGGGTATGGGCGTGGGCCTGCTGAGTGCCCGTCTCGGCCTGCGCACCCTGCGGCTTACCCGTCCGCTGGTATTCGCTGAGGGCGAGGCGCCGCGCATGGCCGACCTGCGCAGCGAACTCTGGCAGCAACTGCGACGACTGGAGGAAACCCGGCGACCGGGCGACGATCCGCCGAGATCTTGATCCGGGTCATGACGCCTCGGGTACAAGGGTCTAGGCTCGTGGGAACCGATCGCCCAACCGCGAAACAAGGAAAGCGCCATGTATACCTCCATCCTGGTACCCGTCGACGGTTCCGAAGGAGCCAAGAAAGCCCTCGAGGTCGCCTGTCAACTGGCCAGTCAGGACAATGCCACCCTGCATATCCTGCACATCCCCGAGGAATTCACTCACGAGACGACATTGGTATGGGGTATCGGCGCCATTGCCATCGAGGCGTCCCGCCAGGAGCGCCAGGAGCCTCGGATGCGCCAGGACATCGGCAAGCAGATCGTCGACAGGGCAGAGAAAGCGGCCCGCGCCAAGGGGGTGACCCGGGTCGAGACGATCATCGGCCAGGGCGACCCCGCTCGCACCATCGTCAGCGAAGCCAAGCGTCGTGGCGTCGAGGCCATCGTCATGGGTAGCCGCGGCCTGAGCGACCTGCGTGGGCTGGTGGTGGGCAGCGTGTCGCACAAGGTCAGCCACGTGGCCGAGTGCACGGTGATCACCGTACGCTGAAGGAAAGACCCGATAGGGCCGCCAACCCTCGGCAGGCGGCCTATCCGTGGGTTCAGGCCAGACGCTTCTCCGTCGCGCTGTCGAACAGCACTGCACGGGCCATGTCGATGCGCAGCGCCAGGCGTTCGCCTGCCGCCACCCGGCACTTGGGCCCGACCCGGGCCGTGGCCTCGCCCTCGCCGAGCTTCAGTTGCAGCAGGATATCGGCCCCGGTGGGCTCGACCACGGTGATCTGCGGCGTGAGCAATACGCCCTCGTCGTAGCCGCTCAGTCGCGCGTCGTCCTCGGCGAAATGCTCGGGCCGCAGCCCCAGGATCACCGGTTTCCCCACTCGCTCGGCCATGGCCGCGGTGGCTCTTTCACGTGGCCAGGGCAACCGCAGGGACGGTTCGTCCGGCGTGTCGACACACACGTGGTACTCGCCGCCCTCCTCCTCCAGCGTGGCGGCGATGAAGTTCATCGACGGCGAGCCCATGAAACCGGCCACGAAGATGTCCACGGGGTTGTTGTAGACCTCGTCGGGCGAGCCAAGCTGGAGAATGCGGCCGTCGCGCATCACCGCGATGCAGTCGGCCAGCGTCATGGCTTCGATCTGGTCGTGGGTGACATAGACGATAGTGGTGCCCAGGCGCTGATGCAGCTTCTTGATCTCGGTACGCATGTCGACGCGCAGCTTGGCGTCGAGGTTGGAAAGCGGCTCGTCGAACAGGTAGACCTTGGGTTCACGCGCCAGCGCCCTGCCCATGGCAACCCGCTGGCGCTGGCCGCCGGAGAGCTGCGACGGCTTGCGCTCGAGCAGATGGGAAATCTGCAGCAGGTCGGCGACCCGTTCGACGGCGGCCTCGCGCTCGACCTTGGGCACCTTGCGCATCTCCAGGCCGAAGCTGATGTTCTCGCGCACCGTCATGCTCGGATAGAGCGCATAGGACTGGAACACCATGGCGATATCGCGCTCCGCCGGGGTCTGCCAGGTGACGTCCTCGCCGGCGATGCGGATCTCGCCGGAGGTGACCGGCTCGAGCCCGGCAATGGCGTTCATCAGCGTCGACTTGCCGCAACCCGAAGGCCCCACCAGGATCAGGAACTCCCCCGAGTCGATTGCCAGGCTCACGTCCTTGAGCACCTGCTCGCTGCCGAAGTCCTTGCAGACATTGTTGATTTCAAGTGCTGCCATGTCGAAAACCTCGTGATTGTTATTTAGCTCAGCCCTTGACCGAGCCTGCCGTGAGCCCACGGACGAAATACTTGCCGGCCAGTACGTAGACGATCAGCGTGGGCAGCGCGGCGATCATGGCCGCCGCCATGTCGACGTTGTATTCCCGTGCACCGGTAGACGTATTGACCAGGTTGTTGAGCGCCACCGTGACCGGCTGGGTGTTGTGGGCCGAGAAGGCCACGCCGAACAGGAAGTCGTTCCAGATCTGGGTGAACTGCCAGATCACCGAGACCACGATGATCGGTGCCGACACTGGCAGCAGGATGCGCCAGAAGATGCGGAAGAAGCCGGCACCGTCGAGCTTGGCCGCCGATATCAGCTCGGTGGGCACCGCCACGTAGAAGTTGCGGAAGAACAGCGTGGTAAAAGCGATGCCGAAGATCACGTGGACCAGGATCAAGCCCGCCCGCGAACTCGACAGCCCCAGCCAGCCCAGCGTCTGCGCCATCGGCAGCAGCACCACCTGAAAGGGAATGAAACAGCCGAACAGCATCAGCGCGAAGACGAGCTCCGAGCCCCTGAAGCGCCACTTGGTCAGCGCATAGCCGTTGAGCGCGCCAATGGTGGTGGAGATCAGCACGGCGGGCACCACGATGGCGATGGAGTTGAAGAAGTAGACGCCGACACCTTCGCAGCGCATACCGGTACAGGCTTCGCCCCATGCCTTGGCCCAGGGCGCCAGCGTGGGGTCCTGCGGCAGCGAGAGCAGCGTGCCGGGGGTGATCTCGGCCAGCGGTTTCACCGAGGTGATCAGCATTACCGCGAGCGGCATCAGGTAGAACAGGGCCGCCACAATCAGCACGGCATAGAGCGAGAAGCGGGCAATACGAGCACCGGGCGTGCGGCGACGGATCACATTATCCATGGCGACGGCTCCTCAGCTCGGAATAGAGATAGGGAATCAGGATCGCCAGTACACCGCCCAGCATCAGCATGGCGCTGGCCGAGCCCAGGCCGATCTGCGCCCGGGTGAAGGCGTGTGCGTACATGAAGGTTGCGGGGAGATCGGAAGCATAGCCGGGCCCGCCACCGGTGAGCGCCACCACCAGGTCGAAGCTCTTGATGGCGATGTGCGAGAGGATCATCACCGCACTGAACACCACCGGGCGCAGGCAGGGAATCACCACTCGCCAGTAGATGCGCGGCAGGCTGGCACCGTCGAGCTGGGCCGCCTTGAGGATGCTGTCGTCAATGCCGCGCAGCCCGGCCAGGAACAGCGCCATGACGAAGCCGGAAGCCTGCCACACCGCGGCGATTACCAGGGTGTAGACGGCCATGTCGGGGTCCACCAGCCAGTCGAAGCGGAAATCCTCGAAGCCCCAGTTGCGCACCATCGCCTGGATGCCGAGGCCGGGGTTGAGCAGCCATTTCCACACCACGCCGGTGACGATGAACGAGAGCGCCATGGGGTAGAGATAGACGGTGCGCAGCGCGCCCTCCTGGCGGATACGCTGGTCGAGCAGGATGGCGAGTAGCAGCCCCAGCGCCAGGCAGATGACGACGAACAGGCCACCGAACACCACCAGGTTGGTGGAAGCCACCCACCAACGGTCGTTGGCCATCAAGCGGGCATACTGGGCAAAGCCGACGAACTCGTAGCTGGGCAGCATGCGCGAGTTGGTCAGTGACAGAATGAAGGTCCACAGCATGAAGCCGTAGACGAAGAACAGCGAGATGGCGATGGAGGGCGCCAATACCAGCTTGGGCAGCCAGGTCTGGAGCAGGCCGGGACGGCTGCGCCGTGAACCGGGACCTGCGGCCGGTTGCACCACGGAACTTGAGAGGGACATAGCGGGAAACCTCGGGCGTGAACGGCATGCTACTGGGAGCGGACCTGCACGGGCAGGCCCGCCCCGCCTTCCGACTGCGGGTTACAACGCAGCCTGGGCGGCATTCACCATCCGCCGGGCAGCCTCTTCGGCGGCCATGTCACGTGAGTTGAAGTAGTTGGTCACCACATCGAAGATGGCACCCTGCACGTCTGCGCGCACGGCCATGCCATGCGCCATGCTGGGCACCAGGCCGCCCTCATCCGCGGTGCGCTGGAAGTCCTCGAGGGACTGTTGGGCACATTGGTCGAACTCGCTCATGTCGAGATCGGGACGAGCGGGAATCGAGCCCTTGGCCAGGTTGAAAGCCTCCTGGAAGGTCGGTTCCAGTACCAGGCGAGCCAAGGCATGCTGGGCCTCCTGCTCTTCGCCTTCGACGCGGAACATGGCCAGGCTGTCGATGTTGAAGGTGAAGGCATCCTGGGTGCCCGGGGCAGCAGCGCAGAGATAGTCCTCCCCGGCGGTGAGGCCGGCGGCGGTGAACTCACCCTTGGCCCAGTCGCCCATCAACTGCATGCCGGCATCGCCATTGATGACCATGGAGGTGGCGATGTTCCAGTCGCGGCCCGACATGTCATCGTCCATCAGTTCGCGCAGACGCTTGAAGGTCTCCAGCGCCTCGATCATCTGCTCGCTGCCCAGCGCCTCTTCGTCGAGATCGACCAGTGCCTGCCGGTAGAATTCGTTGCCCCCGGTAGCCAGCAGCACACTCTCGAATACGGTGGCGTCCTGCCAGGCTTGGCCACCGTGGGCCAGGGGGATGTAGCCCGCCTCGCGAATCGCCTCGCCGGCGGCGAACAGCTCGTCCAGCGTGGTCGGCATCTCGACGCCGGCGGCATCGAGCACCTCCGGGTTGGCCCACAGCCAGTTGACCCGGTGCACGTTGACCGGTACCGCCACGTATTCGCCGTCATGCTTCATCACGTCGGACACCACCGCGGGCAACAAATCGTCCCAGCCCTCCGACGTGGCAACCTCTTCGAGACTGCCGAGCAGGCCGAGTTCACCCCACTCCTGGATCTCGGGCCCCTTGATCTGGGCCGCCGAAGGCGGGTTACCGGACATGGCGCGGGACTTGAGCACCGTCATGGCGGTCTCGCCACCGCCACCGGCCACGGCGAAATCCTCCCAGCCGTAGCCTTCGGCTTCCATCAACTCCTTGAGCACATTGGCGGCCCGGGCCTCGCCACCGGAGGTCCACCAGTGCAGCACCTCCACCTCGGCGGCCTGGGCATGCGCCGCGGTCACGGTCGCGGCGACGGTTAGGCCGAGAAGGGATTTGCGAAACAGGGAAGTCGGCATTTGTGCGCGCATTAGGCGTGTCTCCGATATTGTTAGAAGTATGATTGACCGCGAGAGACGGACAGCAACAACGTTAGCCCATTCGGGTCCAGGCCAGGGTTACCTAGTAATGGATAGTGTTACGCCAATATTACGAGCCTGAAACATTCCGCAGGGTTTCGATGACGTCGTAGCAGGCCCCCATGGTGTGGTAATCGACTTTTCCCGCCGGGCTCTTCTCATCGGAGTAGCGTCGGTTGTCGGGCGTCAGGATGCGATACCAGGCACCGTGGCGATGGTCGATCATGTGCTGCCAGCTGAATTCCCACAGCCGCTCGTACCACTGCCAGAACTCAGGCGCCCCGGTACGCTGGCCGAGCATTGCTGCACAGGCCAGGGACTCGGCCTGTACCCAGAAGTACTTGTCCCCATCGAAGAGGTTGCCTTCCAGGTCGAGGCCGTACACCAGGCCACCGTGCTCGGGGTGCCATCCGGCTTGCACGCTGCTCAGGAACAGTTGGCTCGCCGTGGGCAGCAGCCACGCTTCGGGGGCACGCCGCTCCAGCTGCAACAGCAGCTTGGCCCATTCGGTCTGATGGCCCACCTGATAACCCCAGGGCCGGAACAAATGGCGTGGATTGTCGCGGTGAAACTCGAGGTCGGGCTGCCATTGGCGGTCGTAGTGCTCCCAGACCCAGCCCCACTGCTCGGGTTTACTTTCGCCGGCAGCGCTCTGTCCCGCCGCCTTCAGGCAGAACGCGCGGGCAAGCTGCAGCGCACGCTCGAGGAAGGCTCGGTCGCCGGTGGCATCGTAAGCGGCGATCAACGCCTCGCAGCTGTGCATGTTGGCGTTCTGGCCGCGATAGTCCGCTACCCGCCAGTGCCGGTCCGCCTCATCGGCATAGCGCTGCCACTGTGTTTCCCAGAAACGGCTCGTCTGGAGTTCGTGCACGCGATACAGGCCCTGACGCGCCTCTTCCATGCCGGCCTTGAGCGCCGTCGCATAGGCCAGCAGCACGAAGGCCAGGCCATAACAGTGGTTGGTATCGTCCTCGACCCGTCCATCGACGAGCGTCCAGGCATAACCCTGGACGTCAGGCTGGAAGTGGCAGCGCTCTAGAAACTCCAGGCCGTGTCGCGCCCCATCCAGATATTCGGGTTGCTGGAAATGTTCGGCGTAGCGAGCGTAGGTAAAGACGTAACGCGCACTGGAAACCAGATGGCGATGGTGTCGATCGTAGATCTCGCCATCGTCCCGCAGGTAGTGGAAGAACCCGCCGTGGGGGTCGATGGCACGTGGGTGGTAGAACGCCATGGTCTTGCGGACATGAGCTTCGAGAGAGGCGATATCGTAGAAGTCCATGATCGAGTCCTTGAAAACGTCGAAACGCCTAACCTAACCGATCGCTACGGCCACGCCATGTTTCCTAGTGCTGCAAAGTATTGCCTTCGTGCCATCGGGGAATGGACAGCGTGGCGACCAATCCTCCCTGGGGATGGTTGGCGAGACCGATATCGCCACCCATGGCCCGGGCGATATGCCGGGCGATCCCCAGCCCCAGGCCGCTGCCTCCGGTGTTACGGCTGCGCGAGGGCTCGAGGCGCACGAAGGGGGAGAAGACCCGCCCGAGCTGAGCCTCGGGAATGCCCGGCCCGAGGTCATGGATGACGATCGACAACCGCTCGGGGGAATCGTCCAGCGTCACCTCGGCACGCTTGCCGTAGAACACCGCGTTTTCCACCAGATTCGCCAGGCAGCGCTTGAACGCCAGCGGCTTCACCGGCAGCGGCTCGGTGTGCCCGATGATGGTCACCTCGCCACCCTGCAGGGCCAGTTCGCCGGCCAGCTCGTCCAGCACCGCCCGGGGGTCGACCGGCTCCACCGCTTCGTGCAGGTCGAATCCCTTGACCGAGGCCAAGGCTCCCTTGACCAAGAGATCGAGCTCGTCGAGGGAAGCGCAGAAGCGCTCGCGCTGCAGCGGGTCGTCGAGCATCTCGGCGCGCAGGCGCATCCGCGTGATGGGTGTCTTGAGGTCGTGAGAGATCGCCGAGAAGAGCCGCTCGCGCTCGTCGACCTGGTCGCGAATGCGCTCCTGCATGCGGTTGAACGCCACCGCAGTGGCCGCCACCTCGCGTGGCCCGCTCTCGCGCAGCGGCGGCGCGTCGAGATCGTCGCCGAGCTGGCGCGCTGCCCGCGACAGCCGCGCCAGCGGCCGGGTCACGCTGCGGATACCGAGCAGCGACAGGCCGATCACCGTGAGCAGTACCATCAAGCTCGCCAGCAACCGCTCGCCGGAGAGCCAGCGGTACTCGTTGAACAGGTCGGGCACCGGCAAAAGCGTCGCCACGTAGAGCCAGGTCTCGGGACCGAGCTCCATCTGCACCACCAGGATGGGCGGCGAGAGCGGCTCCATCAGCAGGCTGTGCTGCCCCCAGCGAGGCGGCAGATCGTGCAGCAGCACCTCGTTGTTGTAGACGCGCAGGGTCTCGGGGCGGGAGAACTCCACCAGCACGTCATCGATGTTCAGCTCAGCCGTGAGGATATTGCGGAAGTTGTCGACCACCAGCGTCTTTTCCGGCCCCGAGCCGATGTCCTCGACCGGTATGCGCCGCTCGTTGACGCTGACGAAGAAACGCGTACCGCCCATGTTGCGCAGCTGGTCGAGCACGATATGGCGATACTCGTAGGGCAACGAGCGGAAGAAGCGCATGGTCGAGGCCACGCTGTAGGCGACGTTGCGTGACAGCTCGTCGAGCTGTTCGAGCTGGCTCGATCGCACCTGGGACGTCCAGACGACATAGCTGGCCAGTTGGGCGGTGAGCACGCCAACCAGCATGATGAGCACGAAGCGTCCACGCAGCGTATGCGGCAGGAAGCGTACCAGGCGGCGTTGCCAACGCTTGAAAATCCCCTCGTTCACGTCAGCGCTTCGACCCGGGCGGTGAAGACGTAGCCGGCCCCGCGCACGGTGCGGATCAACTGATGGTAATGCGTGTCTTCGCCCAGGCGCTGGCGCAGTCGGCACACGTGCACGTCGATGGAGCGATCCAGCGGCGGCGCCGGGCGCCCACGAGTCAATTCGTAGAGGGCCTCGCGCGTGAGCACACGCTCGGGGTGTTCGAGAAAGACCTGCAGTAGCTGAAAATCGGCACCGGAGAGCGGATGACGTTCACCCTGCTCATCGATCAGTTCGCGGGTCATTCGATCTAGGCGCCAGACACCGAAGGCCACCAGCCGGGCACGGGCAGGATCGGCGGCTGCCGAGCCCACCCCGCCCTTCACCCGTCGCAGCACGGCCTTGATGCGGGCCAGCAGTTCGCGGGGATTGAACGGCTTGCCCAGGTAGTCGTCGGCGCCCAGCTCCAGCCCCAGGATGCGGTCGGTCTCGTCGGCGCTCGCGGTGAGCATGATGATCGGCACCTCGCTTGAGCGGCGAATGTCGCGACAGATGGTGAAGCCATCATCCCCGGGCAGCATGATGTCGACGATGAGCAGGTCTGGGGTTTCGCTTTCCAGCAGCCGATGCAGCGCCTCGGCATCCTCGGCGGCCAGGGCGCGATAGCCATGGCGCCCCAGGTAATCGACCAGCAGTTCGCGAATCTCGGGGTCGTCGTCGACCACGATCAGGGTGGCGGGCGTAATCGTCATCGTCGTCCGATGGTCAAGGGCGTCACCTGGGCGGTGGCGCCGTGAGTCGTTGTCGTTATGGGTTCGATGATGGGCAAGCAAGGCCCAGGCGGCAAGAGGCTGTAGACCAACGTCGCAGCACGCTATAAGGAGAACCACTCCCGCAGGTGCCTGGCCACGGCGGTCTCGGCATGGTGGCCGATGCGCCGGGCAGCCGGCACGCGACCCGCCAGCTCGGGGTGGGCGTTGGCCATGACGTGCGCCTCGCCGGCAAGAGCGAGCATCTCGGTGTCGTTGAGATTGTCGCCGAAGGCCAGGCAGTGCTCGCGGGCGATCCCGAGCGCGGCAAGCAGCGCCTCCAGCGCTGTGCCCTTGTTGACGCCACCGGCCATGATCTCCAGCGAGTTGACCGTGGAATAGGTGACGTGCAGACGCTCTCCATGGCTGACGCGGATCGTGGCCTCGAGGCCCGCCAGCCGCTCCGGCTCGCCGATGTAGAGCACCTTGCCGACGCCCTCCCCGTCGAGGCTCGCCGGCTCGACCACGCGGTAGCCGAAGCCGGTATGGGCGTGGTAGGCGAGCAGCCGCGGTGCCGGAGCATCGATCAGCCACTCGTCCTCGAGATAGAGATTGAGGCGCACGCTGTCGTGACGCTCCAGTGCGATCAGTTCACGTGCCAGTTCGGCCTCGAGATGACGCGACGCCAACAGCTCGTCGCCGGGGCCGTGCAGGTAGGCACCATTGGTGCTGATCACGTGGATCGGCACACCCAGCCGCTCGCGGAAGGCCAGCATGTCGCGGAAGTGGCGACCCGAGGCGAAGGCCAGGTGATGCCCCCGTTCGGCCAGCAGGCGCAGGGTCTCGATGGTCTCGGGGTGCAGATCGTGATTGGCGTCCAGCAGGGTACCGTCGAGGTCGGAAACGATCAGGTGCGGTGTCATGGGCGTCCATTGCATCAAGTAACCGATAGAGGCTAACGCAGCCTGTGGCGGTTTGCACAGGATCGTTCGCGACCCGACGAAGGCTAGCGACGACTCCCGAGCGCGTTCGCCACGGCGGCGGCCTGGGTGCCAACCACCAGATGCCAGACATTGTCATCCAGGGCCTGGGTGCCCCGGCAGCCGAGTCGCTCGAGCAACGCTTCGTCGAGGCGATTGCCGTCGGCGAGCTCGACACGCAGGCGGGTCCGTGCCTGAGCTTCGAACCCGAGCAGGTTGGCCTCCCCGCCCAAGGCGGCCAGCCAGCGCGCTGCCTGCTCGGCCGACAGCCGTGCGCCCGTCGGCTCGGCCGGCTCCGAGGAAGCCTCGGTCATGCCTGCCTCCGACACCTCACCGCCCGACCGGGCTGCGGCCGCGCGGATCTCGTCGGCCACGCCATCGGCGATGGGGCCCAGGATGACCTGAACGCCGCCGCCACGAAGCCGCATCACGCCGCGGGCGCCCAGGCGCTTGAGCGCCTCCTCGTCGATGGCCTCGGGGTCGTCGAGCACCAGGCGCAAACGGGTGGTACAGGCGCCGACACTGCTCAGGTTTCCCGCCCCGCCCAGGGCGGTGACGAATGCGGGACCACGCTCGCCGGCCGCGGAGGGGCCGCTGGCGGAGGGCGTTGCCGTCTCGGGTTCACGACCCGGCGTGACCAGACCGAAGCGGGCAATGGCCCAGCGGAAGACGCCGTAGTAGATGGCGAAGTAGGCCAACCCTACCGGCAGCAGCATCCAGCCGTTATTGGAGAGGCCGTAGGAGAGCGCGAAATCGAAGGCACCCGCCGAGAAGGTGAAGCCCAGCTTGACGTCGAGCCAGTGCATCAGCGCCATCGAGATCCCCGTCAGCAGCGCATGCAGGAGATAGAGCAGCGGCGCCAGGAACATGAAGGTGAACTCGATGGGCTCGGTAACGCCGGTCAGGAAGGCCGTCAGCGCCAGCGACAGCAACAGGCCGCCCACCTGGGCGCGGCGCCCCTTGGGCGCGGCATGGTACATGGCCAGGGCCGCCGCCGGCAGGCCGAACATCATCACCGGGAAGAAACCGGTCATGAAGCTTCCGGCCGTCGGGTCGCCGGCAAAGAAGCGGTTGAGATCGCCGCTGGCCAGCGTGCCGGAGGCTGCCTCGAAGCTGCCGAAGACGAACCACACCAGGCTGTTGAGCACATGATGCAACCCGGTCACGATCAGCAGCCGGTTGAGCGTGCCATAGACGAACAGACCCAGCTCGCCGGCATCGATCAACCACTGTCCGAGCGTATCGATACCCTGCTGTACGGGAGGCCAGATCAAGCCGAAGACGACCCCCAGCAGGACGGCGACCAGTCCCGTGGCGATGGGCACGAAACGCCGACCACCGAAGAACGCCAGGTATTCGGGCAGGCGTATCGCCTTGTAGCGGTTATAGAGCAGCCCCGCCACGCTGCCGATGATGATGCCGGACAGTACCCCCATGTCGATATCCGGATTGAGCGACATCAGGACGGCATCGAGCACCAGGTAGCCGACCACGCCGGCCAGTCCCGCGGCGCCATTGCTGTCGTCGGCGAAGCCGATCGCCAGCCCGATGGCGAAGATCAGCGCCAGGTTGGCGAAGATGGCTTCTCCGGCGCTGGCGACGAAGGCAATGTCCAGCAGGTCCGGCTGACCCAGGCGCAGCAACAAGCCGGCGATGGGCAGCACCGCGATGGGCAGCATGAGGGAGCGTCCGAGCTTCTGCAGCCCGGCCATGGTCCAGGAACCCAGGTCGGTCGTCTTCATGACGGTAACCTCTCGATTGTGGTTGTCGTGGGGTCTCGTTCTGCCGCCTGCCAGGCCGACAGGCGCTCACGCACGGCTGCGGCATCCGCCAGGCCCAGCAGCACCGGCATTTCCGCTGCCAGGCGCCCGGCATCGAGTCGCCTGATGGCTGCCTTGACGGCGGGCACCCGGGCGGGCTCGACGGAGAGCTCGTCGACGCCCAGGGCCACCAGCACCAGCGAGGCCAAAGGATCGCCGGCGGCAGCACCGCAGACGCCGACCGGGCAGCGTCCGGCGGCCCCCTCCACGGTGGCCTTGATCAAGCGAAGCACTGCGGGATGCAGCACGTCGGCCCGCGCCGCCAGGTCCGGGTCCTCGCGATCCATGGCCAGGGTGTATTGGGTCAGGTCGTTGGTGCCGATGGAGAGAAAATCGGCCTCCCCGGCCAGGCTGGCCGCGCACAGGGCGGCACTCGGCACCTCCACCATCACGCCCAGCTGGGGCCGGGTAGCCAGGCCGAGCGCCCGCGCCACGCTGTCGAGGCGCCGGCGCACGTCCACCAGTTCGGCAACCTCGCTCACCATCGGCAGCATGATGCGCAGCGATTCGAGCGGCTCGACCCGCAGCAATGCCCTGAGCTGGGTATCCAGCAGCTCCGGCAGGCGCTGCCAGAGGCGCACGCCGCGCACCCCCAGCGCCGGGTTGGCGACAGCGGGCAGCGGCAGGTACGGCAGCTGCTTGTCGGCGCCGATATCGAGGGTACGCACGATGACCGGCTTGCCGCCCAGGGCACGCACGCTGGCCTGGTACTCGCGGTGCTGGTCCTCCTCGCCGGGAGCGGAGGCGCGTTCGAGGTAAAGAAATTCGCTGCGCAGCAGGCCAATGCCGTCGGCACCGGCCTGCGCCGCCAGCCCGGCCTCGGCCGACGAGCCGACGTTGGCACACACCTCGACACGGCGACCGTCGAGGGTAAAAGCGGGCTGATGGGCAGCGCGACGCTCCTCCTCCGCCTGATGCACCTGCGTCTTGATAGCGGCTTCCACCTGGGCCAGTCGAGCCTCAGATGGCGACACCTCGAGGCGACCGCGCACGCCATCGAGCACCGCGCGCTCGCTGCGTGCCCGTTCCAGCTCGGCGCCCATCGAGACCAGGCAGGGAATTCCCCGTGCGCGAGCGAGAATCGCCACGTGCGCCGTGGTGCCGCTGCGCACCAGGCAGAGGCCGGCGGGGCGACGTTCGGCCAGCGCCACGAACTGCGAGGGCGTCAGCTCGTCGGCCACGACGATGGCCCCCTCCGGCACTGCCGCGTCTTCGCGCGCCCCGGGCTCGGCCAGCAGCGCCATGACGCGCTGCTGCAGGTCGCGCAAGTCGGCGATGCGGCCCGCCAGCAGTGAGTTGCCACTCTCGGCAAGCCTCCCGGCCTCGGCATCGAGCGCCTCGTGCCAGGCCTGGCCGGCGCCGCGCCCGTCGCGTATCGACGCAAGCGCGGCATCACCCAGGGCAGGGTCCTCGAGCCAGGCCCGGTGGGCGCCGAATATCTCCGCCTCGCCGTGCCGGCCTTGCTGTGCGGCCAGAGCCTCGGCCTGTGCCAGGGCCTCTCCTGCCTGGTTCAGGGCCTGCTGCAAGCGAGGCCACTCCACCGCCTCGCCCTCGCCGTCGCGCGGCACCCGAGGCAGCGGCGGGCGATACGCCACCAGCGGACCCACGGCCAACCCACCACTGGCCACCAGGCCGGCCAGCTCTCCTTCACCCAAAGGTCCAGAGGTCGCCGAGGCCTGGCGCGGCGCCGCGTGGTCGTCGGCCTCGACCGTGGTCAGCAGTGCCTCGGCCGCCTCCAGGGCAGCCTCGGCCCGCTCGCCGCTGGCCGTGACGCTCAGCTCGTCTCCCTCGGCGAGCCCCAGGTTGAGCAGTGCGCTGATACTGTCGGCCTCGGCCGCGGCTTCGCCGTGCGCCACCGCCATGCTGACGGCGTGGCGCCGGGCAATCTCGCGCAGCCTTGCCGCCGGCCGTGCATGCAGACCTGCACGCAGAGCCAAGGTGATGCGACGGGTCGCGGAGGGACGTGCGGCATCACGATCCGCCGATGCCGCCATGTCTCTCGTCTCTTCCACCAACTCGAGCAGGGGTTCGCCGCGGGCGACACGAGTACCACCGGCACGGCCCATCGCCGACACTCGCCAGCCGTTGGTGGCCGTCACGATCAGCGGCGTGATCAAGGAGCTGGCATGGCGCGCGACACGGTCGGCGTCGAAGCGGCACAGCGGGTCGCCGCTCGATACCCGGTCGCCCACGGCAACCAGCAGTTCGATGCCCTCGCCATCCAGCTCCACGGTATCGAGCCCCAGGTGAATCAAGAGTTCGACACCCGCGTCCGTCTTGAGGGTCACCGCGTGGCGGGTCCGGGCGCACTGAACCACTTCACCGTCGCACGGGGCGTAGAGACACTCGGCGAGTGGATCGAGGGCGATGCCCTCGCCCAGGATACCGTCGGCAAACACCGGGTCCGGCACTTCGCCGAGGGGAACCACGACGCCGTCGACGGGCGCATGCAGGATCAAGGGAGATGCGGTCATGTAGACCTCCGCTATTGTTATGTGGGCATGGGCCAAGACCCGCTGCCTTGGTCAAAGGGTGCAGGTCACCTTGTTGAGGTGTCTGGGTCGATCGGGATCGCTGCCCCGCGCCGCAGCCAGGTTGGCCACCATCACGTAAAAGCTCTGGATCACCGAGAGTGGCTGCAGCGCGTCGTGACCGGCATCGGCCAGCGTCAGCTGCCGCCTGGCCACGCGCTCGTCCGCCGCCAGCAGCACCCGCGCGCCGATGCTCTCGAGCCACTCGGCCAGCTCCAGCAACCCCGCCTGTTCGGCGCCCGGCGGGGCGAATACCAGTACCGGGTAATCCGGGCCAATCAGCGCCATGGGGCCATGGCGAACCTCTGCCCCGCTGAAGGCCTCGGCCTGGATGGCGCAGGTTTCCTTGAACTTGAGCGCCGCCTCCTGGGCCACGGCCAGGCCGGCGCCACGGCCGATCACCATCAGCCGGCCGCAGCCTGCCAGCGCCTCCACCGCCACTGACCAGTCCTGCGTCAGGGCCCGGCTCAGGCGCTCTGGAAGGGCCTCCAGGGCCGCCAGCATGGCGCGATCCCGATTCCAGTGGCCCAGCAGTTGGGCCATGGCGGCGAGTGTCGCCAGGTAGCTCTTGGTCGCGGCGACGCTCTTCTCGTCCCCCGCATAAAGCGGCACTTCGAGATCGCTGACCGCCCCCAGCGGCGACTCGGGCGTATTGACCAGCGCCAGCGTGTACGCCCCGGCCTCGCCAAGGGCCTGCTGGGTGGCGACCAGGTCGGGGCTCTGCCCCGATTGCGAGACCGCCAGCGCCAGTTGCCCCTCGAGCCGCCATGGCGTCCTGGCCAGCGTGGTCAGCGACAGCGGCAGCGAAGCCACCGGGATGCCGCGGCTCTTCATGCAGAGATAGGCGAAGTAGCCGGCCGCGTGATCGGAGCTGCCACGCGCCACCGTCACTGCCGCCGAGGGAGGGTCGCGGCGCAGCCGCTCGCCGAGTTCGGCCAGGATCGCGTCATTGCGCGGCAGCTGGCCGCGGATGCGCTCGGGCGCATTGCGGGCTTCGTCGAGCATCAGGGACATCAGCGCTCTCCTTCGATGATGCGGCCCTCGACCACGACCGCCTGCAGCTCGAGACGAGCGTCGAGCATGACCAGGTCCGCCACGGCGCCTTCCGTCAGCCGGCCGTGATCGGTCAGGCCGAGGAAATCGGCTGGGAAGCGCGACAGGCGGGAAGACGCATCGGCCAATGAGAGGCCGAGCTTGACCAGGTTGCGTAGCGCCTGGTCCATGGTCAGGGTGCTGCCGGCCAGGGTACCGTCGGCCAGGCGCACGCCGCCCAGGCACTTGGTCACGGTCTGCTCGCCGAGGCGGTAGTCGCCATCCGGCATGCCGGCGGCGGCCGTGGAATCGGTGACCGCATAGAGGTGGGGAATGCAGCGCAAGGCGGCGCGAATGGCGCCCGGGTGGACGTGCTGCAGGTCGGGAATCAGTTCGGCATAGTCGGCATGGGCCAGAGCGGCCCCCACCATGCCCGGTTTGCGGTGATGCAGGCCGGTCATGGCATTGAACAGGTGGGTGAAGCCACAGGCGCCATGACCGAGGGCGGCGACCCCCTCTTCGTAGCTGCCCAGGGTATGCCCCAGTTGCACGCGTATGCCACGGGCCGTCAGGTGACGGATCAGCTCGCCGTGACCGCAAAGTTCCGGCGCCAGGGTCACCAGCCGGATCGGCGCCAGCTCGCACAGGGCGTCCACTTCGGCGATTTCTCCCGGGCGGGCATAGGCGGGCTGGGCACCGAGCTTGCCGGGGTTGATGTACGGGCCTTCCAGATGCACGCCCAGAACACGGGAGGCATCGGTCGCGGGCGCCTGCATGTAGGTAGCGACAGCCGCCAATGCCCGGCGAATTTCCGCCTCCGGGGCGGTCATGGTGGTGGCCAGCAGGCTGGTGGTACCGAAGCGGACATGGGTGCGGGCCAGGGTGGCCAGCGCCTCGCCCCCCTCCATGGTATCGGCACCGCCGCCGCCATGAACGTGCAGGTCGATGAAGCCCGGCAGGATGCGAGGATGCGTATTTTCCAGCGGGTCGGCCGGCTCGCCCGAGAGGCGGCTGATGCGGCCCGCCTCCCACTCGATCTCGCCCAGGCGCCAGCCGTCGGGGGTCAGGATATTGCCATGGAACATGCCGGCGCCTCCTAGCGGGTCAGCTCGACCATGAAGTCGTAGTAGTCGGTGCGGCAGTAGGTGATGGTGAGCTCCGCCGCCGTGCCGTCGCCCAGATATCCCAGGCGGGTAATCTTCAGCAGCGCCTGGCCGCTGGGGACCTCGGCCAACGCTGCCAGCTCGGCGTCGGCGTTGATCGCCGTGACGTGCTGCAGGGCCCGCATCACCGGCTTACCGGCCGCTTCCATGACGGCGTAGAGCGAGGTCTCCACCGCCATGGGATCGGGCAGCACCGAGGCCGGCAGGCAGCTCTCCTCCACCGCCATCACCACGTCGTCAGCCAGGCGTAGCCGCCGGAGCCGCGCCACGCGCGCGTCGGCGCCCAGCCCCAGCCGCATGCTCTCTTCGGCACTGGGGGTCGCCAGGCTGCGTGACAGCCAGTGGGAGCTGGGCGTGAAGCCGCGCTGGGTGAGCATCTCGGTAAAGCTCACCAGCCGCGTGAGTGACTGGTTGAGGCGTGGCGCGATGAAGGTGCCCGAACCGCGACTGCGCCGGATGAGCCCCAGCTCGGCCAGCCGATCCAGGGCCTTGCGCGCCGTGATGCGCGACACGGCAAGCGTTTCGGCCAGGCTGCGCTCGGAAGGAAGCGCCTCCCCCGCCTGCCAGGCGCCCGTTTCGATGGCCTGTTCCAACTGACGGGCAAGCTGCTGGTAGAGCGGCGTGGCCCCAGCGGGGTTGAGACGTAACTGCTGAAAACGATGATCCATGGGATGCTCTCGGCCTTACCAATTCAAGACCACTATAGATCCACATGAATACCAATCAAATACCAATTATCCGAGACTTTAGTCGCAACATGAAGCGGAGGCTGCCTGTACCGGCAGCATGGTATTCAATAACCTTTTGTTTTCTTGTCGGGATAACGGCAGCGTTTGGCGCCGGCCGCGGGAATCCGTATAGTGGCCCTCCTACCCCGCCACACGTTCGTGATCATGCTGCAGAACAATCCGCTGCTCGCCCAGCTCAAGCAACAGATTCGTCAAACCACGCCTCGTGCCGAAGGCGTGATCAAGGCCACCGACAAGGGCTTCGGCTTCCTCGAGACCGACGACGGTCAGTCCTATTTCGTGCCGCCCCCCGCCATGAAGCAGGTGCTGCACGGCGACCGCGTCCAGGCTGTGATCCACGAGAATGGCGACAAGACCTCCGTCGAACCGGATGTCCTCGTCGAAGCGGGTCTCAGCCGCTTCATTGCCCGGGTGCAGAAGCGCGATGGACGTCTGGCAGTCGTGCCCGACCACCCTTCGATCAAGATCGCGCTCAAGGCGAGGATCAAGAACAGTCTCGACGAGGCCAGCATCGGCGATGCCGACTGGGTCGTGGCGCGACTGGTTCGCCATCCGCTCAAGCCCGAGGACCGCGCCTTCTTCACCCAGATCGACGAACTGGTGGCCAAGGCCAGCGATCCCGCCGTGCCATGGCGCGTGACTCTGGCGCGCCACGCCCTGGAGCAGGAGTGCCCCGATGCCGGCGACGACTGGCCGCTGCGCGACGAGGGGCTCGAGCGTGAAGATCTCACCGCTGAGCCTTTCTTCACCATCGACGGCGAGAAGACCCGAGACATGGACGATGCGCTGCGCATCGAGCCACGCGAGGAAGGCGGCTGGCGTCTGACGGTGGCCATCGCCGACCCCACCGCCTACGTCGAGGAGGGGCATGCCGCCGATCTGGAGGCGCGCACCCGCGCCTTCACCGTTTACCTGCCAGGCCAGAACGTCACCATGCTGCCCGAGCAGTTGGCCGATGACCTTTGCTCGCTGCGTGAAGGCGAAGAGCGTCCGGCCCTGGCCTGTACGCTCGAGGTGGAAGCCGACGGCAGCCTGGGTGAGTACCGCTTCTTTGCCGCGACGGTGCGCTCCCAGGCCAAGCTGGTCTACGACCGTATCTCCGACTGGCTCGAAGGCCAGGGCGAGGGGACGCCGGCCGAGGAGATCGCCGGCCAGCTCCGGGCGCTGCGCGACATGACCGAGGCTCGTGCCGCCTGGCGCGCCGAGCATGCGCTGGTGTTCAAGGACCGTCCCGATTACGTCTTCGACCTCGATCCGGCGGGCAATGTGCTGGATATCCGCATCGAGCAGCGGCGCATCGCCAACCGCATGATCGAGGAGTCGATGATCGCGGCCAACGCCTGCTGTGCCCACCTGCTCGCCGAGCACGTCGGTCACGGCATCTTCAACGTGCACCGCGCCTTCGACCCGGAAAAGGCCGAGGCCGCCCACGAGTTTCTCACCGCCCAGCAGATCGAGGTCGAGCTGGAAGCGCTCTCCGAACTGCCGCGCTACAAGGAGCTCAAGCGGGCGCTGGAGAGCCGTGACGACGCCTGGCTCGATGCCCGCCTGCGCCGCTTCCAGGGCTTCACCAGCATGTCCGCTCGCCCCGGCCCGCATTTCGGCCTGGGCCTGGCCGCCTACGCCACCTGGACCTCGCCGATCCGCAAGTACGGCGACATGGTCAATCACCGCCTGATCAAGCGTGTGCTCAAGGGCGAGCAGGCCCCGGCGGAAGCCACCCAGGCGCTGACCGAGCAGCTCACCGAACGGCGCCGGCTCAACCGCATGGCCGAACGCGACGTCAAGGATTGGCTCTACGTGCGCTACCTGACGCCTGCGGCCAAGGCTCAGGAAGCCTTCGAGGCGGAGATCTTCGGCATCACTCGCGGCGGCATGCGTGTGCGCCTCATCGCCAATGGGGCCACTGCCTTCGTCCCGGCGCCGATGTTGCACAGCGATCGCGACAAGGTGGTGATCGACGACAAGGAAGGCCGCATCCAGGTGGAGGGCGAGGAGCGCTACAAGCTGGGCGATGTGATTCGCGTCGAACTGATCGAGGCGCGCGAGGAGACCCGCTCGCTGGTGGCACGCCCCTCCGCGTAAGCGGTAAGACGTGCCGACTTCCTGCTTGTCGCCATCGAACGAAAACCACCCGATACCTTGATATCGGGTGGTTTTCTGCTTCTTTTCGCCACTCGCATTACCCCCTGCCTTGTGGCATGTTGTGACTGACAAAAAACATACTTCAAGCATGACCTTTCTCGGTCTTGCCGCAGCGGGGAAACAGCACACACATGGCCGTACCATGGGGGTTGCGTGGCAAGTCGGTCGCGACGCTGCTACTCGCCTGTCTTCTCTCGTTGATCCCCGCCGTCCTGCTGGGCTGGAAGGCGATCGACGACATTCGGCGTCACTTCGCCAATGCCTATGCGGAAAACTATACCTTGCTGCACATGCAGCGGATCCTCGCACCGGTGTCGCGTGAACTGGCCCTGGCGCAGCGCTTTGCCAACAGCTTGGTGCTGAAGCAATGGCTGGCCGACGAGGAGTCGCCCGACAGCCAGGCGCGTCTCTTCGCCGAGGCCGAAGGATTCCGCCAGGATTTCGCCGACGACTCCTACTTCGTGATCGCCGATGCCAGCGGCAACTACTACTACATCGACGACGATAGTGCCGATAGCCGTACGCCGAGCTACCGCCTGGACGTCACCCAGCCGAACGACGCCTGGTACTTCCAGGTCCGCCGCACCAACGAGCCCTACAACCTCAACGTCAACTTCGACCACGAGCTCGACGTGACCAAGGTGTGGCTCAACGTACTGGTACGCGATGGCGATACTCTGCTGGGTCTTGCCGGTACCGGCTTCGAGCTGGACGACTTTCTCGATGCCTTCCTCCGCGACGAGGCCGAAGGCCTGACGCCGATGATCGTCGACCAGCGGGGTGCCCTGCAGGCTCACCCCTCGCTGGAGCGCATTGCACTGGGCTCCGGCATCGGGGCGGGCGAGGTCGACGGCGAGCACACCATCCACGCCCTGCTCGGCAGTGACGAGCAGCGCAGCGAGCTGACCCGTGCCATGCAGGCGGCCCGCCAGGCGCCGGAGACGATCCAGTCCCTGTGGGGCACCCTCGAGGGACGCGAAGGACTGATCTCGGTCGGCTACATCGCCGAGCTGGACTGGTACCTGGTCACCGCGCTGGACATCGGCGTCGCCCAGATTCTCGACCGCCGCTGGCTGTGGCCGTTATTGATCGCCGCCACATTGATCCTCGGCATTCTGCTCACCATCATCGCCGTGGCCACCGAACGCCTGATCCTCGCTCCGCTGAACCGGTTCAAGCAATCGGCCCAGGCCATCGCCGCCGGTAACTACGACTCGCCGCTGCCCACCTCGCGCCACGACGAGATCGGCGAGCTCTCCCAGGCCTTCTCGCACATGGCCGAGCAGGTGCAGCGCCACACCCGCGAGCTCGAGGCCAAGGTGCGCGAGCGGACCTTGGCCCTGGAACAGGCCAATGCCGAGATGGCCGCCACCCAGAAGCAACTTGGCGACTCGATCGATTACGCCAGCTTCATTCAGCGCGCCATTCTGCCTGACCGTCAGCTCGACCTTCACCTCGAACATCATCACGGTGTGCTGTGGAAGCCGCGCGACACGGTAGGCGGCGATTTCTATCTCTTCCGCCCCGATGCCGGCGGCTACCTGTTCGGCGTAGTGGATTGCGCCGGCCACGGCGTGCCCGGCTCGCTGATGACCATGCTGGCCCGGGCCATTCTCGACCACGCGATCCTCAAGGCGGGCTGTCAGGATCCGGCAGCGATTCTCGCCGAGACCGATAGTCAGAGTCGTGAGCTGCTGGGTGCCGAACAGCTGCCCGCCTCGATCGCCACGCATATGGACGCTGGCCTGGCCTGGGTCGATCTCGCGACCCGCCAGGTTACCTTCGCCGGCGCCAAGATCGGTCTCTACGCCAGCGATGGCGAGACGCTGACCCATCTTGCCGGCGACAAACGACCGCTTGGCCATAAGCGTCGTATCGAGTATCGCAACCAGAGCGTCGACCTGCGCCCTGGCTGGACCTACTCGCTGTGCACCGATGGCTTGCTCGACCAGGCGGGCGGCAGCGACGGCTTCGGCTTCGGCAACACCCGCTTCGAGGCGCTGTTCATGGCCCAGGCGCAGCGCCCCTTGCAAGCGCAGATGGAAGCCTTCGAGCAGGCACTTCGCGATTATCAGGGCGACTTGCCGCAGCGCGACGACATCACCCTGTTGAATTTCCGCTTCACCGAGCAGGACCACCCGCCCGGCAGCGAATCGACGCCCCCGCTTCCTGCCCCGGCAGGTGCCGCATCACAGGAGAAATCGTGATGAACCTGTTGAGTATGCGCCAGAGCTATCTCGAGCAGCGCATCATGCTGTGCTTCAATGGCCCCATCTCGCGTAGCCTGATCGAGGAGATCGGCAACGCGCTGCGCAACTATCTGAACTCACAGCAGGCCACACCATCCGACGCCATGGATGTCTTCGCCGCCTACATCGAAATGACCCAGAACATACGCCACTATGCCATTCGCCATGGTTACGACGAGGAGTCCGCTTCGGCCACGGTGGCGGTGGCCAAGGACGCCCAGGGCCGCTACACGGTCTCGGCGGGCAATCTGGTGGAGTATGATGATGGTGTGCAACTGGTTGAAGCCATCGAGGCCCTCGCTGCCCTCGACAAGCAGCAACTGAAGCAAGCCTACAAGCAGCAGCTGCGCATGCCTCGCGGAAACGCCAGCTCCGGCGCCGGCCTGGGGCTGCTGGATATCGCACGCAAGTCGAGCGAGCCGATGCGGGCCTCTCTCGAGCCACTGCCCGACGGCCGAGGCTTTTTCAGCCTTACTGCCGTGATCTGATCAGCCGAGTGTTAGTGATGACCAACGATCTCGATATTATCGGCAGCCAGTCCACGCCAACCATCGTCAGCGATTGGCAGGCCGGGCTGCTCACCATGCAGGGTGATTCCTACCCGGAGAACTCCTTCGAACTCTTCGATCGAGTGATCGACTGGGTCGAGCGCTTCCTCAGCGAGGCAGCGCGCCCGTTGACGCTGGAGCTGAAGCTTGTCTACCTCAATACCAGTTCGGTCAAGGCCATGATGGACATCTTCGACCTGCTTGAAGAGGCCCATCAGGGCGGACGCGGGATACAGGTCACCTGGCACTACGACCCTCGTAACGAGCGCATCGCCGAACTGGCCGAGGAGTTTCGCGAGGACTGCACCTTTCCGTTCGCGATCACCCCGGCACGAGTTCCGACATGACACGCGAGGAAGCCGAACTGCTGGCCCAGGTCGAAGCGCTGCTGGGCGATCCCGCCCATGCGGACAATCCCCTGCTGGCGCCGCTGGCCCGGCTGCATGCCTTCCACCGGGCCGAGAAGCAGCGCCTGGAGCGCCTGGTGACGATTTCCGACAGCTACCAGCGCTACGTCCGCGAAGACGAGCTCAACGCCCAGCGGCGCTACCAGAAATCGCTGCGTCGGCAAGAGAAGCTGTCACGCATCTCCGATGGCTACCAGCAGATCATGCACGAGCACAACAATGCGCTGAAGGAGGCTTCGACCCATGACGCCCTCACCGGCCTGCCCAACCGCCGGCTGATCGACGAACGCCTGCCCAAGCTCATCGAGCGCAAGCAGTACACCCTGGTAATGCTCGACATCGACCACTTCAAGCAGGTCAACGACCTGCACGGCCATGAAGCCGGCGACAAGGTACTGGTGGCCATCGCCCAGGAGATCCGCCAGGAGCTGCGCGACTACGACCTGTGCGCACGCTGGGGAGGCGAGGAATTCTTGCTGCTGCTGGCCGATACCGGCCTCAGAGAGGCCAATGCCATCGTCGACCGCCTGCGTCAACGGCTGGCCGAGCTGTCGGTCGTGGTGGGCGACAGCCGGCTCTCCATCACCGCCAGCGCCGGGCTGAGCGAGTACCGCGACGGCGAGGACCTGCTCGACCACACCCTGCAGCGTGCCGACCAGGCGCTGCTGCTGGCCAAGCGCAGCGGCCGCGACCGCAGTTGCGTGGTCGTCTGAACACCACCGCCGAGCATGGTCGAGGACGGCATCAAGGACTGGCCTTGGCATGTGCATTGAAGAATCGCAGCATCTCCTTGGCCGCATCGGGACCCTTGGGATCCGTGTAGGAGCCGCGCGCATCGCCACCCGACCAGGCATGGCCGGCACCGTGGATCACCCACTGCTCAAGGCATGACCGCCCATCCGCATCCTGATGGCGGGTTTGCGTATAGGCGTAGCCATGGGGGACCTGCCCCCGCTCCACCGTCTTCCCGGCACTGCCCTTACGGCCGTTTTCCACCTCTCCAGCCGCACGCGAGGCGGCGTACTGAGCGGCGACGCGATCCGCGTTGCTGGGATGCACCGTGGTGTCGCGATCACCGTGGAAGACGATGGCGGGCACCCGCGACAACGATGCAGACACTCGTGCCGATGAGGCGTTGGCCATGGGGCCTGCGCCGCCCTGCATCGCCCCCAATGCATCGGGGAGACTTCGCGCCACGCCGTGAGGCAGCCCGGAGTGCACGCCCACCGCCGCATAGAGGTCCGGATAGGTCATCGCCAGTGTTGTTGCCATGGCGCCACCGGCCGATAGGCCTGCGACATAGACCCGGCTCGCATCGAGCCCGTACGTGTCGATGACCTGGCGGGTCATGCCGGCAAGGATCGCCGGCTCACCTCCATCGCGCTGCTGGTCTTCGGCCTTGAACCAGTTCCAGCACTTGTTACTGTTGGCGGTCACCGGTTGGGCCGGATAGAGCACGCAAACCCCTTGCTCTTCGGCCAGCCGATTCATGGTGGTCCCGGCGGCGAAGTCATCGGGGTTCTGCGTGCAGCCATGCAGCATCACCACCAGCGGTAGTGCCTGGCCGTGATAGCCGCTGGGCAGATACAGCTTGTACTCGCGCGAGCCGGCACGGTTGGTAAAGCAACCCGTGGTGAAAGCGCCGGCCAGCGCTGTCTCGCTGGAGCCCCGAGCCTGCTCGGGCTGGGCCATGGAATCACGCCACTGGTGCCACTTGTCGCGCCAGGCAGAAGGCAGCCCGATCTCACCGCCCGGCATAGTCCCGGAGGCCGCCTGTCGGGTATGGCCAAACGCCGAGGGAGGCGGGCCCCACGCTGACGATGCACCTGTCCGCTGCGAGCCCGACTCGGCAGACGCCGGCTTCGACACCGATACCTCCTCGTCAATGACCCGGCAGGTTCCCTCGAAGGTGTTACGCCCAGAGTCGGAGGCATGCCACGCTTCCTCGCCCCCCGTTCCGCCCGCCCCTCCGGACATCGTGCCCTGGAGTATGGCCATGGCCTCATGCAGCTTCCCGGCGCGAGTGAGCCGCGTCGCTTCTTCCATTCGTCGCGTGTCGATCATCGTCAATGTCCCTATTCAGTGATTCAGTGGATTCGATCCGCCAGGGCCGCCTTGACCGCCTTGCTGGCATGCAGGGCGCCCAAGACCACCACCGACTCGATGGTGGCGCGGGCCAGCTCCGGCGATACGTCGTCGGCAATGCTGGCCATGCCCAGGACCTGAATCTGCAATGTCTCTCCCGCCGACTGCAGCGCTTCCAGGTCCGTGCGGCTGTAATGCTCGAGCCCCAGCACGAAGGCCTTGCGCGTCACGGTTTCCTTGACCACCTCGGCATGGGTCGACAGCTGGTTACGGATGGCCGTGCGGATCAGATCGGTGCGATTGGAATAGAACCCTTCCTGGACCAGCAGATCGATCTGCCCCAGGTCGACGACTCCCAGGTTGATGGTGATCTTCTCACTGGAATCACCGGTCTTGCGGCGCAGCTCATGCACGCTCATACGATTTTTCCTCGGTGGCCTAAGGTTTGACAGCATGTCGCAGCATCCATATAGACTCCATGTACCATCCATATGGATGGTACATGGAATCCTTCGTGGTGAATAGAAAAAAAATGACCCGCCTAATGGCGGGCCATCAACCACTGTGCGGGAGCCGGGAAGGCTCAGAGGCCGCGTCGCCGCTTCTCGGCATCCCAATCGATGGCAGGCCCCTGCAGACCGTGACCGCCGGCATAGGGTGACGGCTCGGGTGACCGCCAGCCTTCCAGCAACGCCTCATCCAGGCGAAACACCTCCACGCCGATGGGATGGCAGGTCAGCAGCGGATCGCTGGCGTTGGGGCCCCACAGGTCCACTGAAAGATCCCCTCCCGGGCAGCACGACAGCGCGCACAGCAGGTCGATCTCGGCGAACAGCTCGAGGTAGTCGCCCTCCCGTGCCGGACAGGCCTTCATGAAGTACTGATCGTCGTCGTTGAGCCCCGTGCACTGGAAGACGTTGAGAACGTCGTGCACGTCGAACTCGGTGAGGCCATGCGGCCGTACCGCACGCACCAGGTTGGAGTGGCAGTGGTGGTCGAAGTCCTCCCCGGTCAGCAGACGGTTGACGTAGGGGTCGCAGCGGGTGCCCAACAGGTCGTGCACGCGGCCGCCCTGCTCGTCCATGCCGCTACCATCGACCCCATAGTTCGCCAGGGTATCGTCGATGATCGTCGCCATGGGGCGCAGGTAGGGCAGCGTCGACCACAGGCGGTCGAAGGTGGAGACATGGGCACGCTGCAGCTGGCGGGTGCGCGAGGCCCAGAAGCGCTCGCGAGGATTGTGCAGGTTCCACAGATTGAAGTCGCCGACCTGGGGTCCCTCCAGGGTGGAGAGCCGCATCACGTGGCCCGCGGGCACTTTCCACGCTCGGCCATCTCGGATCGGCACGACCAGCGAATCGACCCGCTCGCGGGCATCCGGGTCAGTCAAGCGCGCGTAGAAATCCCGGTCGACGTCGAGGACCGAGCCTCGGGTCGCCTGATAGGCGGCGGGAACCTGGGTCATGGGAACCTCCTTCGAGAACGTTCCCTCCAGCGTAACCCATGGCGCCCTGCCCGCTCATCACTACCCTCAACGCTCGATGCGTCGCATCTAGTCGCGCATGGCCCTGGCCAACACATCGCCAATCGGCTTGATCAGGTAACTGGCGAAGGTGCGCTCGCCGGTATGAATCATGACCTCGGCCGGCATACCTGCGAGCAATCGCATGTCGGAGGTCATCTCCTCGCGCCCCTCGTCGGTAACCCGCACCCGGGCCCGATAGTAGTCACGCCCGGTGCTCTCGTCCTCGAAGCTGTCGGCCGAGACATGGGTCACCTCGCCGGCGACGACGTGGGTGAGCCCCTGGTTGAAGGCGCTGAAGCGAATTTCCGCCGACTGCCCGACATACAGGCTGTCGACATCACCGACAGGCACCCGCGCCTCGACCACGAAGCCCTCGTCGCTGGGCACGATATCCAGGATCGGATCGCCCGCACCGATCACCGCCCCGAGCGTATGCAATTGCAGGCCGACCACGGTTCCCGCCACCGGCGCGGTCACCGTGGTGCGGCGCACCTCGTCGGACAGCGCCGTGATTCGCTCCTCGGCATCGCTGATACGCTCCTGGACGTCGCGCAGCTGCTCGCCGGCCTGCGCCTGGAATTCCTGCCGGTGAACCTGCTTTTGCAGCTCGTTCTCGCTGATCTGCGCCGCGATGCGGGCGATATCGGACTGCTGCTGGGCGGCTTCCCCTTCGAGTTCGAGGATGTCGCGCTCCAGCTCACGCAGGCGTTGTCGATCGCCGTGGCCACGCTCGAACAAACTGCGCAGATCGTCCGCCTCCTCGCGCAGCGAGGCGATCTGTTGCCGGTTGTACTCCAGCAGTGCCTTCAGGCCCTCACGCTGCTCCTCGTATTGGTGCGCTTGCTGGTCGAGCGTCTCGAGAGTGCCGTGCAGTGACTGCCGCCGCGAGAAGAACAGGCCTTGCTGCACCGCCAGCACCTCGCTGACACGCTGGGAGTCGCTCTCCCGCAGTTCCTCGGGAAATGTCAGGGTCGCCTCCTCGGCGAGCTCGGCGGTCAGGCGCACTTCGCTGGCCCGGTTGATCAGGTATTGCGTTCTCGCCACCTGAAGCTGCGACGCGGCACGGGTGTTGTCGAGCACCACCAGCACATCGCCGGCTTCGACATGATCGCCGTCGGTCACGCGAATCTCCCTGACGATGCCGCCCTCATAGTGCTGTACCGTCTTCTTGAACGAGGCGACCGAGACCTTGCCGGGAGCCACGACGGCAATCGCCAGATTGGCGGCCAGTGCCCAGCCACCGAACCCGCCGAAGGCGACCAGCAGGATGAACAGGCCCAAGCGACGATAGCGACGCCCATCGATGGGCAACGGCGCCTCGCTCAGGGGCCCGGTGTCTTCGCCATTCATGTAACAGCAACTCCTGCCGCCAACCCGTCATGGGACCTTCCGGGTCGCGATGCCTTGCTCGGCATCGCCTGACTGGGCCTCGGCGCAGCGATACGCGCCAGCACCTCGTCACGAGGCCCCAGCAAGCGGAGCTGCCCGTCACCGAGTACCATCAGCTTGTCGACGTCGGCCAGCACGCTGCGCCGATGGCTGATCACGAACAGCGTCGTCCCTTCCGCCTTGAGCTGGCGCAGCGCCTCGGCCAGCGCCCGCTCGCCGGCATCGTCTAGATTGGCGTTGGGTTCGTCGAGCACGACGAGCACGGGCCTTCCGTAAAGCGCTCGCGCCAGGCCGATGCGCTGACGCTGCCCGCGCGAGAGCGAGCCGCCGGCGGTCCCGATACGCGTCTCGTAGCCCTCGGGCAGTCGCAGGATCATCTCATGCACCCCCGCCTTCTTCGCCGCCGCTACCACTTGCGTGTCGTCGGCCTCGTCGAAGCGGGCAATGTTCTCGCTGATCGTGCCATCGAACAGCTCGATGTCCTGGGGCAGATAACCGATATGCGGACCCAGCTCGTCTCGGTTCCAGTGTCGCAGGTCGGCGCCGTCGAGCCGGACCGCCCCCGATTCGGGCGGCCACACGCCCAGCAGGGCGCGCGCCAGCGTGGTCTTGCCCGCCGCACTCGGCCCGATGATGCCGACGTGCTCACCGCGCGCGACCCGAAAGTCGAGTTCGCGCAGGACTGGTTTCACGGCCCCCGGCGGCACCAGCGTCAGTGCCTCGACCGCGACCTCTCCCTTGGGTGCGGGCAGCGACAAGCGACGCGTCTCAGCCGGCACGTCAAGGAACAGCACATCGAGCCGATGATAGGCGTCCCGGAAACCGACGAAGCTCTTCCAACTGCCGATCATCTGGTCGATGGGCGCCAGCGCCCGCCCCAAGATGATCGAAGCGGCGATCATCATGCCCGGTGTAATGCTCGCCTCCAGCACCAATAGCGCACCCAGCCCCAGGATCATCGATTGCGCCAGGATGCGCAGCCCCTTGGACAGATTGCTCAACCCACTGCTGCGATCGCTGGCCTGGGACTGCTTGACCAGTGCCGTCACGTGGCGTGCTTCCCAGCGCTGCATGATCGACGACAGCATGCCCATGGCATGCAGGACCTCGGCGTTGCGCAGGTTGCTGCCAACCTGCGCCTGCGCCCGTATGTGCTCGTGCCCGGCTTCGGCCAGCAGGCGCTTGGAGGCCTTCTCGTTGATGATCGCCAGCCCCAGCAGCAGCGACCCGGCGCCGGTCGCGAAGACCCCGAACCAGACGTCGAATATGAACAGAATGGCCAGGTAGATAGGCACCCAGGGCGCGTCGAAGAAGGCGAACAGGCCACTGCCCGAAATGAACTGACGCACCGTCCTGAGATCGTCGAGCGGCTGGCCGCCCCCCTCATCCGTTGACGCCAGGCCACGGCGGAACATGGCGCGATACAGACGGCGGCTCACCAGCGTGTCGAGATGGTTGCCCGCCCTTACCAGCAACCGTGAGCGCACCAGTTCCATCCCCAACATGACCGCCAGCAGGAAAATCGCCACCAGGGTCAGCATGAGCAGGGTTTCCTTGCTGCCACTGGCAATGACCCGATCGTAGACCTGCAACATGTACAGCGCCGGCGTCAGCATCAGCAGATTGATGAACAGGCTGAAGCCTGCCACCCATAGCAGAGCGGACCGACAAAGGCTCATTGCGTGCTGAAAGTCACTTTGGGCTCTTGGAGGCATGGTGCTCACTGAATCGACATGGAAGAACAATGCAGGGACATACCGCAGCTTGCGGAACGGCACACTAACAAACCGTTCCCGGGCACTCGGCTAACTTATTAATATTTTTGTGTATTAATGAGATAAACAGTAAGCCGTAGAAAAACCGAACTTCACCTAGGAATAAAAATATCTATTGTTTCAATTAAATACCTGAATCGACAACTTCAAACTCCCGGTTAAATGTAAACATCCTTCCATGTGAGATTGACTCGTCGCCCAAGCGCTCTTGTTACTCGCCGCAGGCTCGATAGCATGCGCAACGAAGCGCGCGGATGACGGATACCGCGGTATGGATCGTATGGCCCCATGGCAACCTCGGCACGGGGCCCAACATGAGTCACCAGGAGGAATCAGCATGCCGACCATCGATGTCGCCCGCGGCACATCGGCCCGAGAACTTCAGGAGCTGATCGACACCGCCCCGAGCGGATCGACCCTGCTTCTGGCGTCGGGAGACTACCGATTCGACCAGGCCCTGCGCATCCACCGCTCCGATATCACCCTCGAAGGGGCGGGCGCCGATGCCACCACGCTGACCTTCACCGATGCCGCCCTCGACGACAACGATCGCTTCGGTATAGCGGTCGAAGGCGACATGCGGAGCGAGACGCTCGGCACGCTCGCCGCCGACCTCGGCGAAGGCGAGCGAAACGTAAGGCTCGGCGCCGAGCATGGACTGAAGCAAGGCGACACGGTGCGAATCTGGCAGGACAACGACACGGCGTTTCTCGACGAGATCGGTGACACCTCCTGGCGCAAGCAGGAACATGCCGAGCTGCGTACCAGCATGGCCAAGGTCGCTGCCGTGAGCGACGATACCATCACGCTTGATCGCGGCGCGCATTTCGCTTTCGCCGGTGGCCAGGCCGAGCTGGAGCGACTCGTTCCCGTCGATGATGTGTCCCTCCAAGGATTCACCGTCGACTATGAGCTGGGGACCCCCGACGCTTCCGCGTTCTCTAATACCCGGGGCAACCTGACCGGCTACCAGGCCATACGCCTGGATGGCACCACAGATGCACGGCTACAGGACGTCGCGGTCGAGAACGGCCCCTCGACGGCTTTCCATGTCGCTCGCTCGCTGGATATCGAGGCCGATTCGCTACGCGCCGAGGGAGCCTTCAACAAGGGCAGCGGCGGTAACGGCTACGGCTTCGAACTGAAGGAGAGCTATGACGGCAGTTTCAGCCATCTCGAGGACAGCGGCATGCGCCATGGCGTGCTGTTCGCCTCCTGGCGCTCCTCCGTCGGCAACGAGATCGAGGTCGACTTCACCGACCGCGACATCAACTTCCACGGCGGACGTGACCATGGCAATGAGGTCAGAGTGGCACAGGCCATCCGCAACCCCGATGCCGACGAACTCTCCCCCACCTTATGGGTCAATGCCGGCGGCGAAAGCTTCGGCGCCATCACCGACCCCGACGCCAACGAGGTGCGCTTCGACTACGTGCAGGGCTCGCGGCGCAGCGATGTGCTGCAGGGGAGCGACGACGGCGTCTACCTCAATGGCGGGCTGGGCCACGACACGCTGCTCGGAGGCACCGGCCACGACGTGCTGGAGGGCGGACCCGGCGACGACTGGTACGATGGCGACGATCTGTTGAACGGAGGAGCCGGCATCGACACGGTGCGCTATACCGGCCCGATCGATGCCTACCAGATCGACTTCGATGGCGACCGCATCGCAGTGCATAGCGACAAGGGAGCGACCGATACGCTCGAGGACGTGGAATTCGTCAGCTTCGATGACGGCACCGTACTGCATACGGCATCACGCGGCACCTTCCAGGCGGCCGCGCTCGACGCCCCCGAACCCGATGAGGTCCTCGGAAGCAATGCCATCCCCACCGGACTGGTGGACGATGGCGCCGAGCTGTTGGCATCGGGGAGTACGACGCAGCGCTGGGACGACGGCTATGTCGCCGAGATCTTCGTCGAGAACCTGACCGATGAACCCCTCGCGGCGCCCGAGCTGCGCCTGAAAACCGACGACACCATCGACACCCTGTGGAACGGGGCACTCAGCCGCGACGGCGATGCCTACCTGGTCCGCGACGACAATGCCGGCGAGCTCGCTCCCGGCGAAGCATGGCGCTTCGCCTACCGCGCCTATGGCGATGAGCCCACCCCCGAAGCCGTTACCGCCACGGATGGCCAGGACGTCGCGCTGCTCGGCATGCACGACGGCAGCGACCTCGGACTGCTCGGCTGAAGACGAAAGCCACGAAAAAGGGCGCCCTGAAGGGGCGCCCTCTTGCCTGACGGATCGTCGACGGCTTACCAGCCGGTGACATCCTTCAGCGCATCGCCGATCTCGGCCAGGGAGCGAACGGTACGCACACCGGCGTCTTCCAGCGCGGCGAACTTCTCGTCAGCGGTACCCTTGCCACCGGAGATGATGGCGCCGGCGTGGCCCATGCGCTTGCCCGGAGGTGCGGTGACACCGGCAATGTAGGACACCACCGGCTTGGTCACGTTGGCCTTGATGTAGGCCGCGGCCTCTTCCTCGGCGGTACCGCCGATCTCGCCGATCATGACGATCGCCTCGGTCTTCGGGTCCTTCTCGAACATCTCGAGGATGTCGATGAAGTTGGAGCCCGGGATCGGGTCGCCGCCGATGCCCACGCAGGTGGACTGGCCGAAGCCGTGGTCGGTGGTCTGCTTGACGGCTTCGTAGGTCAGGGTGCCGGAGCGCGACACGATACCGACACGGCCCGGCTTGTGGATGTGACCCGGCATGATACCGATCTTGGACTCGCCCGGGGTGATGACGCCGGGGCAGTTCGGGCCAATCAGGCGCACGCCCAGCTCGTCGCACTTCACCTTGACGTCGAGCATGTCCAGGGTCGGGATGCCCTCGGTGATGCACACGATCAGCTTGATGCCGGCGTTGGCGGCTTCGAGGATCGAGTCCTTGCAGAAGGCAGCCGGGACGTAGATCACGCTGGCCTCGGCACCGGTCTTCTCGACCGCTTCCTTGACGGTGTTGAACACCGGCAGGCCCAGGTGCTCCTGGCCGCCCTTGCCCGGGGTCACGCCGCCGACCATCTGGGTGCCGTAGGCGATCGCCTGCTCGGAGTGGAAGGTCCCCTGCCCGCCGGTGAAGCCCTGGCAGATGACCTTGGTGTTCTTGTCGATCAGGATGCTCATTACTTGCCCTCCGCTGCCTTGACGACCTGCTGAGCCGCATCGGTCAGGCTGGTAGCAGCGATGATGTTCAGACCGCTGGAAGCCAGCTTCTCGGCACCCAGCTCGGCGTTGTTACCCTCGAGACGCACCACGACCGGTACGTTGACGCCGACCTGCTCGACGGCACCGATGATGCCCTCGGCAATCATGTCGCAGCGCACGATGCCACCGAAGATGTTCACCAGCACGGCCTTGACGGAATCGTCGGAGAGAATCAGCTTGAAGGCTTCCGCCACGCGCTCCTTGGTCGCACCGCCGCCCACGTCGAGGAAGTTGGCCGGCTGACCGCCATTGAGCTTGATGATGTCCATGGTGCCCATGGCCAGGCCAGCGCCGTTGACCATGCAGCCGATGTTGCCTTCCAGCGCCACGTAGTTCAGTTCCCACGCCGCCGCTTCAGCTTCGCGCTCGTCCTCCTGGGAGGGATCGCGCATCGCCTGGAGGTCCGGGTGACGGTACAGGGCATTGCTGTCCAGGTTGAGCTTGGCGTCGAGGCAGTGCAGGTTGCCTTCGTCGGTGATCACCAGCGGGTTGATCTCGAGCAGCGCCAGATCCTTCTCGTGGAACAGGCGCGACAGGCCCAGGAAGATCTTGGTGAACTGCTTGACCTGGTCGCCCTTCAGGCCCAGGGCGAAGGCCAGCTCGCGTGCCTGGTACGGCTGCGCGCCGACCAGCGGATCGATCTCGGCCTTGAGGATCTTCTCGGGAGTTTCCTCGGCGACCTTCTCGATCTCGACGCCGCCTTCGGTGGAAGCCATGAACACCACGCGACGAGTGGCGCGATCGACCACCGCGCCCAGGTAGAGCTCGTTGGCGATGTCGGTGCAGTTCTCGACCAGGATCTTGGCAACCGGCTGACCGTTCTCGTCGGTCTGGTAGGTCACCAGGTTCTTGCCCAGCCACTGCTCGGCGAAGGCCTTGGCCTCTTCCGGGCTCTTGATCAGCTTGACGCCGCCGGCCTTGCCGCGGCCACCGGCGTGGACCTGGGCCTTGACCACCCACATGTCACCGCCGATCTTCTTGCAGGCTTCCGCCGCTTCCTCGGGGGTATCGACTGCGAAGCCCTTGGATACCGGCAGACCATAATCGGCAAACAGCTGCTTGCCTTGATACTCGTGAAGGTTCATCGATTCATGCCATTGGTTGCATGTGACTCGAATGGCAACCGCGAGACCCCGCGTAGGGCGGTGAGTATCGGGTTACCCCCGTTCGCGCCCGGTACATGGCCGGGCACGACGCGCCATCCGCGGATGGCGCTTGTTGTCCCTCTTGGCGAACTCGCTTACTTGCGCTTCTTGCGGTTGGCCATGTGAATCGCGTGTCCATCCACCGCCAGAGCCGCTTCGTGGATGGCTTCGGAGGTGCTCGGGTGCGCGTAGCAGGTCAGCGCCAGGTCTTCGGCGCTGGAGCCGAATTCCATGGCGATGACGCCCTGGGCGATCAGTTCGCCGGCATGCTGGCTGACGATATGCACGCCGAGGATGCGGTCGGTCTCGGCGTCGGCGATGACCTTGGCCATGCCCTCCGGGGCGTTGTTGGCCAGCGCACGGCCGTTGGCCGAGAACGGGAAGCTGCCGGTCTTGACCTCGATGCCCTTGGCCTTGGCTTCCTGCTCGTTCATGCCGACCCAGGCCACCTCCGGCGAGGTGTAGATCACGCTGGGGATGGCGTCGTAGTTCATCTCGGCCTTGTGGCCGGCGATGATGTCAGCCACCATCACGCCCTCTTCGGAGGCCTTGTGCGCCAGCATCGGCCCGCGCACGCAGTCGCCAATGGCGTAGATGCCCGGCACGCTGGTACGGCACTGGTCGTCGACGTGGATGAAACCACGCTCGTCGAGGCCCACGCCGACGCTCTCGTCGACCACGCCCTTGGTGTACGGACGGCGACCGACGCAGACGATCAGCTTGTCGAAGGTCAGCTCCTGCTCGCCGTCCTTGTCGCTGTACTTGACCACCACCTCGCTGCCCTTGATCTCGGAGCCGGTAACGCGTGCACCGAGCTTGATGTCCAGGCCCTGCTTCTTGAGCAGCTTCTGGGTCTCCTTGGCGATGGCGGTGTCGACCATCGGCAGGAAGGTGTCCATGGCCTCGAGCACGACGGTCTCGGCGCCCAGACGACTCCACACGCTGCCCAGCTCCAGCCCGATGACGCCGGCGCCGATCACGCCCAGGCGCTTCGGCACTTCGGTGAACTCAAGCGCGCCGGTGGAGGTGACGACGATGTCCTCGTGCAGCGGGGTCGGCGGGATCTCCACCGGCACCGAGCCTGCGGCGATGACGATGTTGTCAGCCTCGTAGGTGCTCTTCTCGCCATCATGACCGGTGACCTCGACCTGCTTGGCGCCGGTCACCTTGCCGGTACCGTCGATGGCCGTCACGCCGTTGGCCTTGAACAGCGCGCTGATGCCGCCGACGTTCTTGGCGATGACGGAGTTCTTGAACTCCAGCATCTTGGCCACGTTGGCCTTGGGTGCCTCGAGATCGATACCGATCTCGGCGAAGTGATCGCGTGCCTCGACGAACTTGTGAGACGTCTCGAGCAGCGCCTTGGAGGGAATACAGCCCACGTTCAGGCAGGTGCCGCCGTGAACGGTCTTGCCTTCCTTGTTGACCCACTTCTCGACGCAGGCGGTCTTCAGCCCCAACTGGGCGGCACGGATGGCGGCCACGTAGCCCCCGGGGCCCGCACCGATGACGATCACATCAAATTTGTCGGCCATGTGGTTTTCCTGTTGATCGGTTCGCGTTTAGGTCCGTTGATTCGGGCGCCTCAGATATCCAGCAGCAGGCGCGCCGGATCCTCGAGCAGCTCCTTGAGGGTGACCAGGAACTGCACCGCATCCTTGCCGTCGATCATACGGTGGTCGTATGACAGGGCCAGGTACATCATCGGACGGATCTCGACCTTGCCGTTGACGGCCATGGGACGCTCCTGGATCTTGTGCATGCCCAGGATGGCGGTCTGCGGCGGATTGAGGATCGGCGTCGACATCAGCGAGCCGAAGATGCCGCCGTTGGTGATGGTGAAGGTGCCGCCCTGCATCTCGTCGATGCCAAGCTTGCCGTCACGCGCGCGCTTGCCGAAATCGACGATACCCTTCTCGACGTCGGCGATCTTCATGCTATCGGTATCGCGCAGCACCGGTACTACCAGGCCGCGGTCGGTGGAGACCGCCACGCCGATGTCCTGATAGCCGTGGTAGACGATGTCGGTACCGTCGATGGAGGCATTGACGTCGGGGAAGCGCTTGAGCCCCTCGGAGGCCGCCTTGACGAAGAAGCCCATGAAGCCGAGCTTGACGTCGTGCGCCTTGAGGAAGGTGTCCTTGTACTGCGCGCGCAGCTCCATCACCGCGCCCATGTCCACCTCGTTGTAAGTGGTGAGCATGGCAGCGGTCTGCTGGGCCTGGACCAGACGCTTGGCGATGGTCTGGCGCAGACGGCTCATCGGCACGCGCTTCTCGGGGCGCTCGCCCTCGAAGGCAGGCGCGGCAGCGGCGGCCTGCTTGGGCGCAGCGGCTGCAGCGGCGCTCTTCTTGGCCGTGCCGGCCTGTACGGCGCGCTGCACGTCCTCCTTGAGGATACGGCCACCCTTGCCGGTGCCGTCGATCTTGCTGACGTCGAGGTCATGCTCGGCGACCAGCTTGCGTGCCGCCGGAGCCAGGATCTTGTCGCCGACCTTCTCGTCGCCGGCGCCGTCATCGGCAGAAGCCGCCGGCGTCTTGTCGGCTGCCGTATCGGCACCGCCCGCCCCCTCGGTGAAGATCGCCAGCACCGCTTCTGATTCGACCTGGCTGCCCTCTTCCGCCTTGATCTCGGCAATGGCGCCATCGGCTGGCGCCACGACCTCGAGTACCACCTTGTCGGTCTCGATGTCGGCCAACACCTCGTCGCGCTTGACCGCCTCGCCGACCTTCTTGTGCCAGGTGGCCACTGTGCCTTCCTGGATCGACTCGGGAAAGGTCGGTGCCTTCACTTCATGCGACTTGCCACCAGCAGCCGGCGCGCTCTTGGGCTCCGCCTTGGCTTCGTCTTTCGGCTCGGCCTTGGCGTCGGCCTTCTCGCTCTTCTTCTCGCCGCCCTTGGCTGCGCCTTCACCGATCCTGCCCAGCACCTGCTCGGACTGCACGGTGTCGCCCTCCTCCACCAGCACCTCGGAAAGGGTGCCGGCTTCCGGCGCCACCACCTCGAGCACCACCTTGTCCGTTTCGATCTCGACGATCAGCTCATCGCGCTCGACGCTATCCCCCGCCTTCTTGTGCCAGGCAGCCACACTGCCTTCGGCAACGGATTCCGGAAAGGTGGGCGCTTTGATCTCGGTAGCCATTTCGTTTCCCTTGTATGTTCTCTCTCGTCCCGGTGGGTCGCCTCAAAGATTGAAGGCGTCTTCCACCAGCTGGCGCTGCTGTTCGGTATGCACGGACATGTAGCCCGCCGCGGGTGCCGCCGATGCCGGGCGACCGGCGAACTTGAGATCGCCGCCCAATCCGTTCTTGAGCATCTCGGCCACGGCGCGCAGGTGGTGCTGACTCGAATACCAGGCGCCCTGGTTGAGCGGCTCCTCCTGACACCACACCACGGTCTCGAGGTTGGCGTAGTCCTTCAGCGCCTCGAAGAGCTCCTCCTTGGGGAAGGGGTAGAGCTGCTCGATGCGCACGATGGCCGTATCGTCACGCTCGTTCTCGGCGCGCCAGGCCGCCAGGTCGTAGTAGACCTTGCCGGCGCACATGACCACGCGCTTGACGCGCTGAGCCTCGAGGTTGCCCTGGTCCGGCAGCACCATGTGGAAATGGCCATTGGCCAGGTCCTCGAGACTGGAGGTCGCTTCCTTGTGGCGCAGCAGGCTCTTGGGCGACATCACCACCAGCGGTTTCCTCAACGGGCGAATGACCTGGCGACGCAGCAAGTGGAAGATCTGCGCCGGCGTGGTCGGCACGCAGACCTGCATGTTGTGCTCGGCGCACATCTGCAGGAAGCGCTCGAGGCGCGCGGAGGAGTGCTCGGGCCCCTGACCTTCATAGCCATGGGGCAGCAGCATGGTCAGGCCACACAGGCGACCCCACTTGGTCTCGCCCGAGGAGATGAACTGATCGACCACCACCTGGGCGCCATTGAAGAAGTCGCCGAACTGCGCCTCCCAGATCACCAGATCGTTGGGAGCCGTGGTGGAATAGCCGTACTCGAACGCCAGCACGGCCTCTTCCGAGAGGAAGGAGTCGTGGATGGTGAAGCGCGGCTGGCCGTCGGACATGTGCTGCAGCGGCACGTAGGTGGAGCCGTCCTTCTGGTTGTGCACCACCGCGTGGCGGTGGGAGAAGGTACCGCGACCCACGTCCTGGCCGGTGATACGCACCGGATGGCCCTCGTCGAGCAGCGTGGCGTAGGCCAGGGTCTCGGCGAAGCCCCAGTTCAACCCCAGGCCGCCGGCCTGCATCTTGCGCCGATCCTCGTAGATCTTGGCCACCTGGCGCTGCACCTCGACGCCGTCGGGAATCTCACACATGCGCGCTGCCAGTCGCTGCAGCCGTTTCATCTCGACGCTGGTATCGGCATAGCCGCTCCACTCGTGGCCGAGATAGGGCTTCCAATCGACGAACAGCGAGGTATTGGGCTGCTGCACCAGGGCGTTGGCCACGTGGTTGCCGGCCATCAGGTCCTCGCGGTAGGTCTCGATCATCGCCTGGGCCTCGTCCTCGGTGACCACGCCCTGCTCGACCAGGCGCTGGACATAGAGGGTCCGCGAGGAAGGATGCTCCTTGATCTTGCGGTACATCAGCGGCTGGGTACCGGAGGGCTCGTCGGCCTCGTTGTGGCCGCGGCGACGGTAGCAGACCAGATCGATGACCACGTCCTTGCGGAACTGCTGACGGTAGTCGAGCGCCACCTGGGTGGCGTGCAGCACGGCATCTGGATCGTCGCCATTGACGTGGAAGATGGGCGCCTGGACCATCTTGGCGATATCCGTGCAGTACTCGGTGGAACGCGTGTCCTGCGGATGCGAGGTCGTGAAGCCGACCTGGTTGTTGATGACGATATGCACCGTGCCGCCGGTCTTGTAGGCGCGGGTCTGGGACATCTGGAACGTCTCCATGACCACGCCCTGCCCGGCGAAGGCGGCATCGCCGTGCACGTTGATCGGCAGGACCCTGGTGCCTTCGAGATCGTCGCGACGATCCTGGCGGGCCCGCACCGAGCCCTCGACCACCGGGGAGACGATCTCCAGGTGGGAGGGGTTGAAGGCCAAGGCCAGGTGAACCTCACCGCCCGGTGTCATGACGTTGGAACTGAAGCCCTGGTGGTACTTCACGTCACCGGAGCCGCGCTCGATCAGCTTCTTGCCGTCGAATTCATCGATCAGCTCGGAGGGGTTCTTGCCGAGGATGTTGACCAGCAGGTTGAGACGGCCGCGGTGGGCCATACCGATGACCATCTCCTTGATGCCGTAGCCACCACCACGCTGGATCAGCTCGTCCATCATGGGGATGAACGACTCGCCGCCCTCGAGGCCGAAGCGCTTGGTGCCGGGGTACTTGGAGGCCAGGTAGCTTTCCAGGCCTTCCGCGGCGGTCAGACGCTCCAGCAGATGCTTGCGCACGTCGTCGCTGTATTTGGGTGCCGAGCGAACCGACTCGAAGCGCTGCTGCAGCCAGCGCTTCTCCTCGGTATCGACGATGTGCATGATCTCGCAGCCGATCGAGCGGCAGTAGGTCTGCTCCAGGGCCTCGACGATCTCGCGCAACGGCGCCTTGTCCATCCCCAGAAAGAAAGAGCCGGTCTGGAATTCGGTATCCAGATCGGCCGGTGAAAGCTGGTGGAAGGAGAGGTCGAGGTCGGGAACCGGGGCCTGGCTGCGCAGCTTGAGCGGATCGATATCGGCCTTCTGGTGTCCCCGGAAGCGGTAGGCGTTGATCAACTGCAACACCTTGACCTGCTTCTTGCCCTCGCCACTGTCGGCGGCGGCCGTGGTGACCCGGCGAGCACGTGCCAATTGCTGGAACTGATCGCGCACGGGACTGAGGGGAACATCATGGGTAGCACTGCCTTCGACACTCGGCAGCTGATCGAAGTAGGTCCGCCATTCGTCGGGTACGGAACCTGGGTCGGCGAGGTATTGCTCGTAGAGCGCTTCCACATAGTGAACGTTGCTGCCGCTCACGTGGGAGCTGTTCCACATCAACTCCATTATGCCTTGTTGCATCTCTCGGTCACCCTACACTGATGGGGTGTTGTCGGCGCCGTTGCGGGCCAGCCGCGACGGCTTGGCTGGTGCCCTGCCGGTGGGGGCATCTTCTCTTCCCGGCGGCTCCGGCCGCGAGGCCGGAATCCTTGCAATCCATGGTCGAGAGCCGGTACCAGGGGTACCGGCTCTCTTGCTGTCTCTGCGAGCCGACCGCGACATGACGTCGCGGTCGAACTGCGGCCAGTATGATAGCAAGCTACGCGCCACGTTTTAAGTGGCATTCGCAAGCAGCATGTCGCGGATCTTGCCGATCGCCCGCGTGGGGTTGAGCCCTTTGGGGCATACCGCGACGCAATTCATGATGCCGCGGCAACGGAACACGCTGAACGGATCCTCAAGCTCGGCCAGGCGCTCTCGCGTCGCGGTATCCCGCGAGTCCGCCAGGAAGCGGTAGGACTGCAGCAGGCCGGCCGGGCCGACGAACTTGTCCGGATTCCACCAGAACGACGGGCAAGAGGTCGAGCAGCAGGCGCACAGGATGCACTCGTAGAGACCGTCGAGCTTGTCGCGATCCTCCGGCGACTGCAGGCGCTCGATGGCCGGTGCCGGCTCGTCGTTCTGCAGGTACGGCTGAATGCGCTCGTACTGCTTGTAGAACAGACCCATGTCGACCACCAGGTCGCGCACCACCGGCAGGCCCGGCAGCGGGCGCAGCACCAGCTTGTTGTCCTTGACCACATCGGATATCGAAGTGATGCAGGCCAGGCCGTTCTTGCCGTTCATGTTCATGCCGTCGGAGCCGCACACGCCTTCGCGGCAACTGCGACGGAAGGCCAGGGTGGTGTCTTCGGCCTTGAGCATTTCCAGCACGTTCAGGACCATCAGGTCACGGCCCTGGGTGTCGAGCTGATACTCCTGCATGTAGGGTGCGGAGTCGGTTTCCGGGTTGTAGCGGTAAATGGATACCTGAAGCATCTCGTGACTCCCCCTTTAATAAGTACGGATTTTCGGCTCGAAGGTGTCGACGGTCTTCGGCTTGAAGTTGACGTCGCGCTTGCCGACCCGCTTCTCGGCCGGGAAGTACATGGAGTGCTTCAGCCAGTTGGTGTCGTCGCGATCCGGGTAGTCGTAGCGTGAATGCGCGCCACGACTCTCCTTGCGCTCCAGCGCCGCGATGGCGGTGGCTTCGGCCACTTCCATCAGGTTGTCGAGTTCGAGAGCCTCGACGCGGGCAGTATTGAAGGCGCCTGACTTGTCGACCAGATGCGCCTCGGCGATGCGGCCACGCAGGTCGGCCAGCTTCTTGACGCCCTCCTGCATGTGATCCTCCTGACGGAACACACCGAAGGCGTTCTGCATGATGCTCTGCAGCTCGGTCTTGAGGTCGGCCACGGACTCGCCACCGGAGGACTCGTTCCAGCGCGTGATGCGCTTCATGGCCGCGTCGATATCCGAATCGGTGGCACCAAGGTAGTCGATACCCTCGTTGAGCGCGCCCTCGATGAACATACCGGCCGCACGGCCGAACACCACCAGGTCGAGCAGCGAGTTGCCGCCCAGGCGGTTGGCGCCGTGCACCGAAACGCAGGCCGCCTCACCGCAGGCGAACAGACCGTTGACGATGTGATCGTTGCCGTCGGCATCCTGCATGATCGCCTGACCGTGCACGTTGGTCGGAATACCGCCCATCATGTAGTGGCAGGTCGGCACCACGGGAATCGGCGCATTGGTCGGATCGACGTGAGCGAAGATCTTCGACAACTCGCTGATGCCCGGCAGGCGCTTGTTGAGCACCTCTTCACCCAGATGATCGAGCTTGAGGAAGACGTGGTCGCCCTTCTCGCCGCAGCCGCGGCCCTCGAGGATCTCCATGACCATGGAGCGCGCCACCACGTCACGGCCGGCGAGGTCCTTGGCATTGGGCGCATAACGCTCCATGAAGCGCTCGCCGTCCTTGTTGACCAGGTAGCCACCCTCGCCGCGACAACCTTCGGTGACCAGCACCCCGGCACCGTAGATGCCGGTGGGGTGGAACTGCCACATCTCCATGTCCTGCATGGGGAAGCCGGCGCGCAGCGCCATGCCGATGCCATCGCCGGTATTGATCAGGGCGTTGGTAGTGGAGGCGTAGATACGCCCGGCGCCGCCGGTGGCCATGACGGTGGCCTTGGACTGGACGTGCACGACCTCGCCGGTCTCGATGCACATGGCGATGCAGCCCACCACGTCACCGTTGGCGTTCTTGACCAGATCGACAGCGAACCACTCGTTGAGGAACGTCGTGTTGTTCTTCAGGTTGTTCTGGTAAAGGGTGTGCAGCAGGGCGTGGCCGGTACGGTCGGCCGCGGCGCAGGTGCGCGCCGCCTGGCCGCCTTCGCCGAAGTTCTTCGACTGGCCGCCGAACGGACGCTGGTAGATGCGGCCGTTGTCGAAGCGTGAGAACGGCAGGCCCATGTGCTCGAGCTCGAAGACCGCCTTGGGGCCCTCGGAGCACATGTACTCGGCGGCATCCTGGTCGGTGATGTAGTCGCCACCCTTGACGGTGTCGTACATGTGCCAGCGCCAGTCATCGTTGGGATCGGCGGACGCGATGGCACAGGTGATGCCGCCCTGGGCGGAAACGGTGTGCGAACGAGTCGGGAAGACCTTGGACAGCACGGCGGTCTTCTTGCCGGACTTGGCCAGCTCGAGCGCGGCCCGCAGGCCGGAACCGCCACCGCCGATGATGATGGCGTCGTAGGTCAAGGTACGCATGTTAGACATGAATCAGGCTCCCCACAGAACTTGAATGCCCCAGACCAGGAACACGAAAATGGCCAGGATGATGACGATCTGGGCGCCGATGCGCAGGCTGGTCGCCTTGAGGTAGTCGGTAGTCACGGTCCACAGACCGACCCAGGCGTGCGCGGCAAGAGAGATGAAAGCCAGCAGGGAGAAGATCCGCATCCAGGTCTGGGCAAAGAGGTTGCTCCAGGTGGCGTAGTCGAGCCCGGGGTTGAACAGCAGGTACGCGACGATGAAAACCGTATAGAGTGCCAGGATGACAGCCGAGACACGCTGGATCAGCCAGTCGGAAAGGCCGCTGCGACCCAGATTGGTGATGTTGGTTACCATACCCAGACTCCCGCCAGAATGATCAGGACGGCACTGAGGACCACGGTGGCCTGTGCCTTCTTGACGCCCCCTTCCAGGGTGACGCCGTAACCGGCATCCATCAGCAAGTGCTTGATGCCGGCCACGAAGTGGAATGCCAGTGCCGACAATAGTCCCCAGGCGATCAGCTTCGCCAGGATGTTATTGGCCAGGGCATCCTTGACGGCCGCAAACCCCGCAGGGGAAGACAGCGACTTGTCGAGGGCCCAGAAGGCGAAGATAAGACCAACGAACAGGATTACGCCGGTGATGCGGTGGGCGATCGACGTCAAGGCGGGAAGCGGGAAATGTATCGTGGTGAGATCTAGGTTGACGGGTCGTTTGCTATTCACGGCTCTATACACACTCTCTTGGCTCGCTCTACAGCTGATGGGACCAGGCTCGAGCGGGCGGTGGTTTTAGGTAGGGGGCTCGCCGCTGCCGGGACGGGCATGACAACGAGTACCTGCCAGTCGCGCGGTGTGGATTATAGGGACATGCACCCCCAGTGACAAATGCACGACCCCCTCACTCGACCATGGTACAAGCCCACCGCCGCCGTTCACGGCGGCCTGTGCACGGGGGTCATCACCGGCAAGCCGGCTGACGGCAGGCTTTCCGTGATGCAAAGCACCATTTCCTATTCAGTTTTCATACAACTATATGGTGAATGTACAACGATACGGCCTCTTTGGCCCAATTGACAATCCCGGGAACGCTTCTATAGTGGGCGAACCTTTTTCGCGGGCCAGCGGTTCAACAGGGTTTGCGAAAGAATGAGTTAACGTTCTATTCGACTTCGAGAGGAGGCCAGTATGGCTGACAGGAAAGCGACACTGACTGTAGACGGCTTGGAAAAGACGATCGAGCTGCCGGTCTACTCAGGCACCCTGGGCCCTGACGTGGTCGATGTTCGCGGCCTCGGCGCCGATGGCCTGTTCACCTACGATCCCGGCTTCATGGCAACCTCCTCGTGCCAGTCGGCCATCACTTATATCGATGGCGCCCAGGGCATACTGCTGCACCGCGGCTACCCGATCGATCAGCTGGCCAAAGAATCCAACTTCGTCGAGCTGTGCTATACGCTGCTGTTCGGCGAACTGCCGACCGACGAGCAGTACACCGACTTCGAGTCGCGGGTCCGCAACCACACCATGGTTCACGACCAGATCAACAACTTCTTCAAGGGCTTCCGTCGCGACGCCCACCCGATGTCGATCCTGTGCGGCGTGGTCGGCGGCCTGGCGGCCTTCTACCATGACCACATGGACATCACCCAGGAACATGATCGCGAGATCAGCGCCATCCGCCTGATCGCCAAGATGCCGACCCTTGCGGCCATGTCCTATAAGTACAACGTCGGCCAGCCGTTCAACTATCCGCGCAACGACCTGAACTATGCAGAGAACTTCCTCTACATGATGTTCAGCAACCCGTGCGAGGAGTACAAGGTCAATCCGGTCTACGCCAAGGCCATGGACCGCATCTTTATGCTCCACGCCGACCACGAGCAGAACGCGTCCACCTCCACGGTGCGCCTGGCCGGCTCCACCGGTGCCAACCCGTTCGCCTGCATCAGCGCCGGCATCGCCGCGCTATGGGGCCCGGCTCACGGCGGCGCCAACGAAGCCGTGCTGAAGATGCTCGACGAGATCGGCGACGACTCCGAAGAGAACATTCAGCGCTTCGTCGACCGCGCCAAGGACAAGGACGACCCGTTCAAGCTGATGGGCTTCGGCCACCGCGTGTATCGCAACTTCGACCCGCGCGCCAAGGTGATGAAGGAGACTTGCGACGAGGTGCTGGCCGAGCTGGGCATCGACGACCCGCAGCTCAAGATTGCCAAGCGCCTGGAGCAGATCGCCCTGGAAGACGAGTACTTCGTGGAGCGCAAGCTCTACCCCAACGTCGACTTCTACTCCGGCATCATCCTCAAGGCCATGGGCATCCCGACCAACATGTTCACGGTGATCTTCGCCGTGTCGCGCACCATCGGCTGGATTTCGCACTGGCACGAGATGCTCTCCAACGACTACAAGATCGGTCGTCCGCGCCAGCTCTATATCGGGCACACGCAGCGCGACTATCCTGCCAAGTAAGCCGGCAGGAGGCGGCCCTGGCCGCAAACGCAGTGGAAAGCCGCCTTCGGGCGGCTTTCTGCATCCTGGACCACCGCTCACGAGCTCGTTTGCCAGCTATCACCAAGAAGAGAGAGGGAAACACAATGCAACAGCAGATCTCGACCGTCGCCTTCATCGGCCTTGGGGTGATGGGCTACCCCATGGCCGGCCACCTGGCCCGCGCCGGGCTCTCCGTGCGCACCTACAACCGCACCGCGGCCAAGGCCGAAGCGTGGGCCGAAGAGTACGGCGGCAGCCACCACACCACGCCGGCGGAGGCCGCCCGCGGGGCCGATCTGGTACTGGTCTGCGTGGGCAATGACGATGACGTCAGGCAGGTCACCGTTGGCGAGCAAGGGGCACTGTCCGGTATGGAGGCTGGCAGCCTGCTGGTCGACCATACCACCGCCTCGGCCGATCTTGCCGAGCAGCTCGACGCTGCTTGCCGTGAGAAAGGCATCGGCTTCATCGACGCCCCGGTTTCCGGCGGCCAGCAAGGCGCCGAGAACGGCGCCCTGACGATCATGTGCGGCGGCGAGCAGACCGACTTTGCTCGCGCCGAGCCCGTGCTCGTCCGCTATGCACGAGCCGTCAGCCTGATGGGCCCGGCCGGAAGCGGCCAACTGACCAAGATGGTCAACCAGATCTGCATCGCCGGCCTGGTGCAGGGCCTGGCCGAGGGACTGCACTTCGCCGAACAGGCAGGGCTCGATCAGCAACGCGTGATCGATGTGATTTCCAAGGGCGCCGCCGGCTCCTGGCAGATGGAGAATCGTCACCAGACCATGATCGCCGACCAATACGAACATGGCTTCGCGGTCAACTGGATGCGCAAGGATCTGGGGATTTGTCTCGAGCAGGCACGTCGCCTCCAGGCTCGCCTGCCCGTCACCGCGCTGGTCGACCAGTTCTACGGCGATGTTCAGGCCATGGGCGGGGGACGCTGGGACACCTCCTCCCTCCTGCGCCGCCTTCGTACCACCGGGCACGACTGAGCGACTTTCCCGCCTTCCCTCCGTCTCCTTGGGAGACACGAGGGGCGTCGCTTACCCGCGACGCCCCTCAGCGAAAAGTACTAGAAAGAGTGTAAGTCCCGCTTGACAGCGACCGCATTACACGGAGCGAATCGCGCCATTCGGCTGGCTCTGACGTTTTCCACACAATCTGTGGATAACCCTGTTCACAACCACAAGAAAACATCATCGAATCGGCATGAGAAGGGGCCTGCCCTTAGATTGGCTATTTTTTGATCAATTTCAAGCTATTGATTTCTATCACTTTTTGCAGCTGCACACTCATCTGACACCTTTCTGGCCAATTACACACAGGAGACAGGCCGAGACATTGAGCAAGTGGACAAGTCAAGCCTAAAAGGCTGCAAAAACGGCAGCTTCAATGGACTTTTCACGCAAGGAAACATGTCGTAACGCACTCATACACAGAGTGCCGGAAGCGTCTGAGACAGGATGAATCGACAGGTGTAACCGCAGGAGGAAGTGGCGTCCCATAGGGGGTTCGAACCCCTGTTCCCGCCGTGAAAGGGCGGTGTCCTGGACCACTAGACGAATGGGACGCAATGTCGCTCACGCATTGGCACGAAAGAGTTGGTGGAGCCTAGCGGGATCGAACCGCTGACCTCGACACTGCCAGTGTCGCGCTCTCCCAGCTGAGCTAAGGCCCCTCAAACATGCCGTGAAGACGGGGCGTATAGTACTGATTCCCCTCGCCTTCGTCAAGCGGGAAAACACCCATTTCCTGCTGCGCTCGGGCCCTTGAAAAAACAGCTGACCGCCGGCGGTGCCGGTGCGTCGGCCCCGTCGTCTCCTCATGTAGCAGGCTACACTCCGGGAGCTGCGCTCCGGCGGCGGCCAGCCTATCTTCGCTCGCGACGGAAATAGGCACTTTCCCATCTTTATTACAGGTCGCGGTACTCCTTCTCGAAGCGCTTCGCCTGTTTCTTGGAAACGCCACCGAGCACGTCGATGGCATGGCGCAGCCGAGCCCGGGTCACGTCGGAGCCCAGGATCGCCATGGCGTCCATGACCGAGGTGCTTGCCGTGGAGCCGGTGACAGCGATAAAGACAGGCGCCAGCAAATCCTTCATCTTGAGGTCGAAATGGCCAGCCAGCGTCTTGACCTCGGCGAGCAGCGCCTCCTTGTGCCAGGCCGGCACCGCCTCGAAGCGCCATACCAGATACTGGAGCAGCTTGACCAATTCCTCGCGCTCCAGCTTGACGGTCTCGAAATCGGCTTCGCGAATCGCCGGCACTCCGCTGAAGAAGTGGCCAGCGAGCGGCGCCACCTGGGACAAGGTTTCCACCCGGGTTCGCACCTGCGGCAGGATCTGCGAGACATACTCCTCGTTGAACGCCCACTCCCTCAGCGCCTCGAGAAACGCCCGATCATCCAGATCCTCACGAATATAGAGCCCGTTGAGCCAGGTCAGCTTCTCCAAATCGAAGACCGGCCCGCCCAACGACACTCGCTGAACGTCGAAATGCGCCATCATCTCGTCGAGGCTGAACTTCTCGCGCTCGTCGGGCATTGACCAACCCATGCGCCCCAGATAGTTGGTCACCGCCTGCGGCAGGAACCCCATCCGCCGGTAGTAATTGATGGAAGTGGGGTTCTTGCGCTTGGAAAGCTTCGACTTGTCGGGGTTGCGCAACAGCGGCATGTGGCATAGCACCGGCATCTTCCAGCCGAAGTACTCGTAGAGCAGCTGATGCTTGGGCGCCGAATTGATCCACTCCTCGCCTCGCAGCACGTGGGTGATGCCCATCAGATGGTCATCCACCACGTTTGCCAAATGGTAAGTGGGCATGCCATCCGACTTGAGCAGAATCTGCGCATCCACCTGTGCCCAATCGACCTCGATGGAGCCGCGCAGCATGTCGTCGATCACACAGGTGCCGCTGGCAGGGACTTTCATGCGCACCACGTACGGCCAACCTTCCCGCTCGCGACGGGCGGCCTCCCCCTCCGGCAATGCCAGATCGGCAGGCTTCAGTGCCAGGTGCATGCCGGCTTCCTTGCGCGCTTCCCGCAACTCGTCCAGTTCCTCGCTGGTGCGGTAGCACTTGAAGGCATGACCGGCCTCGATCAATTGGCGGGCATGCTCGGAGTAGATCTCCCCACGCTCGCTCTGACGGTAGGGACCATGCGGACCGCCAACGTCAGGCCCTTCGTCCCACTCCAGCCCCAGCCAGCGCAGCGAGTCGAGAATCATCTGCTCGGACTCCTGAGTGGAACGCACCCGGTCCGTGTCTTCGATTCGCAGAATGAACTCCCCTCCGTGCTGCCTCGCAAAGCAAAGGTTGAACAACGCGATGTAAGCGGTTCCAACGTGCGGGTCGCCGGTGGGTGACGGAGCAATGCGAGTACGTACAGTCATGTCGTCCTATTCCAGTCGGGTATGCGTATGGCGGCATTATACGCACCTGGACCGACGCAGACAGCCGCGCCATTGCCTACTTCGCGATAGTCGACACTCCCCTCTGGGGCTAGAATGATTCTTATTGGCACACGAAAAGTATCTGTAGTGTAAAAGTCAATTTATCGTTGACGCGCTAAATTTGCACAGTTAACACAGATCATTGACTATCGACGTAACTTTTGAACTAACAGTCGCCGGGTTGATGAAATGGATTCATTGGGTGAAAGAATCAAGCACTTACGGTTGGAAGCGAGCCTGAACAAGGCCGCACTGGCAAGGAAGGTCGGGGTTTCGGACGTTACGATCTCGTATTGGGAATCGGGGGCCATCAAGCAGATCGGTCATGAGCGACTGGTAGCGCTGGCGGATGCCCTTGGCTGTTCGCTGGCTCGTCTTCTCGAAAGTGATGCTCGGTTGACGCCCACGCCTCTCTATCTTCGTGGTCAACCGCCCGTACCTTGGCTGGAGCCCAATGCCAACCGTTTCACGTTATCCAATGAATTATTGGCAGGTGTCGATTGGCAGGGAGAGTGTTACCTCGTCACGCCCGCGCCAGGTGAACGGTTCAATTACCTCGACAGCGGTGATCTTGCCGCCTTCGGCCCAACGGAGAGCTGTGACCAGCCTGGCCGCTATTTGATCGAGGGGGCCGGAGGGTTGTATATCGGCCAGCTCGAACACGGCGAGAGCGGTGAGCTGTTATTCAGTAGCGATAAGGATGACACGGCGGTACCGACCCCACTGGAGGCGACCGAGAGGGTCGTGGGAAGGCTGTTGGCTCGCTGGCGCAAGGATATAGCCTGAAGACTCGCTTCCCCTCATTCGACTTCCAGTACTTCTACCTGGTCGGTAGCCCGGCGAGGCTCAGTGCCGATCAGGTAACGTCGTGAGTAGCTTGCCACTTGCCCCAGGCCATGCCGCGAGCTCCGTACCAGCTCGCCTTCGAGGTGCTCACCCTGCTTGCCGATTCGCTCCTGCACGGATGCCGGCTGAATGGTGGCTTCCACCAGATTGACGGTGATGGTGTACCCCCCATCCGGCAGTCCACTGCCCGATCCGAATGGTCCTGCTACGAATCGTTCATCGGCAACCGTAGTGCGCGACTGCCAGCGTACACCGCTCAGCTCACGCTCCACGACGATCAAGAGGTGCGTCTCGTCAGGCAGGTTGGTTTCACCCTCGACCATGAGCCGGCGGTCGCCGCGCAGGGTAGCCGAAGCATTAATCTCGACCGTTAACGGGTCCACTTCGACCGGCGCCTCGGCTGGCTCACTGGCAACGTCGATCGGCTGTTCCTGCTGCGGCTCCTCCTCCGTTTCCGAGTCGTTGTTATCGCCACCACAACCCGTCAGCCACAGCACTGCCAACAGCCCTGCGCAGGATCGACGCCATGCCTTCATGCCTTACTCCTGACCGTAAATGGCTTACATAGACTACCACTCCAACGGTCAGCAAGTCCTGCCCATGGCGATCAAGGCTCTCCTTCCTGCTCGGCACAGCCGAGACACAGCGTGGCGTAGGGAATGGCCTCGAGCCTTCGGGGGTCGATCGTCTCGCCGCAACGCTCACATAACTCACCCTCGCCCTCCTCGATGCGTTCGAGGGCATGCATGACCTGACCCAGCTCCTCCTCGGCCTCTTCCTCGAGCGCATCGATCACGTCTTCGTTCTCGAGCTCGATGGCCTGCTCTTCCATGTCCCGATCCAAGGGGTTTTCCAGACGCATCTTGTGAATCTTGTAGCGGTCTACCCGTTCGACAAGCTCATCACGCAACGCTTCTAGCAGCTCCTGACGCGGTTCCATCATCGCACCTCCAGAATGTGCCTCTCTATCCTCTACATAGCACATGACGACAGGGGCACGCCCCTATGAAGCGTCTAGCTGCGCAGGCATCGCCTGGCTCGGGCTCATCAAATACGCTTCCCTAGAATTGACGACGACAGTCAGATCACTGAAGTCTCGCTCCTCCAACTGGGCGGCGAACGGCAACAGCAGCGAACGGCAACCGCAACTCAGAAAAAAGAAAGGCCCGGCGCAAAGGGCCGGGCCTCAATCCTTGGTTCCATTCCAACTCACCATGACGTCCTGTCATGCATCCTTGGCGTCATCGAGCCTCCTCTGCTCGGTCTTCCCTATTCCCGCCTCCTTGCGAGATATTCACCAGCCTAGTGGCAGGTTACGAGACGGGCTAATGAGCAAACTTCATCGTGAAGCCGCAGGGGAAAGCTTTTGCCAATGTCGGACTTCGCTACAGTCTTGGAGCAGGTGCATGGACCGTCTCATATCAGCATATGACATACCCATGCAGGTTGGCACGACCTTGCCTGAAATGAAGGCAAGCCCGGCATATGGCCGGGCTCTTTCGATTCCTTCCACACTCACACGGCATCCTTTCCAAAGTCCCTGATAACCTACCATCCTGGTGCTTTCTTCCTTGAGGAGCCTCCTGGCTCAACGATGGGCAGTGTGACAGACCAAAACGGAAAAAGATGCTTCCTTTGACTCTTCGTTGTGTAAGACATTGCCGACAAAAAATGTAATACACTTGCGCCAAGGAGACGATGCCTAGCGGACAGAATCTCTTGCCTGGTGATCTGTCATGTTGCCATCCACTTCCACCTTGGTAGCGTACCACCAAGATTTTTAAGTATTTTTTGATAAAGCATCCAACATAGAGCGGGAAATGATGAAAGAAAAAGAATAAGCCCTCTCACCAAGGTGCGAGGGCTTATAAGCTCTACTCACGGAACTCCTTGACCATAATGACATCCTGTCTCTATCGGTCTTCCCTGTTCCACCCGCCTGCTTCCTGATCCATCAAGGCTTCCTGCCTTGTTAGGCTTCCTTGCCGCTTCGTTTACATCCTCAGAATAGTTTGCCATCAGTTCTACTCAAGGCCATTAAGGAAATTAAACGTTTTCTTTATGAAACATTTGGCAACGAAAGGTTAATTGCGTCACACAACTTCATCACTACGCCATATTGAACGTTATTGCATAAAAAAGGCCCGGCCATGAGGCCGGGCTATGTCTCTGCTTCCTTGCATCTTCCTCAAGCATCCTGCCCGAGCATCCATGGTACATGAGCCTTCCATGACTCGGTCTTCCTTGCTGGGCTCTCCTTGCCCGATGTGGATACTGTGACAGCTAGCCAGGGGCTTCATCCTTAACTTGGGATAAGTCAGCGTGAAAGAGATCACCGCCAATTTCTCTTCGATAGGCAAGGCCCCGACCATCCCTGGCCGGGGCCTTGCAGGTGCACTTCCTTTCTTCCCTGGCGACCGGAGCGAACCGTCCGCTTGGCGAAGCGCTCCGTTCACCCTACCAACCGCTCGGTAGTGGCGATAGAGTCAATCGCTTACGCTCTTGTAGGAAATCTGCCATTCGTAGCGCATGGCAGTGTGACGCCCTTCTCTGCCAAACGCTCGCCGAGCCGGCTTGCCGAGAGACATCGCCCGCGACGCAAGGCCCATAAACGCGAAAAGCCCGGCCGTGAGGCCGGGCTGCATCTTCGCTTCCTTTCCACTTCCTCAGGCATCCTGCCCGAGCCTCCTTGGTACGTGAGCCTTCCATGACTCGGTCTTCCTTGTCTCGGGCTCTCCCTGCCCGATAGTCACACTATGCCAGCTCGCCATGGGCAAAACGTTAACTTGGGCTAAGTCCGCTTGTAAGAGATTGCCGACACGGCTTGTGAGCGATCACGACGACCCGCAGCATCCCCGGTCAGGTCGCCAGCTTCATGGTCGCGATGCCGGCAACGATCAACAGGGCAGCGAAAATGCGCAGAGGCGATACGGCTTCACCCAGGAACCACACGCCGACGGCAAAGGCCCCCACGGCACCGATACCGGTCCAGATCATGTAGGCCGTCCCCAGCGGCAGGCTTCGCATCGCGATCGCCAACAAGGCGAACGAGCCCACCATCGTCACCAGCATCACGGTCGTCGGCAGCAGGCGCGTGAAACCGTGCGACTGCTTCATGGCGAATGCCCACACAACCTCCAGCAGCCCGGCCAGGCCGAGAAGCACCCAAGACATAGAAAGCCCCCTTTCTCTCTCGGGTCGTCCCGAAACGCATGCCCAGTATGGGGGAGGCCGTCCTCCCGGGCGGGATTATAGGCCAGCGCGACTCGACTTGCAGGGAGTTTCCCACCCCGGCCATCGGCCCCCGCTCCACACCGATGATAAGCGGCATAGTGAAGCTCGGAGCGGTCAACCAGTTCACGCCGCGCTGCTCGACTCGCCGGGAGTGATGATGACGCTCATCGCTTCTCCTCCCTTGCCATGCTGGCTCAAGGCCCGATTTACCGGTCAGTGGTCATTCCGCGCAGGCAGCACCTGAAAATACGCTAGGCTTGAAGCAGGATCAGGAGATTGACCTAAAAGGAGTTGGAAAATGGCCTTTACCGCGACAGACCCCATCAAGATGATCTTCGCCCTCTTGTTACCGCCAGTCGGTGTGTTCCTGGAGGTCGGCCTGAAAGGCCACTTTTGGCTGAACATACTGCTGACGCTCTTCGGTTTCATCCCGGGCATCATCCACGCTTTCTACGTGATCCTGAAACACTAGCCGTTCATGGACGTCGCCTATGGCTATCGTCACGCCGCCCGTGAAGCGCTACGAACTGCGCGGTGGCTTGGCGATCTGCCCAGGCCCGACAGCATGACTTCGAAGGAGGGCCATATGGACAAGGCCGTCATCGACGCAATCCGGAAGAATGAGCAGCTACCCGACAGCATGACCGATCGCGAAATCGCACGTGAGTACAAAGGGACCTATACCGCCGCGCGAGCCGCTATCAGCCTGGACCACAAACCGCTCGACCAGGTGCTCGCGGATGCCATGGGCAAGGTGTTTCCATTCATGCGAAAGAGGAAGTAGCGCTGTCGGGCGAGGTTGATCAGCCCACCTCCTCATCGTTGTCGGCTCGGCTCGCGGCTCATCTCACCGCCCACTGCCCTGGCCTTGGTGCTGCACCTCTTACTCTGGGCGCGCCGCTCCTTCTTGCGTACAATGGCCGGCCATCTCATTCCCTGCTCCCTGCCGCTCGACGATGCGCGATCACGGCGTCGCGTTTGGCGAGCTGTAACCGCTTCGTTACGTTGATGGTACCGCAGGAGTTCGAACGGCGATATGAGGCGGAGCAACGGTAATGTCGGTGACACCCTGGAGGCCATAGATGAGCAATACGACTGGAAACGACCCGCTGGCACGGGCGCGCCGGTTTTCTGTGGCACCGATGATGGACTGGACTACCAGGGATCAAAGAGCGTTCGCCCGCACCCTGACCCGCCAGGCGCTGCTGTATACCGAGATGGTGACGACCGGCGCGATCCTGCACGGCAGCCCACGCGAGCGTTTCCTCGGCTACGACGAGGTCGAGCATCCACTGGCGCTGCAGCTAGGCGGCAGCGACCCCAGCGAGCTGGCGGAGTGCGCGGCGATCGCCGAGGCGTGGGGTTATGACGAGGTGAACCTCAACGTTGGCTGCCCCAGCGACCGCGTGCAGAACAATATGATCGGCGCCTGCCTGATGGGCCACCCCGAGAAGGTCGCAGCGGCGGTGCGCGCCATGCGCGAGGCGGTGAGCATTCCGGTGACAGTTAAGTGTCGCATCGGCATCGACGATCAGGACGAGGACGCCGACCTGGAGCGCTTCATCGCCCAGGTGGCGGATGCCGGCTGCGAGACGTTCATCGTGCATGCGCGCAAGGCGTGGCTGCAGGGGCTTTCGCCCAAGGAGAACCGCGACATCCCGCCGCTCAACTACCCGCGGGTGCATCGCCTCAAGGCCAGCCGGCCGGAACTGCACATCGGCATCAATGGCGGTATCAAGACGCTGGACGAATGCCGCGAGCAGCTAAGCCGCGTGGACAGCGTGATGGTCGGCCGCGAGGCCTATCAGAACCCTTGGCTGCTGGCCGCAGTCGATCAGGCGCTCTACGGCGAACCCGGGCCGGCCGTGAGCCGCCATGCGGCCGCTCGCGCCTTCCGCCCCTACATCGCCCGGCGGCTCGAGGAAGGTGCCAAGCTCAACCATGTCACCCGTCACCTGCTGGGTCTGTTCCAGGGCCAGCCGGGCGGGCGCCGCTTCCGTCGCCATCTGTCGGAGAACGGCCACCTCGACGGCGCCTGCCTGCGAGTGTTCGACGATGCCCTGAGCCTGGTGCCGGAAAAGAACGAATACGAAACCGAGCCTCGCCTCGCCGAGGCGTGATCAATAGAGCGGGTCGGGCGGCGGCTCGAGGCTTGAGTGGAAGTCCTCGATGGCGCTCTCGGCCTCTTCGATGGCATCGAAGCGGGCGATATGGAACAGCGCCTCACCCTCGTTGGCCAGCGGCAACCGGCTCATGCCGATCACGATGCCATCGGCCATGGCCTTGACGCAGGCCTCGGCATTGCCGAAGGGGTCGGCCACCTTGCCCAGCACATCGCCCTTGGTCACTCGCGCACCGAGGCGCACCTTGGGCCGCAGGATGCCGTCGATGGGCGCCCGCGCCCAGCTCGAACCGTTGGCCAGCTCCGCCGCCGGCGGCGGCCGGCGGCGATGCTCACCCGCCAGCATGCCCAACCGTCGCATGACTCGCAGCACACCGCGCACCCCCGGCGTGATTGCCCACTCGTCGAAGCGCAGCGCCTCACCGGCCTCATAGGTCAATACCGGAATACCCCGCGTCTGCGCGTAGTGGCGCAGGCTACCCTCGCGCAGTTCGGCGTTGAGGATCACCGGCGCGCCGAAAGCGTTGGCCATGCGCTCGGTCTCGCTGTCGGGGCTGAGCTGGGCGCGGATCTGCGGCAGGTTGGTGCGGTGGATGGCGCCGGTATGCAGGTCGATGATGTGCGTGGCGTGATCGACGATCTGCTCACGAAAAAGCGCTGCCACCCGGGCTCCCAGCGAGCCCGACTCGCTACCGGGAAAGCAGCGGTTGAGGTCGCGCCGGTCCGGCAGGTAGCGGCTGTGCTGCATGAAACCGAAGACGTTGACGATGGGTACGGCGATCAGGGTGCCATTCAGCCCCTGGATCTGCTTCGAGCGCATCAGCCGACGCACGATCTCCACGCTGTTGATCTCATCGCCATGAATGCCGCCACATACCAGCATGACCGGCCCCTGGCGGCGGCCGTGCACCACTTCGACGGGAATATGCAGCGGTGCATGGGTGTAGAGTCGCGCCACCGGCACGTCGACCTGAAGGCGGCTACCGGGCTTGATCTTGGCGCCGTTGAGCTCAAAAGATGCGCGGGGCATGACCTTTTCCGAAGCAGAACAGTGTTCGATCCGTTATACAGGGCCACTGCGTGGAATACGAGAGACAGGCTTAGGTGGCGTCATACCGAGAAGCATGACATACATATACGAATGTAAGCGTGTCATCCTTGGGGTAGAATGACAAAAACATTGCAGTACCGTACCGAGGAGAAGCGCCCCACCATGGCCCGACGTACCAAGGCAGAAGCCGCCGCCACACGCGAAGCCCTGCTCGATGCCGCCGAGGCTGTCTTCCTCGAACGTGGCGTGGCGCGTACCTCGTTGGAACAGATCGCTCGTGAGGCCGGCATGACACGCGGTGCCGTCTATTGGCACTTCAAGGACAAGGCCGATCTGTTCCGAGCCATGCTGCAACGGGTGCGCATGCCGTTCGAGGAATTGGTCGAGGAGATCGGCGACCCGGAACTCGCCAACAAGCCACTGGAGGCCATCCGCCGAGCCTGCCAGAGCGGCTTCGCCCGCCTCGAGCAGCCGCGCTACCGACGCGTGCATGCCATCCTGATCCACCATTGCGAGACCTTTGCCGAGATCGACCCCTTGGCGATGCAAAACGAGATGGCCGAGGAGGCCTGTGGCGCCCTGCTCGGCTATTTCTCCAGTGCCGCCCGAATGGGCCACCTACGCGAGGACGTTACCCCGGAAGTGGCCGCCAGGTTGCTGCAGGCCATTCTCGGCGGCCTGTTTCATGATTGGCTGCGCAACCATGACCAGTTCTCGTTGTGCGAACGCGGTACGCAGCTCGTCGAGGCCCAGTTGGAACTGCTACGAGCCAAGGGCTGAACGTTAAAGTGGCGCCTCGGCGCCTCCATGGTTCGCCCCGCCACGGCCATGGGCGAGACGCAGCCGCCTCAGGTGCACACGTGATTCGCAGTACCGGCTTTCAGCCACGCTGCGGTAGGCGCCCTCCTCCTCCACGAACTTGACCAGTACCCGACGCTCCCCTGGTCGGGGCAGGTCACCGGCCTTGCCGTGCAGGCGCACTTCGCACGCGGGGTCGTCGACCAACGTGGCCGTGGTCCAGCCTTGCGAGTCGGGTGCGGCTTGCACCTGGACGACCTCCCCCAGCAGGCAGCGCGGCTGCGACCGTGCCAACCGATGGAAGCGGCGCTGCAGTGCATGACACAGGCTAGCCGCCAAGGGCGAGGCGAGCACGAAGGCCACCCATAGCACCGCCACGCCCACGGGAATGCGGAACAGCCCCAGCGGCAACCAACGCAGCACGGCCAGCTCGATCGCCACGGTGATGCCACCAGCCAGCCCCAGCAGCACGCTGAGGGCAAAGGAAACCGGTACGCCGACGAAGCCCAGCGCCACCATGGTGCTGGCCAGATGATCTCCCTTGAGGCTGTCGCGCGCGAACAGCTCCAGCGGCGCCAGGCGCAGCAACACCAACAGCCAGTAGAGCAGCACCAGCGGCAACAGGGCGCTGAAGACGACGACGGGAAAACTCAGGGCAATCTGACGCAGCGCTTCCATGGCAGCCTCCTCGCGGTTATCGCTCGACTCACTTTCAGCCTAGTCCAAACCGCTCTGGGCAGGGCACGCTCCGGATCACGAAAAAAGGCGCCACCTTCCGGTGGCGCCCTGTGCTCGCGCAGTGCGATTGCCTGTCGCTCAGGTGTGCTCGTTCGCGGCCTCGTGCCGACCTCGCAGTTGGTAGCGAAGCCAGTCGGAGGTGCGGGCGATCACGGCGTAGAAGCTCGGCACGAAGAGACTGCCGAGCACTGCCACCGAGGCCATGCCCACCGCCACGGTGGTACCGATGTGGTGGCTGCTGACGTCGCTCGCCCCGCTGGCGAGCGCCAGCGGCAGCGTACCGAAGATGAACGCCAGCGAGGTCATCACGATCGGCCGGAAGCGCAGCTCCGCCGCCGTGATGGCCGCTTCGTGGATCGACTTGCCCTGCTCCTTGCGCTGCAGCTCGGCGAACTCGACGATCAGGATCGCGTTCTTCGCCGCCAGCCCCACCACCACGAGCATGCCGATCTCCACGTAGACGCTGGTGTCGAGCCCGCGCAGCACGATACCGCCGATACCGCCGAGGAAGGCAAAGGGTGTCGCCGTGAGCACTGCGAGCGGCAGCGACCAGCTCTCGTACTGCGCCGCCAGGATCAGGAACACCATCAGGATGCCAAAGACGATGGCCAGCGTGGCGGTATTGCCGAGCTGGCTCTCCTGATAGGCAGTGCCGGTCCAGCCCATGCCCCAGCCACCGCCGAGGATCTCCTCGACGATCTCCTCCATGGCGGCAATGGCCTGGCCGGAGCTGTAGCCCGGTGCGGGGCTGCCCTGGAACTGCGCCCCCAGGTAGACACCGAAGCGCGATACCACCGCCGGCTTGGCCTGGCGTTCCAGCGTGACGAACTCCGAAAGCGGAATCCGCTCGCCATCGCCACCACGTACGTAGACGCTGCTGACATCGTCAGGGAGCCTGCGAAACTCATCCTCGTTCTGCAGATAGACCTGGAAGTTGCGGTTCTGATAGCTGAAGAAATTGACGAAGCCGTTGCCGAAGGTATTCGACAGGGTCGCGTTCAAGTCCTCCAGCGCCACACCGTAGCTCAGCGCCTTCTGCTGGTCGATCTCGGCACGATAGCCCGGCACGTTGACGTTGAAGGTGGTGAATACCCGCTGCAGGGCCGGGTGCTGATTGGCCGCCTGCATCACCTGTACCGAGGCCTGGAACAGCTCCTGCGGAGAGGCGCCTTCGAAGGACTGGAGGTAGCCTTCGAAGCCCCCCGTGGTGGAGAGCCCCATGATCGGCGGCACGTTGAAGGCCATGGCCGAGCCGCCGGGAATCTGGGCCCCCAGTTGCATCACCTGCCCCACCAACTCGGAAGCGGTCAGCTCGCGTTCGTCCCAGGGTTCCATGTTGATGAACATGATCCCCCGCGCGGTGTTGACCGAGCTCGAGAGGATGTCGTAGCCGGCCACGGCGGTGGAGTATCGCACCCCGGGTATCTCCTCGATGCGCGAACTGAGCTCATCCATGTAACTCTGGGTGCGTGCCAGGGAGGCGGAGTCGGGCAGCTGGACGCTGGCCAGCACGATGCCCTGGTCGGTCTCGGGCACCAGGGTCGAGGGGGCGATCTGGTAGAGCCACCAGGAGGCGCCGATGATCAGCCCCGTCAGCAGCAATGCCAGCCCCCAGAAGCGCACCAGCACCTTGACCGTCCACATGTAGGCGGCGGTAACGCCGGCAAACAGGCGGTCGAACAGCCGCAGTGGTGTGTTGAGCGCCCGCATCAGCTTCGACTGCCCCACGCCCTTCGGCTTGTGCTTGATGAAGATCGCCGAGAGCGCCGGGGTGAAGGTCAACGCCATCAGCGCCGAGAAAGCCACCGAGACGGCGACCGTAATGGCGAACTGCTGATAGATCTGTCCGGTGAAGCCCCCCAGGAAAGCCACCGGCACAAACACCGCCGCCATGATCAACGAGGTGGCGATGACCGGACCGCCCACCTCGCGCATGGCGCGGATGGTGGCCTGGGTCACCGTGATCTCGTCGTCCTCGCTGAGCACGCGCTCGACGTTTTCCACCACCAGGATGGCATCGTCGACCACGATGCCGATGGAGAGAACCAGGGCGAACAGCGTCAACAGGTTGATCGAGAAGCCGAACACGAAGAAGCCGGCGAAGGTGGCCAGTACCGAGACCGGCACCACCGACATGGCAATCACCGTGAAGCGCCAGTTCTGCAGGAAGATGAACAGGATCACGCCGACGATCAGGAACGCCTCGATGAAGACGTGGGTCACGGTATCCACCGAAGCGCCGATGAACAGCGTGGTGTCGTAGGGCACCACGTATTCGAGCCCGGGAGGGAAACGCGCTTCCAGATCGGCCATGGTCGCCTGCACTGCCCGCGCCGTCTCCAGTGCATTGGCGCCCGGCTGCTGGTTGATGATGATCGGCGACATGGTGGCGCCGTTCAGCCGCGCCTGCACGCCATAGTAGGAGGCCCCCAGCTCGATGCGCGCCACGTCGTCCAGGCGCAGGGCCGAGCCGTCGGGGTTGGTGCGCAGGAAGATGTTGCGAAAATCCTCGACATCGTTGAGCCGCCCGCCGGCGGTGATGGTATAGGTGAAGGCACGGGGGTCGCGCTGCGGCGTGGCCGCCAGGTTGCCTGCCGGCACCTCGGTATTCTGGGCGCGAATGGCCCTCGCCACCTCGGTGGGAGTCAGGTCGTATTGCGCCAGCTTGTCGGGGTCCATCCATACGCGCATGGCGAACTCGCCGCCGCCCAGCACTTCGGCGTTGCCCACACCCGGTACTTGGCGCAGCTCGTCGAGGATGTTCAGCGTGGCATAGTTCTGCATGAACACGTTGTTGTAGTCGCCCTGCGGCGAAATCAGCGCCACCAGCATCAGGATCGAGCTGGAGCGCAGCTCCACCGTCACGCCCTGGGCCTGCACCGCCTCGGGCAGGCGCGACAGCGCCCCCTGCACCCGGTTGTTGACGTTGATGGTGTTGATGTCACCATCGGTGCCGATGTCGAACGCCACGTTCAGGCTCATGGAGCCGTTGTCGGCGCTGGTCGAGGTCATGTAGAGCATGTCCTCGACGCCGTTGATCGCCTCGGCCAGCGGCGCCGCCACCGTCTGCGCCACGGTTTCAGCATCGGCACCCGGGAACTGCGCCTGCACCGACACCGTGGGGGGCACCACGCTGGGGTACTGTTCGATGGGCAGCACCCGCATGCTGACCACCCCCATCACGGTGAGGATGATCGCCAGCACCGTGGCGAAGATCGGCCGCTTGATGAAGAAATTGGAAAAATTCATGCGTCGTCCTCGCCGCCTTCAGCGGCTTCCCCCTCCGGCATGGCCTCGGCGGCTTCCCCTTCCTGCATCGCCTCGGCAGCCTCGGCCTCTGCCTCGGCTTCGGCCTGCTCGACTTCCTCGACCAGCGCTCGCGCATTGCCTTCGAAGGGCTGTGGGTCGATGGGTGTGCCGGGCTCGATGCCGGCCGGGTCGCCCACCACCACCCGCTCGCCGGGTTCCAGGCCGCCACGGATGATCTGCCAAGGCCCCGCCACTTCGCCCAGCTCGACGGTACGGGCGCGCGCCGTGTCGTCTTCATCGAGCACGAACACCTGTGGCCCCATCAGGCCCTGAGACACGGCGATCTCGGGTACCGCCAGCACATCGAAGCGCTTGAGCCCTTCGAGGCTGATGCGTGCGAACTGGCCGGGCAGCACCCGTGTGTCGGGGTTGGGGAAGGTGGCGCTGGCCTGGACCGTACTGGTGCGTTCGTCCACCCGCGAGCCCAGGAAATCGAGCTGCCCTTCCAGGCTTCGAGCGGCCGCGCCAGCGCCACCGGGAACGTTCAGCGAGGCACGAATCGATTCACCTTCCTGGCTCCTCAGTTGCTGACGCAGTTCGAGGGCGTCACGCTGAGGCAACTGGAAGCGCACCTCCAGCGGGTCCAGCGGCGTGATGGTCGCCAGTACCGAGCCGGGGCTGACCAGGTTGCCGACGTTGATCTGCGCGAGGCCGATCACGCCCGATACCGGCGCGGTGACCTCGGCGTACTCGAGGTCGATGCGTGAACTCGCCAGCGCCGCCTCGGCCTGCGCCACGGCTGCACGTGCCACGCCCAGGTCCGCGCGGGCCTGGTCGACCTGTTGCTGGCTCACCGAGTTCTGGCTCAGCAGGCGTTCGAAGCGCTGGGCATCGCGCTGGGCGCGGGAGAGTTCGGCCTGGGCGCTCTGCAGATTGGCCTCGTTCTGATTCACTGCCGCCTGATAGACGTCGGGCTCGATGGAGAAGAGACGCTGGCCTTTCTCGACCTGCTCGCCGGGCTCGAAGTGACGCTCCTCCAAGGTACCCGTGATACGGGCCACGAGAGTGACCTCGTCGTCGCTACGCAGCAGCGAGGGGTAGGATTTCTCCAGCGCGATATCCTGGCGCTCGATCGCCACGACCTCGACGGGATGCGGTTGACGCCCCGGGGCGGCCTGCTGCTGTGCCTGGGGATTCTCCTCCTGGCCACAGGCGGCCAGCAACAGACCGGCGGCCAGCGCCATCAGGGCGGCCCGACCGAGTCGAGATATTCTTTTCATGATGTGCGTCGTTTCCATTGATACGTCAAAGGTCGACGAATTTTACATTCATGCATGTATGGATGTAAATCGAATGGGCGGAAAGCTCACTCGCCACGTGGCCGGCTGCGCAGGATTCGCCCCTCTGGGTGCACTTCGATGCGGCTACCTCTGCCGGAGCCCACCACGTCATCGCGCCACATCTCGCCGCGCTCCCGAGGGGCCAGATATGGCGGCCTTGGCGGCTCTGGCGACGGCGGTGCGTGCTCCCAGCCGTGATACGGGTCAAACAGCACCCCGGGCAGTTCGATGATGAACGAGGGATCGTGCCGCCTGCGCTGCCGCCAGCGCTCGCGATGCCAGGCCAAGGGTTCGAACACCGGCTGCCAGGCGGGAGACGCTGGCGCATGGCGCGGCTCCCCCGACGCGGCGCCGGCAGGAGCGTTCACGGCAAGCCATCCCGCCAGCAAGAGCGTTCCCCAGCCGGCTCGTCGAAGCTGAAACAGGTCGTTCATCGCCTTGACCTCCCCACCGATCGTCACGACACCAGACACGTCTGGGGCCAAGTTTCCCAGTATAGATCGGCCATCGACTGGAACTAGCGACGAAGTCGCGGGCAGCTCGCATTCGCCAGTCCTGCTCAGAACCGATAGCTCATCGACAGCGCGCCATGCACGGTGCTGCTCTCCTGTTCCTCGAACTCCTTGCTGCGCCAGACATGTGCCAGACTCACTTCCCATTGCTTCCAGGTCAGCGCCACTCCCAGCACGGCGTCACCGACCCATTCCCTGCGATCAACCGATTGGCTGTTGCGCACGGTATTGCCGTCCAGCAGCAGGTTATGCGCCACGTAACGCCCCTGTAGAGCGGCAAAGACATGCCAGCCACTGCCCGGCGACGTCGAGACATGGCGGTAGCCCCCCTGCTCCGCCCCCAGGGAGGGCCAGCCCATGGCGGTGTCCAACCCTTGACCGAGGCGCAAGCCGTAGCCTGTCCCGGCCTGGACGACGAGGTTGCCGAGGGATGCCGAGACCCCCGGACCATGCTGCATTTCCAGCCGTCCCAGCGATTGGCGATGCCACCAGTGGCGGCGGTAGGAGGCGTTGAGGATAGGCTCGTTGCCCAACTGGTGGGACCAGCCGCGGGGCCGCTGAGCGTTGACGAACCGATGCACTTCGCGCTGGACGCTGTCGGCCGCCGTGATCGGCCCCACCACACCGATGTCGAGCTGAAGCGCTTCTTCACGCTGCCAGGCGCCTTGCAGCGGCTGCCGGTCATACAGGGTCAGGCCACCCAGCACCAGGCCGGCATAGGGGCGGTCGTCTTCGATGAGGTCGCGCCGCGCCACCTCCACCGGCGTATACATCCGGTAGCTGAGGTGGTAGCTCAGCGCGTCGACCTGGTCCAGCCAGCCTTGCGGCAGTGCTCCGGCGATTCGCTGGCTCCAGTGATCCGGCGCCACCGCGCGAGTCCAGATGAGCTCCATTCCGGCCGTGTAGTTGTCGTCGTCCCGACTGACCATGCCGTCGTTGTCTAACTGTAGCGTCACGCTGCCCGGGTCCGCCCATGCCGGCGCAGTCCATATCCAGCCAACCATCCCTGCAGCGACGATACCGCCCAAGACTCTGCGCATGATGTTTCTCTTCCATGAGTGAACAAACATACTTGAGTGTATGTAGCTGATCTGGGGCGGGCAAGGGTATTCAAACGAACTTTTGAATGAATGATTGCCCCCTCAGAGCTGTTCGATAGCGGCTATCGCTCGCTCGACGCCACTTCGATAACTGCTACCGAAAAGCAGCAGATGATTGAGCAGCGGATAGAGCTGGAACAGCGCCTCGCGCCGCGGCCAGTCGTACGGAGCATTGCCATCCCAGTAGGCTTCGAAGAAAGCATCGCCGGGCGAGCCGAACAGCGTCAGCATGGCCAGGTCGACCTCGGGGTAGTGCCGATACACTGCCGGGTCGATGACCGCCGGGCCTTGTGGGGTATACAGCACGTTGCCCGACCACAGGTCGCCGTGCAGCAGACTTGCCGGTAGGTCGGGCAGCCACTCTTCCAGGGCCTCCGCCAGCGCCTCGATGCGGCCACGCAGCCGGTTATCCAGCAGTCCGCGCTCGTGACTGGCCCGGGCCAGCGGCAGCAGGCGCCGCTCACGCTGGAAGACTCGCCCGTCGGCAAGTGGCGCATTGGGCTGGGGCGTGCGTCCGCAGGCGTTGTCCCGCGGCCAGCCGTGCTCGGCTGCGGTATGTGAATGCAGCTGGCGAAGCCCCTCGCCCAGGGCCGTGGCAGAGCGTGGCGAGCGCGAACCCGCCTCGAGCGCCTCCATGACCAACCAGCCGTCGCCCAATGCCAGGACGTTGGGCACCCGTAGCGAGCTCTCGGCCTGGCGCAAGGCCTGCAGTCCATCCGCTTCGCCCGTCAATCGCTCGGCCTCGTCATGCTTGACCACGACCGGCCCCTGGGACGTCTCCAACCGGTAGACGGCTGCAATATCGCCGCCTCCGAGCGGCTGCATTCTCCCGACGGGTGAGAGTCCCTGCGCTTCCAGCAGTGCGGAGAGTGCTCGATCCATGGTTTCCTCCTTGGCCGCTCATGCTCTATGACGCTGTCATGAAAACCATGCCACGCTCCCGCTCGATGCCAAAGCCGATATGAAAAAGCCACCCCGAAGAGGTGGCTATGGAGACGGTAATGTCTATCGGTGTTACTCCGGCAGCAGAACGCTATCGATCACGTGAATCACCCCGTTGCTGGCCTCGATATCGGCCTGGATCACGCTGGCGTCGTCGATCATCACGCTGCCGTCCATGGTGGTGATGGTGAGGTCCTGCCCCTGGACGGTCGTGGCGCTGTCCAGCCCCATGGCGTCTTCGGCCATCACCTTGCCCGCCACCACGTGGTAGGTCAGCACTGCCTGGAGCTGCTCACGGTTTTCGGGCTCGAGCAGGCTCTCCACGGTACCTTCGGGCAGCTTGGCAAAGGCGTCATCGGTGGGGGCAAACACCGTGAAGGGCCCTTCGCCCTTGAGGGTTTCCACCAGACCTGCCGCCTCCAGCGCAGCCGCCAAGGTCTCGAACTGGCCGGCCGCCACGGCGGTATCGACGATATCCTTTGCGCCACCATGGTCATCGGCCTGTACGGCGCCCGTCAAGGCAACACCCAGCATGCCAGCTCCCACCCAACCGATGGCCACTCGTTGCAACGTTTTCATCTGTATGTACCTCATGGGGTGAACGATGAGGGTTCGCGTCGAATTGACCAAACCCTGTACAGAATCTATATCCTGTACAAATCCTGGACAAGTATTTTCTGCGCCCATCGACAGGTATTTTTCTATGCATGGCGACGTATCATGGGGAGAAGCCATGCACTGCAAGGAGAGGAAACGATGTACAAGCTTGCCTTCTACGTTCCGCTCGAGGATGCCGAAACGGTCAAGGAAGCCGTGTTCGCCAGCGGGGCCGGGCGCATCGGCGACTACGAAGCATGCTGCTTCGAAACCCGGGGCACCGGTCAGTTTCGTCCTCTGGACGGCGCCAACCCGCATATCGGCCAGGTTGGCGATCTGGAAAAGGTGGAGGAGGTGAAGGTGGAGCTGGTCTGCGAGGACCGGCTCATCCGCGATGCCGTCGCCGCGCTGCGGGCGGCCCACCCCTACGAGGAGCCGGCCTTCGACGTGTGGAAGCTGGAAACCTTCTAAGCCAGTGCGTCAGCCCAGCCGCTCTGCGATACGCCGTTCGAGCCGGTCCTGGTCCTCAGCGAAGCGACGGATACCCTCGGCCAGCTTGTCGTTGGCCATGGCGTCCTGATTGTGCTGCCAGCGGAATGCGGGTTCGGTAAGCGGTGCGGGGCGCTCACCGGGAGACGGGAACACGACCCGCTTTTCGACCTCGCCCTTCTCGCCCGCCAGTTCCTCGAGCAGCGCCGGCGATATCGTCAGCCGATGGCAGCCGGCCAGCGCCAGCACCTGCCCCGTCGTGCGAAAGCTCGCCCCCATCACCACGGTATCGAAGCCGCCACGACCGGCGCGCTCGCATACGCTGCGCACGAACAGCACACCCGGGTCCTCGTCAGGGGCGTACTCCTTGCCGGTCTCTTTCTTGTACCAGTCGGTAACCCGTCCCACGAATGGAGAGATCAGGAACACGCCGGCATCGAAGCAGGCCTGGGCCTGGGCATCGCTGAACAGCAGCGTGAGGTTGCAGTTGATGCCCTCCCGCTCGAGCCGCTCGGCGGCACGAATGCCCTCCCAGGTGGAAGCCAGCTTGACCAGCACCCGCTCACGGCCGACGCCGCGGCGCTCGTACAGTTCGATGAGCTCGAAGGCCTTGCGCACGCTCGCCTCGGTATCGAAGGAGAGCTTGGCGGCCACCTCGGTGGATACGCGTCCCGGCACCAGCTTGGCAATTTCCGCGCCCTTGGCCACGGCCAGGCGATCCACGGCGCGTTCGACGCGTGTCGGCAAGTCGCCACCTTCGGCCTTGACCGCGCCAAGCACGTCATCGATCAGCGCCTGGTAGCCGGGTAGATCGAAGGCCTTGAGCAACAGCGAGGGATTGGTGGTGGCATCCTGCGGCCGGTAGCGGCGGATGGCGTCGAGATCGCCGGTGTCGGCGACGACCAGCGAATGGCGCCGAAGGTTGTCGAGTCGAGTCGTCATGGGGCTTCTCCGTGGGCTGCAGTTGAAGATGGAGTGGGTTCAGGCCGGAATGTCATGCTGCGCGGCCAGCGCCTCGCGATACCTCGTGTAGACCGCTTCGTAGGCCTTCACGTTGGTGGCTTCGGGCTCGGCCAGCGAAGCCTCGTCGAGATGCACCAGGCGTTCGCAAAGTGCGGCCAGCGAGAGTTCCCGGCGCTCACACCAGGCCGCCTGCAGCGCAGCACCCAGCGCCGCGGCATCGGTCACCTGCGGGCAGATCACCTGGGTGCCAGTGATATCGGCCACCATCTGGCGCCAGACCGGGCTTCTCGCGCCGCCGCCGACCAGGCGGATCTGGCTCGCCCCGGCGGCCAGCGGCCCGAGCAGCTCGAGGCCATAGCGCATGCCGAAGGTGGCACTCTCCACCACCGCCCGGCACAGGTTGGCCTGGGTCAGGTTGCGGCTGTCGAGCCCCAGGAAGCTCGCAGTGGCGTGAGGCAGTGCCGGCACCCGCTCGCCATTGAAGAACGGCAGTACCGTCACGCCCTCGGCGCCGATCGGGGCCGCGGCCAGGCGCTCACCGAAGGCCGCCAGGTCGAGGTCGAACAGCTCGCGCACCAGGGTGCTGGCCGAGGTCACGTTCATGGTACAGATCAGCGGTAGCCAGCCGCCGTGGCTGGCGCAGAAGTTGGCGACCATGTCGCTCTCGGCGCGCACCGGCTCGGGCGAATAGGCACAGACGGTACCCGAGGTGCCGAGGCTCAGGGTGACGATGCCGGGAACGATGTTGCCGGTACCGATGGCGCCGAGCATGTTGTCGCCACCCCCACTCGCGACCAGGATGCCCTCACCCAGCCCCAGCTCACGGGCCACTTCCGGCTGCAGCGTTCCGGCAGGTTCACGGGAGTCGATCAACCGCGGCAGCACGTGCTCGGGGTCGAGCTCCGGGGCGATCTCGGCGAAGACGTCGTGACGCCACTGCCGGCTGCGAGTATCGAAGTAGCCGGTACCCGACGCATCGCCCGCCTCCGCCACCTTCTCGCCGGTGAGCCAGAAGTTGAGATAGTCATGGGGCAGCAGGATGGCATCGATGCGCCGATAGACGTCGGGATGAACCTCACGCAGCCAGGCGACCTTCGACGCGGTGTAGCCGGTCTGAAGCACCAGCCCGAGCTGCTCAAGACAACCCGCCGGGCCGCCGAGGCGCTCGACCAGCGCATCGTTGTGCGCCGCCGTCTCGGTATCGCACCACAGCTTGGCCGGATGCACCGGCTGGCCCTTGGCATCCAGCGCCACCATGCCGTGCTGCTGGCCGGACACGCCAATGGCGCGGATCGCGCAACGCTCGATGCCGGCCCGACTCACGGCCTCCTCGAACGCTCCACGAAAGGCCTCGAGCCACTCCTCGGGCTGCTGCTCGCGACGCCCGTTCTCACCTTCCACCAGGCGATGCGGACGGCTAGCCTCGCCGAGGATCGCCCCGCCGTCGATGTCGACCACCACCACCTTGGTGCTCTGGGTGCCACAGTCCACCCCGATATACATTACTCCGCTCCTTGTGCTTGCTCCCCGACCAGGGTTTCAAGGGTAGCGCGCGCGCCGCGTTCGTGCAGGCTCTCCAAGGCGGCCAGATAGGCCTCGCGGAAACGCTCGTGCTCGGCCAGGTCACCGAACAGCTCACGGTTTTCGATGAAGGCAGTGGGCTGCGTACGGTTGGCAGCGGCCAGCGCCATCAGTTCGTCCTTGAGGCGGTCGACCACCGCGATGGGCTGGCCCTGTTCGTCGATGCCCTCCGCGTAACGCGCCCAGCTCGCCACCACCGCCGCGCTGCGGTGGATCTCACCGCCTGTCGCGAGCTGCTCGCGAATCACGGGCACCAGCCACTTGGGAATGCGATCGGAGCTCTCGGCGCACAGCCGTGCCAGGGTGTCCTTGATCTCGGGATTGGCGAAGCGCTCGATCAGGGTCAGGCGGTACTGCTCCAGATCCACCCCCGGCACCGGCGCCAGGGTCGGGCTGCCTTCGTGGCGCATGTAGCCGAGCAGGAAGTCGACTAACAGCGGGTCCCGACACGCCTCGTGGGCGTAGCGATAACCCGCCAGGTAACCGAAGTAGCACAGCGCCTGGTGGCTGGCGTTGAGCAGGCGCAGCTTCATCAGCTCGTAGGGTTCGACATCCTCGACCACCTGCACGCCAACCTGCTCGAAGGACGGCCTGCCGCTGACGAAATGATCCTCCAGTACCCATTGCGTAAAGGGCTCGCACACCACCGGCCAGGCATCCTCGACGCCGAACTCACGCGCCAGCTCCTCGATATCCGCCGGCTGGGACACCGGCGTGATGCGGTCGACCATGGCATTGGGAAAGGCCACCTCGGTTTCGAGCCACTGCCCCAGGGCAGGGTCGCGTGCCCGGGCGAAGGCCGTGAACATGCGCCTGGCCACCTCGCCGTTGCCCTGGATGTTGTCGCAGGACATGATCGTGAACGGTGCCAGGCCGCGCTCACGCCGCCGGGCCAACGCCTCGACCACCAGGCCGAAGGTAGAGCGCGGCACCTGCGGGTGGTCGAGATCATGGCGCACATCGGGGTTGCCGAGGTCGAACTCGCCGCTCACCGGATGGAAGTTGTACCCTCCTTCGGTGACGGTCAGCGAGACGATGCGAATGGCGGGGTCGGCCATGCGCTCGATGGCGGCCTCGGGGTCATCGGGGGCGAACAGGTAGTCGAGCATGGCGCCGATCACGCGCGGCTCGCGCTCGCCATTCGGATGCTTCACCACCAGCGTATAGAGATGGTCCTGCGCCGCCAGCGCTTCCTGCATGCGCCGGTCGCCAGGCATCACGCCGACGCCAACGATGCCCCAATCGAGCGCCTCACCGCGGTTCATCAGTTCGTCGAGATACATGGCCTGGTGGGCGCGATGAAAACCACCGACGCCGATGTGCACGATGCCCGGCGTCAGCGCCTGGCGGTCGTAGCGCGGCACGGCGATACGTGGATCGAGGCGGGTGAGCGTGGCGTTGCTGAGAGCAGGCATGAGGGCACTCCTTGCCGCGGGCGGCAATGAACGAAAATGATGGATGGCAACGGCAGCGTGACGCGGCCTAACGCCAGTAGAGGTCCGGCGCGACGGATTCGCGCTTGATCAGCCGGGCATTGAGCATGTCCTTGTGGCGCGCCTTGTCGATGGCGCCCTGCTGCTCCTGGCCCATCCCCAGCCAGCGCTGGATCAGGCGCGCCTCGAGCACCTCGTCGGCCACCTCGAGGAACAGCGTCATGTCGAACAGGGCGTGCAGTTCGCGCCACGGGTCGCGATCGAGCAGCAGGTAGTTTCCCTCGACGATGACCAGGCGATGCTCGAGGGTAATCAGGCGCCCGCCGGCCCGGGCCAGGTCCAGCGGGCGATCGAACACCGGCACCGCTACGGTTCTGTCGGCACGGCGAATGCGCTCCAGGTCGTGCTTCAAGCCATCGGGGTCGAAGGTCTCCGGCGCCCCCTTGATCGGCAGTTGGCCCAGCGGCTCGAGGATGGCGTTGTCGAGGTGGTAGCCATCCATCGGCACCACCGCGGCGATGCCGGGCTGCCGCTCGTTGAGCTCGCGGCACAGCCACTCGGAGAGGAACGACTTGCCCGCCCCCGGCGGCCCGGCCAGGGCGACGATGAAGCGTTGCCGGTTCTCGGCGGCCTCCAATAAACGCACCGCCATGTCATGAATATTGGGGTTCATTTTTTCAACTCATCCAGTTGCCACCGTCGACATTTAGAGTTTGGGCTACGACATATTCGCTATCATCCGAGGCAAGAAACACCGCCGCCCCGGCATGATCCTCCGGCCTGCCCATGCGCCCGTAGGGCACTGCCTCACCCACCAGGCGCTTCTTTTCGCCCAGCGGACGGTTCTCGTAGCGGGCGAACAGCGCATCGACCTCGTCCCACATCGGCGTGTCGACCACGCCCGGGGCGATGCCGTTGACGCGAATGCCGTAGCGGATCAGGTCGAGCGCACACGATTGGGTGAGGCTGATCACCGCCGCCTTGGTGGCGCAGTAGGTGCTCACCAGCGCTTCGCCGCGACGTCCCGCCTGGGAGGCCATGTTGATGATCGCCCCACCTTCGCCACGGGTGACCATGTGCCGAGCTACCGCCTGCAGGGTAAAGAACAGCCCCTTGGTGTTGACGGCGAACTGCCGATCGAAGTTGCCTTCGCTGACCTCGAGCACCGGTGCCATGTCGAAAACCGCCGCGTTGTTGACCAGGATGTCGATGGCGCCGAGGTGTTCCGTCACGGCCTGGATCATCGCCGCGATCGAGTCGCGATCGCAGACGTCGAGGCGCACCCCCATGACGCGGTCGGCCCCCAGGTGACGCAAACCCGCTACCGCCTCCTCCACCGCGGCCACGTCGATATCGGCAACGGCGACCCGCGCCCCCTCGGCGAGATAGCGCTCGGCGATGGCCAGGCCGATGCCGCGTGCGCCGCCGGTGATGACAGCCACCTTGTCTTGCAGTTTCATCTCGGACTTTCCTCGTTGGTTTCGCTCGCGGCCGCACTCGCGCTAACAACGCGACCTTCGTGCCATTGTTGAATCAATGCCTCCAGGCCATGCATGGCCGGCAGCACCCGCCACGCCCCCGCTTGGCGCAGCCGCTCGGCGTGGCCGTCCTCGATATGGCTGGCACCGGTGAAGCCGATCACCGTCATGCCCGCGGCATGCGCCGCCGTCACCCCGGAAACGCTGTCCTCGACCACCAGGCAGTCTCCCGGCGCCCGGCCCATCCTGCGCGCCGCCAGCAGGTAGAGGTCGGGCGCCGGCTTGGGTCGTTCGACCTCATCGGCCGTGAACAGCGGCACCTCGCCCAGCCGGGCGTCGAGCCCGGTGACGGCGAGCGACGCCAGCACCCGACGGCGGCGGCTGTTGGAGACGATGGCCAGCGGCAACTCGATCCGGCCCAGCGTTTCCGCCACGCCTTCGACGGCGCGCAGCTCCTCGGCCAGCCGCGCCTCGATCGCGCTGTCGATGCGCTCCAGCGCATCTGCCGGCAGCCGATGCGCACTCTGCCGCTCAAGCCGGTCGAGGATTGCCGCCGTGGTCATGCCCAGTGCCTGGCGCAAGGCGACATCCTCGGAGATGTCCGGCAACAGCAGGCCGAGCTGCTCCAGCAGCGTCGCCTCGGCGACGACCTCGCTGTCCACCAGCACGCCATCGCAGTCGAAAATCAATGTTTCCATGCCTACCCCGCTCATTGGCCGCTGGCCACGCTTGGCGTGCGGTTGTCCTGACGGTTGAGCCCGGCCAGGGGATGACGCGACAGGCTCGGCAGGGCCAGGTCCGCGGCATCGAAGAGATGGGCACAGGCGCGATCGAAGCCGAAGCGCAGGGTATCGCCGACCCGGCTATCCACGTTGCCGTCGGCGCTCACGGTGACCAGGGTGTCCTGCATGCGCACGTAGAGCGAGGTCACCCCACCCAGGCGCTCGATCACCTCGATGCGCCCCGAGAGCGGCCCTTCGGGCTCGATCTGCAGGTGCTCGGGACGTATGCCCAGCGTCAGTGACTCATCGTTCAGGTCAGTGCCGTCCACCTGCACTTCGCAGGTCGCCCCGTCCGGCAGGCGAACCTCGACGCCCGTGGGGCTGGCTTCCACAAGCTTCACCTTCAGGAAATTCATCTTCGGCGAGCCGATGAAGCCGGCCACGAAACGGTTGCGAGGGTGGTGGTAGAGCTCCATCGGCGAGCCCACCTGCTCGACCACGCCGCCCTGCAGCACGACGATCTTGTCGGCCATGGTCATGGCCTCGATCTGGTCGTGGGTGACGTAGATCATGGTGGCGTCGAGCTCCTCGTGCAGGCGCGCCAGCTCGATGCGCATCTGCACCCGCAGCGCCGCGTCGAGATTGGAGAGCGGCTCGTCGAACAGGAAGATGCTGGGGTTGCGCACGATGGCGCGGCCGATCGCCACGCGCTGGCGCTGCCCACCCGAGAGCGCCTTGGGCTTGCGTTCGAGCAGCGGCTCGAGCTGCAGAACCGATGCCGCCTCGCGCACCTTGCGGCGGCGCTCCTCCTTCGGCACGCCGGCGAGCTTGAGGCTGAAGCCCATATTGTCCTCGACGGTCATGTGCGGATAGAGCGCATAGCTCTGGAATACCATCGCCAGGCCGCGCTCGGCCGGGCCGACCTCGTTGATGCGTTGCCCGTCGATCAGGATGTCGCCCGAGGTGGCGCTCTCGAGGCCGGCGATGATGCGCAGCAGGGTCGACTTGCCACAGCCGGAGGGGCCGACGAAGACCACGAACTCGCGGTCGTTGACCTCCAGATCGACGCCCTTGATCACCTGGGTGTCGTCGAACTGCTTGACGATGTTGTTGAGTTGTAGCGTTGCCATGGGGGAAACCTCGTTACTTGACGGCGCCGAAGGTGAGGCCACGTACCATCTGCTTCTGGGTCAACCAACCGAAGACCAGGATCGGCGCGATGGCCATGGTGGAAGCGGCGGAGAGCTTGGCCCAGAACAATCCCTCGGGACTCGAGAATGACGCGATGTAGGCGGTGAGCGGCGCCGCGCTGGAGGAGGTCAGGTTGAGGCTCCAGAACGCCTCGTTCCAGCTCAGGATCACCGACAGCAGCCCGGTGGAGGCGATGCCAGGCAGGGTCAGCGGCAGCAGCAGGTAGAGCACCTCCTGAAAGGTATTCGCCCCGTCCATGCGCCCCGCCTCGAGGATGTCCCGCGGCAGGTCCTTGAAGAAGGTGTAGAGCATCCACACCACGATCGGCAGGTTCATCAGGGTGTAGACGATGATCAGCCCGGTGCGGGTGTCGAGCAGGCCGAAATCGCGAAAGATCAGGTAGATCGGCACCAGCACGCCCACCGGCGGCAGCATCTTGGTGGAGAGCATCCACAGCAGCGTGCCCTTGGTGCGCTTGGTGGGCAGGAACGCCATGGCGTAGGCCGAGGGAATGGCGATGGCCAGCGCCAGCAGGGTCGAGCCGAAGGCCACCACCACGCTGTTCAGGGCGAACTTGAAGTAATCGGCCCGGGCCTGCACGGCGATGTAGCTCTCCAGCGTCGGCGTGAAGATCAGGCTGGGGTCGGCGATGGCTTCGGCCTCCGTCTTGAAGCCCGTCAGCACCATCCACAGGATGGGAAAGAAGATGATCAGGGCAATGCCCCACCCCAGCAGCGTCAGCCATACCCGCCGCGCCCCGGCGCTGGGCACCAGCGGCGTGTGGCGGGCATGGGCCGCGCCATCGTCGGAGGCGCTTGCCAGTTGGCCATCGGCCGGCAGGGCCTGCTTGGTCTTGAGTGTGGTCATGAGCGGCTCCTCGCCTCAGCTTTCCAGGTTCTTGGCCACCAGCCGGACCAGGAAGATGGCAACGATATTCGCCAGGATGATGGCGACCACCCCACCGGCGGAGGCCAGGCCGACGTCGAAATCGAGCAGCGCCTGGATGTAGATCAGGAATGCCAGGTTGGTGGTGGCGAGCCCCGGCCCGCCTGAAGTGGTGACGTAGATCTCGGCGAAGATCGTCAGCAGGAAGATCATCTCGATCATGATCACCACGCTGATGGCACGCTTCAGGTGTGGCAGGGTGATATAGAAGAACACCGCGATGGGCCCTGCTCCGTCCATGCGCGCCGCCTCGACCTGGTCGTCGTCGAGCGACTGCATGGCGGTGAGCAGAATCAGCAGGGCGAACGGCAGCCACTGCCAGGCCACGATGATGACGATCGAGGTGAGCGGGAGCGACGAGAACCAGTCCACCGCCGGCAGGCCAAATAGCTCGGCGACCCATGACAGAACCCCATTGGAGGGGTGCATCATCATGTTCTTCCACACCAGCGCACTCACCGTGGGCATGACGAAGAACGGCGAGATGGCCAGCACCCGGGCGATGCCGCGGCCGGGAAACTCCTGCTGGAACAGCACGGCGAGCAGAACGCCGCCGCCCACGGTGATCACCAGTACCGAGCCCACCATCAGCAGCGTGTTGCCCATGGCGCGCCACAGCGCCGGGTCGGTAAACAGGTACTCATAGTTCTCCAGGCCGGCGAAACCGCTCATGCCAGGCATCAACAGGTTGTAGCGCTGCAGCGAGAACCATACGGTCATGCCCAGCGGGACCAGCATCCAAAGCAGCAGCAGCGTGACCGCGGGTGCCTGCAGAGACAGCGAGCGCAGACCACCGACGGTACGCCCGGAGGCGCGTGTCTTGCTCATAGCATCACCACGTAACGTTGGGAATTGGCCGCCGAGGCGTTGGCCCCGGCGGCAGGGCGAGGGTGTGGATCAGTAGCCGGCGCGCTGCATGGTGCGCTCAGTGGCGCGCTGGGCGTTCTGCAGCGCCTGTTCGACACTGGTGTCGCCGGTCAAGGCCGAGGCGATGGTCTGGCCCACCTGGGTGCCGATGGACTGGAACTCCGGAATGCCGACGAACTGCACACCGACATAGGGGCTCGGCTCCAGCGTCGAATCGGTGGGGTCGGCGCTGTTGATCGCATCGAGCACGAAGCCGGCGAAAGGCGCCTCGCGCTGGTAGTTCTCGTTCTCGTAGGTGGATTCGCGGGTGCCCGGCGGTACGCTGGTCCAGCCCTCGGTTTCACCGACGAGTTCGACGTACTCCTGGGAGGTGGCCCAGGTCAGGAAGGTTTGCGCGGCTTCCTGCTTCTCCGAAGTGGCGGGAATGGCCAGCGCCCACGACCACAGCCAGTGCGCCCCCTTGGGTGTCTCCGCCACCGGCGCCGGGGCGAAGCCAAGGCGGTCGGCAACCTGAGATTCGGACGGATTGTAGAGCTTGCCCGCCGCCGAGGTGGCGTCGACCCACATGGCGCAGTTGCCACGCGAGAACAGCGCCAGGTTCTCGTTGAAGCCGTTGGAACTGGCCCCGGGTGGGCCGTAGTTGCCGAGCAGGTCGACGTAGAAGCCGATGGCCTCCTGCCAGGCCTGCGAGTCGAGTTCCGGGTTCCACTCCTCGTCGAACCAGCGTCCGCCGAAGGTGTTCACCAAGGTGGAGACGAAGGCCATGTTCTCGCCCCAGCCCGGCTTGCCGCGCAGGCAGATGCCGGCCAGTTGGTTGGCAGGGTCATGCAGCTCGGCGGCCCATTCGCGCACCTGCTCCCAAGTTGGCTGCTCGGGCATCTCGAAGCCGGCCTCCTCGAACAGGTCGGTGCGATAGTAGAGCATCGAACTCTCGGCGTAGAACGGCAGCGCGTAGAGCTTGCCATCGTGGCTGAGGCCGTCGCGCACGGGCTGGAGCAGGTCATCTTCCTGATAGGCCTCGGGCAGGTCGTCGAGCGCCGCCAGCCAGCCGCGCTCGGCCCAGATCGGCGCCTCGTAGGTACCGATGGTCATGACATCGAACTGGCCGCCTTCGGTGGCGATGTCGGTGGTCAGGCGCTGGCGAAGCACGTTCTCCTCGAGCACTACCCAGTTGACCTCGATGCCCGGATGGGCCTCCTCGAAGGCCTCGGTCAGGCTCTGCATGATGACCATGTCGTTGTTGTTGACCGTGGCGACGGTGATCGTCTCGGCCTGGGCAGCAGTGGCGACGGCAAGCGTCAGACCAGCCAGGGGAAAGGCGTGAGCGAGCTTCATGTCGGGCTCCTGTGTGCGGGCTTGCCCCTCGGGGCGTTTGTAATTGGTAGCCGGGAGTCGTTGTTTTGATCAAATACTCAACCAACGATCAAATGATCGGACACAGGGCGACAAAAGGCAAAGGCATTGCCCTTAGACTTTAGGCCAATCTAGGCAAGATCTTCGTTCTCGAGGATGAAGCGCGCGGCGCTTTCGTCGGTGACGAGCCCCTTGAGCCAGCCGCCGCGCAGCGCGGCAAGAATGGCCGGTCCCTTGTCGCGCCCTCCGGCCAAGGCCACCAGGGTCTGGTCGCGGAACATGGTCAGCGGCAGGCTGGTGACACGCCGGGTGATGGAGCACTCGATCACCTGGCCGGCCTGGTCGAGGGGCCAGCCGAGCAGCTCGCCCACGGCCTCTCGCGAGAGCAGCTCGTCGAGTTCGGCTTCGCTGATGAAATGATCCTGGAACAGGGTGGCCTGGCGGTCGATGCGCCCCACCCCGATATAGGCCGCCTCGGCATCCTTGGCGATCTCGACGATGGCCTGGAACAGCCGCTGGCCAAGCATCGCCTCCTTCTCCTCCACCGAGCCGGCCACCACCGGCGCCGGCAGCAGGAAGCGCTCGCCGCCGGTCTTGTCGGCCAGCACCATCACGCCGTCGTAGCGGTTGGCCGAACCGTCGCGGGCGACGTTGCCGACCAGCGAGACGAAGCGGTGCTGGGGACGCTCGATGCGGCTGAGCGCCTCCACTGTGGCACGCACCGAGCGCCCGGTGCCAAGCGACAGGGTCAACGGCTCGGAGCGCTCGATCAGCCTGGCCAGCCGCTCCGCTCCCGCCACGGCCAGGTAGTGAGCGCTGCTGTCGGGGGCCTCGGGGTCGGCCGGCACCACGTCGCAGAACTCGAGCCCGAAGCGCTTGAGGATGGCATCCGACATCACCATGCAATTGGTCAGCGGGTGGTCAATATGCACCTTGACCAGCCCCTCCTGACGCGCCAGGGCCAGCAGCCGCTGCACGCCGGGGCGCGACACGCCGAGCTGGCTGGCGATCTCGTCCTGGGTGCGCCCTCCCACATAAGAGAGCCAGGCCGCGCGTGCCGCCTGGTCCAGTTTCAGCTCGAACTTGTCCACGTTACCCGTTCCTTCTCGATTGCCCATCAGGCTGAACCGAAGTAGCGCTCGCGATCCTCGGCGGTAATGTCGCTGATGTGCAGCGGATAGTGACCGTTGTCGCGGTCGGCGTAGAAATGGCGCAGAGTACGCTCGATGGTGGGAAAGGCCAACTCGTCCCAGGGAATCTCGTGCTCCTCGAACAGTGCCACCTCCAGGCTCTCCGGTCCGGCACAGAAATTGCCCGTGAGGTCGGCGCGGAAGATCATGTAGACCTGGTTGATGTGCGGCAGGTTGATCAGGGTATAGAGCCCATGGATATCGACCTCGGCGCAGGCCTCCTCCCAGGTTTCGCGAGCTGCCGCTTGAACGGTGGTCTCGGCGTTCTCCATGTAGCCCGCCGGCAGGGTCCAGAAGCCCTTGCGGGGAAAGATGGCTCGACGACAGAGCAGCACGCGCGAGCCGCTCACCGGCAGGGTGCCGGCGACGATGCGCGGGTTCTGGTAATGGATCGAGCCGCAGGCATCGCACAGATACCTGGGGCGATCATCCCCTGCCGGGATCGCGAAGCGCACGGGTTGGCCACAGTGGCTACAGAAGTTCATGGGTCTCCCTGGCAGGCTTGACGTCGACGAAGGCCCCCGGGTAGAAGGAACCAAAGCCGATGGAAACTCCATGTTAGAGAAACTTCGCAAGCGCCTGCAAGCACACGCTCCCCGCCGCATGCGCCTCGACATGCCCCAGGCCGCGGTGCTGATGCCGATCGTCGACCGGCCCGAGCCTACGCTGTTGTTCACCCGCCGGGCGGGGCATCTCAATACCCACAGCGGCCAGGTGGCCTTTCCCGGCGGCAAGCGCGAGGATACCGACCGCGACCTGCTGACCACGGCGCTGCGCGAATCCCACGAGGAGATCGCCCTGCCGCCGGACCGTGTCGAACTGCTCGGCCGACTGTCGGACGTGATCTCGCTGCATGGCATTTTGGTCACGCCCTATGTGGGCCTGATTCCTCCCGGCCTGCCGCTCGCTCCCGACCCGGGGGAACTCGACGCCATCTTCGAGGTGCCGCTGGCGCTGTTCCTCGAGGACCGGCGCCACCACACCGACGTGATCCCGGTGAATGGCCGCCCCCACTACGTGCCCAGCTACCATACCCAAGGCCAGGTGATCTGGGGGCTCTCGGCGATGATGCTGGTGGAACTGCTGGCGGAGGGGTTCGAGCGCCCCATCAGCCTGTTCGATGAGCCGCCACACGGTCGGCTATGCTATTTTCCCGAGCGGCTGCTGCGCAGCCCCGAAACCGAAACCCGCATTTCCTGATTTCACCCGGTTCCGTTATTACCGCGGAGGTTCCGCCTCACCCATGTCGCTTCTCGTTCGCCCGGCATTCGCGGCCAGTGCCCTGCCCCACCTGGTCGATGCCTTGGTCGATCAGGGCTGGTTTATCGGCGAAGGTTTTCTCGACGCCGCGCTGTGCCATGACCTGCACCGGGAGCTTGCGGAGATGGCCGAGCGCGAGGCACTGGCCGCCGCCGGTATCGGCCGCGGTGACGAGCACCGGCTGCGCCGCGACATTCGCGGCGACGCCATCCACTGGCTCGACCGCGAGAGCCTGGCCCAGCGCCGCTACCTGGAAGCCATGGGCGAGCTGCAGCGCGAGCTGAACCAGGCACTGTTCCTGGGGCTGTTCGAGTACGAGGCGCACTTCGCCCACTACCCGCCCGGAGCTTTCTACAAGAAGCATCTCGACAGCTTCCGCGGGCGCGCCAATCGGGTCGTTTCCACGGTCGGCTACCTCAACCCCGACTGGCCTGCGGATGGCGGCGGCGAGATGGCGATCTTCGCCGCCGACGATCCTGAGCGGGAGGTGGCACGGGTACGCCCAGAGGCCGGCAACTTCGCCTGCTTTCTCTCCGAGAACGTGCCCCACGAGGTATTGCCGACCCGCCTGCCGCGAGCCAGCATCGCCGGCTGGTTCCGGCGCAACGCCTCGCTGGGTGGCCTGGTGGACCCGGCGCGCTGATGGCCAGCGAGATCGAGGCGCTGCGCGCACGCCTGGCCGAGCTCGAGGCCCAGAACGCCGAACTCGAAGCGAGAGCCAGCGAGCTGGACGAGGAGAAGCGCCACTATCAGTGGCTGGCCGAGAGCACCACCGACCTGATCTCCCGCCATGCCCGCGACGGCACCTTCCTCTACGCCTCCCAGGCCGCCCGCGACCTGCTCGGCTACGAGCCCGAGGAGTTGATCGGCGTGTCGGCCTACGACCTGTTCCACCCTTCCGACCTCGCCGACCTGCTCAACAAGTCGCCGCGGGTCTACTATCACGACGGCTTCTACCAGCAGACCTACCGCTTTCGCGCCAAGAGCGGCCGCTACGTGTGGTTCGAGACCACCAGCCGTACCCGCCGCGACCCGGCCACCGGCGAGCTTATCGACGTGCTCTGCGTGTCACGCGACGTGGGCCGGCGCATTCGCGCCGAGGCCAACCGCGAACGCCTGGCTCGGGTAGTGGAATCCACCACCGACTACGTGCTGTTCTGCGACGGCGACGAGCGGCTGTTCTACTCCAACGAGGCGGCCAGGAGGCTGCTGGGCCTGCCACGGGAGGGGCTCGATGCGCGGCTGGAGCAGGCCTATACGCCGGCATCGCTCGCCATCCTGCGCGAGATCGTGCTGCCCGCCGTGGCCCGCTATGGCTCCTGGAGCGGTGAACTGGAAATGCCAGGGCCCAGGGGGGCGGTGCCGGTGCTCAGCGTGGTGCTGGCCCACCGCGGCCCCGGCGCCGAGCCCGATCACCTCTCGCTGCTCAACCGCGACATTGGCCTGCGCAAGGCCACAGAAGACCAGGCGCGGCGCCACCAGGAGCAGATCGCCCATGCCAACCGCCTGGCCACCACCGGCGAGCTGGCGTCGAACATCGCCCACGAACTCAACCAACCGCTGGGCGCCATCGCCAACTACGCCAGCGGCGCGCTGATGCAGCTGCGCGCCGACCCACAGCGACCCGCCAGCGATCTGGTCCTGCCGCTCGAGCGCATCGACGAGCAGGTGCAACGGCTGGCCGAGCGGCTGCGCCATATCCGTACCTTCGTGCGCAAGGGCCAGACCCGGCCTCGCCCGGTCACGCTGCTCGATGTGGTCGACGCCGCCTGCCGCCTGTGCGAATGGCAGTTCCAGCAGGCCGGTATCGGGCTCGACCACGACCTGCCGGAAGCCCTGCCGCGCATCCAGGCCGACCCCATCGCCCTGGAGCAGGTGATGGTCAACCTGCTGCTCAACGCTCTCGAGGCGAGCCGCGAGCGCCCCGAAGCAACGCGGGTGGAGATTCGCGCGCACCAAAGCGGCCCCCGAGAGGTCACCTTCAGCGTCAGCGACCAAGGCCCCGGCATCGACACCGACGAGGCTCAGGCGATTTTCACACCCTTCCATTCCAGCCGCCCGGAAGGGCTCGGCATGGGCTTGGCCATCAGCCGCTCGCTGATGGAGGCCATGGGCGGCAGCCTGGTTCTGGGCGACAGTTCCGAGGGCGCCACCTTTACCGGTACACTGCTGGCCGAACCGAGCCCCACTTACCGTAGCAAGCCGCCCCGGAGCCAGCCGTGACCCAGCCCACCGCCGCCCCTTGTATCGCCGTGGTCGACGACGACGAAGCGCTGCGCGACTCGATGGCCTGGCTGCTCGACTCCGTGGGGTTGGCCACCCGCGCCTTCGCCGACGGCGAGGCCTTTCTCGCTGCGGAGCCCGATGCCTTTGGTGCCGTGCTGCTGGACGTGCGTATGCCGGGGCTCTCCGGCCTGCAGGTGCAGCAGCGGCTCAACGAGCGCGGCGACACCGTGCCGGTGATCTTCATGACCGGCCACGGTGACGTGCCCATGGCGGTAGCCGCGCTCAAGGCCGGCGCCTTCGACTTCATCGAGAAGCCCTTCAATCACCAACAGCTGATCGACGCCGTGCAGCAGGCCTTGGCCGAACATCAGCGGCTACGTGCCGTACGCCAGCGCACCGACACTCTGCGCGAGCGCTATGACGCCCTGCGCCCCAAGGAGCGCGAAATACTGGTACACGTGGCCGAAGGCATGACCAGCCGCGAGATCGCCGAGCATCTGGACGTCAGCGCCAAGACGGTGGAGGTGTACCGGCTGCGGGGCATGAAGGCGCTAGGTGCCGGCAACCTGGCCGAGCTGGTGCGAATCTGCGTGGCGCTGGGACTGGTCGAGGCGCTGCCGACGGAACCACGGCAGCAATAGGCGTTCGCCTCACGCACGCGCCGGGCCATGCCGACGACCTTCCCGATTGCGTGCGGTACCGTACAGACAGCGTGCGTGACGGACGCCAACCTACAACTCATGGACCCCCAAGCGCCGACTATCGACATCACCACCGAGCCACGGGCATTGAAGCGCGCCCTGGGTGGGTACCGCACGCCACGCCTGGCGCGCAGCGTAGTGGAACTCATGATCACGGTGATCCCCTTCGTCGCCCTCTGGGTACTGATATGGAGCACCCTGAGTGCCGGCTACTGGCTTGGCCTGTTGTTCACCGTACCCGCCGCGGGGTTTCTCGTACGCTTGTTCATGATCCAGCACGACTGCAGCCACGGGTCATTCTTTCGTTCCCGAAGTGCCAATGACTGGGTCGGGCGAGCCATCGGCGTCTTGACCCTGACGCCCTACGACCTGTGGCGACACAGCCATGCCCTCCATCATGCCAGCTCCGGCAATCTCGATCGCCCGCGTGTCGGTGGCATCGATACCCTGACCGTGCGCGAGTTTCGGGGCTTGCCGCGGAGGCAGCGGCTCCACTATCGCTTGTACCGGCATCCGCTGGTGCTGTTCGGTCTCGGCCCGGCGTACCTGTTCATCCTGGACCATCGCCTGCCAGTGGGTTTCATGCGCGCGGGGTGGATGCCCTGGCTGAGCACCATGAGCACCAACGCGGCGATCGCGCTGCTCGTTACCAGCATGATCTGGCTGGTCGGCGTGGTCCCCTTTCTGCTCGTGCAACTGCCCATCACGCTTCTCGCCTCCTCGATCGGCGTCTGGCTGTTCTATGTCCAGCACCAGTTCGAGAACACCCTGTGGGAGCACGACGACGACTGGACGTTCCACGAGACCGCGCTGCACGGCAGCTCCCACTATGACCTGCCGGCCCCCCTGCGCTGGTTCACCGCCAATATCGGCATACACCATGTCCATCACCTCTGCAGCCGCATCCCCTCCTACCGGCTGCACGAAGTGCTGTGCGACCATCCTCAACTCCGCCATATCGGCCGCCTCACCCTATGGCAAAGCCTTGCATCGGTGAGACTCGTGCTGTGGGACGAGGAAAAGCGTCGACTGGTCTCCTTTGCCGAGGCGGACATAGCGACCGCCGACCGGGACAGATGTCACTTTTGAATGGCGCATCATGAGGTTGACCCAGATACACCCAGGCCATTCAGCTCGGCGATGCTGCGCCGTGCAGCGGGGCCGATGGTGATCCAACCGCCTCAGAAAAGAACGCGGATGCCAGCCACGAGGCCAGTGTTCTCCGTGGGCTCGCCATGAGCACGTGCCATATCGGCGGTGTTGCCGTAGCTCTTTTCCCAGTAGGCACCGACATAGGGTGCGATCTTGCGAGTGATTTCGTAGCGAAGCCGCAGGCCGGCATTCAGCGAGTTCAGGCCACTGCCCATATGGAACTCTTCGACCTCGTTGCCTGAAGCCACCAGTTCCGCTCGCGGCTGAAGGTAGAGACGTTGCGTCAGTCGCACATCGTGCTCGGCTTCCACTTCCACCCAGGCGTCGCCATCCTCGCTGACCTTGAGGTCGAGGCTGGTCTCGATGAGGTAGGGCGCCGTGCCCTGCAGGCCGATGACGCCATAGAAGCGCTCGGGATGGTCGTTCGAACCAACGTTGCCCTGGTAACCGACACCTCCCTGTAGCTCCCAGAAATCCGAAATCAAGCGGCTGTAGCGTAAGTCGAGGGCTTCGAATTCGGCGCCTGCGCCATCGCCCTGGACGTTCTCGCCCTCGCTCTTGAGATAGACCCGGTTGTGGTCACCACCGTACCAGGCTTCGAAATCCCAAAGCAGCGCTTCCTCTTCTCCCTTGCCGGGGAAGAGGTACTCCAACCGATCGAAGCCCGCCGCCCAGGCATAATGTTCCGCCATCGGCGAGGGCCAGTCTCCCGGCGAATCGTAGCCATCCTCGGCATGAGCCGCCGTGATCGCCAGCAGGGTGAAGGCAGCACAGGTCGCCATCGGTACGATTCTGGTTTTCATGCGAGCTCCTTACGAGACCTTGACGACCCGGAACATGCCGGCATCCATGTGGTAGAGAAGATGGCAGTGGAATGCCCAGCTACCCTCGGCATCGGCCGTGATCAGGGCGGATACCCGCTCCCCCGGCTTGACGTTGATGGTGTGCTTGCGTGGAATGAGCTCCCCCGCCCCGTTCTCCAGTTCCATCCACATGCCGTGCAGATGGATGGGGTGCTCCATCATGGTGTCGTTGACCAGAATCAGGCGCAGCCGCTCGTCCTTGCGGAAATGGATGGGACCGTTGACCTCGCTGAACTTCTTGCCATCGAACGACCACATGTAGCGCTCCATGTTGCCGGTCAGGTGTATCTCCATCTCCCGTTCCGGTTCGCGCCGGTCAGGCCAGGGGCGAAACGCCTTGAGGTCGCGATAGACCAGGATGCGACGCTCATCAGGATCGATACCGATTCCCGCCTGGTCATACTGCGAGCCGGGCTGGGCGGCCCCCGCTGGCAACAGGTCGCCTTCCGAAGCACCAGGCGGCGTGTCGTCCTGCATGTCGGAGTGATCCATGCCCGCCATGTTGGAGTGGTCCATGCCCGCCATGTCGGAGTGGTCCATGCCCGCCATGTCGGAGTGGTCCATGCCCGCCATACCGGAATGGTCCATGCCGGCCATGCTGGAATGGTCCATGCCGCCATGCGCACCCATCGCCTCCATGCCCCGGTCGGCGATCCTGCGCCGCTCGGGCATCTCGGCCTCCATGCCCAGGCGCGGCGCCAGGGTCGCGCGGGCAAAGCCGCTGCGGTCCATGGATTCGACGAATACCGTATACGCCGTATCGGCCTCGGGAGTGACGATGACATCGTAGGTCTCGGCGACGGCGATACGGAATTCATCGACCGGCACGGGCTGCACGGGTTGGCCATCGGCCGCGACAACCGTCATCTTCAAGCCCGGGATGCGCACGTCGAAATAGGTCATGGCCGAGCCATTGATGAATCTCAGGCGCAGCCGCTCGCCTGGCTTGAACAGCGCCGTCCAGTTCTGCTCCGGTGCCTGGCCGTTCACCAGGTAGGTGTAGGTGCTGCCGGTGACGTCGGCGATATCGCGCGAACTCATGCGCATCTGTGCCCACATCGCACGCGAGCGGGCCGTTTCCCGGAAGCCGTTCTCGCGCATGTCGGCCAGAAAGTCCGTAATGGTGCGTTCCTGGAAGTTGTAGTAGCCCTCGGCAGTCTTCAGGTTGCGAAAAACCGTGGCCGGTTCCTCGTAGGTCCAGTCGGTCAGCATCACCACATGCTCGCGATCGAAGCGGAACGGTTCACGCTCGGCGGCATCGATGACGATCGGCCCGGCATGACCCAGTTGCTCCTGCAAGCCGGAATGACTGTGATACCAGTAGGTACCGTTCTGCACCACGGGGAAGCGATAGGTGAAGGTTTCCCCAGGACCGATACCGGCGAAGCTGATACCCGGCGCACCATCGACTGCAGGCGGCAGAATCAAGCCGTGCCAGTGAATGGAGGTCGGCTCGTCCATCAGGTTGGTGACGCGCAAGGTGGCGTCCTGTCCTTCCCGTAGTCGAATCAGTGGCCCAGGGCTCGTTCCATTGATGGTGATAGGGCGCGTATCGCGTCCATTGATCGCCAACGTTTCTCGGCGAATGGCCAGGGCGATGTCGTTGCCCTCCACTATCCCCTGCGGGTAAGTATTGCTTTGTCCCCAAGGGTCGGCCCAAGCCGGTGCCAGTCCCAGGGCCGCCGCTCCAAAGCCGAAGGCGGCTCCGCCCTTGAGAAGTTGTCGTCGGGAAAGGGAGAGATCGGTGATGTTCTTGGTCGCCATGCATGGCTCCTGTCAGGGGAACTCCAGGCGCCATGATGCGGTGAATAGCTGAAAGCAGGCTGAACGGTCAGCCCGCTTCATTCAGTGGAAGCTCGACCTCGACCCGTAGCCCACCCTCGGGAGAAGGCTCGAAACGCACCTGGCCGGCATAGCGCTCGACGATCTGACGCAGGATGGCAAGGCCCAACCCATGGCCGGGCTTGCCTTCGTCGAGCCGAGTGCCACGCCGCCCCAAGCGACCCATATCATCCGGCGCGACACCGGAACCGTCGTCCTCCACCAGGATCGCCAGGGAGGTGTCTTGCCGCACTCGGCAACGGACCTCGTGGGTAGCCCACTTGGCGGCGTTATCCAGCAGGATACCCAGCACCTCGGAGAAATCCTGCCGCTCGACGCTGACACTGACGGGTACCGAGGCGTCGATATCGAGCCGGAAATGCCGATCGGGATAGAGGTTGGAGAACATCTCGACGAGTTGCTCGGCTTCATGCCGAATGTTCGCATGCTGTCCTGCATTGGGGCCGGCGATACGCGAGCGCTTCAACTCGGTGTCCAACTGGGCATGCATGTCCTCCAGCCTCAGACGCATCTTCTCCCTACGCTCCGGGTCGATGGGGCGTGAACCACGCAATACCTGTATGACTGCGGTCAGCGGTGTCTTGAGCGCATGGGAGAGATTGGCCAGGGATTCACGGGAGCGTTGGAGTCGTCGAGCGTGTTCATCCATGAGGCGATTGAGTTGCGCCACCAGGGCATCGAGCTCGGAAGGCGTATCGAGGTGCAGCCGTTCGCGCGTGCCCGAGCGCAGTTCGTCGAGCTGCCTTCGCAGCCGGGAGAGCGGGCGCAGCGCACGATTGACCGCCATCATGTTGAGGCCGATGAGCAGGACCAGTAGCAGGCCGGCAATACCGCCGACCCACCAGTGGAGCGCATCCAGCCCATCCTCCACCTGGCCGAAGTCCTCGCCGATCAGCAGCACGCCAGAGCGACCGTCGATTTCGAAGCGCCTGCGATACACCAGCAGATGACGCTCGCCAGAGGAGACGATGTCCAGCGCTTCGTCCTCACCTTCCAGATGGGGCATCAGCGTTTCGAGCCAGCGCGGATGCGACGTGGTGATTTCCCCATCCAGCTCCAGCACGTAGAGATGGTGAAAGACCTGCAGGGCAGGGCTCTCCGCAAGCCATAGCCGGGTCGAGAGATGCCCCTGGCGAAACTGAAGTAGCGTATGCTCCGCCTCCTGGCGCAACCGCTCACCGAGGAAGCTTCGCGCCAGATCGTGCAACAGGATGCCGTGCATCAGCCAGGTCAGGCCCACGACGACGAGTGCCACCCCCCCGAGCCAGGCCAGCAGGCGAAAGCGTAGGCTGCGACGCTCAACGCGACGCAAGAAGATAGCCCTGGCCGCGTCGCGTCTGAATGGCGTCCTTGCCCAGCCGACGCCGCAACTTGGCAATATAGACCTCCACCAGGTTCGGGGCGGGAGCGTCCTGCTCCAGTGAATAGAGCTGGTCGAGCAGTTGCGCCTTGGACAGGACGCGGTCGGGATGGTGCATCAGGTAGCGCAGCAGCCGAAATTCCGTCGCTGTCAACGGCTGCCAACCACTCCCCTCCGTGCTGACCTGTCGTCTCTCCTCGTCGAGCTGTATGCCGTTGACGCTGAGTATCGTACTCAAATGGCCTGTCTGCCGTCTCAAGAGCGCATGCAACCGTGCCAGCAGTTCCGCTTCGTGGAACGGCTTGGTCAGATAATCGTCGGCCCCTCGGCGCAGGCCAGCGACCTTGTCTTCCCAGGTATCCCGCGCGGTGAGAGCCAGTATGGGCAGGCGACGTTCCTGGCCACGCCAGCGCGCGATCAGGTCGAGCCCGGAACCGTCCGGCAGCCCCAGGTCAAGAATCGCCAAGGCATACTCCTCGGTCGCCATCAGGGACTCGGCTGCGTGAACCGTCGCAGCCGAGTCGACACGATAGCCGTTGTCTTCCAGAGTTTCCGACAGGCTCTCTGCCAGCAGGTCGTCGTCCTCGAGAAGTAACAGCTTCATCGTGTTCACCCTTGGAGGTCGATTTCCCCCACCATGCCGGATTCGTAGTGTCCGGGAATGTTGCAGGCATATTCCAGTTGGCTGATTCCGTCGGGAGCCGTCCAAACGAGCGTGGCGGTCGCACCGGGAGCGATTGTCACGGCGGGCATGTCACCGCCATGCTCGCCCTCGGCCATGTCATGGTCGCCATGGCCGCCATGACCGCCCATTTCCTGCATCATGCGGCGATGCTCTTCCTGCGCCGCACGGTCACCGATGACGAACTCGTGTTCCAGCGCACCGCTGTTGTGTATTTCGAACTTTACCGTCTCCCCGGGTGCAATGGCCAATGTCTCAGGATCGAACATCATCTCGCTTGCTTCGATCTGGATGACGCGATCTACCTCTGCCTCGTCAGGCTGTTGCGTGCCAGCCTGGTGTCCGGGGGCAGCCAGTGAGCCAGCAGACCAGAGGGTGAATAAAGCTGCCAAAATCGACTTGTGCATGGTTGTGTCTCGATTCGCCTGAGGGAAGCACGAGAATAGGGCCTCAGCCTGAATGCAAGCTGAACCCCAAACCGTGGCTAGACCGCCAGCTCCTCCCAGAGCAGGCTCTCTTTCTCGCTGTGTTCCTCCTCGGGTTCAGGCTCAGGCTCCGGGGCAGGCGTCAGCGCAATGACCTCACCGCTGGGGTTCTCGAGCAGCTCGCGCAACAACTCGTAGTTGAGCGGCGTGGAGGGCTCATCGGCATTGCGCTCGAGCAGTGCCAGGGTCTCCATCAGTGCGGCCATGCCGGCTTCCTGCTCCTCGAGCGCCTCGTAGACCTGAACGTAGGGCATGTCGCCGTCCCAACCGGCCTTGATCGGCTGGTTGATGAGGTGAACCTGAGTGCCGACGGGCACGCGTTCGAAGATCGATGCGACATCCTCGGGGAACATGCGGATGCAGCCGCGACTGGCACGCATGCCGATGCCGTCCGGCTTGTTGGTGCCGTGGATCAGGTAGCCGGGAATGTCGAGCAGGATGGCGTGGCTGCCTAGGGGGTTGTCCGGCCCCGGCGGCACCACGGCGGGCGCCTCCTCGCCACGCGCTGCGGCCTCTTCGCGCACCGAGCGCGGTGGATACCAGGCCGGATCCTTGAGATTCATGGTGGTCTTGGTCTTGCCCAGTGGCGTATCGAAACCCTCTCGCCCGATACCGATCGGGTAGGTCTCCACCCGCGGGCTCTCGCCTTCTCCAGCCGGGGGATAATAGTAGAGCCGCAGCTCGGCGACATTGATCACGATCCCCTCCCGCTCGACCGGCGGCAGGATGAAGCGACCGGGAATGACGACCTCGGTGCCCTCGCCCGGCAGCCAGACGCTGACATCGGGGTTGGCCCGACGGATCTCCTGGTACCCCACATTGTGCTCGCGGGCGATATCGAGCAGGGTCTCTTCACTGCGTGCCTCGACGATGTAGTCCTCACCGATCACGTCGCCCTGCTCGGGCAGCGGGTAGTGTCCCTTCGGCCATTCATCGGCGGCCTCTGCCTCGTCGGCGGCGGACACCTCTTCCTGGGACCAAGCCGTACCGGTCAGCAATGTGATGGCCAGTATGCATACGAACAGCGACAGCCATGCCAGGCGGCGCGACGTTCGGCCGTTCACTCGAACAGTGCCGTAGTGTCTCATTGCGTTTGCCTCTTGCCTGTCCGCCACTGGCGGCGGAGCCTTAAAAATGAGCTTCATACTAGCGATCCTAATTCGATTCAACAGCCGATGAGCTCTGATTCCACTTCTGGCCCGGCCAGTCATCAGCCCGCCATTCCTTGTGCAGGAACCGTTGCCGCAGGCTCATCGCGCTCTTGACGCCTCGACCACAGGATGAGCGCCACACCGGCGGCAATCATCGGTAGCGTCAGCAGCATCCCCATGGTCACCCAGCCGAAGGCGACGAAGCCGATGTGCTCATCGGGCAGCCGCACGAACTCCACCGCAAAGCGGAAGATGCCGTAGAGCATAAGGAACAGTCCCGAGACCAGGCCGCGCCGCCGCGGTCGGCTCGAAACCCACCACAGCACTATGAACAGCACCACCCCCTCGAGAGCGAATTCGTAGAGTGCCGAGGGATGGCGCGGCTCCGGCCCCATATGGGAAAACGGCATGGCCCAGGGCAGGTCGCTGACGCGCCCCGGCAGTTCATGGTTGATGAAGTTGCCGATACGCCCGGCCCCCAGGCCGATCGGCACCATGGGGGCGATGAAGTCCGTCAACTGGAAAAAGGTGAGCTTCTTCCTGCGGGCAAACCATAATGCTGCCAGCAATACCCCCACCAGGCCGCCGTGGAAGCTCATGCCCCCTTCCCAAATACTGAACAGCCACAGCGGATTGGCCAGGAAGCGCTCCATGCCGTAGAACAGCACGTAGCCCAGACGCCCTCCGGCTACCACGCCGAGAGCGGCGTAGAACAGCAGGTCACCGATATCATCGTGGTTCAGGCCCAGGCGATATGCCCGACGGCGCCCCAGCCACCAGGCACTGACGAAACCCACCACGTACATCAGGCCATACCAATGAACTTGCAGGGGCCCGATGGCAATGGCCACGGGGTCGATGTCGGGATAGTTCATAAAAGAATCCTCGTCGCCTAGTGCGTCAAGGTCGGATGTCGACCAGGTCGCACCTTTGCGTATTCGGCCAAGGATACCCGTAATACTCCGGGATCCTCGCAGCGTGACTGCGCCATCGCTTATGCAAGCGAGGGCAAAACCAGGGGCTTTCGATCACGCGCGAGGAGGGCGCTCCGGGCGGTCGCGGGGAGCATGAAGGGGCGCTTCATCGGTGGCCCAACGGGGCTCGAGCGAGCGTGGCCCGGCGGGATAGAGTGTCAGCGCGCTGTTGCAGACCGGGCAGGGAGCCGTACAGGCAACTTTCTCTCCCGAATGTGCCTGGCTAGCATCGCTGTCGGGATGCGAGGTTTGGTCGAGCATCGAGTAGCCTTCCATCCGACAATCGTCGTTTGCGCTCCAGGCACTCGTAGCCGCCTGCGGTAGCGACAATGCGATACCGAGCAGGAGGAAGATCAACCAGGAGACGGAACGGGAATGCATGTGTTGTCGGACAGCCAGCCGCAGGATTGGCGTCTAGTCTTCCATGGTCGCTACGCAGCCGCAAGCCTGCCCTTGGACCCCGATGAAAAATTCATGGAAACAGCCATCTGCATGCGCCAAGCGGCCATGAGAAATGCTTTGATTGATGCAGATCAATGACAGCCCAGCGGGAACGGCTATCCTGAACTTGCCCATCACGCCGGAGCGACATGCCATGCATCAGCAGGCAGCCTTGGTCTCACATCGATCGTTCACCCATTCAGGGGGGCGTGGAGGCTGGCTTGCCGTTCCCCTGGCATTGCTGCTGATGTTGGTGTTAGCCCTTTCGGCCCATGCGCACCCTGCCTCATCTTCCCCGAGCAGCGCGGCTATCGAAACTATTGCCGCAAGCCAACTGGTACCTTCCCCCCACTGCGAGCATGGTCACGGCTGGGAGCATGTCAGTGCGGCAATGCTGCGTGCAGAGCGGCAGGACGTCAGCGACGTTGCGGTGTCTCTATCCACCTTTGCGGTAGCGTCTCCCCGGGTCGAGAACACCATCGGTTCCCCCGGCGAAGCCCCAACCTTTGCCACTATTCCGATCTACCTGCTTACCCAACGACTGCGCCCCTGACACAGCTATATACCTGATTGCTAATCAAGCAGCCTCTGCATCTTCTTTCACGAGTGTCGCTTAGCAGGCATTTATGAAAAGTAGGCATGCTGCATGGAAGTCACTTCCCCGAAGCAGGTATCAGCAAGGGCTCTTGTGCCCTGAAGGAGTCGGTCATGCAAGTCAGCAACCTCGTTTACGCTCTCGGATTCGTTCTGGCGGCTGGAGTTTCCGGCAACGTCCTGGCACAGGGGAACATGAACGCCCCCTCCGGCACTGCAGATGGTGGCATGGGTCCCGGCATGATGGGCGGCGGCACGAGCTCCGGCATGATGGGTGGTGGCATGGGCCCCGGCATGATGGGCGGCGGCATGGGGCCCGGCATGATGGGCGGCGGCATGGGCCCTGGCATGATGGGGGGCGGCATGGGCCCCGGCATGATGGGTGGCGGCATGGGTGGCATGATGCCCTGCCCCATGATGAGCGGTGGCGGCAAGGACATGTTGCCCATGCTCGACCAGGAGCAGCGCAGCGAATATCGCGAGCTGATGAAGGAGCATCGCCCCGCCCAATTCGAGCGCATGGGGCAACTGATGAACCTGCGCGACGACTTGATGGCCGCCCTGCACGTTGAGCGCCCTGATCCCGAGGAGGTCCAGGCCCTGCATGGCCAGATGGCGGAGCTGCATGGCGAGATGATGGCCGAGATGGTGCGTATGCGTAACGCCATGCATGACCTGATGACCGAAGAGCAGCGCGAGCAATTGCAGCAAGCCACCCCCAAGGCCGTCGATCCGGAAGACCACGACGCCCATCATTGACCGGCGGTCGTTTACCCCTCGCATCGGGCGGCCTTCGCGGCCGCCCTACCATCCGCGACGGAGGGCCCGCGATGAACACCACTGCGAAGACCAAGATCACCCTGACAGTGCCCGGCATGGGCAGCGATCATTGCGCCGGTATCGTACGCACGACCCTCCAGCGCCTGAGCGGCGTAGTAGAGATCCAGACCAATATCGCCAGCCATCGGGTAAGCGTCGATATCGCGTCGGACGGCCCCGACGGCGACGCGTTGAAAAGGGCCGTCGAAGGGGCCGGTTACGATGTCGCGGCGGTGAGCGGCCAAGCCGAGGAGGACGGTGAAGCCGAGGCCGCCATCGAAGCGGGGTACCTGAGCCAGGCCCGCAAGCGGCTGTGGATCGCTGGCGTACCCACTACGTTGATCATGATCCTGATGATGCCGCACATGTTCTGGCAGCCGATTCCCGGCTACCTGGCCATCGTCGCCCTGCTCGCCTTTCCCGTGGTCTTCCTCCACGGCGGTGCGGCCACCCACCGCTCGAGCTGGCGCTCGCTGAAGAACGGCACCTTCAACATGGACGTGCTGATCTCCATGGGCAGCCTGCCTCCCTACCTGATCGGCCTGATCGGCTTCGTCTACCCGATGACCTCGTTCATCGAGATGGCCGCCACCATCATGACCTTCCACCTGCTGGGCCGCTATCTCGAGGCACTGGCCAAGGGCCGCGCCTCACAGGCCATTCGCCGCCTACTGACCCTCGGCGCCAAGACGGCTCGGGTGGAGCGCAACGGAGAGGAGGTGGAGGTTCCGGTGAAGGAACTCGAGCCGGGCGACATCATGATCGTGCGTCCCGGCGACAAGATCCCCACCGACGGCGAGGTGATCGATGGCGAGAGTCATCTCGACGAATCCATCGCCACCGGAGAGTCGATACCGGTCTACAAGGGGATTGGCGACAGCGTGATCGGTGCAACGATCAACAAGGAGGGACGGCTGCGCGTCAAGGCCACCCGGGTCGGTGGCGACACCTTTCTCTCCCAGGTGGTACGCCTGATCGATCAGGCACAGGGCTCACGAGTGCCGATCCAGGAGTTCGCCGATCGCATGACCGGTCGCTTCGTGCCGGCGGTGCTGCTGATCTCGCTGGCCAGCCTGGCCGCCTGGCTACTGATTCCCGATGCCCTGCGCCCAATTCTTGACTGGGGGGCCGCCTTCCTGCCGTGGGTGAACCCGGACGCCAGCACACCGGTCCTGGCCCTGATCGCCGCCATCGCCGTGCTGGTCATCGCCTGTCCCTGCGCCTTGGGCCTGGCTACCCCCACCGCGCTGATGGTCGGCTCCGGCATCGGCGCCGAGCGCGGCATCCTGATTCGCTCCGGCGAGGCGATCCAGACCTTCAAGGACATCAAGGTCATGGTGCTCGACAAGACCGGCACCATCACCCGTGGCGAGCCTGAGTTGTCCGAGGTGGTCGCCACCAAGGGCATCGATGAAAACGAGCTGCTCACGCTGGCCGCCAGCGTCGAGAACGCTTCGGAGCACCCCATCGCCCGGGCCATCGTCGATGGTGCCTCGGAGCGCGGAGTGAAACCCGGCGAGGTGAGCGAGTTTCGCTCTACCGGCGCCCGGGGCGTTTCCGGCAAAGTCGATGAAAGGCACGTGCTGATCGGCAATCGCGTACTGCTCGAGGAAGAAGGCGTCAAGGGGCTGGAGGCACTCGATAAGACCCTGCGGGCCCTCGAAGGCAAGGGTCGAACCGCCGTCATCGTCGCCGCGAACGGCCAGGCCATGGGCATCGTGGCGGTGGCCGACACCCTCAAGAAGGAATCGATCGAAGCCATTCGCGGCATGCACGATCTCGGCCTGCACGTGGTGATGATCACCGGCGACAACGAGCGCGCCGCGCGCGCCGTGGCGGAGGAGGTCGGCATCGACGAGGTCCAGGCCGGCGTACTACCGGAAGGCAAGGTCGATGCCATTCGCAAGCTGCAGGAAAAGTACGGCAACCAAGTGGCCATGGTGGGCGACGGTATCAACGACGCTGCGGCCCTCAAGCAGGCCAACGTAGGCATCGCCATCGGCGCCGGCGCCGACGTGGCCATCGAGGCCGCCGACGTGACACTGGTGCGCGGCGAACTCACCGGCGTTGTAGATGCCATGCATCTCTCTCGCGCTACTTTCGGCAAGATCGTGCAGAACCTGCTCTGGGCCAGCGGCTACAACGTGGCCGCCATTCCCATGGCTGCCGCCGGCCTGTTGCATCCCATGATCGGTGTCATCGCCATGACCGCCAGCTCGCTGTCGGTGATCGGCAATTCGCTGCTGCTAAAGCGACGCTACGCCCGCATCCAACCCAAAGGAGACGTGTCATGAAGCGCATTCGCTCCCCTTCCCGGCCACCGGGTGGCCACCGCCAAGAGTCATCTGGCTTGGAGGAGCAGCCACAGGGGGCCCGTTCGAGAGGGCTGCACGCCTGGATGATGCCCCTCTGCCTGATCCTGATGGGAAGTGCCTTCCTGTTACTTCTGTGGCGCGGCGAGACGGCTGGAGGCGCCTGGCTGCTGCTGCCCATGATGCTGTGCCTGGGCATGCATTTGCTGATGCATCGTCACGGCCATCCTCCGGGCAAGGACTGAGGGCAACACCACTCCTTGCGCTGGGTCATTGAAGCGAGTGGACGAGATAGGTTTCAATGAAAAAGCAACACTGCGAGGACGTTCCATGAGAGCTGTCGCCAGGCCGACCCAGAGCAGGCACCATCAGGGCATTCGCTTCCTGACGCTGCTGCTCGCCCTGCTGCTGGCGCTTAACAGCCTGTCGACTCACGCGGCCATGGATTCCCACCAGGCCGATTGTGGTGTGGCCTCGTCCATGCAGCAGTTCGATGCCGATACCACGGACGATACTCGTTGCCCGGCCTGCACCATGGTGGCTCATCTCGGCAGACTGAGCGCCGTCGAGCCCCCCTTCCCGGTCGTCGCTCCGGTTTTGGCCATGGCCGACCACAGGATGCCGCCTCCGCGGCGACCTCCCAGACCTTGAGAACGTGAACGTCTGCGGGCATCCACCAGGACTTGCCTGCGTCTGCCGTATCCATCGTTCTCAAGGAGTCTCGTCATGATGACCGACTGTTTCGCCCTGATGGGCAGCATGGGCTGGCTTGGCTGGCTGATGCCGCTGGCCGCCCTTTCTCTGCTGGGGCTCGGCATCGCCGCCTTGCTCAAGTATCTGCTTTTCTCTTCGTCTTCAACGCCTCGCCATGGAGCCGACTCATGAAACGTCGCACCACTTCCCTGCTGCTTTCCGCCAGCCTGCTGATGGGCGCCACCTCTGCCGTTCACGCCGCCCTGCCCGAGGAAGCCACCCTGTACAAGAACCCGCAGTGCGGCTGTTGCGACGAGTACGCGCGCCAGCTCGAGGAGCGTGGAGTCTCGGTCACCATCATCGACGATGAGGACATGGGCAAGATCAAGCAGGAGGCCGGATTGCCCTACGGATTGGGTTCATGCCACACCATCCTGATGGGCGATTACGCCATTGAAGGCCATGTGCCCTTCGAGGCGGTGGAGCGACTGTTCCAGGAGCGGCCGAAGATTGGTGGCATCGGCCTCGCCGGCATGCCCATCGGGACGCCAGGCATGCCGGGACCCAAGCGGGATGACTGGAACGTCTACCAGTTCACCGATCAGGAACCATCGCCGTTCATGACGTTGTGAGGCCTGCCGGGCGCCGAACGAGATCGGCGCCCGGCGCTTCGGCTCAGCATTGCTCGACGGGATCGACCAGCAAGCGGTAGCCAACGCCGGCCTCAGTCTGCAGCAACTGGGGAGCATGAGGATCGTCGCCCAGCTTTTGGCGCAGCTTGCTGATGACGATGCGCAGGTAGTGGGTGTCGTGAGTATGCGAGGGACCCCACACGTGGCGCAGCAGTTGAGTCTGGGTCACCACCCGGCCGGCATGGCGCGCCAGTTGATCGAGCACGGCGTACTCCTTGGGCGTAAGGTGTACGGCATCGCCTCTCAGCGTCACGCTGCGTGCCGTGAGGTCGATCTCGAGACCCGCACGCTGCTGGCGTAGCGCACTCGAGCTGGCTCCCGCCGAATCCTGCTGACGCAGCAGTGCGCGAATCCGTGCCAGCAACTCCTGGATGCCAAACGGCTTGGTGACGTAGTCATTGGCACCCGAGTCCAGCGCGCGCACCTTCTCCGCCTCCTGCTCGCGCACCGATACCACGATTACCGGCACCTGGCTCATCCGGCGCAGTTCGTCGAGCACGTGCTGGCCGTCCATATCCGGCAGTCCCAGGTCCAGCAGTACCAGGTCCGGGGCCTGGGAAGCGACGAAGGCCAGCCCTTCCCTTCCTGTTGCCGCCTCGCTCACGGCGAAGTCCTGCGACACCAGGCTGATGCGCAGGAAACGTCGAATCTGCGGCTCGTCATCGATGACGAGGATGTGGTGGAATTCAGTCGCCATCGTTCGCGTGCTCCTCCTGTGCCGCCAGCGGCAGACGCATGACGATGGTCGTGCCCTGCCCAGCGGGACCTGGCAACGCCTCGACGCTGCCACCGTGAGCGCCCAGCATGCCGCGACAAATGGCCAGCCCCAGCCCGCTGCCATGGCGGCCACGGTCACCCTCACCGCCGGTGAAGAACATGTCGAACACCGCCTCGCGCTGTTCCGGGGGAATACCGGGCCCTTCGTCCGTGATGCGGATCTCCAGCCATTCACGAGCCTCGTCGAGGCGGGCACGAATCCCCACCTGGCCGTCTGCGGGTGAAAAGCGCACAGCATTGTCGAGGACATTTACCAGTGCCTGTTCGATCAACGCCGGGTGCACGTAAAGCAGCGGTAGCCCATTGGCCCCCTCGCGCTCGACTCGCACCGCATCAAGCGTGGCGCCCAGCCTCTTCAACGCGGCGGTGACAAGATCGTCGAACGAGACCCAATCGCGCTCGATCTTGAGGTCGCCATGACCGAGCCGGGTCATGTCGAGCAGATTCTGGATATAGCGGTTGAGACGTTCGCTCTCTGCCAGGATGCCGTCGAGCAGCTCGCGCCGGTCGGCACGGCTGAGCTGCGGTTCGAGTTCTCTCAGCGAACTGGCCGAACCAATGATCGAGGCTAGCGGCGTGCGCAAATCGTGCGATACCGACGACAGCAGCGCCGAGCGCAGGCGCTCGTTCTCTTCCGAGAGCCGCGAGGCGCCAAGTTCGGCCACCAGCCGCGTGCGCTCCAGTGCCATGCCGAGCTGACGGGTCAGGGTAGTAACCAACGTCTCCTGGTCGGGGCCAAGCGGGCGTTCTCTCACGGCGAGTTCCAGCCCCACGATGCCCAGCATGCGCTCCTGCTCCACCAGGGGAATGAAGCGCCAGCGCAGCGAGGCCTGGGTGGCCGTGCCGGCACCGCTCGGCTTGCGCTGCTGCCAGCTCCATGCCGCGGCAGCCTCCTCAACCGCACCAAGCCGGGCATTCGCCGGTATCGCACTGCGCACGCTCAGGCTGCCGTCCTGTCCACCATCATCAAGGAATACCACCGGCACACCCAGCCAGCGCTCCAAGGTGGAAACGCCAGCGTCGCGCACCTGCTCCCGATCAGTGGCAACGGAGAGGGCGCGGGAAAAGGTGAGCAGCCTGTGGCTCTGCTCTCGACTGCTGCGCAGCGCCACCAGGCGCTGTCGACCGCTGCCAGCGAGCTGCCCCACGACCACCGCCACCAGCAGGAAGAAGATGACGGTAAGCAACTGCTCACGTTCGACCATCGCCAGGGAGAAACGCGGTCGGGTGAACAAGAAATTGAAAGCAAGAAACCCCAGCGCAGCGGTGATCATGGCAGCCCGGGTTCCCGCCAGGGTGGCACTGGCCAACACCGCTGCGAGAAAGATCAGCGACAGATTGGCCAGCTCCAGCCAGAACTCGAGCGCCCAGGCCACGCCAACGGCAACGAGAAAGCTGCCCGCCACGACCCAGCCCTCGCGCCAGCCCAGCGGATTCCGCCGTCGAACGGGACGGAATCGGCGCCGCTGGCGGGCCTCGGCAACGACCACCAGATCATAGGCACCACCATAGCGCAGCAGCCGCTCCGCCAGCGGTCGACGCCAGAAGCGCCAGCCCGAAGGACGCGTGCGCCCCACCATCAGCGTGGCAGCACCCTGCTCCATGGCATATTCATGCAGCTCCCGCGCACGCCCTACCCCTTGCAGGACGCGTACCTCACCGCCCAGCCGATTCACCAGCGCCAGGACCTGGTCCAACGCCAGGCGCTGCCTGGGCCCGGCCCGACCGTTGTCCACATGCACGGCCCACCAGTGCACGCCCTCGCGCTGCGCCTGACGATGCGCCGCCCGTACCAGAGCGGCATCCTCCTCGCCACGCCCACCCAGGGCTACCAGCAGTTGCGGCCTCCGCGGGCCCACCGAGTCAGGCCGAGTCTCATCCTGAAGCACTCGTTGATGCATCGACATCCCCTGCCTATTTACGCCAGAACATCGGTGTCAGCAGCACCAACACCGTGAGGATCTCGAGCCGCCCGAGCAGCATGCCGGCGCACAGCAGCCATTTGGCAGCCTCCGGCAGGGTGACGAAATTGCCGGCAGGACCAATGATATCGCCCAGTCCCGGACCGACGTTGGCCACTGCCGTGGCGGCTCCCGAGAGCGCCGTGGTCATGTCCAGCCCCATCAGTGCCAGCCCCAGCGCCAGTCCAGCGACGGTGAGAAAGAAGAAGAACGAGAATGCCACCACGCCGCGCGTAATGTCGTCGGTGAGCGGCTGGCCGTTGTAGCGCGAGGCGAAGACCCCATGAGAATGAACCAGGAAGCGCAGTTGGTTGCGCAGCAGGATGGTAGCCACCTGAAACCGAAAGATCTTCATGCCACCACTGGTGGAGCCGCTACAGCCGCCAACGAAGGTCAAATAGAAGAACGCCACGTAGGCCAGCGCTCCCCAAGTGCTGTAATCGTCCGAAGCGTAGCCAGTGGTGGTCACCACCGAGATGACATTGAAGGCAACCTGCGTCAGCGCCTCGAACGGCGGCGTGCCGAGCCAGATTCGCCACAGCGTAAGCCCCAGAACGACCACCGTCAGCAACAGCAAAAGCCCCTGCACCTGCTGGTCGCGCCACAGCGCCATTCGCGCACCACGCAGCACACGTATGTAGAGCACGAATGGCAACGCCCCCAGCAGCATGAACAGGGATCCCATCCACAGCAGGTGCGGCTGGCCGGCATAGGCGCCAAAGGAAGCGTCGGAGTTGGCGAAACCGCCTGTCGCAAGCGATGTCATGCCATGCACGATGGCATCCAGCGGTGCCATCCCGCCCGCCCAGTAGGCCAACATGGCGATCAGGGTGAAACCGCAGTAGATGCCCAGGGTTGCCTTGGCGATGCCTCCCGTGCGTGGCATGACCTTATCCGACCAATCGGACGACTCGGTATGGAACAGGCGCATGCCCCCTACCTTGAGAAAGGGCAGGATGGCGATGCCCATGACGATGATGCCGATTCCCCCCAGCCACTGCATGATGCCCCGCCACAGTTTCAGCCCGTCGGAGAGGGTTTCGATGCCGACAAGGACGGTGGAGCCGGTGGTGGTAATCGCTGAAACCGATTCGAACACGGCATTGGTGAAGGTCAACTGCGGTGCGCCCAACACCAACGGCAGGCTGGCAAAACCACTGACGCTGACCCAACTCAAGGTGGTCAGAACGAACATTTGCCAAGGCTTGAGTTCGACTCGCGTCCGCATCGTGGACAGCCACACCAGACCCACCGCTGCCAGTACCAGCAGCATCGACAACCCGAAGGCGCGGGCATCGGGATCCCGTTCGACGACGAGAACGATCCAGGGAATCGCCATGAAGAACGCGAGCACCGTCCACATGATGGATACCACCTTGAGAACAGGGGCCCAGTTGCGCCAGTGATACCTGAGGCGCAAGCCAAGTTGATTCGTGCCTTGTCTGGCGATACGCATAGGAGGTGCCCTTGCCCGCTACCCAACGTGCAGGCATGAAAGCACAGCCCAGCCTAAAAAAGCCGTAAAAATTACCTGGTCTCGGCACGCTTCGTCTAACGCTGCAGCATTTCCAGATACTGCCTGAGCACCACGGCGTTGTTGCGTTGCTCGTCCTTCGAGCTGAATACCAGCGTCACGCTGCCCTTCCGAGCGCGCTCCGCCAGCTCGCGTAGTGCGTCTCGCTGGGGCTTGAGTTCCGCCAGGTAGCGACGGCGAAACTCGCCCCAGCCGAGCTTGCCAGCGTGAAACTCCTTGCGCAGCTCATCGCTCGGGGCAACCTCCTTGGGCCAGGCATCGATCATGGCGTCATCCTTGGATATACCACGGGGCCAGAGGCGATCGACGAGAACGCGATAGCCATCCCCGGACGAAGGCGGGTCGTAAGCGCGTTTGAGTGCAATATGCATTACGGCACTCTCCCTGTTGCCATCGATACTGAGTGGAAAAACGATACTTGGAAGCGTAGCGCAGCAAGTCGTGACAGCCAGCCGCGATGGAGTTTCAGCGAGTGCGTGGTCGTCAGGCTTGGTTGATAGTGACCGTTCAAAGCGATCGCTACGCTGCGGCTTACGTTCGTTGTAGTCAATCTCGTACAAGACAGAGGGAGAATGGATGACATTCTCAATGCTGGAATAGCGCTATCTTGAATCTACTCACGCCGGTTCTTGCACAGCAGTCGTGAGTCCCTTGCTTAACGCCCGCTTCTCAGCGGGCTTCTTTTTTGTTCCTCTTTCTCGGCCCTCGGCTCATTGACGAAGGAGATCTCAAGCGTCTTCATTCCTCATGAAGCGTATCGCCTACTGCGATTATTCCCCCTTCTCCAGTGAGAAGCGTAGCGTTCTGGCCGAAGTACGCCCCTGGGCGCAGCGGCTGGGTCTTCATCTGGATCAGGGTCTGCAGCGGCTCGCCGGGGACTTCGATCGTGCCGCTGGCCTGGTCGATGGTGGTGATCTTGCAGCGCTGGCACGGCTTGCGCAGCCCGAAGCGGTAATGGCCATCCTGCGCCAACACCTCGCTCCAGCCATCTTCGGCGAAGGCGGGGGCTCCTTCGACGACGACATTGGGCCGGAACCGATTCATGGGCAGTGGCACCAGACCCTTTTGTTGCAATTCACGGTTGAGGGCATCGAGAGAGGATCTAGAGGCGATCAGGAAAGGGTAGCCGTCGGAGAAGGCAGTATGGGCCTCTTCGCCCTGGAGATAGCGGGGCTCCACGGGGCGACGGTGAGCGTCGTCGAAGCGTACCAGGCGCAGCGCGCTGCCACGCAGGTCACCAAGCACGGCGGTGAGCCAGCGGCTTGCCTCCTCACCTTCGTCCAGCGCCTGACAGGCATCGTCCCATACGTAGGCGGTCAGCCGCGGCTGGTCGCGCCGCGCCAGCTCGATGGCCAGCGGCTGCGCCTCGGGATGTTCCAGCACCAGCCAGTCGTCCTCGAGCCGAACCGTCACCCGCGCCATGCCCGGCATCTGCCGCTGGGTAACGAAGCGCCCCACCTGGTCGACCACCATCCAGTTGCGGTCGTAGGCCAGGCCACGCACGCCCAGGGTCGCCTGATCGAGCGGAATACCGCGCAGCGACTTGACCGGGTAAAGATTGAGTTCCGTAACTCTCACGCTCTGCTCCTTTGTATTGCGCCCCGTTGTCCAGACTGGTTCTGCAAAGCCCGAGCGCTACCCAGCGCTGACAGGCGAGCCACCATTGGCGACAATGGCAGCCCGCTTTCAGCAAGAGGACATTTCGGCATGACTCAGGCATGGCAGCAGTATCGTAGCGCACCCGCGCTTGGAACGCGCCTCGTCAGGCTCGAGGAGCTCACGTCCGGCGATACCTACAGCCTGACCTTGACGGGAGAGAAAGGCAGTTTCCCCCTGCTGTTGATTCTCCTCGACGATGCACTGCTCGGTTACGTCAACGCCTGCCCTCACCAGTATCTTCCCCTCGACCAGCGCGGTCTGCGGATCCTCAGTCGTGATGGCGAACAGCTTCGCTGCAGTAACCATGATGCAACCTTCTCGTCGCGAACCGGGGAAGGTCTCGGCGGCCTGGGCCTTGGCTGCGCCCTCGACCCGGTACCGGTGAGCGTCGACGAGGAGGGCTGGGTCATCATCGGTCCGGCGGATTGAAAGGCCTTTTTCACTTGATGATTGGCATCATGATTATTGATGTATGGAGGCCTTTCCATAGGCTGGCAGCATAGACTACTCTCATTTTCTGCCATTGCTGCTCAAGGACACCCATGTCACCGGCCGATTCCCTACGCCTGATCCTGCTCTCGACGCTATGGGGCATGTCGTTCATCTTCATGCGCGTGGCAGTGCCGGAATTCGGCCCGGTGCCGCTAATACTGGTGCGCATGGGCATCGGCTCCCTGCTGTTGCTGCCCCTGCTGTTCAGCCTGCGCTATCTCAAGTTGGTGTGGGAGAACAAGGGCGGCCTGCTGCTGCTGGGGCTGGTCAACCATGTGCTGCCTTTCAGCCTGCTGGCGCTGGCCACGGTGCGCCTCGAGGCGGGTTTCACCTCGCTGATCAACGCCACCACGCCCATCTTCACCGCCCTGCTCGGCGCGCTGTTCTTCACCACCCCGGTACGCCGCCAGCAGTACCTGGGCCTGGCGCTGGCCTTCTTCGGTGTCTACGTGCTCTCGGCCAACCGGCTGGACTTCGCCCTGGGCGGCGACGGCTGGTTCATTCTCGCCGCCGTTGGTGCCACCTTCTGCTACGGCGTGGCGACCAACTACTCCAAGACCTACCTGTCGCATCTGCCGGTGCGGGTACTTGCCGCCGGCAGCACCGCCATGTCGGCACTGATCCTGCTGATTCCCGGTTTGTGGCTGTGGCCTGCCGACCCCATCAGCGGCCTGGCCTGGGCCAATGGCCTGGGGCTCGCCGCCTTCAGCACCACCCTCGCCTTCCTGCTCTACTTCGGGCTGATTTCGAGCGCCGGCGCCACCGCCACCTCCACGGTCACCTTCCTGGTACCCATCAGCGCCCTACTCTGGGGTTACCTGCTGCTGGGCGAGCGGCTCAGCCTGCAGGTCATGGTCGGCATGGCCATCACACTGGCGGGAACTGCCATCGCCACTGGAATGATTCGCTGGCGGCGACGCGAGGTGGCATAGCCGCTGCTCCCCCTCCTTTCTCGTTAGACAGAATCAGCCTCGCTTGCCCTTTTTACCTTGTTACTCTCCGTATGCGTGCCGCCCTCAGGTTTCGCTGCGGCCGCTGACCGCATGGGGAGAAAAACAATGAAACGATCTATGATCACCAAAGTGACGTGGGCGGGGCTGTGGCTCGGCGCCTCCATGGCGATGAGCGCCAGCGCCATGGCACATTCGGCGAATAATGCAGCCGAGGTGAATGACGTAACAGCAATGATCGAGGCCATTCGCGCCGCCACGCAGCGCTTCGAGGACGTAAACGTGGCCTTGGCGGAAGGTTACGTACCCGATCCTTCCGGACAGTGCGTGAGCGCTGCAGCAGAGGGGTTTCCAGCTGAGCTAGGCGATATGGGTATCCATTACTTGCGCCCCGACCTGCTGGGCATCACGACCGTCGAGCCGCGCGTCGACGGCAATGGCATCCACCTCGACTTTCATACTCCCTCCATTCTGCTCTACGAGCCCCAGGCAGATGGTTCGATGCTGTTGGTCGGGGTCGAAAACCTGGTTTTTCAGAAAGCCTGGGAAGCCGCCGGCAACAGCGAGCCACCTGTCTTTGCCGGCCGGCCGTGGGACCACATGGCCGACGACCCGAGCACGGCCAGTGACGAAGCCCACGGTTTCGAGCCCCACTACGACCAGCATGTCTGGTTTCGCACCAACGCCGTCCCCCACCTCGAGCCCTTCAATCCGCTGGTGAATTGTGCCCTCTTCGCAGGGTGACGGCGCTTAGCCGAAAAAGGCGTCAGCAGTACTTACGAGGCCTGGGCAATCCGCCCAGGCCTTTTCCGTAGCGGCATGGCTAGAAGTTCGGCTTGCGCTTCTCGACGAAGGCGCCCATGCCCTCGCTCTGCTCGTCCCCGGCGAAGCAGAAGGCAAAGAGTGCAGTCTCGAGCGCCAGGGCACTGTCGAGGTCCTGGTCCATGCCGTCGTGAACCGCCTGCTTGGCGGCGCGCACGGCATGTGGGCCGTTGCCGGAGAGCTGCTTGATCAGTTCCTCGGCGTAGCCCTCGAGTTCGGCCTGGGGCATCACGCGGTTGACCAGGCCGATGCGTAGTGCCTCCCGAGCATCGATCTTGCGCCCGGTGGTGACCAGGTCCAGCGCCATGGCCGGTCCTACTCGACGCGGCAAACGCTGGGTGCCGCCGAAACCGGGAATGACGCCAAGCAGCACTTCGGGCTGACCGAATATGGCATTGTCGCTGGCTACGGCCCAGTCGCAGGCCAGCGCCAGTTCGCAGCCGCCGCCAAGACAAAACCCGTTCACCAGGGCGACCACCGGCACCGGGAGTGTTTCCAACCGCTTGATGGTGCGCAGGGCCTGGCTGGCGAAGGCACGTGCCTCCTCCGGCGTCTTCTCGCGCATCTCGGTGATGTCGGCACCTGCGACGAAGGATTTCTCACCCGCTCCGGTAATCAGCACGGCACGCAGGTCGCTGCGCTGCTCGAGTTCAGTAAGCACCGCCTCCAGCTCGGTGAGCACGGCACTGTTGAGGGCATTCAACGCCTTGGGGCGGTTGATGGTCAGGCGCACGACGCCGGCGTCATCCACTACGTCGATCAGCTTCTCGCTCATGTGGGCTCCTTGCTTGTTGTCAGGACGATACCGACCAACCCTAGCGAACGCTTGGTTGGTCGGCAATCCTTTCTTGGTCGAGCGCAGTCGTGAATCGTCGTCTACTGGTAGACGTGGAAGCCGCGCCCACTCTTCCTTCCCAAATAACCGGCCGCCACCATGCGCCTGAGCAGCGGGCAGGGGCGATACTTCGGGTCGCCGAAGCCCTCCTGCAGCACTTCCATGATCGCCAGGCAGACGTCCAGGCCGATCAGGTCGGCCAGCGCCAGCGGCCCCATGGGGTGGGCGGCGCCGAGCTGCATCGACTGGTCGATGTCCTCGGCGCTGGCGGCGCCTTCCTGCAGCAGAAAGGCGGCCTCGTTGATCATCGGCACCAGCAGGCGGTTGACGGCGAACCCGGGCGAGTCGGCAATGGCTACCGGGGTCTTGCCCAACTCCTTGGCCAGCGTCTCGATGCGTGCCACGGTGGCGTCACTGGTCTGCTCGGCCCGAATCACCTCGACCAGCTTCAACACCGGCACCGGGTTGAAGAAATGCATGCCCACCACGCGTTCGGGGCGCTCGCACACGGCAGCAAGCCGGGTCAGCGACAGCGACGAGGTGTTGGACGCCAGGATGGCGTCATGGCTCAAGCGGCTCAGGTCTCGGAACAGCTTTTCCTTCAGCGCCGGCTGCTCGGGCGCTGCCTCGATGATCACCTCGCAGCCGCGCAGCGCCTCCAGCGAGGTGGTCAGTTCCAGGCGCGCCATGGCCTCGTCCTTTTCGGCCTCGCCAAGCCTCTCCTTGGCGACCAGCTTGCCCAGCCCCTTGTCGATGGCGGACTGTGCACGGCCGAGCTGATCGTCGGCTACGTCGTAGAGCTGCACGGGGAAACCGCTCGCGACCAGTACCTGGGCGATGCCCTGCCCCATGGTGCCGGCGCCGACCACGCCGATGGCTTGTTGGCTCATGGTGTCTCTCCCGTTCAGTGCTTGCGCGCTTCTTCGCGCAGGACGAATTTCTGGATCTTGCCGGTGGAGGTCTTGGGCAGCTCGGTGAAAATCACCGTCTTCGGCACCTTGAAGCGCGCCAGGTGGTTACGGCAGTGCTCGATGATGTCGGCCTCGGTCACCTCCCCAAAGCCCACCTTGAGCTTGACGAAGGCACAGGGCGTCTCGCCCCACTTCTCGTCGGGCTTGGCCACCACTGCGGCCTCTTCCACCCCGGGGTGAGAGTAGATGGCGTCCTCGACCTCGATGGTGGAGATGTTCTCGCCACCGGAGATAATGATGTCCTTGGAGCGGTCCTTGATCTCGATGTAGCCGTCCGGGTGCCACACGGCGAGGTCACCGGTGTGGTACCAGCCGCCCTCCAGCGCCTGTTCGGTGGCGGCCTCGTTCTTCAGGTAGCCTTTCATCACATTGTTGCCGCGCATCAGGATCTCGCCGATGGTCTCGCCGTCCTTGGGTACCGGTTCCAGGGTGTTGGGGTCGGCCACGCAGAGCGCCTCGAGCATGTGGTAGCGCACGCCCTGGCGTGCCTTGATCTTCGCCCGCTGCTCCAACGGCAGCTCGTCCCAGGCCTCGCGCCAGGCACATACGGTCACCGGCCCATAGACCTCGGTGAGGCCATAGACGTGAGTGACTTCGATGCCCAGCTTCTCGACCCCGGCGATCACCGAGGCGGGCGGCGCGGCGCCGGCGGTGGTGACCTTCACCGGATGGTCGAATTCACGCTTGTCTTCGGCTGGCAGATTGACCAGGCCGTTGAGCACGATCGGCGCACCGCTGAAGTGGGTCACCTTCTCGTCGACGATCAGGTCCATGATCTTCTTCGGGTCGACCCTGCGCAGGCACACGCTGGTACCGGCATTGGCGGCGATGGTCCAGGGGAAGCACCAGCCGTTGCAGTGGAACATCGGCAGGGTCCAGAGATAGACCGGGTGGTGCGGCATGGCCCATTCGAGGATGTTGCTCACCGCATTGAGGTAGGCGCCGCGGTGATGGTAGACCACGCCCTTAGGCTTGCCGGTGGTGCCGGAGGTGTAGTTGAGCGAGATCGCCTGCCACTCGTCCTCGGGCAGGCGGTAGGCGTAGTCGGGGTCGCCCTCGGCCAGCAGCGCCTCGTACTCCAGCTCGCCGATATGACGCGCCTCGCCCTCGAACAGGGCATCGTTCACGTCGATTACCAGCGGCTTGATGGCCAATCGCGAGACGGCGTCTTCGATCACGTCGGCGAATTCGGGGTCGACCAGAACCGCCTGAGCCTCGCCGTGTTCCAGCATGTAGGCGATGGCCTCGGCGTCCAGGCGAATATTGAGTGTGTTGAGTACGCAGCCGGCCAGTGGCACGCCGAAGTGCGCCTCGAACATGGCCGGCACGTTGGGCAACATGGCGGCCACCGTCTCGCCGGGCTGGATGCCGCGCTTTTCCAGCGCCGAGGCGAGCCGACGGCAGCGCACCCAGGTCTCGCTCCAGCTGCGGCGAATGTCGCCATGGATCACCGCCGGGTAGTCGGGGTAGATGGAGGCGCTACGCTCGATGAAGGTCAGCGGCGATAGCGCCACATGGTTGGCCGGCGTCTTGGGCAGGCCCTGTTCGAAGATGCTGTCGTTCATGGTGGGCTCCGGGTGGAAATGTCGTTATTGTGTGGTGCGATTCCAGCCTGCAGCGGCCGGTGAGTCGGCCGGCCGCTGCCAACGCTCAGGTAGCCGAGACGTCGAAATCGGCCAGACTCTTCATGCCTGCTTCGATCACGCTGCGGTTGGCGCGGCCGACCGGCAGCCACTGGCGCAAGGCGTAGTCGGCGGCGGCCAGCTTGGCCCGGTAGAACGGCTCGTCACTGCCGCTGGCTCGCCCCGCGCTGGCCTTGAGCGCCGCCCGCCCCATCTGCCAGGCGCACAGCACATGGCCGGCCAGGCTGAGGAAGGGTGTGGCATAAGCCTGGATGACGTCTGCGCCCCGCTCGGGGTCTCGGCTCTGCTCGAGCACGATCTGCATGGCGGCGCACAGGTCGGCGGCACCGGCGGCCAGGCTCTCACCCAGGGCAGCGAGTTCACCGTCGGCTTGGAGTTCTCGGGCCGTGGCCTCGACCTCCTCGATCAAGCCGGCCAGCGCCGCCCCACCGTCGCGGGAGAGCTTGCGCCCCGCCAGGTCGAGCGCCTGGATGCCGTTGGTGCCCTCATAGATCGGCGCAATACGTGCATCGCGCAGCAACTGGGCGGCGCCGGTCTCCTCGATGAAGCCCATGCCGCCATGCACTTGCACGCCCATGGAGGCGATGTCCACGGCCTGGTCGGTGGAGAACGCCTTGACCACCGGAATCAGCACGTCGACCCGGGCCTGGGCGGCTTCGCGCTCGGCAGCCTCCGAGGCGTGCCGCGCCACGTCGAGCTGGGCGGCACAATAGAGCGCCAGGGCGCGCAGGGCATCGGTACGGGCACGCATCGAGAGCAGCATGCGACGCACGTCGAGATGCTCGCTGATGGTGGCTTCGCTGCCCCGTGCTTTTCCCTGTACACGGTCCAGGGCGTAGGCGAAGGCATGCTGGCAGGCACGCTCGGCCACGCCGATACCCTGCACACCGACCTTGTGGCGCGCCTCGTTCATCATGGTGAACATGTGGTTGAGGCCGCGCCCCTCCTCACCCACCAGGTAGCCGATGGCACCGTCTCTTTCGCCGAAGCTCAGGGTGCAGGTGGGGGAACCGTGAATGCCCAGCTTGTGCTCGATGGAGGCGCAGGTGACATCGTTGCGCTCGCCCAGCGATCCATCCTCGTTGACCAGATACTTCGGTACCAGGAACAGCGAAATTCCCTTATTGCCCTCTGGAGCATCGGGCTTGCGCGCCAGCACCAGATGGATGATGTTCTCGCTGGCGTCGTGCTCGCCCCAGGTGATGAAGATCTTCTGACCGAACAGACGGTAGTGGTCATCCTCCGGAACCGCTCGAGTACGCACCTTGGAGAGGTCCGAGCCGGCCTGGGGCTCGGTAAGGTTCATGGTGCCGGTCCAGTTGCCCTCGACCAGCTTGGGCAGGTAGATCTCCTTGAGCGTGTCGCTGCCATGATGGGCCAACGCCTCGATGGCGCCGGCGGTGAGCATCGGGCACAAGCCCAGCGCCATGTTGGCCCCGTGCAGCATCTCCTGAACGCTGCTCGCCACCACTTCAGGCAGGCCCTGCCCACCCAGCGCCTGGGACACGCCGATGCCGTTCCAGCCCCCTTCTACATAGGCCCGGTAGGCCTCGGCAAAACCGTCGGGCAAGGTCACGCCGCCATCTTCCCGGCGCACGCAGCCCTGGCGGTCACCGCTGGCATTGAGCGGCGCCCACACCTCACCTGCCAGCTTGGCAGCTTCCTCCAGCACCGCCTCGACCAGGTCGGGGCTAGCCTCGTCGAAGCCGGGCAGATCGAGCGAACGATACTCGAGCAATTCCTCGAGCACGAAGCGGAAGTCACGAACGGGGGCGGCAAAGGGGAACATGGCACTACCTCAGGGAAAATAATAACGGCGATAGTAGATTCACTACTTTTCGTTAACCATTATCCCTAGGTCGCACCGCACCGCAAAGCGCCCGATGCAAGGGGCATCGGGCGCTTTGGGAAAACCAACAGCTCGAGAATAGACCACCGGACCGAGAGAGCCCCTCAGCGGCGGGCGTCGCTGTCGAGCGGCTCCTCGATTCGCTCGCGCTCTTCGCTTGGTGGCAGGTCGATATCGTCTTCATCGGGATAGTAGGCGATATGCGGCTCATCCGGCGGCGGCGGGCCAACGACAGGCTCGGCCACCTCCACGTCGGGCACCAGATCGGAAAGATCCTCCATGTACTCGTGCTCGATGGCGCCTTGGACCAGCTCCTCGGTCACAGTGAGCTCAGCGCCCGCCGACGACATCGGCGTCGAGGGTGCAAAGGGCGCTACCGGCACCGGTGCCGGACGCACGCTGCGCCGCCAGGTGAAGAAGCCCACCAGGAACAGGCTCATGGCACCGAAGGCCCAGAACAGACCGGCATCTCCCACCCAGCCCATCACTGGAGAGATCAGCGGAGGACTCACCGTCGAGCCAATGGCGTTGATCAGCAGCAGGCCCTGGCTCATGCGTACCAGCGCACCGGCCGGCGCGCGGTCAGCGGCATGGCTCACCGCCACCGGATAGAGCGCAAAGACCCCGCCGCCCAGCAGGAACAGGAGCGCCGCCAGCACCCAGGTCGTCAGCGGTAGCAGCAGCATGGCTGCCGAAATCAAGGCGCAGAAGGCACCGATCATGATCAGCACGATCTGGCGATCGTGGCGGTCGGACCAGCGCCCCAAGGGGTACTGCAACAGCATGGCACCGAGCACCACCACCGCCATCATCTGCCCCACCTGACTCACCGTGAGACCGATGCGCTGCAGGTAGAGCGGCAGCAGTGTATAGACGGCGGCCACCGCCAGACCCGAGCCGAAGCTGCCCATCACCCCAGTGGGCGTCATAGTGATCAGACGCATCGGAGACAGTGGCTCGGCATGCTCGATCAGCGGTGAGACCCGCGGGATCATGGCCATGGGCAGCACCGACAGCGAAGCCAGCAAGCCGATGACCATGAACGGCGCCGTCTCACCCATGGCATCGGTGACGCCGAGCAGCAACTGGCCGATCACCCCGGCGGCATACAGCGAGATCATGTAGAGCGCCAGCAGTCTACCGCGCACCTTCTGGTCGCCGGAGGTAAGCAACCAGCTCTCGATGACCAGATAGACGCCAACGGTGGCCCAACCGCCGATCAGGCGCAGGGCGAACCAGGCCCAAGGCTCGAAGAACAAGGCCTGCAGCAGCACGGTAACCGCCACCAGCGAAGCAAAGCTGCCATAGGCGCGGATATGGCCGATACGCAGCAATAGTCGGTCGTTGAACATGGCGCCCAGCGCCAGACCGATGAAATAGGCGGACGAAACCCAGCCGATCACCACCGGCGACTCCCCTGCCGCGTCCAGCCGCAGGGTGATCAGGGTGGCCAGGAAGCCGTTGCCGATACCTAGAATGAAGAGCCCCAGCAGCGGTGCCAGGGCCATAGCCAACAATTGCCGCGACATGAGCGCGCCTCTCGACAGAGAACTACAAAAAAGAAAAGATGCCAGAAAACGCCATAGAACGCTGCCCATGGCCCTCATGAAAGGCAGAAAATGACCAACTCTCAGGCGGGGCGGCGCGAATCATACGCTCGCCGGCGCCAGTGTCAAACGGTTATTCTCGGCACCTATTGCAGGTCAGAAAAAAGCACCATCATCGCAGCTAAAAACAGCAAGACGCACTAACACCGATTCACTCAGCGTTTCTGCAACAGGACCACATCAGCGGCAGGAAACTCGACGCTCATGTCGTGATGCCCGGCCAGCCACTCGAAGCTCTCCTCGCTGAAGAAGCAGACGTGGGTCGGATCGAGGATATAGTGCCAGCGGGCGAAGGCTTCCTCGCTGGTCATGCGTTTGGTCATCAGCCCCAGCCAGCCGGCGTCGGGCAGCAGCGCTACCAGGCGATCGAGCTCACGCCCCGGCGCGAACAGGTGTTCCACCACCTCGGTGGCGGTGATGAAATCGTAGCGGCGCTCGAGTACGGAGGTGTCCGGTGCGTAGAAAGGATCGTAGATCGCCATGGGGTGGCCCGCCTCCTCGAACATCACCGACAGCGTCGGGCCTGGGCCGGCACCGAAGTCGAGGCCGCGGGCGCCCGGCGCCAGCCGGCTCTTCAGCGGTTCGAACAGCCGCGACAGGAAGCGCCGATAGTCGGGGTCGTCGGGGTGGTTCTCGTGCTGGTCGTAGACCGCCCGCTCCTGCGCGGGCGAGAGGCGCTGAGCCGTCGGCACGTACGCCAGCCGGCACTCCTCGCAGCGGTAGTAATCCCGGCGCGCATCACGATGGAAATGGCGAGAATGTGGGCTAGCGCATAGCGGGCAGGTCGGCATCGTCGTATCCTTTTGGGCCTGGCGAACCACAGGCTACAGAAAACACATCTCAACGAGGAGGCCGGCAATGCTGTCAGGTCTGGACCACCTGGTCATTACCGTGACCGACATTTCCCGTGCCGTGGACTTCTACTCTCGCGTGCTCGGGCTCGAAGTACGCTATCGCGATCGCGAGCGTGTCGACCTGATACTCGGCGATATCGCTCTGCGCCTGCACTGGACCGCTACCGACATCGAACCGCGTGCCGCCACCCCCACGCCGGGCAGTCTCGACCTCTGCCTGCGCAGCCTGCTGCCGCTGGATGAGGTCCAGCGGCACCTGGAAGCCCTGGAAGTCGAAGTGGAGCTCGGCCCCGTCACCCGTCAGGGTGCCAATGGCCTCATCGAATCGCTCTACCTGCGCGACCCCGACGGCAACCTGCTGGAAATCAGCCGCCCGCTCAAGGAGGCGCTCGAATAGCTGCCTCCCTGGCAATGTCGCCCACGGCCGGTATCATTGACGCAAACCATGAACGACTGGACGCCTCATGAACGATAGCCCTGAAAGCCGTAGCGTCATCGATTCGGGCGGAACGCCCGACATCACCCTGCCCATCGTCGTCTATGCCCTGTTCCTGGCAGGTATCGTCACGGGTGGCCTGACGACCCTGATCGGCGTGGTGATCGCCTACGTCTACCGTGGCGAGGGGCCTCACTGGTTCGATGAGCACTATCGATACCTGATCCGCACCTTCTGGCTCTCGGTACTCTATTTTGCCGTTTCCTTGCTGCTGACGTTGGTACTGATTGGCTTCGTGACCACGCTACTGGCTGTGGTCTGGCTGGTGATTCGCTGCGTCAAGGGCATCAAGCGCCTGCAGGAGCACCGCGCCCCCGACAACGTGGACGCCTGGCTGATCTGAGCCCATGAGCAAGACGCAGTCATCCACCGCCACCCTGCAGGGCCGAGCCATCGCCACGCTGTGGCATACCCTGGCCGGCCGCCGCCCCGCCATGCTCTGGCGGCTGGCTCGCCTTGCCGGCCCGCTGGTGCATCGCTTCAGTCGGCGCGAGCGTGAGGTCACCGAGATCAACCTCGCCGAGGTCTATCCCGACCAAGGCACGGCCGAACGTCGACGGCTGGCCCAGGAGAGCCTGACCCACTCCACCGCCACCATGCTCGAGCTGGGCTTCGCCTGGATGGCCACGCCACAGCGGGTCGAAGGTTCAATTCTCGAGGTACACGGCCGAGAACTGCTCGACGATGCCCGTGCCGAGGGGCGTGGCGTCATCGTGCTGGCACCGCACTTCGGCAATTGGGAAGTGCTCAATTTCTGGCTCTCCAGCCATTTCCCCTTCACCGCCATGTACGAGCCGCCCAAGATCGCCGAACTCGATACGGTGATCCGCCAAGGGCGCGAGCGCATGGGCGCGAGCCTGGTGCCGACCAACCCGCGTGGCGTTGCCGCCCTGCTCAAGGCGCTCAAGCGCAGCGAAGCAGTGGGTATCCTGCCGGACCAGGAGCCCGACTGGGGCAGCGGCGTGTTCGCCCCCTTCTACCACCGCCTCGCCTACACCGCGACCCTGCTGCCCAAGCTGGTGGCCCGCACCGACGCCCGCGTGGTCACCGGCGTGGCCCGGCGCCTTCCGGGCCGCGGCTTCGCCATTCACTTCCTGGCCGCCGACGAGCGGGTCTACTCACCGGACGAAGAGCAATCGGCGACCGGCGTGAACGCCTGCGTGCAGGATGCCATCGCCCTGGACCCGGCCCAGTATCAGTGGGAATACAAGCGCTACCGCAAGGTGATCGAGGAGCAGCAAGGTCATCCGGAGCACAAGTCGTTCCGGCTGTATTGAAAGCCCATTTCGCTTCGGTGACTGGCAAGACGGGCTCTTCCTGCTAGACTGGCCCAGACGCTTGACGGGGTGCCGGTGGAACCGGCTGAGATCGCCATACGACATTGCTTGCTTGTGAGCAGTCGTCACGGCGGGGCCCGTAGAACCTGATCCGGCTCGTACCGGCGTAGGGATCAAGCGGTGGCCCCATTGCGGCAAGCATCCCTCACCTGCCCCCAGCCACCTCTTCCTTCCTCCCGCCCACGCTCCGGATCCGATTCGATATCGGAGGCAAGATGGGCTATCGCTTCAACGACCTGACCAACGCCTGCCACGACGACTGGCGAGCCTACATAGAGCACGATTTCGTGCGCGGCCTGGGCGCCGGCACGCTCGCAGAGGGCGCCTTTCGCCACTATCTGCAGCAGGACTACCTGTTCCTGATTCACTTCGCCCGTGCCTACGCACTGGCCGCCTACAAGAGCCGCAACCTCGCCGACCTGCGCCAGGCCCATGCGGGCCTCAAGGCTATTCTCGACGTGGAGCTCGGCTTGCACGTGGGCTACTGCCGCGAATGGGGCATCGGCGAGGAGGCGCTTGCCGCGCTGCCCGAGGCACGGGCGACAATGGCCTATACCCGTTACGTACTGGATACCGGCAACCGTGGCGACCTGCTCGACCTGCACGTGGCGCTGGCCCCCTGCCTGGTGGGCTACGGCGAGATCGCCAATTGGCTGAACGCACAAGCCTTCACGCTGCGCGGCAAGACCAACCCTTATGACGCCTGGATCGCCATGTACGAAAGCGACGAATTCCAGGCCGCCATGCACGCCGAGCTGGAGTGGCTCGATGCCCGCCTGGCCGACGTCACTGCGGCGCGCTTTGTCGAGCTGGCCGAGGTGTTTCGCGACGCCACCCGGCTCGAGATCGATTTCTGGCAGATGGGACTGGATCGAGCGATCTGACCCGCTGCCATGCAATACCCGCCGACATGGCGGGCAAACACGCTTGACGGGGTGCCGTTGAAGACGGCTGAGATCATGCAGCGCCGCGCGCCCAGCATGGATCCCGTTGAACCTGAACTGGCTAGGACCAGCGTAGGGATCAAGCGACATGCAGCCGGGCGCCGCCCTGTTGCCCCTGTCCTCCCCAGCTGTCCTCCCTGACGACCCACAACAAGGGAGAACACCCATGAGCAAGACCCAGCACTTCCTCGCCGATACCGCCATGGTCGACGAGGCTGCCATCCAGCCGCTGCCCGGCTCGCGCAAGGTCTACGTCCAGGGTTCACGCCCCGACATTCGCGTGCCTTTCCGCGAGATCTCGCTGTCGCCCACCCGGACCTCCGGCGAGGACGAAGAGAACCCGCCGCTGCTGGTCTACGATACCTCGGGCCCCTACACCGACCCCGAGATCAGCGTCGATCTGCGCCGCGGCCTACCGGAGCTGCGCCGCGCCTGGATCGAGGAGCGTGGCGACACCGAATTCCTCGACGGCCCCACCTCCGACTACGGCAAGCGCCGGGCCAACGACCCCATGCTGGCCCAACTGCGCTTCGACCTGAAGCGCACGCCACGGCGCGCCAAGGCGGGTAAGAACGTCACCCAGCTGCACTACGCCCGCCAGGGGATCATCACCCCGGAGATGGAGTTCATCGCCATTCGAGAGAACCAGCGCCGGCAGGCACTCGGTACTGAGGAAGTCGAACGAATTCTGGGCCACCAACATCCGGGCCAGGGTTTCGGCGCACGCCTGCCGGAAGAGATCACCCCGGAATTCGTGCGTGCCGAGGTGGCCGCCGGGCGGGCGATCATCCCCTGCAATATCAACCACCCGGAATCGGAGCCGATGATCATCGGCCGCAACTTCCTGGTGAAGATCAACGGCAACCTGGGCAACTCGGCGGTCACCTCTTCCATCGAAGAGGAAGTCGACAAGATGACCTGGGGCATCCGCTGGGGCTCGGATACCATCATGGATCTCTCCACCGGCCAGAACATCCACGAGACCCGCGAGTGGATCATTCGCAACTCGCCGGTACCGATCGGCACGGTACCGATCTACCAGGCCCTGGAGAAGGTCAACGGCGTGGCCGAGGATCTCACCTGGGAAGTCTTCCGCGACACCCTGATCGAGCAGGCCGAGCAGGGCGTGGACTACTTCACCATCCACGCCGGCGTGCTGCTGCGCTACGTACCGCTCACCGCCAAGCGTGTCACCGGCATCGTCTCACGCGGCGGCTCCATCATGGCCAAGTGGTGCCTGTTCCATCACCAGGAAAGCTTCCTCTATACCCACTTCGAGGAGATCTGCGAGATCTGCAAGCAATACGATGTGGCGTTCTCCCTGGGTGACGGCCTGCGCCCAGGCTCGGTGGCCGATGCCAACGACGAGGCGCAGATGGCCGAGCTCAAGACCCTCGGCGAGCTGACCCATATCGCCTGGAAGCACGATGTGCAGGTGATGATCGAGGGTCCAGGCCACGTGCCGATGCACCTGGTGAAGGAGAACATGGACAAGCAGCTCGAGTACTGCGACGAGGCACCCTTCTATACCCTGGGCCCGCTGGTCACCGACATCGCTCCGGGCTACGACCACATCACCTCCGGCATCGGCGCGGCGATGATCGGCTGGTACGGCTGCGCCATGCTCTGCTACGTCACGCCCAAGGAGCACCTCGGCCTGCCCAACAAGGACGACGTCAAGACCGGCATCATTACCTACAAGATCGCCGCTCACGCCGCCGACCTCGCCAAGGGGCATCCGGCCGCCCAGCGCCGCGACAATGCGCTGTCCAAGGCGCGCTTCGAGTTCCGCTGGGAGGACCAGTTCAACCTCGGGCTCGACCCGGACACGGCTCGCGAGTACCACGACGAGACCCTGCCCAAGGACTCCGCCAAGGTCGCGCATTTCTGCTCCATGTGCGGGCCCAAGTTCTGTTCCATGAAGATCAGCCAGGAGGTGCGTGACTACGCTCGGGACAACGGCCTCGATGGCGATCAGGAAGCGGTCATGAAGGGAATGGAGGAGCAGGCGGAGAAGTTTCGCCAGGCAGGAGCGGAACTCTACAAGGAAGTCTGAGCCACGACGCTGCAACGACACGCCGGCCCCAGGGCCGGCGTGTTTTTTTGTCGCCACAGGCGACAGCACGGAACGCTCGGATGTAGCCTGTAGAAACCTGCAAGGACCAAGTGCGGAGGGAGCAAGCCCATGCCACACCTGCACGTTGCGCTGGTAACCGAGCGCCCTGAGGTAAGTCTGATACCGATTCTGCAGCTTCGCCCACAGCGAATCGTGCTGATACCGTGCCAGTCATCGCCCCAGGCGGCCGAACGACTGGCGATCCTGCTGCGCCATGAGCTTCCCCCTGGAACCGACATCGAGACGCGCGCTCGCCTTCCCGTCGACGAGCCCCATCGCTGCGCCCAATATGCTGACGAACTGGCCGAAACCCTGTATCGGCAGCAGTTCGACACCCCCTCCCTCTCGGTCACCCTCGATGCGGGTGGCTGCAGTACGCTTACCGCCCTGCTGTTTCAGCAGGCCATGCAGCGCTGCTCCGCCGACTGGCTGTACGTGGACATTCGGGCCGGTGCGCTCTACCGCATGGCTTACGATAGCCCCGGCTCCGCTCCCGAGATCATGGCCATCGAGCCGGTACTGGACGTCGATCGCTACCTGCAAGCCAACGGTCGCAAGCGAGTTCGGGCCCTTTCCGACAGCGCAAGCTGGCACCAGGCATGCACTCAGCGCAGACACCTTACCCGCTACCTCGCCCATCACGCCGACCGTCTGGCCGAACTGCTCGGAGAACTGCACGACATGGTGCACGGCGAGGGGGGCGTGCTGGAGAGTGCCAATCCCTCGGCAGCCCGGCTACGACCCGGCGCCGAGCGCCAGCGGCTGAAGGCATCGCCATGCTTCCCTGCCACCGATGCGCTGAAGGCGCTGGACGAGACCGGCCTGCTGCACTGGGCGAGCGACGCACCGGAGGTCATTGACATCGATTCCGTGGAAGGCGGGCGCTACCTGGGCGGCGGTTGGTTGACGGAATACGCCTGGCTCAGCGCCCAGGAGGCCGGGCTATCGCAGGTCTGCAGCGAGGCTCATATCCTCGACCTGAGCGGCCAGCACAACGGAGAGCCCGTGGTATCGGATTGCCTGGCGGTAGAACGCAACCAGCTGTTGTTCATCGAGTGCCTCATCGCGCGCCCCGGCGCCACGGCCTGCATCGAGCAGGGCCTGAAACGGCTGCACGGCATGCTCAACCATTCTGCGGGGCTCGCCGCCACCCGCGTGCTGCTGGCCTGCGGTGAATTCGACAAGTCCCGTCAGCGGCTCACCGAGCTGCAGCACCTACAGGGTATGGAGGTCGAAGTCGTCGAGAACGGAGACCTCAAACACCTCCCTGCCCTGCTGGCGAGCTGGAAGGAGCACGGCAACTGGCCGGGAGGCTGATTGGCCAGCAACGAAATCGCCCCCATGGCGTTGCCATGGGGGCGCGGTCAGATGCGCAAAGGCGAATCGCCTCAGAAGCGGTAGCGAACCCCGACACTTGCCGCGTCGAAGGTGTAGGACGACTTGTCCAGATAGCGCATGTAGTCGGCTCCCACCGCCAGGTTGGGCACCACATCGAATTCGGCGCCGCCGCCATACGAGAAACCGCTCTCGCTGTCGGTGTCGAAATCCACTTCGGTAAAGCCCGCCAGGCCATACAGGCGGAACTCCTGCGAGACCGGCAGGATGCCCTTGGCGTAGGCGCCCACCAGGTAATCGAGCTCGGCCGCGCCGTCGGAGCCACCGGTGCCCAGGTGGGCCTCGGCGCCGAAGTAGTCGTTGAATTGCATCCCACCGTTGAGGCGAAGTCCCACGGAATCGGCCGAGGAGCCTTGATCGGGATCGAGCTCCCAGAACATGGCGTCGGCGCCGGCATAGGCTTGGGGATACATCGGCATCTGATACTGCTGGGCCTGGGCCGAAGAAGCAAAGGCGGTGGCCATCAGCATAGCAGTGGAAATGGCGAGCAGTTTCATAGCGCACCTCCATTAAGAAACACTGTTTCCATACATCGCCTTCAGTCTGGTACAGAGTCGGAATGCACGCAAGACGAATCTACGCGCGGCAAGCCCGGCGCCGAGGCAGACTCAGCGCGGTGACAGGCTGAGGACGACGATGCCGCCCAGTACGATCGCCCCACCGATCAGCTGCATTCCCGACAGCATCTGTCCCAGCACCAGGTAGCCAAGCAGCAGCGAGGCTACCGGCTCGACGTTCATGACCGGCGCATTGCGCGCCATCTCCAGCCGCGGCACGCTGATGAACAGCACCGAGAATGCCACGCTGTAGAGCAGCGCCAGTGCCACCAGCGCTCCCCATCCCATCGGGCTCGCTGGCAACGCCATGCCACCCGGCACCAGTTGCAGTACACCGGCGACGATCATCATCACGAATACCGTGAGCATGGTCAGCAGGCTGCGCAGCGTGCTGCCCACCTCACCCAGGTGATGCTCAGTGATCCACAGCGCGCAGGAAAAGGCCGCCGCGGCTCCCAGGCCGAAGGCCACACCGGGCAGCCACTGCGGACCGAGTGCCTCGGGGCTCGCCAGCCAGGCGGGGACATCGAGCACGACCACCAGGCCCACCAGGATTGCAGCCATGATCAGCGTCGCGCGCAGCGTTGGGCGTGGGCCGCCCAGTGCCCAGGTCAGCAGCGCCAGCTGAATGGGAAAGGTATTCATCAACAGCAGCGCGACCACCACCGGGATGCGCGCCACTGCCGAATAGAGGCAAAGACTCTGGATCGCGACCATCAGTCCCGCCAGCAGCTGCCAGCGCCCGGTTCCGACCGGTAGCGACAAGCGCTTGCCCTGCCACAGGAAAAGCGCCCCCAGCACGGTGAGCGCCACGGCGGAGCGCACCAGTACGGCGAGCAGCAGCCCGGTGCCCTCGTCGAAGGCCAGGCGGGCCGCGACATGGTTGCCGGCGAACAGAGTGGCGACGCAGGCCAACAGCAGGACGGCAAGATGGCGCGGCAGCAGCGAGGCGCTGCCAAGCGCCGCGGTATTGGTCGACATGGCGGTTCCCGCGATATTGGAGGCCATCAGCATGCCAGCATTTTCGATAGACGGCTAATCAAATGCTGGCTTGACCTGGAGCAGGGCCGGTGGCGACGCCAGGATGATAGACTAAAGTCTGACGTCTATCCTGCCTCTAAATCCTCTTCGTGTGGAGCCCCGATGAACGCCTCGGTACTGGTCATCAACTGCGGTTCGTCGTCGATAAAATATGCCCTGGTACCTTCCGAACCGGACCAGCCACGCCTGGCCGGACTGGCGGAGCGCCTGGGGGGCGACGACGCCCGGCTCGAGGGCGTCGACAGCCGCGGTAAACCCTTCACGCAGGCACTCGGCAATGCCGATCACACCCGTGCGCTGGAAGCCATTCTCGAGCGCCTGGAGGGTTATCAGCCGGTCGCGGTAGGCCACCGCATCGTGCATGGCGGAGAGCGCTTCACCCGTGCTGCGCTGATCGACGATGACGTCGTCGAGGCGATCGAGCGTACCTCGGCGCTGGCCCCGCTGCACAACCCGGCCAATCTCGAAGGAGTGGCGGCCACTCGACGGCTGTTTCCCAAGCTGCCCCAGGTGGCGGTGTTCGATACCGCCTTCCACCAGACCCTACCGCCGCGAGCCTACCGCTATGCCCTGCCGGAAGCGCTCTACCGCGACCACGCCATACGCCGCTACGGCTTCCATGGCACCAGCCACGCCTACGTCAGCCGACGCGCCGATGCACTGAGCGAGCTCGAGGGCGGCGCCTGGCTAACCGCTCACCTGGGCAACGGCTGCTCCACCTGCGCCGTGTGGCAGGGTCAGAGCCTCGACACCAGCATGGGACTGACCCCGCTGGAAGGGCTGGTGATGGGCACGCGCAGCGGCGACGTCGACCCGGGCCTGCACGCGCATCTTTCGCGCCAGTTGGGCTGGTCGCTGGATCGTATCGACGAGGTGCTCAACCGCAACAGCGGCCTGTTGGGGTTGTCGGGCCTGACCAACGACATGCGCGAGCTGGAGGCCGCCGAGTCGCAGGGACATCCCGGGGCGACGCTGGCCATCGAGGTGTTCTGCTACCGCATCGCCAAGTCGCTGGCAGCGCTCTCCTGCGCCCTGCCCCACCTCGATGGCCTGGTCTTCACCGGTGGCATCGGCGAGAACTCCGCCGCGTCACGCGAACGGATCATCGGACTGCTTCCCCATTTCGGCCTCCAGCTCAACCGCACCGTCAACAACGAGACGATACGGGGACGCGAGGGCCGCATCGACGCCGGGGGGCGCCAGCTGTGGGTCATTCCCACCGACGAAGAGGGACAGATCGCCACCGAAACCCGCCAGCGCCTGGCTCAGCGAAAGGAAGAGACGAACGCATGACGCCGCACGAAGTACGACCGCAACCCCAGATCCTGCTGATGGTGCCAACCGGCGTGGGGGTCGGCCTGACCTCGGCCAGCCTGGGCCTGATGCAGGCGCTCGACACCATTGGTCTCAAGACCGGCTTCTTCAAGCCGTTCCGCCAGGATGAGCTGAACGGCCCCGGCCCCGACCGCTCCACCGCACTGGTGAGCAGCACGCTAGGGCTGCGCCCCCCGGCGCCCATGCCCCAGGCCGACATGGAACGCCTGCTGCGCCAGGATCGCCTGGACGTGCTGATGGAGCAGGTCATCGAACTCTTCGATCAGGCGGTGGACAGCCACGACGGCAGCGCGCCGGACCTGATCGTGGTGGAGGGCGTGGTACCTACCGCCCACGGCACCTACGCCACCCACCTCAACACCCAGTTGGCCCATGCGCTGAACGCGCGCATCATCCTGGTCGGCAGCGGTGATGCCCACGCTCCCGGTGCGCTGGCCGAACAGCTCGACATGCACGCCCAGGCCTTCGGCGGGGTGGGCTCCACGCGTACCCTGGGCTGCATCCTGATGCGCATGCAGAACCTGCCCGGCGCCGAGGAGCCCTCGCTGGCCCCGGGCACCAGCAATGTCCTGCTCGACGATGCCTTTCTCGCCGAGCTGCGCCGCTATTCGCCGGCGCTCGCCACCGACCGCTTCCACCTGATCGGCGTGGTGCCCTACAACCCGGCATTGATCGCACCGCGGGTGGTCGACGTGGCACGGGCACTCGATGCCCGCTTCCTCAGCGAGGGAGACGCTGCCAACCGCCGCGTACTCTCCACCAGCCTGTGCGCGCGCAGCGCCGCCAATGCCCTGCATGTGTTCCGCCCCGGCAGCCTGATCGTGACCTCCGGTGACCGCGACGACATCGTGCTGGCCTCGGCGCTGGCCACCATGAACGGGGTGCCCATGGCCGGTGTACTGCTGACCAACGGCTTCATGCCCAACGACAACATGATCGAGATGTGCCGGCCGGCGCTGAAGACCGGCATGCCGGTACTGGCGGTGGACACAGACAGCTTCACCACCGCCAAGAACCTCGGCCGGATGGGCAACGACATTCCCATGGACGACCTGGAGCGCGCCGAACAGGTGACCCGCTTCGTGGCCGGCCATATCGACCTGCAGTGGCTCAAGGACCACCTCAGCCGGGGGTTCACCCCGCGCCTGTCGCCCTCGGCGTTCCGTCATGAACTGGTCAAGCGGGCGCAGCGCGCCAACCGGCGCATCATCCTGCCGGAGGGCAGCGAGCCGCGCACTGTGGAGGCCGCGGCAATCTGCCAGCGTCGCGGCATCGCCAACTGCGTGCTGCTGGCCCGTCGCGAAGAGGTCGAGGAAGTAGCCCATAATCGCGGCATCGAGCTGCCGGAGGGACTCGAGATCCTCGACCCCGAGCGAATTCGCCACCGCTACGTGGCGCCCATGGTGGAACGCCGCCGCGGCAAGGTGAACGAACTGACGGCGGAGGACCAGCTACAGGACAACGTGGTGCTGGGCACCATGATGCTGCAGCTCGACGAGGTCGACGGCCTGGTCTCAGGCGCCGTGCATACCACGGCCAATACCGTGCGGCCCGCCTTCCAATTGATCAAGACCGCCCCCGGCTACCGCCAGGTATCGTCGATCTTCTTCATGCTGCTGCCCGAGCAGGTGGTGGTCTACGGCGACTGCGCAGTGAACCCGGACCCCGACGCCGAGGCGCTGGCCGAGATCGCCATTCAGAGTGCGCGCTCGGCCCAAGCCTTCGGCATCGAGCCGCGGGTGGCCATGATCAGCTACTCCACCGGCGAATCCGGTAGCGGTGCCGACGTCGACAAGGTGCGCCAAGCCACGCGGCTGGCCCGGGAGCAGGCCCCCGACCTGCTGATCGACGGCCCGTTGCAGTACGACGCCGCCGCCATCGAGAGCGTTGGCCGCCAGAAGGCGCCCGATTCACCGGTGGCCGGGCGCGCCACGGTATTCGTCTTCCCCGACCTGAACACCGGCAATACCACCTACAAGGCGGTGCAGCGCAGCGCCCGGGTGATCAGCGTGGGGCCGATGCTGCAGGGGCTCAACAAGCCGGTCAACGACCTCTCGCGCGGCGCCCTGGTCGACGACATCGTCTATACCATCGCCTTGACGGCCATTCAGGCCGCCCAGCGCGATTGACGCTACGGGCCTGGGGTGGCTACTCGCTCCGCCCTGGCCAGGCGGTCGGGACGATAGGGAGCGGGGTCGATGGCCGGTTCGTGTCCCAGTAGCAGATCGACCAGCAGCCGGGTCGCCGCCGGCGCCAGCACCAGGCCGTTGCGGTAGTGCCCGGCGTTGACGTGAAGCCCTTCGATGCCGGGCACGGCGCCGATGAAGGGGATACCGTCGGGGGCCGCGGGCCGCAGCCCGGCCCAGTGGTGCTCGATCTCGCATTCAGCCAGTACCGGCAGCATCGACACCGCGCTTTGCCAAAGCGACTCGCGCGCCTCCTCGGTGGTGCGCTTGTCGAAGTCTGTCTGCTCCAGCGTCGAGCCGACCAGCACGCGGCCATCGGCACGCGGGATCAGGTAGCGCCCGTCGGCCAGCACCACCCGCTCGAGCAACTGGCGGCCGCCCGGCATCGGTGGCGTGGCGAACAGCATCATCTGCCCCTTGACCGGGCGCACGGGTAGCGCCACATCGAGATCGGCCAGCAGCACGCCGCTCCACGCGCCGCCACACAGGATCACACGACCGGCGTCGATGCGCCCTTGCGCGGTCTCCACGCCACAGGCTTGCCCCCGCTCTGCGACGAGCCGCTGCACCGCGACGTTCTCCACCAGGGTCACGTTGGGCAGCGCGTCCAGCCGTGCGCGCAACGCCCGGCACAATCGCGGATTGCGCACGCTACCCAACGTCGGCATCCACAGACCGTCATCCAACCCTTCGCACAGCCACGGCTCCTTGGCGTAGATAGAGGCTGTGTCGACACGCTCCAGCGGCCAGCCCTGGCGCTGCGCCCAGGCGAAGGCGTGCTCGGCATCGTCCACGCGCAGGTAAAGCAATCCCTTCTGGCGAAACTCGATGTCGATACCGGTGGTCTCGAGCAGCCTGTCGGCCAGTTCGGCATAGCGCTGCGCCGCGCCGTGGGCTAGCCGGGATACGGGCTCGCTATAGCGCCAGGGATAAAGCGGCGAGACGATGCCGCCACCGGCCCAGGAGGCCTCCTGGCCGCAGCGACCCCGCTCCACCAGAGTGACACCATGGCCGGCCTCGGCCAGTTGGCAGGCGGTGAGCATACCGATGACCCCGCCTCCAACGATGAGAAAATCGTTCACACAGTGCTCCTGTGACTCATGCCCGCCCAGGCGGCGAGCGTTCAGGCTCATGACACGACGGCGCCCCGGCGAGACGGGGCGCGGGCAGTGACACTGTCATAGAGCGAGGATCGTCAGGTGGCGGTGCCCTTCCACCTCTCGCGATGCCGACGCAGCAGCTCCATGGTAACCAAAACCGGTGTCGTCCAGTAACCTCATCGGGCACGAACTGCAGCAACGGCACGTTCAAGAGCATCCGCCAGCGAACCCATGCTGGTAACCTCGCCCTTTCACGCTGGTCCAGGCTGGCCTAGAGTGGAGGCATGTTCAGCGAAAACTGAAGGAGGAATGCCCATGGCGGTTCAAGAGCGACCCTCGGTCGAAGCAGGTCCCGAGCGACGGGCTCAACTGTCGCTGTTCGCCCGCAACTTCTTCAAGCATCCCCGCATGCTGGGCTCGATCATTCCCAGCTCCTCCTTCCTCATACGCCGCCTGTTGGAACCCGTCGATTGGGAGAGAGCTCGAGTCATCGTCGAATACGGGCCCGGAGTGGGCACCATCACCCAGGAGATCCTCAACCGCCTGCACCCTGACGCAACGCTGGTGGTCATCGAGACCAACGAAGATTTCGTCGATTACCTCAATCGCACCTTGTCCGACCCACGGCTGAAGGTGATCGCCGGTTCGGCCGAGACGATCGAAGCCGAGCTGGAGCGGCTACACCTCCCCGCAGCCGATTACGTGGTGGCGGGCCTTCCGTTCAGTACCATGCCGGCCGAGATCCGTGAGCGAATCCTCAAGGGTAGCCACGAGGCATTGGGGCCTGAAGGAGCCATGCTGATCTATCAGTTTTCGCCCAAGGTCTCCTCCGACCTGCGCCAGACCTTCTCGCGTGTAGTGAGTACCTTCGAACCCATCAACATCCCGCCAGCCAGGGTCTATTTCTGCCACAAGTGAGCCCCTTCGGACCCGAACCGCAGGCTGCCTGGCCTGCGGTACCCGTCGAACGTTGCCCTTGAACCCGATCCATTGAACGCAACCGGCACGACGGCAGCGACCTGAGCGCGTGCCGTGCCACGCTGCCGGTGCGGTGCTGGTTCGGTGCGCGTAAACGGCCTATTCTCATGGGCTCGAAGATTCTTCAACCAAGCACCGCAAGGGAGGAACCCATGCCCGGCCTGTTGCCCGACGTCGACCCCGAAGGCCTGCTCGAGTACTCGGTGGTCTATACCGACCGTTCGCTCAACCACATGTCCCAGCGCTTCCAGGGAGTCATGCGCGACATCTCGGCGACGCTCAAGCGGGTCTATCGTGCCCGCAGCGCCGTGATCGTGCCCGGCAGCGGCACCTTCGGCATGGAGGCCGTGGCCCGCCAGTTCGCCACCAACCAGCACTGCCTGGTGATCCGCAACGGCCAGTTCAGCTACCGCTGGTCGCAGATACTGGAAATGGGCGCCATTGCCGCATCGACCACGGTGCTCAAGGCGAGCCGCCAGGCGCCGCAGGATAACCAGTCTCCTTTCGCCCCGGCCCCCATCGAGGAGGTCGAGCGCAGCATTCGCGAAGAGCGGCCCGGGGTGGTGTTCGCGCCCCATGTCGAGACCTCGGCCGGCTTGCTGCTGCCAGACGACTACCTGCGCCGTGTAGCAGCGGCAACACATGACGTCGGCGGCCTGTTCGTGCTCGACTGCATCGCCTCGGGCACGCTATGGGTGGACATGGCCGAGATCGGAGTCGACGTGCTCGTCAGCGCCCCGCAGAAGGGCTGGAGCGGCCTGCCCTGCTGCGGCATGGTGATGCTCTCCGAGCGAGCTCGTGAGCGTATCGAAGAGACCGTCAGCACCAGCTTTGCCTGCGACCTGCGCAAATGGCTGTGGATCATGGAGACCTACGAGAACGGCGGCCATGCCTATTACGCCACCTTGCCCACCGATGGCTTGGCCCGGCTGCGTGACATCATGAACGAGACCGCCGAGTACGGCTTCGATCGGGTATGCGAGGAGCAGTGGGCCCTGGGCCGCGGCGCACGCGAGCTATTGGCCCGCTACGGCTACCGCAGCGTGGCGGCACCCGGCTTCGAGGCGCCGGGGGTGGTGGTCTGCTACACCGATGACGCCGATATCGTGGCCAAGTTCGCCTCCGCCGGCATCCAGGTGGCTGGCGGCGTGCCATTGATGTGCGACGAAGGCGACGACTACCGGGCCTTTCGTATCGGCCTGTTCGGGCTCGACAAACTGCACGACCTCGAGCGCAGCCTGGCCAACCTGGAAGCGGCACTCGAGCGGGTCGCCTGACCCCGATCGGGGCGGCCCCCGGCCGCCCTACGGCTCAGGTCCAGAAGCCACTCACACCGCGCGGCATCATGCCGAGGTTGTTCTCCACGGATTTCACCCCGGGCGTGTTCTCGGCGGCAACCTGGACGGCCTTCTTCTCTTCCTGGCTCTCCACCAGCCCCCAGAGTTGCACCACGCCCTCGGTGACGATGATGTTGATACGATCGATCCAGACGCCGGTATTCTCCTCTACCTCCTTGAGAATGGCATCGCGGATCTCACGATCGTCGGCCGTCACCGGCGTTTCCGTATCGGGAGCCGTGGCCGAGAATCCGCGCAGCAGATTGGCGCGGCTGACGATACCCACCAGCTTGCCGTCACGCACGACCGGCACCCGCTTGATGTGATGTTGCTCAAGCAACTTGGCCACGCGATGCAGCGGTTCGTCTTCGCTGATGGTAATGGGGTCGCGCGTCATGATCTCGCTTGCCCGACGCGCATGCGATTTGACGTATTCGCTGGCGCTGCTGCCGCCAGCGAAGATTCGCAGCCACCAGGACTTTTGTCGTCCCTCACCGTTCTCGACCCGGCGCATCAGGTCACCCTCGCTGACGATGCCGAGGACGTTTTCCGCGGCGTCCACGACGGGCACGGCGCTGATATTGTTCTCGAGCAGGAGGCGTGCGATCTCACGAACGTCGGCGTCGGGCGATACGGTTATGACTTTGGGTGTCATGACATCGGCAGCTTGCATGGCAGCATCTCCGTGAAGGGAACGATCAAGGGTTCCGGGGCCGACTTACTTGAAATCTAGTTCGACTTGGCGGTTGTCACAATTCACCGCTTGCCTTGACACTAGCAAACCGAACGCCAAGCCGACTTAACCTGAAACAATACCGAAGCCGTGCCGTTACGCGACGGGAGATTCCGTCTGCCCTTCCTCTTGCTCCACGGGCTTGCCGCCCTCCTGATGCACCTTGACCACGTCGACGATCCGCGAACGGCTCATGACGATTTTCCAGCGCTGCAGGATCGGCTCGGCATTGGCGACTTCCTCGCGCACCACCAGGTTGAGCAGATGCCGCTTCTCGACCGACTCCCGCGAGACCTGCCCCTCTTTCAGCCGGTAGACTCGATGACTGCCCTTGTCCATGAGCCGGGTCAGTTGAGACAGGTCGAGCGAGAGGGTCTCGCGGGTCTTCTCGTAGCCGCTGAGAAAGCGCGTGGGCGACATGCGTGAGCTGGAGCGATAGTGCAGCACCATCTCCTCGCGCTGGGCCACGTTGCGCTGGCGCACCCGCTGGATCTGCTCGTCGAGCTTGCCGAAGCGCTTGTAGTCGAACCACTCGAGCTGGCGCCCCACCGGCTTGCCGCTGGTGGCATCGAAGTATTGGCGGCGCCACTTGGGCCGCCCCTTGCGTAGCCAGCGCCACAGAGTGTTGCGCAAGTCGTCCTTGAACACCTCGCGCATGGCATACAGCACCGCCATGGCCAGCACGAACAGCGCTGTGATGTTGCCCACCGTATCGCGGGCCTGGAGCAACCCCAGCGAAACGAAGACCATCACCACGCCGGTGGCCAGCCCCTTGACCGCCTTCTGTTCGGCGCCGCCCAGCTCCTGGGTCTGCTGCTTGAGGGTGACCGGATACTCGATGAGCCGTCGCAGCAGGCGCATCTTGTTGGACATGCGCGTGGGGTCGCGCACTACCCGGCTGGCGTTGTACTCCGCCTGCTCGCGATGCTCGCTCTCGGCCAGGCAGATCTCCAGCAGCCGCTCGCGGATGGTGCGGTAGTCACGGCCTCGCGGCAGGTAAGCCACCAGCGCCAGCAGGCGCTGCTCGGTGAACCACGACAGATAGTTGTCGATATTGGCGTAATACTTGAGCAGTCCGTCGTCGCTCGGCTGGTTGCGACGCAGACGGCGCAGGATCCCCTGGGCCAGCTCACACAGCTCCTCGAGACGCTCCTGCAAGCCGGCCGCCACGATGCGCTCACGCGGCTCGCTGCCAGCATCTGCCTCGCTCGGCTCGCCGCCTTGTGTCTCGGCCCGCTCGGACGTCTCGGCGTGGCTCTCGGCCTGCTGCACACGCCTCGCGGTATCCAGCAGCGTCTGGGTTGCCCGTTCGAGCGCCACCACGTACTGGTAGGCATAAAGGCTCAGGCTCAGGCGGTACTGCTCGGTGCTGAGCCGGCCACGGCTGGCCAGGCGACTTAGCACCAGTGGCAGATGGTGCTTGTCGCTGTAATAGGTCCGCTTGACGTGGATCGCACTGTAGTAGAAGGCGTCCTCGGAGATGACGTGCTCGTTGAGCCCAAGCTCCCCCGGCACGAACAGGAAGAGGTCCAGCCGATGCGACGTCTCCTCCTGCAACACACGGGAAATCTTGAGATGGAAGCTATCCTTGCGTTCGACGGTGATCACGTCGGCGCAGCTCCTTGTACCTGAGGCCATTGTCAGGCCGAATGTTTTTCATAGTACGAGGAATGCCGGCCCACTTGCCATCAAGAAGAGTCCGGCGAGGCGCGCTGCGGGTTGGTCGCCCCTGCGGGATCGGCGATGCCGGCTTCACCCGGTGCTCGCCCCTTGGCATCGCGTGGGGGCGCCGTATCGCCGCCTTCCGATTCCTCATTCGCCATGGCATCGCCAGGCTGGCCCTCCATGCTCACGCTCAAGCGCGGCATGCCGAGGTCCAGGCCCTGCTGTTCCATGCGCTGCTTGAGTAGCAAGTTGAAGGCACGCGCCACGTCCCACTGCATGACCGGCGCAGTGCGAAAACGCATGCGCAGCACGGCGGCGCCTTCGTCGAAACGGTCGACGCCCTGCATCTCCAGCGGCGACCAGATGTAATGACGCATCATCGGATCCTGGCGCAGCTCTTGCGCGGTTTCCTGCATCAACGTGATGGCATCGTCGATCTTCATGGTATGTGGAATGCGGATACGCATCAGCGCAATTCCGAAGTGCCGCGACATGTTGTGAATCGACTGGATGGCGCTGAAGGTGATGATGTGCAGGATGCCGTCCAGGTCGCGCAGGCGCACCGTGCGCAGGGTCAGCCCCTCGACCGTGCCCATGTGGCCGTTGATCTGGACGAAGTCGTCCACCGCCAGCGAGTCCTCGACAATGATGAAGATACCGGTGATCAGGTCCTGCACCAGGGTCTGGGCGCCGAAGCCCACGGCCAGACCGATGACGCCGGCACCGGCCAACAGCGGCGTGACGTTGACCCCCAGGTTGGCCAACCCGACGATAGCGGCAATGAGCACGATGGTGGCGAATATCACGTTGCGAATCATCGGCGTGATGGTCTGGGCTCGCGCCTGGTTGACCCGCCGGCCCCGCGAACGAGCGGAAGAGATCAGTGCACGTTGAATGGCGGTATCGGCGAAGATCCACGCCAGCCAGGCCAGCAGCACCGTGAAGCCCAGCGCCAGCAGCGCTTGCCCGATACGCGCGCTGGCCACTCCCTCGCGCCCCAGGCCGAACAGCGAGCCGCCCCACACCTGCAGAGACAGTTCGGCGAAGACGATCCAGGCCACCATGTGTGAGAGCGCGTAGCCGAAACGCTCGAGGCGGCGACGGTACTCGCTGATGCGGCGGCGCTTGCTGCGGCGCTCTTTGTGGCGCTGGATCAGGCCGGTGACCACCAGCGTCAGCACCAGCAGGGCCGCCGAAATGATCGAGCGCGCGAGCGCGGTCCCCACATCGCCCACGGACACGAAGATCGCCAGCAACGAAACCACGACAATCAATAGCGCCGGCACATGCCAGAGCTCGCCGACGATGCGCGCCAGTTCGATACCGGTACCGCCTTCGCGGCGCACGCACCAGGCACGGTTACTGATCAGGTGCTTGATCGGACGCTTGAACTTGAAGATGAAACGGATGCTGAGTAGTGCCGCCGCCACGTTGGCCAGCACCGAGCCCAGCGCCGCCAGCTCTTCGCCCACGATCAAGGAGAGCCGCGCGGCATTGAGCGCATCGCCGAGCGCAATCAGCGCACCGATGGCAAACAACAGGCGCAACCCTCGCCGCTGCAGGAACAGTACCGCGGGGAAGCGATGCCCGCGGGTGAACACCGACACCACGCATTCCACGACCACCGACAGGGTGCGCCCGCACAGCGCCAGGTAGGCAACGATCAGGGCCAGCGTGCGTCCGGGGCTCGTCGGCAGCGCCTGGACCAGCCCCATGATCAAGACGAAAGCGAGCGCCCAGGGCAGCATCCGCCGCAGGAAGTGCAGCGCCAACAGCCAGCCTCGTGGTTCGCGCGGCAGGTCGAGAGGCAATTGCTGGCGCATGAACAGCAGCCTGCCCAAGGCAATCAGGAGGACCAGCACACCGGCCCAGACACCCAGCAGTACGGCGCTCTGGACGGCGAAGCGCACGAGCTCGCCGGTACCGGTTCCCATCACCAGGTCGCGGAGCCCCGCCCAGCCCCGCTCCAACTGGCGCTGCCAGTCGTCGATCGGCGATTCACCGGCCTCGGCCTGGTCGCCCAGTTCACTGAACGTCTCGGCCAGGGCGCCGAGCAACCCCTGGCGCTGGATGGAGTCATCGGCGGCGACGCTCTCACCATGCGCCTGGCGAATCTCGCGCAGCTCACCGAGCAGGGCATCGCGGCGCTCGTCGTCCTCCAGGGTGGTGATCACTTCGTCGAGGGAGTGCTGAAACGTTTCGGCGTCGTGGGCCTCCTCCTGAGACGGCTCCTCCTGGCCCAGCCCACCGAGCGACAGTTGGGCGTGCGACAGGCCAGCCCACGTCAACGACACCAGCATGAGCAGCAACAGCCCGGTGCGAATCGTCACTCGCCAGAGCCCGGCGTCATCGCGTTGTGAAAAAGCTCCTGGCATCGATAGGCACTCCCTTGTTCCGTTTGCCATGCGCCTGGGACATCGCCGACCAGTGGTCTCTCCCTGCCGACTTGTCGCCGCACTGTGCTAGGCTGGCGTTCAGACTCTCGAGTCGCACAGGATGCCTTCATGCTGCCGCAATCACCACCCGAGCCTCTGAATGTCCAGGGTAGGACCCGACGGGTTGGCGTCGAGATCGAATTCGCCGGACTTCCTCCCCAACAAACCGGCGAGCTGGTACGCGACCTGTTCGGTGGCGAACTGAAGCTGATCAGCCCCCACCGGCTGCGAGTCGAGGCCACGCGTTGGGGTGATTTCGTCATCGAACTCGATACCCAGTATGCCCACCCCGACACCAGGCTACTGGAAGCGTTGCCGCGACACGACACCGAATGGGAACGCCAGCGCCACCAGATGCGTTTGGATTTCCACAACAAGACCCGTGAGCTCATTGGCGACGTGGTCACGGGCCTGGTACCGACCGAGATCGTCTGCCCGCCAGTGCCGTGGAACGAGCTGAACGAACTCGACTTGCTGTTCGGTGCCCTTCATGCGCATGGCGCCAAGGGCACCGATGCCAGCCTGCTGTATGGCTTCGGCCTGCATCTCAATCCCGAAGTCGCCAGCCTGGAGCCCGAATTCATTCTTCGGCACTTCCGAGCCTTCCTGCTCATGGCGGCCTGGCTGCGCAAGGAAATCGACATCGACATTACGCGTGAGGTGTTGCCGCACGCCAACCCCTTCCCCAAGCACTATGCCCTCAAGGTGCTCGACCCGGATTATGCCCCGGACCTGCATACGCTGATCGCCGACTACATCAGCTTCAACCCCACGCGCAACCGGGAACTTGACCTCTACCCGCTGTTTGCCCACCTGTACCCCGATTACCCGGACGAGCTGTTTCGCCACAACCTGGTCAAGCCACGTCCCACGTTCCACTACCGCTTGCCCAACGCACAGCTGTCACAGCGCGGCTGGGGCGCGGTGGTAGAGTGGAACCGCTGGGTGGCGGTGGAACGCCTCGCCGCCGACCGCAAGGAACTCAACGGACGAGCCAGCCGCTACGTCAGTCTTCACACGCAGCCGTTCGTGACTCGCATGGTCGGTAGGCTGCGGAACTGGATCAAGGAGGTCCGTTCTCCCTCATGACGCGCCCGCTCATCGGCATCACCACGTCGGATTACAAGAGCCGTATCGCCTGGTGGTTCGATTGGTTCGCCGTGTGGCGACACGGTGGCCGACCGCTTCGCCTCTCCCCTTCCCGTCCTCTGCCCCAAGCGCTCGACGGGCTGATCATCGGCGGTGGCGACGACATCCAGGCCCACCTCTACGGTGGCGAGGTACAGTTCGACGTGCGTCTGGACCCCCAGCGCGACGAGCTCGAACTCGAGCTGATGGAACGCTTCATCCCCCAGGGCAAGCCCGTACTGGGGATCTGTCGCGGTGCCCAGATGCTCAACGTTTACTTGGGCGGCACGCTGGACCCCGACATTTACACCACTCACGAAGGCCTCAAGCGGAGGCGTACCGTGCTGCCGCGCAAGACGGTCGATATCGTGGCCGATACCCAGTTGCACCACATCCTCAAGGTGAGCTGGTGTCGCATCAACAGCCTGCATCATCAGGCCGTACAAAAGGTTGGGCGTGGCATCGCAATCGTCGCCCGCGATCGCGACGGCCTGGTCCAGGGTATCGAGTCGCGCGAACATGAATTTCTGATCGGCGTGCAGTGGCACCCCGAGTGGCTGGTCTTCAACCGCCCCCAGCAAAGGCTGATCCGAGCGTTGGTCGAGGCGACGCGGCGCTGCATGCCGACAAACTAGCGCGGCCACCCGAAGGTGGCCGCCAGTTGAATCGCACAGACTCGTTCAGCTCTCCAGCGAGGCATCCAGCGTAATCTCGGCCTTGAACAGCTTGGAGACCGGGCAGCCCTCCTTGGCCTTGCCGGCAGCCTCCTGGAAGGCGGCATCGTCGGCGCCAGGGCTGCGTACCCGGGTGGTGAGATGAATCTTGGTGATGCTGAAGCCACCGGCATCCTGCTCGAGGGTTACGGCCGCCTCGGTCGAAATCCGCTCGGGGGTCAGCCCGGCCTCGCCCATGATCATCGACAGCGCCATGGAGTAGCAGCTGGCGTGCGCCGCACCGATCAGCTCCTCGGGGTTGGAGCCTGACTCGCCTTCGAAGCGCTTGGCAAAGCTGTAGGGCAGATCCTTCAGAGCGCCACTCTCGGTCGAGACCTGACCCTTGCCCTCTTTCAGGCTACCCTGCCAGACAGCGCTACCGGTTTTCTTGATGCTCATGTGGGTCGACTCCTTGAGATATGAGAACTGGCCAAAGAATTGGGAGCAACGCCAATGGACGCTGCCACTCCTCACCATAGCGCATCGACTTGTCTTCGCCATCCCTTTGGTCAATATTAATGAAAATGTTTTCCACAAAAGGCCTTCATTTATGGTCGACGTCTCGTCTCTTCAGGTAGTACTGCCCGCCACCGCTCACGAGTCCTCGCAAGCGCTGCCGGCCATCGGCCAGGGTACCTGGTACATGGGCGAGGGGCTCGCACCCCGCCACGACGAGGTACGTGCCCTGCAGCACGGCCTGGAGTTGGGTCTGACGCTGATCGATACCGCCGAGATGTATGCCGATGGCGGCGCCGAGGAAGTGGTTGGCGAGGCACTGGCCGGCCGTCGCGACCAGGCCTTCCTGGTGTCCAAGGTCTACCCTTGGAACGCGGGGCGCGAGAGCGCCATTGCCGCCTGCGAGCGCAGCCTCGAGCGCCTCGGTACTGACCACCTCGATCTCTACCTGCTTCATTGGCCGGGCAACGTTCCGCTGGAGGAAACCCTGGAGGCCTTCGAGCGGCTGCGGGAACAGGGCAAGATTCGCCGCTACGGCGTTTCCAATTTCGATGTCGATGAGCTCGAGGCACTGGCGGCACTGCCCGGCGGCGACGCCTGTGCCGTGAACCAGGTGCTCTACCACCTCGGCTCACGGGGCATCGAGCACTCTCTGCGCCCGCTGATGCAGCGCCTCGGCATGCCGCTGATGGCCTACTGTCCGCTGGCCCAGGCCGGCAAGCTGCGCCAGGACCTGTTCGGCCATCCCGTGGTGCGTGAACTGGCCAATGGACTCGGTATCACGCCCGCCCAGTTGATGCTGGCCTGGGCGACTCGACCATACAATGGCCACCGCGATGCCATCGCCATTCCCAAGGCGGTACGACTGGAGCACGTCGAGCAGAATGCCGGCGCACTCGAGGTCGAGCTCGACGACGACGTCCTGGCCCGGCTCGATGAGGCGCTTCCCGCACCGAGCAAGAAGGTACCGCTCGACATCGTCTAGCGCTTGTCGACGGAAGCGCGCAGGCTCGCCAGGTCATCGGCCAGTTGCTCTGTGCCGAGCTGGCGCATCGCCTCGATGTTGCGCTCGGGAATCGCTTCCGGATCGGGATAGTGCGCCAGTGCCCGCTCCAGCCCCGCCTCGCGCAGCAAGTGAAGCATCGGCCAGGGCGAGCGGTTGGTGAAGTTGGCGGGGTCGTCGGCTGCGGCGCCTTCAAAGCAATAGTCGGGATGGAAGCTGGCCAGTTGGTAGATCCCCTCGTAACCCTGCTCGACCAGCAGCGCCTCGGCTACGTCGAGGAAATCGAGGTAGTCGTCGAAATTCTCGAGGCCCGGGCACAACACCATCAGAGTCGTCTCGATATCGGGCGAGGCATCGAGCCGGCGGCATTCCTCGATCAGCGCCTCGAGGGCCGACTCCCACTTCTCCGCCCCTACCTCGACGAAGCGGATGGTGTCATTCAGCATTTCGCGACGAGCGAAGGGGCAGACATTGTGGGCAACGACGAAGTCCTCGACCCAGGCACGGGTGGCAGCGCAGGCGGGCGTCAGTGTCTCGGTCATGATGGGCCTCGTCGGCAAAAAGGCCAGGCAGTATACCCGAGCCATGAACGTATAGCGGGGTTCAATCCGAGGGACGCGGCATGGGCCCACGGCGCGAGGCAAGTCTATCGGCCAGCCGAGTCGGTTCCGGCAGCTTGGTGCGGCCAAGACACTTCGCCACCCAGTCGAGCGACGTCTCGAGGCTGATGCGATGGCCCAGCGAAACGAACACCGGCTTGACGCCGACCCGGGTACGCAACACCGCACCGATCGTCTCGCCGCGATGGCGCAGCGGCGTCCACTCGCCGCGCGCCTCCGGCACCTCGTCGTACACCCCGCACAAGCGCGACTTGGCCACGCCGATGGTCGGCAGGTCGAGCCACAGCCCCAGATGCGAGGCTACCCCCAGCCGGCGCGGATGAGCGATGCCCTGGCCGTCGACCATCACCAGCTCGGGGCGCGTCGTGAGCTGGCCGAAGGCCGCCAACGCCGCGGGTATCTCACGGAAGGAGAGCAGCCCCGGAATATAGGGCATGCGGGTCGGTTCGCGGTGCACCACCTGTTCCACTATCTCCAGCCCGACAAACGGATCGCCGGGCCAGGCCAGCACCACCGCCGCCGCCCGGGTGATCTCGCCGCCCTGCTCGAAGCCGATGTCCACGCCGGCGATATGGCGCACCGGCGCCAGGCGATCCTCGCGTTCGATGTGCCCGGCCATGCGTTTTTGCAGCGCAATGGCCTCCTCGGGGCTCAAATTCCAGTCGTGCAGGTTGGGGTCGGGCATTCCTGGCCTCCTGTTTCGTCCTTGGGTCTCGCGTAGACTATCGCCTCAGGATAGATGGTCACCACCGCCGCAAGGGACACGATGAAGCTCATCCACACCGCCGACTGGCACCTGGGCCAGACCTTCCACGGCCAGGAGCGCCATGCCGAGCATTGCGCCTTCCTCGACTGGCTGCTCGACATCCTCGTCGCCCGAGAGGCCGATGCGTTGCTTGTCGCCGGTGACGTCTTCGACGTGGTCAATCCCTCGCTGCGCGCCCAGGAACTGCTTTACGACTTCATCGTCAGCGCCCACGAGCGATTGCCGATGCTGGATATCGTGCTGATTGCCGGCAACCACGATAGCGGCAACCGCATCGAACTGCCTGCCCCGCTGATGCGCCGCCTGCGCACCCGCGCCCTGGGCCGGGTGAGCTGGCTCGACGACGGCAGCCTGGATGCCGAGCGTCTGCTGGTGCCATTGACCGACGCTTCCGGCAAGACCCGCGCCTGGTGCCTGGCGCTGCCCTTCCTGCGCCCCGCCGAAGTGACCGGCCACGACCCGGCCCGCGCCAATGACGACGAAGGCGAACCAGGCAACAGCGCTCCCCGCAATGACTATGTGGCCGCCATCTCCCGCGTTCACGAGCAGTTGATCGAGGCCGCGCGCAAACATCGCCAGCCCGGCCAGGCGCTGGTGGCCATGAGCCACGCCCATCTGCACGGTGCTGCCGTTTCCGAGGCCAGCGAGCGACCCATCGTGATAGGCGGCGAGGAGTCGATCTCCGCCGGCCTCTTTCCTCCCGACATCGCCTACGTCGCGCTGGGCCACCTGCACCGCGCCCAACAGGTCGGCGAGGCACGCATTCGCTATAGCGGCAGCCCGCTGCCGCTGGATTTCAGCGAAGTGGCCTACCCCCACCAGGTCGTGGAAGCGGTGCTGGAAGGAGAAACTCTCTCCGCCGTGGAGGCGATTCCCGTGCCGCGCCCGGTGGCCATGCATCGCATCGGCCCTGGTGAGCTCGATACGGTGCTGGCCGAACTCGAGGCGCTGGCCCACGACCTTGCCCTTCCGCGCGAGCGCTGGCCCTGGCTGGAAGTTCGTGTCGAACTTACCGCCCCGGTGCCCGACCTGCGCACCCGGGTGGAGGCCGCGCTGGAGGGCAAGGCGCTGCGCCTGCTGCGCCTGGAGCGTCGCCTGCCCCAACTCGAGGGTGAGAACCCGGCGGAGCGGGTCGACCTGGAACAGCTGGGGCCACGCAAGCTGTTCGAGCGCACCTGGCAAGCGCGCTGGGGCGAAGCCCCCGACGCCGACGTGCTGGCCGACTTCGACCGGCTGCTGCAGGACGTGCTCGATGCCCAGGGGGAGGAGACGGCATGAAGATCCTTGCTCTGCGCCTGGCCAACCTGGCCTCCCTGCCTGGCCCGCTGGAACTCGACTTCAGCGCGCCGCCGCTCGGCGATGCTGGCCTGTTCGCCATCACCGGCCCCACCGGGGCCGGCAAGAGCACCTTGCTCGACGCCCTGTGCCTGGCGCTCTACGGCAACACGCCACGGCTGCGCCAGGCCCCCGGCCGTGATGCCCCGCTGCCCGACGTGGAGGGCGAGACGGTGAGCACCGCCGACCCGCGCACCCTGCTGCGCCGCGGCACGGCGAGCGGTCATGCCGAGGTCGACTTCCTCGGCCGCGACGGGCGCCGCTACCGCGCGCGCTGGGCCGTACGCCGCGCCCGCGAGAAGGCCAGTGGACGCCTGCAGGCCGTGGAGCAGTCGCTCACCGACCTGGACGACGAGCGCCTGCTCACCGCCCAGAAGCGCGAGTTCGACCGCCTGCTGCCGGAGCGCCTGGGCCTCACCTTCGACCAGTTCACCCGCGCCGTGCTGCTGGCCCAGAGCGAGTTCGCCGCCTTCCTCAAGGCCGACGACAACGAACGCAGCGACCTGCTGGAGCGCTTGACCGGCACCGCCGAGTACTCGCAGATCTCCATGGCCGCCTATCGCCGTGCCAGCGAGGCAAAGAAACGCGTCGATGCGCTCCAGGCCCGGCTCGCCGATGACCTCCCGGCCGAGCCCGAGGCCCGCGCCGAGCTGGAGCAAGCCGCCAGCCACGCCGAGCAGGCGCTGGCCGGTCTGCACCAGCAAAGCCAAAGCCTGGAGGCACGCCAGCAGTGGCACGCCACCGACGAGCGGCTGCACCAGGCCTACCTCGAGGGCAGGCGGCAGCAGCAAGATGCCGAAACACACTGGCACGCGTTAGCCAACGCGCGAGCCGACCGTGAGTGCCGCCGCCTGCTTGCTCCCCAGCGCCACCGGCTGTTGCGCCAGACCGCGCTCCCAAGTGAGATCGCCGCGCTGGAGGAGGCCCACCGCCAGACCCTCAAGGCGCTCGAGCAGGCCAAGGCCGCCCAACAGGCCGCCGAGCAGGCCCGGGACCAGGCCGCGCAGCAGTTGGACGCCGCCACCCAGGCCCGCGGGCAGGCCGAACCCGCCCTGCGCCAGGCCCGGGACCATGCCCAGGCGCTTGCCACCCTGGAAAAGCAGCTGGCCGAACTCGAGGCGCAGCACCGCGACTGCACCCAGCAGGCCGAGCGACTGGCCCAGCAGCGCAAGGAAGCCGAAGCCAGGCAGCTCGAACACAAACGGAAGCGCGACGAGTGGCAAGCCACCCTGCGCCAACTGATGGGCAGCCACGAACGGCTCGACGCTGCGCGCCAGGCGGCCCAGCAGGCCCATGGCCTGGCCGCACGCCGTAGCCTGGCCCTGGGTGAGCTGGAAAGCCGGTGGCAGGAGGTCCGGCGCGCCGAACAGGCCCAACGCCAGCTCGGCGAACGCCTGGCCATGGATGCAGAGCGTCAGGCCGAGTTGACCGCTCAGGGCAAGGCCGCCCGGGAGCGGCTCGACGAGCAGGAACGCCACTACAACACCCTGCACGACTTCATCGAACGCAGCCGCGCCGCCCGCAGCGAGAGTGTGGTGCAGCTGCGTGAAGCGCTGAAACAAGGCGAGCCCTGCCCGGTGTGCGGCGGGCTCGAACACCCCTTCCGCCACCAGCCGCCCGTCACGCCCGAAGCGGCCCAGCTGGCCGCCCAACAGGCGCAGGAGCAGCAGCAGTTGGCCGAGGCCCGGCAGGCGTGGGAGCAGGCCCAACGGAAGCGCGACGAACTCGAGGGCGAGTACCGTGCCGTCATGGCAGCAATGGCACGCTGCCGCCAGGAGCTGCACCAGGCCGATAGCCGCCTGGCTCTGGCGCAGCAGGCCCTGGCCGAACACCCGCTGCACGCCGAACTCAATGCCATCGACGCCACCGAGCGCGACGCCTGGTTGACCCATCAGCGCCGGGAGAGCGACGTCGAATGCGAGCAGAGCGAACGCACGCTCCAGGCACTGACCCGCGCCGAGGCCGAGTTGGCCCCGCTGGAGGAAGCCTTGCGCCAGGGTGAACTCGGGCTCGCCCAGCTCGAGGCCAGGCGGACCGCGCTCGAAGAGGAGTTCAACAAGCAGGCCGAACGGCTGCCTCCCTTGCGCCAGCAGCGCAGCGACCTGACCGCTGCCCTCCAGGCACTGCTCGGCGAACATGCCTCCGTCGACGCCTGGCAGCAGGCATTGGAAGCACACCAGGAGTCAGCCCGCCAGCAGCGCGACCGGGCCATCGAGCGCTGCCACGCTGCCGAGCGGGAACAGGCGCGGCTCACCCAACAGGCAAGTCACGAGGCCGAGCGCATCGAGCAGCTCATCCAGGAAGGCGCCGCGCTGGAGCGGGAATTGGCCGACTGGCGCCAGGCCCATCCGCAATTGGATGACGCCACGCTGGCCCGACTGCTGGCGCAGCCCGAGGCGGAAGCCGAGCGTGAGGAACGCGAGCTGGCCGATGCCGACGAGGCCCGCCAACGCACCGAGGCGAGCCTCGTCGAACGGCGCCAAACCTTGCTCGCGCACCGCCGCGGGCAGGCGCTGGCCAATGATGACAGCGACGATGCGTTACTGGGCGAAGAGGTCGAAGCGGAGATCGTCAGTCGTCGTGAGGCCCTCGTCGCCGAACGGCAGGCTCTGGAGCCAAAGCTGGAGACAGCCCAGCAGACACGCGACGAGGCCGTTCACGCCCTGCGCGACGACGACCGCCGCCGCACGCGCCAGCAGGAAGGCCAGGCCGAACTGGAAGCGGCACGCACCGAGCATGTGCGCTGGGGGCGCATCAGCGAGCTGATCGGCTCCGCCGACGGCAAGGTCTTTCGCCGCATCGCCCAGGCCTACAATCTCGACCAGCTACTGGAGCACGCCAACGCCCACCTCACCGGCCTCAGCCGGCGCTACCGGCTGATACGCGGCGGCAGCGAACTCGGCCTGCTGGTGGTGGACCACGACATGGGCGACGAGCGCCGCTCGGTGCACTCGCTCTCTGGCGGCGAAACCTTCCTCGTCTCGCTGGCGCTGGCCTTGGGGCTCGCCTCCATGGCCTCGGGCGAACTCACCATCGAGTCGCTGTTCATCGATGAAGGCTTCGGCAGCCTCGACCCGCAGTCGCTGGCACTCGCCATGGAAGCGCTCGACGGCCTGCAGGCACTCGGCCGCCGCGTCGGCGTGATCTCTCACGTGCAGGAGATGCACGAGCGTATTCCGGTGCAGATCCAGGTGGAGCCGTTGGGCAATGGCACGAGTCGGGCGAGGTTGGTCAGCCTTTGACGTCTCGTCGCCCTTCACGGCCCATTGCGCCGGCCCATCCCGTGCGCCATCTTCTACAGGATTCTACAGGAAGCATTCCAAACGCGAGGGTCCCCCATGAAGTACCTCTGTCTCGCCTATGAGGAAGAGCGAATATTCAGCGAAATGACGGAAGCCCAGTGGCATGAGCTACTACAGGAAACCCTGGACTATGTGGCCGACCTGCAGAGACGAGGCAAGCTGGTCCAGACCAACGCCTTGCAGAGCGCCACCAAGGCTCGCACTCTGAGAATTCGTGATGACGAACTCATCATGACCGATGGGCCCTTTGCCGAGACCAAGGAGCAGCTAGGCGGCTTCTTCCTGATCGAGGTCGCGTCAGAAGAGGAAGCCCTGGAGATTGCTGCCGGCTGGCCGTCAGCGCGACTTGGCACCATCGAGGTGAGGCCCGTCGAGGAGGAATTGAGACCCGAAAGCCGCTACTGAGCGTGAGGTTGGTGAGTGTCTAGCCGCTCGAAGAGACGTCGATAGGCGATCTGCCTCGGCTATGCTGCATGATTCAAGGAGCCTTTGAAGGGAGGCATCATGCAGGCTTTTGCGTTACACGGCATGCGTTACCTGGGCCTGACACTGCTGCTGGGGCTGGCGGGTCAGGCATTCGCAGCCGAAGTGAACTGGCCGCGCATGACCGAGTCGGCAGACGGTGTGCCGATTGCCTATGAGGTGCAGGGCAGCGGCGAGCCCACGCTGGTGTTCATCCACGGCTGGAGCTGCGACGGGCGCTACTGGCGCGGACAGGTGCAGCACTTCTCGCAGCAGCATCGGGTGGTAACGATCGATCTCGCCGGTCACGGACATTCCGGCCTGGAGCGCGAAGACTTCACCATGCCGGCCTTCGGCGAGGACGTGAAGGCGGTGCTGGAGGACCTGGACGTGGAACAGGCCATCCTCATCGGGCACTCCATGGGTGGGTCGGTCGCCGTGGAAGCGGCACGCCTGATGCCGGAGCGCGTCATCGGCATCGTGGGCGTCGATACCTTCCACCATGTCGCACCGCAAATGACCCAGTCCGATCTCGAGCAAATGCTGGCACCAATGCAGGAAAATTTTACCGATGCCGCGCACCATTTCACGGCTACGATGTTCGTCGAAGAGACCGATGCGACGCTACGCGATTGGGTCATACGGGACATGGCAGCCGCTGTACCAGACGTCGCCCTCAGTGCATTCCAGGACATGGGAACACGCCACATCGATGGGGAAGCGGCGCAGCACTTCCAAGAACTGACCGTGCCGGTAGTCGCCATCAATGCCGACCTGTGGCCGACCGACATCGAAGCCAACCGGAAGTTGCTGCCCGAATTCGACGCCGTGATCATGGAAGGCACCGACCATTTCCTGCACATGGCCAAGCCTGCGGAGTTCAACCGGGAGCTGGAACGCCTGATCGGCACGCCGCCATGACAGGAAAGGTCTGAACTGGCCGGCTGGCACAGTGGCATTGCGCCTTCAGGAAACCGCTTACCTGCTGCGTTCGCCGAAGAACGCCCGCCGCCTGCACGAGTCCATCGCCCAACTGGAAGATGACCTGGGCCAGGAGGTATGCACAACTGGTCGCGCAGCTGCGGTATCACTACTGAAGGTCGCTACCGATCCGCCCCCAGGTACTTGATCTTACGGTAGAGCGTCACGAGAGCACCGCCGCCCAGCATCATGCAAAGGCCGGCGACCACCACAACCAACGCCTCAAAGGCGATGCTGCCGGTGGCAATGTAACCCCCCACCAGCATGCCAACATGTCGTACCACCAGATAGACGCCGATCAGGAAGGTGCCGGCACGCACCAGATCCTCATCCGTAACAGCGACGGCCAAATCCGAATCGCCATGCAACCTGTCCGCCAGCCTACCCGCGAAGCACCATAGCAGCACCCCGCCCAGCATCGGCACCATCACCGTGACGATCAGCACCGGCAGCATTTCTCCGGTCCAGAACTCACCGACATCCGGGATGAACAGCGCCGGCAGCACCGAGAACAGAGTCTTCAGGAAGAGATAGAGACCCAGCAGGCGAATCATCAGTATGGAAAAGGGCTTCATGGGACCTCGCTGATCAGTCTGACGCCTCATCATCGATAATGGGCGTTCCCAGCGTATCGATCATCACGCTGTGACACTCGACCTCGAACCACTCATCGAAGCGTTTCAGGGTACGCTTCGGCCACAGCGCCGGATCGGTGTACCACTCCTCCAGTTCCGACTCGAACAGGTTGCACCAGTTGGCCTTGACCCACCGCCTGACCTCCTCGGGTGATTCGGCTACCTCATCGCTGACCAGATAGACGGTGCAGTCGCGATTGACCTCTGCTTCGGCGATTGGAGTGCTGCCCGGCGCGGGATCGGCGTCGTTGATCCACTGCAAGGCAGGCGCCTTGTAGCGAAGCAGCAGGGCAGAACGGTTGAGCATGTTTCACTCCTGATCTAGGCCGACTGGCCGGCATAAGCGGGCTTCTTGCCACGCCCTCTTCCCGCCGGCTTCTGTCTGGCCTTCTCCGCCTTGATGCGCTTCAGCAGCGCCTCGGCGGAGTTCTCACCGCTGATCAGTTCGGGGTTGGCCGCACGCCACTCAGCGGTCAGCTCGCCGCGAAAGGCCTTGGCGAGGATGGACTGGGTCAGCTTGTCGACGCGGGCCTGGGCGTTCTTGACCTGCTGCTCTATCTGGTCGGCTAAGGCGAAGAGCTGATCTACGCGACGAACTATCTCAGATTGCTCTTCAATAGGTGGTAGCTGCAAGGAGTAAGACGCCAAACTCTTTGCTGACAAATTAGGCTGCGCTGAACCATTATCATATTTTTTAATCATTTTCTCCGCAACCGGACTTATCAGGTAGTAATAAGCAAACTTTCGAACTATGCAGGCGCCCGGCCTAACAATCACTAGAGATGAAGCAATAGCACCTACTTCAAAATCCACTCTTGCCGTTTTACCCATAGTAGCGCCGCGCAAGCAATAAACCAAGTCACCTGGCTGAGTCTTCCCTCCACCCAACGACTCGTATTTATCCTGAGATATGTAATTCATCCTTGCCAGCGAAAGAGTTCCATCAGGCTCTATGTGCCCTGTATTTATAAATGGCATTCCATGCTCAACATAATCCGACTTATTAGGATAGTTTCTTCCCCGATCTCCATTTACTAAACGCACGACAGAACCAAAACGCAGCCAGCGCCATGTTTCGATACTGGCTCCATAGTAATCAGACTCCCCTACCACTGGCAACTTCTCGTTTGGTTTAACCGTGACAGGATCTAAATCCTTTCCTACACGCCACTCTGCCGTCAGCCTCCCACTCACCGCCGCTGCCAGCACCGACTGCCGAAACCGCTTGAGGATAGCGGGAATCGCATCCAGACGGGCTTTCAGATTATTGACCTGCGCCAGCAAATCATCCAGCTTATCGGCGATGTCTTTTTGCTCTTCTAATCCGGGAATAGGCACAAGTATCTGATCGAAATGCGATGCCTTTAAATTATTTATATTCGCACCAGCTGCCAGCGATGATGCCTTAGCACGATATTCTTGAGTCCCAAAGTAATAGCCAAAATAGCTTGAGGACATGTGTTTTGATGGACGAAATACACCACAAAAGGCACCGAACGCCCCTTCCCAGTCCTTATTCGCACTGGCAGTTTTCCCAACAACTTTCCGGCTGCCGCTAGACATGGCGACAACAACATCACCAGCCTTGATACGTTGCGAATCACTCACCTTGTCTTCTGGTGCATAAACAAGGTCATCTAGAATCAGCTTAGAATTCTGGATATTATTCGCCCTTATGATGGGCACATAACCCACCTCGGGATACGCAATCGCTTCTGCTTTCTTGAACGTGACACCACGAACAAAGCCTGCAATGTCAGTGACTACAGCCTCGCCCCAGCCCTCCGGCAATACCCACTCGCTCATGCTTTCACCTCATCGCTGCCGGCGTCATCTGCAAGCCCCAGCGCTTCGGCCAGCAGCCTCTTCTGGGCGGCGGCTTCATCCTGGCTACCCAGAGCGGCCATCAGGCCGTCGAGTTCGCGCAGGGCTTCGGTCAGCTCGCTCATTGCCTCTGCGGCGAGTACGTCGGGCTCGGGCAGGTTCTCGGCGGCGAGGCTATCGGCATCCTTGAGCCAGGTGATGTCGAGCGAGTCGCCTTTGGTATCGCGAATCCACTCTCGGCTGAACTTGCGCCACCGGGAGGTCTGCAGCTTGTCGTCTACGCCGGCGTTGGCGTCATCGGCAGCGGCTACCCGGTCGGCTTCGATCTCCTCGGCGCCGAAGCTCCAGTCGCCCTCCTCCCGCGCAGCGAGCTGCTCGGCCAGGGCATCGCTGCCTGTGGGGTTGTAGCACCGCTCAAAGGGCTTGAGGTGGGCCTCGGTAAAGGGGGTGCGCTTGCCAAAGCTCGGCATGTTGGTGCGCAGATCAAAGACCCATACGCTGTCGGTACAGCCTTCATCCTGATGCGGGTTCTCGGCAGTACCGCGAGTGAAGAACAGCACGTTGGTCTTCACGCCCTGGGCGTAGAAGATACCGGTGGGCAGCCGCAGGATGGTGTGCAGGTGGCACTTCTCCATCAGGTCGCGGCGCACCTCAGTGCCTACACCGGCCTCGAACAGTACGTTGTCAGGCAACACCACGGCAGCGCGGCCGCCGGGCTTGAGCCCACGGTAGATATGCTGCAGGAAGGCGAGCTGCTTGTTACTGGTGCGGAACGTGAGGTCGTCGCGGGTGATGCTGGCCTCGCCCCCCTTGGCGGTACCGAAGGGTGGATTGGCAAGGACCACATCGGCACGAGGTAGTGACTTGCCGGCTTCGCCCAAGGCGTTGCCCAGGTGCACCACGCCTTCGTCGTCGCCTTCCATGCCGTGCAGCAGGCAGTTCATCAGCGCCAGGCGGCGGGTGCCGGGCACCAGTTCGATGCCGACGAAGGCCTTGAGCTTCTGGAAGGCCTGGGCCCTGGCATCGAGGTCGAAGTGATCATCGGTCTGCTGCTTGATGTAGGCATCGGCGGCGATCAGAAAGCCCGCGGTGCCGGCGGCGGGATCCTGGATCACTTCGCCCGGCCGGGGTCGAATGCAGCGCACCATTGCGTTGATCAGTGCACGGGGCGTGAAGTACTGGCCTGCACCGGACTTGGTCTCGTTAGCGTTCTTTTCGAGCAGCCCTTCGTAGAGATCGCCCAGGCCGTCACGCTGGGCGCTGAACCAGTCGATGCGGTCCAGGTCGCGAATTAGCTGTTCGAGGTGACGCGGCTCCCGCAGGCGGGTCTGGGCATCCGTATAGATGGCGGCGATCAGTCGGTCTTCGCTCTTCGAGAGGTCGAGCAGCATCTGCTTGTAGTAGTTGAGCAGTTCCAGGCCCGAGCGGCTGGTCAGCTGCGGCCAGCGGGCCCACTCCGGCAGGGCATGGGCATTGAGTAGCCCGGCCTGGGTGTTCTCGTACTCCATCTTGATGAAGAGCAGCAGCACCAGCTCGGTGACGTAGTCGGAGTAGTTGATGCCGTCGTCACGCAGTACGTCGCAGAGGTTCCACAGTTTCTGGACGATGTCGTTCTGGGTCATGTCGTGTTCCGTTCGAGGCCGGCAAAGCCGGCCTTATTTGAATTTGAGGCTGAAAGTAAAATAAGCCGCGTCAATATTTGAATCAGCGGCCTCATGACGCCGGGTAAGGCACTACCTCATTGCTGTCTTCGGTCATCAGGCGAACCAGCTTGGGATGTACGAACAGCTTTTCGCGCCCGGCGCGGATCTCCTTGAGCACGTCGATCTCGCACAGCTGCTGCAGATAGCCCGAGGCGGTCTGCCGCTTGGCGATATCCCGCTCCACCAGATTGTTGATACGGCAGTAGGGCTGCTCGAAGATCACCTGTACCAGCTCATGACTGTAGACCTTGGGTAGCTGCTGCTGGACATGGCGTGTCGTATCCTCTATCAGCTCGCGGGTTGCCGCGATCTTTTCGGTGGTCCAGCGGGCCGTGTACTCGACGGCCTTGAGCATGTAGAGCAGCCACTCTTGCCACTGGTCCTCGCGTGTCACGGCCAGCAGCAGGCGATAGTAGTCGGGCTTGTGAAGCACGATGTAGCGACTGAGGTAGAGGATCGGCAGCGACAGCAGCCGCTGCTCGATCAGGTAGAGGATGTTCAACACCCTACCCGTCCGCCCGTTGCCGTCGGTGAAGGGGTGGATCGCCTCGAACTGGTAGTGGGCCACCGCCATCTTGATCAGGGGGTCGACACCATCCTCCGCATGGAGATAGCGCTCCCAGTTCGCCAGCAGCTCACGCAGCACCTCCTCTCCCATTGGCGGGGTATAGATCACCTCGCCGGTGGCCTGGTTGGCCAGGGTGGTGCCAGGCACCCGGCGGATCTCCATTTCCACGCCCTTGATGGTGCTGCAGATCTCCACCGCCGTGTTGGTGCACAGAGGCCGCCTGGCCAGCTCACGGTAGCCATGGCTCAGCGCAGTTCGGTAGCGCAGCGCCTCCTTGGTGGCAGGATCGGCGTGGGTGTCTTCCTGGGCGAACTGGAAGAGCCTGTCGGTGGTAGTGACGATGTTCTCGATCTCGGAGCTGTCGCGGGCTTCCAGCAGGGGCAGCAGGTTGATGAGCAGGCCCTGGTTGGGCAGCAGCTCGCCCGCCTGCTTCAACTCTGCAAGCGCCGCCCGAGCCGGAATGCAGGCCTTCAGTACGGCCGGCGTCTCGAGCTCCTCGGCAGGTGGCAGCGGCGGCAAGCCGTTATAGGGTTGGTCGGGGCGCCAGCTCATGTTCATTTTTTCCCAAAAAATCGACACGTCGTCAGCATATGTCGATGGCATCGACATATCCAGAGGACGTGTCGAAAAAAGCGACTTTATTAAACATGTCCTTGTGACATGTCGATGCCATCGACATGCCCCCGAAACGTGTCGAAAAAATCGCGTTTCGTGAACTTGTCACGGCAATATGCCGATGGCATGGACACGTCAGCTTGCTTCCCATAACGAGTCGTTGAGGGCATCCAGCACCTCATCGAGATGGTTGCCGAGCACGGCGTCGAGCTGCTTCAGGCCACCGTGATCGGCGAAGCGCTGGTTGATGAAAGCCCGGTCGAGCACCACTTCATGAGTGAGCTGCCTGGCCAGGCGGTCGAGCCATCTGCGCTGGCTGGGCGTCCAGGGATGCAGGGCATAGATGCGCTGCATGGCCTCGCGTACCCGCTGCTCGAAGGGAATCAGCGCCTCGCCCAGGGCGGCACGGCGGATGTGACCGACGATGCTGGCCGCAATCTCCTGGTTGGTCGCGTTGCGCCAGGCGCTTTCCAGGGAGGCTTCGCTGTAGCCGGCGCCGTCCAGCAGCAGGCGCACTTCCTTGAGCGTCTCGCGAGTGAGGTCACGGGGACGATTGACCACGACACTCAGCGCCACCGATTCGTTCAACTGGTTCTTGATGAAGTCATCGAAGCTCTCCAGATAGTCGGCGGGTTTCTCGTGTACACCGTAGCTCTGGCTACGCTCGAGCAGTTCGTCCTTGCCTTCGTAGATCAAGGGCATGCGCTCGCTGCCGATCAGCTGCTTCACCTCAACTACCTGGGCCAGCAGTCCGGCATGTTGGCGCAGGAAGTCGGCAGCGGGCTTGGGGCCGAGTTCGTGCAGGTGCTTATGCAGTTTCTGCGGCGCCACGCCCCAGCTCTCTTCGAGCTGCTCCAGAAGTTGGCGAACGTCCTCACGGCTCTCGGCACGCTTGCCGGCCTTGCGCATCACCCTCATCAGCTTCTGGCTGAGCTGATCGAGCAAATCGTCGGCGTGGCTGAACCCTTCCCGTTCGCCAGGCACCTCCAGAGCGCGCTCCAGTTGCTCAGGATCGATGAGTTCATCGTGGAGCTGCTCCAGCGTGATACCGGGGTCCTTCACCAGCGGCTGCATGGTGTTGACGGCTGCCAGCGCGGCGTAGATATCCACCGGGTCATAGATGAAGAACACGGTTTTGCCAATCTCGTCGCAGCGGCGCGTGGCGCGGCCGATCATCTGCTCGTAGAGGATGCGCGACTTCACCCGGCGCAAGAACACCAGATGACAGATGGGCGGCACGTCGATGCCGGTGGTGAGAAGGTCTACGGTAATGGCAATGTTGGGGTACTTGTCGTTTTTGTAGCGGCGGATCAACTCATCCACCTTGTCGGCCTTGCCGGTGATCTTGGCCACCGCTGCCTGCTTGTAGGCGTCGCCGTACTTGGCGTGAAACGCTTCGTCCAGCAGCCGCTTGACCATGTCGGCATGCAGGTCGGTCGCGCAGAAGACCAGCGACTTCTCTTCACCGAAGGGATCGAGCTCCTCGGCGAGCTGCGCACAGATGACCTCATTGAAACCCGGAGTGATCACACGACGGTTGAAGGCCTCGACCTCGAAATCGAGTTCGTCCTCGAGCTCGGCACTTTCCACCTCGCCGGTACGAGCATCGACGAGATTCACCGCTTCGCCCTTGGCAAAGTGGATGCCGTGACGGCTGAGCAACGTCTCGTAGCGGATGGGCGGTTCGTGATCGATCAGCCAGTCGTCGGCCACCGCCTCGCGATAGGAGTAGGTGAATACCGGGCGACCGAAGATCTCGCTGGTATGCTTCGCCGGGGTCGCGGTGAGCCCGATGCGCGCGGCATCGAAGTGCTCCAGAACCTGCCGGTATCGCGAGAGGTACTGGCCGGCGTCGCGGGTGGCCAGCTCACCTTCGGTCATCTCCTGATCCAGGGTATAGCCGCGATGAGCCTCGTCGACGATGATGCAATCGAAGGTGTCCACTGGTGGTGGCTCATCGGCCATGAAGAGGCGTCGTGACATGGCTTGCACAGTAGCCACCTGGACACGCGTCTCTGCCTCGGCGGCCATGTCGCCAAGCGTAGCCACGTTGTAGATCTGCGAGAGTGTGTGGTTCTGCTCCAGCGGGGCCTCGTCGAAGGCATCCAGCGCCTGCTTGCCCAGGGCATTGCGGTCGACCAGGAACAGGATTCTGCGGAAACGTTCCGTCTTCAGGAAACGGTAGATCAGACCAATGACGGTACGGGTCTTGCCGGTCCCGGTGGCCATGGCCAGCAGGGCACGCTGCTCCCCTTCCTGCAAAGCCCCTTCCACGGCATGGATGGCGCGCTCTTGATAATCGCGCAGGCGCAGGTAGCCAAAGCCCTCTTCGCGCAGCCGCTGCTCTGCCTGGGCGCGACTTCGCTTCAGGCGGTCGAGCAGGCCTTCGGGACTATGAAAATGCGGTAGCGCTCGCGCCAGATTGCCGGCCTCACGTACATCGCGAAACCAGATGCCGGATTTCTCGGCAAGCTGCGGCAAGTAAGGTCGGCCGTTGCAAGAGAACACGAACGGCACGTAAAAGTGTCCGTCCCCCTCATCAGGCCACGCAATGGTGCGCCCTTCCCGCTCCCAGGCCGGCTCGAACGGACCTTTCGGCGTGAAAGCCCCGGTGAAGCCTCGTGAATAGCGCTCGGCTTGCCCTAGCTTGCCGGCCACATCGATGTTCTGGCGCTTGGCCTCCACCACGCCGATGGGAACCAGACCATGGAACAGCACATAATCGGCTCGCTGGCCATTGGGGAGCTCCCACTCGGCGATGGCTAGGTACCTGCCGGGCTCGGGGCGCACGCCCTTCTTCCAGGAAAGCGCCTGAGTGTCGGCCTCCCAGCCGGCCTCGCGAAGCTGCTGGTCGATCAGCAGGCGAGTGAGCTCCTCATCCAGGCCCAGTTGAGCGTTAAGCGCTCTATCGGCCTGGCCGATACGACGGCGCATCGTCTTGGGCGGCTCGCCCTCGGCTCCCTCACGGGCCTGGTCAGCCAGGCGCCGCTGAAACTCTTGCTCACGGCGCTCGAGCTCGGCCTGCTGGGCTCGAGCCTGCTCGCCCAGGGCGCGGGCCTCCTCGTCCATGGCCTTGGCCAGCTCGGCGTATTCCTGCTTCTCGCGGGCTTCCAGCTCGGCCAGCTTGCGCTGAGCCTCGGCCTGCTCGGTAGCACTGGCCAGTTCGCCCTGCAGGCGCTCCATTTCAGCCTGAAGCCCACGCAATTGCACGCTGGGGTCTTCTGGCGGCGTAAAAGCGCCTGGCTTGAAATCGGGGTCCGCGAAGGCACGGTGGAACCACACCGCCAGGCTACGGGCAACCTTGAGCCCCTGGATCGCCTCGCGGTGCTGGGTACGAAACTGGTGCGTCGCCTTGTTACCCTCGATACGCAGGGTATGGAAGAGTTCCCGCACTGTAGGGTCGAGCCCCAGCGTGCTATCGATGCGGTAGAGCAGGTCGCGCTGGGTCGATCGCTCCTCCAGCTCAAGGCCAAGACGAGCGGCAATGTCCTGTGCCATGGCTTCGCCAAGCTGGCGCAGCTTGATCAGGGTGGTGTTGGGGTCGTAGCTGAAAGCGCGTTCGGCACTTGAGGCGAGTTCGAGAAAGACCGGATCGTGCCCGGCAAGGAAGCCGAAGTTGCCGCCATTGCTGCGGTTGTTCTGTCCCTGCATGCGTATCCCCCGATCCCGTGCCAGAGCCTGCTCTGTCGGCAGCTTGTTACTGACTATTTACCAAGGTTGCCATCAAATCGGCTTAGGGGCCAGCTAGCGTAGTTTTCTTAGGAGAAGACTGATGCTTCTTCTGCAGTCTGTGCAAATTTTGCACTTTTCTTACACCTGCCGATGCCCGCTTTGAAGCAACTACCGAGCAATCCTCGATAGTTGATACTTTGTTTTTTTCTCAAAATAAAAGACGCCCCGTCTCCGGGGCGCCTCTGTCTCATCGCGGTTCTTACCAGGCTTACGCCAGGTCGAAGCGATCCGCGTTCATCACCTTGTTCCAGGCGGCGACGAAGTCCTTGACGAACTTCTCCTTGGCATCGTCCTGGGCGTAGATCTCGGCGATGGCGCGCAACTGCGAGTTGGAACCGAATACCAGGTCGACCCGGGTGCCGGTCCACTTCACTTCACCGCTCTTGCGGTCGCGGCCCTCGAACACGTCGGCATCCGCCGAGGCCGGCTGCCACTCCGTACCCATGTCGACCAGGTTGACGAAGAAGTCGTTGGTCAGGGTGCCGGGGCGATGGGTGAACACGCCGTGGCGCGAGTTGCCGTAGTTGGCCTCGAGCACACGCAGGCCGCCGACCAGCACGGTCATCTCCGGCGCACTGAGTCCCAGCAGTTGGGCCTTGTCGATCAGCATCTCTTCGTCGGAGACGCTGAAGCGGGCGCGGCGGTAGTTGCGGAAGCCGTCGGCCTCGGGGCGCAGCCACTCGAACGACTCGGCGTCGGTCTGCTCGGCGCTGGCGTCGGTGCGGCCCGGCGAGAACGGCACCTCAATGGCGTGGCCGGCATCCCGGGCGGCCTTCTCGATGGCGGCGGCACCGCCCAGCACGATCAGGTCGGCCAGCGAAACCCGCTTGCTGGAGTGCATCGCGTTGAAGTCGTCCTGGATGCTCTCCAGCGTCTTGAGCACCTTGGCCAACTGCTCGGGCTGGTTGGCTTCCCACTCCTTCTGGGGTGCCAGGCGAATGCGGGCGCCGTTTGCCCCACCGCGCATGTCGGAACCACGGTAAGTGGACGCCGACGACCAGGCGGTATAGACCAGCTCGGCCACGGTGAGGCCTGAACCGAGGATCTTGCTCTTGAGGTTGGCGATGTCCTGGGCGTCGACCAGCTCATGATCCACGTCCGGCACCGGATCCTGCCAGATCAGCTCTTCGGCCGGCACTTCCGGGCCGAGATAGCGCGCCTTGGGCCCCATGTCGCGGTGGGTCAGCTTGAACCAGGCGCGGGCAAAGGCGTCGGCGAACTCTTCGGGATTGTTGTGGAAGTGCTCGGAGATCCTGCGGTATTCCGGGTCCTCGCGCATGGCCATATCGGCGGTGGACATCATGATGCCGACGCGCTTGGTCGCGTCTTCGGCATCCGGTGCCTTGTCCTTCTCGGCCAAGTTCTTCGGCACCCACTGCTTGGCGCCCGCCGGGCTGGTGGTCAGCTCCCACTCGTTGCCGAACAGCACGTCGAAGTAGCTCATGTCCCACTGGGTGGGGGTCGGGGTCCAGGCGCCCTCGAGGCCGCTGGTGATGGTGTCGCGGCCCTTGCCGCTCCTGTAGCGACTCTTCCAGCCGAAGCCCATCTCCTCCATGGGCGCAGCCTCCGGCTCGGGGCCAACGTTGACCGGGTCGCCGGCGCCGTGTGCCTTGCCGAAGGTGTGGCCGCCGGCGGTCAGGGCCACCGTCTCGTAGTCGTTCATTGCCATGCGGGCGAAGGTGTCGCGGATGTCCCGGGCCGAGGCCAGCGGATCGGGATTGCCGTCGGGGCCTTCCGGGTTCACGTAAATGAGCCCCATCTGTACGGCGGCCAGCGGGTTCTCCAGCTCGCGTTCACCGGAATAGCGGCTCTTGGCATGGCCGCTGTCGGCCAGCCACTCATCTTCGGCACCCCAGTAGATGTCCTCTTCCGGCTGGTACACGTCCTCACGCCCGCCGGCGAAACCAAAGGTCTTGAAGCCCATGGACTCCAGCGCGACGTTGCCCGCCAGGATGTAGAGGTCGGCCCAGGAGAGCTTGTTGCCATACTTCTGTTTGATCGGCCACAGCAGGCGGCGTGCCTTGTCGAGGTTGCCGTTGTCGGGCCAGCTGTTGAGCGGCGCGAAGCGCTGGGTGCCGGTACCGGCGCCGCCACGGCCGTCGCCCACACGATAGCTGCCGGCGCTGTGCCAGGCCATGCGGATGAACAGCGGGCCATAATGACCGTAGTCGGCCGGCCACCACTCCTGGGAGTCGGTCATCAATGCTTCGAGGTCCTGCTTCACAGCCGCCAGGTCGAGCGACTTGAACGCCTCGGCGTAGTTGAAATCCTCCCCCAGCGGGTTGGACTTCGGAGAGTGCTGGTGAAGGATGCTGAGGTTCAGCTGGTTGGGCCACCAGTCATGATTGGAGTTGCCGGTATCGCCCTGCTTGGTGCGAGAACCGTGCATGACGGGGCATTTGCCTGCGGTACTGTCGACTTTCTGATCCATGACGCTCTCCATCGGATGACGCGTTGTGCTGTATCAAGTGCAAGATCGTTGAGCTGATGGAGTCTTCCCGTACTGCGGCCCGGCTCGTAACAGTTCCCGCGCTGCCGCCTCCTTGTTGCCGTAAGGCTTCCCTCGCGAGGCGCATGTTTCCTTGCCAGCCATCAACGTGAAAATAGGTATACCAGCAGAGTTAAATTAGAAGAGACTTGTTTTTCCGCACCGAGGTGATAGCTAATTTCAATGATCCATCCAATTCTCATTAAATTTAGCTTTGCCATGCAGCCGCCTTCCCCCGTCGCGCCCCGCAGCCAACCAGTCGTGTTAGGCTTTCTGCAATGTCCTGAAAGGAGTGACTCATGACCGCCGCCGAGATGCTCGAGCGCCTGGTGGGCTTTGCCACCGTTTCGCGCGATTCCAACCTGGACCTGATCGCCTTCGTCGAGGGCTACCTCGACGAACACGGAGTGAAGCACTGGCGGGTGGAGAGCGATGACGGCAGCAAGGCCAATCTGCTGGCCCGCATCGGGCCGGAGGTGGAAGGCGGCGTGGTGCTCTCGGGTCACACCGACGTGGTGCCGGTCGATGGCCAGCCGTGGTCGACCGATCCCTTCACGCTGGTCGACAAGGGCGACGGCCGGCTCTACGGCCGCGGCACCTGCGACATGAAGGGCTTCATCGCCTGCGCCCTGGCCGAACTGCCCGAATGGCTGGCGGCTGGCCTGGACAAGCCGATCTACCTGGCCCTCTCCTACGACGAGGAAGTCGGCTGCATCGGTGCGCCACGCATGATCGAGCGGCTGATGGCCGATCACCCCCGCCCCGCGGCGGTGATCGTCGGCGAGCCGACGATGATGCAGCCGGTGGTGGCCCATAAGGGCGCCACCAACCTGCGCACCAAGGTAACCGGCCGCGCCTCGCATTCGAGCCAGGTCGACCAGGGCGTCTCGGCGATCCACGTGGCGGCACGGCTGGTCACGAAGATCGAGGACGTGATGGCCGAGCTGCGCGCCGAAGGGCGTGTCGACGAGGCCTTCAACGTCGCCCACTCCAGCCTGCATGTGGGCAAGATCGCCGGCGGCACCGCGATCAACATCATGGCCCGCGAGTGCACCTTCGAATGGGAGATTCGCCACCTCCCCGGCGACCGCGTCGAGGAACTGCTCGGCAGGGTGAACGACTACGCCACCGAGCTCGAGGCCGAGATGCAGCGCCGCGCGCCAGAGACGAGCATCGTCACCGAGGCGCTCAACGTCACCGTGCCGGCACTCGCCGACGACAACAATGCCGAGGTGCTCGGCCTGTGCCGCGAGCTGCTCGGCGAGCAGCCCAGCGGTGCGGTGGCCTACGCCACCGAGGCCGGCCAGTTCCAGCGCGTGGGGCTACCCACCGTGATCTGCGGCCCCGGCAGCATTCGCCAGGCGCATCAGCCCGACGAGTACATCGAGATCGAACAGCTCGCGGAAGGCACTCGCTTCATGCAGGCGTTGGGGCGGCGACTGGCCAGCCGTTAACCGCGAAAGCCGGGCTCGGCGAGCCCCGTCACGCCGGTTTTCATCTGCAGCAGGCTGCCGGCCAGGGGCCAGCGCGCCTTGCCCTCGGCGTCGAGGTGCTGGGTAGCGGTAGTGATGTAGAGCGTGCGCAGGTCGGCCCCGCCGAAGGCCACCATGGTCGGGTGCGGGCACGGCACCTCATGCTCCGCCATCAGCTCGCCCTCGGGCGAGAAGCGCACCACACGGCCGCCGTCGTAGAGCGCGCTCCAATAGCAGCCTTCGCTGTCCACCGCCGCGCCGTCGGGCACGCCGGGCAGCCCCAGCGTCTCCAGGTCGACCCAGGTCTCCCCCTCCCCCAGCGTGCCGCTGTCAACGTCGAAGGGGTAGCGCAGGATGCGCCGACTCGGTGAGTCGGTGTGGTAGAGCCAGCGCCGGTCGGGGCTGAAGGCGAGGCCGTTGGAGATGCGGATGTCCGTTAATCGCGGCGTAAACTCGCCCCGGTCGAGGCAGTAGAGCGCCGCCGTGGGGCTCGCCTCGTCGCTGGCAATGGTGCCCACCCAAAGTCGCCCGGCGGCGTCGCAGCGGCCGTCGTTGAAGCGGTTGCCGCCCTCTCCTTGCCGCTCTTGCTGCCACTCTGGATTGGCCGCCAGCCGCTCGGGCTCGCCGCTATCGGGCAGGCGCAGGATGCCCGACGCGGCGGCAGCCACCAGCCCGGAATCGGCGAGCGCCACGCAGCCCACCTTCTCGCCCAGCTCGATGCATGTCGGGGTTCCGCCCTCCTGCGGGCGCCAGGCGTAGACATGGCCGTTGTTGATATCGGTCCAATACAGCGTCTGCCGCTCCACCGACCACAGCGGGCTCTCGCCCAGGCTCATGTCGAGCTCGACCGCCACTTCGATGCCGCTCTCTTGCATGCTTGCTCCTTTCATCTTCCGGCGTTCCTTGGCCTCAATGATTGTCGCGCGGTGGGCTCTGGCGTGCCACGTCGCGGTACTTGGCGGCGCCTGCCAGCGTCATGCCACGGTCGAGCGGCTCCACCAGGGTCCGCTGGATCTCCTGCCACGGCGTCTGGTGGGCAGGATAGCGATAGCCGCCCTGGCTCTGCAGACGCTCACGGCGCACCTGTATCTCGGCGTCGTCAACCAGCAGGCGCACCTCGCCGCGATTCAGGTCGACGCGCAGGCGGTCGCCGTCCTCGAGCAGCGCCAGCCCGCCCCCGGTGGCCGCCTCGGGCGAGGCATTGAGGATCGACGGTGAACCGGAGGTGCCCGACTGGCGGCCGTCGCCCAGGCACGGCAGCGACTCGATGCCGCGCTTGATCAGCGCCTCGGGCGGCTGCATGTTGACCACCTCGGCACCACCGGGGTGGCCCACCGGGCCGGCGCCGCGCATCACCAGGATGGTGTGTTCGTCGATCTCGAGCGCCGGGTCGTCGATGCGCGCGTGGTAGTCTTCCGAGCCGTCGAACACCACCACCTTGCCCTCGAAGGCATCGGGATCGTCCGGGTTGGAGAGGAAGCGCGCGCGGAAGTCGGCTGAGATCACGCTGGTCTTCATCAGCGCCGAGTCGAACAGGTTGCCCTTGAGGTTGAGGAAGCCGGCCTGCTCGACCAGCGGATTGTCGTAGCGGCGTATCACCTCGGGGTCCTGGGTCTCGCAGCCCGCCACGTTGTCGGCCAGCGTGCGGCCGTTGACGGTGAGCGCCTCGCCGTGGAGCTTGCCGGCACCGAGCAGCTCGCAGACTACCGCCGGCACGCCGCCGGCGCGGTAAAACTCCTCGGAGAGGTAGGCCCCGGCGGGCATCACGTTGGCCAGCAGCGGGATGGCGTGCCCCAACGCCTGCCAGTCGTCGTTGGTCAGCTCGATGCCGGAATGGCGGGCAATGGCGTTGATGTGGATCGGCGCGTTGGAGGAGCCGCCCAGCGCCGAGCACACCACGATGGCGTTCTCGAATGCCTCGCGGGTGAGGATGTCGCTGGGCCGCAGGTCCTCCCACACCATGTCGACGATTCGCGCGCCGGTGTCGTAGGCCACGATCGAACGCTCCTTGTAAGGCGCCGGGATCATCGCCGAGCCGGGCAGGCTCATACCCAGCGCCTCGGCCATGGAGTTCATGGTCGAGGCGGTGCCCATGGTGTTGCAGTGCCCCACCGAGGGCGCCGAATCGGTAGCACGGGCGAGGAACTCGGCGTAGTCGATGTCGCCCGCCGCCAGGCGCTTGCGCAGCTCCCAGATGATGGTGCCGGAGCCGACCCGGTCCGGCCCGCGCCAGCCATTGAGCATCGGTCCGCCGGAAAGCACGATGGCGGGAATGTTGACCGTGGCGGCGGCCATCAGGCTCGCCGGGGTGGTCTTGTCGCAGCCGGTGGTGAGCACCACGCCGTCGAGCGGGTAACCATGCAGCACCTCGACCAGCCCCAGGTAGGCCAGGTTGCGGTCGAGCGCGGCGGTGGGCCGCCGCGCGTTCTCGTGGATCGGATGCAGCGGGAACTCGAACGGCACCCCGCCGGCGGCACGAATGCCGTCCTTGACCCGTTTGACCAGCTCGATGTGATGACGATTGCATGGCGTCAGGTCGGATCCCGATTGGCAGATGCCGATGATCGGCTTGCCGCTGGAGAGTTCCTCCAGGGTGATGCCATAGTTCATGTAGCGCTCGATGCACAGCGCCGTGGTGCCCGGCGATTCGGGGTTGTCGAACCACCAGCGCGAGCGCAACTGGTCGGGCGTGATCTTGCGGTCGGTCATGTCGCAATCCTCATGCGAGTCGGCGGTCTTGTCTTGGCCGGATTGTCCTTGGTCGTGGGGCATAGTGATACACGACATCGGCCGGTGACGTCATTCATAGGCCATCTCCTCGAGCTCCTTGCCACTCGTCTCCTTGACCAGGCGCAGCACGAAGAAGACCGACACCACCGCGCACAGGGCGTAAAAGCCATAGGCACCCGCCAGACCGATCGAAGCCAGCATGATGGGGAAGGTCATGGTGATGCCGAAGTTCGCCAGCCACTGGAACAGCCCCGCGATGGCCAGGCCCGAGCCGCGCATCTGGTTGGGGAACATCTCGCCGAGCATGACCCACATCACCGGGCCCCAGGAGACGTTGAAGAAGAATACGTAGGCGTTGGCCGACAGTAGCGCAAACACACCCATGTCGTCGCCGAGACGCAGGCTGCCGTCGACCAGGCTCGCCGTGGAGAAGGCATAGGCCATGCTGGCAAGGGTCAACGCCATGCCCACCGAGCCCGCCCACAGCAGCGGCTTGCGACCGATCTTGTCGATCAGGGCAATGGCAACCAGGCAGGCACCGATGCTCACCGCCCCCGAGATGACGTTGATCAGCAGAGCGTCACCTTCGGAGAAGCCTACCGACTGCCACAGCACCGCACCGTAGTAGAACACCACGTTGATACCCACCAACTGCTGGAACACGGCCAGGCCGATGCCCACCCAGACGATGCCGTGCACCTTGCCGGTAGCGCGATCGATCAAGTCGCGCAGGCGCGGCTTATGATCCCGCGACAGGGTCGCGTCGATCTCTGCCAGCTTGGCGCTCACTTCGCCCTCGGGCATCACCAGGCCCAGCACCCGTCGCGCCTCACCCTGCCTGCCGCTGCTGATCAGGTAACGCGGACTCTCGGGAATGAACAGCAGCGCCACCAGGAACACCGCCGCCGGCAACAGCTCGATCCAGAACATCCAGCGCCAGGTGGCAAATCCCAGCCACAGCTCGACCATCGCCGAGCCGGACAAGTGCGCCAGCACATAGTTGCTGAGAAAGGCCACGAACAGCCCCGAGATGATCGCCACCTGCTGAATGGTGGCGAGCCGGCCCCGATAGGCGGCAGGTGCCACTTCACTGATATAGGCCGGCGTCATTACGCTGGCCGCGCCCACCGCCATGCCGCCCAGCACACGATAGATGACGAATTCCAGGGAGCTTCCGGCAACGCCCGAACCCCAGGCGCTGACCAGGAAGAACACCGCCGCCACGATCAGCAGCGTGCGGCGTCCGAAGCGGTCCGCCAGGCGTCCGGCGAAGAAGGCGCCGACGGCGCAGCCGAGCAGCATCGAAGCGACGTTGAAACCGATCCCCACGCTGTCGGAGCCGAATGCGGCCTGAAGGCCGTCGACGGTGCCGTTGATCACGCCGCTGTCGAAGCCGAACAGGAAGCCGCCGATGGCGGCGATGCAGCAGATCATGAAGATATAGGCCGAACGACTCATTACCTTGCGTTGCATGACGAGTACTCCGAAAAAAGGGCGCCCGAGCGGGCGCCAAGGCGAGGAAGCCCCGCGATGAAGGGTTGCCCGAACGCTCCTACCACCACACGTCCATCTGCACGCCGAAGGTGAGGCCGTCGTTGTCGTCGATTTCAATGGCATCGCCTGCCGCACCCGCGTCGATGGCGCGGCTGGTGCGATCCGCCTGGAAGGCGTCCCCGTTCCAGTCCGCATAGGTGGCGAAGACGCGAATCACCGGACGCGCGAAGCCACCCACTCCCGCCGCCCATTGCTGGGCCAGGGTCAGCTTGGTCAGGCGGCGGCTGTCGTCGCCATTCTCGGGATCGATATAGTCGTGGCCGAGCTCGAGGGCCGTGCTCAGGTTGTTCGTCCAGTAATAGGTCGGACGTACGCCCGCTGAGATCCAGGTGGCTCCGGAGTCGTCATCGAAGCTCTTCTCTTCATAGATGGCCGCATATAGCAGGTCGAGCTTGTCGGGGGCGAGCCACACATTGCCGTGGTTGATGACGCGCCACATCTCACCGCCGGGCACGTCCGGGGAGACTCCGGCATTCATGCGCCCCTGACCGCTGCCGGCATTGATGATGCCGTCGGTGGCGTACTGCAGTGCCAGCTTGTTGGAGCCGCCGAACCAGTTGTTCTGCTCGTGTTGGACGGTGAACATATGGCCCCTTTCGGCCTCGCTATCGCCGTAGTAGGCCTCTTGGGCATCGCTCAGTTGAGCGCGGCCGTAGTTGTAGCCCAGCACCAGCGTGCCATCGCGGTTGACGGGAATGTCGGACCAGCGAATGTCCAGGGTGTCGTTGGAGATGCGATTGTCGGCATCGGGGTATTCGGTATCGTCGGTGCCCGTGGCGCGCATCCACGCCAGGTGCAGCTTGCCGGTACCCACGTCGATGTTCTCGATGCCGCCGCCGGGACCGGTGGAGTCCCAGTAGAAGAAGTCGTTGATGTGCACGTCATGGCGACGATAGAAGCGCTTGCCCGCCCACAGGCTGGCACCGGGCAAGGCGTCGACCACGTTGTGGCCCTGCACGTACAACTGGCGCAGGGACACCTCGGTATCCTCGGAATCGTTCACCTGATTCGAGAAATAACCCACCATGCTGTTGAAGTAGAACGATTTGTCGCCCTGTTCAAAGAGGGTCGCGCCCAGACCCAGTTCGGCATAGGTCTCGCATTCGTTGCCCAGGCGGTACTTGGCCCCGGCGCCATTGGCCCGAAAGCAGGCCTGATCTCCACCGCCTGCGGTGTTGCCGATGCCGGACCGCGCATAACCGGTGAAGTCGATGCCGGAGATAAAGTCTTCCTGCGCTTGGACAGTACCGAAGGCGAGACAGCCGAGCCCGATCAGGCCCAAACGGGCCAAGGGATGTGCTGAGAGACGTGGCGTTTTCATTGTTGTGCTCCTCGTGAATGATTGCATCGCTATGGTTTGTTGTTGGTAATAACTCTGAACTAAGTAATTGTGGTGTGACGGGTGGATGGCTCCTTGGTATCAACGGGTGGATTTAGCTGGCGAGACAGCGGAAACGGCAACGCATCGAAAGACTTTCCTCGGTGCCCAGCTCGACCAGACCTTGGCGCTGCGGATCGCCCCGGTGCGCGTCGACCTCGTGGGAGACCGGTTCGAAGCAGAAGAAATCCGCCTGCTCGCCCGGCGAGAACACCAGGTAGCGCGAGGTATCGGCACGCACCTCCAGCGTCAGGCCACGCTCGGGCCAGCTCAGCACGGCCCGGCCGTTCCAGCCGGTAAAGAGATTGTCGATCTTGCCTGTAGGAAGTGCCGCGCCACGGGAAAAGTCCCAGGGCTCGCCGGGTGAAAGCCCGCGCCACTCGGTCGGCAGTTGGGCGGCATCGACCTCCCACACGCCCTCGGCAGCGGCTTCGACTGTTACCTCGGCGCTGCGCGGAAACCAGGGGTGCAGGCCCAGGCCGTAGGGGGCAGAGCTCTCCCCCAGATGGGTCACGGCGAGGGTGATCTCGAGCGCAGCTTCCTCCAGGTGGTAAGTCAGCTCCGCCCGATAGACGAAAGGCGGCTGTTCGCGGGAGCGCAGGCCGAGCCGCAGCCACGTATCGCCTTGCTCCTCCACCTGCCAGGCCTGTTGCCAGCCGTCGCCGTGGATCGGTAGAGGCTCGCCGGGCAGATTGGCTGCCAGTGAGTAATGACGGCCGCGCCAGGCGAAGCCGCCCCCGCCGATGCGATTGGACCACGGCACCAGCGGGTACATGGCCAGCCGGTTGGGGTCGCATTCGTCCTCGCTGCCCGGGCGCATCAGCGGTTCAGGGCCGCACTCGGTAAGCCTGTCGAAGCGCACCACCGAGCCCCCGACTTGCGGGTTGACCACCAGGCGCAGCTCGCCGTTGTCGAGAGTGATCGTCATGACGTTCGCTCGCTCACGGCTCAGGCCAAGCTGACCTGGGACCGGGCCAGGGCATCGTCCGGCAGGCGCTGGCCGTCGACATCGAAGCCATGCAGCAGCTCATGGCGCGGCGTCAGGTTGAGCACGTCGCCGCTGCGCACCTCGGCATCGCCGGGCAGGCGCACGATCAGCGGACCGGTGGCGTCGCTGTCGACATAGGCGAAGGCGTCGGCGCCGAGCATCTCGACCACCCGCACGCGGGCCTGCCACTCCCCCGCCTCGCTGCTCACCTCAAGGTGCTCCGGGCGAATGCCGAGCGTGGCGGCGCCGTAGGCCTTGGCCACCTCGCCTTCGATCAGGTTCATCTTGGGCGAGCCGATGAAACCGGCTACGAACAGCGTCTCCGGCCGCTGGTAGAGCGCCATCGGCGTACCCACCTGCTCGATGCGGCCGGAGTTCATCACCACGATGCAGTCGGCCAGGGTCATCGCCTCGACCTGATCGTGAGTGACGTAGACCATGGTGGCGTCGAGCCGCTGGTGCAGCTCGGCCAGTTCCACGCGCATGCGGTTGCGCAGCGCGGCGTCGAGGTTGGAGAGCGGTTCGTCGAACAGGAACACGCCGGGGTTGCGCACGATGGCGCGACCAATGGCCACGCGCTGGCGTTGGCCGCCCGAGAGTTCGGCCGGCTTGCGCTCGAGCAGCTCTTCCAGGTTGAGCAGGCGCGCTGCCTCGGCCACCTTGGCCTTGCGCTCATCGGCGGGCACCTTGGCCAGGCGCATGCCGAAGTCGATGTTGTGCGCCACCGTCATGTGCGGATAGAGCGCGTAGGACTGGAACACCATGGCGATGTTGCGCTCGCTGGGCTCGGCGGTGGTGACGTCACGCCCGCCAATGGAGATGGCACCGCGGGTCACCGTCTCGAGCCCGGCGATCATGCGCAGCAGGGTCGACTTGCCGCAGCCGGAGGGGCCCACCAGCACGGTGAAGGAGCCGTCCTCGATGTGCAGATTGAGGTTGGGGATCACCGTGGTCTTGCCACGGAAGGTCTTCTCGATGTCGACCAGGGTTACGTCAGCCATAGCATGTCTCGTCTTGGCGCCTGTTGTGTTTGTCGTAGGCGAAAAATCGGGTTCAGCGGGCGTTGCGGCGGTAGCAAAACTCGGCAAAGTCCGCCGGCGTGGCTCGCCCGCTGATGTCGTGGGCCGCCATGCCCAGGAAGTTGCCGGTGAAGTAGCCGTGGGCGCGGCCGCTGCCTTCGTCCGAGAGCAGCCCGGCGTCCAGCACCGGGCCGATCGGCTGCCACCCGGCACTGCCTTGGGCGAAGCGGAACTGCAGCTCGCGCTCATGGATATCGAGACCCAGGCGCACCGACAGGCCAGGCTCGATCGCCACGCCGCCCTCGGCAATGTCGAGCCGCCCGCTCGGCCACTCGTCGTGACAGCTCATCACGCTGAGCACCTTGTCTCCGCTGTCATTCAGGCTCACCGCCAGGTAGTGGAACTTGAAGCGGTTGTAGTAGGCGATCAGCCCGGCGAACTGCTGAATATCGTCTGGTTCGAACTCGAGCTCGGTCTCGGCGCTGCAGTAGTGGGTGTCCTGACGCCTTGCCACCAGCGCCTGCTCGAACCACGAGCCCACCGACTCGCGGCCGAACAGGCGCAGGTAACCAGGCCGCGCATCGATCGAGAACAGCCGATCGGGCTCGGGTGTGCGCAGCCACTGGAACGCCGCCGGCAGCGCGCCGGGCGCGAAGGTGTAGCGCTCCTCCTCGGCCGGGGCCTGCTGCGCCACGCCGCTCTTGTCACCAGAGATGGCCACCTCCAGCGCAGGGGCGTTGCCACCATGAGCCAGGCGCAGCCAGCCATCCTCACCCCACTCCACCTTCTGAATCGCCGTCTCGCGACCCAGCGGTGAGCGCCGCGTGCCAGGCAGCGGGCGGCTGCACAGGTGCACCATCCAGGTTTCGCCATCGGGCGTTTCCACCAGATCGGCATGGCCGGCACGCTGCAGCGGGTTGTCCGGATCCTGGCGTGTGGTCAGCACCGGGTTGTCCGGGTGCACCTCATAGGGGCCGGCGATCTCGCGCGAGCGCGCCATGGTCACGGCGTGGTCGTAGCCGGTGCCGCCCTCGGCCACCAGCAGGTGGTACCAGCCGTCACGCTGATAGAGATGCGGCCCCTCGGTGAGCTTCATCTCGGTACCGGCGAAGATATTGCGGATCGGGCCGACCAGGCGCTTGCGCTCGACGTCGTATTCCTGCAGCAGGATGCCGCCGAAGCGGTCGCCCCCCTCGCGTTGGCGATAGTCCCACTTGAGGTTGACCAGCCACTTGCGGCCGTCCTCATCGTGGAACAGTGACGGGTCGAAGCCGCTGGAGTTGAGATACACCGGATCGCTCCAGGGCCCCTCGATGGCGGGCGCGGTGACCAGGTAGTTGTGGCCATCCTTGAAGTTGCCCTCGTAGCGCTTCATGTCGGTGTAGATCAGCCAGAACAGGCCATCGGCGTAGGTCAGGCACGGCGCCCAGATACCGCAGGAATCGGGATTGCCGCGCATGTCGAGCTGGGTGGCCCGGGCCAGCGGACGGTGCACGAGTTGCCAGTTGGCCAGGTCCCGCGAATGGTGGATCTGCACGCCCGGATACCACTCGAAGGTGGAGGTGGCGATGTAGTAGTCCTCGCCGACCCGACAGATCGAAGGGTCGGGGTTGAAACCGGCGAGTATCGGGTTGCGAAGGGTATCGGTCATCGGAGTCATCCCTTGACGGAGCCGCCGGTCAGCCCGGCCACGATGTATTTCTGCGCGGCGAGGAAGAAGATCACCGCCGGCGTAATGGTCAGCGTCACGAACGCCAGGATCATGTTCCACTGGGTCAGGTACTCGCCCTGGAACTGCATCATGCCGAGCGGCCACGTGTAGATGGAGCGGTCGTTGAGCACCACCAGCGGCAGCAGGAAGTTGTTCCAGCTCTGCACGAAGACGAACACGCCCACCGTGGCCAGGATCGGCGTCGACAGCGGCAGGGTGAACGACCAGAAGAAGCGCAGGTAGCTGCAGCCATCGACGTAGGCAGCCTCGAACAGCTCCTTGGGCAACTGGTCGAAGAACGCCTTGAACAGCAGGATCGCCAGCGACAGGCCGAAGGCGGTCTGCGGCAGAATCACCGCCCAGTAGGTATCCAGCAGCCCCAGGTCGCGTACCTTGATGAACAGCGGCAGGATCGCCGCGGCGAAGGGGAACATCAGCCCCAGCAGCAGGTAGGAGAGGATCATCTTCGAGCCGAAGAAGCGGATCTGCGAGAACACGTAGGCCGCCGCCGCGCCCACCACCAGGGTCAGCAGTACCGTCATCGACGAGATGAGGAACGAGTTGCCCATGTAGCGCCAGAAGTTGCCGTCGAGGAAAATCGCAACATAGTTCTCCGCGTTCCAGGTGTCCGGCAGGCCCAGCGGATTGGTGCGCAGTTCGGCGTTGCTCTTGAAGCCGCCGAAGAAGGAGGCCAGCAGCGGGCCGATGACCAGGCTGGCCACCAGGATCAGCACGATGACGCGAAGCGTGTTGCGGGTAGTAGTGGCGCCGCTCATGCCCGTTCCTCCTTCGTCGTGGCGCGCTGGTAGAACAGCGCGATGCCGATGGCGAGCACGAACAGCACCACGGCGGCGGCGCTACCGAAGCCGATGTTCAGCCGCGAAAGACCGAAGGTGTAGAGGTAGGTGACGATGGTGTGCGTCGAGTTTGACGGCCCGCCGTTGGTCATCGGAATGATGATGTCGAAGATCTGCAGCGAGCCAATGATGGCGAAGAAGCCGCTCACCACGATGGCGTGCTTGATCAGCGGGATCTGCACGAACAGCGCCACCTGGCGCGGCTTGGCGCCCTCCAGCTTGGCCGCCTCGATCAGATCCTTGGGTACGCTCTGCAGCGCGGCGATGTAGATCATCATGTGGAAGCCGAAGTACTTCCACACGATCACCGTCATGATCGCCGGGAAGGCCCACTGACGGTCGGCCAGCACATAGACCGACTCCTGCCCGAGGGCCTGGAACATGAAGGCAGTGATGCCGTAGTCGCCATCGAAGACGAAGCTCCAGATCAGCCCGGCGGCCACCTCGGCGAGAATGTAGGGCAGGAAGAACACCAAGCGGAACAGTGTATTGGTTGGTGTCTTGCGATACACCAGCAGCGCCAGGCCCAGCGCCAGCGGCATCTGGATGATCAGCGAGACGAGAATCAGCTTGGCGGTGTTCCACAGTGCGGTATGGAACACCGAGTGGTCGAGCAGACGCTCATAGTTCTGGGTGCCGACGAAATCGCTCGGCGTACCGTAGCCGTTCCACGAGAAGGCGCTGTAGTAGGCCGCGTCGGCCAGCGGCAGGATGACGAACAGCGAGAACAGGATCAGCGCCGGTGGCAACAGGATCAGCACGGCGGTGAACTTGCCGCTGGCCAGCCCCTGCCGCAAGCGATCGACGTTGCTTCTCCTGTGCACGGCGGGTCGGGTCATGGTGGTCATGGCAGATACCGTTCCAGAGGATATGGCCCGGCGCGATGTGAGTGCAGCGCCGGGCGTACGCATGTTTCAGCGAACCGGTTCAGCGGAACATCCAGGCTTCTTCAATCTGGGCAGCCGCTTCCTCGGGCGTGATTTCCCGCTGGGCCAGGTCGCCGCTGATATCGTTGACCGTGGCGCCGACCGAGGTACCAAGTGCCTGGTCGAGGAACACCTGGTGGAAATTCGATTCGCTGAGGATCTCGGCGACCTTGCGCGCATAAGGCGTATCGAGTTCCTCTTCGGAGCCGTGGGCCACTGGCACGAAGATGCCTAGCCGTGCGGCCTCGCGCTGGTTCTCCTCGTTGAGCAGGAAGCGCAGGAAATCCACCGCTTCGTAGGAGGCGTCGCGGGTCACGGCGAAGCCGTTCATGCCGCCGAAGCTGTCGTCGTTACCGGCCCCGCCTTCCACGCGGGGGAAGCGAATGAACTCGAGGTCTTCGTCGGGCACGCCCTCGCCCGTCATCGAGCGCTCCTGGGAAGGGATGTAGTCCCAGTCGCCCATCAGATGCAGGGCCGCTTCACCGTCACCGAACATGGCGCTGGCGCGCTCGTAGGAGGTCGCCATGAAGCCCGACTGGAAGGGATTGAGCTCGACGAAAGACTGCAGCAGCTCGCCGGCGCGGACGAAGGGCTCGCCCTCGAAGCCGCCGTTGTCGCCCTGCTTGGCTGCCTCGATGCCCTCGCCGCCGGCCAGACGCGTGGCCAGGTAGCCCCAGTAGAAATGCATCGGCCAGCCATCCTGACCGCCTACCACGGCGGGCGTGATGCCGCTTTCGCGCAGGGTAGTCACTGCCTGCCGCAGGTCCTCCCAGGTCTCGATGGCCTCGATATCGACCCCGGCCTGCTCGGTCAGTGCGGTATTGGCCCAGAAACCCACCACGGTGGCGTAGAGCGGCGCGCCGTAGACGCGATCGTCGAGCGTGAAGGCGCGCACGGCCGACTCGGGGTAGAGGTCCTGCCAGCCGTCCTGCATCTCCTCGGTGAGGTCGCGCACGAAGCCGGCCTCGACCTGGTCGCGTAACCCCTCGCCACCCCAGCTGTAGAAAATGTCGGGGCGCTGATTGGACTGCAGCAGCGTCGGCAGGCGTGTCTTGTAGGCCTCGTTGGCGATGTACTCGAAGACCACGTCGACGCCAGGGTTCTGCGCCTCGTACTCGGCAACGACATCGGCGTAGTACTGCTTCTCAACGTCGCTGATTTCGACCCTGAGCACCCTTACGGTGGTATCGGCCGCCGCGACGAACGCCGCCAGGCCGGAGGTCAGGGCAACCGTCGCCGTCAACCAGCGCCTGGCGCGAGGTGGCCTGGGCAGTCGCTGTTGGAAAGTGTGCATGGCGTGCTCCTTGTTGTGTTGTAAGCGCATGAATGCACCTCTGTTCAGTGAATGTTCGCGGCTCAGCCCCAGCCGCCGTCGACGACGAGTTCCTGCCCGGTGATGGCCGCGCTCTCGGCGCTGGCCAGAAACAGCACCGCCGGGGCGATGTGATGCGGCTCGAGCCGCAATTTCAGGCACTGATGGGCCTGGATCGACGCCTCCTCCTTGGGGCCTATCCACTTCTGCAGCTGACGCTCGGTCAGAACCGAGCCGGGCACCAGGGTATTGACGCGAATGTTGTAGCCTCCGAGGTCACGTGCCAGGCTGCGTGTCAGCCCGTGCACGGCGGCCTTGGCCGTGACGTAGGTCGACAGCTCGGGAATGGCCATCTGCACGCTGATCGAACCGAAATTGACGATGCTGCCGCCGCCGGCCTCGATCATCTGGTGCGCCGCCGCCTGGGCGGCGAAGAACATCGGCCGCAGGTTGAGCGACATGCGCTCGTCCCAGTAGGCGACGTCGACTTCCTGCCAGGTGTGGCGATCGTCGTTGGCGGCGTTGTTGACCAGGGTATGGATGGGGCCCAGCTCGCTGCCCACCTCGGCAATCGCTGCCTGCAGGGCCTCGACGTCGCGAATGTCGCAGCGGCGATAGCGCGGCGCCCGCCCTGTCTCTGCCTGCAGCAATTCAACGAGCGCTTGGCTCGCGGCATCGTCGATGTCGACGAAAGCGACTCGGGCTCCCTGCAGGTGAAAAGCCCGGGTCAGCGCGGCTCCGATGCCGCTGCCGCCACCGGTGATGAAGACCACTCGCTCGTCGAGGCTGGGGTAACGCGCCGCGTCGTTGTTCATGCTCTCTCCACTTAGTTTTTTCTATTTACTAACCAGAGAGTGAACATCTAACCAAAAATCAACAATGAGACGTTAGTCGATATCCTTATTTGCCCTTCTAAATCATTTCTATCCGCCACTTATCATTAAAATTCACGGCCCTCTTCCGGCGTGGCCGGCGCAAAGCAATTCGTTTAGGCTTGGAACCAACTAGCGGCACTCATGCCAGGAATGCCGAGGCGATGCCCTCGCGCGCCCCTTCGTCGAATGGCATCATCGAAACGCGACACCAAGGCGTCCGGCTTCATCCGTTTTCCTCCGCTGCACCCCAGGCGCGCGGACTGCAAGGCCTCATTTATCTATGTCAACCAGTTACCAGCAGCAGCACAAGGCGGGCGACCTCCACTTCCTCAAGCGGCTCAATCGCAGTGCCATCCTCGAACTGGTGCGCCGCACCCCGGGGCTGACCCGCGCCGACATCGCCACCCAAGCCCAGTTGACCAAGGCCACCGTCGGCGCCGGCGTGCAGTCGCTGCTGCACCAGGGCTGGCTGCGCGAGGGCGAGCTGCAGAAGAGCAGCGGCGGCCGCCCGGGGCGCGCCCTGCATCTCAACGACGAGCGCCACGTGCTGTTCGGTGCCGAGGTGGGGGTGCACGGCCTGCGCCTGGTGGCCTGCACCCTCTCGGGCCAGATACTTGAATCGCACCACGAGCACCTCGTGCCGACCACGCCGGAGGTCACCGCCGAACTGCTCGCCGAGCTGTTGCAAGGGCTGATGCGCACTCACCTGGACGGCAACCGCCGCTGCCTGGGGCTCGGGGTCGCTCTCCCCGGCCCCATCGCACCCGGCAAGCCCGTGCTGCGCCTGGCGCCCAACCTGGGCTGGCGCGACATCCGCTTCCTCGACCTACTGCGCCCTCACCTCTCGCGGCTGGAGGGCACCTGGCTGATGGACAACGAGGCCAAGGCGGCCGCTTTTGGCGAGCTCTACTTCCGCACCGGTAACATCCCCGAGTCGCTGATGTACGTCAGCGCCGGTACCGGGATAGGCAGCGGCATGGTCGAAGGCAGCCACCTGCCCCTGGTCGCCCGCGGCATCCACGGGCTGGCCGGAGAGATCGGCCACACCGTGCTGCAGCCCGGAGGGCTCTACTGCCACTGCGGCAATCGCGGCTGTGCCGAGACCCTGGTCAGCGGCTGGTCGATCCGCGCCGCCCTGGGCATCGCCGAGGAGGAAGACCTCATCGAGACCCTGTTGCCCCGCCTGAACGAGCCCGACGTCCAGGTCACGCTGCGCCGGGCCGGCGAGGCGCTGGGCATCCTGCTGCTCAACCTGCACCATACCCAGAATCCCTCCGAGATCGTGCTCGGCGGCTCGCTGACCCAGCTCGGCGCCCCGCTGCTGGATCCTGCCCTCGACTACTTCAAGGCCAACCAGAGCCGCCTGCTCGGCACGACTCAGCAGGTTCCGCTACGAGTGATCCAGGATTCCACCTTCGTCGCCGCCCGCGGCGCGGCGGCCCAGGTTCTGGCCAGCATCATTCACGGCCCCTGTGACCTGATCTGACCGGCCCGCTTTATCGACTAAGGTCGATGACGGCACATAAGTTAAGAGATTGAACTTAGTAGTCACCTCACGCAGGATGTCCTACGGGCGTCCTGGAAGTGCGCCCGTCGGTCCGAGTCCATTTCGACAACAACCGCAGGAGCCCCATATGTCCCTGGAAGGCAAGATGCTGATCGGCCGCGAGGCCGTCAGCGGCAGTTCCAAGCCCATCCACGCCGTCAATCCCGCCACCGGCGAGACGTTGGAACCCACCTACGCGGGCGGCGGCAAGGCCGAGGTCGAACGCGCCTGTGAGCTGGCCGAGGCGGCCTTCGCGACCTACCGCGAGACTTCGCTGGAGCAGCGCGCGGCGTTCCTCGAGGCCGTGGCCGGCGAGATCGAGGCCATCGGCGACGCACTGATCGAGCGCGCCATGGCCGAGACCGGCCTGCCGCGGGCGCGCCTGGAAGGCGAGCGCGGCCGCACCTGCGGCCAGCTGCGCCTGTTCGCTTCCGTGGTGCGCGCCGGCGAATTTCTCGACCTGCGCCTCGACCCGGCCCTGCCGGAGCGTCAACCCATGCCCCGTGCCGACCTGCGCCAGCGCCACATTCCGCTCGGCCCCGTCGCGGTATTCGGCGCCTCGAACTTCCCGCTGGCCTTCAGCGTGGCCGGTGGCGACACCGCCTCGGCACTGGCCGCCGGCTGCCCGGTGATCGTCAAGGGCCACTCCGCCCACCCCGGCACCTCGGAGCTGGTCGGCCGCGCGGTACAGCAGGCCGTGGAGAAGAGCGGCCTGCCCGAAGGGGTGTTCTCGCTGCTGTTCGGCTCGGGCAGCGAGATCGGCCAGGCCCTGGTCGCCGATCCGCGTATCCAGGCGGTGGGCTTCACCGGCTCGCGCGGCGGCGGCACGGCGCTGATGAAGACCGCCCAATCACGCCCGCAGCCGATCCCGGTCTACGCCGAGATGAGCTCGATCAACCCGGTGTTCCTGCTGCCCGAGGCCCTCAAGGCACGCGGCGACAAGATCGCCGAGGGCTTCGTCGCCTCGCTCAACATGGGTGCCGGGCAGTTCTGCACCAACCCGGGCCTGGTCATCGCGGTCAAGAGCCCCGAACTGGATGCCTTCGTCGAGGCGGCAGGCGGTGCGGTGAAGCAGAGTGGCGCCCAGACCATGCTCACCCCGGGCATCCACGCCGCCTACGAGCAGGGCGTGGGTCGGCTTTCCAGCAATAACAAAGTCAGGGAAGTGGCCCGCGGCCAGGCCGGCGAAACCGCCCACCCGTGCCAGGCGGGACTTTATGTCACCGCCGCCGAGGCGTTCCTCAACGATCCCGAGCTGCAGGAGGAAGTGTTCGGTTCCACCTCGCTGGTGATCGAGTGTGCCGACCTGGAGGAAGTAAAACGCGTGGCGGCCCAGCTCGAAGGCCAGCTCACCGCCACCCTGCAGATGGACGACGGCGACCTGGACGCAGCGAAAGCCCTGCTGCCGATCCTCGAGCGCAAGGCGGGGCGGATCCTGGCCAACGGCTGGCCGACGGGCGTCGAGGTGTGTCACGCCATGGTCCACGGCGGCCCCTACCCGGCGACCTCCGACAGCCGTACCACCTCGGTGGGCAGCGCGGCGATCTTCCGCTTCCTGCGCCCGGTGTGCTACCAGGCCCTGCCGCAAGGGCTGCTGCCGGAGCCGCTGCGTGACGGCAACCCCTGGGGTGTGTCACGGTTGGTCGATGGCAAACGCGAGGCATGAGACGTGAACGACGACAAGACCACTGCTTATCTTCCCCAAGATGTGGAACAGGCCCTGCTGGTGGGCCGCGTATGGCGTGACGACGGCCCGGCCCTGGTAGTGGTGCGCCGAGGGGAGGTGCTCGACATCTCCGCCCAGTGCGACTGCATGGCCGACCTGCTCGACCGCGACGATGCCGCCGCCTTCGCCCGAGGCGTGGAAGGCGAGTCGCTCGGCCCTGTTGCCACCCTGCTGCAGAACTCTCTGGCCGAACCGCAGCAAGCGCCCTATCTGCTCGCGCCCTGCGACGTGCAGGCGATCAAGGCCTGCGGCGTCACCTTTGCCGTGAGCCTGCTGGAGCGAGTGATCGAGGAGCAGGCCGGCGGCGATGCGGCGAAGGCCAGCCAGCTGCGCGCCGAACTCAACGAGGTGATCGGCCAGGACCTGTCGCGCATTGCGCCGGGTTCCGACGAGGCCATGGCGCTCAAGACGGCGCTGCAGGCCCGCGGCGCCTGGTCGCAGTACATGGAGGTGGGCCTCGGCCCCGACGCCGAGGTGTTCACCAAGGCGCAGCCGCTCTCCTCGGTGGGCTTCGGCGCCCGTGTCGGCCTGCACCCGGTCTCGAAATGGAACAACCCCGAGCCCGAGATCGTGCTGGCGGTGGATGCCCAGGGCGAACCCAAGGGCGCCACGCTCGGCAACGACGTCAACCTGCGCGACGTCGAGGGCCGCAGCGCCCTGCTGCTGGGCAAGGCCAAGGACAACAACGCCTCCTGCGCCATCGGCCCGTTCATTCGCCTGTTCGACGAGCGCTTCACGCTGGACAGCGTGCGTCAGGCCCACGTGACGCTGCGCATCGAGGGCGAGGACGACGGCTTTCTGCTCGAAGGCGAGAGCGACATGCGCGAGATCAGCCGCGATCCACTGGACCTGGTACGCCAGACCGTCGGTGCGCATCACCAGTACCCCGACGGCTTCATGCTGTTCCTCGGCACCATGTTCTCGCCGATCCAGGATCGCGACGGCGAGGGCCAGGGCTTCACCCACCACATCGGCGACAGGGTCACCATCGCCACCCCGGCGCTGGGTGCACTGGTCAATCGCGTCGACCGCTCCGACAGGCTGCCTCCCTGGACCTTCGGTATACGCCAGTGGCGAGCCCATCGCCGCTAGGCTTCGTCCGGAAAGTGCCTGCGCTTGGCCATACGGCGTTAAAAATCAGCTCAAAGTACTCATTTACACCTCGTAAACTCCGTCTTTTCGCTGATTTTTGCCTTGTCTGGCCTTCGCTCGCCGACTTTTCAGACGAAGCCTAGGCCTCGTCCGACAAGAGCCGACGCAGCGACAAGGCGGCATTCCCGCCCTGTCGTTGCGACCTAGGCAGCATTGCCTATATGTTGAACATATGGCACTTTGCGAGGCAAATCATCGACATGAGCTGCCATGACCGCTACGTCACTCAAGCGTACCGCCAAGCCTGCCCGCCCCAGCGTGGTGGAGTATCTCGCCGAAGCCATCTTTTCCGGGCGCTACCAGCCCGGCGACTTCGTTCCCAAGGAGATCGACCTCTGCGAGCAGTTCGCTATCAACCGCTCGGCGGTGAGGAGCGACCTGCGCCAACTGGTCGACGTCGGCATCATTGCGCGAATCTCGGGCCACGGCTCCAAGGTACGCGACTACGAGGAGTGGAATATCCTCGACCCCTCGGTGACCGAGTGGATGACCCGCTATGCCTCGCCCAACCCGCGTATCCAGCGCGAGATCCTGGCCTTCCGCCTGGACGTCGAACCCTACGTGGCAATGACGGCCGCACGGCGTGCCAAGGCCCTCGACCTGGTCGCCATCGAGGAGGCGCTGGAGGGCATGAGCCGCCACCTTCATGCCGTGAGCGCAGAGGAGCGGCAGCGCTACAGCGAGCATGACGTCGCCTTCCATGTGGCCATCTTCAAGGCCAGCCACAACATCGTCTGGGCGCAGCTCTCGCATATCCTGCGCCCCTCGATCCATTTGCTGGTGGAAACCTCCAACGACAGCACCGCCGACCCCGAGGCCAGCTTCGAGCGCCATCGCCGGGTGATGGAAGCGATCCGCGCCCGCCAGCCACGCGAGGCTTTTCTGGCTGCCCGGGATGTGCTGCAAGGCACGGCCGACGCACTGGGCATCGAGCCGGGAGATGGGACGTTGGGCAGTTGGCTCGAGGTGGAGCCTACCGCTACGCCTTGAAGGCCGGCGAGGGCAGGCCCCGAATCCCCGGCGCGACACGGAACAGGCTTCCCGCCAGCGCTTCCTGGTCGCGGCCGTCGGCCGCGGTGGTGATGAAGAGCCGGTCCAGCTCGGGTCCGCCGAAGGTGCAGGAGGTTACCCGCGAAGCGGGCAGTATCAGGGTTTCGTCCAATGTACCATCGGGCAAAAAACGGCTGACACGCCCGCCGCCCCAGTGGGCGACCCACAGGCCACCCTCGGCGTCGCAGGTCATGCCGTCCGGATAGCCCTGAGTGCCGCGAAAGCGCAGGTGCTCACGCTTGCCGCTCAGCTCGCCGCCCGCCGAGAGATCGAAGGCATAGACGACCCCGGCGGCCGTATCGCTATGGTAGAGCGTATTGCCGTCGGGGCTGACGGCAGGGCCGTTGGCGACGCCGTAGCCAGAGTCGACCCGGCGCAGATTCGCGCCGTCGAGGCAATAAAGAGCCCCCCGGCCCGGCTCGCCACTCTCTTTCTCGTTCTCGCTCATCGAGCCGAACCAGAGCCGCCCCCGGGTATCCACCGCCGCGTCGTTGAAGCGATTGCCCACCGGCTCCTCGGGCGTGGTCCACGCGCCGACGATACGCGGCCCGCTCTCGTCGAGACGCAGGTGCACCAGCCGCGAGGCGAGCCCGGCAATGAAGCCGTCACCGTCGGCCCGCGGCGCCAGCCAGCAGCACGCTTCCACGAGAGGCCAGCCGCGTGTCCCGCCGCTGGCATAATCATGCACATGCAGAGTGCGGCCCAGGATATCGACGAACAGCAGTTGGCCGGCCTCCCCTCGCTCGGGGCACCACAGCGGACCTTCTCCCAGCCGTGCCCGCCCCGACCACACGCACTGGATCATCGAACCGTCGACCATGCGCCGCTCGCCTCCCAGTCGGCTCAATGCGAATGCCTCGGCACTTCGGCGCCGCGACACCCGACAAGGAAGTCGAAGTCGCAGCCCTCGTCGGCCTGCAGCACCCGCTCGATGTAGAGCTGGCGGTAGCCGCCGTCGCTGGCGATCCGGCTCGACTTGGCGGTGGGATCGCTCTCGGCCAGGCGCGCCTCGAGCTCGGCGTCGCTGATGTCCAGGTGCAGTTTGCCGGCATCGCAGTCGAGCTCGATCCAGTCTCCATCGCGCACCGCGGCGAGCGGTCCACCGGCGGCGGCCTCCGGCGCTACGTGCAGCACCACGGTGCCGTAGGCGGTGCCGCTCATGCGTGCATCGGAGATGCGCACCATGTCGGTCACACCCTGTTCGAGCAGCTTCGCCGGCAGCCCCATGTTGCCGACCTCGGCCATGCCGTGATAGCCGCGCGGACCGCAGTTCTTCATCACCAGCACGCTGCTGGCATCAACCTCCAGCTCGGGGTCATTGATGCGCTTCTTGTAGTCGTCGAAATCCTCGAACACCACCGCCCGGCCGCGATGAGTCATCAACTCGGGGCTCGCCGCAGAAGGCTTGAGCACCGCTCCACGCGGCGCCAGGTTGCCGTGCAGCACGCACATGCCGCCGTCTTCGCGCAGGGGGTTGTCCAGCGGGCGGATCACCTCGTCGTTGTAGAGCGGTGCGTCCTTGACGTTCTCCCACAGCGTCATGCCGTTGACTGTCAGCGCCTCCTTGTGCGGCAGGCGGTCGGCCTCGCCCAACCGACGCAGCACCGCAGGCAGGCCGCCGGCATAGTAGAACTCCTCCATCAGGAAACGCCCCGAGGGCTGCAGGTCGACGATGGTCGGCGTACCGCGCCCGATGCGGCTCCAGTCGTCGAGGTCTAGCTCGACGCCGATGCGCCCGGCAATCGCCTTGAGATGGATCACGGCGTTGGTCGAGCCGCCGATCGCGGCATTGGTGCGAATGGCATTCTCGAAGGCCTGCTTGGTCAGGATCTTCGACAGGCGCAGATCCTCCTCGACCATCTCGACGATGCGATTGCCGGAGAGGTGCGCCAGCACGTAGCGCCGCGAATCCACCGCCGGGATCGCCGCGTTGTGCGGTAGCGAGGTGCCCAGGGATTCCGCCATGCAGGCCATGGTCGAGGCCGTTCCCATGGTGTTGCAGGTGCCCGCCGAGCGCGACATGCCGGCCTCGGCGGCCATGAACTCGTGGATCGATATCTTGCCGGCCTTGACCTGCTCCGACAGTTGCCAGACCACGGTGCCCGACCCGATGTCCTTGCCCTCGTGCTTGCCGTTGAGCATCGGCCCGCCGGTCACCACGATGGTGGGGATGTCGCAGCTCGCCGCCCCCATCAGCAGCGCCGGCGTGGTCTTGTCGCAGCCCACCAGCAGCACCACCGCATCCAGCGGGTTGCCGCGGATCGACTCCTCCACGTCCATGCTCGCCAGGTTGCGGGTGAACATCGCCGTGGGCCGCAGCAACGACTCACCGTTGGAGAAGACAGGAAACTCCACGGGATAGCCGCCCGCTTCCAGCACGCCCTTCTTGACGTGCTCGGCCAGCTTGCGGAAATGCGCATTGCAGGGCGTGAGCTCCGACCAGGTGTTGCAGATGCCGATGATCGGCTTACCCTCGAACTCGTGGTCCGGAATGCCCTGGTTCTTCATCCAGCTGCGGTACATGAAGCCGTTCTTGTCGGCGGTGCCGAACCACTGGGCGCTGCGCAAGGGACGCTTGCGGTCGGTCATACGAGGTCTCCTGAAACCGAAGGATCATGCACGCTGGCGTCGGGTCTGCTTCCAGCGGTCGAACATCACCGCCAGCAGCAGGATCGCGCCGCGTACCAGGTACTGATAGAAAGTGGGAACGTTGAGAAGGCCCATGGCGTTCTGCACGCAGCCCATGATCAGCACGCCCACCAGCACACCGGTGATGGTGGCCACGCCGCCGGAGAGGGCCACGCCACCCAGCACGCAGGCAGAAATGACGGCCAGCTCCAGACCCATCGAGGTGTTGGGATCGCCCAGCCCCATGCGCGAGGTGAGCAGCACGCCGGCGATGCCGGCCACCACGCCCTGCAGCCCGAAGACGATGATCTTGAGGCGGCGCACGTTGACCCCGGCCAGCGCGGCCGCCTCGGCGTTACCGCCGGTGGCCAGCACGTTGCGCCCGAACGCGGTCATGTTGAGCAGCACGCCGAAGATCACGAAGCAGGCGATCATGGTCCACACCGGCAGCGTCAGGCCAAGGAAGGAGGCGCTGCCCAGGTCGAAGAACTCGGGCACGGTGATCATCACCGCATCGCCGCCGGAGGTGATGTAGGCCAGGCCGCGCACGAACTCCATGGCGGCGAGCGTGGCGATCAACGAATTGATGCCGAACTTCGCCACCACGAAGCCGTTGAAGGCGCCGACTGCGCCCCCGGCGAGTACGCCGCCGAGTACGCCGATCAAGACGCTGCCCGAGGCGGAAGTGACCACGGCGGCAACGACGCCGGCGAAGGCGACGATGGAGGCCACCGACAGATCGACCTCGCCCAGCGCCAGCACCATCATCATGGTGGTGGCGATGGTGCCGATCAGGGTAATGGAGAGCAGCAGGCCGACCATGTTGCGCCCGGTGAGGAAGCCGGGAATGAACACGGCCAGGGCGACGAACAGGATCACGAAGATGGCGATCAGCCCGGACGTATCGAGCAGGGTGCGCAGGGGCTTGGGCAGCCCCCGGCGCGGGGGCGCCGCAGCCGTGCTGCCATCTCCCTCCGCGAGCTTGTGGGTTGTCATGTGAAATCCTCTGATTGCACTTGTCGGTAAAGTCTTTTCGGTAAGCTCAAGCGGGCAGCGCCAGTCCCAGCAGGCGCTGCTGGGTGGCCTCCCGGCGCGGCACGATGTCGACCAGCGCACCGTCGCGCATCACGCCGATGCGATCGCAGATGGAGCTCACCTCGGCCAGGTCGCTGGAGATCACGACGACGCTCTTGCCCTGCTCGGTCAGCTCGAAGAGCAGGTTGTAGATATCGCGGCGAGCGCCCACGTCGATGCCGCGGGTGGGCTCGTCCATCACGAACAGGTCGATCTTCTCGGACAGCCAGCGCGCCAGGATCACCTTCTGCTGGTTGCCGCCGGAGAGCGAGCCGATGGGCGTGCGCGGCCCCGGCGTCTTGATGCTCAGCCGCCCGATGTAGTCCTCGGCATTGGCACGTTCGCGCCGCGGGTCGCGAAACAGGCCCCAGCGCTTGAAGAAGCGCCGGCAGCTGATATTGAGGTTGTCGGCCACGCTGGCGACGGGAAAGATGCCCTGCGACTTGCGATCCTCGGGGCACATGGCGATGCCCCTGCGGATCGCCTCGCCGGGGCTGGCGAAGCGCCGCGCCACGCCCTGGAAGCGCACCTCGCCCGACTTGGAGGTCTCGGCGCCACACACCAGACGCATCAACTCGCTGCGCCCCGCTCCCACCAGCCCGAACAGGCCGAATACCTCGCCGCGCTTCACCTCGAAGCTCACCGGTGCCTTGAGCCCCCTGCCCTCGATGGCGTCGATCTCGAGCATCACCTCGCCCTGCTCGCGCTCGCGGTAGCCGTAGACGTCCTCGATGTCGCGGCCGACCATCTCGCTGACCAGGGTGTCGTTATCCAGCGCATCGAGGTTCTCGTGGGTGCGGATGTGCGTGCCGTCGCGGAACACGGTGACCGCGTCGCACATCTTGAAGACCTCCTCCATGCGGTGTGTGACGTAGAGCACCACCCGGCCTTCGTCGCGCAGCCGGGCGACGATGCGTTCGAGCTGACGCGTCTCCTGCACCGACAGACTGCTGGTCGGCTCGTCGAAGGCGATGATGCGGGCGTCACGCAGCAGCGCTCGACCGATCTCGATCATCTGTTGCTGGCCAATGGAGAGATCGCGCACCTTGGTCGAAGGGTGGATACTGCCCTCCCCGAGCTCCTCGAGCATGCGCATCGCCCGCTCCCGCAGTCGCCGCCGGTCGATGAAGCCGTGATGAGCCGGCAGTTGGCCGAGCAGCAGGTTCTCGGCCACCGACATGTTGGGCGCCAGGGTCAGCTCCTGGTAGATGATGGCGATACCCTGCCCAAGTGCTTCGCGAGCGTTGGCAAACACATGGCGCTCGCCGTCGATCCACAGCGCTCCTTCCGTGACGCGATTGACCCCGCTGAGCACCTTGAGCAGCGTCGACTTGCCGGCGCCGTTCTCACCCATCAGCGCGTGCACCTGGCCGGCGTGGGCGCCGAAGCTGACCTTGTCGAGCGCCCGCACGCCGGGGAAGACCACGCTGATGCCGTCGAATCGAAGAAAGGGTTCGGTCATGTCGCTCTCCCGTCACCGCGTTCCGTCACGATCACAGCCCAAGTTCGGCGCGCACGTCCTGCCAGTTGTCGCGCGTCATCAGGGTGCCGGTGGTCTCGGTATTGGCTGGCGGCTCCTCACCCTCGGTGATCCAGCGGTAGAGGTTCTCGGCGGTTTGCTGGCCATGCATGGTGGAACTCACCGCCACGGTGCCGTGGAAACCGGTCGGATTGCTGCGCGAGAACTCGGCGAAGGCTGCACCCGAGCCGTTGATGCCCACGCCGATCACATCCTCGGCGGCAAGGCCGTACTGCTCTGTGGCACGTACGCCGCCCAGCACGCTCTCCTCGTTGAGGGCGTAGATGATCCAGTGCTCGAACTCGCCGCGCTGGGAGATGACCGGCGAGGCGGCCGAGAAGGCGCTGCTGGTATCGGTGTTCTGCTGGGGCGCGTCGAAGACGTTCTCGGCGGGGAAGCCCCACTCCACCAGTGCGTCGGTGGCACCGTCGGTGCGCTCCTTGGCGGTGGGCAGCTCGTTGTTGGTGATGCGCAGGGCCGCGACCTCCTGCGGGTCCCAGCCGCGCGCCTCCATTTCGGCGGCAATCGCCTCGCCGACCTGCTGGCCGATCTTGTAGCCCGACATGCCCAGGTGCGGCACGCCCTCGAGCGGCTCACCGTTTCCGTTCACGAACTGATCGTCGACCGTGACCACCTTCATGCCGTACTGGTTGGCACGATTCATGATCGCCGAGCCCAGGCGAACGTCCGGCGGGCAGATGACGAAGCCTTGGGCACCCTGGGAATAGAGGTTGTCGATGGCGCTGAGCACCTCCTGGCCGTCTTCGCCGCCCAGCCGGACGACGCGGAAGCCTAGCTCCTCCCCCACCTGCGTCGCGGCCTCCTGCTCATTGATGAACCAGGCCTGTTCGGGCTTCTTGACGATGAAGCCAATGCGCACGTCCTCTTCGGCAGCCTGTACTGCGCCGACGGTTCCGAGCGCCAGACTGGCGCTGAGGGCCAGGCGAGTGAAAGTCGTTGTCATGGACATGTCGTACTCCTACGTCTCTTCGGATGTTGTTGTTGACGTTGCTCAAGCGTTACGAGCCCGCGCTCTCCTGGGCGGAGAACCGATAGATCGTGCGTGAGCGATAGGTCTCCCCCGCCTCGAGAATCGTCGAGGGAAAGTCGGCCTGGTTGGGGGAATCGGGATAGTGCTGGGTCTCCAGCGCGAATCCGGAGCGGTGCTCGTAAGCCTGTCCCCGCTTGCCCGTCAGATCGCCGGCAAGGAAGTTGCCCGAGTAGAACTGGATGCCCGGTTCGGTGGTGGCGATCTCCAGAAGGCGTCCGCTATCCGGCTCCCACACCCTGGCAGCCAGCACGGGCTCACTGGAAGAAGCGGCCTGTTCGGCGAGCACGAAGTTGTGGTCGTAGCCCTTGCCGAACGTCAGTTGCTCGTTATCCTGTTCGATGCGCTCGCCGATCGGCGTCGGTTGGGTAAAGTCGAACGGCGTACCTTCGACTGGGCGAATCTCACCGGTGGGGATCAAGGTGCCATCCACCGGGGTAAACGCATTGGCGTTGATCGTCAGGTGATGATCGAGAATGCTGCCACGGCCTTCGCCCTCGAGATTGAAGTAGCTGTGCTGGGTGAGATTGACCGGGGTCGCCTTGTCGGTCGTCGCCCGGTAATCGACGACCAGTTCATCGGCGTCGGTCAGGGTGTAGGTCACCTCGGTCTCCAGCCGTCCCGGATACCCCTCCTCGCCGTCCTCGCTGGTATAGCGCAGGACGAGGCCGGCGCCTTCGTCGTTCTCGAACGGCTCGGCCTGCCATAGCACCCTGTCGAATCCCTGCCGACCACCGTGAAGATGATTGTCGCCATCGTTGGTCGCCAACGAATGCGTTTCCCCATCGAGAGAGAACCGGCCACCCGCGATGCGGTTGCCGTAGCGTCCGATCAGAGCACCGAAGTAGGGGTTGGCCTGGCGATATTCGTCGGAGAGATAGTCATCCAGGGAGTCGAAGCCCATCACGATGTCGTCGAATTCTCCCTGCGCATCGGGAGTCTTCAGCGAGAGGATGATGCCGCCGTAGTTGATGACGCGCATCTCGATGCCATTGGCGTTGGTAAAGCGATAAACGTCGACCTGGCGACCGTCGGGCAACTGGCCAAATACCGCTTGGTCGATACCGCGTGCAGCCTTCTCGTCGGAAACCATCTCGGCGCTGGCATGTGCCTCGGCCACGACCAGCATCAACACGGTGGCTGCCGCTCTCAGCAGCAGGTGCGAGCCGGCACCGCGTGTCGAGGCGTATGTGAGTGGCATGATCTGTCTCCTTGATCGTGGAATTGTTGTTGTCGGTGCGACACGATCGTCGCGGATACAGCCGCTACAGTAGACAGACCTGACATAACCAACCAATACGCAACCTTCCCGGTTTTGATATATAAAATGTTATCGATAGGTGAAGCGGAGAGGCCCCATGCGCACGCTGGATGATGACTGGTTCCTGAAAGCACGACTAAAGTTGCGCCATTTCCAGCTCTTTCTGGCCCTCGACGAACAGCGCAACCTGCACCGCGCGGCCGCCCAGTTGGGCATCAGCCAACCGGCCGCCTCGAAGTTGCTGGGGGATATCGAGTCCCAACTGGGCGTCAAACTGTTCGACCGTCATTCACGCGGGCTCGAGCCGAACTGGTACGGGGAGGTGATGGTCCGGCATGCGCAGGCCATGCTCTCGGATCTTCACAATACCGGCAAAGAACTCAATGCCCTGCTCGCGGGCAGTGTCGGCAAGGTAGCCATCGGCACGGTGATGGCGCCGGCGGTGACCCTGCTCGCAAGCGCCATCGAGCGGGTGCACCGCACCCACCCCAGGCTGCAGATCAGCGTCGAGGTCGACGTCAGCAAGCGGCTCGTGCCGAGGCTGCTGGAAGGGGAACTGGATTTCGCCATTACCCGGATACCGGCCGGGTTCTCGACCGATCCGTTCGTGTTCGAAGAGATCGGGGAAGAGGAGATCTGCTTCGTGTGCCGCGAGGGACACCCACTGTCGGGAGCCGAGCCGTTGACGCTGCAGGCCATGGCCGATTACCCGTGGGCGCTACAGCCCCAGGGGGCACTGATGCGCCAGCGGGTCGACGCACTGTTTCTCTACCATGCTATCGAGCCCCCGGCACAGGTCGTCGACACCACCGACATCCTGGTGGCGCTGGCGTTGATCGATCGCTCGGACACGATCACGGCCACCACGCGTCAGGTGGCCGACCTGCTGTGCGCCCCGACGCGCTTTCGCATCCTGCCTTTCCACCAGCGGCTCAGCGTGCAGCCATTCGGCCTGGTGAGCCTGAGACGGCGTCGGCTCTCCCCAGGCGCGGCAACACTGATGGGCATGTTGCGGGAGCTGGTAGCCCATCAACGCCAGCAAGGGCTCCTCTAGGGAAACACCGCACGAATGGCTGTGCTTCTCCCCTACCTCACTCGATGAAGGGCTCCGTCGGCTCGCGCCAGGCGGAGAGGCACGCATCCGCCACATGGCGCAGTGGCGCCAGGTCCACATCGCTGTGTCCTTCCCGGATCAGCTCGGCGAAACGCGCATAAAGGCCCGGGTACTCGCGTTCCTCGGCGTCGAGCAGGCAGCGGCCGTCGATCTCCAACCGGCGGCCGCCCTGCAACAGGCTGAGCCGCCCCGCATCGGTCTCGACATGAAAGCTCCAGATCGGCGGGCTCGGCTGGCGAAAATCGAAGTCGGCCACTATCGGCGTGCCCTCCATGTCACTGAAGGTCAGCGCAGCGGCGATGGGGGCCTGACAGTTGCTCGGCACCCATAGCCGCGCATCGCGCAGGAAGAAGGCGCGCGGCAGTATCTCGGTGGCGATCGATAGCGCGTTGATGCCGGGGTCGAAGACACCCATGCCGGCCGGCTCCCATATCCACGCCTGGCCGGGGTGCCATACCCGCACGTCTTCGCGCCAGTCGATCTCGACCCGCTTTATGCGCCGCTCCCTCAGCCACTCGCGAGCCTGCGCCACGCCCGGGGCGAAGCGCGAGTGCCAGGCCGCGAACAGGGTGCAACCCTGGCGCTCGGCCAGCTCGACCAGGTCCGCCACCTCGCTCAGGGTCGCACCGGGCGGTTTCTCCAGCAGCACGCTCCTGCCCTGCTCCAGGGCGATGCGCGCCTGCGAGTAGCGCAGGTGCGTCGGCGTGCAGATAGCCACCGCCTTCAATTCCGGATGGGCCTCGAGCATGGCGATCTGCGAGTCGTATCCCGGCACGTCTTCCAACCGCGACGAGGGGTCCGCCGTCGCCACGAGCTGGAAATCGTGGCTTTCGACCAGAGCCGGGAGGTGCTGGTCGCGGACGATCTTGCCGACGCCTACCAGGCCGATTTCGATGTCTTGCATTGCCAAATCCTTTGGTTCGGATGGCGAGACGCTACGTCCCGCCAAAAGGAAGTCACGACTAAAGTATATGTTGAACATGGTTCACATATGTTCAACATATAGGCGGCCAGTAACAATTAACAACCCCTGGAGCCCGTATGCTCAATCTCGCACCCCGTCATGTCCTCATCGGCTCGGCCTTGCTGTTGGGCCTCTCTACGGCTCATGCCGCCGAGTACGAGTGGTCCTTCCAAGCGTCGGAGACCTCCGGCGAGCCCAGCTTCAAGATCAAGCAGGAGTGGGCCGAGCGAATCTCCCGCATGACCGATGGACGCGTCGAGATCGAGGTCATGCCGATCAATGCCGTGGTCGGCCCCACCGAGACGCTGGATGCGGTGAGTTCCGGCATCCTGCAGGGCCACATGACCGACCCTAGCTACTTCTCGGGGCGCGACCCCGCCTTCGGCATGCTGGGCAACCTGGTCGGTGCCTGGCAGAACCCCTACGACTTCCTGGAGTACATGAAGCACGGCGGCGGCGAGGAACTCTACAACGAGCTGGTCGAGCCCTACGGCGTGCACCTGATCGGTGCTGCCACCTTCCCCCTGGAGTCGGTACCTTCCACCGTGCCGATCGAGTCACTGGAAGACTTCCAGGGCCTCAAGATCCGCGCCCCGCAGGGCATGGTCTATAACGTCTTCGAACGCATCGGGGCAAGTCCCGTCAACCTGCCCGGCTCCGAAGTCTATACCGCGCTGGAGAAGAAGGTCATCGACGCCGCCGACTCCACCGTGCTCTCCAACAACGACGCCATGGGGCTGCACGCCTTCGCGCCCTACCCGCTCTACCCGGGTTTCCATTCGATGCCGATGATCGCCGTATCGATCAACAAGCAGATCTGGGACGAGTTGCCGGAAGAACTTCAGGTCATCCTCGAGACCGGTTTCGACGGCATGGCTTACGACCTGATCGCGCGTCTCAAGGCCCAGGACATCGAAACCCTGCAGCGCCTGCAGGAGGACCCGGACGTTCACCCCTTCGATTTGCCCGCTGAGGAGCGTCGCAAGTTCAGCGCCGCCGCGGAAGAAGAGTGGAAAGAGTGGGCCGGCGAGAACGAGATGACCCAGAAGATCTACGACTCCGCCACGGCTTTCCTGCGCTCGCGCAACCTGCTTTGAACCACGCGTCGGCAACCGAAGCGGGCCGCCAGCCTCTGGCGGCCCGCAACGCCTATCGAGACTCGCCATGTCGCAGCAACAACATGACCCCAAGCTCCTGCCCGAGCAGGAACTCGCCGATATCGTTGAGCAGGTCGAGGATGTCTCGCCCGAGCGTAACGGCCTCGACCGGCTGGTGTCGCGAGGCGCCCGGGGCGCCGCCTGGATGATTCTGCTGGCCATGGCCATCAGCGTCGTCGAGGTCTTCCTGCGCTACGGCTTCAACTCGCCCACCTCCTGGGTGCACGAGAGCGTGGTATTCCTCGTCGCCATCAGCTTCGCCCTGGGCGGCCCCGTGGCCCTTGCCCGTAACAGCCACATCCGCGTCAAGGTGCTCTACGACAATGTCGGCCCCCGTCTCAGAGGCTGGATGGATCGCTTCAACGACCTGGTGACCCTGGGCTTCTGCCTGGCCATGAGCTATGCCGCCTTCCACATGTTCTGGCGCGCATCGCACAGCCCGCTCGGCGAGTGGCGCCTGGAGCGCTCCGGCACCTCGTGGAATCCCCCTTTTCCGGCCATGGTCAAGGGCGTGATCCTGTTCGCCCTGGCCCTGATGACGCTGCAGGCCACGCTGCACCTGATCCAGTCGCTGCGGGCTCGCCCCGGTCGGGAGGCACGCTGATGGATATCTCGACCGCAACGCTGCTGATGGTCGGCGCCATCTTCGCGCTGCTCATCACCGGCCTGCCACTGGCCTTCATCACCGGCCTGGTGGCAATGGCCTTCACCTTCGGCTGGTTCGGAGAGACCGCCCTGCCGCTGGTCACCAGCCGCGTCTACGGCTTCATCACCGAGTATTCGCTGGTGGCGGTGCCGATGTTCGTGCTGATGGCCTCGCTGCTCGACCGCTCCGGCATCGCCAAGGACCTGTTCAATGCCATGCGCGTATTCGCCGGCCGCCTGCCCGGCGGCGTGGCGGTTCAGACCATCGTGGTGGCGTTCTTCCTGGCGGCGCTGTCGGGGATCATCGGCGGCGAGATCGTGCTGCTGGGCATCCTGGCGCTGCCGCAGATGCTGCGCCTGGGCTACGACAAGCACCTGTCGATCGGCGTGGTATGCGCCGGCGGCGCGCTGGGTACCATGATGCCGCCGTCGATCGTGCTGATCATCTACGGCCTGATCGCCAGCGTCTCCATCGCCGAACTGTTCACCGCGGCCATTACCCCGGCGGTGATCCTGATGGGCTCCTACATCGCCTACGTGCTGGTACGCTGCCTGAAGAACCCCGAGATGGGGCCGCCATTGACCGAGGAGAGCCAGGACAATCCCTTCTCCAACAGGCTCGATGCCGCCAAGGCGATCCTGTTGCCGGGGCTGATCGCCTTCCTGGTACTCGGCACCATCTACGGCGGCATCGCCTCGGTCACCGAGGCGGCAGCGATGGGTGTATTCGGCGTAATCCTCGCAATCATGGTGCGCCGCGAATTCTCGCTGGGCATGCTGCACCACAGCCTGGGCCAGACGCTCAATACTTGCGGCATGATCATCTGGATCGGCATCGGCGCCGCCGCGCTGGTCGGCGTCTACAACCTGATGGGCGGCAACCGCTTCGTCTCGGGCTTGATCCTCGGCCTCGAGGTAGCACCGATAGCGATCATCCTGGTGATGATGGGCATCATGCTGGTGCTCGGGCTGTTCCTCGACTGGATCGGCATCGCCATGCTGGCGTTGCCGATCTTCCTGCCTATCGTCACGCAACTGGGTTTCGACCCGATCTGGTTCGGCATCCTGTTCGCCGTGAACATGCAGGTCTCGTTCCTGTCACCACCGTTCGGCCCGGCGGCGTTCTACCTCAAGAGCGTGGCGCCGCCGGACATCAGTCTCAAGGACATCTACATTTCGGTATTGCCGTTCATGCTCATCCAGCTTTGCGTGCTGGCGGCCCTGCTGCTGTGGCCGCAGCTGGCGATCTGGCCGCTTTGACAAACGCCATACGAGGAAACCGCGCCATGCGCCTGATTCAATGCGAACACCAAGGCCAGGTCCGTGCGGCCCGGGTCGAAAGTGACCGTGAAGTTCGCCTGCTCGACGCCGACACCTACAGCCTGGCCCGCCGCGCCATTGCGGCAGGGCAATCGCTGGCCGACGCCGTCGGGGCAGCGCTGACCGAAACCCGCCTCGACTACCAGCGACTGGTCGACGAGAAACGCCTGCTGCCACCGCTGACCCACCCCGACCCGGCCCACTGTCTCGTGACCGGCACCGGCCTGACCCATCTGGGCAGCGCCGATACGCGCTCCGCGATGCATGCCCACTCTCAACAACAGACCCAGCAGAGTGAAGAGCAGCTGACCGACTCCATGCGCATGTTCAAGCTGGGCGTGGAGGGCGGCAAGCCCGCCCCCGGTGAGACCGGCGCCCAGCCGGAGTGGTTCTACAAGGGCGACGGCGACTGCATGGTTGCCCCGGAAGCCGAGATCCCGGTACCCGCCTTTGCCGAGGATGCCGGCGAGGAACCGGAACTCGCCGGGCTCTACCTGACCGGCGACGACGGCAACCCCTGGCGGGTGGGCTATGCCATCGGCAACGAGTTTTCCGACCACGTCACCGAGCGCTTCAACTACCTGTGGCTGGCCCACTCGAAGCTGCGCGCCTGCAGCGTTGGCCCGGAGCTGTGGGTGGGTGAGCTGCCCGACCACCTGGAAGGCGTCAGCCGCATCGTGCGAGGCGGCGAGACCGTCTGGGAGAAACCGTTCCTCACCGGCGAGGCCAACATGGCTCATAGCCTGGCCAACCTGGAGTATCACCACTTCAAATATTCGGGTTTTCGTCGTCCCGGCGATGTCCACGTGCATTTCTTCGGCACCGCCACCCTGAGCTTCGCCGATGGCATCCAGACCCGGGACGGCGACCGTTTCGAGATCAGCCTGCCCACATTCGGCCGGGCCCTGCGCAATCCACTACGCTTCGAGACGGAGACGCCCCCTATCGATGTGAAATCGCTCTAGGGGCTGCATGACACAAGGAGTTTATTTATGACCCTGCAAGGCAAAATGCTGATCGGCCAGGAAGCCGTCAGCGGCAGTTCCACGCCCATCCACGCCGTCAACCCCGCCACCGGCGAGCGCCTTGAGCCCACCTACGTGGGCGGCAGCAAGGCCGAGGTCGAGCGCGCCTGTGAACTCGCCGAGGCGGCCTTCGGCACTTATCGCGAAACCACCCTCGAGCTGCGCGCGACGTTTCTCGAGGCCGTGGCCGGCGAGATCGAGGCCATCGGCGACGAACTGATCGAACGCGCCATGTTGGAAACCGGCCTGCCTCGGGCACGCCTCGAGGGCGAGCGCGGCCGCACCTGCGGCCAGCTGCGCCTGTTCGCCTCCGTGGTACGCGCCGGCGAGTGGCTCGACGTGCGCCTCGACCCGGCCCTGCCCGAGCGTCAGCCACTGCCCCGCGCCGACCTGCGCCAGCGCCACATCCCGCTCGGCCCGGTGGCGGTGTTCGGCGCCAGCAACTTCCCGCTGGCCTTCAGCGTAGCCGGTGGCGACACCGCCTCGGCACTGGCCGCCGGCTGCCCGGTGATCGTCAAGGGCCACTCCGCCCACCCCGGCACCTCGGAGCTGGTCGGCCGCGCAGTCCAGAAAGCGGTCGAGAAGTGCGAGCTGCCCGAGGGGGTGTTCTCGCTGCTGTTCGGCTCGGGCCGGGAGATCGGCCAGGCGCTGGTCGCCGATCCGCGCATCCAGGCGGTGGGCTTCACCGGCTCCCGCAGCGGTGGCACCGCGCTGATGAAGACGGCCCAAGCCCGCCCCCAGCCGATCCCGGTCTACGCCGAGATGAGCTCGATCAACCCGGTGTTCCTGCTGCCCGAGGCCTTGAAGGCGCGCGGCGACAAGATCGCCGAGGGCTTCGTCGCCTCGATGAACATGGGGGCCGGGCAGTTCTGCACCAACCCGGGCCTGGTCATCGCCGAGAAGGGCCCCGAGCTCGAGGCCTTCGTCGAGGCGGCGGGCGAGGCCGTGAAAGGCAGCGGCGCCCAGACCATGCTCACCCCGGGCATCCACGATGCCTACCAGCAGGGCGTGGGCCGGCTTTCCGGCAACGGCAAGGTCAGGGAAGTGGCCCGCGGCCAGGCCGGCGAGTCGGCCCACCCCTGCCAGGCGGGGCTGTTCGTCACTTCGGCGGCCGGCTTCCTCAACGAGCCCGAGCTGCAGGAAGAAGTGTTCGGCGCCACTTCGCTGGTGATCGAGTGCCAGGACGAGCAGGAGATGCAGCGCGTGGCGGCCCAGCTCGAAGGCCAGCTCACCGCCACCCTGCAGATGGACGACGGCGATCTCGCCGTGGCGAAAGGACTGATGCCGATCCTCGAGCGCAAGGCGGGTCGGATCCTGGCCAACGGCTGGCCGACGGGTGTCGAGGTGTGCCACGCCATGGTCCACGGCGGCCCCTACCCGGCGACATCCGACAGCCGTACCACCTCGGTGGGCAGCGCGGCGATCTACCGCTTCCTGCGCCCGGTGTGCTATCAGGCGCTGCCTGAGGGCCTGCTGCCGGCGCCGCTCAAGGACGGCAACCCCTGGGGCGTGTCGCGGCTGGTGGATGGCAAGCGCGAGGTGTAGTGCCAAGCCCGTAAATGTTCTGGAACCTTTGGCGGCCTGCGGGCCGCCTTTTTTGTGGATCAAGCCTGGGAAAGGCTGGTGTCCAGCTTGGCCTTGGTGGTGCGATAGACGCTGTCCAGATGAGCCAGCATGGCCCGCTCGGCGCCATCGGGGTCGCCCCGCTTGAGCGCCTCGACGATGTGTCCATGCTCCTGGTAACTACGCTCGATGGCACCTTCTTCCACCATGACCTGGCGACGGACGCTCAAGCCATAGGTGTAGAGTTCCTCCGCATAGCGCAGCAGGATTTCATTATCGGCATATTCCGAGATCAGCTTATGGAAGTTCTGATCGGAGAGCTGGAAGTGCACCGGCGAGTCGAACAGCTGGCTCTGCGCTTGTAGCAGCCGTTCCAGCTTGGCGATACCTTCTGCATCAATTCGCATGGCGGCGCGCCGGGCGATGGCGGCTTCCACGATGATGCGGCTCTCGAAAACACTATTGATGTCGAAGCGGTTGACCTCCTTCACCATCTCATCAGGGCGAGTGGCACGAAACCTGGCCAGGACCGTGTCGCTGGCACAAATACGGGTCTTGCTCCCATGGGAAACGCTGATCAGCCCATGGGCCGTGAGCTGTGACAAGGCGCCACGTACGGTTTCCCGGCTCACACCGAATAGCTGGGCCAGCTCCCGCTCACTGGGCAGAACATCATCATCCCGCAGTAGGCCGGTCAGGATCATCTCGATCAGCTTCTCGGCCAGTATCTCTTTCTTGGTCTTGTTCTCGAGCGTCTTCTCGAAGGCGAATGCCATTCTTTCCATGGATTTTCCTCCCTGACTGGTACGAATAATAGACCAGAAGACCTGTAGATGCCATCCCAATCATGGCACGCAGGTACTGCCCACTCCATGGACAGGCTTGACAGGCGTTAACGAGGCGATCTAGATTGATAGCAACTGGTATGGTCAACCAACCAGTAGACCAGATACCAAGAGATGCCAATAACAATCCATAGGACACCCATCATGCTCAAAAGAACTTTCGCATTTTCCCTGTTCGCTCTGGTGGCTGCTGCGGGCAGCGCCCAAGCCCAGGAAAAGCTCGTCTTTGCCATTGGCGGCTCGCCCCAGAGCCTGCAAGGGCAGACTGCCCAGGAGTTCACCCGCCGCCTGCAGGAGCGGCTGGGGGATGACATCCAGATCGAGTACTACGACAGCGCCCAACTGGGGGATGAGCGTCAGTTGATCCAGCGGCTGCGCATGGGCACGGTGGATCTCGCCGCCATCTCCTCGATCATGTCTTCGGTTGCACCGGAATTCGCGCTCTTCGACCTTCCCTACCTGGTCAAGGACCGCGACCACCTCAAGCGCATCGACCAGGAAATCGTCATGACTGACCTGGCTCAGAGCGCCGAGTCGCAGGGGCTGAAGATTCTCTCTACGTGGGAGAACGGTTTTCGTCATATCACAAACAGTCGGCGTGCCGTGACGGTGCCTGAGGACCTCCACGGGCTGCGTATCCGCACCCCACAGAGTGACTGGCGCACCCGGATGTTCACCACCTGGGGGGCAAATCCCACGCCCATGGCCTTTTCCGAGGTATTCGTGGGCCTGCAGACCGGCGTCATCGACGGCCAGGAGAACCCGCTCAGCAATATCTACGGTGCCCGCCTGCACGAGGTTCAGGAGTACCTGTCCCTCTCCAGTCACGTCTACAGCCCGATCTGGCTGACTGCCGGCCAGAACGGCTGGAGCCAGTATTCCGAGGAGGTGCGCGAGGCCATTTCGGCCGCTGCCGCAGAAACCCAGGAGTGGGCTCTGGCGCGCGGCGTCGAACTCGACGAGGAGCTGCTCACCGCCATGCAGGAAGCCGGGATGTCGGTCAACGAGGTAGAACGCGACGCCTTCATTGCGGCCAGCAATCCCGTTTACGAAGTCTTCGCAGAGCAGGTGCCGAACGGCCAGGCGATGATCGATCGCGCCATGGCATTGGCCGAGGAATGAATTCCGCTCTAGCAGGTGCCAGCAGGCGCCATCATCCTCCAACGAGAGGCCTTGCCATGGACATCATCGACCGCACCCGCCTTGTCGTCGAAAAGCTGCTGGAGGCTATTACGGTCTTTCTGCTGCTCGCGCTGACGACGATCGTGCTGGCCGCCGTTGCTTTCCGTGCCCTCGGTAGCTCGCTCATCTGGTACGACGAAGTCGCTTCCATCGGCCTGGCCTGGCTGTCCTTCTACGGCGCCTGCCTGGCCGCGCTGAAGCGAGCCCACATGGGCTTTCCCGGCATTGTCGCCAGCGCTCCCCCTGCCCTGCGCAGCCTGCTCTTCCTGATCTCGGAAGCCATCGTCATCGGCTTTTTCCTGATCATCGCTTACTACGGCTATCGCGTGCTCGACATCCTCGCCTGGGACCGACTGGTGTCGATCCCCGCAGTGAGCCTGACCGTTACCCAGTCAGTGATTCCGCTCAGTGCCGCGCTGTTCATCGTCTGTGAGCTGCTGAGCCTGCCGGAGGCGTGGAGGAAAGTGCAGGCGGGTGTGGACAGTGAGCACGAGGCCATTGAGGCAGCCATTCGCCAGGCCGAGGAAGATCTCAAGGAGAGTCGCACATGACCCTGCTGATCGTCATTGCCGCCCTGTTCGCCCTGGTGCTGATCAACGTGCCCATCGCCGTGGCGATCGGTGTGGTCGGGGTGGTGGGGGTCTTCCTCAACATGGGCCCCCAGCACTTGTTGAACGTGCCGCTAACGTTGTTCAACGGGGCCACCAACTTTCCGTTGATCGCCATTCCGCTGTTCATCTTCGCCGGTGCCTTGATGAACACCTCGGGCATTTCCACCCGTTTGATCAACCTGGTAACCGCTCTCGTCGGTTTCGTGCGTGGTGGGCTGGCCATGGTGAACGTCGGTGTTTCGATGTTCTTCGCCGAGATTTCCGGCTCTGCGGTCGCCGACGTGGCCGCCACCGGTTCGGTGCTGATCCCCGAGATGAAACGCAAGAAGTACAACCCGGAGTTCTCCGCGGCCATTACTTCGTCTTCGGCCTCCTTGGCAGTGATCATTCCGCCTTCGCTGTCGATGATCCTATACGGTGCCATTGCCGAGGTCTCCATCGTTCAGCTCTTCGTGGCCGGTATTGTCCCGGGGCTGCTCGGTGGCTTCGGCCTGGCCTGCTTCTGCTACTACTACGCGGTGAAATACGACTTGCCGCGTGAGGAGGCGTTCTCCCTGGGCCGCCTTGGCAAGGCCTTCAAGGAAGCCGTTTGGGCGTTGCTGCTGCCGGTGATCATTCTCGGTGGAATCTTCGGCGGCTTCGTCACCGCCACCGAGGGGGCCGGGATTGCCGTGCTCGCTGCCCTGGTGATCGGAGGGCTGATTTACCGTGAGTTCAATCTCAAGATGCTCTATCGGGCCGTTACCGATGGCGTCATTCAGACCGCCGTGGTGATGTTGCTGGTAGCCACTTCCGCCGTGTTGGGCCTGTTTCTCACCGAGATGCAACTGCCCCAACAACTCGCCCGCCAGATTACCGCCCTGACCGAGAACCCGATCGCCGTACTGGCGCTACTCAACATTCTGCTGCTGCTGCTCGGCATGTTCTTGCACGGTGCCGCAGCGATCATTCTGGTGGTGCCCATCGTCATGCCACTGGTGCACCAGATCGGCATCGACCCCATCCACTTCGGCTTGATCCTCACCCTCAACCTGGCGATCGGCCAGCAGACGCCACCGGTCGCCTCGGTCCTGGCCACTGCCTGTTCCATCGCCAAGACCGACATGTGGAATACCACTCGCGTCAACATGCCGATGATCGGCGTGCTGTTCATCGTCCTGCTGCTGGTGACCTATATCCCGGCCATCCCCCTGACTCTCGTCGAACTCTTCTACTGAGCTGGAGAACCTCATGAGCGATTCACGTCCCGTCATTGCCGTCACTCTGGGCGACCCCGCCGGCATCGGCCCCGAGCTCGTCGCCAAGCTGTTTGCCGAACCGGAACTGTTCACCGCCGTGCATACCGTGCTGGTGGGGGACCGTTGGCTATGGGAAGAAGGCCAGCGCGTCGCCGGCACCCGTCACCAGCTCCCCGAGGTCGACAGCTTCGCCGCTGCGCGCGAGCACGGCGGCCCGGTATTTCTACCGCTCGAGACCGTGGCCAAGGGCGTGGTGCCCTATGCCGAGGAAACCGTCGCCGGCGGCGCCTCGACCTTGACGGTGCTGACTCGCTGCCTGGAGGCTGCCCAGGCCGGCGACGTGGATGCCATCTGCTTCGCACCACTCAACAAGTTCTCGATGAAGAAGGCCGGACTCAAGCATGAGGACGAGCTGCACTTCTTCGCCGAACACCTGGGCGTCGATGGCTACTTCTGCGAGTTCAACACCCTCGGCACGCTGTGGACCTCGCGTATCTCCTCGCACATCCCGCTCAAGGACGCCGCGCAGTACGTGACCCAGGAACGCATCGTCGCGGCCAGCAAGCTGATCCACGACTCCCTGATCCTGGCCGGTTTCGAGACCCCGCGTGTCGCGGTGGCGGCCTTCAATCCCCACGGCGGCGAGGGTGGCACCTGCGGGCGCGAGGAGATCGAAGTCATCGCACCCGCCGTCAAGGCGTGCCAGGCCCAGGGCTATCCCATCGCCGGCCCCTTTCCAGCCGACACCATCTTCATCAAGGCCCGCGACGGCGAGTACGACGCCATCGTCACCATGTACCACGACCAGGGGCAGATCGCGATCAAGCTGCTCGGGTTCAAGCAGGGCGTGACCGTCCAGGGCGGCCTGCCAATCCCCATCACCACCCCGGCCCACGGTACCGCCTTCGACATTGCCGGCCAGGGCAAGGCCGACGTAGGCCCGACCCGAAACGCTTTTGCCATCGCTTGCCGCATGGGCGCGAGCCTGCGTCGCCAGCGTCTCGAAACCATCAAGGCCTGATCACTAACAGACACAAGGAAAGCCAAAGATGAAGATCACCAAGGTCCGTACCCGCGTCTTCGAATGGAACGGTCATACCGTCACGCCGACCCCGCACTTCTGCTCCAACGCCATGGACGAACTGTGGGACAAGGGCGACTCCATGGGCACCTTCCGCTTCCATGGCTGGACCACCGTCGAGATCGAGACCGACAACGGCTTGGTCGGGCTGGGTAACGTGGCGCTGGCACCGCGCATCGCCAAGGCGATCATCGATCAGTACCTGGCGCCGCTGGTGATCGGTCAGGACCCATTCGACTACGAGTACCTGTGGCAGCGCATGTACCGCTCCACGCACGCCTGGGGCCGCAAGGGCATCGGCATGGCGGCGATTTCGGGGGTCGATATCGCGATCTGGGATTTGATGGGCAAGGCGGTCAATCAACCGGTATTCAAGCTGCTCGGCGGGCGCACCAAGGAGAAGATTCCCTGCTACGCCTCCAAGCTCTATCGCACCGATCTCAAGTCGATGCAGGAAGAAGCACAGTCCTACCTCGACCAGGGCTTCAAGGCAATGAAGATGCGCTTCGGTTATGGACCTAAGGACGGTCCCGACGGCATGCGTGCCAACCTCGACAGCGTAGCCGCGATACGCGAGGTGATCGGCGAGGACATCGACCTGATGCTCGAATGCTATATGGGTTGGAATCTGGAGTACGCCAAGCGCATGTTGCCGAAGCTGGAGCGCTTCCAGCCGCGCTGGCTGGAGGAACCGGTGATTGCCGACGACATCGACGGCTACGCGGAGCTGAATCAGCTGACCAGCATCCCGATCTCCGGCGGCGAACACGAGTTCACCCACTACGGTTTCCGCCAGCTGCTCGAGAAGCGTGCCGTCTCGGTCATCCAGTACGACACCAACCGGGTCGGCGGCATCACCGCGGCGCGCAAGATCAACGCCATCGCCGAATCCTTCAGTGTACCGGTGATCCCCCACGCCGGTCAGATGCACAACTACCACCTGACCATGTCCACGCTGGCCTCGCCGATGTCCGAGTTCTTCCCGGTGCATGACGTCGAGATCGGCAACGAACTCTTCTACTACCTGTTCGAGGGCGATCCCGAGCCGGTCAACGGCTTCCTCGACCTGGACGACGACACCCCGGGGCTGGGGCTATCGCTCAACGAGCGTTACTTCGACCAGTTCACCATCATCGAGTGAGGAGCCCCATGATGCGAATCGTACAAGTCATGACTCCCCGCGGCGTACGCGCCGCGGTGGTTGAAAGCCGCGACCAATTGCGCCTGATCGACTACCCCGGCGGCACCTATGCGCTGGCCCAGGCGGCCATCGACGAGGGAGTGTCCCTCGCCGAGTTCATCGCATCTCGCCGCTGCCATGAGCTGCTGGATTACAAGCAGGCGCTCGACATGCGCCAGTTGCTGCCCCCGGTTACCCATCCCGATCCGGCCCACTGCCTGGTCACCGGCACCGGCCTGACCCATCTGGGCAGCGCCGACACCCGCGCGGCGATGCATGCCAAAGCACAGGTAGCGGAGAGCGAACTCACCGACTCCATGCGCATGTTCAATCTCGGCGTCGAGGGCGGCAAGCCGGAAGCGGGCCATATCGGCGCCCAACCGGAGTGGTTCTACAAGGGCGATGGCAACATCGTCGTTGCCCCGGAGCAGCCGTTCGGCGTACCGACCTTCGCCGAAGACGCCGGCGAGGAACCGGAGCTGGTTGGCATCTACCTCAATGGCCCCGACGGTACGCCCTACCGTCTCGGTTACGCCGTTGGCAACGAATTCTCCGACCACATCACCGAACGTGCCAACTACCTGTGGCTGGCCCATTCCAAGCTGCGCCCCTGCAGCTTCGGCCCGGAGCTACTGCTCGGCGAACTGCCGGCGCACCTGGAAGGTGAAAGCCGCATCGTGCGCGAGGGAGAGGTGCTGTGGCGCAAGCCCTTCCTCACCGGCGAGGCCAACATGGCCCACAGCCTCGCCAACCTGGAGCACCACCACTTCAAGTATGCGCAGTTCCGAGTCCCGGGCGATCTGCATGTGCACTACTTCGGCACCGCCACCCTGAGCTTTGCCGATGGCATCGAAGTGCGCGATGGCGACCGCTTCGAGATCGAATTGCCGGCGCTGGGACGCGCCCTGTGCAACCCGGTGCGCTTCGCGACAAGAAACGATGCTCCCACCCGGGTGCTTTCCCTGTAGGCGCCAGGCTTTCCGAAAAGGTACCCGCATCATGTCTCAGAATGCTGAGCGCCATACCCAGGCGACGCCAACGACGCCAGGGGCCCTCTACGCCCCTATCGCTCTGCTCACGCAGTGGGTGGAGAAGACGCTCAATCTCACGATGGTGCTGGCGCTGGGCAGCATGATAGTGCTGGTCTTCACCAACGTAGTACTTCGCTACGGCTTCAACAGCGGCATTTCCATCAGCGTCGAGCTGTCACGTTTCCTGTTCGTGTGGGTGACCTTCCTGGGTGCCGTGACCGCCTTGCTACGTCACGAGCACCTGAGCGTGACGACGCTGGCCGAGCGGCTGCCGCGACCGGCACAGGCGGTGCTCGGGCGCCTGGTCACCCTGGTCATGCTGGGCTGCTGCCTGATGCTGCTCAAGGGCAGCTACGAGCAGACCCTGCTGAACTGGAGCAACCTTTCCCCGATCAGTGGGATTCCCGTCGGTGTCTTTTACCTGGCAGGCCTGATGGCCGGGGTGCTGATGTCGGTGATCCTGGCCTATCGACTGCTGATACCCAGTGCAGCGCAATCCACGGCACCTCTCCGTGAAGGAGAAGCGACATGACCATCGGCCTGTTCCTCGGTTCGCTGCTCGCCTCGATCGGTCTGAGCGTACCCATTGCCTTCGCCCTGCTGGTCAGCGCCGTGGTGCTGATGCTGCACCTGGACATGTTCAATTCGCAGATCCTGGCGCAGAACCTGGTCAACGGGGCCGACAGTTACACCCTGCTGGCGATACCTTTCTTCCTCGTCGCCGGTGAGGTGATGTCGCGCGGCGGCCTGTCGAAGCGCATCGTCGTACTGGCCATGACGCTGGTCGGGCATCGCAAGGGAGGCCTGGGCTTCGTGGCCATCTTCGCCGCCATCATCATGGCCAGCCTGTCCGGTTCGGCCGTGGCCGATACCGCCGCCCTGGCCAGCATGCTGCTGCCGATGATGCGCCAGGCCGGCTATCCGCTGGGGCGCTCGTCAGGCCTGATGGCGGCCGGCGGCATCATCGCGCCGATCATTCCGCCCTCGATCCCGCTGATCATCATCGGCGTGGCCGGTGGCATCTCGATCGGCAAGCTGTTCCTGGCCGGCATCGTGCCAGGCCTGATCATGGGGGCGACGCTGGTGGTGCTGTGGTCGTTCATGACTCGCAAGGAAGATCTCGTCGTAACTGAGAAGGCCACCTTAAGCGAACGCCTCAAGGCACTCAGGGAGAGCTTCTGGGCCATCTTGCTGCCGGTCATCATCATCGGTGGCATCAAGACCGGCATGTTCACGCCCACCGAAGCTGGCGTCGTGGCAGCCGTCTACGCGATCGTCGTCGCGACGGTCATCTATCGCGAGCTGAACCTGCCTCAGCTCTACGACGTGTTGACCCAGGCCGCACGCAGCACCGCCATCGTCATGTTCCTGGTCGCCGCCGCCATGGTGGCCTCCTGGCTGATCAGCATCGCCCAGCTGCCGTTGATGGTCGCCGACCTGCTGGCACCGCTAGCCGATGACCCGCGCCTGCTGATGCTGGCGATCATGGGCGTGGTGCTGGTGGTCGGCATGGTGATGGACCTGACGCCAACCATCCTGGTGCTGACCCCGATCCTGATGCCCATCGTCAAGCTGGCCGGTATCGATCCGGTCTACTTCGGCATCATGTTCGTCCTCAACTGCTCCATCGGCCTGATCACGCCCCCGGTGGGCAATGTGCTCAACGTCATCACCAGCGTCGGCAACCTGAAGTTCGAGAAGGCCGTGTCGGGCGTCATGCCCTTCGCGCTGGCCTATGTGGTGATCCTGCTGCTGTTCGTGGCGTTCCCGCAGATCATCACGGTCCCGCTCTACTGGCTGGCCGGCTAGACGATGACATACGGCCACCTTCGCCCCCCCGTGCGTGAGCTGGACGTTCAGCTCACGCCAATACACCGCAACGCCACCCACAAGAGAGACAACATCATGAAGCGTCTAATAAAAGCCACTACGATCGCCTTGTTCGTCACCGGCTCACTGTCGCAGGCCCAGGCCGCCACCGTGCTCAAGCTGGCACACGCCGCCCCGGATAGCGACACCCAGCAGGCCGCGGCGGAACACTTCGCCGAACTGGTCGAGGAACGCACCAACGGCGAGGTCACCATCAACATCTTCGGCAACGGCGTGCTCGGTGGCGACCAGCAGATGATCTCCGGCGTTCGCAGCGGCACCATCGACATCGAGATGTCCGGCAACCCCAACTTCGCCGGACTCGAGCCCGCGCTCGGCGCCTTCGACCTGCCTTATATCTTCGCCGACCGCGAACAAGCCTATCGCGTACTCGACGGCGAGGTCGGCCAGAGAGCGCTTGGGCTGCTAGAGGAAGTTGGCCTCAAGGGCCTGGCATTCTGGGAAGTCGGCTTTCGCGCCATGACCAACTCTAAGCATCCCATCAAGACTCCCGACGACGTCAAGGGGCTGGTGATGCGCACCAACTCCAACAAGTCGCTGATCGAGGCGTTCTCGCTGCTTGGCGCCAACCCGGTCCCGATGCCCATCGGCGAACTCTACACGGCACTCGAGACCGGTACCGTGGATGCCCAGGATCATCCCATCGGCATCGTCTGGTCGGCAGGCTTCCACGAGGTGCAGGATTTCCTGTCACTGACCAACCAGGCCTATACCTCGCTGATCATGGTGATGAACCAGGACAAGTTCGACAGCCTCTCGCCCGAGTATCAGCAGGCGCTGGTCGAGTCAGCGCGTGAAGCCGGTGCCTACCAGCGCGAGCTGAATCTCGAGAATGAGCAGCAGATCATTGCCACGCTTCGTGAGAACGGCATGCAGGTCGAGGAAGAGGTGGATACCGCTGCCTTCCAGGAAGTGATTCGCCCAACCTGGGACAGCTATATCGCCGAGAACGGCAGCGAATGGATCGATGCCATTCAGGGTGTCGCACAGCAGGACTGACGCCGCAGCATCGACGGCATCATCTAACAGCAGGCGCCCGTCAACCGGGCGCCATCCCATCCCTGGAGATCACACACGATGACTCGCGAAGTCCTGCTTTTGAACCAGAAGTGCGCTCACACCCTGAGCCTGTACGATGCCCAGAGCGGCGAGGAACTCAAGCATATCCGCCTGCCCGACTACCCGCATGAATTCGTGGTCGACTCACAGGGCCGGTATGCCTTCGTCGGCCATTACGGCATTCTCGGCGCCGATTGTATCGGTGACCAGGGCGGATGTTCGGTATTCGTCATCGACCTCGAGACCTTCGAACACGTCAATACCCTGAGCACCTGGCCCTACTACCGCATCCACGGCCTCGGCATCGACGACCAGGACCGCCTCTACGCCATGAGCGAGGGGCACAACACCCTGCTGCTGTTCAATGATCCACTCACAACCACGACTCCCGATCTGGCCGTCTCCTCAGGTGGCTACAAGACCCACTTGTTCGCCCTCACCCGGCGCGGCGACTGGGCCTACGGCGTCAACCTGCTCAGCAATACCATCACCAAGTTCAAGCCCCATGACGCCACCTTCACGCCGATTGCGATGATTCCGGGACGCAAACCGGAGGGCAACTGCCTGTCCACTGATGAACGCACGCTGTTCATCAGCAACCGCGACGATGACAGCATCGTCGCCATCGATACCGAGTCGATGAGCGTGCGTCACAGTGCCACCACCGGCCGCGACCCGAACCGCATCTATGGCGATCCACAACAACGGTTGATCACCACCAACTATGGCGAAAACTCGTTGTCACTGTTCGACCAGCAGCCTCAGCCGCTAGGACGGATAGATCTCGACAGTATCCCGATCGCCATGAGCTTTCACCCCAATGGCGAGCACGCCTTCGTCTCGTTGAAAGGCGACCATATCGGGGTGCTCAATCTTGAATCCGGCCGCATCGTACGTCGCTTTGCCACGCGTGCGGAACCCGACGTGTCGTGCTTGCTGCTGCGTGACTGACGACATACGTGCCCACCACCGACGCGCGCAAGGAGTGGCAAAAGCGATGAATGCCGTACAGCCATTGATCGATGCCCACCATCACCTGTGGGCGTTGGATGGCAGCGTGACCTATCCCTGGCTGGAAGATCGTCCCGCGGTAGGGTTCTTTCTCGGCGACTACCGTGCGATCCGCAAGCCATTCCTGGTCGCTGATCTGAAAAGCCTGATTCCCGAAGGCTACCGGCTAGTGGGTAGTGTGCACTGCGAAGCAGAGGCCGAACGTCGTCAAGCCGTGCGCGAAACCCTCTGGATTGCCGCCACGCATGAGCTACACGGGCTACCCACGGCACATGTCGGTTGGGCCGCCTTCGGTCGACCGGAATGTGCCGCGCAGCTGGATGCCCAGATGGCCTCGCCATTGTTCCGTGGCGTGCGTGCCAAGCCACTGACCGCCGCTACGCCGGACAAGGCCGCTCACGTCCGTGGTGACAGTGGCACCCTGCAGGATCGTCACTGGTGTAAAGGCTTGAGCCTGCTGGCCGAACGCGGGCTCTCCTGGGACCTGCGCGTCCCCGCCTGGCACCTACAGGAAGCCGCTGACACGCTCGAGGCCTTCCCCGGACTACGAGTCATCCTCAACCATACCGGGCTGCCATGGGACCGATCTCCTCAAGGGCTCGCCACCTGGCGCTCCGGCATGCGCGCCCTGGCAGCCAATCCCGACGTGGCGGTCAAGCTCTCGGAGCTGGGCACGCCCTGGCATGACTGGGACGCCAGCGCCAACCTCGACCTGCTCTGTGAGACCCTGGTGCTGTTCGGCCCCGAGCGCTGCCTGTTCGCCAGCAACTTCCCCGTGTCCAGCCTCAGGGTGCGCTATCGCGACTGGCTGGCGCTGATAGAGGATGCCGTCGCACGAGTTGATCCCGACTCCCGCCAGGCCATCCTGCATGACAACACCAAGCGCTGGTATCGCCTCCCCCTTACCCACTGACTCTCATCTGAAGTGAAGGAAACTCCATGCAACCCAGCGGACTTCAACTTATCGGCCGCGAGGCCGTCAGCGGCAGTTCCAAGCCCATCCACGCCGTCAATCCCGCCACTGGCGAGACGTTGGAACCCACCTACGCGGGCGGTAGCAAGGCCGAGGTCGAGCGCGCCTGCCAGCTCGCCGAGGCGGCCTTCGGCACTTACCGCGAGACCACGCTGGAGCAGCGCGCGGCGTTCCTCGAGGCCGTGGCCGGCGAGATCGAAGCCATCGGCGACGCATTGATCGAGCGCGCCATGGCCGAGACCGGCCTGCCCCGGGCGCGCCTCGAGGGCGAGCGCGGCCGTACCTGCGGCCAGCTGCGTCTGTTCGCTTCCGTGGTGCGTGCCGGCGAGTGGCTCGACGTGCGCCTCGACCCGGCCCTGCCGGACCGTCACCCCATGCCCCGTGCCGACCTGCGCCAGCGCCACATTCCGCTCGGCCCCGTCGCGGTATTCGGCGCCAGCAACTTCCCGCTGGCCTTCAGCGTGGCCGGTGGCGACACCGCCTCGGCACTGGCCGCCGGCTGCCCGGTGATCGTCAAGGGCCACTCCGCCCACCCCGGCACCTCGGAGCTGGTCGGCCGCGCGGTACAGCAGGCCGTGGAGAAGAACGGTCTGCCCGAAGGGGTGTTCTCGCTGCTGTTCGGCTCGGGCAGCGAGATCGGCCAGGCGCTGGTCAGCGACCCGCGCATCCAGGCGGTGGGCTTCACCGGCTCGCGCGGCGGCGGCACGGCGCTGATGAAGACGGCCCAATCGCGCCCGCAGCCGATCCCGGTCTACGCCGAGATGAGCTCGATCAACCCGGTGTTCCTGCTGCCCGAGGCCCTCAAGGCACGCGGCGACAAGATCGCCGAGGGCTTCGTCGCCTCGCTCAACATGGGTGCCGGGCAGTTCTGCACCAACCCGGGCCTGGTCATCGCGGTCAAGGGCCCCGAGCTCGACGCCTTCGTCGAGGCGGCGGGCGACGCCGTGAAGCAGAGCGCCGCCCAGACCATGCTGACGCCGGGCATCCACGCGGCCTATGAACAGGGCGTGGGTCGGCTCGCGTCGAACGCGAAGGTCAGGGAAGTCGCCCACGGCCAGGCCGGCGAAACCGCCCACCCGTGCCAGGCGGGACTTTATGTCACCGCCGCCGAGGCGTTCCTCAACGATCCCGAGCTGCAGGAGGAAGTGTTCGGTTCCACCTCGCTGGTGATCGAGTGTGCCGACCTGGAGGAAGTAAAACGCGTGGCGGCCCAGCTCGAAGGCCAGCTCACCGCCACCCTGCAGATGGACGACGGCGACCTGGACGCAGCGAAAGCCCTGCTGCCGATCCTCGAGCGCAAGGCGGGTCGCATTCTGGCCAACGGCTGGCCGACGGGCGTCGAGGTGTGTCACGCCATGGTCCACGGCGGGCCCTACCCGGCGACCTCCGACAGCCGCACCACCTCGGTGGGCAGCGCGGCGATCTTCCGCTTCCTGCGCCCGGTGTGCTACCAGGCCCTGCCGCAAGGCCTGCTGCCCGAGCCGCTCAAGGACGGCAATCCCTGGGGTGTATCGCGTCTGGTCGACGGCAAGCGCGAGGCCTGAGAGGTACGGCTTGCGTCTCGAGTCGCCTAGAAGCAGGTTGCCAGGCTGTCCTTGACCTCCAGCGCCTCATCCACCAGCAGCAGCTGGCGCCACTTGTCGAAGGTGAGGCAGGGATGGGAAGCGCCGAATGCGATGATATCGCCAACACCGATATCGTCGGCGTCTCCGGGCAGTTGCACGAAGGCATGCTGGTCCATCAGCTTGGTCACCTGCCACCCCGCGACGGAGAGCGTTGCGTCCGGCGCGCCTCCTTCGCGGTAGCGACGCAGGGGCACCGGCAGTTGGTCGTAGCCGATGTCACGCTTGCCCAGGGCAACGATCGCCAGGCCAGGCTCGGGCAGCGATTGCACCTGGGCGAAAACCTCCAATGCCGGCTCGAGCCCATGCTGCAGATCGGGGCGCCGCATCAGCACATCGCGCTGGGCCTCGCGGTAGAGGCCATGGTCGTGCACCACGTAGCAGCCCGGACGCAGCACCGGCACGAAGCGACCTTGTAGCGAGGCGGCCTGGAACGCTTCGGCAATCAGGTCGTACCAGGCGGAGCCTGAGGCGGTGATGATGGGCTCGGCCACATCGAATCGCCCTGCCGCATCAAGCGCCAGCGCGATCTCGACCAGACGCTGGGCATAGTCGCGCACCGCAGCGGCGGGGTCCTTGCCGTGTACAACACCCTCGTAGCCCTCCAGCCCGGCGAGGTCCAGCGCCGGTTCGGCCGCGACGGCCTCGGCCAGGGCCTGAACGGCCTCCTGGCTGCGACAGCCGCAGCGCCCGCCCGGCACGCCCAGCTCGATCAGCACCGCCAGGCGCAGGTTTCGCTCGGCGAAGAAGCGTCCCAACTGGCGCACGTTCTCGATGCCATCCACCACGCAGTAGAAGTCGGCGCCAGCCGCGATCAAGTCCGCCACCATGGCCATATTGGCCTGCCCCACCAGTTGGTTGGCCATCAACAGGCGCCGCACGCCATGCGCGAAGGCGGCACGGCACTGGGGTGCCGTTGCCAGGGTGATGCCCCATGCCCCCGCCTCGAGCTGCCGCCGGAACAGGGCTGGCGTCATGGTGGTCTTGCCGTGGGGCGCCAGGCGAGCGCCGTGGGCTTCGGCGAAGCGCTGCATCCACGCCAGGTTGTGTGCCAGCGGCGCCTCATGAAGCACCGCCGCCGGCAAACTGACTCCGCTCAACAGGTCGGGTCCGACCTCGACGGTGCCCTTGTCGACGCCTCGCCGCTCGACGCCGGCTCCCTTCGCGATGCTGCCCCCGAACTCCTGCATGTCATGCCTCCTCTCGACAGGCCCTTCTTGATAGTTATTTTCACACTTACTTGACGAAAGGTTAGAAACTAACATAATTTTCAAACGAGGCAAGACACAGGAGCCCTTCGGTGAGCCAAGAGATCGACATCCTCTCCCGCATTACGGCGGACTTCGCCAGCCTGCGCGACGCTGAGAAGAAAGTCGCCGAGCTGATCTTCGCCGATATCGACTTCGTCACCGAGGCCAGCATCAGCGAGATCGCCGCCCGGGCCGGCGTGAGCGATGCCAGCGTGACACGCTTCGCCCGCGCCGTGGGTTGCAACAACGTGCGCGACCTCAAGACCCGTTTGACACGGTCACTGGCTGCGGGCCGGCGTTTCATTCAGGAGTCGGCCCCCGAGGACGGCCCCGCCGCGGTCTACGAGATTGCCACCCAGACCCTCGCGGTGAACCGCGACCTGATGGCCCAGGCCGACGTGGCCGGCGCCGTGGATCGGCTCGACGCCGCCCGTCAGATCCTCGTCTTCGGTGCCGGCGGCGGCTCCAGCATGCTGGCGCAGGAGATGCAGTTCCGCCTGGTGCGCCTCGGCTATGCGATCTGCGCCTATCCCCAGGCCCTGCTGCCGCGCATGGTGGCCTCGACCCTCGAACCCGACGACGTGGTGGTGGTGCTCTCGGTGACTGGCCATACGCCGGAGATGGTGGAATCGGCGCGCATCGCCCGCCAGTACGGTGCCCAGGTCGTGGCGATCACCGCCCAGGGCTCGCCCCTGGCGGAGCATGCCGACGTTACGTTGCCGGTGGCGGCCCGCGAAACCGACTTCATCTATCACCCCTCGGCGTCGCGTTACGCCATGCTCGCCGCCATCGACGTGCTGGCCCTGGAGCTGGCCCTGCGCCATCGCGAGCGCTCCCGCGACAAGCTGCGCCGCCTGAAACTCACCCTCGATGCCCATCGCGGCGGCGACAATCGCCAGCCGCTGGGAGACTGACATGCGCTACGACCTGCTGATCCGCAACGCCTGGATCGTCGACGGTACCGGCGCCGCGCCCTTCCGGGCCGACGTGGCCGTGCGCGGCGACCGCATCGCCGCCGTGGGAGAGCTCTCCTCCGCCGGGGCAGTCAGCGAGATCGACGCCGACGGTCTCTACCTGGCACCGGGCTTCATCGATGTGCACACCCATGACGATACCAATGTGATTCGCACCCCCGAAATGCTGCCCAAGCTCTCTCAGGGTGTGACCACGGTGGTGGTGGGCAACTGCGGCATCAGCGCCAGCCCGGTGTCCCTCTCAGGTGATGTCCCCGATCCCATGAACCTGCTGGGCCAGGCCGAGGATTTTCGCTATCCGAGCTTCGCCGCCTATGCCGAGGCGGTGGAAGCCGCGAACCCCAGCGTCAACGTCGCCGCCCTGGTGGGCCATACCAGCCTGCGCAGCCAGGTGATGGACGACTTCGCCCGCCCCGCCAGTAACGCGGAGATCGCCGCCATGGAATCCCTGTTGCGCCGGGCCCTGGCCGAGGGCGCCCTGGGGTTGAGCTCGGGTCTCGCCTACCGCAACGCCTTTCATGCCCCCACGGCGGAAATGCAGCCGTTGGTGGCCGCGTTGGGCCGGGCCGGCGGGGTCTATACCACCCATCTGCGCGACGAGTTCGCCGGGCTGTTCGAGGCCATGGACGAAGCCTTCGCCACCGCACGCCACGGCCGGGTGCCGCTGGTCATCTCGCACCTGAAGTGCGCCGGCGCCGGGAATTGGGGCGGTGCTCCGCATGCCCTGGAAAAGCTGGAAAATGCGGCTCGTCACCAATGCGCCCACTGCGACTGCTACCCCTACACGGCGGGATCCTCGACCCTCGACCTGGGGCAGGTCACCGACGAGATCGAGATCGTCATCACCTGGTCCGAGCCGCATCCCGAGCAGGCCCGCCGTCCGCTTGCGGACATCGCCGCCGACTGGGGCGTGTCCCTGCTGGACGCGGCGCGGCGCCTGCAGCCGGCCGGGGCGGTCTACCACAACATGAGCGAGGACGACATGCGCCGGGTGCTGGCCCATCCGCTGTCGATGGTCGGCTCCGATGGCCTGCCCAACGATCCGCACCCGCACCCGCGGCTATGGGGCGCCTTCCCCCGCGTGCTGGCGCACTACAGCCGCGACCTGGGCCTGATGCCCCTGGCCGAGGCGGTACGCAAGATGACCGGCCTGTCGGCCGCCAACTTCGGCCTCGATGATCGCGGCGTGATCCGCGCCGGGGCCTTTGCCGACCTGACGCTGTTCGATCTCGCCACTCTCGCCGATACCGCCGACTACGACACCCCCATTGCCCCGGCCCGGGGCATCGAGATGGTCATGGTCAACGGTGTCATCGGCTATCGCCAAGGCGAGGCCACCAGCGAACGTGCCGGACGCATGCTGCGCCGCACGAGGCGCATTACCGATACGCGCTCCCACACCCACTCTATGGAGGAATCTTCATGAGCATTACCCGTTACGGCGTCGAAGGCGGCGTCGGTACCGGCGGACAGAAGCTGCCGTTCGCCCGCGCCGTGGAAGCCGGCGGCTGGCTCTACGTCTCCGGCCAGACGCCGATGCGAGACGGCGAGGTGGTCGAAGGTGGCATCGTCGAGCAGACCCGGCTCGCCTTCGACAACTGCCTGACGATCATGCGCGAGGCCGGCTACGGCGTGGAGGACGTGGTGCACGTGACGGCGGTGCTCACCGACGCGCGCTACTTCTCGTCGTTCAACAAGGTGTTTCGCGACGTGTTCGGCGACAACCCGCCGGCACGCATCTGCAGCGTCCAGGACCTGGTAGTGGACTGCAAGGTGGAGGTGGATGTTAAGTGCTTCCGGGCCTGAGAGGCTGCTCATGATCTGCTGCGCGTTGGCCATACGGCGCTGAAATCGTGTTCAGAATGCTCATTTACACCCCGTAAACGGCGCTTCTTTACCCGATTTCGCCTTGCCTGGCCCTAGCTCGCGAGATCATGTGCTGCCTCTGAATAAGGAAGAAGGGGGTGTCGTGCCCCGGCAAGGGCACGACACCGGATCGTCGGCGGGGCCTCACAAGACAAGACCGACCCGCCGGCAATCGTGACATTGCTTACCCCGACCGCGGCAACGGCCGGGCAAACAACGACAAGAGGCTACCATGAACAGTCAAATATTCCTTGCCACCTTTCTGGTGTACGTCGTCGCCATGATCGGCTTCGGCTGGTGGATCTCCCGCCACAAGCGCGGCAGCGGTGACGACTTCCTGCTCGGCGGACGCAGCGTGCCGCTCTTCCTCACCATCGGCACTACCGTAGCGACCATGGTCGGCACCGGTTCGAGCATGGGGGCGGTGGGCTTCGGCTACGCCAACGGCTGGGCCGGAGCGCTGTACGGCATCGGGGGTGCCGTCGGGGTGCTGCTGTTGGCGCTGCTGTTCGCCCCGGTACGCCAGCTGCGCTTCATGACCATGAGCGAGGAGCTCGCCTACTACGTGGGCGCCAACCGCCTGGTGCGCAACCTGGTGGCAGTGCTGATCTATATCGCCTGCATCGGCTGGCTGGGCGCGCATATCCTGGGCGGCGGACTCTACCTCTCCTGGATGGCGGGTATCGACCTCAACACCGCGCGCGTCCTGGTGGCGCTGGGCTTCGGCATCTACTGCGTGATCGGCGGCTACTTCGCCGTGGTGTGGACCGATACCGTGCAGGCGGTCATCCTGTTCGCCGGTTTCCTGCTGATGGCCGTGCTCGCCCTGGTCGAGGTTGGCGGCTTCTCGGGGCTGACCGCCGGAATGGATGCCGGTGCGGCCAGCTTCCTCGGCATCGGGGCGATCGGTGGCCTGCCGGCACTGTCGCTCGCGGCGGTCATCGCCGTCGGGGTACTCGCCACCCCCTCGTTCCGCCAGCGCATCTACTCCGGCGAGTCGGTCTCCTCGGTGCGCCGCTCGTTCGTGATCACCGGCGTGCTCTACCTGGGCTTCTCGATCATTCCGGCGATCATCGGCATGGCCACCCACGCCCTCAACCCCGGCCTCGAGAACAGCAACTACGCATTCCCCTTCCTCGCCACCGAAGTGCTGCCCCTGGGGCTCGGCCTGCTGCTGCTGGTGGCCGGTCTCTCGGCGACCATGTCCAGCGCCAGCTCGGACGCCATCGCCGGGGTCTCCACGCTGATGCGCGACATCTACGTGCTGGCCACGGGCCGGGCGCCCTCCGCCCGCAACGTGGTGCGTTTCTCGCGCATCGCCCTGGTCGCCACCATCGGCCTGGCGCTGGCTTTCGCCCTGACCTCGGACAACGTGATCACCTATATCACCCGCATGATCGCCACCATCATGGCCGGACTCTTCGTCTGCGCCCTGCTGGGGCGCTTCTGGCCGCGCTACAACTGGCAGGGTGCGGTAGCCACCCTGGCCAGCGCCTCGGCGACGTCGCTGACGATCATCGCCAACGCCGACTGGAACGCCTATTGGGGCAACCCCAGCATACCGGCGGTATCGGTGGCGCTCGTCGTCGGGGTGGCGGTCAGCCTGCTCACGCCGGCTTCCCGAGTGACGCCCGCGCAGGCCCTGGAAGTGCTCAACGAAGAGCGTCGCCGCATGGAGCAGGTCCCTGATGCGGCTCTCTCGGCAGGACAGGTCGCCGCGCCCGGCCAGTAAAGGCACGGCCGACAACGACATGGCCCCGCCGAACGTTCGGCGGGGCCATGTCGTTTCTCCCGATAGGCCTCAGCTCGTCAACCGTCGCACCGCCAGCTCCACGCCGCGCAGCTCGGCCAGCCCCTTCATGCGCCCGTAGAGCGGGTAGCCCGGCGCCGTGTCGCGCTGCTGGTCGTCGAGGATGTGGTGGCCGTGATCGGGACGCAGCGGCAAACGCGGGCCGCCCTCGCGTTCGCGGCGACGCTCCTCCTCCACCAGCGCCTGGATCACCGCCACCATGTCGACGTCACCGCCGAGGTGCGGCGCCTCGTGGAAGCTGCGCGGATCGGGTGTTTCGCGCCGGGTCGAGCGTAGATGGGCGAAGTAGATGCGCGGCCCGAAGCGGCGCGCCATGGCGGCCAGGTCGATGTCGTCGCGAACGCCGTAGGAGCCAGTGCACAGGGTCAGGCCGTTGGCCGGGCTGGGTACGGCATCGAGCAGCCACTGGGCGTCCGCCGGCGTGGAGACCACCCGCGGCAGGCCGAGCAGCGGGCGCGGCGGGTCGTCGGGATGGATCGCCATGCGCACGCCCACCTCCTCGGCTACCGGGATCACCGCCCGCAGGAAATACCCCAGATGCTCGCGCAGGCGCTCGGCGTCGATCTCGGCGTACTGCGCCAGCACGCCGCGAAACCGCTCGAGCGTATAGTGCTCCTCGGCTCCCGGCAGGCCGGCAATCAGCGTATCGACCAGCCTGTCGCGACCGGCCGGTTCCAGCCCGTCGAGGTAGACCCGGGCGGCGGTCTTCTCCTCCTCGCCATACTCCGCTTCGGCGCCGGGGCGCTGGAGCAGGTAGAGGTCGAAGGCGGCGAAGGCCGTCTGGTCGAAACGCAGCGCCAGGGCCCCGTCAGGCAGCCGCCAGGCCAGGTCGGTGCGGGTCCAGTCGAGCACCGGCATGAAGTTGTAGCAGACGGTATCGATGCCGCAGACCGCCAGGTTGCGCAGGGTCTGGCAGTAGGTATCGATCAGTTCATCGCGCTCCGCCAGCCCCTGCTTGATCGCCTCGTGCACCGGCACGCTCTCCACCACCGACCAGGAAAGCCCCGCGGCCTCGATCGTCGCCTTGCGCTCGGCGATGGCCTCGACCGACCAGACCTGGTCGTTGGGCACCTCGTGCAGCGCCGTAACGATGCCGGTGGCACCGGTCTGGCGGATCTCCTCCAGGCGAACGGGATCCTTGGGCCCGAACCAGCGCCAGGTATGCTCCATGGAAACCTCCTTCAATTGCGACTCAAGGTGACCAGAACCCCGCCGAGCCCTTCCGAGACGAGTCGACGATAGGAAGCCACCACGCCCTCGGCGAACTCGGCCCGCCCCGCCAGCGCCGGAGGGAACACGGCATCGAGTTCGAGGAAAGCCGGCACCAAGGCCTCGACATCCTCACAGTGGGCCTCATGCAGCAGCTTGAACGTCGACGCCATCGGATCGTCGACGGGGTAGGCGTTGCCGTGCAGATCGACTCCCAAGGTATAGCGGATCCACGCCGCCACGCCGAGTGCCGTGCAGGGCACCTCGGCCCCCGCCTCGAGCCGCGCCAGGGCGCCGTGCAGCCAACGCTGGGGCAGCTTTTGCGAGCCGTCCATGGCGATCTGCTGCAAGCGGTGGCGCAGGCTATCGTTGGCGAAGCGATAGAGCAGCTGTTCGGCGTAGCCTTCGAGATCGGTTCCGGCTGGCATGGCCAGGGTCGGTGCCGCCTCGTCGAGCATGTAGCGATGCAGCAGCGCCACCAGGTCGTCGCGGCTCACCGCGTCGAATACCGTCTCGATGTCGTCCAGCGCGCCCAGATAGGCGAGCAGCGAATGGCTGCCGTTGAGCATGCGCAGCTTCATGGTCTCGAACGGCGCGACGTCGGCGACCATCTCCACCCCCTCCGCTTCCCAGGCCGGCCGGCCAAGCGGAAAGTCGTCCTCCACCACCCATTGCGAGAACGCCTCGCCGACCACCGCGTTGGGGTCGTCGACGCCCAGCTCGGCCAGGCGCGCGAAGTCGGCCTCGGTCATGGCCGGCACGATGCGGTCGACCATGCTGCAGGGAAAGGCCACCTCGGTGGCGATCCACTCGCCCAGGGCGGCATCGCGCCGCTCGGCCAGCTGGATCACGGCGTTGCGGGTGCGCTTGCCGTTGTCCGGCATGTTGTCACAGGAGAGTACCGTGAAGGGTGGCAGGCCTGCCTCGCGACGCTGCGCCAGCGCCTCCACCAGGATCCCCGGAGCGGTACGCGGTGCCTGGGGCTCAGCGATATCGGCGGCGATCATGGGGTCGTCGGCGAGCAGCTCGCCGCTGGCCGGGTTGAGGAAATACCCCTTCTCGGTAACGGTCAGGGTGACGAGGCGGGTGTCGGGCGAGATCATGCGCATGAGCAGCACCTCGAGATCGCGCCCCCATTGGCCGCCCGCATCGCGACCGCTGAACAGGGTTTCCTCGACCACGCCGATCTCGCGCAGGGTGACGTGGTCGCGGTCGGCGTATTCGGCCACATGGTAGTGGTAACCGACGTCGCGCAGCGCATCGACCAGCGCCACCCCGCCTCGTAGGTTGGCGCTGCTCACGCCCCAGGTACCATCGCCGCTGCGCTGACGATAGCGCTCCAGGTAGACCGCCTGGTGGGCGCGATGGAAAGCGCCCAGCCCCAGATGGACGATGCCGATATGCCCGGTAGGCTCGGCGGCGGGTATGCGTGTCACGTCCTTCATTTTGCCCCCATCAACAGGTCGGGAAGCCACAGCGAAATGGCCGGTACATAGGCCACCAGCAGCAGTACCGCGATATTGCACACCAGGAACGGCACGATGGCCCGCGCCACGGTCAGCATCGGCAATTTGCCGATCCCCGCGACCACGAACAGACACACCCCCACCGGCGGGGTGGTCAATCCGATCATCAGGTTGAGCACCGCCATGACGGCGAAGTGCACCGGGTCCATGCCGACCCCGGTGGCCACGCCGAGCAGCGCCGGGAACAGGATGATCAGCGCGGCGATGGTCTCCATGAAGGCACCGACGAACAGCAGGATCAGGTTGAGGATCAGGATGACGACGATGGGGTTGTCGCTGATAGTCAGGATCAACCCGGCGATCATCTGGGGGATCTGCTCGCTGGTCAGGATCCAGCCGAAGAGGTTGGCCAGCCCTACCATCAGCAGCAGCGCCGCGGAGGTAAAGACGGTATCGGTGAGAATAGCCGGCAGCTTACGCCAGGTCAGCCCCTTGTAGACATACATGCCGACCACCAGGGCGTAGAGGCTGGCGACGATGGAAGCCTCGGTGGGGGTGAAAAAGCCACCGATGATGCCGTAGAGGATGATCGCCGTCATCAGCAGCGCCCAGAAGGCGGTGCGCCCCTCGCGCAGCAGCTCGAGGAAGGTGGCCCGCTCGCCCTTGGGATAACCGCGCCGCACGGCGAGGATATACACCGTCACCATCATCGCCAGGCCCAGCAACAGGCCGGGGATGGCACCGGCCAGGAACATGCGGCCCACCGAGACCCCGGAGAGCGAGCCGGCGATGATCATCGGCACGCTGGGCGGGATGATCGGCCCCACGGTGGAGGAGGCGGCGGTGACCGCCGCGGCGAACGGCTTGTCGTAGCCGGACTTTGCCATGCCGGGAATCATCACCGAGCCGATGCTCGCCGAATCGGCCACGGCGGTGCCCGAGATGCCGCCGAAGATCATCGAGCCGCCCACGTTGGCCAGGCCGAGTCCACCGCGAATGTGCCCCAGCAGCGCGTTGGAGAAACGCACGATATGCTCGGTGATGTTGCCGACGTTCATGAGGTTGCCGGCCAGCACGAAACCGGGAATGCACAGCAGCACGAAGGTGTCGATGCCGGCGTAGAGGCGCTGCGGCACGATGGTCAGGGAGATGCCTTCCAGCAGCAGATAGATCAGCGACGAAATCCCCAGCGCGAAGGCGATGGGCATACCGATCAACAGCAGGACCAGGAAGGCGCTGAACAGGATGATCACTTCCATCACGGCTTCTCCGGTTCGGTGCGCTCAGGCGAACGAAAGATGGCGACGAGCCCCTCCAGAAAGCCGATGGCGCCGTAGACCAGCAACAGCGCGAACATCACCACCGTGGAGAAGAAGATGTAGAGCATGGGAACCCTCAGGGTGGGCGAGGTCTGCCAGGTGCCGTTCTGGGCGTACTGCCAGGCGTAGGGCAGTACCACAGCGGCGAAGCCGGCGATCAGCAGGCAGATCAGCGCCTGGTAGGCGGCCCGTGAGCGGGGTCCCAGGATGTGGTGGAAAAGTTCCACACTGACGTGGCGATGCTGACGTAGCACCACACCCACCGACAGGGCCACCATGTAGATGAACAGGTAGCGCGACAATTCCTCGGTCCAGGAGACGCTGAAGGGAAGGAAGAGGCGTGCCGCGATCTGCAGCATTACCGTGCCGGCAATGGCCACCAGCGCCAGCACGGCGAGAGTGGTGAACAAGGTGTCGACCCAGCCGATCAGGCGCCCCACGACGCCCTGAAAGGTGGGGACCGAGGAGAGTGGGTCCAACTGTTCGAGCGCTTCCTGCTCGGCCGTCTTGTAATGGGAGTCCATACGCTTTCCTCATGCTACCCGCCGGGCCACTGGCAAGCGGGCGAGCCCGGCCGGGCTCGCCCGCAAGTGGCATCACAGGTCCTGGATGGCCTCGAACAGTTCGCGCTGCTCCTCGTCGAGGGCGTCGAGCACCGCCGGGCGGGCCTTTTCGGCGAAGGCGTCGGTATCCACCTCGACGAACTCCATGCCACGCTCCTCGAGCTCCTGACGCAGGCGCTCCTCGTCCTCGGCGAAGAGGTCGGCCTCATGGGCCTGCATGGTATCGGCCGCCTCGAAGATCACCTGCTGCAGGTCTTCCGGCATGCTCTCGAGCTTGTCCTTGCCGATCACCACGTAGATCCAGCTGCGCACGTGGCCGGTCAGGTTCACGTAATCCTGCACCTCGTCGAAGCTGGCGCTCTCGATCAGGCTCAGCGGGTTCTCCTGGGCCTGGATGGTGTTCTGCTGCAGGGAGGTGAACACCTCGCTGAAGGCCATCGGCGTGGGTCGCGCACCCAGCGCCTCCCAGGTGTCGACGAACAGCGGCACGTTGGGCACGCGAAGGCGGAGGCCGTCGAGGTCGTCGGGATGCTTGATCGGCTCGTTGGAGGTCAGGTGCCGCGGCCCGCGCTCGAACCAGGCCAGCGGCACCAGGTTGGCACGCTCGACGATCTGCGCCTCGATCTCCTCGCCGATCTCGCCGTCGACCACGGCGCGCAGGTGTTCGGAGTCGCGGAAGGCGTAGGGGGCAGCCATCAAGGCGGCCTTGGGCGCCCAGTTCTGCAGGCTCTCGCCGGTGATGGTCATGTCGGCACTGCCGAGCTGGATGCTGTTGATCACGTCCATCTCGGCGCCGAGCTGCTCGTTGGGATACAGCTGCACCTCGATACGGCCATCGGAGTTGGCTTCCACCTCCTCCTTGAACTTCACCGCGGCCTGGTGCCAGATGTTCTGCTCATTGGCCAGGTGGCCGAATTTCAGCGTGAAATCGGCGGCCAGGGTGGCCTGGCTGGCGATCAGGGCCGCCCCGAGGACGGCGCCGGTGACGAGTCGTTTGATCATGGCGTAACTCCTGTCTTTGCTGGCTGTTGTTGCTGTTATGTGCATCGCGTCATTACGATGCGGCTGTCGAGTCATGCTGGCTCAGCTAGCGATATCGGCGCTTATGTCGATAAGTACCTTGCGAGCTCTTTCGGGGTGGTGATCCAGCATGTCGATGGCCCCCGGCATCCCGTCGAAGGGCAGGCGATGACTCACCAGCGCCAGCGGATCGAGACGTCCGGAGGCCATGCGATCGAGCACGTCCGGAAACTTGCGGTTGTTGAGCCGCGAACCGACCAGGGTCAGCTCCTTCTTGATCACCTCCAGTTGCACCAGATCACTGGGGGTGGGGTTGAAGCCGAGCAGGCCGATGCGACCCGCCGGCGAGGCGATGCGCAGCATCTGCGGCAGCAGGGCCGGTACGCAGGCGGCATCGGCAATCAGCGGGATGCCCTCGCCTGCCGTCAGCTCGCGCACCGCGCCCTCGACGTCCTCCTTGCCGTGCCAGGTGCGCGTGGCGCCGAGTTCGCGGGCCGTGGCCAGGCGCTCGTCGATCAGGTCGACGACGGTAATGTCCTCGATACCCTGGGCACGGGCCATCTGCAGGATGGTCAGGCCGATCACGCCGGCGCCATAGACCAGCAGGCGATCGCCGCGCAGCGGTTGCATCCGCTCGAGCACGTTGGCGGCGATGGAATAGGGCTCCACCAGTGCCCCGGCTTCCAGCCCCAGTCCGTCGGGCAGGCGGTGGGCATTGGCCGCCGGCACGTTCACCCACTCCTCGAAGCCTCCGTCACGGTGCACGCCGATCACCTGCATTGCGCTGCACACGTTGGGGCGGCCGATACGACACGGATAGCACTTACCGCAGCTGACCACCGGATCGATGCACACCCTGTCGCCGACCTCGATGCCCTCGACGCCCTCGCCGAGCGCCTCGATGATGCCGGCGAACTCGTGCCCGGTGATGCGCGGAAAGCGTACGAAGGCGTTATCGCCGTGGATTATGTGCATGTCGGAACCGCAGATCCCGGCGAAGGCCACCTTCACCAGCACCTCGCCGGCAGTGGCGCGGGGCACCTCGACATCTGCGATGGCGTAGTCCAGCGGCGCATTGACCTGAAAGGCTTTCATCGATGCATTCTCCTTACCAGTGCCACAGGGTGCCGTCCTCCAGCCGGTTGACCGGCAGGCTGGCGCGCTTGTAGGGATATTGCTTGGCCAAGGTCTCGTCGATATCGACGCCATGGCCCGGTGCTTCGCCGACCAGGAAATGGCCATCCTCGAAACGATAGTCGTGAGGGAAGACAGCGTCGGTCTCCGGCGTGTGGGGCATGTGCTCCTGAATGCCGAAGTTGGGCACCCAGGTGTCGAAGTGGACCGCCGCCCCCAGGCACACCGGCGACAGATCCGTCGGCCCGTGGAAGCCGGTGCGCACGTGGTAGAGCGCGGCCAGGTCGGCGATGCGCCGCACGTGAGTGATACCGCCGCCGTGGGAGAGCGGCGTGCGAACGTAGTCGATCCACTGGTTCTCGAGCAGCTCGCGGTAGTCGTGGATCGAGTTGAACACCTCCCCCACCGCCAGCGGCGTGGTGGTGTGCTGGCGAATCAGGCGGAAACTCTCCTGGTTCTCGGCCGGCACGCAGTCCTCGAGCCAGAACAAGTGGTAGGGTTCCACCGCCTTGCCCAGGCGCGCCGCCTCGATGGGCGTCAGGCGGTGATGCACGTCGTGCAGCACGTGAAGCTCGTCGCCGAAGCGTTCGCGCACCGCGGCGAACAACTTGGGCACATGGTTGAGGTACTTCTCGGTGCTCCAGACGTGCTCAGCGGGCAGTTCGGCATCCGCCGGCTCGTAGCGCTCGCCTTCTCGCTTGGCGACACCGTAGATGGTCGGAATACCGGGCACGCCGGCCTGCACGCGCACCGCCCGGTAGCCGAGCTTGACGTGTTTCTCGACCTCGGCGAGGCAGCCTTCGATGTCGCGCCCGGTGCAGTGGGCGTAGGTCATCACCCGCTCGCGGCTCTTGCCGCCGAGCAACTGGTAGAGTGGCATGCCGGCCGCCTTGGCCTTGATGTCCCACAGCGCCAGGTCCACCGCCGAGACCGCCGCCATGGTCACCGGCCCCCGGCGCCAATAGGCGCCGCGATAGAGGTAGTGCCAGATGTCCTCGATGCGGCTGGCGTCACGACCGATCAGGGCGGGCAGCACGTGCTCCTCGAGATAGGCCACCACGGCCGTTTCCCTGCCGTTCAGGGTGGCATCGCCGATGCCGTGGGTACCCGACTCGGTAACGATCTTGAGGGTGACGAAGTTGCGCCCCGGCGAGGTGACGATCACATAGGCGTCGCTGATTTTCATGAGTGTTCCGTCGCAGTGATGTGGGAGAAGAGCTCCTATCGCTCGAAGAGGTAGCGCTGCACATTGTCGTAGCAGACCGCCCGCACCAGCTCGCCGATGCGGTCGAGATCGTTCGGCAGCTCGCCACGCTGCATCTGCGCGCCGAGCATCTGGCAGAAGATGCGGCGGAAGTAGTCGTGGCGGGAGAACGACAGCAGGCTGCGCGAATCGGTGAGCATGCCGACGAAATGGCGCAGCAGGCCGAAGTTCATCTGCGTGACGAGCTGGCGTTCGATACCGTCGCGTTGGTCGTTGAACCACCAGGCGGCGCCGAACTGCAGCTTGCCGGGGATGCCGTCGCTGGCGAACGAGCCGACCAGGCTCGCCAGCATCTCGTTGTCGCGCGGGTTGAGGTTGTAGACCACGGTGCGCGGCAGCGCCCGGTCGCGGTCCAGCGCATCGAGGATCGCCGCCAGCGGCTCGGCGTAGGTGACGTCCCCTATCGCATCGAAGCCGCTGTTGGCGCCGATCTCGGCCAGGCCGCGCCGGCTCAGGCTGCGCAGCGCGCCGAGGTGAAGCTGCATCACCCAGCCGCGGCGGGCGTACTCACGCCCCAGCCACAGCAGCACCGCGGTGGTGAAGGCAGCGTTCTCGTCGCCGCTGAGCGTCTTGCCACGACGGCGGCGCTCGATCATCCGGTCGAGCTCGGCCACGCTCGGCGGTTCGACGAACACCGGCTTCTCCAGACTGTGGTCGGAGAGGCAGCAGCCGTGGGCGGCGAAGTGTTCGAGCCGCTGGTACAGCGCCGCGAGCAGATCGTCATAGCCTCGGATGGCGACACCGCTGGCCGCTTCCAGCTCACCGAGGTAATCGGCGAACCCGGGCTCGCCGATCTTGAGTACGGCATCGGCACGGAAGGTCGGCAGCATGCTGGGCGCCGCGCCGCTTTCGGCATGGCGCCGATGCAATTCCAGCCCATCGACCGGATCGTCGGTGGTACAGACGGTGCGCACGTTGAAGCGCTCGAGAATGCCCTGGGCACTGAGCTGGGACGTGGCCAGCCGTTCGCGGGACGTGGTCCAGATCTCCTCGGCCGTCGTCGGCGAGAGCAGCGTATTCTCGATGCCCAGCGGGTGGCGAAGCTCCAGGTGGGTCCAGTGGTAGAGCGGGTTGCCGAGGCAGTCCGGCACCGTTTCCGCCCACGCCTGGAAGCGCTCGCGCTCGCTCACGCCGCCGGTGATGCGCTGCTCGTCGATACCGGCGATGCGCATCGCCCGCCACTTGTAGTGATCGCCCTTGAGCCATAGTTCGGTGAGGTTGTCGAACTGGACGTTATCGGCGATCTCCGCCGGGCTCAGGTGCGAGTGGTAGTCGCAGATCGGCATGGCCGCGGCATGCTCGTGGTAGAGCCGGCGCGCCGGCTCGTTCTCGAGCAGGAAATCCGGCCCCATGAACGCGGTCTTGTCGGTGAAAGCCATTGAACCCTCCATTGTCTTCGACTCGTTCTACGCTCAGCCCATCAGCAGGTTGGGCAGGAACAGCACGATGTCGGGGAAGAAGATGATGCCCAGCACCACCACGAACACCGCCAGGGCGAAGGGCACCAGCTCGCGGCTGTAGTCGAAGAAGGAGCAACGCAGAATGCCGCATACGGTATACATCGAGATGCCCACCGGCGGGGTCATGCCGCCGAAAGTCACCAACGTCATCATCAACAGGCCGAAGTGCACCGGGTCGACGCCGGCCGCCTTGATCACCGGCACCAGGATCGGCGTCAGCAGCATCACCACCACCGTAGCCTCGAGTAGCATGCCGAGCAGCACCAGCAGCACGGCCAGCGTCAGCAGCAGTGCGGCATGGCTGGAGAACACGCCCAGCGTCAGCTCGGCGATGGTCTGCGGCACCCGCTCGAAGGAGACCACGTAGCCGATGATTCCCGAGAACATGATGATCAGCATGATCATGCCGATGTCGCGCACGCTGGCGTGCATCGCCGTGAGGATCTCGCGGACACCCATCTCGCGATGGATCACACAGCCCACCAGCAGCGCATAGGCCACCGCGAACGCGCCCGCCTCGGTGGGCGTGAACAGGCCGTAGCGGATGCCAACCAGCAGCCACACCGGGAACAGCAGCGCCCAGATACTGCCGCGCAGGGCCGCAAGTACCTCGCGGCCCGCTGGCAATCCTTCGCGTACCGGCGTATAGCCACGACGCCTGGCCACGAAATAGGTGGTCACCATCAGCGCCACCATCAGCAGAAAGCCGGGTACCACGCCGGCGATGAACAGCCGACCGATCGATACCTCGCCCAGGTAGCCGTAGAGGATCAGGCCAATGCTCGGCGGAATGGTGGCGGTGATCAGCCCGCCGATGGAGAGCACCGCGCCGGTGAACCCGGGGCTGTAGCCGCCCTTGATCATGCCCTGCCCCAGCACCCGCGACTGCATCGCGGCATCGGCCACCGCCGAGCCCGACACGCCGCCCATCAGCGTACTGAGCACGATGCTTGCCTGGGCCAGCCCGCCGCTCAGCCAGCCGGCCAGCAGCGTGGAGAGGCGCATCAGGCGCGGCGTGATACCGCTGGCGTTCATCAGGTGGCCGATGAAGATGAACAGCGGCACCGCCAGCAGCGGAAACGACTGCGTCGCCGAGACGATGCGCTGCGCGCCGATATTGGTCGGCAGGAAGGTCTCGGGCAGGAAGAAGTAGGTGAAGCCGGCGATACCGATGGCGAAGGCCACGGGCATGCCGATGGCCATCAACACCAGGCCCAGGCCCAGCAGGAGTGCGGCCGTCATAGCGTCTCCTCCACGATGTCGTCATCCGGCATCAGGCTCGTCACGATGCCCTTGGTCACGATGCGCCGCATGAGCGAGACGATCATCATGGCGGCACCCACCGGAAGCGCCAGGGTGATGTAACCGTAGCTCAGCCCGGCCACACCCATCGGGCGTTGCCAATTGGACAGGGCCAGCGGAAAGCCATGCCACACGAGCAGGACCAGGAAACCCAGCATCAGCACCAGGCACAGCCCGGTAACCAGGCGCTGCAACGTCAGCGGCAGGCGTACCGCCAAGGCATCGATGCGTACCTGCCCGCCCCGGCGCAGGGTGATGTCCGCCCCCAGCACCGCGGTCCAGATGAACAGCAGTTGGGCCAGTTCGGCGCCCCCGGCGAAGGGCTGGCCGATGGCGCGTGCCGTCGAACTCACCAGCAGGGTCAGGGAAGTGCCGCCCAACAGCGCAGCGGCAAGCCACGCTTCGAGTCGGTCGTACCAGTACCACATAAGAGAAATCCTCGAACCAGGATGCAGCCTGGGTCCCCGCTGCATGCGCGGCGGGGACCCGCCGGCTTACTCTCCCGAGGTCAGTTGATCGCGGTACTGGTCGTAGCCAAGCTCTTCGTAGACACCTGACACGCGCTCGCGGAACAGCTCGACGTCCACCTCGGTGAAGGTCACGCCTTCCGCCTCCATGCGTTCACGCACGGCATCCTGAGCGTCGACGGTGGCCTGGCTGGCTTCTGCTCCAGCCTTGTGGAGTTCCTCGTCGAGGATGGTGCGCAGCTCCTCCGGCAACGACTGGTACCACTGCTCGGAGGTGGCGAGGCCGGTCATCAGGTGGATATGGCCGGTCAGGGCGATATGGGTGATCACCTCGTGCAGGTTCTGGCCTTCGGCGGCGGTGAGCTGCGCCTCGGCGCCATCGATCGCGCCCAGTTGAAGCGCGGAGTAGACCTCCGACCAGGGCAGCGGCGTGGGCGTGGCCCCCATCGACTCGATGGTGCGCAGCCATACCGGCGAGTTGATGGTCCGCACGCGTACACCGTTCAGGTCTTCGGGTGTCTCCACCAGTTTCTGCGTCAGCATGTGGCGCGAGCCCTGGAACCAGTTGTAGTTGAGCAGGCGCAGGCCGCTGCTCTCGGCCAGGCTCTCGACCCACTCCTGATAAAGCTCCGACGAGGTGATGCGGTCATAGTCGGTGTGCTCCTCGACCAGATAGGGCGCGCTTAAGATGCCCAGCTCAGACTGGTACTCGGACAAGCGGCCGGCATCGATCAGCACCGCGACATTGGCCCCGCTGCGAATCTGCTCGACCACGTCCTCATCGGAGCCGAGCTGGCTGTTGGGAAAGACGCGTACGGTGAGCTCGCCATCGGAGCGTTCCGCAATCGTTTCGCTGGCCTTCTCCATGGCTTGTACGACGGGGTCCTGGGCGGTGAGCGCAGAGGAGAGATTCAACTGATAGGCCGCGTGGGCCAGATTGGCGGTGGCGGCCAGCGCGATGGCCGCTGCGAGTGCGGTGATTTTCATGTGAGCCTCCTGACGTGTGTTGTGGTTATTGCGTCTCATGCTTGGCGTGTTGCTACGTGACGACTACCTACTGCCGACGGCGACAGCACTGGGCTCACCGTCGAACATCTCGGGGAAGCGGCGCATGAGCTCCGGCAGTGACTGCAGGATCTCGCGCTGGTGCACGCTCATGGCCTGACTCGCCGCATCGGGATCGCGACGGCCGATGGCCTCGACGATCATCGAGTGCTGGTCGGTCAGCTTGGCGATGGGGGTCGAATCGGGAATGCTCAGGTAGCGCACCCGGTCGAGTTGCGCCTTGACCTCCTCGGTGACGCGCCAGGCGGCGGTATGCCCCACCCCCAGCGACAGCGCGCGATGGAAGGCCTCGTCGAGCTGGAAGAAGCGATCGTAATCGCTGGAAACGCTGCAGCGCCGCTGGCGCTCGATCAATTCACGCAGTTCATCCAGGGTGCGCTCGGCCACCCCCAACGTGGCGGCCTCCTTGGCCACCGCCACCTCGATCGCCTCACGCACGAAGCGGGCTTCGAGTACGGCCTGCTGGGAAATTCTCACCACGTAAGTGCCGCGCTGAGGGCGCACCTCGACCAATCCCGCTTCCGACAGCCGGATGAAGGCTTCGCGCACCGGCTGGCGACTCACCGAGAAGGCATCGGCCAGCTCCTTTTCCGACAGCGCCTGCCCGGGTGCCAACACCATGCGGATGATCGACTGGCGCAGCACGCGGTAGAGCCGCTCGCGGACCGAGCCGTCATCGCGCGCTTCCTGCCACATGGCCTGCAGGGGAGTTGTCATGGGCACCGTTCTCCGTTTTCTCATTGTTCACTGAGCGTCGCCGCCCTGAACAGACTAGTATGGTAGTATGGCAATTGGCAAGTCGACATGAAAAAGCCCAGGCCGGTTTCCCGGCCTGGGCTTTTTTCTTCCGCGTTCGCCGCTAGCGGCGAACGGAGCGCTTAGGCGCTGGTGCGGCGACGCACCGGTGCATCACCGTCTTCGCGGCGGCGGCGCGGAGCGCGCTCGGGAGCACCCCCGTCCTCGCTGATCTCCAGCGGGCGACCGGCGACGCGGGCACGCGCCATCTTGGCCAGGATGCTCGGCGGCAGCGAGCTCGGCAGTTCCACCACCGAGAAGGCGTTACGGATATCGATACGACCGATTCGCGAGCCTTCGATACCCCCCTCGTTGGCCAATGCGCCGACCAGTTGGCCCGGCTTGACGCCGTCCTTGTGGCCGACAGCAACGCGATAACGGGTCATGCCTTCGCTCGGGCCACGGCTGTCACGATCGCGACGCGGCGGCTTGCCGTCACGCGATGCACGCTCGCCGCCGCGCTCGACACGCTCCTTGCGCGGCGCCTGCAGGCGGCCGATGGGCGCCTCGTCGGCGCGGGCCAGGGCGGCAAAGGCACAGGCCAGCTCCACCGGATCGTGACCTTCCGCCACCAGGCGCTCGACCAGCGCGCGCTGCTCCTCGGCACCGGCAGTCAGGGAACCGATGATGCGCTGGTGGAACACCTCGTCACGATGGGCGCGAATGGCGGCCTCGTCGGGCACCTCCATCTCGCTGAGCTTCTGGCCGGTGGCCTGCTCGATCCAGCCCACCTTGCGGCCTTCGCGGAAGCCGACGAAGGTGATCGAGATGCCGGTACGCCCGGCCCGGCCGGTACGGCCGATGCGGTGGGTGTAGGCCTCGGCATCCTGGGGCAGGTCGTAGTTGAAGACGTGGGTGATGCGCGGCACGTCGAGGCCACGGGCGGCCACGTCGGTGGCGATCAACACGTCGACCTTGCCGCGCTTGAGACGCTGGATGGTGCGCTCGCGCAGGCTCTGGTCAAGGTCGCCGGAGAGGCTGGCCACGTTCACGCCACGCGCGGAGAGCTGTTCCATCAGCGTGGTACAGGCAGCCCGGGTGCGCACGAAGACGATGGCGGCATCCACCGCCTCGACTTCCAGGATGCGCGACAGCGCCTCCAGCTTGGCGCCGCCGTCGACGCGCACCAGGCGCTGCTCGATGTTCTCGCCGGTGGTGGTACCCGACTCGATGGCCACCTTGACCGGGTCGACCAGGTAGCGGTTGACGATGCGCTCGATCTCGGTCGGCAGGGTCGCGGAGAAGAACACCCGCTGAGCTTCCTTGGGAGTATCGGCAACGACGCGCTTGACGTCGTCGATGAAGCCCATGCGCAGCATCTCGTCGGCTTCGTCCAGCACCAAGGAGGACAGACCGTCGAGCTTGAGGCTGCCGCGGTCGAGGTGATCGATCACCCGGCCCGGCGTGCCCACCACCACCTGGGCACCGCGCTTCAGCGCGCCCAGCTGTTCACGATATTCCTGGCCTCCGCACAGGGTCGCCACTTCCAGGCCCTGCAGGTTCTGGCCGTACTTGCTGAATGAGGCGGCTACTTGCTGAGCCAGCTCACGGGTCGGTGCCAGCACCAGTACCTGAGTCTCGCGGCGAGTCAGCTCGAGCCGTGAGAGCAGCGGCAGGGCGAATGCCGCGGTCTTGCCGGTACCGGTCTGGGCCTGGCCCAGCATGTCACGCCCTTCCAGCAGCGCCGGAATGGTCTGTGTCTGAATCGGAGATGGAGTTTCGTAACCCAATGTTTCGACGGCGGCGAGAACGGCAGGCAGCAAAGCAAGATCGCCGAAGCTCGGCGAGGCGACAGAAGTCGAGGTCATCAATCACACCTTGGTAGGCCGGCACTCGCCGGCAAATCACATTGAGGCATCCCCGACGCAGCACATGGCAGGTCGGTGGCTCTGTCGTAACGGCCAAATCGGCCTGGACAGGGCGGATCACGTTATCGTGGGACGCCGGTCGCACCTGGCATCCGGTTCGCGCCATCGGGCGGGAACCGCTGTGGCGACCTTTTTGCGCCGATGTCGCCCGGTTGGCGGCATCCTGTGGCGCTCCATCTTCACATCTCGGACGTTACAGCGTTTGCTGTCAGTCTCGGTGATTGCCTCTCGTACGCGTGGCATACGGAGCGAATCGTCATGATGGCGGGGTCAACACATGCGAGGAGCGCGCATGCTAACATCGACACTGGTTTCATGACCAGTACTTTCAACGCTACGATCACACAAACATGAATTCTTCCGCGAGGAGCCTGCCCGAATGCCCACGTTATGGGTCGATGCCGACGCCTGCCCCAAGGTCGCTCGCGAGATCATCGTACGCGCCGCCGAGCGCACCACCACGCCGGCCTGGTTCGTCGCCAACCACTCGATCCCCCTGCCGCCCTCGAAGTGGGTCAAGTCGCTGTCGGTGAGCCATGGCTTCGATGCCGCCGACAACGAGATCGTGGCGCGCCTCGAGACCGGCGACCTGCTGATCAGCTCCGACCTGCCGCTGGCCCTGGAAGCCATCGACAAGGGCGCCGCTGTGATGACCACCCGCGGCGAGATCCTCGATCGGAACAACATTCGCGCACGGGTGCAAATGCGGGATTTCATGGAAACCCTGCGCTCCAGCGGCGAACACACCGGCGGCCCCAAGGGCTACAGCGACGCCGACCGGCGCGAGTTCGCCAATGCGTTGGACAGGTGGCTGGCAAAGCAGCCCAGGAAATAACTTTCCGCCGACGTCAGGCCGAGGGGCGCCCGGTACTCTTGCGTACGATGAGCTGTGTGCTGAGGGTCTGCCGACGCACCCCACCCTCTCCCGCCAGGATATTCAGCAGCATGCGCATCGCCTGCTGACCGATCTCGTGACGGGGCTGGCTGACGGTGGTCAGCTCCGGCTCGCAGTACTCACTGAAGCCGATGTTGTCGAACCCCACCACCGAGAGTGCCTCGGGCACGCCAATGCCGAGCTGACGGGCCGCCTTGAGCACACCGATGGCCATCTCGTCGCTATGGCAGAAGATCGCACTGGGCCGCGCAACCCTGTCCTCCAGCAGTGCCAGCCCCTGCTGGTAGCCCGAGCGAAAGCCGAAGTCGCCTTCCACCACCCGCACCGAGCTCGACAAGCCCCGGGCGGCCAGCGTGTCACGATAGCCACGGGTCCGATCGCGGCAGATAGGGTTGTCGGCGGGGCCGGAGACCGAGGCGATACGCTCGTGGCCCAGCGAAACCAGGTAGTCGATGGCGTGGGCCGTGGCCTGGTAATTGTCGATGGCGACGGTCGGCAGGTCGATGTCGGAGAAGAATTCGCAGGCCATGACCAGCGGCGAATCCACACGGGCGTCGGCGTGGCTGACCAGCGCACGAGGAATATCGGAGGTCAGCAGGATGATGCCGTCGGCCTGGTTGGTCGGCAGCAGGTTGAAGTAGGCCTCGGCCCTGGCCGGGTCGCGCTCGCAGTCGCCGATCAATACCTGGTAGCCGGCCTGGTGGGCCACCTCCTCCATGCCGTTGATGATCTCGGAGAAGAACGGGTTGGAGATGTCGGGCAGCAGCGTGACGATCGTTCGCGACTCGGCGCGGCGCAGGTTGCGTGCCGCCACGTTGGGGGCATAGCCGACCTCGGCAATGGCACGCGCCACGCGCTGCCGCGTGGCCTCCGTGACCTTTTCCGGGCTGGCCAGCGCCCGTGACACGGTGGCCGTGGAACAGCCTGCCGCCTTGGCAACGTCCTTGATGGTGGGCATGGAGAGAGTTCGCTTGGCTGCTGGCTTGGCTTTTAGCATAACGTGGTCGTCCCGCCGCGGTAACGCCGTGGCCGGCACCGCCCCGCCACGCTCATCCTATTGTGAGTTGGCCATCCTTGGAATGTAAAGCTTTACACCAGGGTGAAGAATGCCGAGCTCCTCTCGTGCGGGCTGCGTGAGCGTCATTCCCGTCCATCTTTAGTCTAAGCCCCCTTCCCTCTCAATGAGCCCTTATGCGGCCACCGAGCCCGTAGCCAGCGCATTTCCTTCGCCTCTACAGCCGCCATCCATTGCTTCGATAACCTCTGCCATTGCCTTGACCCTCATTGACCTTGCTGCTGCAATGTAATCCATTACATCCGCAGACATCGTCTAACGGGCTTGCCGCCCGCACCGACAAGACCGACAAGCGAGGTACTCGATGAAGACCATCAAGGGGCCGGCCCTGTTCCTGGCCCAGTACGCCGGCGACGAGCCCCCCTTCGACAGCCTGGAAGGCATCGCCCGCTGGGCCTCCGGGCTGGGCTTCGAAGGCGTCCAGATCCCCACCTGGGACAAGCGCCTGTTCGATCTGGAGCGAGCCGCCGAGAGCCTGGCCTACTGCCAGGAGATCCAGGCCGTTCTTGCCCGGCATGGCCTGGTCGTCACCGAACTCTCGGCCCACCTGCAAGGGCAACTGGTGGCGGTGCATCCGGCCTACGACAGCCTGTTCGACGGCTTCGCCCCAGCCGAGCTGCACGGCAACCCCGAGGCGCGCCAGGCATGGGCAGTCGAGCAGCTCGAACTCGCCGCCCGCGCCAGCGCCAACCTGGGGCTGAATGCGCTGGCTACCTTCTCCGGCTCGCTGCTGTGGCCCTACTTCTATCCATTTCCGCAGCGCCCTGCCGGCCTGGTCGAGGAGGGTTTCGCCGAGCTGGCCAAGCGCTGGCGGCCGATTCTCGACGTCTGCGACGGCGAAGGGGTCGACCTCTGCTTCGAGATCCACCCCGGCGAGGATCTGCATGACGGCGCCACCTTCGAGCGCTTCCTCGCCGAGGTCGACGAGCACCCGCGCTGCTGCATTCTCTACGACCCGTCGCACATGGTGCTGCAGCAGCTCGACCATCTGGCCTTCCTCGACCGCTACCACTCGCGCATCCGCATGTTCCACGTCAAGGATGCCGAGTTCCATCCCTCCGCCCAGCAAGGCGTCTACGGCGGCTACAGCTCCTGGGTGGAGCGTGCCGGGCGCTTCCGCTCGCTGGGCGACGGCCAGGTGGACTTCAAGGGCATCTTCTCGCGCCTGGCGCAGTACGACTTCGAAGGCTGGGCAGTGATCGAGTGGGAATGCGCTCTCAAGCATCCCGAGCAGGGGGCCGCCGAGGGAGCCCGCTTCGTTGCCGAGCACATCATCCAGGTGACCGACCGCGCCTTCGACGACTTTGCCGACGCCGGCACCGACCGCCAAGCCAATCGCGCCCTGCTGGGACTCGACTGACCCGAGGAGACCGCACATGAACGCAACATCACGCAACGAGACGACGCGACGACTGCGGCTGGCCATGGTCGGCGGCGGCCAGGGCGCGCTGATTGGCGGCGTGCATCGCATCGCCGCGCGCATGGACGATCGCTTCGAGCTGGTGGCCGGCAACTTCTCGTCGCAGCCCGAGCGCAACCGGGCCACGGCCCGAGAGCTGGGCGTGGCCGAGGCGCGCTGCTATGCCGACTACCAGGCCCTGCTAGCCGGCGAGTGCGCGCGCGATGACGGCGCCGAAGTCGTCGCCATCGTCACGCCCAACCACCTGCACTTCCCGGCGGCGCTGGCCTGCCTGAAGGCGGGCAAGCACGTGATCTGCGAGAAGCCGATGACGCTGGGCGTCGACGAGGCGCAGCAACTGGCAGCCGCCGTCGACGCCAGCGGCAAGCGCTTCGTGCTGGCGCACAACTACGTCGGCTACCCCCTGGTCCAGCATGCCCGCGAGCTGGTGGCACGCGGCGAGCTGGGGCGCATTCGCAGCGTGCAGGTGGAGTATGTCCAGGAGTGGCTCAGCGAGGAGCCGGGGCTCGACAACCGCCAGGCCGCCTGGCGCCTGGACCCGGCCAGGGCCGGGGCGGCGGGTTGCCTGGGCGATATCGGCGTGCACGCCTTCCACCTGGCCCAGTTCATCAGCGGCCAGCGGGTGAGCGAGGTCAGCGCAGAGCTATTCAACGCCGTGCCGGGACGCGAACTCGACGACAACGTCCACGCGCTGCTGCGCTTCGCCGACGGCGCCCGCGGCATGCTGTGGGCCAGCCAGACCGCCCCCGGCTTCGAGAACGGGCTCAGCATCCGCGTAGTGGGCGAGAAGGCCAGCCTGCGCTGGGCGCAAGAGTCGCCCAATGAGCTCCACTTCGCCCCGCTCGACGGTCCGGCCCAGCGCCTGACGCGCCGCGACGACCGCCTCGGCGCCGACATCGCCCGTGGCATTCGGATTCCCGGCGGTCACCCGGAGGGCTACCTGGAAGCCTTTGCCAACCTCTACCAGGCGCTCAGCGACGGCCTCGACGAAGGCCTCGAAACGCCCTGGCTGCCGGGCGTGGAGGATGGCATCGACGGCATGCGCTTCATCGCCGCCACGCTCGCCTCCAGCCGCGCGGCGGGCGCCTGGACCTCGCTGCAGGACGTGGGAGACGTGCCATGAGCCATCCGGTCCTGCGCCTGGAAGGGATCGGCAAGGCCTTCGGCCCGGTCACGGTGCTCGAGGACATCGCCTTCGATCTCGCCCCTGGCGAGGTATTGGGCATTCTCGGCGAGAATGGCGCCGGCAAGTCGACCCTGCTCAAGATCGTCAGCGGCGTCTATACGCCCAGCGCCGGCCGCGTGACCCTCGACGGACAGACCTTCAGCGCACTCGACCCGATCACGGCCCGCCGCCACGGCGTGGCGATGATCCCCCAGGAATTCAACCTGGTCTCGACCCTGCGGGTCTACGAGAACGTCTTCCTGGGCCAAGAACTCCGCCGTGGCGGCCTGCTCGACCGCGCCCGGATGCGCCAGCGCACCCGCGAAGTGCTGCACTCGCTGGAAGTGAAACTCGACCCGGAGTTGCCCATCGAGCGGCTCAGCGTGGCCGAGCGTCAGATGGTCGAGGTGGCCCGTGTTCTGGTTCACGATGCGCGCATCGTGATCCTCGACGAGCCCACCACGGTGCTGACCGACCGCGAGGTCGCGGTGCTGTTCAAGGTGGTGCGCGCGCTGGTCGCCAAGGGCGTGGCGGTCATGTTCATCTCGCACAAGCTCAAGGAGGTCAAGCAGCTGTGCGACCGACTGCTGATTCTGCGCGATGGTCAGCAGATCGACCTGTGCCAGGCCGCCGAGCTCAGCGAGGAGGAGATGGCCTGCAAGATGGTGGGTCGCGAGCTGTCGCAGCTCTTCCCCGACAAGCGCACCACGCCGGGAACCGCTGCCTTGCGGGTGAGTGGCCTGAGCGTGCCCGGCCTGCTGCATGACATCGGCTTCACGCTACACCGCGGCGAGGTATTGGGCCTCGCCGGCCTGGTCGGCTCGGGGCGTACCGAAATCGCCGAGGCGATCATGGGCCTGCGGCGCAAGAGCAGCGGCGAGATCGAGCTGGACGGCAAGCCGCTGGCCATCGACTCGCCGCGCGCAGCCCATGCCAACGGCCTGGCCTATCTCTCGGAAGATCGCCAGGGCAAGGGCCTGGTGCTGTCGTTCAATGTGATGGAGAACATCACCGCGTTGAGCCTGCCACGCTACGTGCGCGGGCTGATACGCCACCGCGCCGAGCGTCGGCGCGCCGAGGAGTACCAGCAGCGCCTGGCGATCAAGGCGGCGCGGCTCAGCGACCCGGTACAGCTGCTCAGCGGCGGCAACCAGCAGAAGGTGTATCTGGCCAAGCTGCTCGACATCGACCCCGAGGTGCTGATCCTCGACGAGCCCACCCGCGGCATCGACATCGCCACCAAGCAGCAGATCTATCGGCTGATTCGCTCGCTGACCGACCAGGGCAAGGCGGTATTGGTCATCTCCTCGGAGCTGGAGGAGATCATCGGCCTATGCGACCGGGTGCTGGTGATACGCGAGGGACGCATCGCCGCCGAGCTCGACGACGACCAGATCAACGAACAGGACATCATGCTCTACGCCGCCGGCGCACGTCAGCGCGGCCAGGCAGGGGCCGAGGTACATTGAGATGAACGACGCTTCCAACTCCAAACCGATGGGGCAACTGGGCCTGCGGCGCCTGCGCCGGCTGCCGGTCAACGCCACCATCCTGGCGCCGCTGCTGGCGCTGCTCATTCTTTTCGTGCTCTCGTCGCTCGCCAGCGAGTATTTCCTCAACTCGCGCAATATTTCCAACGTGCTGCGCCAGGTCTCCTACACCGGCATCATCGCCATCGGCATGACCTTCGTGATCATTGCCGGCGGTATCGACTTGTCGGTGGGCTCGATGGTGGCCCTGGTGGGCGTACTGCTGCTCTACGTGGTCAACGCCGTCGCCGACCCCATCCAGGGCGTACTCCTCGGTATGCTGGCCGCCGTGGTCGTGGGTTCGCTGTTCGGGTTGTTCAACGGGCTGCTGGTCACTCGAGGGCGAATGGCCGCCTTCGTGGTCACGCTGGCCACCATGTCGATCTTCCGCTCGCTGGCGCTCTACTTCACCGATGCCGGTGAAGTGACGACCCGCAACCCGCTTTTTTCCGACATTGGCGGCGGTTTCCTCCTCGGCCTGCCGATTCCGGTGTGGACCTTCTTCGGGCTCGCCCTGGCCGCACACGTCCTGCTCTTCCATACGCCCTTCGGGCGGCATGTCTGCGCCGTGGGTGCCAACCCGCAGGTGGCCCGCTACTCCGGCATTCGCGTCGAGCGGGTAGTGCTCAGCACCTTCGTGATCGCCGGGGTCTGCGTGGGAATCTCCGCCATCATGCTGAGCTCGCGGCTCAACTCGGTCAGCCCCAGCGACGCCGGCTACTTCTACGAGCTCGACGCCATCGCCGCGGTGGTGATCGGCGGCACGGCGCTGTCCGGCGGGCGCGGCTCGGTGTGGGGCACGGTCATCGGCGCGCTGATCCTCGGCATCATCAACAACATGCTCAACCTGACCGGTGTCTCGCCCTACCTGCAGGGCCTGGTCAAGGGAGCCGTGATCCTGCTGGCGGTGCTGCTGCAGTACCGACGCACCGGCTGACTGGAATCGATGGCCGGCGGACATGATCGCCGTGCCGTCATCGCTGGGTAAGCCAGCCCATTCGTTCAACCACGCTGCAACGGGAGTGACAACAATGACGATAACACGCGTTCTCAAGCAAACCGTCCTGGCGGGCACGCTGGCGGCCACTTCGATCATCGCCAGCGCCGATGACTACCATATCGGCGTGACCGTACCCTCCGCCGACCATGGCTGGACCGCCGGCCTGCTGTGGTGGGCACAACGCGCCACCGAAGAGCTGGCCGAGCAGTACGACGACGTCAGCTTCACGGTGCTGTCGGCCAGTTCGGGCACCGCCCAGGTCTCCAATGTCGAAGACCTGATGATCCGCGACATCGATGCGCTGGTGATCCTGCCCCACAACCCCGCCACGCTGCAGCAGGTGATCGGCGAGGCCTACGAATCGGGCATCTACACGGTGGTTGTCGACCGCGAGCTGGAAGAGCCGACCCAGAACGTCTTCCTCGCCGGCGACAACCCGGGGCTCGGCGAAGAGGCAGCCCGCTACATGGCCGAGGCACTCGACGGCGAGGGCGAGATCCTGGTGCTCGAAGGCCCCTCGATCCCGATCAACTCCCAGCGCGTCGAGGCCTTCAATGCGGTGATGGCCGACTATCCCGGCATCACCATCCTCGATTCCCAGGCCACCGACTGGAATCCGCAGAAGGCCCTGAGCGTGACCGAGGACCTGCTCGGCAGCAACCCGCATGTCGATGCCATCTGGGCCGGCGACGACGACGTGCTGCTCGCCGCCCTGCGCGCGGTGGAGGAAAACGAGCGCGATGACGTGCAGTTGATCGTCGGCGGCGGTGGCTCGCAGCGGGTCATCGAGATGATTCGCGACGACCATCCGGTGGTTCGCGGCACGGTGACCTATCCCCCCAACATGATCGCCTCCGCCATCGCCCTGGCCGTGCACGGCGTGAAGGGGGAGCGTCTGGGCAACATGTACCACGGCGTGCCGTCGCGGGTCATCCTGGCCGCCGACCTGATCACCGCGGACAACGTCGAGGAGTTCTACCAGCCGGATGCCGCCTACTGAGAAAGCGGCATCGCCGCCGCTCCACTCTGGGAGCGGCGGGCCCCATCAGCCTTTCTTGCGGATCCCCTGCCCCGGCAGCCGTTCGCGGTCGTGGGGGCGCTCGAAGGCGAGCAGCGGCCCCTTCGGCACGATGCGCGTCGGGTTGATGGTGTCGTGGCTGTAGTAGTAGTGACGCTTGATGTGCTCGAGGTCCACCGTCTCGGCCACGCCCGGCCATTGGTACAGCTCGCGCAGATAGTTCGAGAGGTTGGGATAGTCCTCGATGCGCCTGAAGTTGCACTTGAAGTGACCGTAGTAGACGGCATCGAAGCGCACCAGGGTGGTGAACAGGCGCACGTCGGCTTCGGTCAGCCATTCGCCGGCCAGGTAGCGGTTTTCGGCCAGGCGCGCCTCGACGCGGTCGAGCGCCTCGAACAGCGCCGTGACGTGCTTGTCGTAGACCGCCTGCTCGGTGGCGAAGCCCGACTTGTAGACGCCGTTGTTGATGTGCTCGTAGACATCCTCGTTGACCGCGTCGATGGTCTCGCGCAGGTCCGCGGGGTAGAAGTCGAGCCGGTTGTCGGCGAGTTCGTCGAAGGCGTCGTTGAGGATGCGTACCAGCTCGGCGGACTCGTTGTTGACGATCCGCCCCTCCTTCTTGTCCCACAAAACCGGCACCGTGACCCGGCCGGTGTAGTGTGGGTCGGTCAGGGTGTAGAGCTCGCGGTGGTACTCGACGCCGTTGAGCGGATCGCCGCTCGAGCCTTCATCCTCGTGGTAGGTCCAACCCTGATCGAGCATCAGCGGGCTGACGTGGGACACGCCGAGGATATCCTCGAGCCCCTTGAGTTTGCGCATGATCAGGGTGCGGTGAGCCCAAGGGCAGGCCAGCGAGACATAGAGATGGAAGCGCCCCGCTTCCGCCGGCACGGCGCGCTGCCCGTCGGGGCCCGGGCGGCCGTCACGGCTGACCCAGTCGTGCAGCTTGGCCGATTCGCGCACGAACTCGCCGCCATGCTTCTTGGTGTCGTACCACTGGTCGTGCCACTTGCCGTCGATCAACAGGCCCATTGCGTTCTCCATATTCTGCCATTTGGCTAGTGAGAGTAACGCCCCCTGCTTATCGCTCAAGCGCAGTTTTTCCGTTTCTGCCATCGAAAAAAGCGAACGATCGCTACCTCCCCCGACAGGTACTCGCTACCGCTTCATGCAGCGCGCGGGCCACGGCATGGGTCGCGGGGCCCGCCCGGTCGCGGTCACGAAAGATCATCTGCATGGGCACCTCGCGGTTGCCGCCGGCCGAAAGCGGCAGCGGGCGCAGCACGCCATGTTCCAGATCGCCATGAATGCGCGTCTCGGGCAGCCAGGCGAACCCCAGGCCGCGCCGGACCATGTCGATGGAGGTTTCCAGATGGCTCACCGTCCAGCGCTGCTCCGCCTTGAGCCAGCCGGCATCCATCGACTGGCGCAGCGCCGAGTCGCGCACCACCAGTTGGCGATGCCGCTGCAGGTCGCGCAGGTCGAGTTCGCGATCGAGCGCGTGCAGTTCGTGATCGCGATGGGCCACGGCGATGAAACGGATCGAGACCAGCGGTTCGCCGAGAAAGCCCTGTGCCGCCAGGCCGGAAATGGCCAGGTCGGCGCGTCCGTCGTAGAGCATCTCGATACCGCCATTGAGCACCGTCTCGTGGAGCTGTACGCGAACGTAGGGATAGTCGGCAGAGAAACGGCTCAACGCTGCCGCCAAGGCACCGGTGGGAAAGATCTGGTCAACCGACAGCACCACTTCGGCCTCTAGGCCCTCGGCGAGACGACCTGCCACGTCCTCCAGCGCCTCGGCGCTCTCGATCAACTGGCGCGCCCGGCGCAAGAGCATCTCGCCGGCCTCGGTCAGGCGCACCTGGCGCCCCACCGGCTCCAGCACTCTGACGCCGAGCTGCTCTTCGAGCTTGTGCACGGCGTGGTTGAGGGTCGAGGGGCTCTTGTGGACCGCCTCGGCGGCCCGCGCGAAGCCGCCGTGGTCGACGACCGCCGCAAGCATCTGCCACTGGGCCAGGGTGACACGAGACATATTCGACTTCCTCGAATGAAAGCTGCGAAAGGTTGCGCTTAATCTTCGAAAAATACGGACTAGAATGCCAGTTATCCAGCATTTCAGAACCAACTATGGGAGACCGCATCATGGTCGCCAGCACCAACACTCGCCGCATAGAGAGCCTGATCCAGAGCCACCCGAGCCAGGATGGCGACGGCGTCCACATCCAGCGAATCCACCGCTTCGACGGTGAACTCGACCCCTTCCTGATGCTGGATGAGCTCGGCTCCGACCGGCCCGACGACTATATCGGCGGTTTCCCGCCGCACCCGCACCGTGGCATCCAGACGCTGACCTACATCATCCATGGCGGCATTACCCATGAGGATCACCTGGGGCACAGCAGCACCATCCAGGCCGGCGACGCCCAGTGGATGCACACCGGCCGCGGCATCGTCCACTCCGAAATGCCGCTGACCGACAGCCAGGGATTGCATGGTTTCCAGCTGTGGCTGAACCTGCCGGCAAAGGAGAAGCTGAGCGAAGCTCGCTACCGCGACGTGCGCGGCGGCGAAATGCCGCGCCTGAAAGCAGACAAGGGGGAACTGATCGTACTGGGCGGCAACTGGATGACACAGGCCGGAGAGAGCGTCGCGGGCCCGCTGGACTCCCTGGCGGGCGATGGTGCCGTGGCCCATGCGCGGCTCGAGGCCGGCGGCGAAATGACGCTCGTGGCAAACAGCGAGACGCTGGCCGTCTACGTTTTCGACGGCGCACTGGAGATCGGCGGCGAGAATGTCTCCGCCGGCCAACTGGCCCGGCTGGGTGCGGGAGAGATGCTGTCTCTCGGCAGCCGCGAGGGCGCCCAGTGCCTGGTGCTTGCCGGCACGCCGCATGGTGAACCGATTGCCCACTACGGCCCCTTCGTGATGAACCACATGCACGAGATCGACCAGGCGCTGCACGACTATCGCCATGGCAGCTTCACCGATTGATGCATTCGACTCATTTACCGAATAGGGGTTGTTTCCTCCCTTTTATTCACGTTCAATGACTTTGTTGAACACTGTTCGACAATATTCAGACGGCCTGGAGCCTCATGCGAGGGACTCCGGGCACGTCTTGCTGTATGAATGTACAGTCTAGGCAGGCCATATATCATGGGTTAAGGTTCCCGTGCCTTTTTATATTCTTGTCATCTTTTTTTATGGCCGAAACACATGTTGCGAATCCTTCATTCGCTGCCTCGCACGCATAAGTTGTTGCTGTTACCCGTCGCCACCATGGTGACCGTGCTAGGTGCGCAAAAAATCGTTACCGTCGTCGAGAATACCCAGCGACAGGGCCAAGTGCCCGAAACCGTTCTCTTCCCCCTGTCGCCAGAGGCCCACCCAGGCCTCCCCGCCCTCAACAGCGAGCGCTACTCCGTCGCCGATGCCATTGAAATCGCTACCCAGGCCATCGACGCCACCCGTGACTACATACCTCTCTCCCAGTTGAAGCCCAGTGAAGTCGTCGATCTTTCCGGGGTCACCGTGGCCCAGGCAGGCCAAGCGGCTTCCTCGACTCCAGCCGCTGCCGAGTTCGATGCCGCTACTGCTGCTCGCCCCGTCATGACCGGCGACAGCGGCATCGAACTGGTAACGGAGCTGGACCCCGGCGCCCTGCACATGGCCATGGTGATCGGCACCCTGGCCAGTGGCATGCTCGACGATACCTATACCGACGACGAGGCGCTGGCTACCGACGCGACCTCCTACGAGGACTATCCGGACGAAGAGCTGGCGCTGTTCGAGGATGGCCCGATCAACTTCGACCACGAGGTTGCCGCCGCCGAACCCTTCGTGCCGGAGTGGCGCACCTACACCGTGCAGCAGGGCGACACCTTCGCCGTGCTGGCCCAGAACGAACTCGGCCTCGGCTACAGCGAGGCGATGCATCTTCTCGACAGCATGCCCGACAAGCGTCTGCTGACCCACTGGCGGGTCGGCAATACGTTCGAGTATCAGCTCGACGAGCAGGAACGCCTGCTGGCCATGCGTATCATGAAGAACGCCCGCGAAGGCTTCATGCTCGAGCGCGACGAAGACGGTTTCGATGTCGCCACCATCGAGCGCGCCGGCGAAGCCACGCAGCGCTTGTTCGCCGGCAGCGTCAGCGGCAGCTTTGCCCGCTCCGCCCAGGCCACCGGCCTTTCCAGCACCGAGGTGGCACAGGTATCGCGCCTGCTGGAGAAGAAACTCGATTTCCGCCGCGACACCCGCCGCGGCGACGAATTCCAGGTGCTGATCGAGTCCGACATCATCGATGGGGCCAGCTTCGACTCGCGCGTGCTGGCCATCCAGTATCAGGGCGCCCGTATGGACCTGACGCTGGTGCGCAACCGCGACGACAATAACTTCTACACCCCGGACGGCCAGAGCCTCGACCCCGCCTTCAGTCGCTACCCGTTCGAGGGTAGCTACCGCATGAGCTCCAGCTTCAATCCGCGCCGCCTGCATCCGGTGACCGGGCGCGTCAGCCCGCACCGCGGTACCGACTGGGCGATGCCCATCGGTACGCCCGTTACTGCGCCGGCCGACGGTCGCGTCGAGAAGGTCGGCAACCATCCCATGGCGGGTCGCTACATCGTGGTCCGCCATGACAACGGTTACCGCACGCGCTACCTGCACCTCTCGCGCGCCATGGTGAATCGCGGCGACCGTGTCTCGATGGGCGAACGCATCGCACTGTCGGGCAATACCGGCCGCAGCACCGGTCCTCACCTGCATTATGAAGTCATCGTCAACAACAACGCGGTCGATGCCATGCAGGTCGAGCTGCCGGAGAGCCAGAGTCTCGAAGGCGAAAGCCTGATGGCCTTCCAGCGCGAAGCCGAGCCGCTGCTCGCCGCACTGCGTTCCGGCCAGACCGGTCCGGTGGTGGCCCAAGCCTCGGCCGACGACGAAAGCGACGACGACTGAGCCGACGCGGAACGCATCACGGTACGCCACACGACGCCCTGCTTCTCAGCAGGGCGTCGTCTCTTGAACGGAGCCCTTGTCCACTCAGCCCATGCGCCGCACCGCTCCCGCCCCACCGCCATCCAACGGCAACCGCCTGGCGGCCTTCTTCGGCGTATTCCGCTACAGCCGCCGCGCGCTGACACTGGTATGGCAGACCTCCCGTGCGCTCACCCTGGGGCTCGCGATCTGTACCCTGATCGCCGGCGTACTGCCGGCGGTGGCCGCCTGGATCGGACAACTGATCGTCGACGCCGTGGTCGCGGCCATGGCCCATCACCGCGAGACCGGCGCCGCCCTGACCTTCGAGAACGCCTGGCCGGTGATGCGCTACGTGCTGGCGGAGGCCGGCGTGATCGCCGCCATCGCGCTGGCCCAGCGCGGGCTATCGGCACAGCAGTCGTTGCTGAGGGCGCTGCTGGGGCAGAAGGTCAATGTCATGATCCTGGAGAAGGCGGGCACGCTGTCGCTTACCCAGTTCGAGGATTCCGAATTCTATGACAAGCTCACCCGGGCCAGGCGTGAAGCCTCGACCCGCCCGCTGGGGCTGGTCAACAAGACCTTCTCGCTGCTGCAGAATGCAATTTCACTGGCCAGCTTCGGCGTGCTGCTGGTGCAGTTCTCACCCTGGGCGATCCTGATCCTGGTGATTGGGGCCCTGCCGGTATTCGTCTCCGAGGCCAAGTTTTCCGGCGATGCCTTCCGCCTGTTCCGCTGGCGTTCGCCCCAGACCCGCATGCAGATCTACCTGGAAACCGTGCTGGCACGTGAGGACAGCATCAAGGAGGTCAAGCTGTTCGGGCTGGAACCGCTGCTGCTCGAGCGCTACCGCAAGATCTTCGACGCCCTCTACGGCGAGGACAGGCGGCTGACCATTCGCCGCGAGACCTGGGGTTTCCTGCTCGGTCTGCTCGGCACACTGGCCTTCTACGGCGCCTATGCCTGGGTGGTGGTAGAGACGATCACGGGCACGCTGACACTGGGCGAGATGACCATGTACCTGATGGTGTTCAAGCAGGGCCAGGCGGCGCTGTCGGCCAGCCTCACCTCGATCAGCGGCATGTACGAGGACAACCTCTACCTGTCGAACCTCTACGAGTACCTGGAGCAACCGGTGGCCGCCGAAGGCGGCACCCTCACCCAGGGCATACGGCCCGGCGACGGCATTCGCTTCGAGCACGTCGGCTTCACCTACCCCGGCGCCGAGCGGCCTGCCCTGCGCGACATTTCCCTGCATGTGGCCCCGGGGCAGAGCCTGGCCCTGGTGGGCGCCAACGGCTCCGGCAAGACCACGCTGATCAAGCTGCTCACCCGCCTCTACGAACCCAGCAGCGGCCGTATCCTGCTCGACGGCAGCGACCTGCGCGAGTGGGACGTGGCCACCCTGCGGCGGCGCATCGGGGTGATCTTCCAGGACTTCGTGCGCTACCAGCTCAAGGTGGGCGAGAACCTCGGCGCCGGCGACGTCGAGGCCTTCGCCGACGAAGCCCGCTGGCAGGAGGCCGCCGAGCGCGGGCTGGCCGACGAGTTCATTCGCGACATGCCCGGCGGCTACCACACCCAACTGGGGCGCTGGTTCAAGGGCGGCCAGGAACTCTCCGGCGGCCAGTGGCAGAAGATCGCCCTGGCACGGGCCTACATGCGCGAGAGCGCCGATATCGTGGTGCTAGACGAGCCCACCGCAGCGATGGATGCCGCCGCCGAAGCGGCGGTCTATGCCGACTTCCGCGAGCATCGCCGCGACAAGATGACCATCCTCATCTCACACCGCTTCTCCACGGTGCGCGCCGCCGACCAGATCCTCGTGATCGACGGCGGCGAAGTCATCGAACGCGGTGACCACGAGGGCCTGATGGCGCAGAACGGCCGCTATGCCAGGCTGTTCCGGCTGCAGGCCGAGGGTTATCGATAGGCCCCCGACAAAACCCCATCCATTCGTTGACGCTTGTTCAGCGTTTGGCTATAACGGAAGAGTCGCATCGCCGATGCGGCACATACCATCCCCTATCACCATCAAGAGAAGCGTTCCTCATGCGCTGGCTATCCACAGGCTACAAGGCGAATTGGCAACATCGCGTATTCATTAACGCGATGCGTACCTGTTTGCTGCTGCCGTGTGCCAGCCGTCGAAACGACGACACCTGAAGGACGCTGGCCGCGGCACTTGTCGCGGCCAAGCATGATTCATTTCCCGCCTACCGCGCACAAGTTCCCGGCCTCCACTCAAGGAGACCGAGACCATGGCAGTACTCAACGCTACCCGTCGCCTGCTGGATGCCGTGCGCACCCACTACGCCAATCGCCGTCGTGACGCCTCGCTGCGCGACTGCGACCCACGCATGCTCAAGGACATCGGCCTGCGCTGGGAACGCGGCAAGCTGGTGGCGATCCACCCGGAGCGTCTCGCTTCCGGCAAGGCACACGCAAGCGCCAGTGCCGACAGCAAGCCCAGCGCAACCGAAAGCGTGCGCGATGTCTGTCCCCGCTGCGGAGCGCGCCTGGCTTAGCCATGGCCCCGGTCACAGGACGTGACCGGGGCCTTCCCCCCGCCCGCTGGCTCACCGAGACAGCGGGCGATCCAACGCACGCAGCAGGGCATCGTCGCGCTCGTAGATGTCGGGACGGAACGAGAGTTCGCCGTCATCGCCGGGATTCACCGTCCAGTAGTGGATGATGATGGGCATGCGATGGGTCAGGCGCACGTTTTGTGTCTCCTCGCTTTCTATTCGCTGCTCCACGTCGTGACCGCTGCGAGTATCGTCGAACAACAGCTGGCCCAGCTCGCGAATGTTCTCCACGCGGATGCAGCCGGAACTGAAGGCGCGCTGCTCGCGAGAGAAGAGACTCTGGGACGGCGTGTCGTGGAGATAGACCATGTGATCGTTGGGAAAGCGGATGACGAGTTGACCCAAGGCATTCTGCGGCCCCGGAGCCTGGCGCAAGACGATGTTGCCAGGGTTGTTCCAGTCGATTTCCCAGGGGTCGAGGGGCGCGCCCGACGGGCTCAGCACCTGGATCCTCTCGCGCCACAGATAGCCGAGATCCTGCCGCACCCGGGGCAATACATCCTCGCGCTTGATCGTGGGCGGTATCGTCCAGGTGGGGTTCACCGTCATGTGGGTGATTTCCGAACGTAGCGAGGGCGTGCGCCGATAGGGCTGACCCACCACGATACGCGAACGCCAGATCTGGCCGTCAGGGCGATAGTAACTGAGCCGGTAGCCGGCGATGTCGACCAGCACGAAAGACTCCGGCAACCCGTGCAGCAGCCAGCGGGCACGCTCCATGTTGAGGCGAATCTGGTCGATACGACGCTCTACCGGCACGTTGAGTGCCGCCAGAGTCTGACGCCCGATGACCCCATCCGCTTCCAGCAGGTGCCGACGCTGGAAGCGCTTTACCGCGGCCTCGAGGCTGGCATCGTAGAGACGCGGATCAGGCGCCTCGAACTCCCCTCCGGGAAAGATGTCGTTATCGGCGATCAATATCTCGAGTTCACCGACGACCGCTAGACGCTCGCGTAACAGCGGGACATCTTCGTCGACGTCCCCCGGGCGCAGCGCACGCTCCCGCTCCGGCAGGCGTGGCCAGCCGCCCAGTTTCTCGATGTTGCGATAGCGCGCCAGTCCCGAGCGCAGCCGCTGGTAGGGGATGAAATCCGGCCGCACTTCACCGATGAGTGCCTCGAATCTCTGCTGATCCACGGCACTGGACACCGCCTCGAGGGAGTAATCGGGGGGCGCCACCGGCACCTCCCAACCGGTATCGAGCGATTCGGGATCGACCTTGCCGCGCTGCAGATGATCGAGTGACAGTAGTAGCTGCCGCGTGGCAAACAGATCGTATTGCGCCTGCGCCTCGATATCGGCGCCATCCTCATAGACCGCTCGATGCCGATTCCTCAACTCGTCCGGGCGATAATCGCGGGGGTGGAGCCCATCGCTTTCGAGGGTGTGCAACGCCGAGGTGAACGCCGCCACGGTGTCGGCGTCCTGCCATGCCGGGCGATAGTCACGCAGGGCATAGAAGGCCTGCATTCGCGCCCCTTCCGAAGCCGCCTGACGGGCCAGTTCGCCCACTACGCCCGGCTCGTCTTCCCAGGCTCTTGCGGCCTCCCCCTGCTCCGCCCAGGCCTGAGGCACGAGGCCAAGCAGCAGCATCAACATTCCCATCCATGTAATAACCCGCATCTGTTGCTCCTGCTCCGTTGATGGCTGGTCTGGTCTTCCTGGCCGCTCCCTTCATAATAAGGTCTGGTACATGGCTGCCAGTCAGCCGGGTCCGTTTACCTGATTTTACCTTTTTATATTTCTGCGAGAGGTATCTGCCGCTCGCGGTGCCAACGTACAGGCATGTTCGATGCGCTTTCTACCGACCTTGCGACTTCCGCTATCGACCCTGGCCACCTCCCTGATGGTCACTCTCTCCAGCGCCCTTTCCACCGTCCACGCCGGTGATTTCCTGGCCCAGGCAGGCCTCTCTTACCCGGCCTCCGCGCCGTTGGCCCAGACCCTGACTCGCCTCGCGCCGGCCGCCGACCCGCAGGTGCTGCAACTGGCCGCCAACGCCCTGGCCTGCGCCGAGCCCGATGCCGAGCGCTTGGCGGTAATCGACTTCTCGCGCCCTTCCACCGAGCCACGCCTGTGGGTCTTCGACCTGTCGGAGGAGCGGCTGATGTTCGAAGAGCTGGTCTCCCACGGCCGCGGCTCGGGCGATGCCGAGGCCACGCTGTTCTCCAACACCCCCGAAAGCTACCAGTCGAGCCTGGGCTTGTTCCGCACCATGAACAGCTACTACGGCAGCAACGGCTACTCGCTGCGACTGGAAGGGCTGGAAAACGGCGTCAACGACCTGGCCTACCAGCGCGCCATCGTGATCCACGGCGCCGACTACGTCAGCGAGTCCTTCATCCAGAAAACCGGCCGCCTGGGCCGTAGCCACGGCTGTCCGGCGGTACGCCAGGAAGTGACCTACCCGCTGATCGATAGTATCAAGGAGGACCACTATCTGTTCGCCTACTATCCCGACCCCGAGTGGCTGGAGAACTCCGCCTTCCTCAGGTGCGACCAGGCTCCCACGCAATTGGCCATGCACTGAGCCTTTCGCCCCACCCTTTCCCCCCGGTTTTTCTCTTTCAAGCCTTACTCTTCAAACTCCCCTGCGGCACCAGCAGGGGGCATTCTTCTGCGGCGCTGCACCATTCCTACCACATCGGCACTCCTCCCCGATACCTCCCGTCAGGCTCCAGCGCACCACAACTGAATGTTTTAAAAGAACAAGCCAACGATTTGGCAAATAGGTTGCTTGATATAAATCAAATGCTGGGTAGGCGTGGACCAGGCTTCTCGACGGAAGCACGAGTGCGTCAGACCTGACCTTCAACGGAGAAGGGCGAACTCACGTATCGGCAATCCGTACGAGGTCATAGCCCATGGAAATTCGCAACAAGGCGAACCGCATTCGCCTCCTGAACCTGCGCACGCCCCAGATGCGCGCCTTCCACTTCTCCTGGTTCGCCTTCCACCTCTGCTTCTTCGGCTGGTTCGGCATCGCCCCGCTGATGGCCGTCGTGCGCGACGACCTGGGGCTGACCAAGACCCAGATCGGCAATACCATCATCGCCTCAGTGGCCATCACCATTGTGGTACGTCTGGTGATGGGCGTGCTCTGCGACCGCATCGGGCCGCGCAAGGCCTACACCTGGCTGCTGTGCCTGGGTTCGCTGCCGGTCATGGGCATCGGCCTGGCCTCGAGCTTCGAAACCTTCTTCCTGGCGCGCCTGGCCATCGGCGCCATCGGTGCCTCCTTCGTCATCACCCAGTACCACACCTCGGTGATGTTCGCGCCCAACGTGGTCGGCACCGCCAACGCCACCTCGGCCGGCTGGGGCAACCTGGGTGGCGGCACCACACAGATCCTGATGCCGCTGATCTTCTCCGGCATCCTGATGCTCGGCGTCAACGAGGCGCTCGGCTGGCGCCTGGCGATGCTGGTCCCAGGCGTGGTGCTGTTCTTCGCCGGTATCGCCTACTACCGCTTCACCCAGGATGCCCCCGACGGCAACTTCAGTGAGCTGCGCGCCCGCGGCGAACTCCCCGAAGCCAATGGCGAGCATGGCATGGGTGCCAGCTTCAAGACCGCAGCCAAGGATATCCGGGTGTGGGCCCTGTTCGTGGTGTATGCCGCCTGCTTCGGCGTCGAGCTGACCATCAACAACATTGCCGCCATCTACTTCTTCGACAACTTCGACCTGACGCTGGCCACCGCCGGCATCATTGCCGGCCTGTTCGGGTTGATGAACATCTTCGCCCGCACGCTGGGTGGCATTTTTTCCGACCTCTTCGCACGTAACGGCGGGCTCAAGGGCCGCGTGCGCTGGCTGTTCATCGCCATGCTCTGCGAAGGTATCGCGCTGATGTTCTTCTCGCAGATGCACGTGCTGACACTGGCCATCGGCATCATGCTGGTGTTCAGCCTGTTCGTGCAGATGGCCGAAGGCGCCACCTTCGGCGTGGTGCCCTTCATCAACAAGAAGGCGCTGGGAGCGGTAGCCGGCATCGTCGGGGCCGGCGGCAACGCCGGCGCCGTAGCGGCCGGTTTCTTGTTCCGCTCGGAGACGATCTCTTATCAGCAGGGGCTGTTCTATCTCGGCATCGCCGTGATCATCGCCTCGCTGTGTGCTCTGGTCGTGCGCTTCTCGCCCGAGGTCGAAGCCGAGGAAGCCAAGGCCTATACCGATGCGGTGGGCGATGATACCGGCGCCGGTGCGCTATCGCTGCGCTGAGCGAAAGCCGCCCGGCAGTCACTGCCGGGCGGCTGAACGATCACCACCAGATAACGGCGTCTGCCCAGGTTCCCGTGACGATGTCATGCGAATCCGGGCAGGCGCCGTTCCCTATAGCGGGGTCTCACGCTTTCTCGACTGTGACGCTCATGCCCAGCAGCAGGAAGGAGAGCGTCTTGCCGTGGCCATCCAGGTTAAGGGCACCGTTGACCCCGCCCTGCAGCACGTCGTCGATCACCAGGTTCATGCCGGCAAGGCCCGGCATCAGGTAGCGGCGCACGCGACTCGCCCCGCGATGGGCGAACAGCGCCAGCACCCGTTCCTCGGTGACCTGTTCCACCAACGTCTCGTAGTGGTGCGGCTCGAAGGCGAACAGCGCCAGGTTGAGCCGGTCGCCCTTGTCGCCGGCACGGGCGTGGGCCAGGTGATGCAGCGGTATCTCGCGCCCGTCGTTAAGGTTTGCGGCCAGGTTCGCTTCAGCGGGTGACATCGGCGGCGCTCCTCTCGTTGGCCATCTTCGTCTCGAAAAGAGTGGCATCGAACAGGGTGGCGAAGGCTTCCACGTCGCTACGCTTGGCCAGGTAGGAGGCGGTGCACACGCGGCGCTGGAACTGGCGACGCACCCCGCCGCCGCCGGCCGGGCCGGCGCAGTAGAGCGCCAGCAGTTCCTGGGTAGCGCGCTCCACCCAGCGCCGTTCGGCGTGCTCGACGGCCAGGCGCAGGCGGTAGTCGCCGCTGGCGCTCGCCGGCATCGTGCGCTGCAGGTCGCCGGCATCGCTGTCGAACACGCTGGCGTGACCGACGATGTCCAGCCGCGAGCGCAGCTCCGGCGGCGCACGGAAGGTCAGCCGCTCGCGCAGGACCTCGGCGGCCAGCCGGGCACGGGCCAGGGCGTTGGGTCCGGCGTAGGAGATCTCCGCCTCGCCCTGCCAGCCACCCTCGTAGCAGACAGTGGTCTTGAGCCGCTGTGGAGCCGGCTTGCCGCGGATGCCGGTTACCGCCACCCGGTCGGGACCGATCTCCTCGACCCGCACGGAGGAGAGGTCCACCACCACGTCGGGGGTCAGATAGTTGGCCGGGTCGTGCACTTCGTAGAGCAACTGCTCCTTGACCGTGCGCTCGGTGACCATGCCGCCGGTACCGGCGGGCTTGGTCACCACCAGGCTGCCGTCCTCCTCCACCTCGATGATCGGGTAGCCGACCCGCGCCAGGCCCGGCACCTCCTTGCAGCCGGGGTCGGCGAAGTAGCCTCCCGTGACCTGGGCACCGCACTCGCCCAGGTGGCCGGCCATCATGCCGGCGGCCAGTCGGTCCCAGTCGTCCCAGGCCCAGCCGAAGTGGTGCACCAGCGGGGCCAGGAACAGCGCCGGGTCGGCCACCCGGCCGCTGACCACCACCTCGGCACCGAGCCCGAGCGCCTCGACCAGAGGCGCCGCGCCGAGGTAGACGTTGGCCGAGATCAGCGCCTCCTCGCCGGGTAGCTCGCGGTTCTCCGCCTCCCAGCGCTGCAGCTCCAGCTCGCCCAGGCGTGCACGGATGTCGTCGCCGTGCACCCGGCCGATTCTAGCCCCGCCCCGCTCGGTGCGCGCGGCCAGCTCGGCCACCACACGGCAGGCGCCCTCCGGGTTGGCCGCACCGAAGTTGCCGAGGATGGCGATGCCGTGGCGCAGGCAGTCGTCGAGCACTGCCGCGAGCAGTTCTTCTAACAAAGGCTCGAAGCCCGCCTGCGGGTCGTCACGCATGGCGCGGTGGGCCGCCGCAAGGGTGCGCTCGCCCAGGGTCTCGAAGAGCAAGGCGGAGGGCTGGCCGCGGCGGATCAGTTCGGCTACCACCGGAATTGCCGCATCGGTACGATCACCGGAGAAGCCGGCCCCACTTCCCAGCAGAAAGGTCATGGGTGGGTCTCCTTGGCCGGCATGCCGTGGCTATTCGATGTCTTCTCGCGCGTGGCGTCCGCCGCCAGGCGCTGGCGCCTTCTGGCAAAGAGCGCCACCAGCACCAGCAGCGCGCCGGCCGTGGTCAGCCAACCGGGAATCAGCGCCAGGCCCACCACCAGCACGAGCCCGGACACATCCATCAGCCGGTGGCCGGTCATTGCCACCCGCGACATCAGCGCGGCGAAGGCGACCACGAACACCACACCCTGGGAGCTGGCCAGCAGGATATCGACGGCACTGCCGAAGCCCGCCAGGGCCGGGTAGATCAGCAGCAGGAAGGGGATCACGTAGATCGCCGCCGCCAGGCGCACCGCCTCGCCGGCCGCCGGCAGCCAGTTGGTACCGGCGATGCCCGCCGCAACGAACACCGCCACGCACACCGGCGGCGTAATGACGGAGAGCGTGGCGAAGTAGAACACGAACAGGTGGGCGATCAGCGGCTCGACGCCGATGGTGGTGAGTGCCGGCGCCAATACCGAGGCCACCAGCACGTAGGCCGCCGTGGTGGGGATGCCCATGCCCAGGATCAGGCACACGCCGCCGACGATGAAGGCCACCAGGAACAGCGACTCTCCCCCAACGTTGACGATCAGGCTGGCCAGGGTCACGCCGATGCCGGTCATGCCGATCATCGCCACCAGCATCTGCGCCCCGGCCAGCAGCACGCCGATGATCACCATGCCCTTGCCGGCATCGATCAGCCCCGAGAGCAGCTTGCCGGCGAACTCACGCAGCGGCCGGCGCGCCAGCAAGGCGAAGGGCACGAAGGTCAGCACCGTCATCAGGATGCCGTAGAAGGCCGCCATCTGGATCGAACGCCCCGACAGCACGCCGTAGAAGAGCCCGCCCAGCGCCGCCAGGATCGGCACGATCCGCTCCGGACGCAGCACCTCGGGCCAGCTCGGCAGCTCCTCATCGGGCACCACCTGCAGATTGCGACGCCGCGCCACCAGGTGGATGGTCAGGAACACGCCGAGATAGAACAGAATCGCCGGCAGCAGCGCAGCGAGCGCGATGCGCAGGTAACTCTCGCCGAGGATCTCGGCCATGATGAAGGCCGCGGCACCCAGGATCGGCGGCGCGATCTGGCCACCGGTGGACGCCACCGCCTCCACCCCCGAGGCGAAGGGCGCCGGATACTTGAGCCGCTTCATCATCGGGATGGTGAAGTTTCCGGTAGTGGCCACGTTGGCCACGGCACTGCCGCTGACCATGCCGAACAGCCCCGAGGCCACGGTAGCCACCTTGGCGGCACCACCCGGCGAGCGGCCGCTGATGCGCAGCGCCAGGTCCATGAAGGTCTGGCCGCCACCGGTATGCAACAGCAGGCAGCCGAACAGCACGAAGGCGGCGATGGTAGTGGCGGCTACGCCGACCAGCATGCCCCACACGCCCAGGTCACCCAGGTAGAGCGTCTCGGTGATGAAGTAGAGATCGAAGCCGCGATGCCCCAGCGGCCCGGGAATCGCCGCCCCTAGCCAGGCATAGGCCAGCCCCGCCAGCACCAGCAGCGGGAAGATCGCGCCGATGGCGCGCCGGGAGAGTTCCAGCACCGTCACCACCAGCACGCCGGTGAACAGCATGTCCTGCGGCGTGGCCCAGGGCAGCTCGACGAGAATCCGCTCATGATTCATCGCCACGTAGCCGCAGGCCAGCACCGTGCCGACGGCCAGCACCAGGTCGACGCCAAGCCCCAGCGGCCGCCAGCGCTTGCCCGCGCCCAGCGGATAGAGCGTCAACCCCAGCAGGATCACCAGCGCGAGAAAGATGGCCCGCTGGATCAGGCTCTCGAAGGGGCCGGTCGCCGAGGTGTAGAGGATCAGCCCGCCCAGTGCGAGGGCCAGCAGCTTGGTCAGGTTCTCGCGCATGACAATCGCCTCCTGGCGTTACTCGACGGGCTGCAGGGCGTCGGGAATCTCCAGGCCCTGCTCTTCGAAGTAACGCGCCGCGCCGGCATGCAGCGGCACGGTGCCGACCTCCAGGGTCATCTGTGCCAGGTCCTCGTCACGTACCGCCGAGAAGGCATTGGCCTGGGGCTCGGGGTTCTCCATCACCGCCTTGACGATCTGGTAGGCGGTCTCCTCGTCGAGGTCCGGGTGGGCATGCACGGCGACGCCGAAGGCCCAGGTGGTATAGGCCGGGATGCCTTCGCCGGCACCCTCGGGAATATCGACCACGGCCAGGTCGGGCATCTCGGCACGCAGGGTCTCGGCCTGCTCGCCCGTGAGCGACAGCACATTGACCGGCGTGAAGGTGGCGATATCCATGGTCGAGCCGTCGAGCTTGTTGCCGACCCCGGACTTCACGTAGCCCATGATGCGGCCGTCCTTGATCGAATCGACCACGTCGGTAGTCGAGCCACGCACGTAGTCGGGTGAGATACCGAGTGCCTCGAGCACCGCTTCGGTGGTGCTCTCGGTAGCCGAGCCGGTAATGCCCGGATTGAAGCGCACGCCGTCGAGTTCCTCCAGAGTGGAAACGCCGGCATCCTCGCGTATCACCACGTTCTGGGGCGCCACGGTATAGACCCACAGCAGGCGGCTGTCGACCGGGCGGCCGTCGAAGTCGTGCTGCCCCGCATAGGCGTGGTAGCCGGTGTTGGTGGTCACCAGCCCCATGTCGATCTGGCTACGGCTCAGGCGGCGCAGGTTATCGACGGTGGCGCCGGTTTCCGCCACCGAGGCGCTGACGCCATCGACCTGATTGTTGATGATCTGGTTGACGGCGACGAAGTAGCCGTAGTGGCTCGATGAGCTGGAGGTCGAGCCGATCAGCAGGCGCTCCTGGGCTTGTACGGCAGCGGCGGAAAGCAGGGCGGTACTAGCCATGGCGGCCAGCAGGGTTTTCGTGGTTGGCTTCATGAGTGGCTCCTTGGGCCCGGGCTTGCGGGCTTGTTGTTGTCGTGTCTCACACGGGAATAGCCCCGCACGGTCAGCATGGTGCGACACGTATATTTTGTATATTGAATAGTTTTTAACTTGTGTTTTACTTTCTAAATGAAACCCAACATCAAGCAGCTTCGTGCCTTCGTCGCCGTCGCCCAGTCGAGCAGCCTGGCCGAGGCCAGCGAGCGCATCCACCTTTCACAGCCGGCGATCTCCATCGCCCTGCGCAAGCTGGAGGAAGCCGTCGGCGGCGCGCTGTTCTCGCGTACCGCGCGCCAGCTCAGCCTGACCCCCGAGGGCAAGGTCTTCCTACCGGTGGCGATACGCCTGCTCAACGACTGGTCCGAAGCCTTCGAGGACCTCGAGGAGCGCTTCTCCAAGCAGCGCGGCAAGGTCACCGTGGCCGCCCTGCCCACCCTGGCGGCAGGGCTGCTGCCCGGTATCATCGCTACCTTTCACGCCCGCTACCCGCGCATCAATATTAGCCTGCACGACGTGCTCGCCGAGCAGGTCAGCCAACTGGTGCGCGAGGGTCGCGCCGACCTGGGGCTGTCGGTGGCCCCCCACGACACCGAGGAGCTCTCCTTCGAGCCGGTGCTGGTGGATCGCTACGTGGCGGTCTGCCCCAGCGGGCATCCGCTGCTCGAACAGCAGAGCGTGCGCTGGTCGCAGTTGGCCGGCTACCCCTTCATCGGTATCAGCCGTCTTTCCAGTTCGCGCCAGGACATCGACCGCATCATGGCCGAGGTCAGCGCACCGCTTGCGATTCTGTGCGACGCCAGCCAGATCGCCACCGTAGGGCGTATGGTGGCCGCCGGCCTCGGTATCAGCGTGCTGCCGCGGCTCAGCTTTCGCCAGATCGCCACCGACGGCATCGACTACCGGCCATTGACGGCTCCCGACGTCGAGCGCCCGCTGGGCATCGTCATGCGCCACCGCCATCCGCTCTCCGCCGCTGCCGCGGCGCTACGTGTGCTGATTCAGGAGGCAACACTGGATTCGAGCAGCTAGACCTTGCTGAGACGCTATGCTGGGAAAGAACCCTGACCCTCAGGAGCAGCCAGTGGCTGAGCCCAATAGCGTGATCGCCTTCTATGACGAGCGCACCCTGTCCCACCAGCCCGACTCCGATGCACCTTTTCTACCCGGCCGCATAGACCGACGAGTGCGCGAGCTGCTGTCGGCACTCAAGGTGCCCTGGGTCTATCCGGAACATGCCGGACGACTGACCGCCATTCATCACTTGCTGGAACTCGAACCGGTACCCGGCGTTGCCTTCGAAACGGGAAAGGCAGCCACCCGCGAGCAGCTGGGGCGCGTCCATACCAGTTCCTACCTGGACCATGTCTACGACCTGCGCGGCCAGAACGCCTGGCTCGACGTCGACACCACTGCCGTCTCTCCCGGCAGCGTCGACGCGGCGGAGGTCGCCGCCGGCACGACCATCGCCGCGGTGGAAGCCGTCATCCAGGGACGAAGCCAAAGCGCCTTCGCCGTGGTACGCCCCCCCGGCCACCACGCCGAACCCGTTCGTGCCCGTGGCTTCTGCCTGTTCAACAATGTGGCGGTGGCAGCGGCCCATGCCAGGGCCGAGCTTGGCTGCGAACGCGTATTGATCGTCGACTGGGACGCCCATCACGCCAACGGCACCCAGGACATCTTCTGGGCCGACCCCAACGTGATGCTCTTCGATATCCATCGTGCCTCTCCCTTCTATCCCGGCACGGGCAACCTCGAGGATGTCGGCGTGGGCCTCGGCGAGGGTACCACCGTCAATGTGCCCATGCCGGCAGGCGCCGGCGACCAGGCCTACCTCAAGGCCTTCGAGGAGATACTGGTCCCCGCGGCGAACTGGTTCCAGCCGGACCTGATTCTGGTCTCGGCCGGCTTCGACCCCCATCCGTTCGACCTTGCGCTCAACGTCTCCTATGAAGGCTTTGCCGTCATGACCCGCATGCTGCAGACGCTGGCCCACCAGCATTGCGATGGACGGCTGGTCTTCGTGCTGGAAGGCGGATATCACTTGCTCTCCCTGTCTCGCGGCGTGAGGACGGTGCTGGCGGTATTGGCCGGGGGAGAAGCCCCCACGCCCGGGCTCATCGGCGTTGCCGAAGCCCAGGCGGCGGCCGCCTTCCACCGTCAAGCGTTCACCTCGGAGGATCCCGACTCGCCACCTTGACAGGCACACATGGCGGCGTCGCATACGGGCGCCATGAGGCTGCGAACCTTCCCGGCGAAGGCTATCCTTCGCCATGAAGATCATTTCCATGCTCGACGGAGGGAAGTTCATGAAAGACGGAATGAATGCACGCGGCAGCTGCCTGTGCGGCGCGGTGAAAGTCGCCGTGGCGGTCAACAAGCAGAACGTCGGCGCCTGCCACTGCGACATGTGCCGCACCTGGGGCGGCGGCCCGCTGCTGGCACTGGAGTCGGTCAGCGATGTCGAGATCGAAGGCGAGGAGAACATCACGGTCTATGCCTCTTCGGACTGGGCCGAACGCGGCTTCTGCCGGCGCTGCGGCACCCACCTCTTCTACCGCCTCAAGAACGGCAATCACTACGCCGTTCCGGTCGGCCTGGTCGACGGCGGCGAGGCGTGGAACTTCGATTCGCAGATCTTCATCGACCAGAAACCGGCGTTCTACCGCTTCGCCAACGAGACCCGCGACATGACCGGGCAGGAAGTCTTCGACGCCTATCAGGGCAGCTGACCCCAGGCAACATTCGGCAACGTGCCAAGCCGCCATACTGCGCTACAGTATCGCTACCAACGACATGACATGGAGCTGTTCAATGCCCATCTCCGTAGGCGACAAGATCCCCGAGGTGAAGATCAAGACCATCAGCCCCGACGGCCCCGTAGACATCACCACTAACGAGATTTTCTCCGGCAAGCGGGTGGTGCTGTTCGGCGTACCGGGCGCCTTCACGCCCGGCTGTTCCAACACCCACATGCCCGGCTTCGTGATCAAGGCCGACAAGGTGCTGGAGAAGGTCGACACCCTGGCCTGCATGGCGGTCAACGACGCCTTCGTGATGCGCGCCTGGCAGAAGGACCAGAACGCCGAGGCGATCCTGATGCTGGCCGACGGCAACGCCGAGCTGACTCGTGCCCTGGGCATGGAGAAGGATTCCAGCGCTGCCTGCATGGGCATTCGCTGCCTGCGCTTCGCGCTGATCGCCGAGGATGGCGTGGTGTCATACGTCGGCATCGACACCGAACGCGGCGTGGTCGACAAAAGCAGCGTCGACACCGTACTCACTCACCTTTAGGGCTCTCGCTTCCCTGCAAGGCTCTAAAGCCCCGTTTGCTAAAGCTTCCTCCCTTTCCGCCGATATCCCAGTTGAGGCCGTTTCGGCACCATGCTTCACCGGGAAGGGAGTAAGCTGCATGGAAGACGTGACGCAGGACGCCGCACCCGCCAGGCTGCTTCTGGTCGATGACGAGCCCAATGTGCTCTCCGCCCTGACACGGATGCTGCGCCTTGAAGGGTATGCCCTGCATACCGCCAAGGGTGGTCAGGAGGCCCTGGAAATCCTCGAAAGCGAGCCCATCGACCTGGTCCTGAGCGATGCGCTCATGCCGGGCATGGACGGTATCGAACTGCTTGCCCGCGTCCAGCAGCAGTGGCCGGAGTGCCAGCGCCTGCTGCTGACCGGCCAGTGCGACCAGGCCTCCACCATACGCGCCATCAACGAGGGCCACATCTACGGCTACCTGGCCAAGCCCTGGGACGATGAAAGGCTGCGCCTGACCCTGCGCCAGGCACTCCAGCACCAGCAATCCCAGCGTGAACGGAAGCGGCTCGAGGCGCTGACACGCGCCCAGAACCGCGAACTCACCGAACTCACTGCCACCCTGGAGCAACGCGTCGAGGCGCGTACCCAGGAGCTCAAGCAGACCGCCGACATGCTGGAGGTGGCCTTCAACGAGCTTCGCCAGAGCTATGTCACGGCAACCCGAGTCTTCTCGTCGCTGATCAATCAACGTCTTCCACCACGCTTCCAGACCAACGCCAAGGTCGGCGTTTTGGTCCAGGCCTTCGCCGAGGAGCTCGGCCTCGACGAAACGCAGCAGCATGACCTGCAGATGGCCGCCGCCCTCTACAACCTGGGCAAGCTCGCCTGGAACGATCAACTGATCGTCACCCCCACCGAGCGGCTCTCGGTCCAGCAGCGCGAGAGCTATCGCCGCTATCCGACCACCGGCGAGAGCCTGCTGATGGCCCTGGATCACATGGAAGGGGCGGCAAAGCTGATTCGCCATCACCGCGAGCACTGGAACGGCAACGGTTTCCCCGATCGCCTGAAGGGTGAAGCCATCCCCAAAGGCGCCCGAATACTGGGGCTCGCCGTGGACTTCATCGAACTGCAGCGCGGCATGATCCTGCCGCGCCAGGTGCCTCGCCCCCAGGCGCTGGAACTGCTGCGCAAGTTCGCCGGACGTATCTATGAACCCAGCTTGTGCCGAGCCTTCGTCACGCTCTGCCTCGACAAGGCGCCGGATCTCGAGAACCACGGTCGACCGGTGTTGGCACTGGAGACCCGTCAGCTCAAGCCCGGCATGGTCCTGGCCCAGGACATTCACTCCGTCAATGGTTTGCTGCTATTGCATGAGGGCAAGCAACTCGACGCCCACCTGATCGACAAGCTGATGCGACTCGAGGAGGTCGAGGACAGGCGCTATACCGTACTCGTTTATCGTGACGGGATGGACGATGAGTGAACCCCTGGAGCTTCAACTGGCACGATGCCGTCAACAAGTCGAACATCTCGAGGCGCGCCTGACCGGGCTGCTCGAGAGCATCACCGACGGCTTCATGATGATCGACCGGGAGTGGCGGTTCAGCTACGTCAACCAGGCCGCAGAACGCATTGTTCGAAGAACCCGCGACGATATAGTCGGCCAGGTACTGTGGAAGGTCTTTCCCGAGGTTACCGGCACCCTTTTCGAGCGCGAGTACCGTCGGGCCATGACCGATTCGGTATCGGTCACCTTCGAGGAGTACTACCCGGAACTCGACCTGTGGCTGGAAGTGCATGCCTACCCCTCCGAAGAGGGGCTGGCGGTCTATTTCCAGGACATCGGCCGGCGCAAGCGAGTCGAGGAACGGCTGGCCTATCATGCCGATCATGATGCACTGACCGGCCTGGCCAACCGCTCGATGCTGGAGAGACGACTGCAGCAGAGCTGTCTCCCCTCGCAAGGACACGCCCGTCGCATCGCCTTGCTCTACATCGACCTGGACGATTTCCAGTCGATCAACGACAGCCTCGGTCATGAGCTGGGCGATCGCGTTCTCGTCGAAGTCGCCGCAAGGGTGCAGCAGCAGGTACGGCGCAGCGACACCGTGGCCCGTCTCGGCGGCGATGCCTTCGTCGTGCTGCTGCCCGAGCCGGATGACGAGACGGTCGTCGTCGAGCGCCTGCTGGCGGCCATCGCCAGGCCCTACCGCCTCGACGAGCACGAGCTGCATCTCACCGCCAGCATCGGTATTGCCGTGCACGAAGGGGGCAGTCCTTCCACTCAGCTCATCCAGCAGGCCGACCTCGCCATGTACCAGGCGAAGCGGCGAGGGCGCAACACCTACGACTGGTTCTCGTGCGAGCTCAATACTCGGGTAAGCCAGCGTGTGACACTGCGCAGCGCCCTGCAGCGTGCCATCGACGAGCAGCAATTCGAGCTGCACTACCAACCTCAGGTGCACGGCGCCAGTGGCCGCATCGTGGGGTGCGAGGCGCTGTTACGGTGGCGGCATCCCGAGCGCGGCTTCATCCCACCGGCCGAGTTCATCGGGCTTGCCGAGGACACCGGGCAGATCATTGCCATCAACGACTGGGTGGTTCGCACCGCCTGTCGCGACAACCGCCGACTCAACGACCTCGGGCTGGGCGAGTATCCGATGGCGGTCAATATCTCGCCGATGCAGTTCCACCGTAGCGGCTTCGTCGAGCGCATTCAGGAGATGCTGGATGAAGCCGGGCTCCCCCCGGCCCTGCTGGAACTGGAACTGACCGAGAACATCATGCTCGAGAGCGCCGACCAGGCCATCGAGACCCTGCACGCGCTGCGCCGTCTCGGGGTCGGGGTGGTGATCGACGACTTCGGCACCGGCTTCTCCAGCCTGAGCTATCTGAAACACCTGCCCATCGACAAGATCAAGATCGACCGTTCCTTCATCAGCGAAGTGACCAGCGACCATCGGGATGCCGCCATCGTCCAGGGCATCATCACCATGGCCAACAGCCTGCAGCTCAAGGTCATCGCCGAAGGCGTCGAGACGCAAGCGCACTATGCCTACCTCAGCAAGCACCTGTGCGATCTCTTCCAGGGCTTCTACTTTGCTTATCCCATGCCCTTCGAGGAGCTTCTTCCCTTCCTGCAGGACCACCATGCCGCGGCAAATGACCTCCGCCCCGAGGACCATGGCGTCGTCGCGCCGACGATCCTGCTGCTCGATGACGAAGCCAATATCCTGAGCGCCCTGAACCGCACCCTGCGCCGCGACGGGTATCGTATCCTGACAGCCACCAGCGCGCGGGACGCCTTCGACCTGCTGGCCACCCAGGAGGTGGCACTGGTCATCAGTGATCAGCGCATGCCCGAAATGAGCGGCACGGAGTTCCTCAAGCGGGTGAAGGCCCTCTATCCGCAGATCCTGCAGATCATCCTTTCGGGGTACACGGACCTGAAGACCGTGACGGAGGCCATCAACGAGGGCGGCATCTACAAGTTTCTGACCAAGCCCTGGGACGACGACGAACTTCGGCTCGTCGTGCAGCAAGCCATCCGCGATGCCGCCCTGCAGGACGCCAGGAACCGACGACAGGGGCAGGATGGCCACACCGGCAGCGACACCTGACGCTCATTTCGCTGCCCACCCTTCACTGCCCCAGCACGTCGATGTCGTCGCCGAGCACGTCCTCGATATAGAGCATCTGCACGGCCACCACCGCAGCCACGGCAATAGGCGTCGCCAGCATGACCCCTGCCACCCCCGCCACCGCTGCTCCTGCGAGCTGGACCACCACGGTAAAGGCCGGCGGCAGGCTGACCATTTCCCTGGCCGCCAGCGGCATGACGATATTCGACTCCAGCGTCTCGATGATCACATAGAGCCCGATGGCGTAGAGCGCCAGCACGGGCGCTTCGAGAAAGGCGATCAGTATCGTCGGGATGGCGCCGAGAATCGGCCCCAGGTACGGGATGAAGGAGAGCAAACCCGCGATCAGCCCCAGCGCGCCCGCCATCGGCACGCCCATCAACATCAACCCGAGGGCAACGCCAACACCGACGAACAGCATGGAGATCAGCCGGCTCACCAGCCACAGCCGCAGCGAACGCCCCTGCAGGCTCAGCACCTGGCGCAGTCGCTCGCGTCGAGCTGGCGGGCACAGCAATACCAACCGGTTCATGTACTCGCGCGGGCTGAGTACCAGGTAGAAGCCGATCAACAGGACCAACAAGAAATTCGTGAGCGCGCTGAAGGTGGTGGAAAAAGCAGCGGTGACGCGATCGAACACCGGCTGACCGAGCAAGCTGGCGGGATCGTCGAATTCCTGCAGGACCGCTTCGACGCCTGGCAGGTCATGCGTCACTTCGATGAGCCGCCGAAAGGCCTCAGGGAGTTGCTGCACCAACTGTGGAAGCTGCTCCGCCAGGCGCGGACCGACCAGTGCCCCCAGCCCGCCCAATGCCAGGAAGATCAGCAACAGCGCCAGCACCAGGGCCCAGAGTCGCCTGATCGGCAGGTAACGCTGGCACAAACGCACCACGCCATCGATCGCCACCGCCGCCAGGATGCCGGCAAAGACCATCAGCAGCACATGGATGAGCTTGCTGGCGAAGTACAGCAATACCGCCACGAGGGCCACGAGCCCGATGGCGATCATCACGCGCCGAGTGTAGCGCGAAAGCGTTTCGGTGCCGCTGTCCTTGTCGGCCATACCTGCTCCTTGCCTGCTGCGGCAACTGCCGCGTCGCGCCAATCCTGGCGCCTTGCAGATTCAGCCTAGCAGATGCCGAGACTCACTCGAGCAGCAGCACGAGCACGAGCAGTGCCAGCAGAGCGGCCACGCCCTTCCAGAACAGCACGGGGTCGCGGTCGATCAGTGGCGGGCGGGTCCGGGCGAGGAATTCGCGGCTCGGCTGGTGCAGCTCGTGCACGAACTCCGACAGCGCATCGAAGCGCTTCTCGGGCATGGGGTGCAGCGCCTTCCTGAGGACCTCGTCGACCCAGGCCGGGAGTTCGCGGTTGGCGGCCAGCGCGGAGCGATAGCTCAATCGCCGCTGCGCCGCGCGGGTACGCGCCTGGGCCACCTGGGTCCCGTAGGGAAGCTCCCCGGTAAGCAGCTGATAGGCGATCACGGCCAGCGAGTACAGGTCCGAGCGTGGCGTGGCCGGCTCGCCCAGGAAGCACTCCGGCGCGGTGTACGCCAGCGTACCCAGCGGCACCTGCCCCGTTTGCGCCGAAGCAGACTCGACCAGCCCACCTACGCGCACCGACCCCAGGTCGATGATCTTCACCGTACCGGTGGCATCGATCATCACGTTATGCGGCCGCAGGTCCTGATGCACCATCTCCAGGCGATGGAAGGCGCGTAGCCCCCGTGCCAACTGCTCGACGATGCCGCGTACCGTCTCCAGCGGCGGGCGTGGATGGTCGCGCAGCCACTGGGCCAGGGTCTGCCCCTCGATGTATTCCGTCACGCTGTAGAGATATTGGCGACGACGCTCCGAGCGGTGCGGCTTGACGACATGCGCGCTGTCGATGCGCCGGCCGATCCACTCCTCCATCAGGAAGCGTTCCACCTGGGCGGGGTCCTGCTGGAGCTCGGTGGACAGCGTCTTGATCACCACCCGCTCATCGCTGGCTTCGTCCACCGCCAGGTAGGCGTGGCTGCGGTGGCTGGCATGGAGCTGCCTGACGATGCGATACCCCTCCAGCGCCATGCGCGGCGCGAGGGCCGGCGGAAACGGCAGCGACACCGCCCCCGAGGCGACCTCGCCGGCCCCTGGCGGTGGTGCTTGCTCGACCCGCACCACCTGCACCGTCAGGTTGTCGTCGCTGCCCTGGGCGTAGGCCTCCTGCACGATGGCGGCGGCAGCGGCGTCCAGGTCGTCTTCGTGCTCGGCCAGCGCCGCCAGCATGGCCGCCTCGCCGGCGTGCTCGTGGACGCCGTCGGTCATCAGCAGGAAGATCTCACCCGCCGCGACGGGCAACGCCAGGTAGTCGATCTCGAGCTGCTCGCTGACACCCATCGCCCGGCTGAGATAGCTTCTGTCGGGAGCCACCCAGGCGCGGTGCTCACGGGTCAGCGGCTCCAGGCTGCCACCGACAAGCCGATAGAGCCGCGCATCCCCGACGTGGAAAACGTGCGCCGTGGCGGAGCGCAACACCAGCGCGGTGAAGGTGCAGACGTAGCCGCGGTCCTTGTCCCAGCGGTATTCGCTGCGCCGGGTCTGGGCGTGCAGCCAGGAGTTGGTCGCCACCAGTACCCGCTGCGCCGAGGTCTTCACCGTCCAGCTTTCGGCGGTGGAGTAGTAATCCTCGATGAACCCTTTCACCGCGGCTTCGCTGGCGACCCGGCTCACTTCGCTGCTGCTGATGCCATCGGCCAGCGCCACCACGATGCCCTTGCTCGAAAGCTGCGGTTCGCGGGGCACGTAGGCGCCGTGGAAGTCCTGGTTGACCGCCTTGCGCCCCGCCTCCGAGCACTGGCCCAGCGACACCTGCAACGTTCGGCCGGGTTCGAAAGCCGACATCTCAGATATCGCGCAGCGGCGCCGTGCGCACGTGGGTGGCGTAGAGCGTCAGCCCGGTCAGCGACAGCCCGCCGATCAGGTTGCCCACCACCACGGGGATCTCGTTCCAGATCAGGTAATCCGCGATCGAGAAGTCGCCGCCCATCATCAGCGCCGAGGGGAACAGGAACATGTTGACGATGGAGTGCTCGAAGCCCATGAAGAAGAACACCATGATCGGCATCCACATGGCGATCACCTTGCCGCCCACCGTGGTCGAGATCATCGCCCCGACCACGCCGAGCGAGACCATCCAGTTGCACAGGATGCCGCGGATCAGGATGGTCAGCATGCCCGCCGCGCCGAACTCCTTGTAGCCCACGGTACGGGCATGGCCGATACCGGCGATCTTCTGTCCCACCTCGTCCGGCGGCGTGGCGAAGCCGTAGGTGAAGACGATCGCCATCAGCACCGCCACCGTCAGGGCGCCGGCCAGGTTGCCGCAGAAGACCTTGCCCCAGTGGATCAGGATCCTCTCGATGGTGACGCCGGGGCGCCGGTCCAGCCAGGCCAGCGGCGTGAGCACGAACACGCCGGTCAGCAGGTCGAAGCCCATCAGGTAGAGCATGCAGAAGCCGACCGGGAACAGCGCGGCGCCGAGGATGGCCGAACCGGACTGCACCGTGATGGTGACGGCGAACACGGCGGCCAGGGCCAGGATGGCGCCCGCCATGAAGGCGCGGATCAGGACGTCCCGGGTGGCCATGTGGAGTTTGGACTCGCCGGCGTCCACCATCTTGGTCGCGAATTCCGAAGGAAGCAGATAGGACATAGTGTTCTCGACGCTCGAAGCGTTTCTCCGTGTCGTAACTGGCGCGACAAACGCAAAGGCGCCTGAAGCTCTGGAGCTTCAGGCGCCTTTGCCTGTGTTCGTCGCGTTGTCGTGGGCCTGCGTAGCCGGGCAGCGGGATCGTCGTTGAACCCGCCGGCCCGCCTGCATTGGCAGCAGAGCCCTGTCATGAACAAGCACGTTACGTGCCAATCCATTGACGACTCCGAGAAATAAGCCACCAGAAGGCAACCGCGGAGGGTTTCAGGCGATGCCGCCAGCCATCGGTATTCGGCAACCGCCGGTCAGAGAGGCGCTAAGTCCCGGCGAGATCGGCCACGTCGGTGCATCCCGGGGCGCCGTCGCTCACTCTTGGTGCAGCGCAACGTCGCGCCTTTCCAAGACAAGATAATGCACGGCTCAGCGCGGCGTGTGGCCCTCGCCCTGCTCGCCCTGGATAGATGCCGCCGCGGCCGGGCTGGTCGCGACCATGCGCACCACGCTGCCGACCACGATCAGGCAGGGTGAGGGCAGCGGCTTGGCGGCGAGCTGTTCAGGCATGTCGGCCAGGGTGCCGACCAGCGAGGCCTGCTCGGGCAGGCTGGCGTTGGCCACCAGCATGATCGGCCAGTCGTCGGGTAGCCCGGCGCGACGCAGCCCGGTGCAGATGGCATCGACCTTGGTCAGGCCCATGTAGAAGATCAGCGTCTCGTCCTGGCGCGCCAGGGTGGCCCAGTCGGGCTCGCCATCCTTGCGGCACAGCTGGGCGGTGATGAAGCGCAACTGCTGGGCGTGGGCGCGGTCGGTAAGCGGAATGCCCATGCCGGCCGCCGCCGCCGAGGCGGCGGTAATGCCCGGTACGATCTCGGCCTCCACGCCGGCCTCGGCCAGCGCAGCGAGCTCCTCGCCCATGCGCCCGAACACGCCGGGGTCGCCGCCCTTGAGCCGTACCACCGACTTGCCCTGCCCCGCCAGCTTCACCAGCAGCGCGCCGATCTCGGCCTGGGGCACGCTGTGGTGGCCGCGCTCCTTGCCCACATAGTAGCGCTCGTGGCCGGCGGGAATCAGCGCCAGCACGTCGTCGCCCACCAGGCGGTCGTAGACCACCGCGTCGGCCTGCTGCAGCAGGCGGGCGGCCTTGAGCGTCAGCAGCTCGACGTCACCGCTGCCCGCCCCCACCAGGTAGACGCGGCCGGCATGGCAATCGCCGTCCAGGGTCACGGTCGGCGCGGCAACGCGGGTGGATCGCCCGAACGGCGAGCGCACGATATGTCCCAGGCCGTGCAGCCGCGAGAAGGCGGCCTGCAGCAGCTCAGGCGACAGCATTGTCTTCAAGTGGCTCAGCGCTCGCATGGGCCTTCTCCTCTTCGATAAGCGATTTCAGCTCGGGAATGCAGCTTCCGCACTGGGTGCCACAGGCCAGCCGGGCGCCCAGCGCCTCGACGCTGTCGTCGCCTTCGCGTATGGCCCCTAGGATAGCGCGTTGGCCCACCTGATGGCAGCTGCAGACCACCGGCCCCTGGTTGACGGCACCGTCGTCGCAGCCGGCCAGCAGGCGCCGACGATGCGGCGGTGCCAGCCCGTCCCCGTTGGCAGCCTCAACGAAGCGCGCGGCCAGCCAGCTCAAGTTGGGCAGTTCCCTGGGCGCCCCCGTCATGAACCACCAGCGCAGGCGGCCCGCCTCATCGACCCCGGCGGCGCGCAGGCGGCCGCTGGCGGGGTCGGTGCACCACAGCGTGGGTACCACCGGCAGCTCAGCTTCCAGCCAGGCCAGCCAATCACGAAGCGCTTCCGGCTCACCGCCGGCCAGCTGCCAGCGCTGGCAGTCGCCCAGGGGAATGCGCGCCCAGTAGTGGCTCTCGTCGCACCAGGCCGCTTCCGCCACGCCCAGGTCATCGGCCACCAGCAGGGTGGCCTCCCAGCCCAGTTGCAGCGGCTCCAGCGCCACTGCGCCGTGTTTGGACTCCGGCTGGCCGGAGATCGGGTCCAGGTGTGCCTCGAGCAACCCGCCCATGCGTGCCGACCCGCTGAAGTGGTCGCTCCAGTGCATCGGCACGAACACCTCGCCGCGGCGCTGCCCGCGCGTCACCCGCACCCGGCCGATGTAGCTGCCGCCGGCGCCGTTCAGCCGGGCCAGCGTATGCTCTTCCACGCCCAGCTCGGCGGCATCTTCCGGGGCGATCTCGATGAACGGCTCGGCACGGTGGTTCATCAGCCGCGGCGCTCGCCCGGTACGGGTCATGGTGTGCCACTGGTCGCGAATGCGCCCGGTATTGAGCCGCAGCGGCCGCGCGACGTCCAGTGCCTGGGCCGGCGGGCGCGGGCGTACCGGCAGCATCCGCGCGAGGCCGTCCGGCGTGGCGAAGCGGCCATCGGTGAACAGCCGGGCGGTGCCGTGGGGGGCGGCGGCGTTCACCGGCCACTGGATCGGCGCCAGGGCGTCGTAGGCGGCGCGGTCGAGCCCGACCAGGCCGGAAATGTCGAACAGCCGACGGCCCTCGCCGGGGCCTTCACCGTTCTCGAAGCCCGAGAGCCTGGCGTGCTCGTCGAAGATCTCGCCGGGATGGCTGTAGTCGAAGGCCTCGCCGAAACCCAGCCGCTTGGCCACCTCGCAGACGATCCACCAGTCGTGGCGCGCCACCCCCGGTGGCGGCAGGATGCCGCGCTGGCGCGATATGCGCCGCTCGGAGTTGGTCACGGTGCCGTCCTTCTCCGACCAGCTCGAGGCCGGCAGTACAATGTCGGCATAGGCCAGCAGGTCGGCGTCGGCCATGCACTCGGAGACGATCACCAGCGGGCACTTCTCGAGTGCCGCACGCACCCGGTCGGCCCGCGGCAGGCTCACGGCCGGGTTGGTGGCCATGATCCACAACGCCTGCACCTCGCCGCGCTCGATCGCCTCGAACAGCGCCACCGCCTTGTGGCCGGGGCCATCGGGCAGCGACGGCACCAGCCGCTCGGTGGCCCAGAAGCGCGTGACGCGATCCCGCGCGCCGGGGGTGTCGTAGTCCATGTGCGCGGCCAACTGGTTGGCCAGCCCGCCCACCTCGCGCCCGCCCATGGCGTTGGGCTGCCCGGTGATCGAGAACGGCCCGGCCCCGGGCAGGCCGATCTTGCCGCCCGCCAGGTGGCAGTTGATGATGGCATTGCCCTTGTCGGTGCCGCTGGTGGACTGGTTCACGCCCTGGGAGAACAGCGTGACCACGTGCAGGTGGGTGGCGAACCAGTAGAAGAAGGTTTCCAGTCGCTCGGCATCGACATCGCAGTCCGCGGCGATGGCTTCCACACCGGCATCCTGCTCCCGCGCCGCGGCCAGCGCCTCGTCGAAACCCTGGACATGGGCTTCCAGGTAGACCCGGTCGAGCTTGTTGCGCTTGGCCATCCACGCCAGCAGCCCGGTGAACAGGCGGGCATCGCTGCCCGGCCTGAGCCCCAGGTAGAGGTCGGCGATCTCGCAGGTGTCGGTGACCCGTGGGTCGATCACCACCACCCGCAGCAGCGGGTTGCGCTGCTTGGCCACCTTGAGCCGCTGGTAGAGCACCGGGTGGTTCCAGGCCAGGTTGGAGCCCACCAGTACCACCAGCTCGGCCTCTTCCAGGTCCTCGTAGCTGCACGGCACGGCATCGGCGCCGAAGGCGCGCTTGTGGGCAGCCACGGCCGAGGCCATGCACAGCCGCGAATTGGTATCCAGGTGCGGCGTGCCGAGAAAGCCCTTGAACAGCTTGTTGGCGACGTAATAATCCTCGGTCAGCAGCTGCCCCGAAAGGTAGGCGGCGACCGCCTGGGAGCCGCGGGTGGCCCGCACCGCCGTGAGCCGCTCGGCCACCGTGGCCAGCGCCGTCTCCCAGTCCACCTCGACGCCATCGACCCGGGGCCGAGTCAGGCGGCCATGGCTGCCCAGCGTCTCGTGCAGGGCCGAGCCCTTCACGCACAGCCGGCCGAAGTTGGCCGGATGCTCCGGGTCGCCCTGTACGTCGACGATCTCGCCGTTGTCGACGCTGGCCAGCACGCCACAGCCGACGCCACAGTAGGGGCAAGTGGTTCGGGCCTCGCGCATGTCCATCTCCTGTCTCGTCGTTCGCGTAACGACGACGCCCGCCAACGGCCATCCCAAGGGGTGGCGGTTGGCGGGCGTCGTTGCCGCTTGGGGCGCTGAACGGTGCGCTCCCTTTAGAATTTACTTGATGCCTATCAAGCAGGAAACGTGCCATGCGGCATATAACGCGACCGTTTCAGGCAGATGCCTCTACCATGGCCGCATGCCCGCCGCCTTCCTCATGCGGCAGCGCACCATGAACCGGCAGGGCCAATGCCCGCGTTGCACCAGACTGGTGCCTGAATGCCAATCTGAGCGATGCGACGCAGCAACCGCCCCAGGGCCACCCTTCGCCAGGCAGCGCCAGGCGGGCGGGAAGCCATATTTGGAATGGTTCTTGCTAGGAAAGGGATGGAGCCTTAGCCCGACACGAGCGACGCCACTATGCCATCACCCCTGAACATCCTGCTGGTCGACGACGAGGTGGTACGCGCCGCCATGGTCGAAGAAGCATTGATGGCCGAAGGGCACCGGGTCATCTGCCGGCTGGCGAGCCCGGCCAGCCTCAACGAGATGGTCGAACGCCACCAGCCCGACGTGGTGATCATCGACATGGAGAGCCCCGACCGCGACACGCTGGAAAGCATGGCACTGCTCAACCGCGAGAACCCGCGCCCGGTGGTGTTCTTCGCCGACCAGCACGACTCCGACATGCTGCAGGCCGCGCTCAAGTCCGGTGTCAGCGCCTACGTGGTCGACGGCCTGGTGCCAGAGCGGGTCGAGGCCATCATCGAGGTGGCCATCGCCCGCTTCGACGCCTTCCAGAGCATGCGCCAGGAGCTGGACAAGGCACGCAACCAGCTGACCGAGCGCAAGCGCATCGAGCGCGCCAAGGGCCTGCTGATGAAGCACCAGGACTGCGACGAGGAGCAGGCCTACCGCATGCTGCGCAAGCTCGCCATGGACCGCGGCCAGCGCATCGCCGAGGTCGCCGACAGCGTCATCGACATTCTCGCCCGCCTGAACCCGACAGTGCCCGCCTCCGAACCACGGGGATCCCGCTCATGAGCCACCCGCAACACCACGCCACCTCGCCGGAACTCGAGCGCATCACCCTCGGGTTCGTCCCGCTGCTCGACGCCACCCTGCTGATCGTCGCCCGCGAACGGGGCTGCTTCGCCGCCCAGGGGCTGGATGTCAGCCTGTCGCGAGAGAACGCCTGGGCCACCCTGCGCGACAAGGTCGCCGCCGGCCTGCTCGACGGCGCCCAGATGCTCGCCCCCATGCCGCTGGCCATGAGCCTGGGGCTGGGCCGCGCGCCATGCGAGACGCTTGCACCGGCGCTGCTCTCGCGCAACGGCAACACCATCACGCTCTCCACGTCGCTGAGCCAGGCCAGCGGTGCGACGCTTGCCAGCGACCCGGCCGACAGCGCCCTGGCGCTGGGCAACTGGCTGCGCGGCCAGGGCAGCGGCAAGCGCCCGCGCCTGGCCATGGTCTACCCCTACTCCTGCCAGCACTATCAGCTGCGCGAATGGCTCACCTTGGGCGACATCGCCCCCGACCGCGACGTGGAACTCGTCGCCCTGCCGCCGCCGCGCATGGTGGAAGCCCTGCGCGACGGGCAGATCGATGGTTTCTGTGCCGGCGAGCCCTGGGGCACCCTGGCCCGCCATTGCGAGGTGGGCCGGCTGGTGACCACCGGCGCCCAGCTATGGCCCAACCACCCGGAAAAGGTCCTCGGTGTGACGCGCTCATGGGCGCAGCGCTACCCGGCCACGCTGGCCGCCCTGTTGCGTGCCCTGCGCGATGCCGGCGAGTGGCTTTACGCCTCGCCCGAACACCGCCGCCAGGCGCTCGAATGGCTGGCCCTGCCGCCCTATCTCGACCGCTCGGTTCGACACCTGCAGACCCTCGCTCACGACGAAGCGCCCATCCACCAGCAGCTTTGCGGCCCGGACGTGCTGCGCCCCACGCCGCAAGCCGCCCTGCACTTCGCCGCGCCCATCGTCAAACAACTGGAAGAAGCGGGTGGACGCTTCGACCCGGCGCTGCTGGCGGCTTGCTACAGCCCTGTGCATTTCGATGCCGCAACGCACCACTGATGTGCACGACCGGCGGGAGCCAAGCTCCAGCCGGTCGCCTTGCTGAATCCCAACCCCATGTTCTTTAAATGAAATTAACTCCCTTTGGGCATTCTGGCCGGGTTCTTGAACTGTTCTGAGTGAGGCGATCAATGGCGATCGCCGACACATATTCGACAACGACGTCTCTGCGCTTCCCGATTCGATTCCAGATCGATAGGGGCCGCGCCGAGGCGTCGTTGCGTTTTGACCCCGTCACTCAGTTTTACCCCAGCATCGAGAGGAGCTGTCAGCCATGCGCCAGCGACATCCCGCAACGGCACCCAGCGAACATCTGGTCATCGTCGGCAACGGCATGGCCGGCCATCGCCTGGTCGAAGCGCTCCTCGCCCGGCCCGAGCGGCCCGCACGGATCACCGTGATCGGCGCCGAAACGACACCGGCCTACAACCGCATCCTGCTCTCGCCGCTACTCGCCGGCGAGATGGAGCGAGAGGCCCTGACCCTGCGCAACGCCGAGTGGTACGGCGAACAGGGCATCGAACTGGTGCTGGGCGAGCGCGTGGAGAACATCGACCGCACCGCGCGGCGCCTGACCACCGATGCCGGCCGTGAACTCGACTACGACCGCCTGGTACTGGCCACCGGCTCCAACCCGGCCCGCCCGCCGGTACCGGGGCTGGACCTGCCGGGCGTTCACGTCTTCCGCGACCTCGGCGACGCCGATGCCTTGGCACGCGCAGCCGAACAAGGCGGCAATGCCGTGGTGATCGGCGGCGGCCTGCTCGGCCTGGAAGCGGCCGAAGGGTTACGTAAACGAGGACAGGGCAAGCGCGGCATGCAGGTAAGCCTGCTGCAGCGCGACGACCGCCTGATGAACCGCCAGCTCGACCTCACCGCCGCGCGCCTGCTCGAGAACGAGCTACGCGGCCGTGGGCTCGACATTCATACCGATGCCCAGCTCGAGCGTCTGGAAGCCGGCGCCGACGGCCAGGTGTGCGCCGCGCATCTGGCCGACGGCACCCGGCTCGCCGCCGACTGCGTCGTCGTGGCCATCGGCATCGTGCCCAACTCGGCGCTTGCCCGCAGCGTCGGGCTAGACGTCAACCGCGGCGTGGTCGTCGACGAGTGGCTGACCACTTCCGACCCCTCGATCCACGCCCTGGGCGAATGCTGCGAGCACCACGGCAACCTCTACGGCCTGGTCGAGCCGATCTGGCGCCAGGTCGAGGTGCTGGCCGAGCGCCTCTGTCTCGACCATGACCACGCCGATGCCGATCCCGCCCAGGGCTACGTCGAGCAGCCGACCGCCACCAAGCTCAAGGTCAGCGGCGTTTCGCTCTACGCCTTCGGCCCCACCGACCCCGAGCCCGGCTATGAGGTGCTCAGCTACCGCGACCCCCAGCAGGGCGACTACCGTCGCCTGCTGCTGCGCGACGGCCGCCTGGAAGGCGCCGTGCTCTACGGCGACACCGCCTCCGGCCCCTGGTACTTCGAACAGGCCCTGGCAGGCCGCGACCTGGCCCCATGCCGCTCGGCCCTGCTGCTAGGCGCCGCCGACGCCCAACTCCTGCTCGACGATGCACTGAACGAATCACCGCAAAGCCCCGCGAAGGAGGCCGCATGAACACGCCCGCTAAACCGCAACTGATCGTCATCGGCAACGGCATGGTCGGCCACCACCTGGTCGAGCAACTGGTCGAACAGGGCGCCACGCAGCGCTATGAAGTCACCGTGTTCGGCGAGGAGCGCCACCTGGCCTACGACCGCGTGCACCTCTCCGAGTACTTCAGCGGCCGCGACGCCGCCTCGCTGGCGCTCTCCACCGCCGACTACTACGCCGAGCACGGCATCGAGCTGCGCCTGCACGAGGCGGTCACCGAGATCGACCGCGACAAGGGCGAAGTGGTGACGCCGCAGGGTCGCTACGCCTACGACCGCCTGGTGCTGGCCACCGGCTCCTACCCCTTCGTGCCGCCGATACCCGGCAACGACCGCGAAGGCTGCCTGGTCTACCGCACCCTGGAAGACCTCGACGCCATCCGCGAAGCGGCCGAGACCGCCACCACCGGCGTGGTGGTGGGCGGCGGCCTGCTCGGCCTGGAAGCCGCCAACGCCCTGCGCGGGCTCAACCTCGACACCGCCGTGGTGGAGTTCGCCCCGCGCCTGATGCCGATGCAGGTGGACAGCGAGGGCGGCGAACTGCTGCGCGAAAAGATCGAGGCGCTGGGCGTGCAGGTACTCACCGGCCGCGCCACCCAGGAGATAGTCGACGGCGAGGCCAGCCGCCACCGCATGGTGTTCCAGGACGAGAAAGTGCTGGAGACCGACCTCATCGTCTTCTCCGCCGGCATTCGCCCCCGCGACGAACTGGCCCGCGACTGCGGCCTGGAGATGGGCGAGCGCGGCGGCGTGGTGATCGACGACAACTGCCTGACCAGCGACCCGGCCATTCTCGCCGTGGGTGAGGTGGCGCTGTGGAACAACAGCATCTTCGGCCTGGTCGCCCCCGGCTACCAGATGGCCAAGGCCGCCGCCTCCACCCTGTTGGAAGGCGGCACAACCTTTGCCGGCGCCGACATGAGCACCAAACTCAAGCTGATGGGCGTCGACGTGGGCTCCATCGGCGACGCCCACGGCGACCGCACCCCCGGCGCGCGGCAGTATCGTTTCCTCGACCCCATCAAGCAGCAGTACCGCAAGCTGGTGGTCTCCAGCGACGGCAAGCGCGTGGTGGGCGCCATGCTGGTGGGCGACAACAGCTACTACGACACCCTGCACCAGTACTACGCCAACCGCATCGACCTGCCCGAGGACCCGGCCGCGCTGATCCTGCCCGCCGGTGGCGAAGCCGCCCCCGCCCTGGGGCCGGACGCCCTGCCGGAAACGGCGATGATCTGCTCGTGCCACAACGTCACCAAGGGCGACGTGTGCGCCTCGATCGACGCCGGCGCCGTGGACCTCGGCGCGGTGAAGGGTGCGACCAAGGCCAGCACCGGCTGCGGCGGCTGTGCCGCCCTGCTCAAGAACCTGGTGGACTTTGAGCTCGAGAGCCGCGGCGTGGAGGTCGACAAGTCGATCTGCGAGCACTTCGCCCACACCCGCCAGGAGCTCTACGACATCGTGCGGGTGGAGGGCATCAAGACCTTCAGCGAGCTGATGGAGAAGCATGGCTCCAAGGTGGGTCACGGCCTCGGATGCGATATCTGCAAGCCGGCGGTGGCCTCGATCCTGGCTTCCTGCTTCAACGAGCCGATCACCGACGCAGCCCACATCCCGCTGCAGGACACCAACGACACCTTCATGGCCAACATGCAGAAGAACGGCACCTACTCCGTCGTTCCCCGCGTGCCGGGCGGTGAGATCACCCCCGACAAGCTGGTGGTGCTGGGCCAGGTGGCGCAGAAGTACGAACTCTACACCAAGGTGACTGGCGGCCAGCGCATCGACCTGTTCGGCGCCCGCCTGGAAGACCTGCCGGCGATCTGGGGCGAGCTGATCGAAGCCGGCTTCGAGACCGGCCACGCCTACGGCAAGTCGCTGCGCACGGTGAAATCCTGCGTGGGCAGCACCTGGTGCCGCTACGGCGTGCAGGACAGCGTGGGCATGGCGATCCAATTGGAGCACCGCTACAAGGGCCTGCGCGCCCCGCACAAGATCAAGTTCGGCGTTTCCGGCTGCACCCGAGAGTGCGCCGAGGCCCAGAGCAAGGACATCGGCGTGATCGCCACCGAGAACGGCTGGAACCTGTACGTGTGCGGCAACGGCGGCATGCGCCCGCGCCACGCCGAACTGTTCGCCACCGACCTCGACGACGAACAGCTCTACCGCATCATCGACCGCTTCCTGATGTTCTACATCCGCACCGCCGACCGCCTGCAGCGCACCTCGGTGTGGCGCGAGAACCTCGAAGGCGGGCTGGTCTACCTCAAGCAGGTGATCCTCGAGGACAGCCTCGGCATCGGCGAAGAACTCGATAGGCAGATGCAGGCCGTGATCGATACCTACGAGTGCGAATGGGCCAACGCCATCAGCGACCCGGAGAAGCTCAAGCGCTTCCGCAGCTTCGTCAACGACGCGCGCCCGGACCCCGACATTATCTATACAACCGAGCGCGGCCAGCTCCGCCCGGCTTAAAGGAAATGGCTGTGCGTGCGAATCGCTCGCCGATTTCCCGATACCATTGCTAGGAATCATCTTATGACAATCGCCAACGCAGCAGCCAAGACCATGACCCAGACCTGGCAAACCCTCTGCACCCGCGCCGACCTGGTGCCCTTCTCCGGCGTGGCCGCCTGGGTGGAAACCCCGGAAGGCCCGGCCCAGGTCGCCCTCTTCTACCTGCCTGGTCAGGCGCAGGAACTCTACGCCCTCGACCACCACGACCCCTTCTCCAACGCCAACGTCATCGCCCGCGGCATCGTCGGTGATCTCAAGGGCCAGTTAGTCGTCGCCTCGCCGATCTACAAGCAGCACTTCCGCCTGGAAGACGGCCAGTGCCTGGAAGACGACAGCGTGCGGCTGCGCACCTGGAAGGTGAGCTTCAAGGGCGACGAGGTGTGGATCGAAGCGTGAAGTTGCGGCCTTAAAAAAGAAAAAGCCGCCGACGCTGGGGAAGCGTCGGCGGCTTTGGACAAGCCCGTCCTTTTTTCTCAACCGCGAAAGGCGGCCTCGATCTTGGCGATGTCGATTTTCTGCATCGTCATCATGGCATCGAACGCCCGCTTGGCGGCGGCGCGGTCAGGACTGGTGAAGGCTTTCGTCAGCGCAATCGGCGTAATCTGCCACGAAATGCCCCACTTGTCCTTGCACCACCCGCATTCGCTTTCCTGCCCGCCATTGCCAACGATGGCGTTCCAGTAGCGATCCGTCTCCTCCTGGTCTTCGGTCGCCACCTGAAACGAGAACGCTTCGCTATGCTTGAAGGCAGGCCCGCCGTTCAGCCCGAGGCACGCAACGCCCAGCACGGTGAACTCGACCGTCAAGACGCTCCCCTCCTGGCCCGAGGGGTAATCCCCAGGCGCCCGGTGCACCGCATCGAGCGACGAATCGGGGAAGGTCTCGGCATAAAATCGCGCGGCTTCCTCAGCGCCGCCGTCGTACCAAAGGCAGATCGTGTTCTTTGCCATGTTCTTCATGATCGGCTCCCTTCTGTGGGTGATTGCTGTGAGTGGCAATCTAACGTCGAACGGAGCTGGTCGGAATCGACAGGGGTGGTTAACGCCGCGCTTTGCGGCAAATTTGTAGCGCAGCGAAAAATTTGTCCGATAACAGCGCCTTGTTAACTTTCATAAACCACCATGTCCGCACCAAACGCTAAGCGAGACAGCTTTGCTGTTTTAGTTATAACGTTCTCATCTTCGTCTAAGTACCTAGAAAGCTTACCAAAACCCAAACTGTCGTGTTTTTGAAATACGTAAAGCATCTGATCATAAAGTTCTTCCCAATTGTCTTTATGAAACTGCTGATAACCATTCCGTTCTTTAAATATGGAAACATAACGTTCTAATGCGTCAGTCTTAAAACTCATCCTGTGTTCGACCGGCTTCGGTTCTGAGCAGAAATAGACCTGCGACTCTGATTGATTGAAACAGATTGAATGCTCGTCATCATCTGGCAAATTGCCAATTTCTGTAGGCGCTACCCAAATTGAGTTTCTAGCTACAGTGCGACCAAAATAATTGTTATGCATCTCTAGATTTGTATGGAACTTAGGTGCTACATAGAAAACTGGATTCCCACAGCGTTCTAGATGGATAAGCAAATTGTGTTGTTTTGAATATCTCAAGGCATGTAGATTGAAACGATAATACGTGCTTCCGAATACGTGACGGTACTTTGCATTTGAACGGCTTAGATAATCAGAACGTTTGAATTGCAGAAAAAATGGTAGGCCTTGTATTTCTACCTGAACATCATAGCCGCCACCATCCCGCCCTTCCTCTACAAGCGTTGGAAAAGTAGGTACTGCCGTAAATCGGTAGTTTCTAGTTAGTTCCTCTACTACCGTATATCCGTAAGTAAACTCTGAAAACTGTGGCTTCATGCTGATCCTATAAAGTTAACGCCCGCAACAGCGGAAAATTGCGAGCGCAGCGAGCAATTTTTCCGACTGCTTGCGCTTGTTAGCTTTGATTATGAAGCACGATGAATCTTGCTCTTTCATATAGTTCATCAAAGGTTATTATTTCCGGATTTGATATATTCTTTCTTAGCAGCTCGAACGACCTAAGCTTATCTTTGTTGACGCCATTGTCTGTTGAGAACTCAGCCATACTGCCGATCACAAGATAGGATTTCGGCTGGTAATTATATATTTCCTCTCCGGTAGGATTGCCGAATTTATCGTCTAGGCTGATCTTACTTGAAAGGTTTTCAACGGCTGACGCTACTGTTCCCTGCACTTGAGATATCGCACCTGACAACTCTTTTGATGGTGCCCAACATCCTGATCTATAAGGTTTGGAATCAAGTAGTTCAGTCGCGTGAGTCTTAATTTCGACAAAGCAGAGATTAGATATAATGCCTTTGGTCTTCATGAGAGCATCAACACGCTTACCATGCGTGCTAACACTATGTCCCTGAACAACCTGCTCTAACTTCTTGTCATCTAGGCCGGATAGAAATATGTAGCCAAGACCATATCCGAAGACCCATGGGTTCTTTTCGAAGTACTTCTGCCAAAGCCCCTCATTAGTAGTTCTCTTCCTCTCTTTAAGGTCGTTGAAGTATTCAGAATCATTTAGTAGCTTTTCATACACATCAAGCTGCTTCTTTCGATACCCAACAGCGACGATGTCTTCAGTTGTAACCTCGGAGCGAAGAACTTCGGCAAAAAGCTCTTGGTTCTCATGAAGAATACTTTTTGCTTGGCTATTCGATAAGACTATTCTATTCAGCTCTTCGTCTGTAATATTTATCCGAGACGAACTATCGAGATTAACCGATTGGATATTTCGAATAAATTCAAGCAGCTTACCAATTTCCTCACCAACAAACGAAAAACTTGCGTTATGAGGCTTGTCCGTAGCAACAGTGTAGCCTTGTATATTTAAAACGAAAATTCCTCTTGTATCTTCAAGAAACTTAGCGGTTATATACGATTTCGCGTCTTCTTTGTGGCGAAGAACAATTTCATCTTTGATCTTGGCAAAAGCATATGAATCAGGCGAGTCAATCACCTTTGAGGCGATGCGGACCGTTCTATCAGAATCACCAAAAGCTTTAAGCCTTGGGCTTATGTACGTTTTTCCAGCTTTTGGATTTTGATAGTCATCCATATGCAATATACTCCTAAAGTACCCGCAGAAAGCTAACGCCAACCATGAGCCGCGGCTGCGCAGCAGCCGTCGCGCTCCATGGCATTGTTAGGCATTCTTGTCTGTATTTTTCTTAGGGTCAGCGTCTACAGCCTCAGAATCTTGCGCCGCTGAGGCCCGAAGATCGAGGCCATGAGCGTCCCCTACCCGATAAAGAACCTCAAGTAGATATGCCCCTGATGCTTCCGAATAGCGGCCAAGCATATCCCCGCCAACATTGACTGGGTGGCCTACACGCACTTTTAGCCAAGGGCACGCCGACTTAAGGCGCCGGTCCGCGATGCCATTGCGATGTGCAATCACGTTTCTGACCTGTTGAAGTTCAAATATGGCCTGGGCGCAGCCCTGCGGGAGTGAGCCGCTGAGACTGAAAGGCTCAAGGAGGCTCTCGAACCGCGTCACGCCTTTCTTTAGAGGGCTACCAAGTTCTTGTTCTAAGAGTTCAACAATATAGCTTGCCTGCTCAGCCTTACTTAGCTGAAGGTACTCCCCAAGCCTAATTTTGATCTTGCTTAGCTGAGGTAGTGTGAGAGCTCCTTTCCGATGTTGTAGCCACAAAGCAACGAAGTCTTTTACAAAGTGCTCGAGCCAGCTCCAAAGTGCGACCACCGCAAATTGGTGGAGCACAGGGAAGTCTTTGTCAATTTCTGCCTGGGCTAAATTCGCCTCTTCCTCTGCTCGCCGAATCTTTTCCTCATATCCCGCATCATCAGATCGCCCATCAAGGTCGGCGATCACCTTGACAACTTTTGGCATCCCTCTCAGGACGCTGATTCCCTTTTCGCTGAGACGAATGATTTGGCCAAGGTTCTCGTGAGCGTCCAGCGATTTCTGGAAGTGATCTGTCATCCACTTCGGCAACTTCTTCCCCGCCTTGGGCTCTGTTGGTGCTTGATCTGCCTTACTCACCTGACTGCGGTTCCCCACGCTTGCCTAACGCCCGCATTTGCGGCTGGTTTGGAGCGCAGCGGAAAACCAGTCCGACAACATGCGCTTGTTATGTTTTTGGTAGTTTAAGCCCATGCTCAGCCTCTAGATATTTAAGAACTTTATGTAGCGCCCTATATATATTTAATTCATTAGCACCAAATGGGTAGTATCCACTGATTAACTGTTCGGCGGGTATGTCTGCGGGCACAGCTCTCCGTTTATATTCATTTTCACCATCGTAAAATTTTACTGGGTAACGAAATGAGCGACCTTCACTTTCTAATTCTCCCCAACTTCCGTAATTTTGAATATTACGGTTATAACATTCGCTGCCTATGATGTTCTCGATATCAATCAAAATGTTTTTCAGCGGATCAATTTCTGCTCGAGTACGTTGGATCGCCTCATATTTTGAGATTTTGTTCTGTACATATTCAAGCTGCACCCGAAAATAGTTTTCATTTTCTGATTGAGCCTCAAGCAGCCATTGGCTATATAACTCGTTCGCTTGATTGCCGCTTGAAAGCTCTTTTAATTCTATGATTGCTTCTAATTCGTCTTGAATGGAAGAAACACGCTCTTCCCAGCTGTCGAAACTTTCCTTCGCTTCTTGGATTAAGGACTCTTTTTCTTCATCAGAAACACCTGAATAGTCTAGAGCCACGAAATTTCTGTACGCATCAAGCTCTTCCTTGACTGTATAGGTTTGCATTTCCTTGTCTTCAGGCCACGCTTCTTTTGCAGCATTTCTAATTTCTTCAATTACTAAGTCAGGTACTGGCATTTGACCTCCTTGAAAACATAACGCTGGAGTTAAGCGGCGCGTGGTACGCGCGTCCGCTTGGACGACTGGTTAGGCATGCCGTGGCCTAGCCTACTTGTGAACACGAGAGATCTCGTCGGGGTACATCGCGGCAAGCCAGATTGTACCGCCGTTACTGGAGTCGGAACACTCGACTTCAAAGGCATCTGCATAGACCTCCAGGATTGTCCCTAGGTCTCCTACAGCCGGCGCTCTTTGCCAGTCTCTTTCCGTCTCCGTGAACCGATCGTCACGGATCGAGACAACTCTGATGACGTCAAACTGCTTCATGCATGCGCTCTTGGGGCCTAACAGATATTGGATAGCACGCTCGTTCATCATCTTGAACGCGCCGGCGCGTTCAACAATCTTATCTAGCCTGCTGCTTCGCACCTAACCTATTGATATCTCATTAGACTAAGAATAGCTAGGCAACCTATACAGAATTCGCGTTCTTGCGCATTTAGCCGGAATGGGTATACTGTATAAAAAACCAGCAAAAGGAATGCAAGGAGCAGCTTATGGACGCGCACAGGCGACCTCCAAAGCTCATGGATCGCGTGAAGGCCATCATGAAGGTTAAACGCTACAGCCCTCGCACCGTGAAAACCTACTGCTACTGGATACGCTACTTCATTCGTTTCAATGGCGTGCGTCATCCCGCCAGCATGGGTGGCCCCGAAGTCAGGGCTTTCCTGGAGCACCTTGCGGTACAGCGCCATGTGGCAGCGGCCACGCAGAACCAGGCGCTGAATGCCATCGTGTTCCTGTATCGCCACGTCCTTGAACAGCCCCTGGGAGAGATTGGTGAATTCGCGCACGCTAAGCAACCACGCCGGCTACCGGTGGTACTGAGTCATGAGCAAGTGACGTACGTGTTGAATCAACTATCTGGCCCCATGCATTTGCTGGCGAGCTTGATGTATGGCTCGGGATTACGGGTGCTTGAAACATGCCGCCTACGTGTCGGGATATCGATTTCGAACGTCAGATTATTACGGTGAGATCTGGCAAAGGCGACAAGGACAGAACCACACTGCTCCCTGCGATCTGCATTCCCGCCTTGCAGCTTCAAATCTCCACAGCCAAACGCTTGCAGCATGCGCGCCCATGGAATGGAGCCGAAGGCGCAATGTAATGGGCGTAGCCGTGCCTGCTTTGGTTAAAATCTAGTCTGAAGTCAAAGCAATTGCATAGTTGATAAAGGCCGTGCAACTCACGAGCATGTATCTTGAATCTGTTTTCGTCAAAGAATCCTGAGCCATCAGCGCATGGCGAATCCCATCAGCATCAGAGGTATACCCATAAAGTGATGAAAACGATGCCTTCAAGGCAGGGTGAAGATTTTTCTTTTTCTCCAAAATTGCCAGAGCACTACCTAAGGTCGCTTTTTTATCATTCACCAAATGTCGGCACAAAGATTCGACAGCAGATATAGATTCTTTTATTGAATTTCGGTAGTCCGGGTAGTTGCGATCACTCATCAGGGACAGGGCCGTTGAAAGATGCTCTCTGACTCCAGGGAATGCGGAGGCAGATGCTATAGCCTCTTCAACCGATTGAATTTCTTCTTCAGAAGTTATTTCTGTAAGGACACCGTTCACAAAGCGATAAGCAGAGTTTTCTCGATCCATGAAATTGTTACACAAGTCGACGAAAATAGACTTAGATCCCTCCGGACCCTCTTTAGAAACAAACTCTATAAAATCATAAACTTCATACCATTCTGCGGAGAAAAAATACTCCCGCAAATGACTAACACAGTCACCAAAATACCGGTGAACGGTATCTATCGGCTGTTTAAAGTAATGAAGCCACAAACTCGTCACAAGAGGATTGAGATTGCTACCCTCCACAAAATCGCTTCGACCATACATTCTGCTGCGGTTGCTCTCATAGCTGTCCCAGTAAACACCCTGAACTAAACTCCAGAGACTATTGCGTAGTTCCTCGTCCATTGATTCTCGCTGGATAGCCTTTTCAACGGGAGAGATACCCAACCTTTGAGAAAACCTCATGTGCTCAATACCCATTTAGTTTAACAGCAATTTGACTATCGCCTGCATCATGGTAGCGTACCAGTAACGCTATCCCCGCGCTGGATCGCAAGTACTCCAATGCCGGCATCTCCTTGGCTTGGCAGTGGCGTTTCCCTGCCACCCGGCCCTGCTGCGATATGAATGGCAAGGTGGTACCCCACCATATCCACCTATCGGCATACGCATGTACTGGCAAGGGCTTTGCCGGTGCGCGCAGCCCTCTGGGATAAGGAAAATCGAGGCTTTCAGGCACGCTACCGCCAGGAGAAACTGTTAATCAGTTCCCCACCATGGCGGTCACAAGGCGCCAACATGCCTCCATCAGGATGAGAATCCGCTTCGAAACATGTGGTTACATGCAGCTAACTAAATGAACCATCGGCATGTGTCGCCGCATCTTGAGGAAAAGAGCCGAACGATGCGGATCCGCATTCAGTCTCCCTCGCCTGATACCCAGCGCTATGTCACATCCTGCACCTCCCGGCACTTGGGATAGGCCGAGCATCCCCAGAATCGGTTGCCGGCGTTTGCGCCTCGTTTTGAGGTGCGCAGCACCATGACGCTTCCGCACTTCGGGCAGGTTCTGTCGGAGCGGGATTCGAAGCGGGCCTTGAGCTGTTTGACGTGCTGGCGGTGCGTTTCCCGATTGGGCACCAACCGGCCGGTTTCGATTCTTTCCAATGCTTCCTGGACCTGAAATTCGTTCAACACAGGCTCGCGGAACGACTTGATGTAGCGCACATAGCCGCCACCGATGGTGACGTTGTCCGGCATGTTGGTCTTGAAGATGGCACTGCCCGAGAAGACCACTACCGAGTGTATGGCTTCCAACGGCACGTCGAGCAGGGCTTCCAGCGCTTTCACGTGCTTGTAGTTCTGGCGCAGTGGGTTCTGGAACTTGAAGGTCTTGCGGTAGAGCTTCTGGGTCCACTGCCCCTGCCTTTCGCTGCCGAAGATCCAGCCCGTCATGTGCTTGGTTTCGATGACGAAGATGCCGTAGCGGGAGACCAGGATATGGTCGATCTGGGTGGTGCCGTCGGGCGTGGCAAGCGTGACATTGTGGATGCCTCGGTATTCATCCGCCGGCAGCCGCACCCTGGCGATCAGCTTGACGAAGGCTTCACCGAACAGGCCCTTGAACCAGCGAGACTTGAGGATGCCGAGCGCCAGCGCGACGAGGAGGACCCACCACAACGGTCTTACGGCTTCAAAGAGGATCGAAACATCCAAGGTTCGTCCACCTGCGAGATCTCAGGGGCGGGTCTTCGCTTAAGCCCGCTTTACCGTCACGCTAACGTTTTGCCGCGTGTAATGCTACGTAACGAACCGAAATTTTGACCTTGGTCGTGTCGTTGAGGGCAAATGCTTACGCCATGTAAGCCTTCTCTTACATGGGGCGTTTTTCAATAATGGTGAACAGCAAGCGCCTCAGCGCGGGCCTGGCATTGACCGTCTTATACCAAGCCAGAGGCAGAATGAAGGCGGGCACAGCGCCGTCGCTGTATGCTGTTGCTAGACCACTGGCTGCTAACTTTGGCAGCTGACTGCCGGCAAGGTACCACCATGTAAGGTCAGTCCTCTTGCGTGTCTCGGAATGCATCCGTCGTGCGGTCCAGGTCTTCCTGCAGGGCAGCGTCGGCTGCCGCTCTGCGGCGCTCGGCTTCGGCCTCGAACTCGGCAAGTTGGGACTGATAACTCTCTGCCCGGGCATCAAGTAGTTCGCCCACCGCTCTGGTGGTGTCACTGTCCAGACCCCGCTCGCGCGCCCACCTAGCCAGGCCAAGCCGTTCGCGACCGGTCGCAGCTTTCAGGCACAGTTTGGAGCGCGCCAGCATGCCCGATGTACTCAATGCATTGGCTGCCTGGCCACCACCGGTGTTGAGCTGGGTTCGCGCCAACGCACCCTGATTCGCCAGACGGTTTTGCGCCGCATCACTTAAACTGCTTTGCAATTCCCGGGCGTTGGCCACCTCAAGAAACCGGCCGTTGCCAGCCTCGGCCACGGCGTGCAGCGCATCGCGCTCTTCGCGAGGCAGATCAAAGCCGATGATATTCACTACCGCACGTACATCGGACTCCGACAACTGTCGGGCTGCCTCGACTGGATCGCCGTGACAGGTTTCTTCACCGTCGGAGATAACGTAGACAACCTGCTCGCCCGGCACCTCGGTTGCCTGAAAGCTCTCACCGGCCTGCTCGATCGCGGCGGCCAATGGCGTCCAGCCGGTAGCCGATACGTTCTCCAGCTCGCGGATAAGTGCTGAGCGATCGTCGCGCTGGATCGATTGGGTTAGTTCTACGCCGCGGCAGCTGTCGGCTCTGCCTGATTCCTGATTGGTGCCGGTATGTCCGAACAGCACCAGGCCAAGCTCAATGTCTTCATCGAGATTGGAGACGAAGTCTATTGCGGCGGCACGGGCGATATCCATCTTGGTTTGCCCGCCAATCCGGCCCGCCATGGAGCCGGATGCGTCTAGCGCCAGCACAACTCTTCGTATCGGGACGCTGGGTGCTCCCCGCTCTGTCCCCCTGCTCATGCCGAGGCCCAAGCCTTGGTCGCGCAGTTCGGGGAGCTCCTTGAAGCAAGCGGTCAGATCCTCGCCACGCTCAGCAATGTAGGCATCGAAATCCCTCTCGGCACTCTCGAGCTGGCCGGAAAAAAGCAAGATCGCAGCTGCTGCGCCGCCCAACAATGAGAGACCCAAAATCCGGCCACCGCTGCGCCGTGCTGAGTCGAGCATCCTGCTTCCTCCTTTTTCTTGATCGAGCTTCGGGCTCTTCCTTGGCCAGGAAAAGATAGGCCAGCCGGAAAGAAGCCGCCATGGGGCCGGATTGGCAGGACCGCTGACCGCGGCAGGGTCCTTCTGATCGCTCAGCCTGCTGAACCGTTTACTAGCCCTTTCTGGCAACGATGAAGACCGTCCCCTTCCCGGGCTGCCACTCCCGCTCGATGGAGAAGCCCGCGCCGGTCAGCTTATCGATCAGCGCCTGCTTGCCGAAGCGGTTCACATAGGGAGCGAAGCCCAGCATCTGCATGGGTGGAATCACCATGCGCAGCAGGAAGTTGATATCACCGATCAGGACGGTGCTGGAAACGAACACCCCACCTGGCTTGAGCAAGCCATGCACCCTGGCCAGCGTCGCGTCTAGATCCTCGAGCAGGTGAAGGATATTGAGCCCCAGCACGGCATCGAAGCTTGCCTCCGCCTGCTCTACCTCTTCCAAGGTGCCTCGTCGGAAGGTGATGTTCTCGATACCGGCATCACGTGCCTTCTGCTCGGCGATCTCCAGCATTTTGTCGGAAATATCGATAGCGACCATATCCCTGACATGAGTGGCATGGAGTATCGCCGTACTCCCCGTACCGCAGCCGAACTCCAGCACGCTGCTATTCGGGTGCAGGTACTCCTGGGTGATGGCCAGCTTCTTCCGGTACGCGCTCTCGTTGCGAATAGGGCTCTTGGCGTAGCGCGCAGCACTTTTGTTCCAGAACGTTCTGGCGTTGTTCATCGATACCACCCTAGATCAGCGAACCCGGCAAGAGGAGTGCATTGGTCCGTCACGAGACGACTTGTCCGGCATGATGCGCCGGGAAGCACTCTCGCCGGACCGGCTCGGGGAGCCCGAGTGCACGCGCCGCAGGTAGAAGCGTTCCATCCACGAACCTGTCGAAGTCCTCTGCAGAGCGCCAAATATCCACGATGCGCCAGCCGCCGGAAACAGGACCGCATGCATGATAGAGGATACCCGCTGGCGCGCCTTGTGCGACAAGACTGGCACCGAGCTTCTCATACGTCGTTTCGGTAACGCTGGGGAATTCAATTGTCGTAACAACTGGCATATGGTGCTCCGTAGAGTTAAGCCAACGATAGTCGAACACGCTTATATTACATGCGCTATTTGTTTAATACGTATTGCTGAGATGATGCGAACGAAGGATGGCTGGCTAGCGCAGCTCCGTTATACGCTGGGAACTGCTGAACTGTGCCTTTCGCCACATCACCACCGCCCGCCCCAGGAACACGCCGCTGAACAGGCCATAGAGCAGGCTGACGATGGCCGTGAACTCGGCCGTGTCGGCAATCGGGAGCTGCCTGGCACGGATCACTTCCACCGTGTACTTGGCGAAGAAGATCGCCAGCATGATGAGCAGCGGCTGCCAGCTTCCCGGCAGATGAAAGGTTTGGCGTTCGGGAGAGAAGCGTACTCCCCTGGGGATGGCGAGCTTGATATGGAGCGCCACGGAGACCGTGACACCAAGCGCCCAGAGGGCAAGGCCGACTGGATCGGTGCCGAATGCGGAAACGACGCCGTATAAGGCCAGGATGAGGAAAGCCGCCGGCAGGATGGTGATGCTGCGTCGGCTGGCGGTGCGGTCTCTGCTCTGCTGGTAGCCCATCACGAGCAGCACGATGAAGAGCAGGAATACCCAGCGCGGCGTATTTCTTATTATCTCTATCAGCATGGCCGATTCCCTGGCGTCGATTTCGCCTCAGCATAGCGAAGCGAGCCCACCCCCTCCAGTCAGTGCTTACTAACCTGCCGTGGTTTATGGTAGCGCCGCTTGGCTCGGGACACGAGGGATGGTCTGAGCGTCATGACCGCAGCCCAGAACAACAACAGACCAATATTACTAGATCGCCCCGACCGCTTCAGATACTCACAACTTGGGTGCCATAATCGGATAATAACGCCCCCTGCGGGGCGAGAATATTCTTATCGTCATTCATATATAGCCGAGCAGACCATAACAGGCTGAGCCAACACTGCTGGCGGCCCGGTGGATACCCCACTGGCATTTGAGCGTGGCATTTTCTGAACCAGGGTTAATCCACACGAAACGACGAAGAGCCTTTTCTACTCCTTTATTGGTCATCATCACGAGTCAACCTTTGATATACCCCAAGACCGACCACCACCAAAATAGCTGATAGCAACAGTAAAGTAGGATAAATCAATGTAGTTATATCTTTTGTTCCAGCCTCGAATACGAAAACCAAGGATTCCAGGCTGATAGCAATTGCAATTATGACAAAAAATTTCAACAAAGCCTCTCTCTGCTTTGCGGGCGACTTTGTAGCACTGCTACTGAAAACCTCTTCCTCCAACATGAACTTGGACACATCAAAAACAGCCATTCCGATCACGATCAAACCGATGGAATTAAGAAGAGCAGCAACAAGCAAGGTTTTTTCGTGCAGCGAGAGCCATATGTCCCATAAAGCAACGCCCATCATTGTGAGACTAATAATACCTAGGCTCAAGCTGATAAGTCCATAAATAGCGCGCCCTATCAAATCTGAAAGACTCTTCAACTTATTCATCCTTTCTCCATGAAAAATCTCTCAGTAACTCAGTTGAATTGACATACCCAAATTTCCTCCATCGTACGAAAAACTGGCATCCTCGAACGAAGGTGCACTCATTGAGGCTTTTGCCCCGCTTGAAAATCCGTAGCCTTCCGTGGGAACTCCTAGAAAATTAGTGTCCAGCTTGCCGTCCATATTTTCATCATGAATGATGGCCAATGCATACGTTCCTGGCTGGATATCCAAGAAATAGCAACGCGCCTGCGTATCCTGAATTTTCATCAACATTATATTGGTTGCTGAGTGAAGAAATTCAGTAGGAAACCCTTCCGACGATTCGAAAAGCGCGCAAGCTATAGCTCCATTACTGTTACTAATGTTTGGAATATTCACATGAATTCCGGGGCACTCTCCTTGGGCAAATACGATGACAGGAAAATTTGCAAGCATCATAACAGCCCACAATGCTACATATCGCAGCCCCATGTTGAAGTGCGTTACAGGGTAACACACACTGAAGCCCAGCAAGGATTTTTGATTAGTTGAATCACTCATTGCCTTCCCTCCTTATAGCTCCGAGATGCGTAGTCTCGGCTGAACCCTCCATTAGCCGCCTATCAAAAATTAAACTACGTGCTTGTAAATTTTCTTGAACGCGCTCGCACATTCAGCAATGGTAATTTACACGACTACGGCATGTCGGATTCGGCTCGCAAGCTGCTGAGCAATAAACAAGGCAACTCTTATCGACCAAGAGCGGAAGTTTAGGTAGGCCTGTATAAAAGTCACCTCTCAGCAGCTGGGTCCGCTAAAGCGACAATAAACCTCAAAAAAGCAGACGTACTGCCCTCGGCCAGCTGCTGCGCTTGGTTCAGCGTGCGTTTATGTCCTTGGTATGAGTTGCTCAACCCGGCGGTTGACGCGATAGGGCGCGAATTTCATCACGTAAGGCGATCACCTCGTCTCGTAGCATAGCCAGCTGTTTGGCCCCTGCCAATTCGGCGTCGACATTATCAGCGTCGCGTCCGACGAAGAAGGTGGCGAGCGCCGCTGTCACGTAGCCGAAGATACCGAAGGCATACAGTGCAAGAAAAACGCACAGTACACGCCCTTCGGCCGTATGGGGCCAGTACTGCGAGCCCATCGTCGTCATGATCATGGAGGTCCACCACAGCGACTCACCGTAGCTGTTCGGGCCGCCGGGTACCTCGCTCTCGAAAGCGTACATCCCGGCCGCGCCGGCAAATGTGACCAGTAATGTGAGGGCAATTACATACCCGAAGCCCCGTCGGCTCAGACTCGCACCGAGCGCCCTCATTCCACGGTTCAGCGAGCTGACGACGCGGACCAGCCGCAACCCCCGCCCCGTCCTGGCCATGCGGAGCAGCCGAAATGTACGGAAGGCGCGGAAGATCCGCAGCGCGGGGATCAGCAGCGAAATGGCGGTCAACCAGTTACGCTTGAGGTAAACGGCCTTGTCCGAGGCTAGGACCAGTTTCACAGAGAAATCGAGAATGAATACGACCCAGATAACCGTGCCGAGAAAATTGAACAACAGACTCTCGCCCCGAATCAACTCCACGACCAATAACACCAACCACACAAAAGCTAAAACCAGCATCGGGGTTTCCAGCCAGCCTTCCAAACGCTGGAGCAGCTCGTATCGCTCCCGTTTCATCTCTTCCGCGTCCGCGACCTTCGTGTCGGTATTTTCTCTCTTATCCTTGTCGTTCATAGAGCGCCCCGCTTTTGACATCCATTTCAGGTCGTGATCTGCTGAGCATGTTTAATAACTGTAGACTAAAACCACCTTATCAGCCAGGAGCCTATAAGCAAGAATTACCTACTCAACAAGACTCAACTCAACTGAATTAATAATTATTAAATGTCGCCAAGAAGAAATACGAGCTCTTTTAAGCCTGAGTCGCCGGAAAATGTGTATGGATCAAGATGTAAGAATAGAGTACAGCGAAAAGGGCATGGAAGGCGGGCCAGTTCGCTATTCGCTCTCACGGATTGCACGAATCAGCGGCTGCCAGCTACCCGAGAAGTGGAAGGCTTGGCGTTCGGGAGAGAAGCGTACTCCCCTGGGAATGCCGAGCTTGAGATGCAGAGCCACGGAGAGCGTGACGCCGAACGCCCATAGGGCAAGGCCGACAGGGTCGGTGCCAAAGGCGGAGACGACGCCGTATAAGGCCAGGATGAGGAAAACCGCCGGCAGGATGGTGATGCTGAGTCGGCTAGCTGTGCGGTCCTTGCTCTGCTGGTAGCCCATCACGAGCAGCACGATGAAGAGTAGGAATACCCAGCGCGGCGTATTTCTTATTATCTCTATCAGCATGGCCGATTCCCTGGCGTCGATTTCGCCTCAGCATAGCGAAGCGAGTCCACCCCCTCCAGTCAGTGCTTACTAACCTGCCGTGGGTGACGGTAGGCCGCTTGGCTCAAGCTCGGAAAACGAGGGATCGCCTGAGCATAATGACCGCAGCCCAAAACAGTAACCTGCCAATATTACCAATCCGTGCTGGCCGCTTCACAATTTAGAGGCAATAAACGGATAGTCGCCCCCTCGGCAGGGTCAGTATCTTCTTATCGTCATTCATATACACCTGAGGGCGCTATGAAAATCATCCAAGAAGAATCGCTTTCAACTATGCAGATGCTCGAAAGAATGTTTCAAGCGGAGATGGCTTTTATGGAATCGGAGCCACAAGACATTAGCCTACTTGCGGATGCTTTCCACCCCGATGTTGTCGTCCACGAGCCGACATCACTCCCGTACTCAGGCGACTGGATAGGCTTGGAAGGCATTGCCGGGTTGATGCAGAAAATGAGCAAAGCATTCAGCAAGGTGTCAGTGGAAGACCTGAGCTACGTCGGTTCCCCAACCAAGCTGTATGTGTCGTGCATCTTGCATCTGACAGCCCGAGCGACCGGAATATCAGTCACACAGCCCTTTTCAGAAATATTGAGGTTTGAGAATGGATTACTGGTTGAAGGTACGCCCTTCTATTTCGATACGGCGGAAATTGATGCCATTCTGAATCAGCGTAAGTTGGGTGCTCGGCGCAAAGGCCACGGCGTGGCCCCACGCCAGCGCCGCTGTGCCCTTCCAAGGCCTCGCAAAAAATGCTCAAGATTGGGATGGGCAAGCCGATAAACCTTATACTAGGCTAAATGCAACTCAATGTTACAAAATACGAGCTTAGTGTATCTGAACGGCGACGCCACCGGCCGTGGCTAATGGATGCAGAGGCGCTTTGGCGCCATGAAGCCCGCCGAGCAGACGAGATCAAAGCCGAGCGCAAGCGCGCTGTGGTGAACTGGAGAATCCTGGCGTTGATGCGCCAGTGGAGGTGACGCCATGAACTGGACCCAACTCCCTGATAACTGGTGGTGCAACGAGTTCGGCGACCAGATCCACCGCTACGAGATCCTGGACGACGAGGACCGATGCCAGATCGAGTACCACCTCCGTCAGGCAGGGGAGCGTCTGCCCTGGAGTGGCAAAACCCACACGCTGGCCGAAGCCCAGCGTCAGCTGGAGCACAGCCGGGCGTTGATGGTCTGAGGGCCTTCGTACTAACAGCTTGCATGAAGGCGCCCAAGCAGCGTGCGCGAGTGCCTGACCGTTGCTGTTTCGTCGTACGTTGAGCCCCCTCCAGTCAGTGCTTACTTACTTGATGTACGTTGCTGGAGCGCCCTGTGGCTAAAGATTCGTCCGCGCTGGAGAATGCCTAGCGTCACGCCTACGCCACCAAGCAGCACTAAGCCAAAGATTCCCAGCGCAGCGGCGTGTCCGAATGCATCGACCAGGATTCCTGTCGTGATAACGGGAATACTGAAGCCGAGGTAGGCCATCAGGAAGTAGCCGGCGCTCGCCCGCGCAGGATGCTCCCCCGTCAAGTTGAGAACGCCGCTCAGCCCACCCAGGTAGATGAAGCCATAGCAGGCACTGCTTGCCGCGATGGTACCCAGCAACACGGCCACCAGAACTCCCTGCAAGGCACCCCAGGCGATCAATGCATACACCAAGGGCAAGATGATCAGGCCCAACTGGGTGGCCGTCTGCGGAGCCAGCTTTCTTGCCCATGGCTGGAAGAGCACACCACAGCTGCAGACACCGAAGGTTGTGAAGCCGGCCCAACCCGAGAGGCCATGCTTGGCCAGGGTGGAAGGCAGGATTGCGATGACCAGCCCTACTGTTGCCCATGCCAGCAGGATGGCGAACCCATAGCCAAGGGCACCAGGAGGATAGGTGGGCAAACGCAGCATCTCGGCCCCAGCCCGCCGTGGTGAGTCGTCCTTGAGCGTCAGCACCAGCAGTAGTGCCAACGCACCGGCTCCCAGATAGAGCCACAGGCTAGGAGGCGCTAGGCTCGGCGTGTTAAGCACGAACAAACTGGTGACGGCCGCACCGAGCCCAAATCCCAGCGCCGTACTGGCCGTCACCCAGTTGGCCGGAGCCCGACTATCCTCTCCCTCGAACAGCATGGCCATGTAAGTGGGTGCCACTGCCGATGTCAGCGCCGTGCCGATACCCATCATGAAGCGTGCGATACCTAGGGTAACCAAGCCTGGCATAGCGAGTGTCAACACTGTGGCAGCCAGGCATAGCATCAGCGCAGTATTGATCAAGGGCTTGCGCCCTACCCGCTCGGCAAGCCCATTGAACCCCAACAGCACAGGCAGGATGCCGACTACATAGCAGGCAAAGGCCACTGTCGTGGCCCCTACGCCAGCGCCGCTACGCGCTGCCAAGGCATCGTAAAGCGGCGCTTGCAGGTTGACTGCCGTTGTAATTACACAGAGCGCGAAGGCGAGTCGTATGGGTTGGGTTCGGCGCATTGTCAGGGGCTCATGATGCATGTGAAAAGAGCGCGGGCTTCAGGTAAGCCGCGAGAAGGACAATTGCATCTTCGTGCCACGCATGAAAAGGTACGATCTCACTGCTTTTCGAGAAGCTGTTCCTGGATTTTCTTGTACGGTTACCGTGGGGCGTGCCGATGTTGAAGTTGGAATTGGACAAACAATCGAACAAGCCCCTGGTAGAGCAGCTGGTCGAAAGCTTGATGGGATGGATCGGGCGCAACGGCGGCGGTGGCGGAAGCCGCTTACCTTCGATAAGACGCTTGGCCGCGGAGCATGGCATCAGCCGCAATGTCGTCATCGAAGCTTATGAAAGGCTGGTGGCACATGGGCTGGTACGTTCAAGGCCGGGCTCGGGGTTTTATGTCGCAGCGCCGACGGCACTGGCAAAGGGGAATCCGACATCGAGCCAGCTGGAAGATTTCACGAACGATATGTGGAGCCTCTTCCAGGCTGACGAAGGTCACCTGAAGCTCGGCTGCGGCTGGTTACCCAACCATTGGCGTGAAGGCGATGACCTCACCTACGCCATTCGCCAAGTGGCGCGACAGAGCCGCTCGGGCATCTTCGATTACAGTACGCCGCTGGGCCCGCCGGATCTTCGCGGCTTGATTCAGGAGCGCATACGGTTATTGGGCATCGGGGCCGACGCCAATCAAATCTTGATGACAGGCGGCGGCAGCCATTCGCTGGATCTTCTTGTGCGTTTTCTACTCGAACCCGGCGATGTGGTATTCGTCGAATCGCCGGGTTATTACAATCTCATTGGCTTACTACGCTTGCAGCGTATTCAAGTCATCGGCGTGCCACGCCTAGCCAACGGCCCCGATATCGAGAGCATGGACGCATTGCTGATTCAGCACAAACCGAAGCTATTGTTCCTCAACAGCGTATTCCATAACCCCACGGGCTCTACTCTTTCACCGGCCATTGCCCATCGTATTTTGCAATTGGCCGAAGCCTATGATTTCCAGATTGTGGAAGACGATATTTACGCCGATTTCCAGCAGGAGCCCAGCACCCGCCTCGCAGCATTGGATGGCCTGGATCGGGTCATTTATCTGAGCAGTTTCTCCAAAAGCCTTTCCTCGTCGTTGCGCGTCGGTTTCATCATTGCCAAGCAGTCTCTGCTCAAGCCTCTTGTCGATATCAAGATGCTGACCAGTATTTCCGCCTCACGCTTTGCCGAACAAGTCGTAACCACTATGCTCCAGAACGGCAGCTACAGGAAATTGACGGAACGCCTCAGAATTAAGCTCTCGGAGCAGATGGCCGCGGCAATCACCATGTTGAAGCGCGCCGGCTGGGAGGTCTTTGTCGAGCCGGCAGGCGGCATGTTCGTTTGGGCACGCCATCCCGCAGCCGACTCCTCGGCCCAGCTCGTTCAACAGGCCAGGCGGATGGGCATTACGCTCTCGCCAGGGCAATTGTTTCTGCCAGAGGGAGGCGATTCTCCTTGGGTTAGGCTCAATGTGGCTTATATGAGTGACCCTAGAGCAAAGCGGTTTATCAGCGAGCCCAGCGGGACGCTGGCCTAGTCATTCCAATCAACCTAGGTATCGTTTCTTACACCCGGGTGGGCTGAAGCCCCGTCATAAGCTTCAAAAATCGTATTCAGCTCATCGAAGCTTGCCGCGTTGCCCAGGCCTTCGAAACTCCCCTCCTCGGCCATCAATTTGGCGACTTGCATGAAAGCACCCCAGGCGGTTCGCGCGAGCGCCGAGCCGACGCTGATTCGCCGCACACCGAGCCCTGCCAGGTCCGCCACCGTCAGCCCCATGTTGCCCATCACGATGGCATTGACCGGCTTCGGGGAAACGGCACTGACGATGGCGCCAAGCTCTTCCCGCGTTCGCGGCCCGGGGGCGAAGAGCACGTCTGCGCCGGCCTCGGCGTATGCCGTCAACCGTTGCAACACATCCTTCAGCGGTTCGGGGTGGCCCACCAGATAGCTTTCCGCCCGTGCGGTCAGCAGCACCTGCGCGCCAGTTCCATCGATGGCAGCGCGGGCGGCTCGAATGCGCTCCACGGCGAGATCGAGATCGTACAGCTGGCCCGGCTCCCCGGTGGCATCTTCGATGGAGAGCCCGGCAACGCCGGTATCGACGCAGCGTGCCACATTGGCCGCTACGGCTTCGGGCTCGTGCGCATAGCCAGACTGGAAATCCGCGCTTACCGGCAGCTCGGTGGCGTTCACCAGCTCGGCGATGTGAGCGAGAGCGGCCTCGCAGGATAGCCCCAATACTGTGTCGGCCTGGCCCTGGCTGAACTGGAAACCCGCACTGGTGGTTGCCAATGCACGAAACCCGCAGTGGTGGAGGAAACGCGCGGTACCGATATCCCAAGGGTTGGGGATGACGAAGCAGCCCGAATCATGAAGCCTGGCGAAATCTTCGCGTCGTTGCTCGAGACTTACCATAACGCCTCCTGTAAGAAGCCACTCTGTGAAAACACCATCGCGCTATCGCTATTGCTCTGGTCACGGCACCCGGTAGCGCAGCTCCGCGAAACCCGTGCCCACCTGGCGGACGGAGACCAGCTCCAGCGGCGGGTTGGTGATGCGGCGTGGAAACAGCGGCTTGCCGTTGCCCAGGGTGACTGAACCCACCTGCACGAGGAGTTCGTCCAGCAAGCCGGCGTCATGGAATTGGCCGGCCAGTTCGCCACCGCCCACTACCCAGAGGTTCTTCCCGCCTGCCGCTTGTACCATCTCGGCATGAATGGGTATGACGCTACCCTGCACGAAGCGAATATCCGCACCTTCGATGCTCGGTAGCTTGCGGCTCGTGAAGACCCAGGTTGGCTGCGTATAAGGCCATGGCGAGCCGGCTTCCTCGGCGACTTTTTCCGAATGACGCAGCATCCACTCATAGGTGGTGGAGCCCATGGCCAGCGCCCCAACCTCTGCAAAGAAGGCGGAGTAGCTCGTGTCGTTGATGTCCCCCAGCGGGAAGAGCCAGTCCAGGGAATCGTCTTCGGTGGCGATGAAGCCATCGAGGCTCGTGGCCGTATAGTACTGAGTCTTCATGGTATTTCGGCTCCGATTGATCAGGCGCTCTTCCGGATGCCTCAGCGGTCGTTCAGCCCCTTGCCCGCGAGTATGGTCGGCACGCACTTTTCGATTCTCGACGTTCGCGTGTTGGACTGCTTGGCACCGGAGAAATGAAGGATATAGCCTCTTTGCCGCCCCGGCGTGAGCGCTTCGAAGGCAGTTTTCAGGGCCGCGTTGCCATCAAGCGCCACCTGAAACTCCTCGGGATATTCCAGCTCGTGCTTCTCCTTGAAATCCACCGTCAGGCCGGCCTTCTCCACTTCGATAGCTTCTTGAAGATAGGCTTTTAACGTTGGCGCCAATGCATCGATTTCTTGCGCCTGGGTAAAGCGAACCTGGCGCATCGCCTGAGAGTTTTCTCCCGGTGCTACGAGAATGCCTTCGGGGTCCTTCAACAGGCTGCCCTTGAAGAAACCGAGCGCGCAATATGACTTCATTGCAAAGATCACGGCCACGTTTCTGTCCTGAAATGAGTAGCAGAGCTTGCCCCACTTCACGTCTTCACTCAACTCGCAGTCCAGCAGTATGGCTCGAAGCTTATTTCTCTCTTCCTGCCATTCGGTCTTGTTCAAGAGCGCTTCGACTTTTGAATTTGTTGTTTTCATTGCCTCTCTTCTCTTGATCAATGGAGTGAGGGCCTCGCCCCAGTCAGTGCTTACTAACCCAGCGAGCCCTGGTCAGCATGCTTCCTACTCACCATGCCGCTCATCAGCTGGATGATTCACACCATCTCTTGTTGGTATACCTGATATTCTCAATGGATTGATTCCCTCCAGACAGGCTACGTTGAAGCCATACTGAGTGGGGTTGGACCTACGCTGGTGGTGAGTATAGATACCACAGTTCCCGCAGAAATAATGCTTGGCCGTTTTGGTATTGAATTGATAAAGCTTGAGGACATCTTGACCGCGGACGACGGTGATTCCCTCCAGAGGTACAGATGCGACAATCGCACCTCGCCGTCTGCACATGGAACAGTCACAACGGCGTAAATCTATGAGACCATCGGGAAGGTCGAGTTCGAGCACCACCGATCCGCAGTGGCAGCTGGCTCTATGTTTTTTCTCGATTGGCACTCCGTCGACGGCTTTCAGGTCAAGCGACATCGTCTTCTCCTCAGGACCCTCTATCGGAACCACTCCAACCCTTCATAGGGGCTTTTGCGCAGTTCCGCCAGCCGGCTTTCGAGATTGCCCGAGTGGATTTCCAGCTTGTGGCCATCCGGATCGAGGAAGTAGAGGGAATCGCCTTCACTGCGGTTCTCCTTCCAGACGGTCACGCCCTGCTTGAGGATGGCTTGAGCACAGGAGGCGAAGGCCTCTGGGTCGACGTTGAAGGCCACATGAGTGTATTCGGGCAATGGACCGGAGCGCGTCTCGTCGTCGAGTGACAGGCAGATCCAGTCGTCGCCGGCCAGCAGGTAGGCGCCTCTCGCCCACTTCACGATCGGCTCGAGGCCCACTACGTGAGTGTAGAAGTCGAATGAGCGTTCGAGATTGCGCACGGCAAGCGTCAGGTGGTTGATGCCGGAAATCATGCTTCTCCCCTTTCAGCGGGATGCGTCATTCACGAGAGAACGTATCATCCGGCAGGGATTGCCGCCGGCAAACACATCCTCGGGGATGTCCTTGGTCACCACACTGCCGGCGCCGATGACCGAGCGAGCACCGATGGTGACACCGGGGCATAGAATCGCCCCGCCGCCGATCCAGACGTCGTCGCCGATGGTGATGGGCTTGGCGGCTTCCAGGCCGCCGCGGCGCTGCTCGGCATCGAGCGGGTGGGTGGCGGTGTAGACCTGCACGTTGGGACCGAACATCACGTGATTGCCGATGGTGACCTGCGCCACGTCGAGGATCACGCAGTTGAAGTTGAAGAAGACCCGCTCGCCCAGCGTGATATTGCCACCGTAGTCGCAGTAGAACGGCGGCTCGATGAAAGTGCCCTTGCCCATGGTGCCGAACAGTTCGAGCAGCAGCCGCTTGCGCTTACTCCCCTGGTCGTCGCTCGTATCGTTGAAGGCCTTGGTCAGCAGACGGGCGTGGCGGCGTTCACGTTGCAGCTCGGTATCGCGCGGGTCGTAGAGCTCACCGGCCAGCATTTTTTCCTTTTCGCTCTTCATTGCATCTCCCTTGTCGTAGCCGCTTCAATTGGGGTGAGGCAGATGCCCTAGAGGCAAGGCCGATTGCGCCTTTACCGTCGAAATCGCGAAGTTGCTTCGTATGTCGCCGACACCCGGCAGTTTCAACAGTTTGTCGAGCAACAGCGCCTCGTAGGCGGCCAGATCCGGCACCACCACCTGCAGCAGGAAGTCCGCTTCTCCCGAGACTAGATGGCAGGAAACGACTTCCGGTAGCTTGACGACGTCCTCTCGAAACGCCCGGGCCATCTCGTCATGGTGCTGCTTGACCTTGATCCCTACGAATACCGTGAGTCCCAACCCCACCCCGCCTCGCTCCAGCGCAGCGTGATAGCCCTGGATGATGCCTCTTTCCTCGAGCAACCGCACTCGGCGTAGACAAGGCGATGGCGAGAGCCCCACCTCTTCGGCGAGCTGAACGTTGGTTAGCCGTGCATCACGTTGCAAGGCAGAGAGGATACGGCGGTCAAGGTTGTCTAGCTTCATTCTTGGCATGTTTGACAAGTCCATTGCACATTGTCGTTTGGATTATGCCAATAATAGCCGCCATGCAGCCCAACTACGCAACACGCTTCGACCTGACTTTCCTTATGCTGAGGCCATATTGAGCCGATCAAGGGAGGTCGTGGTATGGAACACCTGGGCCTGTTCGTTGCCGCGCTAGCCATTGCCTATCTGGTGCCCGGGCCGGATATGGTTCTGATTCTGCAAACTGCCAGCCGACAAGGCCGTGGCCTTGCCTTGGCAACGGCATGCGGCCTGGGGTTGGCACGCGCAGCCCATGTCGCCCTGGCAGCCATGGGCTTGGCGGCTTTGCTGAAAGCGTCACCGCTGCTGTTCGATATCCTACGAGGAATTGGCGCCGCGTACCTGGTCTGGCTGGGCATCCGGCTCGCCCGCGCCGACATGTGGTCGGATACCGCAAGCGCTGCACCGCAGACACTTCTTCCGCGCTCCTACCGCCTGGCATTCCAGCGCGGCTTGCTAACCAACATTGCCAATCCCAAGGCCCTGCTGTTCTGCTCGGTACTGCTGCCGCAGTTCATGCGCGTCGATTCCGGCATGGTGGCGCTGCAATTCACGCTGCTCGGCATCGTGCTAGTAGGCGTCGGGCTGATCTTCGACCTGTTCTATACGGCAGTTGGCATGGCTCTAGGCCGCTGGATGGCAAGTCACCCGCTTGCGCAGCGCTTCCAGCGCTGGCTATTCGCCACCTTGCTGATGGGCTTCGGTACAAAACTGGCGTTGAGCGGCTAACTTCGGCTCGCCTATATGCCCCGGTATGCATTCATACACCAGGGGCGGCACCGGTGTTGAGAACGACCTCGCGGAGGAAGGTCACAGGCCAAACAACCGCCACACGAGCGGCAGGAACAGCGCGGTGAACACGCCCGTCAGGCTCATGCCGAGCGAGGCGAAGGCGCCGGCGGTGGGGCCGAGTTCGAAGGCGCGCACGATACCGATGGCGTGGCCGTTCACGCCGAGGGCGAAACCGAGGATCCGCTTGTCGGTGATCTTGAGCAGGCGGGCCAGCAGAGAGACGAAGATGGTGGTCAGCACGCCGGTGATGAGCAGCCCGCCCAGCATCAGCGAGAGCGAGCCGCCGATCTGTTCTCGAATGCCCATGGCCAGGGGCGCGGTGACCGACTTCGGTGCCAGCGAGGCCAGCACGTCAGCCGGCGCCCCCAGCAGCCAGGCGATCAGCACGGCATAAAGCGCGGCCAGCACGGCGGCCAGCGGCACGCAGCAGAGGATCGGCTTCCATAGCGCGAAGATGTGCTGTCGCTGCTGGTAGAGCGGCACCGCCAGCGCCACGGTGGCAGGGCCCAGCAGCAGGGTCAGCCAGGCGACGTTGCGCTGATAATCGACATATTCATACCGCAGCAGCCACAGGCTTGCCGCCGTGAGCACGGCGCCGATCAGCACCGCCGGGCACCAGCTCGGTCGGCCCATCCGTTCGAACAAATGGATGCCGCCAAGATAGGCGGCCAGGGTCAGCGCAACGGCGAGTATCGGTGTGTTCAGCAGGGAGGCGTGCAGCTCGCTCATGGCTGACGCCTCCGCTCATCGGCGCTCACGGCTTCCCTGGGCATGAAGCGTTGCATCAGCCATAGCGTGGTCAACACGCTGAGGAAGGTGCCTATGCCCAGGGCGGCCATGATCGCTGTCCAGTGGCCGGCGAACTCATCGATCACGAAGAACACTCCCACCACGCCGGGCATGATCAGCATGGCGAGCAGTGGGATCAGCGCCTGGCTCGCCGTGGCCACGCTCTCGTTCAGGCGCCGCTTTACCAGCAGCCAGGCCAGCAGCAACAGTAGCCCTGCCATGGCGTGAGAGACGGGAAGCGACAACAGCTCAACGACAGTGTGGCCGAGCAGTTGGAAACCGAGCAGCCACAGGAACCCACGCAACAGCTTCATGCCATCTCCATTCGGCCCAGGATGGTGTCCGCTTGTGGCTTCCGAAGAGCCAGGCAGCCAGGACAGGTGCATTGCAGGAAAGATTATCACGCTATCGTTTGCGCGTGGATGCTCCTGATTTTTTACCTCAGCCCTCGTTCCCGCAATGCCTCCGCCCCAGTAAGCGTTTACCTACCTGGCAGCGCCCGGTATGGGGGCCTCAAACCGACTCGAGCAGCTCGGCTTGATAGGCCTCGTGCAGCAGTGCGAGAAATTCCGGCGCCTCCGGCAGCGATACCGGGCCGATCCGGTCGACAGCAATGCCAGGCGTCCATGAGTTCATCACCACGCCCCCCTTCAGCGAGGATAAATCCGACAGGGTTACCGCCTGGGTGCGCTGGGCAATGCCAAGACGCTGCAATTGCCGACGCAGAATCCCCATCGTGGTGCCCAGGAGCATGTCCGCCTGCGGCCATACCACTGCAGCACCATCCCAGAAGGCAAGGTTCCAGATCGTGCCTTCGCTGAGTCGCCCTGCTCTATCCAGAAACACCGCATCGTCGTAGCGCTGCTCTGTGGCCTGGCGCAGGTAGTAGGTCTTGGCCACTTCGCCTACGTGCTTCACTTGCGGCAGTACGCGCTCGTACTCGACCGGTGCCAGCGCCAGCGGGCCTTGTGGGCCGGAAGAAGGCGGTGCCGTGCGCACCAGCACCTCCGGGGTCGCTTCAGGCCCAGCCACGGTGAACTCCCCGGCGGGCGAATAAAGCGTGGCCAGAAGCGAGAGATCGGCTGGGCCTGCCTCTACGGCCTTTCGCAAGTAGCGACGGATCTCTTCGTCGGCAAGCGCCTGGCCAAACAGCTCTCGCGACGCAAAGCGCAGCCGTTCCAGATGAAGATCGAGGCCGCGAATCTTGCCGCCTCGTACCTGCATGGCAGTGAAGTGGGCGTAGCCCGCGAAGGCCAGCGGTGAAAGCTCGCTGGCTGTGGCGTCAAGGCCATTGCGCTGTGTCACGTAGGTTTCCCGGTTTGCTGTCATGAGGTAGCTCCGTATTCAAGGTTCGCTTGATAATGTCGCGTTGACTCTTCACTGGGAAACGAGTACTTCTCGATGAACCATCAAGTTTGGCTTGAAGAACAATGAGCAACCGACTACTGCCTGGTACCCGGGCATTGAGAACTTTCGAGGCTGCGGGAAGGCACTTGAACTTCACGCGTGCCGCGGAGGAAGTGGGGCTGACCCCAGCGGCGGTCAGCTATCAGATCAAGGAGATGGAACAGCAACTGGGTATCGAGCTGTTCGTGCGCAGCAGCCGCAGCATTCGGCTCACGCCCGCCGGAGCGGTGGTGTTCGAGGCCGCCAGCGAAGCCCTGGAAAACCTGCAGCGTGCCGTGGGGCGTGCGCGAAAGATGGCCCGAGGTTCATCACCGCTGCGCCTCTCGCTCGGCGCCCGTTTCGCCACGAACTGGCTCCTGCCCCGGCTCTCCCATTTCAGGGAGGCCGTTCCCTCCCTGGAGTTGACGTTCGACATTACCGATGACGTCAGGGATTTCGAACTCGATGACATCGACGCGGCCATTCGATTCGGCAGCGGCCAGTACGCCAATGCCCGCTCGGACCGGCTGTTCGAGACGACGGTGGTGCCCGTCTGCAGCCCGGCACTGCTCGTGGCCGGCGACGGCCTGATGGCTCCCGAAGCTCTACTGAAGCACACGCTGTGTCATGTGGATTGCCACGTCGGCGGCCAACCCTGGCCGAATTGGCCCATGTGGATGGCGGCGGCTGGCATCGACGACTTCGACGCCAGCCGCTGCGTGGCCTTCTCCGAGGCGAGCCATGTCGTGCAAGCCGTGCTCGAAGGCGGCGCAGTGGGCCTTGCCGAGCCGGCCATGATAGAAAGCGAGCTCCGCCAGGGCCGCCTGGTGAAGCTGTTCGACATTGAACTCGCGGTGATGCCGGAGTTCGCCTACTACCTGGTCTATCCCGGAAGCGGCCAGTTCGACCCGCGAATCTTGGCCTTCAGGGAGTGGCTGCTCAATGAAGTACACGCTTCGCACCTCACGGAGGCCGGCCCTGCCGCGCCAGCGACCGTTTGAAGAGAGCCACCACTTCTCAAGAGCTTTTCACCCTTTCCGGTACCATTCTTTGGGCAAACATCCACGCCGGCAGCTGGGCTCGCTTCAGCCACGGCAGCCTGGCCAGCATGGCGATGACCACCAGCGCGAAGCCGAGCCGTGCCCATAACAGGCCGGAGAGGTCCGCCCCCATCAGCATGATCAGCAGCGTATCTTCGATCAGGCTGTGGCAGAGGCCGAGGAAGCAGAGCGTGAGCACGATGTCTCGCGGGGTCAGGCGGCCGGAATGCGCCTCGCGTAGCAGCAGGCCGGCACCGAAGGTGAGCCCCAGAGTGATGCCGATCACGGTGATGTTGGCCGCTGCCGGGCCGATGCCCAGCAGCCGCAGCAGCGGATAGAGCAGCTTGTGAATCAGCCGCTCGACGCCCAGCCAGTGCAGCAGCCTGAGCAGACTCATCAGCGCTAAGATCACCACGAAGATGGTCGCCAGCGTCGTGGCCTGGCCCTGCAGCCAGGCCACCAGGGTCGCCTCCTGGGCGGAAGGCTGCCACACCACGTGGTTGGCGTGCTGAAGCCAGCCTCCCCACGAATAGCTCAGGTGCAGCAGCCAACCCAGCAGCCAGGCACCGCCGGCTCGCAGCAGCACCGTCAACCACCATGGCACGCCGGCCATGCGCGCCACCGCCCCCTCTATCGGCAGCGAGTGCCCCACGGCCATCAGCACACCCAGCACCGTCACCTGCGCCACGGTCAGCGGCGTATCCCGCGTGACTTCGAAGAAGATGACCAGGCCGGTGTAGATGTTGGTCAGCAGCGTGGCGGCCCACACCAGGCTCAACGGCTCGGGCAGCCCCAGCGGCGCCATCAACGGCGCGAGCCACTGGCCGAGCAGCTCGGTCATGCCCAGCATCTCGAGCGCCTTCACGATCAGCAGTGCCGGCACCATCACCTTGAGCAGGGTCCAATAGACCGTCCAGGCCTCGCGCAGCAGCTTACCCATCGTGCCGAGCAGGCGGGCAGGAAGTCGTTGTGTCATGTGGGCGTCGTTCCGTCAGGGAGCCAGTTGCTTACTTTACTCATGTACCGGACAAGGCGATGGCGTTATTACTCTGAAACGGGAAGAATGTTGCTTTCTGTAGGTGGCGAAGGAAATTTCCTGCACATGGACAGACTCGACCTGAAGATCCTCGATCAATTGCAGAGCGATGCCAGCCTGACCAACCAGGCGCTGGCGGAGCGGGTCGGGCTTTCCCCTTCGGCCTGCCTGAAGCGCGTTCGTCGCCTGAAGGAGCAAGGCGTGATCCAGCGCGAAGTGGCGATTCTGGCGCCCGAAGCGCTGGGTGCCAACCTTCACATAGTGGTGGAAGTCACCATGACGCGAGACGACAAGGCGCTCTACGGCCGCTTCATCAAGGAGATGGAGGCAGCCCCCGAAGTCACCCAGTGCTACCAGGTCACCGGCGAGGTGGATTTCGTGCTGATCGTCAGCGTGCCCAACATGCAGTGCTACGATCGCTTCTGCGACCGCGTGCTGGATGCAAGCGACGGCGTGCACAAGTTCCGCACGCTGATATCGCGCAAGCGCACCAAGTTCGAGACGCGACTGCCGCTGGACATTTGATTGCTGGCCAAAGCGCTTGCCCTACTCGTCCTTGGGGCCGACCCAGGCGAAGGGGTTGTGGGCGACTTCCCAGAGATAGCCGTCCGGGTCGGAGAAGTACCCCGAGTAGCCACCCCAGAACACCTTCTGGCCGGGCTTGACCAGCTTGGCGCCAGCGGCAACCGCCTGTTCCAGGAGCTCGTCGACCTCGGCTTCGGAGGCCAGGTTGTGGGCCAGGGCGATGCCGGTAAAGCCGCTGCCTTCGGCAGGGACGCCCGCATCCTCGGCCAGCGCCTCTCGGCCGTAGAGCCCCAGCCAGGTACCGTTGAGGGTGAAGAAGGCCACTTCGGGCGGCGACTCCATCCTGGGAAGGCCCAGCCCCTCTTCGTAGAAGCGAATCGATGCCGCAAGATCGCGGACGCCCAGCGTGATCATGCTGATCCTTGGCTTCATGTTGCGACTCCTCTATTCCTGGCCAACGATACACTGCCGATCGTGATTACCGACGAGCCACCAGCAAGCCCACCCCCGCACTACCAAGCAGCGCCGCACAGCCTCGATTGAACAGCCGTCGCATGGCGGGGCGCGAGAACCACTGGCGCAGGAAAGCGCCGACATAAGCGTAGCCGGCGATGGCGACCCACTCGAGCAGCAAAAAGAGTGCGCCAAGAACGGTGAACTGCAGCGCAACGGGGCCTGTAGGGTCGACGAACTGCGGCAGGAAGGCGGTGAAGATCAGGATCGCCTTGGGGTTGCCCGCCGCCAGCAGGAATTCCTGGCGTGCCAACCCCAGCAGGCTGCGCTGCCGCTCTTCCAATTCGCGCTCCTCGCCAGGTTCGGCGAACCACAGCTGGTAGGCCAGCCAGAACAGGTAAGCGGCCCCCAGCAGCTTGATAACGAGAAACAGCTTTTCCGAGGCATACAGCAGCGTGGCAAGCCCGGAGGCCGCCAGTGCAATCATCGCCACGAATGCGACCAAGCGGCCGATTCCCGCCAGGCAGGCAACGTTGACACCGTAGCGCTTGGCATTGCTCATGGAGAGCAGGTTATTGGGGCCCGGCGCCAGGTTGAGCGCGAAGCAGGCCGGTATGAACAGCAATAGCGTCGTCAGGCTCATGGTCGTTTTCCTGATTTTCTATAGATCTTGTCTTGCTTCAGCGGGTAGCCCTGCTTGAATCTGCCTTTGGTCGAATGAGCCATACCCGCTCAGTTGGGCTCGGCTGCCAGCCGCTGCTGCCATTGCGCTCGCTGCATACGGTAAAGGCGCACCGGCCGCTTGTGGAACTCCAGCGTCTCGAAGCAGCCGAATCCCACCTTCTCCACCACCCGCACCGATGCCGTGTGCGCCGACTCGACGATCGCGACGATCGAATCGAAACGCTTGTCGGTGAAGGCATGCCCTAGCGCAGCAATAGAGGCTTCGGTTGCCAGCCCCTGGCCCCAGTAACGCCTGGCAAGCCGGTAGCCCAGGTTCAACTCCATGGTGCCTTCGATCTTTTCAGGTGATACGCCGCAGAAGCCGATGAAGTTGCCGTCCTGCCTGTCCACCAGTGCCAGCGGCCCTGTGCGGTGCTTGATGTAACAGTCGAAACACCAGTCGAGGAAGATGCGGGTGGCCATGTCATCACAAACGCCGCGCAGTGAATGGCGCATCACCTCCGGGTCGGCGAGCATCTCGGCCAGCGCCGGCAAGTCACCGGTAGTCAGTGGGCGCAGCCGAAGGCGCGGCGTTTCCAAATCACACATGGGTCCTCCCTAACGACATCATGATTGGGCGCTGGCCGGCTCCAAGCTAAGCGGCACCGGTATATCGAAGTGCAGCACGTCCTCGCGAACGCCGAGTTTCGAGTAGAGCTCGATGGCAGGGCTATCGCCCATATCCGCCTGAACGTAGACGACATAAGCGCCACGCTGCGCCGCAATCGCCTTGAGCCTTTCGATCAGCGCCGTGGCGATACCCTCACGCCGGTGTGCTTCGGCTACCGCCAAGTCGTAAATATAGATCTCGCTGCGCTCCTGCTCGAACTTTGGCAGCTCGTAGGCGGCCAGGCCGCCTACCACCTCGTCTCCCTTGCGGGCCACCAGGGCAATGAAGATGTCGCTTGCCAGCAGGCGTTCCATGTAGGCTCGACCGGGGCGGGCGGCACCATAGGTATCTACTTCGTTGAACGCCTCACCGAATACGGTCAGCAGCTTATCCATCCACCTGGTGTCGTGGGATGAAAGCGTCTCGATAACAAATCCAGCGGCTGCGTCCATCATTCACCTTCTTCTTACTAGCTTAGTCACGTCCTGCCGGAGCATTTATCCGGATCGGTAATGCTTGGTCAGCAGCACCGTTATGCGCTATTCAATGGGCTATGCTCAAGTTTTTCCACTCGCAAGGACGCGAATCGGCCATGGCACGACTTCATCTGACTTCCGCCAGGGACTGGCTCGACCGCCTGAATCGTTCACCTCATGCCCTTTGGCTGCTGTTCGGCGCCTCGATGCTCGAAACCTTGTTGGTGCCGATCCCCATCGAAGTCATCCTCATCCCTTGGATGCTGTGCCATCCCGAGCGTAAATGGACGATTGCCGGCGTGGCATTGGCAGGCAACCTGGTAGCGGCATCGCTAGGTTATTTGTTAGGGGTTTCCGTCATGGAGCAGTGGGGGAACCAACTGGTCGGCCTATTCGGCGGCCAGGAAGCCTTCGAAAACTTTCGCTCTAGACTGCAGGCAGATGGATTCTTGGCCGTGGCCACCATTGGCGTAACGCCGATACCTTTCCAGACCGCCATGCTGGCCGCCGGAGCAAGCGGCTACCCTTACCCGCTGTTCCTGCTGGCGGCAATGCTGGGTCGTGGCGTGCGTTATTTCGGGCTCGCCCTGCTCGTCGCCCTGGCTGGCGACGCGGCGCTCAGGCTATGGGAGCGTCATGCCAAGAAGGTCGGCCTGGTACTGCTGGTACTGTGCGGCGTCTGGGTGTGGCAGGAGGTGACCGCGTAAGCGCCGGAGGCTCGCCTGGCGTTTCCTCGTCGTGCTTCAGGAAATGACCTGCTAGGTCAATGAAGCACTATTCTGCGCATGCTGCCTGAGCTGTTCAAACTCCTCGTTGCTGACGGCATTACGTTCGGCATCGAGGATGTGGCCGCCCAGGGAGGCGATCGACTGGGTGATATGGATCAATGTCTCGGGGTTGCGCGCCACGCTGCGCTTGTTGACGAAGTGGATCAGGATCGAGACACCTGGAACGGTAGGCTGGTCATCGCCTTCATGAATGGGAGGCAGGGTGCCGGGTGGCGAAGAATTGGCGATGGTGAGCTTGTAACCGGCGAGCGGGTCGCGAATGGTATAGACGCCGAGCTTGGCGTCGTAGTTGGCGTTGTATTCCTTGAGCAGGCGCGCAAGGCGGCGGTTGGTATCCAGGCCCGGCCACTCGAGGATCACGAACAGGCACTGCTGGATATCCTTGGCCGAGGCAACCTGAAAACGATGCATCGGCTCCTGTGCGTCTGGCTTAGCGACCGCTACCGGCCGAGCGGTTTCCTCCGAACTGGGCTCGGGTATCGCTTCTGCCACACGGCGCGTTGCCAGTGGCGTTTCTTCGAGTTCGTTGCGTGCGTTGCGGCTCTTGACGAAGGCCACCATGCACACCAGCGCGAGCAGCAACGCCACTCCCGCCACGATCAGCACCACTATGACCGGATCCATCCTGCGTACCTCTACCTTCGCTGGCCCATGGGCATTCCCAACTGCGACGACATTCCCTACGTTCGCATCGATCTGCGTTCCCACCGGGCAACGTCGTGTTGGGCTATTGTTGTTTCCGTGCAGATTACGCCGTTACGCTACGCATCGCTATCTACGCAATCAACGTTAGCGAGGCAGCGCCCTCCTTTCGCCGAGTCGCGTGTCGCTACGTCGGCGAGCCTTCCCAGCCGTGCCATGACGATTCACCAAACCAACACCCAACGTACCAGTTTTGCCATGCGGCTTGCGTTGAAGCTTTTCAATGGCAACCAAAGCGGTGAAACGCCATGCTAGGAGACATCAAAGCCATAGAGGAGCCCGCTATTCGAAGTGACACTGGCCGCCAGAAAGCCGGACTGTCATACCATGGAATGATGTGAAGGCCAGTGTTGTTGGTGCCGTCAACTCAGGAGCGCTGCCCCGATGGTACGACTCGACAAGAAAGCCAAGCGGTTGTATGTGCTGGATACCAATGTCCTGCTGCATGACCCCGCTGCCCTGTATCAGTTCGAGGAGCACGAAGTGGTCATCCCAATGACCGTGCTCGAGGAACTCGACAAGCTCAAGAACGGCCTGCGCGAGATCGCCCGAACCGCCCGCCAGGTCAGCCGTACCCTCTCCGACCTTACCAATCAGGTCACCTTCGACGAAATTCAACAAGGCATACCGATCCCACGCGCCGGCGGCACCACGCTCGGCAAACTCGTGTTTCTCTGCTACCCGGAGCTGAAGCCGCTCGAACATCTCGAGGAGAGCCCCGACAACGTGCTATTGGCAGAGACCTGCCGGCTGCGCGACGAACGTCCCGATGCGTCCGTCATTCTCGTAACCAAGGACATCAACCTGCGGGTAAAGGCCGCCGCCCTGCACGTACCGGTGGAGGATTACCTCACCGATCGCGCCTTCAGCGACAGTGACGTGATGCTCGAAGGGGTGCGCATCTATCCCGATGCCGAGGGCAGCAGCGGCCCCTGGGATCAGATGGAAGTCGAGGTCGAGGTGGAGCGAGTCGACCACCACACTTTCTATCGGCTGCAAGGTCGGATTCCCAGCGACTGGCACTTGGGCATGCTGATCTCCGATAGCGAGAACGGGGCCAGCTTCGAGGCGATCGTCCGGGAACTGAGCCCCGGCCAGGCCCGGCTGCAACTGCTGACCAACTATCGCCACAGGGATGGCGTATGGGGAGTTCACGCCCACGACAGCCGCCAGAACTTCGCCCTCAACCTGCTGATGGATGACGACATCGACCTGGTCACCATCGCCGGCAGTGCCGGTACCGGCAAGACCTTCATGACGCTGGCGGCGGCTTTCCAGCAAACCCTCGACGCCAAGCGCTTCGAGCGCATCGTATTCACCCGGGCGCCGATCTCGATGAGCGAGGACATCGGCTTCCTGCCCGGCACCGAGGAGGAGAAGATGTCGCCGTGGATGGGCGCCTTCCACGACAACATGGACAACCTGCTGCGCGACGAGCATGACGGCAGCACCAGTTGGAGCCAGGACGCGACACGCAGCCTGATCGGCTCCCGGGTGCAGATCCGCGCCCCCGGCTTCATGCGCGGGCGTACCCTGAACGATACCTTCCTGATCATCGACGAGGCACAGAACTTCACGCCCAAGCAGCTCAAGACCCTGCTCACCCGGGCCGGGCGCAACACCAAGATCGTCTGCCTGGGCAACGTCGGCCAGATCGACACGCCCTACCTCACCGCCAACACTTGCGGCATGGCGGCAGTGGTACAACGTTTCAGCAACTGGCCCCATGCCGGCCACGTGACCCTGCGCAGCGTGGAGCGCTCGCGCCTGGCGCTGGCTGGAGAAGAGCTGCTGTAAAAACGGCCCCCAGGCCTGGGCGAACCCCAGGCCTGGGTTCGCCTGCACTAGCCCAGCCAGAACCCCAGCGCCAGCAGCACCGCCACCCCCACCATCAGCGGCACGGCCATGTGGATGAAGGTGCGTTCATGGCGGGCCAGGTCATCGAGCCAGGCCATGGCACGACGCTCCTCCACCCTCAGACATTCACGTACCCGTTGGCCGCGGGACTCCAGCGCAGCACCGGCCCTCCTCAGCCCCGCCGCCACCCGCTTCGCCAAGGCCAAGTAGGCCCACCACAGGTCGCCCGCCGGCAGGCGATCCGTGACGCGACGCGCTCTCCCCCCCGCCTTCGCTGCCAGCAGCGTCAGACCGGCCAAGACCAGCCCCAACACCGCCGGCCACAGTAACCCGGGCAGCTTCTTCAACGATGGCCAAGTCACGCCGGGCTCGCCGATCGGCAGCCACCATGGCACAGCCGCCGCCGCCAGCACGGCGAATAGCCAGGCCAGGAACATGGGTGAACGCCAGGAAGTGGCAGGCTCACCGCGACGACGCCACTGACGCCACAAGGCGCGCACCATCAGCAGGGTACTACCCACGGCGGCCAGGCTGAGCCAGCTTACCAACGCGGAGTGCCCGCCCTCGTAGAGCACCTCCTTCATGAACCCCTTGGCCACCAGTCCCGAGGCCAGTGCGCCACCCAGCGAGAGCGCTGGCAGCACCAGCAGCGCCACGATCAGCCATGCCGGTAGCCGCGGGGGATGCTCGCTGATGCCCACGCCGAGGAACAGGGCACCCTTGGTCATGCCGTGGTGGCCGGCGAACAGCGTCATCGGCGCCAGCAGCGCCGGCCACAGCGCGGGCGTCGACAACCCCACGCCCACCAGGCTGGTCAGCATGCCCAGTTGGCTGACGCTGGAGTAGGCCAGCACCGCCTTGGGGTGTCGCTGGGCCACGCCCAGCAAGGCGGCCACGAAGGCCCCGATCAACCCTACGGCGATGATGGTCTCCCCCAGCCGAGCCAGCCCCGCCTCGGCATTCCCCAGCGGCAAGGTGTAAAGCCAGCCCAGCACGCCGGCCTTGACCATGACCCCACTGAGCACGGCGCTGGCCGGCGTCGGCGCCACCGGATGCGCCAGCGGCAGCCAGACGTGAAGGCCGATCACGCCCGCCTTGACCCCGAACCCCAACCACAGCAGGGACGCCATCCACAGCCCCTGGTCGGCCTCGGCAATGCCCGCTCGCAGCTCGCTCAGGGTCAGCGCCTCCGCACTGCCCGCCGACCACAGCAAGCCGCCCAGGATCAATGCCTCCCCCACAAGCGCCATGACGATATAGGCCAGCCCGCCGAGCCTGGCATCGCGATCCCCGGTGTGCACCACCAGGCCGTAGGCGGCCAGTGTCATGATGACGAATCCCATGTAGAAGCTGGGGATGTCCTCGGCCACGATCAGCAGCAGGTTGCCGAACAGGGTCAGCGGCCACAGCAGAGCGAAGCGCAGCAAGCGACGGAAGATGGCCTCGTCGCCGGCTTCGGCTTCCCGCTGTTCTCCGGCCAGGTAGCCGCGCGCATAGCAGCCGGCCAGGAACCACAGCAAGGCGCTGAACAGCAGCCAGGGCCGGCGCGCCGCGTCCAGTTGCCACAGGCCGCCCAGTAGCCAGCTCTCCATTGCCAGCGAGAGTTCACCTGGCCACAGCGCCAGGGCCAGCGCCGGCAGCGGCGCCGAGATCCACCAGCCGTCGAGCAGTGCCTGGCGCGGCTTCCAGCGGTGCCGGCCACCCTGCTCCATGGCCAGCCGCAGCCCACTGAGCAATAGCACCAGTAGTGGCCAGAACAATGCTACGGGAAGCATCAGGCTCATGGCAGATACTCCCCTCTCACCATGACGGTCGCCAGATCCAGCGGGCTGAAGGGAACCCCGGCCAGCAGCCCCACGAGAATGCTGAACAGCGCCGTGGCGCCAGTCGGCAGCAGCAGCCAGGCACTGGTCTCGAAGCGCCCCAGGTTGCGCTCTTCGGGCCACTGGCCGACACCGTGCGCCGGGCCCGGGCGGAACCACAGCCGGTGCAGGATGGGCAGGAAATAGGCGGCATTGAGCAGGCTGCTGGCCATCAGCACGGCGATCACCCAGGGCATGCCGGCCTCCATCGCCCCCAGGCCCAGGTACCACTTGCTGATGAAACCGGCTATCGGCGGCAGGCCGATCATGCCCAGCGCCCCCACGGTGAAGGCCATGCTGGTCAACGGCATGCGCCGCCCGGCGCCGTCGAGTTCGTCGATACGATGAATGCCGAGTTCCTCGGCATAGTTGCCGGCACAGTAGAACAGGGTGACCTTCATGAGCCCTTGATGCATCAGGTGGACGAGCCCCGCGATGGTGCCGAAGGGCCCGAACAGGCTGATCCCGAGCACGATGTAGGAGACCTGGCTGACCGTGGAGTAAGCCAGCCGAGGCTTGAGTTCCTGCTGCGACAGCGCCTTCACCGAGCCGTACAGGATGGTCACGATCGCGACGACGCTGAGCAGCGTCAGCAGCCCCAGTTCGTTGACCAGCGTTATGCCATAGACGTCGTACACAAGCCGCACGATGCCGAACGCACCCGCCTTGACCACAGCCACCGCATGCAGCAATGCGCTCACCGGTGCCGGCGCCACCATGGCTCGTGGCAGCCAGCCGTGGAGCGGTACCAGTGCGGCCTTGACCCCCAACCCCACCAGCAGCACCACGAACAGCACGGTCAACATGGGGTGTGCCTCGGGGCCGAGGTCGGCCAGCCTCTCGCGCTGGCCGAAGGCGACATCGCCCACCAGTACGTGCAACGCCACCACGCCGAGCAGCAGTATCAGGCCACCGGCGAGGGTGTAGCGCAGGTAGACCGTGCCCGCCTCCAGCGCCTTGCCATGGCCGCGATGCACCACCAGGGGGTAGGTGGAGAGCGTCAACAGCTCGTAGAACAGCAGGAAGGTAAACAGGTTACCGGCCAGGGCGATACCCACGGTGCTGGCGATGCACAGGCTGAAGAAGCCGAAGAAGCGCTTGCGGTTGGGCGAATCCTCGAGATAGCCGATGGCGTAGACGGTGGTGGCCAGCCACAGCAGCGACGAAAGGCCGGCAAACATCAGCCCCAGGGCATCGACCTGAAGCAGGAAGCTGACACCTTCCACCACCGTGAATCCGAAGGCGAAATCGTGCCCCAGGTAGTAACCCAGCACCATCAACGCCACCAGCAGCAGCTTGAGCAACGCCGCCGCCAGGTTGACCACGGCGCGTGCCCGCCAGGCTCGCTCCGGTATGACGAAGATCAGTGGTACCACCAGCAGTGAGGTGGCCAGGGTCACTATCGGCAGCCAGGCCTGGTTCATGATTCGCCTCCCGAGCCGCGCAACAGCGCCAGCGGCCACTCCGCCGCCAGCCCCAGCAACAGGGCTGCCAGTGCCAGCAGCAGGGCGATGGCATCCATACTCCATGGCACCGGGCGAAACTCGAACTCAGGCGCATCCTCGATGAAGGAGTAGCGGAAGACGCGGAAGACATAGGCGGCGCTGAGCAGCGTACCGATGCCGAGTACCGCTATCCATGGCCAATGGCCTCCGGTCAGCGCGGCATGCAGCAGCAACCATTTCGCGGTGAAGCCCATGCTCGGCGGCAGCCCGACGAGACTGATCGCCGCCATGCCGAAGCTGAGCAGCGAGAGCGGGAAGCGGCGGCTGGCGCCGGCCAGGCCCTCGACCCGGGATTCGCCGGTGGCCAGGATCAGGTTGCCGGCGGCCAGGAACATGGCCGCCTTGGCCAGGCCATGGGCGGCCAGTTGCAGCCAGGTGCCTTCCCAGGCCAGCGCGGCGACGGCGGGGTCCGTGCCGATCAACAGCGGGAACGCAAGTAGCAGGTAACCCAACTGCGAGACGGTGGACCAGGCCACTATCTCCTTGAGTCCTGTCGCGCGCCAGGCCATCACGCCGCCCCAGATCACCGCGGCACCGGCCATGCCACCTATCATCCACGCCGCCACTGCCGCACCGGGCACCAACATCAGCCATAGCTGCAGGGCAACGAAGAACGAGGCCTTGATGACCAGCCCGGCATGCAGCGCACTGACCGGAATCCAGGCCGAGGCATGCACCGGAGCGAGCCAGGCATGCAGCGGAAAAGCCGCGGCCTTGAGCAACAGCCCCGCGCTGAGCAGTGCCAGCGCCACCCACAGCAGCGGCCCGGCCTCGGCGGCTTCGGCCAGCCCGACCAGGTCCAGTCTTCCCCAGGCGCCCAGCAGCAGCGAAACGCCCAGCAGGAAGGCCAATGACCCCACCAGCGCCAGCAGCAGGTAGCGCAGCCCTGCGACCATGGCCTCGACCTTGCCCGTCAGCAGCATCAGGCCGACGGCTGCCAGCCCCATCAGCTCGAGGCCCAGGTAGAGCGAAAGCAGGTCGGCCGCCAGCCAGATCAGTGACAGGCTCGACGTCAAAAGGCCCAGCAGCGGCCAGAACCAGGCGTGTCCCCGGGACTCGTCCTGAGCCTCCGCGTGGAGGTAGGCGGGAGTATAGAGCGCGCTGGCGAGTACGATCAGGTAGGTCAACGACAGCAGGATGAACACCAGCCCGTTGAGGCGCCAGAGCAACGTCAGGGGACCGAGCTCGATCGCCCAACTCCGGCCCGGCCCGCTGCCCATTTCGCCAAACAGCCAGGCCAGGACCAGCAGCGGTAACACGCCTGCCATGGCGACGTGCCAGCCACGCGAGGGTCGCGCCACGCCGCCTAACACGCCGAGCAGCAGCGGCAGGCCGAGGACGGCCCATAGCGCCACCGCGCCCGCGACCTGATCCGTTGGCGGCAGCAGCCCCAAGCGCTCGACCATTACGACCGGCCGTCCGAGCGGGACGCAACCCCCTGCCCCGACTCAAGCGCCTCGATCCGTCGCACCAGCAGCGCCCCGAGCGCGGTTCCCACCAGGGCCACCACCAGACCGGTGATGACCAGGCCATGGGCGGCAGGCAGCGCCTCGGCTCCGGCGAGGGACATGAGCAGCAAAAAGATGCCCGTGCCGATGATATTGAATGCCAGCAGTCGCCGCAGCAGGTGGCGATGCAGGGCGAACGCCCAGAGGCCCAGGACAAGCAACCCCAACCCCCCAGGGCGCAGTGAACCGGAACCACTATCGTCGAGAGCGACCAGGGCAGCGCCCAGCATGGCGAGTACGGCCAGTGCCGGCAGCAGGCGCTCCAGGGCGAGCCGCCAAGTCAGGGGCACCGGATCGTGCCAGTGAGCGAAAAAGCCCCGCGGCTTCCTGACCCCGGGCATCACTCCCAAGGCATAAAACAGGCAGGCGCCTGTCAGGATGGCGCCCAGTACCAATTCGAGCCATGCCAACCAGATCAACCCTAGCCGGGCCCAGGCCAACGCAACCGTCAGGCCGAAGATCACGAACCAGGTGCAGGCCCGTACCAGATGACGATCGAACAGTGACGCCACTGCCAGCAGCAGCAGAATCGCAACCAGCAGCAGCTCCTCGAATGGCGGCATCGGCAAGCGCACCTTAGTGGTGGTTGCGGTTGACGACCTCTTCGATCATGGCTTCGAGTTCATCGCCAGGCCCCTTCTCCAGCATGTCCTGCGCTTCGTGATAGAGACACAGGAAGCGCTTGCAGGAGGCACAGAACACCTTGTCGTCCGGGTTATGGACCTTGGAAACACGAAAGAGGTGGCTGCCGCAGCTAGGGCAGGACACGGGCAAACGCAACTCCTCGGACATATCGGGCATCATCACAGTCTCCTTGTGCTATTGACCACGCACTATTGAATACCTTGGGATCGATCCTGCCTCACTCAACCCCTGAGTTCCAACCAGGCAGGACCATTACTCTACAGCCTGTCAGAGTCCGAGCTTGTCTGCCATATCGTCTGTCGCCGCGCCGGGAGCCCGGCCTGCCCTGCAGAGCGAGAACGGCCTCAAGCGGCGACAAGAAGCCCGATGTTGAGCAGGGCCAAGCTTGCCAGCAGCGTTGCGACGTTGAGGCCCATCAGCGGCAGCAGCGGCCCCATTTGACCGCGCTCGACCTCGGGCGGCAGGCGCCAGAGTCCACGCATCAGCCAAGCCGCGGCCGGCAGCGTCAGCCACATCAGCCAGGCCGCGCCCGGCAGGGCCCCGGCCAGCCAGGCCACGGGCACCACACCGAAGGCCAGCGCCAGCAACACCGCAACCAGCCGAGCGGCACGCTGTGGACCCAGGCGAATCGCCAGATGATCGCGCCCTACCCGTCGGTCGGCGTCGATGTCGGGCAACTGGTTGATCAGCAGCAGCGCGCTGACCATCAGCGTGGGAATCACCGCCGCCGCCACTGCCGTGGCCGTCAGCGTGCCGGTGAGCGCGTGATGGGCGCCCAGCACCATCAGCATGCCGAAGCCGGCTCCCGGCGCCAGCAGGCAGAGCCAGGGGCGGCGGGTCAACCAGCCGGTGTAGGCGACGACCAGGCCGAGCCCCAACAGGCCATAGAGCAGCATGACCGGGCCCGCACGCCACAGGAACCAGACACCGATCAGCACCACTCCCAGCAGGCAGGAAAGCGCCGCGGCACGCACCGCATCGGCGGCCTCAGGCCGTTCGGGCAGCGCACCGCTGCCGCCGGAGAACGGCGTGCGCTCGGTCATCTGGTCCAGGCCGGAGTGGAAATCGTGGTGCTCGTTGAACAGATTGACGGCCGCATGCGCCAGCAGGGCACCGAGCAGCACCAGCAGTGCATCGAGCACGGCAACCGGGTAACCGTCGGCTAGCGCCGAGGTGATCGCCAGCCCCGCGCACAGCGGCGCCAGGATCAGGAAGTTCGGCCGGCTGCTGCGCAGGCAGGTGCGCAGCAGCGATGCGTCAGCGGTGGTGTCGCTCATGGGCTGTCAGCCCAGGCGGGCGTTCAGCCAGGTAGCGATGTCGCCCACCTGCTGCGGGCACACGGCATGCGCCATCGGGTAGCTCTGGTAGTGGACCGGATAGCCCAGGGCCTGCAGGCGCTGGTAGGCCGCCTTGCCCAGAGATTCGGGCACGACTGGATCGAACGAACCGTGATGGATCTCGATCGGCAGCTCGCGGTTGGCTTCGGAGAGCGTAATGGAGTCGGCAGTGGCGAAGTAGGTCGACATCGCCAGCAGCCCACCCAGTGGCGCATCGAAGGAGAGTGCAGCCTGGTAGGCCACCGCCCCGCCCTGGGAGAAGCCGGCGAGAATGATGCGCCGACTGTCGATGCCGTGCCCGATCTGCTCCTGCACCAGTTCCTGGATGCGCTCCGCGGAGCTCACCAGCTGCTGGGTATCGACACGACGGTCGAGGCTCATCTCGTGAATGTCGTACCACGCCGGCATTACCATGCCGCCGTTGATGGTTACCGGCAGACGCGGCGCATGGGGCAACACGAAGCGTACGTTGAGCCCCTGAGCCAGCGGCAGGGCCGGTACCAGGGGTTCGAAATCGTGACCATCGGCGCCCAGGCCGTGCAGGATGAAGACACATGCGTCGGCCGTACCGCTCTTCGGCTCGATGATCAGTTCGCCGGGATGGCTCATGGGGTTCTTCCGTGGTAATCGAAAAACGTCACCCTACCGCAAAGACATGTTCCCGGCGAGTGTGCCGCGCTGGCTTCGGCACGGGGCACTCTCAGAACGGCCATACCAGCGGAACCAGGATCAGCGCAACGACCGCGACCAACAGGTTGAGCAATCCGCCGACGCGCATGAAGTCGGCGAAGCGATAGCCGCCGGGGCCATGCACCATCAGGTTGGTCTGGTAGCCGATGGGCGTGAGGAAGCTCGCCGAGGCGGCAAACATCACGACGACCACGAAGGGCATCGGGTTGACACCGAGGCTCTCGGCGCTGGCCATGACCACGGGGAAGGTGATTACCGCCGCGGCATTGTTGGTGACCAACTCGGTAAGCAGCGCCACCAGCAGGTAGGTGCCCACCAGCAGCAGCATGGGGTTGCCATCGGCCAGGCCCAGCGCCAGCCCCGCCAGGGTGGAAGCCGCTCCCGAACTCTCCAGCGCGGCGCCCAGGCCGAACGAGGCAGCAATGGTCAGCAGCACCTGGGTGTCGAGCCCACGCTTGGCTCCACTCACCGAGCAGCAGCCGGTGGCGAGTGCCAGCACCGCCCCCAGCATGGCGGCGTTCATCATGCTCATGACACCGAAGGTGGCGAGCGCCACGACACCCGTGAGAATGCTCCAGGCCAGCCACGCCTTCTCGTGGTTGGGGCGCGCCGCGCCGTTGACCTGGCTGATCAGCAGGAAGTCCCGCGATTGGCGATGCCGCTCGATGAAGGGCGGGCGGGCTTCCAGCAGCAGTACGTCGGCGGGCTGCAGGCGTACCTGCCCCAGGTTGCCGGCCACCCGCTCGCCCCCGCGGCACACCGCCAGCACGGCCGCACCGTACAGGGTACGGAAGTGACCGTCGCGGATGCGCTTGCCTACGAACTGGCACTGGTCGGAGACCACGGCCTCCACCAGGCGCCGCTCCTTGAATTCCTTCTCCAGGCTCGACTCACCTTGCCGCGAAGGTACCAGACCGCGAACCTGCTGTAGCTCGACGGCCCCGTCGGAGGTACCGGCGAACACCAGGCGATCGCCACCCTTGAGCCGTTCCCCCGGGCCCACCACGCTGACCACGTTACCCTCGCGCTCAATCTCCACCAGGAACAGTTCACGCAGATGACGCAGCCCCGCTTCTTCCACGGTGCGGTCGACCAGCGGGCCGGCCGGGTCGACTTCCATCTCGATGGTGTATTCGCGAGGGTTCTCGAACACCGAAGCCGCACCACGGCGTGACGGCAGCAGGCGCGGCGCCACCAGGATCAGGTAGAGCGCACCGATCACGGCCACCGGCAGCCCCACCCAGGCGATGTCGAACAGCCCCATGGCCAGCTCCGGGTAGCGCTCCATCACCAGTCCGTGCACGACCAAATTGGTGCTGGTGCCGATCAGCGTGATGGTGCCGCCCAGTATCGAGGCAAAGCTGAGCGGCATCAGCAGCCGATGCGCTGGTAGCTGCAGGCGTCGGCTCCAGCTCAGCACCGCCGGGATGTAGGTGGCCACCACCGGGGTATTGTTGAGAAAGCCGCTGAGGGCGGCCACCGGGATCACCAGCCGCGCCAGCGCGCCGCTCTCGCTACGCGGCCGCCCCAGCACGTAGCGAATGATCAGGTCGATGCCACCGGTCTCGCGAATGCTCGCCACCAGCACGTACATGAAGGCCACGGTGAACAAGCCGGTGCTGGAGAAGCCACCCAGCGCCTGGGCCGGATCGATCACACCGAAGGTCAACAACAGGATGACCGCCCCCAGCAATACCATATCGGGGCCGAGGCGGGAGAACGCCATCAGTGGAAAGACAGCGAGGACGACGACAAGGGCGAGCCAGGCATCCAGCGGCATGGGAAAAGTCCGTACGCAAGAGAACGTTCGGGCTATTGTGCACTGGCAACACTTATTCTAAAAAGTTATTTTTAGAAATTCTTAAATAACCTTATCGAATAATACTGACCGCTGGCGGTAAACACTGCGCATACGAAAAAGGCCCGCACTGAGCGGGCCTTTTCTAACTGCTTGCGCAGTCACATCACGATCGAATGGCGATTAGCCGATGACCTTGATGTTGGAAGCCTGGAGGCCTTTCTTGCCCTGAGTGACGTCGAAGGAGACCTTCTGACCGTCCTGCAGAGTCTTGAAGCCGTCGGCTTGGATCTCGGAGAAGTGAGCGAACAGGTCGTCGCCGTTATCGTCCGGAGAGATGAAGCCGAAGCCTTTGGTGTCGTTGAACCACTTCACAGTGCCAGTTGCCATTATCGAATTCCTCTAACAGCATTGATTTTCCGGGAGATACCCGAGTTGCAGTGGGTAAAACAAGAAACTTTTCACCGGGAAATCGACGCCATGAGCTTTTCGATGACCACTTGCGATGTTCGACTTGCTAACCAACTGCGCGCAGTTTGCGCTCTTCGCGCTCCCACGTCAATACTATTTTGCCTGTGTGTCAGGATTCTTACCACCACCAAGAATCCAGCCCGCCGCCTTCTCGGCGATCATCAGCGTCGGCGAATTGGTGTTGCCGCTGGTGATGGTAGGCATGATGCTGGCATCCACCACTCTCAGCCCCGCCACACCGAGTACCCGCAGGCGCGAGTCCACCACCGCCATGGGGTCGTCGGGGCGGCCCATCTTGGCCGTGCCCACCGGATGAAAGATGGTGGTGCCGATGTCGCCGGCCAACCGCGCCAGTTCCTCGTCGCTCTGGTACTGCACACCGGGCTTGACCTCCTCCGGGCGGTACCTGGCGAAGGCCGGCTGCTCGGCGATGCGCCGCGTGACCCGCAGCGAATCCGCCGCCACGCGGCGATCCTCCTCGGTGCTGAGGTAGTTGGGCGAGATGGCCGGGGCCTGGTGCGGGTCGCGGCTCTTGATGCGCACGCTGCCACGGCTGGTGGGGTTGAGATTGCACACGCTGGCAGTGATCGCCGGGAAGTCGTGCAGCGGCTGGCCGAAGGCCTCCAGGCTAAGCGGCTGAACGTGGTACTCGATGTTGGGATGCTCGTAGGCCTCGCTGCTGCGGGTGAAGATGCACAGCTGCGAAGGCGCCATGCTCATGGGCCCGGTGCGCCGCAGCAGGTACTCCATACCGATTTTCGCCTTGCCCAGCCACGAGGCGGCGAGGGTGTTGAGGGTTTTGGCGCCCGTGACCCGGTAGACGGAACGAATCTGCAGGTGATCCTGCAGGTTCTCGCCGACGCCGGGCAGTTCCTGAACCAGCGGGATGCCGTGCTCGGCCAGGAGATCCGCCGGGCCGATGCCCGAAAGCTGCAGCAGTTGCGGCGAGCCGATGGCCCCGGCGGCCAGGATCACTTCACGCTTCGCTTTCACCTGAACGATGGCGCCGTCGCGCTCGAGTTCGACGCCGGTGGTGCGGGGCCCTCCTCCCTCTTCGGTTTCGAACAGCAACCGGTGCACCTGGGAGGAATGCCACAGGGTGAAGTTGCCACGCTTCTCGCAGGCCGGGCGCAGGAAGGCCTTGGCCGCGTTCCAGCGCCAGCCGTCACGCTGGTTGACCTCGAAGTAGTCGACGCCCTCGTTGTCGCCGCGGTTGAAGTCACGGGTGCGCGGAATGCCGGCCTGCACCGCCGCTTCGGCGAAGTCGTCGAGCACCTCCCACTTGAGCCGCTGTTTCTCCACCCGCCACTCGCCACCGTGTCCGTGGTAGTCGCGGTGGGCGGCATCGGCGTCACCGCCGGGATCGAGGCGATAGTGGTCTTCGTGCTTGATGAAGTCGGCCAGGCAGCTCTCCCAGCGCCAGGCATCGTCGCCCACCGCCTCCGCCCAGCCGTCGTAGTCGCGGGCCTGGCCACGCATGTAGATCATGCCGTTGATGCTGGAGCAACCGCCCAGGGTCTTGCCGCGCGGGTAGATCAGCGAGCGCCCGTTGAGTCCCTTGTCGGGCTCGGTGCGAAAGCACCAGTCGGTGCGCGGATTGTTGATGCAGTAGAGGTAACCCACCGGGATGTGGACCCAGTGATAGCTATCGCGACCGCCCGCCTCGATCAACAGCACCCGGTTGGAGGAATCGGCGCTCAGGCGGTTGGCCAGCAGGCAGCCGGCGGTGCCGGCACCCACCACGATATAGTCGAATTCCTGCTCTGCCATGGCATGTTCTCTCTCGATGGTTCGGGCTCGGAGAGCCGTGCCGGACCATGCATCGTTGTTATGTCGTGGGTTCAGACTACCGCGACGCGTGCCAGGATCAATTGAGTAATAACAAAGCCAGATATAAGCTTCGCTCATATCACTCACTTGCGTGGCCAGCCCGCATGCACGATCCCCAGGCCCTGCGTGCCTTCGTCACCGTGGCCCGTGAAGGCAGCGTCTCCCGGGCCGCCGAACGGCTGCACCTGACCCAACCCGCCGTGAGCCTCAAGCTCAAGCACTTCCAGGAGGAGCTGGAGCTGACGCTGTTCCGCCGCCGCCCCCAGGGGCTTGCGCTGACCGCCGATGGCCAGGCCCTGCTGCCGGCGGCGGAGCGCGCGCTGGCCGCCATGGCCGCCTTCGAGCAGAGCGCCCGCGCCCTGCACAGCACACTGCACGGCAGGCTGCGCATCGGCACCATCGTCGACCCCGAGTTCATTCGCCTCGGCGCCTTCCTGCACCGCCTGGTGGAGCGCGCCCCGCAACTCGAGACCGAACTACAGCACGGCATGAGCGGCAGCGTACTGGAGTGGATACGTCGCGATGAGCTCGACGTCGGCTTCTTCCTCGCGCCACCCGGGGAAGGGCCTGGGGCGGAAGCGCCGGAGATCGCTCACCGCGAGCTGACCCACTTCCACTATCACGTGGTCGCCCCGCCGGGCTGGGGCAGCCGCGTGGCCAACACCGCCTGGGCAAGCCTCGCCGCCCTACCCTGGATCGTCACGCCGGCCCTTTCGGCCCATCACCGGCTGCTGCGTGGCGTGCTCGATCCGCTCGGCCTGACGCCCAACGGCGTGGCCCAAGTGGACCAGGAGGCCTGCATGCTCGACCTGGTACGCGCCGGCGTTGGGCTCAGCCTGGCCCGTGACGCCCTGGCCATGGCCGAGCGCCAGGAGCGCGGACTGACGGTGGTCGAGGAGTTGCGCCTGCCCTGCGCGCTGTGCTTCGTGTGGCAGCGCAAGCGCAGCGATGAACCCACCATCGCGGCGGTACTGGAAGTGCTGGAGAGCGTGTGGGGCGGCCTGCCCTGAACACAGGGCCCGCCGCGAATGACGCGCCGGGCCCTGTGTGTTACGTCTGTTCGCTTTCTCGATCGCCTGGTCTCGATAGCTTGTTTTCGATGGCTTGGGGCGTCGCCGGGGTCGCCCCCGGCGAGCAGGCTCAGTCGCGCTCCACGTCGGTCACACCGCTCTCGCCCTGCTGACTGCGCACCTCGATCTCGCGGCCGTCGGCGTCGCGACCCTCGATCTCGATGCGGCCGTCGCGGTCGACCTGGATCTCGTCGAATTCGGCCAGGCCTTCGGCCACCGCCGCCTCCATGGCCATGCGGACATCGTCCTCGCTCATGCCCCAGGCCTCGCCATCGCGGCGGTTGCGCTCCTCTTCGAGAGTCTCGCCATTCTCCAGCGACAGGCGCACCTCGGCCTGCCACTCTTCATCGAGCCAGCCCTCTATCTCGACACTGTCGCGGCCCTTGGCCTCGATTTCCTGATAGTGCTGGAAGCCGAAGGATGTGGCCCGCTCCAGCACCTCATCGAGGCGATCCGTCGCCAAGCTGCCATCGTCGGCCTGCACCGTGGTGCCGGCGAGCATCAGGGTGGCCAGTGAGCCGATCAGGATCATCTTGCGTTTCATGGGTAGTGCCTCCATTCATGGTCACGTTCTAGGTGCCCCGTTCGGGGAACAGGTCAAGTTTTACCAGCGGCCACCTTGCCCGAAGCTGACGGCGACGTTCATGCTGTGTTCATGTCAGGCCCGGCATCCTTGCGACATGACGACACGCTTTTTTCGATCACTGCCTTCCCGCTGGCGCGCGGCGACCGACCGTCGAGTGCTGGGCATCCTGTTGCTGTCGGCGCTCTTGGGCCTGACGGCGAGCCATGGCCTGGCCGACGATCACTGGCGCGACCTCCACGACGCGGTTCGCAGCGGCCGATTGGTCGCCCTACCCGAGATCCTCGACTGGCTTGAAGCGCGCTACGAGGGGCAGGTGCTCGAGGTGGAGCTGGAGCGCGACGACGGTCGAACGACCTACGAGGTGGAGATGCTCGGTCCCCAGGGCCAGGTGGTGGAGTTCGAGTTCGACGCCGAAAGCGGCGAACTGATCGGCATGGAAGGCGTCAACATCGACGGCATGCGGCGCAAGGAGGAGGCGCAATGAAGGTGTTGCTGGTGGAGGATGACGCCGCGCTGGCCGAGGCGTTGACGGAGGCATTGCACGAGGCCGGGGTGCTGGTCGAGCGGGCCGCCAGCGGCAGCGAGGCCGATTTCCTGGTGCGCACCGAAGCCTACGATGCCGTGATCCTCGACCTGGGGCTGCCCGACGGCGACGGCAGCCGCTGGCTCGCCGAGTGGCGGGGAGACGCCATCGAACTGCCGGTGCTGGTGCTGACCGCCCGCACCCGTTGGGCGGACAAGGCCGCCGGCTTCTCCGCCGGCGCCGACGACTACGTCACCAAGCCGTTCGAGACTGCAGAGGTGCTGTTCCGCCTGCGCGCCCTGGTCCGCCGCAGCCACGGCCACGCCCACCCGGTGCTGCGCATCGGCGAGCTGGCCTTCGATACCCATACCGGTAGCGTCAGCCTGGCCGGCCGCCCGGTGAGCCTGACCGCCCAGGAGTCAAGGTTGCTCGCCTATCTGGCCCACGCCGCCCCGCGGGTGGTCAGCCGCAGCGAGCTCGCCGAGCACGTCTACGACCGCGACCACGAGCCCGACTCCAACGTCATCGATGTCCAGATCAGCCGCCTGCGCCGCAAGCTGGGCGCCGAGCGAATCGAGACCCGTCGCGGCCAGGGCTACCGGCTCATCGGCGACGCCGAGGCCTCATGAACCGGCTAAGCCGATTGTCGCTGGCCAGCCGACTGATACTGGCCACCCTGCTGGTCCTGGCGGTTACCCTGCCGCTGGCCGGCATCGGCCTCGCCCAGCATTTCCGCACCACCGCCACCGACGCCTTCGATCGCCAGTTGGAGGCGCTGCTCAACGTGGTGATCGCCGGGCTCGCCTGGGACAACGTGCAGCAGCGGCTGGTGCAGGAGCGTAACCTCGGCGACCCGCGCTTCGAACAAGTCTTCTCCGGCTGGTACTGGCAGGTCAGCGATGGCGCCGATCGGGTGCTGACCTCGCGTTCGCTATGGGATCAGCGCCTGGCCGTACGCGAATCGACCGGAGTGGTCCGACATGACCTGGAGGGACCGCGCGGTGCACCGCTGCGGGTCGTCGAGCGCGACATCCATCTGGCCCCGCTCGAGGCGCCGCTGCACGTCAGCGTGGCGGCGCCGCGGGAGACGCTGGATCTCGAGCTGGATCGCTTCTCCCGGCTGGTGGCACTGTCGCTCGCCGGCCTGGGCCTGCTGGTACTCATCATGCTGGCACTACAGGTGCGCTGGGGCCTGGCACCGCTGCGGCGCATGCAAGCCGACCTGGTGCAAGTAGAGAACGGCGACGCCGAACGGCTCGATACCCGCCTGCCCGCCGAGCTGGCTCGACTTGCCGGCGCCACGAATGCCGTGCTGGCCCGTGACCGGCGCCTGATGGAGCATGCCCGCCATGCCGCCGGGAACCTGGCTCACGCTCTCAAGACCCCGGTGAGCGTCCTGACCACCCTCGCCGATGGCATCGAGGAGCCACGCCGTACCAGGATGCGCGACGAGCTCGGACGCATCGACGACGCCGTGCGCCATCACCTGGCCCGTGCCACCGCGGCGGGCGACGTCGGCCTGGCCCCCAAGGTTGCGGTAGCCGAGGTGCTGGCCCCCATTCTCGACGGCCTGGGGCGGCTTGCCGGCCGCCGCGGCGTAAAACTCGAGCACAGCCTGGCGGATGGCTTGCGCGTGCGTATGGCGCACCAGGATCTTCAGGAACTCGTCGGCAATTTGCTGGACAATGCCCTGCGCTGGGCTAACGGCCATGTTCGCCTGGAGGGGCTTAACGGGGACGACGGGATCTGGCTCTGCGTGGAGGACGACGGCCCGGGCATGGACGAGACGCAGCGCGGGGCCGCCATGGCTCGCGGCTCACGCCTGGACGAGCGGCGCTCCGGCAACGGCCTGGGGCTGGCCATCGTCGCCGACCTGGTGGCGCTGCACGGCGGCCGGCTGCAACTGGATGCCTCTCGCCTGGGAGGGCTGTCTGCCCGAGTGTGGCTGCCGGCTCGGCCGCTTGCCGAGGTTCCGGCAGCAGTGGACTAGACCCCTTTCACCAATCGTGCCGCTTCCCGCCGCCGCTTGATTTCGTAGACGGCGGCGAACAGCACGGTGATCAGGATCAGGATCAGCCCCAGGGCATTGACCGCCGGGGTCAGCCCGGTGCGTACCTTGGAAGCGATGTAGACCGTCAGCGTGGTGTCGTAGCCCACCACGAACAGGGTGGTGTTGTAGTTCTCGAAGGATTGCAGGAAGGCGATCACCGCCGCCGAATAGAGCGCCGGCTTGAGGTACGGCAGCAGGATGCGGCGGAACATCTGCCACTGACTGGCGCCGAGATCGAGCGCCGCGCTCTCCATGGTGCGGTCGAAGCGCTGCAGGCGCGCGGTGACCATCAGCATCACGTAGGCGGCGATGAAGGTGGCTTGGCCCAGCACGGTGAGAAAGATGCCGCCGCTGACGCCGAACTGGCGCCAGAAGATCAGCGTCGAGATGCCGATGATCACGCCGGGCGTGAGCAGCGGCGAGAGGATCAGCGCATACAGGAACGGCTTGGCTCGGCTCGACACCGTATTGAGGAACAGCGCCGTGGCGATGCCGATGGGCACGGCGACGATCAGCACGCCGGTCGCCACGATCAGGCTGTTGCCGAGTGCCTGCCACATGCCGCCGTCGGCGGCGAGTTCGCCGAACCAGCGCAGGGTGGTACCGTCCCACGGCGTTACCGTGGGAAAGCGGCTGTCGTTGAAGGTGGCCGCCGCCATGATCAGCAGCGGCAGGAACAGATAGGCGAAGAAGATCACCACATAGAAGCGCAGGCCGAAGGCCAGGAAGCGCTGCGAACTCATCTTCCAATATCTCCCAAGCCGACCTTGAAGAACTTCATGACCAATGACATGAAGCCGATGCACAGCACCAGCAGCAGGAAGGCATAGGCCGCGCCCTGGTTCCAGTTGCCGCCCTCGAAGAACCAGTTGTAGATGATCTGGGTGAACCAGCGGCTGCCCGGCGAGCCGAGCAGCGCCGGCACGGCGTAGCTGCCCGCGGCCAGCATGAAGGTCATGATGCAGCCGGTGGCGATGCCCGGCTTGGCATGGGGAATGACGATGCGTCGATGGGTACGCACGGTGCCGGCGCCGAGATCGCGAGCCGCCCGCACCTGGTTGTCGTCGAGGCTCTCGATGGCGTTGTAGACCGGAAACACCATGAACAGGATGTAGGCGTAGACCATGCCCACCATGACCCCACCGTTGCCACTGAGGAAGCGGATCGGCCGCTCGATCAGCCCCAGCGCCATCAGCACCTCGTTGAGCGGGCCGCGAAACGCCAGGATGATGAACCAGGAGTAGGTACGCAGGATCTCGTTGATCCAGAACGGCACGATCAACAGCAGGATGCACAGGGCCGCCTGGCGCGGGGTGGCCACCTTGGCCAGGTACCAGGCCAGCGGATAGCTCACCGCCAGCGTCAGCAGCGTGACCAGTACGCTCGACCAGATCGTCTTGAAGAAGATGGCACGGTGGATGTCGTTGTTGAACAGCGTGGCATAGTTCGCCAGCGTGAACCGGTCCTCGGGCCCGCCGATCTGGGCGGGCAGCAGGTTGGGCTTGAGCGAATACTCGATCATCTGCAGCTGCGGCAACGTCACCATCACGATCAGCCAGATCCCCAGCAAGGTGACGATGGCCATGGCCAGCGGCCCGCCGAAGCGTGCTTGCAGCTGCCTAAACATGGGCACCCTCCAACACCTCGCCGGTTTCCTCGTCGAGCACCGGGCTGCCATCGTCGGGCAGCACCACGGCATCGGCCGGATCAAAGCCGAAGGTCATGCGCTGGCCCACGGCGAGCGCACCGGCCTGGCCGCGCGACACCTCGTGGCCCAGCTGCACGCGCAGCTTCTCGCCCGAGGCGACCAGGCGCGTCTCGAGCATGACCCAGGCGCCCTCGAAGTGCACCGCCTCGATCTCGGTGTCGAAGCTGGGGCCTGCTACGCCTGTCGCTAACGGGCGCAGGTACTCGGGGCGCACGAACAGAACCGCCGCCTCACCGTTGGCCAGGCGTGTTTCGCTGTTCGCCCGGCCGGCCAGCTCACCCAGGGCGCCACCATCGAGGCGCACCCGCTCGCCTTCGCGGTCGATCACGCGAGCCTGGATGCGGTTGTTCTCGCCGACGAAGGCGGCAACGAAGCCGGTGGCCGGCTCGCGGTAGAGCGTCATGGGGTCGGCGACCTGCTGGATACGCCCCGCCGACATCACCGCGACCCGGTCGGACATGGTCAACGCCTCGCCCTGGTCGTGAGTGATATAGATAAAGGTAATACCGGTCTTGCGCTGGATCGCCTTGAGCTCGGCGCGCATGTGCTGGCGCAGCTTGAGGTCGAGCGCCGAAAGCGGCTCGTCGAGCAGCAGCACCCGCGGCTCCACCGCCAGTGCTCGGGCGATGGCCACGCGCTGCTTCTGTCCGCCCGAAAGCTCAGTCACCCTCTTCGGCCCGCTGCCTTCCAGTGCCACCAGTGCCAGCAACCGCTCGGAGACCTCGCGCCGCTTGCGCTTGTCGACGCCGCGCACCTCGAGGCCGAATTCGATGTTCTCGAACACGGTCATCAGCGGAAACAGCGCCAGATTCTGGAAGATCATCGCTGTGGGCCGGCGGTTCACCGGTACCCCGGCCATGGGTTCGCCGCCGATGACAACCTGCCCTTCGCTCGGGGCCAGAAACCCGCTAATGATGTTGAGCAGGGTGGTCTTGCCGCAGCCCGATGGGCCGAGAAAGCTGAAGAATTCGCCCGAGCCTATCGCAAGCGAAGTCTTCTCGATGGCGGTGAAGTCGCCGAAGCGCATCACCACCTCGTCCAGTTTGACGCTACCGTCCATTCATACCTCATACACAAGATCGCCGCTACGCGGCTAAAAGAGCGAAGCTGGAAGAGCGGCGCTACGCGCCTGGAAGAGAAAAGCTAGAAGAAGGAAGAGTTCGCCTTCCCTCTGCCCTCTTATCTCTGCCCTCTTCCCTCTTCCCTCTTCCCTCTTATTTCTTATCTCTTTATCCGGCGCTTTATGCCGATAGGTAGCGATCCTGATACTCATTCCGCAGCGCCACGTACCACGGCTCCTGGATCGGCCACCACCACAGGTTGGCGAGGTCCTGCTCGGTATAGGAGTCGGTGAAGAACTGGCGCGTCTCGTCGGGCAGCAGCTCGGTGGCCCCCTTGGAGGTGGAGTTGTAGCCGGTCGCCTTGACGAACAGGGCGCCCGCCTCCGGCGTGTAGTACCAGTTGATCAGCTCGTAGACGGCGTCCGGGTTCTGGGCGTTCTTGGGAATCACGAAGCCTTCCATCCACGCCAACGCTCCCTCCTTCGGCGCGCCATAGGCGATGTCCTCCCCTTCCTGCTGCAGGCGGAAAGCGGTGGAGTCCCAGGTCTGGCCGATAATGGCGCCATTGGTGCGGAAGGCCGCCTGGGCGTCGTTCTCGGTATCCCAGAACTGCACCAGCATGTGCTTGTGCTTGACCGCCTCCTCCAGGATGACATCGAAGTTGGCGCGCATGGCCTCCTCGCTCTTGTAGGAGTCGAGCAGCGGGTGCGGCAGCCGGCCCTCGCGCTCCAGCCACAGGCCGATGCCCACCAGTGCCGAATGACCCCGCACGGTCACGCCCTGGCCATGCTCGGGGTTCCACAGATCGGCGTAGCTGAGGTTGGCGCGATCGACCTTGGCGTCGCGGCGATTCCAGGTGATCGCCTCTGTACCCCAGTCGCTGGGCGCGAAATAGCGCTTGCCGTCGACGACGCCGCCCACCTCGGAGCCCTCGATGGCGCTGTCGAGCGCCCCGGCCCAGTTGATGCGCGATTCGTCCAGCGGCTGCACCAGGTCGTAATCCAGGTAGCCCGGTACCCGGTCCACGGTGGGCATGATCACGTCGAAGCCGGTGCCGTCGGTGGCCCGCAGCGAGTTCATCAGTTCGTCGTTGGTGCCATAGGGGGTGAAGGTCGCACGGATACCGGTCTTCTCGGTGAAGTCGGCCAGCATTTCATCGGTGAAGTAGCCCGCCCAGGCATAGATACGCAGGGTCTGCTCCTGGGCCAGTACCTTGTTGATATAGAACGACGGCACGGTGGCAGCAGCGCCAGCAGCCAGGGTGCCTTTGAGGAAACGGCGACGTGTGAACGACATGACGGGTTCTCCATGAGGGTCTTGCACAGGGTGACAGGGGTCAGCGGGACCTGGCCCCCGACCCTTATCGCGCGACTCCATGACGATGGGATGAACATTGAATGACCGTTCAATCCTCATGTAACAAAGAGTAGCAGCCCCTCAGGAAAAGACCGTAAGCACTTTCAACGCTTTTTCGCCCATACCGGCGCCTCCGAGCCGGCTTGCTAACAGTGCTTAACTTGCCTGGATGGCCACCTTCAGCACGCCATCGCGCTGGTGCGAGAAGAGATCGTACGCCTCGACGATGTCTTCCAGCGCATAGCGGTGGGTCACCATGGGGCCGAGATCCAGTCGCCCGGTTTCGATCACCTGCATCAGGCGACGCATGCGCTCCTTGCCGCCCGGGCACAGCGAGGTGACGATCTTGTGGTCGCCGAGGCCGGCGCAGAACGCACCGAGCGGAATGGTGAGATCGCCGGAGTAGACGCCCAGGCTCGACAGGGTGCCGCCCGGCTTGAGCACCCGCAGCGCCGCTTCGAAGGTGGACTGCAGCCCGAGCGCTTCGATGGAAGCGTCCACGCCACGTCCGCCGGTCAAGCGCAGGATCTCCTCGACCACGTCGACCTTGCGGAAATCGAGGGTGATGTCCGCACCCATCTGACGCGCCATGGCCAGGCGCTCATCGACGCCGTCCACGGCGATGATCAGCCCGGCGCCGCGCAGCCTGGCCCCCGCGGTGGCGCACAGGCCTATCGGCCCCTGGGCGAATACCGCCACGCTGTCACCGATCCTGATGCCCGCCGACTCTGCGCCGGCAAAACCGGTCGACATGATGTCGGGGCACATCAGCACCTGCTCGTCGGTCAGCCCGTCGGGCACCGGGGCCAGGTTGGCCTGGGCGTCGGGCACCAGCAGGTACTCCGCCTGGGCGCCATCGATGGTGTTGCCGAAGCGCCAGCCGCCCATGGGCTTGTAACCGTGGGAATGGTGGCCACCATCCTGGGCGCTGCAGCCGTCCTGGCAGGCATAGGAGGTAAAGCTGGGGCAGATGGCACCGGCGATGACCCGCTGCCCTTCCTGATACCCCTTGACGTTGGCGCCCAGCTTCTCGATCACGCCCACCGGCTCGTGACCGATCGTCAGCCCCCTCTCGACCGGGTACTCGCCCTTGAGAATGTGCACGTCGGTGCCGCAGATGGTGGTGGTCGTGACGCGAACCAGGGCGTCGTTGGGGCCGATGTCCGGGATGGGCTTGTCGTCGATCTCGATACGGCCGGGCTCGACGAAGATCGCGGCTTTCATCATGGCAGGCATGGCGTGGCTTCCTGTTGTCGTCTGATTGACGAAGATGACTCCCTACGGAAACTATCGGTCACTGGCAGCCCAATCACCTTGACACAGGTCAAGGCAACCCAGACGACCACCACCACGCACCACCCATTCACATCAACGTCGCCTACCGTCGGATGGCCATTGCCAGCCAGCCACAGGTTGATTTGATCAACGCTCGAACGGGAGGAAAGTGCCAGACTGACGATTGACCAGGCGAACCGAGGAGACACCCATGACGACCCATACCGGCCTGTCCGCCGAGGCCGCAGTGCTGGAACAGCTGGAAAGCTGGACAGACGCGGTGCGAGCCCAGGATATCGACGCCATCGTTGCGCACTATGCCGCGGATATCGTCGCCTTCGATGCGATAACGAAGCTGCAATTCAAGGGAGTGGAGGCCTACCGCGACCACTGGTTAACGTGCATGGAGATGTGTCCTGGGCCAATGGTCTTCGAGCTGCATGAGGTGATGATCCATGCCGATGACCAAGTGGCCTTCTGCCATGCCCTGCATCGCTGCGGTGGCACCAACGACAAGGGAGAGCCCCAGACGGGTTGGCTACGCATGACCAGCGGCTACCGGCGCATCGAGGGCGAGTGGAAGATAGTGCACGAGCACTTTTCCGTCCCGTTCGACATGCAAAGCGGCAAGGCGTTGTCCGACCTTGAGCCCTGAGGTCCGCGTCGAACGAAAGACTTGACCTACATAACCGGCACGCCGGTGACCCACACGTGCAGATGGAAGGCGAATAGATAGTAGGCGATCAAGCCCACCACGAGCGTGACAATGGTGCCGGAGGCACGCGGTGTCACGGCCGGAGCGGGCTGGCGACGCCGGGCAGAGCGGAAGTCGAGCACAGCCCAGAGCAGGAAAGCGCCGAAGAAGACGATGTCGCCAAGCCGCCCATTGGCCAACAGGTGGGCAAACGCCCACACCTTGACCGCCAGCACCATGGGGTGGCCCAGCTTTACCTTGATATGGTTGTTGGGAACGTAAGCAGCCACCAGTAGGACGAAGGCGGGGATCATCAGCAGTGCTACGGCGTGACGCAGGCCCACGGGCGGAGACCACACCCAGGTGGGATCGAGCCGCATGCGCCCAAAGCCCCAGATCGCCAGCGCCAGGCCGATGATCGAGATAATCGAAAACAGCGCCTTCCAGCGTATCTCGCCCAGGCGCTGGATCTGCCGGTTGCGCCAATCATCGGCAAAGATACGCACCGAATGGGCGCCCAGAAATATCACCAGGCCAACGATCATCACTAACACGGCAGTGTCTCCATCAGCAGGAATTGAACGAATCGCAGCCAAGCCTACTCACTTGGTGTGTTCAGCGCCAGCGACGACGATGCCTGGCCGCCACACAGGAGACCTTGATGACCGACGATACCCCGCCTCTGCCCGACGTGCTGGCCGGTCCTCTACTGCGACGTTTGTCGACCGAGCGCCTGCTCCTGTGGCTGGTGACGTCTCGGCCTCTCGATCTCTCACTCATGCTGCACCCGGAAGGCCACCCACCGCGACGCTTGCTGCTGGGCGACGATCGTCTGCGGCGTGTTCCCGTGGGGCGTCATGCCTGGCTTCACTTGATCGACGTTTCCCTGGCCACGCCGCTGCCCACCGGCACCCTGATCGACTACGACCTGAAGGTGCTCGGCGAAGCGGGCGAGCGAGGTATCGCCGACTGGGGTCCGCACCTGCTGCATGAAGGCACGAACTACCTGAGTTTCGTACTGGGCGAGCGCCACCACCGTCTGCTGCACGGCTCCTGCCGCAAGCCGCATCACGACGGACCTGACGGCCTGGTGCGCGCCGACGCCTGGCTCGCCGAGCGGCGCAGGGAACCGCAGGAGTGGCCGGCCTGGCTGTTGATGACCGGCGATCAAGTCTATGCCGATGACGTGGCCGGCCCCATGCTGGTGGCCATTCACGCACTGATCGCGCGGCTGGGGCTGTTCGACGAAACGCTGGAGGGTGCCACGGTGCCCGACAGCCAGGCGCTCTACCGTGACGAGGCCACCTACTACCGGCGCGCAGCGCTGCTACCGGATACCGAGAGCGGCACCGCCCTGCGCGAGCGCTTCTTCGGCGGCGTGCGCAAGCCGGTGTTCACCACGGCCAACGCGCATAACCACCTGATCACCTTCGCCGAGGTCATGGCCATGTACCTGCTGGCATGGTCGCCGGTGCCGTGGCGCCTGGTCGAGATGAGTCCTCCCCCCCTCGACGGCGAGCATCATCATCGCTTCTTGGTCGAACGGGCCATCATAGAGCGCTTCGTCGAAGGCTTGCCCGCCTGCGCTCGCCTGCTTGCCCACCTGCCCACGCTGATGATCTTCGACGATCACGACGTGACCGACGACTGGAACCTCACCGCCGACTGGGAGCAGGTCGCCTACGGCCATCCGTTTTCGCGACGCATCATCGGCAATGCCATGCTGGCCTACCTGTTCTGCCAAGGCTGGGGCAATGACCCCGACCGCCTGGCCGATCTCACCGCACGAGGCGCGGAGCTGATGGAGCAGGCACGGCAGCGGGAGGGATGGCTTCTTGCCGAGGAGCAGGACGACCTGCTGCGGCAACTGCGGCGCTTCCAAGGCTGGGAATTCCGCATCCCGGGCTCGCCTCCCCTGCTGGTGCTGGATACCCGTACACGGCGCTGGCGTAGCGAGCGCCACCCGACCCGCCCTTCGGGCTTGATGGACTGGGAGGCGCTGATCGAGCTACAGGAGGCCATGCTCGACGCCCCTTCGGCCATCATCGTCTCGCCCGCGCCCATGTTCGGCGTCAAGCTCATCGAGGCCGTACAGCGTCTCTTCGTCCTCGCCGGCAAGCCGTTGATGGTGGACGCCGAGAACTGGATGGCCCATCGTGGCGCCGCGAATGTCATGCTCAACATCTTTCGTCATTCGCGCACTCCGGGGAACTACGTGATTCTGTCCGGCGACGTGCATTACTCCTTTACCTACGACATTCAGCTGCGACATCGTCAGGAAGGCCCCCGGCTCTGGCAGGTCACGTCCAGCGGCATCAAGAACGCCTTTCCCGTCAGCCTGCTGGATTGGTTCGACCGGCTCAACCGCTGGCTCTATGCCCCGCTCTCGCCGCTCAACTGGTTCACCAAGCGTCGCCGGCTGGCGATACATCCGCGCGACCCCGACCGTGCCAAGGCCGGTGAACGACTCTGGAACGGCTGCGGTCTCGGCCTGGTCGATTTCGACGCCGCGGGACGCCCGCAGGCGATCCGCCACCTCGATGCCCGAGGCTACGAGGTCGGTTTTCCTCCCGCTCGGGAGCAATAGAGCGAATGGTCTTGATGTGTGGCCAGTGCAGAGAATCGGCCTACCTGGCCGTGGCGCTGCTGTGCCTGGCGTACCGCTGCCGGCCCCGCACCTCACCAGGCGTACTCGAGCTGCATGGCGACCAAGTGAGCCGTGGGCATGCCGTACCGCTCGCTGATCTCCACAAGCGCATCGTCCAACGCTACGGCTGATGGCCCCATCGCCGGCCATAGCGTTTCGGCTGCATCGATCTCCTGCTCCGCCTCAATGACGAGGCCTCTCCGGGATCGAATCCAACGCTCGGAAGAGTGTGTCGCCACGACACTGGAGCGATACGTGCGGGACCAGGCATCGGCGCTCAATGCCAGGGCGATTTCATCGATGCCATCCTCGACCGGCAGTTCGAGACGCTCATGATTCCAGAAGGCCAATTTATTGCGGGCGATGGTCATCAGCATTTCCAGTGACAGGCCGAAGTCACCCGAATCGTGGCTGGCATCGAAGTCCGGTGTGCCAAGGTCGAGTGCCAGGCGGTCGGCCTGGGCAGTTCCTGCCACCGCTTCGACCAGCGCCAGCGAAACGGGGATGGAAGCCGACACGCCGGTAGTCGTCACGAAGCGGCCATCGACAACGTAGCGGTGGTCGCGAATCCAGGTCGTATCCTTGAAGCGTCGGCTAAGCTTGCCCAGGGAGAACCAATGCCCGGTTGCCGACTTGCCTTGCAACAGCCCGGCATGGGCCAGTGTCAGCACACCATCGCAGACCCCGACGATAACGGCACCGGACTCGGCTTGTTGCCGCAGCCATTGGATGGCTTCCGGGTCGTCGGGCCGATGCAGTGCCGGCACGATGACGATATCGGCTCCGTCCGGTTGCTGGGCATCGAATTCCTGAGTGGTCTGCTCTGTCTGTATTCTCAGCGCGGGATGCAACTGCACCGGACCTGGCCGTGTGGAGACCGACACCACCTCCATCTTGCCCGATTCCCTCAAGACGCCGTAGGGAACCATGAAATCCGTCGTTTCAGTGCCGTCGTTGGCGGCCAGGACAGCCACCAGGTGGCGGTCTCGCGCCCCCTTGGGTGCCGGTAGTTCCAAAGCGTGATGCTCGAGCAGACGCACCGAACCCGGGTTGCCGTACCGCCAACCCACTACAGCGATCGTGGCAAGAATCAACACGGCCAGACCAACCAGCCTGGTGACGTAACGTATGGGCATCAGGGCATCTCCAGTAAGCGGTGCGCTAATGCTGCGTCATGCCCAACTCTGGCGTAAATGACAGAGTCATCGCAGAATACGCCAATGCTCCCTTCATCATCAGCGATACCCCATACCGTTGCCCTGATCGGCTTCGATGGCATCCAGGCGCTCGACCTGGTCGGCCCCTTGGAGGTATTCAGCAAGGCCAATACGCACTGCCCTGCGGCGGCCCCTGCCTATCGGGTCCTGCTGGCTTCTCCGTGCGGCGGAGACATCGTTTCCAATGCGGGTTTACGCATCGCCGGGACGCTGCCCCTGGCGTCGCTGCCATCACTGGACACCCTGATCGTCGCCGGAGGAAGTGAAGAAGGGTTGCGCCATGTCGCGGCAGAGACCGACCTGCTTGCATGGCTTCAAGAGCGCGCCCCCAGAACCCGGCGCGTGGCCAGCGTCTGTACCGGCGCCTTCGTGCTCGCGGCAGCCGGGCTGCTGCGCGGTCGAAGGGCGGCAACGCACTGGTCGGCATGCGACACGCTGCAGCAGATGTGGCCCGACATCAGGGTGGATCATGGCGCGATCTATACCGCCGAGCCCCCCTTCTATACTTCCGCCGGCGTGACTACCGGCCTCGACCTCTGCCTTTCGCTGGTCGAAGCCGACTGCGGGTCGCAGGTGGCCCTTGGCGTGGCTCGCGATCTGGTCCTGTTCATGCGCCGGCCGGGTTCGCAGGCTCAATTCAGCGCCGCACTGCAGGCCCAGGCCGCCGCAGGTTCTCGTCTATCGCCCCTGATCAGCGCGATCATCGAAGACCCAACCGGTGACCTGAGCGTGCCGGCGCTGGCGGCACGCATCAACATGAGCGAACGCACCTTCGTGCGCCGCTTTCGCGAGGAGATCGGCGAAACGCCCGCTCAATTCGTCAAGCAGGCACGGGTCGACCGTGCCAAGACACTGCTGGAAACTTCCCGCTGGCCTCTGGCCCGAATCGCCGAACGCTCGGGTTTTGCCAGCCTGGATAGCCTGCACCGCACCTTCCTCAGGCTGGTGGGCGTCACGCCTTCCGCCTATCGCAGCTACTTCGGCACGCCCGGGCCAGGCTTCCGATGAGAAGGGCTAAGCTCGCCCCTCCGGCTTCGCCAGGGGGTGGTAGGCCGGCCCTTCGATTACCTCGCCTTCGGTATCGAAGCGGCTGCCGTGGCAGGGGCAATCCCAGGTCGACTCGCTGGGGTTCCAGTGCACGATGCACTTCATGTGCGGGCACACCGCGGAGAGCACCTTGAGCTCGCCAGCCTCGGTGCGATGGATGGCGAGTTTATCGCCATCCACGGTGGCGACCCGACCTTGCCCTGGCGCGATGACATCGAAGGTATCCAGCTTCTCGGTACCCAGGTAATCCTTGACCATGTGCTTGGTCACGGTGACGTTTTCCCGCGCGTACTGCAGCGCCGATTTGCCCGGCGTGATGCGCCGTGCTCCGAAGCGTGCCTGCCAGGGATTGTCGCGTTCGAGGATCTGGTCGGCGATGATCGTGCCGGCCAGCGTGCCCCATACCAGGCCATCGGCGGCGAAACCGGTGGCCATGTAGAGATTGCCGTGGCCGTGCATGCGGCCGATGTAGGGCAGCCCGTCCGGTGAACCGTACTGCTGGGCAGACCACTGATGCGTGAACGCCTCGATATCGAAATGGCTCTCGAGGTAGGCACGCAGCTTCTGGTAGTAGTCCTCGTGATGCTCCCCGGTCTTGTGCTTCTCGCCGATCACCATCAGGTATTGCTCATCGCCGTGCCGATAGCTGCGCAGCGAGTGGAAGGGGTCGAGAACCCAGATGATGCCTTCGGGATACTCGCCGCTACGCAGCCTGGCGCCGACGGCATACTCACGCGATACGAGCATGCCCGCCTGCACCAGGCTGATGCCCTTGGGCGTATGAGTCGCCTGCACGATGTGCTTCGCGGCGATGCTGGCCTCATTGGTTCTGACCAGCCCCTTGCTCGCGTCGATCTCGCGCACCGGGCTGTGCTGATGGATCACCACACCTTCGTCGAGCAGTCGGCTGGCCAAGCCCTGGACGTAGTGCAGCGGGTTGAACTGGGCCTGGTTGGGAATACGGATGCCCCAGCTGTCGAAGGGTAGCCCTGGCCCATCCGTCATCTCGGCGCCGAGCCCGGCGCTGACCAGCGCGTCGAGTTCATCGTTCAGGTCGTGTCGGGAATGCTGCCGGTCTCCCATCGACAGGCGATAGACCGGCTGACGCTTGAACTGACAATCGATGCCAAGACGTTCGATCGTCGCCTCGATATGATCGACGGCTTCGGCCCTGGCCCGAACCACCTCGGCCGCCACCTGGTCGCCCCACTTGCGATGCAGCGGCGCCTGCCCCGAGGCCAGCGTGGCGTAGAGATTGCCGGTGGAACCACCCGTTGCACCGGCCCCCACCGTGGCCGCCTCCAGCACCATGACCCGCTGCCCCGCTTCGGCCAGCGCCAGCGCCGCGGTGAGCCCGGTGATCCCGGCACCGATGACGGCGACGTCCACCTCGATATCTTCGGCCAGGGAGGGGTGTTCGGCTATGCCGCGGCTGCCCAGCTTCCATATCGGTTCCATAACGACTCCTTCCGCCGGCAAGTCAGGCTCCTTGCCCACAGTTATAGTTGCCCCGCCGAGGCTGCGCTAACGCGTGGGCGAGGTTGCCAAGCCTTGATGACGATGAGCCCCACGCCCTCACCGACGAGGAAGACGGCAAGCTGATGCGCCTTGAGCCGCTCGAGGACGGCAGCGATTGACCGGCAGCACTTACATCGCAAGTGCTCAGTCACATAAAGCAACCGATGAAAACCGTATAAAAGCCGAAGCCTGCTACGTTGTAGAAGCGAGACAAAGGAATGCGTTACCAAGCAAAAAGGAGGATCCATGAAGATCAATAACCCTCAGGAACTGTTCACGCGCATGCTGTCGGAAACCAACAGCGCCGAGAAACAGATCACCCGCGCCTTGCCCAAGATGGCCCGTGCCGCCGATGACCCGAAGCTGGTCGAGGCGTTCGAGCACCACCTCGAGGAAACCCAGGGTCAGTTGGAGCGCATTGAGCAGGCAGCCGACTCCATTCCCGACATTCGGGTCAAGCGTCTCAAGAGCCATGCCATGGAGAGCCTGATCCAGGAAGGAGAGGATCTGATCGACGCCACCGAGAAGGGCCCGCTGCGCGATGCCGCCCTGATCGCCGCGGCTCAGAAAGTGGAGCATTTCGAGATCGCCACCTACGGCACGCTGTGCGAACTCGCCGAGCAGTTGGGCCACACCAAGGCCAAGCAGATCCTGGCCGAAACGCTCAAGGAGGAGAAGGCCACCGATGACAAGCTGAGCAAGATGGCCAAGCAGGACATCAACAGGAAGGCGAGCTAAGCGCTTTTACCTCGCGGCAGGCCGATCCCGGCCTGCCCGCTCGTTCTGGTCCACGCTTTTCCCCTTTTTTCACCTTAGCCGTCGTGCGTGAACACTACGCCGCCACGCCGAAGACGTGCTTGAGATAGCGCACGTAGCTCTCGTCGCGCGACATGGTCTTGCCCGGCGAATCGGATATCTTGGCTACCGGCTGGCCGTTGCACGAAACCATCTTGATCACGATGTTCATCGGCTTAACTCCGGGCACGTCACAGGTCAGGTTGGTGCCGATGCCGAAGCTGGTGCGGATGCGCCCCTCCAGCGCCGTCTTGATGTGCATGGCCTTGTTGAAGGTCAGGCTGTCGCTGAAGATCAGCGTCTTGGTTCTTGGATCGATGCCCAGCGACTCGTAGTGCTGAATGCACTTCTCGGCGAACCACAGCGGGTCGCCACTGTCGTGGCGCAGCCCATCGAAGAGCTTGGCGAAGTAAAGGTCAAAATCGCGCAGGAAGGCATCGAGGGTGACCGTGTCGGTCAGCGCAATGCCCAGGTAGCCACGATACTCCTGCACCCAGGCCTCCAGTGCGGCCCGCTGGCTGTCCACCAGGCGGCTGCCCAGTTGCTGGTGTGCCATGACCCATTCGTGAGCCATGGTGCCCATCGGGCTGATGTCGTGCCGCCGCGCGATGTCGACGTTGCTGGTGCCGACGAAATTGCCCGGGAATTCCGCCTCCATGACCTCGACGATCGCTTCCTGCACCGGCTGGGAGAGGCGCCGCCGCGTGCCGAAGTCGGCCAGGTTGAAGCCGGCAAGTTGTTCGGGTGTGTAGGCCTCGCGCAGCGCCTCGAGCTTGCGGCGCAGTTGGGCCACTGCCTGGTCGATCTCGACTTCCGGATAGAGGGTGCGATTGCGTACCTCGCTGATGATGGCGAGTATCACGATCTCGAACAGAATGCTGTGCGACCAGGGGCCGTCGATGACGATGCACAGCTCACTGCCCTGCATGCCGACCTGGACGTACTCCGGCCGGAAGCGGAACAGCTCCAGAAAGCGGATGAAATCGGGCGACATGTAGGCGAAGCTCGCCAGATAGTCCGACTCCGCGGGGGACAGCTGCAGCGTGGCCAAGCGGTCGATCTGCTCGCGGATCTCGGGTATGTAGCGTTCCAGGGGCTCGGCATCGCGACAGCGGAACTCCCAGGTGACGCTGGCGTTGGGGTACTGGTGATGGACCCCCTGCATCATGGTCAGTTTGTACCAGTCGGTATCCAGCAATGACCGGATGATCGGCCCTTCGCGGTAGGTCTTGCCCATGTCGCCTTCCGTTTGTGTGATCGTTGAGCTTGCGTCTGTCCGTTCAGGCTAGTGCTCGCCGCCCTGCTCCACCACCCGCGACGCCTGCCCGGGTCGCTTCGGTACGGCGGCCAGGAATTCGTCCGCCGCGGCATGCGCAGGCCGGCTCGCCAGGCTGACACCAACGAAGGTCAGGCTCGCCACGACGATGCCCCACACTCCTGCCGGCAGCCCCAGGAAACTGTTGCCGATGGCATAGACGAACAGCACGAAGGCGCTGGCAACGATGACGCTTGCCAGCACGCCGGGGGCGGTGCCTCGGCGCCAGTAGAAGGCCCCGATGATGGCCGGCACCACGGCGACCAACCCGGCCGACGCAGCCACCGAGAGCACCGCGATCAGGCTCAACTGCAGCTCGGCAAACCCCAGCGCCAGCAGTGCGATGACCGGAATGACCCACTTGCCGACGGCGAGCTGGCGCGCCTCGCTGCTGCCCGGCCTGAGATTACCGTAGACATCGCGGGCCACCATCGAGGAGAGCGTCAGCATGATCGAGTCGATGGTCGAGACCGCCGCCGCCAGGATGCCGATCATCACGATCACGCCCAGCAGGGGCGGCACGTAGCCGGAGGTCAGCAGCGATGGCGTGGCCAGGTCGGCGTTGTCGAGCCCCGGAAAGGCGACGATGGCCGAGAGCCCCCACAGCACCGAGACCAGGGTATAGACGAAGCCGAACACCAGGAAGCCGAGCAGCATCCGGCGCATCGCCGTTAGTGACGCCGGCATGAACAGGCGCTGGCTTACCTGGGGATTGGAGAGGCTGAAGAAGAACCACGGAATGGTCAGGCCCAGGAAGGTGGTGAAGGTGAACAGCCCCTCCCCCGGCACCACCAGCATCTCGGGGCGCTCCGTGGCCAGCGTATCGAACAGCACCTGGAAGCCGCCAAGCCCCTGTATGACCAGGAAGGTCACCAGCGTGGAGGCCACGATCATCATGATCGCCTGCAGCGAGTCGGTCCACATCACCGAACGGATGCCGGCGATGTAGGAGAAGAACAGCGCCAGCGCCGTGGCCAGCAGCACGCCGGCGGTGAAGGGCACCGCGCCGTTGGTCGTGCCCTGCAGCAGGTAGCCGATGCCGGCGAGCTGCACCGCCGCGTAGGGAATCAGGAACAGGCAGTTGGAAAGTGCCACCACGATCGCCACTGCGCGGCTGTCGTAGCGCCGGCCCAGCATCTCGCTGGGGGTGACGAAACCGAAGGCCTTGCCCACGGCCCAGAAGCGCGGCCCGAATACCGCCACCAGCGAGACCCCGGCGAAGTAGACGATCTCGAACCCCAGCGCACCGACCCCGCCGGCGTAGGTCAGCCCTGCCAGCCCCACCATCATGAAGGCGCTGTAGGTGGTCGCGCTGTAGCTGAGCGCGGAAACGAAGCCGCTCATCTGCCGGTTGCCGAGGAAGTAGCTCGACATGTCCTGCGTCTTGCCCTGGCGCGACAGAATGGCAATGACAATGGCGATCGCCAGGTAGCCCGCGATGGCCCACCACACGAGGGAAACGGTCACGTCACCGGTCCTTGAAGTCGCGGGTGAGATAGACGTTCAGTACGATGACGGCCAACCCCGCCAGCGCCCAGAACAGGAAACTGCCGTACCAGCGCGGCAGGTCGCTGAGCAGTGTGTAGGGAACCGCATAACACAATGCGACCACGAGCCAGACCAGCCAGATCCCCTTGCTGCGTGGTCCCTTGTGCTTTACTTCCTCGCCTTTTCGCATAGCCCCGCCTTATCGCCTTGAACGAAGTCCATGCCTTCAGCCTAGATGACAGTGTCGGAAACGTGGCCGCCCTGCCCCACTACACTTAGGGAGCAGGGAATGAAAACGAATACGGCCAGGTGACTTCGATGAAACAGTCACATTCAAAGCCCAACCTGACGTTGACTTGCTATCGGGCGGGGGTGTTCGACCTGGATGGGGTCGTCACCGATAGCGCCCGCCTGCATTGTCTTGCCTGGCAGCGGCTCTTCGATGCCTATCGCGCAGAGCGGGTCGAGCAAGGCAGAGCAGCGTTTCCGGCATTCGATCCGAGCGTGGATTATCGGCGCCACATCGACGGCAAGCCGCGCTACGAGGGGGTACGCAGCTTCCTTGAAGCGCGCGGGATCCCCCTGCCATTCGGCACCCCGCAGGACAGTGCGGACCGAGAAACCGTATGCGGCCTGGGTAATCGCAAGCAGCGCTTTTTCGAGCAGTTGCTGGCCAAGCATGACGTCGAGGTTTTCACCTCTTCAATCGCATTCATCGAGTCGATTCGTGCTGCAGGACTCAAGACAGCGCTGGTGTCGTCCAGCAAGAATGCCCGCGACATACTCACCAGGGTGGGGGTGCACCATCTATTCGATGCTGTAGTCGACGGTATCGATTCGGAGCGACTGGGACTGAAGGGCAAGCCGCACCCCGACATCTTCAGCTACGCCGCCAGCCTACTCGCCATACCGCCAGAACGGGCCTTTGCCGTGGAAGATGCCCAGTCGGGGGTAGAGGCCGCCAGCAGAGCGGGCTTCGGTCTGGTGATCGGGGTCGACCGTGCCGGGCAGCGCGAGGACTTGCTGGCCCATGGAGCCGATATCGTCATCGACGACCTGGTCGAGCTGCTGCCGCTCGAAGCAGCGCAAGGGACCCCATTACCCGATGCGCTGGCTGGCTTCGATGCCATTGCCGAGTGCCTGGAACACCGGCTTCCCGCGATCTTCCTCGATTATGACGGCACACTAACGCCTATCGTCGACCGGCCTGAACTGGCCGTACTCGACGAAACCATGCGCCACACCCTCAAGCGCCTGGCCAAGCGTTGTAGTGTCGCTATCGTCAGCGGTCGCGATCGCGCCAACGTGGCTGCCCTGGTGGGCATCGGCAGCCTGGTGTATGCCGGAAGCCATGGATTCGACATCACTGGCCCCGGCGGGCTCTCCATGCAACATGAACGCGCCGCCGAATTCATGCCGCACCTGGAGACCGCAGAGACCCAACTGCGGCAGCGCCTGGCCGGAACCCCCGGGGTGCTCGTCGAGCGCAAGCGCTTTGCTATCGCCATCCATTACCGGCTGGTCGCCGAGAGTGACGTGGACCACGTACTGGCGGCCGTCGAGTCAGTCGCGGAAGCGCTTCCCCAGTTGAGACGCACAGGCGGCAAGAAGATCTTCGAGCTGCGCCCACGGCTACCTTGGGACAAGGGCAAGGCCGTCTTCTGGCTGCTCGAGGCCCTCGACCTATCGCAGGCTGACATCATGCCGATCTATCTCGGCGACGACGAGACCGACGAGGATGCCTTCGTGGCGATGCATGAGCTTGGCGGTCTCGGCCTCTTTGTGGGTGATGCTTACCAGGTCACCGCCGCCAGCTATCGACTGAACGACACCGTTTGCGTCGGGCGCTTTCTCGAGCGCCTGGCCGACATGCTGGAACCCCCCTCATGAGCGACTGGACACTCGACTACCTTCACTTCGATCCCGTCCAGGAAGGGCTGCGTGAAGCGCTGTGCACGTTGGGCAACGGCTACTTTGCGACTCGAGCTGCCGCGGAGGAAGCGGAAGCGGGCGAAATCCATTACCCGGGCACCTATCTCGCCGGCGGCTACAATCGGCTTACGACCGAGATCGCCGGCCGCGGGATCGAAAACGAGGACCTGGTGAACCTGCCCAACTGGCTTTGCCTGACGTTTCGTCCCGACGGCGGCGACTGGTTCAACCTGATGGCAGTCGAACTGCTCGACTACCTACAGACCCTTGACCTCGAGGCGGGAATACTCAAGCGCCAGCTCTTCTTTCGCGACCATCAGGGGCGTGAGACTCGTCTGCTGACGCGACGTCTGGTGCATATGGCCCACCCCCACATCGGGGCTATCGAGTGGCGCCTGCGCCCTGAAAACTGGACAGGCCGTGTCTTGGTTCGCTCGGCCCTGGACGGTCGTGTCATCAATGCTGGCGTCGAGCGATACCGTCAACTGGCGAGCACTCATCTGGTGCCGTTGTCGACGGATGTTCCCTACGACGACACAGTTCGCCTGCAAGTCGAAACCTGTCACTCCCGGTTGCACATCGCCCAAGCGGCACGTACACGCCTACGCGTAAACGGCCAGACATTGGAGAACATGCGCCAAATATCGCAGGAGGCCGGCTACATCGCCCATGAGCTGGCCCTCGACCTTGCACCAGGCGACGAGGCCGTAATCGAGAAAGTCGTGGCGATGCATGCATCACGGGATTGGGCCATTGCCGAACCCGGCCTCGCCGCTTGCCAGTCGGTGTCCAGGGCGGGGGCATTCGACGATCTGCTGTCGAGTCATCAACGTTTCTGGAAGCATCTCTGGCAGCGCTGCGATGTGAAACTCGAGGGAGGTGGGCGCGCCCAGATGATCCTTCGCCTGCACATTTTTCATCTGCTGCAAACGGTTTCGCCGCACATCGTCGACCTTGACGCCGGTGTGCCGGCCCGCGGGCTTCACGGCGAGGCCTATCGGGGGCACATCTTCTGGGATGAGCTGTTCATCTTTCCCTTCCTGAACTATCGCATACCCGAGATCACGCGCGCGCTGCTGCGGTATCGCTACCGGCGTCTGGAAGAAGCTCGCCACTTGGCGCGCAAAGCCGGGTATCAAGGTGCCATGTACCCTTGGCAGAGTGGTAGTGATGGGCGAGAAGAGAGCCAGCAGGTACATCTCAATCCCAAGTCGGGGCGCTGGGTGCCCGACGACAGTTCCCTGCAGCGCCACGTCAATGCCGCGATCGCCTACAACGTATGGCGGTACTATGAGGTTACCGAGGATTGCGAATTTCTGTCCTACTTCGGCGCCGAGATGCTATTCGAGATCGCTCGGTTCTGGCGAAGCGCCGCCACGTGGAATCCGCAGCGCAAGCGCTACGACATTCGTGGCGTGATGGGACCCGACGAGTTTCACGACCGCTATCCCGACGCGCAGACGCCGGGGCTCGACAACAATGCTTATACCAATGTCATGGCCGCCTGGGTACTGGCTCGCGCGGTCCACGTCTACGACCTCATCGGCGAGCGTCGTCGAGGTGAGCTGAGCGATATCCTCGGCCTCGAGGACGAGGAAATCAGCGGGTGGATTACGCTCAGCCAGAACCTGTACGTACCGTTCCATGCGGATGGCATTCCTAGCCAGTTCGAGGGATACGAGGACCTGCAGGAGTTCAACTGGGCCGGCTACCGCGAGCGCTATGGCGATATTCACCGTCTCGACCGGTTGCTCGAGGCGGAGGGAGATTCCGTCAACCGCTACAAGGCATCGAAGCAGGCCGACGTGCTGATGCTGTTCTACCTGTTCTCTGCCGAGGAACTGGGCGATATCTTCTCCCAGCTCGGTTATGCCTTCCCTGCTGAACTGATCCCGTCCACCATCAGCTACTACCAGCAGCGTACCTCGCACGGCTCCACCCTGAGCCGGGTCGTGACCGCCTGGGTGCTGGCACGCTCGGACCGCCGTCAGGCGTGGAACTTGTTCCAGCAAGTGCTGGAGAGCGATATTGGAGACAGCCAGAGGGGCACGACACAGGAAGGCATCCACCTTGGCGCCATGGCTGGCAGCGTGGACCTGATCCAGCGAGGCCACACCGGGCTCGAGGTTCGCGATGGCATGTTGCGCCTCAACCCCTGCCTTCCCGAAGCGCTGCCGGGCTTGCACATGCGGCTACGTTTCCGCGGCCACTGGCTCGAGCTCGACGTGAACCACGACTGCCTGACCCTGACGGCACCCGAAGGCTGGGGCGAACCGAAGCGAATCATGGTCTGCAACGAGACGTATTCGTTCAGCGAGAACCAGCCGCTGAAATTACACTATTCTGCAGGGGCTCGCTGCTGGCAGAAAAACAAGAATTGAATGGCCCTGTCAAATAGGATACTTATAGTGAACATTCCAAGCCCGCTTCAGTCGATAAGAAAACTTCGCGACAGCATAGCCTATCTTACCAGCAAGATAATCTTGGTTTATGTTGCTCTCGGCATAGCAGCTGTCGCCTTGGAAATTACAAACCTGCCGGGATTTTTAGATCCAATAAAATTTGAAAACTCTGGCACGGCTCGGGCCTTGCTTGCGACTTTTATCGCCAGCATGATCTCCTTGGTCGTATTTAGCTTTTCCATGGTGATGTCCGTGCTTACTCAGGCGGGGAGCAATTTTTCCAACAAGCTAGTGTTTAGCTTAATGACAGAAAAAAGGCATCAACATGTACTTGGACATTACCTAGGGACGATTTTATATATCTTGATTCTCCTTTTGGTACCGGTAGAAGAGGAAGCGCCTGACATCTGGCGTTCGCTGGCTGTCTATCTAAGCGCAGCAATGGTTATCCACAGCCTTGTGCTATTCGTTTTTTTTATTCATGCCACATCTCAGTCGGTGCAGATAAATGCAATAACCCAAGGCTTGCTAAAATCCACACAACTCTCCTTAAAAAAGCTGAAAAAGCGGGAAGATAACAAGCTATATGTTCGTCAAAGTCGCGTAACTCATAAACATACTTACCATACGATCCGCTCCCGAGACAGCGGTTACATACAGAGCGCAAAATTCGAAGCGTTGGCCAAAATTGCGCAAAATAACCGAATCATGATTCACTTCAATTTCAGCTTCGGTGACTTCGTGGTCAAGGATTTTCCAATCATTGACATCGTATCAAACAAGCCGCCTGGCGATGAAGTTATTCAAAAAATTCTTAATACACTCGAATATGTTGAAGGCGAATCTACAAAAGATCATTATATCAATGGGCTTACGCAACTGATGGAGGTGGCCGTCAAGTCTCTTTCGCCAGGCATCAACGACCCGGGTACCGCACGTCTTTGCATTCACCAAATAACTGAACTTCTCTCTCAGCGGCTCAACATAACGCCTACCAACATGATCATAAACGACGAGGGAGCGTGTCTCGTTTCTTGGCATGAGGAGAGTTTCGAAAGCTTAATCTTCAAGCTATTCAACCCCATACTCCATTATGGAAAAAAGGACCTAAGCATTTGCCTATCGCTTTTGAAAGCTCTCAAGACTCTTTCGAACTTTGCAGACAATACAGATAGGCAATTGATACAGGCCCATGCCGACAGGATCATCAACATACTGGCAGACCAGCACGCAGACCCTTTGGGATTACCCTTCATTGAGGCACGCATGAGTGCAGGAATTCACCATCTAGACATCCCTAGAAATCTACCTAAGGCAACCGGAAAACTTTAATGCTACGTCATTAACAGACGCAAGTAACCAAGGCTGGTCACGCCGATAAAGCGTTGCATCGGCTTAGCAGCCTCAAAGCCCCTGCGCCCCTCGGCGCAGCCAATCATGCACGAAGGAGAGCTTGCGGAGCGCGGCACCCGACAGCACGAAGGGGTAGAGATCCGAAAGCCCCATGGATCGATTGACGTGGTTGACGCCTGCCGCGAGGGAGGCAGCGACATGAATCAGGCGCATGGCATCAGGTTCCGAATAGGGATCCCAGCCCGGGTTCGGCAGCTCCGGCGAAGACAGGCCCGCCGCTACGAAGCTGTCCGTGATATCGGTCAGGTGCAGTAGGTGCGCCGAGGTCTCGGCCCAATCCTCGTGTGGATGCGCAGAGGCGTAGGTCGTCAGGAAGCGCTGCCTCCAGTCGGGTGGCGGACCCTCCTGGTAATGCTGCTGGAGCGCGGCAGGGTAATCCTTACGTTCATCGCCGAACTCGGCACGGAAGGCATCGAGGAAATCGTCACGAAGGCTGAGCCGCCACCAGAGCATGTGTGAGATTTCGTGGCGCATGTGGCCAATCATGGTGCGGTAGGGTTCATCCAGGGCCAGGCGCCGGGTTGTGCTCAGCACCGGGTCCGCCTCGGCCACGCTGATGGTTACCTTACCGGCCACATGGCCCATGAGCACGGGGGTTGGACCTTCGGCGAGCAAGTGAAAAACGGGGCGCGCGCCGGGATCCTCCGGCCGGAACCAGTGCCAGCGGCCGAGGTTGTCGAGGGTCCAGCGCTTGGCGACCTCGGTCTGCGCCCAGTTCGGGATGGCGCCGGGAATCGAGGGATCGGGAGCCAACTCCGTCATGGCACAGGAGCGACAGAAAGCCCCCTGTTCAGGAGCAATCCAGTTGCAGCCGATGACCTCGCGGTTGGCGCAGAAGGGAGGCATGGGCAGGAAGGCTCGCGCCTGCGGATCGTAGGCAACGGGAGTTCCGTCGGCGGTGGCAAGGTTGTCGAACCAGAGCGAACCGGAACCCACAGGATTGGAAAATACGCGCATATTAAAGATCTCCGTAACAGAAGCCGCCAGGACGAAGGATAGTAATAAACACCCTTCATTTTAAGGTGCGCGTAAAACGCTCCACCTTTCCATCCCAAGCCACTGAAAAGAAAGAAGAACCCGGCCTCAATAACACTTGAAGCCGGGCTCTCTTTATCGCTGTGTATCCCTACTTTCTATCACGAGCATCCTACTCGTGCATCCTTGGCGAACTAGAGCTTCCCTTGCTCGTTCTTCCTTGCGAAAAGCGTCCTTGCTCTACGTTATTCATAGTGGCACATATCTTTCGATATGGACACCTTTATTCAACTTTTATAAGTCCAATTTACCCCTCGAATATAATTAATTTACCTAACCCAGAGTTTTTTAAAAGCCATGACACATTTAAGATAAAAACTCTGAGCAAGACACCGATATTTACTGATACACCTGCCTCACTGTCGTGGGCTGGGTATTTGGCAGAGTCAATACCAAGTGGTGCCGAGCGCCATCAAGCGGTACACGGACTATTCCCGCTTCGCACGCCAACATTTCACCATCCAAGTGAATTTGCGGGGTGGCAGGGTGACGTTCAGACGCCTTCTTCACATGAATGGTGTAATGGGATGAGGCCACTTCGATGGTTGCCTCGAAACCCGGCCAGGCGGCCGGCAGGCAAGGCGCGACGACCAGAAAGTCACCTTCGCGGCGAATACCCAGGATGCCTTCGAGCCCCGCCCGATACATCCAGCCGGCAGCCCCCGTGTACCAGGTCCAGCCGCCCCTCCCGGCATGCGGGGCGACGGAATAGACATCGGCAGCGACGACATAGGGCTCGACTTTATAGCGCGATGCCTCTCGAAACGTACGGGCATGATTGATGGGGTTGAGCATCGAGAACAGGTCGGCGGCTTTATCGCCCTCTCCCAGCTTTGTAAACGCCAGGATGGCCCACATCGCGGCATGGCTGTACTGCCCGCCATTCTCCCGAAGCCCCGGAGGGTAGCCGCTGATATAACCCGGATCGCGTTCGGGCTGGTCGAAGGGGGGCCAGAACAACAGGGCAAGCCCGGGATCCTCCCGAAGCAATTCGCGCTCCAGCGAGCGCATGGCGGTTGCGGCCCGTTGAGGGTTTGCCGCACCGGACAGCACCGCCCAGGATTGCGCAATCGAGTCGATACGGCATTCCTCGCTCTCCTGGGTGCCGAGCCAACTGCCGTCGTCGTAGGTCGCCCGCCGATACCATTGGCCGTCCCAGGCGTACTGTTCGAGCGACTCGCGCAGCGAGCCTGCATGCGCCCGCCAGCGGCTGGCACGGGCATCTTCCGCGCTGCGCTGTTCGGCGAGCGGAATGAACATGTCCAGGGTACGTGCCAGCAGCCAGCCCAGCCATACGCTTTCCCCCTTGCCCGCTTCACCGACCCGGTTCATGCCATCGTTCCAGTCGCCGCCGCCGATCAGCGGCAGGCCATGCTCGCCCGTCAGCGCCAGGCACTGGTCCAGGCCGCGGGCGCAATGCTCGTAGAGCGAGGCGATTTCATCAGCGACCATGGGTTGGAAGAAGGCATCGTGCTCGCCGTCACCGAGCAAGGCGCCTTCCAGGAAGCTCACCGGCTCGTCCAGCACGGCGGCATCACCCGAGGTGGCGATATAGAGGGCGCTGGCATAGGCCAGCCAGACCCGGTCGTCGGAAATGCGGGTCCGCACGCCCTGGCCGGAATGAGGCAGCCACCAGTGCTGCACATCCCCTTCGACGAACTGTCGCGCAGCGGCGCGTAGCAGGTGGTGTCGGGTCGTCTCGGGACTGGCAAAGGTCAGGGCCATGCCATCCTGCAGTTGATCGCGGAAACCGTAGGCGCCACTGGCCTGGTAGAAGGCGGAACGGGCCGTGATGCGACAGGCGATGGTCTGGTAGAGCAGCCAGCCGTTGAGCATGACGTCCATGGCGCGGTCGGGCGTGGAGACCTGCACGGCGCCAAGCTGCTTCTGCCAGTAGGCCGTGACCTTGGCGAGCTCGGCGTCAAGATCGGCCTCGCGATAACGGATGATGAGGTCTCTGGCTTCGTCGGCGGAGCGGCCCTGCCCGATGAACGCGACAACCTCCATCGTCTCACCCACCGCCAGCTCGACGGTGCACTGCAGGGCCGTGCAGGGATCCAGGCCCGCCCCCGTGGTGCCGGAAAAAGGTGTGTGGCCGGCCAGGCCGGCGGGTGCCGCATGGCTGCCACCGTGGCCGAGGAATTCAGCGCGATCCGCTGTCCAGGCCGTTTGCCGGCCGCCCAGGTCGGCGAAGGCGACGCGTCCGGGAAATGCCATGTTCCAGGGATTGTGTACCAGCATTGCCCCGCTACCCTCATCCCGGTGCGTTATCAGGAACGGACCTGACGAACTTCGCGACAGGCCAAGCGACCATTCCACGTAAGCGGTAACGGACAGCCGACGGGGCCGCCCCGAGCGGTTCTCGAGGGTCAAACGCGAAATGCGGATAGGATCGTCGAGCGGCACGAAATGCACGAGGCCGAGTGCGATACCCTGTGCCTCGTGCTCGAAGCGGCTATAGCCGAAGCCGTGCCGGGCGACATAACGCCCCTCGTCACGCACCGGTAGTGCCGTGGCCGTCCACACCGCCAGGGTCTCTTCGTCACGCACGTAGATCGCCTCACCGCTGGGGTCCATGACGGCGTCGTTCGACCACGGGGTAAGCGGGTTTTCGCGGCTGTTGTCGGCCCATAGGTAGCCGCTGCCCTCGGCCGAGACCTGGAAACCGAACCCTGAGTTGGCAATCACGTTGAGCCAGGGAGCCGGCGTGGAGCGCCCGGCCTCGAGTATGGTCACATACTCCCTACCCTGCTTGTCGAAGCCCCCCAGGCCATTGAAGAATTCGAGAGCCGGCGGAGTCTCAGCGCCCGGCGCCTCATCTACCGTGTCGCGCGGCACCACCTCCCTTGGGGCCGGGGCGGGTGGCGGGTGGTGAAGCGCGGGGGGGATCAGCGCAAGCTGGTCGGCAATCGGCCCGCGGTGTGCCACCAGCGCCACCCGCGCCACGGACTGCAGCAGAACACGTGCATCGAGACTCATCAGATCGGCGCGCAAGGTGATGACCGAACCCTGGGCATGGCCCTCGTGGATGCGTGGCCGCGGCTGGCTGCTGTGCACCGCCGTCTCGATGGCCTGTTGGAGGTCCTGCACATAGGAGGAGGCACGCTCGTTGACGATCACCAGGTCGACACCGAGACGTTTCATGCGCCAGTACTCGTGAGCGCGCAGCAGCTGGCGAACCTGAGCCATGTCATCGGTCGAATCGATGCGCAGCAGGACGATCGGCAGATCGCCGGATATGGCATGCGGCCACAGTGCCGACTGCGGGCCCGCACCGCGCGCAATGGCCTCACGCGAGGCCCTGAAGCGGGCGTCGGCATACAGGATGGGGGCGGCCAGGCGCTGGAAGTCCGCCGCCTCATCGGGCGTGACGGCCAAGTGCCGGAGCTGGACTTGTGCCTGGGTCCAGGCCAGTGTCTTGGCCCGCTCGAAGGCGCTGCGATCGTGATGCTTGTCGATCAGGTCCAGCAGCGCCTCGCGCGAGCCTGCCACGACGGTCCAGAAGGCGATACGGGCCACTTTGCCGGGGGCAACCTGGAGGCGATGGCGTAGCGAAAAGATCGGATCGAGCACCGTGCCGGTGGTATTCGTCAGCGGCTGTTCTCCGCTCAGGGCAGCGGCTGTCGTCACCGTGCGCCCCCGACCGATGAAGCGGGCGCGATCGGTCTCGTATTGCGCTTCGCCCAGGGTCTCGCCTTCCACGACGGCGAAATGGGCGGCCCAGGTCTCTGCCTCGTCCGGTCCACGCCGGCGTCGGGTGGCGATCAGCGCACCGAACTCCTCAAGGTACTCGGTGACCACGAACAGCTTCGCAAAGGCGGGGTGGGCATTGTCGGTGGCCGGCGCGGTCAGCACCAGTTCCGAGTAGGAGGTCACGTCGATATCCCGCACCCGCCGTCCGCTGTTGGTCAACGACACGCGCCGCACCTCGCTGTCGTCCTCGCCCGAGACAAGGACGTCGAGGTGGGTGACCAGGTCGCCATGGCAATGCGTGAAGCGAGCATAATCCTCGGCAAAGAGCACCTCGTGGCGGCCCTTCTCGACCACCCGGCCTTCACCGGGCATGGGGCCGCTGGCCGACCAGACCTCGGTCATGCGCCTGTCGCGCAAGAAGATGAAGCTGCCCCAGTGATCGCGGGTCGCATCCTCTTGCCAGCGGCTGATGGCGATATGCCGCCAGCGGCTGTAGCCCGCTCCCCTCGCCGTCAACATGACCGAGTAGCGCCCGTTCGATAGCAGATGGGTCACTGGCGCGCCTTCGGCCGTTGCCGTGATTCGCCGAACCGCATGGCTCTCGTTGAGCGTCTCGCTCGGCGCCGACTTGACCTCCTCGGCACGAGGGTGAGCGATGGCTGCGTCACGCGGGAGGCGTTCCTGCAGCAAGAGTTCGCTGGCCTGAATGATCGGCTCACGATGGAAGCGCTCACGCATGCGGCCGTCATGCAGGGTATTGGCGATGCCCACGATGGTCATGCCCTGGTGGTGGGCCATGAAGCTACGCACGATAGCGACCTCTTTTCCCGCCGGAACGCGCGAGCGAGTGAAGTCGAGCGCCTCGTAGAAGCCATGGCGGCCCAGTGCCCCCATGTCGGCGAGCCGCACGAAGTTGCGACGCGCCCCGAGAGGATCGACCATCGTCGCCAGGCCAGTGGCATAGGGGGCCACCACCAGGTCGGCAGAGAGGCCACGCTTCAAGCCCAGGCCGGGCACGCCGAAATTGGAATACTGGTAGGTGAATTCCAGGTCGCGGGCGTTGTAAGCGGATTCTGAGAGCCCCCAGGGGACGCCCAGCGAAGCGGCATACGCCATCTGGCGCTTGACCACCAGGCGGTTGCTTTGCTCGAGGAGACTGCCCGCGGGGGCGCGCATCACCAGCGAGGGCATCAGGTACTCGAACATCGAGCCCGACCAGGAAATCAGCGCCGAGCCGTGATCCAGCGGCGTGGCCGTACGCCCGAGGCGGAACCAGTGGCGCGTGGGGACATCGCCCTTGGCAATCGCCAGCAGGCTGGCCAGCCGCGCTTCGGAGGCGAGCAGGTCGTAGCAACTGCTGTCGAGGGTGTTGTCGTCCATGGAATAACCGATCGACAGCAACTGACGCTCGGCAACGAGCAGGAAGCCGAACTCCATCTCCAGCGCCATGCGTCGCGCGGTGTCGGCGATCTGCCTGAAGCGGGCCCGGAGCCGGTCTCGGGGATCGCTCTTGGCGAGCTGCTTGCGGTCGCGGCAATGCTCGTCGACCGACGTGTGCAAGGCCCCCACCCAGAACAGCACCTCTTCGACCCAGGGAGCTTCGAGGTTTTTCAGGGCCCCTTGGGCCATGCCCGCGGTGCGGTCACTGAGTCGTTTCAGCCCCGGTAACCACGCCTCGTGATCGGGATCGCCCTGCAAGTGCGCCGCTATATCACCCAGGCCAGCCTTGAGTGATGTGACCTCCGCGCCTTGCGCCATGGGCGCCGCCTCGAGGGCCACGTGCACCAGGTGCACGTGATCCGCGATCCCTGGGCGAGGGTCGAACGACAGGTCGGCTTCCAACCACATTTCGCAGGCGTTGGCGACGACCAGCAGGTGGCCCGCCAGGTTGCCGCTGTCGACCGAGGAGACGTACTGGGGGTCCAGCGGGCGAAGATCCTCGGTGTCATACCAATTGAAGAAATGCCCCCGATAGCGCGGCAGGGTCTGCATGACGCCCAGCGTGGCCTCGAGACGCTCTGCGCCAGCCAAGGCGCCCAGCCAACCGAAATCACGAGCGGCCAGAACCGAGAGAAGATAAAGCCCCATGTTGGTCGGGGAGGTACGCCGGGCAATGACGGGTCGAGGCGTTTCCTGGAAATTGTCCGGGGGCAGCCAGTTGTCGCAAGCCGTGACGAACGTTTCGAAGAAGCGCCAGGTGCGCCGAGCGATCAGCCGCAGTTCACGCGCCTCGGCTACCGACAGCGCGTGTTGCGGCGCGAGACTCCGCGGCCGGCTGATCCAAGCGGCAATAGCCGGCGCGGCCAACCAGAGTAGCGCCAAGGGCAGCACCACTGGCCAGGCCCCAGGCGCATGGCTCACGGTGCCCAACGACACCACTAGAGCCAGCGTGGTCCCCGGCGCCATGCTCCGGTAAAAGCCCGTCAACGTCAGTCGCGGGCGCCCCGTCGACTGAGCGGCGGTCGTCCACTCGAGCAGGTGGCGGCGTGTGATCGCTACGCGTACCAGGGTCCTGACGATGGCATCCAGCATTCTCCAGGTCTGGTCGGGAAGCAACGCGACCCACAGCAGCGTCTGGGCCGATGCCAGCTTCAGCTCGATAATCCACTGATGGAAATAGTGAGGCCAGTTGACGCCCGCCCGAGCCGGAACCAGCGATATCAAGAGGGGCAACAGCGTGGGGGCGGCAATGGCCGTGATGACGAACAGCGTGCCTGCCAGAGCCGCCTGCAGCGGCAATAGCCAACTGACGACGAGACACGCCAGCAGCAGCGGCGTCAGTAGCGAGCGGCGCATGTTACCCAGCAGCTTCAGACGCCCGGTCCAGGGCATCTCCCGCGCGAAAACCCATGGCACCAATTGCCAGTCTCCACGGGTCCAGCGATGCTGGCGCTTGGCGGCGACATCGTAGCGGGAGGGGAACTCCTCGATGACCTCCACATCCGAGGCGAGACCGGCACGGGCGAAAACCCCTTCGAACAGATCGTGGCTGAGTACGCTGTTCTCCGGGATGCGTCCGCTGAGAGAGGCTTCGAACGCATCGATATCGTAGATACCCTTGCCGGCGAAAGAGCCCTCGCCGAGAAGATCCTGATACAGGTCGGAAATGGTCGCGGCATAGGGATCGATGCCCCCGGGCGCGGAGAAAAGGCGTTGATAGAGCGAACCTTGTTGACCCAACGGCAGCGAGGGCGTGACACGCGGCTGGAGAATGGCGTAGCCCTCCATGACACGCTGGTGGCGTTCATCGAACCTCGGTCGGTTCAGCGGGTGTGCCATCTTGCCGATGAGCCGGCTGGCCGATCCCCGAGGCAGGCGAGTATCGGCATCCAGCGTGATGACGTAGCGCACGTCGTTCGGCAGAGCGGCTGGGTTCAGGAAGGTGGTATCGCGGGCGCCACGGAGCAGGCGGTTGAGTTCATGCAGCTTGCCGCGTTTGCGCTCCCACCCCATCCAGCAGTTTTCGCTGCGATTGAACACCCTTCGGCGATGCAAGAGATAGAAACGCGCGCCACCGTCACTGGCACCATAGCGGCGGTTCAGTTTGTCGACTGCCATACCGGCGGCGACCAGCAGCGGGGCATCCTCGGCGATATCTTCGTGCTGGGCATCGACCCCATCGGTCAGCAGAGCGTATACGATGGCGCCGCCACCGCTGGCCAGGTGATGGACCTCCAGCCGTTCGATCTGCTCCTGCAGGTCGGCCTCACTGGTCAGCAGCGTCGGTACGGCGACCAGTGTACGAAGTGAGGACGGAACCCCTTCGGAGAGATCCAGGCTCGGCAGGGGCTTCGCACTGACGGTGAAAATGATGAGACGGTTGACCAGCAGCGTAGCCACTTCGGTGGCGGGCAGCAGCCCCAATAGTACCAGTATCGACAGCCACCCCAGGGGGAACTCACCTGCGGAAAGCGACAGCGACCATAACGCCCCGGTTACCAGCGCCAGCAACCCAACCGTGACGAGCGCAATCAGGCCGACGTAACCGCTCATCCCATATGTCAGAAAGGCCTGCCGCAAGCGCTCGCGGGGCGAAGGTCGAAAGCCGATCGCTTGCTCCAGCGAAGGCCGGCCCGACGCAATCAGGAAATAGCCGGGGTCGCCCAGCCGGGCGGCCTCGACGGGGCCTTCGGCGTTCGCCATGGCCTCACGCGCCGCGGCCAGGGCATATTCCACGACTTCCAGTTCCTCATGCCTTGAACCCCGGGCCAGCTGTTCTACGGCACTGCGGTAACTATTGCGAGTCGGGAAATCCAGCGTTGTGAAGGGGCTGCCTTGGTTCAGCCGTGCGTCGACCAGGCTGACGCTCTCGAAAAGTTCCGCCCAGTCGATACTCGATACCAAGCGCATGCTGGTAATGACGTTGCGCACGGTGACGTTGGCAGCACCCTGGCGCTGCTGAGCCTGCTGAACCATGTCATCGATGGAATCGCCCTGGGCAGCGACGCGCTCCTCCAGCCAGCCCACCATGGGGTTGGCTCGCGAATCCAGCCCTCGCAAACGCTTCGCTAGTTGGGCAACGAAAGGCGCGGCCAATGGCTTCGTGTTACGCGGTGGCGTACCGTCATCCAGGTTGGAGCGATGACCCTCGGGAGCGAGCCAGCGAGTGGCCAGCGCGTCAGCCTCGTTGCGCGCCGCCTGCTCACTGACGATCTGGTCGGCAAGGCGCCGCAGGTTCTCGACAAGTACGATGCGCAGGGTAATCGCTACCGCCCATAGCTCACCGATACTCAACGGCTGAACGCGTTGATAGGCGGCAATGAAGCCTTGCAGGTTGTCGGGATCGAGGTGACTGTCGGTATGGGCGACGAAGGCCCAGGCCAGGCCGAAGACGCGGGGATAGCCGGCAAAGGGGCCTTCGGCCAGTTTCGGTAGCTGTCGATAATAACCGGGAGGCAGGTCGCCGCGGATCTCGCGGATCTGAGCTTCGATGATATGGTAATTGTCGAGCAGCCAGGCCGCGGCGGGAACGATATCGCGCCCCTCGGCTACCTCTGTGGCGCTGGCGCGATAGGCCTTCAGCAGAACCGTGGCATTGTCATCGAGCCGCCTTGCCAACGGCAAGACCCGAGGGGGCTGGTCAGTGACACGCTGAGCCAGCGCAAGGCTGCTGGCATGCTGATCGAGCCGTTCGACACTGAACAGCTCTTCCCGCACCGGGGCGGTATCATTCCAGGGTGATGCCGAGGTAAGCGCCCAGAAAGAAATGCGATGAATAAAGGCCACAAGCACTATCCTGGTCGATGCGCCTTACCCACTGGGGCAGGCGATATGTCACTACCAGAATCATGTGAGAAGAGCATGCTCTTGTCGGTTCGCTAGCGCACCGAACTGTTGAAAATACTGGGGCAATATCGATGGGTCGCCGTCATGCATCTTGCGGATGGCGTCACCGAGGTCACCCACATGGACAACCTTCGCAATCCGACAGCCAGCTCCCGTGCCCCGAGGGGCTTACGTCCCGCCATCCCGCGTCGCCCCGACCGCGAACCGATCGATTTCGGGACGTTCAAGTACGCCCACATTGCCCCCTGCGCTAGCCGGAGCGTGTCACTGCAAGCGGCTCGTGGGGACGACGAGCTCATGAGCATGGACCCCAACCTGACCCAATCCTGAAGGATCAGGTGGGCCCATGCCCGCCCTTTCCTCTAGGCCATATCCGTATTGCTCCGACTTGGCAGCGCGCGGCTCGCCAAGCCGCCGCTGTGTTGCTATGGGTTAGGGGAGACAGCTTCAGGAGGCAGCCCCGTGACCCAGCATGAAAGAACCGTGATGGCCTTCGACGACCAGGGCCGCGAGTACATGATCGACATGTTCGTCAGCACGCGCGAGCTCAGCGAGATGCAGCATGCCGGGGCCACGCGAGGCTCAACCAGCTTTCGCACCCACGACGGCCACGACGTGACCTACCTGGGCAACGGCGAATTCATGGTCATGGTGCCCGGCGAGGAAGGCGGAGTGACCGTCCGGACCGACGACTCCGAGTTCGTTTGACCCGGCATCTACTCGCTCAACCGAATGACCAAGGGTGCTTCAGCGGCGGGTACGGCGCAGCACAGCAGCACCTCGCCTTCAGCGGTTGCTGCCAGCGGCGGCACCGGGTAGTGCACCTCACCGGAGACCAGGCGCAGCGCACAGCTCCCACAGCGCCCTACCCGGCAGTTGGACAGTGGCGCGAGCCCTGCCCGCTCGGCCAGGTCCAGCAAGGTGCCTTGCGCTGGCGTCCACTCGACGACGGCGGCCTGCGCCTCACTCGATTCATTCTGCCTCGTGAAGGCCGAGACGAACGTGACCCTGGCATGGGAAGGCAGCGCTTGTGGCGCAGCCGCACCCGGCTCGGACTCCTCGGATTCAAGCGAGCCGCGCCCGAAGAACTCATGGTGCAGATGCTCACGGGGCATACCGAGCGCCAGCAGTGCCGCGTACTGCACTCGCATGAACCCCTCCGACCCACAGAGGTAGACGTGGCTGCGGGTCATGTCCGGCAACCAGGCCGTGAGCGATGCCAGCGTCAATCGTCCTCGCGAGTGATATGTCTTGCCCAAGGCATCCTCTGACGTGGGGCGGGTGTAGGCGATATGCAGATGCAGCCAGCGATACCTGTCAGCCCACGCGTTCAGCATCTTCGCAAAGGCCTGTTCCCGCCCGTTGCGCGCGCTGTGGATAAAGAATACCTCGCCAGGCGGCGTCTCTCCGGCATCGGCACGCTGCACCATGGCCTCCAGCATGGCGATCATCGGGGTGATGCCCACGCCGGACGACACCAGCACGATGGCGTTCGGACGCTCGCGCAGCACGAAATCCCCTGCCGGCGGTAACACTTCGAGCACGTCCCCCACCGCATACTCGTCATGCAGAAGGCGTGAGACCGTTCCGTGCGCTTCGCGCTTGACCGAAATTCGGTAACGAGACGCCCGCTCATGCCATGCCCCCGATAGGCTGTAACTGCGCGTCAGCGTGGCCTGCCCGCCATGCCCGGCCCTGGCAAGGCGCACGGTGAGGAACTGCCCGGCCGTATAAGGCTTCAGCGGTAGGTCATCCGTGGCCAGTGGCTCGAGATAGAGGGAGGTGATGACATCGCTCTCCCTCACCTTGTCGGCAATCCGCAGGCGGCGATAGGCGTTCCCGGCCGCCTCCTTGGACCAGGTTCCCGTCTGCGCCAGTGTGGGAGAACGTTCAATCAGCCGCCCTCGCGCAGGCAAGGCGTTTTCGACATGCCAGACCTGCTCCGGCACGACATCCACGATGCGCTCGGCCCCCTCGACCAGAGACGCACGCCGAGGATCCCAGTCGACGCGCCCGCGCCCTTGCAGCACCAGGGCTTCACCGGTCACGAAATCGGGGATGAAGAGGCTGACCCGCGGGTCCTGCTCGATGTTGCCGAGGGTATTGAAGAAACGATTGCCCGGAAAATCCGGGAACGACAGGCTGCCATCCGTGTTCAGGTGCAGAAACCCCGGCTTGCCCCCGCGATGCGAGATATCCACGCCATGGCTCGAATCCCCCAGTTCGCCTGCCCGGGTGGCGATGAAGAACGTATCAGCCTGGGCCAGCATGGCCCGACTGACTCGGGAGTCGATCGAAACCTGCCCGCTAACGGGTGGCGCTTCTTGCCCCGCCTGCCAGTCCACTTCGCGTTGCTGTATGTACTGGGGGCAGTTGCCGAAGCTCTGGTCGACCGCGACCCTAATGCCCTCGGCATCATGGGAGCGCACCGTGCCATTCAGCCGATTACGGCGGCGACTGGTCATCTCGAGCCCAAGCAGCCCCACCCTTGCCCCGGGCTCCAGTGAAAGCTCCAGGGCATCCGCCAGCGGTGGCGCCCTGCGAATCAGCAGCTCGCTCGACGTCGCCGTACACAGCTGCCCCGGGGCGCCGTAGGTTACCACCGCCCACGGCCACCCCTGCCGGTCCAGCGCCCCCATGAACAGCACCGGCTGATTGCCAAAGAACTCAACGTGCTGGTCGGGCATCGCGGCACGCACGTAAGCGGAAACGCGCTCCACATAAGCACCGGGCACGCCGGCACGCTGCTGCACCCTGCGCTCGCCCTCATGGAATACCTGCCGGTTCGCTGTCATGGGATTCGCCTCCTGTCGCCGCCGTTCGATCAGGCCAGTGCCGGGCTGCGCACCATGCCGACGAAACCGGGCTGCGCCTCGATGCGCTCGAGCCAGGCGAGAATGGCCGGATACTCCTTCAGGCTGACTCCACCCTCCGGGGCGTGGGCGATATAGCTGTAGCCCGCCACGTCCGCCAGGGTGATCGCGCTACCCGCCAGATACTCTTGCCCGCCGAGATGTTTTTCCAAAACCGAGAAGAGCGAATGCGCGCGGGCAATCGTCTGCTCGTGATCCAGTGGCGCGTTGAAGAGCGTCACCAGCCGCGCGGCGCAGGGGCCCGCGGCAATCTCCCCGGCAGCGACGGACAGCCAGCGCTGTACTTGTGCGGCAGCAATCGGCGCCGTGGGCAGCCAGCGGTCGTGCGCGTCATAGCGCCGAGCCAGGTAAACCAGGATGGCGTTGGAATCGCTGAGGAACTCGCCGTTGTCTTCGATTGCGGGCACCTGGCCGAACGGGCTGATCTTGAGAAACTCGGCCGACTTGTGCGCGCCGTTGGCCATATCGAGATCGACCGTCTCATAGGGCAGTTCAAGCAGCGCGAGCATCAGCTCGACGCGGTGGCAGTGGCCGGACTTGGGGTTGCGAAACAGGCGGATCGGCGCGGCGTCACGCGGAAAGTTCGGATTCACGATAGTGGGCGTCGGCATGGCAAAAGACTCCTGCTGGTTGCATGACACGCCGTGAAGGGTCACGACGGCGGAACGTCACCAGACTAATCTTTGCGCCTTACCACTAGAATCCTCACGATAAGCAATTCATTATTTCATTAATTGACAGCAATCAGCGCCCATCCGGGAGCCAGCTCATGGACCGTCTCCAGACCCTGCAAGTCTTCGTCGCCGTGGCCGATGCCGGCAACTTTGCCGCCGGCGGGCGAGCCATCGGCATGAGCGCGCCGTCAGTCACCCGTGGAATCAATGCGCTGGAAGCCCGTCTCGGGGTGCGCCTCTTCACGCGTACCACAAGGCGGGTTCGCCTGACAGAGATCGGGGAGCGCTACCTGGAAGACGCGCGGCGCATTCTCCAGGAACTGCAGGCGGCCGACGATGCTGTCAGCGGCGCGGCGGCTAGCCCCACCGGGCTATTGCGTATCAACTGCCCCAATGAGTTCGGCCGCATCCACGTCATGCCGATCCTGCTGGAATACCTCGACACCTACCCGGAAATGCGCGCGGAAATCGTGATGGTGGATCGCGTGGTCAACATCATCGAAGAGGGCTTCGACATCGCAGTGCGTATCGGCTCGCTGCCCTCCTCCGGCCTTTCCGCCATCAGGGTGGGAAGCGTGCGCCGGGTGGTCTGCGCCGCGCCCGACTACCTCGCCAGGCACAGCACGCCAACCAGCCTGGAAGACCTGGCGGCACATCGCATTCTCGCCACCACGACACTGAGCGCCAACAAGGAGTGGCGCTTCGGTCGCGACTACGACCAGGTGGTGCGTATTCACCCGCGAGCGACGGTCAGCAGTATCGCGGCCTGTATCGAGGCCGTACGCAACGGTTGGGGAATCACCCGGGTCCTTTCCTACCAGGTCGGGGCGGATCTCGAGGCAGGACGGCTAGAGGCCGTGCTGGAAGCTTACGAACCACCTCCATTACCCATCCACTTGGTGCACAGCGAAGGCCGTGGCGCCGTCGCCAAGATACGTACCTTCCTCGACCTGGCAGCGAAGCGTTTGAGGGCATCGCCGATACTCAACCCCGGCTAGGCCCTTCCCGATTCGCAGCGCTCTGGCGCTGCTAGCACGACAAGGGAGTTGACAGCAGTTGACAAAACTCTGTTCCTTTTATAGAACGTTCATTAAAAGGAACAACGCGAGACTCCCTACCGTGGACAAGCTTTCACTCGGCACCTTGGGCCAGCACCTGCAGGGCCTGCGCCAGGCACAGGGCTTGTCGCTATCGCAGCTGGCCGCCGCCGCCGGCATCGCCAAGTCGAACCTGTCGCGCCTGGAGCAGGGCAACGGCAACCCCACCCTGGATACCATCTGGCGCCTGGCGGTACAGCTGAAGGTGCCCTTCGGCACCCTCGTGGCGCCTATCGCCGTGCCCCTGGGCGAGGATGGCGTGGAAGTACGCCTGCTCGACCAGGGCAAGGAGCGACCTCAGGTCGACGCCTACTGGATGCGCTGCGCGCCGCATACCTTGCGTCTTGCCGAACCCCACACCCCCGGCGCTCGTGAATCGCTCATTCTGATCAGCGGCACGCTGGAGGCCGGCCCGGAAGGCGACACCCGAACCCTGTCGGCCGGCGACACCTTGACCTTCGCAGCCGACCGCCCCCACCTCTACCGCACCGAGGACACCTGGGCCACGCTGCTGCTCAGCGTCGTCTATCACGAGGAACCCACCTCATGAGCCTGCAAGCCACCACATCGTCCTCCCGCGCCTGGTTGACCGGCATGAGCGAGGCCATCCCGCTGCTCGGCGGCTATGTGCCGGTAGCCATCTCCTTCGGACTGATCGCCACCCAGGCCGGCTTCAGTACCTGGGAGGCCGTGCTCATCTCGACGCTGATCTATGCCGGCGCCTCCCAGTTTTTGTTCGTCGGCATGGTGGCCGCCGGAGCACCGCTCTGGCTGGTGGTGGCCATGACGCTGCTGATCAATCTGCGCCATGTGGTCTACGCCCCCAACCTGGCCCCCTGGCTGACTTCCAGCCGCCTCTGGCCTTGGCTGATGCACGGCCTCACCGACCAGATCTTCGCCGTGGCCCATGCGCGCCTGCCCCAGCTACCGGCCTCTCAGCGCCTTGGCTGGTTCACCGGCGCGGCCCTGCTGGCCTGGCTGAGCTGGATCGGTGGCACCGCACTGGGCGCCGTGGCCGGCGGTGAGCTGATCGCCCGCTGGGCCCTGATGGGTGAAATCCTGCCCTTCGCCCTGCCTGCTCTCTTCCTGGTGCTGATAGCGCCCCGCTTCACCTCGCGGCGCTGGAGTCTGGCCCTGGGTCTGACCATCCTCAGCGCTCTGCTGCTGACGATCCTGGGGCTGACCAATCTGGCGATTCCCCTTGCCGCCGCCTGTGGCGCCCTGTGCTTCCAGGCCGTCAAGTTCGACCACTCCCATAAGAGAGAACATGCGCAAGGAGAACGTCATGAGTAGCGCCCTCTGGATCGCCGTCCTTGCTTCGGCGCTGGGCACCCTGCTGATACGCGTGCTGCCGCTGCTCTGGATGCAGCGCCGCCTTGAGCGCCAAGGCGACGGCAGCCTGGAAGCGATGCCCCAGTGGCTGAGCCTGCTCGGCCCGGTGATGATCGCTGCCGTGTTCGGGGTATCGCTGTTGCCGGTAACACCCAGCGTCAGCTCCTGGCTGGCCACCGTCATCGGCGTGCTCGTGACCCTGGCCGTGTGGTGGTACAAGCGCACCCTGGGCTGGCCGGTGGCGGCCGGCGTGGCGGCCTTTGGGGTAGTGGTGATGCTGGCCGGGTGAACCAGCAACCCTCGATAGGCCCCTCGTTGGAAGCGCTGGCAGCCATGTGCAAGAATGCTAAAGTTACTACTCCACTCTCTGGAACATTCCCCCCGGTGGTGAACATAAAGGGATGTAGCCACCTCGCGTGGGCAGAAAAGGGACGTCCAATGAAGATCAAACAATCCATCTGTACTGGAATCGCTCTGCTTGCCCTCGTCATCACAGCACCTGCCCTGGCCGAGGAACCGCTGGCGGAAGCCGAACTCAGCAGCGGCCTGGCCGTCGGCCAGGTGACACAGGCCAGCCGTTCCGACGGTGTTCTTACCGTCAGAGTTGGCTTTGCCGCACCGGAAGGCGCCGCCAGCTCCAGCCGCACAGAGCGGGAGACGCTCTATAGTTCGATCGGTGGAGCCTCTTACCGTCAGGATTTCTATGTCATCGCGGGCGAGAACCGGCATCTGCTGCTGGCCGACACCGAAGGCACACCCCTGACCGTCCCATCACTGACGATTACGCGCGAGGGCGATACCGTTCGCGGGGCTTGGTGGGGCAAGTTTCCCGCTCCCGAAGAAGAGATAACAAGCTTTTCGCTCGCACTCCCCGGCGGAATGCTCTTCGACAACGTGCCGATCAGCGATGAATAATCGATTGGCATTGGCCAGTACCTGCGGGTGCGTAGCGCTTATTGCAGGCACGGCGTTTGCCGTCGAAGATAACGAGCGGGTGCCCGATCTTTCATCCACCGTAATTCTCCCGATCGAACGGATTGTGATCCCGATCGAACGGACTGCGATCCCGATCGAGGGCCTTGCCCTTGGCACTGTCGCATCGATATCGCCACTGGCCAAACAGGCCATGACTCTCTCCGAAACCAGCGAAGCAATCGAAGTAACCGTTGTCGGTGATGAGATTCGGCTCTCAATATTGGGAGATGTACTCTTCGCTTTCGACAGCGACGCAATTGAACCCGACGGAGCACGGGTATTGGAAGAACTGGCGGCATTCCTTCGCGAGTCCGATATTGAAGCCGTGCTTGTCGAAGGTCATACCGACAGCATTGGTTCAGCCAACTACAATCTCGAACTTTCGGAGCGTCGCGCCCAGGCGGCCATCAACTGGCTTATCGAAAACGAGCAGCTTTCCGATATCGAATTCACGCCAGAAGGCCATGGCTTCGAACGACCTGTGGCGGACAACACCCATCCGGACGGATCGGACAATCCCGAAGGCCGCCAGCAGAATCGCCGGGTTGAATTCGTCATCGATGAAAGTGACTGAACACGGAGCGAAGCGCCGCCATACCGTGGCCCGCTGCGCAGGTCTAGTAACCCTGCTGCTGGCCCTGCTGCCGATAGCAGCTTCCGCGGCGGCCAACTGCCCCGCCGAGTCCAACGCCGACTTCGACGCTATCAAGGGCGTTGGCGAGCGCACGGCCCTGCCCTCCGGCCAGGAGGTGATCGCCGATGGCGTGGTGACCGGGGCGTTCCTCGGCCGCGACCGGCTGGACGGTTTCTATCTGCAGCAGGCGACCGAGCATGGTCCTGTCGGCCTGTTCGTCTATATGCCTACGGCAACATCGAGCGACGCGGAGCTCATCGCTCCCGGCCAGCACCTGCAGCTCCACGCCCGGACCGGCGAATACCGTGGCCAGGTCCAGTTGCAGCGAGTCGAGCGGATCGAGACCTGTGCCAGCGACCGACTGCTGGAGCCGAAGGCAGTGGAGTGGCCACTGGGCGAATCAGAGCTGGAAACCTTGGAGGGTCTTCTGCTCGAGTTCCCACAGCCCCTGATTGTTACCGGCAACTATGAGCTCGCCCGTTACGGCTCCCTGAGACTGGCCGACACCCGCCTGTTCCGCCCCACGAATACACCCGGCGATACCCAACAGCGGGATATCCTTGTGCTGGACGACGGCAGCTACCGCGCCTTCCCGAGCCCCATCCCCTACCTGGATGCGGACAGCAGCCGCCGCGTCGGCAGCAGCGTCCAGGGGCTGACCGGGATACTTTCCCACGCCTTCGACGCCTACCGCCTGCACCCGATTCTCGAGCCACACTTCGAGGATGCCAACCCGCGCCCGGAGCCGCTGCCGGAGCCGGGAAAGCGGCTGCGAGTGGCAACCTTCAACGTCGAGAATTACTTCCTCACCCTCGGCCAGCGCGGCGCCGCGAACGCCACCGAGCTGGAGCGCCAGCGGGCCAAGCTCGCCGCTGCCGTCGAGGGCTTGCAGGCCGACATTCTGGCCCTGGTGGAGGTCGAGAACGACCCGCGCGCCCTTGCCGACCTGGTCGAGCAGCTCAGCGAGCGAACCGGGGTCCGCTATCGTGCGGTCGGTGGGAATGCCAACCGCGGCTCTGATGCCATCAAGCTCGCCCTGATCTACCGGCCGGACCGGGTAGAGGCCGTGAGCGAGCTTTATTCCGACGACGACTCCACCCATCACCGACCGCCGTTGGCAGCCTTCTTTCGCAGCCTGGAGGGCGGCCCTGCCTTCGGCGTGGTGACCGCCCACTTCAAGTCCAAGACCGGCTGCCCACCCCGGGGCGATATCGACCGCGGCCAGGGCTGCTGGAATCAGCGCCGGGTGGAGCAGGCGCAGGCCATGAACGGCTTCCTCGACCGCCTCGCTGCTGCCGAGGGACACGAGCGCCTGCTGCTGATCGGCGACCTCAACGCCTACGGCGCCGAGGACCCGATCCGCACCCTGACTCACGCAGGGCTGGTCAATCTGATCGCCCGCGAGCTGCCACCGGAGCGCCGCTATAGCTATGTGTTCCGCGGCGAGTCGGGGTACTTGGACCATGCCCTGGCCAGCCCCGAACTGGCCACGGCAGTGGCAGAAGTCCGCCCGTGGCATATCAATGCCGACGAGCCTGCTTTCCTCGGCTACGACGGGCCGGACAACGCAGCGCCCCACTTCCGCCCCGACCCTTTCCGCTCCTCGGATCACGATCCGATCGTGGTCGACCTGGAGTGGCGTTAGCAGGGAGCCGCTTGAGGCTCGATGATGGGGGCGCTGATCGACATCGTGGACGCCCGCATCATCTCAAGGGGATCAGCGACGCCGACGTCCCAGATCGATGTCGTCGCGGTTGGTGGCCGCCCCGACGGCAGCGCCCAGGCCGCCTCCGATAACCGCCCCCTTGGTCATGCTGCCGCCGGTCATGGCCGCGGTGCCGGCGCCGGCGGCCGCCCCCAGGCCGGCGCCACTCAGTGCTCGCTCGCCGGTGGTGGTGCCGCAGCCGGTGAGTCCCAGGGTCAGCACGCCGGTCAACAGTCCGATAGATAGCATTCGCATATCATTTCCCTCCCAACAGGGTTAATCGTGATCAAGCATCCAGTTTAATTTCTTTGGCAACCAAGCAACCGCCCCGGCTTCGGTACCCACTCGCCGCCTTGGCCGGAGCGCAAGCCGTCGAAACCGCACAGCGCAGTATCAAAATTTCGTGCCATGGAGAGTCCTCCGGCTGCCGATGCGCTGTATCCCTTATACAGCCCCAAGAGGAAGACGGTTCATTGACCGGATAATGATCCACACTCTTTGAGAATTTCAGGCTCCCGAGTATCAAGATGGCGACAGGTAAGCCCGAACCGCAGCGGAAGAGAGATTTAGAGCGGCATTTCTATTGCAAACACAGGAGCACAACATTGGCACTTCGGACTATCTGATTCATCCAGACAACATCATATTAATTCTGGTAATGGGTGTACTTTTTCGCACTTTCTTTACTTGGTCGGAGGGATGTTTCTCCGGCCCATGGCCATTGCTCACATAGCAAAAAGCCGCCGATCATGGATCGGCGGCCTGAATCTTGCGTCGGCGCGGCCCGCAGGCCTAAGGCTTACTTGGCCTTGGAGGCGGTTTCCTTGACCGACTTGGGAGCGGACGCTGTCTCAGTCTCGCTCTCGCTGGCCGACTTGAGGCCTTGCTGGGCCTGCTTGACGCTATCTTCGGTCAGCTTCTGGCTTTGCTGCACGAAGTCCTGCTGCAGGGCCACGACCTTGCCGGCATCGCCCTTCAGGCGCTCGGTCAAGTCTTTGGCAACGGCCTGCTGGCCTTCCAGGTAGCTCTTCAGGCCCTCGGCATCCTTGACCTCGGACAGGCTACGCAGTTGCGCCAGGGTAGTGTCGCTATACGCCTTGGCAGCCTCGAGCTGGGCATTGACCAGCTTCTCGGTGTAATCGATCGACAAAGCAGTGAAGGCGCGAGCCGGGGCGGAGAAAATGGACTCAAGCTGGGCGGTGTCAAACTGCTTGGTATCGAATGCGAATGCGTTGCTCATGATGGGAACCTCCGGGGTTCTGAATGCCTTATAGCGGGAGATTCCCGCTCTGCTGCATACCACACAGTAGCAGGGATTTTTGTGCACTGCAACATAGATCGAGGCATGCGTCTGCACCGACCACCTGCCAGCGGCACAGCAGCCGATCGAAGCGACCGGCTGGCAGGGATTGGGCACGGCGAATGGCAAAGCTCGATGGCAGCGCAGTAGGGTGTGGAGCGTGCGGTGTCGGGGCGGCCTGGCGAACCAGCGTATGGGCTGAGCAGCGACGGGCTGAAGGCTAAGACTGATAGAAGGGTTGGAAAGGCCAAACGAGCTGACTATCGATTGCGATGATTGGTGGGCCCAGCTGGACTCGAACCAGCGACCAAGGGATTATGAGTCCCCTGCTCTAACCAACTGAGCTATAGGCCCTGCATTGCGCCGCCGTATGATAGCGAAAGCTGGTGGGCGAGGCCAGAGCCTCGCGGGTGGCAATTTCGTTTCGCCGCGCCGGGCACTTCCCGGCGTTTGGCGTGTCTTCTGGGGTGAGCCTTCTGCTCCAGGAGACGCATCGTTCATGAAACGCCTTTTCTCTTCTTTTCCGCTGGTCGCCCTGGGTGCCTCCGCCCTGCTGTTTGCCCTGCCGCTGGCGGCCTGGGAGCTCGATCCCGAACGCTCGCGGGTTTCCGCTACGGTGATGCAGATCACGCCCGACGGTCCCATTCCGCGCCAGCACGAGGTGCGCCGGCTGCGGGGCAGTGCCGATGCCGGCGGCAATCTGGAACTGCCGCTGCGGCTCAACCAGAGCGACGTGGTCGAGCGGCTCGGGCAACTGCCGCCGTGGCTTTCCGGCATCACCGAACGGCCCATGGCCACCCTGACCACCCGCTTTCCTCCCGAGCGGCTGGAGCGCCTGGCGGTGGGTGATTCGCTGGTGGAGGACCTGACAATGACGGTGCGCTCCGGCAACGCCGAGCGCGAGGAGTCGCTGCCGGTTCGCTTCACCAAGACGGCCGAGGGGCAGGTCCAGGTCACCAACGCCGAGCGAGTCGCACTGGATGGGCAGGCATTGATGGCCGACCCTACCCTGCGCTCGGTGCTGCTGCTGCTCGGCTACGAGCAGATCGGCGACGAGGTGCCGGTTACTCTCGACGCGCTGCTGGTCAAACCAGGGGACTCATAATCCCTAGATCGCTGGCTCGAATCTAAAGCATTCCCCTCTCCCTGGGCGGCCTAGCGGCCGCCTTCTCTCGCAGTGCTTCCGATCCGTTTCCGGAGTGTTTGAGTCGGTAGTGCTTTTTTGCTGGCTTGCGACCACTGGACTACGGTTTGAGAGGCAGGCTGCGTGATGGTTGCCCTAGCCTGCGCTGACATTCAAGGATGAGCGCTGGGCTAAGGAGGGAACCGTGCCCGAGTTCGAACTGGCGAATATCGATCTGATAATCGTTGGCCTGTATGTGGTCATGATCTTGGGCATCGGTTTCTGGGTGGGCCGCAAGCAGCAGGATTCGGAGGGATACTTCCTCGCTGGCCGCGGCACGATCTGGCCCCTGGTCGGGCTCAGCCTGGTCTCGGCCAATCTTTCCGGCACGTCTTACATCGGCCTGGCGGGCGCCGGCTATCACGACGGCATCGCGGTGTGGAACTACGAGTGGATGGCCACGCTGGTGCTGGTGTTCTTCGTACTGTTCATCCTGCCGTTCTACCTGCGCTCGCGGGTCAACACCATGCCGGAGTTCCTCGCCCGGCGGTATGACCATCGCTCGCGCTACGCCTTTTCTCTTTTCTCCATCTTCACCGCCCTGTTCATCGACAGCGCCGGCGCGCTGTTCGCCGGCGGCATCACCCTGCAACTGCTGTTCCCCGATGTGCCGCTAGGCATCCTGATCGCCGCCATGGCGCTGCTCGGTGGCCTCTACGTGATCCTCGGCGGGCTGCGGGCGGTGATCATCACCGACACCGTTCAGGGGGTACTGCTCTACACGGCTGGCGGTATCATCTTCTTCATGGTGTTCCGGGAGCTGGGTTCGTGGGATGCGGTGCGAAACGCGGCGCCGGAGGGCGGCTTCAGCGTCATCAAGCCGGCGGACGACGATTTCCTGCCCTGGCCCGGTATCTTCACCGGGGTGCTGTGGCTCGGCTTCTACTACTGGACGACCAACCACATCGTCATGCAGAAGGTGCTCTCGGCGAAGAGCATCGACCATGGCCGCTGGGGCGCGCTGCTGGCCGCCTTTTTCCAGTTGCCGCTGCTGTTCCTGCTGATCCTGCCCGGCACCATGGGTCGCGCCCTCTATCCGGACCTCTCCGAGGCGGACCTGATCTGGCCGACACTGGCCTTCGATTTACTTCCCATCGGCTTGCGCGGTCTGGTGCTGGCGGCACTGGTCGCCGCGCTGATGTCGACGCTCGACTCGGTGCTCAACGGTGCCTCCTCGCTGGTGGTCAACGACTTCATCAAGACCCGCAGGAAGCAGCGCAGCGAGAAGCAGTTGCTCTTGATCAGTCGCGGCATGGTGGCCGTGTTCATGGTGATCGCCGGGCTGTGGGCACCGGTGATCCTCACCTTCGAGGGTATCGTCGAGTATTTCCAGTCCTTCCTGGGCTACGTCACCATGCCTGCGGTGGTGATCTTCCTCGGCGGGCTGTTCTGGCGCCGGGCGACTGGCGCGGCGGCTTTCTGGACCCTGGTCATCGGGGCTCCGGTCGGCATGGCCGGCTTCCTGGCCGGCGAGCTCTTCGAGCTGTACCAGTTGCAGTTCCTCTACGGCACCGGCCTCATGCTGCTGCTGTGCCTGTCGCTGTTCGTCGGCATCTCGCTGAGCACCGAGGCGCCGAGCCGGGAGGAACTCAAGGATTATGTGTGGTCGCGCGCGGCCTGGCGCGAGGAGTCGCGCGAGCTCGCCAGCAAGCCGTTGTGGCAGAACTATCGCGTGCTGGCGGGCCTGCTGGTGGTCGTCACGGTAGTCTGGGTGGGCCTGTTCATCTAGCGGAAGACGGTGGCGGGCTGCACCGCCACCGTCGGTACCCGGTGTTAAACGCTCAGCTCAGCGCCTCGCTCTCCTCCAGCGCGCCGGTCTGCACCCGCCACTGGGCGGCGTAACGGCCACCCTTCTCGAGCAGCTCGGCATGAGTGCCCTGCTCCACGACCCGACCGCCATCGACCACCACGATCTCGTCGGCATGCACGATGGTCGAGAGGCGATGGGCGATCATGATCACGGTGCGGCCGTGACCGATCTTGGCCAGCGAGCGCTGGATGGCGGCCTCGGTCTCGTTGTCCACCGCGCTGGTGGCTTCGTCGAGCACCAGGATCGGCGGGTCCTTGAGCAGTGCGCGGGCCAGCGAGAGGCGCTGACGCTGGCCACCGGAGAGGCGCACACCACGCTCGCCCACGGCGGTGTCGAGCCCCTGGGGCAGAGCTTGGATGAACTCCCACGCCTCGGCGGTGCGCGCCGCCTCGATCACATCGGCTTCGCTGGCCTCGGGGCGGCCGTAGGCGATGTTGTCGCGTATCGAACCCTCGAACAGGTAGACGTCCTGGCTCACCAGGCCAATGGCCTGGCGCAGCGAAGCAAGACTCACCTCGCCGATCGGCTGGCCGTCGATGCGCACCTGGCCGGCCTCGGGGTCGTAGAAGCGCAGCAGCAGCTTCATCAGGGTCGACTTGCCCGAGCCGGTGGCGCCCACCAGCGCCAGGGTATTGCCGGCGGGCACGTGCAGGCTCACCCCGTCCACCCCCACGCCGCTGGCGGCATAGTGGAAGCTGATGTTCTCGAAGCTCACTTCGCCGCGTACCGGTTCCGCCAGCGGCTGGCCCTGGTTGTCCTTCACCGTGATGGGCACCGACAGCAGGTCGAGGATGCGCCGGGTACTGGCCATGGCGCGCTCGAACAGGTCGATAACCTCGGCGAGGCCGGTGAGCGGCCACAGCAGGCGCTGGGTAAGGAATACCAGCACGCCGTAGGCACCGACGTTGAGGTCGCCGTTCAGCGCCTGCATGCCGCCCACGGTGAAGGTGGCCAGGAAGCCGGCCAGGATCGCCATGCGGATCACCGGGATGAAGGCGGAGCTGACCTGGATGGCGCGACGGTTGGCCTCCACGTAGGCTTCGCTGACCTGCCGCAGCCGCTCGGCCTCGCGCGCCTCGCTGGTGAAACTCTTGATGGTGGCGATGCCGGAGAGGTTGTTAGAGAGCCGGCTGGCGAGATCGCCCACCTTCTCGCGCACGTCGGCGTAGAGCGGGCCGGCCTTGCGCTGGAAGTAGAAGGCGCCCCAGATGATCAGCGGGATCGGCGTGAAGGCGAGCAGCGCGATCAGCGGCGAGATGACGAAGAACACTGCCCCCACTGCGACCACCGTGACGCCGACCTGGATCAGCGAATTGGCGCCGCCGTCGAGGAAGCGCTCGAGCTGGTTGACGTCGTCGTTCATGGTCGCCACGAGCTGGCCCGAGCTCTTCGATTCGAAGTAGGCCATGTCGAGGCGCTGGGCATGCTCGTAGGTATCCAGGCGCATGTCGGCCTGCAGCCGCTGGGCAAGGTTGCGCCATAGTATCTTGTAGAGATATTCGAAGATCGATTCGCCGGCCCAGATGAAGAAGGTGAGCACGGCGAGCACCATGATCTGCTGCTCGGCGGTCTCGAAGCCCGCCCGGGCGACGAAGCTGCGCTCCTGGTTGACCACGACGTCGATGGCCACACCGATGAGGATCTCCGGCGCGATGTCGAAGATCTTGTTGATGATCGAGCAGGTCGTGGCGGCGACGATGCGGCGCCGGTAACCGCGCGCATAGCGCAGCAGGCGCACCAGCGCCTGGAAACTGTTGGCAGAAGCACGGGTTGTCATTTGAGAATTCCTTGCGAACAAGAGTCGCAGCTTACCCGGTCGAGGCCGCCAATACCAAGCCGCTGCCGTTCATCGGCGACTTGCACCGCCAGGGGCGTATTCATCACAATGCTTAGCTTGCTCACCGCCAAGGATGCTCGATGGTCGCCGACCTTTTTGCCGTAATGGCTCCCGTTCTGGCCGGCGCCGGCCTGGGCTTCACCTGGATTCGCCTGGGCCAACCCTACCCCGTGGACTTCGTCACCCGGCTGGTCTTCAACATCGGCACGCCGGCGCTGGTCATTGCCTCGCTGAGCGGCGCCGAGATCGATGCCGGTAGCTTCGGGCGTACCATGCTGGCCACCGCACTGGTGATGATAAGCATGGGTATCGCCACCTTCGCCATGGCACGCCTGCTGCGCCGTGACTGGCGGGTATTGCTGGCGCCGATGATGTACCCCAACACGGGCAACATGGGCCTGCCGGTAGTGCTCTACGCCTTCGGCAGTGCCGGTTTCGCGTTCGGCATCACGGTGATGGTCACGGTCTCGCTGTTCCAGTTCACCATCGGTGCCGTCATCGCCAGCAGTGGTAATCCCTTGCGAACCCTGGTCAGGACACCCACGGTTTACGCTATCCTGATTGCACTGGCCCTGCTGCTGAGCGATACCGAACTGCCACGATGGCTGGCCAATAGCGTGGACCTGATCTCGGGCTTCACCGTACCGCTCATGCTGATCACGTTGGGAGTCTCGCTGGCCAGCATTCAGGTGAAGAACCTGCGTTCGGGCATCAGCTTCAGCCTGCTGCGCATCCCGGTTGCCGCTCTGCTGGCCTGGGGGATCGGCACGCTGCTGGGCCTGCCGCCCTTGGCGCTCAGCATCCTCGTGATGCAGATGAGCATGCCGGTGGCCGTGTTCAACTATCTGTTCGCACAGCGCGCCAAGCGTGAGCCGGAATACGTGGCCAGTCTGGTGTTCTGCTCGACGCTGCTGGCCCTGCTCTACCTGCCGATCCTGTTGGCGATCCTGATGTAGTCGCCAATGCCCCACGGGTGTGAGGGGGAACGCCCGGGGCACTCGACAGTCTCTATCTATCGGGGCGGTAGCGAAATGCAAGGGAGGGAGTCATGCATGAAGCAAGCAAACGGCTGGCGGTTCCGCTGCTGGCGAGCATCGCAGGAAGCGTCGCTTCGGCCCAGGCCGCGGAGGTCGTGGTCGAGCGCATTGCCACCGAGCATCTGACGCTGCGTCTGGAGCGCGTTGCCGAAGGCCTCGAACATCCCTGGTCGGTGATCATGCTGCCCGACGGCCGCTTTCTGGTCAGCGAGCGCCCGGGGCGACTGGCGCTGGTCGAGGAGGATGGCAGCATCTCTCACCTGGAGGGCCTGCCCGAGGTCAGCGCCCGGACCCAAGGCGGGTTACTCGATGTGGCACTGCACCCTCTCTATGGTGACGGCGAGCACGACTGGATCTACTTCACCTGGAGCAAGCCCGTTGAAGGCGGCACCGCGACGGCACTGAGCCGTGCCCGGCTCGGCGATACCGGGCTGAATGATGTCGAGCTGCTGTTCGAGCAGTCGCGCCCGGCCGACCCCGGCCGCCACTACGGCTCCAGGCTCGCCTGGCTGCCGGACGGGACCCTGTTGATGTCCATTGGCGAACGCGGCAGCCCGTCGCGAGCGCAGGATCGCGGTGACCATGCCGGAAGCGTACTGCGCCTGACCGAAACCGGCGGCGTTCCCGACGACAACCCCTTCGTCGATGACGACGAGACACTCGACGAAATCTTCACTTTCGGCAACCGCAACCCCCAAGGCCTGGTAGTCACGGAAGCGGGTGAGGCCTGGGCCACCGAACACGGCCCGCTGGGTGGCGATGAGCTCAACCGACTCATTGGCGGCGAAAATTACGGTTGGCCCGAGGTGAGCCTGGGAAAAAGCTATGGCGCTGGCCAACCCATCGGCGAGGATTCCCTGCCTGGCATGCGAGATCCCGTCCATGTCTTCGAAGACCGCTTCGCCCCCTCCGGCCTGACCGAGGTCACCTCGAGCATGTTCGAGGCATGGCAAGGCAATCTGCTGGCTGGGGGATTGTACAGAGAACAGTTGTATCGTCTGGCACTGGAGGGTGACCAAGTCACCGACGCGGAGCTGGTCCTCGATGGGCAGATCGGGCGCATTCGCGACGTTTACCAGGGCCACGACGGCGCCATTTACCTGATCAACGACGATCCGCAGGGCAGTCTCTACCGGCTGAGGCCGGTGGATTGATCCCGGGCGCGGCGCCGGCCCCGACATCCGGCACTGCCATATTCGTCAACCACCGTCCGCGAGCCGCCATGCGCCTACGCAACCTCATACTTCTGACCGTCATTGCACCGCTCTTTCTCGCGCTGCTGATCTTCAGCCTGGTGGCCATCAAGTCACTCGAGGACAACGTGCGCAATCGCCTGGAGCGTGAAGTCCAGGTCATCACCAACGTGATCGGCACCACCCTGAGCCAGGCTCTGACGCGCAACGCCACCGAGCCACTCGAGGAGTCGCTCTACTCTGCCTTCTCGTTCCACCGTATCTACGGCGCCTACGTATTCGACGCCAATGGCCGGGAAATATACGGCCTGGGGCTGGGTCAGGCGCTGTTCAGCCCCGAGACCATTCGCGAAGTGGCCGAAGATGGTGAGATGCGGGCCGCCTACCGCGAGCACGATGGCTGGCACTACTACTCGGCGCTGAAGCCGCTGCTTTCGGCCTCCGGTGAGGTGCAAGGCGTACTGCAGGTCAATCGGCTCAATACCGGCGTCGAGAACTACACCGGGTTCCTCAGCCAACTGGCCCTGCTGGCTTTCGTCATCGGGGCGGCCGGTATCGTGCTGGGCATCTGGTGGGGCTTTCGACGCCATATCGAGCGACCACTGGAACGCCTGCTTACCGTCATGCAGCGTGTCGAAGCCGGCGACCGGGGCCAGCGTGCCGAAGCCGAAGGTCCACAGGAGTACGAACGCCTCGCGGTGGCCCTGAACGGCATGCTGGACGCCATGGCCGAGAAGGATGCCGACATCGAGGCACGTCGGCGCAAGGAGATCGAACTCGAGAAACGCTTGCGCAAGTCGAAGAAGCTCGCCGAGCTGGGAGTGCTGGCTGCCGGCGTTGCGCACGAGATCGGCGCGCCGCTCACGGTAATCAATGGCCAGGCCCAGCGCCTGTCCCGGCGCGACACGCTCACCGACGCCGATCGGGCCAGGCTGGGGCGTATTCGCAGCGAGGTGGAGCGTATCGTCGAAATCGTGCGTCAGTTGATGGAGCTCGGCCGCCGCCACAATGTCGAGAAGGAACCGCTGAACCTGGCCGAACTCCTCGTCACGGCACGCGAGCTGGTCGAGGAGGACTTCGAGCAGAACGCCATCCGGCTCGAACTCGACCTTACTCCATCGTCTTGTCCACTGCTGGCCAACGGCCAGCAACTGATTCAGGTATTGACCAACCTTCTACGCAACGCCGCCCAGGCCAAGGAAGTCAGCCGCGTACGCATACGAGCACGGGAGAAGGAAGGCTGGCTGACGTTATGGGTGGAGGACGACGGCTCGGGTATCGTCGACAGGGACAAATCGAAGGTCTTCGATCCCTTTTTCACTACCAAGCCCGTTGGCCAAGGCAGCGGCCTCGGGCTTTCCATGGTGCACCGAATCATCAACGACCACGGTGGCACCGTCGGGGTGTTCGACAGCGAACTGGGGGGAGCCGGCTTCGAGATCGGACTGCCATTGAACGATGCCGATGAAGGAGGAACTGCCACGTGACGGGAAGCCACAGCCACACCGACCTGCCGATACTTATTGTCGAGGATGACGCCGCCATCCTCGAACTGCTGGAAGAGGAGCTGCAGGAAGCAGGTTACAAGACGCTAGGCGTCGGCAGCGCCGAGGAAGCCGTCGTGACCTTGAGCCACAGCGAGGTGGCCCTGGTCATCAGCGACGTGCGCCTCCCCGGCATGAGCGGCATGCAATTGCTCGAGCAGCTACGCCATGAGGGAAGCCACCTGGGGTTCATCGTCATTACCGCCTTCGGCACCATCGATCAGGCCGTCGAGGCGCTGAAAATCGGGGCCGACGACTTCCTCACCAAGCCGCTGGACCTGGAAAGCGTGGGAGAAGCGGTCTTCCGTGTATTGGAAAACCGGCGCCTGGCCGAGCGCTTGCAACAGGAGGAGCCGGCGGGGCACTTCCATGGCATCGTCGGCGAAAGCGAAACGATGCAGGCGCTTTTCCACGATGCGGCCCGCCTGGCCAAGAGCGATGCGCCCATTCTCATCCTGGGCGAAAGCGGGACCGGCAAGGAGCTGCTGGCCCGCGCCATCCACGCCGAGAGCCCGCGGGCCAACGAGCCTTTCATCGCCATCAACTGTGCCAGCATTCCCACCGAGTTGATGGAGAGCGAGTTCTTCGGTCATGTGAAGGGGGCCTTCACCGGCGCCAACGAGTCACGCCAGGGCTTGTTCCAGACGGCCAATGGCGGCAGTCTCTTCCTCGACGAGATCGGTGAGATGTCAACCGGCTTGCAGGCCAAGCTGCTGCGGGCACTGCAGGAGAAGATGATCAAGGCGGTGGGGGCCGAGAAGGAGGAAGCCGTGGATGTGCGCATCATCGCCGCCACCCACCGTGAGCTCGAACAGGAGATCGAGAGCGGCAACTTCCGTAGCGACCTGTTCTATCGTCTGGAGACCTTCTCGCTGCGTATTCCCCCGCTGCGTGAACGCCCCGGGGATATCGAGCGGCTGATTTCCGCCTTGGTCGAAAAGCATGCCAGCGCCCAGGGCAAGAGCATCGAACGCATCGAGCCCTTGGCGCTGCAGTGCTTGCTCGACTACCCCTACCCAGGCAACGTACGCGAGCTCGAGAATGCCGTCATGCGCGCCGTTACCCTGGCGGAAGACGGTATGCTCAGCCACACCGATCTGCCGGAGCGCATTCGCCAGCATGCCTATGAGCAGCGCTGCACCGTTCGCCAGATCGAAACCGGCGAGTTGGTCGCCAGCGGCCAGCAGAGCTGGCCAAGGCTGGAGGAGGTCGAGAAGCGCTATATCCAGAAAGTGCTGGAAGCCACGGGCGGCAACAAGCGGCGCACCGCCGACATCCTCGGCATCGCCAGGCGCACTCTCTACCGCCGTCTCGAAGAGGAGTAGCGATCACATCGCTCCGCTCCGGAGCGTCGCGGTCGCCAAGCACAAAAAAGCCCCCGTGGGAGCTCGGGGGCGAAGCACGCCATGCAATCCGGCTGACGGTGCAAGGGGGGAGGGTGGCGGGCCGTCAGCGAATTGCGCGCGTCATGCTTGGGTGACGCATCCTTGCGTCGATCTTCCTCCTGTAATTCAGCCTTCTGGCCGGGACCAGTGGATGAAGGATTACGAAGCGTCGTCGTTTTCATCCTCCGGATAGTCCCACTCTTCTTCCTCGTTCTCGTATTCGAACTCGGGCTCGTCGTCGCCCGGCATCGCCTCGGCTCCCTCGCCGAAACCAGGGTCATCCTGGACGCCTGGTGCAGCCGGATCGGTGCCCGGTGCGGCTTCGGTACCCGGCTGTTGCATACCCGGCTCCTGCTGCATGCCCGGCTGTTGCTCCATGCCCGGCTCCTGCTGCATGCCCGGCTCCTGCTGCATGCCCGGCTGTTGCTCCATGCCCGGCTCCTGCTGCATGCCCGGCTCCTGCTGCATACCCGGCTCCTGCTGCATGCCCGGCTCCTGCTGCATGCCCGGATCCTGCTGCATGCCCGGATCCTGCTGCATGCCCGGATCTGCTTCGGTACCCGGCATGGCCGGATCCTGGCCTGGCGCCGTAGTGCCGTCGATGCCCGGAGCCGCGGGGTCACCCGGATCGACACCCGGCCCGGTCTCGTGGCCCGGTGCTTCGTCGGTGGCCGGGTACTGGGGCTGCTCGGTACCTGGCTGCGTCTGATATTGGTCCTGCTGTGTCTGCTGCGCCAAGGCCAACGGGCTGGCGGTCAGCCCCATGGTCACGCCTAAGACGCCTAGCTTCTTCAGAAATTCCTTGGACATCATACTTCCACCTCCTGGGAAATCGCCTTGCGGCGAACAATCATGGGCTTCCTGCCCTGCACCGCCATCTCGCGATGGCGGCGTCGGCTGATCGGAGTGCCGAGACTAATCAGGAGCTACCCTGCTCTTCCTCGAGTTGGGGTTCATCTTCCTGATCGCCATCCATGGTGGGCTGCTGCCCATCTGGCTGCTCATCGGGTACCGGTTCTTGCTCGGCTTCGGGGAGCGGATCCTGCTCGGGGGTCACCTCGTCTGAACCTTCGGTGTTCTCTTCGGGACCACTGACGGGTTCTGCCGCACCATCGCCAGCGGCTGTATCGGTCTGGTCGATACCAGGATCAGCCGTGGTGTCCTGCATAGGGGAACCCTGTTCCTCCATGGCGGGACGCTCCTCCTCGACCGGAGGCAGTTCGTCTTCATCATTGCCGCAACCGGCAAGTGACAACGTCCCCAGCGCCACAGCTACTGCCGAGGCCAAGGCTGTCATTCGCCTGGCAGACTTGCTTGCACGCTTTTCATGGCTCATGTGGATCTCTCCCTGGTTGATTCGTCCTCACCCAATTCGCAGCACAGGCTGTGCCATAACTGCCTTAAAATCACCCACAATCCTTTTAAAATAATCACTTACTCAACAAAAGGGAGAGTAGACTCTCGTTTTCAAAGCGAGGTTTTTCGTGGTGCAAACTGACACATGGCTAGGTCTGCCACAGGTATTCTTCACGGTTGGCTGAATTCGAAGCATGACAAAGCAAGGGGGCACCCATTGGTGCCCCCTTGCCTGGTTGGGATCGAGCCGATGCGGCTGGTATTACTCCGGCGTGATTCCCCTCAAGCGCTCGCTGCGCCGCCGTAACAGCTCCAGCGTGGTCAGCAGCAGCATGGAGAGCAGTACCAGCAGCGTCGCCACGGCCAGGATCGTCGGGCTGATCTGCTCGCGGATACCCGACCACATCTGGATCGGCATGGTGGTCTGCGCAGGTCCGGAGATGAACAGCACCACCACCACTTCGTCGAAGGAAGTGATGAAGGCGAACAGAGCACCGGAAACGACACCCGGCGTCACCAGCGGCAACACCACCTTGAAGAAGGTACGCGTGGGGTTGGCGCCGAGGCTGTGTGCCGCCTTGATCAAGGTAGTATCGAAGCTCGACAGGGTAGCCGTCACGGTGATGACGACGAACGGTATGCCCAGCGCGGTATGCGCCAGGATCACACCAAGATAGGTCTGCGCCAGGTTGATCTTGGAAAAGAAGAAGAACATGGCCGCTGCGGAGATGATCAGCGGCACGATCATCGGCGAAATCAGTAGCGCCATGATCGCCCCACGCGCCGGCATGTGCCGGTTGGAGAGCCCCAGAGCGGCAACCGTGCCCAGTATCGTCGCCAGGATCGTCGAAGCGATGCCGATGATGAAGCTGTTCTTGATGGAGCTGAGCCAGGCGCTGGAGGTGAAGAAGTCCTCGTACCAGCGCAGCGAGTAGCCTGCCGGGTCGAGCTTGAGCATGGCCTCCGAGAAGGTGAAGTAGGGCTGCGCATTGAACGACAGCGGGATGATGATGAGCAGCGGCCCCACCAGGAACAGGAAGATCAGCGCGCAGATGCCCAAGAATACATAGTGCCAGATGCGCTCGCCGCGAGTCGCGTAGGAAGGAATGGCCATCGGATTACCCCAGCTTGACCTTGTCGACGCCGATCAGGCGATTGAAGACCATGTAGAAGACGATCACCACGAACAGCAGGATCGAGGCAATGGCCGCGGCCAGCCCCCAGTTGAGCGAGGTCTGCATGTGGTAGGCGATGTAGTTGGTAATGAAGCGCCCCGACTGCCCACCCACCAGCGCCGGCGTGATGTAGTAGCCGATCGACAGGATGAACACCAGGATGCCGCCGGCGGCGATGCCCGGGATGGTCAACGGGAAGTAGACCCGCCGGAAGCTCAGGAAGGGCTTGCCGCCCAATGAGCGAGCCGCACGCATGTAGCTCGGCGGTATGGTTTTCATCACCGAGTAGAGTGGCAGAATCATGAACGGCAGCAGGATATGGGTCATGGCAATGATGGTGCCGGCCTTGTTGTGGATCATCTGCCAGCGCGCCTCGTCGGCAATCACCCCAAGGGCGACCATGACGTCATTGAGCACGCCCTGGGACTGCAAGATGGCAATCCAGGTAGTGGTGCGCACCAGCAACGAGGTCCAGAACGGCAGCAGCACCAGTATCATCAACAGGTTCGAATGGCGAAGCGGCAGGCTCGTCAGCAGGAAGGCGATCGGGTAGCCGAGCAGCAGCGTCAGGCCGGTGATCACCGCACTCATCCAGAAGGTGCGCCAGAACAGCGCAACGTGCACCTTGAGGTTCTCGGGCACCTGGACGATCTCGCCCGTCGGCGTAAGCTGGCGATCTACCGCCGCCAGATAATAGGAGAGCGTGTAGGGAGTTGCCTCGCGCTGGATCAGCTTCCAGGTATCGAGCTCGCCCCAGGTACCATTGATGTCGATCAGCGCTTCCCGATAGGGCGGCTCGACGGTGCGCAGTTGGCGCGCCGTACGGTTGATCGCCGAGCGCATGCCCGACTTCTCGTAATTCAGGCGACTCGACAAGAGTCCCAGATTGCGTGCGGCCTGGCCTTCAGCCAGGTCCTCCACCAAGGCGGCGAAGACCGGCTCGTCGGGCAACGCATCGCCATTCCAGCCTTCCAGGGCGGTGACGGTACGCGACAGCTGGGTAGAGACCTCGGGGTTGTCGACACTGCGCCACAGCATTTCGACGATCGGCATGACGAAGGCGATGCCCAGGAACAGCAGCAGCGGCGATACCAGCAAGAAGGCCTTGACCTTCGAGCGCCGCACGGCACGCCGCAGGCTGGTCTTGAGCGGTACGCCATCCGCAGTGGTCAGGGGAACAGAGGGCGATTGGGACACTCAGGCCTCTCCATCTAGCAAAGGAAGCGATTGAAAAACGCGTATGACGAAGGGACCGCCGCCCGGGAAACCCCGGGCGGCGGCGGATCTCACTGGGCCAGCCAGGCGTCGAAGCGCTGGGTCAGTTCGTCGTTGTAGTCGGCCCAGAACTCGTCGTCCTTCTGGATGGCAGTCGCAAAGTTGGGCGGGAAGGTCGGCATGTGCGGCATCATGTCGATACCGGTATCCGCATGCACCGAAACCATGTCCGAGGACGAGTAGCGCGCCGGGCCGTAGGAGATGTATTGGGCCTGGTCGGCGAGCCGCTGGGTATCGGTGGCGAAGCGGAGGTAGTCCTTCACCTTGTCGAGCTTGCCGGTCGGGACCACCCAGCCATCCAGCTCGAACACCTGGGCATCCCAGATGATCTCGAAGGGCTGGTCTTCGGAGACCATCGCATCGAAGATACGGCCGTTGTAGGCGGAACCGAAGGCCACCTCCTTGTCGGCGAGCAGCTGCGGCGGCTGGGCGCCCTCCTCCCACCAGATCACGTGATCCTTGATGGTGTCGAGCTTGGCGAAGGCGCGCTGAATGCCCTCCTCCGTCTCGAGTACGTCATAGACATCCTCGGCCGCCACGCCGTCGGCGATCAGTGCCCACTCGAGGTTGTTGATCGGCTTGCGCAACAGGGTGCGCTTGCCGGGGAAGTTCTCCACATCGAAGACATCGGCGATGGTGCTGGGCTGGTTGTCCTCGGGGAACATCTCGGTGTTGAAGGCAACGATGTTTGAGTAGACGATCGAGGCAACGAAGCACTCGCCCAGGGCACCGTCGACGAAGTCCTCGCTCGGCGGCGTACCGTCCGGCGCGTCCTCCAGCAGTTCATCGTGATCCAGCGGCTCGATCAGGCCCTCGGCACAGGCGATCATGGCATCGGCCGGCAGCATGTCGACCAGGTCCCAGGTCACGTTGCCGGCCTGGGTCTGCGCACGCAGGCCGGCCAGGGCGTTGCCGCTGCGGTCGAGGTTGATGATCTCGTCGCCGGTCTGCTCCATCCACGGTTCGTGATAGGCCTTCTGCTGGCTCATGGTGTAGGCGCCGCCCCAGGAGACGATATTCAGTGTCTGCTGTGCCTGCGCCACGCTCGCCAGGCTCAGGGCCGACGCTCCCGCCACGGCACATGTCATCAGTTTCAGAACCGGCAGCTTCAGAACCGGTTTCCCTGCTTTCAGGCTAACGTCTTTCATTGTCTATCTCCGCTTGTTGTACTTGTTGACACAGCTACAGGTTGAAGCGCCTCAGGCGTCGAGGGCCCGACAGTCGCTACTGGACCAGCCGATATCGATCGACTGGCCTGGCCTCAGCGAAACGTATCCCTTCGCATTGGGAGTCTTGAGGATGAATTCGTCATTGCCGCAGACGCTGACTCGGGTGCGCAGGTGGTCGCCAAGATAGATCACTTCCTTGACTTCGGCCCGGAAGCGGTTGTCGAACGCCTCGCCGGCTTCGGCCGACAGGATGTCGACCCGCTCCGGGCGCAGGGACAGGGTCGTGCGCGCCCCGATGCCGCCCGCTGCAACGGCCTTGGCCAGCACCGTCTCTCCGCTGTCGAGGCGAACCTGGCACTTGTCCCCGATGGTTTCGGTCACTTCACCGTAGAGCCGGTTGTTCTCACCGATGAAATTGGCAACGAAGGCATTCTCGGGCGCTTCGTAGAGCGTATCGGGCGGGGCCAACTGCTGCACCACCCCATCGTTGAAAACGGCGATGCGATCGGACATGGTCAAGGCTTCGGTCTGGTCGTGGGTTACGTAGATCATGGTAACGCCCAGATCGGCATGGATGCGCTTGATCTCGTACTGCATCTCCTCGCGCAGGTTCTTGTCGAGTGCCCCCAGCGGCTCGTCCATCAGCACCAGTTCGGGCTCGAAGACCAGCGCCCGCGCCAGGGCCACGCGCTGCTGCTGTCCCCCCGACAGTTGCGCCGGGCGCCGGTCGCCGAAGTTCTCCAGGCGAACCATGGCCAGCGCGCGATCGACCTTGCGCTTGGTTTCGGCCTTGCTCAGGTGACGAACTTCGAGGGGAAAGGCGAGGTTCTCGGCAACCGACATATGGGGAAAGAGGGCGTAGTTCTGGAAGACCATGCCGATGCCCCGCTTGTGCGGTGGCAGATCGTTGATCGGATTGCCCTTGAGCAGGATCTGGCCGTGGGTAGGGGTCTCGAAGCCCGCCATCATCATCAGGCAGGTGGTCTTGCCCGATCCGGAAGGGCCCAGTAGCGTGACGAACTCGCCCCGGCGAATATCGAGATTGAAGCCCTTGACGACCAGCTCGACCCCATCGTAGCTCTTCTGCACGTTGATGAAGCGGGCGAAGTGCGTATCCGTCTCGTGACCAGCGTCTTCCCTTGCGTTGGCGTTGCGTTCTTGTTCCAGACTTTCGTTCATGCAGGGTTCCCACTCATGGCCAACCGCAAGCGAAGGATGGTGTACTCCTTGCAGGCTGGTCCTTGTTCTTATCGGAATACCTTGACCCTATTCCTTTCCGGGTAGCGTCCGCAATCCCCACAGTGTCCAAATAACGTTGAACGGCAGCTGGGACATGAGCAGGAATATCGAGTAACTCATCGTTACCCAAAGAAAACCTTATGTTACCGTCCGAATATCGACACACAAGCATAGTGCCGACTCGGCAGCGCCGCTTCATTCGCGTACAATTCCCATTCACCGAAAAAGTGCTGCTGCCAAGCTCTCGAGCGTCGGTCCCAGGACTGGCATCACGCGCCAAAGCCGCCACACTGACATTGTGTAACGTCCTTAACGTGCACCCGCGTACGTCTCGTCGGAATACCGACATCACGTAAACCAGGAGAGCACGACATGTTCAACAAAATCATGGTCCCGGTCGATCTCGCCCATCTGGAGGTGCTCGAACCTTCCCTGCAAGCCGTGGCCGACCTGGCCCGGCACTACCAGGCCGAGGTCTGCTATGTGGGGGTGACCTCTTCAGCACCGAGCAACGTGGCAAGGACGCCGCAGGAGTACCAGCAGAAGCTGGAGGCGTTTGCCCAGCAGCGCTCGGCGGTACATGGCCAACCCGTCAGCGCCCACACCATCAGCAGCGCGGATCCGGTCGCCGATCTCGACGACCTCTTGATCAAGGCGATCCATGACGTGAGCGCCGATCTCGTGGTCATGTCGACCCACCCACCGAAGCATCTCGACGTCATCATGCCGTCTCACGGTGGCAAGATCGCCACCCATACCGATGCCTCGGTCTTCCTGGTCAGGCCACAGCGCTCCTGACCCTACCCACTCATCACCATTACAATTCGACGTTTCAAAGGGAGAGCGTAACGTGGATAACGATTCTCGCGATGATCGCGACAGGGGAACAGAAGCCTCGGAAGGCGTGCCGGCGCCGGAAGGGCCGGCCAACCTGATCGATACCGACTACGTCATCGGCCAGGACAACCTGGCTACCGACAAGCTCGGTTTCAGCATCGACCTTCACGGCAAGGTCTTTACCATTTCGGCACTGGTCACGGTGTTTTTCGTGGTCCTTACCCTTGCCCTACAAACCGAGGTCGAGCCGCTATTCAATTCCTTGCGCGATTGGCTGACCGGCAACATGGCCTGGTTCTTCCTGCTCGCAGGGAATATTTTCGTGCTGCTGTGCCTGGGGCTGATCGTGTCGCCGCTGGGCAAGGTGCGCATCGGCGGCATGCATGCCAAGCCGGATTTCAGCTATAGCGGCTGGTTCGCCATGCTGTTTGCTGCCGGCATGGGCATAGGCCTGATGTTCTACGGTGTTTCGGAGCCGATGTCGCACTTCGGTGCGGCTCTCGGTGGCACTACCGTCGAGAATGGCGTTCGCACCGACTGGGCCCCGCTCGGTGCCGCCGCAGACGACCCTGCGGGCGCGGCTAGCCTGGCCATGGCCGCCACCATCTACCATTGGGGGCTTCACCCCTGGGCGATCTATGCCGTGGTGGCCCTGGCGCTGGCCATCTTCTCTTTCAACAAGGGCCTGCCGCTGACCATGCGCTCCATCTTCTATCCGCTGCTGGGCGAGCGGGTGTGGGGATGGCCCGGGCATATCATCGACATCCTGGCGGTGTTCGCCACCCTGTTCGGCCTCGCCACCTCGCTGGGGATTGGGGCCTCACAGGCTTCAGCCGGACTGAGCTTTCTCTTTGGCTTGCCTGAGGGAGACACCACCATGGTGCTGCTGATTCTCGGCATCACCGCCATCGCCATCTTGTCGATCCTGGCCGGGGTGGACAAGGGCGTACGGCGGCTCTCCGAGATCAATATGGGCTTGGCCGTGCTACTGCTACTGTTCGTCATCCTGGTGGGGCCGACCCTGCTGATCCTGACCGGATTCTTCAAGAATCTCGGCGGCTATCTGGTCAACCTGCCAGCACTGTCGAACCCCTTCGGCCGTGAGGATGCCAACTTCAGCCAAGGTTGGACTGCCTTCTACTGGGCCTGGTGGATCTCCTGGTCGCCCTTCGTCGGCATGTTCATCGCACGTGTCAGCCGGGGGCGCAGCGTACGCGAGTTCCTGATCGCCGTACTGCTGGTGCCTTCGCTGGTTTCGGTCCTGTGGATGACCGCCTTCGGCGGCACAGCCATCGATCAGTTGGTTGGCGATAGCTTCGAGGGTGTGCGCGACGCAACCCTCGAGCTGCAACTCTTCGTCATGCTCGGCGAGCTACCGTTGACGGCCATCACCTCATTCGTGGGGATCGTGCTGGTGGTGGTATTCTTCATTACCTCATCGGATTCCGGCTCGCTGGTGATCGATACCATTACCGCCGGTGGCAAGGTGGATGCCCCCAAGCCGCAGCGCGTGTTCTGGGCTATCATCGAGGGTGTCATTGCCATCGCCCTGCTGCTGGGTGGCGGTCTTGCTGCCCTGCAAGCGATGGCCGTCTCGACGGGGCTGCCCTTCACTCTGGTGCTGCTGGTGGGCTGTTACGCCATCATCAAGGGCTTGATGAGCGAGCCGCGTGCCTGACCGGCGCTTGACCAGCGACAGGTGGCTCACTGGGCCGCCTGTCGCTGAAGATTCCCTCCTCCGCCCTTGCCCGTCTCGGCTATCGGACAGGACAACCTCAGCGAGGGCTTCCCTGTAGGGATGAAAAAGCCTCATTCGTCAAGCGTTTCATGCGGCTATCGGCCACTAGCAACGCGCTATCGCTTCGGGCATATTTCAAGTAGATCATTACAACTATGCCGAAGGAGCCGTTCTCGCCCATGATGGCACCCGAAGACGCCTTTCGTCTGCTCGCCGATGGCTTGGGCAAGGCCGGCACTCCCCAAGCGTTCGATCACTTGGTCGAGCGTATTTCCACGATACTCGACGGGGAGCATGTGCTCATCGGAAAGCTGCTTTCCGATAATGCCTCCATTCGCACCGTCGCCTTCTGGTCACGGGGCTCGTTCCAGCCAACGTCGGTATATGCCCTGGCCGGCACGCCTTGCGAACACGTGCTGGATGGTGAGGTCTGTGAATTTTCCGATGACGTTCGTCAACGCTTTCCAGACGATACGATGTTGCAGGAGCTTGGCGTCGAGAGCTATGTAGGCATTCCGCTGCGCGCGCCGCAAGGGGAACTTGTCGGCCTGCTCGCGGTGCTCTCCAGCCGCCCTCTGGAACTCGCCGCCTATGCCCCCGAAGTGCTGCGCATTGCCGCTACGCAGGCGGGTGCCGAGATGGCGCGACGGGCAGAGGAGGAGAAGCGACGCAGCAGCGACTATCGCATCCAGCAGCTCATCTATTGGGATAGCGTCACGGGGCTGCCCAACCGGCGTTACTTGATGGAACGGCTGGAGGAAGCCTGCGAACAGGCCCGTTTGCGTGACAACTGCCTGGGCCTGCTCTATCTCGACCTGCAGCGCTTCCGCCAGATCAACGATACCCAAGGCCATGAACTGGGCGATCTCATACTGGCCGAGATTGCCGGTCGCTTCGGCGCCCAGGCCGAACCCGGGGAATTCGTTGCCCGTCTGGGAGGCGACGAATTCATGGTATTGCTCACCGACACTCGGCCGGCCGCCATGGCTCACGCCATCGAGCGCTACCGCAACAGCCTCATCGCGCCGATCCAGCTGTCGGAGCGCAGCTTTTCGATTTCCGCCAGCGTCGGTGCGGCACTGTTTCCCCGTGACGCCGACAATGCGCAATCGCTGTTCCAGCATGCCAGCATCGCGCTCAACCATGCCAAGCGGGACAGTAGCCGCACCCGTTTCTTCACTGCCACCATGGCGGACGAACTTCACCAGTACGAGCTGCTGCAACTACGCTTCAGCGAGGCCTTGGCCAAGGGCAAGCTGTCGCTTGCCTTCCAGCCGCAGTTCAGCCTCAAGACGGGCAAGCTGACCGGCGCGGAAGCCCTGTGCCGTTGGCACGACGAGATTCTGGGGCACGTCAGCCCCGGCACCTTCATCCCGCTGGCAGAGGAGCAGGGCCTGATCTGCGCCCTGGGCGAATGGGTACTGGAAGCCGCCAGTCAGCAGCTCATGACCTGGGAGCACCAAGGCAAGCCGTTCCCCGGTCGGCTGAGCGTCAACGTCTCGGCCCAGCAGATGGACGATCCGCGTCTGGCCGAGCACATCCAGCGCATTGCTACCCGCGTGCCCCCTGGCAAGCTGGGGCTGGAGCTCACCGAGAGTGGCTTGATGCGCAACCCCGAGCAGACGGTGCGCATCACCCGGGCCCTGTGCAATGCCGGCTTCAGCCTGGCGATCGACGACTTCGGCACGGGCTATTCATCGCTCTCCTATCTCAAGCGCTTTGCCGCCGACACCCTGAAGATCGACATGTCCTTCGTCCAGGACATGCTCAAGAGCAGCCATGACCACGCCATCGTTGCCACCATCATCGCCATGGCCCAGACCCTGGGCATGCTGACGGTGGCCGAGGGAGTCGAGGCCGCCGAACAGGCCGAGGCCCTGCGCGCGCTGGGCTGTACCGGCGTCCAGGGCTTTCATTTCGGCCGCCCCGTTGACGGCGACACCTTCGCCGAGCTATGGCTATGAGCCGTCAGTGTGTCTAGGTCCATAGGGAACTGACGGGAAGCGTGGGGCCGTAGTACCTGGCCACCTGGGCCTGGAGCAGCTCAGCCGTTGCCAGCGCATCGACCAGGGCATGATGCCCTTGGTAGTCAGGCAAGCCATAGCGCCGCCGGCTATCACCCAAGCGTATCGAAACGGGCGGCCGCCGCATCCAGCGTCTCAGGCGCGACCACAGCGAAAGCCGATAGAGTCGCGCCTCCAGCGACATGGTATCGATCATCGGAAACCGGATACCCGCCCCCAGCCTGGCCTTGACCGCATCGGAGAGAAACGGCCGCTCGATGTGGCGGAAGTGCACCACCGCGATCCGGCCCGCCAGAGCCTCGAGCAGTTCGGGCAGGATCTCTTCCAGGTCGGGAGCCCTGGCCACTTCCGAGTGGGTGATGTGGTGATAGGCTATCGAACTCCCCGACAGCGGCCGGCTGGGGCGCACGACCCAATAGCGGCGGCGTGCCAGTGGGATCCGGCCCAGGCTGAAGGGCACCAGGCCGATGCTGACGATGGCATGGCGCTGGACGTCGAGGCCGGTGGTCTCCAGGTCCAGGGCCACCAGTGGCGCCTCGCCGATGGGAGTGTCGGGCGCTGGCCAGTCCGCGGCAAAGAAACGTCGCAGCAAGGGGTCCTGCGCTTCGGCTGCCCGTCTCTGCAAGTAGGCAGGCCACTCGGGGCCTTGCGCGCGCACGGTCAATCGATGAGACAACATGATTCAGCGCGCTCGACCAGTATTCGCCGGTACGGGATAGCGGTACTTGAGGAATTTCTGAGCATGGTTCAGAACCTGGAACGCATCCTTCAGGTGATGGCGCTCGCTGTCGGCGACGTTCTCCGGCTCGATGTTGTTGTCCGGCTCGTGCTCCTGCTGCAGATCGAAGACCTGATGGCGAATTCGCACCATGGAGAGTAGCTCCAGGGCATAGCGCAGCTTGTCATTCACGCCTGGCGCCAACAGCTGCGTCGCGGCGATGTCGTCCAGCCGCTCGAAGCTGTTCTGGGCACGCGAGCCGCAGGCCAGCGCATGCACGCGGATCAGGTCAACCAGCGGAGCGGTTCCCCGACGCTTGAGGTTGATCGAGTTGTTGTGCTTGCCATCCTTCTCCATCACGAAGGTACGAAAGAAACCCAGTGGAGGCGTACGGTTCAACGCATTGCGCGCCATGGCGGCCAGGAAGAGGGGGCTGCTCGGCGCCTTCCGAGCGATCAAGTCCTGCAGTTGCTCGACATAGGCTTCCTCGCCATAGGCGCTGTCGAGATCGAAAAAGATCGAACAGTGCAGCAGCCGCTCCGGCGTGGGCGACTCTATCCATTCATTGAAATAGCGCTGCCATACCGATAAGGGCTGACGCCACTGCGGATTGGTCGCCATCACCTCCCCTTTGCAGTAGGCGTAGCCGCAGGCTGCCAGCCCATCGCTGACGAACTGAGCCAGGCGAAGGAAATAGGCGTCATGCCGGGCCGGCTCGAAATCGTCGGAAAGTATCAGGGCATTGTCCTGGTCGGTAACGAGGGTCTGCTCGTTGCGCGCCATGGATCCGTTGACCATGAAGCAGTACGCCACCGGCGGTGGCCCCAGCGTCTCTTCGGCCAATTCCAGCAGGCGGCGCACGAAGCTGCGGCCGATGGTGGACAGGGCGCTGCCGACCATTTGCGAGTTGGCGCCCTCCTCCACCATGCGTACGAAAGCGGCACGCACATCGGGGGCGAGCCGAGCCAAGCCGTCAATGCTGGACTGATGAAAGATATTGCTGACCAGGTAGAGGCTACTGTGGGTCTCGTAGCGGATGATGTCGGAAAGGTGGACGACGCCCACCGGTCGGCGCCGATACAGCACCGGCAAATGGTGGATGTTGTTGCGCAGCATGCACAGCATGGCCTCGTGCACCGACTCGTCCGACTGGATGGTGATCAGTCGCCCGCTCGCCAGGTCCCCCACGGGCGTATCGGGCGACAGACCCTCTGCCACGATACGGGTGCGGAAGTCACTGTCGGTCAGTATGCCGCGCAGCCGCCAGGGGCGATCTTCACTGTCGGTGAAGGTATGCCTCGGGTCACCGTCCGGCTCATCGAGAATCAGCGCAGCCGACGCCTGGGCTTCGGTGATCTGACGAGCCACTTCCTGAATCGACGCTCCGGCCTCGACCATCACCGGGTAACGGGTGAGCAGCTTGCGCACCCGGGTGATCATCATGTCGTTGGCTTTCTTGTGCTCCTCCACCGCGGCTTCCAGGCGCGGCCGCTCCAATTCCACGAAATCGGCGAAATGGTCGTCGGCCTCGCACAGGCGCAGGAAAACCGTCTCGGGGATGTGGTAGATCAGGGTGTCTTCCAGAGCGCGGGCAGGAAACCGGACCCGATTGTTTCTCAGCAGGCTGAAGTGCCCGAAGATGTCGCCTTCGCCCAGGCGATCGTAAAGCTCGCCCGTCCGCCGCCGAACCTCCACCGCTCCGCTGCGGATATAGCACAGTTCGTGGAGCTCCTGGTCGAGCTCCAGAATATCGGAACCGGCCTGGAAATAGCCCACCTCGATCTGCCCGGCCACGCTGTCGAGCAATTCGTCGTCGAGGGAATCGAAAGGGGGAAAGCGCCCCATGTGCTGCCGAATCTCGAGTAGTTCCGCGTCCATGTCCCGTCTAGCTCCCCACTACAATCATATGCTCATCATACCCTTGCGGTGAAAGGCTGTCGGCCCCCGACACAAGAAAGGCCACCCATGGGTGGCCTTTCTCGCTTGGATGGCGCCGGTCGGTTTACGACTGCTCGGCCATCTCCTGCACGCGCTGCATCAGCTCGGGATCCTGCTGGATGGCATGACCGATGGCGTTGAAGGTATCCACGTCGAGGCCATTCTCCTCGACCACTTCGACCATCCTGTCGTTGGCTTCCATGCGCACTTCCTGCTGGCTCTGCTCGTCTTCAGCCGCATGCAGGCGCTCGGTGTACTCCTGCGAAATCACAGCGATTTCCTGGGAGGCATCGGCGAACTGCTGAAGCTGATCATCGGAGAAGTCCTGCGCTGGCGCCTGCGCCTGCGGTTGGCCGGCTGCCGGATCCTGGGCGGGGTCCTGCTGAGCGTGTGCCTGTACGGTCATCAGCCCAGCGGTGAGCAGGGCGGCCGAGAACAGTGCAGTCATCCGTTGCATGAATACCTCCAAGGTGTTGCTGTGAATGTAAGGAGTCTGACGGGGGGAGGCGAACAGAGTTCAGTTTTTTATGTTACGAAAGGTAAGCATTCATCGGTTATGCATTCCACACTGAAACGCAGCGATAAAAGTTAACCTGCTAGCTTTCACCCGCTCCGCCAAACACGTATCTTCGACAGCCTCATTGTCTTGTGCCCAAGGTCCGCCACACCCATGACAACGTCCTCCCACTCTCGTCTCGATGCCGCACTTCTGGCCAGCATGCCGGTACTGTTCGTGGCCCTGTGGAGCACCGGTTTCATCGGCGCCAAGTTCGGCCTGCCCCATGCCGAACCCTTCACCTTCCTGTTTGTTCGCTTCGTGCTGACGCTCGCCCTGCTGATTCCCTTGGTGAAACTGATGGGAAGCAGTTGGCCGGCAAGCTGGAAATTGAGGGGGCATATCGCCGTATCGGGTCTGCTCGTGCACGCGGCCTACCTGGGCGGCGTCTTCTACGGCATCTACCTGGGCATGCCGGCGGGTCTCGCGGCGCTGCTGGTCGGTCTGCAACCGTTGCTGACGGCAACGCTGGCAGGTCCGCTGCTGGGCGAGCGCATCACCGTCATCCAGTGGCTGGGGCTGGCCTTGGGACTGGCCGGTATCGTCATGGTACTGGGCAGCAAGCTCGACCCCGGCGCCGACCTGTTCCAAGGTTTTGGCCTCGGCGCCCTGGCGTCCGTTCTCGTCGCTCTGGCGGGCATTACCCTGGGCACGCTCTATCAGAAGCGCTTCTGCACCGGCATGCCGCTGCTCTCGGGCACGGTGGTGCAGTATCTGTCCGCCAGCGTCCTGCTCGGCCTCGGTGCCCTGCTGTTCGAGGAGCGGCACATCGAGTGGACCCTCACGTTCGTGCTGACCTTGGGCTGGCTGGTATTGGTGCTTTCCATCGCCGCCATCCTGCTGCTGATGGCACTGATCCGGCGCGGCGAAGCCTCACGTGTAGCCAGCTTGTTCTACCTTGTGCCGCCGGTCACGGCATTGCAGGCCTGGTGGCTATTCGACGAACGCCTGCCATTGACGGCGCTGGCCGGCATGGCCATCACCATCGTGGGCGTGGTTCTCGCGGCACGCGGCCAGGCACGCCGGTAGGTTCGGGCATTCCACCGGCAAAAACAGGTTCACTTGACCACCAACTCCTCGAGGTAGCGCGACCCACCGAGGTTGCGCATCTGCTGGCGAATCCACTGACTGCGGCGTTCCACGTGGGGCCCCGGCCTGCTGGCACTCCAGGCCCTGGGATTGGGCAGTATCGCCGCCAAGCGGCTGGCGTGCACCTCGTTCAGGCGATCGGCCGATATGCCGAAATAGTGCTGCCCGGCTGCTTCCAGGCCGAACACACCCTGGTCCCACTCGACGATATTGAGGTAGACCTCGAGAATGCGCTGCTTCGGCCATAGTGCCTCGATCAGCACGGTGAACCAGGCTTCGAACCCCTTGCGTACCCAATTGCGGCCCGTCCACAGGAACAGGTTCTTGGCGGTTTGCTGACTGATGGTGCTGGCCCCTCGCAGCCTCGATCCGTTGCGGCTCGCTTCCCAGGCCCGACGCATCTCGTCCACGTCGAAGCCACGGTGCACGGCGAAGCGTTGATCCTCCGCGGCGATCACGGCCAGCTTGGCGTGGTCGGAGAGTTCCTCCCATGGGCGCCACTGATGCTGGATGGGCAGTGACTCACCGGCCACCCAGGCCTCGACCTTGCGCTCCAGCATCACCATGGAGCCGTAGACGGGCACGTGCCGCAGCAGCATCACCAGGACAATGGACAGTACGACGAAGGCGGCCCCGACAAGGGCCGCCCAACGTAGAGCGCGATACAGCAAGTCTTGGATCATGCGCCACCCTGGCGGGTGCAGCGCTCAGCGCTTGTGGAGGTGCTCGGCATGGTAACGCAGGTGATCCTCGATGAAGGTAGCGATGAAGAAATAGCTATGATCATACCCTGGCTGACGGCGCAGCGTCAGGGGGTGATCGTGCTCTTCGCATACCGCCTCGAGACGCTCCGGCTTGAGCTGCTCCTCCAGGAACTGGTCCGCCTCACCCTGATCGATGAATAGAGGCTGGCTCGAAGCCCCTTTGGCCACCAACTCGCAGGCATCGTACTGCGTCCAGGCACCGGGATCGTCGCCCAGATACTCACGGAAGGCCTTTCGACCCCAGGGGCACTGTGTGGGATTGACGATCGGCGAGAAGGCCGACACCGAGCGATAGTGCCCAGGGCGGCGTAGCGCCAGGATCAGCGCTCCGTGGCCACCCATCGAGTGGCCGCTGATCGCCTCCCGGCCATTGACCGGAAAATGCTGGCGTACCACCGAGGGCAGCTCCTCGGCCACATAGTCATACATGCGATAGTGCTGCTTCCACGGCTCCTGGGTGGCGTTGACGTAGAAGCCCGCACCCGAGCCGAAGTCGTAGCTATCGTGCTCGCCCGGCAGGTCGGTGCCACGCGGGCTGGTATCGGGACAGACGATGGCGATGCCGAGCTCCGCGGCCATGCGATGCGCTCCCGCCTTCTGCATGAAATTCTCGTCGGTGCAGGTCAGCCCCGACAGCCACCAGAGCAGCGGGACACGCTCCGTCTCGGCTTGCGGCGGCAAGTAGATGGCAAACTCCATCTCGCAATCCAGCGCCCGCGAGCGATGCCGGTAGCGCTTGTGCCAGCCGCCGAAGCTCTTGTTGCTCGATATCGGCTCGAGGTTCTCGGTCATGGTCATGGGTCGGTCTCCTTGCGGTCACCCTCAACGGGCAGCTTACCAGGCCCTACGCACTATTGCGGGCGCGTCTATCAGACTCGCTGCTCCGGGCGCCTGCTGTCGGCGCGGCTCCGGGGGCCTGCTAAAAGCGAAGCACGGTACGAATGCTCTTGCCCTCATGCAGCAGCTCGAACGCCTCGTTGATCTTCTCGAACGGCATCTCGTGGGTGATGAACTCGTCGATCTTGAGCTCGCCGTCCATGTAGCGCTGCACGTAGCCGGGCAGCTCGCTGCGCCCCTTCACCCCGCCGAACGCCGAGCCGCGCCACACCCGGCCGGTGACCAGCTGGAACGGCCGCGTCGAGATCTCCTCGCCGGCCCCGGCCACGCCGATGATCACCGACTCGCCCCAGCCCTTGTGGCAGCACTCCAGCGCCGAGCGCATCACGTTGACGTTGCCGATGCACTCGAAGGAGTAGTCGACCCCGCCGTCGGTCAGGTCGACGATCACCTGCTGGATCGGGTCCGAGTGCTCCTTGGGGTTGACGAAGTCGGTGGCACCGAACTGGCGCGCCAGTTCGAACTTGTCCGGGTTGACGTCGATGGCGATGATGCGGCTGGCCTTGGCCATCTGCGCGCCCTGGATCACCGCCAGGCCGATGGCCCCCAGGCCGAACACGGCCACGGTGGAGCCCGGCTCGACCTTGGCGGTGTTGAGCACCGCACCGATGCCGGTGGTCACGCCGCAGCCGAGCAGGCAGATCTTGTCCAGCGGCGCCTCCTTGGAGACCTTGGCCAGCGAGACCTCGGGCAGCACGGTGTACTCGCTGAAGGTCGAGCAGCCCATGTAGTGGTGCAACATCTGGCCGTCGAGCGAGAAGCGCGAGGTGCCGTCGGGCATCAGGCCCTGGCCCTGGGTGGCACGTACCGCCTGGCACAGGTTGGTCTTGCCCGAGCGGCAGAACTTGCACTTGCCGCACTCGGCGGTATAGAGCGGGATGACGTGATCGCCGGGCTGGAGGCTGGTGACCCCTTCGCCCACCGCTTCGACGATGCCGGCGCCCTCATGGCCCAGCACCGAGGGGAACAGCCCCTCCGGGTCGGCGCCCGAGAGCGTGAAGGCGTCGGTGTGGCAGACGCTGGTAGCGGCGATATGCACCAGCACTTCCCCGGCCTTGGGGTCCTGAACATCGATCTCAGTGAGTTCGAGGGGCTTGCCCGCTTCGAGAGCAATGGCGGCACGCGACTTCATTCAGATCTCCTGTAGCTGTAACAATCCAGTTTGCAACTGGTCTCTATCAGTCTAGGTGTGCACGGCGTTATGATGATATAGAAACAACGACACAACATTATTCCAGCTGTGCAACGATGGAGTGCCTATGGCTCACTGGGATGGTATCGAAGCCTTCGTGGAAGTGGTTCGCCTGGGCACCTTTGCCGCAGCGGCACGCCAACTCCACGTCTCAAACTCGCATATTAGCCGTCAGGTGGCTCAGCTCGAGCAAGAACTGGGCCTGCCGCTGCTTTATCGGACCACGCGTCAGATCCACCTGACCGACGCCGGCGAGCGTTACTACGCTCGCTGCCGTGAATTGCTCGACGGCTTTCGGGAAGCCGAGACTGCTCTGCAAAGCTTGCAGGACCGTCCCCACGGCGTGCTCCAGCTCAGCTGTGCCACTACCTTCGGCGAGCGTTTTCTCGCTCCACTGGTCAACGATTTCCTGCGCCTTCACCCTCAGCTCGAAATGCGCCTTCACCTGACCAACCGCCAGGTGGACGTGATTGACGAAGGCTACGACGTGGTCATTCGCATGGGCACTCTGCAGGACTCAACGCTGGTGGCACGCCGCCTGTGCGAGCGGCACGAGTACGTCGTCGCTTCCCCCGATTACTTCCAGGGCATATCGCAGCCGCACTCAGTGGCGGAACTGGCACACCACCGCTGCCTGATCGGCACCCGCGACCAGTGGCGCTTCGATATCGACGGACTGCACCGGGAAGTACGCGTGCAAGGCCCTTGGCAGGCCAATTCGGGGCTTGCCCTGCTCGATGCCGCGCTCAAGGGTTTGGGGCTTGCGCAACTGCCCGACTATTACGTCATGCCTTATCTTGCCAACGGCGAGTTGATCGAGGTGCTGTCCCGTTTTCAGTGCCGCGACGCAGGTGTGTGGGCGGTCATGCCGCGGCATCGCCAGCATGCCGCCAAGGTGCGCCAGTTCGTCGACTATCTGGTCGAGCATCTGCCTGCCAGCCTGGAGCGAGCCTGCTCGCTGACGAGAGAATAAAAAAGCGCCCCGCAGGGCGCCAGGAAAAGGCTTGCCGACCATCTCACTTGAAGTTCTTGCGATACATCTTCATCGCCTCGCCCACGATACCGCTGCGGAAGCTGAGCACGCAGAGCACGAAAATGGCGCCCAGGATCGGACCGACCCAGTTGCCCAGCGGCGATTGCGCCAGCAAGTGCTGCAGGCTGACTACCAGCCCCGCCCCCACCAGCGGACCGAACAGTGTGCCCACGCCGCCGAGCAGCGTCATCAGGATCACCTCGCCGGACATGTGCCAATGGGCATCGGTCAGCGAAGCGAGCTGGAACACTACCGTCTTGGTGGAGCCGGCCAGGCCGGCCAGGCCGGCGGAGAGAATGAACGCCACCAGCTTGTACGCATCGACGTTGTAGCCTAGCGATACGGCACGCGGCTCGTTCTCGCGGATCGCCTTGAGCACCTGACCGAACGGCGAATGCACTGTGCGTTGGATCAGGGCAAAGCCGAACAGGAAGACTGCAAAGACGAAGTAGTACATTGCCAGGTTGTTGCGCAGGCTGATGAAGCCGAACAGCTCGCCCCGCGGCACGCCGTGTAGGCCATCCTCACCGCCGGTGAAAGGTGCCTGGATGTAGAAGAAGAACATCAGCTGTGCCAGGGCCAGGGTGACCATGGCGAAGTAGATGCCCTGCCGTCGGATCGACAACGCACCGAAGACAGCACCCAGTACCACGGCAGCGGCCGTACCGGTCAGGATGCCCATTTCGGGGGTCAGTGCCGGATAGCTCGATAGCAGGTAGCCGGTCACGTAGCCCCCCGTGGCCAGGAAGGCCGCATGACCAAAGGAAAGCAAGCCGGCATAGCCCAGCAGCAAATTGAAGGCGCAGGCGAACAAGGCAAAGCACAGCACCTTCATCAGGAAGACCGGGTAGGCAAAGAAGGGAGCTACCAGGCCGATCATGAGCAGCACCAGATAGAAGGCGTTGCGGCGCAGGTTGGCACGACGCTCGCGCTTCATTGAGGGGGTCATGGTTTGAGTCGTGGCCATGGTGTCATGCCTCCTTGCCGAAGAGCCCGGCGGGCCTGAGCAGCAGCACAAGGATCATCACCAGGAAGATTACGGTATTGGCCGCCTCGGGGTAGTACACCTTGGTCAAGCCCTCGATCAGCCCCATGGCAAGCCCCGTTACGACGGCGCCCAGGATGGAGCCCATGCCCCCGATGACCACCACCGCGAAGACCACGATCAGCAGGTTGGAACCCATGGTCGGAGAGACCGGGTAGAGCGGCGCAGCCAGCACGCCGGCAAAGGCGGCGAGCGCCACGCCGAAGCCGTAGGTCAGTGTCACCAGCAGAGGCACGTTGACGCCGAAGGCCTGCATCAGCGCTGGATTCTCCGTGCCGGCACGCAGATAGGCGCCAAGCCGAGTGCGCTCGATCATGTACCAGGTGCCGAAACAGACCACGATGGCCGCCAGCAGCACCCAGGCACGATACTTGGGCAGGAACATGAAGCCGGTCTGGTAGCCGCCCTGCAACGCTTCGGGCGTTGGGTAGCGTGCACCCGAGACGCCGAAGAAATTGACCAGCGTACCCTCGAAGATCAGTGCCAGGCCGAAAGTCAGCAGCAGCCCGTAGAGGTGATCGAGATGACCGATACGGCGCAGCAGCACCCTCTCGATCAGCATACCGAACAGCCCCACTACCAGCGGCGTCAGCAGCAGCGCCGCCCAGTAATTGATGCCCAGGTAGCGCATGCCCAGCAGCGTGGCGAAAGCCCCCAGCATGTACATGGCGCCATGGGCGAAGTTGACGATCTTCAGCAGGCCGAAGATCACCGCCAGGCCCAGACTCAGCAGGGCGTAGAAGGCGCCGTTGATCAGACCCAACAGGAGCTGGCCCATGAACACCGCCAACGGCACGCCGAATATCATCGTCATGTCAGACTCTCCTCGCCGTCAGAGGGGCGGCGGCCGCAGCCGCCGCCGACTTGCCATGCTTCAGTTCTGTACCAGCTTGCACTGGCTCTCTGAGAGCGGGCGGTAGGCCTCTTCGGCGGGAATGGAGGTGAGAATCTCGTAGAGATCCCAATCGTGGGTAGAGGCCTCCGGCGATTTCACCCGGGCCAGGTACATGTCGTGCACCATGCGGCCATCCTCACGAATGCGGCCGTTACGAGCGAAGAAGTCGTGGATCGGCTGCTTCATCATGTACTCGCGCACCGTCTGGGTATCGTCGCTGCCGGTGGCCTGGACGGCTTCCAGATAGTGCATGGTGCTGGAGTAGATGCCGGCCTGGACCATGGTCGGCATGCTGCCCACACGCTCGTAATAGCGCTCGGCCCACTCACGCGCCTCATCATCCATGTTCCAGTACCAGCCGGTGGTCAACAGCAGTCCCTGGGTGGTGTCGAGCCCCATGGCATAGACGTCGTTGAGGAACACCAGCAGGCCGGCGAGCTGTTGGCCGGCCTCGACCACGCCGAACTGGCTGGCGGTATTGATGGCGTTGACGGTATCGGCACCCGCGTTGGCAAGGCCGATGATCTTGGCCCCTGAACCCTGGGCCTGAAGAATGTATGACGAGAAGTCGTCGGTGGGGAACGGGTGGCGTACACCGCCGATGACCTCGCCGCCGTTCTCCTCCACCACCTTGGTCACGTCGCCCTCGAGAGCATGGCCGAAGGCGTAGTCGGCGGTGAGCATGAACCAGCTGTCGCCGCCCTGCTCGACCACCGCGCGGGCGGTGCCGTTGGCCAGCGGGTAAGTATCGTAGACCCAGTGGATGTGGTTGGGTGTGCAATGCTCGTTGGTAATGCTCGAGGCCGCCGAGCCGGAGACGATGCCGAAGCCGTCGTTCTCCTCGAGTACCTTGGTCACGGCGATGGTCACCGACGAGGCCACCATGCCGGCTACCAGGTCGACGTTGCGCTGGTCGACCCACTCGCGCACGGTGTTGGCGCCGACATCGGCGCTGTTGCGATCGTCGGCGCTGAACACCTCGATCGGCGCACCGTCGACGCTACCGCCGAAATCCTCGATCGCCATCTGCAAGGCCTCGAGGCCACCCGGACCGGCCAGGTCACGGTAGGTGCCGGACATGTCGGCGAGATAGCCGATGCGCACCTCGCCATCGCTGATCTCCGCCTGGGCGGCGGTGGCCATGGCGGCGGTGGCGGCAATGGCGATGCTGCTGGCGAGGGTCTTCTTCATGAAGGTCATTTTTCGTCTCCATAGCCCAACTGGGCGGATTGTTGTTGTCACGCGCACTGCGGATAAATTGCGATTCGCTGCGGTTACGAAAGTCGTGGTTACCTGAGTTTCTGTTGTGGTTCTTGTTGCGCCTTGAAGGCTCGGCTTGAATGTTGGCTCGTCTACCGAGGTGCAGCGAGCCGGGTGCTTGCTCCTATGCTGGCTAGACGCCTAGCAGCTTATTGAGGTGGTCGCGCTTCGAAGGCAGCTCGGTCGCGCTGATCTCCTCGATGATACGGCCATGCTCCATGACGTAGTGCCGGTCGGCGAGCGGCGCGGCGAAGCGGAAATTCTGCTCCACCAGCACGATGGTCATGCCACGGTCGCGCAGCTTGACGAGCACTTCGGCGAGCTTCTGCACGATGACAGGGGCCAGCCCCTCGGTGATCTCGTCGAGCAGCAGCATGCGAGCGCCGGTGCGCAGGATACGCGCCATGGCCAGCATCTGTTGCTCGCCGCCCGAAAGGCGCGTGCCCTGGCTACGACGACGCTCATAAAGGTTGGGGAACATCTCGTAGATTTCGTCGATCGACATGCCTCCCGAGCGCACCGTAGGCGGTAGCAGGAGATTTTCCTCCACGTCGAGGCTGGCAAAGATGCCGCGCTCCTCGGGGCAATAGCCGATGCCCAGACGCGGGATGCGATGCGCCTTCATGCCGACGGTTTCGGTGCCGTTGATCATGATCGAGCCCGTTCGTCGTCCGACCATGTTCATGATCGACTTGAGCGTGGTACTGCGACCCGCGCCATTGCGGCCCAACAGAGTCACCAGCTCACCGCGACGCACCTCCATGTCGACGCCGTGCAGGATGTGCGATTCACCATAAAAGGCGTGCAGGTCACGGATGCGCAGCATCTCGGCGCCATCGTGATCGCGGTATTCGGTACGACTCGGCTGTTCGGCTTGGTTCATGCGCCGGCCTCCTCTGTCTCGCTACCCATGTAGGCCTCGCGAACCTGGGGATCGGCGGAAACCGTCTCGTAATCGCCCTCCGCCAATACGGCACCGCGCGCCAGTACGGTAATCCGGTCGCACAAGCGACTTACCACACTGAGGTTGTGTTCGACCATCAGCACCGTACGCCCCTTGGCCACGCGGCGTATCAGCTCGACGATGCGGTCGACGTCTTCCGCCCCCATGCCCTGGGTCGGTTCATCAAGCAGCATCAACGTCGGATTCATCGCCAAGGTGGTGGCAACCTCCAGGGCTCGCTTGCGCCCATAGGGCATTTCCACGGTCAGCACATCCGCATAGTCACGCAGACCGACCTCATCGAGCAGCTCGATGGCACGCTCGTTGAGGTGCTCCAGGGTTCGCTGCGACTTCCAGAAATGAAACGAGGTGCCGATCGGCCGCTGCAGCGCCACGCGCACGTTCTCCAAAGCGGTCATGTGTGCGAATACCGCAGATATCTGGAACGAGCGCACCATACCCATGCGCGCGATCTCGTTGGCCTTCATGCCGGTAATCGCCTTGCCGCGGTAGAGAATCTCGCCCCGTGTCGGCGGCAGGAATTTGGTAAGGAGATTGAAGACGGTCGTCTTGCCGGCGCCATTGGGACCGATCAAGGCGTGGATATGCCCCTCCCTGACTTGGAGGTTGACATCGTCCACGGCCGTGAAGCCGCGGAACTGCTTGGTCAACCCGCGAGTTTCGAGGATGAACTCCTGGGTCATGTGACGTCCTCTCTGGACCGCCAGCAGCGATCCAATGCTGATTGTTGTCGTTGTCGTGAAGGCTGCCACTCGTACTTGGCTCAGCCCGGACTTCTAACCTTTACGTTAACGTAAGCTAGAGGAGAGACACTCGCGGAGCAACAGTTGAAGGGTCGAACTCGACCAATGGCGTAGACCCAGGCCAATTTCAATAGCTTGCAAACAAAAAAGCGATGCCGGAGGGCATCGCGTCTTACTGGATGAGGCTCGGTCAAGCGTTCATCATACCGCGGCTCATCAGCACTCGATGGCGTTCACGGCGAGCCCGCCGCGGGATGTCTCCTTGTACTTGTCCTGCATGTCGCGCCCGGTATCGCGCATGGTGCGAATCGCCTTGTCGAGCGAGATGAAGTGCTCGCCGTCGCCACGCAGCGCCATCTGGGCGGCGTTGATTGCCTTGACCGAGGCAATGGCGTTGCGCTCGATGCAGGGCACCTGCACCAGCCCGCCCACCGGATCGCAGGTCAACCCGAGGTTGTGCTCCAGGCCAATTTCGGCAGCATTCTCCACCTGACCGACGCTTCCCCCCATGACCTCGGCCAGGCCCGCAGCGGCCATGGCACACGCCGAGCCCACCTCCCCCTGACAGCCAACCTCGGCTCCCGAAATGGAGGCGTTCTTCTTGCACAGGATTCCTACCGCCCCGGCAGCCAGCAGAAAGTCGACGACGTCACGCTCGCAGGCTCCGGACTGGAACTTCATGTAGTAGTGCAGCACGGCGGGAATGATGCCGGCCGCGCCATTGGTCGGCGCGGTGACCATGCGCCCGCCGGCGGCATTTTCCTCGTTCACCGCGAGAGCGAAGACATTGACCCAATCCATCGCACCGAAGGTGGTAGCGATCAAGCTCTGGTCGTCACTCGTTGCCAGCAGGCGACGATGCAGCGACGCGGCGCGGCGCTTGACGTTGAGTCCGCCGGGCAGCACCCCCTCCTGCTGCAGACCTGTATCGACACAGGCCCGCATGGCCTGCCAGATCTGCCACAATCCGTCACGAATGTCGGCTTCGCTGCGCCAGGCCTTCTCGTTCTCCAGCATCAATTCGCTGATGCGCATGTCATGCATGCGGCACAGCGCCATTAATTCGGCAGCCGAGTTGAAGTCGTAGGGAAGCGTGGTGCTGTCCTGGTCCAGCTCGCCGCGCTCGGCCTGGCCCTCGTCGATGACGAAGCCACCCCCCACCGAGTAGTAGGTGTTGCGCCACAACTCCTCGCCGTGGCCATGAGCCACCAGCGTCATGGCATTGGGGTGGTAGGGCAGGCACTCTTCGTGCCACTGCATGTCGCGTGCCCACAGGAAGGGGATCGCCAGGCGACCGTCGAGCATCAGCGTATTCGACTCGAGCAATTCCTCGATGCAAGGCGTGACGATGGCAGGGTCGATTCGGTCGGGGCGCTCGCCCATCAACCCCATCATCACGGCGCGGTCGGTACCATGGCCCTTGCCCGTCGCACACAGGGAGCCGAAAAGACCCACCTCGACACGCGCCACCCTTTCGAGCAGGTCCTGCTCACGCAGCGCCTGTACGAAATCGTAGGCGGCTCGCATCGGTCCTACGGTGTGCGAGCTGGATGGACCGATGCCGATCTTGAACAGGTCGAAGACACTGATTGCCATACGATAACCTCATCTACAGCCAGCCGACGCCTCACACGTGTACCATACACGGCTTATGAATCAGCCTGGCTAAAACATGTTTGCCTTTACGGCAAGAATGACCTTATGTTGGTGGCGAATCTGTCGTTCGGCAAACGAGAATAACTGCTAGAGGCTATAGTTAAACTAAACCATGAGCCGCCTACTCCATGCCCAGACTCACGCCTGGCTGAAAGTCTTCGCCGTCAGTGCCCGCCACCTCTCCTTTACTCGCGCGGCGGAGGAGCTGCATGTCACTACCGGCGCGGTGAGCCAGCAGATCAAGCAGCTCGAGGAACGGCTGGGCTTCAAGCTCTTTCGCCGCCTGCCCCGACGCCTGGAGCTCACCGAGGAGGGCAAGCGGCTAGCCGCCGTAGTCGACGAGGCCTACCAATCGGTCGGTCTCGAGGTAAAGCGCCTGCGCAGCGGCGTGATGAGCGGTGTGATTCGCTTGCGCAGCGTGCCGGCGTTCCTCAGCAAGTGGCTGATGCCGAGGCTGCCGAGACTTCAGGCGCGTTTTCCCGACATCGAACTGCAAGTCATCGCCGAGGACAGTAGCCTGTCGTTGCGTGAAGGTGAGTTCGACCTGGCCATCGACCTCAACGACGGCTACTACCCGGGTCTCGCCATTACCCCGCTGATGGAAGAAGTGATATTCCCCGTGTGCTCCCCGGCCCTGATGCGCCGCCGTCCCGCCCTTTCACGCCCTGAGGAGCTGGCCTGGTACCCGTTGCTGCATGACATTACCGCCTGGCGCGGCGGGCACCCCTATGCCGAGTGGGAGCACTATCTGAATACCATCGAGGCACCGCCACTCAACGTGCGCCGCGGCTATACCTTCAACCGCCACCGGCTGGCGATGGAAGCCGCCATCGCCGGCATGGGCGTGGCCATCGCCCGCCAGGCCTTGCTCGCCGATGAACTCAAGACAGGCGCGCTGATTGCCCCTTTCGCTGCCCGCATCCCGACCGGCAAACGCTACGGTATCGTGCACACCAGCGGCGCCCTGGACGACCGCCGGGTGGCGGCGGTACACGACTGGATTGTGGAGGAGGCCCGGCGCAGTCGCGACCTGGCCATGGCAGGCCTCAGCCGATGACGCTACAATCCTGACGTTAGCGTATGCCTGTCCTGCCCAGCGGAATTCCAATGCCACGAACTCCTATGTCGCCGCAACCAACGGCGCCCATCGGCCTTGGTGCGGCCTTCCTTCGCGCCATCCTTTATATCCTTCTGATCGCCGCGCTTTTGCAAGGTATCTATTTCGAGGCGTTGTACCTGCCAGCCAGACGCTCCTTCGCCGAACTGGGTTTCACCGAGCTGTGCCAGAGCGCGATACTGGCAATCAGCGCCGTATTGCTGTGCACGCCTCCCGCCAGGCGTGAGTTGCCCACTGTCTCGCTTTTGATATTTGCGCTGCTCGTCGCCTCGCTGATTCGCGAGCAGGACTACTACTTGGACAAGTATGTCTTCGACGGCGCCTGGCAACTTCTGGTGACATTAGTGCTGCTTCCCTGCCTTTCCTTCGTGCTGTGGCAGCGTCAGCGCTTCACGACCGAATTCAAGACCTACAGCAACAGCTTCTCGTTCGGCCTCTTCGCCGCCGGCTTCCTCGTCACCTACGTATTTTCTCGCCTCTACGGGCGCAGCGAAATGTGGATGGCCATTCTGGAAGACCACTATCAGCGCACCTTCAAGGAGGCAGCCGAGGAGATCACCGAACTACTCGGTTACAGCTTGATCCTGATAGCCGTCATCGAGCTCGTCCTGCTCACGCGACACTGGCAGCAGGCCCGGCCCAAGGCCTGAACGGCAACGCTGGCCCTCTCGGTGTCGGTTAGTGCGCTTCCAAAGCAAGAAGCCCATGGCCGTAAGGCCATAGGCTTCTTGCATCGTGGGGCTCCAGGCTCAGGAGCGTTCCAGCCTCACTCGTCGAGGAACGAGCGCAGCGGCTCCGAGCGGCTCGGATGGCGAAGCTTGCGCAGCGCCTTGGCTTCGATCTGACGGATCCGCTCGCGGGTGACATCGAACTGCTTGCCAACTTCCTCGAGGGTGTGGTCGGTGTTCATGTCGATGCCGAAGCGCATGCGCAGCACCTTGGCCTCGCGGGCAGTCAGCCCGCCAAGCACGTTGCGGGTCGCCTCGATCAGGCCCTCGCCGGTCGCCAGGTCGATCGGCAGTTGCATGGTGCCATCTTCGATGAAGTCGCCCAGGTGCGAATCGTCGTCGTCACCGATGGGCGTCTCCATGGAGATCGGCTCCTTGGCGATCTTGAGCACCTTGCGCACCTTGTCCTCGGGCATCTCGAGACGCTCGCCCAGCTCTTCCGGCGTGGGCTCGCGACCCATCTCCTGCAGCATCTGGCGGGAAACCCGGTTGAGCTTGTTGATCGTCTCGATCATGTGTACCGGAATACGGATGGTACGCGCCTGGTCGGCGATCGAGCGGGTGATCGCCTGGCGAATCCACCAGGTGGCATAGGTCGAGAACTTGTAGCCGCGGCGGTACTCGAACTTGTCCACCGCCTTCATCAGGCCGATGTTGCCCTCCTGGATCAGGTCCAGGAACTGCAGTCCGCGGTTGGTGTATTTCTTGGCGATCGAGATCACCAGGCGCAGGTTGGCCTCGACCATCTCCTTCTTGGCCCGGCGCGCCTTGGCCTCGCCAATGGAGAGCCTGCGGTTGATCTCCTTGAGCTCGGGCACCGCCAGTTGAACCATGTCCTCTTCGAAGGCGATACGGCGCTGGGCGCGCTGAATGTCGGCACGCAGGGGTGCCAGACGGTCGGCGAACTTGGCGTTCTGAGCCATGAACTCGTCGACCCACTCCTGGCGCGACTCGTTGCCCGGGAACGCCTTGATGAAGTTCTTGCGCGGCACCTTGGCTTTCTTGACGAACAGCTGCATCAACGTCTTTTCCTGAGCGCGAACCTGCTCGACGCTGATGCGCACCTGGCCAACCAGGCGCTCGAAGTGCTTGGGTACCAGCTTGATCGGCGAGAACAGCTCGGCCAGACGCTCCATCTCAGCCTGGGCCTGCGCACTGCCCCGGCCGTGCTTGGCCAGCGCCTCGCGCACCAGCTCGTTCTGCTCGCGGATCTGCTCGAAACGAGCCTTGGCTTCCTCGGGGTCGGGACCGCCGGCACTCTCCTCCTCCGCCTCGCCGGTATCATCGTCGTCGTCATCGGCGCCATCGTCGTCGCCGGTGGCGGCGCTGAGCTCCTCCTCGGGAACTTCGGCCTCAGCCACGCCGGGAATGCCTTCGTCGGGATCGATGAAACCCGAGAAGAGATCGGAGAGGCGACCCGGGGCTTCCTCGTCCTGGGTGGCATCGTACGCCTCGAGTATCGATTCCACCGCACCGGGTAGCCAAGCCAGGGCCGACATTACCTCACGCGTCCCTTCCTCGATACGCTTGGCGATCTCGATCTCGCCCTCACGGGTCAGAAGCTCGACGGTCCCCATCTCGCGCATGTACATGCGCACGGGATCGGTGGTCCGGCCTACATCGCTCTCCACCGCCGCCAGGGCAGCCACGGCTTCTTCGGCAGCCGACTCGTCGGCGGAATGATCGGACATCATCAGGGTATCTTCGTCGGGAGCTTCCTCGACGACGCTGATACCCATGTCATTGATCATGCCGATGATGTCTTCCACCTGATCGGGATCGGCAATATCCTCGGGGAGGTGGTCGTTGACCTCGGCGTAGGTCAGGTAGCCCTGTTCCTTGCCACGCGCGATCAACTCCTTCAGACGTGACTGCTGCTGCGCATTTCCAGCCATAGAAACCCTATCTCGACGAAGAAGAATGAAGCACCTGAAGCGCTGGGGTGGAGAAAACTCATGAAGCCCAATAGTATAGCGGGAAACACCGCGAGCCCGCCAGTGCGGCCCATTTGCTCGGTCACTCAGGTGTGTTAGTTTAAACGGTTATGCTGTCGCGGGGCTCGGTCCATGCCCCTTATGTGGTGGTGGTCGAAAAAAATTCAACCCCGCCACCGATATCCTTCGTCATCCATGACGCCTGTAGTTCAACTTCCCAGCTCGGCCAGCAGCATCATGAGCTGCTGTCGCTCCTCAGGCGAGAGCCGCTCTCCCGAACGTTGCTTTGCCAGCAGTGCGTCGATCTGCTCCTGACACGACGGCCGCCTCTGGTGCCGACGAAAATGCTCGACCAGACCATCCAGCTCCTGGGCCCTGGCACCGCGCGGAATGAGCATTTCGCGTCGAGCCAGCAGCGCCAGCCGCTCACCCTGGGCACTGCCCTGAAAGTGGGCCAGCACCACCTGCGGACTGCGATAGCGGCCGGCACGCAACAGCCGAACCAGCTCGCGGCACAGCGCGGCATCACCATCGCCCTCGGGACACCAGTCGTCCTCGGCAGGCAGGCGCTCGACCAGCGCCGGTTCGTGCACCAGGAGCTGCAGCACCCGCGCCACCAGCCCCAGCGCAGCTCCCTTGGCCGACGACACATGACTGACCGCACCCTGCCCGAGTGGAGCTGCGGCAGGCGCCGCATTCGGCTCCACAGGTGATGGTGCCGCGTCCTCTTCCCGCGCCAAGAGTGCTTCGAAGCGCGACTGGTCGACCCCGGTGCGGCGCGCAAGTTCCCCCAGCAGCACCGTCTGCAGCATGCCCTGCGGCAGACGGCTCGCCGCCTTGAGCACCTGGCTGGCGAAACGCTCACGCTCCTCAATGCGCGCCAGGTCGCGCCCCCGCGACGCCTGGTCGAACAGGAACTCAGACAGCGGGCTGGCGCAGGTGATGCGATTCTCGAAGGCCTCACGCCCTTCGCGACGCACCAGCGTGTCCGGATCCTCGCCCTCGGGCAGGAACAGGAAGCGCGCCTCACGCCCGTCGATCATCTGCGGCAGCACGGTCTCCAGCGCGCGACTGGCCGCCTGGCGCCCCGCCTTGTCGCCGTCGAAGCAGAACACCACTTCGCTGACCAGGCGAAACAACCGGGCCAGGTGCTCCTCACTGGTGGAGGTGCCGAGGGTGGCGACGGCATTGCGGATACCGAACTGAGCCAGCGCCACCACGTCCATGTAGCCTTCGACGATGACCAGCCGCTCCAGTCGCGGATTGGCCTGCCTGGCCTCGAACAGCCCGTAGAGCTCGCGCCCCTTGTGGAAGACGGGTGTCTCGGACGAATTCAGGTACTTGGGCTTGGCATCGCCGAGTACCCGGCCGCCAAAGGCGATGGTGCGCCCGCGTACGTCGCGGATCGGAAACATCACCCGGTCGCGAAAACGGTCGTAGGTTCGCCCGCTCTCTTCGCGCTGCACCAGCAGGCCGTACTCGACCTGCACCGTTTCCGCTATGTCCCGGGCGCTCAGGTGGCGCTTGAGGGCCTCCCAGTCGTCCGGCGCATAGCCGATACCGAAGTCGCGCTGCACCTCTTCGGAGAGGCCACGTCGGGCCAGGTACTCCCGCGCCGCCAGCCCCTCGGGCATCTTCAGCCGCTCGCGATAGAAGCTGGCGGCAAGCTCGAGAAGATTGACGCCCTCCTGGCGCTTGCGCTCACGTGCCTGTGCACGTGGGTCGTCGGCACCTTCCCGCGGCACCTCGAGCCCCTGCCTTGCCGCCAGTTGCTCCACCGCCTCGGGAAAGCGCAGCTTGTCGTACTCCATCAGGAAGCGCAGAGCATTACCGTGGGCGCCACAGCCAAAGCAGTGGTAGAACTGCTTGTCGGCGCTGACGGTGAACGATGGCGTCTTTTCCTGATGAAAAGGGCACAGGCCGGAATAGTTGCGCCCGGTCTTCTTCAGTTGCACCCGCTCGCCTACCACTTCGACCACGTCGACGCGCGCCAGCAGGTCATCGATGAAACGCTGAGGGATCTGGCCGGCCATGTAGGTCTCGCCACCTCCCGGCGGGGGTAAATGAAACGACAGAGGAGCGGGTCGTGAAAAACAAGCGGCCACCTGACGGCAGCCGCTTGGTCATCCTTCCAGAAGCGTCGATGCCCAAGGCGTCGGCACTTCCTTAGTACGGATCAATAGAGCCGTTCGAAACGCTTACGCTCACGCTGAAGCTTCTTGGCGTGACGCTTCACCGCAGCTGCCGCCTTACGCTTGCGCTCTGCAGTCGGCTTCTCGTAGTGCTCGCGACGACGCACCTCGGAGAGAATGCCGGCTTTTTCACAGGAACGCTTGAAGCGACGCAGCGCGACGTCAAACGGCTCGTTATCACGTACTTTGACAGAAGGCATTAAGCACTCACCTACCTTAGAATCTTGAGTTCGGTTTGAACGCGTACCCTGGCTGGGCACACGACCCAATTGTACAGCGCACGGTAGTTTAGTCGGCGATACCAAGCAATGCAAATCCGCGTGGCTGAAAGCGGGATGGCAACGCCCCGATTTGGTAGAATGCGGCTCTCACTCTTCACGAGCCTGCATCATGCGAGTCCTTGGCATCGAGACCTCCTGCGACGAGACCGGCGTCGCGATCTACGACACCGACCGCGGCCTGCTGGCCGACGCCCTCTACAGCCAGGTTGCCATGCATGCCGAGTACGGCGGCGTAGTACCGGAGCTAGCCTCCCGCGACCATACCCGGCGCCTGCTGCCGCTGATCGAGCAGGTGCTCGACGAAGCCGGCATGACTCGCCGCGAACTGGATGCCATCGCCTACACCGCCGGTCCGGGGCTGGTCGGCGCCCTGATGGTCGGCGCCAGCACCGCCCATGGCATGGCACGCGCCTTGAATATCCCGGTGCTTGGCGTACATCACATGGAAGGGCATCTCATGGCCCCCATGCTCGAGGAGTCGCCGCCCGCCTTTCCCTTCGTTGCGCTGCTGGTATCCGGCGGCCATACCCAACTGGTCGAAGTCCAGGAGCTGGGCCGGTATCGCCTGCTCGGCGAATCGGTCGACGACGCCGCTGGCGAAGCCTTCGACAAGACCGCCAAGATGCTCGGTCTCGACTATCCCGGCGGCCCTCAGGTGGCCCGGCTGGCCGAGAACGGCGACGCGGGGCGCTTTCGCTTCCCCCGCCCCATGACTGACCGCCCCGGCCTCGACTTCAGTTTCTCCGGGCTCAAGACCCACACCCTGACCACCCTTCGCCAGCTGGAGCGGGACGGCAAGCTCGACGGGCAGGCGCGCGCCGACGTAGCCCGTGCCTTCGAGGAAGCCGTGGTCGACACCCTGGTGATCAAGTGCCGGAGAGCGCTCGACGACACCGGGCTGAAACGCCTGGTCATGGCCGGCGGCGTGAGTGCCAACACGCGCCTGCGCGAGCGCCTTGCGCACGAAGCCGAGAAGCGCAGCGCCAGGGTCTACTATCCCCGCGGCCGCTTCTGTACCGACAATGGCGCCATGATCGCCCTCGCTGGCGCACTGCGGCTGCTGGCCGGCGAGCGCGACGAGGTCGGCTGCATGAAAGCAGTACCGCGCTGGCCGATGGCAACCCTGACGGCTCCCACCGGCGACTGAGCGCACCGGCTCAGAGCACGTGCTCGTCGCCGCTGCCCAGGCGGCGGATGTTGAGCAGGTGTCGCACCAGCACCAGCACGGTAAAAGTCATCACCACCCACACGTAGTCCGGCGCCAGCCACAGGCTGGCCAGCGGGGCGACCCCGGCACTGGCCAGCGACGCCACGGCCGCGGTGCGCACGCGCCAGGCCAGCACCGTCCACAGCCCGGCACAGCACAGGGCCACCCAGGGCGTCAGCACCAGCAGCACGCCGAAGGCGCTTGCCACCGCCTTGCCGCCGCGAAAGCGATGCCAGGGGGGATAACTATGCCCGAGCAGCACCGCCAGCCCCACCACGCCCTGGGCCCATGGCGCCAGGCCCAGCCCCATGGCCAGCCATAGTGCGGGCATCCCCTTCAGAGCGTCGAGCAACAGGGTTGCCGCCGCCAGCCGACGACCATGCAGGCGCAGCACGTTGGAGAAGCCCGGGTTGCCCGAACCTTCCATACGGGGATCGCCGACGCCTGCCAGACGACAGACCCATAGCGCCCCCAAGCAAGAGCCGCTGACGTAGCCCAGCAGCGCCAGCGTCAACAGCAGCAATCCCCCTTCGACCGTCACCCGGCCCCACCTCCTTCACGCGTTCATCGCTGAATGATGCCAGCCCCGACGCCCTGGGGACAGCACGGCAAGCCTGTCATTCCCCTCCGGCGCTCAGTACAATCGGGCCTCCTTTAATTCTATGGAGGCCGGGCATGGACTGCGTACTGATCGAGTCGCTCGAACTCGAGACGGTCATCGGCGTATACGATTGGGAGCGCAGCATTCGCCAGCGGCTGACGCTCGATCTGGAACTGGCCACCGACATTCGTCCGGCGGCAGCCGACGACGATCTGGCAAGGACGCTCGACTACGCCGCCATCAGCCAGCGTATCGCCCGCTTCGCCGCCGAACACGACTTCGCCCTGGTCGAGACCTTTGCCGAGCGACTTGCCCAGTTGCTGATGGCGGAGTTCGCCGTGCCCTGGCTGCGGCTCACCCTACGCAAGCCCGGCGCAGTGCCTGCGGCAGCCTCGGTGGGCGTGCGCATCGAGCGCGGCATTCGCCCGGAGAATCCCTGATGGCTCGGGTTAGCGTCAGCATTGGCAGCAATATCGATCGCGAGCGCCACGTTCGGGCCTGCCTCGATGCCCTTGCCAAAACCTTCGGCGACATTCGCGTCTCGCGAATCTACGAAAGCGAACCGGTGGGTTTCGAGGATGGCCGCAACTTCTTCAATCTGGTGGCAGTGTTTCACTGTGACTGGCCGGTCGGGGAGCTGCAGGCCTGGTGCAAGCGCATCGAGCGCGACCACGGCCGGCGCGAGGGTACGCCCAAGTTCAGCCCACGGACGCTGGATGTCGACCTGTTGACGGTAGGCGACCTCGTCGGCGAGCACGACGGCGTCATGCTGCCGCGCGACGAGATCCTCTATCACGCCTTCGTGCTGCTGCCGCTCGCCGAGCTGCTGCCGGATACGCCACATCCCGAAGACGGACGAACCTACGCCGAACTGTGGTCGGAATTCGAGGCTGGTGACCAGCGGTTGTGGCCGGTCGAGTTCGACTGGAAGCGCAATATGAAGCGCTAGGCCTTGCCGCTCGGCGGCTGCAGCCCCGCAGGACTACGGTTGCCCCAGCTCCCTAGCGAGTATGGCCCGACGACGGCGGGCCAGCTCCGCGCCCAATTCCCCGCCGCGGAAGCCCTCTGCCACCAGTGTCTTCGCCTCGAGCCGCGACACAGCCTGCCAGGCTCGTTCAAGCGTCACGGCCAGTGCCGGAGCGTCCAGCGCCAGCAGTGCGAGCAAGGGGGGCACGCGCTCGCTACGCCGCCAGGCGTCGATACCGTCCAGCCACCCTTTCACCTCATCCGCATCGGGCGTGGCCTGGCGGCGCAGTTGGCGGGTCAGCGCGGCCTGGTGACCCAGGTCGCGATAGGTTCGCGGCAGCCGCAGGCGCTCGGCCAACGCCTCCTGCCGGATTTCATCGAGATGCTCCACTAGCCGTGCCCAGCGCCAGCGCGGGCGTTCCCCTTCAGGCAGGCTGCCGGGCAGGCTATCGAGCCTTGCCAGAGCGGAGCCGAACGCCGGACCATCCTCGCCGAGCTCCGGCATCAGTACCGCCAGCGCTCCGCAATCATGCAATGCGCGGAAGTAGACTGTCGGCTCCGGCTCGCCCAGCGCTTTCTCGGTCTCGGTCCAGACCCGCTCGGCCACCAGGTGGGAAAGCTCGCCACTTGCCGCCAGCTCTCGCATCAGTGCCCGGGTCTCCTCGGCGATGACGAAGCCGAGCCCGGCGTAGCGTGCCAGGAAGCGCGCGGTGCGCAGCACCCGCAGCGGGTCCTCGACGAAGGCCGGCGAGACATGGCGCAGCACTTTGGCCTGAAGGTCCTGCTGGCCGCCGTAGGGGTCGACCAGTTCGCCCTCGGGCGTCTCGGCCATGGCGTTGATGGTCAGGTCGCGGCGGGCCAGGTCCTCCTCCAGCGTCACATCGGGGCTGGCGTGAACCTCGAAGCCGGTGTAGCCATGGCCGGACTTGCGTTCGGTGCGGGCCAGGGCATATTCCTCATGGGTCTCGGGGTGCAGGAAGACCGGGAAGTCGCGCCCCACAGGACGGAAGCCGCGGCGCTGCATCTCCTCCGGCGTCGACCCAACCACGACCCAGTCGGTATCGACGGTGGGCCAGCCCAGCCGAGCGTCGCGCACTGCACCGCCCACGCGGTAGACCGCGAGGCCGTCGAGGAAGCGATCCCGCCATCCGCTCATGGGTGGCCAAGCTCCACCCGCTCGGGAAGGCGATGTGCCCACTCGGTAAAGCCGCCATCGAGGCTGTAGACCTCGGCGAAGCCCTGGCCCGCCAGCCAGGCCGCGGCCTGCTGGCTCGAGTGGCCGTGGTAGCACACCACCACCAGCGGCTGTTCGCGTGGAGCCGACTCGAGCAGCGCCGAGGCACTGTCGTTGTCGAGATGGCGACTACCGGGGATGCGACCGGCGTCGAAACTCATGGGATCGCGGATATCGACCAGGGTGAGCGGGTCGTCGGCATCGATCCAGGCCGTCAGGGTATCGATCGTCAGGTGTTGGAACGCGGGGGTCGGCATAAGGCCTCCCATATGGCAGAAATTTCAGCGTCGCTGGCGACTGGGCACGCCGATGCGCTCGCCGGTGGTAAGGTTCAATGCGATGAGGCTGCCGCCCCATACGCAGCCGGTATCCAGGGCCTCGGCGCGCACCCGGGCACCCTCGGCATGCCCCTCGAGTGCCGCCCAGTGACCGAACAGCAGGCGCACGTCGTCATGGCGAGGATAGCGGAACCAAGGGGCGAAGCCGGCCGGGGCGCTGTCGAGCCCCTCCTTGGCGCTGAAGTCGAGACAGCCATCGGCATCGATGAAGCGCATCCGTGTCAGCACGTTGACGATGACGCGCAGGCGATCGATGCCGTCGAGCGACGCCTGCCAGCAGGCCGGCTCGTTGCCGTACATCCGCTCGAGAAACGCCCCGCTGCACTCACTGCCGAGCCGCTCCTCGACCTCGCCGGCAAGGCTGGCCGCCTGTTCCGGGGACCAGTCGGGAAGAAGCCCGGCATGGGTCATCACGGTCTCGCCCTGCCCGTCGAAGTTCTCGCGAGCCAGCAGCGGCCGCGACTGCAGCCAGTCGAGCAGCGCTTCACGATCGGGGGCGGCCAGGATCTCGTCAAGGGTATCCTTGCGATTGAGCCGCGCACCGCCGCGAGCCACGGCCAGCAGGTGCAGGTCGTGGTTGCCGAGGACGGTAAGCGCGGCATCGCCCAGAGCACGCACCTCACGTAGGCACGCGAGCGACTCGGGGCCGCGGTTGACCAGATCGCCGGCCAGCCACAGGCGGTCGCCTGCAGGATCGAAGTCGATGCGTTCCAGCAGCTCGACGAATTCGGCGTGGCAGCCCTGCAGGTCCCCGATGGCATAGACGCTCATGGCATTTCCCTTGCGGCTTGGTGTGGATACCAGACGACCCGAGGGCCACCCCGGGCGATGCGATCAGTGTACCTGGTTGGGGCCGGCCAGGCGGAAGGGGGCAATGGCCACCTCGAAGGGTCGCTGGCTGGCCGTATCGACACAGGTGTAGGTGCCTTCCATCACACCCACCGGGCCGTCGAGAATCGCCCGACTGGTATAGCGGAACGTCTGCCCGGGGCCGATCATCGGCTGCTGCCCCACCACGCCCTTGCCGCGCACCTCCTGCACCTTGCCGCTGCCCTGGGTGATACGCCAGTGTCGCGCCAGCAACTGGACGCTGCGCTTCGAGTGGTTGTGAATCGTCACGGTATAGCTGAACACGTAGCGCGACTCGTCGCGCGAGGACTCGTCGTCGCGGAAGGCGGGCTCCACGTCGACCAGTACTTCCCTTTCCAGCGGCATGTCCGGCGCATGGGTCATGACGTCGCCTCCGTAGCGGCCAGATGATTGGCGATCCTTACGAACTCCTCGACACTGAGAGTCTGGGGCCGCCGCGCGGGGTCGATATCGAGCTCCGCCATGGCTTCGCCTTCGATCAGCCCCTTGAGATTGTTGCGCAGGGTCTTGCGCCGCTGGCCAAAGGCCTGGCGTACGACTCGGAACAGCAGCGCCTCGTCATTGGCTGGCCACGGCGGCTCGGCAAAGGGAGTCAGCCGCACGATGGCCGAGTCGACCTTGGGCCGCGGCACGAACGCTTCCGGCGGCACCGTGAACAGGTCGTCAACGCGGCAGCGGTACTGCGCCATCACCGAGAGCCGGCCCCAGTCGGGACCGCCCGGCTCGGCCGCCAGGCGCTCTACCACCTCCTTCTGCAACATGAAGTGCATGTCGGCAATGGCATCGCCCGCCTCGAGCAGGTGACCGATCAGCGGCGTCGAGATATTGTAGGGCAGGTTCCCCACCACCCGCAGCGGCTCGCCATCGCCACGCAGGGCGCGGAAGTCGAACTTCAGTGCATCGCCCTCGTGCACGACGAATTCCGGGTAGTTGAAGAACTGCACGCGCAGGCCCGGGATCAGGTCACGGTCCAGTTCGATCACCTCGAGGTGGCCACCTGCCGCCTCGATCAACGGCTCGGTCAGGGCGCCCTGACCGGGGCCGATTTCCACCAGCCGGTCGCCGGGGCGCGGCGCAATGGCGCGTACGATTCGCGAGATGATGCCGGGGTCACGCAGGAAATTCTGGCCGAAGCGCTTGCGAGCGCGATGAACCGGCGGGCGCGATGCCATTCGATGAATCCTTGTCTGTGCGTTCGTCAGAAAGTTGTCGCGGTCGAGCAGCGTCTTGCCATCTCGACGGCCAGCGCCGCGGCGACTCGCAGGCTGCCCACATCGGCAAGGCCACGGCCGGCCAGGTCCAGTGCCGTGCCGTGATCCACCGAGGTGCGCACGATCGGCAGGCCCAGGGTGACGTTGGCGGCCCGGCCGAAGCCGGCATACTTGAGCACCGGCAGGCCCTGGTCATGGTACATCGCCAGCACGGCATCGACGCCGGCCAAATGACGCGGCGTGAACAGGGTATCGGCCGGCAGCGGTCCGTCAAGGACGAAGCCTTCACCGCGCAGGCGCTCGAGGCAAGGTTCGATCACCTCGATCTCCTCGCGACCCAGGTGCCCCCCCTCGCCGGCATGAGGATTGAGGCCGCACACGGCGATGCGCGGCGCATCGACACCGAACCAACGCACCAGGTCCGCGCGCAGGATGCGCAGGATGCGCTCCAGACCGGGCCCGGTGATGGCATCGGCCACCTCACGCAGCGGCAGGTGGGTGGTGGCCAGGGCCACCCGCAGCGCCGGGCTGCCCTGCCAGCCCGGCTCGCGAGCATGCAGGGCGCTGTCCGTCGCCAGCATCATGACCACTTCGTCGACGCCGCAGGCGTCGCGCAGGTACTCGGTGTGGCCGCGGAAACCGGCATGGCCGGCGTCCAGGATCACCCCCTTGTGCAGCGGCGCGGTGACGATTCCGTCGGCTTGACCATCAAGGCAGGCGGCGATGGCCACGTCGAGGGTCTCGAGCACGTAGCTGGCATTGGCCACGGCCAGCTCCCCGGGCCGGCTCGCCACACGCAGCGCCACCGGCCACACCGGCAGGACGCCGGGGCGCGCTTCCGGCACCGGTTCGCCCGGCATGAGCTCGAGCAGGCTGACCTCGAGACCAAGCAGCGCGGCCCGCTCGGCCAGCAGCGCCGGGTCGCCCACCGCCACGACTCGCCCGGGCAGGGGTTCACCCAGCGCCAGCTGCAGGGTGAGCTCGGGGCCGATACCGGCAGGCTCACCCGTGGTCACGGCCAGCACGGGAGCGGAAAGGTGCATGGCGCTCAGCTACCGTCGGCGAGCCGGTTGTCGACGAAGGCCTCGGCGCGGATCTCCTGGAGCCAGGCGTCGAGCGCTTCGTTGGCCTTGCGCTGGAAGACCATCTGGCGCGCCCGGTCCTCGCTCACGTTGCCGCCCTGCTGCTCGATGAAGCGCTCGACCTCGCGGTTGCTGACGTTGACCCGACCACCCACTTGGCGCTGGTGCAGCTCGCGCAGCAGCATCTCACGGCGAATCTCCTCGCGAACGGCCGACATGCTCAGGCCGTCGGCTTCCAGCGCATCGGCAAACTGGTCGAGCGTCATGCCGTTGCTTTCGGCGATCTCGCGGATCTGGCGGTTGAGCGCAGTATCGTCGATGCTGAGGCCGGCATCCGCCGCCATTTGCATCTGGATCTCCTCGAGGATGATCTGTTCGAGTACGTGCTCACGTAGCATGCCTTCGGGCGGCACCCCTTGCCCCTGCGCGGCAAGCTGGCTACGGGCCTGCGCCATGCGCTCCTCGAGTTGGCTCTGCATGATGGCCTGCTGGTTCACCACGGCCACGATACGATCCAGGGACTGGCGCTGTACCGGCTGGTAGTCCTGGCTCTGGGCCATGGCCGTAAGCGGCACGGCGCCAAGGCACAGAACCAGCCCCAGGGCGCCCAGGGTGGCGATTGGCGGTATCCGCATGTCTCTCTTTCCTCTCATGATGTCTCACTTGTGTGGCGTCCCGGTCCCTTCAGAAAGCCGTGGAGCGATAGCCCGGAACGGCGCGCTCGAAATAGTCGCCGGCATCGCCGCCGACTCCGCCAAGCCCCTTGAAGACGAAGCGCAGGAAAATGCCGCGCTCGGTGGTATCGTCCTCAATGGTATTCGCAGTGTCGTTGTCCTCAACCCACTCACGCCACACCAGTTGCACGCCATAGCAGCAGTCGTTCCACTGCACGCCGGCCACCTGATCCAGGCTACGGCTGTTGGTGTGGTCGTACAGGAAGCGACCGATCAAGTCGATTCTCGGATTGGCCTTGTAGGCGAAGGAAAGCTCGTACTCCTCGCGATCGTACCCCAGGCGGTCTTCGTCTTCTCCCGAAGGGTCGAATCCTTCGAGTTGCCAACGATAGGCAAGGTTCAACACGTGACCCCGAGGATCGCGGTAGGAAACACCTACGCTATTTCTCTCGGTCCGGCTGCGTTGGTCGTCATAGAGCCACTCATAGCGTGTACGCCAGCGCTCGTTGATGCGCCAGTCAAGCCGCGTGACCACCGGCGATCGCTCCCGTGTCGCCTGGTAAAGACGCTCTCCGTCATCGGCAGCTGGCGAAGGCAGTGTGTCAGGGTCGCCCGCCATGTCGATGCTGCGGTCGTCGAAGTAGACCGCCTGCCCCACGCCGAGCATGAAACGCTCGCGACCAGCGGCGTCCTCGAGGAAGCGACTGCTGACCCCGTAGGAGAGACGGTTGAGGTCGCCGATGCGATCGGAGCCGGAGAAGCGATACGGCGACCACAGCTGGTTCCAGGAGAAGGCCCGCTCGTCACTATCGAAATCGGGGAATTCGCTCTGGTCGCGAGCGGGAACGTAGGCGTAGTTGAGCCGCGGCTCCAAGGTCTGGCGATAGGCGCGTCCCCCGAGGTCCAATTCCCGCTCGAAAATCAGCCCACCATCCACCGAAGTGACCGGGACCGCACGCTGCAGGGCGGTGTCGCGTTCGGTCTGGCGCTCGCCATAGTCCAAGTCATAGGCGGTATAGAGCCACTCCACGCGTGGCTCGAGGTGCCCCCAGGTTTCATCGAAGCGCCAGCCGGTGGCAGGCGAGAGATGCAACCGAGTGCCGACGGCCGCTTCGCGCAGAGGAACACGGTTACGATCCACGTCACGCCAGAAATAGGTGACGTTGGAGCGCCACTGCTGATACAGCCCCCCGGGCTGGGTCCAACGCGCACTGGCGGTCAGGCTGGGCAGGCGGTAGAAGGGTTTCTTCCGGTCGCGCAGCGGATCGTCCAGCCGCTGGAAGCCTTGGGCGCGCGCATCGAGGTTCCAGACGTCACCGCGATAGTTGAGTCGGGCCAGACGCTGCATGTTGTTGGGATCATCGCCAAAGACGCTGCCGAAGTCGTCGAAGTAACGTCCGTCGCTGGCCGCCCCGTAGCGCAGGTCGTAACGGGTGCGCGAATCGAAGCGCCCGCTGTGCATGTAGTCGACGTACCAGCGATCCTCGCCCTCGTAGCGTTGAGAGCGTCCCGCCTCGTCACCGGAGCCGCCACCGTCACTGGAGAGGTAAGCGCCTTCGATCTGCCCGGCATCGGTGGGAAACAGGTAGCGATATTCGCCGGCGAGCAGCAGGCCACGGTCACTGATCCAGCGCGGCGTGATGGTGGCATCGTGGTTGGGCGCGATGTTCCAGTAGAACGGCTGGGCGTAATCGAGGCTGTCGCTGGAGAGCCCCAGCTTTGGCCACAGGAAGCCGGTATGACGACGATCGTCGATGGGGAAGCGCACCCAGGGCCAGTAGAACACCGGCACCTGTCCGACCTCCAGGCGTGCGTGACGCGCCGTGCCGAAGCCACTCTCGCGGTCGAGTACTAGGTCGCTCGTCGCCAGCCGCCACAGGGAACTGCCGGGATCGCAGGTGGTGAAATTCGACGAGGTCAGCCGGTAGCGACCATCCTCCAGCCGCGCCAACTGCAGCGCGTCGCCGCGCAGGTGCTGGTCGTGCACCACGAAGTGGGCCGAATCGATACGGGCCGCATCGCTGTTGAGCGCCACCTCGGCTGCCTCGCCACGCACCAGCAGGTTGAGATCGCGCAGCGCGAGTGGCCCCTCGGCGTAGGCCCAATCCCGCTCGGGCGGCACGCTCACCCGCGGCGATTCGAGCTGGCTGTCGCCACGCCGCAGGATCACCTCGCCGCCGAGAATGGTCTCGCCATCCTCGCCATAGTAGGCGCTGTCCGATTCGGAACGAACCTGATCGGGCTCGTCGGTGGCGGGCAGTCGATAAGCCGGCATCACGTAGACGCCTCGGCACAATGCCTCGGCAGGGCGGTCTTCGCCCCAGGGGCGCCAGTCGAGCTGCCATGCCGGCAACGGCTCGAGCGCCATCGTCTGTGGCGCACCAAACATCAGGCCGGATGTGATCAGGCCGGCCAATGCCGCTCCCGCATGTCGCTTGCCCATGGTCCCTCGATGTCCTTGGCGAAGAGAATCGGTATTATACAGACCGCACCCAGCCTGTCGTATGCGACTGACCGCTCAGCATGCGGCGGTGCCCCACGAGCGTCAACCGGCAGCGTCCGGGACAACAAGGAGCCAGCATGACCTCGGCCGACACCTCGACGCGATTCGACGCCCTGCGCCACTGGGCGGCGACGCAGCATGGCCTGCCTGAAGCAGCGCTCGATCTGCGCCTGGCCGCGGGCGATGCCAGTTTTCGCCGCTACTTTCGCCTGCGCCTGCCCGACGGCCGTTCGCGCATGTTGATGGATGCCCCGCCCGCCCAGGAGGACAGCCGTCCGTTCGTCGATATTGCCCGGCGCTGGCGGGCAGGCGGCCTGCCGGTGCCGGCACTGCACGCGGTGGACCTCGATGCGGGTTTCCTCGAACTCGACGACCTGGGCGACACGCCGCTGCAGAATCGCTTCGCCGGCAACGATCACGCCGACACCCTGGCCTGGCACGAGCGGGCCATCGAGCTGATCCACGCGCTGCAGAACCGCGCCGCGCCGGATGCCCTGCCCGCCTACGATGCGGCCCTGCTCGGCCGCGAGCTGGACCTGTTCCCCGAATGGTGCCTCGAGCGCTGGCTCGGCCTTTCCTTGCCGCCCGGCTGGGTCGAACTGCGCCAGGCGCTTATCGATTCCGCCCTGGCCCAGCCAGTGGTCGCGGTGCATCGCGACTTTGATGCCATGAACCTGATGGTGCACGACGAGCGGCTCCACCTGATCGATTTCCAGGACGCCGTGGCCGGCCCCATCAGCTACGACCTGATCTCGCTGCTGCGTGGACGCTACTGCCGCTTCCCGGCACAGCGCTTCGCCGCCTGGGTCGAGGCCTTTCGTCAGCAGGCCATCGCCGATGGCCGGTTGTCCGGGGCCACCGGCAGCGAGGCCTTTCACTCACAGGTCCAGGCCATGGCCGCCCAGCGCGGACTCAAGGTGCTCGGCATCTTCTGCCGCCTGACCCTCCGCGACGGCCGCACCGGCTATCTCGAGCGCCTGCCGCACTTTCTCGACCATGTCGAGGCGAGCCTCGTCGCACTGCCCGAGCATGCCGGCTTCCAGAATTGGCTCAACGATACCTTCCGTCCTGCGCTCGAGAGACGCCTGGCCGAAGAGGGCCTGCGGGAGGCGACATGAGGGCCATGATACTGGCCGCCGGCCTGGGCAAGCGCATGCGGCCATTGACCGACCACTGCCCCAAGCCGCTGCTGCCGGTGGCGGGCAAGCCCTTGATCGTGCACCACCTGGAGCGGCTGGCAGAGGCCGGCATTCACGACGTGGTGATCAACGTCAGCTACCGCGCCGAGCAGATCGTCGCGGCACTGGGCGATGGCAGTGAGCTTGGTGTCAGTATCGCCTGGAGCCGGGAAACCCACCCGCTGGAAACCGGCGGCGGCATCCGCCAGGCACTGCCGCTGCTGGGCGAGGCGCCCTTCCTGCTGGTGAACGGCGACGTCTGGAGCGATTTCGATCCGGCGACTCTGTCAGCGCTCGGGGACGACGACCTGGCTCACCTGGTGCTGGTCGACAACCCCGCGCATCATCCCACGGGAGACTTCCGTCTCGATGCCGCCGGTCGGGTACACGCCCAGGGCGAGCCGCGCCTGACCTTTGCCGGCCTCAGCCTGATCGACCCGGCCCTGGTCGCGGCCCAGTCACCGGGCGAGTTTTCCCTGGCCCCGCTGCTGCGCGAGGCGATGAACGCCGGACGCGTCGGGGGTACCCATCACCGCGGCCGCTGGGTCGACGTGGGCACGCCCGAGCGCCTGGCCGAACTGGACCGGGCATTGCGCCAAGGCTGAGTCACGCGCCGCACAGTGGTAAGCTGCCCGCATGAACGCTTCGATAAGGAAACCCTGCTCATGAAAGCCAGCGTCAAGTGGACCGATGGTCGCCAATTCGTCGCCGAATCGGGTAGCGGCCATAGCGTGGTGATCGACGGCCCGCCCGACCATGGCGGTCGCAATACCGGACCGCGCCCGATGGAAATGCTGCTGATGGGCATGGGCGCCTGCACGTCCTTCGACGTGCTGGAGATCCTCGAGAAATCCCGCGCCGGCGTGACCGACTGCGTGGCGAGCATCGAGGCCGAGCGCGCCGACGCGGTGCCGTCCGTGTTCACCCGGATTCACGTTCACTTCACTGTCAGCGGGCACAACCTCAAGGAGAACCAGGTCAAGCGCGCCGTCGAGCTCTCCGCCGAGAAGTACTGCAGCGCCTCGATCATGCTGGCTAAGGGCGGCGTCGAGGTCACCCACTCCTACAGCATTGTCGATGATTGATCCGGTAGATCCATCGCCTGGAAAGAGGCCCGCTCAGCGGGCCTTTTTGCGTCTGGGTAGCCGGCGTCCCGACAGGGTGTCTAGACAGGAGGCGCGTCCACGTGGCGCCAGAGATAGAGCGCCAGGTGCGAGCGGTAGGGAGCGAAGCGTGCCGCGGTGCGCAGCGTCTTGCGCCGAGGGCTGGTGAGGCGCTCGAGCGTCTTGCGTGCGGCCACGTCGCCCTCCGGCCAGACGTCGGGATCGCCGAAATAGAAGATCGAGATCATGTCCGCCGTCCACTGCCCCACGCCCCATAGCGCGGTCAGGTGCCGCGAACGCTCGGCATGGTCGAGCATTCGCAGTTCGTCGGCCTCTAGCCGGCCGGCGCGGGCCTCTGCGGCGATCAGGCACAGTGCCCTCGCCTTGGCCCCCGAGAGGCCACAGCCGCGCAGCGCATCCTGGTTCGGCTCGGTGAAGAATTCCATCAGCGGGGCATCGCCAGCGGCGTCGACGACCCGCGCCCAGATCGAACGCGCCGCCTTCACCGAGAGTTGTTGCCCCGCTATCGAACGGCACAGGCGCTCGGCCAGCGGCCGGCTGTCGTCGACCTCGAGCATGACCGGCCCGCCCCGCTCGATGGCATCGACGAGCAGCGGGCTCAGCTCACGGGCGGTTTCGACGCAGCGCCGATGGATCTCGTCAGACATGCCGTCGCGCTCAGAGCCGATAGACGCTCTTGGTCATGATCTTGGACATCAGCGACATGCCGAACTTGACCGGCGCCGGGAAGCGCGCTCCACCGGCCTCCAGCGCGAGATGCGCATGGTGCGCTTCGTCGATGGCCATCTGGCGCAGCACGGCGCGGGAGCGGTGGTCGCCCGCCGGCAGCTTGACCATGTGCTCTTCCAGATGCTTGCCCACCTGCTCTTCGGTGGCGGCGACGAAGCCCAGGCTGATCCGATCACCGATGGCGCCGGCCACCGCCCCCAGACCAAAGGAGGCTGCGTAGAACAACGGGTTGAGCACACTGGTGTGGCTGTCGAGCTCCTGCAGGCGGTCGTCACACCAGGCCAGGTGGTCGATCTCTTCCTGGGCGGAGTGCTCCATCTGACTACGCACTTCCGGCAGCTTGGCGGTGCAGCCCTGCCCCTGATAGAGCGCCTGGGCACATACCTCGCCGGTATGGTTGACCCGCATCAGCCCCGCGGCATGGCGCCGCTCGTCGGCGGTCATGTCCTCGTCCTGGATGTCCGCCGTGGCCGGTGTCGGGCGCGAAGCGACGGCCGCTCGAGGCACCAGGGTACGCAGCACGGTATCGAACTGATGGATCAGGTTATCGGCATGGGAGTAGTTGCGGTTCATCTCGCTCTTCCTTTACGAAGCCTTCCTGTATGCAGCCTCAGCCAAGAGCGGCACGACAAGCTCGTCTTTGACATGCATCAACGAAAGGCTGCCGGCAAGCACGGCAGCGCCACCCGTAGGGGTGGCGCCATGAATCAGGTGCACCTGATGCGTCGCACGCCTCGACGCGCGCGGCTTGCTCCGCATAGCGCCGGCTAGCCAGCCGGCCAAGTAAAGCGGCGACCGCCCATCAGGTGCATATGAATATGATAGACCGTCTGCCCGCCCTGGTCATTGCAGTTCATCACCACGCGATAGCCGGCGTCGGCGAAGCCGCGCTCCTCGGCTAGCCGAGCCGCAACGTGGGGCAAGCGACCGACCAGCGCCAGGTCACCCTCGGCGATGTCGTTGAGCGTGGCGATGTGCCGCTTGGGAATGATCAGGATGTGGGTCGGGGCCTGGGGATTGATGTCGTTGAAGGCCAGCACCTCATCGTCCTCATAGACGATATCGGCCGGAATTTCTCGCTTGACGATCTTGCAGAACAGGCAGTCTTGCATCGGCTCGAGCTCCTCTCGGCTACCGGAAGCGACGCTGGGCCAGCAGATGGCGTACCAGCGGCGCCAGGATCAATTCGATCGCCAGCGACATGCGTGCGCCCGGCACCACCAGGGTGTGCGGCCGGCTCATGAAGGAGTCCTGGATCATGGCCAGCAGCCAGGGGAAGTCCACCGTCGAGGGGTCGCGGAAGCGAATCACCACGAACGACTCGGCGTCGTTGGGAATGTCCTGCACCTCGAAGGGGTTGGAGGTGTCGACCGTCGGTACGCGCTGGAAATTGATGTGGGTACGCGAGAACTGCGGCTGGATGTAGCGCACGTAGTCGTCCATGCGTCCCAGGATGGTGTCGATCACCGCTTCCTGGGAGTAGCCGCGCATCTTGATGTCGCGGTCGATCTTCTGGATCCACTCGAGGTTCATGGTCGGCGCCACGCCTACCAGCAGGTCCACGTGGCGGGCGATGTCGTGTTCCGTCGTCACCAGCCCCCCATGCAGCCCCTCGTAGAACAGCAGGTCGGTGCCACAGGGCAGCGGCTGCCATTCGGTGAAGGTACCCACCTGATGGCCGGCCTCGATCATCTGCTTGTCTTCCGCGTGAATGTAGTGCCGGAAGGTACCGGTGCCGTGCTCGCCGTACTCGTGGAACAGCGCCTCGAGGCGATCGAGCAGATTGGCCTCCACGGCGAAGTGGGAAAGCTGATCCTTGCGCTCGGGCTCCTCGCGGAAGATGCGGGCCAGCTCCTCACGTGTGTAACGATGGAAGGCATCGCCATCGACGAAGGCGGCATGCACGTCCTCGCGGGAGAACATGCGCTCGAAGGTACGCTTCACCGTGGTGGTACCGGCACCTGAGGAGCCGGTCACGGCGATGATCGGATATTCACGCGACATCAGGCGCTCTCCGCTCCGCAGATAGCCTGGCTAACGGCATCGGGAATGGCGACGCTGCGCCCTTGGGTCGGGTCCACCAGCACCACGTTGAGGCGAGCGGTGGCCACCGGCCGCCCGCCTTCGGCATGGCGTACCCGATGATAGACGACGATCGCCTTGCCCGCAGGCGACGGGATCGCGGTTTCCACCACCAGCGCATCCGGCCAGCGCGCCTCGGATTGGTACTGGACGGCGAGGTCGGCCACCACACTGGGGTACCCGCCCATGTCCCACTCGGTCAGCCCAAGCGCACCGAACGCCTGGATACGCGCCTCGTGGAGCAGCGACACCAGGGTGTCATGCCCCAGGTGTCGGCCGTAGTTCATGTCGGTGATGCGCACCGACAGCGGCTGGCGATGCACGATGGCGGACTCGGGAAATTCCAGCTTGATGCGCTCCATGCCCACTCCCTGAATCTTGTTATTTGGTCGATGCGGAGGTTGCCGTAACTCAGACGGCTTGCCGCTCGCGGGCAATGGCGCGATAGGCGATGTCGCTGCGGAACTGCACATCGTCCCAGTGGATCGCCGCCACGCCCCGGTAAGCCAGGTCCCGTGCCAGGGACACCCCCTGTCCCAGCGCGGTGACGCACAGCACCCGGCCTCCGCTGGTTACCGTCCGGCCCTGGTCGTCTTCGGCGGTGCCGGCATGAAACACCTTGCAGCCGGTGGCAGCGGCAGCCTCGAGACCCTCGATCGCGTCGCCCTTGCGGTAGCTGCCAGGATAGCCCCCCGCCGCCAGTACCACACCCACGGCGGCACGCGGATCCCACTCACAAGTATGACCAGCCAGTTCGCCGCGTGCTCCCGCCAGGCACAGCTCGGCCAGGTCCGATTGGAGACGCAGCATGATTGGCTGGGTTTCGGGATCGCCGAAGCGGCAGTTGTACTCGATGACCTTGGGATTGCCCTCGGCGTCGATCATCAGGCCGGCGTAGAGGAAGCCGGTATAGGCATGTCCCTCGGCCGCCATGCCGTGCACCGTGGGCATGATGACGCGCTCCATGATGCGTTCGTGCACGCTCTCGGTCACCACCGGGGCCGGCGAGTAGGCCCCCATGCCGCCGGTATTGGGACCGGCATCGCCGTCGAGGGCACGCTTGTGGTCCTGGCTGGTGGCCATCGGCAGCACCGTGGTGCCGTCGACCATGACGATGAAGCTCGCCTCCTCACCCTCGAGAAACTCCTCGATCACCACGCGAGCCCCGGCGTCGCCGAAGGCGTTGGCCTCGAGCATGTCACGCACCGCCGCCTCGGCCTCGGCCAGGGTCATGGCCACGATCACGCCCTTGCCCGCTGCCAGGCCATCGGCCTTGATCACGATCGGCGCACCCTGCTCGGTGAGATAGGCCAGCGCCGGCTCGACCTCGGTGAAGGTGCGGTAGGCGGCCGTGGGAATGGCGTGGCGGGCGAGGAAATCCTTGGTGAAGGACTTCGAGCCCTCTAGCTGAGCAGCACCCTGGGTGGGGCCGAAGATGGCCAGCCCGGCTTCGCGGAAGCGATCGACCACCCCCTCGACCAGCGGCGCCTCGGGGCCGACGATGGTCAGCGCCACGCCTTCCTCATGGGCGAAATCCACCAGACGTTCCAACTCGGTCGCCTCGATGGCAATGTTGGTCAGGCCCGGCTCATGGGCCGTGCCGGCGTTGCCGGGCGCCACGAAAACTCGCTCGACACGAGGCGACTGGCCAACTTTCCAGGCCAGGGCGTGTTCGCGGCCACCGCCGCCGATGATCAGAACCTTCATCCGCTTGATTTTCCTATCTCTTGCTGCGCAGGCCCGATTGACGGTGGGCCTGATGTTCGGCTGGGAAGACGTCGCGGCATTATGGCAGAAAGCTGCCCGTCACGCCCCGCCCGGAATGGGAATGCCTGCCTGGTTCAGCGCCAGTGGCATATGCCGGCCTGCTCACTTGTCGTCGTTTTCGTCCTTGCCTTCCTTCGGCTCCGGTTTTCCGGGTTGCCCCTGGCCGATCGCCTGCTGCCAGAAACGCATGTTCTCCTCGGCCATCTCACGCATCAGCTCCATGGGCGAGTGGCGCATGGCCTGCTGCCACTGGTCCTGCATGCGCTTCTGCTGTTCGAGCATCAACTGGGTGCCCTGTTCGAGGTAGCGGGCCAGCGGTAGCGGCTGGGCCATGTCGTAGACGCGGATGAACTGTGCCAGCAAGTCGTTGGAGAACACCTCGGCCTCGCCATCGGCCTGCTCCTGCTCGATGATGATCGACAGCAGGATGGTGCGGGTCAGGTCTTCCCCGCTCTTGGCATCCTCGACCCGGAACGGCTCCTCGTCGAGAATCAGGCGACGCAGATCCTCGAGCGTCACATAGCGGCTCTGTTGGGTATCATAGAGCCTACGGTTGGCATACTTGCGAATCACGCGCACGGTGGCACTCCTTGTTGTAAAGGCAGACTGCCCTTGGGTGCTATTGTGCACCGCGCCACCGCCCTTGCAAATCGAAGCGACCAACGAGGCCCGATGAACCTTATCCTGCTCACCCCCGAGGAGATCCGGCACGACCGCCTGGCGTGCCTGCGCGACCCACGTCGTCTGCGTCATTTGAAGGAGGTTCACCGCGCCCAAGTGGGCGACAGCCTGACCCTGGGCGTGGCGGGTGGTGGCATCGGGCGTGGCGAACTCACGCTGCTCAGCGACGACGAGGCGCGCTTCACCCTCGACGGGCTCGATACGCCACCGCCGCCGGCGCTGCCGGTACATCTGGTGCTCGCCCTGCCGCGCCCGCGCATGCTGGCCAGGAGCCTCGAGCATGTCAGCGCGCTGGGCGTGAAGCACATCACCCTACTGCACACTCGCCGGGTGGAGAAGAGCTACTGGCAATCCCCCGAGCTCGACCCGGCGAAGATCCACGATCACCTGGTGCTGGGGCTCGAGCAGGCGCGAGACACACAACTGCCCGAGGTGAGCCTGGCCAAGGGTTTTCGCCCCTTCGTCGAGGAGCGCCTGCCGGCCCTGCTCGAAGGCCGGCGCGGGCTCGTCGCCCACCCCGGCATGGCCCAGGCCTGCCCAACGGGGCTCACCGAGCCCACCGCGCTGTTCATCGGGCCGGAGGGTGGCTTCATTCCCCATGAAGTGGAGCGCCTGCTCGAGGCCGGCTGCGAAGGCATCCATCTGGGCCCGCGTATCCTGCGGGTGGAAACGGCGGTAGTCGCCCTGCTGGCCCGCCTCTTCTAGCGGTCGAGCTCGTCAATCTGCCATGACGACATGGTCGGTGGCATCGTCCTCTTCAGGATCGTACTCCACCAGGGGAGCCTCATCGCCACAGTCCGGCTCGGTAAGGAAGGTTTCGCGTACGTCCAGTAGCCCCAGATGACCGATGGTGCGACGCCCGAGCAGCAGTGGATAGTTCATGTCACCGCGATCGCGCAAGCTGAACTGCTCCTCGTAGACGGTGTCGCCCATGCAGATCTTCATCAGCACCACGGGTCGACGATCGACGCCGCCCGCACCACGAAGCTTGAGGCTGCGGTAGAGCGGCAACTCCAGCCATTCGCTAAAGGTCTCGCCATTCGCTTCGTCTTCCAGCTTGAGGCGAAAGCGCACCCACTCCTCGCCCTCCTTGTCGAAGCGTTCGATGTCACGAGCATCGAGCGAGGAGGTCAGCGCTCCGCTGTCCAGCTTCGCCTTCACCTCGACGCCCCAAGGCTCGAGGGTGCTTTTCTCGACCCAGCCAAACAGCGCCTGCTCCTCTTCGGCAATAACCGTCATTGGGACAGCCAGGAGCAGCGCTCCCATCATGGCCATCCAGTACCGGGGGAAACGACAAATCTGACGGCAAATAGCCGACCACTTCCTGGGCATGGACTCACCTCCGCTCTTCGTCAACCTTTCATGGACCCAATTCCGGCACGCCGGTTCCATACCTGAACAGGCGTTACGTTTACTACACTATCCGTGTCACCAAGGATAAGGAGGGCAATACGATGACACCGCCACGCATCGCAAGGATGATCCTGGCCACCTCGGCCGGCCTGCTCATGTCGGGCCTCACCATCGGCGCACAGGCCCAGTTCGACCCCCAGGGCCTCTACTCCAGCCGCGCCATCCTGGATGCCGACGTTCATTTCGAGAGCGCCCCGGACAGCGACCCCAGCGAGGTCGTCGACATGCTGATGGGGGATGACAAGAAAGTGCACGCCATCGTGGTCCGCTCCAACGACGCCGTGGGCCAGAATGGCGACACCCTGGTGATCACCGACACCCATTACCGGCTAGTCAACCATGAAGAAGATGGCGAGACCCGCCATGACATCATCGTCGAAGCCGACCAGGAAACCCTCGAGACCATGCCCCGTTACGATCGGGAGTGGTGGGATACGGCCCGACAACGCACTCGCGAGGCCTGGGACAGCGCCGGTGAGGGCGCCGACAGCGCCTGGGAGCGAACCCGACAGGGACTGGATCGCATCGGCGAAGGAGCCGAAAGCGCCTGGGAACGTACCCAGGAGGGTGCCGAGCGGACCAGCCGGCGAATCAGCGAGACGCTCGAGGTGTGGTCCGGCGATCGCGATAACTGATTACCCACCGCGGCTCTTCGCCGGACCCCACGCGGGCCCGGTCGTGGTGTCAGCGGCGCTGAAGCCGTTGCAGCAGGCTCACGGTGGCGAAACCGTCCGGGGTCTCGCCAATGCTGCGCTGGAATTCACGCAGCCCAGCGCGGGTGTTCGGCCCCATGACGCCATCCGGGGTGCCGACATCGAAGCCGCGAGCGTTCAGTGCCTGCTGCATCTCTTGCACCTGACTGCGCGACAGCGGTTGCACGTCGCGCGGCCACTCGGTCCGAACCCCCTCGCGCCCGGCGATCCTGTCGGACAGGCTCCCCACCGCTAGCGCATAGCTGGTGGCATTGTTGTAGCGCAGGATGGCGCGATAGTTGGGTCCCACCAGGAAGGCCGGCCCCTGGGCGCCGGCCGGAGCGATCACCGAGGCCTGCTCGAAGCCGGGCAGGTTGCCCCCGTCGATGCGGCTGACACCCTGCTGTGCCCACTCGCGGCTCGAGCGGCGCGTGGTCAGTTCGGTCTGGGCATAGTCGAAGCCCTGCGGCAGGCGCACTTCCACCGCCCAGGGCTGACCGGACTGCCAGCCGGCCCGCGCCAGGTAGTTGGCGGTGGAGGCCATGACGTCGGGAATGCTGCCCCAGATGTCGCGACGCCCGTCGTCGTCGCCATCCACGGCATAGGACTCGAAGCTGGAGGGAATGAACTGGGTATGGCCCATGGCGCCGGCCCAGGAGCCGATCATGCGTTCCGGCGTGATGTCGCCCGACTCGAGGATACGCAGGGCAGCAAGCAACTCGCCGCGGGCGAAGTCGCGCCGCCGCCCGTCGAAGGCCAGGGTCGCCAGCGCCTCGATAGTGGAGAAGTCGCCGAAATTACCGCCGTAATTGCTCTCGATGCCCCAGATCGCCACGACGACCTCGGCCGGCACCCCGTAGCGCTGCTCCATGCGGCGGGCCGTGTCCCGGTGCTCGTCGAGCCTGGCTCGCCCTTCGCTGACCCGAGCCTGGGAGACAGCGCTGTCCAGATATTGCCAGATGGGACGCACGAATTCCGGCTGGGAGCGGTCGAGTTCGATCACGCGTGGCCGATAGCGGATGTTATCCAGCGCACGCGCCAGGGTCGCCTCACTGACTCCCTCGCCTCGGGCCTGACGACGAAAATCGCGCAGCCAGGCCTGGAAGTCCTGAGGAGCTCGCTCGGCCTCGCTGGGAGCCAGCTCGGGAGCCGCAGGTTCGCTCGAGGCCGCGGCTTCGGGCTGGCGATCATCGGCCACGACGTTCTGGACAGGGCCGGACTGGCAGCCGGCCAGTAGCAGAAAGAGGAAAGCGGCGAGAAAGAGTGAACGGGTCATGACGGCAGTATTCCTTTACCTCGATGGCCATCGATCATCGCCCAGAAGCGCCCGTCAGGCCAGCCCCGCAGGACAAGGAATCGTCGCATCGTGTAAACAGACGCGGGTAACCCTTGCCACCGTCACTCGGGGTCGCCGTCGCGGGGCTGATGCACGGCGTTGGCGTCCGTCTCCATGCCACTCTTGAGCTCATGGGTGAGCGGATCGTAGTTGGGGCGCAGCTCGTCCTTGACCGTTCCGTGCCACAGCTTTGAGCCGACGAAGTAGCCGGCACGGCCGATCACGTGGGCCGCTACCGGCGCCGTCATCATGATGAAGAGAATCACCCCCAGCGCCCGCGCGACCACCGCCACTTCGCTGAAGTGCAGTGCCACTGCCAGCATGATCAGCGAGGCCCCGAGGGTAGCCGCCTTGGTAGTGGCATGCATGCGCGTCAGCAGGTCGGGCAGGCGCACCAGACCGAGCGCGGCAATAAACATGAAGAGCGCGCCGACCAGGATCAGGCCGACCTTGAGCATCTCAATCATCGCGCGGCCCTCCCCGCTCCAGGAACCGGGCGAAACCGATGGCCGCCATGAACGCCATCAGCGCCATGACGATGGCCACGTCCAGCAGACTGGGAACGTCGGTGGCGATGGCCACCACCCCGATGATGCCGACGATGATGGAGGAGAAGAGTTCCAGCGCCACCACTCGATCCGGCAGGCTGGGGCCGAGATACAGGCGCACGAAGGCCAGGCACAGTGCCAGGGTCATCAGCACCAGGCTCAACAGGATCATCGTCGACATGGATCGCCTCCTCAGCTAGTGGAACAGTTCCAGCGCGCGACGTTCCAGCTCCGCCAGGTTGCGGCGCAGTTCGGCCTCGTCATCGAGGAACATGGCATGGATGTAGAGCACCCGGCGGTCATCGGAAACGTCCAGGCTCAGGGTGCCAGGCGTCAGCGAAATCAGATTGGCTACCAGAGCGATCTCGAACTCGCTGCGTGCCTTGAGCGGCATGGCGATCACACCGGGTTTCATGTACCAGGGCGGCGTGACGACGTCGAAGGCGACCTTGAGGTTGGCCAGCAGCAGCTCCTTGAAGAAGAAACCCACGAAGCGAATCAGCCGCGGCAAGCGCTGGGCATAGCCGGCAAGCGCCGGCACCTGTGGCTGGATCAGCGCCAGTACCAGGTAGCCGAAGGTCAGGCCGGCGAGCAGGTTGCGGCCGCTGAAGTCACCGGTCAGCACGACCCAGGCGCCGCCCAGCATGAGGTTCCAGGCCGCCCCGATCATGGCAGACCCTCCCCGAGCGGGCCGAGTACCGCCTCGATATAGCGCTCGGGAGCAAGTAGTTCACCCGCCGAGGCCTCGGCCAAGGCATACAGGGGCCCGGCATTCAGCCCGATGAACAGCGTGCACAACGCCAGGCCCACCGCCGGCAGCGACATCAGCCACAATTCACGCTGGCCCACCGCCGGACAGGCATCGGCCTCGTCTCCGCCGGGCGCCGTCTTCCAGAACACTTCCGACCAGATCTTGACCATCGAGTAGAGCGTGAGCAGCCCCACCAGCAGGGCGATCGCCGTCACTCCGTAGGCTTCCGCCTCGATGCCGGCCCGGATCACGATGAACTTGGCGAAGAACCCCGACAAGGGCGGCATGCCTGCCAGCGACAGCGCCGGCACCAGGAACAGCACGGCCAGCCACGGGTGGCTGCGGTAGAGCCCGCCCAGACGCTTGAGATGATAGCTGCCCTGGAGGCGATGGACGATACCGCTGACAAGGAAGAGATTCGTCTTCACCAGGATGTGATGCACGATGTAGAAGACGCCGCCGACGATGGCCAGCGGCGTGAACAGCGCCAGGCCCAGGATCATGTAGCCGATCTGGCTGACGATATGAAACGACAGGATACGACGGAACTCGAACTGGGCCGCCGCTCCCAGCACCCCCGAAAGCATGGTGAGCCCCGCGCCCCACAGCAGGATCTCATGGGTGTAGCCGGGGCTGTGATGAAAGATCAGCGTGAATACCCGATACAGCGCGTAGACGCCGACCTTGGTCAGCAACCCGGCGAACAGCGCCGACACCGCCACCGGTGGAGTGTGATAGGAAGCCGGCAGCCAGAAGAACAGCGGAAAGGCCGCTGCCTTGATGCCGAAGGCGACCATGAACATCATCGCCAGCACATCGGCCATGCCATTGTCTTCCAGGCTCGCCAGCCGGCGCGCGATATCGGCCATGTTGAGCGTGCCGACCATGCCGTAGAGCAGCCCCACCGCTACCAGGAAAATCACCGACGACAGCAGGTTGAGAGTGACGTACTTGATTGCCCCCTCCATCTGGGCCTTCTCGCTACCGAGGATCAGCAGTGCGAAAGAGGCCACCAGCATCACCTCGAACCAGACATAGAGATTGAAGATGTCTCCGGTGAGGAAGGCGCCAGCCACTCCGGCCAGCAGCAGGTGCATCAGCGGGAAATAGCCGTAGGCCTCGTGGCCGCGCCCGGTGGTGGCCAAGGAGTAGAGCGCCACCGCGAAGCCAATGATACCGGTGAGCACCACCATGATGGCCCCGAGCAGATCGGCCACCAGGCTGATGCCGAAGGGAGCCGGCCAGTTGCCCACTTGCAACACCAGGATCCCGTCCCGGCTGACCGATATCAGCAGCCAGATACTGGACGCCAGCAGCAACGCGGTGCCGGCCACCGCAATCATCCGCTGCATGAGGCGGGAGCGCCAGAACAGCAGCGATACGGCCCCCGCGAGCAGCGGGATCAGGATGGGCAGGGCGATCTGTGGATTCACGTATCGGTATCCCTCATCCGGTCGAGGTCGTCGGCGCGCACGATCTCCCAGGCACGGCGCACCAGCACCACGGCGAACGACAGCACGCCGAAGGCGATCACGATGGCGGTGAGCACCAGCGCCTGCGGCAGCGGGTCGGCCACGACGCCCTCCGGGGCGGCCAAGCCTTGCGGCACCAGCGGTGGCGCACCGCGGGTCAACCCCGCGGAGACGAAGATCAGCAGGTTGGCGGCATTGGAGAGCAGCATCAGGCCGATCACCAGCTTGACGATGGAGCGGCGCAGCATCATGTAGATGGCCGCGGCAAACAGAATGCCGATGGCAACGGCTAGCAGGGGTTCCATGGCGTCTCCTCGTTATCAGGCATCGTCTTCCCTGTCGGTGTCCACCAGGGCGGTGATAGCGGTCAGTACGGAACCCAGCACCACGAGATAGACGCCGATATCGAACAGCAGCGGCGTCGATGCCTTGAAGTCGATCACCGGGACCGTCCACCACTGGGCGGTGAAGAACGGCTCGCCCTGCCACCACGCCGGCAGGGTCGAGAGCACGCCGAGCGTCAGCCCGACGCCGATCAGGTCACGGGGCGAGACCTTGAGCATGGCGTGCATGGCCCGCCCGCCGTAGGCGAAGAGATAGAGCGCGAAGGCGCCCGACGCCACCAGCCCGGCAATGAAGCCGCCGCCCGGCTCGTCATGGCCACGCAGCAGCAGGAACAACGAAAACAACAGTTGCAGCGGCAGCAACAGACGCGCCGCCACGCTGAGTATCAGGGTGCCCGATCTAACCATCGTCACGCTCCCGAGTCGGGGTGCGCCCGGCACTGCTCTCCTCGGCGTGGAAGCGCAGCATGGCCAGGACGCCTATGGCCGCCAGCGCCAGCACGAACATCTCGCCCAGGGTGTCCAGGGCGCGGAAGTCCACCAGGATGACGTTGACGATATTGTGGCCGTGCCCCAGCGGCTGGCTGTTGGCGACCAGGTAGTCGGAGATGCGCGACAACCGCTCGCCGGCCAGCACCGCAAGCATCAGCAGTGTGACCAGGATCCCGGCCAAGCCTGCCACCACCAGGTCGCGAATGCGCTCGGTGGGCGTGGAGAGGGTGGCGAAGCGCGGCAGCCGGAACAGCACCAGCACCAGCAGGATAACCGTCAGGGTTTCCACCAGCAGTTGGGTGATGGCCAGGTCCGGCGCGCTGAACAGGACGAAGACCAGGGCGATTGAGAAGCCCATGATGCCCACCGCAGCGACGGCCGCCAGGCGCGAGCGCATGACGCAGGCGGCCACCGCCCCGGCCACCATCAGGCCGGCGACCATGGCCTCGTGCAGGTAGAGATCAAGGTCCACGTCGAGGCTAGGCGCGTGGCGGAAGAACAGGGCATGCCCCACCAACCCAAGCAGCGTCAGCAGAGTCACGATCAGGTAATTGCGAATATGCCCGTTCTGCAGCATGCGTGTTTGCCACTCGGCGCCAGCCACCATCCCCGCCATCAGCGCCTCGTAGCCGGCTTCGGGCCCGCGCGCCATGAGCGGCCTGATCCGGGCCAGGTGCGCCCGCAGGCGATCCCAGCGGTGCCACACCGCCAGCCCCAGTGCCAGGCTCGCCAGTGACAGCACGAGCGGCAGGTTGATGCCGTGCCACAGCGCCAGGTGTACATCGTGATCGGCGGCACCGATCCCGCCCACCGTTACCGCCACCAGGTCGTCGAGCCACCCCGGCACCAGGCCGAACAGCAGCGATAGCCCGGCCAGCAGGGCCGGCCCCACGAGCATGCCCGCCGGAGGCTCATGGGGCGAGCGTGGCGTTTTCCGAGCGGGACCGAAGAAGGGCCGCAGGGCAACGATGGCCGCCACCGCCAGGGTCAGGAAGGCGGCTACGAAGGCCAGCGACACGATCACCACGCGATAATGCTCGGCGGCCAACGCAGACTCGAGCATCAGCTCCTTGCCGACGAAACCCATCAGGGGCGGCATGCCGGCCAGCGACAGCGCGGCAACGGCAGCCACCGCGGCGGTGCGGGGCATCACATGGCGCAGCCCACCCATATGGGTGACGTCCTTGGTGCCGGTTTCGTGGTCGAGGATGCCGGCCACCAGGAACAGTGCCCCCTTGTACAGGGAGTGCGCCAGCAGGAAAGCCACGAACGCGACCAGCGCCCCTGGCGTGCCGAGCCCCAGCAGCAACGTCAGGGTGCCCAGCGCCATGACCGTCGAATAAGCCAATAGCATCTTGATGTTGGTGTAATGGATCGCCAGGAAGGCGCCAGTGACCATGGTAATGGCTCCCACCAGCGACAGGCTGAGTGTCCAGGCCTCGGTCCCGCCCAGCGCCGGATGCAGCCGAGCCAGCAGATAGATCCCCGCCTTGACCATGGTCGCCGAATGCAGGTAGGCCGAGACCGGCGTCGGTGCCGCCATGGCATTGGGCAACCAGAAATGGAACGGAAACTGGGCCGACTTGGTAAAGGCGCCGATCAGCAGGCAAACCAGCAACGGCAGGTAAAGAGCGTGGTCGCGCAGCGCCTCGCCCCGTGTCGTCAGTTCGGCCAGCGACCAGCTGTCCCCGGCCATGGCCAGCATGACGAAGCCGGCGAGCAGCGCCAGCCCACCGCCAACGGTAACGTAGAGACCCTGCTGCGCAGCCTTGCGCGCTGACAGGTCGGCGTGATTGAAGCCGATGAGCAGGAAGGAAGTGATACTGGTGAGTTCCCAGAACACGAACAGGGTCACCAGGTTGTCGGCCAGCACCAGGCCGAGCATCGACATCATGAAGGCGGTGAGCACGACCAGGAAACGTGGCAGGTCGCGATGGCCACGCAGGTAGTCGCCGGTATACACCAGCACCAGGCTACCGATCACCGTGATCAACATGGCGAACAGCCAGGACAGACCATCGATGAAGAAGCTCAGCGTGATGTCGAGCCCCGGCACCCAGGCCCACTCGATCAGCAGCGCTTCGCCCGCCGTCACCGTCGGCCACTGACCGAGTAGCCATGCGGCCAGGGAAGCCGGCAGCAGGGCCATCACCAGCGGCGTTCGATCACCGAACCATCGGTGCAGCAGCGGCGCCATCCCCGCCACCACGAAGCCACCCAGTACGGCCAGCTGCATACGGCGCCCCTCCCCAGTTATTGGATGGAGCCACGCCAAGGCATCGCTCCCACCGGTTCGTCGCCGTCCACTTTATAGAGACAAGGTATTGAATGGCAAGGAACCACAAAGGTTACCCGCTTTGCGTTGACATGGCGGAAGGCGGCATTATAAGAACCTTCGGGCCCAAGGACGGGAAACAAACGCTTGATGCTTGCGTCCTTCCGTCCCGTAGGCAAACTATGCCCCTCTCCTCACGGACCCGAGCAGGATGAGCGAACGATGACACTGTTGTGGATACCCCTGCTAACGCTGCTGGGCATGCTGGTGCCCATGCTCAGCGCGCACCGAGGCCGACGCTTCTGCACGCTGGCCACTGCCGTGCTACCGGCCCTCGCCCTGCTACTGGTCCTGGTCCAGTGGCCGGCGCTGGCGGCGGACGAAGCGCTGCGCTTCTCGCTGGAGTGGTTGCCCGCCCTGGACCTGGAGCTGGCCTTTCGGCTGGACGGCCTGTCGCTGCTGTTCAACCTGCTGATCCTCGGCATCGGCCTGCTGATCCTGCTCTATGCGCACTTCTACCTCTCGCCCGAGGAGCCTTTCGGCCGCTTCTATGCCTACCTGATCCTGTTCATGGCCTCCATGGTCGGCATCGTCATGGCGGACAACTTGATCCTGCTGTGGCTCTACTGGGAACTGACCAGCATCTCCTCCTTCCTGCTGATCGGCTTCTGGTCCCACCAGAGCGAGGCGCGCAAGGGCGCGCGCATGGCCCTGACCGTGACCGGCGCAGGCGGCCTCGCCCTGCTCGCCGGCCTGCTGCTGTTGGGCGACATGGTGGGCAGTCACTCCATGGACCAGGTGCTGGCGAGCGGCGACCTCATCGTCGCCGACCCACGCTATCCGCTGATGCTCATGCTGGTACTGCTGGGTGCCTTCACCAAGTCGGCCCAGTTCCCGTTCCAGTTCTGGCTACCGCACGCCATGGCGGCACCGACGCCGGTCTCTGCCTATCTGCATTCGGCGACCATGGTCAAGGCGGGCATCTTCCTGATGGCGCGGCTGCACCCGGCCATTGCCGACAGCGCACTGTGGTCGGTGACGGTCTCGCTGGTGGGTGCCGCCACGCTGCTGTACGGTGCCTGGTTCGCGCTGCTCAAGACCGACCTCAAGGGGATCCTGGCCTTCTCCACCGTCAGCCACCTGGGTCTGATCACCCTGCTGCTGGGGATCGGCAGTCCCATGGCCGTGCTCGCCGCGCTTTTTCATATCCTCAATCACGCCACCTTCAAGGCGGCGCTATTCCTGAGCGCGGGTATCATCGACCACGAGACCGGTACCCGCGAACTCGGTCGCCTGGGCGGGCTGCGCCGCACCATGCCGGTGACCGCCCTATTGACCACCCTGGCCGCAGCCGCCATGGCCGGCGTACCGCTGCTCAACGGCTTCCTCTCCAAGGAGATGTTCTTCACCGAGACCCTGGCCACGCCGGTACTGGGCGGGCTGAGCTGGCTGCTGCCGGCGCTGGCCACGCTGGGCGGCATTCTCTCGGTCGCCTACTCCCTGCGCCTGGTTCACGCGGTCTTCTTCAAGCCCGCCCAGGAGCCGCTGCCGAAGGCACCCCATGAGCCACCACGCCTGATGCGCGCTCCCGTGGAGCTGCTGGTGGCGATCTGCGTGGCGGTAGGGCTCGTGCCGGTGATGGCCGAAGGACTGCTCGCCCCGGCCACCCGGGCAGTGCTGGGCGAGCCGCTCGATTTTCACCTGGCGATCTGGCACGGCATCAACCTGCCGCTGATCATGAGCCTGATCGCACTGGTCGCGGGTGCGGCCGTCTACTGGCGCCATGCGGATCTGCGGCGCTTCGTGCGCAGCTTTCGTCCGGTCGACGCCCGGTTCGTCTTCGAGTCGGCCGTTCAGCGCCTGGGCAATACCGCTGAAGCCGGACTGGCCTGGTTCGACGGTGCTTCGCTGCAGCGCTACATGACCTGGCTGTTGCTCGCCACCCTGCTCGCCGGCGCGCTGGGGCTCGCGCAGATGACCGGCCTCACCGGGGAGAAGGGCAACCAACCCCTGGATGGCATCCTGCTGCTGGGTGCCGGTCTGCTGCTGTTCGGCGGTATCGGCACCGCGGTCACGCATCGCTATCGCCTGGTTTCGCTGCTGCTGCTGTCGGTGGTGGGGCTGGTGGTATCGCTGACCTTCGCCCGCTTTTCGGCCCCCGACCTGGCCCTGACCCAGCTCTCGGTGGAAGTGGTCACCATGATCCTGCTGATGCTGGCGCTGTTCTTCCTGCCGCAGAAGACGCCGCCGGAATCCTCGAATCGCCGCAGCCTGCGCGACATCGTCCTGGCCGGCTCGCTCGGCCTGGTGGTGGCCAGCCTCAACTACGCCGTGCTGACCCGCGACAATGCGCCGATCTCGGGGTTCTTCCTGGAAAACAGCGTGCCCGGCGGCGGCGGCCACAACGTGGTCAATGTCATCCTGGTGGACTTCCGCGGCTTCGATACCCTGGGCGAGATCACCGTGCTGGCACTGGCGGGCCTGGCCATCTTCAAGCTGCTCAATCGGCTGCGTCTGTACATGCCGCACAGTGACGGCGAGGGGCGGCTATGGTCGCCGGACCGCTACCCGGCGATCCTCACCTCCATCTCCATGGCACTGCTGCCACTGGCCCTGCTGGTATCCGCCTTCATCTTCCTGCGCGGCCACAACCTGCCCGGCGGCGGCTTCATCGCCGGCCTGATCACCGCCGTGGCGCTGATCCTGCTCTACATGGCACGCGGCGTGGAATGGGCGCAGCAGCGGCTCGACTTCCCGTATCAGCCGGTGGCCGTCGCCGGGGTCGGCATCGCCACGCTGACCGGCCTCGGCAGCTGGCTGTTCGGCCGCCCTTTCCTGACGTCGGCCTTCGGCCATTTCCACCTGCCGCTGGCAGGCGACTTCGAGCTGGCCACGGCCATGCTGTTCGACCTCGGCGTCTATCTCGCCGTGGTGGGCGCCACCCTGATGATCCTGGCCAACCTGGGCAAGGTCACCACACCCCATCGTCCAGCCAAGGAACCCGTCGAGAGCTCCGTCGACACCACGACGCGCCCCAGCAAGGAGAACATCTGATGGAAAGCCTCTACGCCATCACTACCGGCGTGTTGACCGCCTGCGGGCTCTACCTGACCCTGCGTGGCCGTACCTTCCCGGTCGTCGTCGGCCTGACCCTGCTCTCCTACGCCGTCAATCTCTTCCTGTTCTCCATGGGCGGGCTCACTACCGACGGGGCGACCATCGTCAATGGCGGCGGTGAATACGCCGATCCATTGCCGCAGGCGCTGGTGCTTACCGCCATCGTCATCGGCTTCGCCATGACTGCCTTCGTGGTGATCCTGGCGATGCGTGCACGCAGCGAGGCCGGCAACGACCACGTCGATGGCCGCTCGCATGACGACGAGGGACGCAGCTGATGACGCACCTCATCGTTCTGCCCATCGTGCTGCCCCTGGTGGCGGGGATCCTGCTGCTGTACCGTCGCCTGGGCGGCACTGAGCTGAAGCGCTTGATCGGCGTCGGCAGCACCGCTCTGCTGGTACTGGTTGGCATCGCCCTGGTCAGCCAGGCGGCAGGCGGCGAAGTCACCTACTACGCCCTCGGCGACTGGCAGCCTCCCTTCGGCATCGTGCTGGTGCTCGATCGCCTATCGGCCCTGATGGTACTGCTCACTGCCGTGCTGGCACTGGGTGCGGTGGTCTTCGCCTGCGACGGCGACGACGAGCGCGGCAGCAATTTCCACGGCCTGTTCCAGTGGCAGTTGATGGGGATCAACGGGGCTTTCCTGACCGGCGACCTGTTCAACCTCTTCGTCTTCTTCGAGGTGCTGTTGCTGGCCTCCTATGCCCTGCTGCTGCACGGCGGCGGCAAGGCACGCATCCAGGCCGGGGTGCACTACGTGGTGCTCAACCTGGCCGGCTCCGCGCTGTTCCTGATCGCCGTGGGCGTGCTCTATGGCGCTACCGGCACCCTGAACATGGCGGACATGGCGGCGCGTCTCGCCGAGCTGCCCGCCGAGCGGGCCGGGCTGGTTACCGCCGGTGGCCTGATGCTGCTGGTGGTGTTCGGGCTAAAGGCTGCCATGCTGCCGCTCTACTTCTGGCTGCCGCGCACCTATGCCGCGGCACCGGCGCCGGTGGCGGCGCTGTTTGCCATCATGACCAAGGTCGGCATCTACGCCATCCTGCGCGTCTATTCGCTGATTTTCGGCGACGCCGCGGGACCGCTGGCCAACCTGGAGCAGGCCTGGGTCTGGTGGCTGTCGCTGGCGACCCTGGTTGCCGCCGGCATCGGGGTGCTGGCCGCACGCGACCTGCGCCTGCTGGTGGCTTATCTGGTACTGGTCTCGGTGGGCACGCTGCTCGCCGGCATCGGCATGGGCTCGCCGCGAGCGGTTTCCGCCCTGCTCTACTACCTGATCCATACCACCCTGATCACCGGCGGACTGTTCCTGCTGGCCGAACTGATCGGACAACAGCGCGGCAAGGCCGGTACCCGCCTGGTGCGGGGACGCCCGCTGCAGCAGGGCGGTTGGCTGGCGGTGCTATTCTTCCTCGGTGCCGTGTCGGTGGCCGGCCTGCCACCACTCTCCGGCGCCATCGGCAAGGCCCTGCTGCTGGCCGCAGCCGAGAGTGGCCAACGACCCTGGCTGTGGCCGATCCTGTTGCTCACGGGGCTGTGTTCGCTGATAGCGCTGTCGCGTGCCGGCTCCACGCTGTTCTGGCGCAGCCAGGGCGAGCCTGCCGGAGAGCCACTGACCTGGCGCAAGTGGTTCGGTGTCGCCTGGCTGCTGGCCGCCTCACCGCTGCTGGTGCTACTGGCCGGCCCGGTCAGCGACTACACCAACGCCACCGCCGACCAGTTGGCCAACCCTCAGCTCATGATCGATGCACTGCTGCCCAACGCGGGAGATGTCCGATGATCAAGCCTCGCTCCTGGCTGCCGACGCCACTGTTTTCGATTCTGCTGCTCGTGGTCTGGCTGCTGCTGGTGCGCAGCCTGGCCTTCGGCCAGATACTGCTGGGCAGCTTCCTGGCCGTGGTTATTCCGCTGGCGACCCATCGTTTCTGGGATGCCCAGCCGCGTATCGCCAAGCCCTGGCTGCTGCTGCGTTTCGTATTGCGTGTGCTGGGTGACATCCTGATCGCCAATATCGAGGTGGCTTGGCTGATCATCAATCCGCGCCGTCGCCTGCATCCGCACTTCGTGGAATACCCGCTGATGCTGAAGGAGCGCTTCACCATCACGCTGCTGGCCAACACCATCAGCCTGACGCCGGGGACGGTGTCGGCCAACCTGCGCCTGGATGGCAAGACCTTGCTGATCCATGCCCTGAACGCAAAGGACGAGGCGGCACTGATTGCGCATATCCGTGAGCGTTACGAGCGGCCGCTGAAGGAGATCTACGAATGCTAGACATTGCGCTGACGACCAGCCTGACCCTGGTGGTCCTTGCCCTGCTGCTCAACGTCTATCGTCTCGCGGTGGGACCGGACATGCCCGACCGCATCCTGGCGCTGGACACCATGTACATCAACTCCATCGCCCTGATCGTGTTGATGGGGCTATGGCTCAATACCAAGACCTACTTCGAGTCGGCGCTGTTGATCGCCATGCTCGGTTTCATCAGCACCGTGGCGGTATGCAAGTACCTGCTGCGCGGCGACATCATCGAATAGGAGGCCGCATGACCCTGTACGTGATCCTCGAGGGCGTGATCGCCTTCTTCCTCGTCGCCGGCGGTATCTTCGCCTTCATCGGCTCGCTGGGCATGGCCCACCTGCGCGATTTCTACATGCGCCTGCATGGCCCCACCAAGGCCACCACCCTGGGCATCGGCTGCATGCTGATCGCCTCGATGCTCTATTTCTGGGTCACCCAGGGCAAACCCGACATTCAGGAGATGCTGATCACGCTGTTCCTGTTCATCACCGCCCCGGTGAGTGCCCACCTGCTGGCCAAGACCGGGCTGCACATGCAGCTCAAGCACATCGACGAAACCGGCGGACGCCCACCCGAGCTACGCCCCGAGGAGATCGGCGAGAAACCCGTGCCCCACCCCGACCGAGGTCATGGTTGAGTAACGGACTGGCGGGCTACAGCCAGCCGGCCAACTCGTTCTCGGCGATCGCCAGCAGCGCAGCGACATGGTCGTCGCGGTCATTGAGGCAGGGAACATAGGTGAAGCGCTCGCCACCAGCGGCCAGGAAGCTGTCGCGGATCTCCTCGTTGATCTCCTCCAGGGTCTCCACGCAGTCGGAGGAGAACGCCGGCGAGACCACCGCGATGTGCTTCCTGCCTTGGCGCGCCAGTTCCGCCACGTGATCCACGGTCGGCGGCCCGACCCACTCCTCGGGACCGAACTGCGACTGGAAGGCGGTCTGGACGGCACTCTCCTCCCAGCCCAACCGTTCGCGCAGCAACCGCGTGGTCTTCTGGCACTGGCAGTGGTAGGGATCGCCCTCCATGAGAAAGCGCTTGGGTACACCGTGGTAGGAGGCCACCAGCACCTCCGGCGGTGTATCGGCGTCGGCATAGGCATCGCGCACCGAGTTGGCCAATGCCTCGAGATAGGCAGGGTGTTCGAAATAGGCCGGCACGGTGCGAATGGCCGGCTGCCACTTCAGCTTCATCAGCGTACGAAACGCCTGGTCGTTGGCCGTGGCCGTAGTCGGTGAGGCGTACTGCGGATAGAGCGGAAAGAACAGGATGCGCTCACAGCCCTCGGCCTGCATCCGGCGCAGCACGCTGTCGGTGGAAGGGTTGCCGTAGCGCATGCAGAAATCCACGACCACCCTGTCGCCGTGACGTGCCGCCAGGGCTTCGGCCATCTTGCGGGTCTGCGCACGGGTGATGGTCAGCAGCGGGCTCTCGTCGTTTTCCGTGTTCCAGATACTGCGATAGGCCGCGCCGGACTTGAACGGTCGACGGGTCAGGATGATGAGCTGCAGCAGCGGCTGCCACTTCCAGCTCGGGTAGTCGACGACCCGCTTGTCGGAGAGGAACTCGCTGAGATAGCGCCGCATCGGCCAGTAGTCGGTGCTGTCCGGCGTGCCCAGGTTGGCCAGCACGACGCCTACCTTGGACTGCAAAATCGCGGGATGGTCCGCCGGCGCGTGAGCAGGGCGCTGCCGCCCCACCACTCCCGGCTCCACTTGCGATGTGGACATGCGCTGCGCTCCTCATGGGTGAGATAAAGGAGCGGTCATTGTATCAGGCGAGGAGCGCGCGGGGCATGGACTTATACTATGAATATGATTTGTATAACTTGGATCAAGAAATCGCCCGGGCAGGCTGTCCGTACTGCCGCATGGCGAGGAAGCACTACTTATCGTTTCTCTAGAAAACCAGCGGCATGCGTGAGGTAAGCGGGTCGCGGTAGTGGGCCTCTCGGCCAATCACCTCGTCCTGCGGCACGTGCTGTACCAGGAAAGCGCGGTGGATGCCGGCGCGCTGCAACTCGAGATAGACATCCTCCAGTGAGCGAAAGACCGTTGGCTTGCCGCGATGGGTCAGGAGATGGCGCCCTCCCTCCATGTCTTCCAGTTCGACCTGGTAGCAGCGGCTGCCGGAATGGGTGATGACACGCACTTCAAAATTATCGTGTCGCGTGACGAAGCTCTTCAGTTGCTCGAATTCCATGGTTCCCTCCATGTCCAGGAATGATCCGTTGATGCCAGCTGGATATGCATCGGGCACAGCATGACTGTGCCCGATGTGATCTACATGACGCTGGCATATTCATTATATGACAGCGCTGGCGTCAGGAGGGTTCCCCAAGGTCGCACTTCGACTACTGATAGTCGGAGGGATCGATCGCCTTGGCCAGGGAGTTGCGGTCGACCCATTTGCCTGCCTTGGTTTCCTTGTAGCGGAATACCACCCGGTCGCCGACTGCCACGGCGAGTTCGGCGTCCTCGGTCTGGTAGCTGTAGGCTTCGCCGTCGACAACGATGTGGAAGCGATAGAGATCCGGCATGCCCAGCCACTCCTTGAACGGCCCTTCACGCTCCAGCGACTGGAGTTCGCCGCGCGCTTCCAGTTTAGGGGTGCGCTGGCGCTTGCCGCGCCGAAATCCGCCTACCATGTTCACTCCTCGAAAAACGACTGCCGGGGGGTCGGCATTATACGGGCCCGGACGAGAGGCTCAAGCGCCGCCCATGGTCATTCGCCAAACGCCTCGCCGTAGCTGTCCGGCGCCAGGTCTTCGAAGCGGGTGTACTTGCCGATGAAGGCCATGTGCACCGTACCAATGGGGCCGTTACGCTGCTTGCCGATGATCAGTTCGGCCAGCCCCTGGTTGTCCGGGTTATCCGGATTGTAGACCTCGTCACGATAGACGAAGGCGATCACGTCGGCATCCTGTTCGATGGCGCCCGATTCGCGCAGATCCGACATCACCGGGCGCTTGTTGGGACGCTGCTCCAGCGAGCGGTTGAGCTGGGAAAGCGCGATCACCGGGCAGCCGAACTCCTTGGCCAACCCCTTGAGCGAGCGCGATATCTCCGAGATCTCACCGGTACGGTTCTCGGAGAAGCCGGGGATCTGCATCAACTGCAGGTAATCGATCATCACCATCGCCAGGTTACCGTGCTCGCGCACCAGGCGGCGCATTCGCGAGCGCATCTCGTTGGGTGACAGCGCCGCGGTATCGTCGATGAACAACTGCTTGTCCTTGAGCAGGTTGACCGCCGAGGTCAAGCGCGGCCAATCCTCGTCTTCGAGCTGGCCGGTACGCACCCGGGTCTGGTCGATGCGCCCCAGCGACGACAGCATACGCAGCATCAACGCATCCGCCGGCATCTCCATGGAGAACACCATCACCGGCTTGTCGCTGGAGATCACCGCATGCTCCACCACGTTCATGGCGAAGGTGGTCTTACCCATGGAAGGGCGTCCCGCGATGATCACCAGGTCCGAGGGCTGCAGGCCCGAGGTCATCTCGTCGAGGTCGCGAAAGCCAGTGGAGAGCCCCGTCATTTCGCCCTTCATGTTGAACAGCTCGTCGATGCGATCCACCGCCTTGGCCAGCAGTTCGCTCATGCCGATGGGGCCGCCCGACTTGGGTCGCTCCTCGCTGATCTGGAACACCAGCCGCTCGGCCTCGTCGAGCAGTTCATCGGCGGGCCGCCCCTGGGGGCTGAAGGCACCGTCGGCGATCTGGCTGGCCGCACGAATCAGCTTGCGCAGGGTGGCCCGCTCGCGAACGATATCGGCGTAGGCGCGGATGTTGCTCGCCGAGGGCGTGTTGCGCGCCAGTTCGGCCAGGTAGGCAAGCCCGCCGACGGTGTCGAGCTGGTCGCGTCGCTCCAGCGCCTCGGAAAGCGTGACCACGTCGAGCGGCCTGGCCGCCTCGGCGAGGCCGATCATGGCGTTGAAGATCAGGCGATGCTCGTAGCGATAGAAGTCGTCCGCCACCAACCGGTCGGCCACGTTGTCCCAGGCCTGGTTGTCGAGCATCAGGCCGCCCAGCACCGACTGCTCGGCCTCGAGCGAGTGCGGCGGCACCTTGAGCGCAGCGGTTTCCTTGTCGAGCTCGAGCGTGTCGTTCATGGCGCAACAACCTTCATGGGAACGGGCCGTGCCATTCTACCCGATGGCCGGGGCCCGCCCTACCTTTCGAAACGACAAAAACCGCGACCGAAACCGGTCGCGGCAAGGGATCGAAACAGCATGCGAGCTTGGCCCGCCCCGGCGGGCCCTCTTGAACCTAGAACCAGACTTCTGTCTGCACGCCGAAGCTCCACTGGCCACCGGTGAAGCCTTCGCTGCCGAAAGCGTCATCGCCGCTGTAGCCGTTGAGCTCCTCGTCCCAATCGCTCCAGGAAGCGAACAGGCGGATCTCGGGGCGCTGCCAGAAGCCGCCCACCTGGGGCTTGAAGGTCGGCGCAATGGTGAACTTGGTGTAGTCGCCTTCCGCCGCGCTGTTGCCGTTGCGGCCCTGAGGGTCGAGATCCATCCACTGGTAGCTGGCCTCGTACTGCATCTCGAAGTTCTCGGTCAGCTCGTTGGCCAGACGCACGTTGAGAGTGGCCCAGTCGTACTGATCGCCCTCGACGTAACGGTCCTCGCTGGTCTCGGCGAGAATCGCCGGCGCCACGCGCCACTTCGGCGCCACGTAGGTGGTGCCGTAGATGCCGAGACGAGTCGCGGTGGCGTCGTCGGTGAGATCGCCGTCGCTGCCGAGCCCCTTGACCTGAGCGCCCAGGCCCTGGCCGTGCAGCAGCGCCAGCTTGAAGTTACCCTCGCCAAGACCGAAGAAGCTGTCGCCGTGATAGGCCACCATGGTGTGGAAACCGCTGTCGGCGGCGGTCTGATTCTCTCCGATGTCGCGCTCGTCATTGTCGGCCGCCGACAGCCCGTTGAGCATCCACTGCCAGTTGCCGAAGTAGTTGTTGGACGTGACGATCAGGCTATCGGTAGAGCCGGTATCGCCGGGATTTTCGCTATCGACGGGAAAGTCGCTGAAGCTGCGCCCATAGAGCGAGAAGTTGGAACGCCAGTTGTCGGCCAGCTGCATGTCGTAGATACCGGCACCGGTACCGGCGAGGAAGATGAAGTCACTGTCGAGCCAGTGGATGTCGAAGTTATCGCGGTCGAAGCGCTTGCCGGCCCAGATCGAGGCGTTCTCGAAGGCACCGGTGAAGCTCGGCAGGTCGCTGAATTCGGCATAGACCTGGCGCACGTTGAGGTTGGAGTCGTCGTCCCAGTCGTTGCTGGTCTCGGTGCCGCTGGCCAGCATGGTGCGGTAGAGCGCCTTGGCACCGTTGTCGAACTGCATGCGGTAATTGAGAATGGCCTCGGCGTAGGTGTCCGGCTCGTTGCCCAGCCGGCCTACGGCGCCGCCCAGCCCACCGACCGGCGTCACGTAGGGCCCACCCTCGATGCTCTTGCGATCCTCGCCCAGCAGCAGCCCCGAGCGCGCGTAGACGTTGAACGAGAAGCCCTCTTCGCCGCTGGCCTGACGCTCCACCTTGGCCAGGCGCTCCTCCACCTCCTCCGCGGACAGGCGACCCTCGGCCTGGGCTTCGGCGAGTTCTGCCCGCTGCTCCGCGGCACTGGCACGCTGCTCGGCGGCGGCGATACGATTCTCGAGCTCCAGCAGGCGCTGCTCCAGGTCGGCGCTATCGGCGACGGCATGCCCCATCATGCCGAAGCTGGCCACGGCCACGGCAGCGACAAGCGGGGTTCGTAGCAAGGCGGTTTTCATCGCAGTTTCCTTTTATGTTTGTATGTTCGTTTGTTTTCATATGAAGGAAGGGGCGAGACATGGCGCTGTATCGTTTAAGACAAGCATCGCAATGATGCCTTGACCGCCCTGCTGCCCTGACCTGAAGCGAAACGGCTTCAGGCCAGGCAAAACTTAATCGTTTAAGAGATATGACGCAAAGATAAACCGTAATATTACTACCAATGTCTAAGGGCAACGCGCATCCGAGAAAAGCAAGGGGGCGCGGAGAGAATCCCCGCGCCCCCTTGGCGTCGCTGCTGAGCTAGCCGTGAAGCTTACTCGGCAACAACAACCACACGGACGGTGGCGTCGACTTCGGCGTGCAGGTGCAGGTCGATGTCGTACTCGCCGGTCTGGCGAATCGGTCCTTCAGGCATGCGGACTTCGCTCTTGGCGACTTCGATGCCTGCCTGACCCAGCGCCTCGGCCAGATCACGCGGACCGATGGAACCGAACAGCTTGCCCTCTTCCCCGGCCTTGGCGACCAGCGACAGCTCGATCTCGGCCAATTGTGCGGCGCGGGATTCGGCGATCGCCTTGCGCTCGGCGGCCTGGGACTCGAGCTCGGCGCGCTGCGCCTCGAAGGCTTCCACGTTGTCCTTGGTAGCCGGCACGGCCAGGCCGTAGGGCACCAGGTAGTTGCGGCCATAGCCGGGTTTCACGTTGACCTTGTCGCCCAGGCCACCCAGCTTGCCAATGTTGTCGAGCAGAATGACTTCCATCTCGTTAACCTCATGTCAGTCGCTGCGAGGGGCCAGACGGCCGCGGAAATCCACGAACACATCGATGAAGGCCGCCAGCAGCACGATCAGAATCATGGGCCAGGTGGTGATCAGCAGTATATAGAAGGCGATCAGCCACAGCCCGTTCATACCCTTTAACCCAATGAAGCCGTGCACCAAGGCGATACCGGCTACCAGCAGGGGCACCCAGACCAGCATGGAGAGCGACGGCAGGCCCAGCACCATTGCCACCACGCCGAGCACTACCAGCACGATGAGTTCGCGCGGCGCCAGGCGCAGCGCATGGAACTCCTCGCGAAAGCCGCCGGGGTTGTAGAGCCCCGCCTGCCAGGCGCGAGCCAGCGCCAGGCAGCCAATGGCGGCGATCAGCACGACCAAGCCGGTAATGCCACCGATCAGCAGCGTGGCCAGCTCTTCGGTGTCGAAGCCCTGTCGCGCCAGCTCGCTCAGCATGCGGTCGATCTCGGCCGAGCCCTGGCGCAGTTGCTCCAGCAACGGCCCGGTACCACCCGGCGGCACGAAGACGCCAAGCTGGATCAGCGCCGCTGTCGCCAAAGTGCCGACGATCAGCGCCTCGCTCCAGCGCATGCGGGAGCGCAGCACGACCGCCATCAGCGATACCAACAGTACGCTGGCCAGCGGTATGGCGTCGCCCTGGGTCCACCACCAACCGGTGGGAACCGCAGCCGCCACCAGTACCGGCAGCGCCGGCGACAGGCCACGACGCAGCGTGACCAGAGCCACGATGGCGCCACTCAGCCAAAACAGCCAGGGCACGATCGCGGCCAGTGCCGCCCCGCCTGCCGCATAGGGCGTGCCACGCATCAACCATCGGGCAATCGGCAACATCGAGTCAGCGGCTTACTGGTGGCTGTCGGTGTAGGGCAGCAGAGCCAGGTAGCGCGCGCGCTTGATGGCGGTAGCCAGCTGACGCTGATAGCGGGCCTTGGTACCGGTAATGCGGCTGGGTACGATCTTGCCGGTTTCGGTGATATAGGCCTTCAGCGTGTCCAGATCCTTGTAATCGATCTGCTTCACGCCTTCAGCGGTGAAACGGCAGAACTTGCGACGGCGGAAAAAGCGTGCCATGTAAAGACTCCTCGGTACGTGCTATCAGTTGGCTTCTTCGGCAGTTTCTTCGGTACGCGGCCTTTCTTCGCGACGCGGACGCTTGTCGTCTGCCGGCTTCATCATCGGCGAAGCTTCGGTGATGGCTTCCTTGCAGCGCACCACCAGGCTGCGAATGATGGCGTCATTGAAGCGGAAGATGTTCTCGATCTCATCGAGGGTCTCGCCGCTGCACTCGACGTTCATCAGCACGTAGTGAGCCTTGTGAATCTTGTTGATCGGGTAGGCCAGGTGACGGCGGCCCCAATCCTCCAGACGATGCACGGTGCCACCGCTCTCGGTGACGATGCTGGAGTAACGCTCGACCATGGACGGCACTTGCTCGCTCTGGTCCGGGTGGACCATGAACACGATCTCGTAATGACGCATGGGTTCTCCTTTCGGGTTGGCAGCTTCCGCGTGAAACCTGTTCCACACAGGACTGGCGCTCAAGGGAAGCAAGGAGTGATAGTGAAATAACTACGCCCGCTCACACAGGAACGGGCGCCTGCATTCTAGTGATCCGCGCCGCCACTTGCAAGCTGGCACTTGCAGCCACGACTCAGGCCTCGGTGCCACGCCGCTGGCGCACCGCCTCGAACAGGCAGATGCCGGTGGCTACCGAAACGTTGAGGCTGGAGACGCTGCCGGCCATGGGCAGCTTGACCAGGCCATCGCAGGCCTCTCGGGTCAGGCGGCGCATACCCTTGCCCTCGGCGCCCATCACCAATGCCGAGGGCCCGCTGAAATCGGCCTCGAACAGCATCGCCTCGGCTTCGCCGGCGGTGCCGGTGATCCACACGCCGAACTCCTTGAGCCGGGCCAGGGCACGGGCCAGGTTGGTCACCTGGTAGACCGGCACGCTCTCGGCGGCACCACAGGCCACCTTGCGCACCGTGGCGTTGAGCGGCGCCGCCTTGTCCTTGGGCACGATCACGCCATGCACGCCGGCGGCATCGGCGCTGCGCAGGCAGGCACCGAAGTTGTGCACGTCGGTGACGCCATCGAGCACCAGCAGCAGTGGCGGAGACTCGTAGGGCCAGGCTTCGAGCTTGAACCACAGCGAAGTTTCGCTCTCGAAGGCCAGCGGCGCGGTGAAGGCGACGATGCCTTGATGCGAGGCTTCCCGTGCCAGGCGATCCAGTTCGTCACGCGGGTGCGGTTCGATTCGCGCCCCGCCTTGCCGGGCCCTGTCGATCACATCGGCCAGACGCTGCTGCGCCTCCCCTTCTTGCACCCACAGTATTCGTGGGCAATCTCCGCGCTGCAGCAGGGCACGCACGGCATGCACACCGAACACCGCATCGAGCCCGCCTGGCACGCCCGGCAGTTCCGGCTTGCGGCGCGCCGCCGCCCTTCCCGCGTCACGCGGCCTTCCCTTGCGACCTTGCGCCATCAACTACGTGCCTTCGGCTTGCGCGGGCCACGACGCCGCTTACCGCCCTTGCCCTTGCCGCCCTTGTCGTCGGCCTGCCCCTTGCCAGCGTCGGGCTTGGGGGTGAAAACCGCCTCACCCTCGCCACGGCGCTTGCGCGGCTGACGCTTGGGACGCGGCTTGTCGTCATCCAGCACGAAATCGATCTTACGATCGTTCAGGTCCACGCGCGCCACCTGCACGGTGACACCGTCGCCCAGGCGGTAGCTCATGCCGGTACGCTCGCCCTTGAGGCGATGCTTCTCGGGCTCGTAGTGGTAGTAATCCGAAGGCAGCGAGGTGACGTGCACCAGACCCTCGACGTAGACCTCGTCGAGACGCACGAAAATACCGAACTGGGTCACCGAGGCGATGGTGCCCTCATAGACTTCTCCCAGCTTGTCGGACATGAACTCGCACTTGAGCCAGTCCTCCACGTCGCGGGTGGCGTCGTCGGCACGGCGCTCTGTCATCGAGCAGTGCTCGCCGAGCTCGAGCATCTGCTCGAATGTATAGGGGCACCACTTGCTGGGCGGGTCCACCTTGGCCCCTTCGGCACGCAGCACGGTATTGGTCTGACGCGGCCCGCGGACCACCGAGCGGATGGCACGGTGAACCAGCAGGTCGGGGTAGCGACGAATCGGCGAGGTGAAGTGGGCGTAGGCCGGGTAGGCCAGGCCGAAATGCCCCTCGTTCTGCGGCGAATAGACCGCCTGACTCATCGAGCGCAGCATCACGGTCTGGATCACGTCGGCGTCCGGACGGCCGCGTATCGCCTCGGCCAATGCCTGATAGTCCTGGGGGGTGGGCTCGTCGCCACCGCCGACCGAGAGCCCCAGCTCGTTGAGGAACAGGCGCAGCTTGTCGAGGCGCTCCGGCGAGGGTCGCTCGTGGATGCGATAGAGCGCCGGCAGGTCGTGCTTGTCGAGGAAGCGGGCGGTGGCCACGTTGGCCGCCAGCATGCACTCCTCGATGATCTTGTGCGCGTCGTTGCGCTTGCGCGGCACGATCTTCTCGATCTTGCGCTCCTCGTTGAAAAGGATGGCCGTCTCGGTGGTCTCGAAGTCGATGGCGCCGCGCTCTTCGCGGGCCTGCCGCAGCACCCGGTAGAGCTCGTGCAGGCCCTGGAGCGGCTTGATCAGGTCGCGGTACTCCTCGCGCAGGGCATCCGCCTCGGCATCATCGCCGTCGAGGATCGCCGCCACCTTGTTGTAGGTCAGGCGAGCGTGCGACTGGAACACCGCCTCATAGAAATGGTAGCGGCTGATCACCCCGCTCTTGGAGATGTTCATCTCGCAGACCATCGCCAGGCGGTCGACGTGCGGGTTGAGCGAGCACAGCCCGTTGGAGAGCAGCTCGGGCAGCATCGGTACCACCTGCCCCGGGAAGTAGACCGAGTTACCCCGGCGGATCGCTTCCTCGTCGAGCGGCGTGCACGGGCGCACATAGTGCGACACGTCGGCGATGGCGACGATCAGCTTCCAACTCCCTGACTTGGTCTTCCAGGCGCACACCGCGTCGTCGAAATCCTTGGCCGTCTCGTCATCGATGGTGACCAACGGAATATGGCGAAGGTCGATGCGATGCAGCTTGTCCTGCTCGGCCACCTCGGCAGACATTTCGGCGATCTGGTCGTGCACCTCGGGGGGGAACTCTGCGGGAATCTCGTAGCTGCGGATGGCGATATCAATTTCCATCCCGGGGTCCATGCGCTCGCCGAGCACCTCGACCACCTCGCCCACCGGCTGCACCCGAGTGTCGGGCTGCTGCACGATCCTGGCCGAGACCACCTGGCCGTCACGTGCGCCACCACAGGCGCTATGAGGAATGATCACCTCCTGCGTGATGCGCGGGTTCTCGGGGATCAGCACGCCGAACTCGGAAGTGTTCTCGCGGAATACGCCGACGATGGTCTGGGTGTTGCGTGCCAGCACCTCGGCGATGGTGGCCTCGTCGCGGCCGCGGCGATCGCGCCCACTGACGCGCACCAGCACGTAGTCGCCGTGAAAGACCCGGCGCATCTGGCGCGGCGGCAATACCAGGTCGGGTTTCTTGCCATCCTCTCGCAGCACGAAGCCGAAACCGTCGCGGTGCCCCAGCACCTTGCCCTTGATCAGGTCGAGCTTGTCGATCAACGCGTAGGCGCCGGCACGGTTGCGCAGCACCTGGCCGTCGCGCTCCATGGCCGCCAGGCGCCGGCGCACGGCCTCCTGCAGCTCTTCGTCGTCGAGGCCCAGCATGCGGCTCATGGATTCGTGCGTGATCGGCTTGCCGTACTCCTCCAGGCGCGCCAAAAGGTACTCGCGGCTGGGCGCCGGCTTGTCGTACTTGTGGGCCTCGCGGCTGGCATGGGGGTCGTCGCTGAGCGTCCAATGAGTCATGCGTGGGGCATCCTTGACAACGGGAGCAGCGTTCCGGGAAGGGCGCGGGCGAGAGGCCGCGGGCTTAGGGTCTTGCTAATGGAGTCGTTTGTCATGCCCCGCAGTATAACGCCGGTGTCGGTTCGGCCCAACCATGGCGGTACGATCCGCGACCAAGCCACACAACGAGAACACCCGACCAACTCACCGCTGGCGGCCTTCATGCCGCTTGACGCCGGGCGAAATTTCACCCGGCGCTCTTGCATTGAGCCACAATTTGGGTAAGATACGCGTCGCCTGCCCAGATGGCGGAATTGGTAGACGCGCTAGCTTCAGGTGCTAGTGTCCTTATGGACGTGGAGGTTCAAGTCCTCTTCTGGGCACCACTCGCTCCCTTCGGGACCGGTGGTAGGGTCAGGCACCTCGCTCTTTGTCAGCTCGAAAGTCTCGTGTTCGCCCAGGTGGCGGAATTGGTAGACGCGCTAGCTTCAGGTGCTAGTGTCCTTATGGACGTGGAGGTTCAAGTCCTCTCCTGGGCACCATCCCAGGCTCGCGAACACGATCGACGACAGCATGATGCGCCCAGGTGGCGGAATTGGTAGACGCGCTAGCTTCAGGTGCTAGTATCCTTACGGATGTGGAGGTTCAAGTCCTCTCCTGGGCACCACTGCTTTCTACAAGCACATCGCGTCATGCAGGCTGATAACTTCCAGAGCGACCCAAGAAACCGCGACCGATCGCGGTTTTTTTGTGCCTGTGATTCGCTCGCGCAGCCATTTATTTCAGTAACGGGCGGGCAGGCGGGCTACCTCTTCTAATGCCCACCCTTCGGCCACTACCTCCCCCTCCAGCACCTCGGCCACCTCTTCAGGCAGGCGCGGGAAGAAATCGAGCCCGGTGCGCGCCTCCACCTCATCGATACTTACCAGGTAGTCGTCCAGCGACTCGTCGCCGCGCACCTCCTGGGGCATGATGAAGGCCAGCGCCATTGGCTCCCCGGCCGGAACCACGATGATTTTGTAGAAAGCTTCGGGAATTTCGACGAGCCCCACCCGGTGGGTCATGTTGTCGAGGAAACGCTGGGGAAAGACCGGGCCGGTAATCACCTGCACCACGCCGAAGCGCGGCACGAAGTGATCGATCACGACCTCTTCCAGGCGCTGCCAGAGCCGGCGGTTGAGATCGGGTCGCTGGGGCGAGATGTTGCTCATCAGGAACGACTGCTGCTGGGCCTGGCCCCCATGCACCGTGGCGATGGCATAGTTGGGGGCCAGATGGCCGCGATCGTAACCGCTACCGAAATAGCTGTCGGCGCTTATCGGCCACAGGGTCCGCCAGTCCTGGCGAAAGTCGGGTCGCGGGCCGGCGCGGGGATCCTCCACTTCGTGCAGCAGGTAGCTGACCCACAGCGGATTGACCCGCACGTCCGACCAGCCCACCAGGAAGCCTTCGTTGCGCAGCACCCGATGAGCGCTCAGCGGGGTCAGGTTCTCCCAGGTCGGCACGCCCATCCAGCTCAACTGGTCGCGATATTCCTTCTCCTGGGTGTACCACAGACCGCTTGCGACCAGCACGAAGACGAAGGTGACGACGAAGCGGCGCATGCGTGGGCGCCAACGAGACAGCGGAGTGGCGCGACGCCTCGTCCTCGAGCGGGCTGTAGCCATTCAGTCAGGTCCAGACAAAAGGCCGCCGGCCAACCTGGCCGACGGCAGGAAGAATCGATCAGCGAAACAGGACTTACCAGCCCAGGGAGAACATGGTTTCGAGGTCGTGGCGCGAGTGCACCTGCATGGCATTGAGGGTTTCGGTGTCGCGAATGCCCTCGACCGCATTGAGGCGCTCGGTGACCAGCTCGGCCAGGCTCTCGAAATCCCGGGTGCGGGCGATCGCCACCAGGTCGTAACGTCCACAGGTGGAATAGACCTCGCTGATCCCCTCGACGTCGGCGAGCCGCTCGGCCACCGCCTTGACCTGGCCCTTGTCGGTATTGATCAGGATCACGGCATTCTGCATCGGGCACCCTCCCCCGGTTAGGTATTCCTGCGGCATGGAACCGCCGCGCTGGCGCGAGTATAGCAGGCCAGCCACGACGGCTGAACAAAGCGCCGGATTGCTCCTGCTACAAGCAGGGAGGCAGGAAGATGATCGGATAGCCGACGAACAGCGTGCCACCCGCCGAGAACAGAAAGACACCCGCCGACACGAAGGCAAAATAGCACTCTCGTCGCGGCCCCACCTTGCGCCCTGCCGCGAGGCTGGCCCAGGCCAGCCACAGCAGTAGCGCCGTGGTGACCAGAGTGGCCAATCCGATACCGACATTGATAGCGGTCAGCATGTCGCGCTCGGGGTCGGGTGGTGCCACCGAACAGGCCACCGAGAGCCCGGCATAGATGGCCACGAACCAGATGCCCCAGATGGTCAGGCCACTGACCACATGAATCGGATGGGTCAGCCTCAACAGTTGCTTCATGCCCCCCCTCCAAGGACTGTCGGCATGACCCAGATAGCCACGAACAGGGTCCAGTAGACGACCAGGTTGTAATACCACAGACGCAGCACCACCACTGGCTCGAGGGGCGCCTCGGCACCGACGAAGCCGTAACCGACCCGCAACCCCTGCAGCAAGCACAGCAGGCCACCCAGCAGCGCATGGATCAGTACATAGACCAGGGCCACCAGCAGCGTGGCGTCGTGGGCGCTTTCGGTAGGTGCCAGCCGTGCCTGCCAGATCGCCAGCGCCAGCAGGACCGACTGCAGCGCGCCGAGTCCGGCAGCCAGGTGCATCCCCCCACCGAGAGCCGAATCATTTCCCCGGCGCAGCCGGCGCACCAGCTTGGCCAGCCACGCGGTGCCCAGCGTCAACGCGAGACCCGCCCCGGCCAGCAGCGGCAACGAGAGGGGGGACGTCTCCGGCATCTGCCATTCGGGCGCCACGGTCCACAGGTAGAACCAGCCGAACAGCAGCGAGAGATAGAGCGACCCATTGGCTAGATGCGAGACCGACATGGTCCACACCCCGGGGCCATTCATGGTGCGCGAGTGCAGCGGCGGCTGGCCGGGCGCCACCGTGGCGTCGGGCGCGGCGCTGGGGTGCGCCCCGTTCTCCCACGACCAGCGCAGCAGGAACACGATGGCCACCAGCGACGCCACACCCGCCAGCGGGTAGAGCCTGACCAGCAACAAGATGCACACTGCCGCCAGGGCCAGGGCGGCGAAGAACGGCCACCAGGAGTTGGTGGGCAGATGCACCACTTCGCGCAGCTTGCCGGTCAGCGCATCGCTGCCCCAGGTCTCGCGCCGACCGTGGTCGATGGTATTGAGGCCATGCCGTCCCTCGGTGATGGTGCGCGGCAGTTCCGGGTGGTCCCACAGTGGATGGCGCGTCTCCAGCCGCGGCAAGCTGACGAAGTTGTAGGGCGTCGGCGGCTTGGGCATGGCCCACTCCAGGGTATCGGCGTTCCACGGGTTCTGCGGCGCCTTTCTGCCGAAGCGAAAGTGAAGCGCAACGTCGAGGATCAGCAGCGCCACGCCTGCGGACATCATGAACCCGCCGACCGAGGAGATCAGGTTGTAGATGTCCCAGCCCATGGCACTGTCGTAGGTGAACACGCGCCGGCGCATGCCCAGCAGCCCCGTCCAGTGCATGACCAGGAAGGTGACGTTGAAGCCGAGGAAGATCAGCCAGAAACTCCACTTGCCCAGCCGCTCCGACGGCATGCGCCCCGACACCAGTGGCAGCCAGTAGTAGAGCCCGGCGATCAGCGGGAACAGCATGCCACCCACCAGCACGTAGTGCATGTGGGCGACCACGAAGTGTGTATCGTGGACTTGCCAGTTGAACGGCACCAGGGCCAGCATCACTCCGGTCAACCCGCCCAACACGAAGATCACCAGAAAGCCGATGATCCACAGCATCGGCAGCGACATGACCGGCCGCCCCAGCCACAGTGTGGCGAGCCAGACGAAAATCTGGATGCCGGTGGGAATCGCCACCAGCATGCTCGCCGCCGAGAAGAAGGCCAGCGCCAGTTGCGGGATGCCCAGCGTGAACATGTGGTGCACCCACAGGCCGAAGCTGACGAAGCCCATGATGGCGATGGCCGCCACCACCCAGCCGTAGCCGACGATGGGGCGCCGGGCGAAGACCGGGATCAGGGTCGAGACGATACCCGCCCCCGGCAGGAAGATGATGTAGACCTCGGGGTGGCCGAACAGCCAGAAAAGATGGGCCCACAGCACCGGGTCACCGCCGCCGGTCACGTCAAAGAACGGCATGCCGGTGGCCCGCTCCAGTTCGAGCAGGATGCTGCCAAGGATCAAGGGCGGGAAACCGACCACGATCATCAGCGCCATGGCCAGGATGTACCAGGCGAACAGCGGCATCTTGTGCAGCGCCATACCTTCGGTGCGGGTGCGCAGGATCGACACGACCAGCTCCACCCCGGCGGAAAGTGCCGATATCTCGACGAAGGTGATACCCAGCAGCCAGAAATCCGAGCCTCGCCCGGGGGAGTAATCGCCGCTGCTGAGCGGCGTGTACATGAACCAGCCGCTGGATGGCGCTATCTCCAGCACCAGGCTGGAGGTCAGGATGATGCCACCGAACAAGTAGCAGAAATAACCGAAGGCCGACAGACGCGGGCAGACCAGGTCGCGGGCGCCGATCATCTTGGGAATCATGTAGATCGCCACACCCTCGAGAATGGGGATGGCGAACAGGAACATCATCACCGTGCCGTGCATCGAGAAGACCTGGTTATAGGTCTCGTGCGACATGAAGTCGTTGTCGGGGAAAGCGAGCTGGGTGCGGATCAGCATGGCCAACAGCCCGCCGATCAGAAAGAAGATCGCCCCGGTGACCATGAAGCGAAGCCCGACGCTGGTGTGGTTGACCACGGTCAAGGCGCCCAGGCCGGGCGGATTGGCCCAGACCCTGGCCATCCCCTCGTGCAGACGACGGACTTCGGGAGTGAGGGTAGCGTCCTTGTTATCGCTCATGGCGCCAACGTCTCCAGCCAGGTACCGATATCCTGCAGCGTCTCGGTATCGATGTGGTTGTGGGGCGGCATCCTGTTGCCGGGCTTGAGCGTCTGGTGGTGCTGCAGCCAGTAGGCGATGGCGCCCTCCTCCATGGGCAACACACCGGCGCCCAGCGTGGGGCGGGAGCCGATGTCGCTGAGGTCGGGTCCTTGAATGTCGTGGTTCACGTCGTCGACGACGAATTCCTGCGGAAACCCCTCGACCCGGTGGCAGGCCGCACAGTGCTCGCCGAAGGCTGCCAGGGTCTCGTCATTGCCCTCCCGTGGCGACACCGACGCGCGGCGCGCGTCCAGCCAGGCCTCGTAGTCGTCGCGCTCGAGCGCCTCGACCTGGAGCAGCATGTGGGTGTGCTGCGCACCGCAGTACTCGCCGCACTGCGCCCCGAAGACGCCGGGCGCATCGGCCTCTAGGCGAATGGTGGTATGCCGCCCCGGAACCATGTCCCGCTTGCCACCCAGGCGCGGTATCCAGAAGGCGTGAATGACGTCGGCACTGGTGAGGCGAAAGTCGACGGGCTCGCCGGCCGGCAGCACCAGCCGGTTGGCAGTGATCACGTCTGCCTCGCCATCCTCGCCGGGATAGCGCACCTCCCACCACCACTGGTGGCCAATCACGTCGATGCGCTCGGCGTCGTCGTCAGGAAGCGGCAGCATGCCACGCCCGGTAGGCGCGGCGAACACCATCAGGGCGACGATGCAAACCACCGGCAACGCGACCCCGCCGCCCAGCACCCAGCGCAGCATGATGCGACGCTCCTCCCGCGGCGTGCGCTGCGGCTGCTCCCGGCGCCGAAAGGTGAATAGCCACAGCGCAAATACCACAGCGGCAACGATCAAGCTGACGGTAAGCATGGCCCACCAGACCCAGAACTGGTCCCGGGCCGCCGGCCCCACAGCGTCCATGGTCGACATCTCGCCACTGCAACCGGCCAGCAGGCCAGGCAGCGACAGGACGAACCAGCGGAGCAAGCGTGCGCGGTTGACCCGGTACCGACCAAGGCGTTGAATGCCAGAGAGAGCATTGAACAGATCGCAAAGGACGCGAACATGGCCGACAAACCGATCCGCACCATCAGTAGCCGTATTGCCATATTTGGCCACCCGATACACCCCACCCTCGTCCACTTTCCTGTCGCCTGCCTGCTGCTGCTGGTCGGTAGCGATGCTGCCTACCTTTATTCCGGGAACGCATTTTGGGCCAAGGCGAGCCTGTGGTTGGCCGGGATCGGCGCATTGAGTGGTTGGATCGCCAGCACCGTGGGCCTGATCGACTTGGTCACGATCCGCCTGATCCGACGCAAGCTCCTCGGCTGGTGTCACGCCATCGTGGCAGTGATGATGCTGTCGCTGGCCTCGCTCAACTGGCTGTGGCGTTTCCTGGACTCCACCAACCTGCTGCCCTGGGCTATCGCCCTGACCCTCCTCACCGCAGTCCTGGTCGGCTTGACCGGCGCCCTTGGCGGCACGCTGGTCTACGAAGATGCGGTGGGGGTCGAAATCGACGACAAGTGAGGCGAACCATGCATGGCGGGTCGAATGGCGCATCGTGACTCTCCTTGTCATGCCTCAAACAAATGGCTTGCTCAGCACCAGCACCAGGACAGTGAGCATCAACACGGCCGACGTGACGGCTATCAGCCCGCTTGCGGGTAACAGGAAGCGGTGTCGGTCCCGCTCCAGCCGCACGATCAGCCCCCCGCACAGGACATGGCAAAGCACCATGCCGCTGACGGCGGCGAGCTTTAGCACCAACCAGCCCATGGCAATCTGGCCGACAATGAACAACAGGGTACCGCTCATGATCGCGAGCAGGGCGAAAGGCGTGGCGATATGGGTGAATACGAAACGCAGGATGATCGGCACGGGCAGGTCGAACGAGGAGGCCCCCCGCGACCTGGCGCCAGCCAGCAACATGGCAGGCAGATAAAGCAGGGAAGCACACCAGCACAGCAGCGTGGCGATGTGCAGAATCTTGATCCACGGCATAACAGCATCCTTGCAGCAGCAGTGTGAACCCACCCTAACCAATGTAGGGCAACGGGACCAGCTTTACCGGCCGACATGTAACCCAACACGGCGGGACTTCTCGCTTACTCAGGCCGTCTCGCTGAAACCCCATGACACCAAGCGGAAACGCAGCGCAACATTCGGCAATTGCGACTCCGCGGAAAAAAGTGTTTCCTCTGCTTTACACAAAGAACTTCATCCCCCTTGTCGAGTCAGATGTTCGGTTGGTGTGCCCGCACCAACCGTGGCACCAGTCTGGTCGGAAACGGGTATTCTTCATTGACCGTGTCGAAGCAGGAGAACCATCCATGGCCGAAAAGAGCCGATCCTTGGCCGAACAGAGCCGACGTGCCTTCCTACGCAACAGCCTGCTGGGCGTGGCTGCCCTGCCCCTGGGGATCGGCATACTGTCGCGCCAGGCCTTCGCCCAGAGTCTGCCGAGGCTCGATCCCAACGACGAGCAGGCCCAGGCATTGAACTACGTCGAAGCAGCCGAGCAAGCCAGCGATCATCCGGCTTATGAAGAGGGAGAAACCTGCAGCAACTGCATGTTCTTCGAGCGCCGCAGTGAAGGTTGCCAGCTCTTTCCCCAGAACAGCGTCGAGCCCGGCGGCTGGTGCCAATCCTGGGTCAGCGTGGACTGAGCGGGCCCCAAGGCCCGCCACTGCTTCCTGTCCTTGCGTTACTCCTTTCCTTCCTCATCGGGTAGCGGCCACTGATAGCGCCGGACGACCGCCCCCTCTTCCGAGAGCGACTCCAGCCGCACAGGGAAGCCCCACAGCTGATGAAGATGTCGGATCACCGGGTAGACGCTACGCCCCATGGGGCGTCGGCTGTCCTGCACGTGATGCAGAGTCAGCGAGCGATTACCGCGGATGTTGGCTTCGTAGACCTGGATGTTGGGCTCGCGCAGCGACAGCGCGTACTGCTGCGCCAAGGCCTCGCGAATCCGGCGGTAACCACGCTCGTCGTGTATGGCCGCCACTTCGAGCATCTCCTCCTGATCGTCGTCGACGATGCTGAACAGCTTGAGGTCGCGCATCACCTTGGGCGAGAGAAACTGTTGAATGAAGGACTCGTCCTTGAAGTTGCGCATGGCGAAGTGCACCGCCTCGAGCCAATCGCTGCCCGCCGTGTCGGGAAACCACTCGCGATCCTCATCAGTGGGGTTCTCGCACATGCGCTTGATGTCGCTGAACATGGCGAAGCCCAGCGCATAGGGGTTGATGCCGCTATAGAAAGGACTGTCGAAGCCGGGCTGGCTGACCACTGCGGTATGCGACTGCAGGAATTCCAGCATCAGCCCCTCGTCGACCAGGCCTTCGTCGTAGAGCCGGTTCATCAGCGTGTAGTGCCAGAAGGAGGCCCACCCTTCGTTCATCACCTGAGTCTGGCGCTGGGGATAGAAATACTGCGCCAGCTTGCGCACGATGCGCACGATTTCGCGCTGCCAGGGCGCCAGCAGCGGCGCGTTCTTCTCGAGAAAGTAGAGCAGGTTCTCCTGGGGCTCGGGAGGATAGCGCCCCGCCGTGTGCAGGCCCAGGGGATCCTCCTCGCTGTCCAGGCTGCCGGGCAGGGCATCGGCCTGCTGACGCCCCGGGATGGTACGCCACAGCGTGTTGACCTGGGTCTGGAGGTACTCCTCGCGCTCCGCCTGGCGCCGCACTTCCTCCTCGGCGGAGATCGGCGACGGCCGCTTGTAGCGGTCGACGCCATAGTTCTGCAGGGCATGGCAGGCGTCGAGCAGTTGCTCGACGGCGGTCACGCCGTGGCGCTCCTCGCATTCGGCCACGTAGCGGCGGGCGAATACGAGATAGTCGACGATCGAGCTCGCGTCCGTCCAGGCGCGGAACAGGTAATTGCCCTTGAAGAAGGAGTTGTGGCCATAGCAGGCGTGAGCCATGACCAACACCTGCATCATCAGCGTGTTCTCCTCCATGAGATAGGCGATGCAGGGGTCGGAGTTGATCACCAGCTCGTAGGCCAGCCCCATCTGGCCGCGCCGATAGGCCTGCTCCACCGCCAGGAACTGCTTGCCGAACGACCAGTGGTGGTAGCCCACCGGCATCCCCACGCTGGCATAGGCGTCCATCATCTGCTCGGTGGTGATGATCTCGATCTGGTTGGGATAGGTGTCCAGCCGGTACTCATCGGCCAGCCTGGCCAGCTCCCGCTCATACGCTTCGAGGATCTCGAAGTTCCAGTCGGAACCGGTGGCAATCGGCTTGCGTCGGATCATGTTGCCTCCTCGTCACGTCAATGGGCGGCACGGCGCTTGAACAGTTCACGGAACACCGGGTAGATATCGCCCGCCTCGACGATCTGGCGCATGGCGAAACGATCGGGGAACTCGGCGGCCACCGTCTCGTACTCCTCCCACAGCGCCTGATGCGCATGCGGTGTAATCTCCACGTAGGTGTAGTACTGCAGGCGGGGCATCAGCGTCTTCATCAGCCGCTCGCGACAGTTCACCGAATCGTCGTCCCAGTTGTCGCCGTCCGAGGCCTGTGCCACATAGAGATTCCACTGCGCTGGCGGGTAACGCCGGGTGATGATCTCGTCGACCAGTGTCAGGGCGCTGGAGACGATGGTGCCGCCGGTCTCCCGTGAGTAGAAGAACTCCTCCTCGTCGACCTCCTTGGCCGCGGTGTGATGGCGCACGAAGACCAGCTCGACCTTCTCATAGTTGCGCTCGAGGAACAGATAGAGCAGCAGGAAGAAGCGCTTGGCGATGTCCTTGTGGGCCTGGGTCATGGAGCCGGAAACGTCCATCACGCAGAACATCACCGCCTTGCTCGAAGGCTGCGGCTGATTGATCAGATTGTTGTAGCGCAGATCGTAGGTATCGATGAAGGGTACCGCCTCGAGACGCTTCTCGAGCCGCTCGATCTCCTCCTTGAGCTCACCGATTCGCGACGGGTTGCGCAGCACCGGGTCCTTGCGCTCCTCCTCCTCCAGCGCCTCCTGGGCTTCGCGCAACGCACGACGGATGGGCGCGCGCATGGCAATGCGCCGGGCATACGCCTCGCGCATGGAACGCACGATGTTGATCCGCGCCGGCACCCCGTCTCGGGTAACCCCGGCACGCACCGGTTTCACCTCGTCCAGGTCCTTGAGCGCCTTGCGCTCGAGATGCGGCAGTTCCAGGCCGTCGAAGACGAAATCGAGGAATTCCTCGCGGGTCAGGCTGAAGGCGAACTCGTCCATGCCCTCGCCCTGGTTGGATGCGTTGCCTTCGCCGGCGCCATCGCCACCGCCACCCCCGCTGGGGCGACGCAGACGATCTCCCTCGACGAACTCCTTGTTGCCGGGGCTGACGATGGTGCGCTTGCCGCCGGGGCCGTGCTGGAACACCGGCTCCGAGATATCGCGTGCGGGAATCGAGACCTTCTCGCCGCGCTCCATGTCGGTGATCGAGCGACGGTTGACGGCCTCCTCGACCGAACGCTTGATATGCGTGCGGTAGCGATCGAGGAAGCGCTGACGGTTCACGGCGCTCTTGTTCTTGGCGTTGGCGCGTCGATCGATGAAATAGGTCATGCAGACCTCCTGGCTCGCGCCGGTTATTGCGATTTGCGCACCCGCAGATACCACTCCGAGAGCAGCCGCACCTGTTTCTCGGTATAGCCACGGTCCTTCATTCGGGCCACGAAGTCCTCATGCTTCTTCTGGTCCGCGGTCGAGGCCTTGGCGTTGAAGGAGATCACCGGCAGCAACTCCTCGGTGTTGGCGAACATCTTGTGCTCGATCACCCCACGCAGCTTCTCGTAGGACTGCCAGCTCGGGTTCATGCCGTTGTTCTGAGCCCGCGCGCGCAGCACGAAATTGACCACCTCGTGACGGAAGTCCTTGGGGTTGGAGATGCCGGCCGGCTTCTCGATCTTCTCCAGCTCCTCGTTGAGCGCCTGGCGGTTGAACAGTTCGCCTGTCTCCGGGTCGCGGTACTCCTGATCCTGTATCCAGAAGTCGGCATAGGTGACGTAGCGGTCGAAAATGTTCTGGCCGTACTCGGAGTAGGACTCGAGATAGGCGGTCTGGATCTCCTTGCCGATGAAGTCGACATAGCGCGGCGCCATGAACTCCTTGATGTAGCGCAGGTAGCGCTCGAAGGTCTCCTTCGGCAGGTGCTCCTGTTCGAGGCGCTGTTCCAGCACGTAGAGCAGATGTACCGGGTTGGCGGCGATCTCGTGGTTGTCGAAGTTGAACACCTTCGACAGGATCTTGAAGGCGAAGCGCGTGGAGAGCCCGTCCATGCCTTCGTCGACGCCCGCCGAATCGCGATACTCCTGGATCGACTTGGCCTTGGGGTCGGTATCCTTGAGGTTCTCGCCGTCGTAGACGCGCATCTTCGAGTAGATGCTGGAGTTCTCCGGTTCCTTGAGCCGCGAGAGCACCGTGAACTGCGCCAGCATGCGCAGGGTGTCCGGAGCACAGGGCGCCTGATCGAGCGAAGAATGCTCGAGCAGCTTCTTGTAGATGTTGATCTCCTCGGTGACGCGCAGGCAGTAAGGCACCTTGACGATGTAGACGCGGTCGAGGAAGGCCTCATTGTTGCGGTTGTTGCGAAACGCCTGCCACTCGCTCTCGTTGGAGTGAGCCAATACGATACCGTCGAAGGGAATCGCCCCCATGCCCTCGGTGGGGTTGTAGTTGCCCTCCTGGGTGGCGGTGAGCAGCGGGTGCAGCACCTTGATCGGTGCCTTGAACATCTCGATGAATTCCATCAGGCCCTGATTGGCCTTGCACAGGCCGCCGGAGAAGCTGTAGGCATCCGGGTCGTCCTGCGAATAGAGCTCGAGCTGGCGGATATCGACCTTACCCACCAGCGAGGAGATGTCCTGGTTGTTCTCGTCGCCGGGCTCGGTCTTGGAGATGGCGATCTGGTTGAGCCGCGAGGGATACAGCCGCACCACCTTGAACTGCGAGATATCGCCGCCGTACTCCTTGAGCCGTTTGGCCGCCCAGGGCGACATGATGCTCTTCACGTAGCGGCGCGGGATGCCGTACTCCTTCTCGAGCAGCTCGCCGTCCTCCTCGGGCGAGAACAGCCCCAGCGGCGACTCGAAGACCGGCGACCCCTTGATGGCGTAGAACGGGATATGTTCCATCAACAGCTTGAGCCGTTCGGCCAACGACGACTTGCCACCGCCCACCGGCCCCAAGAGGTAGAGGATCTGCTTGCGCTCCTCGAGCCCCTGAGCGGCATGGCGGAAGTAAGCCACGATCTGCTCGATCGCCTCCTCCATGCCATAGAACTCGGAGAAGGCCGGATAGCGGCGAATCACCTTGTTGGAGAAGATTCGGGAGAGCCGCGCATCCTTGGCGGTGTCGATCACCTCGGGTTCGCCGATGGCCTTCAGCATCCGCTCGGCGGCGCTGGCGTAGGCCATGGGGTCCTCACGACACAGCTCCAGGTACTCCTGCAGGCTCATTTCCTCCTGCTGGACACGAGAGAAGCGGTTCTGCACATGATCGAAGATGCTCATCGAAGCCTCCTGTTTGCCTACCCTGTTGGCCACCCGACCGGATGACCCACTTGGGTTACTCATCAGCCTAGACACTTCGGGACGGTGTGGGTGGCAAAGAATCAACGCAAGGTAAGGATAATCATGAGAACGCCGGGGACGCCAAGGGTTCGATGAGTGAATGAAGATGAATTAAACGCTGTTAGGACGCAGCCGCGCCAGCCCCGCCGGCGTCGAATCAATCAGGATGAGGCGCTCCGAAGGCACATGCCACGCGGCATGGCGTCAGGTCCAACGTCGAAAAATGCCTCGAACCTGCTGGCCGTCAACACGACGGCCGGTCACTTGACCGGCCGTCGTGTTGTCATAAGGTCGTCAAGGACAGCAAATGATTTCTTCAGCTTAGCCGTCCTGACGAATTCTGCTGTCAACGCTGCCCATTACAATCCTGCCGCCACCCGGGTGCCCTGATCGATGGCGCGCTTGGCGTCGAGTTCGGCGGCCTCGTCGGCGCCACCGATCATGTGCACCGCCACGCCGGCCTCCTGAAGCGGCTCGAGCAGCTCGCGGACCGGGTCCTGGCCGGCGCAGATCACCACGCTGTCGACCTCGAGCAGGCGTGGCTCCTCGTTGTGGCGGATATGCAAGCCATCGTCGTCGATACCGACGTACTCGCAACCGGCCAGCGCCTCGACGCCGCGATGGCGCAGCGACGCTCGATGCACCCAGCCGGTGGACTTGCCGAGCCCCTTGCCGGGCTTGGAGCGCTTGCGCTGCAGCAAATAGACCTGGCGCGGCGTTTCGGGGCGCTCCGGGGGGCGAATGCCGCCGCGCTCGGATACGCCGAGGTCAACGCCCCACTCGGCGCACCAGGCCTCGCGGTCGAGCGAGGGATGGCCCACGTGGGTGAGCAGCTCGGCCACGTCGAAACCGATGCCGCCGGCACCGATGATCGCCACCCGCCGTCCGACCCGCTCGGGATGCAGGATCGCCGTGGGATAACTCATCACCTTGGGGTGTTCGATGCCCGGCAGCTCGAGGCGTCGCGGCCGTACTCCGCTCGCCAGGATCACGGCATCGAAACCACGCAGCGTCTGGACATCGGGCTCGCTGCCGAGTCTCACCACGACGCCATGCTTGGCGAGCATCACCTTGAAGTAGCGCAGGGTCTCGTCGAATTCTTCCTTGCCGGGAATCTTGCGCGCCAGGTTGAACTGACCGCCCAGCTCGCCGGTGCGCTCGAACAGCACCACACGATGACCACGCTGGGCGGCGGCAAGCGCCGCCGCCATGCCCGCCGGGCCGCCACCGACCACGGCGACGTCACGCGGCGTCTCGGCCGGCTCGATCACGAGTTCGGTTTCATGGCACGCCCGGGGATTGACCAGGCAGGAGGTAAGCTTGCCCTGGAAGGTGTGGTCAAGGCACGCCTGGTTGCAGGCGATGCAGGTGTTGATCTCGTCGTCTCGACCCTCGGCCGCCTTGCTGACCCAGGCCGGGTCGGCAAGGAAGGGGCGCGCCATGGAGACCATGTCGGCATGCCCTTCGGCGAGCACACGCTCGGCCACCTCGGGCATATTGATACGGTTGGTGGTGATCAGCGGTATGGAGAGCTCGGCCTTCATACGCCGTGTCACCTCGGTGAAGGCCGCCCGCGGCACGCTGGTGACGATGGTGGGCACACGCGCCTCGTGCCAGCCGATACCGGTGTTGATCAGGCTGGCCCCGGCAGACTCGATGGCACGCCCCAGGGTCACGACCTCCTCCCAGGTGCTGCCTCCCTCCACCAGGTCGATCATCGACAGGCGGAATATGATCAGGAAATCGTCGCCCACCGCTTCACGGATGCGCGACACGATCTCGACCGCAAAGCGCATGCGGTTCTCGAGCGGCCCGCCCCAGCGATCATCGCGCTGATTGGTGCGCAGGCAGAGGAACTGGTTGATCAGGTAGCCCTCGGACCCCATCACCTCGACGCCGTCGTAGCCCGCCTCACGGGCCAGGGAAGCACAGCGCACGTAGGCGTCGATCTGGCGCTCCACCTCCTCGTCGGTGAGCTCGCGCGGAACGAACGGGTTGATCGGCGCCTGGAGCGGTGACGGCGCCACCAGTTCGGGCGAGTAGGCGTAGCGACCGGCATGCAGTATCTGCATGCAAATATGGCTGCCCTCGGCATGCACCGCCTCGACCACGCCACGATGATCGGCCACCTGCACGGCTCGCTCCAGCGTGGCGGCACCCTGGAACACAGCGCCTTCCGCGTTGGGAGCGATGCCTCCGGTAACGATCAAACCCACGCCCTCGCGGGCACGCTCGGCGTAGAAGGCCGCCAGACGTGCAAAGCCATTCGGCGACTCTTCGAGATTGGTATGCATGGAGCCCATCAGCACACGATTGGGCAGCGTCAGGTGGCCCACCTCGAGCGGACGGAAAAGATGAGGATAGCGCACGCCGAACTCCTTCTTGGGTCGAGTCACGGTTATTTCAAACAACTGTATGATAGCCGGGCGGCAGGCGCAAAGGAAAAGCGAGGCATCCGCCAAAAGACGAAGGGCACCTTGCGCTTCTGACGGCAGCCTTGCGGCTCATGCACACCGGGCGAGGCAAGAAGACGGAGGGAGTATAGACGATACGAAAAGACCCGAGCCGTGGCTCGGGTCTTGAAATCGAATGGCGGACCGGACGGGACTCGAACCCGCGACCTCCGGCGTGACAGGCCGGCATTCTAACCGACTGAACTACCGGTCCGCGTGGTGGGTGATACCGGACTCGAACCAGTGACCCCCAGCATGTGAGGCTGGTGCTCTAACCAACTGAGCTAATCACCCACGGGTATCGCACTGCTGCGATGAGGACTTGCCAAACCAGGTCATCGTGGCGGACCGGACGGGACTCGAACCCGCGACCTCCGGCGTGACAGGCCGGCATTCTAACCGACTGAACTACCGGTCCACAACAGATGACACAGCGGCGGAAACGATGGCGGACCGGACGGGACTCGAACCCGCGACCTCCGGCGTGACAGGCCGGCATTCTAACCGACTGAACTACCGGTCCGCTGCATGCTTCCTACGTGATCACCGCTCGCTATCGCTTGGTGCCGAGAGCGATGGTGGGTGGTACAGGGTTCGAACCTGTGACCCCCAGCTTGTAAGGCTGGTGCTCTCCCAGCTGAGCTAACCACCCCTGGTCACGTGGCGCTGAATTCTACAGGGATCGGCTTGGTTGTCAATGCCCTGGCCATGCAAAACGCCATCGACAACGCAGGCTCTCGAGGCGAAAGTTGCTGCAGCCCGTACCATCCGTAACATTGGTTATCCTGGCGCCCCATGCGCTTGCATGAAGGTGGCGATAGCGGTCGCTCCTTCCTCGATCAGTTCCGCCTGTGTACGGCCCGATCGTCGTCGCGGTTTCCAGTCATGGTCGCCATCCTCCACCCAGTGCAGTCGCCTCTGTCCGGCCAGATCATAATGAGCAACCTCCTCGCGGGTGCCGAAGGGGTCTCGGCTGCCCTGCACCACCAGAGTGGGGCAAGTGATCTGCGGCCAGTGTGCCAGGCGCAACCTCTCGGGCTTTCGCGGCGGGTGGAAAGGATAGCCACACAGCACCAGGCCAGCAGCTCGCCGGCGTGCCGCCAAGAGGCTGGCCACGCGTCCTCCCATGGACTTCCCGCCGAGCCACGGGGTACCTCCTTGCGGATGTGTCAGAATGTCGCACCAGCGGGACAATTCTTCTACCAGATGGTCGATGCGTGGCGGCGGTATTCGCCTTCCCTCTTGCTGCATGCGCTGCATGTAGGCGAACTCCACTGCCAGGGTCTGCACCCCCTGTTCGGCGAGCGCATCACGCAACCGGCGCATATAAAGCGAATGCTGCCCAGCCCCCGCACCATGGGCGATCAGCAGGCGTCCGGCGCGTCCACTACCCTTGACTTCCAGCGGGCCGAGCCCCTCGACGAACCAGCGCCCAGATTGCCGGACGACCCCCTGTTCGCACTCCTGGATTAAACCAATGGCTACCGGATCTAATCGAGCAAAGTTAGACACGCGTCAATTTCCTATACGAGTTTCGCCTGTATCCTTGGTTCAGTCTGCCAGGCGGCTGCGCTAGAATCCGCCCTGCTTTCTGACCTGCATCACCCTCAACCGGGAATCTCGCCGTGGCCAGCGCCACCGCGAGCTCTCGATACGCGTTCGACGGGAACCTGACATGAGCACAGCACTAGAGCATCCGACCTACAACTACAAGGTAGTTCGGCAGTTCGCGATCATGACAGTGGTGTGGGGCATCGTGGGCATGCTCCTCGGTGTCATCCTTGCCGCACAACTGGTATGGCCGCAACTCAACCTCGACCTGCCTTGGACGAGCTTCGGCCGCCTGCGCCCGCTGCACACCAACGCTGTCATCTTCGCCTTCGGCGGCTCCGCGCTGATGGCCACTTCGTATTACGTGGTACAACGCACTTGCCAGACACGGCTGTTCTCGGACCGGCTCGCCGCCTTCACCTTCTGGGGTTGGCAGGCGGTCATCCTGTCCGCAGTCGTCACGCTGCCGCTGGGCTACACCACCACCAAGGAGTACGCCGAGCTGGAGTGGCCGATCAATATCCTGATCGCCGTGGTGTGGGTCAGCTATGCCATCGTCTTCATGATGACGATCAAGCAGCGCAGGACCTCCCATATCTACGTGGCCAACTGGTTCTTCGCCGCCTTCATTCTGACGGTGGCGGTACTGCACATCGTCAATAACGCCGCGATCCCGGTCAGCCCGATGTACTCGACCTCGATCTACGCCGGTGCCATCGACGCCATGGTGCAGTGGTGGTACGGGCACAACGCGGTGGGCTTCTTCCTGACCGCGGGCTTCCTCGGCATGATGTACTACTTCGTGCCCAAGCAGGCGGAGCGCCCGATCTACTCCTACCGCCTGTCCATCGTCCACTTCTGGGCGCTGATCATGATCTACATGTGGGCCGGCCCGCACCACCTGCACTACACCGCACTGCCCAACTGGGCGCAGTCGCTGGGCATGGTGATGTCGATCATCCTGCTGGCGCCCTCCTGGGGCGGCATGATCAACGGCATGATGACCCTTTCCGGCGCCTGGCATAAGCTGCGCACCGATCCGACCCTGCGCTTCCTGGTCGTGGCCCTGTCGTTCTACGGCATGTCCACCTTCGAGGGTCCGATGATGGCGGTGAAGACGGTCAATGCCCTGTCCCACTACACCGACTGGACCATCGGCCACGTGCATGCCGGCGCCCTGGGCTGGGTGGCAATGATCACCATCGGTTCCATGTACCACCTGATTCCGCGCTTGTTCGGCCGCACCGAGATGCATTCGGTCGGGCTGATCGCCGTGCACTTCTGGCTGGCCACCATCGGCACCGTGCTCTACATCGCCGCCATGTGGGTCAACGGCATCCTGCAAGGCCTGATGTGGCGCGCCATCAACCCCGACGGCACGCTGATGTATACCTTCATCGAGGCCGTCGAGGCCAGCGGCCCGGGTTACATCGTGCGCCTGATCGGCGGTCTGTGCTGGGTACTCGGCATGCTGATCATGGCCTACAACGTCTTCATGACCGTCAAGCGCAGCCAGGCCCTGGGCCAGCAACCGCTGCCGCAGACTGCCTGAGCAACCGGGGAAACCGACACCAATGAAACACGAGATTGTCGAAAAGAACGTGGGTCTGCTCGCCGTGCTGATCCTGGTGGCGATCAGTTTCGGCGGCCTGGCCGAGGTCGTGCCGCTGTTCTTCCAGAAACAGACCACGGAGCCGGTCGACGGGCTGCGTCCTCTCTCCGCGCTTGAGCTCGAAGGTCGCGACATCTATCGCCGCGAAGGCTGCGTGGGCTGCCACTCGCAGATGGTGCGTCCGTTCCGCGCCGAGACCGAGCGCTATGGCCACTACAGCGTGGCCGGCGAATCGGTCTACGAGCACAACTTCCTGTGGGGATCCAAGCGCACCGGGCCGGATCTGGCCCGTGTCGGCGGACGCTACAGCGACGACTGGCACCGCGCTCACATGTACAACCCGCGCGATGTGGTGCCGGAGTCGATCATGCCGGCTTATCCCTGGCTGTTCGAGAACACCCTCGACGGCAAGGACACCCCGCGCAAGATGGAAGTCCTGCGCAGCCTCGGCGTGCCCTACACCGACGAGGACATCGCGGGCGCCACGCGTGAGGTCCGTGGCCAGCAGGAGATCACGGCGCTGGTCGCCTACCTGCAGCAGTTGGGGACCGTGCTCGAGGGCACGCGCTGATCATGGATACCGGTACCTTTCGCGGCATCATCACCGGTCTGCTGATCATCGCCTTCCTCGGCATCGTCTGGTGGGCTTATTCCCGGCGGCGCAAGCCGGACTTCGACGAAGCGGCACAACTGCCCTTCGCCGATGAAGACGAACAATCGAACCGAGACCGCAGCGCCTCGCAGCAGGGCTCGCACCGCGAGCAGGCAAGCGAAGCCGATTCCCGTAAAGACAGGGGAGACGAAAACGCATGAGCAATCTTTGGGATGACTCCCTTTCCGGGTTCTGGAGCGCCTGGATCATCGTAATAACACTGGGCTCCATCGCCTTCGCTTTCTGGATCCTGTACGCCAACCGCAAGACCGACAAGGTGCCGGACGCCGACGGCAACGTGGAAACCACCGGTCATGCCGCCGACGATATCGAGGAGTACGACAATCCGCTGCCACGCTGGTGGTTCCAGCTGTATGTCGCCACCGTGGTGTTCTCGCTCGGCTACCTGCTGCTCTATCCGGGGCTGGGCAACTTCACTGGCCTGCTCGGCTGGACCCAGGAGGGCCAATGGGAGGAGGAGGTCGCCCAGGCTGAAGAACGCTTCACGCCGATCTTCGCCCAGTACGAGGAGATCCCGATCCCCGAGCTGGCCCAGGACGCCGAAGCCATGCGGGTTGCCGGGCGGATCTTCCAGAACAACTGCGCGGTGTGCCACGGCGCCAACGCTCAGGGCGGTTATGGCTTTCCCGACCTGACCGACGACGACTGGCTGTACGGCGGCGAACCGGAGCAGATCCTGACCACCCTGGTGCGCGGGCGCAACGGCCTGATGCCCTCCTGGCAACAACTCGGCGAGGAGAACATCGAGAACGTCGCCAACCATGTGATGTCGCTCTCCGGCCTGGAGCACAATGCCGAGCGCGCCGAACTGGGTGCCGCGGTCTACACCTCGGTGTGTGCGGCCTGCCATGGGCCCGACGGCACCGGCACCCAGGCACTGGGCGCGCCCAACCTGACCAACGATACCTGGCTCTATCAGGCACCCGGTCAGAGCGTCGCCGACTCGATACGTCAGACCCTGCGTAACGGCCGCAACGGTCATATGCCGGCCCAGGAGGCCTACATCGGTGCAGAGCGCGTCCATCTGGTCGCCGCCTACGTCTACAGTCTGCGACTGCGCGATTGACGACCCCCGCCCGGGCGGGCAGTGCGACCCACCGTCGCACTGCCCCGTCACGCGACGGGCTCTCGGTACAATGAAACCCTCTTCATTGCCTTCCCCTTGCGGGTCAGCGTTGCCCGCCGCGAGTCCGACATGAGCGAAAAGATTCCCACCCGAGACGTGACCCCCGAAGCCGTGGGCCACCATACGCCCCAGGCGACGGTCCGGCAGGAAATGTACGCCAAGCGACGTCATATCTACGTACGCGAGATCAAGGGGCTTTTCCAGCGGGTGCGCCGCGTCACGAACTGGCTCCTGATGCTGGCCTTCTTCGGCCTGCCCTGGCTGACTTGGGGCGACCGTCCGCTGATCTGGTTCGATCTGCCCGGGCGCGAATTCCATATCTTCGCCACGACCTTCTATCCCCAGGAGTTCATCCTGCTCTCCTGGCTATTGATCATCTGCGCCTTCGGCCTGTTCTTCATCACCGTCTTCGCCGGACGCGTATGGTGCGGCTATACCTGTCCGCAAAGCGTGTGGACCTTTCTCTATATCTGGGTGGAGCACCGCCTGGAAGGCTCGCGCAATCGCCGCATCCGGCTCGATAGCGAACCGTTGAGCCTCGACAAGGCCTGGCGCAAGACGGCCAAGCACACCGTCTGGCTGGCCATTGCGCTGGCCACCGGCATCACCTTCGTCGGCTACTTCACTCCGATCCGCGACCTCGCCGTCGAGCTGCCGACTCTGCAGGCCCATGGCTGGTCCTATTTCTGGGTCGGCTTCTTCCTGGTCTTCACTTATCTCAATGCCGGCTGGTTGCGCGAGCAGGTGTGCATCTACATGTGCCCCTATGCCCGCTTCCAGGGCGTGATGTTCGACGCCGACACCCTGATCGTCTCCTACGACGCCAGCCGCGGCGAGCCCAGGGGCTCGCGCAAGAAGAACCTGAGCCATACCGAGGCCCGCGAGGCCGGCCATGGCGACTGCATCGACTGCGAGCTGTGCGTACAGGTCTGCCCCACCGGCATCGACATCCGCGACGGACTGCAGTACGAATGCATCACCTGCGCGGCGTGTATCGACGCCTGCGACAGTGTGATGGACCGCATGAACTATCCGCGTGGACTGATTCGCTACACCACCGAGAACGCGCTGGAAGGTAAACGGTCTCATATCCTGCGTCCCCGCCTGCTCGGCTACTTCGCCGCCCTGATTGTCATGATCGGCCTGTTCGCCTGGACACTGGCCGATCGCATGCCGCTCAATTTCGAAGTGGAGCGCGAGCGCGGCCAGCTCTACCAGATGACGCGTGACGGTCGCATAAGCAACGTCTATACCCTGACCGTTCGCAACCTCGACGTTCGGGACCATGACTATCGGCTCGACGCTCGCGGCCTCCCCGGCCTCGAACTCGATACCGAAACGCTACACGTGCCGGCGGGTAGCTCGCGGCTGTTTGCCGTGAAGGCCACTGCCGACCCCGCCGTGCTGGACCTGCCAAGCCACCCGATCGAGTTGCTGTTGCAGTCGCAGCACGACGAGCGCATCGCGCTCGAGCGCGATGCCCGCTTCATCGGCAATATTCGGAGATGACCGACATGACCACCCCCACTCCCTGGTACAAACAGTTCTGGCCGTGGTTTCTGCTCGGCCTGCTGTCCTTGGCGATCGGCGTCAGCTCGACCTTTGCCGTGCTCTCGGTGCGCTCCTTCGACGGCATGGTCCAGGAGGACTATTATGAGCACGGTCGCGCCATCAACGTGGTGCTGGCCAAGCAGCAGCGCGCCAATGAGCTCGATCTCAGTGCCAATCTGCGCATCGACCCGCTGACCAGCGACATCATCATCCAGCTCGATGGCGAGGACCGCCCAGAGCAGCTCCACCTGCGGCTGATCTTCCCCACGCAGGACGACCGCGATCAGGATCTGACGCTGACGCATGTGCGCGACGGTCGCTACCTGGGTCAGGCACCCGACAATTTGCGCCATCGCTGGTACCTGCAGTTGCAGCCCAGTGCCGAAGCGCCCGCATGGCGCCTGGTGGGCGAGGCACGCTTCCCCAGCGAAGAGAGCTTCAGCCTCACGCCTGGCGTCAAGCAGCGCAGCTAACACGAGCGTAGTGACGATCCTTGACGCATAACGACATGAGCCCGGCCACCAGCCAGGCGGAACCGAGCCAGAGCTGCTACCACTGCGGTAGTCCGGTGCCTACCCTGGCTCCCTGGTCGATCTCCCTGGACGAGGCGACCCACCCCCTGTGCTGTCCCGGCTGCGAAGCGGTGGCCCACGCCATCGTCGACGGCGGCCTGGCCAGCTACTACCGCTTTCGCACAGAGCTACCGGAACGCCCCGACGAGCGACAAGCGGTCAAGACCGAGACCTGGGCGGTCTTCGACGACCCGGGTCTACAGCGTCAGTTCGTCCATGCCGAGGGAGACGCCGGCCTGGTCCACGCGACGCTGGCGGTTGACGGCATCACCTGCGCCGCCTGCGCCTGGCTCATCGAGCATCGGCTCAATGCCCTGGAGGGCGTGACCTCCAGCGCGGTCAATCTCAGCCATCATCGCGTACGCGTGGCCTGGGATCCAGCGCGGCTCAAGCTGTCGCGACTCCTCGCCGAGATGGCGGCCATCGGCTACAGCGCCCAGCCCTACGAACCGGATGCCGCCCAGCAGCGGCTTCAGTTCGAGGAGCGCATGAACATCCGTCGCCTGATCGTGGCCGCGGTGGGCATGGCCCAGGTGATGATGTTCTCGATCCCCATCTACGTGGCCGGTCCCGGCGAGATCAGCGAGGACTTCTTCGCTCTCTTCCATTGGCTGTCGTTCGCCCTGGCCACGCCGGTGGTGTTTTTCTCGGCCGTGCCGTTCTTCCGCAACGCCGTGCGCGACCTGCGCGCGAGGGTGCTGGGCATGGACGTGCCGGTCTCGATCGCCATCGCCGGCGCCTATCTCGCCAGCGGCTATGCCGTGCTCTCGGGCAGCGGCGAGGTCTACTTCGACTCGGTGACGATGTTCACCTTCTTCCTGCTCTTCGGCCGCTACGTGGAAGCCCGCGCCCGGCGACGCAGCGGCCATACGGGCAATGCCCTGACCGGAGCCCTGCCGCTCTCGGCGACACGCCTGGAAGAGAACGGCGAAGAGCGCATCCTGCCCGCCAGCGAACTCGCTGCAGGCGACCGCGTGGTGATCAAACCCGGCCACGGCGTACCCGCCGACGGCGTGATCGAAGAGGGCGAGTCGAGCCTCGACGAATCGATGCTCACCGGTGAATACCTGCCCGTGACCCGCCGCGTCGGGGACCACGTCACGGGGGGCAGCCAGAACATCGAAAGCCCGCTGGTGGTGCGTGTCACCCATGCCGGCAAGGCAGCGCGGGTGGCCAGCATCGTCGACCTCACCGACCGCGCCTTCGCCAGCCGCCCGCGCCTGGCGCAAATGGCCGCCCGCATGTCTCACCTGTTCGTGCTGCGCCTGCTGCTGGTCACCGTCTGCGTAACCACCGCCTGGTGGTTCATCGACCCCAGTCGCATGCTGTGGGTCATGCTATCCGTGCTGGTAGTGACCTGCCCCTGCGCCCTGGCACTGGCCACGCCCACCGCGCTGACGGCGGGCCATGGCCAGCTGCGGCGCCGCGGCGTACTGATTACCCGTGCCGATGCCATCGAGTCGCTGTCCCAGGTCGACCGGGTGATCTTCGACAAGACCGGCACCCTGACCGGCGGCGAAATCCACCTGACCGATACCCGCCCGCTCGGCGGGCTTTCGACGGAGCGCGTCAGGGTAATCGGCGCCACACTGGAAGCGCATTCGGAGCACCCCATTGCCCGCGCTTTCCGGCCTTGGCGCGATGCCATGCTGGAGGCAAGCGACAGGACGAGCCACACCGGCCGGGGCGTGGAAGGCGTGATCGACGGCAAACGATGGCGCCTGGGCCGCCCCGACTTCGTTGCCCCCGGCCATGCCCTCGCCGCCCCGGGCGACGGCCAGTGGCTGCTGCTCGGCGAGGAGGGCGAGCCGCGTGCCTGGTTCGCCCTACGCGACCGGCTGCGCGACGATGCCGCCGAGACCGTGGCGGCACTGAAGGCGCGCGGCATCCAGGTGGAGCTGCTCTCGGGCGATACCGTCGATGCCGCAGGTAGCCTGGCCGAGCAGTTGGGCATCGACACCTGGCATGCCGCTGTCAGCCCAGAGGGCAAGCTAGAACGCATCCGCGAGCGGCAGGCGGCCGGCGAGAAGGTGGCCATGATCGGCGACGGCATCAACGACGTACCGGTGCTTGCCGGCGCCGACGTGTCGATTGCCATGAACGGCGCCACCGACCTGGCCCGCACCAGCGCAGACGCGGTGTTGCTGAGCCCGCGCCTGATGCGTATCGTCGAGGCGATCGAGATCGCCCGTGCCACACGGCGTATCATGCGCCAGAACATGATCTGGTCGGTGTGCTACAACCTTTCGGCACTGCCGTTGGCCGCCATCGGCATCGTGCCGCCCTGGGTTGCGGCACTGGGCATGTCGGGAAGTTCGCTGGTGGTGGTGGGCAATGCGCTGCGGCTCAACCGCTTCCGCCTGCGTCCCAGCCCGACGCCGGGTCCCGATGCACAACTGGTGAATGCATGACCATCCTCTACCTGCTCATCCCGCTCTCGCTGATCCTGCTCGGCCTGGCCGTGTGGGCCTTCTTCTGGGCGGTCAAGAACGACCAGTTCGAGGACCTCGAGGGCCCCGCCCATCGTATCCTGTTCGATGAGGACGAGAACGACCTGACGCCGGCGGAACGCGATAAGCGGCGACAGGCCACCCAGCGCCACCAGGCCGACGCAGACGACGACGGCTCGGCGGAGCGCTGATGGACCCCACTGGACTCGGCCTGCCGCCACTCCTGGCGGCCTTCGTCTTCGGCCTGCTTGGCGGCGCGCACTGCATCGGCATGTGCGGCGGCATCATGAGCGCGCTGACCTTCGCCGTGCCACCCAGCATGCGCAGTCCCACCAGGCTTTCCGGGCTGCTGCTCGGCTACAACCTCGGTCGTATCGCGAGCTACATGGCCGCCGGAGCGCTGGTGGCCTCGCTCGGCACCCTGGTGGCACTGTCTTCGAGTGCGCGAATCGGGCTGCAGCTGTTCGCGGCCGTCATGCTGATCCTGATGGCGCTCTACATCGCCAATTGGTGGAAAGGCCTGCTGCGGGTGGAAGCCGTGGGGAGGCACCTGTGGCGCTACCTGGAGCCCATCGGCAAGCGGCTGATGCCGGTGGTGAAGATTCCCCAGGCCATCGGCCTCGGCGCGGTATGGGGCTGGCTGCCCTGCGGACTGGTCTACTCGATGCTGGCCTGGAGCCTGGCCACCGCGGATCCACTGCGTGGCGCGGCGCTGATGGGCGCTTTCGGGCTCGGCACCCTGCCCGCGCTGCTGGTCACCGGCTTCGCCGCCCGCCAGTTGGGTGCGCTGATCCGTCACCCGGCGACCCGCACCATCGCCGCGCTCACCATCATCGCCTTCGCTCTGTGGCAGGTGGTTGCCCTGCTGCCGCATGCTGCGTTGGGTCATTGAGCAACTGACCGGCACATGACTTTCACTTCGTTTGACGCAGCTCAATCCACCTTGGCCAGCGTCCCGCTACATTGTGTCAATGTTAGCCTTTCGGAGTGCCATCATGTCCGTTCCCGCGATGTCAGTGCATCGAGAGATGGCCGATCCTTTCCCCTGGGACGAGGCACTGCTGCGGCGCTACGATACCCATGGACCGCGCTACACCTCCTACCCCACCGCCAATTCGTTCAGTAACGATTTCGACGCGCTGGCCTACCAGGACGCCCTCGCTCGCAGCAACGCCGGCGGCAGGCCACTGTCGTTCTACGTGCACATTCCCTTCTGTCGCAAGGGCTGCCACTACTGCGCCTGCCACAAGATCGCGACCAAGGCCACCCGCGTTGCGGAGCCCTACCTGTCGCGCCTCGACCGCGAGATGGTACTGATCAAGCCCCACCTGGATACGCGGCGGGAGGTGGCCCAACTGCACTGGGGTGGGGGTACACCGACCTTTCTCAGCCTCGATCAGATGAGCGACCTGATCGACCGCCTCGATGCCCGCTTCGGTCTTTCCAGTGCCCGTGAGCGTGACTATGCCATCGAGATCGACCCGCGCGAGGCCGACGTCTTCACCCTGCGCCACCTGCAGGCACTGGGTTTCAATCGTCTGAGCCTCGGCGTCCAGGATCTCGACCCCAGGGTGCAGCGCGCCGTGAATCGGGTCCAGCCCCGCATCCTTACCGAGGTGCTGCTCGACGAGGCCGACCGCCTCGGTTTTCGTTCGCTCAACCTCGACCTGATTTACGGCCTGCCTCTCCAGACCCGCGACAGCTTTGCCGCCACCCTGGAACAGGTCATCGCCATGGCGCCGGCGCGCCTTTCGGTCTACAACTATGCCCACATGCCCGAGCGTTTCGCGGCCCAGCGCCGTATTCGCGCCGAAGACCTGCCCGGGCCCGAGGAGAAGCTGGCGATATTGCGCACCACCATCGCCATGCTGACCGAGGCAGGCTACGTGCACATCGGCATGGATCACTTCGCCCGAACCAGCGACAGCCTGGCCATCGCCCAGCGCAACGGTACCCTGCAGCGCAATTTCCAGGGCTACTCGAGCCATGCCCAGTGCGACCTGGTGGGGCTCGGCGTCTCGGCCATCTCCTGCGTCGATGACGTCTACGCCCAGAACCATACCCGCCTTGCCGACTACGAGGCCGCCCTCGACAGCAGCCAACTGCCCACGGCAAGGGGCATCCGGCTGACCTTCGATGACCGGGTCAGGCGGCATGCCATCGAGCGCCTGATGTGCGACATGACGCTGGATCTGGACGAGCTGAGTGAAACCTTCGGCATCGATGCCCCTCGCTATCTGACGGAGGCCCTGTCCCGACTGGAGCTCCCCCAGCGTGACGGGCTGGTGACCGTGGAAGGCCATCGGGTGGTCGCCACACCGATCGGGAGGTTGCTGATCCGGCACCTCGCCATGGCCTTCGATGCCCGGCTGCCGCCAAGGCTCGACACCCAGTTCTCGCGTATCGTCTAGATACGCGGAGTGTGCCGGCCGGGCCGAATCTTATTGCGGCCAAAGGTCGCAAGGGGCATTTCACCTGCTTCATTAATGTTCCATAATGCCTCCATGACGATGATCAAGGAGGTGGAGCATGCCGGTCAACGCGGCCAATGCGCTCGGCAAGCGGCGCTCACTGCTGCATGAAACCCGCTGTCAGAACTGCAGCTTGAGTTCGCTGTGCCTGCCGCTCGCTCTTGAACTCGAGGACATGGAGCAGTTCGATGCGATCATCAAGCGCCGCTCTCCATTGAAGAAGGGCGAGTCATTGTTCCGCCAGGGCAGTGGTTTCAGCAGCGTTTTTGCCGTGCGCTCAGGCAGTCTCAAGCAGGTGACCACCGAGGGTTCGGGTGACGATCAGGTCACCAATTTCTACTTGCCCAGTGAGCTGGTCGGCCTCGACGGCATCGACGAGCAGATCTATCCCGGCAGCGTGATCGCGCTGGAAACCACCACCGTGTGCGAGATCCCCTTCGACCGGCTTGATTCACTCTCCGAGCAATTACCCGAGCTGCGCGGTCAGCTCTACCGCAGCATGAGCAAGGAACTGCGCGACGACCGCAAGATGATGCGCCTGCTGTCGCGCAAGACCGCCGATCAGCGCCTGGCCAGCTTCTTCTCCAGCCTCTCGGACCGCTTCCGTCGCCGCGGCTATTCGCCCTACAGCTTCCGCCTCTCCATGTCGCGGGCCGACATCGGCAACTACCTGGGTCTGGCGGTGGAAACGGTCAGCCGTATTCTGGGGCGCTTCCAACAGCAGGGGCTGGTCGAGGTCTCCGGTCGCGAGGTGAATATCCTCAATCTGGAAGCCCTGGTGGCCCAGGCGCAGGACGAACACTGAGCCCATAACCGCCCCGAACGAAGAGACCCGCCCGGCAATGCCGGGCGGGTCTCTCTTTGGGCAGGCGAACCGGCCGGTCAGTTGCTGCGCGATAGATCCAGCGCGTCGATCCGGCGCTCGCGCAACCGGGCCTGCTTGGTCTCGAGCCCTTCGAAGTCGAACAGCTCGCGGTCGGCCAACTGAGAGGGCGCCACGTTGGTCACCGCCTTGAACATGGATTCGATGCGTCCGGGGTGCTTACGCTCCCACTCGGCCAGCATCTCCTTGACCACCTGGCGCTGCAGGTTGGGCTGGGAACCGCACAGGTTGCAGGGGATGATGGGGAAGTCCATCAACCGGGCGAACTCGGCGATATCCGCCTCGCGGCAGTAGGCCAGGGGGCGGATGACGATGTTCTTGCCGTCGTCGGAGAGCAGCTTGGGGGGCATCGCCTTGAGAGAGCCACCGTAGAACATATTGAGGAACAGCGTCTCCAGGATGTCCTCGCGATGGTGCCCCAGTGCCACCTTGGTCGCGCCGATCTCCTCGGCGAAGCCATAGAGGGAGCCGCGACGCAGCCGTGAGCAGAGCGCGCAGGTGGTCTTGCCCTCCGGCGTCTTCTCCTTCACCACCGAATAGGTATCGCGCTCGAGGATGTAGTACTCGACGCCAACGGAATCGAGATACTCGGGCAGCACATGCTCGGGGAAACCCGGCTGCTTCTGGTCGAGATTGACCGCCACCAGCGAGAAGTTCACCGGCGCATTGCGCTGCAGGTTGCGCAGGATCTCGAGCATGGTGTAGCTGTCCTTGCCGCCCGACAGGCAGACCATGACCCGGTCGCCTTCGTGGATCATCCCATAGTCGATGATGGCGTTGCCCACCTGACGGCGCAGGCGCTTCTGCAGCTTGTTGAATTCACGCCGGGCTCTGGCGTCGAGTGCGTCCAGCGGCGAGGGCTCCTCGCTCTGATTGCCCGGCGCCTGGCAAGCATCGGGGCCGGCGGCAACAAGGGGATCGAAAATCATGGCGTCTTGCATGGTCACGGGCTGCCAAGGCATGGTGGATGACGGGGGCCATCCTACCATTGCCTCTGCCCCGAGGCGACGCCACGGCGACGATTCACCGCGTCATGCCTCGCGGCGGTCCTGCATCCCGGCCCGCTCCACGCGCAGGTACATCAATGCCGTGGTCACGGCGTCGCCGAGGGCGGTATTGCGCCCCATGACCGGCACACCCAAGGCCTCCGCCACCGCCTCGAAACGCTGCGAGCGCGGTTCGGGTTCCATGACACTGCGACGCTGCTGCCGGTGGTACAGCTGCGCCACGTCGATGCCGCTGTTGGGCAGGTCGAAGCCAAAGCGCGGACGAATCTGGCGATTGAGAATGGCCAGGTCGAAGTCGAGCCGCCAGCCCAGCAGTGGCCGGTTGCCGATGAAATCGAGCAGCGTCACCAGCGCCTCGTCCAGGCTGATGCCGTCATCCAGATCGATACCACGCAGGCCATGCACGCGGATCGAATCGCCAGTCAGCGTGGCGGGGCGCTTAAGGCGCAGGTCCAGCGATTCACTGGTCAACACCCTGTCACCGCGCACCTTGACCGCGCCGATGGATACGGGCTCGGCGGTACGGGTATCGACACCGGTGGTTTCGCAGTCGATGGCCACCAGCTCATCCCCGGTGTAGGGGCGGAATAACCAGCCATACTCGCCGCCGGCATGCCGCCGACGGTCGTTGGCCCGGCGCAGAGCGCGAAACATACCGTTCCTCCTTGGTTCTTGTCTGCCTCTCGCGGCTCTCGACCTCAGGAATATTCGAGGTGATAACGCTGCGACAGGCTCTGCTTGAAGTCCTTGACGATGTGCAGTGCCTCACGCAGCAGGTCACGCTCGAGCGACGACAGCTGCTGAACCACGACACGGTCGGGGCTCTTGCTGACGATATCGCCGTCCAGGCGCTCCAGTTGCTGCTTCAGGCGCAGTTCGGTGAACAACGACAGCGCCTCGGCCAGATTCTCGGCGACTCGCGCTTCCAGCCTTCCATCCGCTGACAGGGCCTCGAGCCGTTCCAATGTCGACGTGGGCTTGATTCCTCGCTCCAGCGCCATGGTGCGCACCCCGTGCACGATGGGAAAGATTCCCCCCTTCTTGATATCGATACCGTGCTGGGGCTTCTTCAGCGAGCCGAACAGTGTCAACGGCGTGGAGAAACGCAGTGCCGTACGGGCGAAATAGGAGAGCAGTATCTCGTCTCGCGAACACTGCTCGAAGAGCGACTGGCGCACTCGGTCGAGCAGCGCGGGATTGCCTGCCACCGCATGGGAGTCGAGCATGATGGCAAGCTTCATCAGGCTGTCGCCATCGCGTTTCTCGGCCCAGCGGGCGATGCGCTCGCGCCACTGGGAAACGGCCCCCACCCATTCGGGGTTGCTTACCATGATGTTTCCGGGGCAGGGTGGGTAACCCAACTTGATCAGCGTTTCGGTGAGACGCTGCATCTGCGCCCCCACATCGGGCCATTCGAGCCCGTCGGCGAGTATGAGGCCGTTGTCCTGATCGGTCTTGAGGATCTGCTCGCCTCGCCCTTCGCTACCCATCACCATCAGGCAGCTCTCAGCGTGGTAGCGCTCATCGATCAGGAAGCTCCAGGCCTTGGACATGATGCGCCCGTTGAGTGCCGCCAGCAGACCCATGGCGAAACGCAACTTGACGCCTTGGGCCATCAGCGCCTTGACCAACTCGGGTGTGCGGCGGCTGGCACGAAACAGGGCCTCGAGACTATCCGCCTGCTCAACCTGCAGGCTGACGACATAGCTGCGGCTGGAGAAGTAGCTGAGCACGTCAGTGAGCTCCACCACGCCGATCGGCGGGATTCGCTCCTCCCCCCGTTCCAGCACCACGACCCGCTCCACCTTATGGCGAGTCATCATCACCAGCACTTCGAACAGATACTGGTCGGGGCGCACCGTGACCAGTTCGAAGTGCGCGATATCCTGCAGCGGACTCCCCTTTTCTCTTCCCTGGAGCACCAGCGCTTCGAGCAGGTCGGTCTTGGTGACCATGCCCACTCCCCCGCTACTCTCCACCAGCAGACTGTCGGCATGGCTCTCGTGCAGCCTGGCCACCGCTTCGGCAATGGTCGTATCCGCCCCCATGCACAGCGGCGGTCGCATACACTCGCTGACCTTGGCCAGCATGAAGCCAGCCATGGTCACGCCACCCTCGGCGCGCTGCTCGGTCAACAGTCGCGCCTTGTGCGCCAGGGTCTGGCGGAAGAACTCGGCAAAGGCGGGATAGTCGTCGCACAACTGCAGGAACAGAGCTTTCGGCATCAGATAGCAGAGGCACTCCTGCTCGGCGCGGAAGCGATAGCGACTCTTGCCGTTGAGGATGCTGATGGCACCGAACAGGTCGCCTGCCGTGTAATGACCGATCCGCTCGCGCGCCCCCGGCTGGGTGGTATCCAGCTCGGCCACCTCGCCCTTGTGGATGAGGAAGACATATTCGCCGGGCTGGCCGGTCTCCAGGATGATCTCGTCGCGGTCGAAGTAGGCCAGGTCGATGCCGTTGCGGACGCGCTCCCGCCCCTCTTCATTCAGAAAGGTGAACGGGGGTTGGGAGAGATCGACATCGACCATGTTATAGCCCTCGTTGTGCAATCGTCGTCGCCGTCAGCACCCGAACGAGTCCGAAAGGAGGCTTGGCGAGCAGATCACAGTCAAGGGAAGACCCATTGCCTGAGCCATGCGCGTCCCTGTCGCTTGAAACAATAAAGAAACAATCCCGCTCTATTCGATGCCGCTCGCATCGAGCTGGACTTCTTGGCGCAGAATAGCAGCCCCGACTTTCAGGACATAACCTAGACCAACGTCAAAGGGAACAATATTCGAGCGTTTTGAATCGGCACTAGACAATGGTCTTACAGGATAGCGGCATAGACAAAGGTCCAATGCTAGACAATCGTCTATCCGCATAGACGCCTTTATTTCCCCATCCAAGAAAAGAGAAGACCAACCAATTGAAATGCAAAGAAAAATAAAAGAATAAGATCATTATAGTTTGCTCATGATACCAAAGTCTGGGATTTTATTTTCCTGATTTATTGACCACTATTGCCGTGAGTCATTGGGGGAAACGCGCCTTCATAACGCGGCTCGATGATCGGTAACAAGACGTGGTGGGAAGTGCGGCTCGGCCGCAGGGAGCATGGGATAATCAGGCGCTGGCCAGCGTCAACGTCTTTACCACTCGACTCGCTTAGTGCGAACCCCCTGGTGAAGCTTGGCAACTCTCTTGGCGACTTCCCAACCTTAACAACAAGTGGAGAGCATCACTATGGCAGATGATAAAACCAATGCTGCTGCATACTGGAAGGCGAACGTACGCCTGATAACCGGGTGCCTGATCGTCTGGGCATTCGTCTCCTATGGCTGCGCCATTCTGTTTCGTCCCCTTCTTTCCGGCATCCCGGTCGGTGGTACCGATCTCGGGTTCTGGTTCGCTCAGCAGGGATCCATCCTGACCTTCATTGGCCTGATCTTCTTCTATGCCTGGAAGATGAATCGGCTCGACCAGAAGTTCGGCCTCGGGGAGTAAGTCAGCATGAGTCAGTTTGCCATCAACCTTCTTTTCGTGGGCGGCTCCTTCGCCCTCTATATCGGCATCGCCATCTGGGCGCGTGCCGGTTCGACCAAGGACTTCTACGTCGCCGGTGGTGGCGTACATCCAATCACCAATGGCATGGCCACTGCGGCCGACTGGATGTCCGCGGCTTCCTTCATCTCCATGGCGGGCCTGCTGGCTTCCGGCGGCTATGCCAACTCCACGTTCCTGATGGGCTGGACCGGCGGCTACGTGATCCTGGCCATGCTGCTGGCACCCTACCTGCGCAAGTTCGGCAAGTTCACCGTGCCCGACTTCATCGGCGACCGGTTCTATAGCAGCACGGCGCGCATCGTTGCCGTCATCTGTCTGATCGTCGCCTCGGTGACTTACGTCATCGGCCAGATGACCGGCGCCGGCGTAGCCTTCTCGCGCTTCCTCGAGGTGCCCAGCAGTGTAGGCATCTGGATCGCCGCGGCCATCGTCTTCCTGTATGCGGTATTCGGCGGCATGAAGGGTATTACCTACACCCAGGTGGCCCAGTACATCGTACTGATCATCGCCTACACGATCCCCGCGGTCTTCATCGCCATGCAGTTGACCGGCAACCCGATCCCGATGTTCGGCATGTTCAGCACCCACACCGAGTCCGGCGTGCCGCTGCTGACCAAGCTCGACGAAGTGGTCAATGCGCTGGGCTTCCGCGACTACACTGCCGACGTCGACAACAAGCTCAACATGGTGCTGTTCACCCTTTCGCTGATGATCGGTACCGCCGGTCTGCCCCACGTCATCATTCGCTTCTTCACCGTGCCGAAGGTGGCCGATGCACGCTGGTCCGCAGGCTGGGCCCTGGTGTTCATCGCCCTGCTCTACCTGACCGCTCCTGCCGTGGGTTCCATGGCGCGCCTCAACCTGGCAACCACCATCTTCCCCGAAATGGCCGGCCAGGTGGAGGATTACGAAGCGGCGGCCGAGGGCGCACTGGTCTACGAAGAGCGGCCGGATTGGGTGCGCACTTGGGAGGAGACCGGGTTGATCACCTTCACCGATCAGAACGACGACGGGCGCATCCAGATGTACAACGATGCCAACCCGGACTTCGCACCGATTGCCGAGCAGCGCGGCTGGGAAGGCAACGAGCTGACCGTCAACAATGACATCCTGGTACTGGCGAATCCGGAAATCGCCAACCTGCCGGGTTGGGTCGTGGGCCTGATCGCAGCGGGCGGTATCGCGGCGGCACTCTCCACTGCGGCGGGTCTGCTGCTGGCGATCTCCTCGGCCATCAGTCATGACCTGATCAAGAACACCATCAACCCCAAGATCACCGAGAAGGGCGAGATGCTGGCGGCGCGTATCTCCATGGCCGGCGCCATCCTGCTGGCGACCTACCTGGGCCTCAACCCGCCGGGGTTCGCCGCTCAGACGGTGGCACTGGCCTTCGGTATCGCCGCCGCTTCACTGTTCCCGGTGCTGATGATGGGCATCTTCTCCACTCGGATGAACAGCAAGGGCGCCGTCTGCGGCATGCTGGCCGGCCTGATTGCCACCCTGCTGTACATCTTCACCTACCTGGGCTGGTTCTTCATTCCCGGCACCAACATGCTGGAGAACACGCAGGCCAACTGGATCCTTGGCATCTCGCCGCTCTCCTTCGGTGCCGTGGGCGCGATGATCAACTTCATCGTTGCCTACGCGGTCTCCACCGTTACCGAGGAGCCGCCGCAGGAAATCCAGGACCTGGTGCAGAGCGTGCGTTATCCGAAAGGCGCTGGCGCCGCACTCGACCACTAAGCCATAATGACCCCGGCCCGCAGCGGGCCGGGAACCAGTCCCAATCGGGCTTCCCTTCGGGAAGCCCGATTGCTTTGAGAAGGTAGCGTTATGATATGGCACTTGATTGCGGCGATCTTCGCCGGCCTGGGTGCTGCGGGCATCGGTTTGATACTACGCCTGGCCAGCGCCAAGCGGTTGCCGAAATGGATCATTCCGGTCTGCGCCGGACTGGGCATGCTGGGCTACCAGATCCACTACGAATACTCCTGGTTCGACCACAAGCGCAGCCAACTGCCCGCCACGACCCGCGTGGTGGATACCAAGCAGGACAGCATGCCGTGGCGCCCCTGGACCTATTTCTACCCGATGACGGTGAGCTTCAGCGTCGTCGACCAAGGCAGCATGGTGCCCCGTCAGGCGGACGATCAGCAACTGGTCGAGTTCATCCTATACCGCTTCGAGAAGGAGTATGTGGATCAGCTCCACCACCAGCCGTACCTGTTGAACTGCTCCTCGGCCGAGCTGGTGCCCCTCGCCAAGGGCAGCCGCCAACCACGCGTCGACGCCCTGCGCACGCTGGACGAAGAATCGAGCCTCTACCAGGCGGTTTGCTCGACCGTATGAGTCTCGGCGCTTCGCCGACACCACCCCTCGGCCCGAGTGTTCTCGGGCCGATAACCCTTTAGAATGGTCGGCACTTGCCGGGGGGAGGAATCATGTTTGCCGGTTGGCTGCTGATCGCCGTTTCACTGCTCTACATCGCCATCCTGTTCGGCATTGCCTGGCTGGGCGATCGCAACGCGCGTCGGCGTGGCGCCAGCCGCCAGCGTCCGGTCATCTACATCCTGGCACTGGCCATCTACTGCACCTCGTGGAGCTTTTACGGCGCGGTCGGTCAGGCGGCGACTGCCGGCTGGTCATTCGCCAGTATCTATGTCGGGCCGATCCTGACCTTCCTGCTGTTCTGGCCGATACTCGCCAAGATGATCCGCGTGGCCAAGCGGCAGAACATCACCTCGATCGCCGACTTCATCGCCTCGCGCTATGGCAAGGCGCAATCGCTGGCGGCCTTCGCCAGCCTGGTCGCACTGATCGGCACGCTGCCCTACATTGCCCTGCAGTTGAAGGCCGTGTCGACTTCGTTCGCCGTGCTGACGGACGCGGCCGACATCACCCATACCCCGCTCTTCGCCGATACGGCCTTCTTCGTCGCCATCGTGATGGCCGCCTTCGCCATTCTTTTCGGCACGCGCCACACCGATGCCACCGAGCATCATGAGGGGCTGATCCATGCCGTCGCCTTCGAGTCGATGGTCAAGCTGCTGGCCTTCCTTATCCTTGGCGCCTACGTCACCTGGGGCATGTTCGATGGACTCGGTGAGCTGATGGCACTGGCCGACAGCCAGATGGAGCTTCAGCGTCAGCTCGCCGACCAGGATTTCGGCCGCGGCTTCTGGGCCCAGACGCTGCTGGCGATGCTGGCGATCTTCTGTCTACCGCGCCAGTTCCACGTTGCCGTAGTGGAGAACACCCACCCCAATGATGCCTCCAAGGCGCGCTGGTTGTTTCCGCTCTACCTGGTGGCGTTCGCCTTCTTCATCCTGCCCATCGCCGCCGCCGGCCTGGCGCTGTTCCCCGACGGCTCGGTGGAGCCCGACACCTTCGTGCTGGCGCTGCCGATGGCCGCCGGTCAGCAGTGGCTGACCCTGCTCACCTACATCGGTGGTTTCTCCGCGGCGACCGGCATGGTTATCGTGGCCACCGTCGCGGTATCGATCATGATCTCCAACGAGATCGTCATCCCGCTGCTGTTCCGCCTGCGCTGGCTGGATGCCCGGCCGCGCGACTACGGTCGCTTGGTACTCCAGGCCCGGCGTATCACCATCGGGGTGATCCTGGCGCTGGCCTACGGCTTCTATCACCTGATCGCTGAGTTCACCTCACTGGCGTCGATCGGCATGCTCTCCTTTGCCGCAGCGGCCCAGTTCGCGCCAGCCCTGCTCGGCGGGCTCTACTGGAAGCGTGGCAACCGGCTCGGGGTAATAGTGGGCATGAACGCCGGATTCGCCATCTGGGCCTATAGCCTGCTGATGCCGGGGATGATCCAGGCCGGTGTGCTGCCAGCCGACTGGCTCACCGGGGGCCCTTTCGGCCACCCCTGGCTGACGCCCACCGCGCTGTTCGGGCTCAACTTCGGCGACTCCTTCACCCATGGCGTGATGCTTTCGCTCGGGGTCAACCTGTTCTGCTACATATTCGTTTCCCAGGTCACCTCACAGCGGGTGGTCGAGCGCATCCAGGCCTCGCTGTTCGTCGACAGCGTCGAAACCCGCCAGACCTCGGTCAATCGCCCGTGGACCGGCGCCACCACCGTCGGCGACCTCAAGGTGTTGTGCGAGCGCTTCCTCGGTGCCGGCCAGGTGGCCCGCGCCTTCGACGACTATGCGCGGCGTACCGGCAAGCCGCTGGAGGACGGCAACCGCGCCTCCATCGACGTGATCCAGTTCACCGAACGCTTCCTGGCCTCGGTACTTGGGGCCTCCTCGGCGCGCATCGTGGTCAACTCGGCGCTGCAGGGGCGCGGCATCGGCATCTCCGACGTGATCTCCATCGTCGACGAAGCCTCGCAGGTGCTCGAATTCAACCGCGCCCTGCTGCAGGCCACCATCGAGAACATCAACCAGGGCATCAGCGTGGTCGACCAGAACATGCGCCTGGTGGTATGGAACCAGCGCTATCTGGAGCTGTTCCGCTTCCCCGATCACCTGATCCGGGTCGGCGCGCCAATGGACAAGATCTTCCGCTACAACGCGCATAACGGCGAATACGGGCCCGGCGACCCCGAGGAACACGTGCAGCTGCTGATCGACAACATTCGCGAGGGTCAGCCCCACCGCTACGTGCGCTATCGTCAGGATGGCAGCGTGCTTGAGGTACAAGGCAACCCCATGCCGGGCGGCGGCTTCGTCTATACCTACCAGGACATCACTCAGCAGAAGCGCATCGAGGAAGCGCTGATACGCTCCGAGAACAACATCCGCATCTACACCGACAACGTGCCGGCCCTGATCGCCTATTTCGACAAGGATTGCCGCTATCTCTTCACCAACCGCGCCTATGAGCAGGCCTTCGGTATCGACCGCAACGAAGTTATTGGCAAGCACGTCAATTCCGTCATCAGCGACGAGATGGCGCTCGAACGCGAGCCCTGGATTCATCGAGCGCTGGCCGGTGAGCGGGTTAACTTCGAGGTATCGCTGCGCCTTGGCAACGACCTGCGCTACATGCTGGTGACCTATACCCCGCACTTCGGCGACAGCGGCACGATTCTGGGCTTCTTCGCCCTCTACCAGGACATCACCGAGCGGCGCCTGGCCGAGATCGCCCTGAAGGAGACCAACGAGACCCTGGAAGAGCGCGTGCGCGAGCGTACCCAGGCGCTGTCGGAAGCCAATACCGCGCTGCGCCAGGAAAACCGCGTGCGAGCCGAGGCCGAGCAGGCCCTGCGCCAGGCCAAGCAGGTGGCCGAGGATGCCAACGCCTCCAAAACCCGTTTCCTTGCGGCCGCCAGCCACGACTTGCTGCAGCCGCTGAATGCGGCGCGCCTGTTCACCTCGGCATTGTCCCAGGAGATGGACGCCGAAGACATGAAGCGCACCATCGGTCATATCGACAACTCGCTGCAGGCCGCCGAGGAGCTGCTCGGCACCCTGCTCGACATCTCCAAGCTCGATGCCGGTGCCCTCACCCCGCGACGCAGCCATTTCGCGCTGGCCGATATTTTCCAGCCCCTGCGCGCCGAGTTCGAGGTGATGGCAGAGGATCGCGGTCTCGACCTGGTGGTGGTCCCGACCCGTCAATGGGTCGACAGTGATCCGCAGATGCTGCGCCGGATCATCCAGAACTTCCTGTCGAATGCGCTGCGCTATACCCAGGAGGGTCGAGTGCTGCTGGGCTGCCGGCGCCGCGGGTCACGCTTGACCATCGAGGTTTGGGACTCGGGGCCGGGCATCCCTGAATCCAAGCAGGCGGAGATCTTCCAGGAGTTTCGTCGCCTGGACCAGGCCACACGGCATAAGGAGAGCGAGAAGGGTCTGGGCCTGGGACTGTCGATCGCCGACCGCATGAGCCGCGTACTCGATCATCCGATCAAGGTCTTCTCCCGGGAGAGAATCGGCACCATGTTCTCTGTCAGCGTACCGGTGGTGGCCGCGCGCAGCGAGGCCGAACGTGCCGAGGAGGCCGCCTCGCCGCGGCGCGTGGGCAACAAGTTGGTGGGGACCCGCATTCTGTGCATCGACAACGAGACGCTGATCCTGGAAGGCATGAAAGCGATGCTCTCGGGCTGGGGCTGCGAGGTTTACACCGCCACCACTATCGGCGGTGCCAAGTCCGTGTTGCGCAACCTCGACGGCGAGCCGGATGCGATTCTCGCCGACTACCACCTCGACAATGAAGTGACCGGCCTGATGGCCCTGGAGGCTCTCAGCGAGCGGTTGCAGGGCGCGGTGCCTGGCATCGTGATCACCGCGGACCGCACAGAGGAGGTGGCTGAGGAGATCCGCCGCAGCGGCTATCACCTGCTACAGAAGCCGGTGCGCCCCGCCGCCCTGCGCGCGCTGCTGACCCGCACGCTGCAGGCCAGTCGGGCGCCTAGCGCCTAACGAGCAACGAGCAAAACACAAGGGGCCCACGACATGGTCGTGGGCCCCTCGCTCGAAGCTCGAAGCTCGAAGCCGAAGCTAGGATTCCACCTTGGGCGGCTCCACTTCGAGCTTCTGGGCAGCGATCACCGCCTGGGTGCGGGAGTGCACGCCCAGCTTGCGCAGGATGGCGGTGACGTGAGCCTTGATGGTGGCCTCGGAGACGTTCAGTTCGTAGGCGATCTGCTTGTTGAGCAGGCCTTCGGTGAGCATGTTGAGAACCCGGAATTGCTGTGGCGTCAGCGAGGCGATGGCCTCTGCGAAGCGGGTCTCCTCCTCGTTGGCATCGCCCAGGCGGTCAGCCAATTCCTGAGGCAACCACACTTCGCCATCGAGAATTTCGCCGACCGCCTCGGCAATCAGCTGCAGGGAGGAAGACTTGGGAATGAAGCCTGACGCCCCATAGTCAATTGCGCGACGCACCACGTGGGGCTCGTCGCTGCCGGACACCACTGCCACCGGGATGTCCGGCGTCTGCCCCCGTAGCTGGATCAGACCGGAAAAGCCATGGGCGCCCGGCATGTGCAGGTCGAGCAGAATCAGGTCGGCATCGGGGTGGCGGGTAACGACCTCACAGGTCGCCTCCATGGTGTCGGCTTCGACGATCTCGGCCTGGGGCGCCAGCTGACGCAGCGCCTGCGTCAGCGCTGCACGGAACAGCGGATGGTCATCGGCAACGATGAATTTCTGGGCAAAGGCCATGGATTCTCCTCCGGTTCCTCGAGCTCGGGGCCTGGGGCCGCCACGTTAGGCTCTTCGATTGTTCACCGCATGTTACCCCATGCTTGGACGCTTCCCAAGCGCGGGAAGCGAGTTGTCGACAACGACTTGCCGAATGCGTGTTGCAGGGAGAAATCGCAAGCGAACCGAGACAACATTCTTTTCACTTGGAAACAGCAATTCCCTTGCTGGCCGTTTAAAGCGGCTTCTATCTTCAAAGGTGATGGCAGACGCCAGCAGTGCCGGATCCCCGGTAAATGGAAGTACATGCATGGAACGGCCATGCGAAAGGATTCAAGGAGACTACCATGGCACAGCGCAACCAGAACCCCGGAAATTTCGCCAACGACCCGAAGAAGGCCTCCCAGGCCGGTCAGAAAGGCGGCCAGAACAGTAGCGGCAACTTCGCCAACGACCCGCAGAAGGCCTCTGAAGCCGGTAAGAAGGGTGGCCAGCACAGCAGCGGCAACTTCGCCAACGACCCGAAAAAGGCCTCCCAGGCCGGCCAGAAAGGCGGACAGCAAAGTGGCGGCAACTTCGCCAACGACCCGAAGAAGGCCTCCGAAGCCGGTCGCAAGGGCGGTAAGAACAGCTGAATGCCGTTCCCTCGCTAGCTTTGACCAACCCAAGCTGCCGGAGAATGCTCTCCGGCAGCTTCCTCTCTAACGCTGACGGCCGCCGACAGGCATCTGCTGTGGAGCTAGATGGATCAGATGCGCACTGTCTGAAGCCGATGCGGCATTTAGAGACGAAGGAGACATCATGTTTCATCATTCGTCCAAGCTTCAATATCCCGTCAAGGTAGACAAGCCCGATCCGGAATTCGCCATGTTGCTGCAGCAAGCGATCGGCGGGGTCGAAGGCGAGATCCGCGTAGCCATGCAGTATTTCTTCCAGGCCATGGGCGCTCGCGGCGACGACCGCATTCGCGACATGCTGATGTCGACGGCCACCGAAGAGCTCTCCCACATTGAGATGCTGGGCCACGCGGTGGCGCTCAACCTGGAAGGCGCCCCCGTCTCCTATCAGGAAGAGACGGCCAAGGATCCGGTGATGCGCGCCATTCTCGGTGGTGCCAATCCTAGGCACCTGCTCTCCTCGGGCCTCTCGGCCATGCCGGTCAATGCCAACGGCGTACCGTTCGACATGAGTCACGTCTATGCCACCGGTAACGTGGCGGCCGACATGCTGGCCAACGTCACCGCCGAGGCAGGCGGTCGCGTGCTGGCATCACGCCTCTACAACTGGACCGATGATCACGGCATGAAGGATTTCCTCTCTTTCCTGATCGCCCGTGACACCTACCATCAGCAGCAGTGGCTGGCCGTGCTCGAGGAGATGGGCGGCATTGAAGCACAACTGCCAGTGCCCAATGCCACGCCGGAGGCCCATGAGGCCATACAGCACTCCTATTATTACCTCAATACCCTGCTGGACAAAGAAGCTCCCAAGGGCCGTTGGGGCGAGGGCCCGTCGCTGGACGGCCGCGGCGAATTCTCGATCAAGAACCAGCCGGAGCCCGAAGGTCAGGAGCCCAAACTGGGCCCGGCAAAGCCGCACTCAGGCGCTCAGGAAGAGCAGATCAATCCGCCTACGTAAGCGGCGGATTCATCAACTATCGCAACCGTAAGGAGACACCCCCATGGGCACCCAACCGCAATCACCCAAGCATCTGGAAGATTGGCTACGCGACGCTCACGCCATGGAGAAGCAGGCGGAGAAGATGCTGGAATCCCAGGCTAGCCGCCTGGAGCACTACCCGCAGCTCAAGGCTCGCATCGAGCAGCACCTGATCGAGACCCGCGGACAGGCGGAGAAGATCGAGCAGTGTCTCTCGCTGCTCGGTACCGACCTCTCGGCGGTCAAGGACCTGGGCGGCAAGCTGGCCGCTTTCGGTCAAGGCATGGCCGGCATGATGGCAAGCGATGAGGTGGTCAAAGGTAGCCTTGCCAGCTATGCCTTCGAGCACTTCGAGATCGCCAGCTACAAGGCCCTGATCCAGGCTGCAGAAAAGGTAGGCAAACCGGAAATCGCAAGAATCTGCGAGGCTATCCTCAAGGAGGAAGAAGCCATGGCAGAGTGGCTGTCGCAGCATCTCGACGACACCACGCGCCAATTCCTGGAGCGCTCGGAGCACGACGATCTCCAGGCCAAGACCTGAGCGCTAGCCAACCCCTAAAGCCCGGCCCAGGGCAGCACCCTGCATATGCCTTCGAAGGGAAGGCCCCTCGCTTCCCCCGGTTCCCCTACCGGGGGTTTTTTGCGTCTGCTTTGCCACGCAATCTCCTCGTCAGGCAAAACGCCGTCCCTTCTCGAGGCACGGCACTCGCTGCCGCCCAAGGATTCCTCTACATATGATCGCGTGGGATCACCCTTTCCCAGTTCTTGGAAAAGACCCGGTAGTCGTCCTCGTAGGCGTCGAGCTGGGCGTGAATGAAGAAATTGCTCTCATCACAGCTCAAGATGCTGCGCGTATAGATCTCCACATTCCAGTCGTCGCGTTTGAAGGAACGTTCGGTATAGGTTTCACCGCGCGCCGAGGTGAAATCGTCATGAAGCGTGGTGTACCACTCCCGTGTGCTACGACGGATTTCGGTACCGGTATCCTCGATGCGGAAGTGGCCCTGATCATTGATCACCTCGAGTGTCGACTCCTTGGTCGCCAAGTCGCGATGCAATAGCCAGTTATGGTCACTGGCTTCGAAGGTGTGGGTCTCCAGCGGCGGAGCCTCCTCGGGCTCGTCGAACGACGGCAGGCGTGCGTCCTCCTCGCCCGGCTTTCGCTCCGGCAGCACCAGGGCACAGCTACTCGGGTAGATGTCGACCTGAGCCGGCTCCGGCGGCAACCAGGCCAGCGGCCAGTAGGAGGTCGACACAGACAGGCGTAGCTGATGACCCGTGGGGAAGCGCTGAGCGATGCCGTTCATTGGGATGCGAACACGGTAGCGCCGGTGCGGCACCAGCGGTTCGGGATTGGCGTCGCTGTCGCGATGCGACAGGTTGAGGAGGCCATAGGTGACTCGGGTCGACTTGCCATCCGGTGCCACATCGGAGAGGCGCACCGCCAGCATGGCCTGTGGCTTGTCGCTCGAGAGCTCGAGCTCCACGACGGGCATGCCGAAGATATCGAGCGGTTCCGAGAGCTGTCGGCTACTGAAGATCAACGAACCGCCATCCTCTTCGCGCTGATCCCCGGGCAGATCGGGTGTAGCAGCGTAGGAGCACCACTTGCCGGCGAACAATCCGACGCTCAGCGGCGACTGTAACGCCAGTGAGCTCTCGGGCTCGTCGCGCTGGTGCGGACCACCATGCCCTTCCATGGAGATGGTGTAAGGGCCCAGTCCATATCGCCTCATGCTTATGTTATCGGACGGCCAGCCCGACTCCCCGATCCAGCGACCAGGGCGTTCGGAATAGGAAGTATCGGGTGGAATGCTGTCTTGCTCCCAGGCACGCAGCATGGGTTCATCCATGATGCCGTTGTCCTTGCCCTTGAGCCAGTAGTCCCACCAGCGCAGGGCTTCCTGTAGGAAACCTATGGCCGGTCCTGGTAAGCCCTGATGTGGATACTTGTGCCCCCAGGGGCCAATCAACCCCTTGCGCGGTACTTCCAGGTGCTGCATCAATCGCAACACGGTATTTGTGAAGCCGTCCGCCCAACCACCGATGGCATAGACCGGGCATCGGATGGCTGAGTAGTACTCCTTCACCGAACTGGTCGACCAGTAGTCGTTGCGTCGCTGGTTCTCGACCCACTGTTCCAGCCACAGCCCGCTGTTCTCCATGCGGTCGAACCACATGTCACGCCAACGGTTGCCGACGATTTGCGGATCCGGTGGCAGGGTATTGAAGGCGAACATCACCGTGGCTTCCGACAGGTTGTCGCCGAGCAGGCAGCCGCCCATGTAGTGCATATTGTCGGCATACAGGTCATCGCTCGAGCAGATACTGATGATCGCCTTGAGCGCCGGCGGCTGCTTGGCCGCTACCTGCAAGCTGTTGAAGCCCCCCCAAGAGATGCCCATCATGCCGACGTTACCGTCGCACCATGGCTGCTCGGCGAGCCAGGCGATGACGTCGACGCCATCTTCCTGCTCCTGCTGGGTGTACTCGTCGGTAAGAACGCCATCCGAATCGCCGCTGCCGCGCATGTCGACTCGAATGCAGACATAGCCGTGTCCGGCCAGGTAGGCATGGTTGGTGGCATCCCGTCCCCGGGTGATGTCGCGCTTGCGATAGGGGATGTACTCCATGATTGCCGGCATCGGCGTGCGCTCGGCCTCCTCGGGTAGCCATATCCGTGCGGCCAGCTGAGCCCCATCGCGCATGGGGATGAAGACGTTCTCGATCTCGCGAACCTTGTAGGGAAACGACTCTACGACACTCACGGTTCCTCCTCGCGGGTTCATTCGGTGGGTTCGATCTCGAACTGAAGCGCCTCCAGGCATGCCCTGTAGCGCTCTTCGATCTGGTCGTGGTCCTCACCCGCAACATAGAGGGTGCCCAGGCGATAGCAAAAGTTGTCCTGGTGCAGCAGCTCTCCCAGCCGCGTACCAGGCGCCACATCGATTCGCACCTTGGTGCCGGGATAACGCTCGCACAGCGCCTCGATTTCCGCTTCGCTGGGTATCCGCCTGACAATGCCGTCCTTGTGCTCGTAGGGGATATAGCACTTGGCCGCCACGGCGGCCACGCCTTGCCGATTGACCAGTGAGGGCCGTTCACCAAGGGCGATATCGACGGCAACCTCATGGTTCGACATCCCGTCGACCATGATGAAGATCTCGCTATGGGACTGTGATATCCGCGTATTGACCTCGATCAGCCACAGCTTGTCATTCTCCTCGTCCCACATGAACTCGGCGTTGAAGCAGCCGTTGTCATAGCCGATATGCTCGAGGAATCGGCGCGATACATCGATCATTTCGTGATGGATGCGCTCGGGCAGGTTGCTGGGATACTCCAGACGATCATAGGGAATGTCCTTGTTGACCGAATTGGGCTGGGCGATGATGCCATGGACGTTGAATTCGCCACGATAGACTGTGCCTTCGGGTGCACCCTGCACACCCGCAACGATTTGTTCGGCAATGCATGAATTACCATCCATCTGCTGGATTTCAGGAGGCAGCTCGGCATGGCGCAGTGCCTCGTTGAAAGGGTCGCCCAGTTGACGAATGCCCTCGCGAATTTCCTTGATCGCTTCGTGGAATTGCTCCTCGTTCTCGATCTTGAACCCGAGATGGGAGGAGAACGCCTTGACTGGCTTGATCCAGAACGGATAGCCGAGGGTGACCTGGGACAGCGGATCGTCCGCGAATGGGTCGACCCCGCAAAACTCGGGCACCACTTCGGGGATCACCTTGCGCTGTTCGAGCCGGCTCCAGTACTTGTGCTCGCACTTGAGAACGCTCTCGACCGAGGGCGAGGGTATGCCGTATTCCCGGCACAGGATCGGCACCAGGACGCTGGTGGGAAAATCCCATTGGGCCACGATCGCGTCGATGGAGCCATCGAATGCCTCCAGCTTGCGGCGCGCTTCGTTCAATAATGCATCGAAAGAGAAACGCTCCGACTCCACGGCTGCCTTGACCGACAGCAAGCTGTGCACGTTGAACTCATCCGAGTGGCGCAGGGTTTCAAGCTCTTGGCGCTGCTGATCTTCCAACGCTACGACAAAAATGTTCCGTTTCATCCGTCTATCTCCATGACAGTTCCTTTGGAAAGCCAAGTAACGGCTCTCCTCTCTTCCCTACACACATCAAGATAAGTAGGCAGGGCCCAAGGTTCCATCAGGGAGACGATTCTTTACCCTTCTGAACCCCGGGAAACAAAACGGCACGTAAAGCCTGACGTCCCGGTGTTGCCATGGGCTTGGGAAATAACAGGACCGTTGCACTGCGTTATGGGTTTGGTGACTACGCCAAGCGGGACTAGTCTGAAAGACGAGGCCTTTGTGGCCTGGGATTCAGCGGCCAAGGATGGAGCCGATGGAGAAACTCAAGGAGTACCGCCGCAAGCGCGACTTCACGCGAACACGAGAGCCCGCGGGCGAAGCGCGGGGCAAGGCCGCGTCGGGAAATCTCTACGTGATGCACAAGCACGCGGCGAGTCATGACCACTTCGACCTGCGCTTGGAGCAGGATGGCGTACTCCGCAGTTGGGCCCTGCCCAAGGGGCCGAGCCTCGAACCTGGTGAGAAGCGCCTGGCCGTAGAAGTTGAGGACCACCCGCTGGAATATGGCGAGTTTGAAGGCGTGATCCCCGAAAAGTCCTATGGCGGGGGTACCGTCATGCTGTGGGATCACGGCACCTGGCAGGTCAAGGGTCGGCCCAAGCAGGACCGTATCGATATCGAGCTCGACGGTGAGCGGCTCAAGGGCAGCTGGACCTTGACACGCATGAGCGGCAAGCGCCAGGACAAGCACGGGCGCAACTGGCTGCTGATCAAGCGCCACGACGACAAGCCTCGCATGGATGAATCGCTCACGGTCGAACTCGATGCGAGCGTCGCCAGCGGTCGCAGCATGGATGAAATCGCCGAGGACCGAGACGCCACCTGGTCCTCGAAAAGCCGCGCTCTGCCCGATCCGTCAGGCCTTGAGGGTGCCCGGCGCGCGAAGCTGCCCCGCGAGGTAAAACCGCAGCTCGCCACCCTGGCCCGCGAAGTGCCTAGCAAGGGCAACTGGATCCACGAGATCAAGCTCGATGGTTATCGCCTGCTCGCCCGCATCGAGAACGGCGAGGTTCGGCTGATTACTCGCAATGGCAAGGACTGGACCCACCGTTTTCCCGAAGTCGCCCGGGCACTGGCACCGCTGCCGGTGGCCTCGGCGCTGCTCGACGGCGAGGTGGTGGCCATGGGCAACGACGGCATCAGTCGCTTCGGCCAGCTTCAAGAGGCGCTCTCAGACGGCCGCACGTCCGCCCTGGTCTACCAGGTCTTCGACTTGCCCTATTTCGAAGGCCATGACCTCGCAGGCGTGGCGCTGCTCGGGCGCAAGCGTACCCTAAAGGCGCTACTCGATGCCGCGGGAATGAAGGAAGGCACCATCCGCTACTCCGATCATCTCGAGACCCAGGGCGAAGCCTTTCATGAGCGCGCCTGTCACATGGGCCTCGAAGGCATCATCTGCAAGCGGGCCGACAGCCGCTACCAGCAGAAGCGCAGCCGCGACTGGCTCAAGGTCAAGTGCGTCAGTCACGAGGAGTTCGTAGTCGGCGGTTACACCGAGCCCAGTGGCTCGCGCAGCGGCTTCGGCTCGCTGCTGATGGGGGCCTACGGCAAGGACGGGCTGGTCTACGCCGGCCGCGTCGGCACCGGTTTCAGCAATCGTTTGCTGGAGCGATTGAGTACCACCCTGCAGGAACTCGAAGTGAAACGTTCACCGTTCCACGACAGTGTGCCGGATAGCCGTTCGGCCCACTGGGTGCGCCCCGAGCTGGTGATCGAAGTGGAATTCACCGAGCGCACCCGCGACGGCCGCCTGCGCCACCCGGCCTTCCGCGGCCTGCGGGAGGATCGTAATCCGGAGGAGATCTGCATGACCCCGACCAAGGAGATGGCCGCCGAAGGCACCCCGGAAAAGGAGGCCAAGCCCGGCAAGCCGACCGCGCGCAAGCGCAAGGACGAAACCTCGCTGCTAGGCGTCCGTCTCACCAGCCCAGACCGTGTACTGTTCCCCGAGCAGGGCCTGACCAAGCTCGATCTCGCGCGCTTCTACGAGCATATTCAGGAGTGGGTTCTGCCCCACTTGGCCCGGCGGCCGTTGTCGCTGGTGCGCTGCCCCCAGGGCCGCGACGACGAGTGCTTCTTCCAGAAGCACCCACGCCGCGCCATCCCTGCCAGCGTGCCGCGCATCGACGTGCCTGAAAAGAAGGGCAGCGCCGAATACGTCTATGTCGAGTCGGCTGCCGACCTGGTGGGCCTGGTCCAGGCCGGCGCGCTGGAGATCCACCCTTGGGGCAGCCGCATCGACCATCTCGAGCAGCCCGACAGCCTGGTCTTCGATCTCGACCCTGATGAGGGCATGGCCTGGAAGGAGATACTGCGCGTTGCCGGCACCCTGCGCGAGCGCATCGAATCGCTGGGGCTCACGCCGTTCCTGCGCACCACCGGCGGTAAGGGGTTGCACTTGGTCGTACCGCTCGAACCCAGCGCCGAGTGGGACCAGGCCAAGGCCTTCGCCAAGAGCCTCGCCGAAGCACATGCTCAGGACGACCCCCAGAGGCTGACCACCAACATGTCCAAGGCCAAGCGCGAGGGGCGCATCTTCATCGATTACCTGCGCAACAGTCGCGGTGCCACGGCGGTGGCTTCCTATACCGTGCGGGCACGTCAGAACGCCCCGGTGGCGGTACCGATCCGCTGGGACGAACTCAACGCCGCGCTGCGTGCAGACCGCTACAACGTCGAGAACCTGCGCCGCCGGCTCTCGGCCCTGCGCCAGGATCCTTGGGCAGATTTCGGCGAGGCGGCACGACCGCTGGATGCCGGCCTGCTCAAGCGCGTCGGCGTGAAATAGGCAGCAAGGAGCGAGGTAGAGGACATGAGCGAAGCGCCCTGGTGGCTTGAATCCGGACCCGAGACCTGCCAGTTCTGCCTGTGCACCTTCTACTACGAAGCGGGCTACCACTGCATTTATTGCGACAGGCCGATCTGCCCGTCGTGCGTGGCGGCGCGCTTCGAGAGCCGTGATACGGTGTGCCCCGAATGCCATGAGGATGGTAACCGTCATGAGGAGGAAAACTGATGGCGGCACGAGCGATGTGGAAGGGCGTGATCCGCTTCGGCGAGGTTCAGGTTCCGGTCAAGCTCTACTCGGCGGTCCAGGACCGCAGCGTGCATTTCCGCCTGCTGCACGAGAAGGATCGCTCGCCTGTAAAACAGGCCATGGTCAACCCCGAGACCGATGAGGTCGTGCCCTACGCCGAGACCCGGCGCGCCTATCGTACCGACGAAGGCAGCCTGGTGGTGTTCGACAAGGAGGAGCTCGAGGCGCTGGAGCCGGACTCGGGGCGCGACATCGAAGTGATTCGCTTCATGCCCCCGCAGATTATCGACCACCGCTGGTACGACCGCCCCTACTACCTCGGCCCCGACGGCAGCGAGTCGCTCTACTTCGCCTTGGCCGAAGCGCTGGGCAACAGCGGCAAGGAGGGACTGGCCCGCTGGGTCATGCGCAAGAAGAGCTACGTAGGCGCTCTGCGCCTGCACCGTGGCGTCCCCATGCTGATGTCGCTGCGCCACGAGGAGCAGGTGGTCCCGGCTGACGCCCTGGAGCCACCGAAGGGCAAGGCGCTCGACGCCAAGGAGCTCGACATGGCGCGCCAACTGATCGGCATGCTGGAGGCTGAGTTCGACCCCGAGGAGTACCACGACGAATACCGCGAGCGGGTGCTGGAGCTGATCGAGGCCAAGCAGCGCGGCAAGAGCGTCAAGGTCACCCCCATTCGTCGCCGCAAGGCTTCCGACGACCTGTCCAAGGCGCTCGAGGCCAGCCTGAAGAAGGAGCGCAAGCGTGCCTAGCCAGAGCAAGCGCCGGACCAAAGGCAAAGAGAAGGAGAAGCGCAAGGACCCATCGGCGAAGCGCGACGAGAAGAAGCGCTTTCACGCCAGCGGTCCGCGCCCGCTGTGGTCGGGCACCATCACCTTCGGGCTGGTCAGCCTGCCGGTCAACCTCTACCCGGCCAACCGGCCCAAGCCGGTGTCGCTGCGCATGGTAGACCGCGACGGCACGCCGCTGGCGCGGCGCTACTTCTGCGAGAAGGAGGAGCGCGTACTCGACTACGACGAGCTGATTCGCGGCTATGAAGTCGAGAAGAACGAATTCGTGGTGGTGGAGGATGGCGAACTCGAGTCGCTGGCGCCGGAGAAATCCCAGGAGATCGACCTCAAGCGCTTCGTCGGACTCGACGAGATCGACCCGATGTACTTCCAGCGTGCCTATTTCATGACCCCCGACAAGGGCGTGACCAAGGCCTATCGACTGCTGGCCGAGAGCATGGAAGCCTCCGAGCGCGCGGGTATCGCCACCTTCGTCATGCGCGGCAAGGAATACCTGGTGGCGATCATCGCGGAGAAAGGCATCCTGCGCGCCGAGACACTGCGTTTCGCCGAGGAGCTAAGGGCGCCCGAGGAGATCGACCTGCCCGAGGCCGCCAAGCCCGACAGGGAGCGGGTTAAGGCCATGCAGAAGGCCATCGAGGCGTTGGTAGAGGACGACTTGGAGCGCGAGGCGCTTCAGGACCTGCAGAGCCAGCGCATCATGGCGCGCGCCGAGGAAAAACGCTCCCGTGGCGAGGACGTGATCGCGCTAGGGAAGGAGGACGAGCCCGACGTCGAGCCGGAACAGGGCGGCGAGGTGATCGACCTGATGCAGGTACTCAAGCAGAGCCTGGCCGAGGGCCGCCCGCCCGGGCAGGAAGCGCATGACGATGGCAACTCCAGCGCAAGGAAAGGCAAGCCAGACAAGAACGGCAAGACATCAACCAAACGCAACCCGAGGAAGAAGCGCCTTTCGGGCAAGCCCCGCCCTGCCGAACTGGACAGCCTCTCTCGCGATGAACTCTACGAACGCGCCCAGAAGCTCGACGTTCCCGGCCGCAGCCGCATGAGCAAGGCCGAGCTGGTCGAGGCAATCGCCAGCGCCGGCTGAGACGAAAACGCCGGCCACAAGGGCCGGCGAAGAGAGCCATGAACCGGGATGGTTAGCGAACGGCGCGGTTCTCGATCAGGTCATCCACCACGCTCGGATCGGCCAGGGTGCTGGTATCGCCAAGGCCATCGGTTTCGTTGGCGGCGATCTTGCGCAGGATGCGGCGCATGATCTTGCCCGAGCGGGTCTTGGGCAGGCCCGGCGCCCATTGGATGACGTCCGGCGAGGCGATCGGACCGATGTCCTTGCGCACCCACTGGGTCAGCTCCTTCTTTAGCTCGTCACTCGGCTCGACGCCGTCGGTCAGGGTTACGTAGATGTAGATGCCCTGGCCCTTGATGTCGTGGGGGAAGCCGACCACGGCTGCCTCGGCCACGGCCTCGTGGGCCACCAGCGAGGACTCGATCTCGGCGGTACCCATGCGGTGTCCGGAAACGTTGAGCACGTCGTCGACGCGACCGGTGATCCAGTAGTAGCCGTCCTCGTCGCGACGGCAGCCATCGCCGGTGAAGTACACGCCCTTGTAGGTGGAGAAGTAGGTCTGTACGAAGCGCTCGTGATCGCCCCAGATGGAGCGCGCCTGGCCGGGCCAGGAGTCGAGGATCACCAGGTTGCCGTCGACGGCACCCTTCAGCTCGTTGCCTTCGCTGTCGAGCAATGCCGGCTGTACGCCGAAGAACGGCAGCGTGGCCGAGCCCGGCTTGAGGTCCACAGCGCCGGGCAGCGGCGAGATCATGATGCCGCCGGTTTCGGTCTGCCACCAGGTATCGACGATGGGACACTTCGAATTACCGATCACGCGGTGGTACCACTCCCACGCCTCGGGGTTGATCGGCTCGCCCACCGAGCCGAGCAGGCGCAGGCTGTCGCGCTTGCTGGAGTCCATCACACCGTCGCCATGGGCCATCAGGGCGCGGATCGCGGTCGGCGCTGTGTAGAGGATGCTGACGTTGTGCTTGTCGACGATCTCGCCCATGCGGCCATGGCTGGGGTAGCTCGGCACGCCCTCGAACATCAGCGTGGTGGCACCGTTGGCCAGCGGGCCGTAGACGATGTAGCTGTGGCCAGTGACCCAGCCCACGTCGGCGGTGCACCAGTACACTTCACCATCCTGGTAGTCGAAGATGTACTGATGGGTCATGCTGGCGTAGACCAGGTAGCCGCCGGTGGTGTGCTTGAGCCCCTTGGGCGCGCCGGTGGAGCCTGAGGTGTAGAGGATGAACAGCGGATCCTCGGCGTTCATCTCCGCGGCCGGGCAATCGGTCGCCTGCTTATCGACCAGGTCGTGATACCAGACGTCGCGGCCATCCTTCCACTCGATCTCGCCGCCGGTGCGCTTGACCACCAGCACCGTCTCGCACACCTCGGTGCCCTTGCGGGTCAGGGCGGCGTCGACGTTGTCCTTGAGCGGCACTTGCTTGCCACCGCGCACCGACTCGTCGGCGGTGATGACGAGCTTGGAGTCGGCGCCGATGATGCGCTGGGCCAGGGCATCGGGGGAGAAGCCGCCAAACACCACCGAGTGCACCGCGCCGATGCGGGCACAGGCCAGCATGGCCACGGCCGCCTCGGGAATCATCGGCATGTAGAGAGTGACGACATCGCCCTTGCCGATGCCGAGCTCCTTGAGCGCGTTGGCCAGTTGGCAGGTCCTGGCGTGCAGCTCACGGTAAGTGACGTGCTTGGAATCCTTGGGATCGTCGCCCTCCCAGATGATGGCAGTCTGATCGCCACGCTTTTCCAGATGCCGGTCGAGGCAGCTGACGCTGGCATTGAGGGTGCCGTCCTCGAACCAGCGAATGTCGACGTTATGCGGGTCAAAGGAAGTATTCTTGATCTTCGTCGGTGCCTTGAACCAGTCGATACGCTTTGCCTGCTCCGCCCAGAATCCCTCGGGGTCGTCGACGGACTGCTGGTACATGGCCTGATATTTCTCGCGATCGATCCAGGCGTTGGCGGCAAAGTCGTCGCGTACCGGATGGATTTTGTGCTGTTCGGTCATTGGCTAGCCTCTTCCAGGAGATGCACCCTCACGGTGGATGTTACCGGCAGCCTTGTTGTGAGTCGCGCCGGCTTCAGATTCGCCCATCAGCATATACTCTCGGCGCCGGCCTTCCTCTTAGACATTGGTATCAGGATTTTCTCTTTAGTAATCAGTCATTTGTAGCATATTTTTCATGCTCCACAAACGACTGATAGACCAAGGTCTCAGCGCAGGAGAGGCAACGGTAGCGACGCCCCTTGCGAGCCAGCGAGTGGCGCCGCGCGGTGAAGAAGTGTGCCTGACAACCACAATGGTAGCGGTAAGGCGTTGGGCTCGCTCGGCAGGTGTCGAAACTGTGCGTCACCCTCGCCTCGAGGCCGAACAAGCGCTCCATCACGGTGCGCCACTCGCGCCCGTGAGGCCTCGCTTGACGCCCATCACTCAGGTGACGCACCAGCCAGTGGGCCATTTCGTGCGGCACCACCTCGGCCAGGAAGGCGTGACGATTCTCGCGAAACAACACCGGGTTGAAGCGCAGCCCGCCACGGCCGTAGTGGGCCTGGCCGGCACACTTGCCGCGCAGGTCGCACCAGACCTTGGGCCGCGGCAACTCGGGGTGGTAGTGGCGGCACAGCTGCCAGGCGGCCTCCACCCGTTCCAGCAGAACGCGGTGAAGGGCCGTATCGTCGAGGCTTGCCAGCCACTCGGGGCAAGGTTCGGGAAGCGCGGGTTCTCTCATGGGATGCTAGAATGACCGCCCGCCAAGGCGGCGTCCAGCCCTGCCGACGCCATCCGTTCACCATGCCAAGCGAGAGGCCCGATGTCCGACACGCCCCTGCCCTACCCCCTGCTCGAGGACGAGGAACTCGAGCGCCTCGACGAATTCCTCGACTCCGAAAGCGTCGACCCCGACGCCCTGGACCTGATCTCGGCCCACGGCTTCCTCGTCGCCTTGGCCGTGGCACCGCGTGAGGTCGAAGCCGCAACCTGGGTCGCAGAACTGTTCCACGGCGAGCCGGCGTTCGCCGACGCCGCCGAGCGCGGCGAAATCCTGGGGTTGTTGGAGAAGTTGCGCGACAATGCCATCGGCACTCTGGAACAGGGTGGGCTGCCCGAGCTACCCTTCGAGCTGACGCTCGACGGCCTGCCAGCCGAGGAGACGCCCATCGGCGACTGGTGCGCCGGTTTCATGGAGGGTGTGTTCCTCGACGAGGCGGCCTGGTTCGAGCAGGATGAGGAAACCGTCGCTACCCTGCTGCTGCCGTTCATGGCGCTTTCGGGGCTGTTCGAGGACGAGCCGGACATGGCCGAGATGGTGGCGGATACTACACGCCTGGAGTCGCTGGCCGCTCAACTGCCTGACCTGGTACTGGACCTCTACCTGCACTACCGCGTACCGCCAGAGACACCCAAGCCCATGCCGCGCAAGAAGAAGCCCGCGGGACGTGGCCCCGGCAAGGGCAAGCGGTAGTATCACCTGTCTTCCCCAATTCGCACGGTAGCGCTACAAAGCGATATTGATATTTACCCGGAAGCGCTGGCGCTAACGCAGCCGCGTCAGCCAGGCATCGAAGCTGCCGAAGATCCACTCCTTGAAGCGCTGCCAGCGCGGGCGCTGCACCCACTCCCGGTAGGTGATCTCGCGGCTGGCGGCGAAGTTGCGCTCGAATAGCATAGCCACTTCGCCGGCGAAGCGGGCGTCGTCCACTTCCTGGTTGGCCTCGAGGTTCCATTGCAGGCTCCAGTGATCGAAATTGCATGAGCCCAGACTCGACCACTGGTCGACCAGCGAGAACTTGGCGTGGATGAAGGTGGGCTGGAACTCGAAGATGCGCACCCCGGCGCGCAGCAGCCGCCGATAGAAACGCTGGCCGGCATAACGCACCCAAGGGTGGTCGTGATCACGGCCTGGTAGCAGCAGGCGCACGTCGACGCCGCGGCGGGAGGCACGTGCCAGCCGCCTGCGCAGGCTGCGGGTGGGCACGAAGTAGGGCGTGCACAGCCAGATGCGGTGCTGCGCCGATGACACGCGGTCGTACAGCGAATGGCGGATGGCCTGGTAGCGATAGCCCTGACCCCACACCACCCGGCCACGCATGCCGTGATAGTCATCGTGCGGGCTGAGATCCAGCTCCAGTTGCCGCACCAGGGCCGCTTCGCCCGCCCCGCGTGTCATCGGCGAATCCCACAGCCGCGAGAACAGCCGCACCCAATCGGCGATGACCGGACCCTCGATACGCACCGCAACCTCGTACCAGGCTTCGAGGAACTCATCGACCGCGCCGAAGCCGCCGGTGAAGGCGACTCGCCCGTCGATCACCACCAGCTTGCGGTGATCCCGGGTCAGGTTGCGCGCCAGCGAACTCAGCCCCAGCGGGTTGAACAGCCGCAGCGCCACGCCAGCCTGAATCAGGCGTCGCCGGTCCTCGCCGGCGAGCCCCATGGCGCCATAGGCATCGAGCAACAGGGCGACCGTCACGCCGCGCTCCGCTGCCCGGCACAGGGCATCGATCAGCGCCGTGGCCAGGCGCCCCGACTCCATCAGGTAGAGCTCGATGAGTACCGAGCGGCGTGCCTCTTCGATGGCCGAGAACATTACCGGCAGGAAGCACGACGACTCCGCCAACAGCTCGAACCGATTGCCATCCCGCCACACGCCATGCATGGCATGCCTCCCGTCTCCTTGTCTGCGGTGATTGACGCACGTTTGCACGCCAAGGGAAAGCCATGGCTATACTGGCCCCTCGGTTCGACGTCGAGGCAATCGGATGGCCCTAGCCCACACTCTGCTCGCTGCACTTCGCGCCCCACTCAAGGGCTTGATCAAGATCTGGGTCGAGACCCGGCTCATCGAGCCCGCCCCCGGCGACCTCGCCATCGATCCTGCACGGCCCACGCTCTACGTTCTGCCCCATCCGGCGCTTTCCGACGCTCTGCTGCTCGAGGTGCTGTGCCAACGCCATGGGCTGCCGCCGGCCCACGGCCGAATTCGCCTGGATGGTCTCGAGCTGCCGGCCAGTGTCGCGCTGCCCACCCGCCAGCGTCGCCTGTGGCGACGCAGCCGCGCACTCGAGGCTCCCTTTCGCCAGGCTTTCGAACACCTCGATGTCCACTCCGAGGTCGATATCCAACTGATCCCGGTGAGCGTGTTCTGGGGGCGCGCGCCGGGCAAGCGCTTCGGCTTCTGGCGCCTGCTGGCGGCCGATAGCTGGCAATTGGCCGGCCGGCTGCGTCGGGCGCTGTCGGTGCTGATCAATGGCAAGAGCGTCGAGGTGCACTTCGGGGCACCGCTACTGCTGCGCGATTTGCTGGACGATCGCGGGCCCGCCATGGCCAATCGCAAGAGCGCACGGCTACTGCGTGTCCACTTCCGGCGCATGCGCACGCGCGTACTCGGCCCCGATCTCTCCCACCGCCGCACCCTGATCGAGGGCGTGGCAGCCAGCCCTGAAGTGCGTCGCGTCATCGGCGAGCTGGCGCTAGCCGAGAGACGTTCCCCCGAACGCCTCCAGCGGCGCGCCCTGCGCTACGGTCGTGAAATCGCCTCGAACATGACCTACCCGGTACTGCGTTTCATGGATGGCCTGCTGCGGCGGCTTTGGAATCGGTTGTACGATGGCGTCGATGTCCTTGGTCTGGATCGGGTCAAGGCGCTGGCCGGCGATCATACGCTGGTCTATGTTCCCTGCCACCGCAGCCATATCGACTACCTGCTGCTCTCCTACGTACTTTATCGAGACGGCCTGATGCCTCCGCACATCGCCGCCGGTCGCAACCTGAACATGCCGCTGATCGGTCCCTTGTTGCGCCGCGGCGGCGCCTTCTTCATGCGTCGCAGCTTCCGCGACAAGCCGCTTTATGCCGCCGTGTTCAACGAGTACCTGCATCGCCTGCTGGCGCGCGGCCATCCCCTGGAATACTTCATCGAGGGAGGCCGCTCGCGCAGCGGGCGCATGCTCACCCCACGCCCCGGCATGCTGTCGATGACGCTGCGCTCGTTCCGACGCAGCGCGGCAGGCTCCAGCCCGCCCCGACTCGTGTTCATTCCGGTCTACATCGGCTACGAACGCATCATCGAGAATGCCAGCTATCAGCGCGAGCTGCGCGGCGGCAAGAAGCGCAAGGAGTCGCCGCTGGCGCTACTCCGCGTTCTCGGCCAACTGCGTCAGCCCTTCGGCAAGGTGACGGTCAATGTCGGCGAGCCGCTGCTGCTTGGCGCCTGGCTAAACGACACCGCACCGGGCTGGCGAGACGATCTCACCCAGGCCAAACCGGCCTGGTTCAACCATGCCGTGCCGAGACTCGGCGATGAGCTGGCCCGGCGCATCAACGCCGCGGCGGCACTCAATCCGGTCAACCTGGTGGCACTAGTGCTCCTGGCCACGCCCCACCACGCCATCGAAGCCAGCCTGATGTCGCGCCAGCTCGCCCTGCTGGCCGCCTTGCAGCGTCACTGCCCCGGTGGGCAGCACGTCAATCTACCGCAGGGCACCCCAGAGGAGTGGATCGCCGAGGTCGTCGCCCTGGGGATGATCGAACGCCGCCCGCATGCACTGGGCGATATCCTCATGGCAACGGCGGAACAGGCCAGCCTGCTGGTGTGGTACCGCAACAACGTGCTGCACCTGTTCGCCCTGGCCGGGCTGACCGCCTTCGCCTTTCGCCATGCTCCGCGCCACGATCTGGAGGGTCTGCTCGCTCAGCTCGGCCCGCCCTGGCCGATACTGACTCGAGAATTGTTTCTCGAGCCCGCGGACTTGCCCGAAGTTCTACCCGCGATGCTGGAGGCGCTGTTCCAGGAAGGCCTGCTGCAACGCCATGGCGACGGCTGGCAGCGCCCCAGGAGCCTGGAAGCCGGCGAGCAGCTACGCCTGCTGGCGAGGCTGATGCAGCCCTCGCTGGAGCGCGGCTACCTGCTATTGGCGATCCTGCTCGACCAACCCCCGGGAAACCTCAGCCGTGACGCTCTGGCCGAACGCAGCCAGCAGTTGACCGAGCGCCTGGCCCTGCTCACCGGACGCGATGCGCCGGAGTTCTTCGACCGCAAGTTGTTCGCCAGCCTGATCGAAAGTCTGGAAGCCGAAGGCTGGATCTGGGAGCAGGATGAACGACTGTGGTTCGACGAACGGCTGCGCAGCGCCGCGCAGCGAACCGGCGAGCTGTACGATCCGGCGCTGCGGCATAGGCTACAGCTCATCAGCCATGGGTAGGGGAAGCGCTGGACTGGCTTGGATTAGTTTTCAGGCCTTCAGGGAACGGTGAACGTAGAGGTCGTAACGACTGGTCTTGCCTTCGATGACGTGCTGCGGCGCCGGGCCCTCGATGGGCGGGGCCTTGCGCGGACGCTTGACCACCACGCGGTGGCTGGCCACGTCCAGCGCCGCTTCCAGCAGCAACGGGGCATCGTCGTCGTCTCCGGCGAGCTCACGGAACAGGCGCATCTCCTTCTTCACCAGCGCCGACTTCTCGCGGTGGGGAAACATGGGATCGAGATGGATCACTTGGGGCGCCACCGTGCTGGCGGCAACCAGCGCAGCGAGATCGCAAGCGGCGTCGCCATGGGCCAGATGCATGCGGGCGACGATTTCCGCCGACTCGGGGTCCTGGGCGGCACGCGCCAGGCCGTTTTCCAGCAAGGCATGAATCTGAGCCACGCGCTCGATCAGCAGTACCTCGGCACCCAGGCTGGCCAGCACGAAGGCATCTCGCCCCAGGCCGGCGGTGGCATCGATCACGCTGGGGGTTACGCCGGCCGCCAGACCGCAGGCCCGAGCGATGAGCTGGCCTCTCCCACCACCGAAGCGGCGCCGATGCGCCACCCGGCCTTCTGTGAAGTCGACCCTGAGCGGCTTACCGTAGCACGCCGGGTCGCCGGCCAGCACCAGGGCATCCCCCTCGCGCCGAAGCGTGAGCCCGTCGCTCACCTGAACCGACGGTGCATCGACGAGGCTCATTTGCCCTTCTGCCACGCTACCTGATCGCGCAGGTAGATCGGCTGGCTCTCGTGTGCGGCGGGGCGAAGACCCTGTGCATAGTCTCTGGCGGCCAGCAATACCATCTCCTCGGCGGCAGGCTCGGATTCGGCATCGCGCTGCGCAATGGCCGCCTGTACCTCAGTTGGCATCGCCTCCCACAGCGCCCAGCCGGAGCCAATGCCATGCCATCCGCCTTCGCTTGAAACCTCGGGCAGTTGCAGGCGCTGCGGCGGCATTACGGCCTCATCGAGCAGGGCTTCGGTCGCGCCATCGCGACAGCGCCAGGCGGCGACGTAGATCTCACCCATGCGTGCATCCATGGCCGTGACGATATGCTCGACGCCGTGGCGTCGATGCGCGGCCAGGGCCAGCGCCTCGAGGGTCGAGACGCCCAGCAAGGGGCGGTCCAGACCATAGGCCAGCCCTTGGGCCGTGCCGGCGGCGATACGCAGGCCGGTGAAAGAGCCTGGGCCGCGGCCGTAGGCCACGGCATCAAGTTCGGAAGGCGACACGCCCGCCTCGGCCAGCACCTCGTCGACCATCGGCAGCAGGCGGCGGGTATGCTCTCGGGGTGTCAGGGCGAAGCGAGTCACGAGCCGCTCCTCGGCGCCGTCGCGCCGTATCAGCAGAGCGGCGGAACAGGCACTGGAAGAAGCATCGAGAGCCAGCAGGATCGGCATAGGAAATATCGTGTCATGGCATGGGCGGACCATTATACGCCGCTGCGGCGCGTGGGACGATGATCCACAATGCGAATGGCCCGCCGAGGCGGGCCATTCCAGAAGGTACGTGCTCGAAGGGAGTTAACCGTCCAATGCCTCGGTCACCTTGCGTGTGATCTCGTCGACGCTGCCCACGCCTTCCACGCGGTGGTAGGCCGGTGCCGCTTGCGGCTCCTTCTCGGCCCACTCCTGATAGTAGTCGACCAGCGGTGCGGTCTGCTCGTGGTACACCGCCAGGCGGTTGCGCACGGTGGATTCGCGGTCGTCGTCGCGCTGGATCAGCGGCTCGCCGGTAACATCGTCCTTGCCTTCCTGCTTGGGCGGATTGTACTCGACGTGATAGACCCGACCGGAGCCGGGGTGCACGCGCCGCCCCGCCAAACGCTTGACGATCTCCTCGTCCGCCACGGCGATCTCGAGGACGTGATCGATCTTGACCCCGGCCTCCTTCATGGCATCGGCCTGGGGGATGGTGCGCGGGAAGCCGTCGAACAGGAAGCCGTTCTCACAGTCGGGCTGCGCGATGCGCTCCTTGACCAGCGAAATGATCAGATCGTCGGACACCAGGCCTCCGCTGGTCATGATCTCCTTGACCTTGAGCCCCAGCTCGCTGCCTTCCTTGACCGCCGCGCGCAGCATGTCGCCAGTGGAAATCTGCGGAATCTTGTAGCGTTCGCAGATGAACTGGGCCTGGGTACCTTTGCCGGCACCCGGCGCGCCCAACAGGATCAAACGCATCTAGCTGCTCCTTGAGAGAGTGGAAATTCTTGTGAGTAAAGGGAATGTCATGAACGATAACCGCGGCGGCGACGCCAGACAACCGCAGGCTGCCGAAAAGCCTCGCCTACCTGCCCAAAGCTACTGCCTTTTCAGACAATTAAGGCCGGCTTGCACTTTGGTATTCCCTGCCTAAAGTGGGGTGCACAAAAAAACCGACGGCGCCCCGGAGGACGCCGTCGGTGCTGCTTCGGGCCTCGCTTACATCAGCAGGCGGCGGATGTCGCTCAGCGCTGCCGCCAGGAAGGCGGTGAAGCGTGCGGCATCGGCACCGTTGACGGCCCGGTGGTCGTATGAGAGGGACAGCGGCATCATCAGCCGCGGTTCGAAGTCGGAGCCGTTCCACACCGGCTTCATCTGGGCCTTGGAGACGCCGAGGATGGCGACCTCCGGGGCGTTGACGATCGGCGTGAAGGCGGTGCCGCCGATGGAGCCCAGGCTGGAGATGGTGAAGCAGCCGCCGGTCATCTCCTCGCGCTTGAGCTTCTTCGACTGCGCCTTGCCGGCCAGCTCCACGCTCTCCTTGGCCAGCTCGATCAGCGACTTTTTGTCGGCATCGCGGATCACCGGCACCATCAGCCCGTCAGGCGTATCGACCGCGACACCGATGTGGACGTACTTCTTCCACACCAGGGTCTCGCCGTCGCTCTTCAAGCTGACGTTGAACTGCGGGAACTTGCGCAGGGCGAAGGCGCACGCCTTGATCATGAACGGCAGCGGCGTGAGCTTGGCCCCCTGGGCCTCGGCCTCGGCCTTCATCGACTTGCGGAAGGCCTCCAGCTCGGTGATGTCCGCCTCGTCGAACTGAGTGACGTGGGGCACGTTGAGCCAGCTGCGATGCAGGTTGGTCGCGCCCATCTTGAGCAGGCGGCCCATCGGCTTCTCTTCGATCTCGCCGAACTGGCTGAAGTCCTGGTCCGGTACCGGCGGGATGCCCGCGCCGCCGGTCGCCGCCGGCGCGGCAGCAGGCGCCTTGGCCTGGCCGGCCATCACCTGCTTGACGTAGGCGTGGACGTCCTCCTTGAGCACCCGCTCCTTGGGCCCGCTCGGCTTGACCAGCCCCAGGTCGACGCCCAGCTCGCGTGCCAGCATGCGCACCGCGGGGCCGGCGTGCACCAGCTTGCCATCGCGCGGCTTGTGGGCCGCCATCTGCGCCTCGGGGCTCGGCGTACCGGCCGGAGTCGGCTTGGCCTGGGTGGGCGAGGCCGGCTTTTCGCTCGGCTCGCTAGGCGCCTTGCTGGACTTGGGCGTGGCCGCCCGCGGCTTGGCTCCGGCAACCTCGATATAGCCGATCAGGTCACCCTCGGAGACGGTGTCGCCCTCCTTGACGGTGAGTTCGATCAGCTTGCCCTTGTAGGGGCTCGGCACGTCCATGGAGGCCTTGTCGGACTCCAGGGTGATCAGCGGATCCTCCTCGTCGACTTCGTCGCCGGCGCTGACGGCGATCTCGATGATCGGCACGTCGCTCGAGCCGGAAAGATCCGGTACGCGGATCTCCTTGCGCTCGGGCTCACCGCTGGTGGCCTCTTCCTCGGCCGGGGCCTCTGCCTGTTCGGCGGGTTCCGCGGTGGTTTCCACCGCCTCGGGCTCGGCCTCGTCGGCCTCGCCGTCGCCAGCGATCTCCATGGTGCCGATCACGTCACCCTCGGAGACGGTATCGCCCTCCTTGACGGTGAACGTGACCAATTTCCCGGTGTGGGGGCTCGGTACGTCCATGGAGGCCTTGTCGGACTCCAGGGTGATCAAGGGGTCCTCTTCGTTGACCTCATCTCCCTCGGAGACGGCCACCTCGATCACCTCGACGTTCTCCGAACCGCCCAGGTCGGGCACCTTGATCTCGACGGTGCGCTTGCCGCCGCCGGAGGGTTTCTTCGCTGCCGGCTTCTCTTCGGCGGCCTGGGGCTCCTTGGGCGCCTCTTCCCGCTTGGCCTCGGCCTTCTCGCCGCTGCCGGCATCATCGCTGCCGCCACCCTCCACCTCGAGCTCGACGATGTCGTCGCCCTCGGAGACGGTATCGCCCTCCTTCACCAGCACGCGAACGACCTTGCCGCCCTTGGGCGAGGGTACGTCCATGCTGGCCTTGTCGGACTCCAGCGTGATCAGGGTGTCCTCGGGCTGGATGACGTCCCCTTCGGATACGGCGATTTCGATGATCTCGACGTCTTCGCTGCCGCCGATGTCTGGAACTTTTATGATTTCGCTACTCAAGGTCGCGCTCCTTCCAAATCGTGCCTGGAACAGGCGGGCTCATGCCCGCCTTGCCACCGGATCAGCTCGTCAGCGGATTGGGCTTGTTGGGATCGATGCCGTACTTCTTGATCGCCTCGGCGACGACCTTGCGATCCAACTCGCCACGGTCGGCCAGCGCCTTGAGCGAGGCCACGGTCACGAAGTAGCGATCGACCTCGAAGAAGTGGCGCAGCTTCTCGCGGGTATCGGAGCGGCCGTAGCCGTCGGTTCCCAATACATGGTAGTCGGTCGGCACCCAGGCACGGACCTGATCGGCGAACAGACGCATGTAGTCGGTGGAGGCGATGACCGGCCCCTTGCGGCCTTCCAGGCAGCGAGTGACGTGCGGCTTGACCGGCTCTTCGGCAGCGTTGATGAAGGCTTCACGCTCGAGCAGCAGGGCCTCGCGACGCAGCTCGTTGAAGCTGGTCACGCTCCACACGTCGGACGCCACGCCCCACTCCTCGGCCAGCATTTGGGCCGCCGCTTCCACCTCGCGCAGGATGGTGCCGGAACCGAGCAACTGCACGTGGCCCTTGTCGCCCTGATGCTCGCGCAGCAGGTACATGCCCTTGATGATGTCCTCGGCCGGCACGTTCTCGAGCTCGGGGTGCTCGTAGTTCTCGTTCATCACCGTCAGGTAGTAGAAGCAGTTCTCCTTGTCGGCGAACATGCGCTTCAGGCCATCCTGGACGATCACCGCCACCTCATGGGCATAGGTGGGATCGTAGCTGCGGCAGTTGGGGATGGTCGCCGCCTGCAGGTGGCTGTGGCCATCCTGGTGCTGCAGGCCCTCGCCGTTCAGCGTGGTGCGCCCGGCGGTACCGCCGACCAGGAAACCGCGCGCCTGCAGGTCGCCAGCGGCCCAGGCCAGGTCGCCGATGCGCTGGAAGCCGAACATCGAGTAGTAGATGTAGAACGGCAGCAGCGGCAGGTTGTGGTTGCTGTAGGAGGTCGCCGCGGCGATCCACGCCGACATCGCGCCGGCCTCGGTGATGCCCTCCTCGAGGATCTGGCCCTTCTTGTCCTCGCGGTAGAACATGATCTGGCCCTTGTCGACGGGCTCGTACTTCTGGCCTTCGGAGGTATAGATGCCGAGCTGGCGGAACATGCCCTCCATGCCGAAGGTACGCGCCTCGTCAGGCACGATCGGTACCACCTGCTGGCCGATCTTCTTGTCCTTCACCAGGCCATTGAGAATGCGCACGAAGGACATGGTGGTGGAGATCTCGCGCCCCTTGGAGCCGACCAGCTGGGTGGCGAAGGTCTTGTCCTCGAGCGACGGGATCGTCAATGCCTGGAAGTCGCTGCGGCGCTGCGGCAGGTAACCACCCAGGCGCTCGCGCTGCAGGTGCATGTACTTGAGCTCGGGAGAGTCGTCCTCCGGCTTGTAGTACGGCACCTCCTTGAGCTGCTCGTCGGTCAGCGGAATGCCGAAGCGGTCGCGGAACTTGCGCAGCGCTTCGTATTCCATGGTCTTGACCTGGTGGGCTTCCATGGAAGCCTCGCCCTCGCCGCTGCCCATGCCGTAGCCCTTGACGGTATGCGCCAGGATCACGGTGGGGCGGCCATTGGCGTTGTTGACCGCCTCATGGTAGGCCGCGTAGACCTTGAACGGATCGTGACCGCCACGGTTGAGGCGCCAGATGTCCTCGTCGGACAGGTCCTTGACCATCTCGGCGGTTTCCGGGTACTTGCCGAAGAAGTGCTCACGGGTGTAACCGCCGTCGATGGCCTTGTAGTTCTGGTATTCGCCGTCAACCGCCTCGTCCATGCGCTTCTGCAGGATGCCCTTCTTGTCCTTCTCGAACAGCGGATCCCACAGCCGGCCCCAGACCACCTTGAGCACGTTCCAGCCGGCGCCGCGGAATACGCCCTCGAGTTCGTCGATGATGCGGCCGTTGCCACGCACCGGGCCGTCGAGGCGCTGCAGGTTGCAGTTGATAACGAAGATCAGGTTGTCGAGCTTCTCGCGGCTGGCCAGGTGGATGGCACCCAGCGATTCCGGCTCGTCGCACTCGCCGTCGCCCATGAAACACCAGATCTTGCGATCATGCATATTCCTGAGCTCGCGCGAATCGAGGTACTTCATCACGTGAGCCTGGTAGATCGCCTGGATCGGGCCCAGGCCCATGGAGACGGTGGGGAACTGCCAGAAGTCGGGCATCAGCCAAGGGTGTGGATAGGACGACAGGCCATCGCCGTCGACTTCCTGGCGGTACTTGTCCATCTGCGCTTCGGTGAGGCGCCCTTCCAGATAGGCGCGGGCATAGACGCCCGGTGCCACGTGGCCCTGGATGTAGACCAGGTCGCCCTCGAAATCGCCATTGGGCGCACGGAAGAAATGGTTGAAGCCGACGTCGTAGAGCGTGGCGGCGGACATGAAGCTGGCGATATGCCCACCCAGGCCCGGGTTGGCGCGGTTGTTGCGGATGACCTGGGCGATGGCGTTGTAACGGATCAGCGAGCGAATGCGCCGCTCCATGAACAAGTCACCCGGCATCGGCGCTTCGCGGTGCACCGGGATGGTGTTGCGATGCGGCGTGGTCACCGAGAAGGGTGCCTGCATGCCGTCACGACGCAGCCGGTCGGCCAGGCGTGTCAGCAGGTACCGGGCGCGTTCCTCGCCCTCACGATCCAGGACCGACTCCAGGGAATCCAGCCATTCCGTGGTTTCGACCGGATCGAAATCTTCTCTTGCCTCCAGACTCATAGACGTCTCTCCGAGTGACAATGTGATGTCAGATCGTCCCATGCACTTGGACGCTGGGACGGGTCAATGCTACTGACGATCAGGGGAATGTCAGGCCGCGACGCGGCTGTTGTAGTCATATTACAGAAGCGCATACAACGAATGGCGTAGAACATACCGTAAAGTGACCCTTCTGCCAATCTCAGAGAAATGGAATTTTTTTCCATAACCAGCATATTGCATTGCATCACAAGATGTTACGACAACTAATCCGGCGTGACATCGGCCAAAACTTAAATGTAATAAAACTACCGTTTGGTCATGAGGCTCCGTGTTGTCCCGCTCATCACCTTCTCACTCCCAACGTCTTGAGGCACTGGTGAAAATAGGCCCAGTCGAAGGCGGGGCCGGGGTCATTCTTGCGAAGTGGCGCCACCCTGGCGTGGCTGGTGACACGTCGTGGAGCCATCGCCGGGAAGCTCGCCATCAGCGCCTTCATGGCCAGGGCCAGCGCTCGGTACTGGGCATCACGATAGGCATGGATCTCGTCGCCTTCCAGCTCGATGCCCACGGTGAAGTCGTTCAATGCACGCCGTGGCCGCCCCTCATCGATCCAGCACGAGCGCCCGGCATGCCAGGCCCGGCGGTCGAAAGGCACGAACTGCACGCATTCGCCGTCTCGACGAATCAGCAGGTGGGCGGAGACCCGAAGCTGGGCGATGCCAGAAAAGAAGGGATGGGCCGCGGCATCCAACGAATTGGTAAACAGCCGCTCGATATGCTCGCCACCGAACTCGCCGGGAGGCAGGCTGATCGAATGCAGCACCACCGCCGAGACCTCACCCTCGGGGCGTGCGTCCTGGTTGGGCGATGGCACGTGCCGTACGCCTTCCAGCCAGCCTTTCTCGATTCTCATCTCGTTCTCCCTGACGTCCTGGAGCTGGATTCCTCTATAATGACGGTCCCGACGCCCCATGAACATGAAAAGGCCCGCCATGCATTATCAGGACGCCCTTGCCGAAGCGATCCGCGAAACCGCCGCTCATCTGCTCGCCGAGGATGTCGGCCCCGCCGACATCACCGCGCAGCTGATCCCCGAGTCGCAGCGGGCCACGGCCCGGGTCATCACGCGCGAGCCGGCGGTGCTGTGCGGCATGGCCTGGGTCGAGGAGATCTATCGTCGCCTCGATCCCAGCATCCGCTTGCGCTGGAGCGCCGCCGACGGCGACCGCCTGGAGGCCGACCAGTGTTTCCTCGAGATCGAAGGCCCTGCCCGTCGCCTGCTGACCGGCGAGCGCGCTGCCCTCAATCTGCTGCAGACGCTCTCCGCCACCGCCACCCGCACGCGCCATTACGTCGACCTGCTCGCAGGCACCGGCGTGCGTCTGCTCGATACCCGCAAGACCCTGCCCGGGCTGCGCCTGGCGCAGAAGTACGCGGTGACTTGCGGCGGCGGTCACAACCACCGCATCGGACTCTACGACGCCTTCCTGATCAAGGAGAATCACATCGCCGCCTGCGGCAGCATCGCCGCCGCGGTCAAGGAGGCTCGCAGCATCGCCCGCGATCTGCCGGTGGAAGTGGAGGTGGAGAACTTCGATGAGCTCGACCAGGCGCTGGCGGCCGGGGCCGACATCGTCATGTTGGACAACTTCAGCCTCGAGGACATGCGCGAGGCAGTGAAGCGCAATGCGGGCCGGGCCACGCTGGAAGCTTCCGGCAACGTCGACGAGAGCACCCTGCGCCAGATCGCCGAGACCGGTGTCGACTGCATCTCCAGCGGCGCCCTGACCAAGGACGTCAAGGCGATCGACCTGTCGATGCGCATCACTGAGCTACGCGACGCCTGAATCAGGTTTCGATAGCGGCAAGGCGCTTCTCCAAGCGCTGCCGCTCGAGTCGTACGCCATTCTTCGTCACCCATTCCGTGCCGAGATCGCGCCAGCCGCGGCGCAGCAGGCTCTCGGCCAGCATGCGGCTGGCATCAATGGTGACACGCTCACAGCCGTGCTCGAGCAGCATGCGCTCGGCGTGCACCAGCAGGGTCGAGCCGATGCCGCGACGCGCCAGCGAAGGCCACACGTAGAGGGTATGGACATGCCCCTTGGGGATGTCCAGTTCCAGAAAGCCCACACAACGCCCGTCGCAGGTGGCCATCAGCGTCGTGTAGAGAGTCTGACGGGCAACCCACGCGCTGGCTTCCCTTGGCATCGTCGCGGCCCAGGCCGTCCGCTGCTCCACGCTGTAATAAGCGGCTGCGCCCTGCATCACGGCGTGATGGAAAACCTCGGCCTGATCGGCACCGTCACGCGCCTTGGCCTGACGATAGAGGATCCGCGGCGAACCGCTCCTCGGGGACGGCGCATCGTTCATCGTCATCGTTTCCATTTTCCCTGCCCCATGTCTTGCGTGATCTGTCTCGCCGTGCAGATTACACAAGCTCGCCGCCGGGGCCAATGGCAGGCATAATGCAACGCCATGACCAGCCCAACGCCTCCCGCCAGCGGCTACACGATGCAGCCCATCGGCCACATCGAAAGCGACTTTCCCGACAAGTTCGGCGTACCGCGCCAGCCCGGCCTGGCGTCGACTGCCCGCGCCGAGCTGGCTCTCGCCTCCCCCTACGACGACCCCTTGACGGTGCGCGGCCTCGAGGCCTTCAGCCATTTGTGGCTGACCTTCGTCTTCCACCATAGCCCCGAACGCTGGACACCTCTCGTCCGCCCGCCGCGGCTCGGTGGCAACGCCAAGGTCGGGGTGTTCGCCAGCCGCAGCACCCATCGCCCCAATCGTCTGGGCCTGTCGCTGGTGGAACTGCTCGAGATCGACACCCGCAACGGGGTACGCCTGGTGCTGGGCGGCTGCGATCTGGTCAGCGGCACCCCGGTGCTCGACATCAAGCCCTACCTGCCCTGGGTGGAGGCGCGCCCCGAGGCACGGGCCGGCTATGCACCCGAGGCACCATCGTTATTGGAGGTACGCTTCAGCGCCGAAGCCGAGTCGGCTATGGCCACGCGCCCCGACGGCGCCTCACTGCGCGAACTGATCATCCAGGTTCTGGCCCAGGATCCGCGCCCCGCCTATCACGGCACGGGGCGCCAGGAGGGCGAAGCACGGGTCTATGGGGTACGGCTGCGCGACGTGGACGTTCGCTTTAGGATGGAGCAGACCGAAAGGTCATCATGGGTGCAGGTGATCGAACTGGTGGCACTTGGTTGAGGAGCTGTCGGTGGACAGGACTCACGAATGAAGCCTGTAGCTATCGGTCACCTTTTGGTACTGGCTGGGCGAGGCGCCGATATGGCGTCGGAAGAAGCGCGTGAAGTGGCCCTGTTCAGAGAAGCCCAGGGCTTCAGACAAGTTGCCCAGGGTGCCGGTGCGATTGTCGGACAGGCAGCGGAACGCCATCTGCATCTTGCCGATATTGGCAAACATCTGCGGTGTCATGCCGGTGTTCTTCTTGAACAGGGCAAAGAAATGCGCCCGGGAAAGGCCGCACTGGCGGGCGATGCCTTCCATGTCCAGTTCCCCCTGGGGATGGTCGAGAATGAACTGGCTCGCCTGGCGAATGCGGGCATCGTAGAAGTCGCTGGCAACACCCACTCGCAGCCTGGCCAGGTGGCGCAAGTCCGAGTGTTTCTCGGTGATCCCTATCAGCAAATCAAAAAGCAGCTCTTCCAGCCTGTCCTGAGGCACCAGGCCGAAGGAGAACATGGCATCGATCAGCAGGTCCGCATGATGCCGCATGCGGGGCGTGAGCTCGATGCAGGGGCTGGAGAAGAAGTCGGGTCGGCCACTCAGTGCCAGTCCACGCTGCAAGGCCGCCAGCCAGCTCGGCTCGATGTAGAGGGCCAGGATCAGGGTGTCGGCGGCACCGCTCTGGTGATCGTAGAAGTGCGGCTCCCAAGCGTTGATGAGCACCGCCGTCCTGTCGGTCAGCGGCAGCCGGCGATCGCGCACCGAGAAGTAGGTATCCTCCCCGGAGACCTTGAGCAGTACATGGCATTCGGAATGGGCGTGGGGCACCAGCGACTCGTCCATGTCCAGCAGGGCAACGCGACCAAAACCGCCATGCAAGATGCGGTGGGCACTAGACATGACGTCCTCGTCAGTGGAAGTGTAAGGGCATGCTGGTACAGGTCAGCGTACCATCTCCTACCCGCGCACCGGCCACAGCCAGACCAAAGTCGCATGGCGAGTCACTCAGCGACCACTATGCCCTGCCCAGATCAGATCCACTGGCCGGTCCACATCCTGCACGACGCCCGGATCCTAACCTTGATCTCGATACAGCCATCCCGATGCCACCGCACCACACTGCGAGCGCCCCGGTTCGGCGGCGAGGCTTTCTCCCATCCCCTGTTCTACCCTCTCGGCAACAATAGTGCCGAAGCCCGTGGCAATACCCAGACGCGCGGGATCATCCTCGATGCCCAGTACCACTCGGATATCGGTCAAGTGCGGGCTGAGGGTGGATAACGTGGCGGCCAACAGCGTTCCCCGGCCAGGCAGATAGGCTCTGCGCTTGCCGTTGCCGAAGCGACGCGCCCTGCCTGCCACCAATACCAGGGCAACGACGGTGTCAGAGGGCATCGCGCGCTTTCCCGTGGTAGACCCGCACGATATCGGCCACCACGGCCAGGGCAATCTCGGTCGGGGACTTGCTGCCGAGATCGAGGCCGATCGGCATGTGGATGCGATCGATATCGGCCTGGGACAGCCCCCCGGAACGCAGCAGCCGTGTGGCGCGGGCATCCGAGGTCCGGCGCGAGCCCATCACGCCGATATAGAAGGCCTCGGTACGCACTGCCTCGATCATGGCCAGATCGTCGATGCGCGGATCGTGGGTCAAGGCCACCACCGCTGTTGCCGCATGGCAGCCCCCGGCGGAGATGAAGGCCGACGGCAACTGCGGCAACGCCGTCACCCCGTCGACACAGAACCCTTCACGCATCTCCGGGCGAGGGTCACAGACGATCACCTCGTGGCCCAACGCCTGGGCGAAACGAGCACAGGCCTCGGCCACCGGCGAGAGGCCGGCCAGCAGCAGGCGCAGCACGGGGCCGATACGGATTTCGACGGACGCGGGCCTGCGCACCACGCATGGCCCCTCGGCAACGTCATCATCGCGAGCCTGAAAAGTGCCGGCCTCGACATCGACTCGCCGCACCAGTCGGCGCTGCCCCTGCAGGGCCTGGTACAGCACCTCGAGGTGCGCCAGCCAGCCGGCGTCGGGGGCACGGTGCTCGATCAGCACCTCGAGCACACCGCCGCAGGGCAGGGCGAGACGTTGGCTCTCCTCGCGACTTTCACCATAGCGACGCAGGGTCACCGGCCGGTCGAAGTAGCCGGCGACAACTTCCTCGAGGAAGGCCTCCTCGACACAGCCGCCGGACAGCGAGCCGACATGGTGACCATCGCACCGGGCGACGAGCATTGCGCCCGGCCCACGGGGTGACGACCCGTAGGTCGCCAGCACCGTGCACAGCCAGATCGGGTGCCCCTCACGAACCCAGGCCAGTGCCTGGGTGATCACTTGATGATCGAGGTCACGCATCGCTCCGCCCTCTCATGGCCACCGGTGGTTCAGCCGCGCTCAATCGGCCACCCGGGTCGTCTCGGTATCGGGGTCCAGCGTCTTCTCGCCCAGCAGCAGGGAGACCGCGATACCGCAGACAAGCGCCCAGAAGGGGGCACTGATGCCCAGCAGGCTGATATTGCTCATCGCCACCACCAGAGCCACGAAGGCACCAACCTGGTGGCCGCGATGGCTCGAAAAGGCATGCTGGAAGGCGGCCAGCAATACCCCGATCATCGCGAGGCCGGCCACGCTGCCTATGAGGGCACTGGGCAACGCCAGGATGAAGGGTACCGCCGCACCGGCAAACAGCCCGAAGGCACAGAACAGCACGCCATTGACCAGGGTGGCACCATAGCGGGTGCTCTTGTCGTCACCGGCCTGCTCCGAGGAGCAAATGGCCGTCATCGGGCCGGCGATATTGGCGTTGTGCCCCCCGAGGAGCCCCGCGAGCATGCCGCCGATACCGCTGATAATGGTCATGGCATTGACCGGCGGGCGGTACTCCTCGGCCAGCAGTACCCCGGTGGCCTGGGCGTTCTCGGCCCCGATCACCAGCGCCGCCAGCGGCACGGAGATGGCCAGGAAGGCACCCAGGGTGAAGCTCGGCGCGGTGAACTGCGGCGCCACGAAGGCGATGTCCACCTCGGCGGGCTGAACGGCCCCCATGGCGAACGCCACGATGAGCCCAACCACCGCGGCCACCAGTACCGGCGGCACCGACTTGACGAAGCGTGAACTGAGGAAGAAGGCCACCACCGCCGTGCCGGCGATCCAGGGTGCGGCCCCCACCGCATTCACCGCCCCGATACCGAAGCGGATCAAGGCGCCCGCGATCATCGCCATGACGATCGGCATCGGTAGCCAGCGCATGATCCGCCCGACCACCCCGCTAATGCCCAGCGCCAGCACGATCGCCCCACTCATGATGAAGGCGCCGACCGCCTCGTTGAAGGGAATCGTCGCCAAGGCGGTGATCATGATCGCCGCCCCGGGAATCGAATAGGCGCCGGTAATCGGCTGACGATAGCGCAACGCCATGAATAGACTAATCAGGCCACCGAGAAAATAGATGGCAAACAGCCAAGCCACGGTCTGGCCATTGCTCAGGTTGCCGGCCTCGGCGGCACTGATCACGATCAGCGCCGGCCCGGAGCAACCGAACAGCGCCGCGACGGTGCCTGCACTGATCGACTTGGCCGTGAAGACCCGAGTCAGGTCCTTGAACAGCGGACGCTTGGCATCCAGGGCTGCACCTGACGTGGGGCTGACCCCGTTGCTGTCGTGTGCTTGCATGATATCTCTCCAGGGGTTGTTGTTATGCCATGGGGTACGGGTCATTCACCGGTGAAGACGGCCCGGCGCTTGCCATGAAAGGCTTCGACACCCTCGCGGAAGTCGCTGGAGGTGCGCAGCCGGCTGTAGCAGTGACCTTCCATCTCGATGGCCACCGACAGCGTTGCATCCTCGTTGTCATTGATCAGGCGCTTGGCGGTGCGCTGGGCAAGCGGCGAGAAGCCGCGCAGCTCATCCACCAGCGCCTGGGTAGCGCTCTCCAACTGATCATCCGGCACGCACTCGGTGGCGATACCCCACGCCAGTGCCTGGGCACCGCCGATGCGCTTGGCGCGCATCACCATGTGCTTGGTCCGGGCGATGCCGATGATCTTTTGCAGGCGGGCCGAGCCCCCGGAACCCGGGATCTGCCCCAGTTTCTGCTCCGGCAGGGCATAGAGGGTCGTCTCGGAGGCGATGCGGAAATCGCAGGCCAGCGACAGCTCGAAGCCGACGCCGAAGGTATAGCCACGGTTGGCGGCGATCACCGGCTTCGAGCAGCGCGCCGGGGCAGCCACGTTGTCGGCGAGTTTCGAGACATGCTCGGGCGAGGCCTCGAGGAACCCCTTGATGTCGCCACCACTGGAGAAGTGTTCGCCTTCGGCGCGCAGCACGATGACGCGCACGCCGTCATGGGCGTCCAGTGCCTCGAACACGCGACGCAGCTCGTCGCGCTGGGGCATCGAGATCACGTTGAGCGGTGGACGGCCGAGGATGATGTCGGCGCGCTCGGCCTCGGCATCGACCTGGACTCTGAAGCCGTCGAAGTCGCTGGCCAGGATGGTGTTCACGTCGGTGGTAGTCATGTCTTGGTTCCTTGTCGGTTTGCTGGTCAGTGGGGTTGTGCGCTGGGGGTATCCTGTTCGCGCAGTACGCGGCGCAGGATCTTGCCCACGGGGGACTTGGGAATCTCGTCGACGAAGACGTAGCGCCGCGGGCGCTTGAAGCGGGCCAGGCCGCAATCGACGCAGTGCCGGTCGAGTTCGCCCTCGTCGATGGCCTGCCGGGCCTTGACGAAGGCGGTGACCACCTCGCCCCACTGTTCGTCGGCCAGACCCACCACCACGACCTCTTCCACCTGGGGGTGCACCGAGAGCACATTCTCGATCTCCACCGGGCTGACGTTCTCGCCGCCGGTGATGATCAGGTCATCGACCCGGCCCGTGACGAACAGGTCGCCGTCGGCGTCGAAGTAGCCGGTGTCGCTGGTGAAGTACCAGCCCTCCTTGAGCGCCTTGCGGTCGGCATCGGGGCGGTGCCAGTAGCCCTGGAAGGCCTCGTCGCCGGCCATGTCGGCGATGATCTCGCCCTCTTCCCCCACGCCCAGGATCTCGTCCGGCGACTCGGCGCCCACCCTGACCACCCGGATGCGCTGGTTGAGCGACGGCCGACCCGACGACCCCGGCTTGTCACTGGCCCGTTGGTCGATGGTGAAGGTATAGATCTCGGAGCTGCCGTAGTGGTTGACGAACAGGCTGGGCTGGAAGGCCTCCTGAACCCGTGCCATCAGCCCCGCACTCATCGGCGCGCCGGCGAAGCCCAGCTTGTCGACGCTGACCACCCGTGACGGTGAGAACTCGGGATGCTCGATGAGCATGTGGTAGAGGGTCGGCACCAGATAGAGGTTGGTGACGCCCTCACGCTCGATGGAGTCCAGCGTCGCCGCGGGATCGAACTTCGGCACGCAGACGAAGTGGCCGTCGATCAGTGTCATCGACAGCAGCGAGCGCACGCCCATGGTGTGATAGAGCGGCATCACGCCGAGAGTGCACTCGTCGTGGCGATAGAGGTTCTGGGCCACATGGGCCAGCGCTGCGGCACGCTCGGCACGATGCAGGCGTGGCACGCCCTTGGGCTTGCCACTGGTGCCCGAGGTGTAGAGCATCAGCGAGACATCCTCGGCATCGGCACGCAATACCAGCTCACCGTCCACACCGAGCAGGGCGTCGAAGTCATGGGCACCGAGGTCCTCGACCCCTCCCGCGGTGATGCGTGGCAGCCGCTGTGCCTCGGGACAGCCGTTCACCGCTTCGGCCACCGAAGCGTCATAGGCGAGAGCCTTGACCTCGGCATCCTCGATGCAGTAACTCAGATCCCGGGCCGTGGATCGCCAGTTGAGGGGGGTGACCACGATCCCGGCGAATTGGCAGGCCCAGTGCAGGGTCGCCATCTGCCAGCGGTTCTGCATCACCACCAGCAGACGGTCCCCCTTGGCCAGGCCCATCGCTTCGAGGCTCCTGGCCACGCTCTGGATATCGGCGAACCATTCGGCATAGGTCTTGCGTAGCTCGCCATCGGAAATGGCGATCGCCCGAGGGCGACGCTCCACCGAGGCGAGAAAACTGCGACCAAGATCAAACATCGTTGTTCTCCTGTTGACTGTCAGGCACGGCCGCCTCGCGGCGCGTCCGGGCCACTTCGAGTACCGCCCGGACCATGCCGGTATAGCCGGTGCAACGGCACAGATGACCCGACAGCATGTCGCGCACCTGGGCCTCGCTGGGGTCGGCCACACGGTCCAGGAACTCCTCGCAGGACATCAGAATGCCTGCGGTGCAGAAGCCGCACTGCAGGGCGTGATGACGCCGGAAAGCCTGTTGCAGATCGGAAAGGCCCTCCTCCCCTGCCAGCGACTCGACGGTGTCGAGCCGCCGACCCTCGGCCTGTACCGCGAGCATCAGGCAGCTGCGGCTGGCACGACCGTCGACGCGCACCGTGCAGGCCCCGCACACGCCGTGCTCACAGCCCACGTGCGTGCCGGTGGCCCCCAGCTCGTGGCGCAGGAAGTCACACAGCTGGGTACGGGGCTCGGCGTAGCCGCTGCGCTCGCGGCCATTGAGGGTCAGGGTCACGCGAATGCGCTGGTCAGCCCTGGCGTGCATGGGCGATCTCCTCGTCACTTGGCCCGCCGGCGATCAACTCCCGGCCGAGCTCACGGATCAACTGGCGGCGATAGGCCGCCGTGGCATGGGCATCGTCCTCGGCGCCCAAGGACCAGGCGAGGGCGTTGAGGGCCTCGCTCGGGTCATCGTGGCGGGCGAACTCGCGACTCACTGGGCGATCGGCGACGCCACCCACGCCGAGGGTGACACGGTCGCTGTCGATCACCGCCGCCAGCGCGACGATGGCGAAGTCACCATGGCGCATGGCCACTTCGTGGAAGCGGTACTCCGCGCCCGGCCTCGCCAGGGGAAAACGCACCTCGGTGATCAGCTCGTCGGGGTGGCGGTCGGTGGTCAGTACGCCCTGGAAGAAGTCGCGAGCCGCCACCCGCCGCACCTTGCCGCGCCGGTTCTCGAGCACCACCTCGCCACCCAGGGTGGCCAGACACAGCGGCAGCTCGGCGCTGGGATCGGCGTGGGCGATCGAGCCGCACACCGTGCCGCGGTTACGGGTCTGCCAATGGCCGATCCAGGGCATCGCCTGCGCCAGCAACGGGACCGCCTCGGCGAGACCGGGGTATTCGAGTAGTTCGGCCTGGGTCACCCCGGCGCCCACGGCCAGATGGTCGTCACGACGCTCGATGTAGTTCAGGTCCTCGATACCCGCGATATCGATCAGCCGCTTGGGCTGGGCCAGGCGCATGTTGAGCACCGCCATCAACGACTGCCCCCCGGCGATCAACCGAGCGTCGTCCCCAGCCTCATGCAGCAGTTCGCAGGCCTCGCGACGACTCGACGGGCGCAGATAATCGAAAGCAGCAGGTTTCATGAACGACCTCCCCGGCCGGCGAACAGGACCTTGAGGCGCTGCCAAAGCGACAGCCGTGGTGCGGCGCCGTCCATACGCTGGGCCAGGCGCACAAAAATCTGGCCGATGATCATCCGCGAAGCGCTTTGCAACATACGCCCGCCCACCGAGGCGACCTTGCCGCCCACGGCGGCGGCGTAGTCGTAGTCGAGTCGTGTCTGGCCGCCCTCGATCTCGGTCAGCCGAATTTGCGCACTGCCCTCCGCCGAGCCCATGGCGCTGGTGCCGGCCCCGGAGAGCCGAAGACCGTGCGGCGGGTCGAGGTCGGAGAGTGCCACCCGGGCATCGAAGCGCGCTCGGATCATCCCCACGCCGACGGTGACATCGGCGCGGTAGGCGTTCTCGCCGGTAAGTTCAAGGGCATGGCAGCCAGGGATGATCGCCTGCAGGGTCTCGGGATCGAGCAGGGTGTCGAAGACCGCCTGAGGGCTGCCCGGCAACGTCACCGAGTCGCTGGCGGTGAGCCGCGAGCCGCCACCAGCTGCGGGAGCCGTCTGATCCTCGCCCACTCCCTGGGGGCGCGGAGGCTCCTCGATGCCGATCAGAGTGCGCACCTTGGACGGTGTCAGCGGCAACTCGATGTCCGCGATGCCCAGCGCATCGGCCACGGCATTGGCGATGCACACCGGGGTGCTCATGTTGTTGCCCTCGCCGACCCCCTTGGCACCCAGTGGGGTGAACGGCGACGGCGTCTCCCTGTGCAGGATCAGTGGTTCAGGCACCTCGACGCTGGTCGGTACCAGGTAGTCAGCGAAGGTGCCGGACTGGAAGCTGCCATCGTCGCCGTAGGCAAACTCTTCCATCAAGGCGGCACCCAGCCCCTGAGCGAAGGCCCCGCGCACCTGGCCATCGACCAGATCCGGATTGAGCAGGCGGCCGGCGTCATGCAGGGTGACATAGCGGTCGAGTCTCACCTGGCCGGTGATGCGGTCGACCTCCACCCCGCAGTAATCGAAGATGAAGCCATAGCAGAGCGAGCTGTTGATACGATCGTCATCGTCCGGCGCCTCGAGCTGGGGCGGCGACCAGAAGGCCGTCTCACGTAGTCCGCCCGGCTCGCCCTCGGGCAGCGTGCCCGGCGCCCAGTGCGTAGCGCCCGCCAGGCGGCCAAAGGGCATCGTCAACTCGCTATCGACCACCCTCACCTGCCCCTCGGCGAAGCGGATGCGTGCGGCCTCCACCTGCCACTGGGCGGCAGCGATGCCGGCCAGGCGATCGCGCACCTTCACCGCCGCCTGGTAGACCGCCCCGGCCACGGCGCCGGAGAAGCGGCTGGAGTAGTTGCCCGAGGCGATCGACCAGGCGTCCTTGCCGGTATCGAGCTCGACATTGACGCTAATCGACTCCAGCGGCACCCCGAGCACTTCGGCAATCACCTGGGCGACCACCGTGCGATGCCCCTGCCCTTGCGGCGTCGACGAGACATGGGCGCTGACGTCGCCTAGCGGACCGACGCTGATCGTGGCGGTGCTCACCGCCCCGTTCTTGGGACCGGCCTTGCGCCGCTCCTCGGGCGTCATGGCGGTGGTGATATAGCCCATGTTGGAGATCGACGGCTCCACCGCCACGGTGTAGCCGATGCCATAGAGCCGCCCCTCGCGGCGTGCCGCCACGCGGCGTGCCAGCAACTCGTCCAGCCCGCCTTCACGAATGCCCTGCTCTACCGAGGCGGGATAGTCGCCTGAGTCGAGCAGCGCCCCGGCCGCGGCGCGGTAGGGGAAACTCCCGGACGGCACCAGGTTGCGACGGATCACCTCGAGAGGATCGAGGTCGAGTTCCACGGCGATGCGCTGCATCAACCGCTCGAGGGCGAAATAGACCTGGGGCCCGCCGAAGCCACGGTTGAGCCCAGTGGGCGTCTTGTTGGTCAGCGCGACTCGGTTGCGCACAACAAGGTGCCGGATCGCATAGGCACCGGTCAGGTTGCCGTGCATGCGGTAGAAGGTGGCCGGTTCGGGGGCACGAAGGTAAGCGCCACAGTCGTCGACCTGATCCCAGCGCAGGGCGGTGACACGCCCGTCGTGGGTCACCGCAGCCTCGATCTCAGTCATCCGATTGGTGGCCGAAGAGGCGCCTTGCAGGTGCTCGAGGCGATCCTCCACCCACTTGACCGGGGCACCGGCTTTGCGGGCAGCCAACCCCATCATCACCACATAGGGAAAGACCCCCTGCTTGATGCCGAAGCTGCCACCGGAATCCGGCGGGGTACGCAGGCGCAGGCGGTTGCCGGGGACCTTGAGGGCACGAGCCATCACCGTATGCAGCGCATAGGGGCCCTGGAAGTTGGCCAGCACGTCGTAGCTGGCACTCGCCGGGTCATACTCGGCGAGCACCACATAGCACTCCATCGGCGTACAGGAGCTGCGCGGCACGCGCACCTTGAGCGAGACACGACGCTCGGCCTCGGCGAAGGCCTGCTCGGGGTCGCCATAGCGGAAGTGGCGTTCGCTGACCACGTTGCTGCCGACTCCCTCATGGAGCAACGGGGCGCCTGCTGCGATGGCCGCCTCGGTATCCACCGCGACGGGCAGCGTCTCATAGTCGACGCGGATGGCGTCGAGGGCATCCTCGGCGAGGTAGCGGCTCTCGGCCATCACCACGGCGACCGGCTCGCCGACATAGCGCACCTTGTCGACGGCCAGGCACCAGTGCTCCATGGGCTGACACACGCCGACCGGAAAGGGCCGCGCCCAGCGCTTGATATCCTCGCCGGTGAGTACGGCGTGCACGCCAGGCATAGCCAGCGCCGGTGAAATGTCCAGGCCGATCAGTCGGGCATGGGCATGGGGTGAACGCAGCACGGCGGCATGCAGAGTGCCCGGCGCCACCGCCAGGTCGTCGGCATAGCGACCACGCCCCCGCAGCAGAGCATCGTCCTCGACGCGCGGCTGCCGTCGGCCGATCTGGCCCGACTGTCCCTCACGCATGGCTGGCTCGAAAGCGTTCATTCACTCCTCCGCGATGGCCGTGTCGGAATCGGTTGCCATCTGGAGAGGAGTCTATGGAGCGATGCATCGCTCGGCCTTGCCCGGCGGGATGGAGTTTGGCCCTGGCATCGGCTGATTTACCCGAGAGTCTGAATTGCTACCAAAGGATAGGGAGCTGTCGCCAGAGCAGACTCACGACTTTAGAACGCAGGAAGGCGGCCCAAGGGCCGCCTTCCTGTCATGACGCTGGAGTAGCTCGTCAGCAGTTGGCTGACTCAGTCTCAGTCGAAGTCGACACCGATGCGGCGCCCGACCTCCTCGTAGGCCTCGATCACGCCACCCAGCCCCTGGCGGAAGCGGTCCTTGTCCATCTTGTTGCGCGTCTCGGCATCCCACAGGCGGCAACCGTCGGGCGAGAACTCGTCGCCAAGCACGATCCGCCCCTTGAACAGGCCGAACTCCAGCTTGTAGTCCACCAGCAGCAGGCCACCGTCGGTGAACAGCGCCTTGAGCACCTCGTTGACCCTGAAGGTCAGCGCCTTCATCTCGGCCAGCTGCTCGGGCGTGGCCCAGCCGAAGGTCTCGGCCAGCGACTCGTTGATCATCGGGTCGTGCAGGGCGTCGTTCTTGAGGAACAGTTCGAAGGTGGGCGGCGTGAGTTCACTGCCCTCCTCCACCCCCAGGCGCTTGACCAGGCCACCGGCGGCGATGTTTCTCACCACGCACTCCACCGGGATCATCTCGAGCTTCTTGACCAGGCTCTCGGTATCGGAGAGGCGCTTCTCGAAGTGTGTGGGAATACCCGCCGCGGCCAGCTTCTCCATGATGAAAGCGTTGAAGCGGTTGTTGACCATGCCCTTGCGCGCCAGCGACTCCATGCGCTCGCCGTCGAAGGCACTGGTGTCATCACGAAAATGGAGAACGAGCAGGTCGGGATCGTCGGTGGCAAACACCGATTTGGCCTTGCCGGCGTAGAGTTCTTGGCGCTTTTCCATGGGGGTCTCCAGAAAGGGTGAAGGCATGACCTGAGGATGGCAATTCAGTTGATCGCCTGCCAATGCAGCCCGCCATCCTGGGCCGCAATCGTCAGGCGTGAGGCATCGCCGTCGAGCAGTGGCGCCAGGGTCTCGAGGGCCAGTTCGGGGCGGTTGTTGTGTTCGGATAGGTGCGAGCAGACGATGTGTTGCAAACGATCCAGGCCGAGGCGCTGCAGCAGCGCTGCCGCCTGAACGTTGGCCAGATGCCCCCAGTTGCCGCCGACGCGTCGCTTGAGACGCGGCGGGTAGGGGCCGATCTCGAGCATGTGGCGGTCGTGGTTGCACTCGAGAATCAACGCATCGCAGCCGCGGAATGCCTCGATGACGTGGTCGGTGGGATGTCCCAGGTCCGTCAGCACGCCTAAGTGGCAACCGCGCGATTCGAAGCGGAACTGGACCGGCTCGCGGGCATCATGGGGTACCGTGAACGGGTCGATCACGAGGCTCTTCACCGAGAAACGCAACTGGGGCGTGATCCAATGGCGCTGCGGTACTTCGCCGAGACGCCCCGAGAGCCAGGTGCCTGGCGTGATGTAGATCGGCACCGCATGGCGTCGTGCCAAGGGACCCACGCCGCGCAGATGATCGCCGTGTTCGTGGGTCACCAGCACGGCATCGAGCTGGCGTGGATGGACGCCGAGACGCGCCAGCCGTCGCTCGGTCTCGCGCAGGCCGAAGCCGCAGTCGACCAGCACCAGGGTCTCGTCGTCGCTGACCAGGGTGCCATTGCCCTTGCTGCCGCTGCCGAGCGAGGCGAAGCGAAGCTTGCCCGAGGCTGGCAACGGCTCGTTGGCCTGCCCCTGCTGCATCAGCGCAGCAGGCCCGACACCCGCTCGAGCAGCTCGCGGGCGTCCCTTTCGGTGAAGCGCCGCTCGCTCTCGTTGACGGCCCGCAGCGTGGTGCGCTCGGGGCCATCGGACTCGAGTACCAGACGAATCTCCTGCGGCATCTGGCGCACGTCGGGGCTCAGGATGATCTGAAGCATGCCACGGTCACGCTCGGAAGCGGTCATGTAGCTGACCAGGAAGTCGTGCTGCTGGGGGTTCTGTTCGAGCAGCTCGCGCCGGTTCTCCACGCTGAAATCGGCTTCCAGTTGATGATTCAACTCGGCCCAGACGCGGTCGATGTCGAGCGGAATGCGCACGACCCATTCACCGCTGGCGAGCTGTTCGAATCGCAGGCGATCCTCGCGGGATATCTGCTGACCTGCCAACGAAGCGGCACTGGCGGTAGCGCTGCGCGCGCTGAAGTGCTGCTCCAGCGCATCGAGACAGGCCGCTACCGGGCGTCCGTTCTGGTCGCAACGAACCTCGCTGTCACCGGCGCGCAGCCCCTGGCGCACGCTCAGCCGGCCCTGAGCCGTTTCCAGTACGCCGCGATCATCGCTGGCTTGTATCTGCAGGCCGCGAGCACGGGCGAAATCCTGAAGCTGCGGCCAGACCATGCCCGGGTCGGAGCCCACCACCAGCCAGCGATCGCTGCCGATCTCGCGCCGCTCGACGAAGTCCCGCTCCACTGTGCCGCCTGACGCCAGGCGTTCCGGACTCGGAGCGCTGAAACGCTCGCCGTCGGAACGCAGGCTGCCCTGGGCCTCGGGTATCGGCATGGCATCGCGATAGCGCTGTTCGTTGCGCCCTTGCGGCAGAACCAGAGGCGCACTGCGCTGGGCCTTCACATAATCGATGTTGCGGTCGTCATAGAAGCCTTCGCGGGCACAGCCAGCAGTGGCCAGGGCAGCGAGAGCCACCAGCGGCATCCATTTCAGCGCAGAATTCATGCATTCACCTTGCAGTCAGATTATCGGGGCGGCGGGAGCTTTCCAGGCCGCCTCAATCGTCGATTACGCCAGCCAGTTGCAGGGCCTCGTCCACCGTCGCATGGTACTTGCCGGACAGCCAGGTAAGCGGAAGACGAATACCCTGCTCGATCATTCCCATGCGGTGAAGCGCCCACTTGACCGGAATCGGGTTGGACTCGATGCCCAGGTTGGTATGCAGCGGCATCAACCGGGTGTTGATCTGGTGAGCGCGATCGGCGTCACCGGCGACCGCGGCGACGCACAGCTCGTGCATGGCCTTGGGCGCCACGTTGGCGGTAACCGAAATGTCACCGTTGCCGCCCATCAGCATGAACTCGCAGGCGGTACCATCGTCACCGGAGTAGAGCATGAAACCGCTGCCCTGGAGCCGCGCGATGAGGTCCTCGGCCCGCTCGAGGTTGCCGGTGGCATCCTTGAGCCCGACGATGTTGCCGACCTCGGCCAGGCGCAACACGGTTTCGTTGTAGAGATCGGAGCAGGTGCGGCCGGGCACGTTGTAGAGGATCACCGGCAGGCGGCTGCCCTCGGCCACCGCCTTGAAGTGGCGATAGAGCCCTTCCTGAGTGGGCTTGTTGTAGTAGGGGCACACCGACAGGCAGTAGTCGGCGCCCACTTCGCTGGCATAGCGCGCCAGCTCCACGGCTTCGGAAGTGGCATTGGCCCCGGTGCCGGCAATGACCGGAATGCGGCCATCGACCTCTTCCACCACGGCGCGAATCACGTCGAAATGCTCGGCGAAGGACATGGTGGTGGGTTCACCGGTGGTACCGGCGGCGACGATGCCGTCGGTGCCGTTCTCCAGGTGGAAGTTCACCAAGCGGCGCAACGCCTCCCAGTCGATATCACCATTGGCCTTCATCGGCGTCGCCAGGGCGACGATACTGCCAGTGATCATCCTCTCTTCCTCTGCAATAGCCGCTCATGCCGCACTCGGGTGTCGCATCGACAGGACCACGAGCAAAGGGTAAATGGTACTCAGGCGGCACAGGCCTGTACAGCACGGCCGACGCGCTCTTTGACAGCACACCCCGGCCTGCGTGTAATGAAACGCCTTCCACCTCATCAAGGAGCCTCTCATGACGCCAGCCATCGGCCAACCGGTACCCGACTTCAGCGCCAAGGGCACCGGCGATACCACCGTCACCCTCTCCTCACTCAAGGGTCGCCAGGTGGTGATCTATTTCTATCCCAAGGCCAGCACCCCCGGCTGCACCACTGAAGGCGGCGACTTCCGCGACCGCAAGGCAGACTTCGACGCAGCCAATACGGTCATCCTCGGCGTTTCGCGCGACGGCATCCGCGCCCAGGAGAACTTCAAGGCCAAGCAGGCCTTCAACTTCGAGTTGATTTCCGACAAGGACGAGGAAATCTGCCAGCTGTTCGACGTCATCAAGCTGAAGAAGTTGTATGGCAAGGAGCATCTCGGCATCGAACGCAGCACTTTCCTGATCGACGCCGATGGCAAGCTTGCCCGCGAGTGGCGCGGCGTCAAGGTCAAGGGGCACGCCCAGGAAGTCCTTGAAGCGGCCCAGGCACTTCACGCCGGCAATTAAGCCAGGCAGGCGCTCCGCCCGGAACCCGCGGGCGGGCTCCCCTTACTCCTCGACCTGTTGCTCCAGCTCGACGGGCTGGAGCGAGTCATGGTACTGCCTGATTCCTCTTGGCCAGGCATAGACCAAGGCCTTGAGCAGCGTCGCCAGGGGAATGGCGAAGAAAATGCCCCAGAAGCCCCAGACTCCGCCGAAGAACAGCACCGCCACGATGATCGATACCGGATGCAGGTTGACCGCCTCGGAGAATAGAATCGGTACCAGCACGTTGCCATCCAGCGCCTGGATCACGCCATAGGCGACCAGCACGTAGAGAAACTGGTCGCTCATGCCGAAATGAAAGCCCGCCACGGCGGCCACCGGCAGGGTCGCCACGGCGGCGCCGATGTAGGGCACCAGTACCGAACAGCCCACCAGTACCGCCAGCAGCGCCGAATAGGGCAGGCCGAAGAAGGCGAAGGTGAAGAACGACACGGTGCCGACGATGATGATCTCGATGAACTTGCCGCGCACGTAGTTGGCGATCTGAGCATCCATCTCCTGCCAGATGCGCGTCATCAGCGCGCGCTGTTGAGGTAGCAGCGAGAGCGTAAAGCCCACCAACTGCTCGCGATCCTTGAGCAGGAAGAACACCAGGATCGGCACCAGCACCAGATAGATGATCAAGGCCAGCAAGTTGCCCAGCGAGGCCAGCGAGAGGGTCAGTGCGCGCTGGCCGAGCTGGGTCAGCTCGCGACCGGCGACGGCGATCCACTCCTGCACCTGATCCGGCGTGACCAGGTTGGGATAGCGCTCCTGGAGTTCATCCAGCCAGCGCTGGCCGCTGGCGACGATACGGGGCGTCTCCTGAACCAGGCTGACGAGCTGATTCCATATCAACGGCATCAGAATGAAGGCCAGAGCCAGCAGCACGCCGATGAAAGCGAGGAAGATAAGCATCACGGCCAGCAGATGCGGCACGCCGCGCCGTGTCAGGGCATTGACGCCCCCCTGCAGCAGGAAGGCGATGACCAGGGCAGTGAGGAACGGTGCCAGCATTCGACCGAACAGGATCACCGCAGCGAAGCCCAGTATCAGCAGCACCAGCAGGATCACCGCCTCCTCGTCGGAGAAGTAGTGCTCGATCCAGCCCTTGAAGACCTCACGCAAAATCATGAGGTTGGCTCCTCGCCCTTGCGCAGCCAGTAATGGTAGACCTCGCCGCGCTCCTCCCGGGCGATCAACTCGTGGATGCTGTTGTCGGCGAAGGTTTCGAAGTCGCGCCAGGAGCCGGCATCGGTCGCCAGGATCTCGAGCACTTGACCGGGCTGCAACCGAGCCAGTGCCTGCTTCGCCTTGAGCAACGGCAGCGGGCAGGGCAGGCCGCAGGCATCGAGTACATCATCTGGTTGCACAGCCATGTCGTCTCCCGAAAAATAACGTACGCTCATGCACATCAGGCCGCATGCCCTTGCAACAAAGCGCAAAACCCTTGAGATTTAAAGGCACTTTGCAGGCCGAATCAATGTCGGAGAGAGAACCGACCGCCGCTTCGAACGAGACTGGCACATGCTGCGCAAGACCCTAACCTGCCTGACCACCGGTGCCGTCGCGCTGACCTTGGGCCTGTCTGCCCCGGCACCGACCAGCGCTACTGAGGACTATGGACTGCCCAGCCTGACCGGCAGCAGCCAGGCCATGACCGGCGAGGAATTTCGCCTGGGTCGCGCCTGGCTGCGCCAGTTTCGTGCCCGCGCCCCCAGTTGGCAGGACCCCATCGCGCAGGACTACGTGGAGTCGCTGGTGTCGCGCCTGCTGCCACACAGCGGGCTTGGCAACTCCAGCACCGTCGTCACACTGGTGAATAACCGTGCCCTCAACGCCTTCGCCGTGCCGGGCGGCGTCATCGGCGTAAATGCCGGCCTGTTCGCCTTCGCCAATGAAGAGGATGCCGTCGCCTCGGTGCTGGCCCACGAACTGGGTCACCTCTCCCAGCGCCACTATTCACGCGGCCAGGCACGTGCCGAGCAGACCCAGTTGCCGGCCATGGCGGCGATGCTGGCCGGCATGCTGATCGCCGCCAGCGGCGGCGGCGACGCCGGCATTGCCGCCGCCATGGGCTCCCAGGCCGCCTTCATCCAGGATCAACTGGCCTATTCACGGCGCTTCGAGCAGGAAGCCGACCGCCTCGGCCTGCAGACCATGGCCCAGGCCGGCTTCGACCCCGACGCCATGGTCAGGATGTTCCGCGCCATGCAGCGTCAGGTGAGCCTGCAGGGCGGCAATCCCCCTGAGTTCCTGCTCACTCACCCGCTGACCGAGTCGCGCATCAGCGATGCCGAGTCCCGCGCCTCCCAGCTCGAACCCATGCGTCCTCGCGAGGGCGACCCAATCTACCACCTGGTGCGCGCCCGGGCACTGCTGGCGGTGAATCAGCGCGACCCGCAGCAGGCGGCGACACGCCTGGCCCAGGATGACGCGCCGCCATCGGCCAGGCGCTATCTCGACGCCCTGATTGCCGCCCACCACGGCCAGACCGACAGCGCCCTCAGCCAGCTCGACGCCTTGGCCCGGGAACTACCCGACCTGGCCCTGCTGCCGGTCAGCGCCGCCGAGGTCGCCTTCGATGCCGGCCGCTACGACGATGCCATCGAGCGCAGCCGGCGTGTGCTGCGCCTGATGCCGGGCCACATGCCGGCCACGCGCATCCTGGGCGAAGCGCTGCTGCAGCGAGACCCCAACGAGGCCTATCGAGTCCTGAATGAATTGGCCAACCGACGCCCCGAGGACCCGCAGGTCTTCACGCTGCTCGCCGAAGCCGCCGGCCGCAGCGGCCGCGAGGCTTGGGGCCACTTGGCCCGAGCCGAGCAGATGCAGCTCACCGGCGAGATCGATCGCGCCATCCGTCAGCTCGACGTGGCCCGCCGAGTAGCGGAGCAGAGCGGCGAGACCAACGCCCTGGCACGCATCGAGCAGCGCCGCGAGGACTTCGTCGGTTATCGCGAGACGATGGAGAAGTTCTAGCAGCAAAAAGGAGAAAGAAGCTGACGGATAGCTCAAGGAAGACCGCGGCTTCTCCGGCGACAGGCCCTTCGCGGAGGCGCTGTGAACCCATCCCTGGGCGCTACATTTGCCATCCCTGGCAAATGACCTCCGCTACGACCTGTCCCCGGCGCCGCTAGAGAACAGTAGCGAGTTCATCTCGTTACGAAGAACAACAACTACTTCTGGAAGTTGAGCATGCGCTCCAGCGGCTTGAGTGCCTTCAGGCGCAGCTCGGCGTCGACGAAGATCTCGCCGCTGCCTTCGCGCAGGGCACCAGCCAGGTTGTCCAGCGCATTCATCGCCATCCACGGGCAGTGGGCGCAGCTGCGACAGGTGGCGCCGTTGCCGGCGGTGGGTGCCTCGAACAGGGTCTTCTCGGGCACCATCTGCTGCATCTTGAAGAAGATGCCGCGGTCGGTGGCGACGATCAGCTTGTCGTTCGGCAGCTCCTTGGCCGCCTTGATCAGTTGCGAGGTCGAGCCGGCCACGTCGGCCAATGCCACCACCGAAGCGGGCGACTCAGGGTGCACCAGCACGGCGGCGTCGGGGTAGAGCCCTTTCAGGTCCTCGATGCCCTTGGCCTTGAACTCCTCGTGCACGATGCAGGCACCGTCCCACAACAGCATGTCGGCGCCGGTCTTCTGCTGGATATAGCCCCCCAGGTGCTTGTCCGGGGCCCACAGGATCTTCTCGCCGCGCGCCTGCAGGTGCTCGATGACATCCACCGCGATAGAGGAGGTCACCACCCAGTCGGCGCGCGCCTTCACCGCCGCCGAGGTGTTGGCGTAGACCACCACGGTACGATCGGGATGCTGGGCGCAGAAGGCGCTGAATTCGTCCGCCGGGCAACCGATGTCGAGCGAGCAGGTGGCTTCCAGCGTCGGCATCAGCACGCGTTTCTCAGGCGACAGGATCTTGGCCGTCTCGCCCATGAAGCGCACCCCGGCGACCACCAGGGTTTCAGCCTCGTGACGTGCGCCGAAGCGGGCCATTTCCAACGAATCGGCAACGCAGCCGCCGGTCTCCTCGGCCAGCTGTTGGATGGCATCGTCGGTGTAGTAGTGGGCCACGAGCACCGCGTTGTGCAGCTCCAGCAGGCGCTTGATCTCGTCAATGCGAGCCTCGTCCTCGGCCGGGATGCGGGTCGGGCAGTAGGCGCGGGCAAGGTGCTCACGCACCTCGATTCGGGAAGTCATGATCGTCATCGTGTCTACCACTGTGACTGGCAGGGGCTCCCCCTGCATGTACCGGGTGCACCGCTACCGTACGCTCCGTACGGGCGATGCGCCTTGGGCCAGGTTGCGTCTTTCGCTACCTCGACCCGTTCACTTATTCTAGACCAGAATGGTGGGGCATTGACCAGCCCCCGCAAGATAATGTGTCCTGGTAGTGGAATGTGGGCTTCGCCCGGCAGAATCAAGAACACTCGAGATGCTGGCAACAAGGTCGGTGACGACGGAGTGTCTGCGCACCGAACCGCCTGCCGCCCTGCCGCCCTGCCGCCCTGCCAGCATCCTGCTGCCGATGCTTCACGCCAGCGTTCCTTTGGTCAAAGCTGCGATCTGATGGGTAGCAGGACCTTTTCGGAAAGTCTTTCGCGCCATGAACGGCTCTTCCAGTCGGCAAGAGAATACGACTCAGCCGACAGCAGATCGCCCTCAAACACCGCGGTCATCTGAGTAGCGAAGTCGCTGCTGTAGACATTCAGGCTCGCCTCGTCATTGAGCCGAAGCGAACGCATGTCAAAATTGGTAGAACCCACCGAAACAAACTCGGCATCGATGACCAGCAACTTGGTATGCAGCATGGTCGGCTGATAGAGGTGGATCTCGGCACCTGCGCCCAGCAGTTCCCCCCAGTCCGACTTGGAAGCCACCTTGACCGTATACGCATCAATGTGTGGCCCAGGCAACAGAATTCGAACGCGAACGTCACGTCGGCAGGCAGCGATTAGAGCTTCGACCAACATGCTGTCGGGAACAAAGTAAGAGGCTGCCAGGTCGATCGTCGACTCGGCTGCCGCGATGGCAAGCAGGTACATGAGGTGCATGCTCTCGCCCCCGCCGGATGGCGAGGCAACAAACATGTGTGCATCCGTCTCTCCCTGTTCCTGAAGAGCCGGGAAATAGGCCGAGCCGTTCAGCACCTGGCCAGTGGTCTTGATCCAGTTGTCGTTGAAAGCCGCTTGCAATTGCGCTACCACGGGCCCTTCGATTCGGAAGTGAGTGTCTCGCCAGTGATCGGGATCGCCTGCATCGCCAGTCCACTGGTCGGCAATGCCTACTCCCCCGGTGAACCCGATACGGCCATCGACCACCAGCAACTTGCGATGGGTGCGGTTGTTCATTCGACCAACGTTGTACCAGTGCAGCGGTCGATATCGGTGCAGCTGCACACCAGCAGCCTGCATGGAATCCAGCAGTGACTGATCCATCTTGCTGCTGCCGACCCAGTCGATAATGACGCTGACCTGCACGCCCGCACGGGCCCGTTCAGCAAGCGCTTGCGAGAACGCTTCACCAATGTCACCTGACCAGTAAATGAAGGTCTCGAACGTGATCGAGGTCTGAGCCGAGCGAATGGCCTGCAGCATCGCTGGAAAAATCTCGTCGCCGTTTTGCAGCGCAGTCACTTGGTTGCCGCTCATTATCGCCGGGCCCAGTAGAACGGACATCTCGCGCCGAAACTGTGGCTCGGAAACCGCGTAGCGATGCTCGACCTTGCGCTCGAGAGACTTCTCTGGTGTCTTGAAGTTCTGCAACAACAAGAGTGCCAGGCCGGTGGCCAGCACGGTGGCTCCGATAACCCAGAGCATAGATTTTCGGTCCCAGGTCAATGACGTTCCATCCGTGCAAAGGAGAACAGCGCCGCCAATGGATGCTGGCGGCGTTCGAAGCGCGCACAGCAATTCGGTCCCAGCGCCCGCCACCGCGACGTCGCGGCTCAGCTCGGCATCAAGCTGAGGGAAGGCATGCATCAGGCCATTCTTGACCGCCCAGAACGGATAACCGCTTTTCAAGCCCTCGAGCGGCCCCTGGCATATCATTTCTGGAGTGTAGATCAGGCAGTGTCAGCCAGCGCCGAGGAAATAGCGGCCAAGCCAATTCATTCCCATCGAACGATTATGTGCGCCACTGCACCGACGCGACAGCATCTCTTACCTATCATTGAACATTCAGCTGAGCGACATCTGCTGCATTTGTTGATCCCAACACGATGACGCAGCCCGCCCATCGGCGTGCCGTCTACCCGCGCGAGGAGAATACTGTGAAAAAGAGACCGTATATCAAGAAGCAGTTGCACGAATTGTTATATCAATCCCTCGAGACGGAGCGCGGTGGAATAAAGATCTACGAAGCCGCGCTGTCATGCGTACAGAACGAAGACCTGAAAGATGAATGGGAGGAGTACCTGGAGCAGACCCGCACCCACGAGCAACTACTACTGAGGGTGTTCGAGCAACTGGGTCTGAATCCAGACACCGTAACGCCCGGCCGCGAAGTGGTAGCACACCTTGGGGAGTCGCTGGTCACCGCTATGGAAATGGCAAAGGCGAATGCCAGTGCTGCGGCCGCTCAACTCGTGGCCGGTGACTGCGTGGTTCTGGCAGAAACCAAGGATCTTCAGAACTGGCAACTGATCGGTCATCTGGCAGAACACGGCGAGGGGGAGGAAACCGGCCCACTCAGGAGCGCGTTCGAAGCGGTGGGGCAGGAAGAGGAACATCACCTCCACCACACGAAGGGATTTCTCCGCGAATTGTGGATCGATTCGCTCGGATTACCGGCGGTCCTGCCACCGCCCGAGGAAGTAAAAAAAGTTGAAACCGCGATTGGAGCCGCGCGGGCGGAGAACCAACGCGACGAGATGCTGAAGTCAAAGCACTGATGAAAGTCGTGCTGTGGCGTCTAAACTGCAGCCAGGAGCACACCCAGTGGACCTGTTATGCATCATTTTTTGCGCTCTGCCTGCCACCACTCGGGGGCTTTCTGCATAAAGCCGCCGGCAAGCGAGGAACACCGCGATGCCGCCTGACGCGCTGAAGCGCCGGCCCGACGAGGCGCGCAAACGCGTGCAGCGGCTTGCGCGACTGATGGACAGTTCGATCCGTCTGCCAGGCGGTTTTCGCATCGGTGTCGACGGGCTCGTCGGGCTAGTGCCAGGGGTCGGAGATCTCGCGACGGCTGGGGTGGCGTTCTACATCATCGTGCAGGCGGCCCGTGCAGGTGTGCCCACCCGGGTGCTCACGCGAATGGCGCTGAACGTCGGGCTGGATGCCGTGATCGGCACGGTCCCGCTGGTAGGGGACGTGTTCGATTTCGCATTCAAGGCCAATTTGCGCAACGCCAGGCTGATGGATGCGTATCTGGATCGAAGCGAGCCGCGCTGAGATTCAGCCTCCACCATACACGTCGTCGGGCAGCTGGCCCACCACTCAAACTGGATTGCCCTTGGCTGTGAGGTCGCTTGGTGCTACAGGTACGAACAAGAGCATTGGCCAGTGATATTGATGAATCATGGTCTTGGTAATAGCCTGTATTTGTGGTGGTACTTTTAACAGGCCAAGCACTAAGAACAGACTCTAAAACTTAACAACGGCAAGCCTGCATTAAGCCAAATAAAGTCGACACGACAAAACGCTAAATCCCAAACTCCTCAACCCCTTTAATCAAAGCAGCGCGCACCCCGAAAATAGCTAAAAGCTCCATACTAATCCCTGCCACGATAAGCTATTATGAGAGCTATATTCGAGAACATAGCTTGGAGCGCGACATGCCCACAGCAATCACTAATGCACCTAATGTCTCCATACAGCTGCGAGACAAGGCTGAAGCGCAGTTGCAGGCGGGCACGACGCCGGTAGCGAGTCACTGGTCGGTTGGCGTTGACGCTCTGCGTCTGCTCCACCAGCTGTCCAGTAATCCCGACAACGCGGAAGACGCTCTCAAGCTGCTCCATGAATTGCAGGTTCATCAAGTGGAGCTTGACTTGCAGAATGAAGAGATTGCCGCCACTGAACGGGCACTTGTCGAGGATTTGAGCCTTTACCGGACACTTTACGACTCCGCCCCCCTTGGCTACTTTCTCGTCGACCTCGAGGGCAATATTATTCAGGGTAACATTGCCGCTGCAGCGCTTTTTGGTGTTGGACGTGAAGATCTGGAGGGACACCCCATTGGCACGTTCCTACTCGCTGAGAGCCGGCCGCAACTGCTTGACCTGCTACGACATGTCGCCCAGAGTGGCGCCATGGATTCCTGCCTAGCCAAGACGGGGGCACACACACAGGGCTCTCGACACATGCAGTTCCTGGCATCCCTCTCACCAGAGCGCAAGCATATCCTGTTGATCTGCCGCGAGTGCGGAAATGCTGAGTAACCCCGCTCCACCGCTCTGCTCCATGGACGCTTGGACACCTGCCAAGCCGCCGGCAACACTCCGGTGACCACGCGAATCGTGGGCATTGGCGCCTCCGCCGGTGGCTTGGCGCCGCTGGAACAGTTTCTTGCTCGGATCCCGCCGCACTGCCATATGGCCTACGTTGTGGTGCAGCATCTCGATCCCACCCATAAGGCTTTGCTCCCCGAATTACTCCAACGCGTTACACCGATGCCCGTAAGGGAAGCCACTCAAGGCATGCTCATCGAGCCTGACTGTGTGTACGTGATTCCGCCGAATACCGAACTCAGCGTTGTCGACGGTTTGTTGAAACTTGCAAAGCCTATGGAACCCAGGGGTATGCGTCTGCCCATCAACGTGCTGTTTTCTTCCCTGGCAAGCACCCTGGGAGAGCAAGCCATTGGGGTAATTCTGTCCGGCATGGGCTCCGACGGCACCCTGGGCTTACAGGCGATCAAGGCCATGGGCGGCATTACGGCGGTGCAGCAACCCGACACGGCTCAGTTCGATGCCATGCCCAAAAGCGCTATCGCCGCAAACTGTGCCGATATCATTGCCCCGCCTGGTGACTTGCCCACCCGCATCCAGGCCTGGCTCGCCCAGGCGCCCAACCCAGGCGCCTCCGACAGGGAGGCGACAGAACCTGAGCTCGAGTCAACGCCCTTACAGCGCATTCTCCGTCTGCTTCAACAGCGAACCCGGCACGACTTCTCCCTCTACAAACCCAGCACACTGCACCGTCGCATCGAGCGGCGCATGGCGATCCACGACATCGCCACCTTGGCGCTTTACGCCGATTTTCTCCAGCGTAACCCCCAGGAGATCGACCTGCTGTTCAAGGAGGTGCTCATCGGGGTGACCAGGTTTTTCCGCGATGCTCCGGTCTGGCAGACTCTGGCAGATACCACCCTGCCAGAATTGCTGGCCCGACAGCCCAGAGAGCCCCACCTGCGCGCCTGGGTGGTCGGCTGCTCAACCGGCGAAGAGGCCTACTCCCTGGCCATGATCTTCATCGAGGCACTGGACAAGCTGCCACGACCCCATAACTGCAGCCTGCAGATCTTCGCCTCCGATCTGAGCCCGGACGCCATTGCCACCGCACGCCGTGGCCACTATCCTGCGGATATCAGCAGCAGTGTCTCGGCGGAGCGTCTGGCACGTTTTTTCAGTGCCCATGCCGACGGCTACCAGATCAATAGCGACGTCCGCGACCTGGTTCTGTTCGCCCAGCAGGATGTGGTGCTTGATCCGCCCTTTACCCGCCTCGACCTGATTTCTTGCCGCAACCTGCTGATCTACTTCGACCAGAGCCTGCAGCACAAACTCATTCCCTTATTTCACTACAGCCTGCGCGCCGGGGGAGTACTGCTGCTGGGAAGCTCTGAGACGGTAGGCCGCTACACTCAGCTCTTTGCCCCCATTCAATCCAAATTACGACTCTATTTGCGCCAGGATTATGCCCAGAGCAGCGACACCCGGTTGCCGGTGAAGTCGTTTCCGCCTCTGTCCTGGATAGCCAAGGAGCTTCCCGTGCCCGCCAACGACTCATCGTCCCAGACAACGGATAACCTGCAAGCGGCGGCCGACCAGGTATTACTGCAGGTCTACGCTCCCGCAGCGGTGGTGGTCAACGATGAGGGTGATGTCGTCTATATCAGCGGTCGCACAGGAAAGTACTTGGAACCTGCCGCCGGCAAGGCCAACTGGAACTTTCACGCCATGGTGCGCGAAGGCCTGCGAATCCCCATTACAAGCGCCCTGCGCCAAGCCGAAAATCAAAGCGAGCCATTGCACTTGCCAGGCCTGCAGGTGCAGCTGGCCGGTGGAGGCATGCAGAGCGTCGATGTCACCGTACAAGCATTGCGAGAGCCTACCACCCTGCGCGGGATGAAGATGATCGTGTTCCGCGATATCGCCAAGCCCCATGCCAGCCCGGCCGACAAGAACACGTCAACAACAGCCGCGCAACAGGCCTATGCCGCGGAGCTGCAGCAGTACCAGGATGAAATCCAGACGCTCCGCGAAGAAAACCGCACGTCCCAGGAGGAGTTGCAGTCAGCCAACGAAGAATTGCAGTCGACCAATGAGGAATTGCAATCAACCAACGAAGAGCTGACCACGTCGAAGGAGGAGATGCAGTCCATGAACGAGGAGCTGCAAACCATCAATGCGGAAATGCAAACCAAGCTCGATGACCTCGCCCTCGCTCAGAGCGATATGAACAACCTGCTCAACAGCATCGAGATAGCCATCCTGTTTCTCGACCAGAACCTGAATCTCCGCCGTTTCACCGACCGAGCATCAAAGATCATCAGCATCCGAGAAGGCGATATCGGCCGACCACTTAGTGACCTCACTACCAGCCTGCTGTACCCGGAACTCAATGACGATGCCCTTAACACCCTGAGCACCCTGGCATTTTCCGAGAAACAGATAACCACCACCGATGACCGCTGGTTCACCGTACGTATCATGCCCTATCGCCGACTGGACAATGTCATTGACGGAGTGGTCATCACTCTTATCGACATCACCGCGACCAAGGAGCTGGAACAGGCCCTACGCAAGGATTTACAACCCTGACGAAACGCCCATGTTCCTATGCACAAAAAGCGGCCGGCCCGGTACCGCATTCAAATTACTATGCTAGTTGCTTGTGGATTTACCGAACAGCAGCAAACCAACACCTGCCGCCGCAGATGCCGCTCCAAGAACAAGAAACCAGAGAGTGGAGTCAGTGAAGCGGCCGGTTATGGCCTCCGTCACTTGGTCGCCTAGGCTTTGGGATGACTGATATGCAAAGAAAAGCAGGATCATACCCACAACAAGCAACACGATTGCCAGAATTCTATTATTCGTCATCTCAATCTCCTGAAGATGGGTGGCCTATCTATAGTGGAAACTCGAGGTATGATCTGTGCGGTGTCTAACATATGCGAGAGTTTTTGGATAAGACAGCGAGATACCGCTCCGACGAGTCATTCGCTTCATTCCGCAATCAAGAACCTGAACTCTCGGCCCAAAGGAGGAGAAGGCCCCTTCACCCCGAGCGAGGATAGCTCAGCAACCGCTCATACTCCTTCTTGACAACCGCATAGCATTCACAGACCCGCGCTTCCAGGCCAGGCCTGTCCAGGATGCTGATATGCCCGCGATGGTAGGAAATCAGGCCGGCCCTCTGTAGTCTGCCCGCCGACTCGGTGACACCCTCGCGGCGTACGCCGAGCATATTGGCGATCAGTTCCTGGGTCATGACCAGCTCATTCGTCGGCAGGCGGTCGAGACTCAGTAACAGCCAACGACACAGTTGCTGATCCAGGCTGTGATGTCTGTTGCATACCGCCGTCTGAGCCATCTGGGTGATCAGCGCCTGGGTATAACGCAACAGCAGATGCTGAAACGTTCCTGCGCGTTCGAATTCGTCCTTCAGCAACTGCCCCTTGAGACGGTAGGCACTGCCGGCACTCTGCACGATGGCACGGCTCGGTGTGGACTCACCTCCCATGAACAACGAGATGCCGACGATACCTTCGGCACCGACGACGGCAATTTCCGTCGAGTCGCCATCCTCCATGACGCACAGTAGCGATACGATGGAATCTATCGGGAAATAGACATGATTCATCACCTTTCCCGACTCGGCCAGCGAATCTCCCAGCGTCAGCTCGACCCGTTCCAGGTAAGGCACCAAACGCTGATATTCATCCCTTGTCAGGGCCGCCAGCAAGTGATTCTGACGAGGATCATGTTGCAAGGGCATGATTGACACTCCCGTATCTGGCAAGCCACCCCCGGCTACTAGAGTATGAAGAGTGGACTTGTCCGATGGTGGTTGACGACACGAGGCAGCCGTTGGACATCCTTGCTGGACTTCCCCTGATCTCGTCAAGACATGCAACAAACTGCCCGTAGCGTCAGATAGCAAACAACCCTTTAAATTTCAATGAAAAACATCGACTCATGCGAGCTTCGTCGCACTACTCAGCCCCAGCACAAGCGCAGGAACCGAAGTACATATTGTGTGCGCTAGCGTACAGAAGCAACTCCGTCGCAACACTACGCTCGCTGGACGACCGACCAAGCCCCAGGTCTCTCAGGTCAGGCAGTGCCGCCCCACCGGGGGTCACACGCAGGCGGAACAGGAAACCGACTCATGGTAGTGCCAACGTTTCTGATGAACGCGTCTCTTGTCTCACTGGCTCTAGCACCGCACCAGTCCACACCGCTCTTACTCCACCCTTGGGCGCGCGGCCCATGGGTAATTCACGTTTTGGGGCCGAGTGCATGAGGAACGATCCGATTCTTCCAGGCACCGCCTGGACGCAGTCCCCTTGTGACTCCTTGCGCGCAGAGGAACCGATGCGGCAAGGATACACCCAGGTCCACGCCTCGAGACGGGAAGTGGCAGCTGCCCTGGATGCCGAGGGTGCATGGGCACGAGTGGCCCTCAACGCCATTGGCGATGCCATCCTGACCATCGACCTTCACGGCACGGTCACCTACATGAACCGTGTGGCTGAGAGCCTGACAGGCTGGTCGGAAACGGAGGCGATCGGCAAACCGCTATCCCGAGTCTTTCCTCGTGTCGATGGCAAGACACATCAAGCAACGATCACGCCTGGGCAGCGGGCCATGGAGGAGAACAAAAAGATTGGCCTCGCCCTGGATTGCGCTCTAGTTCGTCAGGATGGCAGCAAGCTCGAGATCGAGGATTCGGCAACACCCATTCATGACCGTGAAGGTCGCGTCACCGGAGCAGTGATCGTGTTCCACGATGCCTCTCGATCACAGGTCATGTTGGATAGGATGGCGTACCTGGCACAGCATGATGCGCTCACCGGCCTGCCCAATCGTGCCCTGCTGATGGAACGGCTCTCCAGAGCCATTGGTCTTGCCCGACGACACCAAAATATGGTTGCCCTACTCTATCTTGACCTTGATGCCTTCAAGCCCATCAATGACTCGCTCGGCCATGCCTTGGGTGACAGCCTGCTCCAAGCGGTTGCGGGCCGTCTGCAGGACTGCATGCGCGACATCGACACCGTCTGCCGTCAGGGTGGCGACGAATTCGTGATCCTGCTTGCCGAGATCAGGAAACCAGAAGATGCCACCAAGGTCGCGGAAAAACTGCTCGACCTTCTGGGCAAGCCATATCGTATCCAGGGTCATGAACTCCTCATCACGCTAAGCATAGGCATCAGCCTCTACCCGGAGGATGCAGACGATGCCGACACTCTGATGCACAACGCCGACATGGCCATGTACCACACCAAGCGTAATGGCCGAAATGGGCACCAGTGCTTCACAGCTGAGATGAATACCCGGCCCCTCCAACGGAGGCGGATCGAACCGGGCGTGCATCGGTCAATCATGGCTTCGCAATTATCCTTCGACTTTTAGTCCGCAAGGTTCAATGGCCGGTTGACCAAGGCATAAACAAATGAGCCGCTGTGTACGACAGCGCACAGACTGAGAGCCATCAAAGACATACCCTGAGGTTGAGCGAGGCAAGGAGAAGCCGATACAGGGAGTTACGCTCAGCGTCGCAAGGACCGCGACGCCATCTCGATACGAACCACCTTCCGCATCCTGAAACAGGATAATGTGCCGCAGAGGAAAATTTCATGAATAGCATCGTCTATATCGTCGGCGCCGTCGTCATCGTGCTGGTGGTTCTTTCCGTTCTCGGCCTGCGTTGAGACAAGCGACGAGATAAGGTGATCGTAAAGACAGCACGGAGAAGCAGGGAGAATACAGGCCGAAGTCCCCTTCTCGCTGGAGACGCCCCGTGACCATCACCAAGGGATTCGTGTTCCTGCTCTTTCTGCTCGGTCACATCACGCTGGCCAGTGCCGATTACCGCTACACTGACGCCCTACAGAGCTACGAGCGGCAGGAGTACCGCCAAGCCTTGCAGATGTTCGACCAGCTTGCCACCACCGGCAATGCCGACGCCCAGTACATGCTGGGGCAAATGCACGAGGCCGGCCAAGGGACGCTCCAGGACTTCGTGGAGGCGCACAAGTGGTACAACCTCGCCGCGGCCCGCGGCCACCGCCATGCCGCCGCGGCACGCGATGCAGTGGCGGCGCGGATGACTGCGCAACAGATCAGCGAGGCCCAACAGGCAGCCCGCGCCTGGCAGCCGGGGGCGTCAGCGATCGCCCCCGAACCATCGCCTCCCGTCGAGAGCCTGTCTGGCCAACAGCTAGTGGCCGAAGTCCAGCGTGAACTCAACCGGCTCGGTTATGCGGCCGGCCCGGTGGATGGCCTGATGGGGACTCGCAGCCGTAATGCGATTCGCGATTTCCAGGGCACGGTAGGCCTGGCCCAGGATGGTCAGCCGACGACGGCACTGCTGGCCAGATTACGGCAGGCGGGTCGGGAGCCGGCAACCACCGAACCGGAACCGACTCCGGCTAGACGGGTCGCACTGGATGACACCTTCGGTGACGGAGATTTCCGGCACAACCCACCCTGGACCGTAATCAGTGGACGCTTCGACATCGATGATGGCGGATTGCGCAGCGTCGTGGAGAAACCACAGATGGCCACTCCCGCCTCACCGACGCTCCGCCCGGAGCGACCGGAAGAGATCGGCCTGGCGATGCTCCAGTTGATCCTCGAGCAGACGGGTGGGCTGAAGCGGGACGCGCCACCACCGGAGGCGGCGGAGGTCGAGTTCGGAGACGCGGCACGGATTTTCGTCCATGCCCCGGTCGACAACACCTTCAGACTGGAACTGGAACTGGCCTCCTACCAGCGGCCAGGCAGCCTGGAACTGGGGCTGTTTCAGGGCAACCAGCCCGACGGAGGCTACCGCCTGATCTACAACCCCGGCTCACGACCCGGGCTTAGCCTGGTACGGATGACTGGCAATGGAGGAGAAGTGATCGCCAGCAGCGAAGGCACACTCGACCTTGAGGATGGCCGCTTTCACATGCTGAGTTGGACCCGAGACGAGAGCGGCAACATGCAAGTCTCGGTGGATGACCAGCGCGTGTTGCAGGCGCACGACCGGGGGCTGCGCCAAGGTTTCCAGGGCTTCGTGCTGGTGAACCATGGGGGCGATTACAACCTCCGCCGGGTACGGCTGGAGCATTAGGGAATTCAAATGCCCCCTATAGACAAAGCGCCCTCGCTTTCTGGAAGCGAGGGCGCTTTGTTGTCAATCTGGTGGGTCGTGTAGGATTCGAACCTACGACCAATTGGTTAAAAGCCAACTGCTCTACCAACTGAGCTAACGACCCGGCACTTACAAACAAGCATCCAGGCTCGGAATGGTGGGTCGTGTAGGATTCGAACCTACGACCAATTGGTTAAAAGCCAACTGCTCTACCAACTGAGCTAACGACCCTTCCGAACGGGGGCAGATATTACCCATCCAGCCCCCTGAAAGCAAGGGGTTTTGGCGCATTTTCGCCAACTGCCACCATCGGTTCAGCGACTGCGCGGGCTCTTGGGCTTCCGCATCGCCTGCACCGGGCGCCGCTTGTTCTTGTCACGGCTCCAGCGGTTCTTCTCGTCCGGCGTCAGTTCGGGCACCTTGCGTGGCGCCAGGTCGGCCGACTGGGCCAGATCGTCGATCTCGTCCTGGGAAAGCTCCACCCACTCTCCCGCCTTGGCCCGCTTGTCGAGGAAGATGTTGCCGTAGCGCACCCGCTTGAGCCGACTGACCGTGAGCCCCTGGGACTCCCACAGGCGTCGCACCTCGCGATTGCGGCCCTCCATGATCACCACGTGGAACCAGGTGTTGATGCCCTCGCCGCCGAACTCCTGCACGTCAGTGAAGCGCGCCGGGCCGTCCTCGAGCATCACGCCTTCGACCATGGCCACGATGTGCTCCTTGCGCACCTCGCCCATCACCCGCACGGCGTACTCGCGCTCGATCTGGGTGGAGGGATGCATCAAGCGGTTGGCCAGCTCGCCGTCGGTGGTGAAGAGCAGCAGGCCGCTGGTGTTGATGTCGAGGCGGCCGATGGCGATCCAGCGTTCACCCTTGAGGCGCGGCAGGCGCTCGAACACGGTACGCCGCCCCTCCGGGTCCTTGCGCGTGCACAGCTCGCCCTCCGGCTTGTTGTACATGATCACTCGGCGCGGCGTCTCCTCGGCGCCACGCAGGGTCACGGGGCGGTCGTCGAAGGCGACCCGGTCGCGCATCTCGATGCGGTCGCCAAGCGTGGCGACCTTGCCGTTGACCTTGACGCGGCCGGCCTCGATGGCCGCTTCCATCTCGCGGCGTGAGCCCAGCCCGGCGCGGGCCAGTACCTTCTGCAGTTTTTCCGTGTTACTCGTCATGTGTCGTCTGACTTCTCGTCTACGGTGGATTCCGCCCCCGCTCCGCCGTCATCATCGACGCTGGTGCGGGCACGTTCGGCCAGGCGAGCTTCGAGATCGGCGAAACTCAGTCCTGGCCTGTCGGACGCCTTCCCGGCGTGTGGTACGTCGGCCGTCCCGGCCGTCGCTTCGGCATGTCCAGCATGCCCATGTTCCTGCTCTACTTCGAGCTCCGCTTCGAACTCACCCTCATCGTCCTCGTACCCGACCTCATCCTCTTCCCCCGGCGCATCCTCGTCGGCCTGCGCCAGCACCGCACTGGGCGGTGGCGGAGCCTCGTCCTCGAATACCGGCTCCGCCATGCCCTTGAGCTCGTGCATGGGCGGCAGCTCGTCCAGGGTCTTGAGCCCGAAGTCGTCGAGGAACTGGCGGGTAGTTGCATAGACTGCCGGGCGGCCCGGCACGTCACGGTGCCCGACCACGCGAATCCAGCCACGTTCGGCCAGGGTGCGCATGATCGAGCTGCTTACCGCCACACCGCGCACCTCTTCGATGTCACCGCGGGTCACCGGCTGGCGATAGGCGATAAGCGCCAGGGTCTCCAGCAGTGCCCGTGAGTAGCGCTGTGGGCGTTCGTCCCACAGTCGCGAGACCCAGGGTGAAAGGCGCGGACGAATACGCAGCTGATAACCCGAGGCGGTCTCGATCAGCTCCATGGCGCCGCGCTCGTGGCGCCCCGCCACTCGTTCCAGTGCCTCGCGCAGACTGCGCCGCTGCGGCCGCTCGTGGTCGTCGAACAGCCCTTCGAGGCGCTCCAGCGACAGCGGCTCGGCCGCCGCCAGCAGCGCCGCCTCGAGGATATCATCGAGGCTGTCGGGCAGCTCCATGGCGGTCATGCAGTATCACCCTTCCCGGACATGCTCCCCTCCTCGGCAAAGGGACTCTCGCCGTCGGCGCCCTCGTCTTCGAAGGCTTCCTCTCCCGACTCCTCTCGCGGTGCACGGGCGCGCACGTGGATCGGCGACAGCGGCGCGTTCTGCACGATCTCGATCATCGCCTCCTTGGCAAGTTCAAGGATGGCCATGAAAGTGACGATGACACCGGCGCGCCCCTCTTCCAGGGTGAACAGCGCCTCGAAAGGCGTGTAGTGCTCATGGATGAGGCGCTCCATGATCGCCAGCATACGCTCGCGGGTCGAAAGCACCTCGCGCCCTACCTGATGGGCCTGGTTGAGTTCGGCCCGGCGCAGGATGCCGGCCAACGCGCCGAGCAGCTCGTCGAGTTCCACGTCGGGATGGATCACCCGCGCCTGCAACGGCGGTAACGCCGCCCGTGCCGGGAACCAGTCGCGCCCCACCCGCGGCAGCTCGGCCAAGGCCTCGGCCGCGCTTTTGAGCTGCTCGTACTCCTGCAGGCGGCGGATCAGTTCGGCCCGCGGATCCTCCTCCTCGTCGTCGCCCCCTTCCTTGGGCGGGCGTGGCAACAGGGTCCGCGACTTGATCTCGGCCAGCATCGCCGCCATCAGCAGGTACTCGCCGGCCAGCTCGATCTCCATCGCCTTCATCAGCTCGACGTACTCGATGTACTGACGAGTGATGGCAGCGACGTCGATGGCCAGGATATCGAGGTTCTGACGGCGGATCAGGTAGAGCAGCAGATCGAGCGGCCCCTCGAACGCCTCGAGAAAGATCCGCAGTGCCTCCGGCGGGATGTAGAGATCCTCGGGCAACTGGGTGATCGGCTCGTCGAACAGCCGCGCCAGCACCGCCGATTGGGTCTCGGTGTCGCTGGTGGCCGGCTGATCGGGAACAGCCGTATCGGGCGTCTCGCTCACGCGGGGCTGGCCTCCCGGCTGGGCTCGTCTGAAGATCGATCACGCAGTCTACCAAGAGCGCGGGGGTCAGGGTAAGTCCGGCTCAACCAGCCTTCATCGGGGCGACCTCCCCCTGAATATGCGCGCCGGCATGGCACTCCAGCCGCTCGGCCTCCATGATACCCCACACACGAGCCCGCGATCGTAGCGTAATCTTGTCCCCTGCCTTCAACCTTCCCGCCACCTCCCCATCGACGCTGACCTCGCGTCCTTCCAGATACGACGACACTCTCCCGCTCATCGTCACCATGACGTGATGGTCCCGGGCGATGACGGCCCCCTCGATGCAGCCCTTGACCGTGACCGGCTCGTTGGCGGTGAGCCTGCCCGACACTCGCGTCGCCATACCGATACGACTCCCTTCGGTGTCATGCGGCACATGAACGATGGGCCGTCCCTCGGCACTGGCCACCGGCTCCCCCGTCGATGCGGTCGGAAGTGGGCGCACCTGATCAGCACGCACCATCGGCGCCGCATTCTGCACCACGCCCACGGCGAGGCGCCTTCTCTTGCGTCGCCCTCCGTCCCAGACGATAAGCGTCATGGCAGCCACGCCGAGCAAGATAAGCCATGTTTGAATCCCCACATTCCCGCTCCATGCTCTCGTATCCCCTCTTATAGGCGCCCCGCGTCACCCGCGGTGTCGAGAAAAGGCCACTTGATCCCGCATAGCTCTGCGCTTTGAGATCGGCGTAAGCGAGCTAGGCTGCTTGGCTAACGTCGATCTTGGAGGCTTGCATGTTCCACAAGGCAAAGCACCGTCAACCGGAAGCAATGGCGGCCAGCGTCGTCGCGGCCGATAGCAGCCGGACTTCCCCGCTTCGGCAGGAAACGCCCTCGACGCGATCCAGCGTTTCGGTGATCGGCGGCCACACTCGCGTACAGGGGGACATCGATGCCGGCGAGGACCTGACCGTGGAAGGGCACGTCGAGGGAACGATCACCTGCAAGCAGAATACCGTCACCCTGGGGAGCAGCGGTCGCATCGTCGGTGACGTCTACGCGCACACCTTGCATGTCTCGGGAGAGGTCGAGGGCAATCTCGTGGCATCGCATCGCGCCACGATCCACAAGGGCGCCACCGTCAGGGGAACGATCGTGACGCCATGCCTGATGCTCGAGGACGGCAGCACTTTCCACGGCAATATCGACATGGATCCCGAGAACGAACTCCTCCAGGGTGCTTTCAGCGAGCTTGCCGACAATAGACAGACGCGCTCTTCCTCATCCGACGGCAGCGATACCGGGATGGCTGGTTCCGATGAGCCCCAAACCACAGCCACGCAGGAAGGCGATGCCAAGCAGGTCGACAGCTCGACCTGACCCCCTACTCCGCCGTCTCCGCCTTGCGATAGCGCCCGGTGTAGTCGAACAGTTTCTCGCGCACCTGCCAGTGGCGGCCTACCCGGCGCCCCACCACGAAGTCCGGATGGCGAAGGCGTCGTCGCTCGGCGATCACCTCCTCTGGCGTCATCGGCTGCCATCTCACGCCCGGGGCACGCAGGTGGTCGCGCAGGAATACGGCACCGAAGGCGGCACGCTGAGCCGGCGTCTCCAGCGCGAACCACTCGCTCAGGCTGGCCCCATCCTCGTCATGGTAGGTGACCTTGAGCCGCGGCAGCCCGCGGCCATTGACGGTAGCTTCGAGCTGCATGCCGGCCACGCGGAGCACTCGAGCGTCCTTGAGGCGCAGCGCCTCCTTGAGCTTGTCGTCGGCGTCGACCAGCAGGATCTCGCAGCCGTGGCAACGCCGCGCGGCGATATCATTCTCGGCGCCGCACTCACCGCAGGTCTTGAAGCGAAAGCGAAATTCACACTGATACTGTTTACAGGCGCCCACCGCCGCGCCGCGCTGGCCATTCCCCTCTCCGCTGGAAGGGCCAGGATCGGTGATGAGACCTTGGCAGCGCCTGCCGAAGTGTTCGATGACCAGTTCGCCGTCGCGCCGGCCCCAGAACAGGTTGGCATGGCCGCAGGCGGGGCATTCGACCTGCACCGGCTCGGTGCCCGAGGCCGGCCGCGGGCTGCCCACTTCCGGCGCGTAGAGGTCCCAGGGGTTGCCGGCGTAATCCAGGATCAGGCAGTCGGCCTTGCCCGGCGCAAGGCGCAGGCCGCGGCCGACGATCTGCTGATAGAGGCTCACCGACTCGGTGGGCCGCAGGATCGCAATCAGGTCGACGTGGGGCGCGTCGAAGCCGGTGGTCAGCACCGCCACGTTGACCAGGTACTTGAGTTCTTGTGCCTTGAAGGCCGCGATGATCCGCTCGCGCTCGCGTGATGGCGTCTCGCCGGTGATCAGTGCCGACTCTTCAGGCGACAAGTAGCCGAGGATCTCCTCGGCGTGGGCCACGGTAGCGGCGAACAGCATCACGCCCCGGCGCTCGGCGGCGCGTTCGACGATCTCGGCGACGATGCCCGGCGTGGCGCGGCTGCCCGCCACTACCCGGTTGAGCTCCTCCTCGCGAAACAGTCCGCTGGCAGCCGGACGAAGCGAGGCGAAGTCGTAGCGCTCCACGGCAGCATCCACGCGCCGTGGCTCGGCCAGGTAGCCCTGCCTGACCATCAGCCGCAGCGGCTGCTCGAACACGCAGTCGCGAAAGAAGCAGTCGTCGTCGCCGCGCACCATGCCATGATGGTGACGGTGATAGATGAAGCCCTGCCCCAGGCGGTAGGGCGTGGCGGTCAGTCCCAGCACCTTGAGCCGCGGATTGGCGTGGCGCAGGCGCTCGATCACGCGACGGTAGCTGGCATCCTTGTCCGACGAGACCCGATGGCATTCGTCGATCACCAGCAGAGTGAAATTGGCCTGCCCCTGAGATGCGGGGTCGAAGCGCTCCAGGTTGCGTACCACCGACTGCACCGAGCCGAACACCACCTGCCGCACGCTCTCCTTGCGCCCCAGCCCGGCACTGAAGATATCCGCCTCGAGGCCGTAGGCTAGGTACTTGGCATGGTTCTGTTCCACCAGTTCGCGTACGTGGGCGAGCACCAGCACTCGCCCACGGGCGAGTCGTGCCAACTCCGCGATCACCAGCGACTTGCCGCTACCGGTGGGCAGCACCACCACCGCCGGCTCGTCGCTGCCACGAAAGTGCGTCACCACGCGGCGCACCGCCTCCTGCTGATAGGGGCGCAGCGTAGGGTAACGAACAGGAGACATGGCAGCTACGGAGACAGAACGCATTGGCGAGTCAGACTGACGGTCGAGGCCCGCCATATTAACCGCCATCGGGCTCTCCGTCAGGTCAACGTGAGCCGGTGTAACGCGGCTCGCGCCCGGCCATCCGGGCCGCCACGGCCTCCAGTTGCTCCTCGCCGCCTAGCAGGCCCCGCTGCAGGCTCGCTTCCAGCGCCAGGCTCTCGCGCTCGGACATGCCGGGGGCCCGGGAGAAAAGTTCACGGGCTGCGGCCACGGCCTTGGGCGAACGGGCCGCAACCGCCGTGGCGATGTCGCGAGCGGTGCTCTGCGGGTCGTCGGCCAGGCGTGTGGCCAGGCCCAGCATGACCGCTTCGCTGCCGTTCACCTTGCGCCCCGTCCAGGCCAGTTCGCGCAGCACGTCGCTGCGAATGCCCGCACCGGTCACACTGATGCCCATGTCAGGGATGATGCCCCAGACGATCTCCAGCAGCGCCAGCCTAGCCTCGGGATGCACCACGCGAATGTCGGCGCCCAGGGCGACCTGCAGCCCGCCGCCATAGACATGCCCATGCAGGGCGGCAATTACCGGCACGCCTGCCTCGCGCCAGCCCAGCGCCAGACGCTGTACCGGATTGAGACCCTGCCCGTCGGCAGCCAGCAACGAGGGCAAACGCTCGGGGCAGGACATGATCGCAGTCATGTCGAGGCCAGCGCAGAAGCTCTCCCCCTCCCCCTTGAGTACCACGGCGCGTAAACCGTCGAGTTCGCACAGGCTCTGCTGCGATGCCAGCAGGGCATCCATCATCGCCCAGTCGAGGCCGTTGTGCTCGCGAGGCCTCGCCAGGGAGACCTCGGCCACATGGTTTTGAAACGTAAGTGTCACCCGCTCATGAAAAACTTGCTGTGTCATGCCTGGCTGCCTCATGTCATTCATCAAGGCAGTCTGGCGCGGCGACGACAGTTGTCAAACCTTCGTTTCATTTTGCTTCGATGGATTTTTCCGTAGTTCGTCTATAGTGAAGATTCAGCGCTGTGTCTGACGAAGCCAACAAGGGCGATGGGGTAGTAGCGTGGCTTTCGTCATACCCGTGGATGGAATCACTGGTTGTTCGGACCTAAACGTCGCGAAACTTGATGAAGGTCATGCAAACCGAGGGCATTCTCTGAACATCATCGAAGCCGCATACGATGCGGGGGAGCGATTGATGCTCGGCCTTCGACATGAGGACACCGCCATGCCAGAAAAAGCAACAAGGATAACCAGGCTGGCCCTGGTGCTGGATGAGCTGTTGACACTCGCCGAGGCGCACGAACGCGCCGAGGTGACACGCTACCGACGACTTGCCTTCAGTTTCCTGCCTTTCGATACCGCCGTGAGCCGCCTGATGGCGTCACTCGGAATACAATGCGAAATGCGCGTCGAGGAGCTGCGCCGCCTCTCACGCCAGTTAGGGCTTCCGGAAGTCTCCACCACCCAGGCACAACCAAACGCTGCCTCAACGCCTCCTTTCTTCGTCAGCACCCAGGCAGTGGCCTATGAGGTCCTGACCCAGGCAGTGGCCGACGCCGGGTACTCGCTGCACTTCCACGAGCACCTGCGCGAAGCCAGCACCGTCCCGGCGCTCTATCCCGCTTTGACGGCAGTGATCAAGCAGAAGCGGGCGGAGCATATCGTGCTGGAAGGCTTTCTCTCCTCTCGCAGTGACTTTCTCTCCTCTCGCAATGAACAGACGCAAATGGAGCAGCGCGCCTGAACGATGCCCCCAGGCAGCGCAACCCGCCATGAAATGGCAGGGATGAGCCCATACAGCAGCAACGAAGAGGCGGCCCGCAGGCCGCCTCTTTCATTTCATGCCGACCGGGAATCAGCCAAGCCACACGCGGGCGTTGCGGAACAGCCGCATCCAGGCGCCGTCCTGGGTCCATTCCGCAGGACGCCAGGAGTTGCTCACTGCACGCACCACCCGCTCCGGGTGAGGCATCATGATGGTGACACGCCCATCCGGCGTAGTCAGGCCAGTGATGCCGGAAGGCGAGCCGTTGGGGTTGGCCGGGTAGTGGGTCGTTACCTGGCCGTAGTTGTCGACGTAGCGCAAGGCAATCTGGGCGCTTCCCTGCATGCTGCGCAGGTGGGCGCTGTCGCGAAACTCGGCGCGGCCCTCTCCATGAGCCACGGCGATCGGCAACCGCGAGCCTTCCATGCCGGAAAGCAGGATCGAGGGGCTTTGCTCCACCTGGACCATGGCCACCCGCGCCTCGAACTGTTCGGATTCGTTGCGCACGAAGCGCGGCCAGTTCTCGGCACCTGGGATCAGCTCCTTGAGCTGGGCGAACATCTGGCAGCCATTGCACACGCCGAGACCGAAGCTGTCGTCGCGCTCGAAAAAGGTAGCGAACTGCTCCCGTGCACGCGGGTTGAACAGGACCGACTTGGCCCAGCCGCCGCCAGCGCCGAGCACGTCGCCGTAGGAGAAGCCGCCGCAGGCCACCAGCCCCTTGAATTCATCGAGTACGACACGCCCCTCGAGGATGTCGCTCATGTGCACGTCCACCGATTCGAAGCCGGCGTGATCGAAGGCCCAGGCCATTTCCACATGACCGTTGACGCCCTGCTCGCGCAGGATCGCCACCGCCGGGCGCGCCGTGTTGACGAACGGAGCGGCAACGTCCTCGTCGACGTCGAAGGTAGGGCTGGCCGAGAGGCCCGGGTCGCGGCCATCGAGCAGGCCATCGAACTCGCTCTTGGCGCACTCCGGATTGTCGCGCAGCGCCTGCATGCGATAGCTGGCCTCGGCCCAGGTGCGCTGGGTCAGCAGCCGGGTGGTCTCCAGCAGTGGCTCCTCGAACAGAGTCACACGCACCTGATCGTCGTAGCGCGGCCGAGCGATGACGCCGCATGTCTCGATGCCCGCCGCGGCGAACTGGGCCAGCACCTCTTCGGTATGCTTCCGGTTGATCTGGATCACCGCGCCGAGCTCCTCGGCAAACAGCGCATCTACCGCCTGGGTGGGTTCGTCGATCAGCCAGTCGAGCTTGATCTCGAGGCCGGCACGGGCGGCGAAGGCCATCTCCAGCAGGGTCACCAGAAGGCCGCCGTCGCTGCGGTCGTGGTAGGCCAGCAGCTTGCCGTCACGGTTGAGCCCCTGGATCACGGCGAAGAACGCCTTGAGATCCTCCGGATCGTCGAGATCGGGGCACTCGTTGCCGAGCTGGCCGTAGACCTGCGCCAAGGCCGAGCCGCCCAGGCGGTTCCTGCCGCCACCCAGGTCGATCAGGATCAGGTCGCTCTCGTCCTGGTCGAGGTTGATCTGCGGCGTCAGGGTCTTCAGCGCATCGGTGACCGGGGCGAAGCCGGTGACCACTAGCGTGAGCGGCGCGGTAATGCTCTTCTCCCCGGCTTCGTCGCCGTCGTCCGCCTGCCAGGCGGTGCGCATGGACATGGAGTCCTTGCCTACCGGAATCGCAATGCCCAGCGCCGGGCAGAGTTCCATGCCTACCGCGTGGACGGCATCGAACAGCGCCTGGTTCTCGCCGACGTGATCGGCGGCGCTCATCCAGTTGGCGGAGAGCTTGATGTCGCCAAGCTTCTCGATGGGCGCGGCAGCCAGGTTGGTGATAGTCTCGGCCACCGCCAGGCGGGCGCTGGCGGCCGGGTCGATCAACGCCACCGGCGGACGTTCGCCCATGGCCATGGCCTCGCCGGCATGGGTATCGAAGCTCGCGGTGGTCACGGCGACGTCGGCCACCGGCACCTGCCAGGGGCCGACCATCTGGTCGCGAGCCACCATGCCGGTAATCGAGCGATCGCCGATGGTGATCAGGAAGCTCTTCGAGGCCACCGTGGGCAGGCGCAGCACGCGCTCCATCGCCTCACGCAGGTCGAGGTTGTCGAGCATCACGCCGGGCAATTCCAGGCTCTGGCGCTGGAATTCACGCTGCATCTTCGGCGGCTTGCCGAACAGTACGCTCATCGGCAGATCGACGGGCCTGGTGTTGAAGTGGCCGTCATGCACTTCCAGGTGATGCGCCTCGGTGGCCTCGCCGACCACCGCGTAGGGGCAGCGCTCGCGGGCACACAGCGCATCGAAGGTGTCGAGATCCTCTGGAGCAACCGCCAACACGTAGCGCTCCTGGGCCTCGTTGCACCAGATTTCCAGCGGGCTCATGCCCGGCTCGGCGTTGGGCACCGCACGCAGCTCGAAGCGACCGCCGCGTTCGCCGTCCTTGACCAGCTCCGGCAAGGCATTGGACAGCCCACCGGCGCCCACATCATGGAAGAAGCGGATGGGGTTGGCCTCGCCCAGTGCCCAGCAACGGTCGATCACCTCCTGGGCACGTCGTTCCATCTCGGGGTTCTCGCGCTGCACCGAGGCGAAGTCGAGGTCGGCACTGGATGTGCCGGAGGCCATCGACGAGGCCGCCCCGCCACCCAGGCCGATCAGCATGGCCGGCCCGCCCATCACGATCAGCTTGCCGCCGACGGGAATCTCACCTTTCTGCACGTGGCCTTCACGAATGTTGCCGTAGCCGCCAGCGATCATGATCGGCTTGTGGTAGCCACGCCGCTCGATGCCGCCGGCCCCCAGAATGTCCTGCTCGTAGGTGCGGAAGTAGCCGGCGAGATTGGGACGACCGAACTCGTTGTTGAACGACGCACCACCGATGGGACCCTCGAGCATGATCGCAAGCGCCGACTGCATGCGCTCGGGCTTGCCGTAGTCGAACGCCTCCCAAGGCTGTACGAACTCCGGAATACGCAGGTTGGAAACGGTAAAGCCGGTGAGGCCGGCCTTGGGTTTGCCGCCGATGCCGGTGGCCCCTTCGTCGCGAATCTCGCCACCCGCGCCGGTGGCCGCCCCCGGATAGGGGGCGATCGCCGTGGGATGGTTGTGGGTCTCCACCTTCATCAGGATGTGGATCGGCTCGCGCCGTGAACCGTACACGGCGCGCTCGGCGGCCTTGCCGGTCAGCGGCGCGGCGAAGAAGCGCGGCGCCGTGGCCCCCTTGATCACCGCGGCGTTGTCGCTGTAGGCGGAAAGAATATCGTCGGGCGAGGCCTGGTAGGTGTTCTTGATCATCTTGAACAGCGAATGGGTCTGCGCTTCGCCGTCGATCACCCAGTCGGCGTTGAAGATCTTATGCCGGCAGTGCTCGGAGTTGGCCTGGGCGAACATCATCAACTCGACGTCGGTGGGATTGCGCTCCAGATCGCGGAAGGCAGCGGCCAGGTAGTCGATCTCATCATCGGCCAGCGCCAGCCCCAGGGCAAGATTGGCCTCCTCCAGTGCCGCCCGACCGCCTTCGAGAATATCCACCTGCCCCAGCGGTGCCGGTTCATGATGGGCGAACAGCCGGGCGGCATCGGAGGCATCGGTCAGCACATTCTCCGTCATGCGATCATGCAGGGTCTCGCGAATCGCCGTGAAGGCCGCTTCGGACATCGGCGCCTTGAGCGCCACTCGGTAGGCGATCCCGCGCTCGATCCGGCGCACCTTGCCCAGGCCGCAGTTGCGGGCGATGTCGGTGGCCTTGGACGACCACGGCGACTGGGTGCCGATGCGTGGCACAACCAGAAACAGCTGACCTTCGCTATCCGACGCGCCTCGGGAGTCGTCGCTCCCGCTCCTGATGCCGTAATCGAGCAGTTGGCCGAGGAGATGGTGCTCCTCATCGGAGAATTCACCGTCGTGATCCACGAAATGCACGTAGGCGGCGTGCAGGGACTCGACCTCGGGAACCCGTGCGCGCAGGGCAGCCAGCAGCTTGTCGTGACGGAAAGCGGAAAGGGCAGGCGCGCCTCGAAGTTCGAGCATGTATTGAAGCCTCTGAAGCAAGCGGAGGAAGAGGGCCGCACGGCGGCGCAGAAAGGCGACATGATACTGGAAAGCGACGGGCAGACGAAATGCAGCAGATGACAGCCATGCCGCGTGCCGTTATCGTGAAGCTCTCTTCGCCGATCGTCGCCGGAATGCCCGAACTTGATAGTCGTGTCCTGCTGAGCCGCCTGCGCCTGGCCGCCCTGTTGCTGCTGGGTGTCGCGTTGTGCCTGGCGCCCTACCGCCATTTCAAGCCCCCAAGCGGCCTGCTTGAGGCGGTTCAAGAGCGCGATTTCATCAGCATCCATACACGCAACACACCGACCACCTACTACGAGGGACGCCACGGTCCGACAGGGTTCGAGTACGAGCTGATGCGCCACTTCGCCGAGTTCCTCGGCGTCAGCCTGACCCTGGATGCCCGGCATCACATCCAGAGCGCGTTGGACGCCGTGCGCCAGGAAGGCGACCTGGCCGCTGCCACCCTGCCGCTGGACCTGACCCAGCCAGACCTCATCTATAGCCGCCCGATCCTCGAACTGCAACCGCTGCTGGTCTATCGCCGCGGCCTGCCACCGGTCAGGACAACCGAAGACCTCGGCGGCCTCACCATCGGCACCATACGAGGTTCGGGCACCGACCGCGTACTGCGCGAACTGCAGGCCGAACATCCGCAGTTGGGCTGGCGTGAGTCATCGGACCTGGAGGTCGCCGAGCTGCTCAATCGGGTAGAGAACGGCAGCCTGGATGCTGCCGTGGTGTTCGAGCATCAGTTCCGCATCAATCGACTGTTCTTTCCCGGCGTCGAGCGCGGCTTTTCGCTGGGCAAGCCACTCTCTATGGCCTGGGCCTTTCCGGCCAAGGGTGGTTTGGGGCTTCAGCAGGAGGCCAACCGTTTCCTCAGCGGCCTGCAGCGGGAAGGGCAGCTCGACGAACTCGTCGCCCGCCACTTCGGTCATGACGACTACCTGGAGTACGTCGGCGCCCGGGTCTTCATCGGCCACCTCAACGAGCGGCTGGACACCTATGCCGAACTGTTTCGCGAAGCGGCGCGCAACACCGGCTTCGACTGGAAGTTGCTGGCGGCGCTGGGCTATCAGGAGTCGCACTGGGACCCCGAGGCCACCTCGCCCACCGGCGTGCGCGGATTGATGATGCTGACCCAGCCCACCGCCAGCGAAATGGGCGTGAACGACCGTCTCGACCCGGCCCAGAGCGTGGACGGCGGCGCGCGCTACCTGCGCCAGATCATGGACCGCCTGCCCGAGTCGATCCAGGGCGACGACCGTCTCTACATGGCCATGGCCGCCTATAACGTGGGGCTCGGCCATCTGTATGATGCGCGCACGATAGCCGAAGAACTTGGCGGCAATCCCGACAACTGGCGGGACGTACGCGAGGCGCTGCCGCTGCTGCAGCAACATGAATGGCACAGCAAGACTCGCCATGGCTACGCCCGTGGCGGAGAGCCGGTCATCTATGTACGCAACATCAGGCGCTACCATGAGATCCTGACCTACGTCGACCGCAGCCAGCAGCAGTACCTGCAATTAAACGATCTGCCGAACGGCGAGGATGATGGCGCTCCGCTGTTCGACATCATCTCTCCCCTTCTCTAGAAGAGCGTGACCATGTATCGCCATGCCACCTTCTTTACCTGCCTGGCCATCGTCCCCCTCGTCATAGGTGTCCTGCTCGTGGATGAAGGGCGCCCGTTGCCTGAATTCGTCGCGCTCGGGCTGACGGGAATGCTCGTTCTGGCCAAGATGCAGCTGCTGCGAGGCTGGCATGCGCCGGCGAAGATACTGGTCGGGCTGACCCTCCTGCCGCTGGCCCTGACGCTGGCGAGCTACGTGCTGCCGGAGTACTGGATACCGCTGTCGCGCTGGGACGCCTTGAGCCGAGGCCTGGCCAGCGGGCTGACGCTGGAAGCCTGGCGTCCGGCGCTGCTGACGACCCTGAGCCTGATTCTGCTTGCCGCGCTGGTCGCCACGCGAAGCCGATCCGCACTGGGCGGTCCGCTCCTGCTGCTGATGGCCGCGTTACTGCTGGGCGTACAGGGGCTGCTCGGCAGAGCGGATCTCGATACTCAACTACTGCGGACAGCAGCAGGGCCGTGGTCCACCCTGGCCATAGCAACGCTGTTGGTCGGCCTGGGGCTTGCCGCCCTGCCGGGCTGGCGGGCTCACGCCGCCGCCCTCAGACGCGCCCTGGCACCGTCACTGGTCCTGGTCATGGCCGCATTGCTGCTGTGGCACCACCAGAAGGCCGTCACCGAGAGAGAGCTACAGGCCACCGTCGAGACGGAAGCCCGGCAGCTCGGCGAGCGCCTGACGCGAGAGATCCACGACCACCTGGCCGCCGTGGAGCGCTTCGCCAACGTCTGGACCCTATTCGACACCCCGCCCCGCCAGGCCGAATGGACCGGACAGGCGGCGCTCTACCATCGTGATTTTCGCTACCTGCTCAATATCGCCTTCGTCGACCCCGACAGCCGCATCACGCAGATCTACCCGTTCAACGACATCAATCAGCGGGCCTTGGGTGCGCGACTGTTCGATGCCCAGCCTGCCGGGCGCGAAGCGGTCAGTCGAGCGCTCTTCGAGCAGCGCATCGGGCACACGGACGTCATCATGCTGCTGCAGGGCGTTCCCGGCATCATCCACTACCTGCCGATTCCGCTGAATGAGCGGCAAACCCTGGGCGCCGTGGCCATGGTCATCAGCCTGCCGATGCTGGCGGAAACGCTGTTCAGCGAAGTCGACCGGCAGCACACCAGCCTGCTGCTCACCCAGGGCGAACAGGTCCTGGCCAGCCAGGTCCCCGACATCCGCCTCGGCCCCTGGCAGCACGAGGTGCAGCTCGACGTGGGCGGCGTACCGCTGGGCCTGGATATCCAGCCCAGTCACTCCCGGCTGCTGCAGCAGTTGCCTCGGCATCCTATCGTCAGCCTCGTCACCGGCCTGACCCTGGCCTATCTGCTCTACCTGGTGCTGCACGGCTATACCCGCCTGGCGCATCAGCATCGCCGGGTGCACGTCACCAATACCGAACTGCGCCGCGAGATTCGTACTCGCAGTCGGTTGCAGGAAGAGGTCGAGTGGCTGGCCCGGCACGATGAATTGACCCAGTTGCCCAACCGCCGCCTGTTCATGGAGACACTCGACGCCAACGCCACGCAACGGCCATTGAGCGTATTGATCTGCGATGTCGATCACTTCAAGCATATCAACGACCATCAGGGCCACCTGATCGGCGACCGCTACCTGGATCAGTTGGGCCGAATAGGACGTGAAATTGTCGAACCGTACGGTGGGCTGTTCGCCCGCTATGGCGGGGAGGAGTTCGTTGCCTGCCTGCCGTTGGCCGACCCCGTGCAGGCACGGGAGGTGGCCGAAGCACTGCGCCAGGGGCTGCAGGACGCCGAGCTACGACATCACGATGGCAAGATCCTGACGGCCAGTATCGGCGTCGTCACCCTGATCGACGGCCCGCTTGACGTCGCCATCCTCATGCAGGCTGCCGACGATGCGCTCTACCGCGCCAAGGCCGAGGGGCGCAATCGGGTCAGGGTCTCCTCGCCATTAACCATCACCGAAAGCGTCTGACGAGGCTGCCCCGCTGTCACGCCGGGTTTCGAAGAAGGCCTTGAGCATCTTCGCCGCACGTGCGGCGAGCACCCCTCCCTCCACCGCAACCCGATGGTTGTGCCAGGGCTGGGCGAACAGGTTGGCCTTCGACTCCACCATGCCGGTACGCGGTTCGGCAGCGCCATAGACCAACCGGGCGATACGGGCATGGATGATCGCTCCGGTACACATCAGGCAAGGCTCCAGGGTGACGTAGAGGGTGCAGCCGTCGAGGCGATAATTGCCCAGGTGCCTGGCGGCAGCACGCAGCGCGCGAATCTCGGCGTGGGCGCTGGGGTCGTGGCCCGAAATGGGGGCATTGTAGCCGGCACCGACGATCTCGCCGGCGGCATCCACCACCACCGCCCCCACCGGCACCTCGCCGGCGGCCAGCCCCTCGCGGGCCTGGTCCAGCGCCCGGTGCATGTAGAATTCGTCACTGCGCATCGGCGCGGACTCCGTTATGCTGTTTGCCTGAAACAACCGTATGATACGCCCAGAGGAAGCCCCATGACCGATGCCCTGAATGCGCTCGTCGACCTGCTCGGCCTGGAAGAGATCGAAGAGAACCTGTTCCGCGGCCGTAGCCAGGATCTTGGCTTGCCACAGCTGTTCGGTGGCCAGGTACTCGGCCAGGCACTCTCGGCCGCCTCTCACACGGTGGATACCAGCCGCCAGGCGCATTCGCTGCACGGCTATTTCCTGCGCCCCGGCGACCCGCATCGCCCGGTAGTCTATCAGGTCGACGCCGTGCGCGATGGCGGCAGCTTCACCACTCGGCGCGTCACCGCCATCCAGAAGGGGCGTCCCATCTTCTTCTGCAGTGCCTCCTTCCATGGCCGCGAAGAGGGCATGACCCACCAGATAGCCATGCCCGGGGTCACCCTCCCCGAAGCGCTGGACCAGGATCCGAACGCTCGCTTGGAGCGCTTTCCCGGCCATCCCATCGAGTTCCTGCACCTGGGTGACGAAGCCGAGCCAGGCCAACCTTCGCGCAAGCGGCTGTGGTTCCGCCTCACCGGTGAACTGCCCGACGATCCCGCCCTGCACCGCTACCTGCTGGCCTACAGCTCCGACTTCAACCTGCTGACCACGGCCCTGGTGCCCCACGGTATTACCTTCCGCGACCCCAAGCTGCAGATCGCCAGCCTCGACCACGCGCTGTGGTTCCATCACGACGTCAAGGTCAACGACTGGCTGCTCTACGATATGGACAGCCCCTGGAGCGGCGGCGCCCGCGGCTTCGCCCGGGGCAGCATCTATGATCGCAACGGTCGACTGGTTGCCTCCTCCGCCCAGGAGGGCCTGACCCGCCTGCGCGATACTCCCTGAGACCACTCACTGACTAATGTCGTAGGCACGGGGAGTCAGGAAGACCTAAAGAATTGTTGAGACCGGCCGAAGTTAGTAAGTACTTACGATCGTATCAGTACATTACTAGCTTCGAGGTTTCGCAATGCAAGCATCGGCTCCCAAGACCCCATTCGCACTGAGCCTTCAGGTTCGCCTCCTGCTCCTGGTCCTGTTGCCCCTGCTGCTGACCACACTCAGCCTGGTGGTCATCGATGGCTATACCCGCGCCCAGGACAGCCGAGTCAATTTGGAGCATCAGCGGGAACTACTCATCGACACGCGCAGGACCGGGGTTCGCGACGTGGTCGAGAGCGCTCACTCAGCCATCCAGCCCATCCTGGAAGCCTCCGACCTCAGCGACGCCGAGAAGCGCGAGCGTGCCGCCGAGATCCTGCGTGCCATCCGATTCGAGGGCGGCAACTACGTCTTCGCCTATCAACACGACGGGCTCAACGTGGTCACCGCGCCGATGCCCGAGCGCGAAGGCACCAACATGATCGGCGTGCAGGCGCCCGATGGCGCCTACATCATCCGCGACCTGATCGACGTGGCCCGCCAAGGCGGCGGCTACTACTCCTATCCGTGGGAGTATCCCGGCACCCGCAGCATCGAAACCAAGTACTCCTATGCCGTCAACGTGCCCGAGTTCGACTGGATGCTCGGGGCCGGGGTCTACACCACCGACATCGATGCCGCCATGGCCAACGCCAAGGCTCAGGCGACTGCCGAACTGCGCCAGTCCATCCTGACCTCCGCATTGCTTGGGCTGGGACTGTTCGTCGTTGTCGCCTTCATGTCGACCTGGCTGGTGCGCCGTACCGTGGCACCGATCCGCCGCACCGCCGCGGCCATGCGCGACATCGCCAAGGGCGAAGGCGACCTGACCCGTCGGCTGAAGGTGGAGAGCCGCGACGAGATCGGCGAGCTGGCGAACCAGTTCAACGCCTTCGTCTCGCGTATGCAGGACACCCTGCGTGACGTGCGGCGCAGCACCGCGAGTGTGAACCAGGCCGCCGAAGAGATTGCCCAGAGCAGCGACGAGCTGGCCACCCGCACCGAACAGGCGGCCGCCAACCTGCAGGAGACCTCCGCATCGATGGAGGAGATCACTGCCACGGTGAACCATAGCGCCGAGTCCGCCGAGCAGGCCAACCAGTTGGTGGTGGCCACGACCCAGGTGGCGCGCGAGGGTGAAACCGCCATGCAGCGCGTCGAGCGCACCATGGCCGATATCGATACCTCGTCGGGTCGCATCGCGGAAATCATCAAGCTGATCGACAGCATCGCGTTCCAGACCAATATCCTGGCGCTCAACGCCTCGGTGGAGGCGGCTCGTGCCGGTGAACACGGTCGCGGCTTCTCGGTCGTGGCTCAGGAAGTTCGTACCCTGGCCAGCCGCAGCAGCGATGCCGCCCGCGAGATCCGCCAACTGATCGACGCCTCCGCGGCCCATACCCGAGAGGGCAGCAGCATCGTCAAACAGGCCGGAGAGACCATGCGAGAACTCGTCGCCAGCGTGGCTCGGGTCAGCGACGTGATCGCCGAGATCAGCGCCGGGGCGCGGGAACAGAATGCAGGCATTGGCCAGGTCAATACCGCCGTGGCCGAGATGGACACCATGACCCAGCAGAACGCCGCCATGGTGCAGCAATCTTCCACCGTGGCCGGTGAAATGCGCCATCATTCGCAGCATCTCAGCGACCTGGTCAACACCTTCATTCTCGGTGAGGAAACTCCAGCTCAGGCGGCAATGCCGCGGCATACCGCAGCTCCCCAGCGGGCGCTTCCCCGCCCCGCCACGGACCCCAAGCCGCGCAAGGCGCACGTTAGCGAGGAGGAATGGGAAACCTTCTGAGGATCGGCGGCCGGCCATGGAGCCGGCCGCAGCTATCACGGCTTTGACTGGTCCAGCATCTCAGGTACGAACGCCCGGCACGTCATGCCGCAGCCGCGGCACGGGCTGCGGCGGGGGAACATCGGTGGTGACTTCCAGTTCGTTCTCCTCGCCTTCCTGCCAATAACGCAGCCGGGCGTCTTCGTCCACGGCGGTGTCGCGTACCAGCTCGAGGTAGCGCAGCGGTGTGTGGGGTACTTCGCCGTTGACCTCGAGCAGCAAGGCGCCGGGGCGTAGTCCGGTCTCTGCCGCCGGACCGCGCACGTCGCTGACCAGCACCCCGGGGCGGTCGGGCAGGCCCAGCGCCTCGCGCAAATCGTCGGTGACTGGCGTGACGCTTATGCCCAGCGCCACGACCACCTGTTCATCCAATCCTTCGTACTCGATGTTCCGAGCCGCCTCGAGCACCTTGGGGGCCACGTGAATGCTTGCCCCGGCAAAGAGGGCCAAGGCGATGGCATCGCTGGGTCGGCTGTCGATGAGCAGCGTCTCGTCACGCCCCGGCAGGCGCAGTTCCAGCATGCCGAGAAAGGTGTGATCGACGATCGCATCGACGTAGACCCGCTCCAGAGTGGCGTCGATGCCGCCGAGCACATCGCCCAGCAGGTCGTGAGTCATGGGACGGGGAGAACGCTCACCGACCAGCCCACGCAGGATGGCCCCCGCCTCGCTGACGCCGATGAAGATCGGGATCACCTCGCGCGCACCCGGCTCGCGCAATAGCACCACCGGCGGACCACCGAAGCCGGCCAGCCCCACCGTGGCGACTTCCACCTCGACCATCTCGTCGACTTCGGCGGCGAGTTCACGCGCGCCCGCAGCCAACGGCTCCGCCAACAGCACGGCACCGCACAGCAGCGACAGCAGATAGCGCCAGCATATGGGCAGTGGCATGAGCATCTCCTGCATGCAGGCAGTCAATATCAGCATGGCACCCGGGGTGCCTCACTGCCACGTCATTACCGACAATCGTTCTGCGGCCTGCCATCATTCCGTCTTGACCTTCACCAGCTCCTTCCAGCAGGTGGTGTAGCGCTGGGTACGATGCTGGCAACGCAGTGCCCAGGCGTTGTCCTTGTGCGGCAGGCCGAAGCGCACGGTGTCGCGCCCCATCTCCCGGTTGAGGTGATCGAGGGTCGCCATCAGCCGGTGGCTGCGATCGCGCCGCCGCTCGTCGGCGGGCTCATCCAGCAGCGACAGCTGGCAGCGCCCGGCATCCACCAGGTCCAGCAGCATTACGCCGCATTTCTGGTAGCGATGCCCTTCGAGGAAGATCGCCGCCAGCGCCTGGCGCGTAGCGGCGAGGATGCTCGGCGTGTCGCTGCAGGGCTCCGGCAACGCCACGACATGGCTGTTGGCGTACTGGGCATCCCCCGGGCGGTGAGGGTTGGTGCGCACGAAGACGAGTACCGCACGGGCCATGCCGCCCTGTCGGCGCAGCTTTTCAGCCGCCCGGGTGGCATGCTGCCGCGTGGCGGCCTGCAGGTCGGCAAGCTTGCTGCTCAGCTTGCCGAAGGAGCGCGACACGAGAATGCGCTGGCGCGGTACGGACAGATCCTCGAGTTCGATGGCTGGACGGCCGCGCAGCTCCCAGACGATGCGCTCGAGCACGACCGAGAACGCATCGCGAATCCACTTGGGATCGGCCTGCCGCAATTGCCAGGCCGTCTCGATGCCCATCAGCTCCAGTCGCTCGGCCGTACGTCGGGCCACGCCCCACAGGCCAACGACCGGTAGTTGCTCCAGTACCTGGCGGGTCATGTCGCTGTCGGCCTCGAGCAGGCAGACCCCCTCGTAGGCCGGTTCGCGCTTGGTCAAGCGGTTGGCCAGCTTGGCCAGTACCCGGGTAGGGGCCAGACCCACGCCGGCCGGAATACCGGTCCAGCGCCGCACCGTCTCGCGCAGTCGTCGGCAATGGGCTTCCAGCGCCCCGGGCTCGAAGCCGGAAAAGTGCACGAAACTCTCGTCGATGGAGTAAAGCTCCACCGCCGGGGAGAACTCGGCAAGCACCTGGTTCACCCGGCGCGAGACATCGCCGTAGAGGGCGTAGTTGCTGGAAAGCAGCACGGCCTGGCGGCGAATGGCCGGGGGTAGCTGGTGCAGTGGCGCCCCCATGGCCACACCCAACGCCTTGAGTTCCCGTGAGCGTGCCACCACGCAGCCGTCGTTGTTGGAGAGCACGCCGACCGGCAGCCCTTCCAGATGCGGGTCGAAGGCTCGCTCGCAGCTGACGTAGAAGCTGTCGCCGTCGACCAGGGCGATCATGCCGGCGCTCCCGGAAGCGCATGGATCACATGGGTCACCACGCCCCAGACATGACATTCGCGCCCTTCCAACGGAATCGGCGCAAAACGCGGATTGCTGGCCAGCAGCATGGTTCTCCCACGCTGGTGCGCCAGCCGCTTGACGGTGAGTTCACCATCCACCGCGATCACGATTACCCGTCCCGGCAACGGCTCCAGGCTGCGGTCCACCACCAGCAGATCGCGGTCGTGGATGCCATCGCCCTGCATCGAGTCTCCCTCGGCACGCACGAAATAGGTGGATGCCGGACGTCGCACGACATACTCATGCAGATTGAGATCGCCATCCAGGTGATCGTCGGCGGGGCTGGGGAAACCGGCGCGTACCCGGCAGCCCAACAAGGGTAGATACTGCGGCATGGGCGATGTCGCGGCTCTACCGACGATGCGCAGCGCGAAGAGGGGGACAAGCGACATGGGGCCTCCAACAAACCTGTAAATAAATACAGTATCCGGCAAGAATCTGCCCGCTGGCAAGCGCCTCGCTGAGGTGAAGGGCTGGCCCGCCCATCTTGGTGGTTGAAGGCGGCAGCGCGACGTTCCACGCTGGAGAGAGATTATCCAAGGAAGGAAGGCAATGGACGACCTTGCCAGCGACTTTCTGGCCGACAATACCGTGCTCATAGAACTTGCCGTGGCGCTGCTGCTGGGCGCGCTGATCGGCATCGAGCGCGGCTGGGTCGCTCGCGAGCGGGAGTGGGGCGAGCGGGTGGCCGGGGTGCGCACCCACGCCCTGGTGGGACTGTTCGGGGGCGTGGCGGCCCTGCTCTCGGAAGTGCTGACGCGCTGGGCCTTTCCGCTGATCTTCCTGGCCGTGGCGATGATCGCCCTGGTCGGCTACCGGGCGCGCATGGATCAAAGCCGCGACTACAGCATCACCGGACTGGTCGGGCTGCTGCTGACCTTCTGCTTCGGCGCCTTGGCGGTAGCGGTGGACATTGGGCTGGCCACGGCCTGCGCGGTGGTCACGGCGCTGATCCTCGACAACAAGCGCGAAATCCACGGCCTGCTCAACAAGCTGCAGGCCAACGAACTCGATGCCGGCCTCAAGCTGCTGTTGATCAGCGTGGTGATGCTGCCGCTGCTGCCCAACGAAGACATGGGCCCCGGCGGCGTGCTCAACCCCTACGAGATCTGGTGGCTGGTGGTGCTGATTGCCTCGATCTCGTTCGTCGGCTACTTCGCCGTGCGCCTCGGCGGCACCGAGAAGGGTATCCTGTTCACCGGGCTGTTCGCGGGGCTCACCTCCTCCACCGCCCTGACCCTGCAGTACGCCCGCCAGGCACGCCGCGAGCCGCAGCTCGCCCCGATGCTCGCTGCGGGCATCCTGCTGGCTTGCGGCACCATGCTGCCGCGTCTCTTGCTCTATGCTGCCCTGCTCGGCCCCGCGCTGCTGCCGCGCCTGTTGGCGCCGGTCGCGGCCATGGGCGTGACCCTCTTCCTGCCGGCGCTGTGGCTATGGCGCCGCCATCGCCGCAACCTCAAGGCCGACCGGCCGATGACCCAGAACCCGCTGGAGCTGCGTGCCGCGCTGCTGCTCGGCGCCCTGTTGACGGCGGTCATGGTGCTGGGTGAGTGGCTGCGCGCCTGGCTCGGCGATGCCGGGGTTTACCTGTTGGCCGCCGTTTCCGGCATGGCGGACGTGCATGCCGTTGCCCTGTCGCTGAGCCGCATGGCCGCGAGCACCATCGAACTCTCCACCGCCGTGAAGGGCATCGTGTTGGCGGCCTCGGTCAACAACCTGTTCAAGGTGGTGCTGTCCGTCAGCGCCGGCAATGCTCACCTGGCCCGCTGCATTGCCGGCCCGACATTGGCTTCCGCGGTAGTGGGGCTGGCTGTCGCCTGGTTGCTCTAGGCTCCTAAGGCATCCTCAGCGCCTCACGGAACCCGCCCCAGATCATGCGCTTGCCATCGAACGGATGGTTCGACGGATCCATCATATCGGCCATGCGCGGGTCCTCCATCACCTTGGCATTGATGCGATCGCGCTCCTCACGCGAGGCGTAGAGGATCCAGGAGAAGATCACCGTCTCTCCCGGTTCAAGCTTGACGCTCAGGGGAAAGGAGGTGTGCTCTCCCGGCGGGACGTCATCGGCCACGCACTCCACGTACTCCAGGGCGCCGTGTTCGCGCCAGATTTCTCCGGCCCGCCGGGCCATGTCCAGGTAGGCGTCGAGATTCCCTTCGGGAACCGGCACTACGAATCCATCGACGTAGCTCATGGGAATGTCTCCTGAATAATGAACTTGGTGATAGCCAAGAGGCCTCATCCCTCTTTCGAGCCAGCCAACGGCAAATCGACATCGGCGGCGGTTGCCATTACCTCGCGCAAGCGGCGTTCGAGGAAACGTCGCTCGGCGTCGTGCGTGACCAGTTTCAGCGCCTCGCGGTAATGCATCGCCGCCTCGTCATGGCGACCCAGCCGGCGCAGCAGGTCGGCCTGCGTCGCCGGCAGCAGGTGATAATGGGGCAGATGGATCTTCTCGAGCAGCTCGAGGCCCGCTTCCAGCCCATCGGCCATGGCGATCGCCACGGCCCGGTTGAGCGCCACCACGGGGGTGGGCTGAAGGACGTAGAGCAGGCTGTAGAGCGCGGCGATACGCCGCCAGTCGGTCTCTGCCGATGTTGCCGCCCGGGCGTGCAGGGCCGCGATGCCGGCCTGCACCGCATAGGCGCCCAGCGGGTTGCCGCGTAGCGCCACCTCGATATGGGCGATGCCCTCCTCGATCTCGTCGACATTCCAGCGCTTACGGTCCTGATCCTCCAGCAGCACGATATCGCCGGCCTCATCGGTGCGCGTGTCACGCCGGGAATGGTGCAGCAGCATCAGCGCCAGCAAACCGCGCGCCTCGCGCTCGGCCGGCAGCAGCCGCACCAGCATCCGCCCCAGGCGAATCGCCTCGGCACAGAGATCGCTGCGCACCCAGTCGTCGCCGAAGCTGGCCGCATAGCCTTCATTGAAGATCAGATAGATCACCGCCAGCACCGACTCCAGGCGCTCGCCCAGCGCCGTGTCGTCGGGAACCTCGAAGGGAATGCCGGCATCGCGGATCTTGGCCTTGGCTCGCACCAGCCGCTGGGCCAGGGTCGGCACCGGTACCATGAAGGCGCGAGCGATCTCCTCGGTACGTAGCCCGCCCAGGGTATGCAGCGTCAGTGCCACCTGGGCGGATCGCGCCAGGGCCGGGTGGCAGCAGGCGAAGACCAGGCGCAGGCTGTCGAGCGGCTCGGCCTCGAGGTCCTGATCGAGCAGCAGTTCCAGGTGTTGGCGCAGCTCGTTGCCCTTGCGCTCGCGCATCTGCTGGTGACGCAACTGGTCGACCACCTTGTGGCGGGCGGTGGCAATCAACCACGAGGTCGGGTTCGGTGGCCAGCCCTGGACCGGCCACTGCACCATCGCCGCCTCGAAGGCCGCCTGCACGGCGTCCTCGGCCAGTTCGAAATGGCCGAACCGGCGAATCAGGCTGGCCAGCACGCGGCCATACTCACGGCGATAGAGATCGTCCAGGGTCACTCAAGTCCCTCATAGTCGATAGGCGGGGTCCACCGGCCGTACCTCGACCGAGCCGCCGACCCGTAGCGGCGGGATGCGCCGGGCCAGCCCCAAGGCCTCGTCCAGGTCGCGGCACTCCACTACGTGAAAGCCACCCAACTGCTCGCGGCTCTCGGCGAAGGGGCCGTCCAGCGTCACCACCTTGCCGTTCTGCTCGCGCAGGGTGGTGGCCGAATCCACCGACTGCAGCCGGGCACCGCCGCGGTAGTGCCCACTGGTGACCATCTCCTGGATCAGAGCGTTGTAGTCGTTCATGACCGAGTCGCGCTCGGCATCCGGCAGGCCGTTCCACAGCGCCTCGTCGATACAGCACATCAACATGTATTGCATGGCAGTTTCTCCTGGTCGTTCACAAGACTAGCTCATTGGCCGTCATTCATGAGTCGTACGACCTCCCTCTGGATCGACATTTCCTTTTAGATCAACCCGGCCACCACCAACTCGTCGGCGACTGCCTGGAACGTATCCTGGGGAATCGGCCCGCCGTTACCGGCCCGCTTGGCGATTCGAGCCGCCAGCCCCGGCCGGATGGCTACGGCAACTCCCTGGGTGGCGGCCGCTTCGAGCAGCGCGGCGGACTGATCGGGAGAGGCCTTGCACACCACCACCGGCACGGGCGTCTCGCCCTTGACGTAGCGCAGCCCTACCAGCCAGTCGCCGGCGGCGCCCAGCATGAGCGAAGCGTGCTCCACGCCGGTTCGCGCGGTGTGGGCGTACATGTCGCGCCGTTCGCGTTGGCGGGCACGGCGGATCTCGGGGTCGCCCTCCAGATCCTTGCGCTCGCGCTTGTGCTCGGTCCGGGTCATGCGCTGATCGCGCCGGAACAGCCAGTGCTGCATCAGCACGTCGATCGATCCAACCACCAGGAAGGCGATCAGGGCGGTAATGATCAGCGGCTTGAGCAACGCCATGAAGATGCCATCCAGGCAGTCGAAACCACAGCGTGGTGAGTCCATCAGGGTTTGCAGCCCCAGCCGGAAGACGATCACGAACGCCGTGCCCAGCGCGACCATCTTGATCAGCGACTTGACGAATTCGATCACGCCGCGGGCCGAGAAGATTCGCTTGAAGCCCTCGGCGGGATTGATGCGCTCGAATCTCGGCTTGATCGGGTCCACCGAGAATACCGGGCCGCGCATGATCAGGATGTTGGTCAGTACGGCGGCCACGACGGAGATGACGATGATCGGCAGTACCGAGCGCACCACGATTTCCGCCCCCAGCGCCAGCAGGCGTGGCCACAGGGTGTCGAACGGCTCGTGATAGAGACGTGTGGTGGTGCTGATGAGGTGGCGCACACGCCGTTCGATGCCGCCGACAGCCATGACGAGATAGAGCGTACAGCCCAGCATCACCATGGCGGTGACCATGTCCGAGCTCTTGCTGACCTGCCCCTTCTTGCGCGCGTCGCGCAGCTTCTTTTCGGAGGGCGGCAGCGATCTCTCTTCGCTGGGTTTCTCGCTCATGCGCGCCCCTGCTCTCCGGGCAGCCAGGCGACACTGCCCAGCAGCGTCTCGAGGCGCCGATAGCCGTCACCCAGCGTGCCGAGCTCCTCCACCAGCAGCGGTATCAGGAAGACGATGTAGAGCAGCATCAGGAAGGTGAAGAGCAGGTTCTTGATCGCCAGCGACAGCGAGAACACGTTCAGGCTGGGCGCCATGCGTGCCAGATAGGCAAGCATCAGGTCGGCGACCAGCAGGGCGATCACCAGCGGCGCGACCATCATCACCCCCACCCGCATCACCTGGTCCAGCATATCCAGCATCGTCAGGGCGGTGCGGGACTCAAGCACCGGCACGAAGCGCTCCACCGGCCACAGCGCATAGCTCGCGTAGAACCCCTCGAGCATGATCATGAAGCCACCCGAGACGAAGAACAGCGCTACCAGGGTCACTACCAGCAGCGTGCTGGTGACGCCCGACTCGGTGCTGCCCATCGGATCGAGCAGTTGCCCCATGGTCGAGGCACGCTGCAGGTCGACCACTTCCCCCGCCACCTCCGCCGCCCAGAACGGTATGCCGAACACCACGCCGATGACGGCGCCGATCATCAGCTCCTTGATCAGCAGGGCGGCAAGACCGAAGGCCGACAGCGGGCCCAGCGACGGTAACGCGGAGAAGATGAACGGTATCGCCGGCAAGGCGATGGTCACGGCGACGGCGGAGCGGATCATCCCGGTCAGGCCGAGCCGATTGAAGGCCGGCGTGATGAGGATCACCCCCAGCGCCCGAGTCATGCCGATGGAAGCGGCCACGAGCATGGGATAGACCAACTCGGTAAGGAAGGGAAAGAATTCCTCGAATGCCATGGGACCTCAGCGCGACCAGGCGGCAAAGTTGTCCAGCACCTGGTCGGTCAGGTTGACGAGCTGCCCTACCAGCAGCGGCCCTCCCACGATCAGCACCAGCATGATCACAATGACCTTGACCGCCTGGGGCAGCGATTGGTCCTGAATCTGCGTCAGCGCCTGCAGCAGGCCGATGCCGAAGCCGATCACGATCGCCGCCAGCAGCGCGGGTGCGGATAGCAGCAGTACGGTCCACAGGGCATTGTTCATCAGCGTGAGGAAGATCTCGCCGGACACGGTGGCTAACCTCCGTAGCTGAGGATCAGGCCGTGCATCAGGCGCGACCAGCCGTCCACGGCAACGAACAGGAAGATCTTCAGCGGCACCGAGATCAGCGGCGGCGCGACCATCACCATGCCCATCGCCATCAGTACGTTGGCCACCACCAGGTCGATGACCAGGAACGGGATGTAGATCAGAAAGCCGATCTCGAAGGCACGCACGAGTTCGGAGGTGACGAAGGCCGGAATCAGCACCACCAGGTCGTCATCCTGCAGATTCTCGCGCGCCTGCTCCGACCAGATGTTCTGCGTGGCATCGATGAAGAAGGCGCGCTCACGCTCGTTGGCGTAGAGCGACAGGTACTCCTGTAGCGGCCCGCGCAGCAGCCTACCGGTCTCGCGGATGTCCTCGACGCTCTCCAGCGAACCGCCGTGGTTCTCGAGCCGGTAGGCGATCTCGCCGACCAGCGGCGTGGTGATATAGACGGTCAGCACCAGGGCGATGCCGTAGAGCACCAGGTTGGGCGGCGTCTGCTGGATGCCCAGGGCGTTGCGAATCAGGAACAGCACCACGGCGATCTTGAGAAACGAGGTCATGGTCACCACCGCCAGGGGCAGCAGCCCCAGGCCGGCCATGACGATGATCATGCCGACCAGGTTGGGCTCGAACTCACTCATCGCCCGTGAGCCTTACGATCTGCACGCCCAGGCTGTCGCCGATCTCCACCAGCCGCCCTCGGCCCATGGGCCGACCATTGACGACCAGGTCCACGGCGTTCTCCGTCGGCCGGGACAGCGGCAGCACGCTGCCCGGCCCCAGTTCGCGAAGCTCGCCGAGCGAGAGCTCCAGGCGGCCGAGCTCGCACACCAGGCGCATCGGCAAGCCATCCAGGGCCGCCGCATCCGTGGGCGGCGGTTTCGGGCTACGAGAGTCTTCTGCCATGGCGTCACGGCTCCTGTCGTTACTGCGGGGATGGTTCTTGAGGGAATCGTTGCTGGGGAGATCGTTCCGGGGCACATCGAGGTCGTCGCCATGCCCGGCAGTGGGTGGCGTGAGCAGTTTCAGGCCATCGTCCTGTTCCACCACCTTGGCCATGGAGCGTCCGGCGATCGCCAGCGCCTCGGCCGGTCGTTCGAGCAGCACCACGTCGCCCGGCATCAGGCCGCGCAGCTCGTCCAGTCGCAGCCGTTGGTGCCCGGCGAGCCACTGCACGGAGATGGGCAGCGCCGAGCACGGCCTGGGTTCGACGGCAGGCAGAGCCCCCAGCAACGGCGCGACGGCCCGCATGGCGGCGGCGCCCAGCGACAAGCGCAGATGGCTGGCGTGCCCATCGGCCTCCAGGTGCAGCGAAATGCGTATGGCCACGGCTTCCTCGGCCGAAGGAGGCGCCTCGTCCAGCTGCAGGGCGACGCCCAGGCGCGCTTCCAAGGGCTCGATCCACTCCAGCAAGGCGTACTCCAGCCACAGCGCCGCGAGGCCGGGTTCGCACGCCTCCAGCCCGGTACGCAACGCCAGGCGATCCGTCAAGAGCGCCAGGCTGTCATGGCAGAGCTCCAGCAGCGCCGGGGCGCCGCCTATCGATAGCCCCAGTGCCACGGGCAAGGAAGGTGGCCCGGCTTCCGCGACGATGCGCAACCGCAGCGCCCGCTCGCCCAGGGAGAGTGCGAGTGCCAGGCGCGGGCGATGCAGCGCGTTGAGGATGGTCACCTGCTCCAGCGAGAGCCGGGGCAGACGCGCCGCCACGACCGTGTCTCTCGTCGTCGAGCCCTGCCGCCCCGCCGCCGGCACCAGATCTAGCTTCGCCATTCCGGCCCCCCACGCGGCAGGGTGTCCTCGAGGTCCGCCTCGAGGCGCCCCTCCTGCACGATGCGATCAGCGCTGCGGCGACGCTCGACCAGCTTCCCCAGCGCCTCCCGGGCATGGGAGCGCTGCTTCCAGACCTCGGCCTGCCGGGCACACTCCTCGAGCAGCCGGCATTGCTCCCGTTCGGCCGCCGAGCGCGCATCGGCCAACTCGGTCTGGCGCCGCTCATGATCGTCGATGGCCTGGCGCGCCTGCTCCAGCTCCGCGGGCGACAGCGTCGCCCCCTCCGCCGCCTCGAACCACGCCTGCTCTAGCCGGTCGAAGTCGCTCTGCTCGCGCGCCAGGGTGAGGTCGAGCTCATCGATGCGGTGCGCCTCGTCCCGACAGCGCCGTTGCTGCGCCGCCAGGGCGGCCTCGGCCAGGCGTTCGCGCCGCTCACGCAGCGCCATGAGTTGCTCGAGTCGGAAGCGTTCGGTCATGACAGCAGTTCATCCATGCGTTTCAAGGTTTCCTCGAAGTCGCTGTGTTCCCTCTCGCTCTGGCGCAGGAAGGCTTCGATGGCGGCATGCCTGGCAACCGCCTCGTCGGTAAGGGGGTCGTTGCCCTCGCGGTACTCACCGACCTGAAGCAGCAGCTCGACGTCGCGATGGCGCGCCAGCAGGTCGCGAATTCGGCCGGCGTTGCGGCGCTGCTCGTTCGAGATGACGGCATCCATCAGGCGGCTGCGGCTGGCAAGGACGTCGATGGCCGGAAAGTGGTCACGCTTGGCCAGGTCGGCGCTGAGTACGATGTGGCCGTCGAGAATGGCCCGCGTCTCTTCGGCGACTGGATCGAGGCTGCCGTCGCCCTCAGTGAGCACGGTATAGAGCGCGGTGATGCTCCCGCTGGCCCCCGGCCCCGCCCGCTCCAGCAAACGCGGCAAGGCGGCGAAGAGCGAAGGCGGATAGCCGCGTCGGGTCGGTGGCTCGCCGGCGGCCAGGCCGATCTCGCGCTGGGCTCGGGCAAAACGGGTAATGCTGTCGACCAGCAGCAGGACGTCGCGCCCCTGGTCGCGGAAGTGCTCCGCCACGGTGGTGGCCACCATGGCGGCCCGTGCCCGCTCGATGGCCGGGCGATCGGAAGTGGCCACTACGCAGACAGTGCGCTGCCGGGCCTTGGCATCGAGCTGCACATCCAGCAGTTCGCGTACTTCGCGACCGCGTTCGCCGACCAATCCCAGCACGATGACCTCCGCCTCGCTGCCGCGTACGATGGCGGAGAGCAGCGACGACTTGCCCACCCCGGGCTCGCCGAAGATGCCGACGCGCTGGCCACGCGCCACGGTCAGCAGGCCGTCAATGGCGCGAATGCCCAGCGCCAGCGGATGCTGGATCAACTGTCGCGCCAGGGGACTGGGCGGTTCGGCATGCACGGGGCAGATGCGCAGGGCATCAATGTCACGATCCGGTGCGGCATCGATGAAGGTGCCCAGTGGGCTGATTACCCGCCCCAGCAGCGCCTCACCCACCGGCACCCCCTGCGGTCCGCCGGTGGCGATGACCTCGGCCCGGGTGGACATGCCCTGCAGGTCGCCGATCGGAGAGAGGATGGCGTGCTCCTCCTCGAAGCCGATCACTTCGGCGGCGACATGGCGTCCGCTCACGGGGTCGCGCAGGTAGCACAGCTCACCGATGCCGGTGCCGTCGACGCTGGCGTGCACCAGCAGGCCGCGAATTCGGCGTACCCGGCCGTGTACCGGACGCAGTTCGGCCTCTTCCAGCCGCGCGCCCAGTCGCGGCAGCAGCGCCTCGAGGTCGATCTCGGGAGACGTCATCGGCGCAGCTCCTGGCCACTCGTCAGCGCGCGACGCAGGGCAGTCAGTTGGGCATCAAGCCCGACATCGACGATCGCCACCGGGCTGACCAACAGGCATTGGCCCGGCCCCAGCTGCGCGTCGCCTTCGACGCGATAGGCGGGGCCTTCGGCTATCGACGGCCCCTGGGCCAGCAGCGCTTCGACGGCTGCTACCCGCTCCGGCGCGACGCGCACGCTGACCCGCATGTCGTGGCGCAATTCGCGCAGGGCCTGGCGCGCACAGCGGCTCACCAGCTCGGCGTCGTCGAATTCGCCCAGGATGCGGCGCACCATGCCCAGGGAGAGCTCGGCCAGTGCCTGGTCGAGCCCCGCCAAGTAGCTCTCCACCCGCTGGGTGGCCTGTGTCAGCAATTCGGCTGCCCGAGCCTCGCCTTCCCGGCGCCCCTCCTCAAAGCCGTCGGCATAGGCGCTGGCGGCGGTATGTCGGGTCCTCGCCTCCACCTCCCTGGCTTGTGCCCGGGCGCGCTCGAGAAAGGCGTAGCCATCGATCCAGGCCTGGGCCTCGTCGCCGCGCAGGATGACCTTACCCGGACGTGTCGGCAGTTCGTGCATGCTCTGACTCCCTGATCTCGGCATCGACGATGGCGGCGGCGCAGCGCACGATGCCAGGCCCTTGCCGGCAAACCTCGGGGGAGGCTCCTTCCAGCACCTCCTCCGGCAAGCCGCTGGCCAACCCCAGCCTCAGCCAGGCGGCGAGTTCGGGCGGCTGCAGCGACAGCCAGGCCGAGACGCAGGCCTGCCCATCGCGCTTGACCTCCCGCGCCAGTATCTCGATGTCGTCGCTCGCTGCCGCCACTGCCAGCTCGCGGTTGGCCAGCGCGGCGGCGAAGGCGGCGTCGCCGAAACGTTGCTTCAGTGCCACCACGCGAGGCGCGCGGATCTCGCGCACGAAAGCGGCGGCATGGCAGATCACGCCGCAATAATGGACCAAGCTGGCGCCGGCCCGCGCCGGCAGCGCCAGCAGCCGGGCGTCCTCTTCGGTGGGCGCGGGCAGCGACTCGGGCGGCATCAATCCATGCCGGTCAATCAGCCGCTGCGCCAGACGGCGCTGGAAGCGAGGGTGCAGCATCAGCGACTCCAGGAGGGCGTCACCGGCGATCCCACCCAGGCAATCCTGCAACCAAGGGCGCGCAACGCAGCGCGCCGGCGCCTCGACGAAGGATCGCCATGCCGAGGCCGACGATTCTCGTTCGGCGGCGGTATTTGCTCCGCTCATGTGGGTGGCTCCAGGTCGTAGGGCACGCGCCGACGGCGCTGCCAGGTCATCCACCCCACCGCCCCGGCCAGGCCCAGCAGCACGGCGGCGAAGATACCGAACAGCCAACTGACCCGCCCGACGCTGCTCGCCGGCATGGCGATACCGAGAAAAGCGCTCGTCTGCGGTGGCACTATTTCCACCCTGGGCTCCAGCCTCATCGCCGCCACCGGCACCACCGAGACGTTGTCGTAGGAGAGCCCGGCAATGCCGTTGGCCACCAAGGTCTTTATCCGTGGGATCAGCGGCCCCACCTCGAGTTCTGGCGCGTGGCGAATGAACACCGAGGCCGACGAGGGCGTGCTGTCCTGCCGCACCAGGTCGTTCTCGGGAAGGACGACGTGCACCCGGGCCGTGAGAACGCCATCGATCTGCGACACCGTATGCGACAGTTCTTCGCTGAGCGCATAAAGCATCTGAGCGCGCTCCTGTACCGGCGACGACACCAGGCTGTTGCCCTGGAAGATCTCGCCAAGATTGGAAAAGCGCTCCTGGGGCAGCCCCAGGCGATCCAGTATCTCCACCGCCTCGGCAAAGCGATCCTCGTCGACGGTAACGGTCATGCGACCGCCATCGGCGGCGACCCGCTTGGCAGGAATACCGTGCCTGGCCAGCGCCGCCACCATGACGTTGGCCTCGCGCTCGCTGAGGTCGGTATACAACTCGGTGTCACACGCCTGCAGCAGCAGCGCCATGGCGAGAATCGACAGCGCTCGGAGCAAGCCCCTGCGTCGTGGGATAAGTGGCAAGCCGGTCATCCCCGTAGCAGCGTCGAGGTGGCGCCCGACGTCTGGGCAGCGCAAGACGCCATCAGCCGCGACTCGACCGCATGGTCGAACATCGAGCCAAATGCGTCGATCATGCGCTGGAACTGGTCGCCACCAAGTGCCTCAGCGCCGGGATCGTCAGCGCTGCCGCCGTTCTCGGTGCCCGACACGGCCCGGGAGGCGCCACTCCCCTCGCCACCCTGGGCGGAGGAGAAGGCCTGCATCCGCTCGAGGGTGCCCTCCAGCCCATTGAGGATGTTCTCGCCCAGCTCGGCCGGTGTCACGGCCTGCAGGGTCGAGCCGGAAACGCGTGCCATGTGCTCGAACAGATTCTGCTCGGCAGGCGTTGCGGAACTCGCCATGCCCTCCGCCATCGGGGCGGGCGTCGCGCCTGTCGTCATCGCGGACATCATCACGAATCACCTCATAACGTGTGCCTGAACGGCAGGCAATTCCTGCCGCATTCGTACCGACGTCAGCCTTCGTCCTTGAGCATGTCACCGGCATAATCCATCAGGTGCATCATCGCTAGTGATCCCACTGCCTGGCCGACAATGGCCTGGGCCTGGGCATTCTCGACGGCGGCATCGAAAGCCTGCTGATCCGTGCTGGAAAGGTCGTTGCCACCGGGTGCACCTACGGCTTCAGTCGCCATGATCGCTTCCTCCTTTTCTTCTCTTCGTTTCGCCTGCTTTCTTCGTTTCACCGTCATTCGCTGACGGCGGTCTCGGTCGTTCCGCCACGGAACACCCGTACACCGGATGGACCGCGCGGGGTCGGTTGACGCAGGCGCTCGACGTGCCTGGCCACGTTGTCTATCCATGCCGGCGGTCCCCAGGCCTGGAGCGTCGAGCCGCCATCCACCAGACGCACCCGCAGGGGGGCGCCAATGCGGGATTCCTCTATGTTTTCCATCAACCGCTGCGAGTCGATTCCATTGAGTTCGAAGCGGCGCTGCGTCATCTCTCCCCGCGTGGCGACATGCAGCACACCGCCATCGAAAAACCAGGCCAGGCCGTTGGCCGCGCTGATCCGCTCGAGGAACTCCTCGGCGGTACCGGCGCGTATGTCGCCCCTCACCCGCCCCTTGACTTCACGTGAAATCTCCACCGGAAGCGACAGGTTGTGCCCCATTTCCCGAAGCACGTCGCGTACGTCCTGATCGATGATCACGTAGCGATACTCGCGCTCCTTCCACTCCTCCATCGGCCATCCACTTACCTGTTCTTCGGCAATGCAATGTCCTGAAATAGTGGCCAATCCCAAGACAAAAAGAGTGAATATCGCATGACACTTTCGCATCGATACCGAAATGATTTTTCCTATACCAAGGAGGATAAAGGTGCAGTAGTATCGAAACGTCTTTGCCTGACGAGGTAGCAGGCTTCCCTGGAATACCCGCAACGGAAAGCTCCTTGAAAGGTGTATTGCACGGCAAGCAAACTCGGGGCGTGCTTCCATATACGAGGAGGTCTCATCGGTGATACGCAACGACATACGAATGCCCGCTCTCCTGCTTTCCTGTCTGACGCTCGGCGCCTGCTCGACTACCGGCAGCGGCCTGGGCGGAGAGGAAGCCCGACTGCTCAGCCTGGCGGACGACATCGGCCGGCGCGGCGACCACGCCACGGCCGCCGCCATGTACGAGCGAGCGGCGGAGCTGTCTGCCGACGATCCCCAGATCCATGTGCGGCTCGGCAATGCCCGGCTCGATGCCGGTAACGCGGAAGCCGCCAAGACCTCCTTTCGTACCGCCCTGAGTCTCGATATCGAGAACACTGATGCCCTGCTGGGACTGGGCACGGCCCAGTTGCGCCTTGGCGAGGTCGAAAGTGCGGTACGCAACCTGCACAAGGCGGCCCCGGAAGTGAATACTCTGTCGGCCTGGAGCCGCTTGGGCGCTGCCCACGCCCTGCTGGGCCAGGGTGAGTCGGCGCAGCACGCCTTCTCCCAGGCGGCAGCACTCTCGCCGCATAGCCCCGATGCCCTTACCAACCTGGCGCTGGCGCATTCGTTGGCCGGAGAGGACGACGAGGCCATCGAGCTGATGCGTCGTGTCAACGACTCACCGCTGGCAGAGGAGCGCCATTTCCGCAACATGGTGTTGGTGCTGGTGCTAGCCCAGGAGCTGGAACAGGCCCACAGCATCGCACTGCCGGAGATGTCCCCCAGCCAGCGCCAATCGCTGATCGAGCAGGCTGCGCGCATCGGCGAGATCACCGACCCCGCCGACCGAGCCCGCGCCATGGGCCTGGCCATGGCGCAATGACGCCCCCCCTGGGGCCAAGCGCCCCAGGGGAGCAGCGGCTGCAGGCCAATGCTCACAGATCCCCCGTGGTGGCGCTGCGACTGGCGGAGCCACGCGCTTCCGACTCGAGCACAACACGGCGGCTGTTGGCACGCTCCCGGTCCTCCAGGCGTTCGCGAGCCGCCGCCGCTACCGGAGCACCTCTTGCAGGCCCCATCTCACGTCCGTGGAGCAGATCCCCAGGGCGCTCGACCATGGCCTGGAGGTTGAGGTCGTTGGCGCAACCGGGCGGCAGGGGTACGATGCCGGCCTGACCGGGTGACACCCGGCAGGTATTGGGCGCGATGCTACGGCGCAGCGCCTCGGTATCACTCCCCGCGGGTTCGCTCACCTGCCGATAGCCGGTCTCCCAAGAGATCGGTCCCATCGACGAGACGCAGCCGCTCAGCAGCAGCGCCAGAGGGAGAAGTCGCCAGGTTCGCCAGCCTGTGTGATAGCGCATGCCCTCGTTCTCCTTGTTCATTGCAGGTGGAAGCCGAAGGGGTCGTCACTCGCGACCCGGTAGGCACTGCTCGTATCGAGCCTTCCTTCGTCACCGGCGACCCGTGCATGATCCATCGGCAGCCGAACCGACGATGGCGCCGAGACAGGTTCGACGATATAGGGCGTGATCAGGATCACCAGCTCGGTCTCGTTGCGCTGGAAGCGCCGCGAGCGGAACAGGTTGCCGAGGACCGGGACATCGCCCAGCACCGGGACACGCTCGATGTTGTTGAAGGTGTCGCGCTGGAACAGGCCGGCAATGGCGAAGGTCTGGCCGCTGCCCACCTCTACCAGGGTATCGGCACGCCGGACCTGCAGCCCCGGCACGCTGATGCCCCCGACCTGCACGCTGCTGCCGGTCAGGCTGCTCACCTCGGGGCGCACCTGCAGCGAGATGCGATCGTTGGGCAGTAGCACCGGCGTGAACAGCAGCGAGACGCCGAACTGCTTGTACTCGATGCCAACCAGGTCGCGATTGACCGGTACCGGAATCGGGATCTCGCCGCCGGCCAGGAAGCTGGCGGTTTCCCCGGTGACCGTGGTGATGTTGGGCTCGGCCAGGATCTGCAGCAGGCCGTTCTCCTGCAACGCTTGGAGCAACCCATCGATGCTGTCGCTGCCGGCCCCCAGGGTGCCGAAGGTCATGCCTGCCTGGGAGCCGGGCAGTACGCCAAGTGACAGGGAGCCGTTATTGATCAGTGCGCTCCAGCTGACGCCGTACTGCAGCAACTCCTCACGCGAGACTTCGGCAAAGCGCACGCGCAGGTTGATCTGAGTGCTGCCTTGGTAAGTGGTGGCATCCAGCGCTCGCCCCTCTTCCGGCGTGTGACTCTCGAGCGTCGACTGGATGGCGATGGCGCTGTCGACGTCCGCGCTTTCCCCCTCCGCCACCAGCTGGTTGCCGGCCATGCGCAGCACGATCGGCGCCCCACCCCCGGCCCCCTGCAGGGCCTGGTTGGCCGCCCGGGAGCCATTACGCACCTGCAGGCGCATCGATGCCTGGGTACGCTCGTCCGCGCCCAGTACGATCAGGTTGGTATCGCCCTGGGCCTTGCCGAAGAGATAGATCACTCCAGGGGAGACAATCTGTACGTCGGCAATCTCGGGGTCGGCCACGAACACCGACTCGGCCGGTTCGCCGAAGCGCAGAATACGCCCCTGTCCGGTCTCCAGCGTAAGTCCCTGTTCCCCGCCGGCATCGACGTTCTGGGCATACGCGGGAGCCGCCAGCACGAGCCATGACAGCAGTGTTGTGAGGATTGCTGTCAGGCAGCGGGCCAGGTAGCGGAAATGTACCGGGCCGAGGGAGGGAGGGAGAATCGAGGGTCTGGCTGCCATCGCAGTCGCTGCTCCTTGATGGGGAGGGTTGTCGTTCGAGTCGTTCATTCCGCTTCGCCCTTGGGCGCGCTGGCAGCCTCGCCATCGCCCCGCGAGTTAGCTTGCGGCAACCTGACCTGGGCCAGCGACTGGAGGCTGAACTCCGGTGCCACCTCGGACCAGGCAATTACCGGCAGATCCAGCTCGTGTCGCTTCGCCCACTGCTGCAGCACCGGACGCACGTCGGCGGACACCACCACCACCGGCGACACGTCACTGTCCAGCGCCTCCAGACGCTGCTGGAACCAGCGGTTCAAGGCGCGTGACAGCGATGCCGGTACGCTGCCGCTCCTGGCAGCGCCATCGGCACTGCGCTGCGTCGCTCGAATGGCCTCCTCGAGCTGGCGGGTCACCACCCAGGCCGGCAGCACCCGATCGGCCCGGGCAAAGCGATGACAGATCTGGCGCGACAGGGCGGCCCGAATCCGCTCGGTCAACCGCGGCACGTTCGCTTCCTGGGGGCCCCAGGTCACCACCGCCTCGAGGATGGTGCGCAGTGCGCGCAGCGGAATGCCCTCGTCCACCAGGCGGCGCAGGATGTCCGATATCTTCTGTAGCGAGACCACGCGCACCGCCTCGCCCACCAGCTCCGCATAGTCCTGCTCCATGCGCGACAGCAGCGTGCGGGTCTCCTGGATGCCGACGAACTCCCCGGCATAGCGGGTCAAGGTGCGTTCCAGGCACAGGCACAGCACCTGATCGGCTCGGCGGTAGCCGATCCCGGCCTCATCCAGGCGCTCGACCTCCTGCGCGGACACCCAGAGCCCCGATTGCCGACCCAACGGCGACGGATGCTCGATGGCGTCGACCTCCAGCAGCTCCAGGTGCACGGGGTCGTCGTCGAGCAGCACCCGCTCGGCGGGAAGCTCCCCCTGCATGATCGGGACTTCATCGAGCTCGATGGCGAAATGGTCGGCTTCCAGCGCTACATCGACGCGCAGTCCGACGCCCGGCATCTCGATTCCCAGGTTCGCCCCGGCACGGCGGCGCGCATCGTCGAGCTCCCAGCGCAGGGCATCGAGAGATAGCGCTTCGGCCAGCGAAGTCGCAAGACGCAGCACCACACGATGTGATTCACCCGCCTCCGGTGCGGTGTCGGCGTGCGGCGCCAGTTCCTCGTCAGCTGGTGTAGCCGGTTGCCTGGCGGGGGCGGTGCCTGCCGGCATGGGAGCCGGGGAGGACAGCTCCCCGCCGGCATCAACCTGCGCCACCAGCCTGAGCTCCCGGCGACGCATGACGAAGGCTGCAAAACCCAACCCAGCCGCCAGGGTGAGGAATACCCCGGAAGCGAATCCCGGGATGAAGGCAGCGAAGAACAGGATGATGGCGGTCAATCCCAACGCCCGGGCACTCCTGCCGAGCTGGCCGACGATCTCGCTGCCCAGGTCACCGCTATGGCCGGAACTGGAGCTGACCCGCGTCACGACGGTACCGGCACCAACGGCGATCAGTAGCGCCGGGATCTGAGCCACGAGCCCGTCGCCGACCGTCAGCAGCGAATAGGTATTCACCGCCTCGCCGAACGACATGCCGCGCTTGACCATGCCGATCGACAGGCCACCGATCAGGTTGACGCACAGGATCACCAGCCCGGCGATGGCATCGCCCTTGACGAACTTCATCGCACCGTCCATCGCTCCGTAGAGCTGACTCTCCTGCTCCAGGCGCTGACGCCGGTTGCGCGCCTCTGCCTGCTCGATATCGCCGTTGCGCAGGTCGTTGTCGATACTCATCTGCTTGCCCGGCATGGCATCGAGAATGAAGCGGGCGGCCACTTCGGCGACCCGCTCGGCGCCCTTGGTGATCACCAGGAACTGGGCCACGGTAATGATCAGGAACACCACCAGGCCGATCATTACCTCACCGGCGATGACGAAATTGCCGAACGCCGACACCATCTTCCCGGCATCGCCATCGAGCAGGATCAGCCGCGTGGTGGTGATGGAAAGCGCCAGTCGGAACAGCGTGGCCAGCAGGATGATCGGCGGCAGCGAGGAGTACTCGACCGGGTGCGAGATGTAGAACGCCACGACGAGGATCAGCAGGCTGAAGCCGATGTTGATGCCGATCAGCGCATCTACCAACGTCGTCGGCAAGGGGATGATCATCATAACCACCGCCAGCACGATGAACAGCGCAATGACCACGTCGCTACGCTGGGCAGCCCGCTGGGCGAGGAGATTGAGCTTCGCCAGGGCCACGCTCATGCATTCCCCCGCTGCTGCAAATAATCGCGGAAACGACGTCGGGCTTCGTCCTTCTGCCCAGCCGCCCACAGCGCCCGGCTCTGCAGCAGCACCAGCCCGGACGAGGCTCCCTGTAGCCGTTCGAGGTGTTCGATCGCATCGAGCGCCCTCGACGTGTCGCCCGCCGCGATGAAGGCCCGGGCCAGCGTGTGCAGGATGCCGGCATGTTCGGGGGCGAGATGCACCGCGATCAGCAGCAGCACCAGACCACGCTTCGTTTCGCCGCTCTTGAGGTAAAGATGCCCCATCATGTGCAACAGCTCCGCCGCTCCTTGGTCGCCATCCCTCATGGCTCGAACTCCTTGGCCTCGGCGCGTCGTTCCGCCCACTCTAGGCGCTGCGCGATTTCCTCATTGATCAGCTGCGCCGCCATCTCGACGACCTCGGCCTGCGTGTCCATCTCGGGCAACACCGCATCGACAACGTGCTGCAGCAGCCCGATGCTGCGCTCATCGGCATAAAGCGAAGGATCGCCGGCAACGGGCAGCGCCAAGCGTTCGATCTGCTCACGCAGTGTGCCGCCTTGCTGGCGACGCGCCTGGCTGCCCTCCACCGCCTTGGCGAAATCGGCTTGTCGCTCCGGATCGACGGGCTTGCTGCCACCGGCCTCGCCGACATGGGGCACCGTCCCGGCGCTGGAGCGAAGACGAGAATCGTCATGAATACGATCGGCGGTGACTCTCATGGCGTCGCCTCCATGGCAAGGGGCCGGCAGCGTTCCGCTACAGCGTCAGGGAGAATTCGTCATTGCCACGGCGTACCGTGACGCGGTTGTCGGCGATCTCTGCCAGCACCCAACCCTCCTGCAGGGCGGCACCGGGATAGAGGCGTTCACCCCGAGGGCCAACGACATAGGGATTCTCACCGAACCACACCGCCTGGAACTGCAGGGCCGGCGAATCGGTCGACAGCTGCGGACGGGCTTCGCTGATCAGCAGTTGGCTACCGCCATAATGCTGGTCGAACCAGAGCTGCACATCGCGCCACTCGTCATAGCGTTCGGGAGGGAACTCACCGTCCACGACCAGATGATTGCCGGCATCCCGGACCTGCAGCCCCTCCAGACCGACCTCGGCGAGCCGCTGGGCCAGCGCCTCGCCGGGTGGCGTATCGACGACCATCAGCGAGCGGGCCGCCTCGGCAGCCTGTGGATGCAGCATGCCCGTGGAGTGGAGCGCACTGGCTGAGATGCTGGCCCCTGCCGTGCCGACGCCAACGAGCTGGTAAATGCCAATGATCGCCAGGGTCGTGCAGAGCGCCGTCACCGCGGTGCTGCGACTGGCCAGGACACGCGTCGGCGACTGGCGCACCTGGGCCAGTCGGTGGCGCCAGCGCGCCGGGATCGGCACCCGACGCCATTGACGGGAAACGAAGCTTCCCAACGGCGCGAGCCGGGTACCGAGGCGCTGGCTCACGGGAGCGGTGGTACGCTCGATGCGGGACCACAACCGCACCAGCCTGCCTTGAAGGATAAGGACCATTGGCAAGGCGAAGCGCTGCAGGGCAGCCCGCAAAGGGACAAGCCGACGCCTCAGTGCTTCCCTTACTACGGGCACGCTTGCCCGCACACGCCCCTGGAGCATGCCCACCCCTCGCTGGGCACTCTGCAGGGCTGGCGGAAGCGACAGCTCAGGGCGCGAAAGTGCAAATTTCACGTCACCGACAACAAGGATAACCGGCAAGGATGTACGCCAACCGGTGCCTTGCGCCAGCAGTTTGCCGTTGGCCTCGATAGCACCACCGACCGCCTCAATGGCTACCATCCGCGCGTGAAAGCGCAGAATGAGATGCTCAGCGGCAACGTCGGCATCGCTCAGTATTACGTCGCAGCCTGTCGCGGAACCGATACGACAAACCGACTGCTCGAGCGGCACGGCCACTCCCGCATGAAGGCCGCTCCTCACTTCCAGCGTGGAGAACACCTCGGTCGTCGGCATCAAGAACGAAGTCACGGAAGCCATGGATGCCACCTGTCATCAAATGCCACCATGCCCGGGCCCCATCCCGAGACATGACGGCAGCAATGCGCAGCCTGAACCTCAACACGAACGGACGCTGGTGCCCCGCCAGCGTCCGTCGTGACCGCGTCAATTGTTCGGGCGAGCTGCCCTGGCGGTATCGACCTCGGTGTTACCCTCGGTCTTGACCTTGCTGACCTCCATCGATTTTTTGGCGGCTTGATCGAAGACGTCTTTTAGCTGCTGTACGTCGATGCCACCGCCACCGCCAGCGCCTGAAACACCATCAGCAGCCATTTTCTTTTCCTTGATCTTGAAGATCGCCATGTCATGTCTCCCTTATGGTCTATGACAGAAAAAATTTAAATCGGGCATTCAACTTCTCGCCATCAGCAAGTCGCAAAGAAGCAACCATATGTCGCAGAAGAGAAGCTGGCTATCACCTCAAGCATCAACCCTCCCTAATGATAGACAAACAATATTTCAGCGCAATTAAAAAATCATGATATTTCGTCGTTAAACAAAATACCAATTTATAACAAACAGCGATAAACGAAGACAGTATAATAAATAACAAACCATAATAAATATCCAGCCCCGATCGCTACCACACAGAGCTGGGAGTTTCAAATTGCAGATTGTCTCTCCGGTAGATAGACCCGGTCTCCAGGATAGATGACACCAGGGTCAATGATATGCCCAAGATTGAGTACCACAACCTGTTCGATATCATGTCCCTTGCGTACCGCTATCCCCCCGAGCGTCTGATGGGGCTCCACGGTAACTGCGGCATAACGCCCTTCATAATCGGGATTGAAACGCCCACTTTCGCCCATGGCACCACTGGAATGCTCTGTGACGCCTTGCGCCATGGTCCAACCAACCGGCTCCCCATCCGAGCCCAGCCGAACGGGAACCCATTCGTTTCCATCTCCATCGGTGACACGGCCCCCCATCTGCTCCAGGAAGGTCCCATGGGGGTAGTGCGTGACAACAGGCGATACGCCGACGGGGTCGGTATGCACGACAGTGCCTTGCCGATCGAGGACGACCAGTTGAATTTCTTCGGCCAATGGTTGGAATGTTGTCGGCACATCAGCAAGCCTAGGGGGTACGTTATCGGCTTTCCCACCGGACGGTGGCGTCTGGGGTGGTGAAAAGTCAGATGGTACATAGCCAGAAAGCTCAGAATCTATATCTTCGTCCTCCGTATTAATCTGGTCATTGAAGTAGTCCTTCATCCCCATGGCGGCGGCGGGTATCAAGGTCCCTGTAAAGCCGATCAGAGTGGCGACATCACGTTTGTTGAACTTGGCAATGCCGCTCAGTTGTGGCATGTGCGAACTGAGCCATGAACCGACTTTTTTCCCCACCACGCCATCCCGGATCCACAAGCGAGTCGCTCCACCGGCAAGCATGGCGTTTGTGGTGGCGTTATATCCCGTCATTGCATCCGGCGGCCAACCACTCGTCCATGCACTCGACGCCAAACCCTCAGCACCTCCGGCGACGAAGAGAGGAAGCGCCGCGTCATTCACCCAAGACCTGGCCGACCTGCCCGTGGACGCTTCATCAAAGGCTTTCAGCATATAGCCCGAGTTCCCGAGTGCGTACACCCACTCTTGGCCAGCGTTGGCCCACCCGAGGCCTCCATCCGGGAGTTGTAGCTGATACTGCCCATCGTTGACTGTATAGTTACCAACGGTGCCGGGAACATTGATCGCGAAAGTTAAAAACACCCCTCCACGTAACAGTCTCCCCAAACCAGTATCTACGGCCGTCGCGTTGGGAAATACGGCTTGTATTCCCAAGAGAGTGCCACGCACGCCATAGGCCAACGCATTCAGCGGCATCGAGATCTCAGGTGGTCCTCCCAGGGAAATCGCGCCACCGAGAGTACCTGCGCTCAGCAGTAGCCTGCGAATGGCGTTCTCATAGCTCCTTGCCGATCCCCAGTTACCCTCCGTGCCGTTATAAAGGGTAAAGGGCAGCGTGTCCTGATTAGTGGGTTTGAGCATTCCCCGCAACTGACTCACCCATTTGTCGGTGACAAGGATATAGGCATCATCGACAAAATCGCGGCTACGCAAAATCCGACCATTCCCCGATTCCTGGATATGGACGGTCTGACGGCCATTGTCACCATTACTCAAAGTATAGATTAACGGCTGTTCGCGTCGACTCTTCGGCCATTGGATATGCCCATCGCCATCCACGCGCCCACCACGTAGTACCGTTCCTTCGCGCAAAACGAAATTGGTACTATCCAACCGGCCAGGCTGAACGAAGTGAATGTGGTACCCAGCAGGCAAGGTGCCGTCCACAGATGCCTGATTCAAGGCTTCCAGGTCGCCAAGACGATAGAGGCGAGACAACCCGGGGGGTGGCAGGGGCTCTCCATGTCTGGCCGGCAGCTTGCCCAGGGCCAATGACTCGGGCGCGCCCTGGTTGGGGCGCGCGGCGCGCGATGCCTGATAACCCATGCCGGCGCCGAAGAGTCCGCTGCCCAGCCCTATCAAAGCATCGCTTCTCTCCAAGCCCGTCATATCCTGCCATTTCGTCGCCAAATTGACCCCAGAATAGCCCATCAAGGGAATACCGACCCCCATGGCGGCCCGATCAAGGCCGCGTGCCGTACTGAAGGCGACACCGCGCTGGGTCAGCTGCTCGGCGGCTTCCTGATACATGGGGTTCTGGCTCCAGGCTTTTCCCCACGTATTCACGGCCCCGGTGCTCGTCCGTACAGCCACTCCCGTTGGGGTACCTGCCCGGGTGAGGCCGGCGACACGGAAAGCGCTCGCCCCCATGGGCAAGAAGGAGGTCGCCAGCATTGCTCCTTGCACCATACCTTCCGTACTTGCCAGTGGCCGACCATGCTCATGCATCTCATGAATATTGGAAACGCTTCGTGCCCCGAAGTAGGCGCCCCCTGCGAAAGCGATGGGTGCTGCGATCGGTGCCAACGGAGGGATGAAAGCGGCGACCGTGGCAATGCCGGTACCGATGCCGATGACGGGGTCCAGCCACTGTTCGGTGAAGCTCAGCTCGCGGGCCTGATACCATCCATAGGTGAGATCGTCACTGGCGTCGGTCAGCCGGCTGGGGCTTTCCGGCAGGAACACATGGCCCTTATCGGACAAATAATTGTTCTGTCGGTAATCCTCGAAATTGCGATACTTACTGCCGCTCTCATCGACCAGCCATGTCTTGCCGTCACCATCTTCTACGGTAAACAACGCTGTATCGCGTACCCCATGGCTATCCCGATAAAGGATAGGGATGATACCAACTTCGACGTTATCGCCTCCGATCTCGCGCAGTTGATCCTCGACAGCATCCACGAGTTCCTCGTCATCGCTGCCCAGTGCCTGATCGAGCACCTCACGCGCATCGTCATCGTCCAACTTGATCGACTCCGGCAAGGCTTCGAGGCGATCCTCGATCGCTGTTCTTGCCACCTCAGGGTTTTCTTTATAATAATCTTCGATGATATGCCCATTTTCAGGGTCGAGCCGATCATCGAGGGAGTAATCCTGCCTTAGATGGTCGTTCCATTGCGCCGACTCTTGCAACTCTTCACGATCATTCACCACCTGTGCACGCACGTCGCTCAACTCACCGGCCTGCAGGCCATTTGCCAGATCTACCGAGTCGACTCCACTGGCCATGGCCAGCTCCATGGCCTCGCCCGATGCCTCAAATCCTGCCCGAACCAAGCCCTCTTCGGTCGTCAGCAGCGCCTCCTGACTGTCAAGCAGTTCGGTGCGCGCCTGTGTCAGGCTGCCGTGCTCACCGTTCGCCTCGAGGTATACCTCTTCCATCTGCCACGCGGCCTGGACACTCATCTCATGCTCCGCAGAGGCCCCGTCATTGAGCAGCTTCCAGGTCGATGGACGACTGGCACGGTAGTCGGATTCCACGGCGGCCAATGCCATCTCTTCGGCGGCGGTTGCACTGCTTTCACGTTGTGACCTGGCGGCTTCCAGAGCGCGTAGGGCCATCGCCACATCGGGATGGACGCTACGCTGTTCGCCAACGGTCGTCACCGGCATGGGGTCCATGATCTGCAGGCCGCCAGGGTCGAGCACCTGCTCATCGATCGTCACCAGCACGGGATCTACCCCGTCAGGCAATGCCTCGGTCAATTCCCGTGTCGTGCCAGTTCCATAACGCTCGACCTGGTCGCCATAGGCCTCCTGGGCTTCCTCGTAGGTCTGTTGTGCCGCGGCCAGAGGGTCTTCTTCTCCATCTTCCCCATGAGCCTCCCACCAGTCGGCCCACTCCCGGTCAAGACGCAATTGTTCTTCGGAACGTCCCTCCGGGGCGGTGCCCGGGGCGTAAGTCAGTGGAAAGTTGCGCGGTTCATCCTCGTCTTCATAAACATTGCGCAGATAGAGCTGACCATCGTCGCCCACGATGATGCCGGAGTCCGCTTCCATTATGGCGCCCGTCGAAATGTACTTCGTCTGGGCGCCAGGTCCCACTGCATCTGGATCCTTGAAGGTGAATCCATCTGGATCGACGTGACCCGGGTGCTGTTCGCCGTACAGCTCCTCCGCCCGTTCAGTAATGTCCTCACCGTCCTGAAGGACTTCGTGGCTGGCTTCCTTGTTCCGATATGCTTCCGCAACATCCGGGTGCACCCACCGCTCCACGCCATCGATCTCGATGCGCTCCGCCTCTTCGCCACCGGGCGTGACCGTGCCTTCACCGTGCTCCTCGAGCTCGTCCTGATAGCGTTGTTCCAGCTCCGAAATGGGGGCATCCGCCGCTTCCGCCGCTGCACTTTTCTGCTCGGCAAGCCACTCGTTTATGGCCCTTTCAGCTTCGTTCCGGCCCTTCATTATTCCTGCCAGGCTATCTTCTGAGCTGTAGCGATACTCCTTATACCTCGCCCAGTCATCATCGATCCGCTCTTGGGTCGGCGTCCGCCTGAAGGTATCGCTGTCAGGGTCAAATGTCAGCTGTGTTTCCAGCGGCTCATCCAGATTCTCAAAGGTGGAAACCAGGAATAATTGACCATCCCGCTCGACGATTTCTTGGCTCAGTCGTTCACCTGAGTGCTCTTCGAGTGGGTCCCCTATACGTTGTGGAGTGGTTTCCGTAAAGCCTTCGGGCTTGAAGTGATCGGGGTGTTGCTCGCGCGCCTGATCTAAGATTCGCGTCCTCAGGTCTTCATCGATGTCCTTACCCTCGGTGAACTCCTGCCAGGCCTCGTTGGCCTCTCGCTGCGCCTGGGAGAAGTCCTCAGGCATGTCATCGCCCGGTGCATAGGTGAGCGGGAGCTCCTTCGTCGTCTCCTCGAAGCCCTCGCCATAGGTATTGATGACAACGAGCTGACCATCGCGCTCGACGACCCGCGAGTCCGTCAGTTCGCCCGATTCCCAGGTATAACTCCCTCCGGGCCCCCCTGAACGTTCTTCCGAATAACCCTCGGGGCGGAAGTACTCCGGGTTGGCTGAGCGGAAGGCCTCAAGGGCCTCCTCTTGCAGACGCGCAGGCTCCTCGCCCAGCTTCAGTTCCTGCCATTCCCGATTGAGCCGCCGCTGTTCGTCCGACAGGCCGCTTAGGTCGCTATCAGGGCTCAGGGTCAGTGGCTTATCCAGGGGACTATCGCGGTCTGCATAGATATTGCGCAGGTAAAGCTGGCCATCTATCTGAACCACGGACTGGTGCAATAGCTCCCCAGTATGCTCTTGTTCCCCTGAGGAGTTTCCAGGGCTATCCGATTCAGTGGTCTCCTCGAACCCTTCCTCATTGAAATAGTCCGCGTACTCCTCATCATTACGATAGGCTTCGAGGACTTCCCCCTTGAGCCCATCGGCTTCCTCTTGCAGCCCTTGGTATTCTTGCTCCTTCTCCAGGTAGTCGATCCAGGTATTGGCACTGCTCAGGCTCTCCTCGGCGTCATCCAGGCTCAGCCCTAGTTGTTCAAAATCCGGCGGTACCCAGCGCAGCCCATGCGGTGCCCACAACTCATTGATGCGCTCGATGGCAGCGTCCATGGCATCCTCATAATCGTCATCGAGCCCATAGACCGCCAGCTGCGACAGATCGCGCGTGGCTTCCGCTTCTGCCAGCCTCAGCGCCAGCCTTGCCGACTCCCGATCTTGGAGCGCCTCGGCAATTGCCGGATCCACCCATTTCCATTCGCCCTGGTAAAGCATCGCGACCCAATCGCCTCCCGAGGGAGCCTCGTCACTCGGCGGCTTGCCCAGGGGATCATCTTCTCCCGCCTCTTCGCCAGGCTTGATGACATCGTCCTCATCGCCATCTTCGCCGAGGATCTCCTCGAGCGCGTCCTCCACCGCCTGATCCTGATCCTCCAGGTCGGCTTCGAGCTCATTGAGATCCTTGAGGGTGCCCTCGTCGTCCCGCTCCGCCAGCATCTCTTCGATGACGGCCTGCAACACCCTGTCCTCGTCGGAGCCATCGGGATCGAGCTCAAGCAGTTCCTCGGCCATAGACTGCTCTTTCGTTCCCCGCTCGATCGTGATCTCCTGGCCATCTTCGTGGCGGTGCAGCGTCAGATCGCCATCCGGCGGGGTAGTCAACGTATAACCATTGTCGGTAACTTCTCGCGTCGTCTCTCCTTCGGCATTGGTCGTTGTCTTGATCTCGCGGCCATTCGCCTTGGTCTCGGTTGTCGTGGTACTGCCACTGGGGCGTTCGGTCCGGCGCGTCTCGTTGCCGTCGGCATCGACATGCAGCGATGAATTGCCGACACCCGGGCCCGAGCTATAGCTGGCAATCACCTCGCCATCTTCCGCGTCGACGATGCTGGTGGTGTATTGTTCACCGCCATTGCCCAAGGCATTGGTCTCGGACTGGATCACGTAACCCGCCGCCTGCAGTTGGGCCTCGATTTGCTCACGGGTCAGATCACGCTCCTCGGCGATAGCATCGATGCTCTGCCCATCGGCGAGGGCCCCGGCGATGCCGTCGATACCCTCTCGTGTCGTCTCCTGCCCAGGATCAAGTGTCGTGCGCTCGCCGTCTTCATCGATGATCGTGGTGGTGGTCTCGCCATCGTCACCGGTGACTTCCTCGACCGTCACGCCATTCTGCTCGTATGTGACCGTCTCGGTCGTCTTTCCATCGGCATCCACCTGCGTCTCGGTCTCGCGACCATCCGGCTCGGTTACCACCGTGGTGGTGCTGCCATCGGGGTGCACGGTATGGCGTACCTCGTTGCCATCGTCATCGGTCCGCCGAGAGACCGTCGTGCCGTCGGGCTTCGTCTCCTGATGGACCAGAGGCTCCCCGCTCTCTTTATCGGTGATCTCGGTGGTATTGCCTAAAGAGGGACCCTGGCCCGTCACGTCCGATTCAACTTCGAAACCGGCCGCTTCGAGTTGGGCAACCACCTGCTCAGTGTCCAGTCCCTGCTCGCGGGCGATCTCATCGATGCTTTGTCCGTCGGCCACGCCTTCGATGATCTCGTCGACGCCTTCGCGGGTCGTCTCCTGCCGAGGATCGAGTGTCGTGCGGTTGCCGTCTTCATCGATCACCGTCGTGGTGGTTTCACCATCAGCACCGGTGGCCTCTTCCACTACCACGCCATCTTGCTGCTCGGTGAAGTTGTATTCGGCAACGGTGTCGCCCGTCTCACCATCGACGACCTTGATCGTGGTCTCGCTGCCATCATCGGATTGTGTGCCCTCGAGCTCCAGACCACCGGCCTCGAGCTGGTCGAGAACATCCTGGGGGCTGATGCCGTATTCCTCGGCGACTTGGGCGATGCTCTTGCCCGAGGCAACGTCGTCGACGATCTCCTCTGCCGTTTCCGCGGCGGCGTTCTCGTCGGTCTCGACATTGTCCACCGGCTCGACCGTGTGCACGTTCTGGAAGGGGTCCTCGCCTCCTTCCAGGGTAAAGTTTTCCGGCGCCAAGTCCGGAAACAGATATGGTTCGTCCTGGTTGTGGTCAGGAAGTAGAGCCAACGATTCCAGGTATGCCGGTGAATAGACGCCATAGCCTGGGAAAGGCACGCTGTTCGTGGCCTGCACCGGATGGAAGGTCGTGCCAGCGTTCCATTGAGGTGTCGTAACGCTCTGCTGTGGGGTGAACTGTGGCTGGCTGGGCGGGCGCGGCTTGGCCGCCGCCCTGACAATCGCCTTGGCGAAGATCGACTCACTTCCAGCCGAGGCCTTGGCGGCCAACCGGAATACACTACTCAGCCTCACCACTGTTGTTCTCTCCTCCATGACGAGGACACAAGATGTGGGTCACGCTATTGTTGTCAGCCCAGGACGCTAGACCGGCTCCGCTATCGGCGTGGGGCAAAGATGCTCGGCGATCCGGTCTGCCAGCGCGGCCAGAACGGTCTGGTCTCCCGATGGATTGATCATCAGCATGAACTCGGCCTCCGGCAGCGGCGGAAGGCCGTGCTCCTCCGACAGGGCGACAAGGCCAGGCCCAAGCTGGCCGGCGGGCATCGGCGCCAGTGCAAAACCGCCTTCTACCGCGGCACGCAAGCTGGCTCCGCTGGTGCAGAGCATCGCCATGCGCTGCGGAGTGCCGGCCAGGGCCAGTTGGGTCAGCGCGGCTTCGCGATAGGGGCAGGCTTCCGGAAACAGGGCCAGGGGCAGCGGAGAAGGCAAGCGTACAGGGCATCGCTCGGCCCAGGCCCAGACCAGGGGCTCATGCCACAGCAGGCGGCCCGGTTCATGGGAACCGCACTGGGCGCCCAACACCATGTCCACATCGCCGCGCTTCATGGCCACGATCATGTCGCCGGGAATGCCGACCCGTACGCCGAGTTCGACCTGGGGGTTGTCTTCCACGAACTCCCTGAGCGCGCGCATCAGGGAGGCATTGACGCAATCCTCCGCCACACCGAGGCGAACGTTGCCCTGATAGGTGGAGCGGGAGAGCTGGGTCATGGCGTCGCGATTGAGCGCCAGGATGGCCCTGGCATAGGCCGCCAGACATTCCCCATCCGGTGTGACCTCGAAGGCACGCGTCGTACGCCGAAGCAATGGCTTGCCGACCTGGGCCTCCAGCCGGCGCAGGTGCCCGCTGATGGCCGGCTGCGTCAGGTGCAGACGGTTGGCAGCGCGAGTGAAGCTACCTTCATCGATGACAGCAACGAAACTCCTCAGGAGAAGCAAGTCGAGCATGTGCATATCTTTCCATGATAAATATGGCTTTCGTTTTTTATGTATCATTCGGCAGCATGTCATGACATGCCACCTGATGATTGTCTCTGCCCGCCAAAGCCGCCCTAAGCCGCTCTTAGCCCGCCCCTCATCCAGAGTAGCAGAGTTAAGAAAAAAGTATCATCTTGGTTCATTATAAATACCATCACACTTTTTGATTTATATTTTTCACCCCGAGATGCTGGCATATAGGAACAACAATGAGCGAGGTATTTGTGTCATGACAATTCTCCTGCATGTCTCATCCTCCCCCCGCAAGCAGCGCTCCGCATCGCTGGAGGTTGCACGAAGCTTTCTGTTCCATTACCGGGACCATGCTCCGCATGCACAGGTGAAGCACCTCGACCTGTGGGATTTGGAGTTACCCGAGTTCGATGACAGTGCCATGACGGCGAAGTATGCCGGGCTAGCCGGAGCGCCACTGACGGCAAGCCAGCAACAGGCCTGGGATCGCCTGCGTCAGCTCGCGTCTCATCTCCACGAGGCCGATCTCCTGCTGTTCTCAATGCCACTCTGGAATTTCAGCATTCCCTACAAACTCAAGCACTTCATCGACTTGATATCGCAGAAGGACATTCTTTTTTCTTTCGACCCCGAGACCGGGTTCAGCGGACTGCTCTCTGGCAAGAAGGCCATCGTCGTTTATGCCAGAGGCTTGAGCTATGCAAGCGACTCCTTTACCCCATCGCGAGAGTTCGACCATCAGAAAGGATATTTCGAGGCGTGGCTTAAGTTCATTGGCGTAACCGATGTACAGTCGATAATCGTGGAAAAGACACTTTTCGGCAGCGAAGTTGATAGTGAAGCTCGGCAACAAGCCTGCCAGCAGGCTTCGCAACTTGCGAGAAGTCTCGGGTAGCCTCTCCCAGCAGCTTCTCCTGACTCATCATGAAGCGGCATGAAATGATGTAGCACAATGGTCACTGCGTTAAGCATAATGCCTCCTTCACCGAACGAGCAGGTTGTCTCGGCTTTTGCTCGAGACCTGGGGACTTGCTCAGGAGATAACACCAGAAGGATAACCGAGCATGGAAATCACCCGTAGCCGGGACTTCACCGCGGAGCGTGCCTGGGGAGCCAAGGACATTGCCAAGATGAACGGCATTACCACCCGCCTGCATTGGACAGACCGGCCCTACCGCTGGCACGTCAACGATGGCGAGGAGGTCTTCGTGGTGCTCGATGGCCAGGTGGAGATGCGTTATCGCAACGAGGGCATCGAGCACTCACGACTGCTCGAGGTGGGCGACATCTTCTTTGCCTCGACAGGTACCGAACATGTCGCCTGTCCTGTAGGCGAAGCCAGGGTGCTGGTTATCGAGAAAGAAGGCAGCGTCTAGGCACCATCCAAAAACTGCCTGCGCTCGCCGACTTTCTGGACGGAGCCTGGAAGACCAGCGGGGCCATCAGGCCCCGTCCCATTCCACCAAGAAGCGCTCCCTGGGCCAGCGCACCTTGGCTTGGCCAGCCAGGCGATCCTGCTCGGTATCACGATAACCAAGCGCCAGCAGCACTACGCTACGCAGCCCCTGCGCCTCAAGGCCCAACAGTGCATCCAATGCCGGCGGGTCGAAGCCTTCCATCGGCGAGGCGTCGATCCGCTCCGCTGCCGCTGCGGTCAAGGCCGTACCCAAGGCAATATAGGCTTGTCGAGCCGCCCAGTGATGCCTTACCTCCGGCGTGGTGAAGCCGGCCACGGCAACATGGAGCGACTGGCGATAACCTTCCAGCTCTACAGGATCGAGACCGCGAGCCGCAGCAGTCAGCTCGATCAGCTCATCCACGTGCCGTTCATCCACCTCGGTCCAGGCAGCGAAAATCAACAGGTGGGAGCATTCGCTGACCTGTGGCTGGTCGCACGCAGCGTGCCGGATCCGCTCACGCAGCGTTGGGTCTTCCACCACCAGCACACTATATGGCTGAAGGCCGTAGGACGATGGCGCCAGGCGCGCGGCATCGAGGATGGTATCGAGCGTGCCTTGTGGCACCTTGCTGCCATTCATGCGCTTGGCGGCATAGCGCCAATGCAGGGCTTCCATGGGGGTCATGCATCTCTCCTGTGGTCAAACTTCCACCGTTGCAGGCGGTGGCGTTTCGCGGCGCGCAGCGCCACGGTGGAACAGGACCGCACCGAGGACCACCAACGCCCCCGCCAGGCCCAGATAGGGCGGTACCGTCTCGCCCAGCAGCGAGACCGCGATCAACGTGCCGACCAATGCCGCCACCATGCCGATCTGGCTGAGGTAGACGGGGCCGGCGATTTTCTGCAGCACGAAATAGAAGACGTAGAGCACCGTAAAGACGGCCACTTCGGCGAGCAGGAGCCGGAGCACCCCCGTCGAGCCGAGCAACTGCGCCAGTTGCTGCGCTTCGAATGCCAGCACGAAGGGGGCAAGCGCCAGCGCGCCGCCCAGCAGCATCAGCGCGGCGAGGTAGACCGGCCCTGCCCCGCCGGGCCAGCGCAGGGTGCGATAGATATTACCCAGCGCGATGATCAGCGGGATCGTCAATACCAACGCGACCCAGCCCTGTGCGCCTTGCATGCCGCCCGCCTTGGCCCACGCCAGCAACACCCCACCTGCCAGCCCCAGCAGCACGCCGAGCAGCCGTAGCACATTGACGCGCTCCATGCCCATTCCCACTGCTATCACCCAGGTCACCAGAATCGGTAAGGCAAAGCTGAGCGAGACGAACCCGGCCCCCACGTGACGCACCGCCAGGAAGCCCAGCGCATTGGGCAGGGCAAACAGTGCGCCCGAAACCAACGCGTACTCGACGATGCGCCTGTCGAGCCGCATCGGCTGTCGCTGCTGGGTTGCCAGCGCCAGGAGCAGCACGCCAGCGCCGGTCACCGCCACCATGAGGAAGCTCAGGCGAGGCGCACCGGCTCCGTCGGCGATTTTGGCCACGACCAGAGACAAGGCCAGCAGGCTGCCGACCAGCAGCAGGCAAGCCAGGGCATACCAGCCGGTGCGGTTGCGTGGCTTGGTTGAGTTGGTCATGATCGGCTCCTGTTCAGCACGGCAAAAGATTCTCGACATAAAGTATCTTGATAGGAAGATAAACGCGCCTATGAATCGTGTCAAGCAAGCCATTGCCCAATGGCAACGGGAAATGCCCGAACTCGACCTGCTGCCGATGGAAGTGGTGGGATATATGAAGACGACCCAGCTGCTCACCCAGGAGCGGCTGCAGGCTTTCTTCAAGGAGTACGGCCTGCAATTGGGAGAGTTCGACGTGCTGGCCACGCTACGCCGCTCGGGAGCGCCCTATCGCCTGGGACCGACGCAGCTGTTCGAGACACTGATGGTATCGTCGGGAGGCATGACCAGTCGGCTGGATCGTCTGGAGAAAGCGGGCCTGATCGTGCGCTCGCCGAATCCCGAGGACCGACGCGGCACGCTGGTGTCGCTGACCGAGGAAGGCTTGGCCCTGATGAATCGAGTCGTGCCTCGCCACGTGGCGAACGAGGCCCGAATGCTTTCCGCTCTCAGCCGCGAGGAACAGCAGGCATTGGGTGAGCTCTTGAGCAAGCTGCTGGAAGGGTTGGTCGACGAGACCTGAGCTGGCACGGGCCGCTATGCGAGCGTGAACAAGTCGCTCTGCAGCTGGCGCCGCTCGTGCTCCACCAGCCAGCGCTTGCGCGGCAGCCCACCGCCATAGCCGGTCAGGGTGCCGTTGGCACCGATCACCCGATGGCACGGTACCACGATGGCCACCGGGTTGGCGCCGTTGGCCAGGCCAACGGCGCGGCTGGCACCGGGGCGTCCGATATTTGCGGCCAGCTCACCGTAGCTGATCGTGGTACCGGCCGGAATCAGGCGCAGCGCTTGCCACACCAGGCGTTGGAACTCAGTACCACCGGTCGCCACAGGCACTGTATCGAGATGGGAAGAGTCACCGTCGAAATATGCCTCCAGCGCCTGGCGTATGGCGTCGGGCGCCGAGCCCTCGACGAGCTCGTAGTGGCGATAGTGACGCCCCAGCAGGCGGTGCAGCCGTTCGTCGTGGCTGTCGAATTCCAGCGCTCGCAGTGCGCCTTGGTCATCGCCAACCAGTCGCAGCTCGCCCACGGGGGACGGCAATCGATCAAGCCAGAGTCGCATTGCACTTCTCCTGTTGCGGTTTTGCTGCCGTCGTGGTGGCCGCATCGGCATGCCACAGGTGCATCACGGCATAGGCACGCCAGGGCCGCCAGGCCTCGGCCCGTGCAAGCAGCTCGCGCGGCGTTGGGCGCCGGCCCTGCTCTGCCAGTACCCGTTGCAGCGCCACGTCCGATGGCAGAAAGGCATCGCTCTCCTGCAGCCCACGCATGGCGATGTAGTGTGCCGTCCACTCGCCGATGCCTGGCAGGGCACAGAGGTGGGCCACAGTGTCATCGAGATCCTGGCGCCGATCGAACAGCCTTGGGCGCTCGCGGTAGGCAGTCGCCAACGCTACCAGGGCCGCGGCCCGTGCGCTGGGCATGCCGAGTGTCTTGATCTCATCGAAAGTGAAGCGCTCGGGAGCGGGGAATAGTCGCTCCAGGCCGATTCCAGCCTGACCCTCCACGCGTTCACCCAGACGCTCGACCAGCCGCCCAGCCAGCCGTGTGGCCGCATCGACGCTGACCTGCTGGCCGAGGATCGCCCGTACGGCGACCTCGAAAGGGTCCCATCCGCCCGGCACGCGCAGCCCGGGGCGACGCTCTACCAGTGGCGCCAGCGCCAGGTCGCGACCGAGCCCATGGCGTATCGCCTCGGGATCGGCCTGCAAATCGAACAGCCGACGCAGCCGTGCAATCACGCTCGGCAGTGCCGAAAGCTCGGGCAGCCGGATCGAGGCGTGCAGTGCATTGTCGGCGGAAACATCCTTCACACTTACGCTGCCGGCCGTTTCGCCGATGCGGAAAACCCGGTGATAGCCCTCTCCATCGATGCGTTCAAGCCCCGGGATGGTCCGCCGAGCCAGGAAGGCCAGTATCGCCGGCCAGTCGTAGGGCGGCCGGTACGGCAGCCGCAGCGTCAACGCCGCTGCCCGGGAAAGGTCGGCTCGGCGACCGCGAAGGGTGCCTGGCGCACGGCCATAGAGATGCAGGAACACTTCGTTGAAGCGGCGCACGCTGCGAAAACCGCTGGCCAGCGCCACATCGGCGAGAGGCAGTTCAGTCTCGTGCAGCAATTGCTTGGCCAGAAGCACGCGCCGGGTTTGGGCCACGGCCAGCGGGGCGGCTCCGACATGGCGCTGGAACAGCCGCCGCAGCTGGCGTGCGCCCACGCCCAGACGATCGCACAGCGTTTCCAACCCGCCTTCGTCCAGCGCGCCCTCGTCGATCAAGCGCAGCGCCCGCTTCACCGTGGTCGAGGTACCGGCCCAGGCAGGGGAGTCCGGCGCGCTTTCCGGGCGACAGCGCAGGCACGGTCGGAAACCCGCCTCCTGCGCTGCCGCCGCGGAAGAAACGAAGCGACAATTATCGAGCTTCGGCGCAGGCGCCGGGCAGATCGGGCGACAGTAGATGCCGGTGCTGGTCACACAGGTGAAGAAGCGTCCGTCGTAACGAGCATCGCGCGCCAGCAGCGCCTGGTAGCAAATATCGGTCGAGAGGTTCATGGCTCCATTCTAGCTTGGGCAAAGCCGATGTCTGGCGGTTTTCGGACCTGAACGTCAACGCCAAGTGGCTCTGTTGAAATCAATCCAACTGGCCCTTAGCAAGGAGCCAGTAAGGCTTCACACTCGGTAAGACCCATGTGAACGCGAGGACTTACCGATGCCCGTACGCCATGCCTCCCTGGACGACCTCGGCCCGCTCAGCGAACTGCTCGACGGCTACAGGCAGTTCTACCGCCAGGCACCCGACCTCGAAGGCGCCCGGCGCTTCCTGCAGGCACGCCTGGAAGGCGGTGACTCGCAGATTCTGGTGCATGAAGGACCGGGAGGAGAATTGCAGGGCTTCGTTCAGCTCTATCCCCTGCTCTCCACCGTGCGCCTGGCGCCGCTGTGGCTGCTCAACGATCTGTTCGTCTCGCCCAAAGCGCGCCGCGGCGGCGTCGGCTGCGCCTTGATGCAGGCCGCCAGGGAACTGGCCGCAAGCCATGGCGTTGGCCATCTCAAGCTCGCCACCGAAATGAACAACCGCAACGCCCAGGCGCTCTACGAATCGCTCGGCTGGCAGCGCGACACCACCTTCTATCACTACGGCCTGCTGTTCGACACGCAAGCGAGCCAGGACTGACCCGGAGGCACCATGTACGTACCCCCCTCGATGCAACTCGAGCGCGCTCGGGCCTGGGACTTGATAGAACGGCACGGCTTCGCCGTCCTGGTCGGCGCCGACCTGCAGGCCACCCACCTGCCCCTGTTGCTGGAGCGCAGCGAAGGCGAGCAGGGCACGCTCTACGGCCACTTCGCCCGTGCCAACCCGCACTGGCGAACACTCGATGGCAGCCGGGCGCTGGCGATCTTCAGCGGCCCCCACGCCTATATCTCACCGACCTGGTACGCCAGCCAGCCCGCCGTGCCCACCTGGAACTACCTGGCCGTGCACGCCACGGGCACCCTCGAATTGCTGGGGACAGCGGCCACGCGGGAACTGCTCGACCGCAGCCTGGCGCACTTTGAGCCCGCCCTGCTCGACTCACTGCCCCGTGAGCCAGGCTACCTGGAGAAGATGCAGGCCGGCGTGGTCGGCTTTCGCCTGCCCATCGAGACGCTGGCGGGCAAGGCCAAGCTAGGCCGCCAGCGCTCTGAGGCTGACCAGGCCGGCGTCGAGGCAGCCCTGGCCGAGAGCCGCGACCCGCAGGCGCGCCAGTTGTGGCGCTACATGCAACAACTGACCTATGAGGAGAGCACTTCATGACCCTGACCGATGTGAGCCATAACGCCTTTGGCCAACCGGTCGGCGCCGCCCTGCCCGACTGGCAGCCGGCCCGCCGACCGGATCGAATACCGCTGCAGGGCCGCAGGGTTCGCCTTGAGCCGCTAACACCTGAGCGTCACGCCGCTTCGCTGTATGCCGCTTTGCTGGCGCCCGGCGAAGGTACGCACGATGCCCCCGCAGCGCGCTGGACCTACTCCGGCGGTATGCCGTTCGCCGATACCGAACAGTATCGCGCCTGGCTGAAGGCTAGGTCGGAAAGCGACGATCCGCTGTTCTACGCCATCGTCGCGGCGGCTGACGAGCGGGCACTGGGGCTGGCCAGCTACCTCAACATCGTTCCCGAACACGGCAGCATCGAGGTCGGGCATATTCACTTTACTCCAGCGCTGCGGCGCACGCCGGCGGCCACCGAGGCCATGCTGCTGCTGATGCGCCATGCCTTCGAACTGGGTTACCGGCGCTACGAGTGGAAGTGCAATGCGCTCAACGCCGCCTCGCGGCGTGCCGCCGAGCGCCTGGGCTTTCGCTTCGAGGGAATCTTCCGTCAGCACCGGGTGGAGAATGGGCATAGTCGCGACACCGCCTGGTTCTCCCTGCTGGACAGCGAATGGCCCGCCGCCGAGGCACGCCTGGAGCGCTGGCTTGCGCCGGAAAACTTCGATGGAGAGGGCAGACAGCTAAGCTCACTGTCGGCGCCGACGCAGACGTGCCGCTGAACGACTAGGCGCCTACCAATTCACACCACGCCTGAGCCAGCCACTGCCCTGCCCTTTCGATCTCGGCTTCGACGGTACCGGCATAGCCCAGTACCAGGCCGGGGTGGCCGGGGGCGTTGAGATAGTAGCTCGACAATGGGGACAGCAAGATCCCATGCCCCGCAGCCCGCTCGAGCAGGATGCGTTCGTGCTCGGGCTCGTCGAGCCAGGCGACCAGGTGCATGCCGGCCTGCCCTTCGGATAGCCGCAGGCCACGCGCCACCGCCGGCGCCAGCGATTCACGCAGCAGAGCCTGACGCCGGCGGTAGCAGTCACGCATCCGGCGGATATGGCGCGAGAAATGACCACGGACAATGAACTCCGCCACGGCGGCCTGCACGGCGTACTGGCCTTCGCGATGGAGCCGGGCATTGGCACGGCGGAACGGCGCCACCAACGGCTCGGGCAACACCAAATAACCCAGCCGCATGCCGGGGTACATCACCTTGCTGAAGGTGCCTACGTAGATCACCCGCGAGTCATCCACCAGCCCCTGAAGGGCGGCAACGGGCCGCTGGCCATAGCGAAACTCGCTGTCATAGTCGTCTTCCACGATCCAGGCACCGTACCGTTCGGCGGCTTCGAGCAGCGCCAGTCGCCTGGCCAGGCTCATGGTTGTGCCACTGGGATACTGATGCGAAGGCGTGACGTAGATCAGCCGCGGTTGACGGGAGTCGGACATGTCTTCGATGCACATGCCCTCGCCATCCACCGGCACCGGCGTCATATCAAGCCCGGCCGCCATGAAGCAGGCCTGGGCACCGAGGTAGCCCGGCTCCTCGATCCATACCTCGTCGCCGCTGTCGCTCAGTAGCCGCACGATCAGTTCGAAGCCCTGCTGGGCACCTTGAACGATGAGGATCTGCTCGGGGCGGCAGCGCACCGAGCGGGAGAGCTGCAGATAATCGGCCAGCGCCTCGCGCAGTGCCGGCACTCCCCCCTGAGCCTGATAGTCGAGCCAGTCCAACGGCATCCGTTGCAGCTGGCGGTGCAACAGCCGCTGCCACTGGGCGTGAGGAAAGCGATCCAGTGCGGGCACGCCTGGAACGAAAGCGGGATGGCGTTCTTGCGGGGAATGACAGAAGGCGAGCAGTGCCGTACCGCGTGAGGAGAGCAGCGATTCGGCAGGCAAAGACGGCTGTGCGGCTGCAACGTTCGCCGTAACCGACTGCGCCTGCTGGAACGCCAAGTCGGCAACGAAGGTACCCGCGCCATGGCGGGTGGTGAGGAAGCCCTCGGCCAACAGCTGGTCGAAGGCGGCCAGCAGCGTGTTGCGCCCCAGGCCCAGCTCTCGAGCCAACTGGCGAGTGGATGGCAGGCGCTGGCCACTGCCAAGTCGCTCCGTCTGAATCCACTCGCGCAGGGTGTGGTAGAGACGCATGGTCAATGGCTGGTTCGACGGCTCACCCAGTACCAGGCCCAGCGCATCGGCCAGCCAGTCGGCTCTCTCCAGAAGAGGCGTTGCCCGGGACGACACGCCTTCAGCGATCCGGTTCATCCGCCACGACCCGATTGCGACCGGCTCGCTTGCCTTCATAGAGGTTCTGGTCGGCACGATGCAGAATGGCCTCCACCGTCTCCTCGGTTCCCTGGAAAGCCGACACACCACAGGTAATCGACGCGCCGAAGCGGTGGCCCTGCTCCGACTCGAACTCCTGCTTCTCCACCAGTTGGCGCACCTTCTCCGCCACGCCGACGGCTTCCTCGAGACTGGTTTCGGGCAGTAGAAGAGCAAACTCCTCCCCGCCGAGCCGCGCCGGGATATCGTTCGTACGCAACTTGCTGCGCAGCAACTTGCCCACGCTCACCAGCGCCTGGTCACCGGCAGGATGGCCATGGGTATCATTGATTCGCTTGAAGTGATCGAAGTCGAACAGCACCACCGACGTCGACCTGCCGTAACGACGGTAACGGGCCAGCTCCTGCACTAGCCGCTGCATGAAATAGCGCCGATTGAACAACGCCGTGAGCTCGTCGGTGCGCGACAATTGGCGCAGGCGCAGCTCCAGCCGCTTCTGCTCGGTGATGTCGCGCACGGTGCCGATCAGGATCTGCTCGTCGCCCTCAGGCATGTAATCGGCCAGTTCGTGCACCCAGCGGATCTCACCGTCGGGCCGCACGATGCGATGCTCCACGTCATGGCTGCCACTTTCCTGTGCGCGCCACATGCTGGCCTCGACGCTCTCCAGGTCCTCCGGATGGACCATGGCCTTGAAGGCACGAATGCTGGGGGTAAAGGTTTTGGGATCGACGCCGAAGATGTCGTAGATCGCCTCGGACCAGAACAGCTCGTTGGCCTTGAGGCTGGCTTTCCAGTAGCCCAACCGAGCGATGTGCTGAATGCGCTGCAGGGTACGGTCGAGGCGTGCGATCTCCTTGCGTGCCTCCTCGAGCTCACGTCGGCCCCGCTGGCAGGGGGAATCGGGAGAGTCGCAGCTACGCGCTCCCGAGGACTGGCGTTGATTGTCGATATTGTTATGCGAGCCCGTCATGGTATCTCTGCGACGATTTCGAGACATGCTGACAGAATACCGTTTGGTTCAAAGGACTACCAACGTTGCTTGAACGGTTCTCGGGCCGGGGCACGCCCACAGGGCGCTGGAACGCACCTCAAGTGATTCGCCAGTCCCGTGGCGCCAGCCCGCATCATGGCCCGGTGATTCCACAGCACCAGCGGACGAGCCATGCGTGAGAGCAGGCTCAGCCAGGGCCGCACCGTTCGCACCTGCCAGATATAGCGAACCCGTGTGCCCGATTTTTCTCCGTATAGCTGCCACCTGCCCACACCGGCCACGTCACCATTTGCCACCCCCTCGATCAAGCAGGGTTCGGCAACACGGGTAATGCAGATATCGAAACACAGGCGATAGCCCAGCCGACTCTTCCAGATGAAACGCTGGGTACGCCCAATGCCCTGGTCGTCGCCGGCCTCGAGCGGCTGCACATCGACCAGCCCAGGCCACCAACCGGGCCAGTGCAACGAATCGCTCAGGGCGTCGAAGACCGCCTCGACCGGAGCCTTGAAGTGCCAGGTGGTATCGAAATCGAAGCTTGCCATGGGCGCGACCCACCATGAACGTCAGGGCGAGAAATGATCGGGCGGGAAGGCCGGATCTAGCTCGACGTCTTCCAGGTGCACGCTTTCCAGGCGCTCGCCGCGCCGGTCGTAGCTGATCACCCTGAGCGGGAACAGCGTCTCCTCGTCGAGCCAAAGATCGTAGCGCGCCACCTCGTGCACCGTTCGACCGGGCTCGGACTCCACCACCACATGCTGGACAGAATGCCCATCGAGCGTGGCTGGCCCGAGCAGGCGTGCGCTGCCGTGTTGCTGCAACTGCTGCACATTGCGCAGCAGCGTGCCCACGTCCGACTGGTCCACGCGATGCCCGCGTGAGCTGCGTACCATGCGGTTGGTGGGGCGCAGGGAGAGGCCCGGCCGACTGCCGGGGCCGCCGAACGGCCACAGCTGCACCTTGCCCGTATCGGGGCGGTAGATCAGCACCGCCCCGCGGTAGGGCGTTTCCATGTCCATGCGCACGTAGCCCGGCTGCTGATAGCTGTAGCGAATGACCTCCTCTCCCCCGCTGCCCTGGCTTCGCAGCGTCAGGCGATAGCCTTGCAGCGCATCGATGCGAGCCAGCGCCGCTGCGATCGGGTCCTCCTCGATGGAGGCGCTCATCGCCACCAGTACGAGTAGCAACATGTGGCATTTCCTCGTAGTCCTGCCTTTGAGATTAGCAGGGCCATGGCGGGTACATGCTATCGTATTGGCGTTGCCCAACCCACGGAGAGGCCAGATGAAATACCTCGGAGCCCATGTCAGTGCCGCCGGCGGGCCCGACCAGGCCGTACTGCGCGCCGTCGAGATCGGCGCAGACGCCTTTGCCCTGTTCACCAAGAATCAGCGCCAGTGGCAGGCCAAGCCCCTCGACGATGCCACCATCGAGGCCTTCCGCGCCGCCTGCCGGGAGCACGGCTTCGGTCCCGGGCAGATCCTTCCCCATGACAGCTATTTGATCAACCTCGGCCACCCGGACAACGCAGGGCTCGAGAAGTCGCGCGCCGCCTTCCTCGACGAGATGCAGCGCTGCGAGCAGCTCGGCCTGACCCTGCTCAACTTCCACCCCGGCAGCCATCTCAAGAAGATCAGCGAGAGCGAGTGCCTTACCCGCATCGCCGACTCGATCAACCACGCCCTGTCCAAGACCCGTGGCGTTACCGCTGTGATCGAGAACACCGCCGGTCAGGGCACCAACCTGGGTTGGCGCTTCGAGCACCTGGCCGAGATCATCGAACAGGTCGACGACAAGTCGCGCGTCGGCGTCTGCATCGACACCTGCCACGCCTTCGCTGCCGGCTACGACCTGCGTACCCCCGAGGCCTGTACCGCCACGCTCGACGAGTTCGACAAGATAGTGGGTTTCGGGTACCTGCGCGGCATGCACCTCAACGATGCCAAGAGCGCATACGCCAGCCGCGTCGACCGCCACCACAGCCTGGGCCGGGGCAACATCGGGCTCGATGCCTTTACCACCTTGATGCGCGACTCGCGCATCGACGAGATTCCCCTGGTGCTGGAAACCATCGAGCCCGAGATCTGGGCCGAGGAGATCGCCTGGCTGCGCGCCCAGGCCGCGGGGGACTGAACGTACCGCTCGCCGCTCAATCCAGCATCACCGCCTGGGCATAGTCCCGTGCGTCACGGCCTTGGCGCAGGGTCTCGGCCCACCAGGCGAGCCGCGCCAGCAGGGTCTGCATGCCACGCTCGTAGCGCTGGGCCTGCTTCGGCTGGCCATGCTCATCGAACTGCTCCCAGACGCTGGGGAACATCACGCCGTCGCGAATGCCCACCGCATGCAGTTCGGCGAATACATGACGCAGGTGCTCCACCGCTCGCAGCCCGCCCGAAGCGCCACCGTAGGAGACGAAGGCCACGGGCTTGGCCTGCCACTCCGCCTTGTAGCTATCGATCAATGCCTTGAGCGCCGCGGGGTAGGAGTGGTTGTACTCAGGCGTGACCACGACGAAGGCATCCGCTTCGTCGAGGCGTCCGGCGAAAGCCGAGTCGGCCTCGGCGGCGGGATCGACCACAATCGGCGCGAACGCCTCCCGGCGCTGGATCTGCTCCAGAACCCAACGACCCACGGTATCGCAGAGCCGCCCTTCTCTCACACTGCCGTAGATCACGGCCACCTTGATCGCATCGCTCATCGCTATTTCTCCTTGCGGGGTGAAGATGCGATGAACGATACGCCCTCAAGAAAGGTTGAGGTCAAAGATCGACGTGCCAATGACTTCGATAGGATCTGGCTATTCCAGCTCGACCAGCCCATGTCGCATCGCGTAGCGAAACAGGCCCGCCAGGGAGTTGGTATTGAGCTTGCGATAGATATTGCTGCGATGCGACTCCACCGTTCGGGCACTAATCGCCAGCGCTTCGCCAATGTCGCGGCTGCTCATGCCTTCGAACATCAGCTTCAAGATGTCGGTTTCGCGCTGGGTCAATCGCCCCTCCTTCTCCTCGAGCAGGACCCGCGAGACGCCAGAGCCGAAATGGTTGCGACCGCTCGCCACCTCGCGCAGCGCGAAGACCATCTCCTCCGCTGAGGCATCCTTGAGTACGTAGCCAGCGGCACCGCAGGCCACCGCACGGCGAATGTACTCCTCGTTGTCGTGCATGGTCAGTACCAGCACACGGATAGCCGGACAGCTCTCCTGCAATACCTTGCAGGCTTCCAGGCCGGAAATGCCAGGCATGGTGATGTCCGTGACCACGACGTCCGGCTGCAACTCGTGCGCGAGTGCCAGCAACTCTTGCCCTGAACTGGCCACCCCGACCAGGTCAATGCCCTGCTGCGCCTCCAGCCGGTACTTCAGCCCTTCCAGCACCAGCGGATGGTCGTCCGCCAAAAGTACGCGTATAGACCTTCCCATCGATTCTCTCCCGACTTGTCATGCTGGAGGCCCGCTGAAACGGCACCTTGAGCCTGATGCGCACCCCCTTGCCGGGTGCCGCCTCGATCGTCAGGCGCCCACCCAGCAGGTCGACGCGGTCCTGAATGTTGCGCAACCCCATGCCGGTACCGTCCTGCTCCTGGCGACGCTCGGGACGCCAGACGAAGCCTTGGCCGTCATCCGCAATTTCCAGGTAGACCCAACCCCGGCGGCGTTGCACCTTTACCTTGACCCGACGAGCCATGCCGGCGTGCTTCTCGATGTTGTGCAGGCTCTCCTGGGTGATGCGATACAGGGCCGTAGCCAGCACCGGCTGACACTGCCGGCTGTCGACGTTCGACTCGAAATGTATCTGGACGGGCTTACGCTCTGCCAAACCCGAGCAGAGGCTTTCGAGGGCCGCTACCAGCCCCAGGTCGTCGAGCACGCTCGGGCGCAGGTCGCAGGCCAGCCGCCTGAGATCCTGAATGCCCGTTTCCAGGATGCGGTCGGTAGCCGCCAAGGCGGCGGAAGCGTCGACGTGGTCTCCCCGGCCCAGAGCGTCATCGACACGCTCCAGCTTGAAGCGCGCCGAGACCAGGAGTTGGTTGATACCATCATGCAGTTCGCGCGAGATCCGGCGGCGCTCCTTTTCCAGGAAGCCGAAGGTCTTCTGGGCCATTTTGACCAGCTTGCGATTCGCCACCCGCGCTTCGCTCAAATTGACCGCGAGGCCGATCACGGCGATGACGAGCAGGCAGGAGACGGTGAAGAACGCCATCAGCAGGATGGTCTTGCGCGCGTTCCCCACCATATGCTGCTCCATCTGACCGACGACCTGCTCGATGTCGTCCAGATAGAGGCCGGTGCCGACCATCCAGCCCCAGTCATCCAGCCCGATGGAGTAGCCCAGCTTGAGCACCGACTCCCCGCCGGAGGGCTTGTCCCAGCGGTATTCGGTATAGCCGCCCCCCGCTTGCGCTTGCCGGACGAGCTGCTGAATCAGCAATTTCCCGTCCTCATCGCGGAAGTTCCACAAATCCTGCCCGACGACGTGCTCCAAACGAGGATGGACGATATTCAGTCCTTCGTAGTCATAGACGAAGAAGTAGCCATCGGAGCCATATTCCATTCGATGGAAAGCATCCGCGACGCGACGTTGAGCCACGTCTTTGGGTAAGGAAGGGTCTTCGTATATATCACGGATCGCCGTATAGGCCAGCTCCATGTAGTTCTTCAGTTCCGCCTTCTTGGCTTGCAGCAATCCGTCCTTGAGGATTTCCGACTGCACCCCACTCAACCGCGCACTCTGATGGATAGCAAAGAACGTCACACCGGCGATGAGAACCAACAGAGGAAGCAAGGTAAGCAGTGTCAGTTTGGTTCTGAACGTGAACACTGGCGTATACCTGTTTACTTATTATTGTTGAGCCACAGTTATTGTCGAGCCACTAGCCCCGCCAACCTCACAAGCACGAGAGTTGGCAGGGCCTGATTTCAAACTCGGGTAGTGCTATTTGCGACTCACCATCCTACCATCGCCGGCAACCACAGCACCACATCGGGGAAGACGATGATCAGGGCCAGGGCCAGGAGTTGGATCAGCACGAAGGGAATGGCCCCCTTGTAGATATCGGCCGTGGTGATGCCCGGCGGCGCCACGCCCTTCATGAACAGCAGCGACCAGCCGAAGGGCGGCGTGAGGAACGAAGTCTGAAGGTTCATGGCGATCAGGATGGCGACCCAGACCATGGACATGTCGCCCTGGCTTGCCAGGAAGGGCAGGAACAGCGGCACGGCAATGTAGGAGATCTGAATCCACTCGAGGAAGAAGCCCAGGAAGAAGATCAGCAGCAGCATGAAGATCAACGTGCCGTACATGCCGCCCGGCACCCACTCGAACATCGCTTCGATCAGGAACTCGCCGTCCAGGCCTCTGAAGGCCAAGGCAAACACCTGCGAGGCGATCAGTACGAAAAAGATCATGCAGCTGATGCGCAGGGAGGTCTTCACGGTCTCGGAGAGTACCGGAAGCGACAGGCGGCCGGAAACGATTGTCAGCAGCAATGCGCCCACGGCCCCCACCGATGCCGCCTCCGTGGGAGCGGCCACCCCGCCGATGATCGAGCCGAGCACGGCGAAGATCAGCAACAGCGGTGGCACCACGACCTTGACGAAGTCCTTGCCCAGCTCTTTCTTGCTGACGGCGGCACGCTCCTGCTCGTCGATGGCGGGCACGTCGGCGGAGAAGAAGAAGGCCAGAACCAGCAGGTAGGCCAGATACATCCCGGCCAGCAGCAGCCCCGGCACCAGCGCGGCGGCGAACAGGCTGCCCACCGAGAGGTTCATGATATCGGCCAGCACCAGCAGCACCAGGCTGGGCGGGATGATCTGCCCCAGGGTGCCGGCAGCACAGATGGTGCCGCACGCCACCGTCTTCTTGTAGCCGCGGCGCACCAGGGTGGGCAACGCCATCAGGGTCAGTGTGACGATGGCTGCCCCGACGATGCCCGTCGCCGCTCCCAGCAGCACGCCCACGATGATCACCGCCAGGGCCATGCCGCCCGGCAGGCCGCCACAAAGGTGGCCGATCACGTCGAGCATGCGCTCGGCGATCTTCGAGCGCTCCAGCATCACGCCCATGAATACGAACAGCGGTATGGCCAGCAGGGTGTAGTTGGAAACGACACCGTAGATCCGCGAAGGCAGCAGCTCGAACAGCCAGCCATCGAAGCCGATGAAGCCGAACACGAAACCGACGAAAGCCACCACGAAGCCGACCGGGATACCGGTCATAACCAGCACGAAGAAGGCCACGATCATGGCCAACGCGTAATATTCCAAAGGCATGACTCAGGCACTCCGAGCGTAGTGTTGAGCGAGACGCCTGCCGTTCTCCAGCGCCTGGCGAATCGACTCGGTCGCCACGAAGACGAAGCCGACCACGACCAACGACTTGGGAATCCAGCGCCAGGGAAGACCGGAAGAGTTCGGTGAGCGCTCGCCGCGAATGAGGGAGGTCTCGGCGAAGGGCAGGCTGTAGTGGATGATGAGCAGTGCGCAAGGCAACGCCACCAGGAGTGCGGTGACGAGGTTCAACCACATCATGCCGACAGGACTGAAGCGGCTCGACAGGATGTCCACGCGAACATGGTCGTCGAATTTCATGGCATAGGCGATGCCCATCATCGCCATCACCGACAGCAGGTACCACTCCAGTTCCTGGGCCCATACCGCACCCAGGCCGAGGGCATAGCGACTCAGCATATTGCCGAAGATCAGCGCGACCATGACGATCATGGCCACGCAACCGATGAAACCGGCAAGGCCGGTGATACGCCCTAGCAGGCGCTCGAGCGAGGTACAGAAACGCAGCATGCAAACTCCCTCCTCCGGGCTGGCCCCCGGTGGACGTCTGAAGCGAGGTAGAAGTGGCCTTTGCAAGGCAGGTCAGTAAAGCCCCTCGGCTACGGGAGCCGGAGCCGAGGGTCGGGCCGGAATCAGATCATGCCCTGGCCATAACGACTGATGGTGTTGGCGAAGACGCTCTCGCTGTTGGCCTGCCAGCCGTCATGCTTCTTCTTGAACGCCCAGAAGCTGTCGTTGATTCGCTTGACCAGCGGGTCCTTGTCGGCCTCGGTCGCGAGAATGTCGCGGGTAGCCTCGAACAGGGCCCGGATGACGTCGTCGGGCAGGGTCTCGAACGCCACGCCGTGGTTGTTGACCAGGTCATCCAGGGCGTCGCCGTTCTGCGCTTCGATCCAGGTGTGGGAAGTGATGTTGCAGGCCGCGGCCGCGTTGTGAAGCACCGCCTGGAGATCGCTGGGCAAGGAGTCGTAGGCGTCCTTGTTGACGATGACCTCGGTGGTGGTGGAGGGCTCGTGCCAGCCCGAGGAGTAGTAGTGCTTGGCCGCGTTGTGCAGGCCCAGCGCGCGGTCGAGGTAGGGCCCCACCCACTCCGCCGCGTCGATGGCACCGCGCTCCAGCGCGGAGAAGATTTCGCCGCCGGGCAGCAGGCGGGCATTGGCGCCGATGGCGTTGTAGACGTCCCCGGCCAGCCCCGGCATGCGGATGTTGAGCCCGCGGAAGTCCTCGACGCTGGTGACGGGTTCACGGAACCAGCCCACCGGTTGCGCGCCGGTACAGCCCACGGCGAGCGGGATCAGGTTGTAGGGCTCGTAGGTCTCCTTCCACAGTTCGTAGCCGCCACCGTGTGCCAGCCAGGCATTGAAGCCCTGGAAAGTCATGCCGAAAGGCACGGTCGTGAAGTACTGCGCGGCAAACGATTCGCCGGCCCAGTAGTAGGAGCAAGCATGGTTCAACTGCACCTGCTGGCCCCGCGACACGGCATCGAAGCCATCGAAGGCCGGAATGAGTTCGCCGGCGCCGTAGACACGGATCTTGATGCGCCCACCGGACATGTCTTCGACCCGCTTGGCGAAATCCGTGGCGGAGCCCGGACCCGACTGGAAGAACGGAAAGCCCGAAGGCCAACTGGTGGTCATGCGCCAGTTGAAAGTTTCCTGGGCCTTGACGATGCTCGGCGCCATCACGGTACCCACCGCAGCAGCACCACCGTACTTGAGGAAATTACGCCTGTTGACGCTCATGGAAATGTCTTCTCCCGGCGAGCCCGATAATATTGAACGCACTATCAAGCCAGCCCTTGTTTATTTTAATGATGGAATCGTGAGCTGGTCAGAGAACTGACCCGGGGAGAATAAACCGAGGACAAAAGAAATAAATCCGGAGGGTTACGAAAATTTAAATACTGTTATTACTTAGTCATTACTACGAACAGGGCATCCGTAAAACTACGCAAGAGCAGCCTGGGTATTAGCCAGAAGTATATACTTGGAAATATATTTCACTAAATGCAATAAAAAAGCAATATCGCATACGGTGCCAGTACTGCTATTGGCTATAGGTGGCATGGAACAGCCAGGCTACACAGCACCCGTCCCTCTCTCCCGTAACGGAGCTACGCTAGCCGGCCTTCCAGCAGCCCTGGAGCGACTCGACAGCGGGCCATTGGCAAGGTCGTGGTACACGCCTAGGAGGCTGGCGGCCGGCTTATAGCGAAGCGTTAAAACTTAATCGCCAGTCGTGAGTCAAAACATTTGTCGGCCAGCGAGAAAACTGCCACCCTCAGTTTGTCGGCACACTCTCGTAGGGACAGTGAACGTCCCGAGGGTCGCCCCATCCACCCACAGGAGGACATGCACATGGGTTTCATCGAGACACTGACCGTGGGCGTGGCCGCAGTGGCATTGCTGGCCGTGACTCACACCATGGCCAAGCAGCGGCGTCCCATCCGCAAGGAAGCGCGTATCGAGGAGCATGAGCGCAAGCCTGACCGGAATCGCATGCGGCGCGACTGATCGTCAGCGCATCGTGAGCGCAGCCCCTGGCACCTCGGGTGCCGGGGGTTTTTCGTGCCCCGGCCCCCGCCGCAACTGTTGCTGCACCTGCCACTTCTCCTCGGCGGGTAGCGTCTCGAGAAAGTGCACCTCGCCGTTCTGCAGCACCGCCTCCGGCACGCCGTCGCGATAGAGCAGGCGATTGCCCGAGACGGCCGGCAACCGCGTGCCGGGCGTGAGAATGCCCATCAGGTTGAGCGGGTCGGCGGCGGCCACCACGACTCGCGTGCCGTCCGGTTCGCGCCGCCGCATGGCCTTGAGCCCTCCCACCGCCTCGGCCAGGGCGAACTGCTCACCGGCAAACTGCTGCACGAAGCGCCCGCCGCGGATCTCGCCGCGCGCCTCCAGGCGACGATAGACATACAAGAGTTCGCGCCATGGCGGCAGCGTCGGCTCGCGCTCGATCACGCGGCGGAACACCACGCCGTAGCGCTCCAGCAGTACCCAGGCGATATGCTCCAGGCTCTCCATGTCGGTCGTGATGCGCCGCTTCCCGGCGGGCGGCTCACGCTCGGGTGCCGGCAGCCACGACCAGCGCCCGGCGGCATCCACCCCAGGGGCATGACGCCGCCGCCGGCGTCCACTCGCTGCAATCGGCGGACGCTTGCTGGCCGGGGCGATCAGTGCACGCAAACCGGTGAAGCTGTCGGAAGTCACCAGGCCCCAGGAAGCCAGCTCGCCCAACGCCTCTTCGATCTGGGTGCGCAGCATGCGCGTGGGGCCGAGCAGGTCGGCGAAGAACATTGCCCCTCCGCTCTGCAGCGCCTCCAGCACCCGGCGCGCGCCGCCGGAGAGCGGCAGAGTATCGAGTTCAGGGGCCGGCGTGGCCTCGCGCCAGTCGGGCAACGCCTGGCGATCGATCAGGGCAACTGGAGTGTTGCGCAGCGGCCCGGGGCGCTGGCGCTCATCGCCCTCTGCGACTCGGGGCGGCAGCAGGCGCAGCCAGATGAAGCGCCCGCTGGCGAGCAGTTGGTCGAGCATGTGCGGGGTGAAATCGGCCACCCGCGCCGGCAGCACATCGCTCTCCCAGGCACCCGCAGCGACAGGGAATCCCTCTAGACGCTCTACCGCCCCTGCCAGCGCCTCGGGACCTTCCGGCCTTTCGGTCAGACCGTGCCAGTCGAGCAGGAAACGCAGGTAGTGCTGGATACTCACCGGCTCGATCTCGGCGCGGCGGCGGTCGATGGCATAGCGATGCATGCGCGCCAGCAGGCGCCGTTCGCACCAGGCCACCTCGCTGCTCCCCAGGAAAGCGCCCTGCAACACGAAGCCCTCGACCTCGAGGCGTGCCAGCGCCGCCATGGTGCGCTCGAGGGGGATGCCCAGCGATGCGCCCAGGCTTGCCGCCGTTACCGGCCCCAGCGTTTCCAGGCGCGAGCGCAGCAGCTCGATCAGCGCCTCGTCGGGCGTTTGCGGCGCCTCGCCCACCGCCGCGATGGGCGGATCGAACACTGCCTCGGGATGGATCGCCAGCAGCTCGCCCAGGCGCTCCGCCGCCAGCCATAGCGGCTCGCCGCCAAGCGGAGTGACCAGGGTGGCACGCCACGACTCGGCGAGCGACTCGAACCAGGGCCGCCAATCAGCGTCGGTCTCGCTTGCGGCAATGAAGCCGCTCATGACCAGGGCATCGTGCAACTCGTCGGCATCGCGCGGCGCGGGCCAGGCCTCCTCGCGCACGCGTGCGACCACCTCGGGGGCGTAGCGCGCCGAGGCGGCAGCATCGGCCACATCCATCGCGTCGCCGGTGCGCACGCTGAGCGTGCGCCGCTCCTCCTGGGCGCCATCGTCGAGGAAAGCGTAGGGTCGTGCATTGACCACCTCCTCCGACAGTGGCGAAGGCACGGCCAGGTCGCGCCCGCTGACGCTTATCTCACCGGCCTCCAGTCGCACCAGCAAGCGCTCCAGCGCGTCGATGTCCATGGCGGCGGTCAGGCAGTCATGCAGGGTCTGGTTGACCAACGGATGGTCGGGTAACTCGCGCGCGCCAGCCAGGTTCTCGGCACAGGCGAGCTGGTCGGGAAAGACCACCGAGAGCAGGTCCTCGGAGTCCTGGCGCTGTAGCTGCGGTGGGCGCCGTTTGCCGTTGCGGGTGCGCGGCACGGCAAGCCCCACCGAAGCGTTCCAGCGCCAGCGCAGGCCGAACATCGGCGCATCGAGCAGCGCCTGGATCAGCACCTCGCGCACCGTCCTGCTATTCAGATAGTCCCATACCTCGTCGAGCGGGAAGCTATGGGTCGGCCCCAGCGACAGCACGATGGAGTCCTCCAGTGCCGCCGCCTGCAGCTCGAAGTTGAACTTGCGACAGAAGCGCTTGCGCAGTGCCAGGCCCCAGGCGCGGTTGAGCTTGGAGCCGAACGGCGCATGCAGCACCAGATGCATGTCGCCGGCCTCGTCGAAGAAACGCTCCAGCACCAGGTGACGCTGGGAGGGGATCACGCCGAGTGCCGCACGCGCCACGGCGAGGTAACGCACCAACTGCTCGGACGCGGCGGGCGAGAGCCCATACTCGGCTTCCAGCCACTGCTGGGCATCGCTCTCGTCGCCCTCGGCCAATTGCCGGTCGACGCCTTCGCGCAGGCGCGACACCGCCTCGGAGAGCTCCGCGGTGCGCGCCGGGGCCTCGCCGAACCAGAACGGGATGCTCGGCGGCGCACCGCGGGCGTCCTCGACGTAGAGCTTGCCGGTGGCGAGCTTCAAGATGCGATAGGCCTGGTTGCCGAGCTGGAAGATGTCGCCCGGCATGCTCTCGAAGGCGAAATCCTCGTTGACGGTGCCGACGCGGATCTCCTCGGGCTGCAGGATCACGTCGTAGTCGAAGTGGTCGGGAATCGCCCCGCCGTTGGTCAGGGCAACGAGCCGCGCGTTGCGCCGCGGGCGCAGGCGGCCGTTGACCTGGTCGCGATGCAGGTAGGCGCCGCGCCGCCCGCGCCGGGTGGTATAGCCGTCGGCGAGCATCTGCACCACCGCGTCGAAGCCTTCCTGCGTCAGCGCCCGGTAGGGCCAGGCTTGACGGATGCGTTCGAACAGTTCCGCCTCGCCGGTCTCCCCCGCCCCGGCGACCTCGGCGACGATCTGCTGGGCCAGCACGTCGAGCGGCCCTTCGGGGATGTGCAGCCGGTCGAGTTCGCCGGCCTGTACCGCGCCCATCAGTGCCGTGCTCTCCACCAGGTCGTCGCGGGTCAGCGGGAACAGCCGCCCCTTGGGCACGCGCCCCACGCCATGGCCGGAGCGCCCTACCCGCTGCAGGAAGGCCGACATCGAGCGCGGCGAGCCGAGCTGGCAGACCAGATCCACCTCGCCGATATCGATGCCCAGTTCCAGCGAAGCGGTGGCCACCAGCGCGCGCAGCTCGCCCTGCTTCAGGCGCTGCTCGGCATTCAGCCGATGCTCGCGGGCCAGACTGCCGTGATGCGAGGTCACCCACTCCTCGCCCAAGCGGTCGGCCAGGTGCCTGGCCACCCGCTCGCAGACGCGCCGGGTATTGGCGAAGATCAGCGTGGTGCGATGCTCGCGCACCAGCGTCGCCAGGCGGTCGTAGACCTCCTCCCACACCTCGTTGGCCATGATCGCGGTAAGCGGCGAGCCGGATACTTCGATGGCCAGGTCGCGCTCGCGCACGTGGCCGGTGTCGATGATAGTGCAGTCGGCGCCGCCGGTGAGAAATGCCGCCACCGCCTCGACCGGCTTCTGCGTGGCCGAGAGCCCGATGCGCTGCGGCGGCTGCGAGGTCAGCCCCGCCAGACGCTCCAGCGACAGCGCCAGGTGCGAGCCGCGCTTGGTGCCGGCTACCGCATGGATCTCGTCGACGATCACCGAGCGTACGGTCGACAGCATGCGCCGCCCCGACTCGGAAGTAAGCAGCACGTAGAGCGATTCCGGCGTGGTCACCACAATGTGCGGCGGGCGCTTGCGCATGCGCTCGCGCTCCGACGAGGTGGTATCCCCGGTACGCACCCAGGCGCGAATCTCCGGCGCCTCCCGGCCATCTGTCGAGAGCGCCTCTCCAATACCGGCGATGGGCAGCTGCAGGTTGCGCTGGATGTCGTTGGACAGCGCCCGCAGCGGCGAAACGTAGAGCACCACGGTCTCGTCGGGCAGCTCATTCTCGAGCCCGTGGCGCACCAGGGCATCGATAGCGGCTAGAAACGCCGCCAGCGTCTTGCCCGAACCGGTGGGTGCGGCGATCAGCACATGGCCGCCCGCGCCGATGGCCGGCCAGGCGCGCGCCTGCACCTCGGTGGGCACACCGAGATCGCGTTCAAACCACTGGCTGACGGCGGGGTGAAAGACATCGAGCGGCATGGGCGCTCCGGGATATCGCTTTCCTACAACGTAATCGAGGGTTGGGCGAAACGCGATGCCCTTCCCCGGGAAGAAGGCAATTACTGCGGCAAGAGCATGTCGTTCAATTCACGCTTGAGCCACTCGATGAGCCGAATGCTGCTCCGCTGATTGCCGCTGGGTGAAAGCCACAGGCATAGCCGAGCGGGTGTCTCGACGAATCCCCACGGTGCCACGAGGCGTCCCTTACGCAGGTCGTCCTCGACCAGCAGCCGGGGCGCTATCGCCACGCCCAATCCCGCTACCGCCGCTTCTATCAGATAATAGAGATGATCGAAGCCCTGCCCCTCGGCCAGCGCCCGGTCGAGGCGTGCCGGGTCGAGCGCCTGTGCGTGTGCCCACTGCGGCCAGGCCTGCGGCCGCGAGGCGGTATGCAGCAGCTTGGCGTTGAACAGCGTTGCCGGCTGCGCCGGATCGAATTGAGTGGCCAACTGCGGGCTCGCTACCGCGCAGATGTGCTCTGCGGCAAGCTCATGCACCTCTACCTCAGTGGCCCACGGCGGTGCGGAAAAAGTCAGCGTCGCGCTAATCTCATCCTGCCCAGGCGTGAACTCACCCTCGCCCGATACGACATGCAGCTTGAGTTCGGGCAGCTCACCATGAAGATGATCGAGCCGGGGAATGAGCCAGCGCGCCAGGAGGCTGCCCGAACAGGCGAGGATGAACGGCGTCCCCTCGACGTCACGCTTCAACTGCGCACAGCTCTCGCGCAGGCGGACGAATGCCTCGCCAACGCCGCGCTGTAGCCGCTCCCCGTGACTCGTGAGCTCCAGGCCGCGACCCGCCTTCTCAAACAGCGCTACGCCGAAGTGTTCTTCCAGGCTACGCAGCTGACGGCTGACCGCACCGTGAGTCACGCTGAGCTCGTGGGCAGCAGCCGTGACGCTACCCAGCCGCGCGGTAGCCTCGAAAGCGCGCAGCGCGCTGAGGGAAGGCATGGAATTAAGCATTGATCTGTGATCCAGGCTCACATGTAGCGGCCATCTTATCGATTTTTAGCCGCCTCTGTCTGCGCTAGCTTCGTTGAATGTTCTCCCATGACCTTCGAGGCAACCCATGAACGAATACTCGATGCAGCCTGACGCCAATGGCTTGTTCGGCCGCTTCGGCGGTCGCTTCGTGCCAGAGACGTTGATGCCGCTGATTGCCGAGCTTCAGGCCGAATACGATGCGGCCCGGCAGGATACCGAGTTCCAGCACCAGCTCGCCTACTTCCAGCGCGACTACGTTGGCCGGCCCAGCCCGCTCTACTTTGCCGAGCGTCTTACCGAGCACTTCGGCGGCGCAAGGATCTATCTCAAGCGCGAAGAGCTCAACCATACCGGCGCGCACAAGATCAACAATTGCATCGGCCAGATCCTGCTCGCCAAGCGCATGGGCAAGACACGCATCATTGCCGAAACGGGCGCCGGCATGCATGGCGTCGCCACCGCCACCGTAGCGGCGCGTTTCGGCATGCCCTGCGTCATCTACATGGGCTCGACCGATATCGAACGCCAGCAGCCAAACGTGTTTCGGATGAAGCTGCTCGGCGCCGAGGTCATTCCGGTGACGACGGGTACCGGCACGCTCAAGGACGCGATGAACGAGGCGCTGCGCGACTGGGTCACCAATGTCGATGACACCTTCTACATCATCGGCACCGTGGCCGGGCCGCACCCCTACCCCGCCATGGTGCGTGACTTCCAGGCGGTGATCGGGCGCGAGACCCGCGCGCAGATCCTCGAGAAGGAGGGGCGTCTACCCGACTCCCTCATCGCCTGCATCGGTGGCGGCTCGAACGCCATGGGGTTGTTCCATCCCTTTCTCGACGACGAGACGGTCGAGATGATCGGGGTCGAGGCCGGCGGCAAGGGTGTCGAGACCGGCATGCACGCGGCGAGCCTCACCGGCGGCGTGCCAGGCGTACTGCACGGCAACCGCACCTACCTGCTGCAGGATGGGGACGGCCAGATCATCGACGCACACTCCATATCCGCCGGGCTCGACTACCCCGGTATCGGCCCGGAGCATGCCTGGCTGCATGAACGGGGGCGCGTCGACTACGTCTCGATCACCGACGACGAAGCGCTCGAGGCGTTCCAGAACTGCTGCCGTCAGGAGGGAATCATTCCAGCGCTCGAATCGGCCCACGCCCTGGCCGAGGTCGCCAAGCGAGCACCGACACTGCCCCGCGACCACATCATGGTGGTCAACCTGAGCGGGCGAGGCGACAAGGACATGATGAGCGTAGCCCACCATCTCGGCGAGAAATTCCAATGAACGCCGCCAAGGAGAGCCCCATGAACGATGCCACTCGCCTCGACCAGTGCTTTGCCGCGCTCAAGGCGGAGGAAAGGCCGGCCCTGGTGACCTACGTCACCGCCGGCGACCCCGACTTCGAGACCTCGCTGGAAATCCTGAAGGGGCTACCTGCAGCAGGCGCCGACGTGATCGAGCTCGGCATGCCATTCAGCGACCCCATGGCCGACGGACCCACGATCCAGAAGGCAGCGCTACGCGCCCTCGAGGGCGGACAAATCATGCCCCGGACGCTCGAGATGGTGCACGCCTTCCGCCAGCAGGATACACAAACGCCGCTGGTGCTGATGGGCTATTACAACCCCATACACCGCTACGGTGTGGCGCGATTCCTGGAGGATGCGGCCCGTGCCGATGTCGATGGCTTGATCGTGGTCGACCTGCCACCCGAGCATGACGACGAGCTGTGCCTGCCAGCCAAGGAGCACGGCATTGCCTTCATTCGCCTCGCCACCCCGACCACCGACGCCAAGCGGCTCCCACGGGTCTTGGAGAATGCCTCGGGCTTCCTCTATTGCGTCTCGGTGAACGGCATCACGGGCGGCAGCGCCCCGGCGCTACAGGACGTAGAGCTTATGGTGGGCCGGCTGCGCGAGCATAGCCGCCTGCCGATTGCGGTCGGCTTCGGCATTCGCACTGCCGCACAGGCGCAAGCGATTGGCCGATTCAGCGATGCCGTTGTGGTCGGCTCGGCGCTGGTGGAAGGCATCGAGGACGCCGAGACACGGCGCGGCGCCGTCGAGGCAGTTCATGGCCTGGTTCGTGAGCTGGCCGCAGGCGTGCGTCGAGCGGGCAAGACCTAGAGCAGGCCCTAACGCAGAGCATGACCGAGTAGAGCACAGCGCACCGAGGCCAGGCCGGACACCTAAGCGAGCCGCGGCGGCAATGGACTACCCAGCCCCTAGACGCCGTGGCGCGGCTCCGCAGCCAGCTTGGCCGCCATGCCGGCCAGCACGCCGCCCATGACGTAGCGCTGCACGGCCAGCCAGGTCGGGCGCTGCTGGAACCAGGTGGCGATACCCGCCGCCGACAGGGCAATCGCCAGGTTGACTGTGAAGCTCACCCCGATCTGGGTGAAGCCCAGCACCAGGCTCTGGAGAAAGACGGGGCCATGCTCGGGCGAGACGAACTGTGGGAAGATCGCCAGGTAGAACACGGCGATCTTGGGGTTCAGCAGGTTGGTCAGGAATCCCATCAGGAACAGCTTGCGAGGCCGGTCCGCAGGGAGTGAGCGCGCCTCGAAGGGCGAGCGCGCGCCTGGCCTGACGGCCTGCCAGGCCAGGAAGAGCAGGTACAGCGCGCCAAGCCACTTGAGGATCTCGTAGGCCAGCGGTATGGCCAGGAACAGAGCGGTCAGGCCGACGGCCGCCGCCAGCATGTGCACCAGGAAGCCGGCCAGCACGCCGAATAGCGAGATCACGCCCGCGGTCCGCCCCTGGCAGATCGAGCGCGAGATCAGGTAGATCATGTTCGGCCCCGGCGTCAGCACCACGATCAGGGCGGCCATGGCGAAAAGCAGCAGATCGGTCAGCGGTATCACGACGTTCTCCCTCCCCCTGTCGGACGAATGGCATTCAGCACCGGAGATTCCTCAGGCCGGCCGTCTGGCCATTAGCGCCCATACCCCCGCGGCCGAAAGCAGCGAGCCGCCCATCAGATGGAAGCCGCGCTGGGCACGTGGCGTGGAGAGCAAGCGGCGTGCGGTGGCGGCAAAAAGCGCGTAGCAGCTGGCGTTCAGCGTGGCCAGCGTGACGAAGGTGGCGGCCAGCACCCACAGCTGCGGCGTCAACGGAAGCTGCGGGTCGAGGAACTGTGGCAGGAAGGCCACGAAGAACACGATGCCCTTCGGATTGAGCGCTGTGACCAAGTAGGTATTACCGAAAAGCTTCCAGCGCGACACGGACTCCGTCGAGGTAAGCACGACACTGGTGCTCGCCCCGGCACGCAGCAGCTTGATACCCAGGTAGAGCAGGTAGAGTCCACCGACCCACTTGACCGCGGTGAACCAGAACGCCGAGGTGGCCAGCAGAGCACCGAGGCCCAGCAGCGACATCGCCAGGGCCGTGGAATCCCCCAGGGCGACGGCGGCCACCAGCGGCAAGTTGGCACGTCGCCGAGAGGCCAGCGAGTAGCTCATCACGGTGAGGATCGTCGGCCCAGGAATTGCCAGCATCACGGCGGAAGCGGCGACGAAGGCCAGCCAGAGCTCGATATTCATCTGCGTGGTCTCTCCATTGGCGGGGGCCGGATCGATGTCACGTGAACTGTCATGCCGGCACATTGCACAAGATGCCCCGTCCTGCCCTACCCGGCAAGTACGAGAATGCGAACTGGCTCCACGGAGGACATTCAGCCCATAGCGCCCTGATGGGCAAAGGCCGCCCGCAGCCACTCGGCCACCCGCTCCAGGGCAACGTGGCCGGCGAAGCGTCCATGCCTAACCAGTTGATAGCGAAGCCCCGGCAGCCGCGGGCCGAAGGGCACCTGCAGAATGCCGCGCTCGAGTTCCGCCTTCACCAGGGTAAGACTCAGCAGCGCCACGCCCTGGCCGGCGATGGCGGCCTGGATCGCATGGCTCTCCTCGGAGAAGGTCAGGCTCGCGCCCAGGTCGGCAGTGGTGCCGCCCGCCGCTTGGCACCAATGATGCCACGAGGGCAACCCCAGCGACGGGCTGTGCCAGTCGAAGACGATATGCCGAACGCTCTTCAGGTCCTCATACACGGCCAGCCCCAGCCGCGGGCTGGCGACCAGGGCGAAGGTATCGCTGGCCAGCACCTCGGCCTCGTGCTCCGGGTAGGGCCCCATGCCGTAGCGAATCGCCAGCGACGCACCGCGTGACAGATCCAGGGGAGCTTCGCTGGCGTGAATGCGCAAGTCGATATCGGGGTGCCGGGCATGGAAATCGGCCAGCCGCGGCAACAACCACTGGCTGGCGAAGGCCGGCGTGCAGGAGAGCGTGACGCTGCCGCCGTTGCCCTGCTCACGCAGCGCTTCCAACGCCTCTGCGAAGGCGTCGAAACCACGGCGCAGTACGGGAAACAGATGCTCCGCTGCTGCCGTCGGCACCACCTGGCGGATGCGCCGCTCGAATAGCGCCACGCCCAGCAACGCTTCCAACTCGCGCACCTGGTGGCTGATGGCCGCCGGTGTCACGGCCAGCTCCTCGGCGGCCTGCTTGAAGCTGCGGTGGCGCGCTGCCGCCTCGAAGGCGCGCAGTTGCGATAGTGGCAGCGTGCGTCGATTCACTGGCGTCTCCTCGTTGAGCACTCAGCCATGGCCAAGCCCATCATAGACAAGTTCAGGTATTCCATTTCACAAAAAATGGTCGTTTGTCAGCCACTCATCCTGGGTTGATTCTGACTATCACGCATCAACCAAGTTGAATTCTACTTGTCAGGAGATACCCATGACCACGCTACTTCACATCGATGCCAGCGCCCGCCCCGGCCGTTCCGGGATCGATCCCCACGGCTCCCACTCCCGTCGCCTCAGCGCTCGTTTCGTCGAGCAATGGCAAAAGGCCCGTCCCGGCGATCGCATTCTCTATCGCGACGTGGGTCAGCACCCGCCTCACCCCGTCAGCGGCGAGTGGATCCATGCCGCCTTCACCAAGCCGGAGGCGCGCGAGCCCTGGATGCACGACGTCCTGGCCGAGAGTGACGCGCTGGTCGACGAACTGCTGGAGGCCGATGTGATCGTTGCCGGCGTGCCGATGTACAACTTCGGTGTCCCGGCAGGCTTCAAGGCCTATATCGATAACATCGTGCGGGTCGGACGCACCTTCGGCTTCGATCGCTCGCGCCAAGGGCTGCCTTACTGGCCGATGCTGACCGAGATGCACAAGCGCCTGGTGGTGCTGGGCTCTCGCGGTGATTACGGCTACGCGCCAGGCGAACGCATGGCCCATACCAACCACGTCGAGCCGCATATCCGCACCGTATTCGGCTACCTGGGTGTCGAGGACGTACACGGCATCGCGGTGGAGTACGACGAGTTCGGCGACGAACGTCTGCAGGCCTCGCTGGCCCAGGCCGAGCAGGACATCGACGCGCTGGTCATGGCATGGGCGAAGAATTTCGAGGAGGATCTGGTCGACGCCTGATAGCCGACAGGCCACGCGCTGCGTGGCCTGTAACTCGTCCCGAATGGATCAAGCACTGGACATGGGCGGCCGACGTTGAGCATATACAAGAGAGCGCTATCAATTCGTAGGGAATGATCGGAGGAATCGAACATGCTGGACGGCCTGACGCTCGATCAGATGCGCGTCTTCGTCACCGTCGCCGAGACCGGCAGCTTCCGCGCGGCGGCGATGCGGCTGTCGCGGGTGCAGTCAGCGATCAGCCATGCGATTGGCAATCTCGAAGCGCAGCTTGAAGTGGAGCTCTTCGACCGTTCCGGTCACAGGCCGCGGCTCACCCCCTCCGGGGCGTCACTTCTGGCGGATGTCAGGGCGCTGCTGATCAAGGTCGACGCGGTGCGCGCGCGGGCGCGGGGGCTGGGCCAGGGCGTGGAACTGGAGATCACCGTGGCACTCGACCCACAGTTCCCGTTGCCGGTCCTGGGGCGCGCCCTCAACGCGCTTTGCGAAACCTATCCCACGGTCACCTTCCGTATTCTCTCGACGCCGCTTGGGGCATCGTTTGAAGCGTTGCTGGAAGGTGAATGCGATCTGGCGATCAGCGGAATCGACTTGATCAATCCGGCGATCGAATTGGAAGCGCTGACGACAGTCAGGCGTGCCGCCGTTGTCGCGCGAGGCCATCCGCTCGCGCAGGCGGTCGACGCACCACTCAGCACGACGACGCTCGCCGATCACATCCAGGTGGTTGGTGAAGATCCGTCTGCGCTCACAGGCAAGCGCGACTATGGCGTGGTATCTCCGTCGCGCTGGCGGGTGGCGGACAACCTTACGAAGAAGACGCTGATCCTGTCGGGAGTCGGCTGGGGCAGCCTCCCGCTCTGGATGATCGAGCGCGAGCTGCACGAGGGTGATCTCGTTCGGCTTCCGGTCGCAGCCTTCTCCGAGGCCGGAGAATCAACGACGCAGACCTACCTTGCTCGTCGCATCGACCGGCCTCTCGGCCCGGCGGGCGCCGCCTTCCGCAAGGCGCTGCTGGACGCCCTACCGGGCTGCTCGTTGGAGATCGATGCAATAGCTGCGGCCCAGGATCAGTTGATCGACTGACTGCAATAGTCCAATCCGATAGATCAAGATGATCCATCTTTTGTCAGTCCCGTGAATCACAAAGCTGTGGCATAAAACTCCTACGGAAGCACCGCGCAGCTGAGCGCACAGACTCCTTCATCCCGACATCGACCACACGGTCCCCCGCCAGAGCTTCGCTTCGGCGGGAACGACACGCCATTGCCCAGCGGCAGGACCAACAAAGGAGAAAAGACCATGAGTGATACGCCCATCCGCCTCGCGATCATCGTCGGCAGCAATCGTGAAGGCCGCTTCGCGCCAATGATCGGCAAGTGGTTCCTGAATCAGGTGAATGACCGGCAGGAGTTCGAGGTCGATTACATCGACCTGGCCGACCTCAACCTCCCTGCGATCCTTCCCGCAGAGCTGGATAACGACCTCAAGGCATACACCGCGCGGCTCGACGCGGCCGACGCCTTCGTGATGGTCGTGCCGGAATACAACCACAGCTATCCGGCTTCGCTGAAGCAGGCGATCGACCTCGGCTACGAAGAGTGGCGGGCCAAGCCGGTCGGCTTCGTAGCCTATGGCGGTTTCGCGGCCGGTGTGCGCGCGGTCGAGCACTTGCGCGGCGTCATGCCCGAGCTTCATGCCGTCACCCTACGCGACACGGTCAGCTTTCAGAACCCGTGGGACCAGTTCGACGAGGACGGCCAGCCACGCAATCCGACCGGCTGTGCCGCAGCGGCGAACACGATGCTGCATCAACTCGAATGGTGGGCCAAGGCGCTGCGCACCGCGCGCAACGCCGTGCCCTACACGGTCTCGGCATAAGCAAGGTGGGGAGAAAGTCACAGCACGAACACACGGAGCGCACGACGATGCCCGCAACGCAATACTCCCAATCGAACTCGCCGCGGGAGGCGGGGTGGAGCACGGTCTTCATCATCGCCGGCGCAGGCGTGGTCTCCGCCTTTCAGGTTGGCAAGGCGCCGATGGCGCTCGGCACCGTCCAGCTCGATCTCGGCCTCAGTCTCGTTGTCGTCTCGTGGCTCATATCGGCCTTCGCGATCGTCGGGGCCATTGTCGGGGCGCCGGTGGGATTGGCGGCCGACCGGATCGACACCAAGCGCATGGTGGTGGGCGGGCTGGTGCTTCAGGCGCTCGGCGCAGGGCTCGGCGGCGTTTCGACCGGCGTCGAACTGCTGATGCTCTCTCGTGTCATCGAGGGGCTGGGCTTCATGGCGGTTTTCGTGGCCGGACCCACGATGATCTTCGCCATCGTCGCCAGGACGATACAGGATCGCGCTATCGCGGTCTGGGCCACGGTCATGCCGGTAGGGATGACCGTGGTGATGCTCGCCGCGCCACTCCTGACCCTGCTCGAATGGCGTGGCTTCTGGCTGCTCAACTCGGCGATCCTGTTCGCCTATGCTGTCTTCTTCGTCTTCGCCATCCCGTCGCAGAAGGTGGCGACTGCCAACGTCCAGCGCATCGGCTCGCAACTGAAGCAGGCGCTCGTCGCACCTGGGCCATGGGCGCTCGCCACGATCTTCGCCGCCTTCTCGGCTGCCTTCTTCATGGTGTTCGGCTTCCTGCCCTCACTGCTCACGGAACGGTTCGATCTCGGCCCTGAACTGGCCAGCACGGTCTCAGCCATCGCCATCGCAGCAAGTGGTATTGGCAATCTCGCCGCCGGCTTCCTGCTCGCTTCGGGCCGCCAACCACTTCATGTGCTGGCGGCGGGCTTTCTCGTGATGACGTTGTTCGGTTTCGGCGTGCTGGCTGCCGATCTTTCCTGGATCGTGATCGCCGTCTTTGCGGTGCTGTTCGCTTTCATGTCCGGCCTGATCCCGGTCGTCCTGATGGATAGCGTGCCCCGCTTCGCGCCGCGCCCTGAGCTTGTGGGAGCGACGCTGGGCCTCGCCATGCAGGGCAACAATATCGGGATGCTGGTCGGCCCAGCCGCCGGGGGCGCGCTGGCCGCAAGTCTCGGCTGGACAAGCGTGGCGGTCGCTATGGCGCTCGTCTCGGTCGCCGCCGTCCTGCTGGCGCGCTCGACCTTCACGAAGAGGACAACATCCGAGCGCCAACCCGCAGGGGAAGGTGTTCAGCCATGACCGAGCAAGCGCAGGCTGCGCAATCCCCATGGCGCGAAGGCTGGCGCTTGCGACAATCGCCAACGTGGCCAAATTCAGATATTGGCACCGCCGTCGATGGTGAACTCGGCACCTGTCACCGAACGCCCTTCCGGCCCCGCCAGCCAGGCCACCAGGCCGGCCACGTCGTCGGCCTTGTTGTAGTGGGGGATGGCCATGAGCCCGCGCTGGGCGTCGGAGAGTTCGCTGTCGGCGGGGTTCATGTCGGTATCGGTGGAGCCCGGATGCACGATGTTGACGTTGATGCCGCGCGGTCCGAGGTCCCGCGCCAGCCCCTTGGTCAGCCCCACCAGGCCCGCCTTGCTCATGGCATACAGGCTGATGCCGGGCCAGGGCACCCGAATGGCAAGGTTGCTGCCGATAGTAATGATGCGCCCGCCCTCCGGCATATGCCCCACCGCCGCCATGGCGGCCACTACCGGCGCCCGCAGGTTGATCGCGATGGTGCGGTCCAACTCTTCAAGCGTCGCCTCATCGATCGTCCCGGACAGGAAGATGCCCGCATTGTTGACCAGGATATCGAGCCCGCCTAACTCGGCTACCGTCCGTTCGACGGCGGCCTCGAGCGCTGAGGCGTCACGATTGTCGGCGCGAATCGCCACTGCCCGCCCACCCGCCGACACGATCTCGTCCACCACCGACTGCGCCTGGGCCTCGCCGTTGACGTAGGTCACCGCCACTGCTGCCCCTTCCTCCGCCAGGCGCCGGGCAATGGCGGCCCCTATTCCACGGCTGCCACCGCTGACCATTGCTGCCTTTCCGCTGAGTCGCTGCATGTCTCGCCTCCATTCAGATGATTTATGTAGTGATCGATACACAAATAACATGGCTAGACATGCGCATCGCTGTCAAGATATTTTGTAGTTATCGATACAAAAAAGGAGCAAGACATGCCCCCGCGTGGCAGACCCCGCGGCTTCGACAGGGAAGAGGCGCTACGCCGTGCCATGGAAGTGTTCTGGGCCCAGGGCTACGACAGCGCCTCGCTTGCCGACCTGACCCGGGCCATGGGCATCAACGCCCCCAGCCTCTACGCCACCTTCGGCAGCAAGGAGGCACTGTTCCAGGAGGCGGTGGAGCTCTACGTACACACGGAAGGCAGCGGTATCTGGGAGGCGGTGGAAACGGCACCTTCGGCGCGTGCCGCCATCGAACATGTGCTGCGGACCACGGCCGAGGCGTTCACTCGCGGTGCGACTCCACGGGGCTGCATGATCGTGCTTGCCGCCCCACAGATGCAGGGCGCCAATGATCAAGTCTGCGATGCCTTGAAGGCGCACCGCCAGGCAAACGGCTGCCTGCTGGAGCGCCGCCTGAAGCGTGCCGTCGAGGAAGGCGAACTGCCTGCATCGACCAACTGCCGGGCAATTGCCAATTATTACGTCACCCTGCAGCACGGCATGTCGATCCAGGCCCGTGACGGCGCCTCGCGGGAAACACTGCTCTCCATTGCCGATTGCGCCATGGCAAGCTGGGATGCGCTCACCAGCGTTTCACACGAAGCCTAGCACCTGGAGCGGCCTGGCTAGCTCCTGACAGCAGTCGCATGGCGCTCCCAGGGCGGCGCCGGCTCCCACCGTTCGACGAGAAAGTCGATGAAGGCCCGCACCCTGGGGGGCACCAGGCGCCGCTGCGGCATGATCGCGTGAATGCCCGTCTCGGGCGGCGCATGGTCCGGCAGAATCCGCAGCAGCCGGCCGGCCCGCAGGTCATCGCATACATGCCAGGTGGAGTGCTGCACGATGCCCAGCCCCGCTACCGCGGCATCCCGCAGGAGTTCGCCCTGGCTGCTGCGGATGCGTCCGCCCACCTTGACGCTCACATTCTCGCCGCTGGCATCACGTAGTCGCCAGATGCCGGACTCCCCCTCGCCGTCGGTCAGCAGCAGGCATTCGTGTCGGGTCAACTCCTCGGGTGTACGCGGAGTGCCGTGGCGTTTCAGATAATCGGGAGAAGCGCACAGCACGCGGCGATTCGCGGCCAGCCGGCGCGCCACCAGGCTGGAATCGGCCAGCGAACCGATGCGAATGGCCAGGTCGAACCCGGAGCCCACGATGTCCCGGCGTTGATCGGACAGATCGAGGTCAAGTCGCAGTTTGGGATGGCGACTCAGGAAATCGGGCAACAACGGCGATACATAGAGGCGGCCAAAGGTGGGAGGCAAGGTCAGGCGCAAGGTCCCGGCGACCTCGTGCGTCGACCGGTGCAGCCCACCCATTAGCGCCTCGAGGTCCTCCACCGCTTCCCGGCCTTGTTCAGCAAGGCTGCGGCCCTCCGCCGTCGGTCTTAGTTGCCGTGTGGTGCGCTGCAGGAGTCGCACGCCGAGCTCCCGCTCGAGGCGCTGCAAGCGCTGGCTGGCGACTGCCGCGGAGAGATCCAGGCTGCGTGCCGCTTCGCTGATAGACCCCAGGTCGAGAATGCGCAGGAACAGGGAAAGATCGTCGATTCGACTCATTTTAAATTCTTTGTTGAAAGTCTTTGCCCTTTTAGCCGGATTATCTTGAAAGCACAACGTTCTATGCTCCGCCTACATTCCAACTGACAGGAGCTGAACCATGGAATATCGCTTTCTCGGCCAATCCGGCTTCAAGGTATCGTCACTCGGGCTGGGCGCGGGCACCTTCGGCGGCAAAGGCCCACTGTTCAGCGCCTGGGGCAACACCGACGTCAAGGAGGCGGCCCGACTCATCGACATCTGCCTCGACGCCGGGATCAATCTATTCGATACCGCCGACGTCTACTCCGATGGCGCTTCCGAGTCGATTCTCGGGGCCGCCATCAAGGGCAGGCGCGATCGCGTCGTTCTCTCCACCAAGCTGACGCTGCGCATGGGCGACGAGCCGAATGATGTCGGCGCCTCTCGCCACCATCTGCTCAAGGCGACGGACCAGGCGCTGAAGCGGCTCGATACCGACCATATCGATATCCTGCAGTTGCATCACTTCGACGCCATGACGCCGGTGGAGAGTGTGATGGCAACGCTGGACGAACTGGTCCGCGCCGGCAAGGTGCGCTATCTCGGCGTCTCGAACTTCTCCGGCTGGCAGATCATGAAATCCCAGGCGGTGGCCGAACGCTACGGCTATTCCCGCTTCGTCGCCAACCAGGCCTACTACTCACTGGTCGGACGGGACTACGAGTGGGAGCTGATGCCGCTGGGACAAGATCAGGGCCTGGGGGCGATCGTCTGGAGTCCGCTCGGCTGGGGGCGCTTGACCGGCAAGATTCGACGCGGTCACCCGCTTCCCGGTCATAGCCGACTGCATGAAACCGCCGGCTTCGCACCGCCGGTGGACGACGAACGCCTGTACCGGATCGTCGATGCGCTCGATGGCATCGCCGAGGAAACGGGCAGGTCGATTCCCCAGATTGCCCTCAACTGGTTACTCCGACGACCCACCGTATCCAGCGTGTTGATCGGCGCACGCAACGAGACCCAGCTGCGAGACAACCTGGGGGCTACCGGATGGCAACTCGACGAGGAGCAGACAAGGAGGCTCGACGAAGCCAGCCGCGTGACGCCACCCTATCCCTACTACCCTTACTGGAACGGTCAGTTCGCCGAGCGCAACCCCCCTCTCGTATGAGCGCCCCTCGGCCCTGGTCACCGAGGCTGGAGGGAGCGGCTGCAGCGATACGACCGCAGGCCGGGGTCGAGGCCCGTGCGATCCGTTGGAAGGCAAGGAGGAGGTACCGACATGTTAGCGTTACCGATAACCCGCAAGTGGCGTCGACTGGATGAGCCGGGCTTGGAGGTCTTGCATGTCCAGCCGGACGACGGAGGCTTCCTGGCCCTGTCCACGGTCGTGCACGCCGGAGCGGAGGCATTCGGCTTGTCCTACCTCTGGCAACTCGACCGCGACTGGCGTACCCACCGCCTGGAGCTACACCTCGCAAGCCCGACGGTCGAGACCCTGCTGGTCGAGCGCAGCGACGAGGGCTGGCGAGTGAATGGCCGGCTGCGACCTGATCTCGCCGAGTGCGAGGAAATCGACCTGTCGGCGACACCGTTCTGCAACACGCTGGCCATGTGCCGGCTCCAAGGCTCGGGCGAACTCACCACACTCTACGTGGACCTGCCCTCCCTTCAATTGTTGCCGTCCCGTCAGCGCTATACGGCTCTTGGCAAGAACCGTTGGCGATACACGGACCTGGGCATCGCCAAGGGCTTCGAGGCCGACCTGAATGTCGACGACGATCTTCTCGTCGTCGACTATGAGGGCCTGTTCGAGACCTTGAATGGGACTCAGACCTAGCAGAGCGAGCAGGACTCGCCTTTCTCGTCCGGTTGCTCCTGAGCTTCTCCACCGATAGCGCCGACATGGCGCAGGCTGACGATGGAGATCACCGCCAGTACCAGGATGGCAATACCACCCACGGTGGCGGTCACGTTCAGCCCCGCGGTGAAGGCCTGCTGGGCCTCCAACAACAGGCCTGCAGGAAGGCTTTCGCCAGCCGAAACGGTGGCCCACAGGCTCTCCTCCACGACGCCCGCCACCTCGGCGGCTTCGCCATCGGCCATCGTCGCGCTGACCTGCGCGCGATAGACGAAGGTTGCCAGGCTACCCAGCAGCGCCACGCCCAGCGCAACGCCAAGCTCCTGCACCATCTCCGACATGGCCGAGGCCGAGCCTGCCTTCTCCGCCGGTGCCGCGCCCACGACCAGGTCGGTGCCCAGGGCAGCGATGGTACCCAGGCCGAGATAGACCAGCGAGAACCCGGCTATCGCCATACCCACTCCGCTGGAATTCACTTCGACGCTGGCCAGCAGCCAGTAGCCAAGCGTCGAAAGTGCCAAGGCGGCGCCCACCACGTAACCGGGACGAATACGCCGGGCAATCAGCGGCGCCAGAATGCCTGCCAGCACCATCATCAGCGCCGGCGGCCCCATCCACAGCCCGGCCGCCAGCGGTGTGAGCCCCGCCACCAGCTGCAGGTATTGGGTCACCAGCAACATCACGCCAGAGACGCCGACCAAGCCCACCAGCAGCACCACCAGCGCGGCACTGAACGTACGGCTGCCGAACAGCCGCATATCAAGCAGCGGGTCGTCCAATTGCTGCTGCCGGCGCACGAAGACAAGCGCCATCAGCGCACCCAGCGCCAACGCCAGTACCGGAACGGGTTCGAGCCCCAGCTTGGCCAGCTCCTTCACGCCATAGACTGCCGTCAGCACGGCGGCCAGCGAAAGCGCTACGCTGAGGAAATCCAGCGGGCCACTGCGCTTCGCACGATACTCCGGCAGCAATATCGGCGCCGCAATCAGCAGCACAGCCACCACGGGCACCGCCACCAGGAAGGCGGAACCCCACCAGAAGCGCTCCAATAACACGCCGCCGACTACCGGCCCCAGCGCCATGCCCAGGGCGAACATGGTGGCCCACACGCCGATGGCCAAGGCGCGCTGACGCACATCGCCGAACATGTTGCTGATCAGCGCCAGGGTCGACGGCATCAGCGTCGCACCGGCCACCCCCAGCACTGCACGGGCCGCAATCAGCATGGCGGCACTGGTGGAATAGGCGGCGATCACCGACGTGACACCGAAGGCCACGGCGCCGATCATCAGCAGCCGGCGACGGCCGATGCGGTCGCCCAGGGTACCCATGGTGATCAGAAAGCCCGCGATCATGAAGCCGTAGGCATCCATGATCCACAGCGCCTGCGTACTGCTCGGCTGCAGATCCGCCGCCAGGGCGGGCAGCGCCAGATAGAGAATGGTGACATCGAGGCCGAGCAGTGCCGTAGGCAGTGCCAATACCGCCAGGCCGGCCCACTCCTTGATACCCGCCTGCTGCCGGGTGAGCCGCGAGCCTGACGCTTCATTGAGGGAAACCATGCCATGCCTCCTGTTCCATAGGGTTGGCATGGTAGTCTTGGCCTATCTCGATAGGGTTACAATATAGCCAGTTATCCTATTACCAGCAGTACTATCTGGGACAAAGCCATGGCCGGACGCAGCCTCGACAGAACCCGCAGCGAACTCACCGACTTCCTGGTCCATCATCGCAACAAGCTGACGCCGGTCGACGTCGGCTTGCCTTCCACCGGCCGCCGGCGTACCCCGGGGCTGCGGCGCGAGGAGGTGGCCACCCTCGCCGGCGTGGGGCTGACCTGGTACACCTGGTTCGAGCAGGGACGCGACATCAACGTCTCGGAGAGCTTCCTACTGAGCGTTTCCAAGGCCCTCAAGCTCGACGACGCTGAATGCTGCCACCTATTCCTGCTCGCCCATCGCCGTCCGCCGCCGGTGGAGGCCTACCAGTGGCAGGAAATTCCGCCCCTGGTACAAACGCTGATGGACGACATGCCGAGGCCCGCCTATGTGATGAACTTGCGCTGGGACGTCATCGCCTGGAATACCGTGGCCGATGGTCTGTTCGGCTTCAGCGACAGGGAGACCGGCGAGCGCAACATGATGCGTCTGTTGTTCGCCGATCCTGCGCTGCGCAGGAAGCTGCCCGACTGGCGTCAGGACGCCCCCCGCCTGCTCGCCCAGTTCCGCTGCGACCTGGCGGCCGCCTCTGAGGACCCGGCAATGGGCGAGTTGATCGAAGCGCTCGCCAAGCTGTCGCCGGATTTTCGCCGCTGGTGGGAGCAACCCAATCATGAAACCTACCGCTACGGCATCGGCACGCTTCTCGACACCGACTCAACCCCGAGGGAGTACGAACACGCCACGCTGCTGGTGGACGAGCATCGGCATCTCAGGATGGTGGTGTACTTCAACTGTCACTGACTGCCTTCATGACGACATCCTGCCCAAGATGTCTTCAATTTCAGCCCTCAGCCACTGCGACGCAGGATGGTTGTCCTCCTGAACCGTCCACACCAGGGAAACGTCGGGCAATGTGAGCGTCATCGGTACCGGGACCACATGCAGGCCGAATGCCTTGCCGTAGCGTCTAGCCATCCGGGTTGGCAACGTGGCAATCAGCGGCGCATTCGCGACCATGCCCAGCACGCCGAGAAATTCCGTCGAAGTCGCGACCACGTTGAGCTCGTCACCTATCGCATCGAGTGCCGATTCGAGACAGCCGTGCAAACTCTCACTGAGACTGACCAAGGCATGTGGCAGGTTCAGGTAATCTTTCAAGGGAATCGACCCTTCGAACGCCATCTGGTCGGGATGGAAAACGCAACTCAGCGATTGCTCGAACAGCAACTGCTGGCGATAACGTCTCGCCTGGCTGTCAAAACAACCGATTGCCAAGTCCAGAATTCGATCGTCCAGCATGCGGTAGACATCGCGCTGCTGCACCGGACGGCCATGGAGCTTCACCCCTGGGGCCCGCTGACGCAATCGCGAAGCGAGCTCCGGCATCAGCAGCAGCTCCACCTCGCTTGAGAACCCCATTCGGAAGATGCGTTGGTCGGTCGTTGGGTCGAACCCCGACTTGGCATGAATGACCGACTGCATCATACCGAGCGCCTGCGCCACCGGCTCGGCCAGCGTTAGAGCGCGCACAGTCGGTTGCATGACCGTACCTACACGTACGAACAGTTCGTCCTGAAACAACGTCCTCAACAGCGACAGATTGTGGCTCATGGCTGGCTGACGAATCTTCAGCCTCTCTGCCGCCCGGGTCACGCTTCGCTCGCGCATCATCGCGTCAAAGGCAATCAGGAGGTTCAGGTCGAAACTTCGCAGATCGAAATGGTCGATTGACTGCATTCTTTGAATCGATTTGGTTAATGACAAGCCAAGAAGTACGCTGACTTCCGCCACCAGTCAACCGGAAAAAACCATGACGACCCTGGAGACCTTTCTCGTCGGCGATGCGCGAATCATCAAGGTGCCTGAGTTGGCTCTTGATACAGTCGACGCTACCCAGCTCTTCCCCGAGGGCGATATAGGGGCGCTGAACAGCGATGCCACTCATTGGGGCGAACAAAGCTTCGATTTCGAGCGCGGCCTGCTTCGGCAAAGCATCCATGCCTGGGCGGTCCAGACCCCGACTCACACCGTGCTGATCGATACCGCTACCGGAAACGACAAGCAGCGCCCGACAGCACCCTTGTTTCACCAACTTGAAGAGCCCTTCCTGGAGCGCTTGCAGGCGGTCGGCATATCGCCTGAAGCCGTGGACTTCGTCCTGCTCACCCATCTTCACGCCGACCATGTCGGCTGGAACACGAGACTACAGGGTGGGCACTGGGTACCGACCTTTCCCAATGCACGCTACATCTTTTCCGAACATGAGTATGCCTACAATCTGGCGCTTTTCCGGGAGCGGGAGGTAGTGGCATCGATCCAGCAGCAGGCAGGAATGGGCACACCGCGCCACGAGCCGCTCGACGGTGTCTTCGAAGATAGCGTCATGCCCATCGTGGAGGCCGGTCTGGATCAGCGTATCGTGATCGACAATAGCGTGATCGAGGGCTTCTGCTTCCATTCCACACCTGGCCACAGCATCGATCACGCCTCCATCTCCTTGACCTCCCGAGGTGAGACCGCCTTGTTCTGGGGTGACATCATGCATCACCCACTCCAGTTTCGGCGCCCCGAGATCAATTCCATCTACTGCGAATTTCCACAGGCAGCGCAACGGTCCCGTCACAAGGCCATGCAATTGGCTTCCGAACTCGATGCACAGGTCTTTACCACTCACTTCGGCGACAGCTCCGTCGGCAGAGTCAGCCGACATGCCCACGGCTTCGATTGGCAATTCATTCAAGGAGTCCGGCCATGAACGCCAACGCTTCGACTGACGCATTGCTTCACGACACGTACCTGATCGACAGTGACACCGTAGGCATACGTTTGCAGCTACGTCGCAGACGCCGATCCGACATGGGCCGCGCCAATTCGAGCAATACGCTGATGCTGATGCACGGTGCCACTTTCCCCAGCGAGAGCCTGTTTGACGTTTCTGTGGATGGCGCATCGTTCATGGACGTGCTGGCCACGGCCGGGTTCGACGTATGGGCGGTGGATGCACGCGGCTATGGTGGTTCGACCCGCCCGGCCGAAATGGCGGCTCCACCCGATACCGCACCACCGCTGACGTCGGCACGGGTCGCAGCACGCGACCTCGCCTCAGCGGTCGAGCATGTTCTCGCTGAGAATGATGTCGAGCGTCTCAGCATCGTCGCCATGTCCTGGGGCGGTTCGGTCGCCGGCATCTATGCCGAACGGCATGGCAGCCACATCGAAAAGCTGGTGCTGGTGGCACCGCTGTGGCTGTCGAATCACCCACTGCGCATCGATGCAGGACAGCCGCTGGCAGCGTGGCGTCTGATACATGTCGACGCCTTTCGCGAGGCGTGGCTAACAGGCGTACCAAGCGACCGGCACGAGGCCGTGCTGCCACCGGGCTGGTTCGAACAGTGGTCGGCTGTCACCAAGGCCACCGATCCGGATGCTGTCGAGCCAGGCGCCATGCGGGCACCGGGTGGAGCCATCCAGGATGTCCGCGAGCATTGGCTCGCCAACCGCCCGCTCTATGACCCGAGCGCGATCACCGCACCGGTACTGCTCGTTCACGCCGAGTGGGACCAGGACGTACGGATCGACATGATCCAGGACCTGTTCAAGCGCCTCGATAGCGCCGCCTACCGGCGCTGGGTCGAGATCGGCGAGGGCACCCACATGATCCTGATGGAGCCGAGCCGCTGGCAGGCCTTCGATGCCATTATTGCCTTCTTGAAGGAAACCCTTCATCCACTCAGGGAATCATCCGGGAGCACCGCTGGGGCAGTCGGTTAGCTCTGGGCAAAGCACTATTTCGCTGCTCCTCGCCTCGCCGAGGAGCCTCATGGCGTACGAGCACACTGCGCTGCCGCGACTCTCGCCTCTTTCTCCGCTGGCTTGGAGCGCGACTTGTAGAACATCACGCCATTCCCGGCCAGGATCGTAATCAGTCCTACCAAGGCGTGCGGCGTCCACTGATAGCCTTCCACCAGAGTGGAGATACCCAGGGCCACCAGGGGAAACAGCAGGGTCGCATAGGCCGCCGGGCCGGGGCCGATCCGGCCCACCAAGGCGAAATAGACACCGAAGCCGATCACCGAACCAAAGATGGCAAGATAGAGTAAGGCAGCCATATAGGTGAGTGAGGTGTCCACCACGAAAGGCGTACCGCTGATCACGACTAGCGCCAGCATGATCAGGGCTCCATAGCCCATGGCGTAGGCGTTGGTGGAAAGCAGGTCCAGACCGCGCCGCTGATGGCGCAAGCTGAGCATATTGCCAAGGGAGAAACCATAGGTTCCCACCAGCGCACAGCCCAAGCCGAACAGCACGCTGGCATCCAGTCCACCATGGTAGATGTCCGGCCAGAATAGGCAGACCATCCCGGTCAGACCCAAAGAGGTCGCCAGCAGCAGACGCGGCGTGATCGTTTGGCGAAAGAAGAGCACGCCATTGACGGCGTTGAATAGCACTGCCATGGAGAACACCACCGCAATCAGGCCACTGGTGATATAGGCGGAGGCGGTATAGAAGAAATAGAAGTTGAGGCAGAACACACACAGGCCCTGCAAAGCGCAGAACAGATGATCGCTCACACCTAGTCGATGCAGCCGACCGCTGACCGAAAGCCACAGCAGCAGCACGCCGGCGGCCAGGGCGAAGCGATAGAAGACGGAGAGCATCACTGGCACCTCGCCGACTTGCAGGGCAATGGCGATCCAGGTGGTGCCCCAGATCAGCACGGTGGTCGCATAAAGCAACAGGTTCATGATCGCACTCCTCGGTATTCAAGCGACCAAGTGTGCGTCTCTCAGCGGTCTCCGGCATTCAGCTTCTTGCGCCGGGCATTTGATTCTTGCGCTTTTTCGCGATCCTGCCGGTCTTCGCTTGGCCCGCTCCAGGCGGCCAGCTACTATCGAGCCAAGCGGTCAGCGGCCAAGGGAGAAAGGGGCCATGCAGTACCATGTCTTCGAGCGCCTGGGGCAACACCATGCCCAATTGAAGCGCTCCGCCCAACTCGACGACGGCATCGGCCTGGCCCAGTGGAGCAATGACGACGACTATATAGCTCTCGACAAGCCGACCCACCACACCTTGAGCCTCTACGTGGCCGATGGCTACGAGTCCTATCGCAAAACCCCCGTTGGTTGGCGCAACGGCGGCGCCCCCGATCGATTCTGTCTGATGCCCCGCCAGCACGAATCCACTTGGGATCTCCGTGGCCCTCTTGAGTTCGTCCATCTCTATTTCACCGACAAGCACCTGGCGGGGCTGGCCGAACGGGTCTGGGATATGGACGCCTCCAGCCTGCTGTTGGATGAGAAGACCTTCGCCGATGACCCGCTGATTGCGAGCCTGTATCGTCAGTGGCTGCTTGCCCTCGACTGGCAGGAGCGGGCCGACCGCCTGGCTCTGGACAGCGCCGTCACCCTGCTACTCGTACATCTGCTCAGGTCCTACAGCCAGCGCCAACGAGCTCTTCCGTGCCCCCGCGGAGGGCTGGCACCCTACCGCCTGCGGCAGGTGCTCGACTATATCGAGGCCCATCTGGACCAGCCGCTGCCCCTCACCGAGCTGGCCGCCCAAGTCCAGCTCAGCGAGTATCACTTCGCTCGCATGTTCAAGCAGAGCCAGGGACTGTCACCCCACCAGTACGTGCTCCAACGCAGACTGGTGCAGGCCGAGACACTGCTACACGACACAACGTTACCGCTGACCGAGATCGCCCTGGCTTGCGGCTTCAGCTCCTCGAGTCACCTGGCCAGTCGCTTTCGTCAGGCCAAGGGCATCGCCCCGTCGCGACTGAGGGAGTCGACATCTACCCAGGCTCCGGAGCCCCCGGCAGACATATAGACCGTCCAAAAGCGACAATCCTCCCGTTTGGCTCAGCCGTGCGGCGTTCGTTCTTTGGCATAGAGTACGGACATCTGCGCAAGCGAAAGGCTCCAGCGCGAGGGTAATCACCGCTGTCACTGAGTCACTCAGCCTCTCTCGGATAAACAACAAACGCCAATTTCTTGCCGTCGCAATCACGAACATAGGCTGCATAGAAACCTTCGCCGTATTGAGGCCGGTAGCCTGGAGCCCCTTCGTCACTGCCTCCATTGTCGATGGCTATTTCGTATAACTTGTCGACCTGCTCAGGGGCAGCGAACTGAAACGCTGTCATGGTGCCATTGCCGACATTGGCTTCCTGACCATCGAAGGGATAACCGACAAAGAACCTGGGAAAGTCGAGATCGGTTTCTTTCCCATAGGAAGCACACGAATCATCTTTCCAGCAGACATCCCAGCCCATTTCGTCGAAAAGAGGGCCATAGAATTTCAGAGCTTTCTCCAGATTTTTCGTTCCTACCATGGTGTAAGCAATCATATTGCAGAGCCTCCTAGGTCACCGATTGAGCTACTCCAGCGCTGCCTGTTTCCTGCGCCGCTGCCCCAGCGCCCAGCCCAGGGCCGGCAGTACGAGCATCGCCGACGCCCAGGCGCAGGCGGCAAATCCATAGTGCGTAAAGATCGGCCGGTAGAGCAGTGCGCCGGCGAAAACGCACAGGTAGGTAATGGCGCTATAGAGCCCCATGATGGCACCGCGCTGCGTCGGGTCCAGCTCGGCCAACTGGCGCATGAGCAGGTTCAGGCCAATGTGGTTGCCCACGCCCCAGCCCAGGCAGAGCGCCAGCAGTACCAGAGGCAGCGCCGCGGTCGCCATCATTCCCAAATACACGAGCATCAAGCCGGCAAAGGTCACACAGGCGGCGGCGCTCGCACCATGCCGGTCGACCAGCCGGCCCAGCGGTGCGGCAACGCCGAAGCCCAGGCCATAGACGGCGATCGTCAGTCCCGCAAAGGAAGCGGGAAGCTGCAAAACCTCGCCCAGATGCGGGCCCAGATAAGTGTACAGACCATAGAACGCGGTCATGAAGGCACCAACGTTCAACAGCACTGCATGGATACCGGGGATACGCAATGCTATCAGCGCGGAACTCGGCTTTTCCCCGCCCGTCCTTCTACCCCAATCGCTGCAGCGGGAAACACCTAGCGCCAATCCTGCTGCAACCATTGCCAGCACCACAAAAACAGCGCGCCAATGCAGCAAGTCGGCCAAGAGCGCTGCAAAACCGACCCCAACCACCAGGCTCAACGTCCACCCGATCAGTACGAAGCTCAGGGTTTCACTCTCGCGTCCCTTCGCGGCCACTTGGGCAGTAAGGGTATAGATCGCCGGCAGCGCCATGCCCGCCGCCAGGCCGGCAAGCGCTTGGGCGGCAACCAGCAACCACAGCGCGGGAGAGAGCGCCGCGAGGCCCAGCGACACGCACAGCACCAATAGCGCCCGCACCAGTGCGCGCTCGGAACCGATGCGATCGGCCATCGGAGCCAAAAGTAGCGCACTACCTGCCGTGGCCAGGCCATAGAAGGCCGCGGCCGTCATCACATCGGCAGCGCTTCGCCCCGGGAGCGATGCCGCCACCGCAGCAGCAATGGGGCTCAGCGCCAGCGAATTGGCACCGATCACGGCAATGGCAGCAGTCAACAGGAGAAGATGACGAGTAATCACGGCTCGCTCCAAATGCAGTTCGACACTAACATTGAAGAAAGGAATGTCATTCGGAGCAATTGCGATAATGCCGAACTCAGAAAAAACAGAAACCGTTCGGGACAAGGGCCAGGAGGCACGCCCCCTGGATGCCTTCGACCGAAAAATATTAGGCGAGCTGGCCGTGGATGCCGGGCTCAGCTATGCCGAGCTGGGTAATCGCGCCGGGCTCTCGGCACCGGCCGTGCATGAACGGGTGAAACGGCTGCGTGCCTCGGGGCGTATACGTGGCACGGTGGCGATGCTGGACGGCCCTGCCACCGGCAAGCCCTTCCTCGCCTTCGTGCATGTCGATTCCACCGGTTGGGGCAAGACCCAGGAACTGCTGGCACTCTCGGCGCTGCCCGAAGTCGAGGAGATCCACTCCGTGGCCGGCGACACCTGCATGCTGCTCAAGGTGCGCTGCGCCAGCAGCCGCGCCTTGGAAGGACTGCTCGCCCGGCTCTATGCCCTGCCGAGCGTCAAGGCCACGCGCAGCTATGTAGTGCTGTCGACCTTTCTCGAGCGCACCCCGCAAGCGGGAATCACCGAAGCCCTGGAAGAAACGATGAACCCGCTCGGTACCGCTACAGAGTGAAGCGCTACCTCATATCGTTCACCCATGCTCGTTCTCCACCACCGCCACATCTCGCCGTGTCGCTTCACGCTCGAGCAGCGCCCGCTTTCGCTCTACGCCCCACCGGTAACCCGAGAGCGCCCCGTCGCTACGCACAACCCGGTGGCAGGGTATGGCAAGCGCAATGGTATTGGAGGCGCAGGCCCTGGCCACGGCACGTACCGACTTGGGGGAACCGATCCGCTGCGCCAACTCCGCATAGCTGATCGTGGTGCCCACGGGAATCTCGGTCAGCGCCTGCCAGACCCGCTGCTGGAAGGCGGTACCGCGAACGTCCAGCGGCAGCGACAGCCCGACGCCAGGCGCCTCGACGAAGCCCACCACCTTGGCCACCCAGGCGTCGAAGTCCTTTCCCCCCGGGACCAGGTTGGCATTGGCGAATCGATCCTGGAACTCCTGCAACAATTGCTCCGGGTCGCTGCCCAAGGAAATGGCGCAAATGCCTTTTTCGCTGGTCGCGACTAGAATGTTGCCCAGCGAGCATTCCCCCAGAGCGAAGCGAATCTCCATGCCCTTTCCTCCCGAGCGGTAACGTTTCGGCGTCATGCCGAGCATGCGATTGGAACCGGCATAGAAGCGCCCGCTGGAATTGAAGCCTGCCTCATAGATCGCCTCGGTGACGGTTTCTCGCTGCCCCAGCGCCTGGCGAGCACGTTCCGCCCGGCAGGCGACCGCATACGCCTTGGGCGTAAGCCCCGTGACCGACTTGAAGACGCGATGAAAGTGGAAGCGGCTCAGCCCGGCGACTTGTGCCAATTCGTCGAGTGAAGGGAGCTCGTCGGATGTTTCGATGAGACGGCAGGCCCTGGCAACGCTTTGAGCATGTCGCTGGGCCAACGGTAGCTCCTTGGGGCGGCAGCGCTGGCACGGCCGGTAGCCGGCCCGCTCGGCCGTGGCCGCATCGGCATGGAACTCGGCGTTCTCGCGGCGCGGCCGACGCGATGGGCACGTCGGGCGGCAATAGACCCCGGTGGTACGCACCGCATAGACGAAGGCGTCTTCCGCCGCGGCGTCGCGGGCCAGTACCGCTGCCCACTTCGCCTCATCGGAATCGAAGGTGGCAAGTGAATGGGTGGATGTCTCGTTCATGGCGGGCCTCCGCTGTGGGTTGGGCGTTCTCCGTGAATTCAGGATGAGTCCCGAGCCCGCCTGACACACTCCGTCCCTTGCTTTCAAAGTAAGCCCGTCTCTTCACAGTATTTCGCAACATTCGCAGCATAGCATCATCGAACCGCCATATTTTTGACGGCAAGAAGCGGAGTGAGGGCTTGCCCCGAGGCCGGCAAGGTAAGCATGGGATCGCCAGTAACCCATACCTACCACCCATGGAGAATACCGCTATGAACCGACTTGCCGGAAAGATCGCCATCGTCACCGGGGCCAGCTCAGGAATCGGTCATGCCGCCGCCCGGTTGTTCGCCAGCGAAGGCGCCAGCGTGATCGTGAGCGCACGCCGCCAGGACAAGCTCGATGCTCTGGTCGAAACCATCGCTCGCGACGGCGGTAGCGCCGTTGCCGTCGCCGGGGACGTATGCGACGCGCACTTGGCCCAGCGCCTTGTCGCTACCGCCCTGGAGCGCTTCGGAGGGCTCGATATCGCCTTCAACAACGCTGGCATCATCGGGCCGATGGGGCCGCTGCAGGACATGAAGTCGAGTGATTGGCACGACGTCATGCATACCAACCTGAACGGCGCCTTTCTGGGTGCCAAGTACCAGATCCCGGCGCTGCTGCAGCGAGGCGGCGGAAGCCTGCTGTTCACTTCGAGCTTCGTCGGCTATACCGTCGGCATGCCCGGCATGGCGGCCTACGGCGCCAGCAAGGCCGGCATCCTGGGCCTGATGAAGTGCCTGGCTGCGGAGCTGGGGCCCAACGGCATTCGGGTCAACGCGCTGCTGCCGGGAGGCACCGACACGCCGGCCAGCATCACCAACGCCCCCGACGCCGGACCGGAAGTCCTGGCGTTTGTCGAGAACCTGCACGCGCTCAAGCGTATGGCTACGCCAGAAGAGATCGCCCGAGCGGCGCTCTATCTGGCTTGCGACGATGCCAGCTTCGTCACCGGCACGGCGATGCTGGCCGATGGCGGGGTCTCCATCTGCCGAACCTGATTGCCAGGGAATGGCGCCCCGGTAAGCACTTACTTACCGGGCAGCGCCAATCACCTCCTCAACTGCGGTATTGAGGGGTTCAAGTACGAGTCCGAACTCACGCACCAGTGCTAGATGACCCTGCTCGCTGATACTCACCACCCGCGAGTGCTTCTGCCGGCTGATCCAGCCGAGTTCCAGCAGGCGCTCGGCCAGAGCGGCGCCCAGCGCCCCGCCGAGATGATCGCGCCGTTCGCTCCAGTCGAGGCAGGGATAGGCGAAACGCCGGCGGCGCTTGCGCAGGGAAGCGATATCGATGCCGAAGTCCGAGAACCAGGCCTCGCCCCGCTCCGTCACGTTCATGGCTTCGCCATCTGCCACCAAGAACTCCCTCTCGAGCAGTACCGCCGTCATTCGCGTTCCCAGCTCCCCTGCCAGGTGGTCATAGCAGAACCGCGCGGCGCTTATGGCCCCCGCCGGTCGTCTAGACGGCGACGCCACCTTCATCGGTTTGGCCACTACCATCAACGCCTCGACGGCATGCGCCACCTCGGCTGTCGCCAACCGGTAGTACTTGTGCCGCCCTTGTGCCGTCGACTCAATCAGCCCGTCATGCTGCAAGCGCTTGAGATGCTCCGTCGCTGTGCCCGGCTGCACACCACAGCCGTAGGCAAGCTCCTTGGCGGTCAGTGCTCGTCCCTCCATCAGCAGCGCCAACATGCCCATCCGGGTCGGCTCGCCAATGGTACGGGCGAGGCGTGGCAGGTCCGGCTCATCCATCGTTAGCTCTCCACCTAACTGTTTATGTCTGACAAGCATAGGTCAACGGAACACAATTGAGCGACCATACAACGGCCCGGAACCACTCATGACTACGCCAGACAATCCACTGACGGCCGTCACACATCACGGCCCTTACCCACTACGTACTACCCGCCGCCTGCTTCTCGCCGTACGCAACTACTACGCCAATCGACAGCGCGATGCCCTGCTGCGCGACTGCGACCCACGCATTCTCAGGGACATCGGCTTGCGCTGGGAACGCGGTAAGCTGGTGCCGATCAACCCGGAACGTTTCACCCCCAAAGAGTGAAGCCGTTGCAGCTTCCAGATGCCTCAAACTGTCTGAATCAGGAGTTCACATGATCGCCGTCATATTTGAAGTCATTCCCAAGTCCGGCCGCCGCGACCAATACCTCGATATCGCCGCCAGCCTGCGTCCGTTGCTCGATGAGATCGACGGTTTCATTTCCATCGAGCGCTTCGAGAGCCTCACCCAACCGGGCAAGGTGCTCTCACTCTCCTTCTGGCGCGATGAGGAAGCCGTGGCCCAGTGGCGCCAGCTCGAGCGTCATCGCACGGCCCAAACCCAAGGCCGCGAAGCGGTCTTTGAAGACTATCGTCTGCGCGTGGCCACGGTGCTGCGCGACTACGGCATGCATGAGCGCGAACAGGCGCCTGCCGACAGCCGCGAGCACCACGAAACCCCGTGAGCACTCGCGGCCAACGGGTACCCGTTGCCCTATCCTATTGCCGAGATGCCATTGCCGGCTGACGGAAGACCAGTGCCAGGCCCAGCAGGATAAGCGCCATCCCCGCCAGGCTGAGCATGGGCATCGCGTTGCCCAGGAACAGATAGTCCATCACAGCGGTGGCCGCCGGCACCAGATAGAACAGGCTGGTGACGTTGACCAGATTGCCGGCCTGTATCAATCGATAAAGCAGCAGCTGCGCCACTACCGAGATGACCAAAGCCAGCCAGAGCAGCGGGATCAGGAATTCCCAAGTGGGCTCGAATACCACCGGCTGAACCGCGGCGAAAGGCAGGCACAGCAGCAGGCTGGCCACGTACTGCAACGGCAGGACCTCAGCGGGCGACTGCCGGATGCGCTTCTGCATGATGGCGCCCACCGTCATGCACCCCAGCGCGCCCAGGGCGAAGCCCACCCCTGCCAGGGAAAAGCGCACCAGGACGACGCTCTGATAGACCACCAGTACCAACCCTATCAGCGCCACGCAGAGCCCCGCCATTCTCATCGGCGCAAAGCGCCGCTCCAGCAGCATCAGGGTGAGAATCGGCTGTATGCCCAGCAAGGTCGCCAACACCCCGGGTGTGATGCCTTGCTCCATGGCCAGGAAATAGCAGATCGAATAGGCACCTATTAGCAGCAGGCCGGTGCCGGCGACGCGCAGGCGTGTGCCGGGCGCGGGTAGCCAACGTCGTCGGTAAAGCCCGATGGCCATCAGAACGGTCAGCGCCAGGGCAAAGCGAAGCAGCAAAAACGCAAAGGCCGGGGCATGCTCCAGCCCCCATTTGGTGAAGATGGCGCCACTGCACCACAGCAGCACGAAGAGCGCCGTGGACGCATGAGCGGCCCAGGCAACGGAAGGAGTTGTCATGATGAAATTCACCTGTCTACGCTTCGTCTGAAAACTGTCTGCGCTCGGTCATACGGCGTTAAAACTCGGCTCAAAGTACTCATTTACACCGCGTAAACTCCGTCTTTTCGCCGATTTTTGCCTTGTCTGACCATCGCTCGATGACTTTTCGAACAAAGCTCAGAGACGCACAGGCCTCAGCCGGCACTGGAACCAATGCCGAACGATGGAAAGCTGAGGCAGCTTGGTGGGCTCGAGGTCAGCCCAGAGTGCACATGGGCGGCGGTGAAACGCCGGCCATGTCGAGCCCCGCTGGCGGCGAAACGCCGAGCGGCGGAGCGACAGGTGGAACGGGAGGTGGCGATGCCGCACGCACCACCGCCATGGCCAGAACGGTCATCGGTGCGGAAAGCGAAGTGCGCATCGACAAGGTCATGTCAGAGCAGTCTCATTGCGGTTGCCAGACCTGACGAACATAGCACGACGAACGCAAAGGTCAATTCTGCTACGAATCGAATAGCGCCCCGGTAAGCCCTTACTTACCGGGAAGCTTTGAATATCTGAGCCACGCGGCTACCGGGGTACATGCTCGATGGCATCGTGATCGACCAGGTTCCATTCGCCACTGTTGCGATACAGCCGCTTGCCCTGTCGCGGGTAGTCGCAAACGTCCTGGGCCAGCCGCTGCCCGACCACCAGGCATACCAGTGGCTCGTCGCCGTCGTTGTACATCTCGTGGGCTACGTCGTTGATGGGGCAGCCGATGAAGTCGCCGGGGCCGATCGGCTGTTTCCGCTCGCCCAAGGTGACCACGCCATGTCCCGACAATACGTAGATGGCCTCCTCTTCATAGCGATGGCAGTGGTACTCGGTCGAGAAATGGCCGGGTGGTACGCTGATGTGGTGGACCCCGAGCTGGGTCATGCCCACGGCATCCCCCAGCGACTTGTTGATGCGCACTGCCTCGGCGTTGAGGAGATGCACCTTCCTCACGCCCTCGAGGGCTTCGATATCCTGCGCCGATAGGTACATGCCGGTTCTCCTTGGTGTCGAGTCGCCGCCAGGGCATGGCCTGATCATAGCGTGCCCGGCGGCGCTCGACTGCCTTGGCTCTAGCCAGCCCGTGGCAATACTCAGGCAGAGAGTGCTTCGGCGGCCAGGCGCGGTTGGAGCTCTTTCAGGGTGACATGCCCCTTGAAGTGCCCCTGCCCCTTCGGCTGCTCGCCGCGCTCAATGGCCTCGGCGAACTGCACGGCCGGGTCACTCCTGAGTCTTGCCAGATGCCGGGCCAGGTTCGGATAGTCACTCCCGAGATCAAATAGCCGGTGGTACTCGGCCCAGCGTGCGATGCCAATGAAGTAGGCATCCGCCATGCTGCGCTCATCGCCCAGCAGCCACTCGCGCTTCGCCAACAAGCCGTCGAGATAGGCACAGCCTTCGGCGACCTTCTCACGCCCCAGCCGGCGCAGCACTTCCTGCTCCACACCGTTCAACCCTTGGGTTTCGTACAGCCACCACAGCGGATTGAAGGCCGAGAAGAAATCGGTGTTGAGATAGGCCAGCATCTGGTTCAGACGATCGAACTCCCGACTGCCCTGCTCGAAGCCCAGCCGTGTGCTGAGATCTCGCGCAGCCAGGTGCTGCAGGATCGCCAGGCTCTCGGTCAGAGGCTCGCCGTCCTTCAGCAGCAGCGCCGGGGTCTGGAACAACGGATTGACCTTGGCATAGAGCGGGTCCCAGGGCTGCTCCATCATCTCGATGCGGCATAGCCGGTAGGGATGGCCCTGCCACTCGAGTGCCACGATAGCGCCGAACGAACAGCCTTGCGGTACGCCATAGAAGAGAACGGGTTCCATTGTCTTGCTCCTTGCTGAGTTGGAAAAGCCAGCGCTCTCTGCGCCTGGCCTTGTCAGCAAGGTAATGGCTAAATAGGGCAAATAACGCCCTATTTACGACGAGGAAATTCAGCGTGGCCAGTCCCACCATTCGCGTGATGACACTCCTCGAGCTGCTGCAGACCCATCGCCACATGAGCGGCCGGGAGCTGGCCGAGCGGTTGGACGTCGACCGCCGTACGCTGCGGCGCTACATCCAGGCCCTGGAAGAACTCGGCATCCCCGTCACCACCGAGCGGGGGAGGCATGGCGGCTATCGCCTGATGCCGGGCTTCAAGCTGCCGCCGCTGATGCTGACCAGCGAAGAGGCACTGGCCGTCTCGCTGGGGCTGCTCGCGGCCCAGGGGCTGGGCATTGCCGAGACCGCTCCGGCACTGGAAACCGCGCGGGCCAAGCTGGAGCGGGTCATGCCCGCCAAGTTGAAGCAACAGGCGCAGGCGCTAAGCGAGAGCGCCCGGCTGGAATTGCCCTCGGCCAGGGCGCCGGGCGACGAGCGCCTGCTGCTATTGTTCGCCACCACCACCCAGGCACGCCAGCGGGTCCGGCTCGACTATCAAGATGACCGAGAGCAGCTGACTCAGCGCGTGCTCAACCCCTACGGCCTGGTCTTCCGCGGCGGGCGCTGGTACGTCAGCGGCTGGTGCCATCTGCGTCGCGACCTGCGCAGCTTCCGCCTGGACCGCATCGCCGAGGCCACACCGCTCGAGGCCAGCTTCGACAGGCCGGACGACTTCGACCCGGCCGAGCATCTGGCCCGCAGCATCGCCAGCCTGCCCCGCGCCACCGCCGTCAGCGTGCGCTTTCATACTGAGCTCGCCAATATCGTTGCGGAGCTGGGCCGCAATATCGGTGTATTCACGCCCGATGGAAACGCCGTGATGCTGCACGCACGCACCGATAGCCTGGCCTGGTTTGCCCGCCAGTTGGCCCACCAGCCCTTCGACTTCGAGATTCTTGCCCCACCAGGGCTACGCGACGCTCTCTCGGAGCAGGCCGCGCGCCTCCAGCGGTTGGCAGAAAGAAAATGAGCGATCGAGTCGAAATCGACTACGGTGAATCGATGAAGGGAAGTAGCACCTACAACAACCCCTGGAGACCCACCCATGCAGCTTTCCACCTACCTGATGTTCAACGATAACTGCCGCGAAGCCTTCGAGTTCTACCAGCGCTGCTTCGACGCCAAGCTCGAAGCCATGGCAACTTACGGCGAAATGCCCGCCAGCGAAGGGATGGAAATTCCTCCGGAAGCCCGCAACCTGGTCATGCACGCCCGGCTGCGTATCGGTGACCAGTTGTTGATGGCATCGGACAACTCCCCCTGCAGCCCTGCGCCCTACGAAGGCATCAAGGGTGCGAGCATTGCGATCGGCGTCGACTCGATAGAAGAGGCCGAACGCCTCTTCAATGCGCTGGCCGACAACGGCACCGTGCAGATGCCGCTAGAGGAGACCTTCTGGGCGCACCGCTTCGGCATGTTGGTGGACCGATTCGGCGTTGCCTGGATGATCAACTATGAGAAAGAGGAGCAGGCCGCCGCCTAGCGCCTCGCCATCTCGGCACTAGCCGCCCGGCCATGAGATCGACCCAAGCGGGGTTTTGGTCGCCGGGCGGCGCCCTTCCCGGTTGGATACCTGGGCAACGACAATGACGCGAAGTCTACAAGTAGCACGTTCTGAGGGCATTGATGGCCATCCAGCGCCACCGATATGAGCCTTTTCTAGGCGAGCGGGGAGAAAGCCCTCTAATGCTAGAGCCACTGCCCACACCGATACGATGCCGGCTCAGGTCGTCCCGGTGCGCTGCGCCTCGTAATACACTGTCGGTTTGGAGGTCAATGATTCCCAGCCTGCCATTGCCGCCTTGATGATGTCCTCAAGTTGCGCAAGGCTTGCACCATCCCGCGCTTGAATCGAGAGTCCCTGCAATACAGTAGTGTAGAATGCTGCGATGACGCTGCAGTCGGTTTCCTCGGCCAGTTCGCCTTCCGCCACTGCACGCTCCAAACGCTGACGAAGCACGTTGCGAGTTTCTGCCCGTTGTACCGCGAGATATTCGCGAGTACTGGCGTTCTCAGGTGAGCCAATCAACGCCGCCAGCACGATCATGCAGCCGCTTGGATTGTCTGGATCGGTATAGGACTCCACGTTGAGCTGCAGGAACTTAGCGATGGCGTCTCGTACTTTGGGCTCGGCATGCAACGCCTCCTCGATTTCCCTGCCTTCGCTCTTGTCGTAGAGCGATACGGCTTGGCGAAACAGCGACTCCTTGGAGTCGAATGCAGCGTAGAGGCTGGGTTTGTTGATACCCATCACAGCAGCGAGGTCGGCAAGCGTGGCCCCTTCGTACCCGCGTTCCCAGAAGAGATTCATGGCATTCCTTAGCGCAAGGTCGGGATCGAATGTTCGAGGCCTGCCTCGTATCGACATGTGGCTCCTCCCTTTTTGTACCGATCAGGAAACAAAGTAATTGATAAAGCTCCAGGTGGCAAATACCCTTTTTTTACCTTCCGGTATAAATAAGGAGTCATGCGATGCAAGCTCTACGGGATAAAGTCGCCTTCGTCACTGGTGGTAGCCGAGGTATCGGCGCGGCCATCGTCAAGCAACTGGTAGAGGACGGCGCAGCCATCGCCTTCACCTACCGGGAAAATTCAGAAAGTGCCCAAGCTCTGGTAGATGAAGTAAAGCGCAATGGCGGCCGGGCGATAGCAATCCAGAGCGACAGCGCCGATCCGAATGCCCTCATAAGCGCAATTAATGAAACGGCAAATACCTTCGGCCGACTTGATATCGTGGTCAATAATGCGGGCGTCTTCCCTTATGGAAAGCCAGAAAGCTTCACAATCGAAGACATCGATCGAACCTTGGCTGTACATACGCGGGCCGCGTTCGTATCAGCACAAGCCGCCATTCCCCACATGGAAGCAGGTGGGCGCATCATTAGCATCGGCAGTTGCTTTGTCGAGCGAGTACCAGTTCCCGGCATCAGCCTTTACGCAATGAGCAAATCAGCTTTGACCGGTTTAACGAAAGGACTGGCTCGCGACTTGGGGCCACTCGGAATTACGGTAAACATCGTACATCCTGGGCCGACGGATACCGACATGAACCCGGCTGATGCTCCCGGTGCCGAGGAAGAAAAGGCCTGGACTGCGCTCGGGCAATATGGGCGAGGCAAAGATATCGCAGCCGCTGTCGCTTACCTGGCCGGTGAGAGCGGACACAATACGACAGGTACGGCTATCTGCGTTGATGGTGGCTACGCCGCTTGATCGCCATGAGTAATATTGTTCATTGCTCGCGGTCCCGCCATGCTCACATGTCGCGACCAAGATGAGAGGAGTCAGGCATTCATGCCATGGATACTGTTGCTGGGGGCAAGCATTTTGGAGATCGTATGGGCCATGTCACTCAACGCAAGCCAGGGATTCTCCAGGATATGGCCGAGCCTGATAGCCATCCTCGCTGCAGGCGCCAGCTTCTTCATGCTATCCCTCGCCCTCAAAAGCCTACCTATCGGCACGGCCTATGCAATATGGGTGGGAATCGGAACGGTCGGTGTGGCTCTCTTGGGCATCGCGTCACTCGGAGAGAGCCAAAACCCGCTTCGATTACTGTGTCTTGCCTTGATCGTTACTGGTGTGGCGGGGCTAAAACTCGTCGACGGATGAAAGGCAAAGTATAATTTCAAGTAAATTCAGCCACGGCGAACATGGTTTCTGAATAGCCGAAAAATTATTATCAGGAGGGTTAAATATATGTACAGCCACGTAACATTTGGCTGCTCGGATCTAGAGCAAGCCACTGACTTCTACGATTCGGTTTTTGGTGAGCTAGGATTTGAGCGTCGACCGGTTTCCCCAGACGGCGGACCAGCTTCTGCATGCTGGGTTCCTGCAGGAAAGTCTCTGCCTCGTTTTTACGCTTATATTCCTTTTGATGGAAAAACCGCCACCCCCGGCAATGGCAATATGGTGGCATTCTCTGCGTCTTCGCGGGAAATTGTAGATGCAGCGTATAAAGTCGCGCTGATGGCGGGAGCCAAGGATGAAGGCGCGCCTGGTGAACGTATACACTATGGCGTCGGTTATTACGGAGCCTATTTTCGCGATTTGGACGGAAACAAAATACATGTCGTTTATCGTGGCGACATTGAATGAACCGCGCTATGGTCAAGACGAAAAACTCAGATCGAGCATAGCTGAACCAGGCTTATGCCAAGCATGCGGCACTCATGTTTTTACTGTTTTAATCAGGAAGGGCATCTCCCGATTCTGATTGAGTTCTCATTGGCGGTGACCAATGACACGTTAAACCCTCCGGAACGGCAGATTTCATCTTATCCTCAGTGTATTTTTACTGCTAATACCCGTGTTATCTCACGCCTACCGGTTTGCGCCGGTAGTGGGCGCAAGGAGTTATTATGGCTAAAAAAATAGCCTCGAGAATGCAGGCGGGCGATGAATCGTCCGATCTGGGGCGCGTCGCGGTGCTGGCACTGGGCGTCTTCGCGGTCGGTACGGGCGAGTTTGTCCTTGCCGGCATGCTGCCGTTATTGATGGTAGCGTTTAAAATCTCGGCCATGCAGGCCGGTCAGATTGTCACAGTCTTTGCGATCATCTGCGCTATCGCTGCCCCGGTGCTAACCACGCTTACCGCATCCTGGAAGCGTCGCACAGTGCTAATTACAGCCATCGCGACCTATCTTGCGGGCGCAGTCGGCACGGCGCTGGCGCCGACTTACCTGAATGTGCTTTTGGCACAAGCCGTTGCCGCGGCCGGGGTGGGGCTATTTATTCCCAATGCCTCGGTGACGGCGGCCGCCCTGGTGCGGAAGGACTTTCAGGGGCGCGCCATTGCCATTGTCGTTACTGGCTTTACCGCAGCTGTTGCGGTTGGTGCGCCACTTGGCACCGCGTTGGGTGGGATAGCCGGTTGGCGCATGACGATGTGGTTTACGGCTGCACTGGCCATTCCCGGTCTTCTTGGCGTGCTCGCCCTAGTGCCGAGGCACGTGGCGGTTGAAGCGCCGGGTACACTGTCGCAACGCCTGCGCCCCCTGGCAGACCAACGGGTGCTGGCGATTATGGCAACTACTTTAGTTGGTTTCACGGCCGTTTTTATCCCCTATACCTATGTCGGCATCATCTTTGCGCCGGCGACGGCGGGAAGCAGTGTGGCATTGGCAGCGCTTATGGTCACACTGGGTGTGATCGGTGCCGCCGGAAATTTTGGTGCCGGACTTCTGGCCGACAGGATCGGCGGCGCAAGAGTCGTTGCAATTGCACTGGTATGGTTGGCGGTCAGCGCCGTTGTCCTGCCGTGGACGACCGCCCACTTCGGTAGCGCCGTGGCAATTATCGCCTTCTATGCGGTGGCAGCCTTCGCTATCACTACGCCACAGCAGCATCGTCTTATGTCCCTCCGGCCCGATGCTGCCGCGGTACTGATCTCGCTAAACCAAGCAGTCCTTTATCTTGCCATTGCCATGTCGGGAATGGTCGGCGCTATCGGGATCGGGTGGATAGGTCCTCAATACGTTAGTCTTGTCGCCGCGTTTCTGGCAATTGTTGCACTCGGCATTTCGATGTTCGCAGATCGGCGGAAGGAGCCAGCTTTTATGGGCACAGCTTGCCGGAAGAATACTCACAACCAGAACGGCTAAACTGAGTCCACTGTTGCAGCCAAAGGTATTGGATATATCGCCCGCGGTGCACTTGAAAGGGGCCTAAGCGGAAGCCCGCGAGCATATTTAACAGCAACAAACGAAATGTACCCGTTGAATCGGAGCGGGAAATTGGCAGATACCACTTTCGGGAGATGACTAAATGGATCTGCGCAAGATCACCACATGGCGGAAGCGAGGCTACGGAAGGATTGCCAGCTATCGGGACCATGCCGAATTGAGAGAGTGCGACGCGCGAATGCTGCGTGACATCGGGCTGCACAGAGAGTGTGGCCACTTGTTGCCTCTTCATCCGGAGCAAGATGAAACGATTCGTTGACCCTGCTCTTGGGAACCACCCATGTCACATGGCGCCCTCCTGAATCGTCATGACAGTGACGGCCGCTCGGCCTTCATCGATTTTCACCCCAACGATCCAGGAGCCACACATGAGCCAGAGCACTCTCTTCATCATCCACAAGGCATTGCCTGGCAAGCGCGACGAGGTACGCCGCGCCTGGGAGACCCACCTGGCGCCCAGTATCGAGTCGCGTCAGGTCCACGACGCCTACTTCTACTGCTACGATGACAGCGACCCCGATACGATCCGCGTCTTCCAGCGCTATGCCGACGGCGCGGATCCGCAGGCCTTCATGCAGGGGCCGGCCTACGACGCCTATATCGCCGCGGTGTCGCCCTTGCTTGCCCACCCGCCCGTGATCCATGCCGCCACGGTGGCCTGGGCCAAGAGCATGGCGGCTCCGGTAACCGAGACAGCCTGATGTCTTCTGCCGACTTGCTTCGCTTCGAAGAGGCTCGCCCCATGCTGTTGGGGCTGGCCTATCGCATCCTCGGTTCGCGCGCCGACGCCGAGGATGCGGTACAGGACACCTTTCTCAAGTGGCAGGCAGCGGATCATGAGGCTATCGATACGCCCCACGCCTGGCTGACCACAGCCTGCACGCGACGCTGCCTCGATCTGCTGGGCAACGCCCACCGGGCTCGGGTCGAGTACGTCGGCGCCTGGCTGCCCGAGCCCATCCCGACCACCGTCGTCTCCGATGCGGAACGCAGCATGCAGCTGGCAGACTCGCTCTCCACCGCCTTCCTGCTGCTGCTGGAACGCCTGTCGCCCAAGGAGCGAGCGGCCTATCTGCTGCACGAGATCTTCGACACGTCCTACGCAGAGATCGCCGCCATGCTCGAGCTCAAGGAGCCGGCCTGCCGCAAGCTGGTGTCCCGGGCACGAAGCAACCTCCAAACCGCCGAGGAACGGCACACCCCACCGCGGGAACGCCAGCAGGCTCTGCTGGAAGCGTTCAGGCTCGCCATCACCGAAGGCGCCACGGCACGGCTCGCGAACCTGCTCTCGGCCGAGGTTCGCCTGAGTGCCGACGGCGGCGGCAAGGTGCCCACCCTGCTCGAGCCGCTGCACGGCAAGTCGACTGTACTCGACTTCCTGGCCAGCCGGTTGAGCCAGTACTGGGACAACTATGAATGGCGTGAAGCCGATATCAACGGGGGCTGCGGCTTCGTGATGCGCAGAGAGGGAAATGTCGTCGCGACGGTGACCTTCGGCTACGACCGCTCAGGGCAGGCGAGCGACATCTTCATCGTGCGCAACCCCGACAAGCTGGCGCGGCTGACGTCATGACTGGCGCTCGACGATAGAGCGGCAGGCGTTCTCTCTGGACGGTGAGTCCAATAACCCCATGATCCAGTCGCGCACGGCGGCGATGGCCGACTCCTCGAGCCGCTCGGGCGGGTAGACGAGCTGGAAGGGGGCGGCCTGTATCTCGGGGCCGAATGGCTGTACCAGGCGCCCCTGACGCAGCTCCTCCTCGACCAGGTATCGGCTCATCAGGGCTATGCCCTGGCCATCCAGTGCGGCGGTGATGCCGTGGGTTTCGTCGGAGAACATCAGCCCGGCGCTGACGTCGAGTCCCGGGACCTGGACCTGGCGCTGCCAGGCCGCCCAGTCCAACGGTGCGGGCGAAGAGAAGTGGAGCAGCGTGTGATGCACCAGTTCGGCCGGTTCACGCAGTTTCAGCATGGGGCTGCAGACGGGCACGAAGACATTGTCGAACAGCTTCTCCGCGGCCAGCCCGGGCCAGGGGCCCTCGCCATAGCGAATCGCCATGTCGGCAACGACCCCGTCCAGAGCAACCGCTTGGTGGGAAACCTGAATGCTCAGGTCGATTTGCGGGTGGGCATCGCGCAGCAGGCAGACCCAGGGTAGCAGCCAGCGTGCGGCAACGGCCGGTGTGGTGGAAAGCGTTACCGCCTGTCGCGCCGGCGGACGTCGCAGCTTGGCCACCGTCTCGGCGATGGCATCGAAGGAGCCGCTCAGCACGGTGAGCAGCGACTGGCCCTGGGCCGTCAGCACCAGCTGCCGCGGCCGCCGCACGAACAGGGCCACCCCCAGGCTCTCCTCGAGCTGGCGTATCTGATGGCTGATCGCCGTCGGCGTGACCGAAAGCTCCTCGGCGGCGCGCTTGGCGCTGAGGTGACGCGCCGCCGCCTCGAAGGCGCGCAGGGCAGAGAGAGAAGGCAATCGACGCGGCGTCATGGCTGAGTTTTATTTTCCAATATCGAAAAAGAATTGTCGTTTGTCGTCCATCAATGCTTGGCACAAGCTTCCAAACACAGCTGAAACAGATTCACTCAAAAAGATCTTACACCCAACAAAGGAGAAATCCCATGACACGTCTACTTCACCTCGATGCCAGCCCGCGCCCCGGCCGCGCCGGCACCCACAACCACGGCTCGCATACCCGCCGACTGACCCACCACTTCATTTCCCGCTGGCGCACTCTGGAGCCGGATGCCGAGATCGTTTATCGCGATATCGGCGCCAATCCGCCGCAACTAACCAGCGTCGAATGGATCGAAGCCGCCTTCACGCCCATTGAGCAGCAAACCGAACCGATGAGAGAACTGCTCACCGAGAGCGATGCCCTGGCGAATGAGGTCATAAGGGCCGACATCCTGGTGCTCGGCGTACCGATGTACAATTTCGGCCCGCCGGCAGCGTTCAAGGCCTGGATCGACAACATTGTTCGCCTGGGTCGCACCGTCGACTACGACCCGAAATATGGTCCTCACCCCCATCTGCCGCTTGAGAATTACCTGCCGCTGCTGGCCGACCGGTCGCGCCACGCGGTGCTGCTCTCCTCCCGTGGCGACCACGGCTTCGACCCGGGGGGCCGCCTGGCCGCACTCAACCATATGGAGCCTGGCGCACGCACCGCGCTGCAGTTCATCGGCATCGCTGGCTTTCACAGCATCGCCATCGAGCATCAGGAGGAAGGCGGTGACGTACTGGCCGCCTCGACCGCAAGCGCCTTGTCGCGTATTGACCGGTTGGTGGAGAATCTGCATCTTGAGTTGGAAACACCACGCCTGACGCAACCGGCGTGATGTCTATCCTTGAGCAATCACCGGGGCGTATGGCGCCCCGGTCCCTTCCTGTAGCCTCGACTGCATAGCGCTTTGTCGAAAAAAGGATACCGACATGCTGATCAAGCTCGTACCCAGCGCCAATGCCCCTCTCGATCTTCTGCTGGAAGCAGACCCTTCAGCAGACAACATCCGTCGCTATCTCGAGAACTCGAGCTGCTACGTCGCGACAATCGGCAATGAAACGGTCGGGGCTTACGCCATCCAGTCCATGGGTGGCGGCGTTCATGAACTGATGAACATCGCAGTCGCCCCGGCGCACCAAGGGAAAGGCATTGGGGCGAAGCTGCTGGAGCATGCCGTTAACAGCACCCGAGAGCGGGGTGCACGACGCCTGGAACTGGGCACCGGCACCTTCGGTTATCAGCTCACCTTCTACCAGCGCGCGGGGTTCCGGGTCATCGCCGTGGAGCGGGACTACTTCCTCACCCACTACGACGAGCCAATCTACGAGAACGGCATTCAGCACAAGGACCAGCTGCGACTGGCCATCAACTTTGATAGAGCCTTGTACTGACAGTAAATGGCCCTTGCTTACCAAAATCACGCACAATGACTGACTTCAAGCGGGTCAAAACAATATCAAGAAATGACGGGAGAGCGCAGTGTCTGAAACCATCGAAGCCAGAATGAAAACCCTGGGTATCGAGCTGCCCGCACCGAGCATGCCGGGAGCCAGCTATGTGCCCTATCACCTGACGGGTAATTTGCTTTTCGTAACTGGCCAGCTGTGCCAGTGGAACGGTGAGCGGCGCTTTGCCGGCAAGCTCGGCGACGCCTACGGTCTCGAACAGGGTCAGCAAGCCGCCCGCTTGTGCGGCCTGAACCTGATCGCCCAGCTCAACGCCGCACTCGATGGCGATCTGAAGCGTCTGGTCAGCACGGTCCGGCTGGCCGGTTATGTCAATTCCACGCCCGATTTTCACGGTCAATCCCAGGTCATGAACGGGGCATCCGATCTCTTCCTCGAGGCGTTTGGCGAAAAAGGGCGCCACACGCGCCTGGCGGTAGGTGTCAGCGCGTTGCCGTATGACCTGGCCGTTGAGGTGGAGGGGGTCTTCGAGGTTCGCCCTGCGTAAGCACAGCATATTGTATTGCAAATGACAGCCATCGAATGACGCCCGAAGACCGGAGTGAAATCGCCCCGGTCTTGCAGCGCTTACCTCAACATCAGCGGCCGGGGGAAATATCCACGTAATTGACGACCACCTTGTCATCGTCGAACAGTAAGACTCCATATCCAGGATCTTCATCACAACGTATCAGGCGACTCGCCTGCATATCGAAAGCAAACTGCGTAGTGGTACTCTTCAGCGTCGCAAAGGAGTGGCCACTCCATCGGCCTGATACGTTCCGGTGCACATGCCCACAGAAGAGGTGCGTCGGGGCACGTCGTAATTGCAGCAGATCACTCAGTCCTTCGCTTTCCAACAGCCTGAGTCTGTCGAGTGCGCGCACGCCGATTTCTATTGGTGGGTGGTGCAGAAAGAGCAATACAGGACGCCTCGATGCTTCCTCCATCTGCGCTGCCAGCCAGTCGAGCCGGAAGGGGCAGAGTTCACCATGGTGCCCCTCACTGGCCTGGGTATCGAGGTAGATCAGGCGCGCTTCACCGATATCGTCGCTTCCCTGAACAAAGCCTCCGGCCATGGGAATATCGGGAAAGCCCGCATGCAGCGCGGCGCGATCGTCATGGTTGCCCACCAGCAGCCGGTAAGGCATGGGTAGCCGCTCCAACTCTTCGCGCAGCAGCGCATAAGCCCCAGGGTTGTTCAGGTGGACGAGATCCCCCGTAAGCACGAGCAGCTCCGCATCCATGTGCTCGCGCTGGATCTCGTCCAGGCAGCGCCTGAAGCGCTGCCAAGCCTCGCTTGGTGCTTGGGACACGGAATCGGGCTCGATGAGATGCGGATCCGTCAACCACACCACCTTGTGCATGGCTCTACTCCGTTGTCTGCGCAACCGCCGCTTTGTCCGTCACCGGATCAGCCTTGGCGCCGACCGCCTCGCGGCGCTCCGAGTAACGGTCTACCAGTGTTTCGGCGTGGGGACGAAGCAGCAGGGTGAAGCGCACCAGCTCCTCCATCACGTCGACGATGCGGTCGTAGAGCGGCGAGGGCCGCATGCGCCCGGCGTCGTCGAACTCCTGGTAGGCCTTGGGCACGCTGGACTGGTTGGGGATGGTGACCATGCGCATCCAGCGCCCCAGCAGGCGCAGGGTGTTCACCGCGTTGAACGACTGCGAGCCGCCGCTGACCTGCATGACCGCCAGGGTGCGCCCCTGGGTGGGCCGCACCGCCCCCATGCTCAGCGGCAGATGGTCGATCTGGGTCTTCATCACGCCGGTGATCTGGCCGTGGCGCTCGGGGCTGCACCAAACCTGCCCCTCCGACCAGATGGCCAGCTCGCGAAGCTCGCGCACGGCGGGATGGTCGTCGCCGGCCACCTGGTCCGGCAGCGGCAGGTCGGAAGGATCGAAGATTCGCGTCTCGGCACCGAAGTGACGCAGCAATCGTGCCGCCTCCTCCACTGCCAGGCGCGAGAAGGAGCGCTCGCGCAGCGAACCGTAGAGCAGCAGAATGCGAGGCGGATGCCCCAGCGGGTCGGGCAGGCCCTGGCCGGGCTTTTGTCGGGCGAAACGCTCGTCGAGGGCCGGCAAATAGTCGGGGTCGGACAACGTGCGAAGCCTCATGTCGCCTCCTTCATGGCGTGGGTTTGCAAAACGAGCAGCGCCACCAGGGCGGCAAGCCCCAGGGCAGAGGAGAACAGCAGCGCCTGAGTGCCGAAGCGCTCGATCAGCAGGGCGAAGGCCAGCGGCGCCAGCGCCTGGCCGAAACGTGCCGGCACCATCAGCACGCCCTGGCGCAGGCCATAACCTTGGGGGCCGAAGATGGCCAGCGGCAGCGTACCCTTGGCAATGGTGAGAATGCCGTTGCCGGCGCCGTGCAGCAGCACGAACACGAACGCCAACGGTGCCCCCAGCGTCATCACGCCGAGCGCCCCGAGCGGATGTGCCACCACCGCCAGCTTTGCCGAGAGCAGCGGATGAAAACGCTGCAGCAGCGAGAACTCGAGCAGGCGCGCCGCCACCTGCGCCGGCCCCACCAGCGCCGCGGCGGCAATGGCACCAGCAGGCGACAGGCCTGCGATCTGCAGCAACCATGGCAGGTGCGCCGCCATGCCGGTACTGACGAACCAGGTCACGGCGAAGACGAAGGCCAGCAGCGCCATGGGCAGCCAGGTCGTCTCCCCTTCGGCCGCTGACGCCTCGGCACGGGGAGCGGGCGGCTGGATGCCGAAGGGAATCAGCAGGCGGTTGAGCGGCAGGCCCAGCATCAGGTGCACCGCCGCCCAGGTAAAGCAGGCGTTCTGCCAGCCGAATTCAGCATTGAGCCAGCCGGTGATCGGCCAGCATACGGTGCTGGCGAAGCCCGCCAGCAGGGTAATGCCGGTAATGGGACCGCGCGCCTCGCGGCCATAGAGCCCCGCCAGGGTGGAGAAGGCCGATTCATAAAGCCCCATGCCCATGCCGACGCCGATCACCAGCCACCCCGCCCACAGCATCATGGGCCCGGCGGCCAGCCCCAACAGCAGCAGCCCCACGGCGAACACCAGGCTGGAAACCGTCAGCACGTCGCGCCCGCCGAAGCCGTCGATGCGCCGCCCCACCGCCGGCCCGAGCACCGCCGAGACCACCAGCGCCGAGGAGAACGCCGCGAATACCGTGCCGGTGGAAAGGCCGAGATCTCGCGCCATGGGCACGGCAAGAATCGCCGGCAGATAATAGGTCGAGCCCCATGCCAGGGTCTGGGAAACGCCCAGGGCGATCACCACTCGAGAACGGCTCATGTGCCACTTACCTCGATCATCGAGGTATCAACACCTGAAAAAAGACTCGCCTTCACGTCTCGCCTCCCTCCCGGTCGCTATTCGCCCCGCCCGCCATGCGGCGGCTCTCGAGGATGCAGTCCGTGGCTTCCAGCCAGGCATCCACCGCCACCTGGAAGGCATCCCGGCCCTTGTCCGTCAGCGCATAGACCTTGCGTGAGCGCCCCTGCACCACCTCGGCGGTCGAACTCAGGTAACCGCCCGCCTCGAACTCGTTGAGCATCGGGTAGACCGTACCCTCCGAGGGGCTGCAACAGCCCTTGGTGCTCTTCTCCACCGCCTGCACCACCTCGTAGCCGTGCATCGGCTTGCGGTGCAGCACGCTGAGCACGAAGAACTTCGACAGCGACATCTTGATGGTGCCGCGCCAGTACGAAGGATCGCTGTAATCCGGGATTCGGCGGCCGATGGCCGGTTCGCTCTTTGCCTGGGTCATGGATGGAACTTATACCTCGATGATCGAGGCGTCAATATTCATGTCGCCGAACGCCCACCTGTCGAATCTGACCCTGCCAGGACGATGAACTCGTGCAACGTCAGCAAAAGGAGAACTCCTCATGTCAGCGCACGATGAAATATCCCACCCCGTCGTATCCCGTGAAGAATGGGTCGCCGCCCGCAAGGAGCTATTGAGAAGGGAAAAGGAGCTCACCCGCCTGCGCGACGACCTGAACGCCAAGCGCCGCGCCTTGCCGTGGGTGAAGGTCGAGAAAGAATATATCTTCGAGACGCCAGAAGGCCGCAAGACGCTCGCCGAGTTGTTCGATGGGCGCAGCCAGTTGATCGTCCACCATTTCATGTTCGGCCCCGGCTGGGGAGCGGGCTGCATCGGTTGCTCCTTCGCGGCCGACCACATCGAAGGCACACGGGTGCACCTCGAGCATCATGACGTCAGCCTGGTTCGGGTCTCCCGCGCCCCGCTCGACGAGATCGAGGCCTACCGGCAGCGCATGGGCTGGCAGGTGAAGTGGGTCTCCTCGCACGGCAGCGACTTCAACTACGACTACCAGGTCTCGTTCACCCCCGAGGATATCGCCCAGGGCGCGGTCACCTACAACTACGCCACGGCCAATGTCTCGATCGAGGATCTGTCCGGTCTCAGCGTGTTCTACCGGAACGACAAGGGTGATGTGTTCCACACCTACTCGACCTACGGGCGCGGTGACGAACTCGTCGACAGCACCTACATGTTGCTCGACATGACGCCCAAGGGCCGTAACGAAACGGGCCCCAATCACAACCTGACGGACTGGGTGAAACGCCACGACGAGTACGAATCGGCAAGAGCATAACGCTGCCGCACGTGGCCCCAGATAGCCGCATAGCACCACTAAGCTAGCTCGGGGCCCACGCCTCAAGGCATCGCTTTGGGTTGCCTCAAAACCACCGCAATAAGTGTTAAGGCCAGAATCGATGTAAGAACAAGCGTATAACCGAAAGCGACTTGGGATCGTTCATTCAGCAGGGTCTCATCAGTAAACGCTGAGAGAAAAACGATACCTGCTGCCACCGTACCTAGCGCGTACCCTATCTCGAAACTGGTGTTGAGCAGGCCCGAGGCGGACCCCACCTCCTCTTGTGATACAGTGCGCAAGCTCAGATAATTGATGCTTGGCTGAACCAAGCCCATGCCAATACCCGCAAGGAGAGCACCGGGAGACAACCACCACACATTGCTTCCGATTTCGCCCATGTAAACAGCAAGGAATAAGATACAGTACGCTAAAATCAATACGCTATTTCCTCTCAAGACAAGCTGCTCGGCACGGTGTGAGACGAATTTACCAACCCACACTGCTGTGACTGAAAAAGCCAGCGCAAGAGGCATAAATACAAGCCCTGATGCCAGGGGCGAATGTCCAAATCCGTCTTGGATGACATGTGGAAGGGCTAAGAAAAGTGCCGCATTGCTTGCATAGAATGCCAATGCCATGAAGTTGCCGAGGATGAAGCTGACGTTGCGGGTAAGCGAAAGTGTCACCAGCGGCATCAGCCCGCGCGCTTCTCTTAGGCGCTGCCAGCGTATGAATGCCCAGAGCATGGCAGGAGACGAGATCAGCCCCAAGGACGCCCACCATGGCCACCCCTGTTCCACACCAAGGGTCAGCGGAGCCACTACTGTCATCAGAGTAAGCGTCAGCAGCACTACACCGACCAGATCAAGTGTGGGCCGCGCCACAGCAGGTGCCTTACTCTCAGGAACATAGTGCCGAGCGGCAATCCATGCGATCACACCAACAGGCACATTGATAAGAAAGATTGTTCTCCATCCGAGACCAAACAGGTCCAGTGCAAGAAGCACCCCACCGGCCAACTGAGCCCCAGTGGCCGCGACCCCTGAAACGAACGCGAAAGCGCCAAAAGCCTTGCCGCGTCCTTTATCGTCGAAGCAGACCTGAATGATCGAGAAGACCTGTGGCATCATCAAACCGGCCGCAAGACCCTGCACAATACGCATCCCAATAAGCGTTTCGGTAGTAGGCGCAAGACTTGCGGCAAGTGAAGCCAAGGTGAACAGTAAAACTCCTGTCAGAAAAATTCGCCGCCTACCATAGAGATCACCCAGGCGGCCACCTGTGATCAACGTCAAGCCAAATGCGAGATTGTAAGCGGCAAGAATGAGCTGAATATCGGCGGCACTGGCGCCAAGGTCCCCACGTATGGTTGGTGCGGCTACGATGACGATGAAGACATCGAGAATGGCCATGAAGGCAGCGGAAAGGATGACCCAAAGGCCCATCCAGGGATTATGTACCGTTGGCTGACTGATAGACGTTGCCGATTGCTCCATATGAAGACTCCCGAATTGCCTGAACTCAAGCCGTAACGTACTCTTTCCGAAATGGGGATTAAGGAACTTGTTATCAGGGAATAAAACCTCCCCCCATGGAGCGAAACTTGAAAACCGACGACTTACATCAACTCGCTCAGTTCCTAAAGGATCGGCGCGCAAGGGTTCGCCCCGAGGACGTAGGGCTTGCCAGGGGGAACCGCAGGCGCACGCCCGGCTTGAGGCGCGAAGAAGTTGCCCAGCTCGCCGACATCTCCGTTGAATGGTACAAGTGGCTTGAGCAGGCCCGAGAAGTGAGGGCATCTGCGAAGACCTTGGAGAGAATCGGGAACGCGTTACGCCTCGAACCTATTGAGACACGCTACTTGCTGCGGCTCTCCGGTCATATGCCGGACGAAAGTGCCCCACTTGCTGAGAGCGAGGGTGTGAGCAAACGGCTCCAGCGCGTGCTGGACGAACTGTCACCCTGCCCAGCCTATATCCACGGCAGGCGGTGGGATGTGTTAGCGTGGAACGATGCCGCCGAATTGGTCCTCGGCGACCTTCAGGCCCTTAAAGGCATTGAGCGAAACTGTTTACATATGGGCCTGCTGGGGCCTCTAAGAAATAGAATTCCTGACTGGGAAGAACACGCCACAGGGCTTATCGCAGCGTTTCGCGCTGATTATGCACGCTATCGAGGCGAGTCATTGTTCGAAGAACTCATTTTGACCCTTTCGAAACAAAGTACTGAATTCGCGCGCTGGTGGGCTGAGCCTACAGTTCGCGGTTGGCGGGATGGAATCAAGCATTTTCTTCACCCACACCTTGGGGAGCTCGCTTTCGAGCATTCAGGTTTTGACCTCGCTGACGAGCGGTTGAGCAGCCTGCGCCTAGTCACCATGCTTCCCGCCGAAGGAACCGAGACACGTGCAAGACTCATATCGGCCCTCGGTGACCACCAGATTTGAACTACATCCGCTGCTTGCTCAAGGAAACCGGTAGCCGAAGCGAGTCTCAGATTGAAGCTCCATACCGCCGTCGCACATGGTCAAGGTAGCCCCCCGGCGTAAAGCCCGTCACGGCCTTGAAGTCGTGGATGAAGTGCGACTGGTCGAAGTAGCCGGCAGCGAAGGCGGTGTCGGTCAGCGAGGCGGCGGCGCCGCCCTGCTTGATCAACTCGCGGCTGTGGGCGACGCGTAGCAGCCGGGCGTAACGCTTGGGCGAGAGCCCCACGTGGTGCTGGAATAACCGCTCCAGGCGGCGTTGGCCGAACGGCAGCTCGTCCACCAGCGCCGCGATGCTGCCCTGGCCATGGTGGCGATGTAGCCAATCAAGCGATGCCATCAAGCCCGACGGAACTCGTTCCGAGTGGCGCACTCTGGCCAGCAGGTAGTCTTCCAGCAGTGTCAGGCGACCGGCCAATTCAGATGCCTGCCGCAGCCGCTCATGCAGCGCTTCGAGTTCGAGCCGGCGCAGGGCATCCCCCGGCGTGAGTCCTTCACCGGCCAGGGTCGATAGCGTTTCACCAATGAATGGAAACGCCATGCCCGGCAGGAAGCGCACGCCAAGCAGGTCGAGCGTTTCCCCTACTGCCAATCGTGCCGTGCACCGCTTGGGTCCGTCGACCCAGCAGTCGCCACGCATCCGCTCGCCATTGCGCTCGAGCGCACCGCCAAAGTTGAACAGCAGCCCGGTGGCGCCATCCGGATGCAGCAATTCCATGCCCGCCGGCTCGCCGCCACCCCACCAACTTGCCTGCCAGTAGCACTGCACGTAGGGGCGCAGCGCCGCACCGGGCGCGTAACGCTCGAGCGTCAGGCCGGCGGCTGCCACCTGCGTAGGCCGCAAATTTCCAATGCCGGTGCTACCAGCCAGGTCAGGCTGGGCAACTCCACTCATTTTCGAAGCCTCTTCAGCTATGGATAGAGCACCCGAGGCGGCCATTCACAGCATGCCTGAGCGCAAATGTAGATAAGCAAAAAGTCCAACCCTTCTCACCGTCCAGTTGTAGAGTAGGGGGACCATTTCTCAATTGCCTAATCTTTCATCTTAGCGGAGCCATATATGAACAGTACGCGAATCGTAGTCGTCGGCGGCGGTGCCGGCGGGCTAGAGCTGGTCACACGCCTCGGACGGCGCCTGGGGCGACGCGGCAAGGCCGACATCACTCTGATAGACCGTAATACGACCCACATCTGGAAACCCCTGCTGCACGAGGTCGCCACCGGAGCACTCGATTCCAGCATCGATGAGATCTCCTACCAGAGCCATGCCCAGCTCAATGGTTACCGCTTCCAACGTGGCACGCTCGAGGGCCTGGATCGCGAGACACGTCAGTTGCGCCTGGCCCCAGTGCTCGACGACTACGGCCAGGAAGTGCTGCCGGCTCGTACGCTGGACTACGACCTGCTGGTACTGGCACTGGGCAGCGTGAGCAACGACTTCGGCACGCCCGGCGTCGCCGAGCACTGCCACTTCCTCGATAGCCCGGCCCAGGCGGAAGCGTTCCGACACGATATGCTCAACACCTTCCTGCGCTACAGCGACCCCGAGCGACGCCAGCACCCTCGGCTCACCGTGGGTATCGTCGGCGCCGGCGCCACTGGTGTGGAGCTTTCAGCGGAACTCTACGATGCCTCGCGCATGCTGCACAGCTACGGCTTCACCGAGATGGATAGCCGCAACCTTGAAGTTCACCTGATCGAGGCGGCGCCGGATGTGCTGCCGGCCTTGCCCGAACGCATACGCGGTGCGGTACGTACCGAGCTGGAACGCCTGGGCGTGCAGGTGCATACCGGCACCCGGGTGGTGTGCGTCGAGGAGGGTGCCATCGTGACCGCCGACGAGCAGCGCATCGAAACGGACCTGAACGTATGGGCCGCAGGCATCAAGGCACCCGACATGCTGCGCGAACTCGGGCTCACGCTGGACCGTAACCAGCGCATCAAGGTCGAGCCGACGCTGCAGAGCGTCGACGACCCCAACATCTTCGTCTTCGGTGACTGTGCCAGCTGCCCGCAGCCGGATGGCTCCGTGGTACCGCCGCGAGCCCAGGCCGCCCACCAGCAGGCGCAGCGGCTCTACAAGAACCTGCTCGCCCGGCTCGATAACGGCATGCTCAAGCCGTTCCGCTATCGCGACCGCGGCTCGCTCATCTCACTGGCCCACTTCGAGGCGATCGGCAGCCTGATGCGCGGCGCTTCGGCGCGCAGCCTCTTCATCGAAGGGCGCCTGGCCAAGTTCTTCTACGCCTCGCTCTACCGCATGCACCAGCGCGCCATTCACGGTACGGCCAAGACGGCGCTCATCCTGCTCTCGGACGGGCTCAACCGCTTCATTCGCCCGCGCATGAAGCTGCACTGATTCATCGGGTCGAAAATCTACAATTCCACCCATGTTTCACCGGCTAGGGTGGGGCTTCCAACTTCTTATGGAGCTCCACCCATGCGCATGAACTACTTCTCCGCCAGCCCTGCCGGCCTCAAGGCAATGCTCGAACTGCAGAGTCACGTTCACAAGGCAGCCCAAGAAGGCGAGCTGGGCGACGGCCTGCTGGCGCTGGTCTATACCCGCGTCTCGCAGATCAACGGTTGTGCCTACTGCATCGACATGCACACCAAGGACGCGCGCAAGGCCGGCGAAACCGAACAGCGCCTCTACGCCCTGAGCGCCTGGCGCGAAACGCCCTTCTACACCGACCGCGAGCGTGCCGCCCTGGCCTGGACCGAGGCCAATACCCTGATTGCGGGGAACGGCATCGACAATGCCTTGTATGAGGCCACTCGCGAGCACTTCTCGGAGAAGGGGCTGACCGACCTCACCCTGGCAATTTGCACCATCAACGCCTGGAACCGCCTGTCGATCAGCTTCGCCGCCGACGCCGGCAGTTACCAGCCCGCATAAGCGCAGCTCAGGCGTCCAGCGACACAGCCTGCCCGGTGACGACGATGCCGCCTGATAGCGGAATGTCTACCTGCAGGCGGCTAGGCCGGCCCATCGCCTCGCCCTGCCGGATGGTCAATTTGGCTGGCGCCTGGAGCAGGCCGGCATCGCGTAGATAGCCCCCCAGCGCCGCGGCGGCCGCGCCGGTGGCGGGGTCTTCCACCACGCCACCCACCGGGAACGGGTCGCGGGCGTGAAAGCACTTTTCGCTCTCACGCCACACCAGTTGCAGCGTGGTCAGGTTCTCACGCAGCATCAGCGCCTTGAGTCGTTCGAAGTCGTATTCGAGCCGATCAAGGCGCGCCTTCTCCTGGCATGCCAGTACCAAATGCCAGGCCCCGGCATAGGCCAGTGCGGGCGCAATCTCGAGATCGAGTTCCCTTGCCTGCCAGCCGAGCAGCTCACGCACCTCCTCGACCAGCTCTGGTGCGGCAGGGCGAAACTCCGGCGTAACCGATACCAGCGATGCCTGCCACTCCCCTTCCACCTGGTTGACCGTGACCATCACCTCGCCCACCGCCGTATCGAGCATGTAACTGCCCGCCCCGCTCAGTTGCCCCATCAGCACGCCGCTGGCCACCGTGGCATGGCCGCAGAAGCTCACCTCCGCCTCAGGGCTGTAGTAGCGCACCGTGCGCCGCTCACCCGTGGCCGGTGCAATGAAGGCGGTTTCGGAGTAGCCAACTTCGGCAGCGATGCGCTGCATCTCGGCCGGCTCTGGCAACGCCTCGCCCAGCCACACCCCGGCGGGGTTGCCGCCGTGGGGGTCGTCGGTAAAGGCAGCAAGGCGATACAGGGAACCGCTCATGGGGAGTCTCCTTGGGTGCGATACGTTCTTCCCCATCTTGGGGCGAGCCGTGGGGAACGCAATGGTGGATCCTGGGTTTTGCTCATGCCGGTTTCGGCATAGTCTTTGAGCTACGCTCCACAAAGGGAATCAGTATTAGTGAAGAAGGGAGACCGGATATGACCGAGCAGCATCGACCGCACGCTGAGAATGAGGGCACACCCGGGGGACAAGGAGCTGGAGGACGATCGGCCAGGCTGATATGGGGATTACGCGCCTTCGGGTTGCTCTTGGCACTGCTGGTCTGGACCGCCATGGGCTATGCCGAGGGCCTGTCATCGGATGCACGCTGGGTCGCGACGATAGGCACCCTGATGGCGGTGTGGTGGATGACGGAGGCGATTCCCCTCTCGGCTACCGCCCTGCTGCCGATCGTACTGATTCCGATGCTGACGGAGCGGACCGTCAACCAGGCCACGGCGCCCTACGCCAGCCCCATCGTCTTTCTTTTTCTTGGCGGCTTCTTGATCGCCATCGCAATGGAGAAGTGGAACCTCCATCGCCGCATCGCCCTTTTGACTCTGATCCGGGTTGGGGTCGAGCCGAAGCGGATCGTGCTCGGCATGATGCTCGCGACCGGGTTTCTGTCGATGTGGGTCTCCAACACCGCGACGACACTGATGATGCTGCCGATAGGGCTCTCCGTGCTTCGCCTGGTAGCAGACCGCAGCGGCGAGTCCATGGAAACAACCACCTCCGGCCACGACCACCACCGGGCCGGCCACGTCGACTTCATCCATGACGACAACATCAAGCGCTTTGGCGTCTGCCTGCTCCTCGCGATCGCATGGTCGGCGAGCATGGGCGGCCTCGGCACCCTGCTCGGCAGCCCGCCGAACGCCATCGTTGCCGGCTATGCCGCCGACGAACTGGGCCGTAACATCGGCTTTCTCGAATGGATGATGCTCGGCGTGCCGCTGGCCTTCACCTTTATCCTGGTGGGCTGGGTACTGATGACCCGGGTGCTCTACCGCTTCGACGTCGCCGAGATTCCCGGTGGCAAGGAAATGATCGAAGGGGAGATTCGTAAGCTCGGCCCGCTCAGCCAGGGCGAGAAAATGGTGATGGCTGTCTTCGGCTCGGCAGCGTTCCTGTGGGTCGTACCCGGTGTTCTCGGCAACATCCCGAGAGTAGGCGAATGGCTGGGGCCGCTCGGTGCGCTCGATGATACCGCCATCGCTATCGCTGCCGGCATCGCGTTGTTCATCCTGCCCGCGAGAGGCCGCAGCGAGATGGTGCTGAATTGGCATGATGCCGAGGACGGGCTTCCCTGGGGCGTGCTGTTGCTGTTCGGCGGCGGCCTGAGCCTCGCCGGCGCGGTCGCAGGAACCGGACTGGATAGCTGGTTCGGCGAGCAGATCACCGGGCTGGAAGTGCTCCCGATCCTACTGTTGGTTGCCGCCATCGCCACGATCGTACTCTTCCTGACCGAAGTGACCAGCAACACGGCAACGGCCGCGACCTTTATTCCCGTGCTCGGGGGCGTGGCGGTCGGTATAGGCGCCGACGCGATGACGCTACTCATTCCGGCTGCCTTCGCCGCCACCTGTGCCTTCATGCTACCTGTCGGCACGCCACCCAACGCCATCGTCTTCGGCACCGGCGCGGTCACCATCGCCCAGATGGCGCGTGGCGGGGTCGTTCTCAACATCATCGGGATCGTGCTGATCACCGCCTTCTGCTATATGCTCGGCGGCTTCGCGCTGGGGCTGCAGTTCTGATCGTGTGGCACGCGAACTCAGCGCGATAAGAGGAAGCTGAACGGCCGGAGCCCTGTGGTGACAGGGCTCCGACTGGCATACGCCGATCATTGCAATACAGGACGCGCGTTGACCTCTTGCACCGGGCGGTTGTTGTGATGGTGGTCGATGGCCGCCAGGAACTGCTCGATCTGCTCCTTGGACGCGGTAATCGGCTGCTTCAGCACCAACCAGCGCACGCCCTCGGTGCAGGGGGGCGTCGTCAGCGAACCATTGAAGCGATAGTAATCGTGGTCGGCAGGCAGAATGCCCAGCGGTGAGATGGCTGACGTCAGCGCCAGCGTTTCGCCCTCTTGCGGCATTTGTGCCCACGCTGTTGCCAGAGCATCGTTGGCTTCTCCCTCCGTCACCATCACTGCCACCACGGCCAGGTTGCCCTCCTCGTCGGCATGTACGAGGTGCCCTTCCATGGGAAACGACTCGCCATGGATGAGGTTCTCGCTCGGCACATGAAAGTGGAACTGCTTCAGCTCGAACTCGATACCGTCAACGGTAATGGTGTCGCCCGGATGCACATTAATCTGGACGGTATGGCCGTTGTTGAGGATTTCCGCACCACCATTTTCGTAATGAAAGTCGATTGGCTCGAGTTCGGCATCAATGAACCCTGTCAGGTCGATGGGTGACTGGTTACTTCCCGCACAGGCGCCATACTCCGGGGTCAGCTGTGCCCAATTCTCAGGGCCGGTGTCGCCGGAATAGCTCCAGGAGTGGCCATCGCCGGCATAAGCAAATCCTGAAAGCAATGACATGGCGACGACAATTGCAGTTCTCTTCATGGTGTCCTCTATGGGGTCTTGTCAGGGAGAGTCGACAAGGTAACCCGGCGGACGTCAAGAACGCGTTAAGAGGGCAAGGTGGCCACGACAGGAGGAAACGTCAGGACGAAGCGGGTTCCCCCGGCTTGAGGAATCTCCAGGCGCACCTCCCAGCCGATATGCTCGACCACGCGCTTGACGATCGACAGGCCCAGCCCCGTCCCTTCGTCCCCCGCCCCTTCACCACCATGAACGAATCGTTCGAACAGCCGCTCGCGAACCTCTCGGGGAATCCCCGTGCCGGTGTCTTCGATCACCACTTGGCCTGCGGTAAGCTGCACGAGGATCAATCCCTGGTCGGTATGCTGGCAGGCATTACGCAGCAAATTGCCGATCATGATCCCGGCCAGTTCGGGGCGTACGTCGGCCCATACCCGTTCCGTCCACTCCAGCCTGCATTCGACCGGCTTTCCATTCAACAGGGGCCGGCAGCGCTCCATCTCCGACTCGATGATGGCGTTGAGGACGATGCGCGGCGAATCCAGCGAATCGGGAGCTCGCGAGAGCAGGAGCAGCGCACTGACCCGCTGCGAGGCTTCGGCAGCCACGCGCCGGATGCGCTCCGCCGCGGCATATTCCTTGGAATCTTGCGCCACCTGCGTGGCCAGCACTTCCGCCGCGCCGAGCACGATGGTCAGCGGTGTGCGCAGCTCGTGGCTGACGTCGCCGGTGAACAATCGCTCGCGCTGCAGGAACTGCTGCAATTTGTCGGTGCGCTTGGCAAAGGCACGCGCCAGGGAGCCGATTTCATCCTGCGCCGAGAGCGAAGGCAGCTCAGTCGGGCCAGCATTGCGGCCGACCGCCTCGGCAAGCGCTGCGACCGGTGCAATCACGCGCCGGGCACTCAGCACGCCGAGCACGGCGGCGAGCAGAACACTGACGACGAAGCCGACTGCCAGCGCGAGGAGGATGACCAGCTCCGTATGCTCGATTTCACCCATTTCCTGCACCACGGCATAACGACTATCGCCTTGGTCACGTAACAGGACATGCACCTGTCGGCCGCCGAGCATCAACTCGTGGTCGCCGGCGGGTAATTGCCGCAACTCGGCTGGAATGCCGTTATCGACCAGTAAGCGCACGTCGGGTGGCGCATTCGGCACAGCCCCCAAGTGATGGAGAGCGATCAATCTGTCCGCCATCTTGGCGAGTCGTGCGTCGATTACCTGTTCCTCGATAACCGTTACGGCAATGTAGGTCACCGCGCTAAAGGCGCCGGCCACCGCGACGGTAAGCAGAACGTAGGTGAGCGCGATGCGCTTCTTGAGCGAAAGCCTAGGCTTCATTGGGCACCATCAAGCGATAACCGGTGCCTGGCAAGGTCAGCAGCATAGGGTAGGAAAAAGGCTTGTCGAGCGACTGACGCAGCGTATGGATATGCGTTCGCAAGGCATCGCTATCGGGTGGGTTGTCGCCCCATATCTCGCGCTCGATCGCTTCGCGGGTTATCAACTGCGGGGCGGCATGCATCAGCGCCGTGAGAATCTTGTAGCCCGTCGGCGTCAGCTCGAGTGGCTGTCCGGCGCGGGTGGCATGGCCGGTACCCAGATCGAGCCGAAGTTCGCCGAAGACCAGGACCGATTGCACATGCTCGTTACGCGCTCGGCGAACCAATGCCTTCAGGCGCGCATCCAGTTCGGGAAGGGAATAAGGCTTGACCAGGTAATCGTCGGCACCCACCTCGAAGCCGGTCAATTTGTCGTGCACCGAATCGCGTGCCGTCAGCATCAGTATCGGCGTTGCCAGCCGGTGCTGCTGACGCAGCGTCCTGCATACCTCCACGCCATCCATGCCCGGTAGCGAAAGGTCGAGGATGATCGCGTCGTGAAAGGATTCCGTAGCGCAGGAGATACCCGCATCACCATTGCGCGCCACGTCCAGCATATAGCCGAGCGGTTCCAGATATCCGTACAGGTTCGCGATGATATCCGGATTGTCCTCGATGATCAGAACATGCATGAGCTGCCCACCCCGCACGACATCATGACCCCGCCATCTTCCAGCGGTGGTTCGTTCGCGCCCATGCGCTTTCGCTGCCTTCCCCGCGACCCCGGAAGACAAGAGTAAGTAGAAGTCACGTTGGATGCAAAACAGTGCGATGGCAGGTCGGCAATATCCAAGGGAAAACGCAACGACTTGCGCTCACGCAAGTGGCACGACCCAGGCGAGGCCACTAGCTTTAGTGCGAAACAAGCTTCAAGCATGCCAACAAGAATCGAGGTGACACATGAAGGTCAAACGCATCATGTCCAACACGGCGACGTCGGATTTCGACAAGGCGGCCGCTTTCTATGGTGAGATTCTGGGCCTCGACCTGTTCATGGACCACGGCTGGTTTCGAACGTACGGCTCGGATGAAAGGATGATGGTTCAGGTGAGCTTCGGTACAGAGGGCGGCTCGGGCACACCCGTGCCGGATCTCTCCATTGAAGTCGACGATATCGAAGCGGCGCTGTCACGCTTCGAGAAAGCGAGCGTACCCATCGAATACGGCCCCGTCAGCGAGCCTTGGGGCGTGAGGCGGTTCTATGTCCGCGACCCGTTCGGCAAGCTCATCAATATTCTGCAGCATGAATGAACGACTTCGTTTCATGTGAGAGTCCGCCGGTAGATTGACGGTGAGCGCGGCAAGACGTTCGAGATTGGCGCCCAGGTATTTGGCTCAGCCATGTGCGGTCAGCCGCGCAAACAGTGGCATCAGCAAAGCGAACAGCTCCGCCTGAGAGGAAATATTGCACTTGGCATAGAGCTGGCGACGGAAGACCTTCACCGTCTGGGCGCTGACATTCAGGTGCAAACCAATGGACAAGGAGGAGTGGCCTCGCAGGATAAACAGGGCCACCTCGGCCTGGCGCGGGCTCAACCGGATGCCATGCTCCTGCTCCAGAGCATCGCGCAGGCGCTTTCCCAGAGGTGCAGGGGTCGTTCCGGCATCACCCTCGGGACGATAATGTCGCCAATGCGTCTCCATCAGGGCGCTGAGGATCATCTCGTTCCGCCGCAAGGCCTCGATCTCGCGCTTGCCGAAAGGCTTGCCGCTGGAACGATCCCTGCCGAAGCAGGCGGTTAGCGTAATGGCATCGCTGATGCTGGCAAAAACCGCCACCTCATCGAGCAAGGTGGTCTGCTTGTAATAGTTGTTGTAGTAATGCGTTCGACGGAAGTGGTCCGGCGCCACTTCCATCAGCCGGCGCACGCCCACGACGTTGCCTTTGAGATGTTCGCGGTAGAACGGATCGAGCAGATAGGCTCCGCCCAGGTATTGGCTGTCCATCGGCAGGTAGACCACCGGATCGGTGTACTCCCGGTAGAGCACCGCCGGGCGCTGTTCGCCGTGGTAGGCAATGATGATCAAGTTGTCGAATGCGGCCAGCCCTCTCGCCAGTGCAGAGAACCGATAGGGCAGTTCGGGCGTTGCCAAGTCCTTGATGGCATTGGCAAGAAGCTCGTCACGTTCACTGTGTTTCACCGATAGCACACCCGCAAAGCCATACCACGCTGGGGTTATGTACCTCCCGATAGCCGGCCAATACCGTTGTAACAGGGCAGTGACTACGTAGCGCAGTCTAGCCGGGCCCAATCGGCACCGGCAACTGCGGGGCGAAGCCACTCGCTCGTGGAGGACCATGCCTCACCACACAATCGCGTCGCACCGGCCCGGCAAGGTCTCGGCGCGGCCCAACGTGCCCTGGAGACGGATCATGTCGGACAACAATATCAAACTCGAGAGAACCTTATCCCTGAAGGCCGTCGTGCTCTTCGGCCTGGCGTACATGACGCCGCTTATCGTGCTCGGTACCTTTGGCATAATCGCCAGCGCCAGCGAAGGTGCCGTGCCCACGGCCTACCTCATCACCACCGTGGCCATGCTGTTCACGGCCTATAGCTACGGCATCATGGCGCGAGCCTATCCGGTTTCCGGCTCGGCCTATACCTACGCACGCAAGGCCATCGATTCACGAGTGGGCTTCATGGTGGGCTGGAGCGTGCTGCTGGACTATTTCTTCCTGCCCATGGTGATCTGGCTGATCGGTGCCGCCTATCTGAACGCGCGCTTTCCCGAAGTGCCGACCTGGATTTTTTTGCTGGGCTTCATCGGCATCACCACTCTGCTCAACGTCTACGGCATCAAGCTGGCGGCCAAGGTGAACTCGCTGCTGATGGTGTTCCAGATCCTGGTCATCGGCTTCTTCGTGCTGCTGTCGATTCGCCACGTGTTCGCGACTGGCGGTAGCGATGCCCTGTTCAGCCTGGCCCCGTTCATCGGCAACGATGCCGGTTTTACCACCATCGCCACAGGGGCTGCGGTGGCAGCCTACGCCTTCCTCGGCTTCGATGCCGTTACCACCCTGACGGAAGAGACCATCGAGCCCAGGCACAACATCCCCCGGGCAATCATGCTCACCGCACTCATTGGCGGCGGCATCTACGTGCTGGTGGGCTACACCACCCAACTGGCGCATCCGGGCAGCGATTTCATCGATGCCGATTCCGCCGCCTTCGAGATCGCCAGGATGATCGGCGCGGACCTTTTCGGTGCTGTCTTTCTGGCCGGCATGGTACTGGCGCAGTTCACCTCCGGCATCGCCGCCCAGGCCAGTGCCTCACGACTGCTGTTCGCCATGGGCCGCGATGCGGTACTGCCGCGCAAGCTGTTCGGGGCGCTGCACCCACATTTTCGCACCCCGGTCTTCAGCATCGTGCTGACCGGCGCTATCGGTATCATCGCCCTGTTCCTGGACGTGCTGTCCGCCGCCTCGTTCATCAACTTCGGGGCATTCATCGCTTTCACCATGGTCAACCTTTCGGTCATCTTCCTTGTCAGCAAGGATGCCGACGCCAAGCGCCGCTATGGCGTTCTCAAGGGCATGGTGGTGCCGCTGATCGGTGCGATTATCAACCTCTGGCTGATGAGCAAGCTCGACATCAACGCGGTCATCCTGGGCTCGATCTGGCTCACGCTCGGACTGGTGCAGTTGATCTACCTGACCCGCTTCTTCCATCGCGAACCGCCGGAAGTGGACTTCGACGAATCGGAACCCGAGCCGGCACCTGCCCCCGCTGAAGCAAACCTGTAACGGAGACATTCATGCCAAGATACTTGCCCATCCTGGTCGTTCAGGAAGCCTCTCGCGAGCCCGGCACGGATGCCGAGCTTCGGGACTTCGAGGCCGAATTGGCGGTTTACCTGAGCGACTTCGGGGCCGGGTTCGAGCAGCCAAGAATGGTGATCTATCCGGAGTTTCATCTGTGTGGGGCCAGTGGCACACCAGAGCAGCGCACTGCGCAACTGGAAGCCGCCGCCGAGCCGATCGACGGCCCTCGCGACCGGCACCTGACGCGCATCGCCCGTGACCTCGGCATCTGGTTACTGCCGGGCACGGTCTGCGAACGGGACGAGGACGGCCATCTGTACAACGCCGCCCCGGTGTACTCGCCCCAAGGAGAGCGTGTAGCGGCCTATCGCAAGTGCTTTCCCTGGCGCCCCTACGAGCCCTTCCGCCCAGGCAATCGCTTCGAGGTGTTTGACGTTCCCGGCGTGGGCCGGGTCGGACTGGCGGTCTGCTACGACATCTGGTTTCCCGAAGTGGTGCGGCAACTGGCCTGGTTGGGGGCCGACGTGATCGTCAACCAGGCCGCCACTTCCACCTGCGACCGCGCCCAGGAACAGGTACTTGTCCAGGCCAACGCCATTTTCAATCAAGTCTTCATGGTCAGCGCCAACGCGGCCGCGCCCTCCGGTGAGGGCCAGAGCCTGATCGTCGACCCCGAGGGCCATATCCGCGCGCAGATGCCGGGGGCGACCCCTGGCATCCTCACCGATGTCTTGAACCTGGACGAAGTGGCGCGAGTACGTACTTTCGGCACCGCGGGTGTGAACCGTATGTGGTCCCAGTTCCAGGAGAACGACCCCATACTGGAATTGCCAATGTATGAGGGCCGGATAAATCCGCGCCAATGGCAACGGGGGCCATGAGAGGCTGGCCCAGCATTTTCTGCGAGTAACGAAAGAGGGAGGCAATATGCCTCCCTCTTTTACTGTGCGGCTGGGAATTCCAACTCGCAGCTGCTTTAGCTCATCATGCCGAGCAATCAACGTGGGCGGAAGTTGAACTCCTGGCGGGAGATCGCGCCGTTATGGTCGCGGTCCAGGATGACAAAGGCCTCAGGCAGGGTGCCCGCCTTGGCCTCTTCACGGGAAATGCGGCCGTCGCCATCCTGGTCCAGTTGCTCGAAGCCATTCTGGCCGGAGGCGTTCGAAGAAGCAGTAGGCGGAACCAGCTCTTCTGCGCCCATTTCGGCAAGTGCGGCACCAGAGGACAGGGCCAGAGCAAGGAACAGTGCGGTTTTTTGAGCCTTCATGATATCTCTCTCGTTTCCAATACAGGGGTTGAGGTCCGGCACTCTCGTAACGACTGGATTCCTGAATGCCGACCGATGGTTGTATTCTATAGATCACCAATCATTGCACTAGACCCTGTTTTTCTAACGTTGCGTTTCCTCCAGGAAACGCATAACGTACCGCTACTACCCCACCGGTACCGAGCAATGCACGACCTCAACGACCTCTACTATTTTCATGCCGTGGTCACGTACCAGGGCTTCTCGGCGGCCTCGCGCCACATCGGCGTGCCCAAGGGAACGCTCAGCAAGCGCGTCGCACGCCTCGAAGAGCGGCTCAAGGTGCGCCTGCTGGAGCGCTCGACCCGCAAGATCCGTACCACCGACGTAGGGCATTCATTCTTCGAACACTGCCAGACCATGCTCGCCGGCGCCGAAGCGGCGGAAACGGTAGTGGCGCAGGCCCACGCGGAGCCCAACGGCATCGTGCGGCTCAGTTGCCCGCAAGGACTGATCCAGAACCTCATCGAGGAGGTCCTGCCGGCGTTCATGAAGACCTACCCCAAGGTCCGCGTGCACATGATGGTTTTCGATCGCCGCGCTGACCTGATCGAGGATCGTCTCGACATTGCCATTCGCGTGCGCACCAAGACGGACCTGTCCGATGCTTCGCTGATCATGCGCCCGCTGGGGCAGAATCATCTGGTGATGGCAGTCAGTCCGGCAGTGCATGCCGCCTGCAAGCGGGGGCTAACCATCGACGAACTCGCAGAGGTACCGACTCTCTCGATGGGAGGCGAGACGGACGAGGTTCGCTGGGAACTGACGGGGCCGAACGACGAGACCCGTGTGATCGACCTGCGCCCCCGGCTGATGTGCAGCAATTTCGACATGCTGCTCGCGGCAGCGTGCCAGGGGCTCGGCGTGGCGCTGCTGCCCATTCACATTTGCCGCGTGAGCTTCGCCAAGGGGGAGCTTGTACACGTGCTGCCGGAGTGGCGCTCACCCTACGGCACGATCCAGGCGGTATTCTCCAACCGCAAGGGGCTCGTGCCCTCCGTCAGAGCGCTGATCGACTTCCTCGCCCAGGCCATCCCTTGCAAGCTCTCGGTGGAAGCCTGACTTTGGCCAGCGCCCCCGCCTAAAGCGCGGACTTGGCTATGAGACCGAACGTCTCACAAGCCTCTCCTCGGTTTGCAGCAAGCCGGCAGCGAGCTGTCGGAACGCCTCGACGGCCTTCGGGAGAACGGCGCGGGGGTCGTCGGCGGCAGCAATCCATAAAGCCGCGTTGAGCGCCGCCCCGTTGATCAACCGGGCAGCGGCCTCGGCATCCACCGGCTTGACCGTGCCCTCATCGATGAGCGCCTGGAGGGTCTGCGTCGTACGCAGCAGGCACGCATTCTGGTTGGGCCATTGCGAGGGATCACCGAGTACGGCCGGCCCGTCCAGCAGCATGATGCGCTGGACTTCCGGTTCCAGCGCCATTTCGATATAGGCCACCCCCTCCTCAAGAAGGCCATCCCAGCGGCTTGCCGCCTCATCCTGGGCAGCCAGCATCCGCTCCACCATCTCCCGGTCGATCTGGTCGACCACAGCCTGCAGCAGCCCCTGCTTGCCGCCGAAGTTATGGTAGAGCGCCCCCCGCGTCAGCCCGGCTTCGGCGGTTAGCTCGTCCATGGATGCTGCCGCATAGCCCTTGGTCGCAAAGGCCTTGCGAGCGGCTCGAATGAGCTTGGCCCTGGTCTCTTCCATCATCTGCGCACGTTTCGTGGCCACGACACACTCCTCAAACCTGCCTACGCCTAGCTGGCCAACTTTAACATACAAAGCGTATGCGTATTGACATACGAAGCGTATGTGCCCAGCATGTCACATACGGGGCGTATATCAACTCCCCTTCAACCGGAGCAGAACGATGGCCAAACGCGATGCAGTCTTCCCTGCCGGCCGGCAGGCGCTATACGAGATCAACCGCTACTCGGCGGCGATCCGCTCGGGCGACTTCCTGTTCGTCTCGGGCCAGGTCGGTAGCCGCGAGGATGGCTCCCCCGAGCCGGATTTCGAAAAGCAGGTCCAGCTTGCCTTCGATAACTTGACGACCGTTCTCGAGGCAGCCGGTTGCACCTTCGACGACATCGTCGACGTAACCACCTTCCACACCGATCCCGCCGCCCAGTGGGAAGCGATCGACAGGGTTCGGACGAAAGCGATTGGCGAACCGCCCTATCCCAACTGGACCGCGGTGGGCGTGAACTGGCTGGCGGGCTTCGATTTCGAGATCAAGGTCATCGCGCGGATTCCGCAACCGGTGGCGTAATCCCTCAAGAACACACCGCCGCTTGATCAACGGCGGTGTGCACCAACTAACGTTGACCTCAACTTACCTTCAGGTTCTATGCTTCCTGCATGCGGAGCGATGGCAGGCCCCGACCTTTCACTTGCTACGCAAATAGTACTTTCAATCGTCAGCAAGGAGGCGCCCGTGGCAAAGAGTCTTCCCATCTTTCGCGTCGACAAGTTTTCTGTACCTGAAGCCGCTCGCGAAACATTCCTTAAAAGGGTCCGCGACACGCATCAAGTGCTAAGACGCCAGCCAGGATTTATTACAGACTCGATTCTAGAGCAGGTAGCGGGCTCTGGAAGGTTCAACATCGTGACGATAGCGGAATGGGAGAGCCAAGAGGCAATCGATGCTGCTCGCATGGCAGTCACCAAGGCTCACAGAGAAAATGGTTTTGACCCGCAAGAAACCATGGCTCGACTTGGAATCGAGGCCGACATCGCGAATTATCAACCTATTGAGCCCTAGCCCTGAAACAGCACGCTACCGGTAGCTAGGCCATACTGCAGCGTATGGTGCGGTCAAGCCAGACGAGAAAACCAGGGAGCGCCTCATGGACGAAGATCTAGAGAGGATGACCCGCGAAGAGCTTGTCGAAGAAGCCCAGCGGCTACGCCAGGGTATTCGTGAACATCGCGACTGCAGCCGGCACGATCTCTGCTGGCACCATCCCGCCCTGTGGGGGCTACTGCCCGACAAGACCGACCCGATTCCCGTGGTACCGGAATGGCCCGAATTCATCAGGGGCTGCATCAAGTACCGGCAGTCGCTCGATGAGCAGATGCCAAACGCCCCGCGCACCGATAAGCCGTATGAGGATTAACCTTGGTATGCTCACATGATGCAGCTGCCAGCTTACTGACACGCACCTTTGAGAGCCATGACCCGATGAGCCTCCTGCGCTTTCGCACCACTATCGAAATCAACAACATCAATCCCTATGTGCTCGTCGCAGCAGCGCAAGCCACGCAGCTCAGGCCGGGGTGGCGCAAGCCCATGCCGGTGTGTGTCCGAATCAAGGGAGAGCCCGACACGACTTGCCGAATCAACATGATGCCAGTGGGTGACGGCAGCTTTTACCTCTACCTGAATGGCGAGGCGCGCAAGGCCTCGAACACCAAGGTGGGTGACACAGTCAGCCTGGGGATAGAGTTCGACGAGGCGTACCAGAGCGGCCCTGTGAACCCGATGCCACCCTGGTTCAGCGAAGCCCTGGAGCAAAACCCGCATGCCATGCAGGCCTGGAACGACCTGATACCCAGCTTGAAGAAAGAATTCCTGCGCTATTTCGCCAGGCTGAAATCGCCGGAAGCTCAGGCTCGCAATGCTCAGCAAGCCTTGTATGTTCTCTCGGGAAACAGGGGCAGGTTCCTGGCCCGGTCATGGCACGAAGGGCGAGTTCAAGAAGGTAGATGACATGAATGAAGTCGTGCACTGGTACGCCTTGTCTACGGTGCTACTGTTCGTGAAAATGTTCGCCATTTCCCTGTTTCAGGGGTATCACCGAATCGGCAAGCGAACCTTCAAGACACCTGAAGATGCAGCCCTCGTTGGGCGGCAAGCCGCCGCGGAGGAATTACCCCAGGTTCAGCGCGCCGCCAATGCCTGGCGCAACGACCTCGAGAACATTCCGATATTCCTCGCCCTTGGCGTTGCCTATGTTTGGGTGGAAGCCTCACCGGGCCTGGCGCCTTGGCTGTTCCTCCTGTTCACGGCGGCGCGATACCTGCACACGGTGTTTTTTCTGTCGGCACTGCAGCCTTGGCGTACGGTCGCCTATGGCGCAGGCATCGTCTGCCTCTTTGCCATGTGCACTATGATTATCGCAGCGCTATTCTGACACCCCGCCTTAACCCAACGTTGTAAGCGATTTACCACATGCGTGTAAGCCATGACCTCAATCAAAGCGTTGAGGGTCTTTTTTGGATTATATGATGTAGCACGTTCATAGCATTGGGTTTACGTTAAGTAAAAAAATGCGGGGAGAAGTGGCGGGATGAAACGCATCGTCATCTGCGCCGATGGCACCTGGCAATGCCCGGAAAGCGACACCGCCACGCATGTGTTGCGCCTGGCACGCGGCATCGCGCCCTGTTGCGACAACGGTATCAAGCAGATCGTGTACTACGACTGGGGCGTGGGCACCGAGGGTGACAGCATTCGCGGTGGTGCCACCGGCGCCGGTATCGACAAGAACATCATGGATTGCTATCGCTTCATCGTGCACAACTACGAGCCTGGCGATCAGCTCTTCCTGTTCGGCTTCAGCCGCGGGGCCTACACCGTGCGCTCACTGGCCGGGCTCATCCGCAACTGTGGTGTGCTGCTCCGGCTCTACGCCGACCGCATCCCGGAAGCCTATCAGCTCTACCGACAGCGCTCACGGAGCTCGGCGCCCAGTGCCGAAAGATCCACTGACTTCCGCCGCGCCTACGCCGTCGCGGATATCACCCCAATTGAGTTCCTTGGCGTGTGGGATACCGTGGGTGCCCTCGGCATTCCCGCTCCCTTCCTCGGCACCCTGGGTACCGAACGTTACCTGTTCCACGACACCGAGCCCAGCAGCATCATCTGCCATGCCCGGCATGCCGTCTCCATCGACGAAAACCGCCAGGACTTCGAGCCCACGCTGTGGTCGGCCAAGCCCGGCATCGACCTGAAGCAGGTGTGGTTCGCCGGCGTGCACACCGATATCGGCGGCGGCTACCCGCAGCGCGAACTCGGCGATTACGCAGGCCAATGGATGGTGACCGAAGCCGAACGGTGCGGTCTTGCCCTCGAGCCTCACTTCGTTGCCTCGATGAACCCGCGACATAGCGGCCGGCAACACGACGAGTACAAGGGCTTCTACAAGATCATGCGCCGCTCGCAACACCGCACCCCGGAACCTTGCCTGCACCAGAGCGTGCGCCTGCGTTGGGAAGACCCGCATGTGACCTACCAGAGCCCGGCGTTGAAACAAATGCTCGATTCGGTAGGTGGGGATTGGGGTAAGGTGGAGCTGGTGGGGTGAGTGTTGGTTAGATCAAGAGAATGGCAGTTTACGACCCACAGAAGAACTGCCGAGCGAAGCAGAAAATCCAATGCTTGATAACGAGGAAAATCCATAACAAGTCACGCAAAGCGGACGGGGAGGCGCGCCGCTTCGATAAACCAGGGTGCTTGCTGGTTGCTTAAGTTTTCATGGCAAAAATTATTCGAAACAAGGATGTGCCAATTTGAGCATCGAGTTTTTAGAAAGTGATTATGACAAGGCAAGTTGCCTGGTAAACTTGCTTAGCGCAAGAGCTACCGGCCTTGCCGCAGATGACTTTGCAATCGTTCTCTATACGACGTTTGATCATGGCCGTGGGGCACATGAATCACAAGTTCGACAAAAAAAAGGGTTCGCCAGAATGGCGTCTTTGAGCATGGCTATTATGACTAAACTGGAAAGGGAAAATGTTTGCTTGCTAGTCAAAGGCGACATTGAAACACCCAATGACATTAGTGGTGTTGTTTATGTTATGCTAGATACACTTGGGGCATGGAAAAATGAGGTTGCAAAAGAGCTTAAAGCTTGCGGATATACTATTAAAAGCTTTTATAGCTGCTCGTTTAATCCTAACGGGCGCAGTAGATCAGACAGCTTTTCCGTTGCAGTTTCGCCTTCACTACAGAACCGCGCATATTGGCGGCATTATATCAGAATAAACTTAACGTCCGCCCCTGGCCGAATGTAGAACGTTAGTCTATCCTGATGATATAAATATAGCAGTTTTTATGCTTACAGTTGGTAATTAAGTTTTCCTTGACATAGGAGAGGTCCATGCAAGATATAAGACGACTTGAGGTTGGCATGACCACAAAGATTGGCACGGATCAGGTGAAGGAGCCTGAGGTGGGCAGGGAGTATGTCCGGGCGCTCGATTCCAATACTTGGCTTCTGTTTACCGAAGACCCGGCCGAGGATCGACCAGTTGTTGTTCGCATTGATAGCATCGACGGTGATGTGTGTCACTGCACGGTGACTCGAAAGTTAAGTTGATAGCTGCTCTAACCTTTATTTTCGCTCTCGACTTAGCTAACTAGGCCATCGTGCAATGACGTCAGTTTTTTGGCGGTGATACAGTCTGCGCTCAGACCAATGACTGGCCGCCCGTCATATGCAAGCGGACGGCGCTTAAACGCGGCTCGCTTCATGCTCTCGTCTCTTCAAGACCGTTCAGTCTTTGCTGTGCTTGATAGGTCAATCAAGCAGAACGTCTTACCCTGGCGCGCCAAGAAACGAATAGTAGTGGATTATATTAACGATATCCGATTGATGGCTCCTGGCCGTTAGCTGCCAAAAAACGTCCGGATCAGTGCCAGCGAGAAGCCAGAAGGGACGCTCGAGCGGCGAACGACGCGATGTACCGGGAATCCAACTCCCCCTTCCCATTCATCCCTCTTCCCTCCCCTCGCGACACATCACTACCCGGTTCCTGCCGTCGCGCTTGCCAACGTATAGTGACTGATCCGCTCGCGTGATCAAGGAGTCAAGGTCGGCCTCTTCCGTGTGCGCCAAAGCGATACCTATGGTGACGCTTAGGCGCATCTCGCTCATATCTTCCTGTAACGGAAGCTCGGCGACCCTCTTCTTCAAGCGCTCCGCCACGATTTGAGCATCTTCGGGGCCGGTGTCCGGCAGGGCTACCATGAATTCTTCGCCTCCGAAACGCCCTATCACGTCAGTGGGGCGTAGAGACTGCGCACAAGCCTCCGCAATCTTGGCCAGCACCCTGTCCCCATGCGTGTGGCCCCAAGTATCATTGATACTCTTGAAATGATCGACATCGATCATGAAAAGGCTGAATGGTTTCTTTTCCATTCGCGAGCGCTGCAACAGAGCCTTGGCCCGCTTCATGAAATGGCTTCGGCTATCCAATCCCGTCAGAGCATCCCGTTCGGCGACCATGCGCAACTGAGCTTCCAGGTCCTTTCGAAGAGCGATTTCCTTGAGCAGATGATGATTTTGGTCACGCTCTTCTTGAAGCAATGCAAATTGCTTGCGCTGAAGGTTTTCCAAACGCAGCAAGGCACAGAAGCTCACTGCATTGGTCATAATCAACAACAGCGACAAGCGAAGCGCCGCCACTGGTGAAATATCCGCGAACAGCACTGCAGCGGCCAGAAAACCAACACTCAAATAGAGGCTCGCAAACGCCACCACCGTCAGAAGATTAGGAATCAGGAGATAGAAGGCCATGGTGGCTACCACCACCGCTGTTATCTGGGTCAAGAGGCTCTCGGGGCGCAAGGGAACGATCAAAATGATCCCCGTCGCAAGTATCCAGAGCGGCAAAGCGTGCAACCAGATTTTACGGAAGTAGTTCCCCCAACGTCCGATAATGAATGCCAGGAGAAGGCAGAGGCTCACCACCACGACACGCATAGTGATCAGCAAATAATATTCTCTGGTAAAGCCAAGAAGGTTGTAGTCAGAAATAGCAAACATGCCGAAGATGAAGGACACCAGAATCAACGAGAGACGTGTTTCAAACCGCGCCCTCGTCTTGATAAGCCTGCGATACATCGACTCCATGCGATATTCGCAAAATTGTCCAGTCAACCAATGCACGGCATATTTTGTATTTAGCGATGACAAAGCCCATGCTCCCCGTAGCAACCGACGTTTTATGCGATTTGATCAGCGAAGCGCCGAGAAAGCAGCTGGCTGACCAAAGAAAGACAAGACGGTAATGACCATGCTTGTTGGTCCTGAGCACAGGCTTGTCCTAAGCAGAATTATCGGCACCTGACCGAACATCTTTAGCAGAAACGACTTTGGGGCAGCCGTAAAAAACATGCACGATGTCCTATCATGCTACGCTTCCAGTGTGCTTGCGACAGCGGAGGAGACGATGGCTTTCCACAATCCGGATCCTAAAATGCGGGCAATTGAGCAGCGCAATGCCCGAGTGAAGGCCGATCTGTTTGCCAGGCTGTTGGGTCGGGCGTGGCGTAAACTTCGCAAGGGTGCCCAGAGACTGTCGAGGGGGAGATAACGTCGCGGCCCCACTCCACCGAACCGCGGAGAAACGACGCTGCTTTCGCTACAACGTCTCTTCCAGAAGCATGGCCAACCGCTTGTGATGCAAGGCATCGGCAGCCGCACTGTATGAAGGGGCATCCTTGGCCGTGAAGCCGTGGGCGGCCCCCTTGTAGAGTTCGGTGGTGAAGTGCACGCCGGCTGTGGCCAGCGCCTCGTCCATGCGGGCGATCTGCTCGGGGGGCAGCAACTCGTCCTTGTCGGCGTGGCCGAAATAGATGCGCGCCTTGATGGTGCCGACTATATGCACGGGACTGTTCGGATCATTGGCTTCCGCCAGCCGGGCCGAGTGGAAACCCGCCGCGGCAGCGACGCGGTCGGGATGTTCGGCCGCCATGCGCAGCGCAAAGGCGCTGGTCATGCAGTAGCCGACCACGCCCATCTTGCTGTCAGCGAACTCAGCCTCGTTATCGATGCAGTCCAACAGGGCGACGAAGTCGCGGGATTGCGCCTCGGGCGTCAGATGATCGGCATACTCGACCAGCGTCGGACGCACGTCCGGGTCGCGGAAGGACTTTCCCTCCGGCACGATGGTGCCGCTCGCATCGCGGTAGTAGACGTTTGGCATCAACACGGCATAGCCATTGTCCGCGATCTGCTGGGCCTTCTCGTGGTAGCAGGGGCGCAGGCCACCGATATCGGTGAACAGCACCACGGCTGGAAGGGGACGGTCGGCGCTCCCGGGCGTGAAGACATGAGCGTCGATGGTGCCGTCGGCAGCGGGGATTTCAATAGCACGAGACATGAGCGGGCTCCGGGTTGTCGATGCGTTTTGTCGTCGAGGGTGAATGTAGCAAAGATCCTGCTGGTGAACTTTTCGCCTATCCTCATGAGATGCTCGAGACAGCTTACGGCTTAACGCGGCCTTACCGCTGAAAGCACGTCATGGGCCAAGACAATTATCCATGGCAATCATGAGGAGAGTGACATGAAGGCTGAAGAGTTGCGGTCCGTCCAGACGCCACTGAAAGAGCGTTATCGCGAGGCACCGGATGCCGCGCTGATCACTCTTCGCGCGCAAGGCCGCCTCGGTGAGGGTGTCAGCTGCAGGATCGAGACGGGCAAAGCGCTGGTTGAAGCCGGGCTGCATCCCGCCACGGGCGGGAGTGGCCAGAGCGCGTGTTCGGGCGACATGCTGCTCGAAGCCCTGGTGGCCTGCGCGGGGGTGACACTGAACGCCGTGGCCACCTCACTCGGCATTGAGTTGCGAGATGCCTCGCTCCAGGCGGAAGGTGATCTCGATTTCCGCGGAACGCTTGGCGTATCAAAGGAAGTGCCCGTCGGCTTCCAGAACATTCGGCTGCAATTCACCCTCGACACCGATGCCACGGAAGAGCAGCTCGACACTCTCTTGCGCCTGACGGAGCGCTACTGCGTCGTTTACCAAACGCTGGCACACCCGCCTGCGCTGTCGGTTGCTCGCAAACCCGCAACGGGCTGAGCTCTACTTCTCCCCCACTGAGTACACCCACCTGTCGATTCCTCGACGCCTCGTTCGATGACTGGATACGAAAAAGCAAACCAGGAGGATGAACTCATGCGAAAAGTGATCGTTGGCGCCATGGTCTCAATGGACGGCGTCATGCAGGCACCCGGCGGGCCGCAGGAAGACCCGACCGGCGGTTTCCGCTACGGCGGTTGGGTCGCACCGCTGGTGGACGAGGTGTTCGGAGAAGAGATCGACAAGTTGTTTGGCCAACCGTTCGACCTGCTGCTCGGGCGCAAGACGTATGAGATCTTCGCCGCGCACTGGCCTTATGCCGAGGGAGGGCCGGACGATTTCATTGCCAAAACCTTCAACTCGATCAAGAAGTACGTGGCGACCCGCAAGGGCCTGGAACTGACCTGGGAGGGTTCGGTGGCTCTCCGCGATGCGGCGGCCGATGTCGCCAGGCTGAAGCAGGAAGATGGGCCGGCGCTGGTCACCCAAGGCAGCACCGAGCTGGTCCACTCGCTGCTGGCGAACGATCTCGTCGATGAAATCACCATGTTCATCTGCCCCGTCGTGCTGGGGAAAGGCAAGAAGCTGTTCGACGATGGCGCAGCGCCGGCGGCTTTCAAGCTCGCCGCCAATCGCGTGTCGCCCAACGGCATCGTGATAGCCAAATACGAGCGCGACGGCGCGGTGAAAACCGACGACTTCGCCATGGACCCACCCACCCCGGCGGAAGTGGCAAGGCGCGAGAAGATGCAGCGGGAAGGTTAGGGTGAAGTCTGATCCAGCGTTTTTCTCAGGAACTCCAGGAAGCGATAGTCGTTGGCATAAGCGACGTTGATGCGCATGGCGGTGCCATCGATGCCGTCGGGGCGCAGAGAGAAGATGGCACCGGGGGCGATGAAGATGCCCTCCTCCGTGGCGCGCTTGGCCAGCTCCAGTGTATCGATGCCGGCGGGTAGCCTGGCCCACAGGTAGTAGCCACCGCCGGGGCCGCTGATATCGTCGATGCCCACTTCGCGCAGGGCGCGCCGGGCGCTGGCGCTGGCCTTGGCCACCCGCTCGCGAAGCTGTACCAGATGGCGGCGGTAACGGCCCTTCACCACCAGTTCATGGATCACCGATTCGATGAAGGTGGAAGAGTTGACCACCGTGAGCATCTTGATGTCGGTAAGGGAGCGGATCAGTTCGCGGCTGCCGGCGATATAACCTGAACGCAGCCCGGTGGAGAGCGTCTTGGAGAAGGTGCCCACGTAGATGACGTTCTCCAGCCCATCCAGCGCCGCCAGGTGTGCACTCCCCTGGGGCAACAGGTCGGCGAATACATCGTCCTCCACCAGCACCACCCCGTACTGTTCGGCGATCTTCAGCAGCTGGTGCATGTTGCTCAGCGACATGCTGGTTCCGGTGGGGTTGTGGGCGTTGGGCTGCAGGAAGAACAGCCGCGGCCGGTACTGGCGTACCTTGCGTTCGAACTCCTCCAGGTCCGGCCCCTCCGGCGTGCGCGACACCCCTACCAGCTTGGCCCGCGCCAGTCGCAGTTTGCCGAATAGCGGATAGTAGCCCGGCGTTTCCACCATCACGCTGTCGCCGGCATCGACGAAGTGGCGCACGATCAGGTCGAAGGCATGGTTGGCGCCGAAGGTGAGCAGTACCTGTTCCTGGGCGGCGTGGATGGAGCGGCCGGCCAGCGCCCGGGCGATGGCATCACGCAGCGGCTCGAAGCCTTGCGGCATGCCGTATTCGAAGTGTGCCTCTTCCTGCTCCGGCCCACGCCGTCTCAGCGCGCGGGTGAGGTCGAGCCCGCCCATCCATGAGGCCGGGGCGCGGCCGTCACCGGCGCGCACGGCATAGCTTCCCACCAACTGCTCGCGCAGCAGCGAGACGCTGTCGATCGCCTCGGTCAGGCTCTCGCGCTCCTCCACCGTGGCCTGGGGCCGCGCATGGGAGACGAAGAAACCGGAGCCATGGCGGGCCTGCAGACGCCCCATGGCGACGAGCTGGTCGTAGGCATCAATGATGGTGTTCTTGGCCACGCCGAACTGCCGGGCCGCCTCGCGAATGGAGGCCACCTTGCCGCCCGGTGCCAGCCGGCCCTCGTCCATGGCCTTGAGCAGGGCTTCTGCAATCTGGCCGGATTTGGTCATGCCTACCCTCTCGCAACGAACTGTACCCTTGATCGAGACGGTACAGTACTTGGGACAATCTCACCAACTGTACCTTATGCTGCCGAACGGTTTTCCCGAAGCTGGCAATGCCGGCAACGGCTTACAACACAATAACGACACACACTTGGAGTTTCGCATGCCAGCCAAAGACAGGGCTTACCTGAATGTCTGGGACGACACCGTCTCGGGCCGGGATCTGCTCATCTCGCTTTCGCTCGCCACGCTGCTGAGCCTGGGTGGCTTCCTGCTCGCGCCGTGGCCGGCGCCCGGCCCGCTGGTGCTGGGCCTTTCCGGCGCCATCGTCGGCTTCTTCCTCAGCGCGCTGCTGTTCCGTCCCAAGCGCCGCCTCGACATCGAAGGGGAGGCGTGAGCATGGACCCGATGCTGCTGTTGCAGATGCTCATCGCCGCACTCATCGCGGTGGTGGTCTATACCGCCATCGGTGTGGCGCCCGGCACCGATGAAACCGCCGTGCTGGCGCCCGTTACACTGGCGCTGGTGGTGGCGGGCATCCCGCTGCCCGTGGTCCTGGCCTTCTTCATGGCGGCGATCGTGGCCAAGAAGCTCACCGACTCGATTCCAGTCTCGGTAGCGGGTATTCCCGGCGGCGTGATGTCGGCGCCCATGGTGGAACACGCCTTGACGCTGAAGCGGGAGGGCCAGGCCACCCTGGCGATTCGCAAGATGGCCTCCGGCTCGGTGATCGGCACCCTCGTCGCGGTGCCAATCAGCCTGTTTCTCGCCTTCCTGCTCACACCGCTGGCCGACGTGCTGGGCCATTACGCCAGCCAGATCTTCTTCGGCGGCGCGGTGTTCCTGGCACTGATGAGCCGCGAGAAGGTCATCAGCCTGGTCAGCATCCTGGTGCTGGCGGCGCTGATCCAGGCGCTGCGCCACTTCTACTGGGGCATGGGGGTGATTCCCGAGGGCCGGGTGGTGTTCATCTCGTTCTTCCTGGGTATCACCATCGGCCCGATGATGTTCAACCTGGCGCAACTGCTGGTGAGGCGTGAGCGCCAGGCTATGGCAGTGGCCGAGCCCAAGACCATCCAGATCTACAAGACCGAGGACGACCACAAGCTGCCCAACCCCTTCCGCATCCTCACGCGGCAGGAGACGGCCTCGGCCGCCGCCAGCTCGGTGCTGGGCTCGGTCACCTTCTTCATGAGCCCGGTAGGTATCACCATCTTTCTCGGCGAGGTGATGTCAAGCTGGGTAAAGGGCACCGTCGAGAAGGCCAGCCGGGCACTCTCCTCCATGGACGCCGTCACCAATGCCGCCTACATCGCCGGCATCCTGATCCCGCTGGCGGCGCTGGGCATCCCCATGAGCCCCATGGCCATCGGCCCCGGCAACGCCTTCTTCAACGCACCGCCGGTGCTGACCCTGGAGCAGAACGCTCACCACCTGATGAGTTTCTCGGAGATCGCCATTGCCAGCATTCTCGGCTCTGCCGTCGCGCTGCTGATCACCTACCCCATCGCGGTGCGCTACGCACGCCAGATCTGCGTCTTCGTGTTCCGCCACATTCCCCACGAGGCCTTCCTCGCCATGTTCTTCGCCCTGGTGATGCTGCTGGCGTACATGGATGCCGGGGTAATGGGCATCCTCGGCGTGATGGTGCTGGCCCTGGTGGCGGGTCTGCTGAACCGCTGGGGCGTGAACTACGGCGTGCAGTTCATGACGCTCTACGCCGCTCCGTGGCTGATGGGACTGCTGGCCTGAGGCTCAGTTTTCTTTTCAGATCGTCTTTCATTGCTTTTGACAGGTATCGACATGGCTCACAGCACTTCCCGAATCGCCGGCTTCTATCAGCTCTCGCCCCAGGAGCGGCTCGCCAAGGTAGCCGAGATCGCCGGCCTTGACGACGCAGGCGTGGCGCATCTCGGCGACATGGGCAACCTCGTGCCGGAAACCGCCGACTCGATGATCGAGAACGTGATCGGCACCCTGAACATTCCGTTGGGTATCGCCACCAACCTGATCATCGACGGCGAGGAGCAGCTGGTACCGATGGCCACGGAGGAGTCCTCCGTGGTGGCGGCGGTGTGCAACGCGGCGCGCCAGTGCCGCGATTCCGGCGGCTTTGTCACCGATGCCGCCGCGCCGCTGATGATCGCCCAGGTGCAGCTCGTCGAGGTGCCCAATCCAGAGTTCGCGCGCCTCAAGGTGCTGGAGGCGCGCGAGCAGATCCGCCAGATCTGCGATGCCACCGACCCCGTACTGGTCAAGCACGGCGGCGGCTTCCGCGATCTCGAGGTGAGGGTGCTGGACGACATGCTGATCGTTCACCTGCTGGTGGACGTACGTGACGCCATGGGTGCCAACGCGGTGAACTCCATGGCCGAGGCGGCGGCACCCTCGCTGGCGGAGTGGAGCGGCGGCAAGAGCCGGCTGCGCATTCTCTCCAACCTGGCGGACCGACGGCTGATGCGGGCGCGGGCCACCTGGCGTCTGGATCAGATCGGCGGCGAGGAGGTACGCGACGGCATGCTCTCGGCCTACCGCTTCGCCGACCTGGATCCGTACCGAGCAGCCACCCACAACAAGGGCATCATGAACGGGGTCAGCGCCGTGGTACTGGCCACCGGCAACGATACCCGCGCCGTGGAAGCAGGCGCCCACGCCTACGCCGCCCGCACGGGCCGCTACCGCTCGCTGACCCACTGGGAGAAAGACAGCGAAGGCAACCTCACCGGTACGCTGGAAATGCCGATGCCGGTCGGGCTGATCGGCGGGGCCACCCGCGCCCACCCCACCGCGCGCTACTGCCTGGAGATACTCGGCGTGACCCAGGCCGAACGCCTGGGCCGAATCATCGTGGCGGTGGGCCTGGCGCAGAACTTTGCCGCCATGAAGGCGCTGGCCACCACCGGCATCCAGAAGGGACACATGGCGCTGCATGCCAAGAACATCGCCCTGATGGCCGGTGCTCAGGGCGATGAGGTGGCCGTCATCGCCGATCTGCTGGTACAGAAAGGCACCGTGAGAGTCGACGTTGCCGAGAGCGAGCTGGCCAGGCTGCGAAAACACTGAGCCGGTCGCTTCGCCGACCCAGAGACGCCTGAGGCCCTGCCCGTTGGGCGTCTCGTAAACCATCACTCTCCCAACGGCAAAATGTCGTACGCTTACCCGAGGGCCAGCGAGAGGGAACGAGCCGATGAAGCTGTGTGCCGTGCAGTACGCCTCGGTAACGGGCAATGTCGAGGGCAACGTGGAACGCCATGTCGAGCTCGTCGAGCTGGCGGCATCGTATGGCGGCGAGCTGATCTTCTTCCCCGAGCTTTCGCTGACCGGCTACGAGCCGACGCTGGCCAAGGGCCTGGCCACCCACGAGGAAGACCCGCGGCTGGACGTGTTCCAGCGCCTGAGCAATGCCCACGGCATCGTGATTGGCGTCGGGCTGCCGCTGGTCACCTCGCGAAAACCGCGGATCGGCATGGTGGTGTTCCAGCCCCATACGGGGCGTCAGGCCTACGCCAAGCAGCGGCTCCACGACGACGAACTGCCCTACTTCTCCCCCGGTGAGCGGCCGATGCTCATCGAAACCCGCGAGCACCGCCTGGCGCTGGCAATCTGCTATGAGTCGCTGCTGCCCGAGCATGTCGCCACGGCGGCAAGCCTGGGTGCGGACGTGTACTTGGCCAGCGTGGCCAAGTTCGCACCGGGAATGGACGAAGCCTATGCCTACTACGCCACCTTCGCCCGCGAACACGCCATGACGATCCTGATGGCCAACTGCGTGGGGCCCTGCGATGGCGAAACAGGCGGAGGCCGCTCTACGGCGTGGAACGATCGCGGCAGGTACGTTGCCGCACTCGACGGCTTGCAGGAAGCGATCCTCATGCTCGACACTGCCACGTTGAGCACGCAAGTGCTGGCCCCGGCTTCGCCCGCGGCGTAGCCGGCTCAACCAGGCCGCAGCCGGCCCATCTGAATGAAACTCCCTCCTCCCTGATGAATGGAAAATCTCTATATGCTGACAATGCTGCTGCTGTTGGTCGGTCTTGTGTTCTTGATCGTCGGCGCGGAGGGCCTCGTTCGGGGCGCGTCGCGCCTGGCTGCGCAGGTGGGAATCTCACCGTTGATCATCGGGCTTACCGTAGTGGCCTTCGGTACCAGCGCCCCGGAGCTCGTCGTCAGCATCAAGGCTTCCCTCGACGATCAAGCGGGTATTGCCATCGGCAACGTGGTGGGCAGCAATATTTTCAACGTGCTGTTCATCCTGGGCATTTCGGCGCTGATCGTGCCGCTGGCGGTCGCCCAGCAACTGATCCGTCTGGATATTCCGCTGATGATCGGCATCTCACTGCTCGTGCTGCTGTTGGCACTGGACGGAAGCATCGGCCGGCTCGACGGTGGGCTGTTGTTCCTGGGGCTGATCACCTACACCGGCTTTCTGCTGTGGCAGGGTCGGCGACAGTCAGCGCTCGACGAGCCGGAGACCAGCGAGGAGAAAAGCCACCATTGGGGGCGAGACGTACTGTTCGTCGCGGGCGGGCTCGCCATGCTGGTGGCCGGCTCACGCCTGTTCGTCGACGCGGCGGTGGTGCTGGCCACCTGGCTCGGCGTCAGCGAACAGGTAATCGGCCTGACCGTGGTCGCTGCCGGTACGTCGCTGCCGGAGGTCGTCACGTCGATCGTCGCAGCCATGCGCGGGCAGCGCGACATCGCCGTGGGCAACGTGGTCGGCAGCAATATCTTCAATCTCTTGGGAGTCCTCGGCCTGGCCGGCCTGATCGCCCCAGCCGGCATTGCCGTGACCGATGCCATGCTCAGCCTCGACCTGCCGGTAATGCTGGCCGTGGCCGTTGCCTGCCTGCCGATCTGCTTCACCGCCAGCGCCATCAACCGCTGGGAGGGAGCCGTCCTCATGGGGTACTACGTAGCCTATACCGCCTACCTGATCCTGGCCGCCACCCACCACGACGCCTTGGCCGGGTTCAGCGCGCTGATGCTCTATTTCGTGCTACCGATCACCGCCCTGACCCTCGCCGTGCTGGTCGTTCCTGAGTTGCGCCGAAGATCGTTCAGGTAAGAGCAAGGGGCCTGCGAAGTGCCCCTTGCCAAGGCTCAGCCCAGCAGGCGCTCCAGAGCACCATCCACATGGTCCGGCCAGTCGCCCGGCGCCATTTCCTCGTAACCAATGTCGCCGAGGAAGGCGCTACCGAACACCACGTCCGGTTCGAGTTCGCGTAGGAGCCTGAGGCTCTCGGCCAATTGCTCGCGATCCTTTTCATCGTTGTGGCCGGGAATGAAGCCGGCGTGCCAATCGCCCTTCTCGCCGCGATAGAGGGTATCCCCGGTGAACAAGTAGCGCTTGCCGTGGGGCGAGTGCACCAGGAAGCAGGTGCTTCCCGGGCTGTGCCCCGGGGTGGGGATCACTTCGATGTTGCCCAGGTGCATTTCGCGCCGCTCGAATAGAATTTCGGGCGTGCGGTAGCGGGCGAAATCGTCAAGCTCGGCGCGGTGGCCGCCCAGCTTGGCTCCGAATCGCCGGTGGATCGTCTCGAGCGTTGCCCCCAACTCGTCCCGGTGGCTCAGGTACTGGTAGGCCAGGCCGCCCAGCTCCGCCATCCTGTCGATCTCGTGTTGGTGGCCGGTGTTGTAGAAGAGCACGTTGCCCTCGTCCCGAGTCAGCAGGTAGGCGTGGACGGTCAGCCCGGCGAAAGGGCGCTCCACTTCGGTTTCCCAGAGGTCCGGTTGAACGCGTCGCATGGTTTTCCTCCTTTGTGTGGCTACACAGCAGGAGCGTAAAACCTCAAGTAAAATTGAGGTCAAGGGATGACCCACCAGACCGCGAGCATTCTGTTACTCTCGGCATTCCAGTCTGTTGCCCGCGAGGAAGCCCATGCACTGCCTGGTGGTCAAAGCGCACCCTCTGCCTGAAAGCCTTTGCTCGTCGCTGACCTCTCACATCGTCGGTCGTCTCGAACGTGCGGGACACACGGTCGAAGTCGAAGATCTCTATGCCCGTGGTTTTGCCCCCCCCCTGACGGCCGGAGAGCGCCAGAGCTACTTCGATCACTATGCTGGTCAGCAGGTAGCCGCCGAGATCGAACGGCTACTCTCGGCCGAGGCTGTCGTTCTTGTCTTTCCAACTTGGTGGTTCGGCTTCCCCGCCATCCTCAAGGGCTGGTTCGATCGCGTGTGGGCGCCTGGCGTGGCCTACGATCATGCCGACGATTACGGCCCTATCACGCCTCGCCTGCATCGGTTGCGCCATATGCTGGTCGTCACTTCACTGGGTTCGCCCTGGTGGGTCGACAGGCTGGTGTTGTGGCAACCCGTGAAACGGGTGCTGAAAACAGCCATCGTGCGCCCCTGCCTGCCGCCTGCAGATGCTGTCGCTCTACAAGAGTGAGCGCCTCTCCCCCGCACAGGTTGACCGATTCATGGCCCGTATCGAGCGGGCGATTGAGCGCTGGCCGCCTCCTTCGGATGCCGTAGCTGCAGCTTGAAACTCACCATTCACCTATATACGCTTCATATATCAATCGTATATAGGTGACCCCATGGGAATCGTGAAGATCAGTGATGCCTTGCATGATGAGATCCGCAAGGCGAGTGGCCCCATGCTCCGCTCCATCAACGCCCAGGCCGAGTATTGGATAAAGATTGGCATGCTCGCTGAAACCCATCCTGAGATGACATTCCACGACATCATGAGGGAACAGTTGAGAACAGCCTCGGTGAATGTGCGGCAGGTCATTCATGAGTGAGGTCGTGATCAAGGGGCCCGAGGAGCTCGACCTGATGCGTCAAGCGGGGCGATTACTCGCTTCGGTATTCACCTATCTCGATGACCATATCGAGGCCGGCATGTCGACCATGCAGATCAATGATCTGGCGGAAGAGTACATAACCCAAACCCTGCAGGCCCGCCCCTCCAGCAAGGGGCAGTACGGCTTCCCCTTCGTTCTCAATACCTCCTTGAATCACGTTGTCTGCCATGGCATGCCATCGGCAACGAAGCTTCTCAAGTCCGGTGATATCGTCAATGTCGACATCACCCTCGAGAAGGATGGCTTCATCGCCGACTCCAGCAAGATGTACATGATCGGTGCCGTTTCACCGGCCGCGAAACGCCTGGTGGATGCCACTTACGAGGCCATGTGGCAGGGCATCAAAGCCGTGAAACCTGGAACGACTCTCGGCGATGTCGGCTATGCGATCCAGCGGCATGCCACCGCATATGGCTATTCCGTGGTCCGAGACTACTGTGGACACGGCATCGGCAGAGAGATGCACGAGGAACCCCAGGTCCTGCATTACGGTCGGCCTGGGCAAGGCCTGGTACTGCAAGAGGGCATGACCTTCACCATCGAGCCGATGATCAATCAAGGCAAGGCCAAGGTTAAAACGAAGCGCGACGGCTGGACCGTGGTAACCAGCGACAAGCTGCTATCTGCCCAGTGGGAGCATACGATCGCCGTGACCGCGGATGGCTATGAGGTTTTGACGCTGCGTGAAGGTGAACGTGATCCCAGCCCCTGAGAGTTTGCTGCCTTGACACGCCAAACGCTCGAGAAATACCAGGTGCTGGTCTATCTGGCGGCCATCGCCATGGGCCTGGCCTTTGGCACGGCCCTGCCGGGACGGGTTGGCGTGTTGGAAGCGCTGCTGTGGTCGCTATTGGGGGCGCTGCTCTACGTTACCTTCACTCAGGTACCGCTGACGCAGCTGCGCAGTGCATGGCGTGATGCGCGGTTCATGACGGCAGCGATAGTGGGCAACTTCCTGCTGCTGCCACTGGTCGCCTGGGGATTGGCGAGCCTGTTCGCCGAACCGGCGGTTCGCCTGGGCATGCTGCTGGTACTGCTGGTGCCGTGCACGGACTGGTTCATCACTTTCTCCCACCTGGGCGGTGGCAGGGCGCAGTATGCCATTGCCTTCTCGCCGATCAGCCTGCTGCTGCAGCTTGCGCTGCTGCCCTTCTACCTATGGTTGTTCTTGGATCAGAGCCTGCTGGTCGCCGTGGTACAGCGTGAGCTGCTGATGGCCTTTGCAGGGCTGATTCTGCTGCCCTTGCTGCTGGCTTTCGTCACCCAGAACTGGGCACAACGCAGCCGCACCCGAGCGCGATATGTCGAACGGTTGGCCTGGCTGCCGGTGCTGCTATTGGCTCTAGTGGTGTTCTCCATCTCCGCCACGCAGGTCGGGGTCGTTAGCGGTTCACTGCCCGTGCTCGGCGGGCTGCTGCTGGCCTTCTCCGGTTTTCTGATCGCCGCCGCACTGCTGGCTCGCCTGCTGGCCCGCGTGTTCAAACTTCCCGCTACCCAAGGGCGCGTGCTGGCTTTCAGTCTGGCGACGCGCAACTCCTTCGTCGTTCTGCCTCTGGCGCTTTCTCTCCCCGCTTCCTACGAGTTGGCGGTGGTCGCCATCGTGTTCCAATCGCTGGTCGAGTTGATCGGTATGGCGGTTTTCCTTTGGTGGGTGCCACGGCAACTGTTTGCTGACGCTGAGTAAAACCATGCCGTGATGCCAAGATCCGAGGCACTCAGACAACTATACTCTTTACGGCACAATCACTTCACATCAATAAGCCCAAAAAAATAAAAATAATCAAAAGGTTATCAAATGACACCTTTGCGATGGCTAGGTTGGCTCCTTCTTGTCCTGCCCGTGACCGCAGCTTCTGCACTACTGGCAGAGGCGGTACAAAAGGCCGAGATTCTGGAACAGGTAGTAGCGCCGAACGTGAAAGTTACCGAGCCCACGGTACCGCTCAGCGAGCAGGAGGCCCAGGTCATCGATCCGGAGGGCAGCGACCCGCTGGAAGAGCCATTGACCTGCCTGGCACGCTCCATCTACTGGGAAGCAAAGGGAGTGCCTGGCCGCGACATGGAATCGGTGGCCAATGTGGTGATGAACCGGCTTGCCGACGAAGCCTTCCCCAACACCATCTGCGACGTGGTGAAGCAGGGCTCCGAACAGAGCCCTTGCCAGTTCTCCTGGTGGTGCGACGGTCGGCCCGACGAAGTGGTGGAGAACGATGCCTACGAAGTGGCCAAAGAGGTTGCACGCCAAGCCCTCAACCAGGAGCTGCCTGACCACACCGATGGGGCGCTCTATTTTCATGACCGCACCGTTCATCCGTCTTGGGCGAACGAGTTCCTGCTGACCGCCGAGACCGACAGTTTCCTCTTCTACCGCCCCGACATCGCCTCTGCGAAATGACTTGTTTCCGGATTCGGTTTGACGGGGCTCGCCGCGAGGAACCACCATGGTGTTACAATAATAAAAATCACTGACAACGACAAAAATGGCCCACCAGGGCCAGTTGTGAATTGGAGGTACGCACCCATGTTCGTCTCACTGATCCCCCGCGCCGCTGCCGCTTCCAGCACCCAGCATGAAACCGACATCGAGGCCTTGCTCGACGGCTTGATGAGCGATGAAGGCTTGAGCCGGGAAGAGCGGGATCAACTGCTCGACCTGTTGATTCTGGAGAGGGCCGAAATCAAGCGCCAGATCAATCGTATCCGCGCCGAACGCAGCTGATCGGCTCGACGAGCAGAGCCCGGCCCTGTTCAGTAGCTACGAAAAGCTGCCGTCACGTGCCCTACCAGGGTTTCGCAGGCCTGACCGGCGCTGGGCCGCTTGACCAGCGTCAGCTGATATTCGCCCAGCGGCGGCAGCAGGTGGGGGTCGATACGCCGCAGCGGTGGACGCACCAGGCTCTGCGGAAACGGCGATACCGCCAGATCGGCGATCATGGCGGCCTCCTGGCCGGCACAATGTTCGCAGGAATAGGCGATGCGAAAGCTCAGGCCGGCCCGATTCAGCGCTTCCAGCGCCATACCCCGCCAGGCGCAGCCCTGATGGGCCAAGGCTACCGGTAGCGGCGAGCGCTGTGCGGCTACGCCACCTTCCCGGCCCGCCCACACCAACGGCTCACTGTGCACGATATCGCCGCGCACCTCCTGGCCGGGATTGCCGGCCGTGACCAATACCAGATCGAGCTCGCCGGCATCCAGCCGTGCGAGCATTTCCCGGCTGCTACCTACCACCACATCGACCTGCACCGCCGGATGCGAACGGGCGAACTGCGCCAGCACGCCCGGCAGGATACGCGTGCCCACGTCATCGGTGGTACCGAAGCCCAACCGACCCGCCACCGAGGGCGCCAGGAACCGAGTCACTGCCTCTTCGTTGAGCTTGAGCAGACGCCGCCCGTAACCGAGCAGCACCTCCCCTTCCGGGGTCAGCCGCACCTGGCGCGCCTCGCGCACGAATAGCGCCTGTCCGAGCGTTTCCTCCAGACGCTTGATCTGCATGCTGAGCGCCGATGGCGTACGGAACACCTGGCGAGCGGCCCGGGTAAAGCTGCCGCATTCGGCGATGGCAACGAAGGTGCGCAGCACGTCGGTATCGAGCAGCGGCACAGTGGCTTGGGAGAGAGCGGCTTGAGAGAGAGCAGCTTCGGGGAGAGTCGCTTCGGTCATAGCATCACCATTCAATTTTCCTTAAAGGACAATGTAGACCTTTTCGTTGGATTGATCCATCAGACCGAGCCAGACTCCCCTTCAAGAGGTCGCGACCCTCCCTTCAACCGAAAGAAATGACGGCATCCGCCCTTGGCGAATGCCCGCCAGGAGGTGCGACATGAGCCAGTACGAACCGCTACGCCAGCCTCGCACGGACACCGCCAAGCGTCCTACCCCACCGCCCCAGCCAGACTTCTTCATGCCGGCCATGCCCCCGCTGGGGTTGATTCATGCACTCGAGACCAAGTGGTGGGAATACCAGCGCCGGCGGCAGTTTCGCCAGCGTTTCCTGCCGCTGCTGGCCCACGACGACCATATGCTCGAAGACATGAATCACCACCGCGACGACATCCTGTGGGCCTCGCACCTGCCGCTGAGGGAAGATGCCAAACAGGCGCTGGAGCAGCGTCGGGCGATACGCAAGGCAGCGCAACAGGGTTAGCGACCAGGAAATAGGGAGCGTTGCGGCAGCTTGACCTGAACTGCACTTGAGGTCGTACGTTGTTGCAACGTTCACTACAGCGAGAAGAAGTCATGCGCATCATGATCGTGGGAGCGAGCCAGGGCCTGGGCCGGGCCTTCATCGAAGGGCTCGGCGATAGAGGCGATCACTTGATCGGCGTGTCGCGCAGCGTACCGACGACGCTGCCCGAGCGCGCAAGCATCGAGATCGGCTGGATCGAGGCCGACCTGGCCTTGCCAGAGCAGGCGTCCAGAAGCGTGGCCGAGGCCGTCAAAGAAGGCGGGCTCGACGTGCTCATCTACAACCTGGGCCTGTGGGAAGCCCGAGCCTTCGAGCCCGATTACTGTTTTCTCAATGACAACCTGGCAGAAATCCAGCGCATCGTCACGGTCAACGTCAGCGGTGCCATCCTGCTGATCCAGGCGTTGCTGCCTACGCTGCTTCGCTCACATGCACCAAGAATCATCCTTACCGGCTCGACCTCCGCCCTCCCCGGCCATGGCCGGCCGGAGGTCGCCTTCGGTGCCACCAAATTCGCCCTGCGCGGCATTGCGGAGGCACTGCGCGAGGGCTTCCGCGAGCATCGCCTGGCGGTGACCTGCTTGCAGCTCGGCTATCTGAACACCGAGGACAAGCTGGCCGTGCCTGTCGAACGTGCGGCCCGGCGCGGCGACGGTGAACTCATCCCCATGCACGACGTGGTGCAACTGGTGCGCACCCTGCTGGCGCTATCGCCAAGTGCCTATGTCAAAGAGGTGATCATGCCGGCAATTGGCGATGCGCGCTTCTAGCGATTCATCTCTAGCCACTACCTCAGGTACCAAGCTGCTCACCTTCGGAGGTGGTGTCGGCGAGCGCCTCGGCTCGCCGCAGCAGCATGCGCTCCTGTTCCGCTGTCAGCGCCAGGCCGAACCGCTCATGCAGCACACCGGGCAGCTCACCGGCTGCGATCAGGTGCAGCTCCGGCGCCTTGCCCGGGCGGAAGATTTTCAGCTCCAGATCGGTGAGCGCAAGCCGTATCTCAGCGCCGTTGTGCTGAGCCACGATCCGCCGCACGAAGGGCGATGCCGGATGATGAGAAGCCAGATAGTTATACTCGCCAGAGTCGGCGTGGTAGCAGGGTTCGTCACTGAACTGGTAGATGTTGAACCACTCACCGTTGCGCTTGTGGCGCAGCAGCCAGAACCCCAGCGGCGTTCGCTCCAGGCGATACTCCCAAGGGCCATGGCTCACCTCGCTGCCAGCCTCGAGCCGAATCGGCTCGCGCGGCCCGATATTGCCGACGCCGACATCGACCAGCCAGTCACCGCCCGCCACTTTCACCACCAGCATCGTATGGCCAAGCGGGGTGACGACACGCTCGTCGTCGCCCATCAGCATTCTCGCGTTGCGCCCGGCGACCTCGAAGCCGAGCCGGTCAAGTACCGTGGCAAACAGTATGTTTTGCTCATGGCAATAGCCGCCACGCCGACGCCGTACCAGCTTGTCCTGAAGGCTTACCAGATCGATGCGGATCTCGCCGCCAGTGACGATTTCCAGGTTCTCGAACGGCACCGCGGCGAGGTGCGCCTGCTGCAGGGCATTGAGTGTCTCCAAGCTGGGCGTAATGGGTCCCTGGTAGCCGATGCGGGCCAGATAGGCCTCGAGATCGAGCGCCGCCGTCTCCCAGCGAGCCGATTCATGAAAGGGTTGAGTGATCGTTTCAGCCTGCATGTCGTTCTCCTTTTTCTCTCAAGGGCATTCGTTAAGCACAGGCTAATACCTCAATTTAACTTCAGGTAAAGAGAACAAATTTCTATCGTGCTTATAGCCTGCGCAATGGCTGCCCTCTAGCCCTTTATTAAACCTTATGGTTGACAATTGGCTGTACCCCAACTATCTAAACCCTATGGTTGAACATAACGAAACGCATCTGGACCGGGTCTTCCACGCCTTGGCCGACCCCACCCGTCGTCAATTGCTCGAGCGGCTGGCGGCCGGTGAACGCAAGGTCGGTGAGCTGGCCGAGCCGTTCTCCATGTCGCTGGCCGCCGTTTCCAAGCACCTGCGCGTGCTGGAGCAGGCCGGGCTGGTGGAGCGGCGCATCGAAGGGCGCGCTCACTTCTGCCGGCTGCAGCCGGAGCCGCTGGCTGCCGCTGAGCAGTGGCTAAGCTTCTACGAAGGCTTCTGGAGCCAGCGCCTGAATGCGCTGGAAGCGGCGCTGCAGGCAGCCCCCGGAGACCAGCCACCTGAGGAGGGAAAAGCGGATGGACGACGCTGATTACGGCCGGCCAATCGCCGAGGACAGCATCCGCTTCGAGCGCCTGCTGCCGGGGCCCATCGAGCGGGTCTGGGCCTTCCTGACCGAATCCGACAAGCGTGGCCTGTGGCTCGCCCCCGGTGCCATGGAAATCCGCCAGGGTGCTTCCTTCGCCCTGCACTTCCAAAACACCGAGCTGACGCCCGACAGGACACCACCAAGCGAGCGGTTCCGCCAATACGACCGCAGCTTCACTACGCGTCACCAGGTGCTGCGCTGCGAGCCGCCCCATTTACTCACCTGGACCTGGGGCGGAGGCAACGAAGCCCCATCGGAGGTCACCTTCGAACTCAGCGAGGCCGGTGATCAGGTACGCCTGGTCGTAACGCACCGTCGTCTCGCCGATGACGATACCCGGGTCACCGTGGCCAGCGGCTGGCATACCCATCTCACCATTCTCGAGGACGTGCTACAGGGCCACCGCCCTGCCACCTTCTGGCCCACGTTCGAACGCCTGGAGGAGGAGTACCGATGCCGCATCACATCGCCCCGCAACTGATGTTCGAAGGCAATGCCGAACAGGCCATGCGCTTCTATGTCTCGCTGTTCGACAATTCCGACATCGTCCGGCTCGAACGTTACGGCCCCGAGGAACCGGGCCGGGAAGGCAGCATCAAGCAGGCCGAGTTCACCCTGGCCGGACGACGCTATACCTGCATCGACAGCCACATAGCACATTCCTTCACGTTTACGCCGTCGATATCGCTGTTCGTCGATTGCGAGAGCCGCGATGAGTTCGAACGCCTGCTCGAGCAGCTGTCGGCACAGGGTGAGACGCTGATGCCACCCGACGACTACGGTTTCAGCACGCGCTTCGCCTGGCTCAACGACCGCTTCGGCGTGTCGTGGCAGTTGAACTTGGCTTGAAGGAGGTACGCCATGGCGACTCTGCATCACCAGGTATGGATAGATGCCCCGAGAGAAGAGGTGTACAACGCATTGGCCAGTGCCGAAGGCCTCGGACAGTGGTGGGCGCCTCATACTGCCAGTGAGACGGATGAGGGTTTGGTGCTGGCCCATAGCCCGGGGCCGGCACATGGCGACGTGCAGATGAAGGTCTTGGAACGTACACCCCATCGGCGTATCGAGTGGGAGATCATAAGCAAGCACCCCGAGCGCAGCCCAGCATCGGCATGGACGGGTACCCACATCATTTTCGAGATCCGTAGAAAGGAAAACCCCGGTCACTGGTTGGGAATGAGCAATGAAGGGCAGTCCATGACAGTTCTGGACTTCTACCAGGTGGGCTGGGACGAAGACAGCGAGTTCCTGGGCTTTTGCAACTACGCCTGGGGGCTCACCCTGGACATGTTGAGACAGTGGTGTGAATCGCAGGATTGAGCGAGACCTGCCACGTCGCGAGAGGAGCCATCAGTGAACGATTTCAGCACTCCCCTGCCCCCCATCGTCTCGATGGATGAGTGGCAAGCAGCACTCGAACGCCAGACCGCCAAGGAAAAGGAGTTCACTCGCGCGCGTGACAAGTTGAACGCCGCCCGCCGCCGCCTGCCGATGGTCGAGGTGCGGTCCGACTACGTCTTCGACGGGCCACGAGGAAAGGCCACCCTGCTTGATCTGTTCGAGGGGCGCCGGCAGTTGATCGTCTACCATTTCATGTTCGGCCCCGACTGGGAAGCCGGCTGCGACGGCTGTTCGTGGGTGGTGGACGCCATGACCCACCCAGCCCACCTGAATGCCCGCGACACCACCCTGGTGCTGGTCTCCCGGGCGCCGCGGGAGAAACTGCTACGCTATCAGGCGCGCATGGGCTGGCAGCACCCGACGTGGTATTCATCACTAGGAAGCGATTTCAACCAGGACATGGGCGTGACGAGCTGCAACTGCCATGCTCCCGACACCGACCGTGGCGAACGCCATGGCATCAGCGTCTTTCTGCGCGACGGCGAGCGGGTCTTTCGCACCTACTTCAGTGGCAAGCGCGGCGTGGAATACCTCGGCAGCCTGTGGTCCTACCTGGACCTGACGCCCTACGGCCGCCAGGAGAACTGGGAAGACTCACCGCCGGGCTGGCCACAAACGCCGCCCTACGTGTGGAACCGCCGTCACGACGAGTACGAGACATAGCGGCGCTGCGGAATGAACGACAACAAGAGGGAACGCATGAACATGAAGACCATCGGCCTGCTCGGCGGCATGAGTTGGGAATCCACCGTCAGCTACTACCGTGCACTCAACGAAGGCGTGAAGGCCGCCCTGGGCGGGCTACACTCGGCCAAGCTGTGTCTGTACAGCGTCGACTTCGCCGAGATCGAGAAGCTGCAGCACGCCGGCGACTGGGACGCCACCGCCGAGATCCTGTGCCGAGCCGCTCGCCGCGTGGAAGCCGGCGGCGCGGACTTCCTGCTGATCGGCACCAACACCATGCACAAGGTCGCCCCGCAGGTGGCCGAAGCAGTCTCGATCCCGCTGCTGCACATCGCCGATGCCACGGCGCAGCGCCTGGCCGATGACGGCATTCGTCGCGTCGGCCTGCTCGGCACCCGCTTCACCATGGAGCAGGAGTTCTACAAGGGGCGTATCGCCGAAGGCTTCGGCATCGAGGTGCTGGTGCCCGACGAGGCTCAGCGCGACCTCGTGCACGAGGTGATCTACTGCGAGCTGTGCCTGGGACAGGTAAAGGAGACGTCGCGGCAGCGCTACCTGGAGATCATCTCATCGCTACGCGAGAGGGGCGCCGAGGCGGTGATCCTCGGCTGTACCGAAATCGCCCTGCTGGTGCAGCAGAGCCATACCGAGGTGCCGCTCTACGACACCACGGCCATTCACGCCGAAGAAGCCGTTAAATTGGCGCTAGGAAAATAAGGGCGGGGAAAGTTAGCGTACGGAAAGTCGACGAGCGAAGGTCAGGGCTAGGCCCGTTCCCTACGGGCCAACGCCCTTCCCACATCCCTGTGGGTCGCAAGGCAAAAACCGGCGACAAATCGGCAGGAAAGCCGATTTGGGCAGCTCCGCTGCTCGAAGAGCTAGCGACATGGAAGTCGCGAGTCCAAAAGCGGTGTTTACGTTCTGTAAATGAGCATTTTGATCCGGTTTTTAATGCTGCATGACCGAGCGCAGGCACTTTCTGTCAAGCGTAGGTATTGATCTGAGTACCCACCATCCCCTCATTGGCCAGCTGCGGCGCTACCGAAGCCGAGGCCATCAGGGCGGCGACCTGGTCCTTCTGCATGTCCAAGGCTTCCTTGTAGACCTCCAGCTGCACCTGCTGCGCGGCCTGGGCCTGCTGCATGATCATCGACTGGCCCACGATGGCGTTGACGGCTGAATCCATGTCCATTTCTCCTGTTCTTGGTTCTTCTAGACTTCCACGCTAACAGCGAATGGAAGCAATGGCAAAAAAGCGCAGCCCGCCGAAGCGGGCCGCACTGTTTCTTGCACTGTTCAGGCAGTGGCCAGCGGCCGCGTTCTCACGCCCATCACGATCATCAGCGCGGCCAGCAGCAGTACGGCACCGCTGGCGGCAAAGACGTTCAGCGCGCCGCCCAGGTCGAAGATGAGGCCACCCACGGCGGCGCCGGTGGCGATCGCAAAGTTGATGGCTGCTACCAGCAGGCCGCTGGCGCTTTCGGCCTCGTCGGGCACCGTGCGGGTGAGCCAGGTCGACCACGCCACCGGAATGGCACCGAAGGCCAATCCCCACATCGCCACCAGCGCGGCATCGGTAGCCGGTGTGCTTTCCAACACCACCAGTGACACCCCGAGCGTACCCATCAATAGCGGCATCGCAATCATGGTCAGGCGCAGGCTGCGTTCGACCATCCAGCCGCCCAGGTAGTTACCCAGAAAGTTGGCTACGCCGAAGCCCAGCAGGATAGTGGCCACGCCGTTCACGCCGACCCCGGTCACGGTCTCGAGGAACGGCCGAATGTAGGTGAAGAAGGCAAAGTGGCCGGTGAAGACCAGGGCCGCGGCCAGCATGCCCAGACCGACACGCGGACGCATCAGCACATCGAACAGGGTGCGCAAGCGGGTCAGGCCGGTCGGCGCCATGCGCGGCAGGGTCGTGAACTGTACCGCCAGCGCCAGCACCCCCAGCAGCGCCGCCATGCGGAACACGTCGCGCCAGCCGAGCAGGTCGCCGAAGTAGCTGCCCAGTGGCGCGGCGGCAATGGTCGCCGCGGAAACGCCGCTGAACATGATCGACAGCCCCCGCGGCACCAGGTCCTCGGGTACCAGGCGCATCATGGTCGCAATCGACATGGTCCAGAACCCGCCCAGGGCCAGCCCCAGCAGCACGCGCCCGAGCAGCAGGACCGCCAGGTTGGGGGCGAACGCCACCAGCAGGTTAGAAGCCACCAACAGCGTAGAGAAACCCAGCAGAACATGGCGCCGGTCGATGCGCCGCGTGGCAGTGGATATCAGCAGACTGGTCAGCAGCGCCACCGCCGCGGTAACCGTCACCGCCTGGCCTGCCATGCCTTCGGTCACGCCCAGGTCTGCCGCCATGGGCGTGAGCAGGCTGGCAGGCAGGAATTCCGCCGTTACCAGCCCGAACACGCCGAGGGCCATCGAGATGACCGCCCCCCAAGCGGGCTTGGCCCGCTGTGACAACTCGTTCATCGTTCGTTCTCCTTTCCTAGAGAAGCGTTCGTCAAGAACGAGAAGACTAGAGCGACCAGCCCGGACGATCTATGCTAGAAGCTCTCGAATGCTTGATCATTCATCCGAAACTGATGAATACCGACAGGAACAGGAGCACAGGATGCCAAAGCCGGAACTGCCCAGCGACCTGGTAAGCGAGCTGCTGCTCGGCATGCGGCTGCGCGGTATCGCCTACCGCCGCATTCAGCTCTCGCCCCCATTGGGCGTCGAGTTCGGCAAGGTGGAGGGCTGGGCCCAGTTCCACTTCGTGGCGCGCGGCCCCGTCTACCTGCGCAGCCCCAGCGGCAGCGTACACACCCTCTCGACGGGGGATGCCCTGTTGCTGCCGCGAGGTGGCCCTCATGCCCTGCTCTCCTCCCCCGATCAGCCGGCCCAGGACATTGCCGCTTTCGAGAGCGCCACGCTGTGCGAGGCGGTCAGCGCGATCCGTGCCTGCCCGCAGGGCTGCACCCAGGAGGGTGCCCTGACCTTCAGCGGCTGCATGGAATTCGACCTGGGCAGCATGCATGCGCTGGTCTCGTTGATGCCCGAGGTGATGTACGTCGGCACCCTGCTGGAACGTCAGCCCGAGATCCTGCCCATGCTTGAGGCCATGGAGCGCGAGGCGAGAAGCGAACGGGCAGGCTACGCCGCCATCCTGGCGCGGCTCGCCGACGTCATGGCCGCCTTCATCGTGCGCGGCTGGGTGGAGTGCGGCTGCGGCGATGCCAGCGGCTGGATAGAGGCGCTGCGCGACCCGCGCCTGGGGCGCGTCATCGCCGCCCTGCATCGCGAGCCGGGGCACAACTGGACGGTGGCCGAACTCGCCGCCGAGATGGGCAGCTCACGCTCGGTGTTCGCCGAACGCTTCCTGGCAGTCACGGGCATGACACCGCACCGCTACGTGACCGAGCTGCGCATGCGCCTGGCGGCCCAGTGGATCGGCCGGGAACGACAGCCGATCGAAACCGTGGCCTACCGCCTGGGCTACGGCAGTGCGGCCGCCTTCAGCCGCGCCTTCAAGCGCATCCACGGCTACCCGCCCGGGGTACTGCGCCAGCAGCGCGAGCCCGATACGGCTAGCGTCTCGCATACCTCTGCTACAGGAAGTGTCCATGAACGACGCCCAGTCGCTGCAGCGGGCCATTGAGGAACCGGTGCGCCTGGTAGACTACGATTCCGCCTGGCCGGCATGTTTCGAGGCCGAGCGAGGCCGCCTGCTGAAGCGATTTTCCGCCGAGCTGATCGACGTGCAGCACATCGGCAGCACCGCCATTCCCGGCATGCCGGCCAAGCCCATCATCGACGTCATGGCGGGGGTCGCTTCCATGGCCATGGCCGATGACCTGTTCGAGCCAATGCTCGATCACGGCTACGTGACCTCGGTCGAGTTCAACGCCAGCCTGACCGACCGCCGCTGGTTCATGCGCCACGCCAATGGCCGACGCACCCACCACCTTCATGTGGTGGTGCACGACGGCGAGCTGTGGCACCAGCGGCTGGCCTTTCGTGATGCCTTGCGCGCCGATCCGATCCAGGCCACTCGCTACGCCGCGCTCAAGCGCGAGCTGGCTTCCCGCCACCAAGCGGACCGCGAGGCCTATACCCAGGCCAAGGGGGAGTTCGTGCGTTTAGTCATCGCTCAATAGAGATGCACCGCCTCGAACTGAGCCCCGACTGCGCCTGACTCATCGCGCAAGGTCAGCGCCTGACCGTCGATCTGCCAGGTGGCCGTCGCTTCGAGTGCGCCAAGAAAAGCCGGCTCGGTATCGCCTCCCTCCAGGCAGGCCATGCGCGTGGTGACCAGCGGGCCAAAGCTCAGGGCATCGTTCTCCAGCCGGTAGCTGCCTGCCAGGCGGTTGCATCCAGTGGAGCCCGCCACGCGGTTCTCCTCGGTGTGCAGCACGAAATGCGCCTCGCGCTGGTTGTCCACCGCGACGGGCGTGACATCGCCGACTCGGGTCAGCTTCCAGTAGGTGTTCTCCAGCGGCTCGCTGTGGGTCATCGGACGCTCCATACCGGTACAGCCCATCAGCACGATGGCCAGCGATCCCAACAAGATGGCAAAGCGCTTTTTCATTCTCATTCCCTCGACCAACAGTCTCGACCCCCGCCAGCACGGCGGGCTTCCTGTGCCGTACTGTCGGAGAAGCGATGGCGAATAGCCAGCCGCAATTACGCAGAAACCGGGGATTTCGCGCCCTCGCCTGCCAGATCGTCGAGATCGAGCAGCGTGGCCGCCACCGCCTGGGCGCGGGGCACCAAGGTGTCGAGGCGGCAGACCTCCTCTTCGGAGTGCATCTTGGCCCCCACCGGCCCGACGCCGCACAGCGTCGGCACGCCCAGGCTGGCGGTGAAGCCCGCATCCGAGCAGCCGCCGGTGAACTCCCCCTTCACTGCAAAGCCCAGCCTGGCGGCATGGCCCTGGTAGCGGGTAAACAGTGCCTCGCTCATGCGCTCCTCCAGCGGCAGGAAGGCGGAGGACAGGGTCAGGGAAGCACTCGTGCCTGGCAACTCCTGCTCGGCGACGATGGCCTCGATGTCGGCATAGAGCCGGTCGCGCTGCGCCCCGCTGACGAAGCGCACGTCGAGCTGGGCGCGCGCCCAGGGCGCCACGGTATTGCGTGACATGCCGCCCTCGATCACGCCGACGTTGGTCGTGACGCCAGCGGCATGATCGGTCAAGGCGTGCAGCTTGACGATCTTGCGTGCCAGCACCTCGATGGCGCTGGCGCCGTCGGCGTGATTCACCCCGGAGTGCGCCGCCCGGCCCTCGACCTCGATGAGAAAGCCCGCCCCACCCTTGCGAGCGGTGACCACGTTGCCGCTGACCCGCCCGGGCTCTGCATTGAAGACTGCTCGTGCTCCCTGAACCGCGGCTTCGATGAAGGCGCGGCCGTCCGGTGAGCCGACCTCCTCGTCGGCGGTGAACAGCGCACGCACGGGATACGGCAGCGACGGCAGGCGGCACAGGGCGCGCAGCACGAAGCAGTTCAGCACCAGCCCGGCCTTCATGTCGGCCACGCCGGGGCCGAAAGCCAGATCGTCGCGCTGGGTGTAGCCGCGGCGGGCCACGGTACCGGTGGGAAACACCGTATCGCGGTGCCCCATCAGCAGCACGTGCGCAGCATCGCGACCTTCCAGGCGCGCTTCGAGAATGTCGCCGGAGTGCGGACGCGGCGTTCGCTTCAGCGCGATGCCGTCGGCCTCGAGCCAGCCGGCGATCGCATCGGCCACGGCATCGTTTCCGGCTTTGTCGTGGCTATGGGAATCGATCTCGACCAGGGTCTGCAGGCACTCGACCATGGCCTCGCGCTGATCGGCGAGCCAGCCGCAGGCCCGCTCCATCAGAGCCTCTGCCATGACGACCTCTCCTTGACGATCTCTAGCCCCTGGGCGCCCAGATCCCACCAAAGCCCCGTCATGAGCATCAGTCCCTCCCGTGCGACGCTGCCCAGCAGGTGCTCATCCGGGGCGTGCTGCGAACAGGCCGGATAGGAGTGCGGCACCCACAGCGTGGGCAGTTGCAGCGTCTCGGCGAAGACATCGTTGGGTAGCGACCCGCCCAGGTTCGGCAACAAGGTCGGTGCCTTGCCACAGGTCGCCTGCATCGAGGCCAGTGCCCAGCCGACCCAGGGGTCCTCCGGGTCGAGGCGCGTCGCCGCCATCTGCGATACGCGCGCCGGGGTCACTTCTATATCCTCGAAGCCGTTACGGTCGAGATGCTGGCGCAGATGTTCGAGAAAACGGGTGTGGTCGCTGCCCACGACATAGCGCAACTGGCAATGCGCTTGCGCACGCTCTGGTATGGCATTGAGCGGCGCGGCGGGATTGCCGGCCTCGAACGCCAGGATCTCCAACGTGTTCCAGGCAAACAGCCGCTCCGCCGGCGACAACCCCGGCTCGCCCCAGTCGGGGTCGATGGCCGGGGCATTCTCGCCCATGCCAACCTCAAGTGAAGCGAGCGCCGCGCTTACTGCCTTGGGGATGGGCCCCGGTCGCAGCCCCGCCACCTGGATCACGCCATTGGCATCGACCAGCGTCGCCAGGGCGTTGGCCAGGCGCACGGCAGGATTCTTCAGCACCCCGCCCCAGTTGCCCGAGTGGTGGGCACCCTCTCTGGCGCACAGCCGCAGGTCGAAATTGAACGAGCCCCGCGAGCCCAGGAACAGCGTCGGCGACTCGGCGTTCAGCCGCGGCCCATCGGAGGCAATGAAGAGATCGGCGGCGAGCCGCTCGCGGTGGCGCTGGCAGATTTCCTTCAGGCCTGGCGAGCCTGTCTCTTCACCCATCTCGATCACCAGCTTGACGTTGTAGCCGAGCCGCCCATCGCACGCCTCAAGCGCGCATGCCAGCGCCGCCAGGTTGATGCTGTGCTGGCCCTTGTTGTCCGCCGTGCCGCGGCCGTACCAGCGGTCACCCTCCTGGACGATGCGCCATGGCGACAGACCCTCGCGCCAGCGGTCGTCGTAACCGCGTACCACATCGCCATGACCATAGGTCAGCACGCTCAGGGTGGCATCTGGCTCGATGCGCTCGGCGAGCAGGAAGGGACCGAACCCGGCCACCGGGTTGTCGGCGACCTCCCAGCCGAAACCGAGGGCCTCGATGTCGGGCACGATCTGCTCGTCGAGGTAACGGTGCAGTTCGTCGAGACGTCCCGTTGCCTGGCTCTCGCTGGGCACCGCCACCCGCGCCTCCAGCCGTCGGTACAGCGCACCGCTATCGAAGTGGTCGCGGGCGTTATCCAGCGCTCGTTCGCGCGTCATGGGCAAGCTCCTCGTTGTCGGTCAGATTGGCGCACTTACGCCAAGTGGCAAGCGATGCGGCTACCGCCATTGCCATCGGCGTCATTCAAGAGCGGCCGCTGCCGGGCACAGCGCGATTCGGCCACCGGGCAGCGTGGATGGAAGGCACAGCCGGACGGCGGTGCGCTGGGGTCGGGCTGTGCGCTTCCCAGGCCGATGTCCGGCACGCCGAGGCCGGGCTCGGGGGTCAGCGCCGAGGCCAGCAGCGCCCGGGTGTAGGGATGACGAGGGGCGTTGAAGATCTGCTCACGGCTGCCCTCCTCGACAATACGCCCGAGGTACATCACGGCCAGCCGGTCGGCGAGATGCTCGACTACCGCGAGGTCGTGGCTGATGAACAGATAGGTGAGGCCGAACGCCTCCTTCAGGTCGAGCAGCAGGTTGAGGATCTGCGCCTGTACCGAGACGTCCAGCGCCGAGGTGGGCTCGTCGCAGATCACCAGGGCGGGGCGCATGATCAAGGCCCTGGCGATGGCTACCCGCTGCCGTTGGCCACCCGAGAGCTGCCCGGGATACTGCCGCGCGGCGCGTCCCGGCAGGCCGACCAGGTCGAGCATCTCGGCCACCCTGGCGGCCTGCTCGCCGGGGCTGCCGATGCCATGGATGCGCAGCGGCAAGCCGACGATCTGGGCGATCCGCTGGCGCGGGTTGAGCGATGAATAAGGGTCCTGGAAGATCGGCTGGACGTGGCGCGCCAACGCCTTCTGGTTGGCACCCACGATCGGCCGACCGTCGATCAACACCTCACCGGCACTGGGCGGCGCCAGCCCCAGCAGCATCTTGGCCAGCGTGCTCTTGCCGCACCCCGACTCCCCCACCAGGCCCATGATCTGGCCACGGGGCACGCGCAGCGACACCTCGCTGACGGCCTGCAGCGTACGCCCCGTGCGCAGCAAGCCGCTGCCCAAGGTAAAGGTCTTGGACAGGGACCGAAGCTCCAAGGCATAGGGTTCCAAGGCATGGGGATCCCTCGGCTCTGCCGGGGGTATCTGGATAGGCTCGTCCGCGGCCATCATGGCATCACCTCACGCTGCGGCTGGCGGGAAGGATCGGTTAGGCGCGCGGCGAAATGGCAGCGTGCGACATGCCCGGCGGCGACGCGGGTAGGCGGCGGAGGCGTCTCGCATACCGCCTCGGCCAGCGGGCAGCGATTGCGAAAGGCGCAGCCCTCGACCGCGCCGACCAGGCTCGGCACTACCCCGGGTATCGCCTGCAGGCGGCTGCCCGGCGGCGTCTTGCCAGGGGCCGGGATGCAGTTCAACAGCCCTTGGGTGTAGGGGTGGCCCGGGGCCGCGAAGAGCGCCTCGGCGGTCGCCGTTTCGATCACCTCGCCGGCATACATCACCGCCACCCTGTCGGCGATGCGTGCCACTACCCCCAGGTCGTGAGTGATGAAGATCACCGCGGTGCCGAACTCGCGCTGCAGATCGCGCAGCAGCCGCAGGATCTGCGCCTGGATGGTGACATCCAGCGCCGTGGTCGGTTCGTCGGCAATGATCAGGTCGGGTTCGCACATCAGTGCCATGGCGATCATCACCCGTTGGCGCAGGCCGCCCGAAAGCTGGTGCGGGTACTGTTCCATGCGTTCGGCGGCGGCGCTGATGCCGACCCGCTCCAGCAAATATACGGCCCGCTCGCGGGCTTCGCGGCGGCTCACCCGGCGATGGCGACGCAGCGCTTCACAGAGCTGGTTGCCCAGCGTATACGCCGGGTTGAGGGCGGTCATCGGCTCCTGGAAGATCATCGCCATGCGCGCGCCGCGCAGGTCGCTGCGGGCACGCTCCGTCAGGCCCAACAGCTCGATGTCGTCGAAGCGCAGGCTCGCAGCACTGACCCGCGCCCGACGCGGCAGCAGCCCCATCAGCGCCAGCGAGGTCATCGACTTGCCGCAGCCCGATTCGCCGACCAGGCACAGCATCTCGCCGCGCTCGACATGGAAGTCGATGCCGCGCACGGCATGCAGCGTCCCGGCATCGACCGGCAGGTCGACGCGCAGCTCCTTGACCGTCAGCAGTGGCATGGCGGGCTCTCCTGTGGCGGGGGAAACGAGGCTCGGCTCACTCATTCCGGCCTCCCGGCGCGCTGATGTCGCGCAGGCCATCGCCCAGCAGGTTGATCGCCAGTACCAGCACGAACAGCGCACTGCCCGGGATGGCGATTACCCAGGGCTGGAAGAACATGTAGGACTTGCCCTCGGCGATCATCAGCCCCCAGGAGGGCAGCGGCGGCTGCACCCCCATGCCCAGGAACGACAGGGTCGCCTCGAGCAGGATGGCGTTGGCCACCTCCAGGGTCGCGACCACGATCAGTGCTGCGGCGATATTGGGCAGCACCTCGCGCAGCAGGATGTGGTGCAGGGGGCAGCCCAGCGCTCGCGCCGCCTGGATGTACTCGGCGTCGCGCAGTTGGAGAGTGGCGGAGCGCGCCACCACCGCGAAGCGGTCCCACAGCAGCAGCCCCAGCAGCAGGGTCACCGTGATCAAGGAACCGCCGATCAGCGAGGCCATGGCCAGCGCCACCAGCACCACCGGCATGGCCAGGCGGGTGGTGAGCAGGTAGCTGATCACGGCATCGACGCGGCCGCCGAAATAGCCCGCCAGCACACCCAGGGTGGAGCCGATCAGCCCCGAGATCAGCGCGGCCACCAGGCCGATGAACAGCGAGATGCGGGTGCCGTGGATCAAGCGGCTGAGGTAGTCGCGCCCCAGTCTGTCGGTCCCCAAGGGGTGTTCCCAACGGCCCGCTTCGTGCCACACCGGTGGCACCATGCGATTGGCTGTGTTCTGCAGATAGGGGTCATGGGGGGCCAGCCAGGGCGCCAGCAAGGCGGCGAGTACCAGCAGCGCAACGATGACGGCACCCAGTGCCAGCCCTCGATGCCCCAGCACGGCGCGCGAACAGCGCGCCCATGTGCCGTCCGTCGTGGCGCCGGGCGTCGATATCAGGGAATCGTTCATGATGCTCTCCTCAGCGGGCACGTAGCCGCGGATCCAGGACGGCATTGAGGATGTCCGCCAGCAGGATCAGCACGATGTAGAACAGCGCGATGATCAGCACCACTGCCTGTACCACCGGGTAGTCGTTGCGCGAGATGGAGTTCCAGGCCAGTTGCCCGAGCCCCCGCAGCGAGAACACCGTCTCGATCACTACCGAGCCGCCGAGCATGAACCCCAGCTCCACCGCCGCCAGGGCCACCACCGGAATCACCGCGTTGCGCAACGCGTGCTTGAAGACCACCTTGCCGGTACGCAGCCCCTTGGCCCGCGCCGTGCGCACGTAATCCGACGCCAGCACCTCGAGCATGCCGCTGCGCGTCAGACGCATCATCGCCGGAGTGGCGTAGTAGCCCAGGGCAATGGCCGGCAGCACGAAGCCTTGCCAGCTTTCGCTGCCGGCCGCCGGCAGCCACTGCAGGTTGACCGCGAAGAGAATGATCAGGGTCAGGCCGAACCAGAAGTTCGGCATCGCCTGGCCGGTCACGGCGATGGCCATCGCCAGGCGGTCGACCCAGCTACCCCGCCTGAGGGCCGCTGCCACGCCCAGCGGAATCGAGACGCCGATGGCGATGGCCAACGACAGGACCCCGAGCGTCATGGTCACGGGCAAGCGCTCGACGACCAACTCCATCACCGAGCTCTGGTAGTAGTAGGAGCGCCCGAAATCGAGCTGCATCGCCCCCCACAACCAGGTGGCGAACTGCTCGACCAGGGGGCGGTCGAGCCCATACTCGACGCGGATCCGTTCGACCTGCTCGGCGGTGGCCTCCGGCCCGCCGATGGATGCCGCCAGGTCGCCGGAGAGCTGCAGCAAGCCGAAGCTGAGCACCGAAATGGTCAGCGCCACGCAGAGCGCCACCAGGGTGCGCTTGAAAATGAATGGCCACATGAGGTCTCACTCCCCGGGCCGCAGCGGCACTGCGGCCCGTTGGTCATGGCGGGAAACCGTCACCGCCCTTACTTCCAACTGGCCTCGTAGAAGCGCGGCAGCTCGTCGGGATAGGCGGTGAAGTCGAGATCGGCGGTATGCGCGTAGTAGCTCGAGTAGGAGAACAGCGGTGCCCAGTAGGCCTGCTCGGAGATGCGCGCCAGGGCCCGGCGGTAGTGCTCCAGGCGCACGTCGGGATCGACGGAGTTGTCGGCGACGCTCAACCACTCCTGCACCTGGGGGTCCTGCCACAGGTCGTCGACGCCACCGTTGAAGAAGACGCCGGTGAAGGCGGAGACGTCGTTGATCGAGAACGAGCCCCAGGCCTTGAACGCCATGTCGGTACGCCCGCTGCGCTGCAGCTCGAGCAGCGCCGGCGCGGTCATGAAGCTCAGGTTGGCGTTGATGCCCACCGCGCGCAGGTCGCCGATCATCGCCTCGGCGTAGTCGCGTTCGCGATAGGCGTGAAGATCGATCTCGAAGCCATCGGCATAACCCGCTTCGGCCAGCAGCGCGCGCGCCTTGTCGGGATCGTAGTCGTACTCGATGACGTCCTGTGTCTCGCAGCCGAACTGGGTCGGGAAACAGGGCGCATAGAGCGGTTGGCTGCCACCCCGCACCAGGTCGTTGGCCAGGCCCTCCCGGTTGAGGGCATGATTGATGGCCCGGCGCACGCGCAGGTCATTCAGCGGGGAGTCTTCGCGGCTCGCCGCATCCAGCCCAACGTAGCCGACGCGCATGGTCTCGTCGCCCAATACGGTGAGCTGAGGCATCTGCTGCAGAGACTCGGCCTGATCCGCCGGCACCCGCCAGATCCAGTCGACCTGCCCCAACATCAACTGCGCCATGCGCGAGTCCTCATCGGCAATCGCCTTGAACTCGATGTTGGCGATCTGCGGCTGGCCGATGGGGCTCTCCTCGAAGTACTCCTCGAAGCGGGTCAGGCTGACGCCATCTCCCGGGCGCACGGCGGTAATGCGATAGGGGCCGGTGCCTACCGGCTGGCGGCTGAACCCCTCTAGCCCGACTTCCTGGAAATAGTCGGAGGGGTAGATCGGCATGGGGCCGGAGAGATACTCCAGTGCCGCCGGAAACGGCTCTTTGAGATGGATACGAACCCGATGGTCGTCGAGCTTCTCGACGCGCTCGATCCAGTCGACGTTCTGCCGCGTCACCACCCGAGACTCGGGCGAGACGGCGTAGTTGAAGGTGAACGCCACGTCGTCGGCGTCGAACGCCTCGCCGTTGTGGAAATTCACCCCCTGGCGCAGCTCGAGCTCCAGGGTGGTGTCATCCACCCATTCCCAGCGAGTCGCCAGCCGGGGCTCGTGCTCCTGGGTGGCGGGGTTGCGGTAGATCAGAGTGTCCCAGGCCAGGTGGGCGAGGATCACCCCCTCGCGCACATTGTTGTGGTAGGGGCTGACGTTTTCCGGCTCGCTGTCGGAGGCATAGACCAGCGTGTCGTTGGCCTTGCCGGCCAGCGCCGGAGACGCCAGGCCGCCCAGCAGGGCTGCGGAAATCGCGTAACGGAGTGGACGATACAGCGGCATTGTCATACCTCGGTTGTTATTGGTTTTTTATTGGCTTGAGGCGGATAGGAGCCTCGGGCGCACCAAGGAGGCATTGCGATGCCGGTGCCGCCTCACCTCGCCTCCAAGCTAGGTCCGGGCAAGACATGCCACAAGTACAATGTTTAGAATGTATCGTTGCCTTTTCGGCAAACCTTGCCCACACCTAGCTTGGAGCCAGCGCCATGAATACCCGCGCCTTGCAGGAAACCTCCCTGCGCTATTTCTTCGAAGTGGTGCGCTGCGGCTCCATCAGTGAAGCCTCCGAGCGACTCAAGGTGGCGCCTTCGGCCATCAGTCGCCAGATCGCCCGGCTGGAGAGCGAGCTCGATACCCTGCTTTTCGAGCGCCGCGCCCGCGGCATGGTACCGAGTGCCGCCGGTGAGTTGCTGGCCGTTCATGCCCGCCGCATGCAGCTCGAGGCGGATCGGGTCGGCAGCGAGATCCAGGCACTGCGCGGCCTGCAGCGAGGCAAGGTGCGGCTAGCCAGCTCGGAGGGTTTTGCAGTGGATTTTCTGCCCAGCGCCGTGGCGGCGTTCCGCAGGCGCTACGAAGGCATTCACTTTCAGCTCGCGGTGGGCCCGCCGGCCGAGGCGACTCGGCGCGTAAGGGAGGGGGAAGCGGACATCGGGCTCACTTTCAGCCTGAAGCCCGAGCCCGATGTGCAGATCGAATATCGCCAGCCGGCCCCGATCATGGCGGTGGTGGCACCCAGTCATGAACTGGCCGGCAAGCACCAGGTATCCATGTCGCAGCTGCAGCGCTATGACCTGGCCCTGCCCACGCCCGATACCACCCTGCGCCAGCTGTTCGATATCTGCAGCAGTCGCCAGAACCTGGCCTTTGAATCGATCTTCAGCAGCCATTACACCGAGGCGCTGATCAACTTCGCCATGCTGGGAGGAGGCGTGGCCCTTGCCGGCGAGATCTCGATTCGCCACCGCGTACAGCAGCGGCGTGTCGTCGCCATTCCCATTCGCGACCGGGGTATGGATTCACGCTTCATCGAGATACAGACGCTCGCCAAGCGCACCCTGCCAAGCGCCACCCAGACGTTTCTCGAGTTTCTGAAAGCTCACATCGCAACGGGGCGGCTACCATTGGCAACGCCATCGGCAAGGCCGTAGCTCAACCAAGGATATCGACGCCCCGATGCCCTTCCGGCACGCCTTCCACCAGGATGACGTCGCCAACGGCATTGGCGGTACGCAGCGGCATGATGCGCCGGTAGGCCTCGGAGCGATACCACGCGCGGGCCTGCTCCAGGTTGGGAAAGCCGAGCATGATGGTGTCGCCCTGCCAGCCACCTTCCAGCACCTCGGTGGTACCGCCGTGGATCAGATAGCGGCCACCATAGGGGGCCAGGGTGGCATCGATCTTCTCCAGGTATTCGACGATCTCCGGGCCCATGGTGACGTCCTGAAGGCGGGCGATGGCGTAGGCGGTCATGGCAATGCTCCTGTGGTGGGTTTCGCCACCAGCTTCACCCACCGCGCACAGCCTGGCGATTACCTGCGAGGTAATAGCCAGTCATATCGCTTGGCGCTAATCTTGAGCCATGACCACGACCACCCACACCCCCGGGCAGCTGTTGAAGATGTGGCGCCAGCGGCGGCGGCTGAGCCAGCTCGCGCTCGCCACCGAGGCCGACGTCTCCCAGCGCCACCTTAGCTTCGTCGAATCCGGACGCGCCGTGCCGAGCCGGGAAATGCTGCTACGCCTGACGGAACAGTTGGACGTTCCTCTGCGCGAGCGCAACCAGCTGTTGCTCGCCGCCGGTTTCGCCCCGGCATACGGAGAACGCCCTATCGACGCGCCCGAATTCGAGACGGTCCGCGGCGTTATCGAGCGGCTGCTCGCCAGCCACGCCCCCTACCCGGCGCTGGCCGTCGATCGCCACTGGCACCTGCTGATGGGCAACCGTCCGCTCGAGCGGCTGCTAGGCGGCATCGAGCCCGCACTGCTGAGGCCTCCGGTCAACGTGCTGCGGCTCACCCTGCATCCCCAGGGGCTTGCACCGCGCATTCGCAACTTTCGCGAATGGCGCACCCACATTCTCGAACGCCTGGCCCGCCAGGCCCACACGACGGCCGACCCGGCGCTTGCCTCGCTCAGCGAAGAACTGAAGGGCTATCCGGTGCCGGCCGGGGCTCGTCCTCATCTGGCCTCGAAATCGAGTCATGCCGGCATCGTCGTGCCGCTGGAGCTGGCCATGCCGGATGGCCGCGTACTATCGCTGCTGAGCACCACCACGGTGTTCGGCACTCCGCTCGACATCACCCTGGAAGAACTCGCCATCGAATCGTTCTTCCCAGCAGACGCGGCCACCCAGGAGGCGCTGCAGCAGTTGGCCGCGTCTGCGCCGACCGGCTAGAACGACAGGCAGATCTTGCCGAAGTGGCGTCCCGCTTCCTCGTGGCGGAAGGCGTCGGCGATATCTTCCAGAGAAAAGCGGCTGTCGATGATCGGGCGTACACCGCTGGCCTCGATGCCACGCACCATCTCCTGCTGGTGGATGCGACTGCCGACGATCAAGCCCTGCAGGCGCGCCTGCTTGGCCATCAGCTTGGCCGTGGGAATCTCACCGCCGCGACCGGTCAGCACACCGATCAGCGAGATGTGGCCGCCGATGCGCACGGCATCGATGGATTGCGGCAGGGTGCCGGGGCCGCCGACCTCGATGACATGGTCGACGCCCTGGCCATCGGTCAGCGACTTCACCCGCTTACCCCATTCCGGCTCGGCCTTGTAATTGAGGGTGTGGTCGGCGCCGAGCTGCTGCAGGCGCTCGATCTTCTCATCCGAAGACGAGGTGGAAATCACTCGTGCGCCCATTGCCTTGGCAAACTGCAAGGCGAAGATGGAAACCCCGCCGGTACCCAAGGTGAGAATGGTGTCGCCGGCCTTGAGGTTGCCGTCCACCACCAGCGCGCGCCAGGCGGTCAGCCCCGCGGTGGTCAGGGTCGCAGCCTCTTCGTGGCTATACCCCTTCGGCGCATGAGTGAACCAGGTAGCCGGGCGAATGACCTGCTCACGAGCGTAGCCGTCGACACCGTCGCCAGGCGTGGTCTTGAAATCGCCGACCCGCGCCGGGCCGTCCAGCCAGTAGGGGAAGAAGGTAGAGACCACCGAATCGCCCACGACGAACTCCTCGACCCCCTTGCCCACTGCCTCGACCACACCCGCCCCATCGGACATGGGAATGCGGCCGTCCTCGGTCGGCATCTTGCCGGACACCACGCCGTAGTCGTGGAAGTTGAGCGAGCTGGCATGAATGCGTACGCGGATCTCGCCCGGCCCCGGCTCGCCGGGCGCCTCTCGCTCGACGACTTGCAACTGGTCCAGCCCACCAGGGCTCTTCAGGGTAATGACTTTCATCACGGCACTCCTCTATCCTTCATTGCCTTCAGCTTTCATTGAGAGTGCCAAGAGACTAGTCCATCACGCCGGTGGAAGCGCAAGAAATGGCCCGCCGCAGGAAGCCTGCCAGCGCTTCCACCTGAGGCATGCGCTGTGGCCAGTCGTTACCGTCCCCATCAAGATAAGCGTGCCGCGCCAGTGCCATTTCGGTCTGAAGCTCTGCGGGCAGGCGCTCCAGGGCCCAGGCAGCGGCAACGTCCTTGGGCGCGATCTCTCCCGTTTCGACGGTCATCCACATTCGCGCCAGGGTCAGCAGCACATTGCGCTCATCGCCATGCAGGCCATCGATCAGGCCAGGCAGCGAGTCGACGATCGCCCGCCGCAGGTCCGCCTCGGGAATCGGCGCGACCAGCTCCGCGAGCTCTGGCCCACACAGGGCAAGGCTCGCCTGCCTGGCGGTGGCCAGCACCAGCGCCAGGTCGGGATCGGTGGCCCCAGGCGGAACGCGGCCCTGCGCGAACTCATCCCGCAACCATTCGCCGTAGACCAGCTCGCTTCTCGGCGGGTAGCGCCACGGCACCAGCGACTCTCGGCAGAGCAGCGTCACTTCCAATGGCCTGGGCGAGCCGTCGTTCGCAGGGCTACCGGAGACCGCCATCAGCGCCTCGACCAGGCGCCGGCGCACCGGGTCGTCGGGCGGCTGGCTGATGACCGCCAGCACGTCCACGTCGCTATTGGGACGCAAACCGCCCCGGAGTGCCGAGCCGAACAGATAGACGCCGACCACGCTCTCGCCCAGCTCGCGGGCGATGATGTCGCAAGCGGCCTTGGCTTCCTCGGGTAGCGACTGTCCGGTCGCTTGGAATGAGTGCTTCATCACGTTTCTCCACGTTGTCGGCGCACGGAAGCCGGCCGGCGGAACCTACCTAGCGGCTCTCGTTGAGCGCCGCCTGCCGATAGCGCTGGCTTGGCAACAGCAGTGCGGCCACCGCCACACCGACAGCGCAGGCGGCCAACAGCAGATAGAGCCGGACGAAGCCGCTGGCCGGGTCGAAGCCCCAGGCCACGATCGGCACGGCCAAGGCACCGACACCCAGCGACAGCACGTACTTCACGGCATAGACACGCGCCCGCCAGCCGCTCGCGGCATGACGCGCCACGATGGCGTCCTGCACGGGAATGATACCGAACACCGTCAGCATCAGTCCTAGCGACAGCACGACGAGCCACCATTGCTCGGCCTGCCCCATCAGCAGGAACAGGGGTACCTGCACCAGCGCCAGTAACAGCATCAACTGACGTGGCGAGACCCGATTCACCGCCCTGCCGGTTACCAACTGCGCCATGGAGGCGAGTGCAAAGATCACCGAGGCCAGGCTGGCGGCGCTGACCAAACCACTCACTCCACTGCTGAAGGCGTCCTCCATGACCTTGGGCAGCACCACGGTCATGACCGCGAAAACCAGTCCGCCCATCAATGCCGTGATCGCCAGGTAGGCGAGGATCCTGCCGGGCAATGCCGTCGAGGCTGGCGTCGGCATAGGATCGGCGGTCACAGGAGCCGCCTCACGCTGATGGCGTTCGGCCGGTACCAGCGCCAGATAGGCCACCCCGCTCGCCAGGCACAGTGCACCGGGAACCAGGAAGGCCGCCTGCCAGCCGAGCATGCCGATGAACAAACCGGTCAGCAGTGGCGCCGCCGCGACGCCCATGTTGCCCCATACGCCGTTGACGCCCAGCGCTTGGCCGACGCTCGCGCCACTCTCCGCCACCAGGGCGATGCCGACAGGATGGTAAATCGCTGCAAAGCTTCCCATCAGAAACAGGCCGGCCGCCATCTGGTAGGGGCCGCTTGCCAAACCGGTCAGCAGGGACGCCATACCGAGCCCCAGGAACATCACGGCCATCATGCCGTGTCGGCTACAGCGGTCGCCCAGCCAGCCCGCCGGCAACGTAAAGGCGGCAAAGGCAACGAAACCCGCCGTGGCCGGCAGCAGCAGCGCACCGTAATCACCCTGGCCGCGACGCTCGAGCACCACCGCCACCGTGGGATGAATCAGCATGAAATAGTGGGCGTAAGCGTGCCCAACATTGAGGAACAGTAGCCGAGCGCGATTGCCGTTCATGACCAGACTCCAGGATGGACGGTCTTTCAGGCTAAACTGCAACCGGCACGTCTTCTCTCGCCATTCTGACAAGGTATATCGCCAAACGGACAACATGCCCCACACTCTGGCTCACACCCGGCCCCTGCCACGCGAAGTGCTGCAACGGCGCATCGAGAGCGCTCCGGGCCCCGTGCAACCTTACGCCTGCGACTACCCTGCCGGCTGGGACACCGGCCGCCATCGTCACATTCGCACTCAACTCGTCTTCGCCACTCGCGGCGTGATGACGGTATCCACCCCGGCGGGATGGTGGGTAGTGCCGCCCCAGCTAGCGGTATGGATACCGGCTCGCCTGGAGCACGCCCTGCTGATGCACCGGGCCGTGAAGCTACGTACGCTCTATCTCGACGAACGGCTGCCGAGGCTACCGACCGAGCCGCGGGTGGTGAACGTCTCGCCGCTGCTGCGCGAGCTGATACTGCGCTTGATGGAACTGCCGGCCGAGGCCACCGCCTACGGTGCCGGAGCGCGATTGGTCGCGGTGCTGCTGGATGAGCTGCACGAAGAGCGCACGATGCCGCTGCACCTCCCCGAGCCAGACGATCCCGCGCTGCGGCGGATCTGTACCGCCCTGCGCGACGACCCGGCAAACCGGGACGACCTGGCTGCCTGGGGCCAGGCCGTCGGCGCCTCACCACGCACCCTGGCACGGCGCTTCCAGGCACAGACGGGGATGGGCTTCGCCGCCTGGCGACAGCAGGCCCGCCTGCTAGCCGCCTTGCCCATGCTGGCCGCAGGTCGCTCTGTCACGGTCGTATCCCAGGAGGTCGGTTACGAGTCGCCGAGCGCCTTCATCGCCGCCTTTCGCCGCAGCCTGGGGGGCAGCCCCGGGCGCTATTTTTCCCCCCGGCCAGCGGCGATTGAGATCGACACTTCGTCGGAGTGGTCTACAGCCGATCGCTATCGGCCAGCGCCTCGGCCAGGAAGGCCATGAAGGCGCGAATGCGCGTCACCCTGCGCAGGTCGGGGTGGGTCAGCAGCCACAGGTCAGTGGCGAGTTCGGGGATCGGCTCGCCGATTCGCGTGAGCGCCGGTTCGGCGTCGGCCAGGTAACAGGGCAACACGGCAGAGCCGAGGCCGTCACGGGCGGCGGCCAGCATGCCGAGCATGGTATCGACGCGATAGCGGCAGCGCTCGTTCGCGCCGTTTGCGGCCATCCAAGCATCGAGAGCCGCATAGCCCAGGTGACGGTCCGGCCCGACCCAGGCATCGGCGGCGCTATCGGCGCGGGCATAGGCCGCCTGAGCGATGCGGCCGGCCCGCCGCCCCACCAGGTGTTCGGGTGGCGACAGCGAAGGCCGCACCGCCACGTCGGCGTCGCGCTGGGAGAGGTTGAACAGCTGGTTGGAGACCGCCACCTCGAGGACGATCTCGGGATGTGTGCGCTGGAAATCGGCGAAGATCGGCGACAGCAGCCCCATCAGCAGCGTATCGGTGGTGGTCACGCGGATGCTGCCGGAGAGCTTCAGATCCCGCCCCACCACACGCCGCTCGGCGCCAAGCACCTCGGCCTCGACCCGCGCCGCGACGGCGGCCAGGTCCTCCCCCGCCGGCGTCGGCGCGTAGCCCGTGCGCGAACGCTCGAACAGCGCCACGCCAAGGCGGGCTTCGATGGCATTCAGCCGCCGAAAGACCGTGGCATGACTGGTACCCAACCGTCGCCCGGCGCCGGACAGCGAGCCCGTCTCGGCGATGGCCTGCACTACGCGCAGGTCGTCCCAGTGCAGCGATTGTTCATTCACGATCCGCCCCCATCCGCATGACGTGGCACTTTTCGCCTCTCAGAATTCGGTCACCACGGTCACGCCCACGCCCTGGAATCTATCCATGGCCATCAGCGCCTCGATCGACTGTTCCAGGTTGATCCTCTGACCAACCAGCTTCTCGGGCGTCAGCTTCCCGGTCTGGACCATGTCGAGCATGGCGCCGTAGCGATAGGCCTGCATGCCGTGGCTGCCCAGTATCTCGAGTTCATGGGCAATGACCTTGCTCATCGGAATGGCAGGCGTACTGTTCTCGGCCAGCATGAGCCCGACCTGTACGTGCTTGCCGCGCTTGCGCAAATTGCTGATCGAGTTGAAACAGGTGATGGGGTGCCCCAACGCATCCAGCGACACGTGGGCACCACCGCGCGTCACTTCGATGACAGCCTCGGGGACGTTCGCCACCTCGGCTGCGTTTACGGTGGCAATAGCACCCAGCTCGCGAGCCAACCGGAGCTTTTCCTGGGAAATATCGATGGCCACGACATTGGCGCCCACCGCATTGGCGATCATGATCGCGGACAGGCCAACGCCACCACAGCCGTGGACCGCCACCCACTGCCCCGCGGATGTCTTGCCCTGGTCGACCACGGCGCGAAACGACGTCACGAAACGGCATCCCAGGCTGGCCGCCGTGGCGAAGTCCAGCGTCTCCGGCAAGGCCACCAGATTGATGTCCGCCTGATGGATCGCCACATACTGGGCAAAGGAGCCCCAGTGGGTGAAGCCGGGTTGGAATTGGCTATCGCAGACCTGGTGATTCCCCGAGTAGCACTCGGGGCAGGTGCCGCAGCCACCGACGAACGGCACCGTGACACGATCCCCGACGCGCCATTTCTGCACGTCCTTGCCGACAGCCTCGACGATTCCCGCCAGTTCGTGTCCAGGGACATGGGGAAGCGCAATGTCGGGGTCGTGCCCCATCCAGCCGTGCCAGTCGCTGCGGCACACTCCCGTTGCCATCACCTTGACGACGACGCCATGCGCTTCCGGCGTCGGGTCGGGAACCTGCCTGATTTGCGGCGGAGCGGAAAAGGCCTCATACACCACGGCTTTCATGAAATGCCCTCACTTACGGCCTGTTCATTTACGCAAGTCTCATTGCCGTTTTTTTCAATAACGGATCGCGAGCGTACAACATAGCCTGAACACACGCATCATGCAGGCCAACGAACAGGCACTCTGAGCCCACCTCCCGTGCCGCGCTCGCTGACCAGCGGTCCCATGGTCAGGTTTTCGTCACTCACGATCAACGAAAGTGCGGCATGACCTCATTGATGAACAGCTCGAGCGAACGCTTCTTCTCGTTGAAGGGCAACGTATTGTCGGTCCAGAAGCTATACTCCGTGATACCCAGCCGCTCATAGTTCTTGAGCCGATCGACCAGCTCACCAGGCGTGCCGATCATCATGTTGCGACGCAAGCTTTCCAACGCGAACTCTGGATTATCAGCCACGGCTTCCTCAGGCACAGGCTCGAAGAACCCATCGACCGCCTGCTGGTCGTTCTTGAACCAGGCCAGGAAGTAGCGATAGAAGAGGTTGAGAGCTTCGGCACCTTTTCGCCAGCCCTCCGGGTCGCTTTCTTCATGCACGAAAGTGTGGCGCAGCAGCATCAAATCGGGGCGCGGCATATCGGGATGGTTGGCACAAGCGGCATCGAACTTGTGCGCCAGGTCCGCCACTTCCTCATCGCCTTTCATCAAGGCCGTCACCATGACATTGCAGCCGTTCTTGACCGCAAAGTCGTGAGAGTTAGGATCGCGAGCGGCGATCCATATCGGCGGCAATGTGGCCTGGAGCGGCTTGGGGACGCTGGTCGTGACAGGGAAACGATATACATCGCCCTGGTGAGCATAGTCGCCCTGCCACAGGCTACGAATTGCCGGCACCATCTCGCGCAGTGCCTGGCCACCATCCGCCGCCGACATGCCATCGGCAAGGCGGTCGAACTCAAACTGGTAGGCTCCGCGGGCGATGCCGAACTCGAGCCGGCCGTCACTGATCACATCGAGCATGGCGGCTTCACCCGCCAGTCGGATCGGATCCCAGAACGGCGCCACGAAGGTACCCGCCCCAAGGCGGATACGTTCGGTCTTGGCGGCAAGATACGCCAGTTGAGCGGTCGGGCTCGGTGACGAAGTGAATTGCATGCCATGGTGCTCGCCGATCCAGGCAGTGCGGAAGCCTCCTGCCTCGGCGATCCTCACCAACTCGCAGAGTTCCGCGAACAGCTGCCGGTGACTCTCATGCTCGTGGTAGCGTTCCATATGCAGAAAGAGGGAAAACTGCATCTCGATTCTCCTGACGAATGTCGTTAGGACGCCTCGGTCCGTTTTCTTGTGACCAGCTCGCCTTCGCGTCCCTCTTCGCTCAGCGCCTTGATCATGCAGTACGCCATGATCAGCAAGGCCAGCGAGAAGGGAAACGCCGCAGCAATGGCAGCCGTTTGCAGTGCCTCCAGGCCACCAGCCAGCAGCAGTACGGCGGAAGTGGCCCCGAGGCCCAAGCCCCAGATCACACGGTAGAGCTGCGGGGGATGCGGGTTGCCCTTGGCCAGAATGGTGCAGATGACCAGCGTGCCCGAGTCGGCGGACGTCACGAACCAGGTAACGATCATCACCGTCGCCATGCCGATCATGAAGGTGGTGGCCCACGGCACGTCCAAGGCGGCAATGGTCTCGAACAGCACCTTCGTCACGTCCGTGTTGGCTACCGCAGCCAGGTCGACACCACCAAACAGCTGCAGGTGCAGCGCCGTGCCACCGAAGATGACGATCCAGACCCCGGCGCCCAGGGTGGCGGCCAACATGCCACCGAGCAGTACTTCACGAAGGGTGCGTCCACGCGATATGCGAGCGATGAAAATACCGACATACGGACCCCAGGAGAGCCACCAGCCCCAGTAGAATAGCGTCCACCAGCCCTGCCACTGGCTTTCGGGATCAGAATTCGTCCAGAAGCCCATGGCGACGACATTGCTCAAGTAATCTCCCAGGCTAGTGGTGAAGGTAGCTAGCAGGAAAATGGTCGGTCCGGCCAGAACGAAGAAAGCGAAGAGGATCATGCTGAGATAGATGTTCCATTCACTGAGCAGCCGAATGCCTTTCTTGAGCCCCGACACCGCCGATACGGTCGCCATCACGGTGACGCCCAGCACCAGCAGGACCTGATTGGTGCTGCTGATTTCCATGCCGAACAGGCTATTCAGCCCCGCATTCATCTGCGAGACCCCGAGCCCCAGGGTGGTGGCGGTACCGAACAGGGTGGCGAAGATCGCCAGCAGGTCGATGGCATGGCCGATCGGCCCGTGAATGCGCTCACCAAGCACAGGGTAGAACGCCGAGCGGATGGTCAGCGGCAGCCCTTTGCGATAGGCGAAATAGGCCAGGATGGCGCCGACCAAAATATAGATCGCCCAGCCGTGCAGCCCCCAGTGGAAGATAGTGATGCTAAGGGCCGTCTGGGCCGCTTCCATCGAGTAGGGCTCTACGCCGCTCATGGCGATGAACGGGTTTCCCTGCAAGTGACTCAGGGGCTCGGCGATGCTCCAGAACAGCAGCCCTGTCCCCACTGCTGCGCTGAACAACATCGCGAACCAGGTGAAGTTGGAGAACTCGGGACGCTCATCATCGTTCCCCAGGCGTAGCTTGCCATAGGGGCTGAAAATGATCCCGATGGTGACGATCAGCACCACATTCACCGTCAGGATGTAATACCAGCCGAGCTCCTGTTCGATGAACTGCTTCACGCCCTGATAAATGCTGTTGGCCAGCGCAGGCTGCAGCACGGTGAAGAGGACGAAGGCGACCACCATCGCTGTCGAAGCGATCGCCATGGTCCTGTCCACGCCGGCAAACACACCGCGCCTTGGGGTGGCCTGTCGAGAGTCTGGCATGGGGAGTCTCTCCCTATAGGTTGTCTTGTAGTTGTGGCCATGCCTGAAGGGCATATGAGCCTAGCGACGCATCGAGCCACGCACCCAAGGGCTGCAACGGCTCGGAAATATTTTGGTATGCCATAATACAATTCGCAAGCACTTATTCCACACCGATCCTTCACCCTTCACAAAACAATCACTATAACCTTTATATTTCAGCAATCTACCTAGATTCATCATAAGCAACCCCATTGCCCTGATGGCTTTACGTCAGGGCATTCGTTTGTCAGTTTTTGATTTACGTATTATGGTATGCCAAGATACCTGAGGCAGTGCGCCACCTGAACGGGGCAGAACAACGGAGACGACGATGGGCTTTGAGATTCGCAAGATAGCGACCTACCGCGAGACGACCTACATCGAGGGTGGCAAGCGAGGAGAGCGCCCCGTGACCATGCTTGGCGTGGCAGCGGTGATCGCCAACCCCTGGCATGGCCGTGGCTTTGTCGAAGACTTGGCTCCGGAAATCCGCAGTGGCTGCTCTGCGCTCGGCCAGCAGCTCGTCGAGCGGGTACTGAAGGAGATCGATGGCGATTCCATTGAGGCGTATGGCAAGGCAGCGGTGGTCGGCGCCGATGGTGAGATCGAACACGCCTCGGCCATCATTCACACCCTGCGCTTCGGCAACCACTATCGCGATGCCGTGGGTGCCAAGAGCTACCTGAGCTTCACCAACAAGCGTGGCGGGCCGGGCAGCTCAATCCAGATCCCCATGATGCACAAGCATGACGAGGGCTTCCGCTCGCACTACGTCACCCTGGAAATGCGCATCGAAGACGCTCCACGCCATGACGAGATCGTCGTCGCCCTGGCTGCCGCCGATGGCGGTCGCCTGCACCCGCGTATCGGCAACCGCTATCAGGACCTGCAAGAGCTGGCCGACGAGGCCGAGCAGGCCGGCACCAACGACTGAGCATCGAGGAGGCAGCATGGAGCTCACCAAGGCGCGCAAGACGCCCGATGGCACCCGTTTCTGGCGCCAGGGCCAGGGCTCACCAGTCATCCTCATCCATGGCGTGGGCCTCGATGCCACCATGTGGCAGTGGCAAGTCGAGGCATTGGCACAACGCCATGAGGTCATCGTCTACGACATGCTCGGACATGGAGGCAGTGCCCTGCCTCGGGAAAATGCCGAGTTGAATGACTACGCGGACCAATTGGCGACACTGCTCGACCACCTGGGACTCGAGCGTGTTGCCGTGGTGGGCTTCTCGATGGGCGGACTGGTGGCGCGTGCTTTTGCCCTGCGCCACTCCGAACGCCTGGCTGCAATGGTGGTACTGTCCAGCGTCTTCGATCGTGACGCGAACGAGCGCTCAGGGGTCCGTCAACGCCTGGCCCAGACCCGAGAACGGGGTCCCGCAGCCAATGTCGGCGCGGCATTGAAGCGCTGGTTCAGCCCGGCCTTCCATCGGGCCCATCCCGAACGGATCGCCGAGATCCATGAGATCGTCAGCCGCAACCATCCCCAAGGGTATTACCGCAGCTATGCCCTGTTCGGTAGCGAGGACCGCTTCGGTACCGAGCGTCTGCAGACGATCCGTGTGCCGGCCCTGGTCGCCACCGGTGAGCTGGATCCGGGATCCACGCCTCGCATGGCGCGCGCCCTGGCAGAACACCTCCCCAATGCCGAGGTACATATCTTCCCCGGTCAGCGGCATATGGTGCCGATGGAGGATCATGAAGCCGTCAACGCCGTGCTGCTGCGTTTTCTTGCCAAGGCATTGGCCCACGCCCCATCCAAGGAGGCATTCCAATGAGTCTTGATACGCTATCCATGTACATCGATGGAGAATGGGTCGCTGCTCGTACCGGCACCACCTTCGACAGTTACAACCCTGCGACCGGCCAGGCCTGGTGTCGCGTGCCGGATGCCGGCATCGACGATGTCGATGCCGCCGTACGGGCCGCACAGCGTGCCTTCGAGACCTCGCCCTGGGCCGGACTGACGGCCACCACGCGTGGCAAGCTGCTGTACCGGCTCGGCGAGCTGATTGCCGAACATGGCGAGGAACTCGCCCAGTTGGAGAGCCGCGATAACGGCAAGCTGATTCGCGAAACGCGCGGCCAGGTCGGCTACCTTCCCGAGTTCTTCTTTTACAACGCCGGCCTGGCGGACAAGGTCGGCGGCGAAACCCTGCCGCTGGACAAGGCGGACATGTTCGGTGCCACCGTGCGGGTTCCGCTCGGCGTGGTGGCCGCTATCGTGCCATGGAACAGTCCGCTGTATCTGACTGCCATCAAGCTCGCCCCGGCGCTGGCGGCCGGCAACACCGTGGTCATCAAGCCCTCGGAGCATGCCTCGGCTAGCCTGATCATGCTGATGCGCCTGGTCGAACAGGCCGGCTTCCCCCCCGGCGTGGTTAATCTGGTCACCGGCTTCGGTCCAACCTCGGGAGCGGCGCTCACCAGCCACCCATTGGTGCGCAAGATCGCCTTTACCGGCGGCGCAAATGCAGCCCGCCACGTCGTTCGCAGTAGCGCCGAGAACTTTGCCAAGCTGTCGCTGGAGTTGGGTGGCAAATCGCCCAATATCCTGTTCGAAGATGCCGATCTGGACAGTGCCATCAATGGCGTAGTGGCCGGGGTGTTTGCCGCCTCCGGGCAGAGTTGTGTGGCGGGATCGCGCCTGCTGGTTCAGCGCAGCATCTATGACGAGGTGATCGAGCGCCTTCGCGAGCGGGCGCGAACCATCCGCATCGGCGACCCCTCGGATGCCGAGACCGAAATGGGACCCATGGCCACTCAGGCCCAACTCGAGACCGTCGAGCGCATGGTCGCCCAGGCGCAAGCCGATGGCGCGCAACTGATCTACGGCGGCATGCGCCCCGACACTGCGGAAGGTTGGTATTACACCCCAACGATCCTGGCCTGCACGGCGCACGACATGCCCATCATGCAGGAAGAAGTGTTCGGTCCAGTGGTAGCGGCCATTCCCTTCGATGACGAGGCCGAAGCGCTGAAATTGGCCAATGACAGCCAGTTCGGTTTGGCCGCCGGTATCTGGACCCAGGATGTCGGACGCGCTCATCGCCTGAGCCGCGACATTCGCGCCGGCATCCTGTGGGTCAACACCTATCGCGCCGTCTCCGCCATGGCACCGATCGGCGGCTTCGGTGCCAGCGGCTACGGTCGCGAGGGCGGTATCAATGCCGTACACGATTACACCGAACTCAAGACCCTGTGGATCAACTTGTCCACCCAGCCCATGCCCGATCCCTTTATCATGCGTTGAGTACGGAGCGAACCATGATCGATACCCAACATTACAAGCAAGTTCTCGGCGCCTTCCCGACCGGGGTCACCATCGTTACGGCCCTCGACGAAGATGGCAGCTTGGTAGGGTTCACCGCCAGCGCCTTCTCGGCGGTTTCCATGGCCCCTCCCTTGATCCTGATCTGCCCCAGTCTGGGATCCGACTCCTATCCCGTCATCAAGCGAACTGGCCGTTTTGCCGTGCACATTCTCGGCCATGACCAGCAGGCCGTCGCCTACCGTTTCGCCGGCAAGGGACGGGACAAGGTCGAGGGAGTCGCCTGGCATCGCTCCGAACATGGCAACGCCATTCTTGACGGCGCCACGGCCTACCTGGAATGCCGGCTGTGGCAAGATTACCCAGGTGGCGATCACGCCATCGTCGTGGGAGAGGTACAGACATTATGGCTCGGTGACGAGGATCTCGACCCTCTCCTGTACTGTCGGGGAAAGATGGACAAGTTGCCCGAAACCTTCCGCTTTACAACGGCGCCAGCCTGAAACAATCGCGAGGTATTTCCCCTATGTCTCAAGAACAGTCTCAAGAACGTTTCGAGAAGGGTCTGGAGAAACGACGCCGTGTACTCGGCGCCGAGTATGTCGACCAGTCGATACGCAATGCCGACGATTTCACTCGGCCACTGCAGCAGTTGGTCACCGAGTACTGCTGGGGTGAAGTGTGGCAGCGCCAAGGACTCAGTGACCGCGATCGTAGCGTGATAAACTTGGCCATGATCACCGCCCTGAACCGCCCTCACGAACTGCGCCTGCACGTCCGCGGAGCGATCAACAACGGTCTCAGCGTTGAAGAGATCCGCGAGATTCTGCTGCAAACGGCGGTCTACTGCGGGGTGCCGGCGGCCATCGATGCCTTCCGTAACGCTCGTGAGGTATTGAGCGAAATGGGCGAGCTATAGCCTGGGAGTCCGGCAATAGCGCGACTCTCTGGAACAGGAGATGTAACGATGCGAAGAGCGCTACGGGATGACAGCCTCAGGGTCACGCGAAATCAGCCCACCCTCCGCGAGATCGTGGTCGACAAGCTTCGTCAGGCCATCATGACCTTCCAGTTGCTGCCTGGCGACCGTCTGGTGGAACGCGATCTATGCGAACGCCTGGGAGTCAGTCGCACCTCGGTGCGCGAGGCCTTGCGCCAGCTCGAGGCCGAGGGTCTGGTGGAGCATTCTGGTACCCGTGGGCCGCGCGTCGCCGTGATCACGCTGGAGGACGCTCGCGATATCTACGAACTGCGCTGTATGCTGGAAAGCACAGTGGTGCAGCTGTTTACCCAGAAGGCCACTCGTCGCCAGATGGCGGAACTGGAGCACGCCTGGGAGATCCTCAAGGAAACGCTTCGCGAAGGCGATACCAACGAGATCGTCGAGGCTGTCAGCGACTTCTATGGCGTGCTCTACGAAGGTGCGGGCAACCGTATCGCCGGCCAGATCCTCAGCCAACTGCAGGCACGCGTCAACTACCTGCGGGCGACCTCGGTATCCCAGAAGGAGCGTTCCCTCGACAGCTTCCGTGAAATGACACGCATCGTGGAAGCGATCAAAGCACGGGATCCAGTCGCCGCTCACGAAGCATGCGTAGCGCACATCCAGGCGGCCGCCAAGGTCGCCCTGGCGGTTCTGGCGGCCAAGAGTGGCCAGTCACCGGAACCGATCACACCGCCTCTGCGCGTAGCTCCTCATTTGTAGCGAGGCACCATGCACCTCTATTGCTGCCGTTGCGGTCACCATCCCCTTGCCCGCGGTATCCCCGAAGACGATACCCATGAACGTCTCTACTGCGGTGCCTGTGGCTTTGTCTCTTATGACAATCCAAAGGTGATTGCCGGAGCCATCATTGAACGCGAAGGGCGCCTGTTGCTATGTCAGCGCGGCATCCCGCCGCGTGTGGGCACCTGGACCCTGCCGGCAGGCTTCATGGAGCGGGGGGAAAGTGTCGAGGAAGCTGCACAACGCGAAGTGATGGAGGAAACCGGGATCCAGGCCGAGATACTGACCCCCTACTCGATCTTCAGCGTTCCGACAACCAACGAACTCTATATCATCTACCGGGCACGTCTGCAGGAATGGCGTACCTCTCCAGGTCACGAGACACTGGATGTGAAGTGGTTCCACCCGGAAGAGATTCCCTGGGAAGAGATCTTCTACCCTGCCATTCGCCAGATCCTGGAGCGCTATATCGACGAGCAAGCCGGTGGTGTCTACGGTATCTACAGCGGCAGTATGGAAAGCGGCGCCATACACTTCATGCGCTAGCGCCTCCCGACAGGGGCGGCGAGACGATCTCCACCACTTCCAACTCGAAGCCCGCCAGGCCCTTGTAGTTCAAGGGAGCACCCATGAGCCGCAGCTTGCCGACACCAAGATCGGCGAGAATCTGCGAGCCGGTCCCCGTGGAGGAGTAGTGCCGGGGAGAGGGGCTGTCACTCGGCGGCTTGTTGAGCCGGGTGGCCCGTGACAAAAGGCTCTGCGGCGATTCGTGGCTGGCAAGTATCACCACCACGCCATGGCGCTCCGCTGCCACCGCTTCCAGGGACGACCACAACGACCACGCCCGGGGGCCCTGATACTCGGCCCCCACCAGGTCGCGTAGCGGATCCATCACATGCACCCGCACCAATGTCGGCCTGTCGGCCTCCATCTCGCCCATGGTCAGTGCCAGATGCGCCTCACCGCTGATGGTGTCTTCGTAGGTATGCAGGGCGAACTCACCATGTACGGTCTGCAGGGGTTCCTGCCCCGTCGGCAGCACCGTCTTCTCGGTGGCCAGGCGATACTGGATGAGGTCGGCGATGGTGCCGATGCGCAATCCGTGTCGTCGCGCAAAGGCCTCCAGTTCGGGACGCCGCGCCATGCTGCCGTCATCATTCATGATCTCGACGATCACTGCCGCCGGTTCCAGCCCGGCCAGGCGCGCCAGATCGCATCCGGCCTCGGTGTGGCCGGCACGGCTCAGCACGCCACCGTCGTGAGCACGCAACGGAAAGACATGACCGGGTTGAACCAGATCTCGGGGCTGGGCGCTCGGTGCCACCGCCGCCTTCACCGTGGTCGCCCGGTCCGCCGCGGAGATGCCGGTGGTCACACCCTCGCGTGCCTCGATGGAAACCGTAAAGGCAGTGGCGAAACCGGAACCGTTGTTCTCGACCATGGGCGCCAGCCCCAACTGGTCGCAGCGTGCGCCACTCAGCGTCAGGCAGATCAGACCGCGGGCATGCGTCGCCATGAAATTGATGGCATCAGGGGTGACGTGGCCGGCGGCCATGACGAGATCCCCCTCGTTCTCACGATCCTCATCGTCGAGCAGGATGACCATGCGCCCCTGATGGATATCCTCGATGATGTCTTCGACTCGATCGAATGCCATAACGGTTCCGGTCCACTTGGTAGGTATTGATTGGTAGGTCATAGGTGGCGAGCATAGGACTCGTCATCATTTTGGCATACCATAATACAAACAGTCACTACCCAGCGGAGGACGTCATGCCCAAAGGCTACTGGATCGCCAATGTCACCGTGATTCATCCCCACCATTACGCCCACTACCAGGCCCTGGCCCCGGAGGCCTTCGCTCGCTTCGGTGCCAGGTTTCTTGCTCGTGGGGGCCAATGTACCGCCATGGAGGGGCGCGACACTCCTCAGCGGAGCGTGATCATCGAGTTTCCCAGTTACCAGCAGGCGCTCGATTGCTATCACTCCGAGGAGTATCGGAAGGCCAAGTCTGCGCGGGAGGGTGCTGCCGAAGTGGACATTATCATTCTGGAAGGCGTATGAACCTGGGTACGCACCCAGACGCTCTCTCAGTCAATGCCATCCCTGTTCATTTATGCAATATCCGTTGTCAAGATCAGGTAATTTCGGTTTGGAAACGCACAGCATAGCCTAGGGGCATGCACCGTTTGCTTTCCGACCGGAGATCCCCATGCATGCCCTGATCGTGTTCTGCCACCCCGAACCGCATTCGTTCAACGGCGCCCTGAAGGACGTCGCCGTCGAGACGTTGCAGCAGCAAGGCTACAGCGTCGAAGTCTCGGATCTCTATGCCGAGGGCTTCGACCCGGTGGAGGGCACGGTGCACTATCCCGCGCGCGCCGAGCCCGATACCTTCTTGCCGCTCACCGAGCAGCGCCATGCCTTCGATCGAGGCAGGCTGCCCGGCGACGTGCAGCGCGAGATCGAACGGCTCGAACGCGCCGACCTGGTGATCCTGCAGTTCCCGCTGTGGTGGCATGCCCAGCCGGCCATGCTCAAGGGCTGGTTCGACCGGGTGTTCGTCTACGGCGGGCTCTACTCCGGCCGGATGCGCTACGACCGCGGTCGCTTCCCTGGCAAGCGGGCAATGCTCTCGGTGACAACCGGTGCCCCGGCGCCGACCTTCACCCGACATGGCCGCAGCGGCCATATCGTGGCGCTGCTATGGCCGATCCACTACTCGCTCTACTACCTAGGCGTCAGCGTGCTGCCGCCCCAGGTCACCTACGGTGTGCAGGGCGGTGGGCTGAGCTACCAGGACGAGGCGACGTTTCGCCAGCGTCTGGAAGCCGAGAAGAGAACTTGGGCACAGCGGCTCGAAGGTCTCGACAATGAGGCGCCGATCCCTTTTGCCGGCTGGGACGACTGGGACGAGCAGGGCATGCTCAAGGCGGGGCACCCCGAGACCTGGCGGCTGTGAATGCCTGGGTGGGCCATCACGCGCGGGGCAGGATGACGCTCACCTCGGTGCCCTCTCCCGGCGAGCTGACGAGCTTCCATGCCGCCCCGTGGCGCTCGCAGATCTCGCGTACGATCGACAATCCCAGCCCCGAGCCCTCTCCCCTGGCGAGGCTCGCCCGAGTGCGGTAGAAGCGCTGGGACACCAGCGGTAACTCCTCCGTCGCGATACCGATGCCATTGTCGATGACCGTCAGCCGCACCCCCTCCGGCAGCACTTCGCCGTCGAGACGCACCCACCCCCCGGCGGGCGTGGCGCGCAGCGCATTGTCGATCAGATTGGATAGCAGTCGGTCGATCAGCCCCAAGTCGGCCTCGACCCGCGGTAGCGCGGGATCGCAAGCCACCGTCAGCGAGATGCCAGCCTCGCGGGCCTGATGCTGGAACTTGCCGACGATGTCATGGGCCAACTCGGCCAGCGAGAACGGCTCGCACTGTAGCGGCCTGTCATCGGCATCCAGCCGTGCCAGGGTCGAGAGCTGCTGGGCGAGACGGGTCAGACGATCGGCATTGTCGAGGATCGCTGTCAACATGCGTCGGCGGCCCTCGTCGGCGGTTTCCGTGGCCAGTAGCTGTTCGGTATAACCGCGCAGTGAGGTCAGCGGTGTGCGGAAGTCATGCGAGAGATTGGCGACCAGCTCACGGCGCTGGCGATCGGTCTCGCGCAGCGCCGCGAGCTGTGCCTCGATGGTCCCGGCCATGTCGTTGAAGGCCCGGGCCAGGCGCCCCAGTTCATCGTCGCGGGGCGTGGCGATGCGTTGCCCGTAGTCGCCGTCGGCGAATCGCTGCACCGCCGTGGTCAAGCGCGAGAAGCGCCGGGTCAACAGCGCAAACCAGACCAGGCCGAAGATTCCGGATACCAGCAGCGCCATCAGCCCGGCGGCCACCAGGGTGCGGGTGATGGAACTGGTACGCAGCATGGCGAACATCGACGCCTGACCGGCATTGTCGAGATCGACGTAAAGAAAGCCCAGGCTGCGCGACTCGCCATGCTGGATGGGAGCGACGGAAAAGATACCCGGTTCGTTACCGCAGGGCGCCGTTGCCAGCACCGGCAGCATCGGCTCTTCACTCAGCAGGGTCTCCAGCGCCAGGACATCTACCCGCCGCCCCAGCCCGCAAGCCGGCTCGGCGTAGTCGGCAACTACCCTTCCCTGCGCGTCGAGCACATACAATGACAGCGAGGGGTTGATCGACAGGATATGACGGGCCATGTCACGTGCGGCGTCGCTGTCGGCGCCTTGCCCCAATGCCGGCTGCATGACCTGGGCAAGGTTCCTGGCGAGATCGATCTCCATTCTCTGCTGCAGTTCCCGGGTGAGCTGGTTGAACTGGCTGATGGCGATCCAGGCGGTGGCCACCGACAGCAATAACAAGCTGGTCAGGTAGACCAGCGCGATGCGCGCATAGAGACTGCGACCCAGCCGCCCGCAGCGGCGCAGCAGGCCCCTCATGGGCACTCGACGCCAGGCGCGGACGGCGCTGCTGTCTCGGCGAAGCGATAGCCCACCCCCCAGACGGTCTGGATGAAGCGCGGCCTGGCCGGGTCGGCCTCGATCTTGTTGCGCAGCCGGTTGATATGGGTGTTCACGGTGTGGTCATAGCCATCGAATTCCTCGCCCCAGACATGGTCGAGCAGCTCGCCGCGGCTGAAGCTGCGCCCGGGATGGCGAGCGAAGAGCGAGAGCAACGCAAACTCCTTGCCGGTAAGTTGGAGCGCCTTGCCATCGAGGTGTACCCGATGCCGGTCGGCATCGATGACCAGGGGACCGCAGACCAGCGGCGGCGTGGCGACGATGCCGTCGTCGCTGGGCGCCTGGCGCAGGCCGCGGCGCAACAGGGCCTGGATCCGGGCCAGCAGGATCGGCATGGCGAAGGGTTTGGTGACGTAGTCGTCGGCACCGATCTCCAGCCCCACCACCACGTCACGGATAGCCGCCTTGGCGGTGACCATCAGCACCGGGGTCAGGCTGTCGAGACGACGCAATCGACGGCACACCTCCAGGCCGTCCATCCCGGGCAGCATCAGGTCCAAGGTCACCAGGTCATAGCGTACTCCCGCGGCTTCGGCACCCAGCAGCGCCAGCGCCGCCTCGCCGTCACGGACCCAGTCACAGGCATACCCCGCCGCCGTCAACGATTCGGTGAGCAGCCTGCCGATCTCGGCATTGTCCTCGACACAGAGGATTCGATAGCTCATCGCCAGACTCCCACCCGTTGCCTGCGCCCACTCTAGAACGGCACTCGGTCCCCTACATCACGAAATCATCACGGAAAAAGATACCACGCCGTGATGGTTCCGTGATGAACCGCCGATGTCGCCTGACTAGTGTGGCTCTTGCCGCATCGGCATCTCGTCGACGGCCAATCCACGAAGAAGAGGTACAAGCCAATGAACGTGTCGAACCGTCCCAAGACCGCGCTGTTTGCCACCCTGCTCGCCACGGCACTGCTGCTGCCGACCGCCGCTCTGGCCGACGAGCCCATGGAAAACGACAGCATGGAACACGAGACCATGACCGGCGATGAAATGGGCAGTGATGCCATGGACAGTGACGCCATGAAAGAGAAAGGCACGATGATGGAAGAAGATGCCATGCATGGCGATGGGGCGATGATGGAAGAAGACCCAATGATGGAGGAGGACGATCACATGATGGAGGAAGAGGACGACATGATGTCGGATGACGACGCCATGTGAAGTTCGGCTCGCGGCATCGGCCGGTGTCCCGTCTTTACTTTCCAGTCACCGGCCGACCTTGTCTCGCTCTTCACTTTCAGGAGGGTCCACGATGCGTGTCTTCGACGCGATGTTTGGCACGAACAGGGACCGACCCCCAACGGTCATCCATCGACACGGCGCCTTCACCCGGATCTGGCATTGGATAAATGCCGCCTGTCTGTTGGTGTTGTTGATGAGTGGCCTGCAGATCTTCAACGCCCATCCGGCCCTGTACTGGGGCAAGGATTCCAGTTTCGACAGCCCGGCACTGTCGATTCTCGCCGTCAGTGATAACGACGGCGAGTGGCACGGCATCACCCAGATCGGCGCCTACCGCCTCGATACCACCGGAGTGCTGGGCGTCTCCGGTCCCCCTGATGCGCGTGAGCGACGCGCCTTTCCAGCCTGGATCACCCTGCCCGGCCCGCGCTGGCTGTCCGCAGGTCGCCAGTGGCACTTCCTGGCCGGCTGGCTATTCGCTCCCATGCTGATTGCCTACCTGATGTATCTGGTCATCAGTGGCCAATTGCGCCGTCGCCTGCTGCCGCGCCGACAGGAGTGGCGAACCTTCGGCCATGTCGTGACCGAGCACCTGCGGCTGCGCTTTCCGCGGGGTGAGGAAGCACACCACTACAACCTGCTGCAGAAGCTCGCCTATCTGCTGGTGCTGTTCGTCGTCATGCCGCTGGTCGTGCTGACCGGCTTGACCATGTCACCGACCATGGATGCCGCCTGGCCCTGGCTGCTGGATATCTTCGGCGGCCGCCAGAGCGCACGCACGATCCATTTCCTCTGCGCCCTGGCGCTGGTGGGTTTCTTCCTGCTCCATATCGCACTGGTGCTGGTCTCCGGCGTCGCCAACAACTTGCGCTCGATGATCACCGGGCGCTATCGCTTACCCCCGGCCCTGCCCTCGAACGAGGAGGCTCACCCCGATGAACAGGACAGATAGCCCCACCGATCCTAGGCGCCGGCGTTTTCTGACCCGCTCGCTGCTGGCCGCGTCCGCCGTCCTGCTGACGGGCTGCGACCGGCTGTCGCGTAGCGACACCATGGGACGGCTGTTCGATGCCAGCAGTGCCCTGACGCAGAAAACCCAGCGCCTGCTGGCCTCGCGCGAGTCCCTCGCCCGTGAATACTCAGCCGAGGACATCGCGCCGACCTTTCGCGCCAACGGCACCACCAACCCTCAGGACGCAGCCTACCGACGCCTGGCGGCCAACGGCTTCCGCGACTGGCGCCTGACGATCGACGGTCTGGTAGAGCGTCCGCAAAGCTTCTCGCTCGACGACATCAAGGCCCTGCCCGCGCGCACCCAAATCACCCGCCACGACTGCGTCGAGGGATGGAGCTGCATCGGCCAATGGACCGGGGTGGTACTCGGTGACCTGCTGGACCAGGTCGGTGTGCGTGACGAGGCGCGCTTTGTGGTCTTCCACTGTGCCGATCACTACCGCGGTGGGGACGCCTACTACGAAAGCCTGGACATGATCGAGGCCTACCATCCACAAACGCTGATGGCCTATGACCTGAACGGCAGCGATCTGCCCATCGCCAACGGCGCCCCTCTGCGGCTGCGAGCCGAGCGCCAGCTCGGCTACAAGATGGCCAAGTACGTGATGCGCGTCGAACTGGTGGAGAGCTTCGCTCACCTCGGCCGCGGCCGGGGCGGCTATTGGGAAGATCGCGGCTATGAATGGTGGGCGGGAATCTAAGCCCTGCAGGAAACCTGGGAGCCGGGCGACAGTTCCCCTTGCCGCCCGGCAACATCGGCGAGCCTACTCGGCCGTCGCCAGCAGGCTGGCGTTACCGCCCGCGGCGGTGGTGTCGATGCAGAGGTGACGCTCCACTACGTAGCGTTCCGGCGCGATGGTCTGGGTCTCGAGCGAGACGATGGGGCCGTCGCGCTGGGCGAGGGCGAGGCGCAGGTCGCGGGTCCAGTCGCTGGCGCCGGCAGCGGCCACCGCCGCGATGCCCCTGACCTTGGTCAGCGTCTCGGCCGAGACGCCGCCATTGAGCGCGGCGACGGGTGCGCCGGCATCGACCAGCGGCCGCACGGCCTGCGCCGCGCCAGGTGCGACGATCACCGCCGGGCAGCCCGCACCGAGCGCCTGCGCCGCCTGGGCGATGGCGATCTCGAGCGTCGGCCCCAGGCAGAGCACCGGGCCCTTGGGATAGAACGACAACCGATTGCTCTCTCCCGTCGGTCCCGGCAGCGTATGCGGCGTCATGTCCAGGGCCGCGGTCTCGGCGAGCGCCTTGCGGATCACCCCGCGCTTGCCGGAAAGCGCCTTGCGCAACACCTCGACCCGATCGGGTCGCGCCGCCCAGTTGCGTGCATCCAGGCCATCGATGGACGACTGCAGCTCGCCGAGCGCCACGGCGTCGCCCTGGGGCGTTTCGTGGCGCTCCGCGGCAGCGGTGCGGCGAAAACGATTGACGTAGAGGGGACCGCCGGCCTTGGGCCCGGTGCCCGAAAGGCCCTCGCCGCCGAAGGGCTGGGAGCCGACGATGGCACCGATCTGGTTGCGGTTGACGTAGATATTGCCGACATGGATGCGTTCGACGATCTGCTGCACGCGGTCGTCGATGCGGGTGTGCAGGCCGAAGGTCAGCCCGTAGCCCCTGTCGTTGATCGCGTCGACCACCCTGTCGATGTCCCGCGCCTTGAAGGTGGCCATGTGCAGGACCGGGCCGAAGATCTCGCGCTCGAGGTCCTCGATGCCGCCGACCTCGACCACCGCCGGGCTGACGAAGGTACCGCTATTCGGCGCGGGCAGCTTCTTCAGTACCGTGCCGGCCTCCTCCTGTGCCGCCAGGTAGGCGCCGATGCCTTCCTGCGCCTCGGCGTCGATTACCGGTGAGACGTCGGTGTCGGTGTTCCACGGGTCGCCGATGACGAGCGCATCCATCGCCCCGTCGAGCATCGTCAGCAGCCGGTCGCGCGCCTCCTCCTGGACATACAGCATCCTGAGCGCGGAACAGCGCTGGCCGGCCGACTGGAAGGACGAGATCAGGATGTCGCGCACCGCCTGCTCGGTCAGTGCCGTCGAGTCCACGATCATGGCATTCAGCCCGCCGGTCTCGGCGATCAGCACCGCATCCGGGCCCGCGTTCTGCGCCAGGGCCTTGTGGATGATCTGCGCCACCTCGGTCGAGCCGGTGAAGCAGACACCGGCGATCCGCGGATCGCTGGTCAGCGGCCCGCCCACCGTCGGCCCATCGCCGGGCAGCAATTGCAGCGCCGCCTCCGGCAGGCCGGCTTCGCGCATCAGTTCCACGGCACGCGCGGCAATCAGTGGCGTCTGCTCGGCGGGCTTGGCAATGACCGCGTTGCCGGCCGCCAGCGCCGCGGCGACCTGGCCGGTGAAGATGGCGAGCGGGAAGTTCCACGGGCTGATGCAGACGAAGATGCCGCGGGCGTCGCCGGGCTCCTCCATCTCCAGCCGCTCTATCTCGCAGGCATAGTAGCGCAGGAAATCCACCGCCTCGCGCACCTCGGCGATGCCGTCGAACATCATCTTGCCGGCTTCGCGCGTGGCGATCACGGTCAGCTCGGCGATATGTTCCTCGTAGAGGTCGGCGGTGCGGCGCAGCACCTCGGCGCGCTCGGCCACCGGCCGTGCCGACCAGTCGCGGAAGCCCTCGTGCGCGGCGTCGAGCGCGGCGGCCACCTCGGCCGCAGTCGCCTCATGCACCTGGCCGACCACGCGCGAGCCGTCGGCCGGGGACACGGCATCACGTGCCGGCCCCTGCGGCGGCGGGTTTCCAGCGAGCATGGGCCCTGCGCTCCAGGTCTTGTCGGTGAATGCCTCGCGCGCCGCCAGCAGCGGCAGGATCGAGGCTGGCTCGTTGATCCGGAAACCTCGGGAGTTCTTGCGCTCGGGCGCGAAGAGCTCGCCGGGTGGGACGATCGACGGGCTGGCGATGGCGTCGCCCAGTCGCTGCATCTCCGTGACCGGGTCGCGCGCGACCTCGCTCGAGGGAATCGAGCTGTCCACCACCTGGTTGACGAACGAGGAGTTCGCCCCGTTCTCCAGCAGGCGGCGCACCAGATAGGCCAGCAGGTCGCGGTGAGCGCCGACCGGCGCGTAGATACGGCAGCGTGTGCCCTCGGTCTGCTTGACGATGTGGTGCAGCGACTCGCCCATGCCGTGCAGGCGCTGGAACTCGAAGCTCTCCTTGTCGTCGCCCGCCATGGCGACGACGGCGGCGCAGGTGTGGGCGTTATGGGTGGCGAACTGCGGGTAGATGCGGTCGCGCCGGTCGAGCAGCAGCTGGGCGCAGGCCATGTAGCTGACATCGGTATTGACCTTGCGGGTGAAGACCGGGAAGGTCGCGACGCCCATCTCCTGGGCCAGCTTGATCTCGGTGTCCCAGTAGGCGCCCTTCACCAGTCGCACCATGATCTTGCGGTCGAGCCGCTCGGCGAGGTCGTAGAGCGTCTCGATCACCGGCGCGGCGCGGCGCCCGTAGGCCTGCACCACGACCCCGAAGCCGTCCCAGCCGGCGAGGCTGGGGTCGGACAACAGCGCCTCGATCACGTCGAGCGACAGCTCCAGACGATCCTGTTCCTCGGCATCGATGTTGAAACCGATATTGGCCTTGGCCGCCTGACGGGCCAGTTCCAGCGCGCGCGGCACGAGTTCATTCATCACCGTGTCGCGGTGGGTGTATTCATAGCGCGGGTGCAGCGCCGAGAGTTTCACCGAGATGCCAGGGCTCGAACGCACGTCGCCCTTGGCCTGCTCGGCAATGGCGGCAATCGCCCTGGCGTAGGCCTGGTGATAGCGCACGGCATCGGCGTCGGTACGCGCCGCCTCGCCCAGCATGTCGTAGGAGTAGGTGTAGCCCTGCTTCTCGAGTTCGCGGGCATTCTTCATGCCCTCCTCGATGGTCTGGCCAAGTACGAACTGGCGTCCGAGGATCTTCATCGACTGGCCGACCGCGGTGCGCACCACCGGTTCGCCCATGCGCCGCACCAGCCCGCGCAGCGCCCGCACCGGGCCCTTGGGGTCGTCCTCCAGCACCTTGCCGGTCAGCATCAAGGCCCAGGTCGAGGCGTTGACCAGCGACGACGAGGACTTGCCCAGGTGCGCGCCCCAGTCGGACGGCTCGATCTTGTCGTGGATGAGGTCGTCGATGGTCTCCGCGTCGGGCACGCGCAGCAGCGCCTCGGCCAGGCACATGAGCCCCACGCCCTCGGCGGTCGAGAGCCCGTATTCGGCCAGGAACGCCTCCATCATCGTGGGCGACGTCTCCTTGCGCACACGTTCCACATAGTTGGCGCCGACGGCGGCCACCTTGCGGCGGTCGTCCTCCGACAGCCTGATGCGCTCGGCAAGCCCATGCAGCACTTCTGCTTCGTCGGCCGCATAGTTGGCGCGCACACGCGAACGTGACTCGCTCACGGCGCTCTGGTGGCGCATGCTGACTTCACTCATGGTCGACCCCCTTGTCACCCGCGGCACGGCGCCGGAGCGCCGGTTCGGATGCTATCGTTCTGTTCGGCTATTGACGCTTGATGGACTGGTCGGCACCGACATTCGATTCAACCTCGTTTCAACCACACTGACATATCAGTCTAGGAGACGTGGCGACGTTCACCTTGCTCCTGGCCATCGAGCCGCCGGAAGCGCCACATGCAGAACGCAAAGAGCCGAGATAGACTCGGCTCCCATTCGAATGGCGCAGAACCTGCGCCTTCATCACCCGAACGCTAAGGAAACGCTGAACAAATCGACGAGCGAGATGAAGCGCAAGGCGCACGGAGCACAGGAACCGGAGCCTATGGGTTATAGGTGAGGATTCCGCGCACCGCGCAACGCAGCGATTCACTCGTGCAGACATTTGTTCAGTGTTTACCTAACGCGCCAGGCGCTCCACCAAAGGCTGAATGGAGACATCACGCGGCTCGCCGTCGAAATCGTCCTGGATCAGCTCCGCCGCGCGTCGCTCGAGGTAGCGACCTGAGCCTTCGACCCCGGCGATGCGCTCGATGTCGGCCAGTGATTCGATCAGTTGCGGAGTCAGGCGGTCGAGCACCGGGCGCACCTCCTCGGCGAGATCGGGCGGATCGGCAAAGGTCGAGCGTCCCTCTTGCAGCCATTGATGGTGCAGGCGCCGCTGGATCTGCTTGCTGGCCTCGAACTGCTTCTCGAAGAAGCGCCGGGCGAAGTCCTCGTCGACACCGGCCGCTTCGGCATCCTCCGATACCTGATCGAGAATCTGCGCCTCACGCTCGGGGGCCTCGATGGGCGCGCCGCTGTTCCACTTGGCTTGGGCCACCAGCGGTGCCACGTCGAGTCGCTCGTCGATCATCACCAGCATACGGTCGATGGCCGCCTTGTCCTCGTCGGGTGGTTCAGGCGGCTGCATCTGGCAACCTGCCAGCAGTAGCAGAGCCAAGGCAATGAAGAGAAAGCGTGCGGGGTAAAGGAGGGGCACCTTACGCAACGACATGACGATCCTCACCTGGTTGTTGAAGATGGCTGCTGAAGACGATAGTCGGGAAATCCGAGCTAGAGTGTGGCAGGAAAAACCCAACTTGGCCCAACCGCATGGCCGCTGCGCTTTGGATCAACGCTCTCGCTGGGATTCCTGCCACTCCTCGGCGGCCTCTTCCACGCCGGGTTCATCACCGCGGTTACGCGCCCCCTGGCGGTAGGCTTCCTCCTCGCGTACGTCATCGATCACGGTCATCAGTTCGTCCACGTCCACGGTGCTGGTGTCATGCTCGAAGCAACCCGTCAGTTGGCTTTCCGGGTGCAGCTCACCGGCCTCATAGAGCGCCCAGATCTCCTTACCGTAGTCGGTGGCCAACAATTCGGGGGCGAAGCGACCGAAATAGCGGCGCATGTTGTCGACGTCGCGCTCGAACATCATCTCGGCGCTGTTGTTGCCGGCGGCGTCCACCGCCTGGGGCAGGTCGATGATCACCGGGCCATCGGCTGCGAGCAGTACGTTGAATTCGGAAAGGTCGCCGTGGATCAGGCCTGCACACAGCATCTTCACCACGTCGCGAATGACCTTGGCGTAGTATTCACGCGCCTGCTCGAGACTCAGGGTCACGTCGTCCAGGCGTGGGGCGGTCAGGCCCTCGGCGTCGCTGATCATCTCCATCAGCAGCACACCGTCGATGAACCCGTAGGGCTGCGGCACCCGGACATCCGCCGCCGCCAGCCGGTAGAGGGCATCGACCTCGGCGTTGAGCCAGGCCTGCTCCTGCTCCTTCTGGCCATAGCGGGTCTTCTTGGCCATGGCTCGGGAGCGGCGGCTGTTGCGCTCGCGGCGCCCTTCCTGGTACTGCACCGCCTGCTTGAAACTGCGCTGCTTCGCCTCCTTGAAGACCTTGGCGCAGCGACGCTCTCCGTGGGAGCGAACCACGTAGACCTGGGCCTCCTTCCCGCTCATCAACTGACTCTCGACCGCCTCGATCAGACCGTCGTCGACCAATGGCTGCAATCGCTTGGGTACCTTCACCTATCCCCCTTCTGTTCTCAGCGGCTGACACGCCGGGCGCGGAACGAGCGCCCCTTGAGTTTCCCTGCGCCAAGCTGGGCAAGCGCCGCCTTGGCGACCTCGCGCTGCACGGCCACGTAGGCGCTGCGCTCCAGCACCTTGATCTTGCCCACCTGGGCACCGTCGATGCCACCATCGCCGGTCAGGGCGCCGAGGATATCGCCGGGGCGCACCTTCTGTTTCTTGCCGCCATCGAGTTGCAACGTCGCCATTTCCGGCAGGAAAGGCTCCTGTGCCAACACGTTGCGTGGCGGCAGCGGCGCCTCCTCGAGCGGTTCACCGAGGAACTCGGCCAACCGCTCGAGGCGATAAGCCTCGTGCTCGGCGACCAGGGTGCAGGCAATGCCCGAGCCGCCGGCGCGGCCGGTACGTCCGACGCGATGCACATGCACCTCGAGTTCACGCGCAATCTGGTAGTTGAATACCGCATCCAGTGCTTCGATATCCAGTCCGCGTGCCGCCACGTCGGTCGCCACCAGGATGGAAGCGCTGTGGTTGGCGAACAGCACCAGGATGCGGTCGCGGTCGCGTTGCTCCAGATCGCCATGCAGCGCCAAGGCACTGAAGCCCGCTTCACAGAGGGCATCGGCGACCTGCTGGGTCTCGCGCCGGGTGTTGCAGAACACCACGCTTGCGCGTGGCCGATGCTGCAACAGGAGCCCACGCAGGGCCGAAAAGCGCTCCGCTTCGTCCGCCACCCGGTAGACGCGCTGGCGAATGGTGCTCTCGTCATGGGTCTCGGTTACCGCCACCTCGGCCGGGTCACGCATCAGTTTCTCGGCGATGCGCCGGATCTCGTCACTGTAGGTCGCGCTGAACAGCAGGGTCTGACGCTCGACGGGCGTCTCGGCGACGATCGCCTCCATGGTGGCCTGGAAGCCCATGTCGAGCATGCGGTCGGCCTCGTCCAGCACCAGGATCTCCAGCGAAGCGAGGTCGAGCGAGCCCTTGCGCAGGTGATCCTCCACCCGGCCGGGGGTACCCACCACCACATGCGCACCATGCGCCAGCGAGGAAAGTTGTGGGCCCATGGGAGCCCCACCGCACAGGGTCAGGACCTTGACGTTGGGTAATGTGCGCGCCAGCCGCCTAATCTCGCCGGCCACCTGGTCGGCCAGTTCGCGGGTGGGACAGAGCACCAGCGCCTGCACCCGGAAGCGCGAGACAACAAGCCGCGACAGCAGCCCCAGGCCGAACGCCGCGGTCTTGCCCGAGCCGGTCTTCGCCTGACCAATCACGTCCTGGCCCGCGAGCATCGGTGGCAGGCTTCGGGCCTGGATAGGCGTCATGGCCTGGTACCCGAGCGAATCGAGATTGGCCAGCAACTCTGGCGCCAGCGGCAGCGAGGCAAAGGCCCCGTCGTTGGGAGAATCGGACACGGAATGGACCTGCGAGAAATTGAGCGGTGCCGAGGCGGCAAGCAAGCGAAGCGGGAGTGCGGAAGGCACGAGCCGAGGGTAAAGGAAGGCGGGCAGGATAGCAGAAAAATTCGGGCGATGTCGCACTATCGGCAGCCGGGGGTCAGCAAGTGCTCACTGGGGGACGTAGCGGCAGGTTGAGCCGGCACCGCGCATGGCGCCATGCCGGCTCGAAGAGGCGAACGAGAGTGGCTCCTGCCAGGCTCGACTAGGTTGATGACAAGGCGGGCTCAGCCGTCGCCTGCCGCGGCGCTTCCATGCGCTCCTCCCAGCCGCCGGCCAGCGCGCGGTAGAGCGCCACCAGGGCGGTAGCGGCACGCACGTTGCTCTGGGCCAGGCCGTCCTCGGCCTCCAGCCGCGAACGCTCGGCGTCGATCACCTCGAGGAAGTCGACCACGCCGACCTCGAAGCGCACTCGCGCCTGGCGGGCCGCCTCGGCACTGGCTTCGGCGGCCGCCTCCAGATGCTCGCGCTCGCGCAGCGACTGGGTGTAGCGGGCGAGCGCCGTCTCGGCCTCCTCCAGCGCCTGCAGCACGGCCTGCTCGTAACGCGCCAGGTTGGCCTCGGCGTCGGCATCGGCGGCGGCCATGCGCGCGCGCACCCGACCACTGTCGAGGAACGACCAGTCGACGCCCAGCGCCACCAACCGCGTCTCGCTGTCGCGGCCGAACAGATCGCCGGTACTGGCGGCCTGGGTACCCAGCAGGCCGGTCAAGGTGAAGCGCGGATAGAGGTCGGCGGTGGCCACGCCGATGCTGGCGGTAGCGGCATGCAGGCGCCGCTCCGCCGCGGCAACGTCGGGTCGTCGGCGCAGCAGCTCGCCGGGCAGCCCGACCGCCACCCGCTCGTGCAGTGCCGGCAACGGCGCTGGCGCTTCCAGTCGGGCAATCAGCGCGCCGGGTTCACGGCCAGTCAGCACTGCCAGGCGATGGATGATGGCGGCGATCTCGCCTTCCAACGCCGGAAGGCGCGAGAGCGTGCTCTCCAATTGCGCCCGGGCACGCACGCTATCGAACTCGGTGCCACGCCCCGCCTCCAGACGCGCGTCCACCAAAGCCAGCGACTCGCGTTGGTTGTCAGCGTTGGCCCGTGCCACGCGCAGCTGCTCCTGCAGGCCGCGCAGGCGTACGTACTGGTCGACCAGTTCGCCGACCACGACCACCTGCATGGCGCGCAGATCGGCGGCCGAGGCCTCCGCTTCGGCCTGCTGGGCCTCTACGGCGCGCCGTACGCGGCCGAAGAAATCGAGCTCCCACAGCGCGGCGATGCCGGCGTCATAACTTTCGTAATCCCGCTGCGAGCGCGTCGCCTGCGGCATCTGGTCGGCGCTGGCGCGCTGGTGGGCGGCGCCGGCCTCGGCGGTGATGCTGGGCGCCAGGTCGCGGCGCGACTGGCGCAGCAGTGCCAGGCTGCGGTCATGGCGGGCCAGGGCGATGCGCAGGTCGTGGTTGGCGTCGAAGGCCTCCTCGACCAGTTCGCTCAACAACGGGTCGTCGAAGCTGCGCCAGAAGTTGCGCTCGACGGCCTCAGGCGTCACGAGCCCCGGCTCGGCACGCACCAAGCCGGCAGGCTCAGGCAGGGCCGGAGTGCGGTAGTCGGGCCCCACTGCGCAAGCAGCCAGCGCCAGGGTCAACGGCAACAGCAGCAGGTTACGCATGCCACGTTTATGCACGCCAAGCTTATGCATTATAGGAGCCCTCCATGGGCTGCGCGGGTTCGGCCTGCTCGGGCTGCCCGCGGGTGACCAGCTTGCGCAATGCAACGTAGAACACCGGCGTCAGGAACAGGCCGAACAGTGTCACGCCGAGCATGCCGGCGAACACTGCCGTACCCAGCGCCTGGCGCACCTCGGCGCCGGCACCGCCGGCCAGCATCAGCGGCACCACTGCCGCGGTGAAGGTGATCGAGGTCATGATGATCGGGCGCAGGCGCAGGCGGCACGCTTCCAGCGCCGCCTCGACGATGCCCCGCCCCTGCATCTCGAGCTCGCGGGCGAACTCGACGATCAGGATGGCGTTCTTGCACGCCAGGCCGATCAGCACCACCAGGCCCACCTGGACGAAGATGTTGTTGTCGCCGCCGGTGAGCTTCACGCCGATCAATGCCGAGAGCATGCACATCGGCACGATCAGGATCACCGCCAGCGGCAGCGTCCAGCTTTCGTAGAGCGCGGCGAGCGCCAGGAACACCAGCAGGATGGCGAGCGGGAACACCACCAGCGCGGCCCCGCCCTGGTTGACCTGCTGGTAGCTCAGGTCGGTCCACTCGAAGGACATGCCGGCGGGCAGCACCGCCGGAGCGAGCTGCTCTACCACCTCGATCGCCTGGCTCGACGACAGCACCCGCGGGTCGGCCTCGCCCATCAGATCGGCCGCCGGGTAGCCGTTGTAGCGAATCACCGGGTCGGGGCCGAAGGTCTGGTCGACCCGGATCATGCTGCCGATCGGCACCATCTCGCCGAAGGCGTTGCGGGTGCGCAGACGATCGATGTTCTCCACGTCCATGCGGTAGTCGCCGTCGGCCTGGGCCATGACCTGCCAGGTGCGCCCGAAACGGTTGAAGTCGTTGACGTAGACCGAGCCGAGGTAGACCTGCAGGGTCTCGAACAGATCGGTCAACGCCACACCCTGGGTCTTGGCCTTGACCCGGTCGACGTGCAGGTCGAGCTGCGGCACGTTGGACTGGTACGAGGTGATCGGATAGCCCATGCCGGGCGCCTGCATCAGCGCGCCACTGAAGCCGTCGACGGCCTGCTGCAGTTCGCCGTAGCCCAGCCCGGCGCGGTCCTGGATGAACAGCGAGAAACCCGACCCCGAGCCGATGCCGAGAATGGCCGGCGGGGTGAAGGCGAAGCTGAACGCCTCCTGCAGGCCGCCGAACTTGCCGTTCAGCTCGGCGACGATCTCCTCGGCGCTGCGCGAGCGCGCTTCGAACGGGTCTAGGCCGAAGAACACCGTGCCGGTGTTGGGCGTGTTGGTGAACTGCAGCGGATTGAGCCCGGGGAAGGCCACCGCCGAGCTGACGCCGTCGGTTTCCAGCGCCAGGTCGGTCATGCGCCGGATCACCGCCTCGGTACGGTCCAGCGACGCCCCTTCCGGCAGCTTGGCACCGCCGATCAGGTACATCTTGTCCTGGGTAGGAATGAAGCCGCCGGGTACCAGTTGGAACATCGTCCCGGTACCGACCAGCAGCAGCGCATAGACGGCGAACACCACGCCGCGCCGACGCAGGCTGCGCGTCACGCCGCGCTGGTAACGCTCGGAGCTGGCGCCGAAGAAGCGATTGAATGGCCGGAACAGCCAGCCGAAGAGGAAATCGATCAGGCGCGACAGGCGGTCCTTCGGCGCGTCGTGGGGCTTGAGCAGCATCGCCGCCAGCGCCGGCGATAGCGTCAGCGAATTGATCGCCGAGATCACCGTGGAGATGGCGATGGTCACCGCGAACTGGCGGTAGAATTGTCCGGTGACGCCCTCGAGGAAAGCCATCGGCACGAACACCGCGCACAGCACCACCGAGATGGCGATGATCGGCCCGCTCACCTCGCGCATGGCCTGGTGGGCCGCCGCCAGCGGGGCGAGCCCCTCCTCGATGTTGCGCTCGACGTTCTCCACCACCACGATGGCGTCGTCGACCACGATACCGATCGCCAGCACCAGCCCGAACAGGGTCAGCGTATTGATCGAGAACCCCAGCAGGTAGAGCACGGCAAAGGTACCGACGATCGACACCGGCACCGCCAACAGCGGGATCACCGAGGCGCGCCAGGTCTGCAGGAACAGCGTCACCACCAGCACCACCAGCAGCACCGCCTCGAGCAGGGTCTTGATCACCGACTTGATCGAGTCGCGCACGAACACGGTGGGGTCGTAGACGATGGTGTGCTCCACGCCGTCGGGGAAGCGCTCGGCCAGCTCGTCCATCTTCTCGCGTACCGCATCCGACAGCGCGATGGCGTTGGAGCCCGGCGCCTGGAAGATGCCGATGGCCACCGCCTGCTGATTGTCCAGCAGCGAGCGCAGCGAGTACTCCGCGGCGCCGAGTTCGATGCGCGCCACGTCGGAGAGATAGGTGATCTGGCCGTCGCCTCCGGCCTTGACCACGATTTCACCGAACTCCTCCTCGGTGGTCAGGCGCCCCTGGGCATTGATCGAGATGAGAAAGTCCGATGTGGTCGGGGTCGGCGGCGCGCCGAGCTGGCCGGCCGACACCTGCACGTTCTGCTCACGGATCGCCGCGATCACGTCGCCGGCCGTCAGCCCCCGGGCGGCGGCACGGTCGGGGTCGATCCACACCCGCATGGCGTAGTCGCCGGCGCCGAACAGCATCGCCTGGCCCACCCCGGGCAACCGCGCCAGCTCGTCACGGACGTGCAGCGCCGCGTAGTTGCGCAGGTAAGTGCTGTCGTAGCGGCCGTCGGGCGAGATCAACTGCGGCACCATGGTCAGGTCGGGCGACTGCTTGTCGGTGGTCACGCCCTGGCGGCGCACCGCCTCGGGCAACCGCGCCAGCGCCTGGCTGACCCGGTTTTGCACCTGGACCTGGGCCTCGTCCGGGTCGGCACCGGGGCGGAAGGTCAGCGTCATCGCCAACACCCCGTCGGAACCGGCCACCGACTTCATGTACATCAGGTTCTCGACCCCGGTGATCGCCTCCTCGAGCGGCGTGGCCACCGTCTCGGCGATCTCCTTGGGGTTGGCACCGGGATAGACCGCGCGCACCTGCACAGTCGGCGGCACCACGTCGGGGTATTCACTGACCGGCAGCAGCGGGATGGTGATCGCCCCGGCGATGAATATCAGGATCGACAGCACCGCGGCGAAGATCGGCCGGTCGACGAAGAACTTGGCGAAATCCATGACAAGACTCCCTCCCGGCGCGGACAGCCACGTCCGCGCCGAAGATGTCGTTCAGGGGTTTATGACGTTTGTTATGTCACATCGGTGATGTGGAGCCTGGTGCGGTCAGCGTGTGGCGGCCAGTTCGTTGCCGCCCTCGGTCTGGCCGCGCATGTCGACGCTCTCCGCCGCCACCGGCATGCCGGGGAAGAAGATCCGCTGGGCGCCATTCACGACCACCTGATCACCGGGTTCGAGACCGGCGGCGACAACACGCAGTCCATCGGCCATGCGCCCCAGCTGCACGTCGCGACGCATGGCGCGGCCCTCCCCGTCGACCACGTAGACGTACTTGCGGTCCTGATCGGTGAGCACCGCCTTGTCGTCGATCAGCAGGGAGCCCTCCGCCTCCCCCGCGAGCAGCTGCACGCGGGCGTACATGCCCGGGGCGAAGCGGCCTTCGCTGTTGTCTAGCACGGCGCGGGTCAGGATGGTGCCGGCCTCGGCATCCAGGTGGTTGTCGACGAAATCGACCTCGCCGCGGTAGGGAAAGCCCTCATCGGACGCCAGCCCCACCCGCACCGGTATGCCTCCCTCGCGAAAACTGGCCTGGCTACCGCTACGCGCCATGGCGTCGTAGTGCAGGTAGGCCTGCTCATTGCTGTGGAAATGCACGTGAACCTGGTCCAGGGCGACGATACGGGTCAGCGGGGTGGCTTCGGATACCAGGTTTCCCGGCGTCACCAGGGCGCGGCCGGTGCGTCCGGCGATGGGCGCGCGCACCTCGGTGAACTCCATGTTGAGCCGGGCCGTCTCGGCGATGGCCCGGGCAGCCAGGATGTCGGCCTCGGCCGTGGCCGCTGCAGACCGCCGCTGGTCCAGTTCCTCGCGAGAGATCGAGCGGCTCTGGGCCAGCGCCTCGGCCCTGGCGGCCTCGCTGCGGGCCAGCTCGGCCCGGGCCTGGGCCCGCTGAAGCTCGGCCTCGGCACGCTCCAGCTCGGCGCGATAGGGACGCGGATCGATCGTGAACAGCACGTCGCCCTTCTCGACCTCCTGGCCTTCGGTGTAGTGAATGCTATCGATGTAGCCCGAGACGCGAGGACGCAGGTCCACCGTCTCCACCGCCTCGATGCGACCGGTGAAGGCATCCCACAGCTCGACGTCCTCGACCAGCACTTGCGCGACACTGACCTGGGGCGGCGGCGGGCCCTGCTGGGCTCCTTCCTCCTGGCCTCCATCCGCCAGGCTATCGCACCCCGTCAGAACGATGAGTCCGGCAGCCATGGCGGTGACCATGAGGATTCGCCGACTCCCTTGATTCACGAACATCTTGTGGACGTTCATTATTTCTTCTCTCCCAATACCAAGTAGCAGTTCGCTGTGTCGTTATTCATCCCGGCCGGCAACTCATTTGCCGCAACTTTATTAATGTCGTTTGTTGGTGTGATTAATCGACAGCAAACTTCGCCGAAGGCCACCATATAGTGTTACCGGGCACTTGATTAGTCGGGCCGACAGGGAAATACTGTCCCGTTGGCGGGACAGTCACCGTGCAGCCTGCTCGTCTTCATCTCGCAGTATTTTTCCCCTGGCGCAGTGTTTTCCCTGACATTGCATGCACGGCACAGGACAATAACCATGCTGCAGGATCTCAACGACGCCCTGATCTTCGCCAAGGTCGTGGAACAAGGCAGCTTCAGCGCCGCCGCCAAACAACTTCGTCTCGGCAAGACAACGGTCAGCCGCAAGGTGCAGGACCTGGAGCGGCGCCTGGGTGCCCGGTTGCTCCACCGCACCACTCGCAACCTGAGCCTGACCGAGGCCGGCGCCATCTACTTCGACTACTGCAACCGCATCGTCCGCGACCTGAGCGAGGCGGAAAAAGCCGTGCACCACCTCGAGGAGAGCCCCCGAGGCTGGCTCAGGGTCACCGCCCCCTTCACCATGTGCACCGAGTTCACCTCGGTCCTGATACGGGATTTCCGCCAGTTGCACCCCCAGGTACGCATCGAACTGGTACTCTCCAACGAGCGCCTGGACCTGGTGGCCAATCAGATCGACGTGGCACTGCGGGTCGGCCCGCTGCCGGACTCCAGCCTGGTGGCACGCCCGCTGGCGCGCTTCCGCTCGTTCGTCTATGCCAGCGAGACCTACCTTGCTCGACATGGCGAACCGCGAACGCCATCGGACCTGGTCTCTCATGCGGTGCTGGCCAAGGCCATGGACCAACGCGGCCAGCGCTACGTCTGGCAACTGCGCAACAGCGCGAGCCAGGAGACCGTCGAGGTGGAAGTCGATCCGGTGGCCATTGCCAACGACCCCTTCGCCCTGCGTGGCATGCTCGAGGACGGGCAGGGCATCATGCTCGCCAACGAGTTCGTCGTCTGTCTCAGCGCGGAAGCCACGCGTCCACGGCGCATCCTGGAAGGCTGGGAGGGCCCCGAGGTCGAAATGAACGCCGTCTTTCCCGGCGGCAGCCTGGTCTCGCCCAAGGTGCGCACCTTCGTCGACTTCGTCGTCGAGAGCATGCGGATCGAGAGCCTGTCGGCACCCGAGCCGTGGCAGCCCCCGACTTACACCGGCACCCCGGCCGAGGCCGTCGACGAGCCGGCTTGAGCCGGCTGCCGGGGCGCCGCATGCCGCTGCCTCATCACCCGATGTCAGGCAATACCGCCTCGGCCTCGATCTCGATCAGCCATTCCGGCTCGGAAAGGCCACTGACGATCACCCAGGAAGTCGCCGGGGGCGACTTGGGAAAGCGCGAGCGCAGCGCTTGCACCACTCCCTCCTGATCGTAGCGGGCAGGCTCGGCGATATAGATGCGCATCATCACCACATGCGACAGGTCGCCTCCCAGCGTGCCGAGTATCGCTTCGATGTTGTCCAGCGCGGTGTAGGCCTGGCCCTCGAGGTCGGGGCCGACCAGGCACTCGTGGGCATCGACGCCGACCTGCCCCGACAGATGCACGCGATAGCCTCCCTTGACCATCACGGCCTGGCTGAAACCGTACTGCAGCGTATTCGGCAGTCCACGCGGATTGATGGCTTCCCGTTCCACACCTTTCATGCCTCCCCCTCCTTTTGCCAAGGCTCCTGATCGATTCAGGGCTCAATGCCCAGCGGCTTTCCCTGCCGAGGCTCGGATGCCTCGTCGGTATCCAGCCCCAGGAAGCCACCGGACTGGCGGCGCCACAGCGAAGCGTAGAGCCCGTCGCGCGCCAGCAATTCGCGGTGGGTACCACTCTCGACGATTTCTCCCTCGTCGATGACTACCAGACGGTCGAGCATGGCGATGGTCGACAGCCGGTGCGCGATGGCGATCACCGTCTTGCCCACCATCAGCGTATCGAGCTGCTCCTGAATGGCGGCCTCGACTTCGGAGTCGAGCGCCGAGGTGGCCTCGTCGAGCACCAGGATCGGCGCGTTCTTGAGCAGCACCCGGGCGATGGCGATACGCTGGCGCTGCCCCCCGGAAAGCTTGACGCCGCGCTCGCCGACGTGGGCATCCAGGCCGCGACGGCCTTTGAGGTCCACCAACTCGTCGATGAAGGTATCGGCGTGGGCACGGCGAACCGCTTCCCAGATCTCCTCTTCGCTGGCATCGGGGCTGCCGTAGCGGATGTTCTCGCGCACCGAGCGATGCAGCAGCGAGGTGTCCTGGGTCACCATGCCGATCTTCCGGCGCAGCGACTCCTGGGTGACACGGGAGATATCCTGGTCATCGATCAGGATGCGCCCGCCCTCGAGGTCGTAGAAGCGCAGCAGCAGGTTGGCCAGGGTCGACTTGCCGGCCCCCGAACGTCCGATCAGTCCGACCTTCTCACCCGGCGCGATGTTCAGCGTGAGGCCATCGAACACCCGGATCGCCTCGCCGTCCGGGCGGGCGTAGCCGAAGCGCAGTGCTTCGAAGCGGATCTCGCCGCGAGGAACCGTGAGCTCGGCGGCATCGGGCGCGTCCTTGATCGTCGGCTCCTGGGCAATGGTGTTGATGCCGTCCTGCACCGTGCCGATGTTCTCGAACAGCCCCGCCACCTCCCACAGGATCCAGTTGGACATGAAGCGAATGCGCATCACCAGGGCGATGGCCACGGCGATGATGCCGAGCGATACGGCCCCGAGGTACCAGGCGCCGATGGCCACCGCCGCCACCCCGGCCAGCAGCAGCGAGTTGAGCAGGGTCAGGCTCACGGTGAGCCCGGTGGCCAGACGCATCTGGCGATGCACGGTGACCATGAACTGCTCCATGGCATCGCGGGCATAGGCCTGCTCGCGCCGGGTATCGGCAAACAGCTTGATGGTCTGGATGTTGCTGTAGCTATCGACGATCCGCCCGGTCATCACCGCACGGGCATCGGCCTGGGCCATGGAAACCCGCCGCAAGCGCGGTACGAAGTACCACAGTATCGCCACGTAGCCGGCCAGCCACACCAGCAGCGGCAGCATCAGCCAGGGTTCGGCCTGGCCCATCAGCAGCATGGCGCCGGCGAAATAGACCAGTACGTAGACCATCAGGTCGAGCATCTTGGTGACCGTCTCGCGGATCGCCAAGGCCGTCTGCATCACCTTCTGCGAAACACGCCCGGCAAACTCGTCCTGGTAGAACGCCAGGCTCTGGCTGAGCATGTGGCGGTGCGCCATCCAGCGGCCGAGCATGGGATAGTTGCCGAAGATGCCCTGGTGCATCACCAGCGACTGAAACAGGGTCAGCAGCGGCAACCCGACCGCCACCAGTGCCGCCATGCCGGCCAGGCGCCAGCCGTACTCGGTGAAGAAACCCTCGCGCTCGGCATCCGAGAGCCAGTCCACCAGGTCGCCCATGTAGCTGAAGAACATCACCTCGGCAGCCGAGACCAGCGCCGTCAGCAACGCCAGCGCGGCCAGCAGCGGCAACAGTGGACGCGAGAAATGCAGGATGAAAGCGGCGAGCCCCCGCGGCGGTGTTTCGGTCTGCCCCGAGGGATAGGGGTCCACCAGCGTCTCGAAGTAACGAAACATGACAACTCCATCGTCAAGAAAACTTAGGAAACAGCAAATCGGGAACTGCCGTATGTGCTCACTATTTGCTGACAGAGTGCAGGCTAAAACCTAAACTTAAATTGAGGTCAAGAAGGCCGGTGGGAAAATTTGAAAAAAAGAAGCTGAAAACCATACGAGCCCTCCCGATGAAAGCAAAATCAAACTTCGTGATTCTATTCATCAAAAAGTTTTATATATGAACCCCAGCTAGAGGGAGTTGATGATCATGTCTTGTCAGACGTCCGGCGAAGCGCTAAAAACGTCTCCCCAGCCGAAGCCAAGGAGACGCAAGATGCCGGCTCACCTCCAACGTGACCTCAGCGTCGGCGAAGTCGCGAAGCGCAGCGGCCTGGCAGTTTCCGCCATTCACTTCTACGAGGCCAAGGGGCTGATCAAGAGCCGCCGCAACGCTGGCAATCAGCGCCGTTTCACTCGCGACGTACTGCGTCGCGTAGCGATCATCAAGGTCGCCCAGCGTACCGGCATCAGCCTGGCCGAGATTCGTAGCGCCTTCGATACCTTGCCGGATTTTCGCGCTCCCACCGCCGCCGACTGGCAGCGCCTCTCGGCGAACTGGCGACACACCCTGGACGAGCGGATCGCCCGCCTCGTCCAGTTGCGCGACCAACTGGACCACTGCATCGGCTGCGGCTGCCTGTCGATGGGGGATTGCCCGCTGCGCAATCCCGAGGACGAATTGGCCGCCGAGGGCTCGGGGCCGCGCTTGCTCGACCCCGATTGACGCGTCGCCATAGACCTCACCGGCTCGGCACCGTTTAACCGTTCATTTACCGTTCGGATACGTTTTCATTGGGAGCTGCTATCTTGGTGAGAGCCCAAGGAGAGAGCTGCCATGCACGATTCACTCGTTCTCTATACCCACCCGGTGTCTCGCGGGCGCATCGCCCGCTGGATGCTGGAGGAAACAGGTGCGTCTTACCGCACCGAGGTCGTCGCATTCGGCCCCGCCATGAAATCGGCGCAATATCTTGCCATCAACCCGATGGGCAAGGTGCCGGCAATACGCCACGGCGAGACGATCGTGACCGAGTGCGCCGCCATCTGCGCCTACCTGGCCGATGCCTTTCCCGAAGCCGGCCTGGCCCCGCCACTGGCCGAGCGCGGCGCCTACTATCGCTGGCTGTTCTTCGCCGCCGGTCCGTTGGAGGCTGCTATCACGGACCGCGACCTGGGTATGGAACCCAACATCACCCAGCAGGGCAGAGTGGGTTACGGCAGCATCGAGGCGGTGCTGGAAACCCTCGAGATCGCCGTCAGCGCTCACGAGTTCATTGCCGGCCCCCGCTTCACCGCCGCCGACGTCTACCTCGGCTCCCATATCGGCTGGGGTCTGCAGTTCGGCAGCCTGGAGTCCTGCCCTGCCTTTGCCGATTACTGGGCACGGGTCAGCGATCGCGAAGCCTATCGGCGCGCCACTTCACTCGACGACCAGGCGATGAGCTAGGCTTCCTCCACAAACCCTCCCGACGCCGATCAATGTGCCTCGTAGGGCGTGGCCCAGAGATCGTCCGGCTGATGCCGACTGAGAATTTTTTCCGCTCCGGACTTTGCAGTGTCCGGCACAATCACCTTGACTTGGAACGCCTCCTTGTCGAAGTGGAGTTTTTCACGCGGAAAGCCTTCCGAAATCAGCTCATCGTAGGCGTTGGTGGCCTTCATCAGGTCGTGATAGGTCGCCGTTACGGTCAGGGTCATGGCGCCCTCCTTCCTTTGGTTGTCCCTTCTGAACACAAAGGATTTCCCATGAGGGAGATCCTTTTGCCTTTCTCAGTATAGTGAAAGCGCGCCTCCTTCATTTCGCTCGGGAAACGGCGCTTTCGTGAAGCTGCCAGTCATTGTCGGTGAGCGGCTCAGCACCCTTGGGCGTGACCCGTACGGTATCGCTGAGCCCTATGCCCCAAACGCCCGGCACACGCAGGCAGAGCGGGAGGTGGAAGACCATGTCGGCTTCGAATCGGCGCTGCTGCCCGCGGGCGATGTAGCCGCTGCCCTCGACCCAACTGGGCGGAAACTGGGCGCCCACGGCGTAGCCGAACACGCCCGAGAAAAACACCCGCTCGGCATGGGGTTCGAGCACGGCCTCGGCGGCCCGGGCGGCATCCTCGAAGGTGTTGCCGGGTCGCATGGTGATACGGATGGCCTCGAACAGATCGTGGCATACGTCGCGCAGTACCAGCATCTCGCGGCTGGCCCGGCCCGCTACGACGGTCTTCATCATCGGTGCGGTGTAACGCCGGTAGGCGGAGCCGAACTCCAGGAATACCGGCTCATCGGGTGCGATGCGATGCCGCTGATGGTTCAGGTGGATCACGCTGATGCGCCGGCCGCTGGTGACGATGGGCTGCATGCTCATGAATTCGCTGCCGGCGGCCAGCATCGCCCGTGCGCCTTCGGCGGCCACGTCGCCGTCGCTCATGCCCGCCGCGATGACGCGCGTGGCGGCCTTGAGCCCCAGCGAAGTGATCCGGGCACTCTCGCGCAGGCAGGCGAGCTCCGCCTCGCTCTTGACGATGCGGATGCGATCGAGCAGCTCGCCGCCATCGTCGCGAAACCGCTCGCTCCCCAGGCGCGCCTGCAGCTCTCGCAGCACGCCATGACGCAGACCGGCTCCATAGAGGTCCAGGCCAATCGCGCGAAAGGGAGCCAGGGTGTCGGCCAAGGGCTCGATCACCTCGTCGACGCCCTCCCAGCGATAGCCCAGCAACTCATCGACTCGTGCAGTGACCACCGCCGGTCCGGTCTCGATGGAAGGCACCTGAAGAAACAGTCGCCCGGCCGAGCAGACGAGGCAGGTATGCACCGACACCTCGAAAGTGTTGTAGCCGGTCAGATAGTAGATGTCGGAAGGGTCTGTCAGCAGCAGGGCATCCAGCCCCGCGTCCTGCATGGCACCGCGGACTCGGGTCAGGCGGGTATCGAACTCGCTCTCGGGAAAGGCCAGTTCGCTGGCCTCGAGCTGTGCCGCCAGGGCGTGGCGGTACTGGTGATGATCCATGGCGCGGCTCCGTCAATCGCGGGAATCTCAGAGCAGTGTAGTCATGACCCGCATCAGGTCCGCTACCACCGAGGAGAAATAGGACTGTTCCAGGACAGGCCGGTTTCGTAGAATCCAGCCTCGTACCCGAAGCAACAGGACAACGTTATGGGCAGGGCCTTTCAGAACCGCAAGGAATCCATGGCCAAGACGGCCGCCGCCAAGACCAAGGTGTACAGCAAGTACGGGCGCGAGATCTACGTCTGCGCCAAGCAGGGCGGCACCGACCCCAACGGCAACCTGACGCTGCGCGGCCTGATGGAACGCGCCAAGAAGGACCAGGTACCGAGCCACGTGATCGAGAAGGCGCTGGACAAGGCCAGCGGCGTCGGCGGCGAGGACTACTCAGTTGCCCGCTACGAGGGCTTCGGCCCGGGCAACTGCATGGTCATCGTCGACTGCCTGACCGACAACCCCAACCGCACCTTCGGCGACGTGCGCGCCTGCTTCAACAAGGCCAAGAGCAAGCTCGGCACGCCGGGCAGCGTCAGCCACATGTTCGATCACTGCGTCATTCTCTCCTTCGTCGGCAGCGACGAGGAAGCGGTGCTGGAAGCACTGATGGAGGCCGATGTCGACGTCACCGACATCGAGAACGAAGAGGGGCACATCACCGTCTTCGCGCCGCATACCGAATACGCGAAGGCCAAACAGGCGCTGATCGACGCCTTCGGCGAGATCGAATTCGAAGTCGACGAAATCCAGTTCGTGCCGCAGACCACGACTACGCTCGAGGGCGACGATGTCGCCATGTTCGAGAAACTACTCGACGCTCTCAACGACCTGGACGACGTGCAGAACGTCTTCCATAACGCTGAAATCGACGCCTAGCACGACAGCGCCGGCCCGATCGGGCCGGCGCTGTCACGACTTTTCTGCTTCTCCAAATGGGCTTTACTCAAGCACCTCGTGTCGGTGGTGTGGTACCGCTGCCGCCGGGCTTCGTGCTCGATGAGTCCGAGGCATTGGCACCCGGAGTACTGGTACCCGGGGTAGTAGTACCTGGTGTACTAGTTCCCGAAGTATTACCCGAGGTGGGGGAGCCGCTAGCGCCAGTTCCGCCTTTGTTTGCCGCCGACTCTCGTCCGGTATTCGCGCCGGCCCCTGTGGGAGTTGAACCGGCCTTGGCGAAACGCTCCTCGCTCGAGGAGTTCTCCACATAGCCCGGTGCGTTCGACGGCCGTGCCGAACGGGCGTCATCCTTCCACCGCTCCGCGGTTTCGTGGATCTTCTCCTCGGCTCGCTCTAACTGCTCCCGCCCCGCTTCCTCGGCACGATGCATGGCCCGATCGCGCAATTCCCCCAGATGACGATTCTCGGTGCGAGTCGGTGAGAACAGGCTACCGAGCACGGCACCCACCGCTACTCCGATGGCACCGGCCACCAGCGGGTGATCCTGGATGAAGTGGCTGGTCTGTGCGCCGGCATCGCGTGCGCGATGGGTAACGGCCTGCATGGCCGAGTGCTGGCGATCTCGCAGCTGCCCGCTCATGTGCTGCGCGCGCTCTCGCATCTGATCGCTGACATGTTGGGCGCGGCCTCGCACCTCACTGCCCATGTGCTGGGCGCGCTCCTTCATGCTACCGGCCATCTGCTGCGCCTTCCGCGTCATGCCACCTCCATGGCCATGCTCATCCGAGCCATGTTGCGGCATGGCCCCCAGAGCAGCGGGATCGTGCCCCATGGTCGTGGTGCCGGCACCGCTGAACGTGCTGTCCGGCATATCGTCGCCGTCGGGCATTCGCGTGACATGCATCGTGGAGCCGGGATAGCCCCCCGAGTAATACTCCTGGTCGTCGTAGTCATGACTGGAGCGGCGCTGTGCCAGCAACAGCCAGCCCAGGCCGATACCGGTCACCATGACAGGCAACGGGTTCTCTCGGATCGCTCTACCGAGCGAGGAGACGGCGCTTTCTGCACCGCCGTGACGGAGATAATCGTAGGTCGTATTCATAAGCTTTTGGGGAGAGAATCTCTCTTCGATTTCGTGAAGGGTCTCATCCAGACGCGCCCGCGTCTGATGAATCTCGTGTTCAATTTCATCCGAGGTGCGCCGGCCATCCTGGCTCATCTCAACTCCTCCTTGACCGCCTCTTCATGCTCCCGGGTCAATGCCTTGTCACGACGCAGGCTAGCCATGGTGCGCGTCGGCATCAGGTTTTCCTGCTTTAGCTTCTTGCGCCCCGCCTGCAGCATGATGAGACCGATCACAACGACGATGCCGCCGACGATAAGGGCGGAAAGCCAAGGGGTGGTTTCGGGAGGAAGTACGGTATTGAGGCCGAAGACCGCTGCGGCAAGCAGCACCAGAAAGCCGCACATCAATATCGCGCCGGCAATGGCGATCGATGCCAGAGCACCCATCGCCTGGCTGGTTTTCTCGCCCATCTCGACTTTGGCAAGCTCGGTTTCCTTGCGCACCAGCGAGGAGACTTCCCGTGCCAGATTGGTGAAGAGAGTCCCTATCGAGGACTCTCCCGTGCGAACTTTGTTTTCCGCTTCCATGAGGTGTCGCCTCCATTGCAACTATCGGCAAAGCATCGCTCGACAAGAGCCAACGCTTTCGTCTCACATGCTGCGACTGTTCGGTACGTCACTCTGGCTGGAACTACGCATGAAGCGGGATAGCATGAAGCCGGCGGCGATTGCGCCGCCCATGAACAGCGCCGGATGTTGGCGACTGTAGTTGCGAGTCTGCTCCATAAGCGCGTCCAGGTCGCGTTCGCGCAAATTGCGTGAAAAGGCATCGGAACGCTTGGCCAGCTCATTGATGCAACCGGAAAAATAGGGCTGCTCCTGGCGCTCGAACTCGTCAGCCATCTTGTGCAGCACCGTGGTTACCCTCTCCGCCTGATCGGCTGCCGCCGCCTTCTGTCGGTCAAGCAGACTCTCAGCCTGCACGCGTGCGACATCGCGTAGCTCATCCTTGGTTTCGGTTGCCTTCTGCTTGAACTCCTCGCGGCTAAGCTCGTGTTCTCCAGCGTTACGGGTACCGGGGCTGGCACCGCTAGCGGCTCCTGAATTGTCACGGCTATGGGTATCGCTCATTACGCCACCTCCTTGTCTCGCCATGCTCACCAAGCCATTCCAAATCGGCGTGGTTTATCCTTTCGAGAAATTCCGACTGACACTCGAAAAATAGTCTCCCTATACCCGCTGTCAATGCATGCCGGACATTGCGAGAAAAAAAGAGACCAAATGGGCGAAGGCAAGGCAAAAAAAGAAAAATTAGGTAACGTTATATTCAAGACGACTAACAGAGTGATACGCATCCGCGCGTACGATCTCTGAATTAGGTGCGACCGACAAAAGTGCGATAACTCTCCCACACATCGGCCACGCTTGCCTCGAAGAAGCGCTCGCCATGCTCCACACTGGCAAGACTCGGGTCCGAGCCCATGCGGCCATCGGGGAAGCGACGGCGGAACTCGCCGGCATCGCACTGGGCACTGCCGCGAGGAGCGATACGCGGCGACATGTGTACTTGCTTTTGAGCCTCCGGCCGCGCAAACCAGGAGAGCGATACTTCCGAAGCGGTGGCGTGGGTGCCCTCGGCATCGCCATAGAGAGACTCGGCCAGCTCACGTACCCGGGGGCCGGCAAACCAGTTGTTGGTGGCCAGGTAAAGTTCGGCAGCGGGCCGCGGTCCCAAGCCCATACTGCGCTCTGTATAGATTTCGGCGAAAGCCGCGCTCAGGCTAGCGATGTTGCCGCCATGGCCGTTGAGGAAGAACACATGGGTGAAGCCGTGACCCGACAGCGAAGTCACAGTGTCGCGCAGCACGGCGATCAACGTGCTGGGGCGCAGGCTGATGGTGCCGGGAAACCCCAGATGGTGCTGGGCCATGCCCAGGTTCTGGGTGGGAGCCACCAGCACCCCATGACGCTCACCGATTTCCCAGGCGACCGTCTCTGGACAGATGGCGTCGGTACCCACCAGGCCGTTGGGACCGTGCTGCTCGGTGGAGCCGATCGGCACGATGATGCCGGTTTCGCGCTGCAGGTATGTCTCGACCTCCTGCCAGGTAGCGTGCTGTAGCCGCATGTTGCCTCCTCGAGATCAGCCTTGCCCGGCGCTGCGGTCGCAACCCATCATCCCGGCCTTGGCCCAGTTCTCGCCGTCCACTTCGCTGAAGAAGACCTGCACGCTCTGCTCGGGGACGCCGTAGACCTCGATGAAGGCATCGGTGATACGGCGTGCCAGCTCGCGCTTCTGCGCCAACTCACGCGGGAACTGCTGAATGGTCACGATGGGCATGTCGGCTCCTGTCATGGCGGTTCTGGAAAGGCTTCATGGTCGACCCAAAGAAACTTTCCCGCAACCTCATGCCTGCCAGTAGCCAGTACGATCGTTACTCCGAGGAGGAATCGCTGTATTCCATGCGCGACCACAGGCTGCCCTGCAACAGGTCGCAGCCCTGTTCGCGTAGGAAGTCGGCCAGCTGGCGCGAACCGACCCCGCTTGCCGCCACGCGCACACCCAACTCGTGTGCCATGCCGATGACCGAGCGGATGATCGCCTGACGACGCGGATTGTCGAGACAGTCATCGATGAACAGCGCATCGAGCTTAAGCGTGTCGATGGGGAACAGGCTCAGATGGCCAAGGCTGGAGTGGCCTTTGCCGAACCCATCGATGGAGAGCCCCACGCCGGTCGCCTTGAGCCGCTCGAGCAGCGCACAGACATGCTCGGGATCCTGCATCAACCCACCTTCGGTCAACTCGATCTCGAGCAGTCCCGCCGGCAGGCCGCTCTCCTCGAGAGCGAAGCGAACGCATTCAACCAGCACATTGTCCACCAGCCCTTCCGACGGTACGCCGACCACCACCCGTAGCCCCGAACCGGCCTCGTACCAGGACCGGGCATGCCGGCAAGCGCTCGCCAGAACCCAAGGGCAGATTTCATGCAACTGGTCGTTGTCGCGAGCAGCAGGCAACCACTGTGCCGTCTCCAGCACACCGAAACGCGGCGAGCACCAGCGCGGCTGGGCCGACACCGCCACGACCTGGCCGCTGCGTGCGCACAGCACGGGGCGATAGCGCAGCTCCATTTCACCGCGCGCAAAGGCATCGCGCAGCTCACAGCGCAACGCGATGCGGTCGGGGCCATCGTCGAGCAGCTCGGGCGAGAAGGCCCAATACTGCATGCTCCCCCGGGCCTGTGCCCGGCGCCGAGCCAAGTTGGCGTGACGCATCAACTCGGTAACCGTACTGCCATGATCGGGATACAGCGCAAGCCCGATGCAACAGCTGGCGAACAAGGTTCGCCCGGAGAGGTCGATGGGCTGACGAGTACGCTCCAGCAGCCGTTCGACGATGGGAAGGACGCCCTCCAGGGTTGTAACGTCGGGCAGTACCGCCATGATTTCATCGCTGTCGAGCCGGCTGGCGCTGCCCTTGAGATCGATGACGTCGACAATCCGCTGTGCCACCAGGCGCAGGCAAGCATCGCCTACGGACCTGCCCAGCGAATGATTGATCTCCTTCAAGCGGTCGATGTCGACGTGCAGCACGGCAACCTTCGTGCCCTGCTCGGCGGCACTTGCCAGCAAGGACGCCAACTGATGCTCGGCGTGGCGACGTGTCGCCAGGCCGGTAACGTCATCATGACGGGATTGACTGGCCGGATCCTGAGATCGGCTCTGGATGGCAAGCTGGCGCATGAGACTCCCTTCCCCGCGAATACAACGTATTTATTCGTAAAGATTGAATCAAGTGATCCCGATTAACTCACTGAACTCACGCCAGATCGTTGTCGTTATTCATCTTGCCTTGTCCCAAATATCATGCAGAACGCTTACAGTCAAAAGGGATTTTGTAAGTGCCTTTAGAACGTATTTCAGTTATTTCTGCAACGCTCTCAACCACCTGTATTTCAGAACAGCGTTTCTGCCATTACCTAACCACGCTCCCTGTAACACACTGAAACGGAAGCCCTATTAACCACAGGCTAGCTTCTACGACAGGAGGACGGAATATCGGTAAAGCCTCTTTGTGTCGAAAGAAGGAGACAGTCCATGCCAGCCAAATCAGAAGCCCAGCAAATGGCAGCCGGAGCCGCCCTAGCCGCCAAGCGTGGTGAGAAAAAGGTCAGCGAACTCGAAGGTGCCTCGAAGCAGATGTATGAATCGATGGACGAGAAGGAACTCGAGAAAATGGCTTCCACCAGTCAGAAGGACAAGCCTACCCACAACCGCAAGTCATGAGTACGCCGTCCTGCACCGATCGCTCTCGGCAAATGGCGTCTAGGCTTTAACCATGTCGAGCCATTCGAACCCATGCTAATGGGTCAAGGGAGGCGAGTGATGCAGGAACGTGACGTGGATGTTGCCGTGATCGGGGCCGGCACGGCCGGCCTGAGTGCCTGGCACGCGGCCAGGCAGTACCGTGACCGGGTAGTACTCATCGAAGGCGGCGAGCCCGGCACCACCTGCGCGCGGGTGGGTTGCATGCCTTCCAAGCTCCTGATCGCTGCTGCCGAATCGGCCCACCAGGCCCGCGAAGCCGCCGGTTTCGGCATCGAGGTCGGGAGCATCAAGGTCAACGGCCAGGACGTCATGGCCCGTGTCAGACGTCAGCGCGATGCCTTCGTCGCGAGCGTGCTCGACTCCATGCAGCGCATCGCGCCCGACAATCGCATCCTCGGCCACGCCCGCTTCGAGGATCCCCATACGCTGCGCGTCGGCGACGATCTGCGCCTGCGCGCCAGGACCATCGTCCTCGCGACCGGCTCACGTCCCCACTGCCCCAAGGCCCTCGCTCCGACTGGCGACCGACTGGTCGATAGCGACGCCCTCTTCGAATGGGAAGAGCTGCCCGAATCGGTGGCCGTATTCGGCCCCGGCGTCGTCGGATTGGAACTCGGCCAGGCACTCGGACGCCTGGGCGTGCGTATTCGCATGTTCGGCAAAAGCGGCTCGCTGGGCCCCTTTCAGGACCCGGCGCTGCGCGACTATGCCGAGCGCACCTTCAACGGCGAGTTCTACCTCGACCCGGCGGCTCAGGTCGAGGCCATCGAGCGCGACGGGAATCAGGTGGCGATCCGTTTCCTCGAGCGCGACAGCGGCCGTCGCCTGACCGAACGCTTCGACTACCTGCTGGCCGCCACCGGACGCCGCCCCAACCTCGACCGCCTCGACCTGCAGAACGCCGGCCTGCGGCTGGATGACAAGGGCGTTCCCGACTACAACCGCTTCACCATGCAGTGTCGCCAGGGCGACGACGAGGGTGCCGGCAGTCATGTCTTCATCGCCGGGGACGCCAACCAGGAGCTGCCGCTACTGCATGAAGCGAACCAGCAGGGGCGCATCGCCGGGCAGAACGCCGGGCGCTACCCCGAGCGTCGCGCTGGCCATCGCAGTACACGGCTCGCGATCGCTTTCACCGACCCGCAGATGGCCACGGTGGGGCTGAGCCGCGACGAAGCGGCAAAGCGCTTCGGTTGCGACGTTGTCGCCGAGGGCGAAGCCACCTTCGAGGATCAGGGTCGCGCGGTGGTGATGCGCCAGAACTGCGGCCTGATGCGTCTGTACGCCGAGCACGGTTCCGGCCTGTTTCTCGGCGCCGAGCTGTTCGGCCCTCGCGTGGAGCATATCGCCCACCTGCTTGCCTGGGCGCTTGAGCAGAAGATGGGCGTCGAGCGCATGCTGGAGATGCCCTTCTACCACCCGGTACTGGAGGAGGGCCTGCGCAGCGCTCTACGCGACCTCAATAGCGCGCTGCTTCAGGGCCCGGCCATGACCGAACGCTGCCTCGAGTATGGCCCGGGGGGCTAGGCCGGCTCATGGCGAGGCGTGCAGCCAGCGTGCCCGGCCCGCCTCCTTGGCCCGGTAGAGGGCCTGATCGGCACGGCTGTAGATCTGGTTGGCACTGGTGTCTCGCCCCTTGGCCACCAGATAGAGTCCGGCAGAGACCGAGACGCATGCGTGAGGTCCAGCGGGAGCCGGCTCGCCCATGGCCTCCACTGCTGCCAGCAGCCGGTCAGCCATCTCCTCGGCCTGTTCTGGGGTTTCCGTATGGAACACCACGCCAAATTCCTCGCCGCCGAGGCGAAACACGACATCTTCACCGCGTGAAAAGACGTGTGTGGCGGTAGCGGCGAGCCGCTTGAGCAACTCGTCGCCCCGGGGATGTCCATGGACATCGTTATAGGCCTTGAAGCGATCGACATCGAACAGCAGGAAAGCCAATTGGCGATCGTCGTCGTCACGCCGCGCCAGTTCACGCTCGAGCACCTCGATGAAGGTACGGCGATTGTAGAGCCCCGTCAGCGGGTCGTGACTAGCCAGCTCATTGAGCCGCACGCTGACGGCCTGCATCATGGTGTTCGCCTGCTTGCGATGATACACGTAGAGTGCCATGACAGCGGCCTGGAACAGCATGACCACGGTGATGGTAAGCGCGCCGTCGAGCAGCATGTCGCTGTCGCGCAGGTTGGGGCCGAAGCCCGAGGAGAGCAGGATGTTGAGCCCTGCCGTCATCAGCAGAGTCCCGGCGAGCCCGCGGCGGATATCGTCGAGCAGCAGGAAGGCCAGGGCCGGATAGATCAACGGCAGGGTCATCATCAGAGGATTCTCCCCCCGAGTGAACGACAACCCCAGCAGGCCCAAGAAAAGGAAGGCATGGGTCACCTGTGCTGCCAAGTTGACAGCAACGCCACGGCGCAGGCCGACGATGACCGCCAAGGATATCACCAGCCCTGTCGCATCAATGACCAGGCGACCCGGGCTTGGCTCCAGCACACCCAACAGGATGAGCAACAGGAACAGGGCCCAGATCAGCACGCCAGTACTCTGCACCAAGTTGAGCAGAGTGATGCGCAAGTAGTCGGGGCAGCTCTCGGTTGTACGCCCGGCCGACGTCATTAGGTCGCGCCAGAATCGATAAAGGGCACCCTTGGGACGATCATCGTCATCTGGGAGAAGATGTTTCTCCACCAGGATCTGCTCTGGCTTGTTCATTCACACCTCACCCTTAGCGATGCCCATACAGCCTACGCTCCAGCAGCCGAGACCGAGCACAGGGTATCGTACCGTTGCGTTTAAAGATTAATTCTACTGAGGCAGAGTCGTGCCCTACTGACGCACCGGTCACAAGGCCTAACGAGGCAGAGTGGGCTCACTCCTGGTATTCCGAAAGTGCCCGCTCGCAGCCCATGCCGACCTGCTCGCCACCACCCGGATCGACCCACGGTAGAATCGCCAGGGGCGGCGCGACGATGGCGCCCAGTAGCGACAGGGCACCACGCGCTACCAGTTCCTCGGTGATGACGTTCACCTCCGGGTCGCGCAGCGAGCCCTTCAGCTCCACCGGCGAATTCCCGGTGAACAGAGTGGGATTCACATTGTGTCCCTGGAAGGCCATGTCCATCCTTTCGGTGGCCAGGTTGATGGCCCCGGCCCCCTCGAAGTGGGCGATCTCCGTGGCCATGAAGAACTCATCCAGATCGGCCAGGCCATCATCGGCCACGAAGCGCACGTAGCTGCACTCCAGCTCTACCTGCCCCTCCCCGGCGAGCGCCGCCACCAGGGCATTGGCCACGTTGAGCGGCAGCAGCTCGGCGGCAATGATGTCCAGCCAGCCCTGGGACATGGCCAGCTCCAGCTCGCCATCGAGCCCGGCCATGACCTCATGCATGGAGCGCCCGCGGTAGCGGAAGTCGCCGCGACCGCCGATCAGCCCCAGGGTGTCACGAGCCACCTCGGGCAGGCCAGCCTCATCCAGCAGCGCACTGAGATTGACCTGATCGAGCGCCAGTTGCAGAGCGCCCTCGATGGCGGCCTGACGTGCATCCAGGGTCCAGGAGGCGCTGACCTGCCCGCCGCCGAGCCCTACCCGCAAGGGCTCGACCGTCATCACCCCCTGTTCCAGTACCAGCGCCAGTGACAGGCTCTCGAACGGCACGTGCTTTGCCTGCACGTTGGCCGCCTCGTAATCCAGCACGATGTCGGTGTTTCTCAACGCCTCCAGGTTCCATTCACGGTCGGGAAACAATATCCCGGCGCGCTTCTCCTCCGCCTCCCACTGCCGCTGCTCGGACGAGACCGTCTCGCCCGAGCCCGTCTCCGGCGACATGCCCAGCATCGGCAGCAGATCGTCCGCCTCCAGTTGCTGCGAGACGAGAGTCGCCCATAGCTTGGGCGGGTCACCGAAGCGCATGCTTACGTCGCCGGCTACATCGCTGTCGCCGAAGCCACCTTCGAGGCCGTCGATCTCGAGCTGGTCATCCCGGTAGCGCAGGTAGCCGCTGACCCGATAAGGCGGCAGTTCGGGCAGGCCGATACCGGTCAGATTGGTGAGCTCGGCCGGGCTGGGCCCCTCGAGGCGGGCGTTACCCTCCAGAGACTCAAGGGCGAAGGGCTGCACCGCGCTGCCATCGATCCACAGCCGGGTATCGCCACTGGCCAGTTCGCCGGCGACCGGATAAGGCCTATCGGGATTGGTGAGATCCAACAGCGGCCCCACCAGCAAGTCGAAGGCAAAGGGTTCCTGCTCGTAGCTACCCTCACCGACCAGCTGCACCCGCTGCCCCTCCACGCCCTCGGTGCGGGTATCGGCGGTGAACGAAAGCGCCAGGCCCCAGTGCGGGGCGCGATAATCCAGCGCGGTATTCTCGAACAGCAGTCCACCGTCGACCACGCGGGTATTGAGGTTGCCGTCCAGCGTGCCCAACGGACCGAACCCGAGCGGTGCAAGTGCCGCGGTCAGGTCGATGCGGTCAAGCTGCGCCTGCAGCTCGGCCACCAGGCGTTGTTCATCGACTTCAAGCCAGCCCTGGAGGCTCAACGAGCGTGGCGACTCGTCATCGAGCTGTTGGTGCGTCTGCACGCGGGCGATGGTGAGCCGCCCCTCTTCGAGGGTCGCCTCGAGGGCCAGGTAATGCAGGGTCTGGCCGGCATAATGCAACTCCCCGAGTGTCAGGTCGAACTCGCCTTCGAACGTCTCCAGGCCTTGCAACACCTGAACCACGTGCCGGTCCCACTCCCCTTCCTGCTGCGCTTCTTGCCTCGGTGCTCCGCTTGCCTGCTCCTCTTCGAACAGCCCCCAGCGGTCGAGGTCGAGCGCATCGCCCTCGAACTCGACGGCGAGCCAGGGGGAATCGCGCCCCAGGTCGAATTCCAGGTTACCTGCCAGGCGGCTTTCGCCGATGCTCGCCTCGAGTCCATCGATACCGCCTCGCCACGCCTTCATGTCGAGGCGCAACAGCCCTTCGAACGCCACGCGGTCATCCTGTAGCCGACCCTCGCCCTGCATTTTCATGCGCTGGCCTTCCGCAGGCCCGCCTGAATCCTCGGGGGCTTCGAAACTCGCCTCGAGCGAGATCTGCCGCGCCGTGTCACGGTAGATCAGTCGCCCCTGCTCGACGCTTGCAGACTCGTTCTCATCAGACGACGCATCCAACCGCCCCTGCAGTTGAAACAGTCGCTCCTCCCCTTCGCCCAGCACCTCCTTGGCCTGCAGTCGATCGAGCGCCAGCTCTCCTTCTCGCAGCGCTCCTTGCACCACGACGTCGTGCAGCGTTCGCTCGGCGGCATATAGCAGGCCAATGGAGAGGTCTACTTCGGCCTCGAAGGAGTGCAGCACCTCCAGCCTCTCCATGAGCGGACGCTCCTGGGCGGTAGCCTGGGGTTCATCCTGCGCAAAGAGTTCGCTCCAGCGATCCAGGTCAAGCACGTCGGCTTCGAGCTCGGCTTGCATCCGCGGTACGTCACGTCCGATATCCAGCGCGAGATTGCCATGCAGACGGCTTACTCCGATGCGCCCCAGGAACGCCTCGATGGCGCCACGACGCTCTTCAATTTCCAGATGCAGCAGGCCTTGGAATTGAATGGTCTCGCCTTGTGCACTCCCCTCCCCGCGAACGTCCACGCTCAATTCTTCGACACTCTCTCCGGGGGTAGAGAACGCGATGTCGAGTTCGACATCCTGACCTGCATCGCGAACAACCAGCCGCCCGCGGTCGATGTTGAACGCCTGGGGCCAGAGAGGAATCTCCTGCTCCTCGGTCGGCTCGTCCTCAAGCAGGTCATCGATATTGGTGGTGCCATCCTCGCGGCGCAGCAACACCACCTCCGGGCGACGGATGCCGACCCGCTCCAGCTCGATTTCGCCTTGAAGCAGGGCGCCGACGTCCAGGGTTACCGACAGCTCCTCGAGGTGGGCCATGGGCTCGTCGGCCCAGCTCGCATTGGCGACGCGCACCTCATCGAGCCGCAGGGTCAGCGGCAGGCCCCAGTCGATACCGTGATTGGCGATCTCCACCTCGCGCCCCAGCTGTTCGCTGGCCTGATCTTCCAACCAGCCGCGAAACCAGGAGGATTCCAGGAACAGCGCCACCGCCACCAGTACCAGCAGCAGCGCCCCCAGCGTCATGGCGATTCGACGAGCGACCTTGTTCACCGTTCCATCCATGGGTTGTGAGTTGACCCGTTCCCTAACCATGGACAGAGACGCGGGTTCGGTCCAATCCTACCTCCCGTCCGCATCTCCAAAGGCACTCCCATCTGGTGGCATGCCGGACTTGGGGCATGCAGCGCTTCCTTAGCAAGCCTTCACACTCGCTAACCTGCCCCAAGCCGATAAAGCTTCTATGCTGGGAGCATGGACGTCTCGACCGTTAACCGCGGTAAACAAGGAGAGACAGCGGGATGTTCCCAGTCGGAACGGGAGGTTCGTATGAAAATCTACAAGCCGGAATGGCACTGCACATTCACCGTGAACGAAGCTGCCGGAGCATCGGCCAGTTGGCGTACGAGGCTGGCCTGGCGCATTCGCCACTGGGCCGACAGACTCGATGACGGGGGCCGCACGGTAACGATCGAGTGCAACGTAGAGCCCGCCGTGACAGCCGAGGAGATCGATACCTGCCTGGTCAAGGGCTTCGAAGTCACCCACTCGCTGCTCAATCAGCTGGCGCAGCAGGCTGCCTGCGAAGACGTGATGCGGGATGCCAAGGCCGAGCTCTTCGAGCAGGGGCCGCCACGCTGAGTGATCGCAGCAGGATGCAAGCAAGTCAAGGAGCCGACATGCAGTCACGTTATTTCACAATTCGCGACTACCCGAAGGGTACGCCGTCGAGAGACCTGTTCGAATTACACAGCCGGGCGCTGCCGGGGCTGGACGAAGGAGAGGTACGCATTCGCAATACCTGGCTGTCGGTCGACCCCTATATGCGGGGCCGCATGAGCGGTGTCAGGACCTATGTGGCACCGTTCGAGCTGGGAGCCCCGCTGGAGGGTGCCGCCATCGGCGAGGTGATCGAGTCGCGTCATGCCCATTTCAAGGTCGGGGACAAGGTGCGCCACATGGGCGGATGGCGTGATGTCGCCCAGCTCAAAGGGGACGTGCTTGACCTCCTGCCCGACATGCAGGTTCCCGAACAGGCCTATCTCGGCGTGCTCGGCATGCCGGGCATGACCGCCTGGACGGGACTCAACCGCATTGCCAACCTGCGCGAAGGCGACAACGTGCTGGTCAGCGCCGCCAGCGGCGCCGTGGGCTCGCTCGCCGTGCAGCTGGCCAAGGCCAGGGGCGGCACCGTCGTCGGCATTGCCGGTGCCGCAGACAAGCTCGAATGGCTGGAGCAGCACGATATTCGCGCCGTGAGCTACAAGGGCAAGGATGCCCGGCAATTGAGCGCCGACCTCAAGGAGGCCTGCCCCGAAGGCTTCGATGTGTACTACGAGAACGTGGGTGGCGCCTGCCTTGAAGCGGCGTTGAACAATCTCAAGGTCGGCGCCCGCATCGCCATCTGTGGGCTGATCTCAAGTTACAACGATGAAACCCAGGATCGCGGCCCAAGCAACCTGGCGAACCTGCTGGTCCAGCGCGCCCGCATGCAGGGCTTCATCATCTTCGACCACTGGACCGAATACCCTCACTTCCTCGAAGAGGTCGGGCCGCGCGTCGCCCAAGGTGAGATCGATTACGAGGAAACTATCGAGTCGGGCCTTGAGCGCACCCCGGATGCCTTTCTCAAGCTGTTCGAAGGAGCCAACCGGGGCAAGATGCTGGTACGGCTCTGACTGAGTAATTCCTGTTCAACCGCTCAGGTTTTCTCCCCTTGTGCCGATATGAGAAGCAAGTGCTTTTTACCATCGGCCGGGGGCTCTCATGCCTCTTGCGCGACAAGCATGATAACTGTCACCCTGTCAGGCGTAGCGAAGCAGCACAGCTCGTGAAAGATCGGTACAAGTTTGTTATGTTGAAAGTATTATTTGTCGAGAAAGTGGAGCCCAACATCACGATCGATCATTCCTAACCAAGCCAGTGCAGGAGGTACTCATGCGAGTCTTCAAACCTGAGTGGCGGTGCACGTTCAGCGTGAGTGAAGGCAGGGAAGAGACGAGCGGCTGGCGTGATCGCCTTGCCTGGTTCATCCGTAACCTCGCCGATAAGCTGGACGGTAGTGGCAGAACGATCAAGATCGACTATCTCGTAACACCTCATTTGAGCCGTGAAGACGTGGATACCTGTCTCGGCAAGGGCTTTGCCGTGACCCAGAGCCTGCTGACCCAACTCGCCCACCAAGCTGCCTGCGAGAACGTCATGCGCGAGGCCAAGGCCGAACTTTTCGAGGAACATCCGCAGCGCTGAAGTCTTACGCTCGAAGCGATCCACGCCCCATCCGGCTACCACCGGATGGGGCGTCTTGCTTGGAGGGCACATGCAGGCTGTTACAAATCCTATGCTGCGGCGCAGCAAAAAACGTCTATGCTGGTGGTGTAGTCCTACAGGAGGACCGCTCCATGACACAGCCCCATTTCCCATTTGCACATCATGACGATGAAGTACTCCGCTTCTGGGCACTCCAGGCCAGCCAGCTGCTGGCCGCGTACGAGGCCCTTTGGCATCACCTCGAAAGCTCGCCATCCAACCCATCACCCCAAGGGCAGCATGAGCTAAGCTAATCGAAAGCACATGGCATTGCTCTAGCAGATAAAAAACCTGGACAAACTTTAAAACAACATACGTATGGTGCTGGACATGAGGCCTGCCAGAACCGCCGATCGTTGGCTGGGCCTCAGCCAGCCTTTGCTACGATACCCGATTCAGGAAGGCAGCATGCCGGAAGAGCATCACCATGTAGCCGCGCACGCCATGGGGGTCGATGGCCTGATGGCAATGAGCCTGGCTTCGGACCGGACCTTTCCTCGTCACTCCCACGATCAGTATGGCATCGGTCTCATCGTCGCCGGGGGGCAGCGCTCCTGGAGCGGGGTCGGTCGCGTGGAGGCCGTGGCCGGCGACATCATCACGGTGAACCCGGGCGAGGTGCACGACGGCGCGCCTCTCGGCGGCACTCGGCGGACCTGGCACATGCTCTACTTCGACACCGACCTGGTCCGGCAGGTCATCGACGGCCCCGACGCCCCCATCGAGATGTCCCGCCCCGCACTCAACGATCCCCTGCTCCTCGAACTCATGGAACAACTGTTCCGTCGGCTTGCCGTAACGCCAGATGATCTTCTGGGCCTGGAGGAGCACTGCTGCCAGCTGCTTGGCGCGGCCTTTTCTCGCCATGGCTCGCGCCGCCTCGACACCCTGCATGGCGCCACGGGCAACGTCGCCAGGGTGCGCCAGCGCCTCGACGACGCACCTCAGCAAGCCGTCACTCTGAGTGAACTGGCCGAAATGGCGAGTCTGAGCCGCTACCAACTGCTGCGCAGCTTCTCCCGTACGTTGGGTATCACGCCACACGCCTACCAGTTGCAGCGACGGGTATTGATGGCCAGGCACCTGATCGCCAACGGTCATTCGCTGAGCCAGGCGGCCCTGGAGGCGGGGTTCTCCGACCAGAGCCATATGAGCCGAGCCTTCAGCCGCCAGCTCGGACTCTCCCCGGGACGCTATCGCCGAGCGCTCCGGCCCCACTGAGAGGCTGCAATTTCGTACAAGAACCGGTCGGCCGATAGCGACACACTGGCGGGGTTTCGTTACCGGAGCCCGCCCATGACCCTCGAATATCTCCTGACCTCGCTGGTCGTCGCCGCCGCACCCGGCACCGGGGTGCTCTACACGCTTGCCACCGGCCTTGCGCGCGGCGTGCGGGCCGGCATACTGGCGGCCTTCGGCTGTACCCTCGGCATCGTGCCGCATATGCTCGCCGCCATCACCGGGCTTGCCTCCCTGCTGCATACCAGCGCCACGGCTTTTCAACTGCTCAAACTGCTGGGCGTCGCCTACCTGCTCTACATTGCCTGGAGTGTGCTGAAATCGCGCGACACCGCACTCCCCGCCACCGACCAGGCGCCCCTGCCGGCCAGACAACTGATCGGCAGCGGCGTACTGCTGAACCTGCTCAATCCCAAGCTGACCCTATTCTTCCTCGCCTTCCTGCCGCAATTCGTCGATGCCGGCGAGGCCCCGCTGGTTCAGATGTTCGAGTTGAGCCTCGCCTTCATGCTAATGACATTTGCGGTGTTTATCGTCTATGGCGTCAGCGCGGCAGTTGCACGCCAGCGCGTCCTGGCACGCCCCCGGACAATTGCCTGGCTGCGGCGCTCCTTCGCGGCGGGCTTCCTCGCCCTGGCAGTGCGCCTGGCGATGACGGAGCGTTAGCCTGGCCGGTACTGCTGCGTATGGCTACGCTCAAGTCTGGCCTCAGGCGTCAACTGTGGCCCATGCCAACAAGGAAGAAAGCGAGACACGCCATGAACAAGACACTCCCCACCCTGGCCTGCCTGGGCCTGCTGGCCACCGGCCCGGCATTGGCCCAGGAGACGACTGCCAATGCTCCCGAGTGGAACGATGCCCTGCTGGATGCCGTCGGCCAGGTGACGCTCGGCCCGCGCCCGCTATTCCTGGTCAATGACATGAGCGAGGAGACCGAGCGTGAGCGCGAACTCAAGGCCGAACTGCTCGAATGCGCTGCCCAGCACACCGACTGGCAGCCTTCGGAGCTTGTCATCGCCCATCGCGGTGCACCGCTGCAGTTTCCCGAACACACCCTTGAGTCCTACCTGGCCGGCGTTCAGGGCGGTGCAGGCATCATGGAGTGCGACGTGACCTTCACCAGCGACAACGAACTGGTGTGCCGGCACTCCCAATGCGACCTGCACTACACCACCAACATCGTCGAAACCGAGCTGGCCCAGAAGTGCAGCGTACCGCCGGAGATCGATCCCGAGAGCGGCGAGCTGACCAATGCCGCCGAGATACGCTGCTGTACCAGCGACATCTCCCTGTCCGAGTTCCGCACCCTGCGTGGCACCATGGAAGGCGCCAACCAGGAAGCGCGCAGCATAGAGGAGTATGTGGCCGGCACGCCCGGCTGGCGCACCGACCTCTACGCCAGTCGTGGCACCCTGATGAGCCATGCCGAGACCATCGCCCTGTTCAAGGAACTCGGCGTGAAGATGACACCCGAGCTCAAGGCGCCCGAAGTGGAGATGCCCTTCAACGGCATGAGCCAGGAGGACTACGCGCAGAAACTCGTCGATGAGTACAAGCAGGCCGACGTGCCGCCGGGCGATGTCTTCGCCCAGTCGTTTAATCTCGACGACGTGCTTTATTGGATCGAGAACGAACCCGAGTTCGGCGAACAGGCCGTCTATCTGGATGGACGCTACGATGATGAGGACTTCGACCATAGCGACCCGAATACCTGGTCGCCAAGCATGGAAGAGCTGGCGGAACAGGGCGTGCGAATCCTTGCTCCACCGACCTGGATGCTGCTGGCTGCCAATCCCGACTTCGGCGAGGGCGACAGCCGCATCGTACCTTCGGAATACGCCGAGTGCGCCAGGGAGGCGGGGCTCGAGCTGATCACCTGGACGCTGGAGCGCTCGGGCCCATTGGCCGAAGGGGGGCAGTGGTACCACCAGACGACGGAAGAAGTGATTCGCCGGGATGGCGACAAGCTGATCACCCTCGACGCGCTGGTGCAGGATGTCGGCGTCATCGGCGTGTTCAGCGATTGGCCGGCGACCGTGAGCCTCTATGCCAACTGCATCGAACGGCGTGACTGAAAGCCGTGGCCTGCCGACAGCCCAGCTTGTCGGCGGGCCTTCCGGCCAGCCTAATCGTCAGTGCGATGGGGCCGCGGCCAACGAGAAGTGCAACGACAGCACCCGCCACTCACCGCTTACCTTCTGCCACAACTCACTGAAATACAGGCTGGGCCGAATCCGAACGTCGTCTACGACCCGGCCTTGCCCATGGATCGATACGACATCGCCCAGCGGCACCAACTTCAGTATGGAGTCCACGGCGTGACTACCGCGGGCAAACCAACGGTCCGCCGCCACGGCGTCGGCAATACCCCCGAGTTGGTCCAACTTGCCCTGCAAGCCCGTTTCATCGATCAGGACGAAATCGTCCAACTCGATATGATCCAATTGACCGACGTTTCCCTCGACATAGGCGGCGTACCACTGACGCCGTGTCTCCAGCAGTTTTTCGTGCACCGTGTCCTCCATAAGCCCAGCTCTTGGACGGGTACCGCCTGCCGTGACCACAGCAGGCTTAGGAAGATACCCATACTAGACCAGAGCCACAGAAGTACTATCAGACATCGGCGCCAAAACGTGTAAGCCATGGCGTACGTGGAGACAGGCCACTGTCATTCCTGAATCAAGGCTAGCCCTCCTGCAGCGCACCCCGGATACGATCGGCATTCTCTGCCAACTCCTCCGGCCGCGCCTGGGGCAACCCTTCGAAGCGGATATCCTGCATCGCATCGATCGGCACCAGGTGCAGATGCACATGAGGAACTTCGAGACCGACGATCATCATTCCCACGCGCTCACAGGGAAAGGCTCGCTTGAGTCCTTTCGCCAGCTTTTGCGACACCGCCATGAGATGAGCGCTCAGTTCGGCCGGCAGGTCATCCCAATGGTCGATCTCATCGCGCGGGATCACCAGCAGGTGACCGGGCTTCATGGGGTTGAGGGTCATGATGGCCACGCACTGCTCGTCGGACCAGACGAACTCGCCAGGTAGCTCGCCGTGGATGATACGGCTGAAGATACTCGCCATTTCGGTTCTCCCTGTCAGGCAAGGTCGATGGGTTACGGAGGCAGTCTCGCCTGAGAGGCGCCGCCGGTCCACCCTCCTTCTTCCAACTGGGCTTCGCCGAGGGAGATCCGGAGTATCCTGCCCATTCGGCGCAAGGAAGCATGACTCCATCCCCGCTAAGTGTCTCCACAAGGCGACACGCAAGTCTTTGTTTTAAAGCCATAATCTCGAACGGCCCAATATGCGTCTCCGAATAGCTACACTTTTCCACTCCAGACTAAGCCATTGTCATGTACTACCTCCTATTCGTCGCACAGAGCTATTTCCAAAACGCTGTTTTTTAAAAGAATCATGCAAACATGGCACTCTTTTCGCTTACATCAAGGCAATGGCAAGGTACGACGAGCCGGACCTTGTGAAAGGCCACCGCTCGTCACTCCAGGCACTTGCAGCGTCACGAACTGGCGCTATGCGGGCTGCCCCCGGCAAGCAAGCCTTAACTGCTTCCACCGGCCTAAGGCACGCTCATGCAATGAGTTAGCACTATCCTTTAGTTCCCTGCGTACTTGGGCCGCTCTGCGGCCCTTTTTTTAGCCGAAATTTTAACAGCGAAGCTTTAACAACAGCGAAGCGCAAGGATGCCGCGAGCGCTAGCTGGCCAGAGTCGAACCCTGTCACGGGCACAGCCCGAACGGCCCAGGAATGAGACGACGCCATGCATACGAAACCCAAGTCTCCGCTGAACAATAGCCTCTGTCTTGCCGGCTGCGTGCTGGCCATTGCCCTGCTGCTCGACGCCGCACTCTCTCTCAACGGCCTAGTACCCGAGCAGACCGCCCTCTTTCCCCACGCTGCCGCTTCCCTGAAAACGCTGGCAGCGGATGCGCTGCCCCCCGGTATGGCGCTTGCTGGCTTCGCCAGCGGCATAGCCCTCGCTCTCACCTTGATCATGCTGCCGATGCACCGCGTCTATCGCTCCCGCGAAGCCCGGCTACTGCAGGAACGTGAGCGCCTTGCCGCCCGGAATGCGGAACTCGTTCATCAGGCCGCCAGCGATGGACTGCTGGGCATCGCCAACCGCCGTGAATTCGAACGCGTATTGAAATTGGAGTGGCGCCGGGCGGCGCGCGAGCGCCAGCCACTCAGCCTGCTGATGATCGACATCGACTGCTTCAAGCTCTTCAACGACACCTACGGTCACCAGGCCGGCGACACTTGCCTGCGTGGCGTTGCCGACGTACTTCGCACTGCCGCCGCACGCCCGGGAGACATGGTGGCACGCTATGGCGGTGAAGAAATGGTGGTGCTGATGCCGCATACCAGCCTGGAGGGCGCCGTGCGCATGGCAGAACGTATCCATGCCATGCTCGCAGAACGCGACCTCGCGTTCTGCGTCTCGCCCGTGGCGAAGCATGTCACCGTCAGCATCGGCGTCTCCTCGATGCTACCGGTGCGCAACGCCAACCGCTCGGTGCTGGTGCAGCAGGCCGATGAAGGCCTCTATGCGGCAAAGGAGAGTGGACGCAACCGCACAGCAACCGTACCGAATCTGCGGCTCATCACCCCGGAGGAAGAACCGGAGAACTGGACCCACCGCGCCCAGGGCACCTGAAAGCCTGGCGTCCGCCAACAGCACTTCACGACTCGTATAAAACCGAACTGAGCCCCTTGCTCGACATGCCCCGTCGAGCAAGGTCCATGCACGGCTACCGTTCAGCCGGCAGCGAAAACTCCTTGAACGATCGGCGCCCAACGCCGCCCAACGCGACGTCTTCTCCTGCAAACGCGAGGCAAAGCGTACGCCTTGGGTTGCCCAATGCAGCCATGCCGGGTACTATCCCTAACGCTCACCCGGCACCTCATCGATGAAAGCGATAACCGCCAAACGATAACCTGAGGTAATACCATGGGAGCTCTACCAAGAAAATTGCTCGCTTGTTGCCTGGCAGGATTGTTCGCGGTATCCACCGCCAATGCTCTGGCCCACGAGGCCGATCAGGAAGAAGGCATCGCATCCTTCTATAGCGACCGATTCCAGGGCGCCACCACTGCCAGCGGCGACTCCTTCGATCAGCAAGCCATGACCGCCGCCCACCCCAGCCTTCCTCTCGGCACCAAGGTGCTCGTGACACGGGCGGACACGGGCCAGGAAGTGGAAGTGATGATCAATGACCGCGGCCCCTTCGTCGAAGGACGCATCATCGACCTCTCCAAGCGCGCGGCACGCGAGCTCGGCATGTTGAGGCGCGGCACCGCACCGGTCATGGTGACCGTGCAGTAAGCCACTCGAGCTGTGGCGTGGCGTGCCAACAGGCCACGCACTTTGCCTTCGTGAGGGGACTACAGTTTCTTCCGCCTTGACCGATAATGCTATTTAAGCGTCCTGCGAGGGGCATCGCGACGCTTGTTCGGTTCGATTCGTAAGGGGGGAGCGATGAACATGCTGAGTATGCCGGGGGATTCCCCGAATGCTTTGATAGAACCACGCGCCAACGAGGCGCTGTGCAAGCGACTGGTCATGGCCAAGATACAGCTCGATCGCCTGGAGCGTGACGCTTCCTGCAAGGATCTGAGCGCCCTCAGCGCGGCTCGCATAGAGTTCGCCCTTGCCTCGCGGGCACTGGCCGACGCCTTGATCACACAGGAAGCCGCGGAAGCATATAACCTCTGCTGACCCCAATGGGAGGCGCAGGGCCGGGCGGTCTCCCTCCCGGCCTTGATATACCTTGCCACCTCTCGAAAACGAGGCTTCGGCAGCGCGCCAGCGCCCGCTGGATTCCCCTGCCAACCCGTCCCCGCCAGGCCTGATTCTCGGTGGCCCTGCGGTCAATCGGGAATTTCCGCCTCGACCAATTTCGCCAGCAGCGTCAGCGACTCCTGCCAGCCCATATAGCATTCTCGGCCTCCTTGTGACGACATTTACCGGAATGGCGTAATGTCACCCAATGGCCGGGCGTTCTTTCGACACCCGCTAAACGCCCGCGTCATTGCCTGTCGTTCACGAAGCGTCTCAGATCCAGCGCATTGCGCGGTGCATGAGCTTTCTGGTCGTTATTGAAATAGGCATAGACATCGCAGCCCTCGCGCAGCAGCTCGGCGATACGCTTTGCCTCGGCCACGAGATACTGGCGTGAGTAGCTGCCGGCATACCGCTTGCCATGAAAGCGCAGGTAGGTCCAGCCGGCGGTAAACACTCGTGGGTGGCGCTCCAGCATGTCATGCAGGCACAGCGCCACGTCATGGCGGCGCAACACGTCGTACACCTCATCGTTCAGCCAGTCCGGGTCGCGCAGCTCGACGGTCCAGCGATGCTGCTTCGGCGCCTCGGCGAGAAAGGCGTCCAGCCGCTCCGGCCGGGCCTTCCAGTTGGGCGGCAATTGCACCAGGATCGGGCCCAGGCGCTTGCCGAGCCGCTGTGCCACCTCGAGGAAGGCGTCAAGGCTCTGCTCGGGATCCTTGAGACGCTTCATGTGACTGCCGTAGCGGCTGAATTTCAACGCATACTCGAAGCCGGCCGGTGCCGCCTTCTTCCACTTGTCGAAGGTTTCGGCCGGGGGCAGGTTATAGAAAGTGTTGTTGATCTCCACCGTATCGAACTGCCCGGCGTAATGGCCGAACCACTCATCCTGGGTCAGTTCGCTCGGATAGAAGCGTCCCTTCCAGTGGCGATACTGATAGCCGGACGTACCGATGCGCAGCCGCCCCTGGCGCTTTTGCCGTGTAGCTTCGCTCATGGTTCCCTCCGCTGTCGCTTCGTCGCTGGGATATGCCTTCAGTGTGGCCCAGCCCCATAAAAGCGACAGTGCAGCTCGCGCACCTGCTCCGCCAGCTCAGGTACCGGCCCCTCCACGATAATGCCTGGAGCAACTTGCTGGATCGGCAAAGGGTGTACAGGAGCCGGCGGAACCCCCAGCTCGCCAAGCCAAGCGGACAGCTGCTCCGAGGAGCTGGCATAGACGATACGCCCAAGCCCAACCCAGGCATGCGCAGCGGCACACATGGGACAGTGTTCGCCCGAGGTGTAGACGGTGGCCGTTCGGCGCGCTTCCGGGCTCATGTGAGCAGCCGCCCAGCGTGCCAAGGCAAATTCGGGATGGCGGGTCCTGTCACCGGAGGCCACGCGATTGTGATCCTCGCCCAGCACGCGGCCGCCACCATCGACAAGGACGGAGCCGAATGGCTCATCGCCTTTCTCGAGCGCTTCAGTGGCCAGCTCCACGCAGCGGCGGAGATGACGCAAATCATCAGGACTCAGCATTCCTCGCTCTCCTCATCATGCCTATCACTTGGGGTGGCCAGCCCTCCCTCCTGCCCCCGTCGCCATGTTGCCGGCGGCGTCCCGAAGGTGCGCTTGAACGCCTTGGTGAAGGAGACCTCCGATTCGTATCCGACCTCCTCGGCAATCAGCGCTATGGGATCGCGCGACTCCCGCAGGCGGCGTGCCGCCAGTTGCATGCGCAGCCCGCTGAGATAACGCATCGGCGGTGCACCCACCAGTTCGGTGAAACGTTCGGCGAAAGCGGAGCGCGAGAGCCCCACTTCCCGAGCCAGCGCTTCGGTCGTCCAGTGGTGGGACGGGCGGTCATGCATCAGTGCCAGGCCGCGGCTGACGAAGGGGTTGCGCAGCCCGCCCAGCCAACCGAGCTGCTCCGGCGGCAGGCCGGCGAAGTAACATTGCACGGCTTCGATGAAGAGCAGCTCCGCCAACCGCGACAGCAGTACCGGCGAACGCACCTCTCCCGTCGCGAACTCGCTGGCGGCCAGGCGAAAGGAGCTCTCGATCCATGGCCCCGCAACGCCCTGCGTCACGTCCAGTGTCATCACGCTCGGTAGCATGCCAACCAGAGGATCGGTCGTCGTATCGCTGAGCAGAAAGCCGCACCAGAGCCGTGTCGCCTCGCCCTCGCCGCCATGCACGATTCTTGCGATACCGCTCTCGACGGTCGCCTGCATGAGTCCTTCGGCACTCACGGGCGGGCAGTCCAGGCTGCTGCCGAGCACGTGCGGATCGTTGCGCGGCAGCACCACCAGGTGCCCTGCCGGAATCTCCAGCGGTACGCCCTCGCCTACGCGCAACAGTAGCCGGCCAGCGCTGACGTAATGGTAGGCAATGATGCCCTTGGGCAGGGGCGTGAACGGGTGGCAGTCTTCCGGGGCGACTTGGGCGGCCACGCACCAGGGCGCAGTGAATTCCGCATCGAGGAAGATGCCCCCGGTCAGGCGGATCGTGCGCAGCACATCGAGAGAAGCCTCCATCGAGCAACGCTCCCGTGATGGCGGCGGCTCGGACAAGAAGTCCGGCGTCTCGCTCATTATCGTCCGCCGCGCCTGCCAGTAGTTTAGCAGCATGGCGTCAGGCAAAGGCCGGCGCCATTTCCCCCGACTAAACGACGGAATTTGGAGCAATAACGACAATGCTGACCGACCTGCAAGGAAACACCCTGTCCGGCGCCACCACAGAAGCCCTGGACCTCTATTCCCGCTCTGCCGAGGCCTTCAACCTCTATCGCGGCGATCCCGTGACACCGCTGGACCAGGCCATCGAGGTGGCTCCCGACTTCGCCATGGCGCGAATCCTCCGCGCCTACCTGTTTGCGCTGGCCACCGAGCCCGACGCCGCCGAAGCGGCCAGGGCCGATGTCGCGGCCGTGAAGTCGTACCGCCTGAATGATCGCGAAGCCTCCCACGTCGCCGCCCTCGATCACCTGCTGGCCGGGGAGTGGACCGCGGGCGCCTGCTCACTGGACCGGCACAACATGCGCTACCCGCACGACCTGCTGGCACTGCAGGCCGGACACCTGACCGACTTCTACCGTGCCAATGCCCGCGACCTGCGAGACCGCATCGCCCGGGTGCTGCCCAAGTGGTCACCCGATATCCCGGGCTACTCGATCGTCCTTGGCCTTTACGCCTTCGGGCTGGAGGAGACCGGCGCCTACGCCCGGGCCGAGGCGACCGGCCGAGACGCCCTGGACAGGCAGCCGCTCGACTGCTGGGCGCACCATGCCGTTGCCCATGTGATGGAGATGCAGGGCCGCGCCGAGGATGGCATCGGCTGGATGACGGTGCGTGAAACGCACTGGGCGGGCGAGGACAATCTGTTCAAGGTACACAACTGGTGGCACCTGGCCCTGTGCCATCTCGACCTGGGCCAGACCGAGCGGGCACTGGCGCTGTATGACGGCCCGATCCGCCAGGAGCGCAGCCCCGTGGTACTCGACATGGTCGATGCCTCCGCCCTGCTCTGGCGGCTGCATCTCACCGGCCAGGATGTCGGCAACCGCTGGCAGGAACTGGCGGAAGCCTGGGACAGCCATGCCGATGGCAACCTCTACCCGTTCAACGACTGGCATGCCGTCATGGCCTATCTGGGCGCCGGCCGTGGCGACCGGATCGACCGGCTGCTGTCGGCGCTTCGAGACAACGGCGCAAGTCGGGAGGCGAGCGTCTGGGCCAGGCAGACGGGCCTGCCACTGGTGGAAGGATTCATCGCGTTCTGGCGGGGCGACTATGGCACTGCCGTCGAGCGCCTGCATCCGGCGCGCTTCATCGCCAACGGCTTCGGCGGCAGCCACGCCCAGCGCGACATCATCGACTGGACGCTGACCGAAGCCGCCCTGCGCGGCGGTTATCGCGACGTGGCCGAGGGGTTGGCGCATGAGCGCCTGGCCATCAAGCCGTTCAGCCCCTTGAATCGCGCCTTCCTGAATCGGGCAATCACCCTTGGCGACCGGCCGCGACAGGTTGCCTGAACGAAGACCGGGGGCTCCGCTGAACCCGCAGGGCACCCGGCTCACCCCCACTTCAGAAATTCAACCCGCATAGCGCTGAACCTGCCAGTCCAGCAGGCCAGGGCGGACCAGGTATGGCGTGGCATTGGCCAGCCGCGGGCCGTTCGGGGTGCCGACCAACTGGGCACGAATGACGCGAAAGACGCCGGAGTGAGCCACCACCAGCGGCATCTCCGCACTTGCCAGCACGCCGTTCAGCGCCGCCAGCACGCGAGCCTGGAAGCTCGCCCAGCTCTCGCCGCCGGCCGGGGTGGCCTCATAGGGAGGCTGCTGCGTCAGCGGCAACTGGTCCAGACGCCCCCAATCGCGCTCGTCGAGCCCGCTCAGGCGCATCGCCTCCTGGCCAGGAACCGCCAGCTCCGCGGTGCGCCAGGCGCGCTGCAGCGTGCTGGTGACGACCCGACTCCATGGCCGGTCGAGCCACGCAGCCGCCTGCCGCGCCTGGGCCTCGCCCTGTGCCGTCAGCGGCACGTCACTGCGCCCGCAAATGCGATGTTCGCGGTTGAGCTGCGTTTCACCGTGACGAATGAAGACGAATGACCTAGCCAGCAGCATCGCTGCCCTCCTCCGATAAAGCTGGCTCGACTGCCGCCAGCGACTCGTTCACTTCGCGCACCTCGGTGGTAAAGAGGGGAATCACCTGCCTAGCTCCCAGTTGCCGTACCAGTGCCCGCATATGGGACAGCCGCAGGTGGACGTTCCAGCGCTGCCAGTCGACCTCGCCTTCCGCTCGCTGGCGCCGACGCCGGGGCGTGAGATAGCCCGTGTGCAGCAGCCGGTGCGCCGGCCAGTCCTGCGGGTCGTCGTCGCGGTCCTCCACCAGCCATAGCATGGGCGAATCCGTACGGGAAGCGTCGAGTAGCCGCCGGATGGCAGCATCATGCCCTTCCCGGCGCAGCGCACGCGGCAAGCGCAGCAGCGCCTCGAGCCCAGCGCGGCAAGAGTGATCCAGGTTCCAGCTCGCATCCCGCCGCCCGGCCTCGGCGTCGAGCCACAGCGCCATTTCCAGGGCGCGACCCGAGACGGGCACCGGCAGCACCCAGGGCTCGGACAGCCGCTGCGCAATGGCCTCGCGGCACTGCACCTGGGGCGTGTCGTAGCGGCCATAGGAGGCGTCCAGCAGCGCGATACGCGCCGGCGGCGGTTCGTCGAAGGGGAAGAGCAGCGACTCACGGCAGGCGTCGCCGCTATAGAACACGCCGCCATCGACGCCGAGATGCAGCCATACGCCACCAAGCGAATGCCCGGCCTGGCCGGTGGTCACCGGGATACCTGAAATCCGGCACTGGCCACGCTCGGGTAGCGCTCGCCACTCGCGGCCACTGGGCAGCGCCGCCGCCACCAAGGGCGTGCAATAGAGCGGCAGCTCGGCGGGCAGCGCCGATACACCGCCGATGTGATCGAAATGATCGTGGCTGATCAGAACGGCGTCGACATCCAGCCCTTCGGCCCATTCCATCGACTGGCCCGGGTGCAGGGCGCCACCGGCGTCGAGCAGCAGGCGCCTGCCCTCGGCCTCGACCAGGATGGCGGCGGGTGCCTTGTCGCCCAGTCCGCTGAGCACCTCGATGCGCAGGCTCATGTCTCGGGCTCCAGACACCAGCCCTCGCGCAGGATCAGGGCCACCTGCCGCCCTTCATCGAGCGCCGCGTGGTGGTAAGCCAGCAGCGCTTCACCGCTTTCGAGGCGCAGGTGTAGCTCATAGCGTTCGCCGCGGAAGGTCACGCTCTCCACTCGTCCACGCAAATCCTGCGGGGAAAGGGTATCGGTCAGCACCGTCACGTGCTCCGGGCGTACCAGCACCGGCTGGATCCGCTCGGCAGGAGCGGCGGCAAGCCCACGCATCAGCGTGGCCTCCTCCAGGCGCTGGCCCGGCCGCCCGGCAGCCACGTTCAACAGGCTGCCCTGGCCGATGAAGCTGGCCACCCAGGCGGTTCGCGGCTGGCGATAGAGGGTTTCCGGCGTGGCCCACTGCGCCAGCCTGCCGTCGCGCATGACCGCGATGCGGTCCGCCAGCGCCATGGCCTCGCTCTGGTCATGGGTGACGTAGACCAGGGTGGCCTGGGTGCGGCGGTGGAAGTCGCGAAAGCTCTGCTCCATGGCCGCACGCAGGTGGCGGTCGAGGTTGGCCAGCGGCTCATCCAGCAGCACGACGTCGGGATCGGTGACCAGGCAGCGCGCCAGCGCCACGCGCTGACGCTGGCCGCCGCTGAGTTCCTGCGGCGAGCGCTCGGCATACGGCGCGAGACCCACCAGCGCCAGCGCCTGGGCCACCCGGCGCCGGTACGTCTCGCCATCCAGGCGGCGCAGCTTGAGCGGGTAACCGACGTTGTCGGCCACGCTCATGTGCGGCCACAGGGCGTAGGACTGGAACACCATCGCCATGTTGCGCCGTTCCGGCGGCACGTGATGTTCGCGGCTGGCCAGGATCCGCCCGCCCAGGCGAATCTCCCCTTCACTGAGCGACTCGAAGCCGGCCAGCATGCGCAGCATGGTGGTCTTGCCGCAGCCGCTGGGGCCGAGCAGCGCGACGAACTCTCCCGGAGCGATGTCCAGGGAGAGCGCCTCGACGGCAGGGTGCTCACCGAAGCGCTTGGTGACACTATCGATCGTCAACCCTGCCATGGCACGACCCCCTTGGGCAGGCGCGGTGCCAGCAGGCTCAGGCAGAGCATCAACGTGGCGACCATCAACACCACCAGCACGGAAACCGCGGCAGCCAGCACGCTCTCGCCGCCTTCGTCGAGGTTGAAGATCAGCACGCCCAGGGTCTCGTTCCCCGCGCTCCACAGCAGCGCCGAGACGGTCAGCTCGTTCACCGCCAGCAGGAATACCAGCAGCCCACCGGCAAACAGCGCCGGGGCCACCAGCGGCAGCACGATGCCACCCAGGCGCCGCCAGGGGCCGGCGCCTGCGAGCTGGGCCGCCTCCTCCAGCGAGGGGTCCAGCTGGGCGAGACCGGCTGCCACCGGCTTGAGGCACACCACCAGGAAGCGCGCCAGGTAGGCGACGAAGATCAACCCCAGGGTGCCGTAAAGCGCCACGTTCACCAGCGGAATGGGGCGCACGAAGAGCAGGATGCAGGCCACCGCCAGCACCACGCCGGGTAGCGCATAGGGCAGCTCGATGGCACTCAGCGCCAGGCTCTGCCAGCGCTGGGGCAGGCGCTGCAGGCGGTAGGCCAGCGGCAGGCTGCACAGCATCAGCACAATGGCGGCGCAACCCGCCAGCCACAGGCTGTTGCGCACCGCGCGCCAGGTCGCCCCCTGGCGGCCGATCACCTCGTGATAGGCGTTCAGGGTGGCGGTTTCCCAACTCAGCGGCACGCCCATGGCAGGTACCAGCGAACTCACCACCAGCGCCGCCAAGGGGGCAACGAGAATGACCAGCAGTAGCGTCACCAGCAGGGCGGTCACCCCACCCCGCCAGCGCCCCAGCGAGAAGTCGTGGGCGCGGCCACTGTGGCCCATCAGGCCGAAACGGCTGCGCTTCATCCACGCCTGCTGCAGCGCCACCCCGGCCAGCGCCAGCACGCCTATCAGCAGCGACAGCGAGGCCATCTCCGCCAGCACGCCGGTGCCGAAACTGGCCATGCGTTGGTAGATCAGGGTCGGCAGCACATAGTAGCCGGCGGGAATCCCCAGCATGGCGGGTATGCCGAAGTTGCCCAGGCTCGAGATGAAGGCCATGGCGGCGCCTGCGATCATGCCGCTGCGGGTCACCGGGAGGATGATCTGCCCCCACACCTGAGCCTGGCGGGCGCCGCTGATGCGGGCCGCCTCGACCAGCTCGCGGGGGAGAGAAAGCAGCGAAGTGCGCAGCGCCAGGAACACCAGCGGTGCGCTCTGAATGCCCAGCAGCAGGGCGATGCCTTCGGCGGAATAGAGCGGCTGGGGGCTGCCCAGGGGCGGCGCCATGCCGATGCTCTTCAGTAGCGGGCTGGCGGGACCGAAAAGCTGCAGCCAGCTCAGCGCGGTGACCTGGGGCGGGATCATCATCGGCAGCATGAAGCAGAATACCAGCCAGGCCTTGCCGCGAATGTCAGTGAGGGTGATCACGAAGGCAAACAGGCTGCCCAGCACCAGCGCAATCAACATGCCCAGCCCCGAGGTATAGAGGCTGCGCCACAGCGCCCGCCAGGTGCTCTCGGCCTGCAGCACCCGCCACAGCGGCGACTCGCTGCCCTGGGCCAGGTCGCCCAGCGCTTCCATCAGCAGGCGCAGGCTGGGCACGAGGCTGAGCGCCACGATGACGAGCATGAGCAGGGTTAGCAGCCAGCGATGCTGGCTGCTGTCGATAAGACCCGGTGCCATGGTCAGCTTCCGAACAGGTCGCCGAAGCGCTGCTTGAGTTCGGCTTCCCTGGTCAGGGCGCTTTCGACGTCGAGCGGCATCAGCGCGATATCGTCACGGACGGGGAAGCCTGCTGGTGGGGCGACCTCGGGATGCGCCGGGAGATAGCCCTGCTCGCTGACCAGTTCCTGGCCTTCTCGCGAGAGGACGAAGTCGACGAACTTCTGTGCTGCATCTAGGTTCCTGGCGCCCTGCATGATGGCCACCGGCTCGGTCACGGCGCTCACGCCCTCCTCGGGAAACACGAACGCCACCGGCGAGCCCTTGGCCGCCTCGCGGATCGGCAGGAAGTCGACCACGATGCCGTAGGGCTTGGTGCCCGACGCCACGGCGTTGAACACGCCGCCGTTGCCACCCTGGGCCTCGACGCGGTTGGCATGGAGTGCCTCGTAATAGCCCTCGCTCAGCTCGGGGTTCGCCTCGACCGCCGCCATGTGGATCAGCGCGGCGCCGGAATAGAGCGGGCTCGGCATGGTCACCTGCCCTTCGTACTCGGGCTGGGTGAGCTCCTGCCAACTCTGCGGCTGGCGTTCGGCCCCGGTGTTGTAGACGATGCCGGTGGTGATCAGCTTGGTGCCGTAGTAGTAGCCTTCCGGATCGTAGAGTTCGGCGGCGTAGACCTCGCGTTCCGGGCTCAGGTAGGGCTGCAGATGCCCTTCCTGCTTGAGCGACTCCAGGGTCATGCTGTCGGCAATCAGCAGTACATCGGGGTTGCTGACGCTGGCGGAGAGTTCGGAGCGCAGCCGGGTCATCAGCTGCGTGGTGCCATCCCGCACCCACTCCACCTCGATCTCGGGGTAGGCCGCCTGGAAGGCATCGACGGTCTGCTGGGCATCACTGTTGGGCTGGCTGGTGTAGAGCACCAGCGTCTCGTTGCCGAGGGCCGGGAGGGCCAGGCCGGCAAGAACCACGGCGGCAAGGGCCGCTGACAGGGGGCGCTTCGACATAGGGGAAAACCTCCGATGAGTGAGCCCCATCGACATTACTGCCATTGGCTTACAGCTCCGTGACAGTCGATTTTCCCCGGTGCTTATGCCTTCTTGACGAACTCCGACTTCAGCTTCATCGGCCCGAAGCCGTCGATCTTGCAGTCGATGTCATGGTCGCCCTCCACCAGGCGAATGCCCTTCACCTTGGTGCCCACCTTGACCACCGACGAGGTGCCCTTGACCTTGAGGTCCTTGATCACGGTGACGCTGTCGCCATCCTGCAACTCGTTGCCGTTGGCATCGCGCACCACCTTCCCGCCACCGGCCTCGCCGGCTTCCGCCAGGCTCGACCACTCGTGGCCGCACTCGGGGCAGGCGTACATATCGGCCACTTCGTAGGTGTACTCGGATTGACAGGCGGGGCAGTTCGGCAAGGCGCTCATGGGCTTCTCTTGGGCGGATTTCGAAGGCGCGAAGCATGCCAGAGCGCCCAAAGGGTGTCCAATGGCCTCCTCACGCGGCGCCGACTCTTAAAGTGGTATGTGGAGGCGTTCCTCCCATAACTGGGCCGCCCCTACCATGAACGATTGGCGTGATCCGGGCTCGACCTGAAAACCCATCTCCCGGTAAAAGTTCGTGGCACCTTCATTCCCCACGATTACCCACAGCGTGGCGCTGGTGAAGCCTTCTTCGAAAAGTGCCTCCAGCGCCTCCCGACACAACCAGCGGCCCACGCCAAGGCGTTGGGCCTCAGGCCTGACGTAGAGTACCCAGATCTCTCCTTGCTGCGACTCGGCACCATCATCTCGTGAAGCATCGAAGCCAATGAAACCTTGGATCTTCTCACCCAATCGAGCTACCAGCAGGCGTGGGCTCCCCCTTGCCACGGCGTGCCGCCATCTTTCTTCGTGCTCATCGACCGAGAGACCGTCCAGATACGCTGCCGGAATAATACCGGCATAAGCATGCCGCCAAGCTTGGACATGCACCTCGGCAATGCCTCGGCATGCCGCGAGATCCGCCGGCACGAGTTCAAGGCCCGGCGCCTCGTCCCGATCCATATCCGCTTAATCTCCCTTCAAACCCTTGGCATAGAACGCCATGGTCTCGCTGCAGCGAAAGCCCAGCCCCTGGTAGAACCCCGCAGCAGGGATATCCCGCCCCGTGGCCAGGTAGACCGCGCGAACATCTCGCTCAGCCAGTTCCCGCTCCAGAGCCCGATAGAGCTGCGAGCCGATACCTTGGCCCTGCCTTTGCGAGGCGACGCACATCTCCCTCAGGTAGAACAGGTGACAATCCAGGTAGGGTTCGAGGTTACCAAGCACGAAACCCATGACCTCACCCTTGTCGCCTAACGACAGCATCCCCACGAAGCCGGGCGACGCGTGGAAATGCTCGAGCCGCGCCAGAGCCCCATCGACACCCCAGGGCTCGCTCCAGGGCTCCGTAGAGAACACCTGCGCGAACAGTGCCGCGCAGGCTTTCAGGTCGCGGAGCTCCAACCGTCTTGGCGCTATGACCGTCACCTAGCGCTTGTCCTGCGTCTGCGTCTCGAAGTCGCTGGCGTCGTGGCGCTCGTGCAGCTGCTGCTCCGGTGGGCCGAAGGTGCGGTTGACCATGCGTCCGCGCTGCACCGCCGGGCGGGCATCGATCTCCCTGGCCCAGCGCTGCACATTCTCATACTCCTGCACCTGCAGGAATTCGCCGGCATCGTAGACGCGGTCGAGCGCCAGCTGACCGTACCAGGACCAGTTGGCGATATCGGCGATGGTGTATTCGTCACCGCCGAGGTAGCGGCTCTCGGCCAGGCGCCGGTCCAGCACGTCGAGCTGGCGCTTGGCCTCCATGGCAAAGCGGTCGATGGCGTACTCGATCTTGGTCGGGGCGTAGGCGTAGAAGTGGCCGAAGCCGCCGCCGAGATACGGCGCGCTGCCCATCTGCCAGAACAGCCAGTTCAGGGTCTCGGTACGCCCGGCCGGGTCGCGGGGCAACAGCTCGCCGAACTTCTCGGCCAGGTAGAGCAGGATCGAGCCCGATTCGAACACCCGGGTAGGCGGCGTGGTGCTGTGGTCCATCAGCGCCGGGATCTTCGAGTTGGGGTTGACCTCGACGAAGCCACTGCCGAACTGCTCCCCCTCGCCGATACGGATCAGCCAGGCATCGTATTCGGCGCCTGAGTGACCCAGCGCCAGCAGCTCCTCAAGCATGATGCCGGCCTTCACCCCGTTGGGCGTGGCCAGCGAGTAGAGCTGCAGCGGATGCTTGCCGACCGGGAGCGCCTTGTCCTGGGTGGGGCCGGCGATGGGCCGGTTGATGTTGGCGAACTCGCCACCGTTGGCCTTTTCCCATTTCCAGACCTTCGGCGGCACGTACTCGTTGTCTTGACTCATAAAAGCTCCAATACGCTAGGCTCTGTCCGAAAACTGGTTGCGCTCGACCATACGGCGTTAAAAACCGGCTCAAAGTACTCATTTACATCCCGTAAACTCCGTCTTTTCACCGATTTTCGCCTTGTCTGGCATTCGCTCACCGACTTTTCAGACAAAGCCTGTGACGACGCATCCCGCCCCGATCCTGGGCAACGGGAGACATGCAATAGCAACAAAGATAGCGTGTTAACGTTCGAGCTTCGAGTTGGTCTCGCGCCAGTTGGGCGGCACCAGGCCATGGCGGCGCATGCGCCGATAGATGGTGGGCCGTGAAACGCCAAGCCGCCGCGCGACGAGGCTGACGTTCCAACTGTTTTCCCTCAGCAGAGCGTGCAGTGCCTGCCTCTCGGTCGTCTCTCCCACCTGGCCCACCTGGGGCACCGCCTCGATCAGCCGGAGTGCGGCGCCGAGATGCCCCTGGCACTCTTCAGGCAGGTCATGGAGCGTGATCTCGTCGCCCTCGGCCGTGGCCAGGGCGAAGGCCAGGGCGTTCTTGAGCTGGCGGATATTGCCCGGCCAGGCGTGGGCCAGCAGTGCGCTCATGGCGTCGGCACGCAGCCGCACTTCCCGCCCGCGCTCGGTGAGTAGCGCCCGGTAGACACTGCGAATCACATAGTGCTTGTCGGCCCGCTCGCGCAGTGCCGGCAGCCGCAGCTGGGCGCCGTTCAGGCGGTAGTAGAGGTCTTCACGGAAACCACCCCGGGCGATCAGCTGGCTCATGTCGCGATGGGTGGCGGTGATCACCCGGATATCGACGCGCACCGCCTTCTCGGCCCCCAGCGGCATCACCTCGCGCTCGGCCAGCACCCGCAGCAGCCGGGTCTGCAGCATCAGCGGCATGTCGCCGATTTCGTCCAGGAACAGGGTGCCGCCGTCGGCCTGCTGGATAAGGCCACGCATGCCCTTGCTGCGCCCGCCGGTGAAGGCGCCGGGCAGGTAGCCGAACAATTCGCTCTCGATCAGCGACTCGGGAATCGCCGCACAGTTCACCGCCACGAAGGGCCCCTTGGCGCGCGTGCCGCTATCGTGCAGCGCCCGGGCCAGCACCTCCTTGCCGGTACCGGTCTCGCCGGTGATCAATACGCCGACCTCCTCGTTGCGCAGCCGCCGCGCCAGCTTGAGTACGCGATGCATTGCGGGGTCGTCCGAGGCGAGCCGATCCAACGCCGGCACCGGCGTGGGCGAAGGCGGCAAGCCACGCGGGGGGAGGCGTCGACCGCGCGGTTCGACCAGGGTGACGAAACAGGTGATGTCGTTGGCGCGCGCCCGAAAGGCGCGAATACCATCGTCGCTGGCCGCAGGTATGCCCAGCAGCTCACCGAGCTCGCCGTCGAACAATTGGGTAATGGACGGCTGCCAGCCCGGCGACCACGGCGGCCAGCGGCGCAGGTGGGCATCGATCAGCGCGCGCCCGGCGCCATTGGCGGCAATGACGCTGCCGTCCTCCTCGATGGCGATCAGCCCGCGACCATTGAGATGAACGAACTCGCGGGCGGTATCGAAGCGCAGCATCAGGCAGTGGCGGTAGCGGTGCAGGAAATAGGCGTCCTCGATCATGCGGGCGTAGAGCGTGACCAGTGGCAGGCCGAAGTTCTGGCTCTCCTGGGCGCTCGGCGACTGCAGTGCGGAGATGTCCAGCACCGCGATGACCTGTCCCTGCGGGTCGGTGATCGGCGCCGCCGTGCAGGTCAGGCTGATGTGGGTAGCGTCGAAGTGCTCGCTCTGGTGGCAGGTTATCGCCTGAGCATCGTACACGCAGGTGCCGACCGCACAGGTGCCCGCATAGCGCTCGTCCCAGTCGGCGCCGAGATAGAGGCCCGCCCGGCGCAGGTCCGACTCCCGGTCGCGCTGGCCGCGGAAATCGACGGTGATGCCCTGCCGGTCGGTGAGAAGCAGCACATAGCCCAGCGGGGCGATCTGGGTGAAGAGCTGATCGACACCCGCCCGGGCGACGTGCAGCAATTCGTCCACCGGCTCGCGGTGCTCCTTGAGCGCCTGCTGGGTCAGTACCCGCACGGGGCGAGGGCGGCCGGGGTCGAGCCGGTACTCGCCGACGCAGCGCTCCCAGGAGCGCCGGATGACCTCGCGGCAGCCACCCAGGTCCGCCGGCTGGCCTTCGCTGAGCCGGGTCAGGGTTTCGATGTGCTGGCGTTGCTCGTTGCGCAGTGGCATCGCTGCCTCTCCCATCTCCGCCTTGCCGCACTACTTGCCGCTCTTCTCTTGCCACTCTGTCTTGCCAATCTACCTGCGACCGTGCGACGGCGGACCTTGTTGTTGTGTGGCAGTGTTGTGTGGCAGAGCTGACTTCAAGCCTATGCCGTACCGGGCAGGAGTCAATCGGCTCCGCCTGCGCCCTTGGTCGGGGGTTTACAGGTGTAACGCCGGGCCACCCCGGCAACGTGACAGCTGTCACGCGCGTTACAGGTGGGCAGAACAGCGTCCCGCACTATCGCCGTTAACATCCCGCTCAAAAAAATAAATCTTTTCAATCACCTGAAAGAGCTTCTCGCACAACCTCCGCGGCTGGCACGGTTTCTGCCAGAACACAGGGCGTCCCCCAACAACAAGCGGAGAACAACGATGACGACACCCACGCCGACTCAACACGCCCAGCAATGGCTGCGCGACTTCGAGATCGCGCTGGAGCAGCGCGACATTGAACGGGTCATGGCCCTGTTCCATGACGAGTGCTACTGGCGCGACCTGGTCGCCTTCACCTGGAACCTCAAGACGCTGGAAGGCAAGGACGAGATCCAGTCGATGCTCAACGCCACCCTGGGCGAAGCGCGCCCCGCGAACTGGCAGATCGACGGGGAAGTCACCGAAGCCAACGGCGTGACAGAAGCCTGGTTCACCTTCGAGACCGGCGTGGCCCTCGGCAAGGGCCTCCTGCGCCTGAAGGACGGCAAATGCTGGACCCTGCTGACCACCATGCAGGAGCTCAAGGACCACCCCGAGCCGCGCGGCGCCAGACGCCCCATGGGAGCCGAGCACGGCGCCAGCAAGACCCGCGAGACCTGGCTCGAATCGCGCCAGCGGGAAGCGCGTGAGCTCGGCTACACGCGCCAACCCTACTGTGTGATCATCGGCGGCGGCCAGGGTGGCATCGGGCTCGCCGCGCGGCTGCGCCAGCTCGACGTGCCCACCATCGTGCTCGACAAGCACCCCCGCCCCGGCGACGCCTGGCGCAACCGCTACAAGTCGCTGTGCCTGCACGACCCGGTATGGTACGACCACCTGCCCTACATCCCCTTCCCCGAGAACTGGCCGGTGTTCGCGCCCAAGGACAAGATCGGCGACTGGCTGGAGATGTACACCAGGGTGATGGAGCTCAACTACTGGAGCTCCACCGAGTGCGAGGGCGCCAGCTTCGACGAGGCCAGCGGCGAGTGGACGGTGCGAGTCAACCGCGACGGCGAGCAGGTCACTCTCAGGCCCAAGCAGCTGATCCTGGCCACCGGCATGTCGGGCGTGCCCAACGTGCCGCACTTTCCCGGCGCCGAGACCTTCGAAGGCGAGCAGCAGCACTCCAGCCAGCACCCGGGGCCGGACGCCTATCGTGGCAAGAAAGTGGTCGTGGTGGGCTCCAACAACTCGGCCCATGACATCTGCGCGGCGCTGTGGGAGAACGATGCCGACGTGACCATGATCCAGCGCTCCTCGACCCATATCGTGAAGTCCGACTCGCTGATGGAACACGCCCTCGGCCCGCTCTATTCCGAGGAGGCAGTGAAGAACGGCATCACCCACGACAAGGCCGACCTGATCTTCGCCTCGATCCCCTACAAGCTGCTGCCCGACTTCCAACGGCCCGCCTTCGACCGGATCCGCGAACGCGATGCCGAGTTCTACCAGAGACTCGAAGAGGCCGGTTTCCTGCTCGACTTCGGCGACGACGACTCCGGCCTGTTCCTCAAGTACCTGCGGCGCGGCTCCGGCTACTACATCGACGTGGGCGCCTGCGACCTGGTGGCCAATGGCGACATCAAGCTGCGCAGCGGCGTGGGCATCGAACGCATCAACCCACGTTCGGTGACGCTCAGCGACGGCTCCGAGCTGCCCGCCGACCTGATCGTCTATGCCACCGGCTACGGCTCCATGAACGGCTGGGCGGCGCGCATCATCTCCCAGGAGGTGGCCGACAAGGTCGGCAAGTGCTGGGGGCTCGGCTCCGATACGACCAAGGACCCCGGCCCCTGGGAGGGCGAGCTGCGCAACATGTGGAAGCCCACCCAGCAGCAGGCGCTGTGGTTCCACGGCGGCAACCTGCACCAGTCGCGCCACTACTCCCACTACCTGGCGCTGCAGCTCAAGGCACGCATGGAGGACATCCCCACGCCGGTGTATGGCCAGCAGGAAGTGCACCATCTCGCCTGAATCCACCTGACAAAGCGGGCCGGCACCTTGCCGGCCCGCGTCACAAGAACAACGAGGCCATTCCATGAACGACGACAAACACACCATGCAAGCGGCCGTCTGGTATCGCGCCCGCGACCTGCGCGTGGAAACGGTTACAACACCCCGAATCGAGGAGCCGCACCAGGTCAAGGTGAAGGTCGCCGCCTGCGGCATCTGCGGCAGCGACCTGCACGAGTACAGCGCCGGCCCCATCTTTATTCCGGTGGACGAACCGCACCCGCTCAGCCAGCAGTGCGCCCCCATCATCATGGGCCACGAGTTCGCCGGTGAAGTGGTGGAGGTGGGTGAACGCGTTACTCGGGTCAAGCCCGGGGACCGCGTCGCCATCGAGCCGATCCTGTCGCCCCATCGAGACGGCAGCTACCTGATGGAGCGCTACAACCTTACGCCCCTGCTGGGCTTCCATGGCCTATCGGGAGGCGGCGGCGGTTTCTCGGAGTACACCGTGGTCGGCGAGCACATGGTCCACCGCATGCCCGAGGCGCTCTCCTACGAGCAAGGCGCCCTGGTGGAGCCCGCCGCCGTGGGCCTGCATGCCGTTCGCCAGAGTTCGCTGAAAGCTGGTGACAGCGCCGTGGTGTTCGGCGCGGGCCCCATCGGGCTGATGGTGATCGAGTCCCTCAAGGCCGCCGGCGCCGCCGAGATCTACGCCGTCGAGCTTTCCGAAGTGCGACGGCAGAAGGCCACCGACCTGGGCGCCACGGCCCTGGCCCCACAACAGGGCGACGTGGTGGCACGGATCCACGACCTCACCCGCGGCGGCGTGGACTTCGCCTTCGAGGTGACCGGCATCCCCGCGGTACTCAACCAGGCCATCAACAGCACCCACGCCGGCGGAGAGACGGTGGTCGTGAGCATCTGGGAAACGGAAGCTACCTTCCAGCCCAACGACCTGGTGATCAAGGAGCGCACCATGAAGGGCATCATCGCCTACCGGCACGTCTATCCCGCCGTCATGGCGTTGATGGAGCAGGGCTACTACCGCGCGGAGGACCTGATTACTGCGCGCATCCCCCTTGCGGACGTTGTCGAGAAAGGCTTCGAAACGCTGCTCAACGACAAATCTCACGTAAAGATCATCGTGGAGCCGTAGGTCGCCCCAGCCGAAAGCGGCGCAGCCATGATGATGGCTGCGCCGCTTTTTACAGCTCACCTCTTGGCGCTCACCTATTAGCGCTGGAGGCAATCAGCGTGCCTCCCGCGCCCAGGAAAAGCCCGCCGGTGGTGCGGTGAAAGGCGCGCATCCTGCCGGGGCTATCGAACCAGCGGCCCAGACCCGAGCCCAGGGTGGCGTAGAGCGTCATCAGGGTGGTGTCGATGACCAGCCAGGTCAGTGCCAGGATGACGAACTGCAACACTTGCGGTTCGCCGATGGTGATGAAGTTGGGGAACAGAGCAGCGAAGAACAGCAGGTCCTTGGGATTACCGATTCCCACCAGGAAGCCCTGGCGGAACAGGGCGGGGACGGATTGCCGCATTGCCGGCCCCGCCTGGGGCACCTCGTCCATCGGCGAGCGGGGCACTGTCAGCCAAGCCTGCAGCCCCAGGTAGATCAGGTAGGCGCCACCAACCAGCTTGAGTACGAAGAAGGCCGTTTCCGAGGTGGCCAGAACGGCGCCGAGGCCCAATGCAGAGAGCGCCATCAGAACCAACGACGCTATGCCGCCACCCAGCACGGTCGCAAAGGCACGATGTCGACCGAAGCGTAGGCCATGGCTCGTGCACAGCAGAGCCACCGGCCCGGGGAAAATGATCAAGGCCGTAATCACGCCCACGTAGGTTATCCAGGTCCACCACTCCACGGTCCATCTCCTTGTAGATCACCATGTCGCCTGCTGCAGCCGACAGCAAAGTTCGAGCTTACCGCAAAGGTTATTGCTGCGCCTGAGTAGACAGAGACTCCCGGGGCGTTCGCAGCAGGTAGGCGAGGTGGAGAAAAGGTATCAACAACGGGCTGGCAAACACCCCCAGGGCAATGATGACCACCCACTCCGGCCGCTCCCAGCCAAAGGCGATCAGGCAGAACAGTATCAAGGAGACGCTCACCAATCCGGCGCCCATGCAGGCGGCCCGCCACCACCAGAGGGACCGAGTCCGCCGGGCCAGGTAAGTGATGGCGGCACACCACAGCCCGACGATACCCAGCGTGCCGACCAGCACGAAGAGCATGATCGCGATTTCTTCCAGCCCCCAGGAAAACCCCACCGTCATTAGCAGAGTCAAACCGAAAAACAGGCAGAACACGCTAACTGGCAATGCCAGCAAGAGCATCTCGGCAACGATCAGAATCCTGTGGCACAACTCCCCGTTCATACTCCTGCCTGCCATACGCTCATTCGTTAAATCCGCTCTGCCGTAGCGCCTCGACATCGCCAGCCACGATCAGCGGCAGATGCCGGGTGATCTTCTCCACCGGCCAGTCCCACCAGGCAATGGCCTGCAGGGTTTCGACCACCTCCGGCGAGAAGCGCTGCTTGATTGGCCGGGCCGGGTTGCCACCGACCACCGTATAGGGCGGTACGTCACTTACCACCACTGAACGCGATGACACGATAGCGCCATTGCCGATCTTCACGCCGGGCATGATGAGGGCGTCATAACCGATCCACACGTCGTGCCCAACGACCGTGTCGCCCTTGTAGGGCAGTTCGCTTGGCTCCGGCATGACCTTCTCCCAGCCATTGCCGAAGATCTGGAACGGGTAGGTGGAGATGCCGGAAAGCTTGTGATTCGCCCCGTTCATGATGAACTTGGCGCCCCGCGCAATGGCGCAGAACTTGCCGATGATCAGTTTGTCGCCAATGAACGGGTAATGGTAGAGCACATTGCGCTCGAAGTTCTCCGAATCCTCCGGATCGTCGTAGTAGGTGTAGTCGCCTACGATGATATTCGGGCCCTTGATCACGTTCTTGATGAAGCACACCTGGGGAAACCCTTCCATGGGGTGCTTATTGGTCGGGTCTGGTCCATGCACTGCTGCTCTCCTAATGTCATCTGCTAACGTTTACCGATGCCCTCTTCTATTCTCCTTGGATAGAGGAGAGACGCATAATACCCACTCCGGATGGGCGCCATGGCACAAGACCGCGAAGATCTCGAGCCCGAGCACCGCCCCGAGGCAGTGAAGGAGCGCCTGTCCCAACCGCCGCAAGCGAACTCCATGCCCGATGCGATACTCGGGGGCATCGATGGGTGCGTAACCACATTCGCCGTCGTTTCTGGCGCTTTCGGCGCAGGCTTTTCCCCTACGGTCGCCCTAGTACTCGGTTTCGCCAACCTTCTTGCCGACGGCTTCAGCATGGCCGTCAGCAACTACGAGGCTTCCCAAGCGCAGCAGGAACATATCGACAGTGTCGCTCGTCGCGAATATCACCATATCCAGCTCATCCCCGAAGGAGAGAGAGAAGAAATACGCCAGATTTTCCGTGCAAAAGGCTTCGAGGGGGAATTGCTGGAAAGAGTGGTGGAAACCCTGACCGACGATCACGACATCTGGGTGGACACCATGCTCAAGGAAGAGTATTCCCTGCAGCCTGTCGGATTGAGCCCCCTGCGCGCCGCGCTGACGACCTTCTTCGCTTTTATCATCGTAGGCGCCATGCCGCTACTGCCCTATGCGCTACCGGGCCTGGATGCCACCACCCAATTCCTGGCAAGTCTTCTTATCGCCGGTGCAATGTTCTTCGGCATCGGCATGCTCAAGAGTCTGGTCTATCATCGCCCGATGCTGCGTTCCGGGTTTCGTACCCTGTTAATGGGTGGCGCTGCCGCCAGCCTCGCCTTCATCAGCGGACACCTGGCGCATGCGCTGTTCGGTTTGAGCTAGCTCACCTAGGCCTACAGGATTCAGGTTTCCGCGTTCAATTGCCAAGATGCCGCACGAAGAAATCGATCAAATATTCATGATGGAGATTGTCGCCAGCGCTGCCTGGTATGTGGTCCTCCCCTACGTAGTAGTGCACTTCAGGATGCTGTCCATGCGCTTTTAGACGCTGCTCCAAGCGCCTCGTCATTTCCACCGCCCACATACGATCCTTCGTGCCATGGGAGAGAAACAGCGCCCCCGGATAGCGTTCCACCTCGATTGGCGTAGTGGGCAATAGCTCTTCTTGGGAGCCTTTCCACGTCCATGCTCGATTATTGGCATCCCAGGCCTGCCATCCCGGATCGCCAGCATCACGATAGCTTCGTGAGTCGAAGGCTCCGCAGACGACATCCGGTGGACTATGCGCTGCAACGGCATCGGGAAGCCCTTCCATCTCCTCCTTGGCCATCAAGGAAGCGAGAAGCAACGCATGCTCGGCACCGCGCGAGACGCCATAGAGGCCAACTCGCGGGCCGGCGTACGGAAAGGCGCGCAGCGCGGCTAATGCCTCAACGCTGCGGTCGAGTGGGTAATCGACAATGCTCCCAGCGTTCCACGCATTACCGCCATTGGAGTAGCCGAGAGGAAAGGCCAGGAAACCGTGAGCGGCCAGTATGGCAGCGTTACGATGGCTCCATCCCGACCAGGCACCCTCCGAACCATGCAGGATCATCACAGCGGGAAAAGGCCCCTCGCCTGGTGGGCCATAGGTGGTGCCCCACTCGGGGATGAGGCGCCTGACAATACGCAGTTCCATGATGACTCCCTGTCGTTGCATCAAGCCGTTAATTTAGCGGGCCTATCGGCCAACGGCTTCCTTAACGCTCCATTTCCCCCAGCAGCTCCAGATCGGCATCGTGCAGGGAAACGAGCAGGGGTTCGCCGCGGTCGTTGACGCGGAACTGGCCGTAGCGGGCGGGCTCGTAGCGCTCGGCATGGCCCTCTTGGAAGAAGAAGGCGTCGGTGGCGAAACGAACCCGGCCGTTGCGCATCCGGTAGCGCAGGCGCATTTCGTCGGCGGCAAGAAAGTCCATCTTGGCACTCAGCCGCTGGAAATGCGCTACGCGTTGCGCGCCCAAGCGAACGACCACGTGCCCGTCGGCGGCATCCAGCTCGTCCCTCTCCAAGCGCCTGTCGTACAGCGCGTCCTGGATACGATTGCCGATATCGAAGTTCAGCGCCATGTAGTCGCCCTGCATCAGCGAGCGCGGATCCACCGGCGCCAGCTCCAGGTACACCACCTCGCCTTCGGCCAAATGGCGCTCCTTGGCCCAGATGGACCAATTGACCAGCGCCAGGATCAGCACCAGGGCCGCCGCCACGATGATCCTGTTCAGCTTGGCTGTCGCCCTCATTGCCCCGCGCCCTCCGCTTCACCGGTCCGCCAGCCACGACGCATGGCCCAACGTATCGCCAGCAATACCACGCCCATGGCGAACAGCGTCATTGCCTTGGTCAGCAGCGTCACCTCGAGCCAGTAGTAGTAATTCGTGATGGAGAGCAGCAGCAGTAGCCCCCCAAACCCCATGACCAGGCGATTGGCGATGGCGAAGCCCAGCACGACCACCACGGCGCCCTGGCTCAAGCCATGGGCCTGGAGCGAGAGCAGCATCAGTACCGCCACGGCACCATAGGCGGCCGCACGAAGACCCGGCGCGACTGCGCCGGCATGGTGCTGAAAGACGTTTCGAATCAGCAGCAACAGCGCCAGCATGCCCAAGGCATCCCCCGCCCAGGGTTCCAGCCAGGCTAGACCAGTGCCGTCATAATATCGCCCTATGAGAAGCGATTGGCCGAAGTGCTCCATGGCCTGGATGGCCAGCAATCCCAGCAACAGGCCATAGCCCAGCGCCTGCACCGCCCGCAGACGGGCCGGCCAGCGAAACTCGTTGAGCCAGATGGCAGTCAGCCCCAGCACCACCAGCCCGCCGGCCAAGGATGGCGCTGAAACGCCTTCGGCTAACGCCAGGTAGAGCGCCAGGCTCGCAGCGAAGGCGGAGAAAGCGCGATGTGTGAGGCTCGGCATGACCACAGCCAGGATGACCTGCAGCACCAGCAGCGACCACCACAGGCTCGCATTCATGTCGCCCACGGCATCGGCCAGCGCCCAGGCCACCAGCAATTGCCCGGTGAGGCTTCCCGCCAGCGCCAGGTGTTCGAGGAAGTCGCCGGGCGCCGCCTTGAGCAGTGCGAAGGCACCAACAATCATCACCAGCCCCAGCATGGCGGCAGCGGCGCTGCTCTCGACCACAAAGGCCACGCCCATGGCGATGAAGCCCAGCAGGAACAGGGCGGCCAGCCAGCCAGAAAACGCCTGCAGCGCCCGCACGAACCAGGGCGTCTCGAGTGTCGGCTCGCCTTCGCCTTCGGTCATCGTAATGCCGGCTCGGCCAAGTCGCTCTCTGAGAGGCGTGATGGAGCGGCTCATGAAGATGTCTCCGTATGAGTAACCCAAGCAGTATCGATATCACGATCCCAAAGCGCTACATCGCCGCCGAGCCGTTCAGCCAAAAAGTCGATCATCGCTCGCAGCAGCAGCGGCTGGTAGCGACGCGACAGGTACAGCGCATGTATGCCCAGTGGCTCCGGCTCCCAGGCGGGCAGCACGAGCACCAGCCGGCCTTGGCGTAGGTCGTCGGCAACGAAATAGGTGGGCAGCATCGCAATGCCGGCGCTGGCCAGCGTGGCCATGCGCACAACACCCGTCTCGTTGCTGGAAAGTTTTCCTGTCACCGGCACGCTCACGCTGCGGCCCTCCCGGCGCAGTCGGATCTCGCTACGGCTGACATAGGAGTGTGCCACACAATCATGTTCAGCCAGCTCCTCGGGCGTTTGCGGCATGCCGTGCCGCTCGATATAGCCAGGAGACGCGCACAGCACCGAGCGACAGGTACACAGCCGCCGCGCCACCAGCGACTCCTCGAGCTGATTGGTGATGCGCACCGCCAGGTCCACCCGCTCCTCCACCAAGTTGACGGCCCGCTCCAGCACCAGTAGTTCGACTTGCGCCTGTGGATGGCCGGCCAGGAACTCCGCCACCGCCTCGGCAAGCCAGGCCTGGGCAAATGATTGGCTGGTGGCGATGCGCAATCGGCCTTTTGGCTCGACACCGCGCGCACCGGCCGCAAGCTGAACTTCATCGGCAAGGTCCAGCATTTGGCGGCAGCGCGAAAGAGCCTCGTGACCGGCATCCGTCAGCGCAATGCGGCGCGTCGTGCGATGCAGCAGCCGCGCGCCCAGCCAGCTCTCCAGGCTCTCGAGATAACGACTGGCCATTGCCCGCGACATATCCAGCGCCTCGGCGGCCGCGGTCACGCTGCCGCGCTCGGTCACTGCGACGAACACCTTCATGGCGGTAAAACGATCCATCTATTTGCTCGATCTAGTTGACAAACTGTCGTAAAGAATAGCGTATATCTCACCAATTCGAACCAATATCCTGTGCACAACCCACCCACTCGTTTACTCAACTTGCAGGATAATGCGATGAAAAAGCTTCTTTCCCCAGCCCGCTGGCTCACTCTCGCCATGGCGTCGCTGGGCTTTACCACCGCCAACGCGCAAACCGACGAGCCCGCGGCGGCACCGCTGACGCTGCAGGTCTATAACGCCGATGCCGGCAGCTTCCACGTCAATGCCGTACTGGTGTCCGGTGAGAACGACGCCGTGCTGCTGGATACCGGCTTTACTCGCGCCGACGCACTGCGCATCGCGGCCATGGTGCTGGACAGTGGGAAAAATCTGCAAACGATCTACATCAGCCAGGCCGACCCGGATTACTACTTCGGTATCGACGTACTCAAGCAGTTCTTCCCCGACGCGGAGGTAGTCGCTACCGAGCCGACGGTGGAGAAGATCGAGGCCACCCTGCCGACCAAGCTGCAGGTCTGGAGCCCGCGGATGGGTGCCAACGCACCACAGCAGGTGCCGCTGCCCGAGGTGCTGTCCGGCAACATCCTCATGCTCGAGGACCAGGTACTGGAAATCCGCGGCCTGGACGACAGCCTGCCGCACCGGAGCTATGTGTGGATCCCGTCGATCGAAGCGGTGGCCGGGGGCGTAAACGTATACGCCGGTCTGCATGCATGGACCGCCGATGCCCAAACAGCGGCGGAGCGCTCAGCCTGGGTAGAGAAACTGGACGACATCGCCGCGCTGAATCCGGCCATCGTAGTGCCGGGCCATTCTCTTCCCGACCTGCCGCAGGATGCGTCCCAGCTGGCTTACACCAAGGACTACTTGCAGCGCTTCGAGTCTGAATTGGCCCAAGCTGAGGATAGCGCAGCGCTGATCGAGGCGATGCAGGACGCCTACCCGCAAGCGGGTCTCGGCATCGCGCTGGAGATCGGCGCCAAGGTCAACACGGGAGAGATGGAGTGGTAATTCCCATGAGCGAACAGGCAACCTCTTTCCGCCCCGGCAACGCCGGGGCGGTGACCCTGCACTACATTCTCGACCCGCTGTGCGGTTGGTGCTACGCCGTCGCACCGCTGGTCCGGGCGGCTCACCAGGTGCTGCCGATACAGCTACACGCCGGCGGCATGATGGCCGGTCCCAACCGTCGTCCCGTGACGCCGCAGCTACGCCAGATGGTGGAACCGTACGACCGGCGGATTGCGCAGCTCAGCGGGCAAACGTTTGGAGAAGCCTATCGTAACGGCCTGCTCTGCGACCAAAGCGCCGTCTTCGACTCCGAACCGCCGATCACCGCCATCCTGGCGGCCGACGAGATCGCCGGCCGCGGGCTGGATCTGCTGTCACGCATGCAGACAGCTCACTACATCGAGGGGCGGCGCATCGCCGACCCAGCGGTGCTGCGCGCGTTGGCGCTGGATATCGGACTCGACGGACCCGCCTTTGACGCGGCCTACGCCACACAGCAGGGCGAGCCGACCCAGGCACATATCCACGCCAGCCGGGAGCTGCTGGCCCGCGTGGGTGGGGCGGGGTTTCCGACACTGGTACTTGAGAGTGAAGGCTGCCACGAGGTCGTGGACATCATGGGGTATCTTGGTCAGCCGTCGGCTTGGCTGGATCGCCTCACAGAGCTATCACGCAGCGGCTCATGACGGCATCTCGGCATGCAGCCGCTTGAGCCAGAACACTGCCGCTGCACCCAGCGCCAGCACTGACATAGCCAGGAACAGGAAGCCACCCGCCCCGCCCTGCCACAGCAGATGCCGGCCGAAGAAGGTGGTGACGACCACAATGACCGACAAGCAACCACCCGCCAGCATGAACAAATCGGGCTGCCAATAGCGGTAGACGGCATAGAGCGCCGCCAGCCACAGCGGGTAAACCAGCACGGCAGCCGAGACATCGGCCCGCTCATCCAGGATGAACATGAGCATCAGCAGTGTCAGGGGAATGCCGCTGCCCAGCGCCAGCAGGCGTGTGGCCCATCCCACCGATAACCAGCGCCAGCGCCGCGCACCCAGCTCCCACAACCCCAGCGCTACCGTATTGAGTATGAACACTCCCCACAGCACCGCAGTCTCGCCCGAGAACAGGATGCCGAACGCCCAACCCCAGGTTCGCAAGTAGAGCGACAGCGAAAGGTTGAGCAGCCCCAGCCACAGGATCCAGAGCGCATCGAAGCGCGCCACCACCGCCCAGGGCAGCATCAGCACGGCCCAGAAGAAGAACAGTTGCCAGGGATCGGCACCGGTCTGGTAGACCTGGCCGAACAGCGCTAACAGCACGCCCAGCAGCAGCGAAGCTGCCATGAGTGCCGCCCGAGCCACCATGTTTTGCACGACGCCGCGCCCTTCGGCCCACCAGTAGACGCCGATGGCCACCACCAGCGCCACCTGCACCAGCCCGAAACGCAGCCAGCGGCCCATCTCGGCCCAGTTGTAGGCGATCAGAAACATTACCGCGCCGGCCAACGCCAGCGTGCCCAGCCACAGCAGCAATCGATCAAGGAATATACCCCAGGCCCGCCCTGAAGGGTGGAGTCCGGAAAGCGCGACCGCTCGCGCCACCTCTTCACGCGGAATCGTGCCGCGCTCGATCAATGCCACCAGCTCACGGCGAATGGAGGCCATGTCGTTTCCTTACGTAGTGTTTCGCAGCGTGGTATTTCGGCTCTTATTAAGCTTTATAGCGACTGTATGGCCCGCTGCGCCTCGACGATTTCGTGCTGGCCGTACACCCGCACGCCGTGTTGACGAAGCAGCGTCGCGGTAACACCGGCACCGGGTCTCTTGGTGCCCGAGAAGCTGCCATCGTATATCTGCGCACTGCCGCAGGAGGGGCTGTGTTCGGTCAGGACCGCCACTTTGATTCCATGCCGCCGGCATAGCTGTAGCGCGAGCGAGGCTCCTTTCAAGAAGGCCTCAGTGAGATTTTTACCGCGATGATCGACGACCCGTGCCGAACCGGCCAGTACGTCGCTTCCGTCGCCGGCAATGATCTCGGCCGGCGCGCGCGGCGTGGGCAAGCCAGCATCGACCTCGGGACACACCGGTACTACTCGACTCTCGGCTTGCCACTGCGAGAGTATCTCCGACGACAGCATTTTGGCGCCGCCATCGTAGCGAACCCGCTTGCCCAGCAGGCAGGCGCTGACCAATATTTTCTCCATGCCCTTCCTCTTCCAACCGAGGCCCTATTCTCGACCTAGATAGCGCGGCTTGGCGATACCCTCAAGCTCATCGAGGGGAATGTGGAGTTCCGGCTGGCCAACGGCGTAGGGAGCGATCTCGTAGACGTTGTACCTGACCGCCCAGGCCGACTCCAAAGGCGCCACGTTGCGGCTTTCGTGCAGCGGCCAGTTGGCGGCGAAGCCATCGTCCTGCTCCAACTCCCGGAGCCAGCGCTCATGGGCACGGATCAGGGCCTCGTAGAATGCCGCCTCCTGGTCGTCGAGCAGCATGTCGTCGAGCGTGACCACCTGCCTCAGGCGCTCATCGATGACCATGAACTCGGTCAACGGCATACCATGAGCCTGCCCCGCATGATAGACGTAGCCATCAAGCTCGATGATCAGCAGCTCGTCATGCCGAGCCATCGCCTCTGCCTCGAGCCGGACATGGCTGGCGGAGTGTGTGGCGTACTGGCGTGTTTCCCTGGCCTGCTCGAAGAAGGCCTCGGCGAAGGCTTCCCAGGAATCGGTCGGCCACTCGGTCTCGCTATCGGTGATCCCCTGCCCCATGAGGAGCAGCCGCGTGCGCACATGGGCACTCAATTCCGGCGAATCAGGAAAATGGATCGCACTCACTTCCACCGTCGCACAACGCTCCTCCGGGCAATCGGTTTCCACGAAACTTGTCTCGAAAGGCTCGTAGGCGATCTCGCTCGCCTGGAGCTGCGTCTCCTCGGCCTGGCACCCGGCCAGCAGCATCACCCCCGCGGCCAGCACGGCTACATTGCGACACGACATTCTGCACTTCTCTCGGTGACGCGACTTCATGTCGCCTCACGTTTATAACGCAGGGCGCCCTGAGGAGGAACGGGCCTTGTGCCGCTGCGCTCGATCAAGCTCGAAGATCCTCCACCATCGGCGCATACTGGAGCGCAGTCGTTTTCGCTCCGACGTGATGAGGCCATCGATGCCCCAGCCCCAACAGCCGCCGCTGCGTGTCGGCTTCATTCTGCTTCCACGGTTCACGCTGAATGCCTTTGGCGGCTTCATCGATTCGCTGCGCCTCGCTGCCGACAAGGGAGGGCGCAGCCGACAGATCCATTGCAGCTGGCATATCATGGGGCCAGGGCCGGTCACCTCGAGCTGCGGCCTGGAAGTCCACCCCCAATCTTCTTACCGTGACCCGTGCCTTTTCACCCACATCGCCGTATGCGGCGGCAACAATTATCTCGACCCTCACGAAGACAAGGCACTCAGCGATTACCTGCAGGAAGCTTGCAAGCAGGGCGTCAAGCTGGTCGGCGTCTGTACCGGGACCTTCTCTATCGCGCGAGCCGGCTTGCTCAAGGGTCAGCGGGTCTGCGTGCACTGGAACGTCATCAACGACTTTCGCCAGCAATTCCCACAGATCGATGCGACGCCCGATCGCCTGTTCCTAGAATCCGCTCGGGTCATCACTTGTGCCGGATCGTCGGGTGCTACCGACATGGCGTTGCACCTGATCCGGAGAAGGTGTGGCCCGGAGAAGGCTCAACAGGCTATTCGACACATGATCCTCAACGGCATGCGAACCTCCAACTCGCCACAAACCCACTTCTTCGAAGCCATTCATGAAATTCGCGACGAGCGGGTCCGTGTTGCCGTACTAACCATGGAGCAGTCATTGAATACTCGGCTGGACACCCAAGGCTTGGCGGAGCGTATCAACCTGAGCCCCCGCCAGCTGGACCGCCTGTTCAGGCAGGAGATGGGCACCACGCCCATGCGCTATTTCAAGACCATGCGACTGCGCTATGCCGAGTGGCTATTGCACCATACCGGCAGTTCGATCGCCGAGATCGCCGCCGACTGCGGCTTTGCCGATGCCGCGCATCTCTCTCGTGACTTCACGACTCACTACGGATGCAGCCCCAGCCAATCAAGACGACAAGGGCGCCAGCCCCAAGCTGCGTCCGCAGCATACAGCTAGACGTCCTTTATATTCAAAAATATGGCTTGAATTTTCTATATCCCTACACGGTGACACCTTAGGCTAGAGGTACGTGATCATTCATTCCGTGACACGACTCCCTCAACAACAACCAAGGAGCGTCTCCATGAAACCTCTTCTGCCTGCACCCTTGTTTACCGCGCTAGCTCTCGCCGTTGGGCTAACGGGCTCCGCTACCGCCGCCGATCTCGAGCTCCGTGCCGCGACCATCGGCAGCCAGCAGGGAATCCAGATGGCAGGCTTGACCGCGCTTGCAGAGCACGTAGCAGGCGCCACCGACGATGGCGTGGCAATCAACCTGTTCCACTCCGGCTCCCTGGGCGATCAGATCAGTAATATCGAGTCACTCGATACTCGTACGCTCGATATAGCCACCATCGAAACGCCTATCACGACTATCGACGAGGACCTGGGCATCCTCTCGCTACCCTACCTGTTTCGTGATCGCGAACATGTAAGAGCCGTACTCTTGGGCGAGGTAGGCGAAGCCATCAAGGAGCAGCTCCAAGAGCAGGATTACCGGGTCATCGGTTTCTACGAGGGGGGCTTTCGTCACATCACCAACAACCGTCGCCCCATCGAAACACCTGATGACTTGAATGGCTTGAGAATCCGCACGCCGGAAAGTCGCCAGCGTGTGGAAATGTTCAACGCTTATGGCGCCAACGCCTCACCTCTGCCTTATCCGGAGCTCTATTCTGCGCTCCAGACACGTGTCTTCGACGGTCAGGAAAATCCACTGGTCGAGGTCGAAGCCAGCCGTTTCTATGAAGTGCAGGATTATCTCTCGCTTTCGGGCCACGTCTATACCGTCGGCTTCTTGTTGATGAACGAAGCGCGCTTCCAGGATCTTCCCGAAGAAGTTCAGCAGGCGTTGCTCGAGGGGGGCCAGAAGGCTTTCGAGGCCACCGAGGCCTTCGGCGAGCGCGCCGAGCAGAGTGTGATCGACCTGGTCGAGCAGAACGGCATGCAGGTTAACGAGGTCGACACCGAAGCCTTCATCGAAGCCTCTCAGCCGCTCTGGGAGGCCTTCACACAGGACCTCTCGGAAGAGGCCCGTGCGATGGTGGAGCGCATCGCCAACCACCCCTGAGCCGCCTCCAACCTCAGGCAGGCCTCTCCCGGCCTGCCCTACTCCCGGGAGCCTCACCATGCTTGATCGACTTTTCGAAGCGGTCGCCGCACTGCTGCTGTCTGCCATTACCGTGCTGGCCATGGCAGCCGTACTCGCCCGCTATGTCTTCAATGCCTCGCTGTCCTGGAGCGCCGAAGTGCTGGTCGGGCTGTTGGTTTACGTCACCTTTTTCTGCGGCTATCTCGCCCTGCGCCAGGGTGCACACTTGCGCATCGACGTAATCGCGGCACTTCTGCCCAGCCGTGGGCAGTGGCTGATGTTCTTCCTCAACCAGGCGCTAATCGGCGTGGTCTGCGCGGTCATGGTGATCTGGGGCATCGAACAAACCATGCAGTTCTCACACCGTACCACCCTGATGCTGGGCGCTCCCCAGTGGCTGTTCTACATCGCCGTGCCGATTACCGGTGTCGGCATGCTGCTGGAGCTGATACGCCAATGTGTTGCCGCCGTCAGGGCCAAGGTGCCCCCCTATGAAGCCGCCCGGCATGCCACGCTGGAGGAGGTTTCGTCATGATCCTGCTCGTTATCCTGCTGGCGCTACTGACGCTGATCGGCCTGGCCATGCCGATCGCCTTCGCCCTCACGCTGGTCTCGATCTGCGTGCTGGCTTACTCCGGCGTCGACATGCTGGTGCTGGTGCAGCGCCTCTATCGCGGCACTGAATCCTTTCCGCTGCTGGCGGTACCGCTGTTCATCCTGGCTGGACAGATCATGAACCACAGCGGGATCTCGGCGCGCCTGATCGACCTGGCACGCGCCCTGGTCGGTGCTATTCGCGGCGGCTTGGCGGCAGTCAACATTCTCACCTCGATGTTCTTCGCCGGGATGAGCGGTACGTCGATGTCCGACACCGCCGCCGTGGGTGGCGTCATGATTCCGCAGATGATCAAACGGGGCTATTCAGCGCCCTTCACCGCCGCGGTAACGGCCTCGTCTTCCACCATCGGCATCATCATTCCACCCAGCGTCCCCATGGTATTGCTGAGCGCTTACATGGGCCTCTCCACCGGGGCGCTGTTTGCCGCCGGTCTGATCGCTGGAGCACTCACGGCAGTGGGCCTGATCGCCATGGCCTGGTGGATCTCGGTCAAACGCCAATACCCCATCGAGGCGGCCTTCTCACTTGGCGAACTCGGCAAGACCTTTGTCACTGCCCTGCCTGCCCTGCTGATGCCAGTGATCATCCTGGGCGGTATCCTCGGCGGCATCTTCACCCCCACCGAAGCCTCTGCCGTGGCCGTGGCCTACGGCATCGTCGCCGGCATGCTGCTGTACCGTTCGCTCTCGCTGCGCATGCTCTATCGCGCCCTGGTGGAAAGCGCCGTGCTGACCGGCGCGGTGATGTTCGTCACTGCCGCCGCCCATACCCTCGGCTACACCTTCACCTACCAGAGCCTCGGCCAGTTGGTGCTGGGCCCCATTGCCGCGCTCGACATGGGTCCGATCGGCTTCCTGCTGATCCTCAGCCTGGTGCTGATCATTGCCGGAACCTTCCTCGACGGCATCGCCATGATGTTCATCGTCGTGCCGCTGTTCCTGCCCAGCGTGCAGCTGCTCGGCATCGATCCGCTGCAGTTCGCCATGGTGGTGATTCTGTGTTGGGGCATCGGCCAGCAGACACCCCCGGTAGGCGCCGCGCTGTTCATTACCAGCGTGATAGCCAAGGTCGACGTGATTCGCATCACCTACGCCAACCTGCCCTTCATCGCCGTGATGCTGTTAGTGCTGCTCGCCGTCATCGTCTGGCCGGAAGGCATCGTCATGAGCGTACCGCGCTGGTTCGGTCTTTGAACCGGCCAGCGATGCTCTCCACCACTACAACCGCCCAATCCATACAGGACATGTTGTCATGAACAACCAGCAATTTCTGGACGTCATCTATACCCATACCGAAGGCGAACCTACCTGCATCATCCACGGCGGTATTCCCTACCCGCTCGGCGGCGACATCCTCGCCAAGCGCCGCTATCTGCAAGAGCATCACGACCATGTACGCACCAGCCTGATGCGTGAGCCTCGCGGCCACCAGCACATGTTCGGTGTGTTTCTTACCCCTCCCTCCGACTCCGACCATGACGCCGGTATGCTATGGATCGACGGCGAGCAGTTCGTCGACATGTGCGGCCACGGCACCATCGCGCTTTCCATGGCCATGGTTTCCCACCGCCTGGCGCCGCCCCCGCAAGAGAACGGCCTCACCCGCATTCGCTTCGAAACCACCGCAGGTACCGTGGTCTCCGAGGTCAAGGCCGATGCCGACAAGGTGCACTGGACCCGCTTCGAGAACGTACCCGCTTTCGTCATGGAGCAGGATATCCCCGTCGAAGTGCCTGGCCTCGGTACGCTCAAGGCCGACCTGGTGTTCGGCGGCAACTTTTTCGCCATCATTCGCGTACCCTCCGACAAGCAGCCCATCTGCCCCGACAACGGCAGCTACTTCTCCCACGCCGGCCAGGCCGTGAAGGCCGAGCTCAACGCCCGTATGGAGATTCGTCACCCAACCCATCCACACATTAACGGCCTGAATTTCGTCACCTTCTGGCACGAAGGAACGCAGCCGGATTCGCTCTACCGCAACGTGCACGTATTCTCCGACGGCAAGCTCGACCGCTCCCCCGGCGGCACCGGCACCAGTGCGATGATGGCCATGTTCCACGCCCGCAACGAATTAGAAGTGGGCCGGCCCATCTATTCCGAGGGGCTGCTCGGCAGTGGCCGCTTCACCGGTGAAATCCTCGGTGAAACGGAAATTGGCGGCTATCGTGCCATCCGCCCCAGCGTTCAGGGCACCGCCGAACTGATCGGCTACGCCAAGTGGTTGATCGACGAACGGGACCCGGTAGGCCGTGGCTTCGTGATCCGCTGATCGAACTCGAGAAGAAGCGACGCCGCCCCGGCTAGCCAGGGGCGGCGTTATCATGACGGAAAGAGTCCGAACTCAAGCGGGAAAGCGCCGCTGCGGCTCGGCCAGCTGCTCCTCGATGAGGGCACGCGGATTCTCCCCACGCAGCTCCGAGCGCTCCACGAAGGCCTTCATTTTTTCCTCGGTATCCGTATCGCCGGTCGGCACATAGGTGATCAAGTGCAGCGGCACGCCATTGCTACCGGCCACTTGCAGGATGGCGTAATCGAAGGAGAGCCGGCCTGCGCCGGGATGCTCGTAGACCTTCACACCGTCATGGGGCAAGCAGACATCATGTTCGTCCCACCATTGGGAAAACGCTGGGCTGCGTGACAGCAACAGCTCGACGAGTTCGTTGAACCAGGGATCGTCGAGGTAGCGGGCCTGGGTCAGGCGCAGCTTGGCGACACAGTCCCGGGCATGTTCCTCCCAGTCCACCAGCATGCGGCGCATCCGCGGGTTCAGAAAGAGTTGATGGATGCCGTTCCGCTCGATCCCGCGCATGCCGTGAAGATCGCCATGAATGACAGTCGCCGCCCGGTTCCAGGCCAGGATGTCCGAGCGGGCTCCCATGATCCAGGCCGGGCAGCACGCCAGTTGATCCATCAGTCGCTGGAGCTGCGCGCCCACCACCGCCTCGCGCGCCAGCCCGGCGCCGCCGCTCTCCAGGCCATAGCCTCCCAGGGTGAGGAGGTGCTGCTGTTCGGCAGGCTCCAGCTTTAGCGCGCCGGCGATGCGTTGCAGGGTATCCATCGACGGATGCACGTCGCGCATCTGTTCCAGCCAGGCATACCACTCGGTACTGATCCCGGCCAGTTCGGCCACCTCTTCTCGGCGCAGGCCGGGCGTGCGCCGCCGCGCGCCCCGCGGCAGGCCGACCTGCTCGGGCTGCAGCCGGGCACGCCGGATCCTGAGGAAGGTAGCGATCTCGCTGCGACGGATGTTGCTGAGCACGTTGCGTTTCCTTGGGGGGAAGTACGAATACCAGAATAGCGCGTCCCTGAACGATGTCTCAGGCTTGCGTATCGTCTCATCGTACACCGCAGTCAACCGTGAGTGGCAGCGGTACCGACCATCCTCGACAGGAGATGAACCGAACCATCACTACGCTGGACAACTGCCACACTATACCTCTGCAAGAAAAGTAAGGAGCACCGCATGCAATATCGCAAACTCGGCAATACCGGCCTCTTCGTTTCCCAGTTCTGCCTGGGCACCATGACCTTCGGTGGCGAAGGCGAACTCTGGAGCAAGATCGGCAACCTGCAACAGAGCGATGCCGAGGGGCTGATCGCCCGCGCGCTGGAGGCCGGCATCAACTTCATCGACACCGCCGATGTCTATTCCGAGGGGCTTTCGGAGCGCATGACCGGCCAGGCCCTGAAGAACCTCGGCGTACCGCGCGACGAAGTGGTCGTCGCCACCAAGGTATTCGGCGAAACCGGCCGGGGCGTCAACGCCAGAGGGCTGTCCCGCTATCACATCATGGAAGGCGTGAAGGCGAGCCTGAAACGCCTGCAGCTCGACCACGTCGACCTCTACCAGGTGCACGGCTTCGACCCCGCCACGCCCATCGAAGAGACCCTGAGCGCGCTGGACACCCTGGTCCAGCATGGCCATGTGCGCTATGTCGGCGTCTCCAACTGGGCGGCCTGGCAGATCGTCAAGGCGCTCGGCATCGCCGAACGCAAGGGGCTGAACCGCTTCCAGTCACTGCAGGCCTACTACACCCTTGCCGGTCGCGACCTGGAACGCGAGATCGTTCCCATGCTGGAGAGCGAGGGCCTCGGGCTGATGGTGTGGAGCCCGCTCGCCGGCGGCCTGCTCAGCGGCAAGTACGCGCGCGACGGCCAAGCCGTTGGCGAAGGCCGCCGCGCCAACTTCGACTTTCCACCGGTGGAAAAAGATCGCGCCCATGACTGCGTCGACGCGATGCGCGGCATCGCCGAGGCCAAGGGCGTCAGCGTCGCCCAGATTGCGCTCGCCTGGCTGCTGCACCAGCCAGCGGTCACCAGCGTGATCGTCGGGGCCAAGCGCATCGACCAGCTCGACGACAACATTGCCGCCGCCCAGGTAGCGCTCAGCGATGAAGAACTCGCCGTACTCGATCGCGTCAGCCAGTTACCGCCCGAGTACCCGGGCTGGATGCTGGAACGCCAAGGTGAGTTCCGCCGTGAGCAGCTCGGTGCCCACAGCCGCTGAGAGAAAATGAAGAATGCCACCACCGCTACTTCGGTAGGCGAACTATGCTTAAGGAGCTGTCCAGCTCGCCCGCTCCAATGCCATTGCCCTTACGATGGCTGCCCTTGTGAGCAAGGCGAGGTGAACTCAGGAAAGGGACGGCGGTGGCCGTGGCGCTGGTATGCAGCGCCACGGTATTACAAGGAGCGGAGCGGCCGCCGACAGGGGCTGCTCGCATAGGGACACGATGTCCAAGGAGTCATGCCATGTTGTCTCGCGATATTCTCAAGCGAATCGGTGTGCTGGGAGTGACGATGGGCCTGGTTGCCAGCCCCCTCGCCTGGTCGGCCGGTAGTGACAAGGAAACGGATGCCGCCGGCGGGCAAGGCGGTACCTCCACCATGACGGAAGGCACCTCCGGCACCGCAGGCTCTTCCGGGGCGGTTGGAACGGAGGCCGAGAAAAAGCCCCAATGGGAAGAGGAAGAAAATGGCGAGATGGAGCCGGAAGGCACCGGTGACGGCTCCGGCGAAGTGAGTAGTGACCCGGGGGCGCCAGGCGTGGACGGAGGTGAAGGTACGCAGGGAGGTGAGGCACCCGACCCGAGCGATACCGACAATACCCAAGACGCAGAAGAGGATGAGACCTGATTAAGGAGGGAATCAACGTGGTTCCGACAGGGCCCGGCAATGCCGGGCCCTGTCGTATCTGTCCTCAAAGGGTGTCAAAGCTGCACGATGTCTTCGGGCCGGCCCCCGGAGGCATCAGCCTTCCTCGTCGCCCCCCGGAGCTGACTCATGAGGGGATCGGCGAGAGCCTGGATGCTCGCCCTTGGCGATATCGCGATGGCTGATGACCACCACCTCCCTCGGCCACCACTCGGGATGGTTGTCCCTGATGAAAGTCATCAGCTTCTCGCGGATGTTCATCTCCGCTATCCAGCCGGCAAAGGGATCGGAGGCCATGAGGTAGCAGGAGATGGTCTGCGCTCTCTCGGTCTGCCCCGTCACGTAACACGACAGCTTGTGGTGCTCGACGACGTTCTCCTCCTCCTTGGCGTACTCCAGGAACTTCTCCCTGATGACCTGGGTATCGGCACTAAGATGGACGACAAGCTCCAGCGTCCGGTACATCTTGGCACTCTTGACGGAGAGGTTCTCGAAGGGCTGGGAGACGAAGTACGTCACCGGTACGATCAGGCGCCGCTCATCCCAGCTCCTCAACCGGATAAAGGTGTAGAAGATGCCTTCCACATAGCACCACTGCCCCTCGAACATCACCAGGTCGCCGATGCGTATGGGTTTCGCCAGGGAGACCTGAAAAGAGGAAAGGATATTGCCGAGCACTGCCTGGCCCGCGATACCCACCAGCACAGCCAAGACACTGGCCGACGCCAGAAGCGACATACCCAGCGTCTCGAACAGCTGGATCTGGCTCAGTACGTAGACGGAAACGGCAACCACCGTGATCAGGATGATGACCCGGCGCAGCGCGTAGAGCGTGGTGAGCAGCTTGCGCTCGTCCTTGGGCTTGGTGTCGTCGATCTCCCCCACGATGCGCCGCGTCACCTTGAGCAGGAGAGTGTCGACCAGGCGCAGCGCAATCGTACCGACGCCCCAGGCCACAATGATGATGAGCATTACACGAATGAATGAGGTGGCCATGGCCGTAAAAGAGACCACGTAGTCGAGCAGTAGCTGGGCAACGAATGACATGACCAGAAGTGCCATGGGCCCCCTGATCCGGCCTGCAAAGATGCTCGGCGCCCCGTTGGGGAACCAGTGCGCCAGCAAGCCGACCAGGCCGTAGACCCCCCAACCCACCAGACCGATCACAAGCAGGAACACCGGTATGGCGATCCACTCCCAGATCTCCAGCACTCCGAGCGACGCCTTGAATCGCTCCGGAATGTACTCCTCCAACATCGAGGGCCCGAACTCTTCATAAAGCCGGGGGATCGACGAAAGGCTGTCTGGTGTGATCAGCCAGACCGGCGCCTCGTCACCCATTCGATATCGGCCCAGGCGGATGTCATAGGTCTGGCCCTGGGCCTCGAGCGATGCCAGCGCGAGATTGCGACGCGGCTCACCGGTCTGTGGGTGTTGGCCCGACGGGTCTTCAATGGCTGCATCCTGACGCCCGGAAAGGTTGGAGGCTTCGATCCACTCGCCACGCCGAAACACGGTCGCCAGTTGCTTGGCCAACTGCGCCCCCCTCTCTGGTTGCTCCGCGGGGCTCAGGTCGGAGAGATTGAGGACATGCGCCGCTGCGGAGAATTCCTCCTGTTCGGTAAGTTCGAGAAAGCTACGGATCGATTCGCGCGGTGTCTCTCGCTTGACCTCCTCGGGCGCCTCGCCAAGCCCTTCGTTCAACGAGTCGACGGTGAACCATTGATTCTCTTCGCTCTCGTCCTCCTGCGCTTGCGCCATGCACAGGCAGGAAAAGAGTAGCGCCAACGCCAACGCCAGCAGCCACGAGCCGTTTGCTTTCATATACCTCGTTCCCATAGATGCAAAGCCGCTGTCGACTCCTTGTGACAGCGCCGTTCAGACCTGACAAACCAGCGCCAGGTACCAGGCTACCCCGCTCAGGGGCTGGTCGCAGTACAGCTTACCGACTACCGCTTCGTCCAGTCTGGTACCGGCGCCGAGTCTTCAGGGCGAAGCAGTCGATGACGTCTCCAATCTTGATTGGTGCGGTGTGTGGGACATCGGCATCAGTAGCCCACGGTAAAGCGCTGACGCACGTGGGCGGGGCGCTCGAGCTCGTCGATCAGGGCAATGGCGTAGTCTTCGAACGAGATGCTGGAGCCTTGCTCGTTGCTCAGCAACGTATCCTTGCCGAGGCGGAAATCGCCGGTACGTTCGCCCGGCACGAACAGCGCCGAGGGTGACAGGAAGGTCCAGTCAAGATCCTCGACGGCCCTCAGGCGCTCCAGGAAGGCCACGCCTGCGCTCGCTTCACCCTTGTATTCGGCCGGAAAGTCCGGCTGGTCGATCAGGCGCTGGCCAGGGGCGACCTCCAGGCTGCCGGCGCCGCCCACCACCAGGTAGCGCTTTACGCCCGAGTCGCGCACCGCGCCGATCAGCGTATCGGCATCGCTGGCGGTAAAGTGCACCGAGCTGATCACCGCATCGTGGCCGCGCAGCATTTCGGTCAGCCCCGCGCGGTCGTAAACATCTCCTTGGCGGGCCATGACCCCAGGCAGCTTGGCGATTCTTTCGGGATGACGGGCGATGGCAGTCACCAGATGACTGCGCTCGGAGAGTTCCGTGAGGATACGCGAGCCCGCGTTGCCTGAGGCGCCGATGAGAGCGACGTTTGCCATGGTCAAGTTCTCCTTGGTTTGAATTACAGACCTGGTCTAACAAATAGACCTAAGCGGCAAACTATGGTACTTCTCATTCATCCGCAAGAAGTCACCGCGGTGGGACCCGGTCACACCGCGATGACTCATGAGTGCCCAAGGAGCCCGCCATGACTCAACAACAATCCGAGATCGTCGCATTCGACCATCCCTGCCCCATCCGCGACGTACTCGACCGCATCGGCGATCAATGGAGCGTTCTCGTACTGCTGACCCTGCAGCCCGGCACCAGGCGCTTCAACGAGCTGATGCGCGAGATCGGCGACATTTCCAAGCAGATGCTCTCGCGCACCCTCAAGCACCTGGAACAGGATGGCTTCATCACCCGCACGGTCTATCCGGAAGTACCACCGCGAGTGGAGTACGACCTCACCGAACTCGGCCGCTCCTTCCTCGCACCGATGCAGGCCCTGGTGACCTGGGCCGATGCCAATCACCGCACCATTGCCGAGTCTCGGAAGCGTTATCGGGGCGGAGAAGGTAAGTGAATCGCTGTGGCTGGACTATCTTCACTTCAGGTAGCGATGGCCAGTCTTCGATAGCAACGCCGACCGTCCATCGCGTTTCATCCGCCCTTCAAGCAAGGTTCGTGAAATGGCCGACCGCATTCTCGTGCTCTATGGTTCCTATCGTTCCGACCGCGCCGGCATTCGCCTGGCCGACTATACCGTGCGAACCCTGAACGCACGCGGCTTCGAGGCAGAGCTGATCGACGCCAAGCAGGTCGATCTGCCGATGCTGGATCGCATGTACAAGGAGTACCCCGCCGGTGAAGCGCCGGAGGCAATGGAAACCCTGGCGGGCAAGATTCGCGAGGCAGATGGCTTCGTGTTCGTGACCGGGGAATACAATTGGGGCATGCAGCCCGGCCTCAAGAACCTGACCGATCACTTCCTGGAGGAGTGGTTCTGGCGGCCGGCGGGCATCGTAAGTTATTCGGCGGGCCGCCTGGGCGGCGCGCGCTCCGCCCTGGTCTGGCACGGCACTCTCGCCGAAATGGGCATGGTGGTTATCTCCAGCTCGGTGACCGTCGGTCCCATCGCGAAGACCCTGGACGAAAACGGCAACCCCACCGGCGATGCCGGCCAGTCGCTGGAGCGCTCCTTTTCACGCTTCGCCGACGACCTAAGTTGGTGGATGGAAGCGGCGAAAAGGCAGAAAGAGCGTAAGGCACCGCCGTTTTGACCCGTCCGGTCATCCAAGACCCAAGCGCTTGGGTAGGTCGACCCACTACAGCCCCACCAGAATCGAGGGCAGGTAGGTGGCTGCGCCCGGGAACAGCAGCACCGCGATCAATACTGCCAGTTGTGCCAGCACGAAGGGCATCACCCCTCGGTACATGTGCCCGTAAGTCATGGAGGGAGGGGCGATCGATTTCAGGTAGAAGATCGAAGGCGCCATGGGCGGAGTAAGATAGGAAGTCTGGATCACGATCATCACCAGCACGGCGAACCAGATCGGGTCGATCCCGAGTGCCCTGATCACCGGCGTGAAGATGGGCACACAAATCAGGACGATGGAAATCCAGTCGAGCACGAAGCCGGCAACGAAGACGATGGCGAGGAACAGGGCTACTACGCCCGTAGGCCCAAGGCCGAGGGTGTCGACCAATCCGCGCACCAGGCCACCGCCGCCAGTAACGGCAAAGATGGAAGTAAACATGGTGCCGCCCACCACGATCAGCATGATCATGCAGGAAATGCGTATGGAGACTGCAAAGGCCTGACGCAGCATGGTGCGGTTCAGGTCCCCCATGACGGCTGCCAGCAGAAGCGTGCCGAGCGCCCCCACCGCAGCCGCCTCAGTGGGAGAGGCCATCCCCGACAGTAGCGAGCCCAGCACCGCGACGATCAGCGCCAGCGGAGGCACCAGCGCCTTGCCGGTAATGAAGAGTTTGTCACGTAAGGGCATGGCGATTTCTTCCGCCGATACTGGCGGGCCATCAGCGGGCCTAAGGATACAGCGCCCTACCACGTAGACGAGGAAGAACAGCACCATCAATGCACCGGGGATCATGATGGCCGCAAATAACTTGCCGATGGAAAGCTGGGCGATGGAGGCATAGATCACCACCACGATGGAGGGCGGGATGATGGTGCCAAGCGAGCCTCCGGCACAGATTGTACCCGCCGTCAGGCCGTTATCGTAGCCGTAGCGCTGCATAGCGGGGATGGCCATCATGCCCACCACGATCTCTACCGCGCCCACCACACCGGAAGCGGCGGCGAATATCGCGCACATGGCAATAGTGGCCACTCCCAGCCCGCCCGGCATCCGGCCAAACCAGAGCTGCAGCGCCTGGAAGAGTCTTAGTGCAATACCGGTACGCTCCAGCACCGCCCCCATCAGCACGAACAGGGGAATTGCCGCCAGGGTGAAGTTGGACGCAGTAGTCAGGACAGCCCCGTAAAGTTGCAAGAACAGGACATCGCCGAACGCGAAGAAACCAAAGCCGGCAGCCACGATAATGAGGCACAGCGAAACGGGAATACCGGCAAAGACCAGGACGAACAAAGCCGGAAACATGAGAACGGGGGTGATAGGCACGTTACAGGGCCTCCGTATCGGCGAGTTCATGACCGGTAGCGCCGGGGGCTTTATCTGCCAGTGCAAAGCGTGCGGCTTCCGCCAGGAGCTGCAGTGTCATGAACAGGAGACCTAGTGCCAGAACGGTGTAAAAGGGCCACATCAGCGGCGCCCAAGGGCTGACCATCTCCACTTGGCCACGCTCGAAGGCGCGCAGAGCCTTGCGCAAGGCAAACCAGGTAAGTGCACCGAAGATGGGAGCCAGAACCAGGGCATAGATAACGGCGTTGAGAAGCTGCTGGAACCGCAGGGGCAGGCGTGTCGACAGGAAGTCGATGCGCACATGAGCATCCTCCTTGAGCGCATAGGCTGCGCCCATGAGGAAGATGGTACCGTTGAGCATATAGGAGATATCGAAGGCCCAGATGGTCGGCGTACCAAACACATAGCGGGCGATGACTTCGAACATCATGGAGCCGACTAGAGCGGCCAGCATGAGCATGGCGAGAAAGCCGGAAAAGTCGGCAACCCTGTCGATGGCATCCAATGTCTTGCGCATTTTCCCTTTCCCCCGGAATAACACGGGCCGATCCTGACAGGCACCGGCCCAGGCGTTCTGGCTACTTGCCGTCGCGAACCAGGTATTTCGAACCTTCCGTCCAACGCTGCTGATAGTTGAGATAGTCTTCCAGCACCTCCCCCATCAGCGGCTTGCCGTTTGCGGCTTGTGACTCGGCTTGGGCGCGTGCCCAGTTGCGGCCTGCCTCGCGCAGGGTCTGGATGGTGTCAGGCTCGAGCTCTATGATCTCGACGTTGGTGTTTGCGTAGTCCTCCATGGCTTGCATGTCGGCGTCCAAGAAATAAGTGAAGCCCTCATAAGTCGTAAGCTTGGCGGCCATCTCGATCTTTTCCTGCAACTCCTCCGGCAGTTCGTTCCAGGTTTCCTGCTGCAGTACGACCTCCCAGACGAACGTTGGCTGGTGCACGCCCGGCAGAACCAGATAGGGCGCTACTTCGTGAAACCCCTCGGTCATGTTGGAGCCGGGAGTGGCCCATTCGACCGCATCGACGCCCCGGCGCTGAAGAAGCGTATAGATCTCGCCCGGCGGCACCACGGTGGGCACACCATTCAGATCGTTCTCCAGCACCGCCGCCCAGGCGCCGGCCGTCCGGTATTTAAGGTTTTCAAAATCCTCCACGGTGCGCAGCTCCACATTCGAATGAGCCAACACTTCCGTGGTCCCTACCCCCACGATCATGGATTTCAGTCCCATGTCCTCGGCGCGAAATTCGTACAGCCTTTCGGCACCGCCGCCCTCATAAAGCCAGGTCAAGGTGGCTTCCGCCGACATACCGCCTGGGAAACTGGCAAAAATGGCGTTGGTGGCATCCTGATTGGTCAGGTAAGTGGGGGTCGAATGGCCAGCTTCCACGACACCATCCTGCACCGCTTCGTAGACCTCGAGCGCAGGCACGATCACGCCGGCACCAAACGGCTGGATTTCCACGCGGCCATCGGTGAGCTTGTCCACGTTGTCGGCGAAGCGCACGAGGAAATTCTCGTAGAAGAAGCTGCCTTCGGGCACCGAGGTAGGGACGCGCCACGTCACCTCCTGAGCGTTGGCTTGCAGGCTGGCAACCACCGAACAGGCAGCGGCAGCGATCAGGGTTCTCTTGAGCATGGGATGGTTCCTTGTTGTTGGAGACCGCTTCGGTTGTCAGACGGGGCTGGTGCGGCTGGCAGCCCCGCCTTGTCGGCAAGTGTCAAGCGCTTCAGGTCGTCCCGCTGTCCAGCGAGAAGCGGGAAAGATCGGGCCGGCAGGCAAGTTGCGTTTCGATAATCTTCGTGACCCGCTCACGCTCGGCTCCCTGCAGGGGCAGACGAGGGCCGCGCACGCGGTCGTTGGAATTGTTGGCAAGGACTTCGGCCAGCTTGATGTTCTGCACGAGATTGGTCGAGACATCGAGATCGAGCAGCGGACGAAACCACCGGTAGATCTCGCGCGCTTCGCCGATACGGCCAGCCTTGATGAGTCGATGGATGGCCACGGTTTCATGGGGGAAGGCGACGACTAAGCCGGCGACCCAGCCGTGCGCGCCCATCACCAGACTTTCCATGGCCAGATTGTCCACCCCGGTAAAGACATCGAAGCGTTCGCCGAAACGGCTGAGCACTTCCGTAACACGCCGGATGTCGTCGGTGGATTCCTTCATGGCGACGATCAGCTCTTCCGCGGCGAGTTCCTCGAACATGTCGAGGCTCACATCCACGCCATAGGCAACGGGGTTGTTGTAGACCATCACCGGCAGGCCGCCGGCGCGGGTCACGGACTTCAGGTGGGCCACGGTTTCATGGGGAGCGGATTTGTACGGCACACCCGGCAGCACCATGAAACCGTCGGCTCCGGCGATGGCAGCCGCTTGTGCCGCCTGTTCAGCCCGGTGCGTGGAGCTTTCGCAAACGGTCATCAGGACGGGGCGACTGCCGGCAACGGCTTTCGCGATACCCAGTAGTTCAAGTTTCTCTTCTGGCTCCAGGGTCATGGCCTCGCCCAGCGAGCCGCAGACGATGATCCCGTCCACGCCCGCATCGATCTGGTAGGCAAAGCAGCGCTCGTTTTCGGCCCGGTCGAGAGACCCGTCCGCCCTGAATTTGGTGGTGACCGCGGGGAAAACTCCTTGCCACATGATTGTGCCCTCTGGATTTTTGATATATCAAAGATATATCAACGAGGGTTGCAAGTTGTCAAGGGTTGATATATCAATCGCGGTTCGATTCGATCAAGCGAGACAGACGTGCTGGAAAACACTACCTCTCAGGCCCACGCCGCCTACCGAATTCTCGAGAGCATGATCGTGACGCTCAAGCTGCGCCCGGGCAGTGTCGTGACGGAGAAGAAGCTGATCGACATCGTCGGGCTGGGGCGCACCCCCGTGCGTGAGGCACTGCAGAAACTCTCCTGGGAGGGGCTGATCGAGATCAAGCCTCGCGCGGGTGTGATGGTGGCTGACATTCGGCCCGAGGATTATCTACGGGTGATGGAGCCTCGCCTGGTGCTGGAGCCGCTGCTGGCGCGGTCAGCGGCCCGGTATGGAGACGCCACCCACAGGGCTCGGCTGGCCGAATGCGCCCAGGCCATGCAGGAAAGTGCGCGACAGCAGGATATCGAGGGCTTCCTGCAGGCGGATAAGGAGTTCGATGAAACGCTGGACCAGGCATGCGATAACCGCTACCTCTCCAAGGTGCTGGCGCCGCTGCAGACTCATTCGCGTCGCTTCTGGTTCCGCTTCGGCTCGTCACAAGGCCCCGACATCTCGGCTGGCTACCATGTCAAGGTAATGGAGGCGATCGAGCGTGCGGAGGAGGACTTGGCGGAGCAGACCATGCGGGAACTGATGCAGTATCTACGGCAAGTGGCCATCGACCTGGTGGCCTGAGCAAGAAAGGATCGAAGACAGGCTGCCATGCGCGGTGGGGTCGTCCAGGCTGACGCTTGCCGAGTCGCGGAGGCGTTATCAGGCTTAAAGCAGAGTCATTTGAGCGCCCGCTGCCAGGCGCGCCGAGCTTCGCGACCGAGGCCCCTGGGCAGGACGAGACGAGTAGCGCCGAGGTAGGCAAGAAACTCACGGGCGGTTTGCTGAAGGGCCTCGGGCAGGCCCTCGGGAAGTCTGGTCGGAGGGATGTCGGGCTCCCAGTGCCAGGCGAGGAGGGTCACGGTGCCCTGCTCGCACCTGGCGTCGAAACGGGCAACGAAACGCTCGCCCCACAGCACCGGCAACACATAGTACCCCCAGCGCCGCTGGGCCTGAGGCTTGTAGACCTCCCAGACGTAATCGAAACCGAAAACGCGGGCGACACCGCCGCGGTCCCACATCAGCGGATCCAGCGGAGCGAGAAAACGCATTTCCCGGTTCGCGGAACCGGCCGAGTCGGGGGCCTCCTCCAAGGCCGAGAGCGCCTCGGGCGTGGTCCAATAGCCCGAGCCCTCCACGTCGAGTGCGACCAACTCTCCCCTGGCGATGGCCCGTGCGGCGATGCGGTTGCGCTCCGCACGCGAACAGGGCAGCAACCACACGGCGGCATCGGCAGTGGGACGCAGCAATCCAGCGGCCTGCACGCGACGGACCACCAGCCGTTGCAAGGCATCATCTTGCGTGGCGTCCGGCCCGCTCGCCCCCTGGGGCAGCACACGTTCTGGCAAGTCATAGGCATGGCGACCACTGACCCGGTGGTGCGTCATCAAGCGTCCGGCGTCCCATAGCGCCTTGAGCAGGTGTCGCGAGCGTTTGGGGCCGTACCAACTGCCGCGCAATGCGGGGTCGGCCCGTTGATCGCCGAGCTCGAGGCTGGTGGCGGGGCCATGGCGCTCGACCTGTTCGACCAGGGCGAGGGCCTCCGGGGAATCGACGTCCACGCCATGCTGCCGCCAGCGCCGTTCGAACCAGCGATGGAACGGCGCCTGGGCCCACCACTCTCCGGGCTGGATCAGGCTGGCCTGCTTGTCCCATCCATCGACCAGCAATCGCTGACGATAAGCCGCATGCAGCCAGTCACCCCGCCGGTATTCGGGCACCCGGGAGTGCAGCACCAGGTCCGGGTTGGTACCGACCGGCGCCAGGGGATCGAACTGAATGGTCCCTAGCCGACGGATGACGCTCCCCAGAGGCGCTTGTTGAAAGTGATAGCGCACCAGAAGGCGGCGGGCATCAGCATGCGTCAGGGTCAAGCGTTGTTGAGCGGTCATCGGCAATCCTTTTACTGCGGCATACCCCATCTTAGGCGAACAGCCTACCTTAGCCCCAGTTCCACTCGCTGCGTGCCACGGCGTCGTGGGCATGCAGGCTTTCGCCATGCACCACACGCAGGGTGAAGCCCTCGATGCCGGTCTGGTCGCGCAGGGCATGGTGTAAGCGGCGCGCGGCGTCCTCGCAGAACATCAGATTCTGGCCGTTGGCCAGGGCGAAGGCCTGCTCATCGATCCGCTTCACCGCCGTTTGCAGCGCAGTGCCCAGTGCTCGCTCAGCGCGTCCCACCAAGCGCAACAGCGGCAGCTCGTCCTGCCCGTCAGCCAGCCGCACCGAGAGGTGAGCCTGGCTGCGCTGGCTATGGGGCGTGGCCAAGATGCCCTGCTCGCTGCCCAGCCAGGCCCGCACCGCCTCACGGCTAACCGGCATGTCGGTGAAGTCCTCGTCGAAGGCCTGCTGGATCAACTGGCGCGAGAGTGCGGCCGAACAAGGGCAGGTGGAGGAGTAGCCCACCGTGAACTCGAGGGTCGCCTCGAAGCCTTGTTCGTCGCGGCGGCAGCGCAAGGTGAAGGGGTAGCGCTTCCAGCCTGATAGCGGGCTGATCAGGGCCGGGCGCTTGAGCATCGCCTCGCCGCTCAGGTCGAGGAAGGCCGTGCTGGAAAGCCCCGCATGGCTGTCGAGGAAGTTTTCCAGCACCGACGCCACTCGCACCAGCGAGATCTCCCGCTCCTCGAGTTCGACTAGTGCCAGGTAGAGGCGCGACATGTGGATGCCGCGCGCGGTGGGGTCGTCCAGGCTGACGCCCGCCGAGGCGTAGCCGGTCACTCCCTGACCGGCCACCTGCAGCGGCAGGGCGATCTGCTCCATGCCGACCCAGCTCAAGGTGCCGAGGCGCGAGGCCGGCGCCAGGGCGATGTCTTCCAGCGGTAACCTGTTCATCGAAAGGGACTCTTTTCGTGTGCATGAGGATTAGTAGTACGACATGGCTAAGCTGCCTTGCTGATGAAGGCCCGGCCTGCCACTGGACCCGCTGCCACCCCGGTCAGATCACCCGCTCCGGCTGAAAATAGTCGAACAGCTGCGTGACCGCTGCGGGCGCCACTCCGTTGGTGATGAATACGAAACGCGAGATACCGTCGCTGCAGGCCTCGGCCGGCAATGGCTCCGGTGGGTGAAAGATGTGCTGCACGCCGTGCAGGGCCAGCGGTTCTTCCCGACCGGCAATCTTCACGATGGCCTTCACCCGCAGGATCTTTTCGCCCAGCAGTGACATCAGCAGGTCCAGCCAATCCTCGAGCACTTCCGCAGCGATGGGCTGCACGACGGTGAAGCAGAACGAGCGGATCTGCTCACCATGCCGGGTGAGCCCAGGGTCTGATTGAGGCGCCAGCATCGAGACCAATGAACCGGCAGCGGGAGCCGCCATGCCCACCGCGGGCGACACCTGTGCATAGGAGGCCGCGCTCAGCCATTGCTCTGCATGGCGCTGCTGAACAGGCAGGCTGGCGCCGGTCAACTGCTCGGCCGAAACCTCACCGTGTCGCACCTGCAACTGCTCGGCGGCCGGGTTGATCCTGCTCAGGTGTTCGGCCAGCCGCAACAGCCGCGCTTCATCAACCAGATCCGTCTTGGTGATCAACAACCGATCGGCGACGGCGACCTGGCGCTGCGATTCGCGATGAGCGTTCAGGGTCGAAATACCACTGACGGCATCCACCAGGCAGATCACGCCATCCAGACGAAGTCGGTGGGCCAACCAGTAATCGGTCATCAGGGTTTGCAGGATGGGGGCCGGGTCGGCAAGCCCCGTGGTCTCGATGATCACCCGGGAGAAGGGCTCGCCACCCGCCCGCTCGATCGCATCGAAGGTCTGCTGCACGGTGCGGCTCAAGTCACCGCGAATGGTGCAGCACAGGCAACCGCTGCTCATTTCCACCACCGTTTGTTCCTCGCCCTCAACGACCAGCCGGTGGTCCAAACCTATATCGCCGAACTCGTTGATCACCACCAGCGCCTCTTTCATGGCGGGCTGGCGCACCAGGCGATTGAGCAGCGTGGTCTTGCCGCTACCGAGAAAGCCGGTCAATACGGTCACGGGAATCAGGGTTCTTGCATCAGGGCTCATACGCACCGTCACGGATCATGGACATGCCAACCGGGAGAGGCTTCGCCCCGTCGCCGGACACACCTTCCTAGGCCTAACCAGGCCAATGAAGGGAATCACATTGTTCACCCAAATAGAATGTTATAACGTAACGATTTTGGCAAGAAATGTCACGTCGCCCTTCGATCAGGAAACCACGGAGTTCAGGAATGAAAAGAGCATTCTCTCGGTTTACCCTCTCCCTGCTGGCCGCCGGGCTGGCGGCCAGCAGCGCCCATGCCAAGGAAGCCACGGCCTGGCGGCTGTTTCTCTCCGACCACAGCGAGCCGGTCGTGCATGTCATCGACGCCGTGGAGGGTGAACGGTTGGCATCATTCGATATTCATGGCGCGGCGACGCTCTATCGCAGCCACAGCGGTGAGACGGTCTATGCGGTGCAGGGCTCATCCGATGTCGTGACGGCCCTGGCTACGGGCATCGCATTTCACGGCCATGGCGACCACGCCGACATCGAGATAGGGGAGCCCCAACTGACCGGAACCGAGATCGAGGGTGGCTATCCGGTGCACTTCGTCGAGCACCAGGGCCACTGGGCCGCGTTCTTCGACAACGAAGGCGTTGCCCGGATCTTCCGCGAGCGCGATGTGCTGTCCGGAAGCGTCGAGCTTCGCGAAGTGGACTCGGGCGCCCCCCACCACGGCGTCATCATCCCCTATGGCGACTACGACCTGGTTTCCGAGCCACACCCCGAGGACCCTACCAACCTGCCCATCGGCATTCGGGTGCAGGATCGTGACGGTACCCGGGTGGGCGAGCTGGCCGAGTGCCCCGACCTGCATGGCGAGGCGGCAACGGGCAACCTGATGGCTTTTGCCTGTGCAACGGGCCTGCTGATCGTCCGCTCCGGGGATGGCGCGCCGGCCATCGAGCACCTGCCCTATCCCGACGCTCTCCGCGGTGGCAAGACGACCACCCTGGTCGGCGGCCGCGGGCTGCAATACTTCCTGGGCAACTATTACGATAGCCCCGACCGGAGCGCCGTGGTGCTGATCGATCCGAGCGAAGAGGAAGCCTTCCGCCTGGTCGAGCTGCCCACTCGCCGCGTGCACTTCGCCGTCGACCCGATCCGGGCCCGCTATGCCTACGTGTTCACCGAGGATGGCCAGCTTCATCAGCTCGACGTACTCGCCGGCGAGATCCGCCAATCGCTGCGGCTTACCGACCCGTATTCCATGGACGGCCACTGGCGGGATCCTCGCCCACGTGTGGTGGTTGCCGGCGAGCACGTCTTCGTGACCGACCCGCTCGAGGGCAAGCTACACCAGGTGGAAGCCACGAGCTTCGAGAAAATCGGCGAGATGGAAGTCGAAGGTGTGCCCTTCAGCATCGTGGCCGTAGGCGGCACCGGCGCCACGCACGACCACGGCCACTGAGGACCGCGCGGAGCGAGCCGGCGATCGCCGGCCCGCCCTCCCAGCCCACACTCAGAACGTCATGCCGAAGGTAGCAAACACACTGCGCGGCGCGCCGGCAAAGGTGGGCACGAACGGGCCGCCGGAATCGTAGTAACGCTTGTCCCCCAGGTTCTGCACCATCATCTGCACCCGGTAGCGCTGCCCTTCCCCGAAGCGGTAGATCGCATTGGCATCCCAACGCGTATAGGAAGGCAGCTCGAAGCTGTTGGCGGTGTTGGCCTCGCGCTCACCCACGTAGATGGCGCCGAGGCCCACGCTGAGCCCCGAGGCACGGCCGGCGAAATCGTAGGTGGACCAGAAGCTGGCGGAGCGGCGCGGCGCATTGGCCACCAGGTTGCCGACCAACGCGGGATCGCTGTCCTCGGTGATCTCGGTCTTGAGCTGCGTATAGCTGGCCAGCAAACGCCACTGCGACGTGACGGCATAGGGTACATCTACCTCCCAGCCACGGCTGCGCTGCTCGCCGACCTGGATCACATAGTTGAAGTCGTCCGGGTCCGATACCACGCCGTTACGACGGCGAATGTCGAACAGCGCCAGCGTCGGCTCCAAGCGGCCATCGAGCAGGCTCAGCTTGGTGCCCACCTCGGCTTGCCGCCCTCGCGAGGGCGACGGCAGGTTGCCCTCGCGCAGCATGCCGTTGGAGGGCTCGGTGAGGAAGGATTGCGCCCAGCTGGCATACAGCGAGACCTCCTCGCTGGGCGTCCAGGTTAGGCCGACGCGGGGCGAGAACGCCTCGTCGGTACGCGTCAGGCGCCCCTCCACCGGCAGGTACTCGGCCCTGGCGCCGCTGCGCGAACGGTCGTAGCGGCCCCCCAGCAACAGCCGCCACTGGCTGCCGAGCTGCAGCTCGTCCTGCAGGTACAGCCCGACATTGTGACTGTCGTAATGCGAAGCGTCGTAGGGCTCAAGCGGGCCGCTGGGGGCCCTCCCATGCACCGGATCGTACAGGCTGATCGGCAGGTTGACCGGGAAGCCTCCGGGGCCGAGGAAGGCCTGGGCCTCGAAGTCCCACTCGTCGTAGTGGTAGTCGGCGCCCAGCAGCACGCGGTGGCCCACCGCCCCCGTATCGAAGCGGCGCGACACCTCCGCCATCACCGAGGCGTCGGTCTGCTCGTCTACGCTGCGCTGGCGGCGGCGGTTGACCTGGGGGTCGTTCGTGTCGGCCCCGCTGATCGGCTCGAAGCCGTAGGGGTACCACAGCGCATCGGTGCGCGCCCACGACGCCTGCATCCCGCTGCGCAGCTCCCAGCCACTGTCGAAGGCATGGTCCAGCACCACGGACGCCAGCGCGCTTTCGTTCTCCAGGCGTGCGTCCGGCTCGGCATAGTTGTTGTGAATCGGCACCTCGAGGAACAGTGGGCTGTTGCCGAAGCCGCGGTCGAATGACGAATCGCGCCGCCCGAGTTCCAGCTCGGCGGTGAGCGTGGTCTGCGGCGAAGGCTGCCACCTCACCACCGGCGAGATGAACTGGCTTTCGGCCTCCACGAAATCGCGGAAGCTGCCGCCATCCTGCCACGCCCCGGTGACCCGATAGCTGACGGTATCGCTAAGTGGCCCCGTGGTATCGAAGGTGCCCCGGTAGAAATCGTAGCGCCCGCCGGTCAGGTCGAAACGCGTTTGCGCTTCGTCCAGCGGCTTCTTCGTCACCAGATTGACCACCCCGCCGGGCTCGAAGCGGCCGTATAGCGCTGAGGCCGGCCCCTTGAGCACCTCGATCTGCTCGATGTTCACCAACTCGTCCACCGGCGCGAACACGCTTCGGCGAAAGCCGTTCTTGAGGTTCGCCGTGGTGGCGAAGCCGCGCAAACGGAAGCGGTCGTTGCTGCCACCCCAGCCGACCTGCGGCGTGACACCGGGCACGGTGCGCACGGCCTCGCCGAAGGTAGTGACGCCTCGATCCTCGATCAGCTCGCGGGTCACCGTCTGGATGGAGAAAGGCGTTTCCTTCACCAGGGTGTCGCTCTTGTTGGCCGTGGGCGCCACCACGTTGCGGTAGGCGCGCTCACGCGTGCCCATCACCGTGATCGCCTCCAGCTCGTATTCGGAGCCGCTCGTTAGCTCCTGGGCACCAGCGCCTGCCACCGGCAGGCCGACCAGAAGCACGAACGAGGCACGCAAGCACACGGGGCCGAAGCGCGCGGCAACGGCACCAGGCCGCAAGGAAGGTGTGGTTGAGTTCACCGTCGATCCTTGGAAGAAAGTGAGGTTAAGGCCGTGGCTTCGGATGGTCACGGCCTGCCTTGCCCATAACATGATATGTAATAACATCACAATTTTTGCTGAAATGATCAAGCCTGTTAATTAAAGAGATGCTTTCCAGCCACGTTATTTCACACGGCAGGAACTCGAACTCGACAAGCGCACGCCCACCGCGATCACCTGTTACGACAGCTCCAGCGCTTTCTCCACCATGTTACGCAATGCACTCGGAGCTGCCGTCCGCCTTCGTGGGGGTCGTCCTCCCCACGACCTCAGCGCTTGTCGTACTCGTCATGGCGGCGCCACCATATACCCGTCTCGTTGCGCCCCCTGGGGGCGCGATCGAGCCACTGATACATGCCCCACAGGCCGTCAGTGTCCCCTTCGGGTATCGATCGCGAGGGTATCTCGGTGACAGACTGCTCGTTATCGCGTAACTGACTCGCCGGCTCGCGCCGGTAGTTGTACTCGATGTTCTCCTCGCGCTGCTGCTCGGTGATCGAGACATTGAAAGCCGCGCTCCTTCGCGGTCATGAGATACCTTTAGTGCCAGATAACCGGACGGTGGGAGTAACAAGTGTGGCGGGATTCCGATGGACTCACTGATCACGGCCGCAGCCCGTGCGCTTACGGTGGGTGACCCCCTCGGCGCCCTGAACCTGGTCGCCCTGCGTGACGACGCGCCTGCGCTCGCGCTCCGCGGGATCTCGATGGCGCAGCTCGGCGACTTCGCCAGCGCCAAGCGGCTCCTGCGCCGGGCGGCGCGTGCCTTCGGCCCGAAGGACGCCGTGGCCCGCGCGCGGTGCATCGTCGCCGATGCCGAGATCGCCCTCGCCGCGCGAGACCTGAGCGGCTCCGCCAGGACCCTCGGCACGGCACGGGCGACGCTCGAAGCGCACGGCGACCGGGTCAACGCCGCGCATGCACGCCATCTCGAGGCCCGCCGCCTGTTGCTCATGGGGCGCTTCGACGAGGCGGAGCGCGCCATTGGCGAACTCGACCCGGCCCCCTTCCCGCCCGCGTTGAGAATTACCCACGAACTCGTAGTGATGGGTATCGCGACGCGCCGCCTGCACACCCAGGCGGCCCGCACGGCACTCGCCCGGGCCGAGCACGCCGCACGGCAGGCCGACATTCCTTCGCTGACGGCGGAAGTCGAGAGCGCTCGCCGGGTGTTGGATACCCCCGCGGCCCGCCTGGTGGCGCATGGCGAAGAACGGCTGCTGCTGCTCGAGGAGGTCGAAGCCCTGCTGGCGTCCAAGTCCCTCGTCGTGGACGCCTGCCGCCACAGCGTGCGTGAAGCAGGCGCGGAGGTTTCGCTGACCGGACGCCCGGTGCTGTTCGCCCTCGCTCGTCTGTTGGGCGAAGCGTGGCCGGGTGACGTGCCGAGGGAGACGCTCATCGCCCAGGCATTCCGCACGGCATATGCCGATGAATCGCATCGCGCGCGGCTGCGCGTCGAAATCGGTCGGCTCCGCTCGGCGCTTGTCTCCCTCGCCGAAGTGCGTGCAACACGGCGAGGCTACGCGCTGACTCCACGCCACGCTCCCGAAGTCGCGGTTCTGGCGCGACCGCTCGAAGAGAAGCACGCCGCGGTGCTCGCGCTGCTGGCGGAAGGCGAGCCATGGTCGAGCTCGGCCCTGGCACTGGCCCTCGATACCAGCCAGCGCACCGTCCAGCGCGCGCTCGATTCGCTGGCGGAAGAAGGCAAGGTGCAGGCATACGGCCAGGGAAGGGCACGCCGCTGGATGACCCCGCCGCTGCCGGGATTCACGACAACCTTGTTACTCCCTGCTGTCTTGCCGGGCACTTAGGCTGACAACACCTACCGAGTAATGAGGACTACGCAATGAACCGTTCCACCGCTGAAATTCTTCGTGAATATGGCCCGTTCCCCGGCGTCGAAAACGTACACGGCGTCACGTTCGACGGCCGGCACGTCTGGTTCGCCACCGGCGATACGCTGAACGCCCTCGACCCGGCGAGCGGGGAAATCCCACGCAAGCTGGATATCGCCGCACAGGCAGGCACGGCCTTCGATGGCCGACACCTGTTCCAGATCGCCGATGAGCGGATCCAGCGAATCGACCCCGACAGCGGTCGTGTGCTGGCCACGATCCCGGCACCTCCCGGCGGCGGCCATTCCGGGCTCGCCTGGGCCGAAGGCGCGCTGTGGGTGGGTCAGTATCGGGAGAGGAAGATCCGCCAGGTCGACCCGGACACCGGGGAGGTCCTGCGCACCATCGAGACCAACCGCTTCGTCACAGGGGTTACCTGGGTGGATGGCGAGTTGTGGCACGGCACCTGGGAAGACGAGGCGAGCGACCTGCGGCGAATCGATCCCGACACGGGCGAAGTGCTGGAGTGCCTCGAGATGCCGCCGGGTGCGGGGGTGTCGGGGCTCGAAGCCGATGGCAACGGCCGATTCTTCTGCGGCGGCGGAGACAGCGGCAAGGTGAGGGCCGTGCGCCGCCCCTGAAAATAAAAAAGAAAGCCTTTGACCCACGGTGCCAAACCATGGCACCGTGGGTTCAGCTGGTAAGCAAGTGGCATAGTTTCAGTAGCGTTCGATTCTTTCGGCAGCCTGTAATTTATCCCTGTCCTACCCGCTACACATCTGGGTAACACCAGGAACATTGCAAGGCGCGATTGCGCGAAAGGATTCAGAACATGGCAACTGGTACCGTAAAGTGGTTCAACGACTCCAAAGGTTTCGGCTTCATTACTCCTGCCGATGGTGGCGATGATCTCTTTGCCCACTTCTCCGAGATTCAGTCGGAAGGCTTCAAGTCTCTGCAGGAAGGTCAAACCGTCTCTTTCGACGTGACCCAAGGCAAGAAAGGCCTTCAGGCTTCGAACATCAAACTCGCCTGACCTAACAGTCACGAGTTCTCGAACCTCCCCGGTTCGAAATCAGGGCCCGCTTAGGCGGGCCTTGTTGCGTTCTGGGGCTGGCGAGCGAAATCGGGAATACTGAAGCGCCGGCGATAGGCACTCGGGGCGAGGCCGGTGGTGCGCTTGAACAGGCGCCGGAAGAACGCCGAATCCTCGTAGCCGACCCGCCAACTAATCTCCTCGACCGAGGCTTCGGAGCGTTCCAGCCGCCGTTTGGCATCTTCGATACGCAAGCGCTGCACGTAGGCGATCGGCGTCAGGCCGGTGGCAGCGGCGAAGCGCCGCTTGAAGGTGCGTTCCGCCAGCGACGAACGCTCGATCATCGCCTCCACCGGGTGGGCCAGCGCAAAATGCTCATCCAACCATTGCTGCCCGCGCTGAATCTCACCATCGCCATGGTCCGTCTTGGCGGCAAACACCAGGTAGGGAGTGAGGCCATCCTGATGCCACTGCAGCGCGAACAGTCGCGCCACCTCCTGCGCCGTGGTCGCGCCGGCATAGCGCGCGATGAGATAGAGCGCCAGGTCGTGCCAGCTCATCGACGCGCCTGAACTCACCAGCTCCTCTTGCTGGCCGGCAATCACCAGCACGCGCTCAGGATGCGTCGACACCGTTGGGTAGCTGGCCATGAACGCCTCCGCGTAGCCGAAGTGAACCGTGGCCTCCTTGCCGTCGAACAGTCCCGTCTCGGCCAACAGGAACACACCCGAGCATGCCGAACAGAGCACGGCGCCGCGTTCATGCACGGCGCGCAGCCATTCGACCAGGCGGGGATAGCGCCCCTTCTCCCAGCCCTGTGCCGGGAGCAGTACCGAGGGAACGATGACGATGTCGCTCGTCTCGATGCTGTCGATGGAGCGCTGGACATCGATCGGCACACCGCTGGCCAGCTTCAGCGCTCCCACGGTCTCCCCCACTATCTCGATATGAAACGGGGCCGGGGCATTTGGCGCCACCAAGCCCATCAGCGCCACGCCGTTCATCACGTCGAAGAGACCAGCAAGCGTGGAGACCACGGCATCGGGCAATGCCACGAGGCTGACGTGCCGGGGGCTCGCCTCGGCAGGGATGGCTGATCCGGACATGACGCCATGCGCCTCGCAGGTAGGAAGATTCAGTGTGGCACAAACGGACCGATTGCGGGCGAATTAGGCTCTTCAGCGGGTAGAGCCGCACGGCGATGATAAGCGGGACGCTAGACCCCGACACAACAAGACAGGAACCGCACTTGATGAACGCCCCCGCAATCGATCAAAGCAAGCTTGAATCCTTCGTCGCCCAGGCCGTTGGCGACCTCTCCTCCGCCTATGGCGGCGTCATGGTCAGCCTGGGCAGCAAGCTCGGCCTGTACAAGGCCATGGCGGGCGCCGGACCGATCGGCGCCAAGGAACTCGCTAGCCGCACCGGCTGTGCCGAGCGCTACGTCTCCGAATGGCTAAACGCCCAGGCCGCCGGCGGCTACGTGGGCTACCACGCCGCCAGCGACACCTACGAACTCTCCCCCGAGCAGGCCATGGTGCTCGCCGACGAAGAGAGCCCTGTATTCATCCCCCACGCCTGGCAGGTACCGGCCTCGATGTGGTTCGACGAGGAGCGCACCCTGGAAGCGTTTCGCACCGGCAAGGGCGTCGCCTGGGGCGACCACGACAGCCGCCTGCAGTGCGGCGTGGCGGCGTTCTACCGCAACGGCTATCGCGCCAGCCTGGTACCGGAGTGGCTGCCCGCCCTGGAGGGCGTAGTCGAACAACTCGAGGCCGGCATTACCGTGGCCGACGTGGGCTGCGGCCACGGCCACTCCACCGTGCTCATGGCCAAGGCGTTTCCCAACTCGCGCTTTCACGGCTTCGATGCCCACCCGGCCTCGATCGACGCCGCCAGGCAGAACGCCGCCGCGGCGGGCGTGGCCGATCGCGTGAGCTTCGAACCCACCCAGGCGGCGACCTACCCCGACAGGCAGTACGGGCTCATCTGCTTCTTCGACTGCCTGCACGACATGGGCGACCCCATCGCCGCCGCCCGCCACGCCGAGCAGGTGCTGGCTCCCAATGGCACGGTACTGCTGGTCGAGCCCTACGCCCGGGACAAGGTCGAGAACAACCTCTCGGTCGTCTCGCGCCTGTACTACACCGCCTCCACCACCATCTGCTGCGCCCACGCCATTTCGGAAGGCGGCCATCTCGTGCTCGGCGCCCAGGCCGGCGAAGCCCGGCTGGCCGACGTGTTCCGCCAGGCCGGCTTCACCCACTTCCGGCGCGCGGCCGAAACACCGTTCAATCTGATTCTCGAAGCACGGCGTTGACCGTACGAGACGAGCCCGTTCGGTTTTGCAAAAGGCATGAAGAAATCAATTTCAGAAAAATAAAAAATAAACCCTTTGACCCACGGTGCCCAAGCATGACACCGTGGGTTCAGCTGGTAGCAAGCAGTACGGTTTCAGTAGCATTCGAATTCTTTCGGCAGCCTGTGATTGAACCTTGTTTTACCCGCGGCACATCTGGGTAAAACCAGAAATATCGCAAGGCGCTAAATGCGCGAAAGGATTTATTATGACGACTGGAACAGTCAAGTGGTTCAATGATTCCAAAGGTTTCGGCTTCATCACTCCCGCCGATGGCGGTGACGATGTCTTTGCCCACTTCTCCGAAATTCAAGCTGAAGGTTTCAAATCCCTGCAGGAAGGTCAAAACGTCTCCTTCGACGTGACCCAGGGCAAGAAAGGCCTTCAGGCTTCGAACATCCAACTCGCCTGACCTAACGGTCACGAGTTTTCGAACCTCCTCCGGTTCGATAGCAAGGCCCGCCCAGGCGGGCCTTGTTGCGTTGTGGCATCAATGTACAACTCTTTATCAGTGCAGGATCGCCTCAACCAGGTGCGCCCTCCCTTCAGGGGCCGAGTAAGGCTCGGGCCAGTATTCGACCAAGCGGGTGATTCTTCCCTCCGCCACGGTAAAGAACGAGATGGCCGTTGCCGTCTGAACTCCATCGGTGATAGCAACCTCCGTTACTACCTCCCCCTCCTCCACGAGGATACGGTTCAGCGTGAACTGCCAGCGGCCATGCGCAGGATACTCGGCATTCATCTGTGCGAAGTGCTCGCCACCGCGGATGCATTCGTTGGACTGTGGCCATTCGAGAACGAAATCCGGCGCAAGCATCACCGTTACCGAGTAGAAATCATTCGAGGACATTAGCCGCCAGAATTCGCGTATTACTTCACCCGCTGTCCTGTTCATACTGCTTCCTCATCGTTCATCCCAAACAATCACCAGGGTAACTCAGCCACCGCACAATCAGCACAGCGGCTACATCACATTATCTTTTCCAATACTTTGTAAGAGATCTCCGATATTTCTGTAAGCCATTTCTCAACCTCGTCTTTGGCAGTAGCCAACGGCGCGCAGCGGGCGATAATCGTTATCCGCACCATGGGCATGGGGACTAAGGGAGAAGTCATGAAACCTGCGAAGGCGCGCCGCGCCTCGATTACCACCCTCCTGCTCATCGCTTGCTCTCCGGCCAGCGGCGAACCACCGGCACATTATCTGGAACGCGCTGGCGTCGCGCTGATGGAAGCCTTGGGCGACCCGCAGCAGCTCGAAAACGTTCTGGCGATATACGACGAAGGGCTGGAACTGCACCCCGACGACGCCGAGCTTCGTTACGGCCGCGCCCAGCTTCTCACCAGCCTCGGCCAGTACGAAGAAGCCAAGCAGGACCTGGATGAACTTCATGAAGGGGGACTGCACAAGGAGGGAATGTTGCTGCGCTGCATGGTGCATGAGCGCCTGGCGGGAGCCGCGGAGGATGCCCTGGCCTGCTACGCGGGGGCGGAAGCCGCCTTCGCCACGGCCAGCGAAGCGAGCGGCCAGCCGGATGCCAACCACATCCTGGCGGCCCATTTGGCCGAATCGCCCGAGGCCGATGCGCTATTGCTGGAATGGCCGGACAGCGAGAACTCGATGCTGAAGGAAATACTGGAGATGGAGCGGGAGGAGCTGATCCGACAGTTTTTACCGTGAGTTGAGTGTCGGCACCCCGCTACCGCAGGAGGGCCCCTCATCGTCTTGCGAGATATACACTGTATGTCTACGATGTATATATGAGACGCGAAATGACGGGTTCTGGAATGATCACGACGCTATCCTTGGCAACGCTACTCCTCGTGGCGGTGACAATGGGGCTCTCACTCGCGCATGCCCTGGAATTTCCCGGAAAGCTACGGCTCGATGAGCCGACCTACCGGGCGGTGCAGGCAATCTACTACCCAGGCTTCACGATCGGTGGGCTCATCGGTGAATTCGGGGGAATGCTTGCGCTTATCGTCCTGCTCATCCTGACGCCCACGAATGCCGAGCGATTCTGGTGGATTGCCGCGGCGCTCGGTTTCCTGCTCCTTGGCCATGCGGTCTACTGGATCGTCACTCATCCGGTAAATGCAGCATGGCTGAAGAACACGAGCCTCACCGGAGCCAGCCAGATGTTCTTCGGTTTATTTTCCTCCCCGGATGCCGATTGGCAGCACATGCGCAACCTTTGGGAGTATTCCCATGTCGCGCGGGCGATTCTCCACATGCTCGGCTTCATTTCGATGGCGCTGGCCCTGATTCGCTAGGATAGGAGTAGCCACTGTGTCTCCCTCTGGTAGAGCAAAAAAGACGGCGCGGGGCGCGCCCATGGGGAAGTCGCGCAACCTCACCCGCGACAAGGTAATCGACGCCGCCATGGCGCGGATCGACGAGGCCGGTGCCGATGCAATCACCATGCGCGGCCTGGCCGAGGATGTCGGCGTAACGCCGATGGCGCTCTACAACCATTTCAGCAGCAAGCGAGCCCTGCTCTCGGCCGTGGCAGAAAGCGTCATATCCGCCGCTGACTTCGACGGCCATCACGCCAGCTGGCGCAATCAAGTTCATCACTGCTTTGGCGTGCTTCGCAGTCTCTGCCTCCGGCACCCCGGCCTGCCACGCCTGCTGGAATTCGAGGGCGCGGCACCTGCGTCGGTGTTCGCACCCATGGAGGTCACGTTGCGAGCGCTCGGTGAAGCTGGCCTGAGTGATGTCGACAGCGCGCGAACCTATTTCCTGCTGGTGAGCTTCACCCTCACGCAGGCTGCGTACCAGGCCCGGCGGGTTCCCGACCTGGAGCCTTCCGAACAGATCCGCGCCGAGCGCATCGCCGGCCGCGGCTACCCGACCGTCGAGCATCTGGCATGGCCGGAGACGTGGGATTTCGACGCGAGCTTCGAGTTCGGAGTTACACTGATCCTCAACGGCGTCGAGGCGACGGTAGCCGGCGCTAAATAGCGGCATACCCCGTCCTAGCCGATGCAAAACGCTCGCGAGGTTGCCTTGGTGGCGTTGAGCGAACCTGCTGGGAGGCCTCACGTTCCCTTCCCATTTGACAGCCGGAACCGGAGTCCCGGTTCGGCCTGCTCGGCCGTGAGGCGCCAGCCGTGTGCCAGGGCGATCTCCTGACAGATGGCCAGGCCGAGGCCTGCTCCGCGGTCCCGCCGATGTGCAGCACGCCAGAAGCGTTCGAATAGCAGGGGCAGTTGCTCTGCATCGACGCCGGGGCCTCTGTCCCGCACGGTCACCGTATCGCCCTGAATCTCCACGCTGACGGAAGTCTGCGCGGGCGCATGCTGGATGGCGTTCTCCAGCAGGTTCTTCAGCAAGGTGAAACAGGCCGCGCGGTCCGCTTTCCACTGCACGTCGCCGACAGCGCGCACCGCCAAGTGCACGTCGGCGGTTTCCGCCATGCGTTGCAGGTAGGAGGCGGCTTCGTGGGCGACCTCCTGCATCCGGACGATGCTGAAGTGGTAATTGTGCGCCTCGCTGGCTTCCGCCAGGAGCAGTAGCTGCTGCACCTGACGGGTCATGTACTCGACGTCGCTCAATAGCGAGTCGCGCTCACTCCTGCCCCCCTTCTTCAACTCGATCTGAGCGCGGATCAGTGCCAGTGGTGTCTTCAACTCATGTGCCGCGTTGCCGAGAAATTCCTGCTGCACGCGGTAGCCTCGTTCGAGGCGTTCCAGGGCTCGATTGAAGCTGTCCACGAGAGGAGCGATCTCCGTGGGCACCGCTTCCGTACTCAATCGGGCATCAATGGAGCGCGGCGAGATGGCCGCGGCGGACTCCGACACGTCTCGCAGCGGCTTGAGGGTGTAGCGCAGGGTGATATAAGCGCACAAGCCGAAGGCGATGAACAGGACACTGCCGAATACCGTGACGCCGGCGACCACCTGCGGCCAGGCAACGGTATAGACGACATCCATGAACCTCGCACTGACGGCGAATTGCAGATACCACCTTCGCCCATCGTGCACGAGGGGCTCCGTGGCGCCGAAAAAGGTGTTTCCCTCGTGCTCGAAGGTGAAGTTTCCGCGCGTCAACCGCATGAGCTCATGGGTGGCTGGCCAGAACTCCTCTCCGGCACTCGAGAAGACGACCGTGTCTCCAGCTTCATCCAGGATCCGATAGGCCGTCTCGCGCTGAGGGCCCTCATATAGCCAGGCGCGGTCGTCCATGCTCGAGTCGAACCCGACGGGTCTGCCACTGCTGTCGAATTCGATATTGTTCGCCATCCCCTCCGCGGCGTCGGCCAGATCCATCCGGGCCAGCATGTTGCTCTGGACCACCACTACTGCAGCGATCACGAGCAGCACGATGCTGAGCACCATCCCTGCTACATAAGCCAGCAGAACCTTCAGACTAATGCTATTCAGCGGCATCGGCCTTACGAAGCGCATGGCCCAGCTCCCTGAGGTTGTTGACGATCAAGCACATGACGGAATCCCATGAGGTCGGCTGATGCGTTATCGCCAGGAGTCTCCTCACGTTGAATAGAAGAAGGGTCAACTATCACCTGCCACCTCGCGGATACTGTCGAGGAGATCGAGGAAGTAGGGGTTCCAGGTCAGGCGGGCATGGTATTTTTCCGCCGCGATCTGTCCCCATGCCCCAAACCACAAGGTGTTGGAATCCTCGGGGAGGGGAATTCCGTCCTGTCCGTTTTCAAGAATGATATGGCTGCCCTTCTCACCGTAATAAGTGTTCTCGGGCGCAAATAGCACATTCATGTGGGAAAAGGTGCTGATGCGACGGTCGGGCAAATTGCTGGCAAGGGCGGTGATGCGTGGATCGTCAAGTTCCTGCGGGGCGTCGCCGTACCAGACGAAGCGTGACTGTTGGTTGGGAAAGCGGGTTTGAAAGGCATCGAGCGTCGCGCTGGGATCGAGAACGCTGTCATGCTGGCTCATGGTGATCAGGACAGGTTTGTCAAAACGCGCGGTTTTGAGATCTTTCTGCACGGCTCTGACCGAGCGGTAATAAAGCGCGGCCCCACGCGTAGGCAGGGACTGGTAAGTGGCGATATTGTCCTCGTCATCGATATCAACCCAATCCCACAAACGGGAAATGACCGGGGCGAGAAACAGATAGCCGTTATCGGGATAAAAGCCAGGGGAAAACAGCAACAGCCCGGCAACATTCTCGTCGCTTAGCGCATGGGAGGTGACCAGGTTTCCGCCGGTAGAGAAGCCGCCAAGCCAAAGCTCATCGACCTCGGCTGCCAGCAGGTTTGCGTGGTGGGCAACGGTTTTTTCCCAATCCTCGCTATCGGGCAGCATCAGATCGGCGGGGCGGGTGCCGTGGCCCGGCAGCAGAATGGAGCGAACCAGCCAGCCGTCATCCGCCATGGCAGTGGCTATGTCGGAAAAGTACCAAGGACTTGCGCCCAGTCCGTGAACGAAAAGAATGCCTCGCTTGGCCGGTTTATCGGGGCGAAGCTCGAACGGCGTGTTGAGCTGTATTTCCAGGTTGTGGTCGTCACTGAGAAAGGCACGGTTTTCGGCAATCCATGCGCGGGTGTCGCGCACATATTGATCGAAACTGTCCTGATCATAGGGTGGCAGGCTGTCGGAAGGTTGAAAATGCGGGGTATCCGGCGGCAAGGCGCAGGATGCCAGAAACACCAGTGTGGAAAGCAGTAAGCCAAGGCGGGGAAGCATAAACCCTCCATCAATGTGTGCTTGCCATCCAGCAGAGAGCCGCATAGGCCAGCAGGACTTTCAATCGCAAGCTATTCAGCGGCATCGGCTTCACGCAGCGCATAGCCCAGCCCCCTGACGTTGACGATTCGCTGGCGCGAACCGATGGCGAGCAGCTTACGGCGCAGACGGTGCAGGGCTACGTCCAGGGCGTTCGGTGTGACCGCCTCGCTCAGCCCCCAGGCCGCCGCTTCCAGCGCGCTGCGGCGCACTACCTCATCGTGCTTGTGCAAGAGCAGCTGCATGATGTGCAGCTCCGCCGGGGCGAGGATGACGCTTTCATTGCCGCTGTACAGCACGCCGGCTTCGGGTCGCAGGGTGAGGTCGCCATGGCTGGGGTCGAGCGAGTGGAACGCCACGGGGCGGCGCAGCAGCGCGCGAACACGCGCTACCATCTCGTCCATCGCGAACGGCTTGGGCAAGTAATCATCGGCACCGGCTTCGAGCCCCTGTACCCGATCATGCAACGCATCGCGGGCCGTCAACACCAGGCAAGGCACGCCGAGGCCGGCGCGGCGCATCTTCTGCAGCAGGATGAGGCCATCCCCGTCCGGCAACCCCCGGTCGAGAATCAATGCCTGGTAGGGCATCTGCTGGACGGCGGCCCATGCGGCATCGATGCGCTCGGCCACATCGGCGGCGATGCCGGCGGTTTCCAGCCCCTTGCACATCAGCCGGGCCAACCGGTCATGATCCTCGACCAGAAGTATGCGGCTCATCAGAAGCGGTAAACGTAGCCGAGAAACACACTATTGGTGGTCGAGCGATCCACCAGCGGGCTGTCCTTGATCTCATCCGCCAGACGCGTCACCTCGACGCCCATGAGCACCGAGTGGTGCTTATCGAACATGTAGGCACCACGCACCCCTGCTTCTACGTCGATAGCGGACTCCCCGGCATAGGCAGGCCGATCGATGCGAACCTCATCGTCACGAACGCCGAAATAGTAATCGATCGTCTTATCGTCCTGCCAGCTCGCCCCCACGTGCGGCGTAAGCAGGAAATGATCTCCGAAGTGCCAGGTTCTCTCCAGACCAACGTTGATGCGTTGGCCCTTGCTGTTGCCCGACACGTCGGCAAGCCATTCGGCGCCGACTTCAACGAAGTCGTTGTCCCATTCCACCTTGCCGCCCGCCCAGAAGCCATCCTTGCGCTCACTCATGCCATCGAGGATATCAGCGTCGCCTTCTTCATAGCCGCTGCCGTCGTACTGGACGACGATACCGAAGTCGAGCGCTTGAGAATCGCTGATATCGAGGCTCGGCAGCTTGAATTCGATCTGCGGGCCAAAGAGATGAATGTACCGGTTCTCAACCTCAAGCAACGGCAGGAGCTGGTTGTCACGATCGATACCGGTGTAGGGCTCCTGCTCGCTCATTGCGCCGAGCCCCAGCCCCCAGGTCGTGGAGGACGACTCGGCGTCGTTCGGCTCTTGGGCCAGGGCCGTCGCCGAGGTGCAGAGGCCAACGGCGAGCACGGAAACGGCCGCCATACGTGAAACAGAAGCTTGGGAGATCGAGACAAGCGGGGGTCGGGAGATCGAGATAAGCGGGTATATGACTGACATGATCGTTTCTCGCGTGTTGTTAAAAGAAGCCCACTTTCGCAGCCACCTACTTACGGAAAACTTACCGAAACACCCAATCGATCCAAATCACCAGTAAGTCTTCTGAAAGACGCATTGCGGGAAAGTCTCGCCCCATGAGACGAGGACACCGCATGTTCCCAGCCACCGATGTCATTCCTGTTGACTTCATGCCCCGCCGGCGACGGGTGGCGGATACGAAGGCGCTTCCCGGCCGTAAACCATCACCGCTTGCGGCCTGGTGCATCTTGGCAACCACCGCGCTGCTCGCTGGATGTGTATCGACTCAGCCCGAAACCATACCCGGCAGCGCCGCAGCGCCCGTTGCCGCGCAATGGCACGCCCCGTTGCCTCACGGTGGGCAGTTGGGGGACCTGAGCCGCTGGTGGGCTCAGTTCGACGACCCTTTGATGCTGCGCCTCATCGAGGCCGGTCAGCAGGTCAGCCCGACAGTGGCGCAGGCAGCCGCTCGCATCGCCGATGCCCAGGCCGCACGCGTGGCGCAGAGCGCCGCCCTGCTGCCCTCGCTGGATGCCAGCGCCAGCGCGAGCCGGGGACGAACGGATCTGGACACGCCGGTCGGCACCGAAACATCGGCAGGCTTGCAGCTCGGCTGGGAACTGGACCTGTTCGGCGCAGGCCGTGCCGGCGTCAACGCCGCGCAAGCCCGGCTCGAGTCCAGCCAGGCCGATTGGCACGACGCCCGGGTTTCGGTCGCTGCCGAAATCGCGACGACCTATGTCGAGCTACGCGCCTGCGAGGCCTTGGCCCAGCAGGCCGAAATCGATACCCAATCGCGAGTTCAGACGGCGCAGGTCACCCGCCTGACTGCGGACAAGGGCTTCCGCCCCCCGGCAGAGGCGGACCTGGCGAATGCCAGCGCGGCGCAAGGCAACGTAACGCTGATCGAGCAGCGGACGCAATGCGAACTCCTGGTCAAGGCATTGAGTGCCCTTGCGGCCCAAGACGAAGCGGCGCTGCGCCGAGAACTGGCCACCACAAACGGCCGGCTGCCACGGCCGGCCGAGCTCAGTGTCACGGCGATGCCGGCCGAGGTGCTGGCACAGCGCCCCGACATTCACGCGGCAGCGCGTGACGTGGTGGCGGCGAGCGCCGATTCGGATCAGGCGCGGGCGCAGCGCTGGCCCCGCATCGGGCTGGCCGGCAGCATCGGCACGACACGCATCTCCAGTGGGGGCATCAGCACCAATGGCAGCGTGTGGAGTATCGGGCCCCTGACGGTAACGCTGCCGCTGTTCGATGGCGGGACGCGACGCGCCAATGCGGAAGCGGCACGCGCTCGCTACGAGGCCGCCACCACCGTCTATGCCGCCCGCCTGCGTGAAGCGATCCGTGATGTCGAGGACGCGCTGGTCACGCTGGACAGCACGGCGAAACGCAGCGAGGACGCGGCCATCGCCGCTGACGGATTCGAACGCTCCTACCAGGCCACCGAAGCCAGCTACCGCATCGGCACCGCCAGCCTGTTCGAGCTCGAGGATGCACGCCGCAGCATGGTCGCCGCCCAGAGCGCCGTGATCGAACTGCAGCGTGAGCGAATCACTGCCTGGATCCGATTGTACCGCGCGCTAGGCGGCGGCTGGCCCGCTGACGAAAACAAGGATCACGATAATGAATAAATTACGTTCACTCGCGGCCGCCACGGTCGTTGCGGTGGGCTTCACCGTGACGGTCGCCTGGCTCCTGCAAACCTCCAGCAGCGCCTCGGACAGTGACACCCCAGCGGTCGCCCAACCCGCGCTGAGCGTGGCCGTCACGACACTACAACCCACCATGCTGCCCCTCACAATAGCCGCGAACGGGGACGTCATGGCTTGGCAGGAAGCCAGCATCGGCACCGAGGCAAACGGCCTGCGCCTGGCCAGCGTCGAGGTCAACGTGGGCGACGTCGTGCAGCGCGGCCAGGTACTCGCCACGTTCGCGTCCGATACGGTGAACGCCGAACTGGCACAGAGCCGCGCCGCCGTCGCCGAGGCCGAGGCGGCACTCGCCGAAGCCGAGGACAACGCGCAGCGCGCCCACGAGTTACGAGAAACAGGCGCGATGGCGACCCAACAGATTCTCCAGTACAGCACGTCGGCACGCACGGCGCGTGCACGCCTGGAAGCGACGCAAGCCGTCGAGCGCGTGCAACAACTCCGCCTGGCCCAGACCCAGGTGCACGCCCCCGACGATGGCGTGATTTCGTCCCGCAGTGCCACGGTCGGTGCAGTGCTTCCCGCCGGTCAGGAACTGTTCCGACTGATCCGGGGTGGCCGGCTCGAATGGCGTGCGGAAGTCGCGGCGTCCGACCTCGCCAAGCTGCAACTCGGACAGATCGCCAGGCTCACCCTGCCGGGAGGCGGCGAGTTGGAGGGGCGTGTACGCACGATCGCTCCGCTCGTGGACGTATCCACCCGAAATGGCACGGTCTATGTCGATCTACCGGCAAGCAACATCGCTCGGGCGGGCATGTTCGCACGCGGTGAGTTCGAGCTCGGCACACGCCGGGCCATGACCCTGCCGCAGAGCGCGGTACTGCTGCGCGACGGATTCAGCTACGTGATGCGTCTCGGCCCGGACTCCCGGGTCGTACAGACCAAGGTGACGACTGGCCAGCGTGTGGGAGAGCACATCGAGATCGCTGGTGGCATCGGGGCGTCGGCACCGGTGGTCGCCTCCGGAGGCGCCTTCCTCGGCGATGGCGATCTGGTTCGTGTGGTCGAGGATCCATCATCGTTGGATGCCATGAACCGAGCAGAGGAAACACCATGAACCTCAACGTTTCCGCCTGGTCGATCCGCAACCCCACCCCGGTCGTGCTGCTGTTCATCGTGCTCACGCTCGCGGGCCTGATGGCCTTCAGGACGATGAAGATCCAGGAATTCCCCGACGTCGAGATACCCGCAGTCAGCGTAACGGTTTCGCTACCCGGCGCCTCGCCCGCGCAGCTCGAAACCGATGTGGTGCGCAGGATCGAGGATTCGATCGCGACGATGCAGGGTGTCGATCACATCACCAGCACCCTGACCGACGGCAACGCGATCGTCACGGTCGAGTTTCGCCTCGAGAAGCCGCTGCAGGAGGCTCTCGACGACGTGCGCGACGCCGTCGCTCGCGTACGCGCCGACCTTCCGGCCGACCTGCGCGACCCGGTGATCGAGAAGGTGGAATTCTCCGGCAGCCCGATCCTGACCTATACGGTCGCCTCGTCGCGCATGGACGACGAGGCGCTATCGTGGTTCGTCGACGACAAGGTCAGCCGGACCCTGCTCGCGGTCCCCGGCGTTGGCGCCGTCTCGCGAGTCGGCGGCGTCACCCGCGAGGTGCATGTCGATCTCGATCCGGCGCGGCTGTTCGCGCTGGATGCGACGGCGGTGGACATCTCGCAACAGCTGAGCCAGGTGCAGCAGGAGGCGTCGGGCGGGCGTGTCGACCTTGGCGGTACCGAACACTTCGTACGCACGATCGCCACCGTGCAGACCGCCGAGCAGCTGGCCGATCTCGAAATCACCCTGGGCGACGGCCGAAGCATCAAGCTCGGCCGGGTGGCCGCCGTCTCCGACACGGTTGCCGAACCACGCTCGGCCGCGCTCCTGAATGGCGAACCGGTGGTCGGCTTCGAAATCGCGCGTGCGCGGGGTTTCGGCGAGATCGAGGTCGCCGAAGGGGGGCGCGCCGCGCTCGATGCGTTGAAGGCAGAGCATCCCGACATTACCGTCACCGAGGCGCTCAACCTCGTCGATCCCGTCGTTGAGAACTACCAGGGCTCGATGTGGCTGCTCTACGAGGGGGCGGCGCTGGCGGTGCTGGTGGTGTTCCTCTTCCTGCGCGATTGGCGGGCGACCTTCGTGGCGGCGGTCGCGTTGCCGCTGTCGGCGATCTCCACCTTCGCGGCGATGTACCTGATGGGTTTCACGATCAACATCGTGACTCTGCTATCGCTGTCACTGGTGATCGGCATTCTGGTCGACGATGCCATTGTCGAGGTCGAGAACATCGAGCGCCACCTGCTGATGGGCAAGAAGCCCTACCAGGCGGCGATGGAAGCCGCCGCCGAGATAGGCCTGGCGGTCGTCGCGACCACCTTTGCGTTGATCGCGGTGTTCCTGCCGACGGCGTTCATGAGCGGCATCGTCGGCAAATTCTTCGTGCAGTTCGGCTGGACGGCGGCGACCGCGGTGTTCTTCTCGCTGGTCGTCGCACGTCTTCTGACGCCGATGATGGCGGCCTACCTGCTGCGTGCGCCGAAATCGCATGCCAAGCGCGAGCCGCGCTGGATGAGTGTCTACCTGGCGGGCGCACGCTGGTGCCTGCGCCATCGCCTGCTGGTGATCGTCGGCTCCTCGGCTTTCTTTGTCGGCGGACTGGCGCTCGCTACGACGCTTCCCGGTGCCTTCATTCCCGCGGATGACAACTCTCAAACCCAGGTGACCCTCACGCTGCCGCCCGGTAGCAAGCTGCACGACACGCTCTCGCTCGCCGAGCGGGCTCGGAGCATTCTCCAGCACTACGAGCACGTGAAAATGGTCTACACGGCGATCGGCGCGGGCAACTCAGGCGACGATCCGACCGAGTCGGTGAGCACTTCCGGCGCTGACGTCCGCACCGCCGTGCTGACGATAAACCTGACCCACCGCGACGACCGACCGGGCTTGAAAAGACAGGCGATCGAGGCGCAGTTCCGCGATGGACTTTCAGCGCTGCCCGGCGTGCGCGTGAGCGTTGGCGAGGGCGACTCGAGCGAGAACTATGTGCTGGTACTCGCCGGAGAAGACAGCCGGGTACTCGCGCAGCATGCGCAGCGGGTGGAGCGCGAATTGCGTACGATTCCCGGCATCGGCGCGGTCATCTCGAGCGCGGGCCTGGCAAGCCCCGAACTGGTCGTGCGGCCCGATTTCGCGAGCGCCGCAGACCTGGGTGTCACCACGGCGGCGATCGCCGAAACGCTACGCGTCGCCACGCTGGGCGACTACGACCAGGATCTCGCCAAGCTCAACCTGAGCGAGCGCCAGGTGCCCATCGTCGTCAGGCTCGCCGATGCCGCCCGCGAGGATCTTCAGACGCTCAAGCAGCTCCCGGTACCCGGTGCGCGAGGAGCGGTACCGCTTGAGAACGTCGCCACCCTCGAGATCGGCAGCGGCCCTTCGCAGATCACGCGATACGACCGCATGCGCAACATCAACTTCGAGGTCGAATTGAACGGCCGGGAGCTGGGTGAGGTGGAACAGGCGGTACTCGCGCTGCCCAGCCTTCAGATACTACCGCCGGGGGTGACGCGGGCATCGAGCGGTGACGCCGAAGATATGGGCGAGCTCGCGTCCGGCTTCGGCCTGGCGATGCTGACCGGCGTGCTGTGCATCTACATGGTGCTGGTGCTGCTACTGAGGGACTTCGTGCAGCCGGCGACCATTCTGGCCGCGCTGGTATTCTCGGTCCCGGGCGCCTTCCTGGCGCTGTTCGTCACGGGCTCGGCGCTGTCGATGCCCTCGATGATCGGGCTGATCATGCTGATGGGCATTGCGACCAAGAACTCGATCCTGCTGATCGACTACATCATCATCGCCCGCCGCGATCATGGCCTGGAGCGCCGGGACGCGATCATCGACGCCTGCCGCAAGCGCGCCCGCCCGATCGTGATGACGACCATCGCCATGGGTGCCGGCATGCTGCCGATCGCGCTCGGCTGGGGCGCCGACCCCAGCTTCCGCGCACCGATGGCCATCGTCGTGATCGGCGGGCTGCTCACCTCAACTCTGCTGAGCCTGCTCGTGATTCCGGTGGTGTACAGCTACGTGGACGACACCGTGCAGTGGACCACCAGACGCTTTGGACGATTGACCCACACGCCTCATTGAAACCGCCGAGCCTTCAACGCCGCACCGAGTTCGGGGTCGAAGACCTGCACCTTGTCGGGTTCCCCATTGGCCTGTTCAACAGATGGTTATAGGCATTGAGGTGTCTTAGCGATAGAACCTCGACAGTGCCCTGAGTACCTCGTTCGACACCCGGGCCTGGAGCTCGATATCGTCGAGTTCGCTCATGCGGTAGTCATAGACTTCAAAGGCCCCTGTGGGGTGCACGGCCACCTGATAGTCGGGCATCAGGATGCCATAACCCATGTAGCTGCCTGAAAGCATCCAGTCGCGATGGGGTTCGACGTCCAACAGGCTTTGCCCCAGGGTGTAATGTTGAGGAGCCGATTCACAGTCGAGCAGTTCCTCGAGCAGCGTCGGTGCGATATCGGCGTGGTGCGTTCGCCGCTCCAGCGCACCGCCGGACCGTCCCGGCAAATGCATTACCAGCGGGACCTGGACCTGTTCCAGCGTATAGTTGCTGCCATGTCCCCAGTAGTTCTTGCCATGTTCGTTGAAGGACTCACCGTGGTCGGAAGTAATCACTACCGCCGTATCCTCAAGCCGCCCACGGCGCTCCAGGTCATCGAGTACGCGTCCCAATTGCTGGTCTACATAGCGCACCGCCGTGCGATAGCGGTTCCAGTAAGGTTCGGGATCAAAGTCAGGCCCCAGGCTCACGTGGTTGATATGCTCCCAGTAGGGCGTGAACCGCGGGAAGTCTGGCGGATGGCTGTAGCCGTGCACGGCGTCATAGAACAGGAAACCAAAGAACGGCCGCTCATCTGACTTTGCATCTTCTTTGTCCATCCAGGCTAGCCAGTCATCGGTGATCTGCTGGTCTCGCTCCCAGGGCTCGCCCTGTGCTGGCTCCAGCGAGACATCCTTGAGGCCGGCAAAAACGTTACGGTCAAAGGCAGGGCTCACCAGCGTCGCCGAAGAGAGAACCTGAAAGCGGTAATCGGCAGCCTCGAATCGCTCCATCAGCACCGGGGGCGTCTGGCTGGTAGTAAATGCATCCCAGTAGGTGACTGGCAGGCCATAGAAGAGGCTGAAGATGCCGGCCTTGGTGGAGTTGCCACCACTGATATGCTCACGCGCCCTGAACCAACCGGGTTGATTGGCGTACCGGTAAAGATTCGGCATCACTTCAGGAGTGAGCATGTCGTGACGCAGGGTATCCAGCACCACCAGCAGCAGGTTGTCGGAAGACACCGACGGCGAGCAGCGCAGCGGCGCGGAGGGGTAGACCAGGTCCTGCGCCTCGCCCTTCGTCGCCTCGAGACCCACCCGATCGCGCACCGCCTGGGGGTCGACCCACCCCTGCTTGACGAAGAAGCGCTTGGCGGTGGCCGGATAGAAGAGCGGCACATGACGCGTCATGCGGGTGATATCGCGGTCGTAGTGGGCATCCGCCCAGGCATGCCAACCGTGCACCCACAGCAGGGCCAACAAGCTCACTACCAGCATTGCGCCCACAGGCCGTGAAGGTGGACGTCGCTTGAACAGCAGCCCGAGACCGCCCTGCACCGCCAACATGCCCAGCACGCCACCGACGGCCAGTGCCCAGGCGACCCATGAGAAGCTGAACACGTCTCCCCCGGCGTTGAGCAGCAGGTCGAGGATGAAGCCGCTCAGGTGGAAGCGATACTGAGCGTAGACGAAGGTATCAAGCAGCAGCAGCAGCTGCAGGCCACTCGCCCACAGGGTGGTTATCAGCCATAGCCCGATGCCGCGCAAAAGCGTGGCCAGCAGGAACATCGGCAAAGCTCCCAGCCATACCAGCAGCGAGAGATGGCCGAGGAAAACCATCAGCAGGTAGCTCCACTGCTCGGCCCCCTCGGGCTGGATGTAGGCGACATAGCGCAGCGAGATCATCCAGGCAATCAGCAGGTTGGCCAGGGTCCAGGCGCCAAGCCAGCGCCACCGGTGCAGGAGTCGATAGATCATGCGCGAATTCCCGAAAGACCAGAGGCCCTTCAGTCGACGTTGGGTGGAAAGAGTGTCCACTGTCGCAGCCGCACACTTACTGAGAACTTACGCAAATGCTTTTCGATCGTTCCGATCCCCCGGTAAGGCTTCTGAAAGACGCATTACCGGACTGAATCGCTCCAGGCAGAGCCCTGGGCCGTGCCCAACCCGCTGCGAGCCAACTCCCAAGACTTCCTGCCCCTTGAGCACCCCGGCAGTCTCCAGCTCGTAGCCGGCGTACTCGGTCAGATCGCGATAGAACTCCAGCACCACCTCCGATGGGGTCCTTGTTAGGGTGAAGTCGGCGTGACGCCGGCCTCAGGCCGAGGCCACGGCGTCGGTGGCGAATTCGCGATAGGAACGAAGCGGGCGACCCAGGAGCGTTGTCAGCCGTTCGACGTCGCCGGCTTCGGGGACCATTCCCTCCGTGATGAAACGCTCGCTCATCAGGCGCATGTCGAAGGCCATCCAGCTTGGCATGAACTGCCGCAGGCTCTGCTCGAACGCGGCAGTGTCATCGCCTGGATAGTCGATCTTGCGACCCAGTACGTCGGTCCAGATTGCGGCGACATCCGGGCCGGTCAGCGTGTCTGGGCCGACCAGGTTGATCCGCTCGATCGGAAGCGGCACGGCCGACTGCTCGCGGCGCAGGAGTTCGATGGCCGCAACCTCGCCAATGTCGCGAGTGTCGACCATCGCCAGGCCCTTGTTGCCGATCGGCATCGGATAGATGCCGTATCCGGTCACCACGTCCTTGATGGTGAGGTCGTTGTCCATGAAGTAGGCGGGACGCAGGATCGTGGCGTTGAGGCCCATCTGCTCGATCATGCGCTCCACGCCGTACTTGCCCGCAAAGTGCGGCACGTTCACGTAGCGGTCGCCGTGGATTACCGACAGGTAGACGATTCGCTTGATACTGGCCTCCCGGGCGACGTTGAGCGCGATCAGCGCCTGGGTGTACTCATCGGCCACCACCGCGTTGAGCAGGAAGAGCGTCGAAACGCCATCGTAGGCGCTGCGCAGCGAGTCCACGTCGAGCAGATCACCCTGGACGACACGGACGCTGGCCGGGAAGTTGGCCTTCGAGGTATCGCGAACGAGCGCGCGGACATCGGCATCGCGCTTGACGAGTTGTTCGACAACTTGGCGGCCGACAGTGCCGGTGGCGCCGGTAACGAGAATGGTCATGATGATTTCCTTGGGTTGGGTTGTTTACTGGTTGCCTACGAAATGAACAATAGAGAGTTTCATATTCAAAACAAAGACACTAAAATAGAGACAGTTCGTACCAAATATGAGACATCATGGACCTAAACGCTCTGAATGATTTCCAACTGGTGGCCGTTCACAGCGGCTTTGGAAGAGCCAGTCGCGCCAGCGGCAGGTCCAAGGCGACCCTGTCGCGCCGCGTCGCCGATCTCGAAGAAGCGCTGGGCGTTCGGCTCATCGAACGAGGTGAGCGCAGCCTGGAACTGACTGAAGCCGGGCAATTGCTGCTGGCCAGAATCGAAGGGCCGATGCGCGAGGTTGCCGAAGCCGTAGCGGCGGCACGCGATGGGCTTGTGGCGCCCAGAGGCCGCCTGCGCATCGCGGCACCGTTGCTGTTCTCGCAAGTGGCGCTGGGACGGCTTGCCGCCGCGTTCCAGGCGGTCCATCCCGAAGTTCAGATCGAAGTCGTGTCCGAGGACCGTGTCGCCAACCTCATCGACGAGCACTTCGACGTCGCCATCCGCATCAATCCCCGCAAGGACAGCGTACTCGTCGGCAGGTGTTTCGCCCGGGACCGGTTGGTCCTCGTCGCTTCCCCCACTGTTCCAATGCCGAAGGGGTGCAGAGAGAAGCCTGTTCCAGTACCGGCCGTCGTGATGCCGACCTATCGCGACGGTGAGGTCTGGTCCGTCCGCGATAGACAACTCATTGTCGAACCACAGCCCGTGCTACGGCTGTCCTCGCTCCTGACGGTCCGCGATGCCGTTATCGCCGGCGCGGGGGCGGCCATGCTGCCGCAGTCCATCATCGGCAGCCTTCTTGAAACAGGCGAACTGGTGTCCTGGGGCATGGCCGGCGACGAGGTCGAACTATGGGTTCTGCACACGTCTCGACGCTTGCAGAGCCCCAAGGTCCGGGCCTTTGTGGAGTTCATCTGCAATTATTACCCCAATGGATCATTTGTCGTTCAGGCCTAATCTCCATTACCCATTCAAGTCGTTTCGGCAAATGGGGCCGATTCAGCCTGTGGCTGCGCCAGGTCTTTACGCGTATCGATGTCGAGCGCCGAATCGGCGACTACCTTGCGCTGATAGGCTTCGACGATCTCCGCGAGTATGGACACGGCAAGCGTCGATGCCTCGCGCATGGATGGGATCAGGCCGACGGGGCCATGGATGCGCCCGATCTGGCCCTCGGTGATGCCGGCCGCACGAAGCCTCTCGCAGCGCCGGGCATGAGTCGTCCTGCTGCCAACCGCGCCGATATAGAAGGCGGAGCCTTTCAGGGCCTGGGCAAGGAGCGCTGCCTCCCAATCGACGTCATGAAAGGCAAGGAGGAAAGCCGTCCAGGGGTCGTCGTCCAGAGTCGGCAGCGTCGAGGGGAGCGTCAGATGCGTGACGCTATCGATTCCCAGGCGCCGAGCCTCCTGGGCTTCGTCACCCTCGCGAAGCTGCAGCTCGGTGGGGATACCGCTTGCCATGGCAAGGCGGGCAAGCGCCAGGCTGTCGGCCCCGCGCCCGGCGATGCGCAGGCGAAGCTTCGGCGTGTACCGGAAGGACAACGCGCCAGGAACTGATGGATACCCCACCCCGAGAGCACCAGACTCCGCAAGAGTGAGCGTCACCGGCTGGCGCGCGGCGAGCCGATCACGGCACACCCGCAGTACTCCGGCTTCTGCATCGGGAAGGACGCAAACCTCGATGGCACCGCCGCAAGGCAGAGGCATGTCGATGAAGGGCGAGCCATTGCCGTATCTCAGGCGCGCGATCCGCCCCGAGCGAAGCGCCTGCCGAGCATGATTCACCACATCAGCATCGATGCATCCGCCCGAGAGATAACCGCAACTATCGCCCGCTGCAGACACGGCCATCAGGGCACCCGGCGCACGCACGCCGCCGCCCTGCGTTGTCGTCACGACGACGAGTGCGACCTCACCCGCCCGGCGCCAGGCGAGCCACTGTCCAAGGACGTCCTGCGCGTGTTCCAGATACCTAGTTTGGAGATACATAGGTTGAAGATACATAGCGGGCGGGCCTCGACGGTCTGTCTTCGCCTGCTAGACCTGGACGTGATCGGTCAGCGGCAAATGGCGAATCCGTTGCTGCGTGGCGGCGTACAGCGCATTGGCCAGCGCAGGCGCAAGCGGGGGAATACCCGGCTCACCGACACCGCCCAACGGAGAGCCGATCTCGACGATGCTCACCGCCACCGACGGCGCCTCCCCGATGCGCAGCAGCGGATAGTCATGGAAGTTCGACTGTTCGGCGCGGCCGTCTCGAATCGTGACCTTCTGCCTCAACGCCACGCCGAGCGCATCGATGACGGCACCCTGCATCTGCGCCTCCACCTGGTCGGGATTGATCGCACGTCCGCAGTCGATGGCCACATGGACTCGCTCCACATTGATGCCATCGTCGTCGACGCGAGCCTCGACCACCTGGGCGACATAGGACCCGTAACTCTCGACCACGGCCAGGCCGCGAGCGATTCCCTCCGGCGCCGGCTCGTCCCATCGCGACATCTCGGCCACCCGGTCGAGAACGGCGAGCATCCTCTCCTCACCTTCGCTGTGGCTGCGGCGAAACTCCAGCGGATCGCGGCCCGCTGCCGCGGCGCACTCGTCCATGAAGCTCTCGAAGAAGAAGCCGTTGAAGGAGTGGGCGATCGAACGCCAGGGGCAGAGCGGAATCGGCAGATCGACCACCGCGTGGTCGACGACGAAGTTCGGGATGACGTAGTGCATGTCCGACAGCCCACCGAGCGAGAACGGGTCGAAGTTGGCGAGGTTGCCCGTCGCCTGCGCCCGCTGCTCGGGATCGATACCGTATTCGCGGCCCATCTGAGGCCCGGCGACGCGGATGCGCATGCCGGTGATGTTGCCGGCTTCGTCCAGAACCGCCCGAAAGCGGCACCTCATCGTCTGGCGGTACTGGCCCTGCCGAACGTCGTCCTCACGCGCCCACAGCACCTTGACCGGCCGTCCACCGACGGCGCGGCTGGCCAGCGCTGCCTGAAGGGCGATCTCGCCATGGGTCTTGCGGCCGAAGCCTCCTCCCAGGTAGGTGGTGTTGATGAAGAACTGGTCGGCCTGCACCTGCAGCGCGTTCTCGAGCGTCATGCGGACGACGTCCTGGCCCTGGGTACCGATCCACAGCTCCGTCCGTTCCTCGGTGGATTCGGCGGTGCAATTGATCGGCTCCATGCTCATGTGGGTGAGAAGCGGCACCGAGTACTCGGCTTCGACGACCTCGCCGTCGTTCGACAACGTCGCCTCGGCGTCGCCACGCAGCGTCGTGACCGGTACATCGGCTCGCTCCAGGCCCTCGCGAAACAGCCTGTCGATTTCATCCGTAGAGAGCGTGTCCGCCGGCGTCCGGGTGAAAGTGATCTCCAGGGCATCGGCTGCCTGCTTGGCCTGCCACCAGGAGTCGGCCACGACCACCGCGCCGCGCGGTACGCGAACCACCGCCACCACGCCCGGCATTTCCGAAACGCTGCCCTCGTCGAACGAATCGACGTCGGCGGAATAGACCGGGGCGAGTCGCACGGCGCCATACAGCATGCCTTCGCGCTCGACGTCCACCGCGTAGACGGCCTTTCCCGTCACCTTCTCCGGTGTATCGAGGCGTGGCACCCTGCTTCCGCTCAGCGTTCGCTGGTCGTCGGGGCGCAGGATCGGCTCCTCCGGCACAGGCAGCGTCGAGGCATCTTCCACCAGCTCACCGAAGGGGATCCTCTGGCCGCTGTCGGAATGCACGATGAAGCCATTCTCGGCATGAAGCGCCGCAGGCGCTACATCGAGGCGCTCGGCCGCCGCCTGGGTCAGCATTTCCCGCGCCTGGGCGGCCGCGAGGCGCAACGGGTCGTGCCAGAAGCGGATACCGAACGAACCCACGGAGCGCATCTGGCCGATGAATGGGATCCGGTAGTCGGGCGTCGGCTGGTTCGGCATGCCCACCACGATGCTCGACCAGTCGGCACCCAGCTCATCGGCCAGAATCTGGGCCTGCCCCGTGTGAGTCCCCTGCCCCATTTCGCTGGTGGGGAGCAGGAAGGTCACCTGACCGCTCGTGTCGATGCGGATATAGGCTTGCAACGTGTGGGAAGCTTCCTGCTGCTGCGCCCATGCCGACGGCAGCCGAAGGGGAACGACGAGGGCGACGCCGGCTGCGGCAGCGCCTGCCAGGAAGGATCGACGGGTAAGGGAGAAATCTTGTAGTTTCATCGTTCTACCTACGCCTCGGGTAACCGTGATGGACGAATAAGGGTGAAGGAAGCGGATCTCGTCAGGCCTCGGCGGCCTGGTGAATAGCCGCCCGGATGCGCACGTAGGTGCCGCAGCGACACAGATTGCCGCGCATCGCCTCATCGATCTCCTCGTCGGAGGGGCTTGGATTGCGCGCCAGCAGTGCAGCTGCGCTCATGATCTGCCCCGACTGGCAGTAGCCGCACTGCGGTACGTCCAGCTCCACCCAGGCCTGCTGGACGGGATGCGAGCCATCCTCGGATAGCCCCTCGATGGTCGTGACGGACCTGCCTTCGGCGGCGGATAACGGGAAGACGCAGGCACGCACCGGCTCGTCATCGACATGCAGCGTGCAGGCACCGCACTGCGCGACGCCGCAGCCGTACTTGGTACCGGTGAGCTTCAGTTGCTCGCGGATCACCCAGAGCAATGGCGTAGACGGCTCGGCGGTGACCTCGACCTCGCGCCCGTTGAGCGTGAATGCTGTCATGAGTGCTTCTCCTCGGCTGGCCACGATTACGTGACGGGATGCCCTTTCGGTATTTCACTGTTAACTATTCGGCCTGGAGAGTTCTTGCCACCCACTACGTAAAACTTGCCTGATTCTGCCGGGCTGACGAGTGTTCTAAATCGAAGCGGCGTCAATCTGTTACTTGTCACAATTCGGTACCAGCGCGGCACACTTGCGCGACAAATTCATTGTATTAGTGATACTCCGCATCGCGTCTCATCCGGAACGCTTCAAGACAGCCGTGATCGGCGTGCTCCCGATACTCCATGCCGCGACTGGCCCTGCGGCGCAGAGTGGGGCGACGAGAGTCCCATCAACGATCAAGTTGACGCTGGGGTTAGCGAAGACCAATCTACGGGGATCACTCCCGGGGCTTCGCAACTCTAAGATGAGCTAGCCAAGAGCACAGGCCAGAGTCTCGACTGAGGAGAGTGCCAGCTTTACGGCGGAGGTCAGGGTAATGCAAGACGCCACACATGTAGTCGTCGTAGACGATCACAACGATATTCGGGACCTGGTTCGGGAGTATCTCGAACACCATGGCTACAAGGTCAGCGTCGCGGAAGGTGGCGCGACCCTGCGACGAGTCCTAGAACGGCAGACGGTCGATCTGATCATCCTCGATATCATGATGCCCGGCGAAGACGGCATCTCGTTGTGCAGGCAGGTTCGGGCTACTGGAGATATCCCCATTATCTTTCTGACAGCGATGGCCGAAGACACGGATCGTATCGTCGGCCTCGAACTCGGTGCGGACGATTATTTGGTAAAACCCTTCAACCCGCGCGAACTTCTTGCTCGGATTAGAGCCGTGCTTCGTCGCGCCTCGAGTTCCGCTCCGGCACGCACATCTCTCGATCGCAGGATAGTCCGCATCGGCCACTGGCGGGTCGATCTGGGTCGCCAGGAAATCTTCGGTGACGACGGCGTGGGCATTCCGCTCAGCACCGCGGAATTTCGCCTTCTCAAGGTCTTCATCGAGCGGCCTGGCTTGATACTCAGCCGGGAACAGCTCCTTGATCTGACGGTAGGGAGGACAGCCGATATCTTCGACCGCAGCATTGACAACCAGGTCAGCCGCCTGCGGAAGAAGATCGAGGATAACCCCAAGAATCCATCAATCATCAAGACGCACTGGGGTGGCGGCTACAGCCTATGTGCCGAGGTCGCATTCGAATGACTCGTGTTTGGCGCAGGAGCCTGGCCATACGATTCATCGGGCTGATGCTCGCGGCGTTGATCGTCTCACAGGCAATCACTTTTCTCATTTCCTCGGATGAATACACCAAGAAATTCGACGCCGGGGTGAAAGCCGAATTCATCAGCCGTGCCTCATCGGTGACCCGCCTGATGGAATCGCTACCCCCGCCATTGAGAGAGCAAGCGCTGCGTGCGAGTGAAGGCAGCTATTTGCGATACTGGTTGACCGACAGCGAGCCCACGGACCCGAATGACTGGAGGTTGCAGGCCCTTTCCCAGCTTTCCCGGCCGCTGGACAGTTCCGTCGATCGCAATGGAACCTTCGGATGGGCCGGGTCTTCCCGCCCGAAATTGCCGAGCGCCGACGATGTGGCCACGGCAAACGCAGATGACCCTTGGTGGACGCCGACGGACTATTTATGGATGCTGTCGCAGCCAGCAAAGACGCTCCGCTTTTCAGGCAGCCTGGGGTTTGGGTACACGACGCAACTTGATGACGGGCGCTGGTTGAACGCTGCCTTTTACCAGCACGACAAAGGAAGCTTATGGACGTCAGGCCCATTGATGTCGCTTGGGCTTACCGCCCTCATGCTCGCCCTGATCGGCGTTTTTATCGCGAGGCGCATCGCGCAGCCACTACGAAACCTGGCAACTTCCGCCGAAGCCTTGGGCCGAGGACAAAATTTGCCGCCACTGGTGGAAGAAGGGCCGGAAGAGATCAAGCGAACGGCTCAATCCTTCAACAAGATGCAAAGCCGCCTGCATCGTTTCGTCGAGGATCGTACGAAGATGCTGGCAGCGATTAGCCATGACTTGCGGACGCCGCTGACTTCGCTTCGGCTAAGAGCCGAGTTCGTCAGCGACAAAGATATCCAGCGCAAGATGATAGAGACGATCGATGAGCTCCAGTCGATGACGGAAGCCGCCATTTCATTCGCACGTGGAGAATCCATCAAGGAGGAGACGCGCGCCATCGACCTGGAAGCGCTTGTCGGGAGCATCTGTGACGACCAATCCGACCTGGGGCATCCGGTCACGCATGTCGAAGGTGTGAAGATGAAATACCGTTGTCGACCCGATAGCCTCCGCCGCGCGATAAGAAACCTGGTCGAGAACGCAGTGCGTTATGGGGGAGAGGCGAAAGTGTCTCTCCGTTGCACCGCATCGACTGTCGATATCGTCGTGGAAGACCGGGGGCCCGGGATCCCGGAGGACATGAAAGAGAGAGTGTTTGCGCCCTTTGTCCGGCTCGAGACGTCGCGAAACAGACAGACCGGCGGTATCGGGCTTGGCCTCTCTATAGTGCGCGCGGTCGCGCGGCAGCATGGGGGAGATATTTCGTTTTCCAACGGCGAAGCCGGTATGCAAGCCATCATCTCGCTGCCCAGAGAAGGCAGTGTAGACGCGGCGCCAGCGCGAAAGGAGCGCATCTGGAGGTTCAAGAAAGCGTCACGCCCCGCGCAGAATACCCACATTACGAAATAACTCGCTTACCGAAATAGCTCGGCGCCCTCATGGCCACCAAATGTTCACAACATTAGGCGGATTCCTACTGCCAGGGCAGCACTGTTTACTTCGATTTAGTCTCATTGGGACATTTTGCGACAAACTATTGAGTCTCTGGCATACCGTGGGGACAACCACGCCCTACTCTCCTCGTTGTCGCCGTAGGCTTCCGATAGCCCGGCTCCATAATCACCAGAACAGACCGAGGAAAACATGCTAACACTACCGATGCAGCGCCTACAGCGCCTCGATATACTCTCCCCGCACCTTCTCAGCGTACTGCGAATCTTTGCGGCCGGGTCTTTTCTGACTCATGGAACGATGAAGCTTTTTGGCTGGCCCGCAGCTTTCGAGTATCCCCTCAACCCTATGCTTTATACCGCCGGCTTCCTGGAAGTAGTAGGTGGCTTTTTCCTGCTAATCGGACTCTTCTCGCGTCCGACGGCCTTCCTGCTTTCCGGTTTAATGGCGTTCGCCTACTTTATCGCGCACAGCCCGAACGGCTTCTTCCCTGTTCTCAACCACGGGGAAGCGGCAATGCTATACTGCTTCATCTTCCTCTATATCAGCGCCGCCGGCCCAGGCCTTTGGAGCGTGGACGCATTGCAACAGCCAAAAAGCCAGGTGGAGTAAAGCCCTGCCTGCACCCGCCCCTCGTGCTACGTTCAAGTCGAAATGCGGAGGAAGCATATGGATTCGCTCAAACAGGCTGTTCTGGCTTATACCAGCCGCCACGCCAATAGCCACGGTATGGCGATCACCCCGGTGCCGGGGTTACGCATGATGTGCCTCGAGGCACCGTCCGGCGAGCTGCATTCGGTTTACAAGCCGCTGATATGTCTGGTGCTGCAGGGGGCGAAGCGCTTGATCGTAGGGAATGAGGAGCGGGTTTTCTCTACCGGCCAGTCCGTCCTCGTGAGTGCCGACATGCCGGTCATCGGGCGGGTCGTGCAAGCGAGTCGCTACGAGCCCTATCTGGCGATCGCGGTCGAACTGGAGATGGCGACCCTGCGCGAACTCACCGCCCATATCGGCAGCCCTCGCCCACGGCGCCCCTCCGAGATGCCTACGTTGTTCGCCGTAGACACCGAAGCCGCTCTGCTCAATTGTGCATCGCGGCTGATGCACCTGCTGGACCGCCCCGAAGCGGCGCCGCTGTTGAGTCCGGGGATCATGCGGGAGCTGCACTACTGGCTCCTCTCGGGGCCCCACAGTACCGCCTTGCGAGCCCTGGCAGACCCGGACAGCCACGCGAGCCGCCTCGCCGCCGCCATTGCGATCCTCAGGGCCGAGTACCGCTCGCGCGTATCCGTGGAGCGGCTGGCCGCGGAAGCCGGCATGAGCCTCTCCTCGTTTCACAAGCACTTCAAGCACATGACCTCGCTGACGCCCGGTCAATACCAGAAGCGGCTGCGCCTGGTCGAAGCGCGCCGGCTGATGCTCGACGAAGGCGCCTCGGCGACCAGCGCCGCCTTCGAGGTGGGCTACGAAAGCGTCTCGCAGTTCACCCGCGACTACGGCCGCCTGTTCCAGGCGCCGCCGAAGCGTGATGTGCTGCGCGGTCGAAAGCCTGCGGAGCATCGGCCATCGCCGCTGGCGGTCCCAATAATGGCGTGATCCGCGACCGCCCAAAGCACTATCGCCCCGCTCCATTCAAAGAACGTCTTCGATGCGGATGGGCAGCTTGCGAATGCGTTTGCCGTGCCGCTGCGCGTAACCCGATAGCCTGTCGGGAACTAGTTGCCGACAGGTGGCCATTCACAATGGCGGATGTACTCGAGGAAGGCCCGCATGGCCGCGCGTCGGGACACCGCCCTTGCCTCCCGCCGCCGTATCTTCGATATGGCGGCGGCAGACCGGCTCCCCGTTCTCGGCTTCCACTTTCCCTTCCCGGGCATTGGCCGAATGCTCAAGACGGACACCGGCTATGCCTGGGTCCCGGCCAATTGGCAGTTTTGATCCGGTGCGCCCGATCACGAGGCCAGCACCTCGAAGTGCTGGATCTCCTCCGAACGCCAACCATATCCTGGCAGCCCGCCTAGCCGGCTCCCCCGAAGCCGAGGCGCTGTTGCTGGAATGGCAGGCTAGTGAGGGAGCCCGGGAGAACCCGATGTTGGGAGAGGTCCTGGAGATGGAGCGTAAAGAGTTGATCCGCCAGTTTTTGCCGTAAGCTGCACGGTATATGGTGTCGAACGCTATCGTGGCAAGCTGAACAGTATGGAGAGTGAATGATTGCCAAGAAAGAACGCGGCAAGATGGAGCGACGGCTGACCGCTGCGCTGACCCACGCCTGCGAGCAGGCCAAGCCCCGGCTGCCCGGCTTTTGCTGGCTGACCCATGAGGTCGATTACCAGCGCTTTCCCGAAAGCCTGGTGGTCACCTGGGTGTTCGATACCCATCCCAACCTGGCGAATGCACTCAAGGGCGATGCCCGCCGCCACATGGAAGGACTGACCGCCGAGGCATTGACCGAGGCCGGCCTCGATGCCGGCGACGCCTCGCGGCATCTCGATTTCGATAGCGAGGAAGCGTGCCAGCGGGAGCACGGCGGCGACTGGCAGCGCAGGCTACGCGCCAAGGCAACGAGGCATTGAATGGCGAAGAAGATTGAAAGCCCCTGTGTCTCGGTTTGCCAACTGAAAGGCGATCTGTGTATCGGCTGCGGCCGCACCGTGGAAGAGATAGGCCAGTGGAAAGCGATGAAGCGGCCGGAAAAGATGAAAACGGTGAAGCGCGCCGAGGAGCGCTTGAAGAAAATCGAAGCGCAACAAGCAGGCGCTTGAGTCGGCGATAGTCGCCGGTAACGATTAGGGCCCGCGTTGCGGGCCCTAAGTCGTCTGGTCTCAGTGTATTGCTTGATCGCCTACGCTGTTGCATCAGCGCTGTTACACCAGAGCTATGGCGTCAGCGCCAGCCGGGAAGCGCAGTTGGTCCGAGGTGTCGTTGGCGGCTCGCCAGATACCTTCGGCCACGTCAGCCGGCTGGGTCACCTCAGAGACATCGGCGAAGCCGGTGAACACGCGGTGAGCGAATGCCTCGTAAGCCGGAGGGATCAGCCCTTGCATGCGCTGCTGGCCGTTGGCGGCAAAGCGCGTCGAAGGACCATACCCGGGCTCCACCAGCTTGGCCCGCACGTCGAAGGCCTTGAGTTCGTGTTCCAGGGAGGCCGTGAATCCTTCGATGGCCGCCTTGCTGGCCGTATAGGTTGCCACCAGCGGGAACGGGGCCAGCGTCGTGCTCGAGGTGACGTTCACGATGGTGCCTGCCCGGCGTGCACGGAATTGTGGGATGACGGCCTGGCACATGGCCATGACACCAAAGGTATTGGTTTCGAAGATCTCGCGTACGGTAGCCATGGGTGTGGCTTCGAATGCACCGAACAAGCCGATTCCCGCATTGTTCACCAATACGTCGATAGGCCCGGCGGCCTCCACGGCATGCGTGATGCTGTCTGGCTGAGTGACGTCCAGCGCCAGAACGCGGAGGTTTTCATCGGCGGTGAACAGCTCCTCCCGCGGCGTGCGCATCGTGGCGATGACCTTCCAGCCCTGAGCGAGGAAGTAGCGAGCGGTTTCCAGCCCGTAGCCGGAGGAGCAGCCAGTGATCAGTACCGTCTTCATTTTTGATCTCCGAGGGGTGAGTTGACTCGGAGAGAACAATAGATGAGCATCCTTGGATGATCGATAACGAATCGTCCGATTTTATTTAGCGAGAGTCCTGATGAGCGACCCACTTTCCGAAGTAGTCCGGCTCCTGCATCCTCGCGCCGTCTTTGCCAATATCATCAGCGGCAAAGGAAGCTGGGCCGTGCACTATTCCGAATACGGGCACCCCAGTTTTTGTATCGTGCTGGAAGGGAGTGCCCTGCTGAGCGTCGACGGGCACGAGCAAGTCATCATCAGTGCCGGCGACTTCGTCCTGTTACCCACGACGCCAGCCTTTACGATTTCCAGCTTCACGCCAGCGCCGCCGGTCCATATGGACCCCCATCGAGTTGCGGGTAACACTGCCGAGCTGCGCTACGGTGAGCAGGAAGGCCAGCCGGACATGCGCTCACTGGGAGGATCGTTCTTGTTCGACTGCGCCAATCCGGGACTGCTGGTTTCCCTGCTGCCGATCGTCGTGCATGTTCAGGGTTCGAAGCGTCTGTCGCAGCTAGTACAGTTGGTGGGCGAGGAAGCCAGCGACCAGAAGCCAGGCAGCGAGTTCATGCTCTCCCGGTTGGTAGAGCTGCTGCTTGTCGAAGCGATGCGCTCGGCCGCGACCGGAAGCGCCCCGCCGGGGCTATTGCGAGGGCTGGGCGATGAGCGGCTGTCACGCGCCCTCAAGCAGATGCACGAACACATCGAGCGCTCCTGGACCGTTGTTCAGCTTGCCAAGATCGCCGCCCTTTCCCGTTCTGCGTTCTTTGAACGCTTCACGCGACTGGTCGGGATGGCGCCGATGGAGTATCTGCTTGCGTGGCGCATGGAGATCGCCAAGGAACTGCTTCGTAACGGCGACCTGGCGGTTTCCGAGATGGCCGAACGCGTTGGGTACGGCTCCAGCAGTGCCTTCAGCGTTGCCTTCAGCCGGCACGTTGGACAGCCGCCGAGCCAGTTCGCGCAGAGGTGAAACAGCGAGTTACCGATCGGTAATTCTTTCTGCAAGCCAAGCCTTGATCACCATGATAATTACCGAGCGGTGGGCAGTCGGGGGCGATTGAGTGGACCATGGCGGCCCTCAGTGTAGCGCCTACACTGTCCGGTAATGGCGCGAGCAGGCCCAAGGATCAGCTACAAACAAAGATTCTATTCACCCTCCTTATCACGGGTAAATATTCTGCCTAAAAGCGAAATTATGGCGCCTTAATCTTAATTTTCAGCAGGTAGCCGATTTTCTGGGAAGTGCTGATAAACTCCGCGCATGACAGGCTCTGCCCCGCGGCGGAGCTTTCTGTGTACAACGGCAGGAGTCCTTCATGGCCCGCAATATCATCGTTCTTGGTGCCGGCATGGTCGGCGTTTCAGTGGCCTGGCATCTGGTGCGTCGCGGTCATGACGTCACCCTGGTGGACCGCCGCGAGCCGGGGCTCGAGACCTCCTTCGGCAATGCCGGCATCATCCAGCGCGAGGCGGTTCGCCCCTACGCCTTCCCCCGCGATATCGGTACCCTGCTGCGAGTGGTGCCCAACCGCCAGGTGGACATCCGCTACCGCCCCACCGGCATGCTGAGCGCGGCGGGCCCGCTGCTGGACTACTGGCTGAACTCGAGTGGTAAGCGCTACGAGCGCATCGTAAACGAGTGGGCGTCGCTGATCATGCGCTGCCAGGATGCCCACGCGCCGATGATCGAGGCCGCTGGCGCCGAGGCGCTGGTGCGCAAGGGCGGCTGGCTGGAGCTTTACCGCACCCGCAAGGAGTTCGAAGAGCGCCAGGAAACGGCCAGGGAGAACCACGAGCGCTTCGGGGTCGAGTATGAAGTGCTGGACGCCGAGGCGCTCTACGCCAAGGAGCCGCATCTGGGCAAGGGGCTGATCGGGGCGATCCACTGGACGCAGCCCTGGATGGTCTCGGACCCGGGCGGCCTGGTGCAGGCCTACGCCCGCAGCTTTGCCGAACAGGGTGGCCGGGTGATGCAGGCCAGCGTCGAGGACGTGACCCAGGGTGAGGGCGGCTGGCGAGTCAAGACCAGCGAGGGAGCCCTGGAGGCAGAGGAGGTGGTGGTGGCCCTGGGGCCCTGGGCCGGAGAACTGCTGGGGAGGCTGGGCATGAAAGTGCCGCTGTTCGTGAAGCGCGGCTACCACATGCACTATTCCGCCGAAGGGGAAGCCAAGCTCAACCACTGGGTGATGGACGCCGAAAAGGGCTTCCTGCTCGAACCGATGCGCGCCGGGATTCGCCTGACCACCGGCGCCGAGCTTGCCGACCTGGAATCGCCGCCCCAGTACAAGCAGCTGGCCGCCGCCGAGAAGGTAGCACGCAAGCTCTTCCCGCTGGGCAAGCGTCGCGACAGCCAGCCCTGGAAAGGCGCACGCCCCTGCCTGCCCGACATGAAACCGGTGATCGGCCCGGCCCCCGATAAGGCAGGCCTGTGGCTCGCCTTCGGCCACGGCCATCAGGGCTTTACTCTGGGCCCGGCCACCGGCGAACTGCTCGCGCAAATGATGGATGGCGAAGAGCCCGCGGTGGATATGGCCCCGTTCCGCGTCGACCGATTCTGAAGGTGAGGCTATAACGAAAGCGGGCGCCCTTGAGGCGCCCGCTTTCTTGATGTCTAACCTACGACAGCCGCGCATCCGGCACCCTTCAAGGCCGCCGCATGGCGGCGACCAGGGCGCTCGCACCGATCAGGCTGCCGGCACCGGTACGGTGCAGGATACGGCGCAGCCGTGCGCTCAGCATTCGGCCACCGCTGGTCGCCAGGAAAGTGAAGGCAAGGTCGCTGAGCACGCCGATGGCCAGGAAGGTCGAGAACAGGATCGCCAGTTGCGGCAGCAAGGGTTGGCTGGGTGCCACGAACTGGGGCATGAAGGCCATGAAGAAGGCCAGGCTCTTCGGGTTCAGCGCGGTAACGAGAAACGCCTTGGCCGTACCGAGCCGAATATCCGTGCCCGTGGGCTCCAGATCGCCCAACTGGCCGGCCTCGCGCCACATCTTGATGCCCAGGTACAGCAGATAGGCCGCTCCGAGCCACTTCAATATCTGGAACAGTTCGGCGGAAGCCATCAGAAGTGCGCCGACACCGGCGAACGATAGGATCATAGCCAGCAGGTCACCCAGGAAGAAGCCGGGAAGCATGGCCAGGGCCGCCCGTCGCCCACGGTTGACCCCGGTGGTGACCAGCAGGGCTACGGCCGGACCGGGGGACGCGATGATCAAGAGGGAGGCCAGGCAGAAGGAGAGCCAGAGTTCCAGAGGCATAATGTGTTCCTCGCACGACATTCAATGGGTCATATCCGAGACGATCAGCACATGAACACGATCATAAAGGATCGCTGCCGTTGTCAGCCAGATTCAATCAACACCCTGCCCCCGCCACCATGCCCATTCTGATCACTATCCGAATCCATTGAGCGAGTTGATCTGCCTCGCTACGGATGCGCTCACGTCATCTGACAAGGCCAGCCACCATGAAAGGTCGGAAAACAACCGATTGGTGAATGTGGGCCAGCGCACCGACACAGGTCGCAGGCCAGTTTAGTGTGGCTCTAACTCTGAGTCCCGATGGCTTCATGGCGGGGCTCAGCGTGGATACCGCTATCCACAGGAGCAATCTCCAAGGGCAATCCCCATGAACAAGCACCAGGTCGAAGACCGAAATAACGAGGAGTACCAGACAAATGTCGAACAACCCGATGAACATGATGTTCGCATGGATGAAGATCGCATCGTCCTACAACCAGATGCTGATTTCTTCCGGTGAGGTGATCGCCCGCCGCACCATGATGATGGCCAGCGGCACCATGAGCGTGCCCGATGCCATGAGCATGATGATGGAAAAAGCGACGATTTACGCCACGGCGACCGAGCGAGCGGCAGTGGCGATGGCAAGCGGCGCCGATCCCGCAAAGATCACCGCGGCAGCGCTGAAGCCATACAGCACGAAGACCCATTCGAACGTGCGCAAGCTGCGCGGCTGAACGGAGCCAATCCTCCAGCGGCAATCGCTAGCAGAAGGCCAGAAACGCAAAACCGCCACCCCGAATGATCCCGCCCCACTAGCCCGATCGCAGCGCCTGCAGCACCAGCCGCCGCTCCAGGTGCTCATTCCAGCCGGTGGGTCGATCCAGCTCGAGCCGGGCCAGCAGCGACCGTTCAGCGTCGCTGGCCTGGCCTGTGCCCACTGCACCCAGCAGGGCTTTCAGCTTGCCGCGCCGGGTGGCGGTGCGCGCCTTGAGCTGCTTGAGGGCCTTGCCCAGGGTCAGCTCGTCGTCGGTGAAGTCGGTGCCGAACGGGAAACGAGGGAAGACCTGCTCGCCCCCCATCCGCTCAAACTGCTGCGCCAGTTGCTGCGGGGTATTGTCCTGCCAGTGCGGGGGAATCTCGAAGTCGGCAGCCACTTTACCGGCGTCCTTGGCCTGCGCCAGCAGCTCGGGCTGAAAACGCGCATCGGCAATGCCGATCAACGCCAGGTAAACCTGCTCATCAGTCCGACCGAGCAAATCGGCAATACCGTATTCGGACACCACGATATCGCGCAGATGGCGGGGAATGGTGCAGTGGCCGTAGCTGAACAGAATGTTGGACCGGGTTTCGCCGTCGCTCTCGCGGGTACTGCGCAAGGTAATGATCGAGCGAGCCCCACTCAGCTCGTGGGCCATGGCGACAAAATTGTACTGCCCGCCCACCCCACTGATCACCCGGCCATCTTCCAGGCCATCCGAGACCACCGCCCCATCGAGCGTGCACAGCATGGCAGAGTTGATAAACCGCGCATGCTGGCGCTGGGCCACCTTGAGCCGCTGATCTCCGAAGCGGTGATCGTAGAGATCATTGATGTAGCCGACGCTGGTCATGTTGATGCGCGCGCGCTCGGCGTCGGACAGCGCGTGCAGCTTGTCGTAGAAACACCGTGGCCCCAGATAAAAGCCGCCGTGCATCACCACCCCCTTAGCCGCGCTGGGGTGGTCACTGCTCTCGGGGTCGATCTCGCCCCGGTTGATCGCTTCCTGAAAGTCGGCGTCCGCAAAGACCTGGCGCTTGAGCACCCCGCCTTCCATCAGGTAGACAAAGCCATCCACCATCATCTCGCTGCAGCCATAAAGCCCCTGGCTGAAGGGCTGGGTGTCGCCCCACTCCTCGGCCACCGGAAACCGCTGGGCCACCTGCAGGTCCCGGTAAATCGCTTGCCAATGGGCATTGTCCTGCTGGCGCAACAGGGTGCTGTGCACCAGCGCCGCCCCCAGGGAGCCGATACCGATTTGTAGCGTGCCGGCATCCTTCAGCAAACAGCTGGCGTAGAAGCCGATCAGGTGATCTGCCAACGAGATGGGCGTCTGGGGCGCGCTGAACAGCGGGTAGTCGGTAGCCGGTTTTTCCAACAGCAGGTCAAACTCGGTACGCGCCACAGCCGCGTCATTGCCCATATACGGCAGGTGCTGATTGGTTTCCGCAACGCAAACGGTGGCATAGGGCTGCGCACGCAGCCGGGGCAGTAGATCCAAGGTCAGGTCCGGGTTGCAGCTCAGGCTCACCGTCTCGCCCCGCTCATCGGGAGCTACCAACTGACCGATCACATTGATGCCCTGGGCCATTAAATCGCGCAGCGCGTGGGTGTAGTTGGTGCAGATATAGCGGCGCTGCTGGTCGGCATTGTTTTTCAGGTTGCCGGCCTGGAAGAAGAATTCCGACACCGTGACATTGTCCGGCAGGCGGTTGGCCTGGGCATCCCGGGCATAGGCCAGCTCGGGGATATCGCCGTACAGGCGCTCGACAAAAGGCTCCAGGAAACGACGCTCCAGGGAAGAGCCGCCCGCCGGCGCCAGCAAGGAGAGAGCGGTGACGATATGCAGCTTGATCGTCGGGTCGCGCTGGGCACGGGCATAGAGGGCGTTCACAAACCGCAGGGGTTTACCCAACCCCAGCGGCAACCCCAACACTATGTTCTTGCCCACGCGATCGATGACCTGATCCACGCACGCCTCAGCGTCCTGATAACTCACCGGCTCGGCCATAGACTGAACCCTCCCTGGCTTCGATACGCTTCAAGCTAACACAGGGTGACACGACTCCCCTTCCCACCGGGCTCGAGAGGCATCCGAGACCGAGGGTTATCTGGCATCATGATGGAAAAGGTGAAGCTGAGGGAGTTACCTGAATGGACGACTTGGCCGAACGGGCTGCGCTGTTCAGCAGGGCCGCACATCAAGCCGTTGGGCAGCGACGCAAGTACAGCGGCGAGCCCTACTGGCACCACCCGGTGGCCGTGGCGAAGACCGTGTCAGCCGTCGAGACGGCGACACCGGAGATGATCGCCGCCGCCCTGCTGCATGACGTGCTGGAGGATACCGGCGTTACGCCGATGGATATCGAGGAGTGCTTCGGCCAGCGGGTCGCCATCCTGGTCCACGAGCTGACGGATCAATTCATCGATCCGGAAATCGGCAACCGTGCTCACCGCAAGGCGCTGGAGCGTGACAGGCTGGCTCGGGTTTCCCCAGAGGCGCAGACCATCAAGTACGCCGACCTGATCGACAACACCATCAGCATCGTAGCGCGAGACCGCGGCTTCGCCCGGGTCTACCTGGCCGAGAAGCGCCAACTCCTGGAAGTGATGGAAGGGGGTGACCAGGAACTGAGGCGCAAAGCGTGGAGCGTATTGATGGAAGGTGAGGCGAAGATTCTTGGAGCAGCATCGAGCGCTCGCACTTCAAATCGCTAGCTAGATCAGCTAGCGGGCATGACGCACCAACGCATAAGAAAGGAACGTTGTTGGAGGTCGCTTTAGCTCGCGAACGCGGCGTCCACCGAAACCGCGCTCAAGGGAATTCCGCTCCAGCTTCATGACAACGTCCGTTGAACAGGGCGGCCGCTATCGTTGCATTTTTCCTAAAGCCCTTTGGTAAAATTCATCCAGGCGCATTTCATCAGCGAATGATGCCAAGCTGACCTTGCTCACTATCAGCGATGTGGAATCTTATTACTCAGAATCGCTCATTCGAGCAGCCGAGCATACTATTCAGGGAACCCTATGCAACCTCTTACCCGCAATATCGCAGTGATGACGTTGACTTCGATCCAGCTTCTCGGCCCAGCCCAAGCTGACGCACAGAGTGAACACTATCAATGGGCCGATCAGTTCGTGTCCAATTTCGATCAATACTGCTTCAGCACCGACGCTGACTACCAGAGTGCCGTGTCAATTGCGGATGAGCGAGGCTTGGAACCAATTCCCGACTACCAGCTACCGGACCACATGCCGACTAAACCCCCCAAGGAGGGGAGTGGCTACCAACTGGCTCTCGATGAGGAGGCTGAGGTCGACATGATATTACTGACCGTTGCTGGTACCGATGCATGCACCATTAGCTCTTCAGGTATTGATCAGGGTCAAGTAATTGCCCTTATGAAGGAAAATTATAATCTCATGGAAGTGGAGCGTATTGACTTTCCTAGAGAGATTACTACGGTTTACGTTCCAGCAGGCACAACGGGTGAAGTCAGAGAAGGTGGAGAGAAAGGTTTCGTGAACATTGTCATAAACATAGACCCTTTTTTCGAGGCCATAACCGTAACTTACTTGCCACCAAGGTCACTAAGAGAGCTATGGTCACAGCTACCAACCTCGGATGAATAGCTTGTCGATGCCTTTCAGGTTAAGTTCATGCCATTGGTTGATGGATGGAAACCAACAGTAAAAAAGGGCCCACTTTAGGGCCCTTGCGCCAACTCTAACAGTTTAACACTTGCTAAAATCAGTCCGATGTTGGCTTTATAAAGGAGGGAATACCTGTTTGCTTAACCTCGGTAGCTGCTAGCTCCATAAACACATCCGCTTCGTCTTCTACCTGCTCCGCTGGATCGCGCCGGTGAAGCTTCGGCGGCGGTGCCACCCAAGCCCTGAGCCGCTGGCCAACCTGCTGATAGAAATGCGGTACGGCTTTCTCCAGCTCTTCGATGAATATCTTGTTTCCGGCGAACCGGTGCCCGAGATCCGCCATATAGAAGATTTCGAAAGCGCTAGGCACCACATCGGTCGCGGGCGACTCCAGAGATGTTGCGTCTTCCAGCACACGCGCTAGCGGCTCTTGAGTCTCTTCAGCGCGCCCTGGCCGCAGCGCCTTGACGAACATGTTCTCCGTTTCCGCACGAGTGAGCTGCTTCGCCAACCAGTTCACCCTAGCTGAGCTACGTTTCTTATCCTGAGGGGCTACTAGTCGCATGGAGCAGACGATGGTTCGCTTGGTCAGGTCTGCGGTGACGTTGAGATCCGCTGCAGCATCAGGCACCTCAAGGCAGCAACTAAGCACCTTCTGCTTGGCAAGCAGATCACAGTCCTCCTTGAGCCGTACTACCGGATCGGTGCGATGCGTTCTAGGGAGCTTCAGCTTCACTGCCCTGCCTAACTGGCGGCTCATCACCAAACATAAATCGCGCTGCTCCTGATGCCAACTCGATACCGTGTTCTCCACTTCCTCGGTATTCTTGCCCAGCACTGCGCCGCTCTTGACCTTGCCGACGACCTCCTTCCATTCCCGGTTCATGCTGTCGAAGCGCGTAATACCACTGGAATCGTGGCTCAAGTAGCGCAGTACCTCCTCCAGCAGAAAGCGCTGGTCAGGTGAGGCTATCTCACCTGACTCCAGCAACAGCGTCGCCTGAGTGACTGCGTACATCCAAGACCAGTGGTACAGCTCGATGCCCTTCAGCATCGACTTGGGCACCTTCACGGGATGGTGAGAAGGCATAGCCACGAACTGATTGGTGATAGTGATAACGGCATCGACCTTATGCCGTTTGGCCTGCAGCAGGTACTGCTTCAGCTGCTCTTCCCCCACCTCCGCGTTACCAATCTTGGCTTCGATCAGAGCCGTCCAAGTCTTGCGGCCCGAACTCAGCACGATCAAACCGTCCGGCCTATCACTCTTGACTGCTTCCGGCTCGGCTTCCAGCACAATCTCGGTCCAAGCCCCCAGCGCAGCGCGGCTGCCTACACGCACACCCAACGACGCCAGCATTTGCTGACGAAACTCATGCACTCCCCTCAGGGCGGCCAGCAAGACTGAAGCAGCGCGCTGCTCACGGCTGGTATCGGCGACGACAGGTATGAGCCGGGCCACATCAGCCCGCTTGACGAAATCGGGACGTTCCATGATCTATCTCCTGCGTATTGTCATTATTCTTTTAGGCGCCGCTGCGGCACAGTACCTCTCTGGGAGCTGCTGTCACACGATAATCTCAATCAGCTCAGCACTTAGTGTGTCAACGCTTTCACACCTATTCAGCATAGTCGCACTCATCCAGATTCACCACTTAGGCTCATCGGGCAAAGACAGATAGGCTCTTAGCGCGGGTTACCGAACGCCAGCCAACACGCTGCGGCCGCATCAGGGCCGCAACATGAAGGGAACGAAGTCTTACGCTGTTTTCAAAGGAGGACTTCCAAAGGCCTAGCTGTCGTATTTTCTATTATCGTCTTCATCGCTCTTGGCTAGAAAGAGAGGTCGCAGCAGGTAATAGCAACACTTGAGTATAAACAAAAAATCATAGCGGTGAGGCAGCTGGGAAAAACCAAAGAAAGCTGATTTAATCAGCGCTTTACCAAGCAAAATGAGCGACCCTGCTGGGGCCGCAACATCTAGATAGTTTTTTCACCGTCTTCAAGAAAGGGCTCCCCAAAGCGACGAAGAAGGAGCCCAGGAAAACGGCAGAAAACACTGCTTAACCATAGGGAGCCCACGGAGCATATGTCAGGCCAATACCATCTCTGTACAGCCAGACCAATACCATTGCTTTCTCGCCATATACAAAAACTTAAATACTTAAATCATATACTGGAAGATTCCTCAACTCCTTAACTGTCAACACGTCAGGTACTTTTTGAAATAGATCCACACTCCTTGCCGCTCTAACTCCAACATAAAATCCATAATCCAACATTAGCGCCTTATATCTTCGCCCAGCCTCCGAAGGAGTAATTCCTTCATGGAGAACATGCAAAAAACGCAACCCAATCAAACTTTCTATAAGCTTATACTCTTCAATATCTGGCCGTCTTTCAACCAAGAACGCATTTTTCTTTTTATCATTCACACAAAAAGTTTTTATTTTATCCAACTGACCTCTAATATCTCTCAACCGTCCTGTCACGTCCTTCTCAATATCTTTAATTTTCGCATCCGCCATTTCCGAGGCGGCTGCATTGACACTAGTGACAGAAACTTTTATCTGATCTTTTATCATTGATTTAGATGCAGCCTCGGAGAATAAATTCAATGCATCTCGAGGCACGCCAGCAGCAACCCAAACCAGTCTCTCAATTACACCATCACCGCAAATATAGCTTATATTTGGCAACGCACAGTAAAGCGCATACGAATCAAGTATTTTTTTAATGTGCTCGTGCGATTTATGCGGCATGGTCAAATTTCTGTCCAAATTCACCATTTGGACATCATGGGGGGCTTCAAGCCCTTTCTTACTGTCCGAGTCATAAACTCTAGTAAAGCTTTCCACGCCAGAAAACTTAATGAAAACTCCGTTATCTCTCGCCAGCGAATAAATATTTGACAGAACTTCTGGCTGCATAGCTTCATCAATGACATGAAAATCATCGAGAAACAAAAACAAACCATCTTGTTCTCTCGAAATCTTTGACAGAAGCCTCCTAACCTTTGCCAGAGATGAATTAAACCGCAAAGAGAATTTTTTCTCCTCTTCCAAAGAAGAAATTTCCTCCAAATAATCCACTTGCTGATCTATCTCAGACTCATATTTCTCACAGTTAGCCATTCCCAACAAAACACCCGAAACTACCGATGCTTTAAGCTGATTCCCTGTCATGTCAGAATAGGTTTGCATCGGAAGCCAGGAATATGCCAAATCTTTCTTCTCCAGCAAGTTAACGCTATATAGCATTAGACTGGATTTTCCAGACCCTCTTCTCCCGAAAACAGCATGATTACTTTTCGAAATAATTTGATGTTCCAACCCCTCAACAGTTGCTATATATCGCTCAGAGAAATCACCATTTGTCACACTGTTTCTAGAAGCAGTCAAGCTTTCTGATATAAATTTTCTCAACAAGGTTACTTCTGGTAATTCTAGCCGATTTTTCGAACTCCCTCTTTTTTTTATGGTTGCCCTAGATTTAAAAAAATTACTCTCAGACAGACCATCCATTACTATATTTAAAAATCGGAAATATTTTTCTGTTGGATGAGACAGAAAAATAACAAGATACCCACCATCAACCCTATCCAAAATCTCGTAATCTACTTTATAGAACCCTCCTAATTCTTTAAATTTAACAACCAACTCTTCCGCATGTGACATAAGTTCAGAATTTTTCATAACTCCCCCTCGAAATCAACGCCTCGAGCTTCAAGATAAGTCTTTGCATCGTCAAGAAACTTCTTAGCAAAAGATACTGCTTCTGCAGGCTGAATTAATAATAAACTCTCTACAACTGCATGATCATAGTCAGCAGAATTACGATCTTCTCTTAAGTCCCTTAAGCGAGCCACTCTAGTTTCTTTCTCTGGGAAATCATCAGGAAGCTTGTGGACATTTTTATGATCAGAGGAGTCAGTGTTATAAACACCGCTAACATACAGCTCGACGGCCCTCCTAGTATTATATGCACAATAATAGGCACGAGAAATTTTTTGTCTCCAACGGGTTGAAGGGACAGAAATTGCGAGTGAAAGGTGATCGTCTGCTAGCGCGCATAGTGAAACCACATGGCGCTCTATCTCCTTCTCTAGCATAACAACCGAGTCACTTGACACAACTCCCGTCAGTACAGAAACCATTTCCCTAGCATTTCTTGGAAAATTTAAAATTGTTCTTCGCTGTTGCAAAATAGCACCCTACCCTAGCAACTTATGATAAGTATATATCCGTATATTGGTGGAAATTCTTGTCAACTGTCAATTACTAAAAAAGCCCGCCAAAGGCGGGCTCTCCCAAACGTTTCACTAGACACTCACTCCCACTCGATCGTTGCGGGCGGCTTGCTGCTGACGTCATACGTCACGCGGGAGACACCGCGGATCTCGTTGATGATGCGGTTGGAGACCTTCTCCAGCAGCTCGTACGGCAGGTGGGCCCAGCGTGCGGTCATGAAGTCGATGGTTTCCACGGCGCGCAGGGCGATGACCCATTCGTAGCGGCGGCCGTCGCCGACCACGCCGACGGACTTGACCGGCAGGAACACGGCGAAGGCCTGGCTGGTCGTGTGGTACCAGTCGGCGTTGTGCAGTTCCTCGATGAAGATGGCGTCGGCTTCACGCAGGATGTCTGCGTACTCCTTCTTCACTTCGCCGAGAATGCGCACGCCCAGGCCCGGCCCCGGGAAGGGGTGGCGGTATACCATGTCGTAGGGCAGGCCGAGTTCCAGGCCGAGCTTGCGTACTTCGTCCTTGAACAGTTCGCGCAGCGGTTCGACCAGCTGCAGCTTCATGGTTTCGGGCAGGCCGCCGACGTTGTGGTGCGACTTGATCACGTGGGCCTTGCCGGTCTTGCTGGCGGCAGATTCGATCACGTCGGGGTAGATGGTGCCCTGGGCCAGGAAGTCGACGCCTTCGATCTTGCTGGCCTCTTCATCGAACACGTCGATGAAGGTGTTGCCGATGATCTTGCGCTTGGCTTCCGGGTCGTTCTCGCCTTCCAGCTTGCCGAGGAACAGGTCTTCGGCGTCCACGCGGATCACCTTCACGCCCATGTGGCGGGCGAAGGTTTCCATCACCTGGTCGCCTTCATTCTTGCGCAGCAGGCCGTTGTCGACGAATACGCAGGTGAGCTGGTCGCCGATGGCGCGGTGCAGCAGCGCCGCTACCACGGAGGAGTCCACGCCGCCGGAAAGGCCGAGCAGCACGTGGCGGTCGCCGACCTGGTCGCGCACGCGGGCGATCTGGTCTTCGATGATGCGCGCCGGGGTCCACAGCTTTTCGGCGCCACAGATGCCCACCACGAAGTGCTCGAGGATGCGCATGCCTTGCAGGGTGTGGGTCACCTCGGGGTGGAACTGCACGGCGTAGAAGCGCTTCTCCGGCCAGGTCATGGCGGCCACGGGGCAGCTCGGGGTCGAGGCGGTTACGCTGAAGGGCTCGGGCGCGCGGGCCACCTTGTCGCCGTGGCTCATCCACACGTCGAGCAGCGCCTTGCCGTCGTGGTCCACGTGGTCCTTGATGTCGCGGAACAGGTCGTCGCTGCCGTCGACCTTGACCTGGGCGTAGCCGAACTCCTGCTTGTTGGAGCCTTCCACTTCGCCGCCGAGCTGCACCGCCATGGTCTGCATGCCGTAGCAGATGCCCAGCACCGGCAGGCCCATCTCGAACACGCACTGGGGCGCGCGGGGCGAGCCAGCCGCCACGGTGGATTCCGGGCCGCCGGAGAGGATGATGCCGTTGGGCTGATACTCGCGGATCTCCTCCTCGGTGATGTCGAAGGCGCGCACTTCGGAGTACACGCCGATCTCGCGCACGCGGCGGGCGATCAGTTGGGTGTACTGGGAGCCGAAGTCGAGGATGAGGATCTTGTGGGCGTGAATGTCGGTCATCTGGGCGTCTCTACTGGCAACGTATGGCGGCGGGCCGGATGCAAAAGCGTGCGGCGGGATGATACCCGCCGCGTTTGTTTCTTACGAGCTGGCGGTTAACCGGCCCGATAATTTGGCGCTTCTTTGGTTATCTGCACATCATGCACGTGCGATTCGGCGAAGCCGGCGCCGGTGATCTGCACGAACTCCGGCTTGGTGCGCATCTCCTGGATGTTGGTGCAGCCGGTGTAGCCCATGGAGGCGCGCAGGCCGCCCATCAGCTGGTGGACGATGGCGCTCATCACGCCCTTGTAGGGCACGCGGCCTTCGATGCCTTCCGGTACCAGCTTCTCGGCGCCGGCGTCCTTGTCCTGGAAGTAGCGGTCGGCGCTGCCCTGGCTCTGGGCCATGGCGCCCATGGAGCCCATGCCGCGGTAGGCCTTGTAGGTACGGCCCTGGAACAGCTCGACCTCGCCCGGGGCTTCCTCAGTGCCGGCCAACAGGCCACCCACCATCACCGCGCTGGCGCCGGCGGCGATGGCCTTGGCCAGGTCGCCGGAGTAGCGCACGCCGCCGTCGGCGATCAGCGGGATGTCGAATTCCTTGAGCGCCTCGGCGACGTTGGAAACCGCGGTGATCTGCGGTACGCCGACACCTGCCACCACGCGGGTGGTGCAGATGGAGCCGGGGCCGATGCCGACCTTGACGCCATCGGCGCCGGCTTCGGCCAGCGCCCGGGCGGCGGCGGCGGTGGCGATGTTGCCGCCGATCACCTGGATCTGCGGGAAGTGTTCCTTGACCCAGGCCACGCGGTCGATCACGCCCTTGGAGTGGCCATGGGCGGTATCGACGATGATCACGTCCACCCCGGCCTCGGCCAGCGCGGCCACGCGGTCCGGCGTTTCCGGCCCGGTGCCCACCGCGGCGCCGACCAGCAGGCGGCCGTCGGCATCCTTGGCGGCGCTGGGGAAGGTGCGCGCCTTCTCGATGTCCTTGAAGGTGACCAGGCCGCGCAAGTGGAAGTCGTTATCCACCACCAGCATCTTCTCGACCCGGTGTTCCTGCATCTTGCTCTTGATCAGGTCGAGTTCGGTGCCCTCGGACACGGTGACCAGGCGTTCGCGCGGGGTCATGATGTCCGCTACGCGGTCGCCGTGGTTGGGCTGGAAGCGCATGTCGCGCTCGGTCACGATCCCCACCAGGGTCTCGCCCTCCACCACCGGGAAGCCGGAGAAGCCGTACTCCTGGGCCATGGAGAGCAGGTCCTCGAGCTTGGCCTTGGGCCCGACGGTTACCGGGTCCTTGACGATCACGCTCTCGTGCTTCTTGACCTTGCGCACCTCGGCCGCCTGGGCGGAGATGGCCATGTTCTTGTGGATGATGCCGATGCCGCCTTCCTGGGCCATGGCGATGGCCAGGCGGGCTTCGGTCACGGTATCCATGGCGGCGGAAACGAGGGGGATGTTGAGGTAGAGGTCGCGGGTCAGGCGGGTCCGCAGGCTGACGTCCTTGGGCAGGACTTCCGAGTAGCCGGGTACGAGTAATACGTCGTCGAACGTAAGAGCTTCTTGGGCCATACGTAGCATAGTCGGCAACACCCAGTGCTGGTGGGGGGAGTGGGGAAAGTAATCGACCATTATAGCGTCCCGGCCAAGGCCCGGGCAATGCGAAGGCCGGTCGGATCGGTTTGTCAACGGCGCCTGAATTCGCGTCGCCAACGCTGCATGAAGGCATCGCGCCGCTGCGGGTCGACGAACGCCAGCAGCGAGGCATCGAGCGGTATGGGATAGAGCCGATCGCCGACCTGGTCGCGCAGGCGCTGCGCGGTATAGGGGCCGATCACGTCGGGGCGCACGCTGAACAGCGGCGTTTCGCCGGCGATCACCCGCTGGCCTTCGCGGCTGAGCAGGAAATCGAGGAACTGCCGGGCCGCGGCGGGGTGCGGCGCATCGCGATGAATGAACGCCATGCGCATCATCACCAACGAGTAGTCCTGGGGCACCTGGACGATCACTTCGGGATGCTCCTGGGCCCACACCATGGCGTAGGAGCCGAGCAGGTTGTAGCCCAGCCAGTAGCGACCTTCGCTGATGCCTTCGAGCATGTCGCGCGTGTTGGCTTCGAGCACCGCCTCGACGTTGCCCATGGCGGCGACCAGGTCCCAGAAACGGGTGGTGTAGCGGGCATCCTGCTGGAACAGGGTGTAGCCCACGCCGCTGTGCGACGGCGAGTAGGTGGTCACCCGCCCGCGCAGCAGTTCCCACTGCTCGGTCAGCAGCGTGTGCAGGTCGGCATGGGTGGCCGGCGGCATCATGTGGCGCGACAGGTCGAGACGGTAGGCCATGACGATCGGCTCGAAGGTGAAGCCGAACACTTCGTCGCGCCACTTGGCCCATTCCGGCCAGGCCCGCGCCTCGGCCGAATCCAGGCGGCTCGCGTAGCCTTCGTTGACGCGTGCCATCTGCCACGGCATGGCCGAGCTGATCACCACGTCCGGCGCCGGGGCGGCGCCGGCGACGCGCTCATCGACCTCCAGCGTGGAGCGGTCGCGGAAGTCCAGGTCGATGTCGGGATGCGCCAGCTCGAAGGCCGCCAGCAGCGGTGCGACCACTTCCTCGTCGAGTGCCGCCTCGACCACGAGGGGAGTCGCCGCCCGGCCCGGTGCCGCCGCCAGCAGGAGAATGGAGAACGCGAAGGCGTGGAAGTACCGGGGCATCATGGCCTGTTCTCCAGGGGGAAGGAAATACTGATTCTCAGCCCGCACGGCGTGTGCGGCGCTACCTTCAGGCGGGCGTCGTGGCGCCGGGCAATGGAGTCTACGATCGCCAGCCCCAGCCCCGAACCTTCGGTGTCCTGGCGGCCGCCACGCTCGAAGGGCTGGTGCAGGCGCTCCAGAATCTCAGGGGGCACGCCGGGGCCGTCGTCCTCGATGTAGAGCTCCACCTCTCCAGCGTGCCCCACGCCTCCAGCGTGCTCCACCAGGCCAAGGGTGATCACGCTGCCAGGCGGCGTGTAGCGCAGGGCATTGTCGATCAGGTTGCCGAGCAGTTCCCGCAGCGCCCACGGCTCGCCGTGAACGTAGAGCGGTGTAGCGGGAAGCTCGGCCAATCCCAGGTCGTGATCCCGGGCGACGTCGCGCCCAGCCCAGTCGAATACGGTCTCGCGCAGCAGCGCCGCCAGGTCGAGCCGGTGCATCTCGCGGCCATCGGCGACGTGACGCAGTCGCGCCAGGCTGAGTAGCTGGCTCGCCAGGCGGCTGGTGCGTTCGGCCCCCTGATGGACCGCCGCCAGCGCCCGGTGCCACTCCTCGGGCCGGTCGCTCTTCAAGGCCAGCTCGCTGGTGCTCTGCAGCCCCGACAGCGGTGTCTTGAGCTGGTGGCTGGCATCGGCGGTGAAGCGCAGCAGCGCATCGCGGCTCTCGCGCTGGCGGGCGAACAGGGTATCGAGCGTTTCGGCCAGCTCGCGCAGTTCTTCCGGCACCCGCGCATCGAACGGTCGCATGTCGTCGGCCTCACGCTGGCGCAGCAGCTGACGCAGGCGACGCATGGGCTTCAACGCCACCCGCATCGCCAGCAGCATCAGCAGCCCCGCCACCAGCACCATGACCAGGAAGCGGCTCACCGCGCCCTCGAACAGCTCGCCGGTCAATGCCTGGCGCCCGGCCAGGGTATGGCCGACCCAGATCTGCACCGGGTCCTGGGTTTCCCAACCCGCGGAGTCGAACTCCCAGCCATGCAGGCGCCACTCGGCGCCGCTGTGCTCGGCATTCGTCCATACCGGCCCTTCGGCCACCTCGGCACGTCGTTCGGCCGGAATGGGGATATCCAGATTGGCCGAGACCCGCCGCCCCTCGGCGTCGAGCACGGCGTAGAAGACCCGCTCCTGATGGCGGGTGGCGATGATCTGCAGCGCCGCGGCGGGAATTTCCACCACCGGCTGCCCTTCCTGCCACTGCACGGCCTCGGCGATGGTCAGCGCCGCCGATTCGAGCTGGCTGTCGTAGGCGCGCTCGGCGGCACGCTGCGAGCTGAAATAGGCCTCGACCAGCAGCAGCGCGCCCAGTGCAGTGACGGTGACCGACAGCCAGACCGCGAGGCGCGACTTGAGGGTGCCGTCGACCTCGATCACTCGCGCTCTTCCTCGAGCCGATAGCCCAGGCCGCGAAAGGTCCGGATGCGCAGCCCGCTGTCCTTCAGCCGCTTGCGCAGGCGGCTGATGTAGACCTCCAGAGCGTTGGAGCCCACCTCGCCGAAACCGAACAGCCGGTTCTCGAGCATCTCGCGCGGGGTGATGCTGCCGGCATGCAGCAGCAGGTCTTCCAGCAGGCACAGCTCGCGGCGCGGCAGCTCGAGGGGCGCGTCATGCAGCGTGGCGACGCCCAGGGCCGGATCGAAGCACAGCGCGCCCAGGCGCAGGCGGTTGTCGCTGCGCTGCTGGCTGCGCCGCAGCAGGGCGCGCACCCGCGCCTCGAGTTCGGCGAGCGAGAACGGCTTGGCCAGGTAGTCGTCGGCGCCCAGGTCGAGCCCGCGCACCCGGTCGTCGATGCCGTCGCGGGCGGTGAGGATCAGCACCGGGGTGGTGTCGCCGCGCTCGCGCAGTTCGCCGAGCAGCGACAGCCCGTCGCCGTCGGGCAGCCCCAGGTCGAGCAGGATCAGGTCGAAGCGGTCATGTCGCAGCGCCGCACTGGCCTCGGCATGGCGCGCGAAGCCCTCGACGGTATTGCCCAGCGGCGTCAGGGCCTGGTGCAGCGAGCGGGCGATGAGGGGATCGTCCTCGACGACGAGCAGGCGCATACGACTAAAGTCCCATGGGGCGGTGAGGAGATGACAGGTTGATGAAAGGTTGCGCGCCTAGCATGGCCGTTCTGACATCCACAGCGATGACAGGCGGGGAGATCCCTCTCCGCGTTCCCAGAACAAGAGAACAGGAGTTCGCCATGAAGATCAACAAGGCTTTCCGTCACTGCTCCGGGCTGGCCCTGCTGGGCGGCATGCTGGTCGCCGGCGGTGCGCAGGCCCAATCCGATTCCACCGAGTGCATCGCACCGGCCAAGCCGGGCGGCGGCTACGACCTGACCTGTCGCCTGGCGGCCAACGGCCTGCAGGAAACCGGGTTGATCGACCGGCCGATGGTCGTCACCTACATGCCGGGTGGCATTGGCGCCGTGGCCTACAACCATGTCAACGGCGTGCGCAAGAATGATCCCAACCTGATCGTGGCGGCCAGCACCGGCGCGGCGGTCAACCTGGCGCTGGGCAAGTTCGGCCAGTACGACGCCACCGAAGTCCGCTGGCTGGGCGCCCTGGGCGTCGACTACGGCGCCATCGTGGTCAATGCCGATGCGCCCTGGCAGGACCTCGACGAGCTGATGGACGATCTGCGCGACAGCCCTGGCGAGATCGCCTTCGGGGCCGGCGGCACGATCGGCAGCCAGGACTGGATGAAGGCGGCGCTGACCGCGAAATCCGCCGACATAGCGCCGCAGGACCTGCGTTACGTTGCCTTCGAAGGGGGCGGCGAGGCACTGGCAGCCCTGCTCGGCGACCATATCCAGGTCTTCACCGGCGACCTCTCCGAGCTCAAGTCGCAGCTCGAGAGCGGCAAGATCCGCGTGCTGGCGGCGCTCTCCGAGGAGCGTATGGACGGCCCCTACGCCGATATTCCCACCGCCGCCGAGCAGGGCTACGACGTGCAGTGGCCGATCTGGCGCGGCTATTACATGGGCCCCGAAACCGACGACGAAGCCTACGCCACCTGGGTCGAGCGGCTCACCGAGCTGTCCGAATCCCCGCAGTTCGCCGAGCTGCGCGAGGCCCGCGGGCTGTTCCCGATGTCGCGCTTCGGGCCCGACTTCGACAGCTACGTCCAGGAGCAGGTCGCGCAGTTCAAGTCACTGGCGGAAGAAGTGGGTCTGAGCCAATGAAGCTTGCCGCCGACCGAGTGCTGGGCCTGTGCCTGATCGGTCTGGCGGCGTTCGTCGCCGTCCAGGCCGCCAGGCTTCACGTGCCCTTCAGTTACGATCCGGTGGGGCCCAAGGCCTTTCCGCTGATCCTGTCGATCCTGCTCGGCGCGCTGTCGCTGGTGCTGGTACTCAAGCCCGGGAGCAACGGCCACTGGCCCGATCGCTCCCTGGCCGTGAAGCTGTTGGTGGTGCTCGCCGCGCTGCTGATCTACGCGCTGCTGTTCACGCGGCTGGGCTTCGTCGTCACCACCCTGCTGACGGCGGTCGCTCTGGCACGGGCCTTCGCCGCCCCCTGGGGCAAGGCGCTGCTGACCGGCGTGCTGATGGCCGTGGGCAGCTATTACGTGTTCACCGCCGGGCTGGGGATCTCGCTGCCCAGCGGTGACTGGCTGCGCCCCTTCATCTAGAGGAACGTCATCATGTTTAGAGGAACGCCCTCATGTTCGATTTCCTGATCCAGGGCTTCGGCGTTGCGCTGAGCCCGCTGAATCTTGGGCTGGCCTTCCTCGGCGCCCTGCTCGGCACGCTGTTCGGCGCCCTGCCCGGCATCGGCCCGATCAACGGCATCGCCATCCTGATGCCGCTGGCCTACACCCTGGGCCTGCCGGCCGAGTCGGCGCTGATCCTGCTTGCCGGCATCTACACCGGGGCCGAATATGGCGGGCGCATGTCGAGCATTCTGCTCAACGTGCCCGGCGACGCCGGCGCGGTCATGACCACCCTCGACGGCCACCCGCTGGCCAAGCAGGGGCTCGCCGGCCCGGCGCTGGGTCTGTCGGCGGTCAGTTCCTTCGTCGGCGCGACCATCGCCATTCTCGGCCTGACGCTGTTCGCCCCGCTGCTGGCGGAAGTCGCGGTGATGTTCGGCCCCGCCGAGTTCTTCGCCCTGATGGTGTTCGCCTTCGCCTCGATGTCGGTGATGATGGGCAAGGACCCGATCAAGACCGCCATCGGCGCGGTGCTGGGCGTGCTGATCGGCACCGTCGGTGTCGACTCGGGTACCGGGGTGCTGCGCTACACCTTCGGCATGGCCGAACTCTACGACGGCATCGACTTCGTGGTGATGATCATCGGGCTGTTCGCCATCAGCGAGATCCTGCTGATGCTCGAACATGCCAACCGCAAGGATTCCGGCGGCGATATTCCCCCACTGGGGCGGGTATTCGTCACCCTCAAGGAGGTGCTCTTCTGCAAGGGTGCGATGCTGCGTTCGGGGCTGATCGGCTTCATCATCGGCGTGCTGCCCGGTACCGGGGCCTCAGTGGCCGGCGCGGTGTCCTACACCACCGAGAAGCGGCTCTCCGACAAGGAAGGCACCTTCGGCAACGGCGACATGCGCGGCCTGGCGGCACCGGAGTCGGCCAACAATGCGGCGGCGGCGGGCTCGTTCGTGCCGATGCTGACCCTGGGCATTCCCGGTTCCGGTACCACCGCCGTGCTGCTTGGCGCGCTGATGCTCTACAACATCACCCCCGGGCCGATGATGTTCAGCGAACGCCCGGAAGTCGCCGGCGGCCTGATCGCTTCGCTGTACATCGGCAACCTGGTGCTGCTGGCACTCAACCTGCCGCTCGCCGGGGTGTTCGCCCGGGTGCTGACCATCCCGCGCTGGGTGCTGGTACCGGGTATCGCCATCCTGGCCTTCGTCGGCGTCTACCAGCTCCACTCCGACCTCACCGCCATCTACCTGATGCTGATCATCGGCGTGTTCGGCTATCTGCTGCGCAAGCTGGGTTTCTCGCTGGCACCGGTGATCCTCGGCTACGTGCTGGGCGGGCTGATGGAGCAGAACCTGCGCCGCGCCCTGTCGATCAGCGGCGGCGAGGTGGAGATCCTGTGGCGCTCGGGCATCTCGCTCGGCTTGTGGATCGCTGCCGCGGCGCTGCTGGTGCTGCCGTGGCTGCTGCCCAAGCTGTTGAAGGCGCGCCTGGGACGCGCCTGAGCCAGGCCGGGGCCCGGCCCCGGCGATGCCCTTTGCTGATTTACTGATGTCCTGATGCGGATACCGCCATTGCTCCTCTCGAAGCGAACCCGATTCGACGCCCTGCGCGCTTTTCTCCCCACCCTGCTGCTGGGCCTGCTCGGCGGCAGCCTCGCTTACTGGGCCGGCCTGCCGCTGCCCTGGCTGCTGGGCGCCATGCTGGCCACGACCCTGCCCAGCCTGGCCGGGATGCAGCTGCGCGGCCCGGGGTCGGCGCGCAAGGCCGTGCTGGCGGTGATCGGCGTCATGCTGGGTTCGGCCTTCTCCCCCGATATGGCCGGCGACGCCGCGTCGTGGATGATCAGCCTCGGCATGATGCTGCTCGCCACGTCCGTGATGTGGGCTTTCTCCTTCTGGTTCGCGCATCGAGTGGCCGGTTACTCCGTCGAAACCTCCCTGTACGCCGGCATTCCCGGCGGTGTTTCGGCGGTTACCGCCATGGCCATGGAGTCGGGGGCGGACCTGCGTATCGTCGGCCTGACCCACGCCACCCGCATTCTGATCCTGCTGTTGTCGATACCCCCTCTGCTTGACGTGCTGGGTCATGTCGAGCTCGGCATGCGCCCCGCCGACTCCGCCTCTTGGCTGTGGCTTCCCTCCCCCCTCGATATTGCCTGGCTGTTGGGCTCAGGTGTGGCCGGCATCGGCCTGGGGCGCCTGCTGCGCTTGCCCAATGCCTTTCTGTTCGGCCCCGCGCTGCTGTCGGCGGCGCTTCATCTCACCGGCCTGACCCACGCCGTTGTCCCACCCTCGGTGTTGGCCATCGCCCAGGTCATCATCGGGGTATCGGTGGGTATCCGCTTCGGCGGAACGCCGCTAACCGCAGTGGCCTTCAACCTGTGGATGGCGACACTCCAAGCAGCGGTGCTGTTGCTGATTGCGGTCGCGGCGGCCTGGAGCATCCATGTGGTGACCGGGTACTCCATGGCGGCTGCGCTCCTGGCCAACATGCCCGGTGGAGCCCCGGAGTTGAGTCTGGTTGCCCTTTCTCTCGGTATCGACCCTGCTTTCGTGACATCTCACCATCTGCTGCGCATCACGGCCTTGATGCTCCTGATGCCGCTCATGCTGCGCGCCTTCCGACGCCTTCTGGCTTGACTAGCGGCCTGCCTTTGGCCGGGCTCTCCTAATTACTCTTCGAAACAGTCCGAAACCGACTTTGACTTACAGCGGCAGTCGGTTGATCTAGCTTTAAGAAGCAACACGACGGGTCCAATCACGGAACGGTCGACTCAAGGAAAGGAGTGACGAGATGAACTGGGACCAGATCGAAGGCAAATGGAAAGAGTACATGGGCAAGGCCCGCTCAAGCTGGGGCGAGTTCACCGACGACGAACTCGACCAGATTGGTGGCAAGCGGGAGCAGCTGATCGGCAAGCTCCAGCAACGTTATGGCCTGGAGCGTGAAGAAGCGGAGCGCCAGGCCGACGAATGGGCACGAAACCTTTAGTGAGTGCCTATCGAAGTAAAGCAAGATCCGGAACCAAGGAAAGGAGAACGATCATGCAGAAGCGCTTAATGACCATCGCAATTGCAGCCGTAACCGGTAGCCTGGCCTTTGGCACCCACGCTGTAGCGCAGGAAGACGATGCCAAGGCGGCCCAAGGCCTCTACTCGGCAGATGACATCATCGGCGCCGATGTCTACCACGTCGATGACGCCGATGAGGAAGTCGGCAGCGTCGAGAACCTCCTGCTCGATGAGGAAGGCAAGGTCAGCGCCGTGATAGTGAACGCGGGCGGCCTGTGGGGTATCGGCGGCGACGAAGTGGTCGTCGGTATCGAGCACTTCAGCATGGAAACCGAGCGCGACGATGATGACGTCACTCATCGCATCATGGTCGACGCCAGCGAGGACGAGCTCGAGAACTTCCCCGAGTATAACGAGAAGTGGTTCGACGATGAGCGTAACCGTCGCCTCGATGAGCGCGGCGAGCGTGAAGGCGTGTGGCAGACCACCGGCACCGCCGGCACTGGCGCCGTTGGTGACGGCGGCGAGTTCACCGATGACGACGTCGAAGACGATTTCGATTAAACGCCCACTTTGAAGTGTCCCTCCCCATGACACTTTGGCGCCGGGTCCTCCCCGGCGCTTTTTTCGTTTCCGCTCCTCGTGCCAGAGCGATGCCTCCATGCTAGCCTTCATGACTTTAGCCGTGGCCCAGGAATCGCTGCTCCATGTCCCAGCCTAACGATAGCGCGCTCTCCGTCAGCGAAGTGAACCGCCGCGCCCGCCAGCTGCTCGAATCGGGCATCGGCGAGGTGTGGGTCGAAGGCGAGCTTTCCGGTGTATCGCGGCCAGCCTCGGGGCATGTCTATTTCACGCTCAAGGATGCCTCGGCACAGCTGCGCTGTGCGCTGTTTCGCACCCGCGCCCGCTTCGTGGCGGCGCCCATGCGCGACGGCGATCGGGTGCGAGTACGTGGGCGGGTGTCGCTGTTCGAGCCGCGCGGCGACTACCAACTGATTGCCGAGGCGGTGCAGCCCGCCGGCGAAGGCGAGCTGCTGCTGGCACTGGAACGGCTCAAGCAGCGGCTCTCCGCCGAGGGCGTGTTCGCCAATGCGCGCCCCCTGCCCTGCCCGCCCCGCCACCTGCTGGTGCTGACTTCGCCCACCGGCGCGGCGATACGCGATGTGTTGGCGGTGCTCAAGGCGCGCTGGCCGCTGGCCCGGGTCACCCTGATCGCCGTGCCGGTGCAGGGCCGCGAGGCGGCACCGGCACTGATCGCCGCGCTTGGTCTGCTCAACCGCCAGCAGGCACTGGACCCGAACCGCGACGTGATCCTGATCACTCGCGGCGGCGGCAGTCTGGAGGATCTGTGGGCCTTCAACGACGAGCACCTGGCGCGGGCGATTTTCCATTCGCGCTTGCCGGTGATGTCGGCGGTGGGTCACGAAGTCGATATCACCCTCTCGGACCTGGCCGCCGACCAGCGCGCGCCGACCCCCTCCGCCGCCGCCGAGATGCTGGTGCCGGACAGCCGCGACCTGCAGCGCCGCCTGGTCGGCCTGGAGCGCCAGCTCGTGCGCTGTACCCAGGCCCGGCTCGAACGCGAGGGCCAGCGGCTCGATCACCTGCGTGCCCGGCTGCGCCACCCCGGTGAGGTACTGACCCGCCAGCGCCGTACCCTGAGCGAGCTGGAAGCCCGCTTGCAGCGCGCCATACGCGCCCGGTTCGTCGCCGAGCGCCGGCAGTTGGGACACCTGCAACGGCGAATGGGCGCTTGCCACCCGCAGCGCGGGGTCGAACAAGCCCAGGAGCGGCTGGCACGCGCCCGGACCCGGCTCGAGCAGGCCATGCAGCGCGACGTGGCACGCCAACGTGAGCGCCTGGCCGGCCTGGCACGGCAGCTCCAGGCCGTGAGCCCGCTGGCGGTGCTGGGGCGCGGCTACGCCATCCTGCAGGATGACGAAGGCAAGGTGATACGGCGCGCGGCCGACACCCGACCCGGCCAGGCGCTGACCGCCCGGCTGGGTGAAGGAAAACTGAAGGTAGAGGTCAAGCGGCGCCTGAAATGAAAAGAGCGCCTGTTGCAGACGCTCTGATAGAAAAGCCAGGCTGGCATCACTCGGGCTTGAAGGTGCTCGGCTCCAGCTCGTGACGGCTGAGCAGCTTGTAGAAGTCGGTGCGATTGCGCCCGGCGATACGCGCCGCCTGGGTCACGTTGCCCTCGGTGATCTTGAGCACCTTGACCAGGTAGCTGCGCTCGAAGCCAGCGCGGGCGTCGTTGAAGGTCGGCAGCGCGCTGTCTTCCGCCGCCAGGGCCTGGGCCACCAGGGCCTCGGGAATCATCGGCGAGCGGGTCAGCGCCACGCACTGCTCCACCACGTTGACCAGTTGGCGTACGTTGCCGGGCCAGGCGCTGGTAGCCAGCAGGTTGAGCGCTTCCGGCGAGAACCCCTTGACGAACGGCTTGTGGCGCGCCGCGGCCTGGGCCACCAAATGACGCGCCAGCAGCGGCACGTCCTCGGCGCGGTCCTTCAGCGCCGGCAGCTTGAGGTTGACCACGTTGAGGCGGTAGAAGAAGTCCTCGCGGAACTCGCCCTGATGCATCGCCTGGCTGAGATCGCGATGAGTGGCGGAGAGAATGCGCACGTTGACCGGGATCGATTGGGTCGAGCCCAGCGGACGAATCTGGCGTTCCTGCAGCGCACGCAGCAGCTTGACCTGCAGCGGCAACGGCATGTCACCGATCTCATCGAGGAACAGGGTGCCGCCTTCGGCGGCCTGGAACAGGCCCTTATGGTCGCTGACGGCACCGGTGAAGGCGCCCTTGGCGTGGCCGAACAGTTCGCTTTCCAGCAGTTGCTCGGGCAGTGCGCCACAGTTGATCGCCACGAACGGGTTGTTGGCGCGCGGGCTGGCATCGTGAATGGCACGCGCCAATAGCTCCTTGCCCGAACCGGAGGGGCCGGTGATCAACACGCTGACGTCCGACGAGGCCACCATGCGAGCCTGCTCCAGCACCCGCTCCAGCTCGGGGCTACGGGTGATGATGCTGGCCCGCCAGGCATCGCTGTCCTCACCGCTGCCGCCGGTAGGCATGTGGGCCAGCGCCTCGTCGATGGCTTTGAACAGTTCGTCGCGATCCACTGGCTTGGTGAGGAAGCTGAACACCCCCTGCTGGGTGGCGTTCACGGCATCGGGAATGGAGCCGTGGGCGGTCAGGATGATGACCGGCAGCCCCGGCACCTCGCGCTGGATCGCCTGGAACAGGGCGAGACCATCCATCTCGTCCATGCGCAGGTCGGAGAGCACGATGTCGGGGCGCTCGGCTTCCAGCCTGCGCAGCGCCTCGGAACCGCTCTCGGCGGTAGTCACCCGGTAGCCGCGGCTTTCCAGGCGCATGCCGAGCAGACGTAGCAGGCTAGCGTCGTCGTCGACCAGCAGAACGTGGGCGCTGCCTGCCTTCGCACCCGACGTGCGTGCCGCCGCCGGCCTACGAGCCTCATTCTTGCGTGTGTCGGTCAATCGAGCCGCTTCCATGACGTCTTCTCCCGTGTTGCCCGATCGCCCCTCAGGGCGACTGTTGTCTCAGGTTCATGTTCTGCTCGATGGCGGTCAGTGCTTCGAGCTTTTCGGAAAGCTCGGCCTTCTCCCGCTGCAGGGTGGCCACCTGAGCGCGTACGTTCGTGCTCTGATTGGCCAGGGAGCGCCGCCCTTCCAGTTCGTTGCGCCAGTAGAGCAGCAATGGCTGCAAGTCGGCCGGCGCGGCATGCGTATGCTGCTGGTAGAGTTCCGCCGCCTGCCGCCATTCCCGCTCGCTGCCCCAGGAGAGCGCGACGGCCCGCGCCAGCTCCCGTTCGGCTTCGCTTCGGTCGTAGGCGCTATCCAGCTCATTGAGCGTCTTGTTGCGCCATTCGCTATCACCGCGCTGCGACGCCAGGCCGTACGCCACCCAACTGGGCAGCAGGCAGGCTTCGTTCTCGAACGTCGGTTCCGCTGCGCGGCAGGCGACCGACTGCGGGGCTTCTTCCGGCTCCGCGCCGAGCATGGCGTTCTCGGGCAGGTATTGGCAGCCACTCATCAGCAGGGCTAGTCCACCGGCATAAAAGGCCTTTCTTGCACAGCTGTTTACTCTCACCTCCATCGCTCCTCGCTCCTTGCGTTAAGGCCCAATTCAAGGGGCTCTATCTTATTATTTTCCTTGCTCAGGGGAACCGCCTGATACGGCAACGTCAGGCGGAAACACACATCGAATTCACGATCGTCTACCAGCGCCAGGGCGCCGCTCTGGATGCGCGCGCAGTCGGCCGCCACCGAGAGCCCGATACCCGAACCCTTGAGCGGCCCCTTGCGGCGCGAACGTCCCTGATAGAAGGGTTCGAACAGCCGCGGGCGGTCATGCTCGGCAATCGGCTCACCACTGTTGGCCACGTCGAGAATCAGGTGATCCCGCCCGGCATGTGCACGAATCATCAGGTCGCCGCCATCCTCGCCATAGGCGATGGCATTGGAGACCAGATTGTCGAGAATGCGCTCCATGGCGGTACGGTCCACCACCCACTCCAGCGGACCATCGAAGGCGGTTATCTGCATGCCCTTGTGCTCCAGTGCCAGCCGATGCTTGGCCAGGGTGGCCTTGACCAGCGTGGCCAGGTCCACCCTTTCGAGAATGATGCGCTGGTTGTGCTGCAGCAGGTTGTAGTCGAGCAGCTGTTCGATGAGCCGCTGCAGTTCACGACCACTGGTATCGATCAACGACAGGATCTCGCGCTGGCGAGACGTCATCTCGCCAGCCACGCCGTCGGCCAGCAGTGCCGAGCCCTCACGCACACTGGCGAGCGGCGTCTTGAGCTCATGCGACATATGGCGCAGGAACTGCTGCTTCTGGGCCTCGAGGTCGCTGAGACGGGTCGACAGCCAGTCGAGCCGGTCGCCGAGCTGCACCAGTTCGGCGGGGCCCTGGATGGTGTCGCGGTCGTTGGTTTCCACGCCGCTGCCAATGCTCAGGATTCGGCGCTCGAGCTGGCGCACCGGACGAATGATCAGCCAACTGAACAACAGCATGAGCACAAGGCTAGCGGACACCAGCGCCGTGGTCTGCAGCCATAGCCGCGACTGCACGGCTTCCGCTCTCGCACTGATCATCTCGATGCTGGCATCGATCTGACGATTGGTGGAGCGACGCATCGCCTCGGTATGTTCGGCGAACGGCACAAACAGGGACAGCCAGACCTCCAGCGCATCGGCCTCGAGTTCCGGCAACTGCGAGAGTAAAAGAAGCTGTTCTTCCAGTGCCACCACATCGGGGTCGTCTTCGGGCAGGAAGCGGCTTTGCCGTTCCAGTAGTTCCTGGAATTCGCCGTGGCGCTCGGCATAGAGCTCGAGCAGGCTTTCCTGCTCAAGCACTGCATACTGGCGCGCGCTGCGCTCCATCTCGACGGCCAGATTGCTCAGCACCCGGGCACGGCGGCTCTCTTCCACCGCCTGGCGAGCACTGACATCCGCCAGGCGCGACAATTCGGACAAGGCCTGACCGGCCTGGTACATCAGGATTCCCAACGGCAGCATCACTACCAGGAACGCCAACAGCACGAGCTGCAGCAATGAGCGTGGACGCCAGCGGCGCGAGACCCGTTTGGTCATGACCAATGTTCTATTCAGGAGAGGATAAGGGACCATCATGGTACATTCCTGAAGGATAACAGAGTTCCACGCTCGGCTACTGCCCCGTTACCTGGAAAAAAAAGAGGCCGGCAAAAGCCGGCCCAATACGCAGGGAACTGAAGGGGTTGAAAATATGGGCATCGTTCGCCTGGTCGAGCCATGTCCCATACTTTCAGTGGGCCCGAAGGCCCCGAAGCACCGTTACCGACTCTTTTGCCACCAGGAGCCGTCGGTACGGGCGGGCGGCGAACGCCCCGCTTCGTTTCCTTGGCGCCACCGCTACGTGAAGTTCACTAGCGCTGGCCCGTAATTCGATCCCCCGAGGGGGATGAGGCATCCTTGCCGGGGCATCCTTGCCCTTCTGGTACCTTTCCTTGCCTGTCGGCGGTACCCGTCTCATCGCAACCTAAGTTACACATCGCGGAGCAAACGCTGATCGTCGGGCTGCCCGGGTCGCACAGGGCATGGGGGGGTGGTGTTCCCCGAGCTTCTCGACGATCTGAAGTGATTCGAGCCGTTTGAATCACTTCTTCGTTGCTCGACAAGTATAGTGCCATTTGCATGCCAATAATCTCTATAACCCTTAAGAAACAACATATTAAAAGAACAATAAAAGTGGCATGCGGCAAGGTGCAGGTGAAACTTGAGCAAAGAGCATGTGGCAGGGGCGCTTTTCGTCATCGATTGGCGACACCCTTTTGAGCGAACCCGCATCGATCTTTATAAAACAACCAGTTAGCTTGTAGCCTTTTGGAGACAAACCTTTTGCTGGCGTTGCCCCAAAGCGACAGCCGCCGCTCGGGATACGCTACCGAGCGGCGACCGGGCCCCGACGGAGGAGGCGGGAGACTACAGGCGGCCTCATGAGAGAGGCTTGACGAGAATCTTCGACTTGCGCGCGTGGTTGTAGGTGTCGCGCCGTAGCGTGGGCAGCGATTCGATGTCCGCAGGACGAAAGCCGTGTTCGACGAACCAATGCGCCGTGTGGGTAGTCAGCACGAACAGCGAGGCAAGCCCAAGCCGCTTCGCGCGCTGCTCGATTCCCGAGAGCAGCAGCGAGCCGCGCGCGCCGCCGCGGTAGTCGACGTGAATTGCCACGCAGGCCAGCTCGCCCATGTCGGCTTCGGCGAAGCGATGCAACGCCGCGCAGCCGATGATCATGCCGTCGCGCTCGATCACCAGGTAGTCGTCGATCTCATACTCCAGGCGCTCGCGCGAACGCGGCACCAGCATGCCGCGCCGCTCCAGCGGCTCCAGTAACTCCAGCAGGCCGCCGATGTCGCCGAGTTCGGCCGGCCGCAATTGCTCGTAGCGATGCCGGGTAATCATGGTGCCCACCCCGTCGCGGGTGAACAGCTCGCCCAGCAGGGCGTCGTGGTCGTGCCACGAGAGCAGGTGCGTGCGGGCCACGCCGAGTCGTGCGGCGGCACAGGCGGCGCCGATATGACGCGCCTGCTCGCTGCCCGGGTCGGCATGGCGCAGCAGCGGTTCGGCTTCGTCGGGCGTGAGCTGGCGCTGCATGGCGCCGTTCTCGTCATAGAGCCCGGCGGCCTCGCCCAGCAGAATCAGCTTGTCGGCGGCCAGCGCCGTTGCCGCATGTTGGGCCACCTCGGCGGCGTCCAGATCGAAGACCTCCCCGGTACTGGAAAAGCCCAGCGGTGGCAACAGCACCAGTGATCCGCGGTCGAGCAGCCCCTGCACGGCCGAGACCCGTACTCGGCGCACCTCGCCGCTGTGGTCGTAGTCGACCCCTTCGCGTACGCCCAGCGGCTTGGCCATGACCAGATTGCCGGACACCGCGGTGAGTTCCACTCCGTGCAGCGGCGTGTTGGGCAGCCCCAGCGACAGCCGCGCCTCGAGCCACAGTCGCTGCTCGGCGGCCACTCGCTCGACACAGGCCATGATCGCCTCATCGGCGACCCAGCGGCCTTCGTGGCGCTGCGGCACGATGCCCGCCTCGGCCAGGGCCTGCTCCACCTGGGGGCGAATGCCGAACACCACCACCAGCCGCACGCCAAGGGTATGCAGCAGCGCCAGGTCCTGGATCAGCTGCTCGCCTCGTCCTCGCGCCATGGCCTCGCCCTCGATCAGGATCACGAAGGTTCGGCCCCGATGCGCATTGATATAGGGGGAGGAATTGCGGAACCAGTCGACGAAGGGGAAACGAGTGTCCAAGGCCGCTCTCCGGCAGCAGGTGAGAGAAAGGTGTATCGAATTCGACTATATCAGAGCGACGAAAACGGCGGCACCATCAAGGTGCCGCCGCTATGGCTCTCTGGCGGGGCAACGCACGGATTTTCGCCGTGGCTTGCTTAACCGAAGATTGCCTTGAACAGGAAGAAGAACATGATCGCCAGACCCGCACCGGCCGGCAGGGTGATCAACCAGGACATCGCGATGGTGCCGATCACGCGCAAGTTGAGTGCCGCCATGCCGCGCGCCAGACCCACGCCGAGTACCGCACCGACCAGCGTATGGGTGGTGGAGATCGGCAGGCCGGTACCGGAAGCGAGCACCACGGTGAGCGCGGCGGCCAGGGTGGCGGCGAAGCCGCGGCTCGGGGTCAGCTCGGTGATGCCGGTGCCGACCGTGGCGATGACCTTGTGGCCGTAGGTGACAAGGCCCACCACGATGCCGCCACCGCCCAATATCAGCACCCACCAGGGCACCAGTGCCGAACCTTCGATGGCTCCGCCGTGCTGGACGACACTGATCACCGCCGCCAGCGGGCCAACGGCGTTGGCCACGTCATTGGAACCGTGGGCGAAGGCCATGGCGCAGGCGGTGAAGATCATCAGTACGCCGAACACACGCTCCACCCCGGTGAAACCGAAGTGATCGGACTGACGGCTGCCGGCCTGCACGCGCCTCTCCATCCAGCCGCCCAGCGCCATCATGCCAAGGCCGAACAGGGCCGACAGCAGCAGGTTGGTGCCGAAGCCCATGTCCAGGCCAATGTGCTTGAACCCCTTGGTCAGGGTCACCATGCAGATGGCAAAGCCGACCAGCAGGATATAGAAAGGCACGTAGCGCTTGGCCGCGACGAAGGGATCGTCAGCCTCGAAAATCAGGTGCTGGACCGACTTGAACAGGGTAAAGGCGATGGTGCCTGCCAGCAGCGGCGACACCACCCAGCTAGCGGCGATCTGGCCGACCTTGGGCCAGCCCACGGCATCGATGCCCAGCCCCGCCAGGGCGAAGCCGACGATGGCGCCGACGATGGAGTGGGTGGTCGATACCGGCCAGCCCTTCATCGAGGCGATCAGCAGCCAGGTGCCGGCAGCCAGCAGCGACGCCAGCATGCCGTAGACCAGCAGTTGGGGGTCATTCTGTAGCGCGGCCGGATCGATGATGCCCTTGCGAATGGTCTCGGTGACCTCGCCGCCGGCGAGCCAGGCACCAAGAAACTCGAAGATCACCGCGATGATGATCGCCTGCTTGATGGTGATCGCCTTGGAGCCGACCGAGGTGCCCATGGCGTTGGCGACATCGTTGGCACCGACGCCCCAGGCCATGAAGAAGCCGAAGAGGCAAGCCAGGATGATGAAGGTATACGCGTGCTCTGCAATGATCGACATAGGGAGGTTGGTCCTATGTGGCTGTCAGGTTGAAAGAACATCCCCCGGCCATGCCGGGCGGCGATGTCCTACCGGGCAGTGAGAATCTGGAGACGGCTGCCGACGCGTTCGGCACGATCGGAGAGTTCACCGACCCAGTCGATGATCTTGTAGAGAAAGACCACATCCACCGGCTTGAGCTGGTCTTCCAGGTCGAAGAGCCGGCGCCGAATGTCGATCTGCTGGTGGTCGGCCTGCTGTTCGAGAATGTGCAATTCGCGAATCAGGTTCTGCATCACGTCGGAAACATGACGGCCGAAGCCCGATTCGAGCAGGTCCTGGAGCTCCTCCAACGCCTGGCGCGCCTGGGCGACACAGGCCACGGAGGTCTGCATGTAGTCACGCATGGGCTGGGCCAGTTCAACGGGCACCTGCATGCGGCGGCCGAGCATGATCCCGGTGATGTCGCGTACCTTGTTGGCGATCTTGTCCTGCACGCTGATCAGGTCGAGCAGATCAGTACGGGAGACGGGCAGGAACAGGGTATTGGGCAGGTTGAGGCGAAGCTCGGTCTTGAGGCTGTCGGCGTCGTGTTCGAGTTGCGTGACGATCTCGCGAATCCTGACGGCCTCGTCCCAGTCGCCGGCAAGCGTGGCCTCGAAGAAAGGCAGCAACTGGTCGGCACACTCGTTGGACTTGGCGATGTGCGCCAGCAGCGGCTGGAACGGCGAACGGCCGAACATCGCTGAAAAGGGGTTGGATTTGACCATGGCGTAAGATGCGCTTGTGAAATGGCGGCATCAGTATAAAGAATGGCACCCTGTCACGTCATGGAAATATTCATATGCCCGGGTGCGGGTCCCTTCAGGCGAAAGACCGGGAGCAGCGGGAAGAGACATGAGCCACGAGATCGAGATGAAACTGGCGCTGGGCGAAACGGGGCCGGAACACCTGCTGCAGCATCCGCTACTGCGCGGGGGAGTGCATGGCGCCCAGCGCCTGGCGAACACCTACTATGATACGCCCGAGGGTGAGCTGGAAGCCGCGCGCATGGCACTGCGTCTGCGCCGCCGCGACGACAGCTGGGTGCAGACCCTCAAGACCAGCGGCGAAGGCGGTGGTGGCTACAGCCGGCGCCGTGAATGGGAGTGGCCGGTGGCGGGCGGCAGCCTCGACCGCGCCGGGCTCGCCGAACTGGCCCCCATGGCCGCGCTGGGCGAGAACGTGCTGGCGCGGCTCGAGCCGCGCTTCACCACCGACTTCGAGCGCCGCCTATGGCGCCTGGAACTGGCCGAGGCCACCGTCGAGGTGGCGCTTGACCAGGGCGAGATTCGCGCCGCCGGCCGGCGCGTGCCGATCTGCGAACTGGAGCTGGAGCTCAAGGACGGCGATCCGCAGGCCCTGTGGAGCCTGGCGCTGGCCTTTGCCGAAACGGTCCCTCTGCGCCCCGCCGATGCCAGCAAGGCCGCCCGTGGCAGCGCCCTGCTCAACGATCACTGGAAACTGCCAGAAGGGCTCGATGAAAGCGAGCGGCTGCACCGCGCCATCCTGGCCCTGGATGCCCTGTCCGATACCGGCGACGATGGCTGGAGGGCAACGGCCAGGGAAGCCCTGCAGGTACTTGCCGAAAACGGCCACGATGAGGCCGGACGGCTCGCCGCCATGCTTCAGCAACGCGACTGGCTCGGCGTGGATTTCGGCCGCACGGCGTTGAAGCTGGCGCACCGCCTGGCGGTGTGAGCCAACGTTGCAAAACAAAGCGAGCAAAAAAAATGTGCAAAGCGCTACAGGGAGTTTGGCGATGAGCGAACCGGATCGACCCGCAAACAAGGGGTTGCGCACCCGCCTGTTCCAGATCATCTTCGAATCCGATACACCACTGGCAAAAAGTTTCGATATCGCCCTGATCGTGTTGATCCTGGCCAGTGTGGCGGTGGTACTGCTGGAAAGCGTGGCCGCCTGGGATGCCGCCTTTGGGAACTGGTTCTACTGGCTGGAGTGGGGCTTCACGCTGATATTCACCATCGAGCTGGCCCTGCGTATCTACTGCCTGGAAAAGCCTTGGCGCTACTTGCGCAGCTTCTATGGCGTAGTCGACGTACTCGCCGTGCTGCCCACCTGGCTGATGCTGATCCTACCCGGCAACCTGGAAACGCTGGTGATCGTGCGCCTACTGAGGGTCATGCGCATCTTCCGCGTATTGCGCCTGATGCAGTTCGTCGGCGAAAGCCGTCTGTTGCTGGATGCGCTCAGGCGCAGCACACATCAGATCATTCTGTTCTTCTTCGGCATTTTCGTGCTGGTAACCATCTTCGCCGCGGTGATGTACACGATCGAGTCGCCCGAAGCCGGCTTCACCAGCATCCCGATGTCGATCTACTGGGCCATCGTCAGCTTGACCACGGTAGGCTATGGCGACATCGTGCCGATGACCCCGCTGGGCAAGGCGATCACGGTCATGCTGATGCTGATTGGCTATTCGATCATTGCCGTGCCGACCGGGGTCTTCTCGGCCCAGGTGATCCGCGCCATTCGCGAGGAGCGCTACTCGGACGAGGCCTGCCCCGGCTGTGGCAACGATCGTCATGAGCGACGCGCTCGCTACTGCTTGCTGTGCGGCACTTGGCTCGACGAGACTTTGCCTGACCCGCGCCAAGCCGAACTCGGCCGCTACGGGCCGCCGGAGTGACCGGCCGCAGTGAAGGCACGCTTTGCCAAGCTCACTCGCGGAACGGCGCCAGGTCGCCGCGCCCCTCGCGCACGATGGTCGGCGGCAGCTCGCGCAGGTCGATTACGCTGGTGGGCTCCAGGTGGCAGGCGCCACCATCGATGATCAGGTCCAGGTGGGCGCCGTAGCGCTCGCGGATCTCTTCCGGGTCGGTCATCGGCAACGCCTCGCCCACCGGAATCAACGTCACGCTCATCAACGGCTCGCCCAGGGCCTCGAGCAGTGCCAGGGTGATGCGGTGGTCGGGCACGCGCATGCCGATGGAGCGCCGCTTGGGATGCAGCAGCAGGCGCGGCACCTCGGAAGTGGCATTGAGGATGAAGGTGTAGGCGCCCGGCGTATTGGCCTTGAGCAGGCGGAATACGCTGTTGTCGACCTTGGCGTAGGTGCCGATGTCGGAGAGGTCGGAGCACACCAGGGTGAAGTTGTGCTTGTCGTCCAGCGAACGCAGCCGCTTGATCTTCTCGATCGCCTTCTTGTCCCCCAGATGGCAGCCCAGGGCATAGCCGGAATCGGTGGGGTAGGCGATCACGCCACCCTCGCGGACGATCTGCACCGCCTGGTCGATCAGGCGCTTCTGCGGGTTTTCCGGATGGATCTGGAAGAATTGGCTCATGGGGTCATTTTCCTGACGTTTCGAATTCTCGCTGCCCACTATAGCGCGCTCGTGGCGGCCGCGACGAAGCCGGCCAGCCGTGGATGGGTCCATACCGGAGCAACAGCGGTGCGGGGGGGCGGGCTCATGCTGCCCGGGGCCAGGTGGCCGCCGGGAAAATGGAAGTCGCTGCCGAGCGAGCCGTAAAGCTCGCGCTCGGTCAGTTGGCGGGCCAGATCGCGGGTGACATCGGCGTTCTGGAAGCCGCTGACCAGCTCGACGGCCTGGCCGCCGGCCGCGGCGAAGTCGTCCAGCAGTTGTCCCCGCTTGCGCCGGGTCAGCCCATAGCGCAGCGGATGCGCCAGCACCGCCACGCCGCCCGCTTCGACCACCCAACCCACCACCTCGGCCAGCTCCGGCCAGTGCGCCTTGACGTCGCCCGCCTTGCCGCTGCCGAGGTGCTTGCGAAACGCCGTGGCCATGTCGGGTACCAGCCCCGCCGCCACCAGCGCTCGGGCGAAGTCCGGACGGCCCAGCGGGCGATAGGGCCCGGCCTGCTCGCGAGCCTTGGCCAGGGCGTCGTCGAGCCCGATCTTTTCCATGCGCTCGGCGATGACCACGGAGCGCGCCTTGCGCGCCCGGGCCTGGGCCTCGAGGCCTTCGTCGAGCGCACCGCGCGCGCCCTGCGGCAACAGCCCCACCACATGGATGCCGATGCCCTGCCAGCGGGTCGAGAGCTCCGCCGCCGGCAGCAGGCGCACGCCCAGGCGCTTAGCCGCCTCGCTGGCCTCGGCCACGCCGGCCACGGTGTCGTGATCGGTCAGCGCCATCAGCGTCACGCCGCGCTCGGCACACAGCGCAACGACCTCGGCGGGTGCCATGGCGCCGTCCGAAGCGGTGGAGTGCATGTGCAGGTCGACCCCGAGGGGGGTGGTATCGCCGGTAAAATGCTCGGGCAGGGAGGGCTGTGGCATGACGCAGGCAGGCAACTTTGTCAAAATGGTGGCCCAATGGTGCGCGCCCGACGGCGGTCGGTCAACGCACGGTTGGAGTCCGCGGTAACACCGCGCTTGCTCGAGGAACGCTGCGATGTTGTACGCAATCATCAGTGAAGACGTGAAGAACAGCCTGGAACGCCGCCTGGCCGCCCGCCCCGATCACCTGGCCCGCCTGGAGAAACTGCGTGACGAAGGCCGCCTGGTGCTGGCCGGCCCGCATCCCGCGGTGGATGCCGAGAACCCCGGCGATGCCGGCTTCAGCGGCAGCCTGGTGGTCGCCGAGTTCGACAGCCTCGACACCGCCCAGGCTTGGGCCGACGCCGATCCCTACATGATCGCCGGCGTCTACGCCAAGGCGACCGTGAAGCCGTTCAAGAAAGTATTGCCCTAGGATCCCCTCCCGGCGCGGCCGATTATCCACAGGGGTTTTGCTCACAGCTTCTGTGGATAACACTGTTGAAACGCCGCGGATGGCTTGCTCGATGCGCCATGCCACGCTGCCGTGGAGCCATCGATCAGTTTTTGAGCAGCCTTGGTCTTGGAGCCACACCTTGCCCCTGCCCCACCCCACCCTTCCGCCGCTGGCCGGGCTCGAGTCCGCTCGCCTCGACTGGCAGTGCGACGACACCGGCGAGAGTGCCCCGCGCTCGACGCGCTTCGACGACGTCTATTTCTCGCGCCACGACGGCCGGGCCGAAACCGAACATGTCTTTGTGCAAGGCAACGCGCTGCCCCGGCGCTTCGCCGCCTGGACGGCCAGGCGCCCCTTCGTGATCGGCGAGACCGGCTTCGGCACCGGGCTCAATATGCTCTGCGCCTGGGCCTGTTTCGATGCACACGCCCCGGCCGAGGCGCGGCTGCACCTGGTTTCCACCGAGCGTTATCCGCTGCGCCGGGAAGATCTCGCCCGGGCGCTAGCCGCCTGGCCGGACCTGGCCCCGCGTGCCGAGCGGCTGCTGTGTCAATGGCCCCCACCGGTGGCCGGGGTGCATCGGCTGTGGCTCGACGACCGGGTCACGCTGGACCTGCACTTCGGCGATGCCGCCGAGCGCCTGGCGCTGCTCGAAGGCCAGGTGGACGCCTGGTTCCTCGACGGCTTCGCCCCGGCCAAGAACCCGGAGATGTGGCGCGCCGAGCTGTTCGTTGCCATGGCGGCCCGCTCGCGGCCGGGAGCGACTTTCGCCACCTTTACCTGTGCCGGTGTGGTCAAGCGCGGGCTGGCAGAGGCCGGCTTCGCCTGGCGCAAGGTGCCGGGCTTCGGGCGCAAGCGCGAAATGCTCGCCGGCGAGATCACCTCGCCACCCGCCGACATGCGCCGAGAGCAGACGCCCTGGTTCAGCCCGCCGCCGGCACGGCCGCCGCGTCACGTGGCGGTGATCGGGGCCGGCATCGCCGGCGCCAGTACCGCAGCCGCCCTGGCCCGGCGCGGCGTTGCAGTGACGCTGATCGACCGCTTCGACCGGGCAGAGCTGGGCACCACCCACCTGCAGGGGGCGCTCTACGTCAAGCTGGCGGTCGAGACCAACCTGCAGAGCCGCGCTTACCTGTCCGGCCTGCTCTACAGCCGACGTTGGTTGGAGCAGCTCGACCCCGAGCAGTCGCTGTGGCGGCCCAGCGGCGTGCTGCAGCTGGCCCTGAACGAGAAGGAACGGGCGCGCCAGGCCCGCTTCCTGACCAATCATCCCCTGCCGGAGAGCGTGGTGCGTGGGCTCGATGCCGACGCGGCCAGCGACGCTGCCGGCATTCTTATCGACGCCACGGCACTCGACTATCCCGAAGCCGCCTGGGTCAAGCCGCTGGAGCTGTGCGTGCGTCTCGCCAGGACACCGGGCGTCGACTTTCGCCGTGGCGAAGTGACGGCACTGCATGGTTCCGACTCGGGCTGGACGCTGACCCTGGCCAATGGTGAGCGTATCGACGCCGACCAGGTGGTGGTCGCCGCCGCCAGCGAGGCGGCCGGATTCGACCAAACCTCGGCGCTGCCCCTGCAGCCGGTGCGCGGCCAGGTCAGCCAGCTGACACTGCCCGAAGAGGCTCCCGCGCTGGGCCGCGTGATTTGCGCCGGCGGCTATGTACCACCAGCGGCGGATGGGATGCTCAATTTCGGCGCCACCTTCGGCCCCGGCGACACCGACATGGCCGAGCGCGAGGCCGACCACGCCGCTAACCTCGCGGAGCTCGAGCGCGGCCTGCCCCATTTCGTGGCGGCGCTACGCCAGGCCGGCGCCGACTTGTCGCCCCAGCGGCTCACCGCTCGCGTGGGTGTGCGCGCGGCGAGCCCGGACAAGTCGCCCTATTGCGGCCCGGTGCCCGACGTCGAGGCCTGGCGCGAGGACTATGCCGTGCTGGCCAAGGACGCCACCCGGGTGCCAGCCATCGCCGGACGCCACCATACCGGCCTTTGGATCAGTGCCGCCCATGGCTCCCGCGGCATGGCCAGCGCGCCGCTGTGCGCCGAACTGATCGCCTCGCGCATCTGCGACGAACCGCTGCCGCTTGAGTGGCCGCTGGTAGATCACCTGCATCCGGGCCGACGTATCGTTCGCGACCTGGTTCAGGGCAAGTAGCTATCCTCCTCGGCGCTACCTTTCGACGAGAAGCTGCTGGCGGTGGTTGACGAAGCGTGGCCCCGGCCGGCCCAGGTGGTAGCCCTGGCCGAAGTCGATGCCCAGCCCCTTCACGACTTCGAGCACCTCCTCGTCCTCGATGAACTCGGCGATGGTGCTGACCCCGAGGCTCTGGGCCAGAGTGACGATGCTCTTGACGAAGGCCATGTACTTCTCGTCGTTGAGCATGTTGCGGATGAACTCGCCCTCGATCTTGATTACGTCGATGGGAAATTGCTTGAGGTAGCGGAACGAGGAGTAACCCGAGCCAAAGTCGTCGATGGCGAAATTGAAACCTTCGAGCTTGAGGTCGAGGACGAACTTCTCCAGCAGCTTGAGGTTGCTCACCGTCTCGCGCTCGGTCAGCTCGAAGACGATGCGCTCCGGCAGGATGTCGTAGTCGATCGCCAGCTGGTGAATATGGCCGATGAACTCACCGATGATCAGCGACTTGGGCGAAAGGTTGATGAACAGCATGCCCTCGTAGCCCTGCGCGCGGATCTGCGCGAAGGCCTTCTCGATCAGCAGGTAGTCCATCTTGTGAATCACGCCGATGCTCTCGGCGATATCGATGAATTCGCCGGCCGGCACCAGGTGGTCGTCTAGCTGAATGCGCATCAGCAACTCGTGGATGTTGACCTTGCCGGTGCGCACATCGGCGATGGGCTGGAAGTAGGGCACTATGCGCTGCTCCTCCAGCGCGCTGAGCACCATCTGGTTCTTTTCGCCGACTTCACGGAAGACTTCCGCCACCTCCTCCTGCGCCGGCACGGCCACGCAGTTCTTCCCCTTGCGCTTGGCCTTGTACATCATGTTGTCGGCCATCAGGAAGAGATCGTGAGGGTTGGTGGCATGGTTGGGATAGCTGGCGATGCCGATCGAGGTCGTCGCCCGTACCGTGCTGCCGTCAGGCGCGGTGAGCACCTGGCTGGAGAGGTTGCTGGCGATGCGCTGCGCCACCGAATAGGCCTGCTGCTCCTCGGTCTCGGGCAGGATCACGGTAAACTCATCGCCGCCGTAACGGGCCAGGAAATCGCCGGGACGTACCGAGTGGCTCAAGGTGTCGGCCACGGCGTTGAGGAACTGATCGCCGAAGGCGTGGCCGTGGCGGTCGTTGACCGTTTTGAAGTTGTCCAGGTCGAGCATCAGCAGGCTGAAATGGTCCTGGTGGCGTCCCGCCCGACCTACCTCGTAGGTCAGCATGTCCTTGAAGATACGCTGGTTGTGCAGGTTGGTCAGGGGGTCGCGAGTGGCGTAGAACTCGAGATCCTGGGTGTACTTGTAGATCGCCTTGACCGAGCCCACCAGATTGAGCAGCGTCGAGAGAATGCCGTCGATGACGATATGACGGATGGGATCCTGAGCCAGGTCGGACTGTACGCCGATGCCGACGATGCCACCTATCTTGGGCGCCTCGAGCAGCAGCGACTTGGTTTGCAGGCGGATGTCCTCCGGCGAGAGGTCGGCTACCGCCTCGTCGGCACCGGCGTTCATCACCGTATGGTGATGCACCTTGAGTACGCTTCCCCCCGGCTGCCCCTCTGGCTTGTTCTCCAGCAGTTGGGTCAGCAGCGCCTCGAAGGTGGCGCGGGTTTCGGGCGCAACCTCGCGGTACCAGAACACCTCCAGTTCGTAGCCCTCATCCTCCACCTGGAAAATCGTCACCAGGGTATGCGCCTGAATGATGGTATTGATGTCGGCCAGCAATTCCTTGATGAATTCGCGCCAGTCACGCACCACTTCCGAGGTGATGATGAACTTGCTCAGCAGGCGAATCTCGAACTCGAGGATATCCTTGTCCACCGCCACGTTCCTGAGCCGGTCGACCAACGCATTGACCTGCTGCAGAGCTTCGTTGAGTTCATGGAAGCGCACCTTGGCATCGCTGAAGTCGAGCTTGCGAAAGTCCTCGACGGAATTGACCGCCTCCAGGCGCTCGCGGAACTGCTTGAGGGTTGCCTGAATCCGTCCGGCGAAGAGTTTCGACATGCCCAGCGCCAATAGCAGGATCACCAAGGCGGCGACGATGAACAAGGCCAGGTAGTTGTACCGCATCTCGCGACTGATCGGTGCCAGGTCGTGCTGGATGTCGATCACGCCGAGCACATCGCCGGTGGCCGCATTCTGGTGACAGGCCAGGCACTCGGAGCGTGCCACCAGGGGCATGATGCGCCGTACCGTGCCATCCTCGAGCCACACCCGTTCGTTGCCCGACTCCAGGGCGGCACGGATGACGATGTCCATGGGCGGCTGGTCGATCTGCCCGAAGCGCTCCGTAACCCTGTCTCCGCGATAGAACGCGAAGCGGTAGCCGGAGCTTTCATGGGCGTGCTGCGTCTCCTCGATGAAGGTTTCCATCTGCTCGCGGGTCCAGCCCTGGCGCATCACCTGCAGCATGGCATTGAAGCTCTGCCGGGCGAGGGTCTCGGAGGTCTGCTCGGCCTGGCGCGCGAGGATGTTTTCGTAGAGCAACGAGGACACCACGGAGACGCCCAGGAAGACGGTCAGAGAAGCGGAAATGATCGCTACCAGCACGAAACCTTGCAGGGATTGCAGGCAAGCGAGAAAAGCGCGGGCGTAGGTCAGCATCACGATACTCGGTAGGCACGACGTGAGGCGCCAGCCCATCCCTAGAGGAGCCGCCGTCAGCGGAAGAATCAGAAAGCTCATTCTTGCCGCATGAGGTTTCCCAGCCTCTGACCTGGATCAATTTCCCGTTACATTCCTCTGCTGCCTCGTTGGACATTGGTAGTGCAGCGCAGCATTACGCCGGAGATTCGCTGAACCCGGTACCTGCCTAGCCCTCCTCCTCGTCGTCGGCCAGGTCACGGCCGAAGGCGCGCCACTGGGCCAGCGTCATCACCTCGGTGGTCTCGGTCTGCAGATCGTGGGCGATGAGCAACTCGCCGCGCTCGAGCTGCTGCTTAAGCTGGCCGACCCAGCCGCGCATGCCCTCGCCGGTGTCGGTGGTGTCGTAGCCCTGGCGGGTGACGAAGGTCTCGAGCAGGGCGTCGAGCGTTTCCGCCGGCAGCATGCGGTAGGGCACCTCGATAAAGCGGCCGTCGTTCATTGCCCCTCCTCACTGTTCGCTTCACTGCCTTCACCGCTTTCCCAGGCTTCGAGGCGCTTCAAGAAGCCCTCCTCGTCGAGCACCTCGACGCCGAGCTCCTGGGCCTTGGCCAGCTTGCTGCCGGCCGACTCGCCGGCCACCACCGCGGCGGTCTTCTTGGATACGCTGCCGGCCACCTTGGCGCCCAGCGCCTGCAGGCGCTCCTTGCCTTCGTCGCGGGTCATGCTCGACAGCGTGCCGGTGAGCACCCAGGTCTGGCCGACCAGCGGCTGGGGGCGCTCGCCTACCGTCTCCTCGGCCCAGGTCACACCCTGCTCGCGCAGCGCCTCGATGGTCTCGCGGTTGTGCTCCTGGCGGAAGAAGGTATGCACGTGGGCAGCCACCACCGGGCCGACGTCCTCCACCGCCTCGAGTTCGGCCAGCTCAGCGGCCATCAGCGCATCCAGGGTGCCGAAGTGGCGCGCCAGGTTGGCCGCCGTGGCCTCGCCCACCTCGCGGATACCCAGCGCAAAGATGAAACGCGGCAATGTCGTCTGCTTGGCCTTCTCCAGCGCCGCTACCAGCTTCTCGGAGGATTTCTGCGCCATGCGCGGCAGCGATGCGAGCCGTTCGGCATCGAGTCGGAACAGGTCGGCGGGGGTCTTGACCCAGTCGAGCTCGACCAGTTGGTCGATGAGCTTCTCGCCCAGGCCATCGATATCCATCGCCCGGCGCGAGGCGAAGTACCTGAGTGCCTCCTTGCGCTGGGCAGGGCAGTACAAGCCGCCGGAACAGCGCGCCACCACCTCTCCCTCGAGACGCTCGACCTCGGAGTCGCACACCGGGCAGCGGCTGGGGAAGACGATCTCGCGAGCGTCGGCAGGACGCTGTTCTTCCAGCACCCGCACCACCTGGGGAATGACGTCGCCGGCTCGGCGAATCGTCACGGTGTCGCCGATCATCACGCCGAGGCGCGCGATCTCGTCGGCGTTGTGCAGGCTGGCGTTGGAGACGGTGACCCCGGCCACCGAGACCGGCTCGAGCCGCGCCACCGGTGTGATCGCCCCGGTGCGGCCGACCTGGAACTCGACGTCATTGAGCCGCGTGGTCTCCTCCTGCGCGGGAAACTTGAAGGCGATGGCCCAACGTGGCGCCCGGGCGACGAAGCCCAGCTCGCGCTGAAGGCGCAGGTCGTCGACCTTGATCACCACGCCGTCGATGTCGTAGCCGAGGCTGTCGCGCCGCTCGCCCAGCCCGCGGCAGTAGTCGATGATTCCCTGGCTGCCCGTGACCACCTGGAGCTGGGCGCTGGCTCGAAAGCCGAACGTCTTGAGGTGCGCCATCAGCTCACTGTGGCTGGCATCACCCGGGTCCGGCTCGATGCGTGCCACCTGGTAGGCGCTGAACTCCAGCGGCCGCGTGGCGGTGATGCTGGGGTCGAGCTGGCGCAGGCTGCCCGCCGCGGCGTTGCGCGGGTTGGCAAAAACCTTGCCCCCCGACTCGCGGGCGCGGTCATTGAGCCGCTCGAAACCCTCGTGGCTCATGATCACCTCGCCGCGCACCTCGAGCAGCTCGGGCACGTCGCCGCGCAGCTTGAGGGGGATCGAACGCAGCGTGCGCAGGTTGGAGGTTATGCCCTCGCCGGTACGGCCGTCGCCACGGGTCGCGCCACTGATCAATATCCCCCGCTCGTAGACCAGTGACACCGCGGCGCCATCGAGCTTGGGCTCGCAGCAGAAGCGGATGGTCTCGCCATCGGTTTCCAGCCGCTCGGCCACGCGCTTGACGAAGGCTTCGACCTCTCCCTCGTTCAGGGCGTTGTCGAGCGACAGCATGGGCACTGCGTGCTCGACCTCGGGGAAGCCGGCATCCGGTGGCGCCCCGACCCGCTGGGTCGGTGAATCGGGCGTCACCAGCTCAGGATTGGCCTGCTCCAGCTCCTGCAGGCGGCGCAGCTTGCGATCGTACTCGGCATCGGTGAGCTGCGGCTCGTCGAGCACGTAGTAGCGGTAGTTGGCGTCGTCGAGCTCGGCACGCAGCTTGGCGACTTCATCCAGAGTTTTCTGTTCGGGCTGGCTCATGCGTCTGTGTGTCTCGAAGAGGATTCTCTACCGCCCTGAACACGACAACCCCGTGATCGCTCACGGGGTTGTCGGCGGGTGCGGCATGGCACTCGATCAGGCGTCAGTTCACCTGGTAGCGATTGAGGCGATTGCGGCGCTCGAACTCCTGCACGCGCTGGCGGGCGAACCCCACGGTCTGTGCAGTCATCACGCTGTGGTTTTCGTCCTTCAGCTCGCCACCCAGGTTGCGCACGATGACCATGGCGGTCTCGACCATCGCCTCGAAGGCGGCGGCGGTGTCCATCGCCCCGGGCAGCGGCATCAACAGGGTGATACCCGGCGTACGGAACTCGTCCATCGCCTCGATCGGGAAGGTACCCGGCTTGAGCACGTTGACCATCGAGAACTGCAGCTCGCTGTCGGGGTCCTCGGTCTCGAAGCGGTGGAAGATGCCCATGTCGCTGCTGTAGCGCAAGCCGCAGGCCAGCATCAGGTTGAGCAGCGCCTCACCGGAGAAACCCGCTTCTTCACGCGACAGCACGCTGATGACGATGATCTCGTCGGCCTGACTCAGGGTGTCGCGGGCACGCTCGGCATTGACGTTGTGACGCAGCGCCCGGGCCAGTGTCGGATGGGCGCGGACCACGTCGTCATCGTCGCTGACCTGCTCGGCCGGCTCGGCGTAGTCGGACGCTGCCGGCTCGGCGTAGTCGGACGCTGCCGGCTCGGCATACGCCGGGACCGCGGCCTCTGACGCCCGTGGGCGCGGCGGTGCGAACAAGGGATCGTCGTCATCCGCTTGGTCAATGGCCTCGGCTTCCAGACGACGGCGCTCGGCCTCCCGGACGGCCTGAGCCTCGGCGGCCTCCTGGCGACGCTGGGCATCGAGCGCGGCCTTCTCGGCCCGCACCTGCTCGCGGCGTATCTTCTCTTCGCGCTTCTGTTCACGGCGCTTGGCCATGCGCTGCTGAATGGAAAGCCCGAACCGCTGAACCGACTCGCCCATGCGGCGTGAGCCGCTCTTGATCGAATCGCCCATGCCTTCGAGATCGACCAACCGATAGCGCTCGTCCTCGTCGTGGTGAGGGTCGTGGTCGTCGGGGTCGGCGGCCAACCGCGCGGCTTCGGCAACCGGCTCCTCATCGTCGAGGGCAGAAAGGGTCGGCTCGTGACGCTCATCGTGCTCGTCCCGCGCCAGTGAAGTTGGTGCGGGACGTTCGGTGGTGGCCTTGGCGGTTTCGGTCTCGACCCGTGATTCGCTGGAAGCACTGGCCGGCTCCGCCTCCTGCCGTTCGGCCATGGGCCGCTCGGTCGTGGGAGGTTCGGCAGGCGATCCTTCGGCGCCCCTGTGGGCAACGACTTCCCGCTCAAGAGCAACTTCCGGCTCGACGCGTGCGGCATGATCCGGCCCGGCGGGGCGAGCGGCAATGCTCGCTTCACCCTTGGCGGGCTCGGTCGCGGCCGCTGCTCCCGACATGGCTGAAGCCACCGGGCGGGTCGCCGCGGCGGCATCGGGATCGGAACCCGGCACTGGCCTGGTGTCGGTACTGCCGCCTTTCAGGCCAGCCAATACGCGCGAAGGCCCGGGATGTTCCTGGCGTTCGAGCTTGGGCTTCGTTTGCACCTGGGTATAGCTGGCGGGCCTGACGACACGGGCGCCGCCGTTGGGCAACTCCCAGTTGTCTCCACCGTCGGCCGCTGCCTCGCCATTGCCTTGGTTGTTATTGTCCCCTGCCTGGTCCAGGCGGGGCACTCGGCGCTGACGTTTAAGGCGTCGCACACCGTCGATCACGATGAGCGTCACCAGGGCCAGCCCCAGAATGATCAGCCATTCTCTAAGTTCCATGGGTCGTCTTGCCTATCACTAGGGCGCCATGCCGGATGGATGTTCGTCAACAGCATAGCGCGATTGCCAGAAAAAGGGCCACTTTTTTTGTTTGTCAAGCCCCGGCATTATCGCCCGAGAGTCAAATCAACCCTGCGCCTTTCCCTGTCAATTCGCTTTTCTAATCTGCGGTATGACCGTGATGTGTCTTCTGATATCGCGTTTGCCGCTGGCTTGCAAGCCCTTTTCAAGCCTCGGCCAGCGCAGCCGCCTCTTCTACACCAACGGCTACCAGTCGCGAGACGCCGGGTTCTTGCATGGTCACACCCATGAGTCTTTCGGCGGCCTCCATAGCGATCTTGTTATGGGTGATATAGATGAACTGAACCGACTCGGACATGTCTTTCACCAGTTTGGCATAGCGCCCCACATTGGCATCATCGAGCGGTGCATCGACTTCGTCGAGCATGCAGAAAGGCGCCGGATTGAGTTGGAAGATGGCGAAGACGAGCGACAGAGCCGTCAATGCCTTTTCTCCACCCGAGAGAAGATGAATGGTGCTGTTCTTCTTTCCGGGAGGGCGCGCCATGATGGCCACCCCAGTGTCGAGCAAATCCTCGCCGGTCAGCGTCAACCATGCGGTTCCACCGCCGAAGACTCTAGGAAAAAGTGACTGCAGGCCCTGGTTGACTCGTTCAAAGGTGTCGCGAAAACGGGTACGGGTCTCCTGGTCGATGCGACGTATCGCCCGCTCCAGCGTCTCCAGCGCTTCATTGAGTTCCGACTGCTGGGCCTCGAGATAGTTGCGTCGCTCGGCCTGTTGGTCGTACTCCTCGATGGCCGCCAGGTTGATCGCGCCCAGCCGCCGGACGCGCTCGCCGACCTCCTCCAGGCGGGTCTGCCAGGCCGATTCGGTGGCGTTGGGGTCGAGGCCCGCTTCCAGCGCCGCGGCCTCGTGGCCCAGTTCGGCAAGCTGCTCGTCCTGGGTCTCGGCCTTCAGCGCCAGCGCCTGCACCTGCATGCGCGCTTCCTGCAGTCGCTCGCGTATACCTTCCAGGTTGCGCTCGTGATTCTGCCGCGCCAGCTCGTCCTCGCGCAGCCGTTCCACCAGCTCGGCGGCACGCGCCTTGGTTTCGTTGAGCGCGCGCTCGTCGCCCTCGCGCCGATGCAGCAGCTCGTCGAGCTTCTCGCGCTGCTCTTCGTCGGGCTCGCGCAGCTGCTCCAAGGTCTCGGTCAGTTCCTCGCAGCGTGCCAGCAGACGCTCGCGGACATCTCCGCTGCGCCCCTGCTGCTCGGCCAGGCCGTCGCGCTCGGTGGAGAGCCGCTGGCGTTCCAGCGCCAACTGCTGAACCCGCTCGTTCAGCGGGCGCTGCCGGGCGCGCAGCGACGCCAGGCGTTCACGGGCTTCGCTGCGCGACCGCTCCAGGCGTTCGCGCTGCTCGGCGCCCTCCTCCAGGCGCGCCATGGCCAGTTGCCACTGCTCGCGCGCCTCCTCGATGGTCAGCCGCGTCTCCTCGCGGGCCTCGTCCAGCCCCGCCAGTTCCTCGGCCAACTCTCCGGCACGCCCCTGTAAATGTTCCAGGCGGCTGGCCAGGCCGCTGTCCTGCACGGCGAGCTGTTGCTGTTCGCCAGCCAGGCGACGCTCCTCCTGGCGGATGGCGTCGAGATCGCGCTCGGCTTGCCCGGCGCGTTCGCGTTCGGCTTCGATGGCCTGGTCGCGCGCCGCCAGGCGGGTCTCGATCTCGTCGAGCTCGGCTGCGGCCTCCTCGAAGCGGCGCCGGCTGACCAGCAGCGCATCGGGCCCGGCACCCTGGCCACGATGACGTATCCAGTCGCGACCCAGCCACAGGCCCTGTGGAGTGATCAGGCTCTCGCCCGCGGCCAGGCAGTCACGCTCGGCCCAAGCCTGCTCGTCGCTCTCCACACAGCGGATCGGCGCCAGCCAGCTCGCGGCGGCACCGGCACCGCGCACCCGGGCGGCCAGGCTAGCCGGTGAGAATTCGACCGTGGTTTCAGGCGACAGCGCGCCAAGCTCGGCGGGCGGTTCGGCACTCGCCAGGCGGAAGGTATCGGGAGCGGCCAGGCGCGCCTTGAGCCAGGGCGCCAGCACCCAGGAGACGCTGGCTTCCCAGCCGGGCTCGACCTGGAGCGCTTCGCCCAGCCGCGGCAGCTCGCCCAGCTCGTGGCTCGCCAAGTGCTCGGTCAGGGCCTCGTCAGGGTCGGTCAGGGCCGCCTGGATCAGGGCGTCAAGGGAAGCCAACTCGCCCTGCAGGCTGCTGCGACGGCTACGCTCCTCCTCACGCTCGCGCTCCAGCGCGACGGCGGCCTCGCGGGCTTCCTCGCGAGTGGCCTGGAGCTGCTCGCGGCGGGCTTCGACGCTCTCCTGCTCGAGGGCGAACTCGGCCAGACGCTCCTTGAGTTCGTCGCGCCTGGCGGTCAGCTCGGCCAGGTCCGGCAGCTCCTGCTGCTGCTGGCGGCGGCGCTGGGTATCGGCCTCGAGCCGCGTCAGGCGGCTTTCGAGTTCGCGCAGGCGGTCCTGGCTGCGCTCCGCGTCGCGACTGGCCTCGCGCCAGCCTTCGCTGAAGGTTTCGAAGGCCTGCTCGGCCTCCTCGACGCCGGGCTCCGCCTCTTCCAGCATCGCCTCGAGCTCGGCGAGCTGCTCGGCGAGCTCTTCCTGTTCCGGCACCAGGGTCTCGAGCCGTTCGTCGAGCCCCACCAGACGCTCACGGTCGTGTTCGCCCAGGCGGTCGAGCTCGACCAGCTCGCGCTGGGCGCTCTCCAGGTCGCGGGCCAGTTGGCCCTCGCGGCTGCGCGCGTGCTCCAGGCTCTGCTCGAGCCGGGCGATGGCGCCGGTGGTCTCGAAGAAGCGCGCCTGGCGCGCCTCCAGGGTCTCGGCCAGCTTGTCGTGGTCGGCTCGGGCCTCCTCCAGGCGGGTCTCGCACTGGCGCAGGCCGAGGATCTCGCGCTCGATGCCGGTCTCCAGCTCGCGTACGCGGTGCTCTTCCTCGCGCTGGCGGGCGCGCAGGGCACGGCCGCGCAGCAGGGCCAGCTCGCCCTTGAGCCGGTGCTCCTCGTCTTTCAGGGTTTGGTAGCGCCGCGCGGCCTCGGCCTGGCGGCGGAGACGTTCGAGCTGCTTGTCGAGCTCCTCGCGGATGTCCTCGAGGCGCTCGAGGTTCTCACGGGTGCGGCGCATGCGGGTCTCGGTCTCGCGACGACGCTCCTTGTACTTGGAGATGCCGGCGGCTTCCTCGAGGGTGGCGCGCAGCTCCTCCGGGCGCGCCTCGATCAACCGCGAGATCATGCCCTGGCCGATGATGGCGTAGGAGCGCGGCCCGAGGCCGGTCCCCAGGAAAAGGTCGGCGATGTCGCGGCGGCGGCACTTCTGGCCGTTGAAGAAGTAGTTGGACTGGCCGTCGCGACTGACCTGACGCTTGACCGCGATCTCGGCGTACTGGGCGTAGATGCCCCCCATGGTGCCGTCGCTGTTGTCGAAGCGCAGTTCGATGGCGGCCTGCCCCACCGGCTTGCGACCCGTGGAGCCGTTGAAGATGACGTCTGTCATCGACTCGCCACGCAGGGTCTTGGCCGAGGATTCGCCCATGACCCAGCGTACGGCGTCGATGATGTTCGACTTGCCGCAGCCGTTGGGGCCGACGATAGCGGTCATGTTGCCGTCGAAGGGCACCGTGACCGGGTCGACGAAGGATTTGAAACCGCTGAGGCGGATCGAGGTGAGTCGCATCCGGCTATTCTATGACACGGTCGATCACGACCTCCACGGGTTCTCCTTCAACGTCGCCCACCGGCACACCTTCCCTGTCGCCATACATGTCGCCGGCCTCGGGTGCCACACCACCGCTACGGGTCACGCGAACCAGCAAACGCACCTCGCTGGCCTGGGACAGGCTGGCGGCATCGGACATGGCGTGGCGGTCGTCGAGCACCAGGGTCGTCGGCAGGTCGCCGAGGGTTACCCGCGCCACCGCCAGCGGTGGCAGCTCGCCCTCCATGTCACGCGCCACGATGAAGACGCGGGTATCGTCGTCGAGCAGTCCCTCGAGGCTTTCGTCGAGGCTGACGCGCACCCGCACGCCAGGCCCCTGGGCGATCGCTTCCTGCTCGCCGCCCCCGCCGAGGCGCTGCTGGGCGACCTGAATGCCTTCGCGCAGCGCCCGCGCGGAATCGGAGTCGGACATGCCGGCAATGGCCCGCCGCCAATGGTCGATGGCCTGCTCGTAGTCACCCCTGTCGAAGGCGTGCACGCCCAGCATGCCGAAGATGGTCGGCTCGCGTGAGTCGCGCTCGAGGGTCTCGTCGATCAACGCCTGCACCTCGTCGGTGAGGGTGCGGTCGGCCATGAAGAACATCAGCTGCGCCTTCTGGGCCAGCAGCGAGGGCGACCGTCCCTCGAGCTCGATCAAGCGATCCAGCGCCCCGACAGCGGCCTCGCCCCGGCCCGAATCGCGGTAGAGCGGATAGAGCGAGGCCCACACGTTGGCATTGTCCGGTTGGCGCTGGGCCTCCTGCTCCAGCCGCTCCAGCAGGGTCGGCAACGAATCGCTCTCCTGGAAGGCGGCGAACAGGCGCAGGTCGCCCTCGGCGCCCTCATGCAGGTACCAGAGCATGGCGGAAAGCACCACTGCCAGCGCCACGACGGGCACCGCGAAGCGACCGGCGGTGGGCGAATGCAGCGGCCCGCGGTTCAGGCTCTCGGTATCCTCGAGCAGGCTGCGGTCGAGTTCGAGACGGTCCTCGTCGAACTGCACGCGGTCCACGTCGCCGCGCTCGAGCGCCGCCTCAAGCGACGCCAGGCGACGCCGATAGATCGCCACGTTCTGCTCGGCCGCGCGATCGTTGGCTTCGAAGCTGGCCTGGGCATCGTGTACCAGGCGGGCACGCCGGAGCGGCGCCACCAGCAGCCACAGCGCCGGTAGCAGCAACAGGCCGAAGGCTAGCCACAATACGATCATTGGCCACTCTCCCGGTTGATCAACGTCTCCAGGCGCCGGCGTTCCTCATCGCTCAGGGCTCGCACCGAGGCATTGCGACGCGCCCGCACCAGTAGCATTACCAGGATCCCGCCGGCCACGACCAGCACCGCAGGGAGGCCCCACAGCAGGTAGGTGCGGCCCTCGAGACGAGGGTTGTAGAGAATGTAGTCGCCGAAACGCTGCACCATGTGGTCGCGGATCTCCATGTCCGAGCGTCCGTCCTGCAGCAACAGGTAGACACGGTCGCGCATGTCACCCGAGACCGGCGCGTCGGAGTCATTGATCGCCTGGTTCTGACAGGTGGGGCAGCGCATGGAAGCCGTCAGGCTGTGATAGCGCTTCTCCATGACCGGGTCGTCGAATTCGCGCACTTCGATGGCGGCGCCATGAATCATGCCGGCCACCAGCATCAGCGCCATGCCGAGGAGCATCCAGCGGACTACTGCCATTTTTCCACCTCCGGCAGGATGTGTTCACGTAGGTCGGACGGCGAGATGTACCCGGTATGGTGGTAACGGATGATGCCGTCGCGGTCGACCAGGAAGGATTCCGGGGCCCCGTAGACGCCCAGCTCGAAGGCGAGTTCGCCTTCGGGATCGAAGATGTTGACCTCGAACGGATCGCCGAACTCCTCGAGGAAACCCAGCCCCTTTTCGCGGCTGTCCTTCCAGTTGATGCCGACGAGCCGCACGCCGCGACCGGCCAGGTCGAGCAGCTGCGGCATCTCGCGCTTGCACTCGGGGCACCACTCGCCCCAGACGTTGACCAGGGTGACCTCCCCGGGGATCAGCGACTCATCGACACGCCGCTCGGGGTCTTCGAGCGTGGTGAGTTCGAAGGCGGGGAAGGCCCGCGCCTCCTCGACCAGTCTCGATTCGCGATGGAACGGGTTGAGCCCCAGCCCCAGGTAGAGGAACAGCATCAGCAGCAGGAAGCCGAGCAGCGGCAGCATCAACAACAGTCGACGACTCATGCCGTGGCCTCCCGTGAAGCGCCTTCGCGGGCGCTGTCCTCGGGATCGCGCGACGTGGCCAGGCGCCGGTAGCGTCGATCGATCACGGCCAGCACGCCGCCGATCGCCATCAACAGCGCGCCGAGCCACAGCCAGCGCACGAAGGGCTTGTACTGCACACGCATGGCCCAACTGCCGTCGCCCAGGTCTTCGCCCATCGCGACGTAGAGGTCACGGAACAGGCCGGGGCGCAGCGCCACCTGGCTCATGGGCATGCCGCGCGCGATGTAGAGCCTCTTTTCGGGATTCATCGTGAAGCTGCGCCGGCTGTCGCCGCGGCGCACCTCGAGCTCGGCGCCGTCGGCGATGTAGTTGGGTCCACGGCGGCTGGTCAGCTCTTTCATGGTGAAGGTGTAGCCGGCGACCTCGACGCTGTCGCCGGGCGCCATGCGTGCGTTGCGCTCGATCTCGAAGTTGGAGACAACCGCCACTCCGATGATGGTGACGGCCACGCCCAGGTGTCCGAGCTGCATGCCCCAATAGGCCAGTGACAGCTTGCGCAGCCCGGCGCCGAAGGAGTCGGCGCGGCGAGTCTTGTCGTAGAGGTCGCGCAGCGTCGGCAGCACGATCCACATCGCCGCCACCAGGCCTAGGGCGACCCAGGCGTTCCACTCGCCGCCGATGACGAACGGCATGAGCGCCGCGATGAGCAGCGCCACGATACCGGCCAGCCACAGCCGCTTGACCAGCAGCCGCGGGTCGGTCTGCTTCCAGCGGGCGGTCGGCCCCAGGCCCATGAACACGCACATGATGACCGTGAGCGGCACGAACAAGGCATTGAAGTAGGGTGGGCCCACGCTGATCTTGCCCAGGTCGAGGGCATCGAGCAGCAGCGGGTAGACGGTGCCCATCAGCACGGTGACGGTCATGATCACCAGCATGATGTTGTTGATCAGCAGCAGGGCGTCGCGCGACAGCCAATTGAAGCCGGTGCGCTGGCTGACCCGCGGCGCGCGCAGCGCAAAGATCAGCAACGACAGCCCCACGGTGATACCCAGCAGGATCAGGATGAAGAAGCCGCGCGAGGGGTCGTTGGCGAAGGCGTGCACCGAGGTCAGCACGCCGGAGCGCACCAGGAAGGTGCCCAGCAGCGACAGCGAGAAGGTGAAGATCGCCAGTAGCACCGTCCAGCTCTTGAAGGCGCCGCGCTTCTCGGTGACCGCCAGCGAGTGCATCAGCGCGGTGCCGGTCAGCCACGGCAGCAACGAGGCGTTCTCGACCGGATCCCAGAACCACCAGCCGCCCCAGCCCAGCTCGTAGTAGGCCCACCAGCTGCCCAGCGCGATGCCCACGGTGAGGAAGGCCCAGGCCAGGTTGGTCCAGGGCCGCGCCCAGCGCGTCCAGGCCGCATCGAGACGGCCGCCGAGCAGGGCGGCGATGGCGAAGGCGAAGACCACCGAGAAGCCCACGTAGCCCATGTAGAGCATCGGCGGATGCAGGATCAGGCCGATGTCCTGCAGCAGCGGGTTGAGGTCGGCGCCGTCGCTCGGCACACCCGGCAACAGCCGCTCGAAGGGATTGGAGGTGACCAGTACGAAGGCCAGGAAGCCGACGGCGACCAGGCCGAGCACGCCGATCACGCGCGCCACCATGTCGCGCGGCAGCTCGCGGGAGAAGCGTGCCGCCAGGTAGCCCCAGCCGGCCAGCATCAGGCTCCACAGCAGCACCGATCCCTCGTGGTTGCCCCACACGGCGCTGAGCTTGTAGTACCACGGCAGCATCGAGTTGGAGTTGTTGGCCACGTTGGCCACGCTGAAGTCGTCGAGCAGGTAGCTCGCCGTGAGGCACAGGTAAGCGATGATCACGAACAGGAACTGACCGGCGGCCATGGGGCGAGCATAGGCCATCCACAACGGCCGGCGCAGCGCGGCGCCGGCCAGCGGCATCACGCCCTGCACCGCCGCCATCAGCATGGCGATCACCAAGGCGAAATGGCCGATTTCAGGGATCATTCGAATGAACATGACGTCTCCGGGTCAATTCTGGCTCGCGCCCTCTCGTTCCTCGATGCGCTCGGCCACCTCGGCGGCCTTGGCCTGGTAGTCGGCAGGCGAGTAACCGGCCGCTTCGAGCGCTTCGGACACCTCGGGAGGCATGTAATTCTCGTCGTGGCGCGCCAGTACCTGGTCGGCCTTGATGTAGCCGTCGCGTTGCAGCTGGCCGACCACCACCACGCCCTGCCCTTCACGGAACAGATCGGGAAGGATGCCACTGTAATGCACGCGCACGTCCTCGACATAGTCGGTCACGGTGAACTCGACATCGAGGCTGTCCGGATTGCGCCGCACGCTGCCCTCCTTGACCATGCCGCCGGCACGCAGCTGGCGTTCGAACGGCGCGTCGCCGGCGACGATCTGAATCGGACTGAAGAACAGGTTGATATTGGCCCGCAGCGCATAGAGCGTCAGCCCCACGGCAATCGCCGCGAGGGAGACCAGGCCCAGGACCATGAACAGCTTCTGTTTGCGTTTAGGCCTCATTGGTGCTTTCACCCCTACTAGTTCGAATCGGTTGCGCCCCGCCGCCGCGCCCGGCCTGATGGGCTTCGCGGCGCACGCGACGCTGCAGTTGGCGCAGCACCTGGCGACGCTCGAAGCGGGCGTGGAGCACGGCGCCCAGCAGCAGCACGGCGGTCAGCCCCCAGGCCGACCAGACGTAGCGCGCGTGCCCGCCCATGGCGAGAAATTCCTGGAAGGTATCGAAAGCCATCAGTTCACCTCCTCGGCCAGCTCGCGCACCCAGCGCTTGCTGGCTTCGCGGCGCAGGATCTCGCTGCGGGTGCGCATCAGGGTCAGGGCGATGAAGAAGCTGTAGAAGCCCAGCACCATGACCAGCAGCGGCAGCCACATCTCCATCGGCATGGCGGCGCGTCCGGTGACGGTAAAGGTGGCGGGCTGGTGCAGCGTGTACCACCAGTCGACCGAATACTTGATGATCGGGATATTGATCACGCCGACCATGGCCAGCACCGAGGCGGCGCGCGAGGCGCTGTCGCGGCTGGCGAAAGCGCCGCGCAGGGCGATGACGCCGAGGTAGAGGAACAGCAGGATCAGCATCGAGGTCAGGCGCGCGTCCCACATCCACCAAGTGCCCCAGGTGGGCACGCCCCACACCGCGCCGGAGAACAGCGCGACGAAGGTCATGGCGGCGCCCAGCGGTGCCATCACGGTCGCGGCCATGTCGGCGATCTTGATCTTCCACACCATGAACACCAGCCCCGTCACCGCCAGGGAGACGAAGATCGATTGGGCCAGAAAAGCGGCCGGCACGTGCACGTAGATGATGCGGAAACTGTTGCCCTGCTGGTAATCGGCCGGGGCGAAGGCGAGCCCCCAGACGGTACCGGTCACGATCAGGATCAGCGCCGCGGCCCAGAACCAGGGCTGCAGGCGGGCGCTGATGGCATAGAACCACTTGGGGGAACGCAGCTTGTTAATGAAGGCCCACATGCCTCGTCAACCTCTCAACCGTTGATGCTGATGCGCAGCGATGCCGCGATCGCCAGCGGCGCAAGGATCAGGGCCAGCGCCAGCAGCGCGCCGAGAATCGCCAGATGCGCCAGTACGCCATCGCCGAAGATGGCCGCCTGGACGGCCCCGGCACCGAAGATCAGCACCGGAATGTAAAGGGGAAGCACCAGCAGCGACAGCAGCACGCCGCCACGCGAGAGCCCCACCGTCAGCGCCGCTCCGATGGCACCAATCAGGCTGAGACTGGCACTGCCCAGCGCCAGTGAGACGGCCAGCACGAGATAACTGCCCGCCGGCAGCGCCAGCATGATCCCCAGCAAGGGCGCCATCAGCGCCAGGGGCAGGCCGGTCAGCAGCCAGTGTACGGCCACCTTGGCCAGGGCCAGCATCGCCAGAGGCTGAGGGGTCAGCAGCAGTTGCTCCAGCGAGCCGTCGTCGTAATCGGCCCGGAACAGGCTGTCCAGCGACAGCAGGGCCGCCAGCAGTGCCGCCACCCACAGCAGGCCGGGGGCGATGGCCGCCAGCAGCGCCGGATCGGGGGAAATGCCGATCGGGAACAGAGTAATGACGATGGCGAAGAATACCAGGGGGTTCAGCACTTCGCTGCGCCGCCGCAACAGCAGCACCAGGTCCCGCTTAAGCGTTGCCCATACTGCGACAGCGAGGCCGCCGCGAGGTTCCTCGCCAACCACCGCGGCCTCCTCGCTCAATGAGCCTTCAGTTACCGGCATCGGCTCCTCCTCCACCGAGGCGGATGCGACGTAGCTCGGCGCATGGCGTCAGTTCGTGATGCGTGGTGACCAGCACGCTGCCGCCACGGCGGGCATGCTCGACCAGGCGCCGCTCCAGCGCCGCGACACCGTCGCGGTCGATGGCGGTGAAAGGCTCATCGAGCACCCACAGCGGGCGCGGCGTGAGCACCAGCCGGGCCAGCGCCACGCGACGCTGCTGCCCGGCGGAGAGCTGAGCGGCCGGCACGTCTTCGAAACCGACCAGGCCGAGCTCCTCCAGCGCACTCAAGCGAGCCGCCTCACCGCCACGCTGGCCGGCCAGCGCCTGGTACCAGGCGAGGTTCTCCAGCGGCGTCAGCGCCGCCTTCACGCCCGGCGCATGGCCCAGGTAGAGCAGGCTCGCCAGGAAGGCGTCGCGCGCCTTGCGCATCGGCCGGTCGTCCCAGAACAGCTCGCCCTCGTAATCCGCCAACTGGCCGGAGAGAATCTTCAGCAGGGTGGTCTTGCCGCTGCCGTTGGGCCCCTCCACACGGACGATCTCTCCCGCGCGGATATCCAGGTCCAAGCCCCGGAACAGCCAGCGATCGTCACGTTCGCAGGCCAGGCTTTGCGCTTGCAGACGCAGGCTCAACGGCACTCTCCAGGCAGGGTAAATTCGACCGAAATGCTACACGGAAAGCCCTGTAGCCGCTAGCGATCAGGGTGCGTCACGGCGCCACCCTTGCCTCAGGTCAAGGTGAAGGGGCATCAGCAAAACTTGCCACTTGCCCATCGCTTGGTATGATGCAAGACACCTGTACATTTCAACAGGGTCGCAAAGAGGGGGAACGCCAATGCCAACGCCTTCCATGCAGTACCTGTACCGCCGCCCCAATCTGCCCATCGCCGACTCATGGGCCGACGTCGATGCCAGCGATCTCGTCGAGGTGCCCCTGCTGGGGGACGTCTCGGCGGGCCTGCCCATCGAAGCCTGCCCCAGCGGCGGCGCCATCCGCGCCCCCGCCTGTATGGTTCGCCGTAACACCTACGCCCTGCGCGTGCGCGGCGACTCGATGATCGACTGCAACATCTTCGATGGCGACGTGATCATCATCGAGCGACAGGAGAGCGCCGAGAATGGCGAAACGGCAGTCGTACTCATCAATCAGCAGGAAGTGACGCTGAAGAAGCTCTACATCGAGAAGAGCGGCGTTCGCCTGCAGCCGGCCAACGAGAACATGGCCCCCATCTATCTGAAAAACAGCGACATCCAGGTGCTCGGCATGGTGATGGGCGTGGTGCGGCAGCAGGATCGGCACGAGCTGACCCACTGATGCGCTATCCGGTGCCCGACCTTTCCCCCGGCCAGAGGTGGGAAAGCGTCACCGAAGTGGAGAAGAGCCGTTTCATTGCCTGGCTCTGCCACGCCCCCGACGCGGCGGCCTTCGCTGCCCTGCTGGCCGAAGCCCGCCGCGTCCATCCCAATGCCAGCCACCACTGCAGCGCCTATATCGCCGGCCCGCCCGGGGAGCAGAACGCCATCGGCTTCTCCGACGACGGCGAACCCGGCGGCACCGCCGGGCGCCCCATGTTCCAGGTGTTGGAAGGCGCCGGGCTGGGCCAGGTGGGCTGCGTGGTGACACGCTATTTCGGCGGCACCAAGCTCGGCACTGGCGGCCTGGCCCGCGCCTACGCCCAGGCCGTGAGCCAAGGACTGGAAACCTTGCCTCGTCGCGAAGTAGTCGAGCGCTACTCGCTGCGCCTCAGGGTCGACTTCGCCGGCGAGGCAGAGGCCCGCGCCTGGCTTGAGAGCCACGACGTGCCGGTCGATACGGCCGAGTACGCCAGCGATGGCGTACTGCTCAGCGTCGGCTGGCCGAGCGACGTCGTGGTCGACCTGGCGCCGCTGGAAGCCCGGCTGCGTGGCAGGCTTGCCTTGATCGAAGGCTAGCCCCGAACCACGCTGCCATTTGCGCGGCGCTGAGCGAGTAGGGTAAACCTTCCAAAGCAACGACCATGCACTTCGTCCCCGCGAATGAGGAGTCTTCATGACGCCGCGTGCCAAGGCGCCACTCGGCGCCCTGTTCTGGGCCTTCACCCGCATCGGCCTGTTCGGCTTCGGCGGCGGACCGGCGATGATTCCCCTGGTGCAGCAGGAGGTGGTCAAGCGTCACGCCTGGCTCAGCGACGAGGAGTTCGCCGACATCCTGGCCATTGCCAATACCCTGCCCGGCCCCATCGCCACCAAGATGCCCGGCTATATCGGCTTTCGGCTGGCCGGCACGCTCGGCTGCGCGGTCGCCGTCAGCGCCGTGATCCTGCCCATGATCGTGGCGATGATCGTGTTGCTCACCACGCTGAGCCGCTATCGCGACGTGGCCTGGATCCGGGGCATGGGCCAGGCCGTGGTGCCGGTGGTCATGGTGATGATGGGACAGCTGACGCTGGATTTCTGGAACAAGTCGCGGCTTGCCCTGGGCTGGATCGCCAGCCTGGTCATGGCAGCGGCAGCCGGTGGCCTGATCTATCTGGCAGGCGTGCACCCCGGACTGATCATCGGCGCGCTGCTGGCGGTTGCCCTGCTGTGCCCACTGCCCAGGCGGCAGGCGAAGCACAAGGAGACGAGCCCTTGATCTACTGGCAACTGTTCCTCGCCTTCTTCATTCCCAATATCGTCGGCTATGGTGGCGGCCCGGCGATCATCCCGCTGATCGAAGCGGAGGTGGTGGGCCGCTACGACTGGATGAACCCCCAGCAGTTCGCCGAGACCCTGGCGCTCGGCAATGCCCTGCCGAGCCCCATCGCCACCAAGATGGCCGGCTACGTGGGCTATGACGTGGCCGGTATCGGCGGTGCCCTGGTCGCCGTGCTAGCCACGGTGATGCCGTCGCTGTTGCTGATGCTGGGCGCCCTGGGCATTCTCTATCGCCATCGCGACTCGCTGCGCGTCAAGCGCATGAGCCAGTGGGTGCGCCCGGTCATCGCCGTGATGATGGCCTGGCTGACGTGGAGTTTTCTCAGCGAAGGGCTGGGCGGTGCCGGCCCTCTGCATACGCTGCTGATCGGCGCGGTCTCCGCAGTCGCCCTGCTACGCTTTCGTACCCATCCGGCGTTCGTGATCCTGGCCGCTCTCGTCTACGGCGGCCTCTTCCTCGGCTGACCCGCGGCCGAGCACCCCATGCGCCGCACTGTTCCGTAACCTGAACGTCAAGGAGCCTCCATGCAGCACGACGCGCACTACTACCCCAGCCCCTCGCTGCGCATGGCCACCTTCGGCAGCCGCGGCATGGTGGCCACTTCGCAGTCCCTGGCCGCGCAGGCCGGCATGCAGATCCTGCAGCAGGGCGGCAATGCCGTGGATGCGGCGATCACCACCGCCGCGGCGCTGACGGTGGTGGAGCCGACCTCGAACGGCCTGGGCAGCGATGCCTTCGCCATCGTCTGGATCGACGGCAAGCTGCATGGCCTGAACGCCAGCGGCCCGGCCCCCATGAAGGCGACCATCGAGGCCGTCCGGGCACTGGGCCACGAGCGCATGCCCGAGCATGGTTTGGTGCCGGTTACCGTGCCCGGTGCCCCGGCCGCCTGGGCGGCACTGTCCGCACGCTTCGGCAAGCTGCCCTTCGCCGACCTGCTGGCCCCGGCCATCGCCCTGGCGGAAGCGGGCTTCCCGGTCTCACCGACCGTCAACCGGATGTGGGAGGAGGCATTCGCCAGCTACAGCCGCTACGACGCTCCGGCGTTCAAGCCCTGGTTCGACACTTTTGCCCCCGGTGGCCGCGCACCACGAACAGGCGAGCGCTGGGCGGCACCCGACCACGCCCATACGCTGCGCACCATCGCCGATACGCACGGTCGAGCCTTCTACGAAGGCGAACTGGCCGAGCGAATCGACGCCTTCATGCGCGATCACGGTGGCCTGCTGCGCCGCGAGGACCTGGCAGCCTTCGAACCCGAGTGGGTCGAGCCGATCGGCACCCGTTACCGGGGGCACGACATCTGGGAAATTCCACCCAACGGCAGCGGGCTGATCGCGCTGCAGGCGCTGGGCATGCTCGAATGCCTCGGAGAGGAAGGGCGCGATCCTGTCGAAACCCTGCACCGGCGTATCGAAGCCACCAAGCTGGGCTACGTCGACGGGTTGCGCTACATCACCGAGCGCGAGGCCATGGGCCCCAGCGTGGAGCATCTGCTGGCCGACGATTATCTAAAGGCTCGTGCGGGATTGATCGGCCAGCGTGCACTCGACCCGCAGCACGGTAACCCGATCAAGGGCGGCACGGTGTACCTCGCTACTGCCGATGGCGAAGGCAACATGGTGTCCTTCATCCAGAGCAACTACATGGGCTTCGGTTCGGGCGTCGTGGTGCCGGGCACCGGTATCAGCTTGCAGAACCGTGGCCACTCGTTCTCGCTCGACCCCGGGCACGCCAACGCCCTGGCGCCGGGCAAACGCACCTACCACACCATCATTCCGGGGTTCATCACCCGCGCTGGCGAGGCGGTGGGTCCGTTCGGGGTGATGGGTGGCTTCATGCAGCCCCAAGGGCATGTCCAAGTGGTCACCGCCATGCTCGACGACCACTTCAACCCCCAGGCGGCGCTGGACCTGCCGCGCTGGAAGTGGACCCAGGGCAGGACCGTGGAGGTCGAGCCGCACTTCCCCGATCACCTCGCCCAGGCCTTGGCACGACGCGGCCACCATATCGTCAAGCGAGCCGACTCGCTGAGCTTCGGGCGAGGCCAGGTGATCCTGCGCGACCGCGACAGCGGCGTGTTGTGCGGCGGCACCGAGCCGCGCACCGACGGCGCCGTGCTGGCCTGGTAGCGAGCCTCGTGTCAGAAACGGCAACGGCGCCCCGCGGGCGCCGTTGCGTTCTTCGCAGGCCATGCTCAGCCCAGGTACTTGATCATCACCCCCGCCGCCACCGCCGAGCCGATCACACCGGCCACGTTGGGCCCCATGGCATGCATCAGCAGGAAGTTGTGCGGGTTGGCCTCGAGCCCCACCTTATTGGAGACCCGGGCCGCCATCGGCACCGCCGAGACGCCGGCCGAGCCGATCAGCGGGTTGATCGGCATGCGGCTGACGAGGTTCATCAGCTTGGCCATCAGCACGCCGGCCGCGGTACCGATGCCGAAGGCCACGATCCCCAGCCCCAGGATGCCCAGCGTCTCCACCGCCAGGAAGCTCTCGGCCATCAGCTTGGAGCCCACGGAGAGCCCCAGGAAGATGGTAACGATATTGATCAGTGCATTCTGCGCGGTATCGGAGAGGCGCTCGACCACGCCGCACTCGCGCATCAGGTTGCCAAAGCAGAACATGCCCAGCAGCGGCGCGGCATCGGGCAGGAACAGCGCCACCAGCAGTAGCAGCGACACCGGGAAGACGATCTTCTCGAGTTTCGACACCGGGCGCAGCTGGGTCATGGTGATCTCGCGCTCACGCTGGGTGGTGAGCAGGCGCATGATCGGCGGCTGGATCAGCGGTACCAGCGCCATGTAGGCGTAGGCCGCCACGGCGATGGCCCCCAGCAGTTCCGGCGCCAGCACGCTCGACACGTAGATCGAGGTGGGGCCGTCGGCGCCGCCGATGATGCCGATGGCAGCGGCCTGGTTGAGCGAGAAATCCATCCAGCCGAGCGCCGAGAGCCCCACCGCCCCGAGCAGGGTGGCAAAGATGCCGAACTGCGCCGCCGCGCCCAGGAACAGCGTACGCGGGTTGGCCAGCAGCGGACCGAAGTCGGTCATCGCCCCGACGCCCATGAAGATCACCAGCGGCGCGATGCCGGAGGCGATCGCCACGCTGTAGAACTGGTACAGCATGCCGTTGCCGTAGCCGGCATCCATTGCCACGTCGCCGGCCGCCCGATAGGCCTGGGGCGTGATGTCGCCGTGCAGCGCCGCACCGATGGCCTGGCGCCAGGCATCGACGGAGGCGCCGTCGGCCAGCTCTACGTCGAGCACCGCAGCCAGCTGCTCCAGCACGCCGGGGCGTGCCAGGTGCACGGCCTGTTCCGCCGCCGACAGTGCCAGCCCGGCCTCGGGGATGTTGGCCAGGATGCCGCCGAAGCCGATCGGTACCAGCAGCAGCGGCTCGAACTTCTTGTAGATGGCCAGGTAGAGCAGCACCAGGCCGACCACGATCATCACCGCCTGGCCCAGCGTCAGGTTATAGAGGCCGGAGCCCTCCCATAGGGTCAATAGCTTGTCCATTGGCATCGACCCTTAGAGAACGATCAGCGTGTCGCCGACGGTGACGCTATCACCCTCGCCGACCTTGACCTCGGAGACGGTCCCGGCACTCGCCGCCCGCACCTCGGTCTCCATCTTCATGGCCTCGAGGATGATCACCACATCGCCCTCCTTGACCGTGTCGCCCGGACGCACGTTGACCTTGAAGATGTTACCGGCCAACGGTGCGGCGATCGTCGCCCCGGAGGAGGCCGGGGCGCTCCCGGCGGGCTGGGCAGCCGGCTGGCCCGTCTGCTCGGTCACGGCGCCGATCTCGCCGCCCTCGGCGACCTCGACCACGTACTGCTTGCCATTGACCTTGACGGTGTATGTCTCGGGGCCGGTAGGTGCACTGGCCTGAGCCGGCACCTTGCCCTCGGCCGCGCCCTCCCGGGAAGCGACCGGCAGGCTGGCCTTGCTCGTTTCCTTGCCCGGCGCCTGGGGTACCGGCTCGAAGGCGTCGGGGTTGTCGCGGTTCTTGAGGAATTTCAATCCGATCTGCGGGAACAGCGCGTAGGTCAGCACGTCGTCGATCTCGCGCTCGCCCTCGGCGAGGCGGATGCCATCAGCCTTGGCCTTCTCCTTGAGCTCGGCGGCCAGTCGCTCCATCTCTGGCTCGAGCAGGTCGGCGGGGCGGCAGGTGATCGGTTCGCCGCCCTCGAGCACGCGGCTCTGCAACTCCTTGTTGAACGGAGCCGGAGCAGAGCCGTACTCGCCCTTGAGCAGCGCCTGGACCTCCTTGGAGATCGACTTGTAGCGTTCGCCCATCATCACGTTCATCACCGCTTGGGTGCCGACGATCTGCGATGTCGGCGTGACCAGCGGGATGAAGCCCAGGTCCTCGCGCACCCGGGGGATCTCGGCGAGCACATCGTCGAGCTTGTCGCCGGCGCCCTGCTCCTTGAGCTGGCCCTCCATGTTGGTGAGCATGCCACCCGGCACCTGGGCGACCAGGATGCGCGAGTCGATTCCCTTCAGCGAGCCCTCGAAGGCAGCGTATTTCTTGCGCACTTCGCGGAAATAGCCGGCGATGTCCTCGAGCAGTTCGAGATCGAGGTTGGTGTCGCGCTCGGTGCCCTTGAGAATCGCCACCACCGACTCGGTGGGGCTGTGGCCATAGGTCATCGACATCGATGAGATGGCGGTATCGACGTTGTCGATGCCGGCCTCAACGGCCTTGAGAATGGTCGCGGTGGACATGCCGGTGGTGGCATGGCACTGCATGTGGATCGGAATCGACAGCGCCTTCTTCAGCCGCGAGACCAGCTCGAAGGCATCGTAGGGTGCGAGCAGGCCGGCCATGTCCTTGATCGCCAGCGAGTCGGCGCCCATGTCGGCGACGGTCTCCGCGAGCTCCACCCAGCTGTCCAGGGTGTGCACCGGGCTGACGGTATAGGAGATGGTGCCCTGGGCGTGGCCGCCCGACTTGCGCACGGCCTTGATCGCCCGCTCAAGGTTGCGCGGGTCGTTCATGGCATCGAACACGCGGAACACGTCGACGCCGTTGGTCCTGGCGCGCTCGACGAAGCGGTCGACCACGTCGTCGGCGTAGTGGCGGTAGCCGAGCAGGTTCTGGCCGCGCAGCAGCATCTGCTGGGGCGTGTTGGGCATGGCCTCCTTCAACGCCCGTATCCGCTCCCACGGGTCTTCTCCGAGGTAGCGGATACAGGCGTCGAAGGTGGCACCGCCCCAGGATTCCAGCGACCAGAAGCCGACCCGGTCGAGCTTGTCGGCGATCGGCAGCATGTCGTCGAGCCGCATGCGGGTGGCGAACAGCGACTGGTGGGCGTCGCGCAGTACGACGTCAGTGATGCCCAGCGGGCGCTTGGTCTCACTCATGAAGATGACCCCGTAGATGGCGTGTTGTGTAGTAGTATTACCTTTCGCGGCGACGAGCCGCGGCGGCGATCAGCGGCGATGGCGGCGGCGATAGCGGTGCACGGCGGCGCTGATGACGGCCGTGAGCTGGGCGTCATTGGCCTTGTCGGAGGAAGTCGGCACGGGGGCTGGAGGCACGGGAGCTGGCGCCAGGCGGCAGACGATCTTCGACATCAGTGTCGTGATCAGCACGAGGATAGTAAGAAAAACAAAAACGAACCCCATACCGACCCCCATCAGGGCCAATCCGTCGAGTAGCAACTGCTTGTCCTGCATGCTCTCTCCCCCTCGTTCTTCGCGACCTGCCGGTGAACTGCCGCAAACATGTCGCCAAGCGGTAAAATGTCGGCCATATAAACTGCCACACTCTGGATATATTGCAAGCGCGCCATGGTGGAAGACAAAGTTGTTGTTTTACTACAAGGCAGGATCGGACTCGCTCCCATGGAGGGCGTCATCGATGCCCATACTCGCGACCTGCTGACCCGTCAGCCCGGCTTCGACTGGGCGGTGACGGAATTCGTTCGCGTCGTCGATGCGCGCCTGCCGCCACGGGTCTTCCTGCGCCACTGCCCCGAACTCGATGCAGGCGTAGCAACGCCCTCTGGCATCCCGGTGGCGCTGCAACTGCTGGGCAGCGACCCGACGGCACTGGCGGCCAACGCCGAGCAGGCCCTTCGGCTCGGCGCCCGCGAAATCGACCTCAACTTCGGCTGCCCGGCCAAACTGGTCAATCGTCACGACGGCGGCGCCTCGCTGCTGCGCGACCCGCGCCGCGTGCACGCCGCCGTGGCGTCCGTCCACTCGGCCGTGGGCAGCGAAATCCCGGTCACGGCCAAGATCCGCCTGGGTTTCTCCCACCGTCGCCTGGCGCTCGACTGCGCCAAGGCCGCGGAAGACGGCGGCGCGACCCAGCTCGTCGTTCACGCGCGCACTCGCGACGAGGGCTACCGCCCTCCGGCCCACTGGGAGTGGATCGGCCGTATCCGCCGGCACCTGCGCATCCCGGTCGTCGCCAACGGCGACATCTGGAGTCTGGAAGACTACTGGAAGGCACGCACGCTGTCCGGCTGTCGTGACGTCATGCTCGGGCGCGGCGCCCTTGCCGACCCATGGCTGGCGCCGCGTATTCGCCACTGGCTGCTTACCGGCGAGCCACTGCCCGCCACGCCATGGCAGGCGCGCGCCGCCATCCTAACCGAGTTTGCTGCATTGCAGCGTATCACACTTCCCGACCGGGTTGTCACGTCCCTGGTGAAGCAATGGCTGAATCACATGCGCCAGCAAGATGCAGAGGCGGCCCGGCGCTTCCAGGCGGTCAAGCGCATCAACGACCTGGAAACGCTGCTGGCGGGGCTCAGCCCTCAGCGCATGCAGAGGACATGCGGCAGCCTCGAGCCGGCTTGAACAAACCGCATAAAAAAGGGTGCCCATCGCCTCGCGAAGGGCACCCAAACGATCGCGCGGCCGACATCATCCCATGTCGGCTCGGCTAGTCGATACGCAGCCCCGGCGACAAGGCAGGGGCCAAAGCAGAAGACCCGCCCTCGAAACGAGGACGGGTCGTAATCTGGCGCGCCCGGGAGGATTCGAACCTCCGACCACCTGATTCGTAGTCAGGTACTCTATCCAGCTGAGCTACGGGCGCTGATGAAACCACTTCTTTACTGCGAATGTCTTGCTTCGAACCGCGCGATGAAAGACTCCGTGCATTCGCGAACGACCGCTCGTGCTCATTTCGTCAATCGTGGCGCGCCCGGGAGGATTCGAACCTCCGACCACCTGATTCGTAGTCAGGTACTCTATCCAGCTGAGCTACGGGCGCATCATCACGCTTTCGAACTGCCTTACGCTTCGAGCTACATCACGCTTCGAGCTAAGGCAACGTGTCGCATGGCGGAGAGGGAGGGATTCGAACCCTCGATGGGGCTATAAACCCCATACTCCCTTAGCAGGGGAGCGCCTTCAGCCACTCGGCCACCTCTCCCTCAACGACACGGCGCATATCCTATCGTTCTCGTGCCCCTTTGTCTAGCGTATTCAGCTATTTGTTTATCTATCACAAACTGCCGAAGGAGGCGGGGCACTCAAGAAGAGGAGCTGCTTCCCCCTTCATCGTCGGACTTCTCACGCTGAATGCGCTGGTAGATCTCTTCACGATGTACGGCGACATCCTTGGGCGCATTGACGCCAATTCGGACCTGATTGCCCTTGACGCCAAGGACGGTCACGGTGATGTCATCACCGATCATCAGGGTTTCACCGACTCGGCGGGTCAGGATGAGCATGACTGATCTCCTTCTCAGACGACTAGCAACGGGATGCGCGTCGATCCCCGACGCTTAGTTGCTGCTTGCATTATGTAACATATGGACCACTGTGCACCACCACCAACCCCACCATGACACCATGACAGCGTTGAAGGGAAGCCAGGCCGCTCATCGCAACAGACTTTCCCCAGCGTAGAACACGCATTGCTTGCTAGTCGTTCATACTTTGTTAAATTTCTTATTTGCGTTCCTATTCGCTTTCGATATCGCTCTTGTCCAGACCGAAAGCGGTATGCAGGGCACGCACGGCAAGTTCCATCTGCTTTTCGTCGATCACCACGGAAATCTTGATTTCCGAAGTGGAGACCATGCGGATGTTGATGTTCTCGTCAGCCAGCACTCGGAACATCTTGGCGGCCACGCCCGCATGTGAGCGCATGCCCACACCAACCAGCGAAACCTTGGCGATGTTGTCGTCGCCGTTGACCTCGCCACCGCCCAGGTCCGGGATGACCTGCTCCTCAAGAATCTTCAGGGTCTTCTTGTAGTCGCCCTTGGCCACGGTGAAGGTGAAGTCGGTGTAGTCGCCTGCCGGCGCCACGTTCTGCACGATCATGTCGACTTCGATGTTGGCATCGGCGATCGGACCGAGGATGCGCGAGGCGACACCCGGCACATCCGGCGTGTTGAGCAGGGTCAGCTTGGCCTCGTTGGCGGTGAAGGCGATGCCTGAGATCAGCGGTTCTTCCATGGAGTCCTCGTCTTGGTCGGATTCAGCAACGATCAGGGTGCCGGGGCCATCCTGGAAACTGGACAGCACGCGCAGCGGGACATTGTACTTGCCGGCGAACTCCACAGAGCGGATCTGCAGCACCTTGGAGCCGAGGCTCGCCAGCTCGAGCATCTCTTCGACGGTAATGCTGTCGAGGCGCTGGGCTTTGGAACAGACGCGCGGGTCGGTGGTGTAGACCCCATCGACATCGGTATAGATCTGGCATTCGTCGGCGCCCAGCGCGGCGGCCAGCGCCACCCCGGTGGTATCGGAGCCGCCACGGCCGAGGGTGGTAATGTTGCCCTCCTCGTCGACGCCTTGGAAGCCGGCCACCACGACCACCTTGCCCTCGTCGAGGTCCTCGCGCATCTCGTCGGTCTCGATGCGCTGGATTCGCGCCTTGGTATGGGCGCTGTCGGTGAGGATACCCACCTGGGAGCCGGTGTAGGAGGTCGCCGGCACGCCGAGCTTGTGCAGGGCGAGCGCCAGCAGCGAGATGGTCACCTGCTCGCCGGTGGAGACCAGCATGTCCATCTCGCGCGGCGTGGGTTCGTCATTGATCTCGTTGGCCATGCCGATCAGACGGTTGGTCTCGCCGCTCATGGCGGAGACCACGACCACGACCTGATGGCCATCGTCACGGAAGCCCTTGACCTTCTCGGCCACGGCCTTGATGCGCTCCACGGAGCCCACCGAGGTGCCGCCGAATTTCTGTACGTATAGTGCCATCTACGGTTTTCCCTCGCTTGTCGAGCGAAGCACGCTCGTATGAGTGAAAGTCGTCCAAAGTCGAAGGGCCGGGACATTCACGGTCGCCGGCCCTCTGTCGCCTTACTGAAGCTGCTGTTCGACCCAGGCGGGAACGCTCTCCAGCGCCGCCGGCAGGGCCGCGACATCGCTGCCGCCGGCCTGGGCCATATCGGCGCGGCCGCCGCCCTTGCCGCCGACCCGGGACGCCACGTGATTGACCAGCTCACCGGCTCTGACCCTGCCGGTCAGGTCGTTGGTGACGCCGGCAATCAGACTTACCTTGCCAGCCTCGCTGTCCGCCACCCCGAGCACCACGATGCCCGAACCCAGCTTGTTCTTGAGCTGGTCCAGCACGCCGCGCAACTCCTTGGCCGTGACGCCCTCGAGCCGCGTGGCCAGCACCTTGACGCCATTGATCTCGCGCGCCTGGCTGAGCATGTCGCTGCCTGCGGCACTGGCCAGCTTGGCCTTGAGCCGCTCGAGCTCCTTCTCCAGGCTGCGGTTGCGCTCCACCAGCGACTCGACGCGCTCCTCGACCTGCTCCGGCTTGGCCTTGAGGCGCTCGCCGATGCGGCCCAGGCGCGCTTCCTGCTCGCGGAAGTACGCCAGCGCACCCTCGCCGGTAATCGCCTCGATGCGCCGTACGCCCGCGGCAATGCCCTGCTCGGCGACGATATGAAAGCAGCCGATGTCACCGCTGCGCGCCACATGGGTGCCGCCGCACAGTTCGATGGAAAAGTCGTCGGCGCCGATGGTCAGCACCCGAACGCTATCGGCGTACTTGGCCTCGAACAGCGCCGCCGCGCCCCTGGCCTTGGCCTGGTCGAGGGTCATCTGCTCGATGCGGGTCGGCGCGTTGGCGAGTATCTGCTCGTTGACCAGACGCTCCACCTCGGCGAGCTGCTCGGGTGTCATCGCCTCGAAGTGGCTGAAGTCGAAGCGCAGACGTTCGGCCGTGACCAGCGAGCCCTTCTGCTGCACGTGCTCGCCCAGCACCAGGCGCAGCGCCTTGTGCATCAGGTGGGTGGCGGAGTGGTTGCGCACGGTGGCCGCACGCAGCCCGGCGTCGACCTGAGGACGCACCTCGGCGCCTACGCTGAGATTGCCCTCGAGCAGCACGCCGTGGTGCAGGTGATGGCCACCCTGCTTCTGGGTGTCGGTCACCTGGAAACGCCCCCCCTCGACGTGCAGGTAGCCGGTGTCGCCCACCTGGCCGCCGGACTCGCCGTAGAAGGGCGTGCGGTCGAGCACCACGATGCCGCGCTGATCGGGCTGAAGCGCCGCCAGGGCATTGCCTTCGCCATCGACGATGGCGGTGACGGTGGCGCGGTCCTCGAGCTTGTCGTAGCCGGTGAAGGCGGTCTCGCCCTCGAGTTCCAGCGCGGCCGCGTAGTCGGCGCCGAACTGGCTGGCGGCACGGGCACGCTCACGCTGGGCCTCGAGTTCGCGCTCGAAGCCGGCCTCGTCGAGGGTCACGCCGCGCTCGCGACAGACGTCGGCGGTGAGGTCGTACGGAAAACCGTAGGTGTCGTAGAGCTTGAACACCGTGGCGCCGGGAAGCTCGTTGCCTTCGAGGTCGGCCAGCGCCGCCTCGAGCAGACCCATGCCGTGGTCCAGCGTCCGCGCGAACTGCTCCTCCTCCTTGAGCAGGATGCGCTCGATCTGGCTGCGCGCCTCGCGCAGCTCGGGATAGGCCTCGCCCATCTCGGCGTCTAGCGCCGCCACCAGCTGGTGGAAGAACGGCTCGCTGGCGCCCAGCTTGTGGCCGTGGCGAATGGCGCGACGAATGATACGACGCAGCACGTAGCCGCGCCCCTCGTTGGAGGGCAGCACGCCATCGGCGATGAGGAAGGCACAGGAGCGAATGTGATCGGCGATCACCCGCAGCGAAGGTGCGGTGGTATCGTCATGGCCGGTCGCCTTGGCCGCCGCCTTCAGCAGATTCTGGAACAGGTCGATCTCGTAGTTGGAGTGCACGCCCTGCAGCACAGCCGCCACGCGCTCCAGCCCCATACCGGTATCGATCGAGGGCTTGGGCAGCGGGTTCAGGTTGCCGGCCGCGTCGCGGTCGAACTGCATGAACACCAGGTTCCAGATCTCGATGTAGCGGTCGCCGTCCTCCTCGGGGCTACCGGGAGGCCCGCCCCAGACCTCGGGGCCATGGTCGAAGAAGATCTCGGAACTCGGCCCACACGGGCCGGTATCGCCCATCTGCCAGAAGTTGTCCTCGTCGAGCTTGGAGAAGCGTGCCGGATCGACGCCGATCTCCTCTTTCCAGATCTTCTCCGCCTCGTCGTCGCTGACGTGCACCGTGACCCATAGTTTCTCGGCCGGCAGCCCCAGGCGCTCGGTGAGGAAGGTCCAGGCGAAGCGGATGGCGTCGCGCTTGAAGTAGTCGCCGAAGCTGAAGTTGCCCAGCATCTCGAAGAAGGTGTGGTGGCGGGCGGTATAGCCGACGTTGTCCAGGTCGTTGTGCTTGCCGCCGGCACGCACGCAGCGCTGGGATGAGGTGGCGCGCACGTAGGGGCGCGGGTCGCGGCCGAGGAAGACGTCCTTGAACGGCACCATGCCGGCATTGGTGAACAGCAGCGTCGGGTCGTTGCCCGGCACCAGGGAACTCGATGGTACGACGGTGTGGCCGTGCTCTTCGAAGTAACTCAGAAAGGCCTGTCTGATGTCTGCGCTTTTCATGGCATATCCGTGGCGATGAGCGTGGTCACCCGACGGGCAGGCGCGTTTCGGACCGTCGGTCCTGGCCGAGAAACGCAAGCCGCTGTGTGTCAGGAGCGCCACCCAGGGGCGTTCGCAAAGGGATGCATTATAACGCAGTTGTCAAGCGACTAAAGGGGAGTCGCACATGGCGGGATCAGTCGACTGAATCGAGTCGCTCCAGCGCATGGCGGATCTGCTCGAAATCGAAGCCTCGAGAAGCCAGGAAGCGCTCGCGGCGGGCACGCTCGCGGGGGGAGTCGCCGGAGTGGGTGAAGCGCCGGGCCAGCACTTCGGTGGCCAGCTCGAACCAGTCGACTTCGCCTGCCTGCTCGGCTTCGGCCAGGGTCGTGGCGATCAGGGAGCGCTGGAGGCCGCGCCGCTCGAGTTCGGCACGCACCTTGAGCGGCCCCTGGCCTCGCATCACGCGGGAACGCAGGAAGCTCTCGGCAAAACGGGCATCGGACTGCAGCCCTTCGCCGGCCAGCTCGTCGAGACTGGCATCGATCGCTTCCGGGGAGTGGGCTCGGGCTGCCAACCGCTGCGCCAGCTCGGCGCGGGAGTACTCGCGCCGGGCCAGCAGGCGGATGGCGTCGTCCCGCGGGGACGACGCACGCGCTTCGGGCAAGGCAGGCATGGCTTAGAGCAGGTCGTCCTCGCGCTCGGCTTCGACGGCGACCGGCTCACCGGCCTCCTCCTCCTTGGGCGCCACCGTCGCCAGTAGCTGGCCGCGGATCTGGCTCTCGATCTCCTCCATCACCGCCGGGTTGTCCTCGAGGAACTGGGCGGCGTTGGCCTTGCCCTGGCCGATCTTGTTGCCCTTGTAGCTGTACCAGGCACCGGCCTTGTCGATCAGGTTGCACTGCACGCCCAGGTCGACCACTTCGCCGGCGTGGTAGATGCCCTTGCCGTAGAGGATCTGGAACTCGGCCTGACGGAACGGCGGGGCCACCTTGTTCTTCACCACCTTGACGCGGGTCTCGTTGCCGGTGACCTCGTCGCCCTGCTTCACCGAGCCGGTGCGCCGGATGTCCAGGCGCACGCTGGCGTAGAACTTGAGCGCATTGCCGCCGGTGGTGGTCTCGGGGCTACCGAACATCACGCCGATCTTCATGCGGATCTGGTTGATGAACACCACCATGCAGTTGGCGTTCTTGATGTGACCGGTGATCTTGCGCAGCGCCTGGGACATCAGGCGCGCCTGCAGGCCGACGTGGGAATCGCCCATCTCGCCCTCGATCTCGGCGCGCGGGGTGAGGGCCGCCACCGAGTCGATGATGATCACGTCGACACCACCGGAGCGCACCAGCATGTCGCAGATCTCCAGCGCCTGCTCGCCGGTATCCGGCTGCGAGACAAGCAGATCGTCGAGGTTGACGCCGAGCTTTTCGGCATAGCTCGGGTCGAGCGCGTGCTCGGCGTCGATGAAGGCGCAGGTCTTGCCCTGCTTCTGGGCCTGGGCAATGACCGACAGGGTCAGGGTGGTCTTGCCCGAGGATTCCGGACCGAAGATCTCCACCACGCGGCCGTAGGGCAGGCCACCGATACCGAGCGCGATGTCGAGCCCCAGCGAGCCGGTGGACACCGACGGCATCACCACCCGCGGCGTATCGCCCAGGCGCATCACGGTACCCTTGCCGAACTGGCGCTCGATCTGGGAAAGGGCGGCATTCAATGCCTTGGAACGGTTTTCATCCTGTGCCATGAGGCTCTCCTCGCAGAACACGCTGACGCTTGCAGGTGCAAAATGGATGGCGGGCTGCCGACGGGGAGCTCGCCTGGACACTGTATGGTTGGACAGTAGTATGACGAAAAATTCGCCGCGCGACTAGCCACTCGATGAATACGATCGCCTAGCCGGCCTCGAGGTAGCGAATCAACCCGACGATGGCCTCGCGCACTGCCCGTTCGCGCACTGCGCGGCGGTCGCCGGGAAACTGGAAACACTCGGCCTGCTGGTGCGTCTCGCTGCCCCAGGCCAGCCATACGGTACCCACCGGTTTATCCGGTGTCCCGCCATCGGGCCCGGCCACGCCGCTGATCGCCACGCCGAGCTTGGCCCCGCTGTCGCGGCAGGCGCCGGCCACCATGGCCTCCACCACCGCCTGGCTGACGGCACCATGCTGGGCGATCAGCGCCTCGGGAACGCCCAGCAGGCGCGCCTTGGCGGCATTGGAGTAGGTGACGTAGCCGGTCTCGAAGTAGTCCGAGCTGCCGGCCACCGAGGTGATCGCACTGGCCACCCCGCCGCCGGTACACGACTCGGCGGCCGTGACGCTCATACCACGCTCGCGACAGCGCCGCCCGAGCCGTTCGGCGAGTGTGGCAAGATCGAGGTTGGCCAGGCTGGAAGCGCTATGAGGCATGGTATCGCTCCTTGTTCGAGAGGGTCGGCGATAGGTATCAGCCGCGTGTCCTGCAACTGCCTGCTACCATAGCGCATCCTTCCCGTCGGTACAGGCCGGGGGTGGTAAACGACCGCTGCAACTCCCCATTGGCCGCTGCCGGGAAAGCGCAGCCGGGAGAGGGCTGTTTCGACATGTCGACCATGGGCCGTGCGTGGTAACCTTGCCCTCTCCTGCCCCGCACAACCGACGAGCCAGCCGAGAAAGCATGAACGACGCGGTCAAGACAGACGTGCCGAGCCATACCCCGATGATGGCCCAGTACCTCAGGATCAAGCGCGAGCACCCCGATGTGCTGCTGTTCTATCGCATGGGCGATTTCTACGAGCTGTTCTTCGACGACGCCAAGCGCGCCGCCGCCCTGCTCGACATCACCCTGACCCAGCGCGGCCAGTCCGCCGGCAAGCCGATTCCCATGGCCGGCGTGCCCTACCACAGCGCCGAGGGCTATCTCGCGCGCCTGGTGAAGGCCGGCGAGTCGGTAGCGATCTGCGAGCAGTTCGGCGACCCGGCGACCAGCAAGGGGCCGGTGGAGCGCAAGGTGGTACGCATCGTCACGCCCGGCACGCTCTACGACGAGGCGCTTCTCGATGCCCGCCGCGACAACCTGCTGGTGGCCGTGCACCCGGCCGGCGACTGCTGGGGTATCGCCTGGCTGGAACTCTCCAGCGGCCGATTCAGCGTGCTCGAGGTGGAAGGCGAAGGCGACATGCTCGCCGAGCTCCAGCGCCTCGACCCCGCCGAGCTGCTGGTGCCGGACAGCCTCTCGTTGCCGCCCAGCCTGGAGGGGCGACAGGGGCTGCGGCGTCAGAGCGACTGGCTGTTCGATCTCGAATCCGCCACTCGCCTGCTGTGCGACCAGTTCCAGGTGCAGGACCTGCGCGGCTTCGGCTGCGCCCACCTCGAGGCCGCCCTCACCGCCGCAGGGGTGCTGGTGGAGTACGCCCGCGACACCCAGCGCTCGCGCCTGCCCCACGTCACCGCGCTGGGCGTCGAGAACCGCGACGACGCGGTGGTGATCGATGCCGCCAGCCGTCGCAACCTGGAGATCGACACCAACCTCGGCGGCGGCGTCGACAACACGCTGGCCAGCGTACTCGACACCACCGCCACCGCCATGGGCTCGCGGCTGCTCAAGCGCTGGCTCAACCGGCCGCTGCGCGACCGCGCCCAGGTGCAGGGCCGCCAGGCCGCGGTCGCCCTGCTGCTGGAGCAGGAAGGCTTCGTGGCCCTGCGCGAACTGCTCAAGGCGATCGGCGACGTGGAGCGTATCCTGGCCCGGGTGGCGCTCTACAGCGCCCGCCCGCGCGATCTCGCCCGCCTGCGCGATGCCCTGCTCACGCTGCCGGAACTGCAGGGCGAACTGCAGGGCTACAGCGAAGGCACCGCGCTCGACGAGCTGGCCCACCATATCCGGCCCTATCCGGCCTTGGCCGACATGCTCGCGAGGGGGCTTAACGACAACCCGCCGGTGGTGATTCGCGACGGTGGCGTGATCCGCGAGGGTTTCGACGCCGAGCTCGACGACTACCGCGGGCTGGCCGAGCACGCCGGCGACTACCTGGTGAAGCTCGAGGCCCGCGAGCGCGAGCGTACCGGCCTGGCCGGGCTCAAGGTGGGCTATAACCGGGTCCACGGCTACTACATCGAGATCCCCCGCGCCCAGGCCCGCGAGGCGCCGGTCGACTACGTGCGCCGCCAGACCCTGAAGAATGCCGAGCGCTTCATCATTCCCGAACTCAAGGAGTTCGAGGACAAGGCGCTGTCGGCAAAGTCCCGTGCTCTGGCCCGCGAGAAGTTGCTCTATGACGGCCTGCTCGACTCACTCAATGGCGAGCTCGGCCCCCTGCAGGGCACCGGCCGGGCGCTGGCCGCGCTGGACGTGCTGGCGGCCTTCGCCGAGCGCGCCCAGGCGCTCGGCTTCTCTCGCCCGCGTCTCGCCGAGTCGCCGGGTATCGAGATCCGCGGCGGTCGCCACCCGGTGGTGGAACACGTCAGCGACTCCCCCTTCGTGCCCAACGACCTGGTGCTCGACGACAACCGCCGCATGCTGGTCATCACCGGGCCCAACATGGGCGGCAAGTCGACCTACATGCGCCAGGCGGCGCTGATCACGTTGCTCGCCCATACCGGCAGCTTCGTCCCCGCCGACGAGGCCTGCATCGGACCAGTGGACCGCATCTTCACCCGTATCGGCTCGTCGGACGACCTGGCCGGCGGACGCTCCACCTTCATGGTGGAGATGACCGAGACCGCCAGTATCCTGCACAACGCCACCGACCACAGCCTGGTGCTGATGGACGAGATCGGCCGCGGCACCAGCACCTTCGATGGCCTGTCGCTGGCCTGGGCCAGCGCCGAGCACCTGACCCGCACCCGAGCCTTCACCCTGTTCGCCACTCACTATTTCGAGATGACCGCACTGGCAGAGCAAGCCGAGGGGGTGGCCAACGTGCACCTCACCGCCGCCGAACATCGCGATGGCATAGTGTTCATGCACCGCGTGGAGGAGGGTCCCGCCAGCCAGAGCTACGGCCTGCAGGTGGCGCAACTGGCCGGCGTGCCGCAATCCGTCATCGCCCGTGCGCGTGACAAGTTGTCTCAGTTGGAGCAGCAGGAGGTCGATCAGGGCAGCCGCGGCAGCCTTCCTTCGGCAGGCGATGCCAAGCCGCTGCAGAGTGACCTGTTCGCCACCACGCCGCATCCGCTGCTCGATGCCTTGGCCGATCTGGATCCGGATGGACTGACGCCGCGCCAGGCGCTTGAGCTGATCTATGCCTGGCGTGAACGGCTCTAGGCTTCGTGCGGCTTGCTCAGGCCTTTGGGCATGTCTAGAATGTAGCGTTCAAAGCGTTACACACTTATAAGAAGCTACTTTTTTATAACTATCAGGATTAAGACTGATACCGATCATCACCACCCGGGCTCCCGCACGACCCGGCTGCGAGGAGGGAGACAGGCATGACCTTTGTCGTCACCGAAAACTGCATCAAGTGCAAGTACACCGACTGCGTCGAGGTCTGCCCGGTGGACTGCTTCTATGAGGGCCCCAACTTCCTGGTGATCCACCCGGACGAGTGCATCGACTGCGCCCTGTGCGAGCCTGAGTGCCCTGCCGAGGCGATCTTCTCGGAGGACGAGCTGCCGGAGGGTCAGGAGGAATTCATCGCCATCAATGCGGAGCTCTCCGAGGTGTGGCCCAACATCGCGGAGAAGAAGGATCCGCCGGCCGACGCCGAGGAGTGGGACGGCAAGCCCGGCAAGCTGCAGTATCTGGAGCGCTGAACGCCTATCGCCTCCCGCACCTGATGCACACGCGCCGGATGCCAGTGGCTTCCGGCGCGTGTGCATGAGCGCAACGCACCGGACACGAGGCTCGGGCGTGAACCTCCAGGCATGAAAAAAGGCGGCCCAAAGGCCGCCCGGCTCCCAGCATTTCCTTGGGCGGTTCCCTCCGCCCTCTCTCCTGCGGCAACTTCCATGCCCGGAGGCGACTTCCTGTCACACCGGGCGTGCCACGTAGATAGCATCCCGTTGCATCCTGCCGGAGAGCCTCCCGCTCTGCCTTGTCCCATGTGCATTCTGGCATTTCCGCCAAAGGACGCAAGCGCCTCCCAAGCAACCTCACGGCCCTCCCCAGGTTGACAGGAGGCACTGTAAATTCAGTAAAAACAGTGGCATAGAAAAAGGCCGACACATTAAGTATCGGCCTTTTTGTCCTATATAGGCTTAGATCGTCGCCTCCGTGTAGTCAATGTCCTACAAAAATTGTCAGCGATGTCGTCGGCCAGGCGGCTAGAAAGTACCCGTCACTGCCCCTTGATCGCGGTGCGGCCAGGGTAGCCGACACGATCACCGAGCTGCTCTTCGATCACCAGCAGGCGGTTGTACTTGGCAACCCGATCGGAGCGGCACAGCGACCCGGTCTTGATTTGACCGGCCGAGGTGCCCACCGCCAGATCGGCAATGGTGGTGTCTTCGGTTTCGCCGCTACGGTGGGAAATCACCGCGGTGAAGCCGGCATCCTGGGCCATCTTGATCGCGTCCAGCGTCTCGGAGAGCGAGCCGATCTGGTTGAACTTGATCAGGATGGAGTTGCCGATTTTCTCGTCGATGCCGCGCTTGAGAATCCGGGTGTTGGTGACGAACAGGTCGTCGCCGACCAGTTGCACCTTGTCACCGAGCTTGTCGGTCAGCGCCTTCCAGCCCGCCCAGTCGGACTCGTCCATGCCATCCTCGATGGAGACGATCGGGTACTGGTCGCACAGCTCGGCCAGGTAGTCGACGAAGCCCGCCGCATCGAAGGATTTACCCTCGCCGGACAGGCTGTATTGCCCATCCTTGTAGAACTCGGAAGAAGCGCAGTCGAGCGCCAGGGTGACGTCGCGGCCGAGCTCGTAGCCGGCATCGCTCACCGCCTGCTTGATCACCGCCAGCGCCTCGGCGTTGGACTCCAGGTTCGGCGCGAAACCGCCTTCATCGCCTACGGCAGTGGCCAGGCCACGCGCGGCCAGCACCTTCTTCAGCGCATGGAAGATCTCGGCGCCTACGCGCAGGGCCTCGCGAAAGTTCGGCGCACCCACCGGCTGGACCATGAACTCCTGGATGTCGACGTTGTTGTCGGCATGCTCACCACCGTTGAGGATGTTCATCATCGGCACCGGCATGCTGTACTGACCCGGCTGGCCGTAGAGTTCGGCGATGTGCGCGTAGAGCGGCATGCCCTTGGCGTTGGCAGCGGCCTTGGCGGCGGCCAGCGACACGGCGAGGATGGCATTGGCGCCAAGATTGGCCTTGTTGTCGGTACCGTCGAGTTCGAGCATGACATTGTCGAGGCCACGCTGGTCGCGGGCATCCAGGCCGACGAGCCGCTCGCGGATGGGGCCGTTGACCGCTGCCACCGCCTTCAGCACGCCCTTGCCCAGGTAACGCGACTTGTCGCCGTCACGCAGCTCAAGTGCTTCGCGCGAACCGGTGGAAGCGCCACTCGGGGCACAGGCCACGCCCACCGCACCGCTCTCCAGGCGCACTTCGGCCTGGACGGTGGGGTTGCCGCGGGAATCGAGCACCTCGAGGGCGTGGATTTCGACAATCTTGGTCATCTCTGTCGTCCTTTCATTCAGTCAGCGTTGATTGAGTCAATGGGGAACCGCTTTCTCTCTCGACTTATAAGAGGGTGCTTACAAACTACTGCGCTCGGCCCGGCGCTCGTGACTTTTGTAAACACCCTCCAGGAGCTGCCTGGGTCAGGCTTATTCTATTTTCAGTGCCGGGAGGCCCTTTACCAGTTCATCGAGGGCTTTCACCTGAGCCAGAAAGGGCTCCAGTTGGTCCAGCGGCAGCGCACAGGGACCGTCGCACAAGGCGTTGTCGGGATCCGGGTGGGCTTCGAGGAACAGCCCGGCCAGCCCCACGGCGACACCCGCGCGCGCCAGCTCGGCCACCTGCTGGCGGCGACCGCCGGCGCTGTCGGCACGCCCCCCCGGACGCTGCAGGGAGTGGGTGACGTCGAAGAAGACCGGATACCCCGTCTGCTTCATGTCGCCGAAGCCGAGCATGTCGACGACGAGGTTATTGTATCCAAAGCTCGACCCGCGCTCGCAGAGCAACAGACGGTCATTGCCGGCCTCCTCGCACTTGCGAATGATGTGGCGCATCTCGTGGGGCGCGAGGAACTGCGGTTTCTTGATATTGATCACCGCGCCGGTTCGGGCCATGGCCACCACCAGGTCTGTCTGGCGAGCCAGGAAGGCGGGCAGCTGGATGATGTCGGCCACCTCGGCCACGGGCTCGGCCTGCCACGGCTCGTGCACGTCGGTGATGAGCGGCACGCCGAAGCGCGACTTCACCTCGGCGAGTATCTCGAGCCCCTTCTCCAGGCCGGGGCCGCGGAAGGAGTGGATCGAGCTGCGGTTGGCCTTGTCGAAGCTGGCCTTGAACACGTAGGGCATGCCGAGCCTGCCGCATACCTCGACGTAGGTTTCGGCCACCTCGAGGGCGAGCTCTCGGGACTCCAGCACGTTCATGCCCCCGAGCAGCATCAGCGGCAAAGAATTGCCGGCGGTGAGGCCGGCAAACGAGATATCGCGTTCAGGCATGGGCATCGTCGTCACTCCTGGTGCGCGGTGTGGGCGCGGGTGCGCGCCGCCTTGTGCTCTAGCGCCGCGTTGACGAAACCGGTGAACAGCGGATGGCCATCACGCGGCGTGGAGGTGAATTCAGGATGGAACTGGCAGGCCACGAACCAGGGATGGTCGGGCAGCTCGATCATCTCCACCAGGGAATTGTCGACGCTCTTGCCCGACACCACCAGGCCGGCCTGCTCGAGCGCCTCGATGAACTGGTTGTTGACCTCGAAGCGATGCCGATGGCGCTCGACGATCTCGTCGCTGCCGTATGCCTCGCGGGCCTTGGTGCCCGGCTCGAGGTGGCAGACCTGACCGCCTAGGCGCATGGTGCCGCCAAGATCGGAGGCCTCGTCGCGCAGCTCGATCTTGCCCTCGGCATTGATCCACTCGGTGATGAGGCCGACCACCGGATGCTGGGTGTCGTGGGTGAATTCGGTGGAGTTGGCGTCCGCCCAGCCGGCCTTGTGTCGCGCGAACTCGATCACCGCGACCTGCATGCCGAGGCAGATGCCGAGGTAGGGAATGTCGTTCTCGCGGGCGTAGCGGGCCGTCTCGATCTTGCCTTCCACACCGCGCTCGCCGAAGCCGCCGGGGACCAGGATCGCGTCCTTGCCGGACAGGCGTTCGGTGCCGTGACGCTCGATGTCCTCGGAGTCGATGTAGTCGACGTTGACCTTCACCCGGGTCTGGATGCCGGCGTGGATCAGCGCCTCGTTGAGCGACTTGTAGGCGTCGAGCAGTTCCATGTACTTGCCGACCATGGCGATGTTGATCGACTTGAGCGGATTGAGCTTGGCGTCGAGCACATGGACCCACTCGGTCAGGTCAGCCGGCTCGACATCGAGGCGCAGCTTGTCGCATACGATCTCGTCGAGGCCGTGCTCGTGCAGCATCAGCGGGATGCGATAGATGGTATCGGCATCCTGCAGCGGGATGACCGCACGCTCCTCGACGTTGGTGAACAGCGCGATCTTGCGCCGCTCGGTTTCCTCGAGCTCGACCTCGCTGCGACAGATCAGGATGTCGGGCTGGATACCGATGGAACGCAGTTCCTTGACGCTGTGCTGGGTCGGTTTGGTCTTGGTCTCGCCTGCTGTCTTGATATACGGCACCAAGGTGAGGTGCATGAAGAGCGCCCGGCTCGAACCCAGCTCGCTTCTGATCTGGCGGATCGACTCGAGGAACGGCAGCGACTCGATGTCGCCCACGGTGCCGCCGATCTCGACCAGTGCCACGTCGAAGCCCTCGCCGCCGGCATAGACCCGGCGCTTGATCTCGTCGGTGATGTGCGGGATCACCTGCACGGTGCCGCCCAGGTAGTCGCCGCGGCGCTCGCGACGCAGCACGTGCTCGTAGACGCGGCCGGTGGTGAAGTTGTTGCCCTGGGTCATCTTGGTGCGAATGAAGCGCTCGTAGTGGCCCAGGTCGAGGTCGGTCTCGGCGCCATCTTCGGTGACGAACACCTCGCCGTGCTGGAAGGGGCTCATGGTGCCCGGATCCACGTTGATGTAGGGATCGAGCTTGAGCATGGTGACCTTGAGGCCGCGCGCCTCGAGTATCGCCGCCAGCGAGGCCGACGCGATGCCCTTGCCGAGAGAGGACACAACGCCGCCGGTCACGAAGATATATCGTGTCATGGAGAACCTGTCGAAACGTGATCGTGAGGCTTGGCAGAAAGCCGCGCCAGGATGGGACGACAGCGTAGCAGATTACGACCAATGGCTCAATTTTGCCGCCGAGCTGATGCCCTGGTCACGACCACCACTGCGCGGTGCCGCCGCCCAGCGGATCACACAAAGGACGCGAGACCCGGGCGATGCGCGCCACTGCTGCGTCGTGCTCGGCTGGGTCGGCCCTCAGCAAGTCGAGCTCATGCTGATCCTCCGGGTAGGCCGCCAGCAGCAGGAAGTCGTCGCTCGACTCCAGATGACAGTGACCGGTACCCGCCGGCAACACCAACGCGTCGCCGGTGTGCAGATCCAGATCGCTGCCACCCTCGCCACCCAGGCGCAGCCGCCCCCAGCCCGAGAGCACGCCGAAGGCTTCATGAGCGATGGAGTGGTAGTGGTGATAGTCGTAGACGCCGCCGCGCCAGCTCGGCCGCCAGCCGTAGGCGCTGAACAGCCGCTCGAAGCGCTCGGCGATGGCTTCGCGGTCGAGTACGGGATTCACGCCTCGCGAGCGAAAGGCCAGCGTCGCCAGCCGGCTGTTGGGAATGCGCCCGTCGTCGGCGAAGATCAGCCGCTCCGGGACAACCGGCCCGCCCTGCGCATCGGCCAGCCCCAGATCCCTCCGCGTCTCGTCCATGTTCGCTCCTCGCCGGAATGTACCTGCTTAAAGCCTAGAACCTGCCGAGGGTCTGGAAAAGGCGCATGACGAAAACGCCCCGGCACGTTGGCCGGGGCGAATCGCAGCGAAAAGCGAGATGCTTTAAAGCGCTTACACGCCGAGGTAGTCGAGAATCCCCTCGCCGGCTTCACGGCCCTCGAACACAGCGGTGACCACCAGGTCGGAGCCACGCACCATGTCGCCGCCGGCGAAGATCTTCTCGTTGGTGGTCTGGAAGGCGTAGGCGCCCTTCTCCGGCGCCAGCACGCGACCTCGCTCGTCGAGCTCGATGCCGAAGCGGTCGAACCAGGGCGCCGGGCTCGGCTGGAAACCGAAGGCGATGACCACGGCGTCGGCCGGCAGGATCTCCTCGGAGCCCGGCACCACCTCGGGGCGCTGGCGGCCGTTCTCGTCGGGCTCGCCCAGGCGCGTGCGCACGACCTTGACGCCCTCGACCCTGCCTTCGCCGACCACTGCCACCGGCTGGCGATTGAACAGGAACTCGACGCCCTCCTCGCGGGCGTTGGCCACCTCGCGCTTGGAGCCGGGCATGTTCTCCTCGTCACGACGGTAGGCGCAGATCACCGAGGAAGCCCCTTGGCGGATCGCCGTGCGGTTGCAGTCCATGGCGGTGTCGCCGCCGCCCAGCACCACGACCTTCTGGCCTTCCAGCGAGACGAAGTCGGCGGGGTCCTTCTCGAAGCCCAGGCAGTGGTTGACGTTGGCGATCAGGTAGTCGAGCGCCTTGTGCACCCCGGGCAGGTCCTCACCGGGGAAGCCGCCGGTCATGTACTTGTAGGTGCCCATGCCGAGGAATACCGCGTCGTACTCTTCGAGCAATGTGTCGAAATCGATGTCCTTGCCCACCTCGGCGTTGAGGCGGAACTCGATACCCATCTCCTCGAACACCGCGCGGCGGCGCTCCATCACCGTCTTGTCGAGCTTGAACTCGGGAATGCCGAAGGTGAGCAGGCCACCGATCTCGGGGTACTTGTCGTACACCACCGGCCGCACGCCGTTGCGCACCAGGATATCGGCACAGCCGAGCCCCGCCGGGCCGGCACCGATGACGGCGACCTTCTTGTCGGTCCAGGTGACCTGGGACATGTCGGGGCGCCAGCCCATGGCGAAGGCGGTGTCGGTGATGTACTTCTCCACCGAGCCGATGGTCACCGCGCCGAAGCCGTCGTTGAGGGTACAGGCGCCCTCGCACAGGCGGTCCTGTGGGCATACCCGGCCGCACACCTCGGGCAGCGAGTTGGTCTTGTGCGACAGCTCGGCGGCCTCAAGGATATTGCCCTCGGCGACCAGCTGCAGCCAGTTGGGAATGTAGTTATGGACCGGGCATTTCCACTCGCAGTACGGGTTGCCGCAGTGCAGGCAGCGGTGCGACTGGCTGGCCGCCTCCTGGGGCTTGTACGGCTCGTAGATCTCGCCGAATTCGCGCGAGCGAGTGCGGGCGTCCTTCTTCTGCGGATCCTGACGTCCCACGTCGATGAACTGGAAGTCGTTTCTGGTCAAACGGTTGGCCATATTCGTATCTCCTGGAATCCGGCTCACTCGGGACGTCTGCGCGATTCGTCGAGCAGGCTGTTCAGGCTCGCCGCCTTGGGCTTGACCAGCCAGAAATGGCGGGCGAAATCGCTGAAGTCGTCGAGGATCGCACGGCCGCGGGCGGAGCAGGTCTCGGTCACGAACTCCTCGATGGTTTCCCGCAGGTGACGCCGATAGGCCTCCATGGCTTCGGTATTGACCCGATGGATCTCTACCAGCTCGTGGTTATAGCGGTCGACGAAGGAGCGGTCTTCGTCGAGCACGTAGGCGAAGCCGCCTGTCATGCCGGCACCGAAGTTGACACCGGTCTCGCCGAGCACGCAGATCATGCCACCGGTCATGTACTCGCAGCAGTGGTCGCCGGCCCCCTCGATCACGGCATGGGCACCGGAGTTGCGCACACCGAAACGCTCGCCGGCGGTGCCGGCGGCGAACAGCTTGCCGCCGGTGGCGCCGTACAGGCAGGTATTGCCGATGATCGCCGTCTTGTGACTCTCGAAGCGGCTGCCCCGGGGCGGTACGATGACCACCCTGCCGCCGTTCATGCCCTTGCCGACGTAGTCGTTGGCGTCGCCCTCCAGATAAAGATGGAGGCCCCGGGCGTTCCACACACCGAAGCTCTGCCCAGCCACGCCCTCGAAGCGCAGCGTGATGGGCGCATCCTCGAGCCCGGCCTCGCCGTAGTGCTTGGCCACGGCGCCGGAGGAGAGCGCCGGCACCGAGCGGTCGCAGTTGGTGATGGTGAAGGTGAATTCGCCGCCGCTCTTGTCGGCGATGGCCTGTTCGATGGTGGCCAACACCTCCTGGTTCTTGGCGCCCGGATCATGCGGCACGTTGCGACTGACCTGGCAGAACTGCGGCGCATCGGCCGGTACGAAGTCGTTGGACAGCAGCGGGCTGAGGTCGAGCCTGCGCTGTGAGGCGGTATCGCCCTCCAGCACCTCGAGCAGGTCGGTGCGGCCGATTAGGTCGGTCAGCTTGCGCACGCCCAGCATCGCCAGCAGCTCGCGCACCTCTTCGGCGATGAAGCGGAAGTAGTTCTTGACCATGTCCACGGTGCCGCGGAAATGCTCGTCGCGCAGGTACTGATGCTGGGTAGCCACGCCGGTGGCGCAGTTGTTCAGGTGGCAGATGCGCAGGTACTTGCAGCCCAACGCCACCATCGGCGCGGTACCGAAGCCGAAGCTCTCGGCGCCGAGAATCGCCGCCTTGACCACGTCTAGGCCGGTCTTCAGGCCACCGTCGGTCTGCAGGCGGATCTTGTCGCGCAGGCCGTTGATGCGCAGCGCCTGGTGCACTTCGGGAAGCCCCAGTTCCCAGGGGCTGCCGGCGTGCTTGATCGAGGTCAGCGGGCTCGCCGCGGTGCCGCCATCGTAGCCGGACACGGTGATCAGGTCGGCGTAGGCCTTGGCCACGCCGGTGGCGATGGTGCCGATGCCGGGCTCGGAGACCAGCTTCACCGAGACCTGCGCCTCGGGGTTGACCTGCTTGAGGTCGAAGATCAGCTGCGCCAGGTCCTCGATGGAGTAGATGTCGTGGTGCGGCGGCGGCGAGATCAGCGTCACGCCGGGCACCGAGTAGCGCAGCCTGGCGATAAGATCGTTGACCTTGCCGCCGGGCAGCTGGCCGCCCTCGCCGGGCTTGGCACCCTGGGCCACCTTGATCTGCAGTACCTCGGCGTTGACCAGGTAGGCCGGTGTGACGCCGAAGCGACCCGAGGCGATCTGCTTGATCTTGGAGCTGCGGATGGTGCCGTAGCGTGCCGGATCCTCGCCGCCCTCGCCGGAGTTGGAACGCCCGCCGGCCTCGTTCATGGCCTGGGCCAGCGCCTCATGGGCCTCGGGCGACAGCGCGCCGAGCGACATCCCGGCGCTGTCGAAGCGCGGGATCAGCTCGTCGACGGACTCCACCTCCTCGAGCGCAAGCGGCGTGTCGGCGGCCTTGAGCCCAAGCAGGTCACGGATAGTCGCGGCGGGACGCTCGTTCACCAATCGGGCAAACTTCTTCCACTTGGCGTAGTCGCCCTCCTGCACGGCCTCCTGCAGCGCCTTGATCACGTCCGGGTTGTAGGCATGGTACTCATGGTCGTGAACGTACTTCAGCAGGCCGCCCTGGTTGATACCCTTGCGGGGAATCCAGGCGTCCCGCGCCAGCAGTTCCTGCTGCAGCTGCAGCTCGCTGAAGCCGGTGCCCTCGATGCGCGAGGCCATGCCGGTGAAGCACAGCTCGACCACTTCGGAAGAGAGGCCCACCGCCTCGAACAGCTGCGAGCCGCGGTAGGAGGCGAGCGTCGAGATGCCCATCTTGGAGAGGATCTTGTAGAGCCCCTTCTGCATGCCCTTGCGATAGTTCTCGCGGGCATCCGCCGGGTTGCCGGTGAGCTCCCCGGTGCGGTGCATGTCGGCCATCACCTGGTAGGCCAGCCACGGGAACACCGCGGTGGCGCCGACCCCGAACAGCACCGCCATCTGATGGGCGTCGCGGGCATAGCCGGTTTCGACCACGATGTTGGCGCGCGGACGCAGCGCCAGCCTGCCCAGGTGGTGGTGCACGGCCCCCACCGCCAGGGCGGCGTGGATCGGCAGCTGCCCCTGCTCGAGGTTGGCGTCCGACAGCACGAGGATCACCTTGCCGTCGTGCACCGCGGCCTCGGCCTGACGGCACAGTTCGAGAATGGCGCCCTTGAGGCTCATCTGCTCCGGGTCGTAGCCCAGGCTCAACTGCTGGTGGGAAAAGGCCGGGTCGTCCTGCTCGAGCAGCGCGGTGAACTTGCGCGGAGACAGGACCGGCGTGGTCAGGATGATGCGATGGGCGTGCTCGGGTGTGGCCTTGAACACGTTGAGCTCGGCGCCAATGCAGGTCTCCAGCGACATCACGATCGCTTCGCGCAGCGGATCGATGGGCGGGTTGGTGACCTGGGCGAACTTCTGACGGAAATAGTCGGTCAACAGGCGCTGCTTGCGCGACAGTACCGCCATGGGGGTGTCGTCGCCCATGGAGCCCACCGCCTCCTGGCCGCTCTCGGCCAGCGGACGCAGCACCTGGTCACGCTCCTCGAAGCTGACCTGGAACATCTTCTGCCAGGTCTTGACCTGCTCGGCATCCATGTTCTGGAAGCTGGCGAGCTCCGTCAGCGCCGACTCGAGGTAGTGCGCCTCCTCCTTCAGCCAGCGCTTGTAGGGGTAGGCGGACTGCAGGCGCTCGTCGATATCAGTGGTGTGCAGCACCTCGCCGGTTTGGGTGTCCACGGCCAGTATCTGGCCGGGGCCGACGCGCCCCTTGGCCACCACGTCCTCGGGCTTGTAGTCGTAGGTGCCGATCTCCGAGGCCAGGGTGATGTAGCCGTTCTTGGTGATCACCCAGCGCGCCGGACGCAGGCCGTTGCGGTCGAGCATGCAGATCGCCTGACGGCCGTCGGTCATGACCAGACCGGCGGGGCCATCCCACGGCTCCATGTGCATGGAGTTGTATTCGTAGAAGGCGCGCAGCTCCGCCCCCATGGTCTCGACGTTCTGCCACGCCGGCGGCACCATCATGCGCACCGCACGATGCAGCTCCATGCCGCCCATCAGCAGCACCTCGAGCATGTTGTCCATGCTCGAGGAGTCGGAGCCCACGGTATTGACGATCTCGTCGAGCTCGGCGATATCGGGCAGCCGATCGTTGACGAAGTTCTCCTTGCGCGAGTTCGCCCAGCTGCGGTTGGCCTCGATGGTGTTGATCTCACCGTTGTGGGCGAGCAGGCGGAACGGCTGTGCCAGCGGCCAGCGGGGTGCGGTGTTGGTCGAGAAGCGCTGGTGGAAAACGCAGATCGCCGTCTGCAGTCGTTCGTCGCCCAGGTCCTGGTAGAAGGTGGGCAGATCCACCGGCATCACCAGGCCCTTGTACGACAGCACCTGCGACGACAGCGAGCAGACATAAAAGTCCTCCTCGTCGCGCAGCATCTGCTCGGCACGGCGGCGGGCCATGAACAGGTCGACATCGAAGCGTGAGACATCGCCGAGCTTGCCCGGCTCGACGAACAGGTGACGGATGCGCGGCAGGCAGGCACGTGCGATGGGGCCGCAGCAGGAGGGATCCACCGGCACGTCGCGCCAGCCGCGGATCACCAGACCACAGGCACGCAGTTCGCCCTCGAGGATACCGCGCGCCCGCGCTTCCTTGGCATCGTCGTCGGGCAGGAACACCGCCCCCACGGCGAAGCGGTCGCCGAGTTCGACGCCAAGCGCCTCGGCGGCAATTTCACGCATGAAGCCCTCGGGCATCTTGAGCAACAGGCCACAGCCGTCACCGGTCTTGCCATCGGCGGCAATGCCGCCGCGGTGGGTCATGCAGGTGAGCGACTCGATGGCCGTGCGCAGCAGATCGTGGCTGGCCTGCCCTTCCATGTGCGCGATCAGGCCGAATCCACAGTTGTCACGGAACTCGCCTGGATGATGAAGGCCTCGGTTCATGGGCGTGCCTCAAAGAAAGACTATTGACTAAACGGCATGACAGGGATATTGTTATTGGTTTTCTTTCAATTCTTGCTGCTGATCGCAGCCTGCTGCCGTCGCGGGAAAAAGGACGTCAAGCATAGACACTTTCTACCCTGTCGCGCAATCTCCCCACCTACCCGCACCGCCAAAATCCTCATCAAATCCGCAACTTGCCGAACAAGGCGAAGCAAAAAAAACCATCAGCTCAAGGACTTGCGCCATACAGGGGCAGGTTTCCCAACCCGAGAGAACCGGCATTGGACTTTAGTCTAGTTATGGCCATTTACCCCATACCGATACTGCATGAGGCATGCGAATTTGATGCCGTGCCGGCCTTTGCCTCCCTTCGCAATCCCCGAGGAGGGAAAAGAAAAGGCCGCACGAATCGCTTCGTGCGGCCTACGAGTCGGCTGCGCTCCAGTCAGCGGGGACGTGGCGCTTCGATCAGCGCCGAGGAAATGTCGCCAGCAACTCCTCGAGCAACGGCTGGGGCGTCTCGTCGTGAACCACCGCCCGCCCCAGCGCCTCGAGCAGGACGAGACGCAGGCGCGCGTCGACGTTCTTCTTGTCCAGGCGCATCCGGACGAGGAAATCCTCCACCCCCATGTCGGCAGGAGCCGTCAGCGGCAAGCCGGCCGCCGCAATGATGGCGGCGGTACGCTCGACCTCTGCCGGAGAAAGCCAGCCCAGGCGCTGCGAAAGCTCGGCAGCCATCAGCATGCCCGCCCCCACCGCTTCGCCATGCAGCCAGTTGCCGTAGCCCTGATGGGCCTCGATGGCATGGCCGAAGGTATGTCCCAGGTTGAGCAGCGCACGCACGCCCTGCTCGGTCTCGTCCTCGGCGACGATATCGGCCTTGAGCTGACAGCTGCGTTCGATGGCCCAGGCCAATGCCTGCGGCTCCAGTGACCGCAGCGCCGCCATGTTGGCCTCTAGCCAGGCCAGAAAGTCGGCGTCGCGGATCAGCCCGTACTTGACCACCTCGGCCAGCCCTGCCGAGAGCTCCCTGTCCGGCAGCGTATCCAGGGTGTCGGTATCGATCAGCACCGCACGCGGCTGCCAGAAGGCGCCGACCATGTTCTTGCCCAGCGGATGATTGACGCCGGTCTTGCCGCCCACCGAGGAGTCCACCTGAGACAGCAGGGTGGTGGGTACCTGAATGAAGGCCACACCGCGTTGATAGCAGGCGGCGGCGAAGCCGACCATGTCACCGATCACGCCGCCACCCAGGGCAATCAGCGTGCAGCGGCGATTGAAACCCGCCTCGAGCAAGGCATCCCAAATGCGGCTGACGTTGGCCAGGGTCTTGGTCGCCTCGCCGTCGGGCAGCACCAGCTCGCGCACCTCCACGTCCTCCGGCAGACCTCTCTTCAGGCGCGCCAGGTAGTGAGGAGCCACCGTCTCGTTGGTGACGACCATGATCTGGCGTCCGGCCAGGTAGGGCGAGAGCCAGGTCGGATCGCCGAGCAATCCGGCGCCGATGTGAATGGGATAGCTGCGCTCGCCCAGCGCCACTTGCAGGCTGCGCCGGGTCGAGGGGGTTTCGCTCATGGACATGTTCAGGCCTTGGCTTGTAGGGGATCGACCAGCCGCTGCACGCGACGCACGATCTCGTTGACCACCGCCCGCGGACTGCGCCGATCGGTACGCACCACGATATCCGCCGTGGCGCGATAAAGCGGGTCGCGCAGGTCGAACATTTCGCGCAGCACCTGCTCGCGATCAGGGCGCTGCAGCAGGGGGCGGTTGCGATCCTTGGCGACACGCTTGAGCTGCTGCTCGACGGTAGTGAACAGATAGATGACGGTGCCCCGCTCGCGTAGCCGCCGACGATTCTCCTCGCGCAGTACCGCTCCACCACCGGTGGCGAGAATCACGTTCTCGAGCGAGGTCAGCTCCTCGATCATCTGCACTTCGCGTAGACGGAAACCCGCTTCGCCCTCGACATCGAAGATCCACGGAATGTCGGCACCGCAGCGCGCCTGGATTTCGTGGTCACTGTCGAGGAAGTCGCGTGAAAGCTCGGCCGCCAGAAGGCGGCCGATGGTGCTCTTGCCGGCCCCCATGGGGCCGACCAATATCAGATTGGGCAAGTCCTGCATCAGCGAATCGCCAGGCCGTCCTCGAGAATGCGTGGAGTGATGAACACCAGCAGCTCCACTTTCTGGTTGCTCGACTCATTGTACCGGAAAAGCCTACCCAGCACAGGCAGGTCGCCGAAGAACGGGGTCTTGGCCAGGCGACTGAGCTGCTCGGTGGTGAGAATGCCGCCCAGCACCACCGTCTCGCCATTGTCGACCAGCACCTGGGTCTCGATGCGGTTGGTGTCGATCGGCGGCGCCTGGCCCGGCGCCGCCTCGCGGAAGCTGTCGTTCTTCACCACCAGGTCCATGATGATGCGATTGTCCGGCGTGATCTGCGGAGTCACCTCCAGCGAGAGCTCGGCCTCCTTGAACTCGGTCTGCGGCACGTTGCCCTCGCCGATGGACTGGAAGGCACGCTCCTCGCCCTGGATGATGGTCGCCTTGCGCTGGTTGGCTGTGATCACCCGAGGCTGCGAGATGGTCTGGCTCTTGTTCTCGCTCTCCAGCGCACGCAGCTCCAGGTCGAGCAGGATATCGCCGGAGAGATAACCGAAGCTGAAGCTGGTCATGGGGTTGGCACTGCCCAGGTCGACCGCCAGCCCGCCGCGCTGGAAACGACTACCCGTGGGGTCATCGAACTCGCCGGTGAACTGGCCGCGCGAGTCGCGCTGCCCGGTGAGGCCGTCGCCGTAGCCGGCGATCGGGGTACCCGTCGAGGCGCCCCCCAGGTTGAAGCGGCTACCCCCGCCGGACACCCCCCAGTTGACGCCAAGCTCCTGGGTCACGCCGTCGCGCGCGATGACGATACGCGCCTCGATCTGCACCTGCCGCACGGCGACATCGAGCTGGTCGAGCGTGGCGAGGATCTCCTGGATCTGATCGGCGGTGTCCTGGATCAACAGCATGTTGGTGCGCACATCCACCGCCACACGGCCTCGCTCCGAGAGCAGGCCGAAGCCCTCGCCGCCGCGCAGCAGCTGGGCCAGGTCCTCGGCCCGGGCGTACTTGACCTGGACGTATTCCGACACCAGCGGCGACAGCGTCTCGGCCTGGGCGCGCGCCTCGAGCTCCTGGCGCTCGATGTTGGCCAGCTCGCCGGCCGGGGCCACCACGATCACGTTACCCTCCTGACGACTGGCCAGGCCATGGCTCTTGAGCACCAGGTCCAGCGCCTGGTCCCAGGGCACGTCCTGCAGATTGAGCGTCACCTCGCCCCTGACGCTGTCGCTGGCGACAAGGTTGAGGCCGGTGAAGTCGGCGATGATCGACAGTACCGAGCGCACTTCGATGTCCTGGAAGTTGAGCGTGATGCGCTCGCCGGTGTAGGGGAACTGCTGGCGCACGCGCTGCTCGCGCTCCTGCTGGGTGGCGGGCTGGGCCTCGATGATGAGCTGACGTCCGCTCTGTGTGGAGAGCATGGCGAACTCATCGCTGCCCTCGATCTCCAGGGTGGTACCGTCACGGCCGGCACGCGGCGTGATACGTCGCAGCGGCGTGCCGAAGTCGCTCACGTCGAGCACCTGATTGTGGGCTTCCGGCAGGTCGACGCCGACGAACTCGGCCACGATGCGATTGCGGCCCGATTCCCGCACACGGGCATCGACGCCGGCACGATCGAAAGTCACGATCAACCGGCCTGAACCGCCTTCACCACGACGGAAGTCGATGTCGGCGATAGCCGGCATGCCGCCCGGTGCGGCCGAAGCAGGCGCCGTTGACGGGGAAGGCGTGGACGGCTCGTTGCGCACTTCCGGACTGGCCGAGGCCACCGCGCTGCCACCGATGACAAGCCTCAGGCGGTTGCCTTCCTGCACCGTGTCGTAGGGCAGCGGGCCGTCCATGCTGAAGACCAGGCGCGTGCGCGAACCGGCCTCGAGGGTCGTGACCTGTTCGACCCCGCCGATCCCCAGGTCGAGGCGGCGCCGCTCCAGCGCGTTGGTCGTATCCACCAGATCGATGGTCAGTCGCGCCGGCGCATCCAGCCGATAGCCGCGGACTTCCGGCACGTCCCCACTGAAGGTCAGGTCGATCAGCAGCTCACCACGCTCGCCCTGGCGAAAGTCCAGATCGGTCAGCGTGGTTGCCGCCAGGGCAGGCATAGCCGCCAATACCAGGCAGAGTACCGTCAGTGTGCGAATCACATGTTTCATCGTTGCCCTACTCCTGCCTGTTTCAAGTGCCCTGCCATGAGCCACTACGAATGACCTCAACGCCTCGCCTCTTCCAATGCCATGCGCGTCGTGCGCTCCATCCAGCTACCCCCACCGGTGGGCACCAGCTCCACCAGTTGCACCGTCGAATCGGTAATACTGACGACGCGGCCATGGTTCCGGCCCAGGTAGTTGCCGGTGCGCAACCGGTGCACCTCGCCCTCCGGCGCCCTGACCAATGCATGGGTCTGCCCCCCCATGGTCAACGTGCCCACCAGCCTCAGCGCCTCGAGGTCATACGTCTCGAGCGGTTCGCGCGCCCGCTCGGTGTCGGGCGCCAGGTCGCTGCTGCCCGCCTGCGCCTCCTCCGGCTCAGGCAGTTTCGGCCGGAAAGGACTGCGTCGATCGCTGGCCTGGTAGGGTACCGACTCGTAGGTGGGTACCTCTGGCATCTCCAGCACTCGCGGCGCCCCCGGATTGGTACGAATGTCGCTCAGCCGGCGGTCCAGCTCCCCCAGCTGGGGATCGGCACAGCCCACCAGCAGCAGGCCGGTCGCCAATGCTACCGACAGCCGGATCATGGCAACGTCTCCTCATCGGCCTGGGGGCGATAGCTGTAGGTGCGCGCCAGCATCGACAGGCGCAGGCGATCGCTACCTTCCACCGGAGCCAGCACGAAATCGTGCAGCGTCACGATACGCGGCAGTGCCGCCACGCTGGCGAGGAAGCCTGCCATATGGTGATACTCGCCCTCTACCTGGAGATCGAACGGACGCTCGATATAGAAGTCACGCTCGACGGTGCTGCGCAGTCGGATGAAATCGATGGTCAGGTGATGGTCCAGGGCGCTCTCGCTGATGCTGTCGATCAGCGACGGAATCTCGGCGCCGGAGGGCAGCATTGCCATCAACTCGTCCATGCGCGACTCGAGCATCGCCATCTGTTCGAGCATGTCAGGCAGCCGTGCAGCCTGGGCGGCGCGATTGCGATAGTCGAGTAGCAACCGCTCCTCTTCCGCTTCGACGCGCTGCAGCTCGGTGGCCTTGGGGCCGGCCAGGTACCAGTGCGTACCGGCAAAGGTCAGCCCCAGCACCAGCAGGCAGCAGAGCCAATGCAGCAACAGCGGCCAGGAACCCGACTCCTTCAGGTCCAGCCCGCGCCAGTCGAGCTCGCGGAGACGGCGCATCTCGGCCCGCAGGTTCATTCCTCGCCCTCCCTTTCTTCCTGCATGCCCGACGCCCCCTCCATGAGCTGCGTCACGCCGAGGCTGAAACGGCGTCGTGCACCACCGTCTGACTCCACTTCCGACAGCACCGGCTCGGAGAAGGCAGGCGCGGCGGACAGCGCCCGCATCTGCTCCGAGACGCGGTGATTACTCTCGGCACGCCCGGTCAGGCGCAACTGCTCGCCCTGGCGGCTCATCTGGGTGTAGTACACACCGTCGACCAGACTGAGGGTCAGATCACGGAAGACGCTGACGGTCTGAGAGCGCCCTTGCTGCAAGTCGCTGAAGACCTGGACCTGGCCGATCATGCGCTCGCGGATGGCCTCGTACTCGCCAATCGAGCGGATGTCACCATCGAGCTGCTGCATGCGCTCGCGTACATGTGCATTGCGCTCGCGCTGAGCCTCTATCGCGGCATCGTAGTAGTAGGTCTGCCCCAGGCCGCCTGCCGCACCGAGCAGTGCCATGATCACCAGGGCCAAGTAGAAGTGGCGGCTGCGACGTGCCCGCTGCTGTTCGCGCCAGGCCAGCAGGTTGATTTCGATAGTCATCCCGGCGACCTCATGGCCAGGCCGCATGCCGTCACCATGGCCGGCGCATCGCTGGCCAGGGTCTGGACATCGATCCGCGAGTTGATCCTCATGCGCAGGAAGGGGTTGGCGATGACCACCTGCATTGCGCTCTCGCGGGCGAGCCGCTCGGCAAGACCAGGGATGACGCTGGAGCCACCGGCCAGAACCATGCGCCGTACCTCGTGCTTGCGCCCCGCGGTGTAGTAGAGCTGCAGCGAGCGACCGACCTGCTGAACCAGGGTATCGATGAAGGGCTCGAGCACGCTGGTCCGGTAATCCTCCGGCAGGCCGCCACGCTTCTTGGCCAGACCGGCCTCCTCCAGCGTCAGGCCATAGCGCGCCCGGATCTCCTCGGTGAGCTGGCGCCCGCCGAAGACGGTATCGCGGGTGTAGACGATGCGCCCGCCGCGCAGCACGTGGAAGGCATTCATGGTCGCGCCGATATCGACCAGGGCCACGCAGTCGTCGTCGCCGGCGGCCGGCGGCAGCTGTTGGCGCAACTCGCCGAAGGCGCGTTCCATGGCAAAGGCCTCGACGTCCACCGCCGCCGGCACCAGGCCGGCCTGTTGCAAGGCATCGGTGAGCTGGTTGACGTCCTGCTGGCGACAGGCGACCAACAACACGTCCTGCTGGTCGCCATAGCGGGCATTGAGCCCCAGCCGCTGGAAATCGAAAGCGACCTCGCTGAACGGAAACGGAATGTGCTTGTCTGATTCGAGTTGTATACGCGCTTCGATCTCGTCATCGTTGAGCGAAGCGGGTAACGTCAGGGTCTTGGTGATGGCGGCACTGGCCGGTACCGCGGCCGCGGCCAGCCGGGAGGATGGCTTGGCACTCTCGACCGCACGCCGCAGCACATCGGCGACTTCGCCCATGTCGCGGATGCGCCGTTCAACCACGGCGCCTTCGCGCAGCGGCCTGACGGCATAGCTTTCGATCTGGTAGTGGGAACCCACCCGTTTGAGTTCGATCAGCTTGACCGTTGCCGAGGTGATATCGACACCGATCAACCCCTTTCCGGAGGGTCTGAGTCGCATCAATCGTTGCCCTTGCGTAAGCCGTCGCGATAGTCGCTAGTTATAATCTTGCTCTTTTATGCCTTGCGCACCTGAACGCGAAGACTGAGAAAGATAATACTCGCATCACTGGGAATGAGGTTACATGATATTGCCCCACTGCACACAAAGTTGGATGGGTCTCGCCTCAACGCTGGTGGCGAGCGGCTCAGGTTCTTTATAATGGTCACGCCAGTGAAGGCTCTCGTTCATCGCCATCCCCTTCCTGCTCTCACCACGGGTAACGTCTTTTCATGAAGTGGATCAAGACTCTGGTTCTCTCGGCCTTCTGGCTGCTGGTATCGCTGTCGGCCGCGGCCCTGCTCAGCGTGGCCGGCGCTGCGCTCTATTTCTCGCCGGGCCTGCCCGACGTCCGCCAGCTGCAGGATTTCGAGCTACACACGCCGCTGCGCATCTTTACCCGCGACGGCAAGCTGATCGGTGAATACGGCGAAGAGCGGCGCATGCCGGTCACCTTCGACGAGATCCCCGAGGACTTCCTCCAGGCCCTGCTGGCCGCCGAAGACGCCTCCTTCTTCGACCATCGCGGCGTCGATCCCAAAGGCCTGGCGCGCGCCGCCCTGGAGCTGGCCTCCAGCGGCGACATCCAGTCCGGCGGCTCCACCATCACCATGCAGGTAGCTCGCAACTATCTGCTGACGCTCGACCGCACCTTCACCCGCAAGATTCGCGAGATCCTCCTGGCGTTGCAGATGGAGAAAATCCTCTCCAAGGAGGAGATCCTCGAGCTCTACGTCAACAAGATCTTCCTCGGCCATCGCGCCTATGGCATCGCCGCCGCCGCCGAGGTCTACTACAACAAGCCGCTCGACGAGCTCACCCTGGCGCAGAAGGCGATGATCGCCGGCCTGCCCAAGGCCCCCTCGTCGTTCAACCCGCTGGCCAACCCCGAGCGCTCGCTGATCCGCCGCAACTGGATCCTCTACCGCATGCGCCAGCTCGGCTACATCGACCAGGCCGCCTACGAGGCCGCCGTGCAGGAGCCGACCACCGCACGCCGCTACGTGGCACAGGTCGAGGTGGATGCCGACTACGTGGCGGAGATGGCGCGCCAGTACGCCATCGAACGCTTCGGCGAGGAGGCCTATACCGGCGGTTACCGCATCCACACCACCCTGGACAGCGAACTGCAGCCCTTCGCCCGCCAGGCCCTGGCTCGCGGCTTGATCGACTACGACACCCGCCACGGCTGGCGCGGCCCGGAGGAGCGCGACATTCCCGCCAGTCTCGCCGAGGCGCAGGAGCGCACCGAGCGACGCGGACTGGAGGAGGAGCTCGACGAGTCCCCCGAAATCATGCAGACCGCACGCCAGGCGGCTGAACGCAGCCAGACGAGAGTCGAAGGCATCGAGGGCGACGTCAGCAACTGGCTGCGGGTACTGGAACGCACGCCTGGCTTCGGACCGTTGCAGCCGGCCATCGTGGTCGAGAGCGAGGATCGCGAGATGCGCGTACTGGCCCGCGACGGAGAGCTCGTCACCCTCGACTGGGATGGCCTCTCCTGGGCACGCGAATATCGCAACCCCCGTGCCCGCGGCGCGGAGCCCGGTTCCGCCGCCGAGATCGCCGATACCGGCGATCTCGTACGCATCCTCGAGCGCGACGACGGCAGCTGGCGGCTCTCCCAGCGCCCCGATGCCGAGGGCTCGCTCGTCGTGATGAACCCCAGTGACGGAGCCATTCTCGCCCTGCAGGGTGGCTTCAGCTTCAATGCCAGCAAGTTCAACCGCGCCGTGCAGGCACAGCGGCAGTCGGGCTCGATCTTCAAACCCTTCGTCTTCCTGGCCGCACTGGATACCGGACTGATGACCGCTTCCTCGGTGGTCAACGACGCGCCGGTGGTGATGCAGGACGGCAGCAACGAGATCTGGCGTCCGGTGAACTCCAGCGGCGACTTCCTCGGCCCGATCCGGCTACGGGTCGCCCTGGCCATGTCGCGCAACCTGGTGACGATTCGCATCCTGCAGACCCTGGGGCTCGACAATACCATCGAGTACCTGGAGGGTTTCGGCTTCAGCCCGAATCGGCTGCCTCGCGGCCTGTCGCTGGCACTGGGCAGCGCCGACCTGACGCCGCTGGAAATGACCAATGCCTACGCGGTGCTGGCCAACGGCGGCTTCCAGGTCTCCCCCTGGTTCATCGAGCGCATCACCCGCGGCAGCGACGACCAGGTCATCAGCGAAGCCCGCCCGGCCATCGCCTGTCGCGACTGCCGCGAGGGGCAGACCGAGGTCGAGATCGACGGCAAGCGCTACGACGTGGCGCCCAGGGTCGCCGACCCGACCGCCGTCTATATCCTTCGCGACATGCTGCGCGACGTGATCGAGAGAGGCACCGGGCGCGCGGCGTTGTCGCTAAACCGCAGCGACGTGGTGGGCAAGACCGGCACCACCAACGGCTTCCGCGACGCCTGGTTCGCCGGTTACAACGACGATCTGGTAGCCACGGTATGGATCGGCAAGGACAACAACGAGTCGATCGCCGAGTATGGCGGCAATGCCGCCCTGCCAGTCTGGATCGACTTCATGGGCAACGCTCTGAACGGCCGCCCCGAAGCCAGCCCCGAAGCACCCGACCAACTGGTCAGGATGCGCATCGACGAGCAGACCGGGCGACGCCTGGCCGATAATCAGCCCGGCGGGATCACGGAGATCTTCCATCCCGACCACCTGCCCGACATGGAGCCGCGCCGCATCGAGCAGGAGATAGAGCAGCGCAGCGGCTCGCAGGGCACGGGAAGCTACGAGGCGATCTTCTGATACGGAATGTACCCCCGGGGGCTGCAAGGACGCCGCCCCTCGTCTTGCCAACCGCCATACAGCCGCTTCTCGAGGCGGCCCGTCACCGGGACAACAGGACAGGTTCATTGTTATGCCACGACTGATGCCATGGAGCGTCATTGGCTTGACGCTATTGCCGGGCACCGCCCTTGCCGCCAGTGTCTTCTACGCTCCCCCGCCGCCCGAGGACGACAGCCCCACCTTCAGCGGTGAAGCCGAGCTCGGCTTCACCCAGCTCAGCGGCAACACCAACAGCCGAACCCTGATCGGCAAGAGCCGGTTGACCTGGCTGACCAGCCGCTACTGGACGCACACCCTTCGCAGCGAGGTGCGCAATGTCAGCCGCGACGAGGAGACCAGCGCCGAGCAGTACCTGATTTCCGGCCGCGAGCGCTACGACTTCGACGGCCCTCACTATCTCTTCGGTTTCGCCCGCTGGGAGAAGGACCGCTTCAGCGGCTACGACCAGCAGTTCACCACTATCGGTGGCTACGGCCGTGACGTCATCGATACCGGTCAGCACCGCCTGTCACTCGAGGCCGGCCCGGGGTATCGCCACGACAGGATCGATGGAGAGGAAAACAACAACCTGGGGGTCGTCTACAGCGCACTCGACTACCAGTGGACGTTCTCCGAGTACTCCAACCTGCGCCAGGAAATGTCGGTGGAAGCGACCGACGCGAACACCACGTCGAGGTCGGTGTCATCGCTTACCGCCCGGCTCAACTCGCGCCTGTCGCTGCGCCTCTCCCACGAAATCAAGCACGACTCCGACCCGCCCGAGACGGCGGACGCGAATACCGACCAGACGACCAACGCGACCCTGCTCTATACCTGGTAACCTCACGAGCGATACGCACCCGACACACGACGCACTGCGCCGGCCCGAAGGCCGGCGCAGTCGTTGCAGGGCGATGCCAGGACGCGCCGATCAGCCGCCGTAGACGTCGTCCACCGTCTTCAACGGGTAGTGGGCCGGATAGGGGCGACGGGCCACGCCGGAGTCCACCGCGGCCTGGGCCACCGCCGCAGGAATCCGCTCCAGCAGGCGCACGTCGACCGGCGTGGGAATGATGTACTCGGGGCCGAATTCCATATGATCACGCTCGTAGGCGTCGAGCACCGCCTGGGGCACCGGCTCGCGGGCCAGGTCCTTGAGCGCATGCACCGCAGCCAACTTCATCTCCTCGTTGATGCGCGTGGCGCGCACGTCCAACGCCCCGCGGAAGATGAAGGGGAAACCCAGCACGTTGTTGACCTGGTTGGGGTAGTCGGAACGGCCGGTGGCCATGATCACGTCGGGGCGCGCTTCCCGAGCCACGTCGGGGTTGATCTCGGGGTCGGGGTTGGTACAGGCGAAGACGATGGGGTTCGACGCCATCTTGCGCATGTGCTCGGCGGTCATCAGGTTGGGCCCGGAAAGACCGATGAAGACATCGGCACCCTCGATGGCGTCGTCCAACGTACGCTTGTCGGTATCCACCGCGAATACCGCCTTGTGAGGGTTCAGCCCCTCGCGCCCGGCGTGAATGACGCCTCGGCGATCGAGCATCACCAGATTCTCGGAGCGGGCTCCGCAGGCCACCAGCAGCTTCATGCAGGCGATGGCCGCCGCGCCGGCGCCCAGACAGACGATCCTGGCCTCTTCCAGGCGTTTGCCGGCGATATCCAGCGCATTGAGCATACCGGCCGCCGTGACGATGGCGGTACCGTGCTGGTCGTCATGAAAGACGGGGATATTGCACTGCTCGATGAGCGCCTGCTCGATCTCGAAGCACTCCGGCGCCTTGATGTCTTCGAGATTGATGCCACCCCAGGTGTCGGCAATGCGCGCCACCGTATCGATGAAGGCCTGCGGACTCTCGGCGTTGACTTCCACATCCACCGAGTTGATCCCCGCGAAGCACTTGAACAGCACTCCCTTGCCCTCCATGACCGGCTTGCTGGCCAGCGGGCCAAGATTGCCCAGTCCAAGGATGGCGCTGCCATCGGTAATGACCGCCACCAGGTTGCCCTTGCCGGTATAGCGATAGGCATTCTCCGGGTCGCGGGCGATTTCGCGCACCGGCTCGGCGACACCGGGACTATAAGCAAGGGAGAGATCACGAGCGGTAGCAGTGGGCTTGGTCAGCTCCACGGAGAGCTTTCCGGGAATGGGCTTGGCGTGATAATCCAGCGCTGCCTGCTTATTGGCGTCTGTCATGCTGAGAATCCGGTATCCGTACTTGGAGGGGCCACCTACCATATAGAAAAACATTCCACATCTCAATGACCACCCCATTCGACGATTTTGAACGCCCGTTCGCGAACATTCGACGCTATTTGCTGCAACTTATGCCGAGCGACTCATCCATAACCCTTTCCTTATCACTCGGCTCTTCAATGCAGCACACGCTTTCCAGACCCGCAAAAAGAAAGAACCCGCCATGAAGGCGGGTTCTCTCGGGCGATGCGCCTCGCAGCAGGGCGAATCAGCCGCGCTTGACGGCGGCACCGAAGCGCTTGTTGAAGCGCTCGACACGACCACCGGTGGTCGCCTGCTTCTGCTTGCCAGTGTAGAAGGGATGACACTGGGAGCAGACGTCCAATGACAGGTCATGGCCGGCGGTGGTGCCGACTTCGAAGGTCGCGCCGCAGGAGCAAGTCGCGGTGACCATCTTGTAATCCGGGTGAATACCTTGTTTCATCTTGAGCCTCATGGAGCGGTATGCCGCCACCTGATCCATTGCCAGGCACCGCATACAGGGTTGTCTATCGTCAGCACTCGTTCAACCAACCGGTAGCCGCCAGGCCTGTTTCACGAGCCAGGTGCCACGACGGCCGGACATTCTAGCAGAGTCGACGCCGGAGGCAAATTGCCCGATTCCATCTCTTCGCTCCCGCCTCGCGTGCTGCGCGTGGCGGTTCCCACTCCCTTGAGACGCCTGTTCGACTACCGCCCGAATCGGGACGCCCCACCCGGCGGCTGGCGGCCTGGTATTCGTGTGCGCGTGCCGTTCGGCCGCCGCCAGGTCATCGGCGTGGTGATGGAGCTCGGCGACAGGAGTGACTTCCCCCTGGATCGGCTGAAGCCGGTGGAGGCCTGGCTGGATGCCGAGCCGCTGCCCGAGGACTGGCTGTGGCTGTGTCGCTTCACCGCACGCTATTACCAGCATTCACTGGGCGACACCCTGCATCAGGCCCTGCCCGTGCTATTGCGACAGGGCCGCCCCCTGGCCGGACGCATACGCGAACGCTGGCAGGCCCTGGCGGTGGCCGGCGATGACGACCCGCGCCTGAAGCGGGCGCCGCGCCAGGCCGAGCTGCTGGCCATGCTGCGCCAGCATCCCCATGGGCTGCCCACCCAGGCCGTGCTGGCTCACAACTTTTCTCGCGAACAGCTCCTGGCACTGATCGACAAGGGGTTGGCCGAGCGCCACGAAGACCCGCTGACTGCCGCCGAACCCGCCACCGCCCAGTTACTCGCCGAGCCGGCACTGCCGCTCAATCGCGAGCAGGCAACCGCCCTGGCGGCGGTGCACGAACGTCTCGATGGTTTTCACCCCTGCCTGCTCCACGGCGTGACCGGCAGCGGCAAGACCGAGGTCTACCTGCAGTTGATCGAGGCGGTGGTCGCCCGCGGCCGCCAGGCCCTGCTGCTGGTGCCGGAGATCGGCTTGACGCCCCAGACCCTGGCACGCTTTCGCAGCCGCTTCCGGGTGCCGGTGGTGGCGCTGCACTCGGGGCTTACCGACAACGAGCGCCTCGACGCCTGGGAGGCGGTGGCCAGTGGCCGCGCCCCCATCGTCATCGGCACCCGCTCGGCAATCTTCACACCGCTGGCACGGCCCGGCGTGATCATCGTCGACGAAGAGCACGACGGCTCGTTCAAGCAACAGGAGGGACTGCGTTACCATGCCCGGGACCTGGCCGTGACCCGCGCCAAGCATCATGCCATCCCGCTGCTGCTGGGCAGCGCCACGCCATCGCTGGAGAGCCTCTACCACGCCGAACGCGGCAACTATCGTCATCTGCGCCTGACCCGGCGCGCCAGCCGTCACGCCCCGGCCCGGCTGGAACTGATCGACTTGCGCGGCCGGCCGCGCCAGGGCGGGCTGATTCCTCCGGCCATCGAGGCGATCCGCGAGACGCTCGAGGCCGGCCATCAGGTACTGGTGTTCATCAATCGCCGCGGCTTCGCCCCCACCCTGGCCTGCCACGCCTGCGGCTGGATGGCCGACTGCGACCACTGCGACGCGCGCATGACCCTGCACCGCCAGCCGCCGATGCTGGCCTGCCACCATTGCGACAAGCACCGCCCGGTGCCGGACGCCTGCCCCGGCTGCGGCAGCGCCGACCTGCGCCCGCTGGGCAGTGGCACCGAGCGCACCGAAGAGACCCTGGCGGCGCTCTTCCCCAAGGTGCCGGTGCATCGCATCGACCGCGACAGCACGCGCCGCCGCGACGCCTTCGAGCAGACCCTGGGCGAAGTGAGGCGTGGCGCACCCTGCCTGCTGGTTGGTACCCAGATGCTGGCCAAGGGGCACCACCTGCCCCATGTCACCCTGGTGATCGTGATCAATGCCGATGCCGGGCTCTACGCCAGCGATTTCCGTGCCCTCGAGCACAGCGCCCAATTGCTGACCCAGGTAGCCGGCCGCGCCGGCCGCGCCTCGCATCCGGGGCGCGTGCTGGTGCAGACCCTGCACACCGACGACCCGCACCTGCGGCTACTCGCCGATCGCGGCTACGACGCCCTGGCCGAGCAGTTGCTCGCCGAACGCCGCGCCGCCGCCCTGCCCCCTTTCCGCTTTCTTGCCCTGCTGCGCCTGGAGAGCCCCCGCGAGGAGGCCGCCATGGCGCTTGGCCGCGACGCGGCAGCCATGCTGCGGCAGTGGGTCGCCGAGCATGCCCCCGACGTGAGTTGCCTGGGCCCGGTGCCCGCCCCCATGGAGCGGCGCCAGAACCGCTACCATGTCCAGTTGATGCTGAGCGCCGGCCGGCGCAGCCAGCTTCATGCCGCCTGTGCGCAGTTGACCGCCCGGCTCGAGGCCTCGCCCGAGGCGCGCCGGGTACGCTGGTCGCTCGACGTCGACCCCCAGACGCTGGCCTGAAAGTGCGGCCTTTAAAGCCGCGGCACAATTGCCGATAATGGCCGACCAGCCCAACTTTCGTGGCCGCGCCTTTCGCGAGTGCCTCAGGCTTCGTCATCACCTCGTGCGCCCGCCGCTACAGGACATAACCGCTTCATGAAAGAGACGATCATTTCCCTGCTCGAGAACGCCCTCGATACGCTCAAGCAGCAGGGTACGCTGCCCGCCGACGCCACTCCGACCATCAAGGTCGACCCGACCAAGGACAAGGCCCACGGCGACTACGCCAGCAACCTGGCGCTGATGCTGGCCAAGCCGGCCGGCCGGAACCCCCGCGAACTGGCCGAAGCGCTGATCGCAGCGCTGCCGGCAAGCGATGCCGTGACGAAGGTCGAGATTGCCGGCCCCGGCTTCATCAACTTCTTTGCTGCCACCGACGCCGCCGCCCAGGTCGTGCGTCAAGTGCTCGAGGCGGGCGATACCTTCGGCCGCAGCCTGGCCGGAGGCGGCCGCAAGGTGCAGGTGGAGTTCGTCTCCGCCAACCCCACCGGACCACTGCACGTGGGACATGGCCGCGGCGCCGCCATCGGCGACTGCATCGCGCGGTTGCTCGAGGCCACCGGCTTCGATGTGACCCGCGAGTTCTACTACAACGACGCCGGCGCCCAGATCGCCAACCTGGCGCTGTCCGTCCAGGCCCGCGCCAAGGGCCTCACCCCCGACGATGAGGCCTGGCCCGACGACGGCTACCGCGGCGACTACATCGCCGAGGTGGCCAACGACTACCTGGCCGGCGAGACGGTGCACGCCGACGACCGCCACGTGACCGCCAAGACCGACCCCGACGACCTCGACGCCATCCGCGACTTCGCCGTGGCCTGGCTGCGTCGCGAGCAGGACCTCGATCTCAAGGCCTTCGGCGTCTCCTTCGACGTCTATTTCCTGGAGTCCTCGCTCTACCGCGAAGGCAAGGTCGAGGAAACGGCCGCACGGCTGATCGAGAAGGGCCACACCTACGAGCAGGACGGCGCCCTGTGGCTACGCACCACCGATTTCGGCGACGACAAGGACCGGGTGATGCGCAAGTCCGACGGCAGCTATACCTACTTCCTGCCCGACGTCGCCTATCACCTGAACAAGTGGCAGCGTGGCTTCGAAACCGTGATCAACGAGCAGGGCGCCGACCATCACTCCACGGTCACGCGGGTACGTGCCGGCTTGCAGGCGCTGGAGGCCGGCATCCCTCAAGGCTGGCCCGACTACGTGCTGCATCAGATGGTGATGGTGACCCGCTCCGGCGTGGAGGTGAAACTCTCCAAACGCGCCGGCAGCTACGTCACCGTGCGCGACCTGATCGACGAGGTCGGCCGCGACGCCACGCGCTTCTTCCTCGCCGCGCGCCGCGCCGACTCGCAGCTCACCTTCGACATCGACCTGGCCCGCTCGCAGTCCAACGACAACCCGGTCTACTACGTGCAGTACGCCCATGCCCGGGTATGCAGCATGCTGCGCAAGGCGAAGGCCCAGGAGCTCGGCTTCGATCACGACCTGGCGATGGTCAGCCTGGCGAAGCTGGAGGAGGACCAGGAGAAGGCGGTGATGAACCGTCTGGCGCGCTTCCCCGAGGTGGTCGCCCATGCCGCCGCCTGCCGTGAGCCGCAGCAGGTCGCCCAGTACCTGCTGGATCTCGCCGCGGAGTTCCACTCCTGCTACAACGCGGTGAAAGTCATGGTCGACGACGACGAGCTGCGCAATGCCCGCCTGGCCCTCGGCCTGGCCACACGCCAGGTGCTGCGCAACGGCCTCGACCTGCTGGGCGTCGGCGCCCCGGAGGAGATGTAAGCCATGGCTGCCCGTCGTACGCCCAAGAAACGTGGCGCCACCACCAGCCGCAAACGCACCACCGCCCGGCGCCAGGGCTTCCGCCTGCCCGGCTGGGTATGGGGGGTGGGCGGCGTCATTGCAGGCTTCCTGCTGGCCCAGCACCAGCACGGCACCGCCCCCTGGCAGGAGGGCAGCGACTCGCCGCTGGCCAAGCTGATGCCGCGCACACCCACGGAGGTCAGCGAGCCCGCGCCCACCATCGAGCCGCGCGAACCGCCCATGCCCACCTTCGAGTTCTACACCCTTCTGCCCGAGGAGGTCGTGGCGCCGAAAGAGGTCGCCTCGACCGCCTCGCCGCCGGAACCGACGGTCGAGGTACCTCCGCCCCTCGACGCCAACGCCGCCAGCGAGCCGGTACCCGCCGACGATCCCATCGCCCAGGTGATCGCCGCCAACCTGCGCGACGAAGTGAACGCCACACCGGCCAACGAAGCGGAAGCGCCGGCAGGCACACGCTACATGCTGCAGGCGGCATCGTTCCGCCAACCCGAGGATGCCGAGCAGCTGCGCCAGCGCCTGCGCAACCTGAGCCTGGTAGCCCAGGTCAGCCAGGTACAGTCTGCTGACGGCCAGACCTGGCATCGGGTCATGGTGGGCCCCTACGACGACACCCGCGAGCTCAACCGAGCCGAGGACCTGATGACCACCCAGGGGATCACGCCGCTGCGACACCGCGCCACCAATTGAGAGTCGCTGGTGGAAGGGCAAGCCGGGCGACACGGCAGCTCCGCTTCCGATGACGCTTGAATTCACCTGCCGCCGCCCACACCTTCCTTGAACGTTCTTGTCCGGCGCCCGTTACCCGGGGCGCCGAAAGTCACCGGGAGCCCCGGCTCCCCGTTACGGAGTTCTCTCCATGACCACGATCGTTTCCGTGCGCCGCGGCGACCAGGTTGCCCTAGCCGGCGACGGCCAGGTATCGCTGGGCAATACCGTGATGAAGGGCAATGCCAGCAAGGTGCGCCGCCTCTATCGCGGCCAGGTGCTGGCAGGTTTCGCCGGCGGCACCGCCGATGCCTTCACCCTGTTCGAGCGCTTCGAGGCACAGTTGGAGAAGTACCAGGGCAACCTGGTCAAGGCGGCCGTGGAACTGGCCAAGGACTGGCGCACCGACCGCGCCCTGCGCCGGCTCGAGGCCTTGCTCGCCGTGGCCGACAAGAACGCTTCGCTGATCATCACCGGCAACGGCGACGTGGTGGAGCCGGAGCGCGGCATCATCGCCATCGGCTCGGGCGGCAACTTTGCCCTGGCCGCGGCCCGCGCGCTGCTCGAGAACACCGATCTCCCGGCCAAGGAGATCACCGAGAAATCCTTGGAGATCGCCGGTGACATCTGCGTGTTCACCAACCACCACGTCACCCTCGAAACGCTCTGAAGGCCGCCAACATGTCCCAGATGACCCCTCGCGAGATCGTCCACGCCCTGGACCAGTTCATCGTCGGCCAGCAGGATGCCAAGCGCGCCGTCGCCATCGCCCTGCGCAACCGCTGGCGCCGCATGCAGCTCGACGATGACCTGCGTCCCGAGGTTACCCCCAAGAATATTCTGATGATCGGCCCCACCGGGGTGGGCAAGACCGAGATCGCCCGACGCCTGGCCAAGCTCGCCCGCGCGCCCTTCATCAAGGTCGAGGCGACCAAGTTCACCGAGGTGGGCTATGTCGGCCGCGACGTCGAGTCGATCATTCGCGACCTCACCGAAGCCGCCATCAAGCTGGTGCGCGAGCAGGCCAAGGATGAAGTCAGCCATCGCGCCGAGGACGCCGCCGAGGACCGCATCCTCGATGCCCTGTTGCCCCCGCCCCGTGGTCAGGAAGACAGCCCCCGCAGCGACAGCTCGACGCGACAGATCTTCCGCAAGAAGCTGCGTGAGGGCGACCTCGACGACAAGGAGATCGACATCGAGATCACCCCGCAGGGGCCGGGCATCGACATCATGACCCCGCCGGGCATGGAGGAGATGACCAGCCAGCTGCAGAGCCTGTTCTCCAACATGGGGCGTCAGAAGACCGAGAGCCGACGGGTCAAGGTCAAGGACGCCTTCGCCCTGCTGCGCGACGAGGAGGCCGCCAAGCTGGTCAACGAAGAGGAGATCAAGCACCGCGCCATCGACGCGGTGGAGCAGAACGGCATCGTCTTCCTCGACGAGATCGACAAGGTGGCCAAGGGCAGCGGCCAGTCCAGCGGCGGCGAGGTCTCCCGCGAGGGCGTGCAGCGCGACCTGCTGCCGCTGATCGAGGGCTCCACCGTCTCGACCAAGTACGGCATGGTCAAGACCGATCACATCCTGTTCATCGCGTCGGGCGCCTTCCACCTGTCGCGCCCCTCCGACCTGATTCCCGAGCTGCAGGGTCGTCTGCCGATCCGGGTCGAGCTCGAGGCGCTGACGCCGGAAGATTTCAAGCGCATCCTCACCGAGCCTTCCGCCGCCCTGACCAAGCAGTACAAGGCGCTGCTGGCCACCGAAGGGCTCGAGATCGACTTCACCGAGGATGGCATCGAGCGCATCGCCGAGATCGCCTGGAAGGTCAACGAGGGCACCGAGAACATCGGCGCGCGGCGCCTGCATACGGTGATGGAGCGACTGCTGGAGGATGCCTCGTTCAAGGGTGCCGATTTCGGCGGCCCCCTGTCCGTCGATGCCGCCTACGTCGACTCCCAGCTCGGCGAGCTGGCGATGGACGAGGATCTGTCGCGGTATATTCTTTAAACGAGGGCTGCACCTCGGTTCGCCAGTGCCGCTCGCGATACGCAAGGATGAAACCCCGGCGGTTCGCTTGCGGCCTGCGCGTCGGGCCGGAACAAGGTCCCTCTTGCCGGCCCTCAATCGACATCCCTGTCGATTGACGCGCGCCGCTGCACTCGCCGCCAGCATCCTTGCTAAAGGTCGCTTCGCCAGCACAGCCGGACCTCGTCAGTCGCTATACCTCACTCGAACGACTGGGAGAAACGGAATGCCTGCCCCCATACCCAGCAAGATCCATTACCACAAGAAGGCCCGCGAGCTGGAGCTCACCTACGCCGACGGCGAGAGCCACCGCCTGCCGGTGGAGTACCTGCGCGTCTACTCCCCCTCCGCCGAGGTGCGCGGACACCATCCCAGCCAGGCCGTGCTGCAGGTGGGCAAGAAGGATGTCGGCCTCAAGAACATCGAACCGGTAGGCCGCTACGCGGTCAAGCTGGCCTTCGACGACGGCCACGACAGCGGCCTGTTCAGCTGGGAATACCTCCATGAGCTGATCGAGCACCGCGAGGCCTACTGGGCCGACTATCTCGAACGCCTGGAAAAGGCCGGCGCCAGCCGGGAACCGCTGGGCATCGAGATCAAGCAGCTCTAGAAGGCAGTCGTCAAGACAAGAACTGCCTGAGAGGGCTACAATAGCGCGCAAATCGAGGCCTCGGCCTTGCCTTTCCGCAGCGATTCGGGAGCCCTTTTCGCATGAGCCCTCACTCCACCCCCGGGGACCAGCGCACCACCCACTTCGGCTACCAGGAAGTGCCGGTCGAGGAAAAGGCCTCGCGCGTGGCCGACGTCTTCCACTCCGTGGCGGCGCGCTACGACGTCATGAACGACCTCATGTCGCTGGGCATTCACCGCCTGTGGAAGCGCCTCACCATCGAGCGCAGCGGCGTGCGCCCCGGCCATAGCGTGCTCGACATCGCCGGCGGCACCGGCGACCTGACGCTCAAGTTCTCGCGCATGGTCGGCCCCCGCGGCCGGGTGGTGCTGGCCGATATCAACGAATCGATGCTGCGGGTCGGCCGCGACAAGCTGCTCGACAACGGCGTCGGCGGCAACGTCGAGTACGTGCAGGCCAACGCCGAGTGCCTGCCGTTCCCCGACAACAGCTTCGACTGCATCACCATCGCCTTCGGCCTGCGCAACGTCACCGACAAGGACGCCGCACTGCGTTCCATGGCCCGGGTGCTAAAGCCCGGTGGCCGCCTGCTGGTGCTGGAGTTCTCCAAGCCGAACAACCCCGTGCTGACCCGCGCCTACGACGAGTACTCCTTCCGCCTGCTGCCCTTCATGGGCCAGATGGTGGCGGGCGACGCCGACAGCTATCGCTACCTGGCCGAGTCGATTCGCATGCACCCCGATCAGGAGACGCTCAAGGGCATGATGGAAGCGGCGGGGCTGGAGCGGGTCGAGTACACCAACCTCACCGGGGGCATCGTCGCCCTGCATCGCGGCATCAAGCTTTGAGGACGTGATGACGTTGATCCCGCCCCTGCTGCTGGCCGGCATCGAGCGCACCCTCAATGCCCTGCTCGCCCGCGACCTGGCCGCACCCACGCGCCTGGCCCGGCTGACCGGCAGCCGGCTGCTGCTGCGCCTGGAGCACCCCTCCCTGGCGCTGCTGCTGAGCTTCCATTCCCATGGCGTCGACCTGATGCGCCAGGAGGTGCCCGACGAGAGCAGCGCCGACGCCGTGGTCGAGCTCGATGCCGAGACGCTGGGCGAGCTGCTCGGCGGCGAGACGATCGAGCGGCTGATGTTCAGCGGGCGCCTGGCGGTACGCGGCCGCGTGCACCTGCTCGAGGAGGTGCGCGACCTGTTCTTCGATCTCGACCTCGACTGGGAGGCGGAACTGGCGCGCTGGCTGGGCGGCGTGCCCGCCCACAGTCTGGCCGAAGGTATCCGCCGCATGGCCCGCTGGGGCCTGCGCGCCCAGCAGGAGATGCGTGCCGACATCGCCGAGTATGTCTTCGAGGAGGCGCGCCTGCTGCCTGGCCGCCAGCAGCTCGAGACCCTGCGCGACCATCTCACCGAACTGGAAATGGCCACCGACCGCCTCGAGGCCCGCCTGGCCAGGCTGCGCCGCCGACTCGAACGTGAGGCCACGTCATGATGGGGTTTCGCCTGCTGCGCATCATGTGGGTCATCACCCGCTATCGCCTCGATACTCTGCTGCCGCTGCAGCGTTTGCCCTGGTGGCTACGCCTGGCCTTCCTGCTCTCGCCGCTGCGCCTGGTACCGGTGGGCCGGCGCACCGGTGGCGAACGGCTGCGCCTGGCCCTGGAGTCGCTGGGCCCGATCTTCGTCAAGTTCGGCCAGTTGCTCTCCACTCGCCGCGACCTGTTGCCGGAGGAGATCGCCAACGAGCTGAGGCGCCTGCAGGATCAGGTGCCGCCCTTCCCCGCCGACGAAGCCCGTGCGCTGGTGGAGTCGGAGCTGCGCATGCCGCTGGACGTTGCCTTTGCGCATTTCGAGCCCGAGTCGCTGGCGTCGGCCTCCATCGCCCAGGTGCACGCCGCTCGCCTGCACAGCGGCGAAGATGTGGTGGTCAAGATCATCCGCCCCGCCATCGATCGCGTCATGCGCCAGGACATGGCCCTGATGTATCGCGTGGCCGGCCTGCTGACCTTGATCCCCGAGGCGCGACGCCTGCGTCCGGTGGAAGTGGTACGCGATTACGAAGCGACCCTGTTCGACGAACTCGACCTGCACAAGGAAGCGGCCAATACCTCGCAGCTCAAGCGCAACTTCAAGGACTCGCCGCTGCTTCACGTGCCCACGGTCCACTGGTCGCATACCCGCCGCCGGGTCATGGTGCAGGAGCGCATCCACGGCATCCCGGTGGCCGACATCGCCGCGCTGAAGGCCCAGGGCACCGACCTCAAGCGGCTAGCCGAGCGCGGCGTGGAAATCTTCTTCACCCAGGTGTTCCGCGACAACTTCTTCCACGCCGACATGCACCCGGGCAATATCTTCGTGTCCCGCGAACATCCGCACGACCCCCAGTACATCGCCATCGACTGCGGCATCGTCGGCAGCCTGACCCGCGAGGATCAGGACTACCTGGCGCGCAACCTGCTCGCCTTCTTCCGTCAGGACTACTACGAGGTCGCCGCGCTGCACATCGAGTCGGGCTGGGTGAGCGAAGATACCCGTGCCAACGAATTCGCCGCTGCCATTCGCACGGTATGCGAGCCGATTCTGGAGAAGCCGCTCAAGGACATCTCCTTCGGCCAGGTGCTGCTGGGGCTGTTCCAGACCGCACGGCGCTTCAACATGGAGGTCCAGCCACAGCTGGTGCTGCTGCAGAAGACCCTGCTCAACATCGAGGGGCTGGGGCGTCAGCTCTATCCCGACCTCGACCTGTGGAGCACCGCCAAGCCCTACCTGGAGCGCTGGATGCACGAGCGCGCCGGGCCGGTCGGCCTGTGGGAGTCGCTCAAGCGCCAGGCACCCGAACTTTCGCGCCAACTGCCCGAGCTGCCCTCCGTGGCTCACCAGGCACTGAGCCGCATCGAGCACGAGCACCGCCAGCGCCGCCGCCAGGCCCAGGCCCTCGGCGGCATCCAGCACCAACTGCGCGAAGGGCGGCGCGGCGGACGCCGCCTGCGCCTGGGGTTGCTGCTGGCCGGGCTGGCGCTGGCCTGGCAGCCGCTAGCCACGTGGGCCGCGGGCCAGCCCTGGCCGATACTCGCTGCGGGGCTCCTCGGCCTGCTGCTGCTGGCCTGGCAATGAACTTGATCCATCGCAACCGGAGCCGCTCGCATGCATGATATTCTCGATGAACTCTTCGACGTACTGAGCCAACGCCGCAGCGCCGACCCCGCCGAGTCCTACGTGGCCGCCTTGCATGACAAGGGGCTTAACAAGATACTCGAAAAGGTCGGCGAGGAAGCCACGGAAACCCTGCTGGCAGCCAAGGATGCCGAGGCCGGTGGCGACGACGAGCGCAAGGCGCTAGTCGCCGAAACCGCCGACCTGTGGTTTCATAGCCTGGTGATGCTGTCGCATCTCGGACTCGACCATCGGGACGTACTCGACGAGCTGGCCCGCCGTTTCGGCATTTCCGGGCACGAAGAGAAGGCCGCAAGGTCAAAGTGAAAATGTCTTCCGGATCCGCCGGAAAACCGACTCAGAGGTAACCTTCATGTTAGGTGGCATCAGTATCTGGCAACTGCTGATCGTACTCGGCATCATTATCCTGATCTTCGGCACCAAGAAGCTGCGTAATGTCGGCTCCGACCTGGGTGGCGCGGTCAAGGGCTTCAAGCAGGCCGTCAACGAGGAGGGCAAGGAAGGCAAGGACGACAAGTCGCAGGCCAAGGTAGCCCACGAGGAACAGCCCAACACCTATGACGTCCGCGCCGAGGAGAAGAAGGCGGCGGACAGCGTCGAGGAACGAGAAGAGCGCAAGTAAGCCTCCATGTTCGATATCGGCTTCCTGGAACTGCTGATCCTCGGGATCGTGGGCCTGCTCGTGCTCGGCCCGGAGCGCCTGCCCAAGGCGGCGCGTACGGTTGGGCTGTGGGTAGGCAAGATCAAGCGCACCGTGTCGAGCATGCAGCGCGAGATCAACTCGCAGCTCGAAGCGGAGGAGTTGCGCCAGAAGCTCAAGGAACAGCAGACCAAACTCGACGAGAGCCTCAACAAGGCCAAGCGCGACGTGGAGAGCATCGCCGAACCCGCCCCGACACCACGCCAGGGCGGCGGTGAGCCGCCCGAGGCCTCGGCGCGGGAGCCTGACGGCGAAACGCCGCCACCGGCCTCCGCGCGACTCGACGATGCCCTGGCCGATGCCAGGGCGGCAGGCGACAAGCCCTCCTCCCCCGACGATGACAAGGACGCCGCTTCCCGATGAGCGACTCCGACGACAAGCAGGAACTTGGCCAGGCCCCTCTGATCGAGCACCTGATCGAGCTGCGTTCGCGCCTGCTGCGCGCCGTAGTGGCGATCTTCGTGATATTTCTGGGCCTGTACCCTTTCGCCAACGAGATCTATACCTTCGTGGCTCAGCCGCTGATGGGCATGCTGCCGGAAGGCTCGCAGATGATCGCCACCGAAGTGGCCTCACCGTTCCTGGCTCCGTTCAAGCTGACCCTGGTGGTGGCGGTGTTCCTCGCCATTCCCTACGTCCTGCACCAGGCCTGGGCCTTCGTCGCCCCCGGGCTCTACGACAACGAGAAGGCCCTGGCCCTGCCGCTGCTGGCCTCCAGCGTGGGGCTGTTCTATGCCGGCGCGGCCTTCGCCTACTATGCGGTCTTTCCTCTGCTGTTCCAGTTCTTCACCCAGACCGGGCCGGAGAACGTGGCGGTGATGACCGACATCAATCAGTACCTGAACTTCGTCCTCAAGCTGTTCTTCGCCTTCGGCGTGGCCTTCGAGATCCCCATCGCCACCTTCCTGCTGATACTCTCCGGCGCCACCACGGTGGAGAGCCTGACGAAGAAGCGGCCCTATATCATCCTCGGCTGCTTCGTGGTCGGCATGCTGCTGACCCCGCCCGACGTGATCTCCCAGAGCCTCTTGGCAATTCCGATGTATCTGCTCTACGAGGTGGGCATCCTGTTCGGCCGCCTGGTGCGGCGCAGAAGGCGCCGATCGGCGGAGGCGACCCCGGTCGAGGAGCGCGACGACGCCTGACCCGGAGCGCAAGCCGGAAAGCGAAGCGCCCCCGCTCGACCGCAGCGGGGGCGCTTGGTATCGGGGCGCCAGCGGCGTCAGAGATCCATCAGCTCGTCGATACGCTCGACCAGCTTGAAGATCCCCGTGGCGGCCTCGCCGATGCGCGTGGCGAGCATGTAGGCCGGCGTGGTCACCACGCGGTTCTCGAAGTCCACCACGATATCCTCGACACCGCAGCTGCGATGCAGCCCGCCCATGGAGCTGATCGCACCGGAGACGCCGGGATCGTGGCCGATGGTCACGGCAATGCCCGGCCCCAGCAGCTTGGGCACCAGGGCCGGCGTAATGCACATCAGGCCGATGGGCTTGCGCGCCTCGTAGAAGGGAGCCAGCGCCTCGACCAGTTCGGGCAGTGGCTCCATGTCGCTGCCGGCCTCGGCGAAGTTGGACAGGTTCTTGGCCGCACCGAAGCCACCGGGCAGGATCACCGCGTCGAACTCGTCGACCTCGAGCTCCTCCAGCGGCGCGATGTTGCCCCGCGCGAGGCGAGCCGACTCCGTGAGCACATTGCGTGATTCACCTTCGGCTACCTCGCCGCTGCGATGATCGACGACATGATGCTGCATGATGTCCGGTGCAAAGCAGCGATGGCCGATGCCCAGTTGATCCAGCCGCAGCAGGGTCAGGGTGGTCTCGTAGATCTCCGAACCGTCCTGAACGCCGCAGCCCGCCAGGATGACCGCCACTTGTTTGCTCATGCCATTCTCCTTGTTGTAGAGGCGCCTCGATTGAAGAGCTTCGCCTCGAATCCTGAAGCCCACACTTTAGAGAGTCGCAACGGGTGCGACAAGGCGTGACTTCCCGCACGGGGTGGCGCTGATATACTCGATGTAACGCATTCGAACGCCATCGCACTGTCACCCTTGCGGGGCACACTTTCGTTACGTCATGCCAATGGCGCAGCGCGGCCCCACTGTCGGAGTAGAAAATTTTGAGTTTCATGACCACGCGCCAGTTCCCCGCCACGCGCATGCGCCGCATGCGCCGCGACGACTTCTCGCGCCGCCTGATGCGCGAATCGACACTGACCGCCGCCGACCTGATCTGGCCGGTGTTCGTCCTCGACGGCGAGCAGCGCCGTGAAGCGGTGCCCTCGATGCCGGGCGTGGAGCGGCTGTCGCTGGACCTGCTGATCGAGGAGGCGCGCGAGGCACACGAGCTCGGCATACCCGCCCTGGCACTGTTTCCGGTGGTGGACCAGGCGCTGAAGAGCGAACTGGCCGAGGAGGCCTACAGCGCCAATGGCCTGGTCCAGCGCAGCGTACGCGCCTTGAAGGCCGCCGTGCCGGAACTCGGCATCATCACCGACGTGGCCCTCGACCCCTACACCATTCACGGCCAGGACGGCATCATCGACGACAGCGGCTACGTGCTCAACGACCGCACCGTGGAGACGTTGCTCAAGCAGGCGCTGTCCCATGCCGAAGCCGGTGCCGACGTGGTCGCCCCCTCGGACATGATGGATGGCCGTATCGGTGAGATCCGCCAGGTACTCGAGCAGGAGCACCTGCACAACGTGCGCATCATGGCCTACAGCGCCAAATACGCCTCGCATTACTACGGCCCGTTCCGCGATGCGGTGGGGTCGGCGACGAACCTGGGCAAGGCCGACAAGCGCACCTACCAGATGGACCCGGCCAACAGCGACGAGGCGCTGCACGAAGTGGCGCTGGACCTGGCCGAAGGCGCCGACATGGTGATGGTCAAGCCCGGCATGCCCTACCTGGACGTGGTGCGGCGCGTCAAGGACGAACTCCGGGTGCCCACCTATGCCTACCAGGTGAGCGGAGAATACGCCATGCACATGGCCGCCTTCGACAACGGCTGGCTCGATGCCGACAAGGTGATCCTCGAGTCGCTGACGTGCTTCAAGCGCGCCGGCGCCGACGGGGTGCTGACCTATTTCGCCAAGCGCGCCGCCCGGCTGCTGGCGGAAGCCTAGGAGCGGCTTCTAGCTGCGCTTGAAGGCCGCCAGGTCGTGGGGGTCGAAGCCCTCGACCTGGACGGGCAGGCCGCGCTCCTCACGAAGCCGGCGGATCCTGGCGCGCTCGCCAATCAGCTCACTGTCGTCATCCAGGGTGCGGCCGTTGAGTTCGGCCAGTTGGGCCATGCCCTGGTGGTAAGCCGTCATCAGGTGCAGGGCCACGCCGTTGCCCTGCTCCGTCTCGCGGCGCAGGGTGGCGAGATAACCGCTGAGCCGGGAGAGATGGTGCTTGAGCTGCCAGACGTAGCGCATCTCGCGCATCCAGGGCCGTTCGCGCAGCACGGCGAAGGTCATGCTGGTGGCCAGCAACCCGAGGAATACCCCCAAGGCGTTGAGCCACAAGCTGGAGCCGAAGACAGTCACCAACAGTTGGGAAAACACCAGACCGAAGACGATCAGCTGACCCGCCATGGCGACGCTGATGATCCTCGCCTTGCGGCGGTAGGTTTCGGGATCGTGGTGTTCGAAGACAAACGACATGGAGGGGCTCCTGTGGCAACGCGGTGCCGGGATTATCCCGGCATCGCCCGCCGAGGTACAGTCGCCCCGCGTCCGGGTCAGCGTAGCCGCTCGGCCGCTTCCAGCAGTAATGCCTCGGTGGCCTGCCAGCCCAGGCAGGGATCGGTCACCGAAACACCGTAGCGCAGGGCACCGGGAGTCAGCTCCTGGCGCCCCTCCTCCAGGTGACTCTCGAGCATCAGCCCCATCAGGGCCGTCTCGCCACGCATGCGCTGGGCCACCACGTCGCGCAGTACCTCGGCCTGGCGACGATGATCCTTGCGTGCGTTGGCGTGACTGCAGTCGACCATCAACCTTGCCGACAACCCGGCATTCTCCAGCGCCTCGCGAGCGGCACGTACCGAGACGCTGTCGTGGTTGGGCCCACGGTGGCCTCCGCGCAGCACCACATGGGCGTGAGGATTGCCCGCGGTCTCGCACAGAGCGGGCCGACCCTGCTCGTCGAGACCGAAATGCCGGTGCGGATGCGCCGCGGCGCGAATGGCATCCACCGCGACGCCGACGTCGCCGCTGGTGGCGTTCTTGAACCCCACTGCCGCTTCCAGGCCGCTGGCGAGTTCGCGATGCAGCTGCGACTCGGTGGTGCGCGCTCCGATGGCGACCCAGGCCAGCAGGTCGTCGAGGTAGGCGGCCAGCATCGGCTGTAGCACCTCGGTGGCCACCGGCAGGCCCAGCGCGGCAATTTCATGCATCAAATGGCGGGACAGGTGCAAGCCGCGGGCCATATCGCCGCTGCCGTCCAGGTCGGGGTCGTAGGCGAGGCCCTTCCAGCCTACCGTGGTACGCGGCTTCTCCACGTAGACCCGCATGACCGGCAGCAGGCGGTCGTCTACCTTCCGTGCCAGTTCGGCCAGGCGATGGGCATACTCCAGCGCTGCCAACGGGTCGTGGATCGAGCAGGGGCCCACCACCATCAGCATACGGTCATCGTGCCCGCTGACGACAGCCCGGATGGCTTGACGCTGGGCCGAGAGGCGTTCCGCCACCTGAGGCGAGACGGGCAATCGCCGGCGCAGTTCGCCGGGCGTCGGCAGGGTCATCCCGGCCCGGCAGGAAGGGGTGGCGGCAAGGTCGGCCTGGTCGCCGGCCAGGCGTTCAGCAAAGGATGCGGGGGCATTCATGGGGGTCAACTCCGTGAGGTCGGCATACATCGTGTCGTCAGGCCACCGGTCATCTCACGGTCGGAGGTGGCGCACTGGGCCGACCGCGCGGCGCTAAATCGCCAGCTATAGCCCCAGCCGTAATAGTCTTGGCGAGCGTGGGCGGCGAAAGTGGCGCTGCGTGCGGTCATGGTGCGTCTCCTCTGGTTGAATTCGAGCGTTTTACAACGCAAAACCCCCGGTCGGGGTTGCCGACCGGGGGTTTCTGGGGAGGCAACCCGGTTAGGGTGTGCCTGCGTAGCGATCCTGGCTCAGGACCCGGCCACGGGCACACCGGAACTAAACCAATACCAATACGGACCTTTGACGCCACACGCCTGCACCGCGCGAGGGGCGCGGTCGAAGGCGGTTGCTGTCATGTGTCGGTTCGGTGTCATGGTCGTCTCCGATGTTCTGGCTTCATCGTGCCCGATCAGCGCAGGCTTGGCAAGCGTGGTCGTCAGCCCGCAAACACCTGGTACCAGCCGATCGTGGCCGGCAGCGCGCTCATGCTGACCAACACCACCAGGCCCAGCACTATCGACAGCAGGCCGCTGTCATCCTTGAAATCATGGTCGTTCGCCATGTTGGCTCCTCGTTCACGAGTTATCAGGGGGGAGGAGTATTCTAGCGGAGGTGGCGGCCGCCATCGACAGGTAACGTGATGCCGGTGACGTAGCGGTTGTCGAGCAGGTAGCGCAGGCTCTGGTAGATCACACCCGGTCCCGGTATCGTCTCCATCGCCGACTTGGCCCTGGCCTTCTCGGCGTAGGCTCCGTCGTCGCCCTCGCCCAGCATGATCAGTGCCGGCGCGATGGCGTTGACCTGGATCGACGGGGCGTACATCGCGGCAAAGGAGAGCGTCAGGTTCTCGAGCCCCGCCTTGGTAGCGGCGTAGGCGACATGTCGAGTCGACCCCTTCTGCACCACGTAGTCGGTCATGTGCACGATGTCGCGCTGCGGCTCGCCGCACGCCTCGAGCAGCTCGCGACAGTGCAGGTTGATCAGGTAGGGCGCCAGCATGTGGATGCGGAACAACCGCTCGAAGTTGGCCCCGGCATCTTCGCCTTGGCTGTCGGGCGCCCAGTCGCTGGCATTGTGCACGATGGCACGTAGCACGGACGTCTCGCCCTTGAGCCGGCCGATGAAGTCGAGGATGCCCGCCTCGCTGGAGAAATCCGCCTGCAGGGTGACGATGCCGCGCCCGCGTAGCGCCGCGAGCTCGGGCCGCTCGCGGCGATAGCTGACGATCACCGGGTGGCCGTCCTCGGCCAGGCGCTCGGCGCAGTGGCGCCCCAGGCGTCGGGCGCCACCGGTGATCAGGATCGGCGCGGCGCTCATCCGGCGCTTCCCCGGCGCAATACACCGGCGGTGGGTACCAGCGGCTGGCGCGGCGCATAGGCGAAGACATCGGAGAAGACCCGCGACGGCTCGAGGCCCAGCGAGGCCAGTACGTCGACGCAGGCGTAGACCATACCCGGCGAGCCGGAAAGATAGACGTCATACCCGCTGACGTCATCGAGCCCGGCGGCCAGCGCCTGGTCGATGCGACCCTGGTGGCCCTGGACGCGCACACCGGTCACCGGCGGCTCCGGCGCCACTTCGGTGACCACATGGAAGCACACGCTGTCGTGCTGCTCGGCCCATTCATTGGGAAGGCTCTCGAGATAGAGATCGCGTCGCTCGCGGGCGGCCCACCACAATTCGATGGGCCGCTGCGGCGCCTCGTGCAGCGAAGCCTCGACGATGGCTTTCATCTGGGCGAAACCGGTACCGGCGGCGACCAGCAGCAGCGGACGCCGGCTGGTCGAATCCAGGATACAGTCGCCGCCCGGCAGGCGTACCGTCAGGTGGTGCGCCACCACGATCAACTCGCGCAGCCGGGCGGAATTCTCGCGCTCCGGCCAGTGCTGGATATGCAGCTCCAGGGTACCGTCGTCGGCATGCGCATTGGCAATGGAGAACGGCACCCAGGTCTCGTCGTCCAGCTTGAGTTCGAGATACTGGCCCGGGTCGTGGGCCATGGCCTCGGCACGCCCTTCCAGGCGCACGCGGAACACGTCGGGGGTCAGGTCCTCCACTGCCGTTACCTGGCAGCTCAGGGTCCTCGGGGTCATGCAAGCCTCTTGTCGTCGGGGTGGGGGGGCAGGCTGATGCCCAATTCGTTCCAGCGTTCGCTGACGCGGGCCTTGACGGCCTCGTCCATGACGATGGGGGTGCCCCATTCGCGGTCGGTTTCACCGGGCCACTTGCTGGTGGCGTCCAGCCCCATCTTGGAGCCCAGACCCGCCACCGGCGAGGCGAAGTCGAGATAGTCGATGGGCGTGTTCTCGACCATCACGGTATCGCGGGCCGGGTCCATGCGGGTGGTAATGGCCCAGATCACGTCCTTCCAGTCGCGGGCATCGACGTCGTCGTCGAGCACTACCACGAACTTGGTGTACATGAACTGGCGCAGGAAGCTCCACACCCCCATCATCACCCGCTTGGCATGCCCCGGGTACTGCTTCTTCATGGTCACCACCGCCATGCGGTAGGAGCAGCCCTCCGGCGGCAGGTAGAAGTCGACGATCTCGGGGAACTGCTTGCGCAGAATCGGCACGAACACCTCGTTGAGTGCCACGCCCAGTATCGCCGGTTCGTCGGGGGGCCTTCCGGTGTAGGTCGAGTGATAGATGGCGTCGCGGCGCATGGTCATGCGCGTCACCGTGAACACCGGGAACTCGTCGACCTCGTTGTAGTAGCCGGTATGGTCGCCGTAGGGGCCTTCCGGCGCCGTGTCGTCAGGGTAGATGAAGCCTTCGAGGATGATCTCGGCTGAGGCCGGCACCTCGAGATCGGCGTGGCCGCACTTGACCAACTCGGTGCGCGAGCCGCGCAGCAGCCCGGCGAAGGCGTACTCGGAGAGCGAATCCGGCACCGGGGTCACCGCGCCGAGGATAGTGGCCGGGTCGGCACCCAGTGCCACCGCCACCGGGAAGGGTTCGCCGGGGTTCGTCTGTTGGAACTCCTGAAAATCCAGCGCACCGCCACGATGTGACAGCCAGCGCATGATCAGGCGGTTCTTCGTCAGCTTCTGCTGGCGGTAGATGCCCAGGTTCTGGCGCTTCTTGTGCGGCCCGCGGGTGACCACCAGCGGCCAGGTCACCAAGGGGGCGACATCGCCGGGCCAGCAATGCTGGATCGGCAGCCGGCCGAGGTCGACGTCATCGCCCTCCAGTACCACTTGCTGCACCGGTGCGCTACGTACCGTCTTCGGCCCCATGCTCATGACTTGCTTGAAAATCGGTAACTTGTCCCAGGCGTCGCGGAAGCCCTTGGGCGGTTCGGGCTCCTTGAGGAAGGCGAGCAGTTCGCCCACCTCGCGCAGCGCTTCGACCGAGTCCTGGCCCATGCCCATGGCGACCCGCTTCGGCGTGCCGAACAGATTGCCCAGCAGCGGCATGTCATGGCCCTTGACGTTCTCGAACAGCAGCGCCGGCCCGGCGGCGCGCAGGGTGCGGTCGCAGATCTCGGTGATCTCGAGGTAGGGGTCCACCTCGGCGGTCACGCGCACCAGCTCGCCCTGGGCCTCCAGGGCGGCGATGAAGTCGCGCAGGTCGTTGTACTTCATTCCATTTCCCGTTTCCGGAACGACGAAAGGGGCAGCATAGCATGCCGCCCCTTTCCGCACCGCCGATCAAACCTAGCGGCGCTTCATGGCTTCGAAGAACTCGAGGTTCGTCTTGGTATCCTTCAAGCGGTCGATGAGGAATTCCGTCGCGGCGGTATCGTCCATCGGATTGAGCAGCTTGCGCAGGATCCACATACGCTGCATCTCGTCTTCGGAGGCGATCAGGTCCTCACGGCGGGTGCCGCTGCGGCGAATGTTGAGCGCCGGATAGACGCGACGCTCGGCGAGCTTGCGGTCCAGGTGGGCTTCCATGTTGCCGGTGCCCTTGAACTCCTCGAAGATCACCTCGTCCATCTTCGAGCCGGTATCGACCAGCGCGGTGGCGATGATGGTCAGGCTGCCGCCCTCTTCGATGTTGCGCGCGGCACCGAAGAAGCGCTTGGGCTTCTCCAGGGCATGAGCGTCGACACCGCCGGTGAGCACCTTGCCGGAGCTCGGCACCACGGTATTGTAGGCGCGCGCCAGGCGGGTGATGGAGTCGAGCAGGATGACCACGTCCTTCTTGTGCTCGACCAGGCGCTTGGCCTTCTCGATGACCATCTCGGCGACCTGCACATGGCGCGCCGGCGGCTCGTCGAAGGTCGAGGCGACCACTTCGCCACGCACGGTACGCGACATCTCGGTCACTTCCTCCGGGCGCTCGTCGATCAGCAGCACGATCATGTGGCATTCGGGATTATTGCGCGTGATCGATGTGGCAATGTTCTGCAACATCAGCGTCTTGCCCGCCTTGGGCGGCGAGACGATCAGGCCACGCTGGCCCTTGCCGATGGGTGCGGTGAGATCGATGATGCGTGCGGTGAGATCCTCGGTGGAGCCGTTGCCGATCTCCATGCGCAGCCGCTCCTGGGGAAACAGCGGCGTGAGGTTCTCGAACAGGATCTTGTGCTTGGCGTTTTCCGGCTTGTCGAAGTTGATCTGGCTGACCTTGAGCAGCGCGAAGTAGCGCTCCCCTTCCTTCGGCGGACGAATCTTGCCGGAGATCGAGTCACCCTTACGCAGGTTGAAGCGACGGATCTGCGACGGCGAGACGTAGATGTCGTCGGGGCCGGCCAGATAGGAACTGTCGGCGCTGCGCAGGAAGCCGAAGCCGTCCTGGAGGATTTCGAGTACACCATCGCCATAGATATCCTCGCCGCTCTTGGCGTGCTTCTTGAGGATAGCGAAGATGATGTCCTGCTTGCGTGAACGGGCCAGGTTGTCGATGCCCATTTCACGGGCGATCTCCAAAAGGTCCGGCACGGATTTTTGCTTGAGTTCGGTAAGATTCATCGGTGCGTTCGGAAGTTGCTCATGTCAGCGTGGCGGCACGGCGGCCGTGGGAGTGGTGCGAATAAAAGAACGGTACGCCGCTTGGGTGCGTTCAGAGCCCGGGAGAGCTGCCGCTCATGAGCGATGCTCGTGGCTGTACGACCACTCTGCGAAGGGATCGTCGCACGGTATCGTGTTCGAGGGAGCAGCGCTTCTTTGTCACCTGGATTCATCGCCTGGGTGCGTTTCAAGTGCCACCATGGCTAAGGCACATGACAACGAGCGACAAAGAAGGGGCTGTCTGACGACTTGATGTTGACCGCGACGCGGTCGGAAAGCATTCGGAACAGGCGAACGACCCGATGTTAGTCAAGGCCGGCGAGGAACGCAACCCTATAGATCAACCTTATGCGATTGACAGGCTCGGGGAGTCGCCGCACCCTTTAGCCATTCGCTATCAGGATGCTTCGATGAACCCACCCACGGAACGGCCCAACCTCGTCAGCGACGCCTCCGGCGTATCCCAGGAACAGCGCCTGGCCGCGATCGATCTCGGGTCCAACAGCTTTCACTTGCTGGTGGCGCATTATCTCGATGGCCAGCTTCAAGTCGTGGCCCGACTGGGCGAGAAGGTGCAACTGGCCGCCGGCCTCGATGCCGCCAATTGCCTGGACGAGGCCTCGATGGAGCGCGCCATGACATGTCTCTCTCGCTTCGCCCCACTGCTGGAGGGTGTGGTTGCCGAGCGCCTGCGTGTGGTGGGTACCAGTGCGCTGCGTACGGCGCGCAATCGCCAGACTTTCATTAAGCGTGCCGAAGCCCTGCTGGGGTGTCGTGTCGAGGTGATACCCGGACAGGAGGAAGCCCGCCTGATCTACCTGGGCGCGGCCCATGCTCTGGCCGAGAACGGCCGCCGCCTGATCGTCGACATCGGGGGAGGATCCACCGAGTTCATCGTCGGTGAACAACTGAAACCGCTGAAATTGGAGAGCCTCGACATCGGTTGCGTCACCCATACCCAGCGCCACTTCGCCGATGGCCAGTTGAGCGAGGCGCGCATGAGCCAGGCCGAAGCGGACGTTCTGGCACAGCTTGCGCCACTCCGGGTGAGTTACAGCGAACTGGGCTGGGACGAGGCGCTGGGCTCCAGCGGCACCATCAAGGCGGCCGCCTCGGTGCTTGCCGCCGACGGCGGCACACCTGGCGAGATCAGCAGAAGCGGATTGAGGGTGCTTCGCCAACGTCTGATCGACTGCGGCCATCTCGACCGGGTCGCCCTGGAGGGACTCAAGCCCGACCGCGCGCGTATCTTTCCCGCCGGAGTGGCGATTCTCGGATCGATTTTCGAGGCGTTCGAGCTGACCACGATGCGCTATGCCGATGGTGCGCTGCGCGAAGGCGTGCTGTACGACATGCTGGCCCGAGACATCTCACGCCGGTACTGAGCCCTCACACCTCGACAACCGATGCTCGCCATCCTTCGGCCACTGCCAGCCAGCGTGCCGAATCGGGTTGAAACGCCGCCACGGGCGTACCGTCGCACCAGGCCACCAGCAGCCGCTCACGCTCCCAGGGGGGTACGCCCCTTTCCTGCAGCAGACGTTTGAGATCCCGCCCTCCCCGCCCCGCCAGGCGCAGCCGCTCTCCCCCTTGTCGTGCCATCAGGGTCAGCACCACCGGGCAACCGTCGGCTGGAATCAGCGCAGCGTGCAGCAGTTCTCCCCAGGGCAAAGGCAGCGGGGCCATGCCATCCCACTCGGCACACCAGTCCGCCCTCAAGGTCGCATGTATCGGCCGAAGGTAGAGTGTTCCGCGCCATATCCGCGCCTCGGCGCCAGCCCAGGCAACTCTCACCTGAGCATCTGGCCGAGCTTCGAGCTGTGCCAGCAGGCTCGCGAGGCGGCTCGACGGTGGCGTCGCCAGCCTCAGCCGGCGACAAGCATGGCGAACCAGTGAACGCTGGCGCTCCGGCGCAAGCGCCACGAGCCCCGCCAGCGGCACGCGGGCGGGATCGCCGCCGAGGGCGTCCAGGTCGTGTTCAGCGAGCGCTTCGATCAGCGCCTCGGCCTCGGCGGCGTGGCGTGCACTGCTCGCCAACGCCTCGGCCGCCTGGGGCCAACGCGACTGCAGCAGCGGCAGCACGCTGTGGCGCAGGAAGTTGCGGTCGAGCGACTCGTCGGCGTTGGAGGGGTCATCGACCCAGTAAACCCCGAGCCGCTCCGCCTCGGCTTCGAGCTCGGCCCGCGAACAGGCGAGCAGCGGACGGACGAGGTGCCTTCCCAGCCACTCGCGACCGGACGGCATGCCTGCCAGGCCGCGCACACCGCTGCTGCGCAGCGCGGCGAGAAGAAAGGTTTCGGCCTGGTCGTCGCGGTGCTGGGCCAGCCATAGCGTATCGCCCCGGGTCATGCGGCGGATAAAGGCGTCGTAGCGTGCCTGACGCGCCATTCCCTCGAGCCCCAACCCGGCGTCGCGGTCGATCACTACACGTTCGACGAACAGCGGCACGCCGAGTCGCGAGCAGAGCCGCCGGCAGTGGACCTCGAAGTCGTCGGCGGCGGGCTGCAGGCCGTGGTGGACATGCAGGGCATGCAGCGGCCGGGGATGGCGACGGCAGGCCGCTGCGGCCAGTGTCAACAGCAGGCTCGAATCCAGCCCGCCGGAGAGTGCCACCCAGACGACACGCCCCGGCGGGATTTCCGCCAGGGCGTCGTCGATCAGGGCTTGCAGAGACTCTCTCTTATGCCGGGGCGCCATAGCTCATCAGACGCTCATACCGGCGCTCCAGGAGCGCCTCGGTATCCATCGCCTCGAGCCGCTCGAGGCTCGCCAGCAAGGCCTCCTTGACCCGCTCGGCGGTGGTCTGCGGATGACGATGGGCGCCACCCAGCGGCTCCTCGATCAGGGTATCGACGAAGCCCAGTTCCTGCAGGCGCTCGGCAGTGATGCCCATGGCCTGAGCAGCATCGGCGGCCTTCTCGGCGCTCTTCCACAAGATTGACGCACAGCCCTCGGGAGAGATCACTGAATAGGTGGAGTATTGCAGCATGGCCAGCTCGTCGCACACGCCGATGGCCAGCGCCCCGCCGGAGCCGCCCTCGCCCACCACGGTGGAGATGATCGGGGTCTTCAGCCGCGACATCACCGCCAGGTTGTAGGCGATGGCCTCGGACTGGCCGCGCTCCTCGGCGTCGATGCCGGGGTAGGCGCCCGGGGTGTCGATGAAGGTAAGCACCGGCATCTTGAAGCGCTCGGCCATCTCCATCAGGCGGCACGCCTTGCGATAGCCCTCGGGACGCGGCATGCCGAAGTTGCGCCGCACCTTCTCCTTCACGTCGCGGCCCTTCTGGTGGCCGATGATCATTACCGGGCGGTCGTCGAGGCGGGCGATCCCGCCGACGATGGCCGGGTCGTCGGCGAAGCGGCGGTCGCCGTGCAACTCGTCGAAATCGGTGAAGACGTGCTCAAGATAATCGAGCGTATAGGGGCGCTGGGGGTGACGCGAGAGCTGCGACACCTGCCAGGGGCTCAGGTCCCTGAAGATCGACTCGGTGAGCTTGCGGCTCTTCTCCTCCAGGCGACCGATCTCGTCGCTGAGGTTGAGCTTGCTGTCATTGCCGACCAGGCGCAGTTCTTCGATCTTGGCCTGGAGTTCGGCGATGGGCTGTTCGAAATCGAGATAGTTGGGATTCATAGTGGCTAAGCCGCCTTGTCATTGCTGTCGCCGGGAAAAGGATAATGAACGCTGTTCGTCCCGGAAGCCATAAATTCGAGTGTCGGGCATTATCGCACCCTCAACGCGCGGCGCAAGGCGTGAAACAGCGGCTTTCCCGGCGACAGGTCTCTGCGGAGGCGCTGTGAACCCATCCCTGGGCGCTACCTTTTCCATCCCTGGAAAAGGACCGCCGCTGCGACCTGTCCCCGGCGCCGCCCGCAGCCAAGGTGGTGAGCCCAGATCCTGTCGAAAAGTCGGCGAGCGATGGTCAGACAAGGCAAAAAACGGCGCAAAAGCGGAGTTTACTTTAGTAAATGAGCATTTTAAGCCGTTTTTTAACGCCATATGACCGAGCGCAGGCACTTTTCTTAGGCCTAGCGGTATTTGAGGCGCACGCCATCCTGCCCTTCTACTTCACGCAGCGCGATCAGCAACTCGTCGCAGGGCGATACGCGCCACTGCGCGTCCAGTTCCAGCCAGCCGGCGGCCGCCTCGTTGCGATAGCGCAGGCGTACCGGCAGACCGCCGTCGTCGCGGTGCGGCGCGAGGCTGTCGCGCAGGGTGTCGATCAGGCGACCGTTGACCCGGGTGCCGTCCAGCGACAGCTCGACCGCCTCGCCGTAGCGCGCTCGGGCGGCCACCATCGGCGTGACGTCCTTGCCGCGCAGGCGCAGGCCGCCGGAGAAGTCGTCGCTTGAGACCTCGCCTTCGACGATCAACACCTGATCGGCCTCGATCTGGCCGCGCAGGGAGTCGTACAGCTCGCCGAACAGCGACGCCTCGATTCGCCCGGTGCGGTCATCCAGGGTGATGAAGGCCATGGTGTCGCCGCGCTTGGACTTCATGGTACGCATGGCCACCACCAGGCCCGCGACGCGTTGCGGCTCGCGCGAGGGCTTGAGGTCGCTGATGCGGGTGGAGACGAAACGCGCCAGCTCCTTCTCGTACTCGTCGATGGGGTGCCCGGTCAGGTAGAGCCCAAGGGTCTCCTTTTCACCGGCCAGGCGCTCCTTGTCGGTCCACTCGCGGGCGCGGCGATAGGCCTCGTACGGATCGCTCTCGACCGCGTCGTCGACGAAGGCCTCGCCGAACATGTCCATCATGCCCAGGTTCTGGTTGGTCTGGGTCTGGGCCGCGGCACGCAGGGCGTCGTCGAGCGCTGCGGCGAGCACCGCCCGGTTCGGTCCCAGGTTGTCCAGCGCCCCCGAGCGAATCAATGCCTCCAGGGTGCGCTTGTTCATGCGCTTGGGATCGACCCGCCGGCAGAAGTCGAACAGGTCGCTGAAGGGGCCATCGGCCTCGCGGGCCTCGACGATGGCGCCGATGGGGCCCTCGCCTACACCGCGAATCGCCCCCAGGCCGTAGACCACCCGGCCCTCGGTATCCACGGTGAACTTGTAGGCGCCGATGTTGACGTCCGGCGGGGTCACGGTCAGACCGATACGCCGCGACTCCTCGATCAGCGGCACCACCTTGTCGAGGTTGTCCATCTCGGTGGACATCACCGCGGCCATGAAAGGACCAGGGTAGTGCGCCTTGAGCCAGGCGGTCTGGTAGGAGACCAGGCCGTAGGCCGCCGAGTGCGACTTGTTGAAGCCGTAGCCGGCGAATTTCTCCACCAGGTCGAAGATGTTGCCGGCCAGCTCCTTGTCGATGCCGTTGGCCGCACAACCCTCCATGAAGCCGGCGCGCTGCTTGGCCATCTCCTCGGGCTTCTTCTTGCCCATCGCCCGGCGCAGCATGTCGGCCTGGCCCAGGCTGTAGCCCGCCAGCACCTGGGCGATCTGCATCACCTGCTCCTGGTAGAGGATGATGCCGTAGGTGGGCTCGAGTACCGGCTTGAGCCACTCGTGCTGGTAGTCGGGGTGCGGGTAGGAGATCTCGGCGCGGCCGTGCTTGCGGTTGATGAAGTCATCGACCATGCCCGACTGCAGCGGCCCCGGGCGAAACAGGGCGACGAGGGCGATCATGTCCTCCAGCGAGTCGGGCAACAAACGCTTGATCAGCTCCTTCATGCCGCGCGATTCGAGCTGGAACACCGCCGTGGTCTCGGCACGCTTGAGCATCTCGAAGGTGGGGCCATCGTCGAGCGGGATGCTGTCGATGTTGAGCGGCCCCTGGCCCTTGACGGCACGCACCTTGTCGACCATCTCCAGTGCCCAGTCGATGATGGTCAGGGTGCGCAGGCCGAGGAAGTCGAACTTGACCAGCCCGGCCTCCTCGATGTCGTTCTTGTCGAACTGCACCACTAGGCCGTTGCCTTCCTCGTCGCACAGCAGCGGCGAGAAGTCGGTGAGCTTGGTCGGCGCGATCACCACGCCGCCGGCGTGCTTGCCGGTGCCGCGGGTGATGCCCTCGAGCTTGACCGCCATCTCCCAGATCTCGGCAGCCTCCTCGTCGTTCTCTACGAACTCCTTGAGCGCCGGCTCCGCCTCGATCGCCTTGGCGAGCGTCATGCCCACCTCGAAGGGGATCAGCTTGGAGAGCTTGTCGCCCAGCGAGTAGGGCCGGCCTTGGGCACGGGCCACGTCACGCACCACCGCCTTGGCCGCCATGGTGCCGAAGGTGACGATCTGAGACACCGCGTTGCGGCCGTAGCGGTCGGCCACGTACTCGATCACCCGGTCGCGCTTCTCCATGCAGAAGTCGACGTCGAAGTCGGGCATCGAGACCCGCTCGGGGTTGAGGAAGCGCTCGAACAGCAGATCGTATTCCAGCGGATCGAGGTCGGTGATCTTCTGCGCATAGGCCACCAGCGAGCCGGCACCGGAACCGCGCCCCGGGCCCACCGGAACGTCGTTGTCCTTGGCCCACTGGATGAAGTCCATCACGATCAGGAAATAGCCGGGGAAGCCCATCTGGATGATGATGTCGAGCTCGAAATTCAGCCGCTCGCGGTAGCGCTTGTCGATCTCGGCGAACTCGGCGCTATCGCGAGGGTACTTCTCGGCCGGGTAGAGGAAGTTCAAACGTTCATCGAGGCCGTCGTGGGAGACCTTGCGGAAGTACTCGTCCTGGGTCATGCCCTCGGGGATCTCGAACTCCGGCAGGAAGATTTCGCCCAGGCGCACATCGACGTTGCAGCGCGCGGCGATCATCACGCTGTTCTCGAGCGCCTCCGGAATATCGGCGAACAGCTCAGCCATCTCCGCCGGGCTCTTGAGATACTGCTCCTCGGTATACTTGCGTTCGCGGCGCGGGTCGTCCAGCGCCTTGCCCTCGCCGATGGAGACGCGGGTCTCGTGAGCCCAGAAGTCGTCGCGCTCGAGGAAGCGCACGTCGTTGGTCGCCACCACTGGGGCGCCGCTGGCCATGGCGAGTTCCACCGAGAGATGCACGCACTCCTCCTCCAACGGCCGCCCAGTGCGGGTCAGCTCCAGGTAGAAGCGGTCCGGGAAGGCGGCCTGCCACTCCTCGAGCAGGGCTAATGCCTCATCCCGATGGTCGGCAAGCAGGTGTCTTCCGATCTCGCCATCGCGGCCGCCGGAAAGCGCGATCAGCCCCTCGCTCTGCTCGAGCACCCAGGCCTTTTCCAGCACGGCGCGTCCCTGCCGCTGCCCCTCCATCCAGCCGCGCGAGATCAGCTCGGTAAGGTTGCGATAGCCGACGCCGTTCATCGCCAGTAGCGTCAGGCGGTAGGGATGTCCTTCGTCATGAGGGTTGGCCAGCCACAGGTCGGCGCCGATCACCGGCTTGAGCCCGGCGCTCTGGGCGCCACGGTAGAACTTGACCAGACCGAACAGGTTGGCCTCGTCGGTCACGGCCAAGGCCGGCATGCCCTGCTCGGCGGTGGCCTTGAGCAGCGGCTTGAGTCGCACCAGGCCGTCGACCAGGGAGTATTCGGTATGGACGCGCAGGTGTACGAAGGGCGTGGTCATAAGAGGCTCGGGGCTTGGCAGTGAATGGGCCACAACAGCAGGACTAGAGCAGCTCGAGCTGCCCCTTCAGCGGGGCGAAAGTGCGGCGATGCTCGGGCAGCGGCCCGAGGCGCTCCAGGGCATCCAGGTGCTCGGGCGTGGCATAGCCCTTGTGGCGGGCGAAACCGTACTCGGGAAACAGGCCGTCGAGTGCCACCATCTGGGCATCGCGGGCCACCTTGGCCAGTATCGAAGCGGCAGCGATGGACGGATGGCGGGCGTCGCCCTTGATGATCGCCTGGCCGGGAACATGATGCCCGGGCAGGCGGTTGCCGTCCACCAGCAGGTATTCAGGCGTCAGCGGCAGCGCATCGATCGCCCGTCGCATGGCCAGATGGGTGGCGTGGTAGATGTTGAGTTCGTCGACCTCGGCGTGGCTCGCCTCGGCCACGGCGAAGGCCAGCGCCTTGTCGCGAATCTCGGCATCGAGGTCGGCGCGTCGCTGCGGCGAGAGCTTCTTGGAGTCGGTCAGGCCGGCGATCGGCCGCATGGGGTCGAGAATTGCCGCAGCTGCCACCACCGCCCCGATCAGAGGTCCGCGACCGACCTCATCGACACCGGCGAGCAGATGGCCCTGATAGTCGATCACCAATGGGGGAAACGGACAGTCGCTCATGTCTCCTCTCTGCCTGTCTGTGGTTGCTCAGCCGAGTCCTGACCTGACACCACGACATGCTCCTCGCTGGACAGCGAAGCGGGCATCGGCCGCCCCTCCAGCAAGGCCTCGATGGCCTCGGCCGCCCTGGCGCTGGCATTGCGCTGCAGCCCGGCATGCATGACGGCGAAGCGCTCTTCCAGAGCGCCCCTGACTCGAACGTCGTCGAGCATCGGCCCGATATGCGCGACGATCGCCTCGGGCGTGGCAGCGTCCTGAATCAGTTCCGGCACCAGGGCCTCGCGGGCGATCAGGTTGGGCAACGAGATCCATTCGGTCTTGACCAGACGACGGGCCAGCCAGTGGGTCATCGGCGCCATCTTGTAGACCACCAGCATGGCACGGTGGCACAGCATTGCCTCGAGTGCCGCCGTGCCCGACGCCAGCAGCACGGCGTCGCTGGCCACCATCGCCTGGCGCGCCCGGCCGTCGAGCAGCGTGACCCGCCCGTCCAGCGTCGGACGGCTTGCCAGCAGGCCCTCAAGCTCCTCACGGCGCAGCGGCGTCGCTGCAGGAATCACCACTTTCAGCTCGGGACGCTCGCGGCACAGCCGCTCGGCGGCATCGAGGAGGGTCGCACCGAGAAAGCGGATCTCGTTGGCCCGCGAGCCCGGCAGCACGGCCAGTACCGGGTCAGTCTCGGCCAGCCCGAGCTCGGCACGCGCACCCGCACGATCAGTGACCAGCGGTAGCTCATCGGCCAGCGGATGGCCGACGAAGGCCACCGGCAGACGATGCTGCTCGTAGAAGGCGGCCTCGAAAGGCAGGAGGGCGAGCATGGCATCGACCGAGCGAGCGATGCCCTTCACCCGTCCCTGGCGCCACGCCCAGACGGTGGGGCTGACGTAGTGAACCGTGGTGAGGCCTGCCTCGCGCAGCTGTCGCTCCAGGCCGAGGTTGAAGTCGGGGGCATCGATACCGATCATGACGTCCGGCCGCCAGGCCAGGGCATCGGCGCGCAGGGCGCGACGCACCCGAATCAGCTCCGGCAAGTGCTTGAGCACCTCGACCAGGCCCATGACCGACAGCGTCTCCAGCGGGAAGCGGCTGTCGATACCCTCGGCAATCATGCCGGGACCGCCAATGCCACGGAACTGCACCTGCGGATGACGCGCCTTCAGGGCACGCATCAGGCTCGCCCCGAGCAGGTCTCCGGACATCTCACCGGCGACGATATAGACACGCGCAAGCTTGCTCATATCAGACTCGCTGCGAGGCCGCGTCAGCGAATGATGCCGCGGGTCGAGACCTCGATGGAAGCGGCGAAGGTTTCGGTTTCGGGCAGCGCATAGCGGTTGCGAATCTCCTCCAGCGCCTGGGGAACGGTCAACCCCTGACGATAGACCAGCCGGTAGCTATCGTTCAGGGCCTTGATCGCCTCGGCGGAAAAGCCGCGCCGCTTGAGCCCCACCTGGTTGAGTCCGTGAACCCGAGCCGGATTGCCGTTGATCATGACGAAGGCCGGGGTGTCCTTGGTGATGATCGAGCCGCCGCCGGCCATGGCGTGATCGCCGAAGTGACAGAACTGATGAACGGCCGACAGCCCGCCGAGGATGACGAAGTTGCCCAGGGTCACGTGGCCGGCCAGTGTCGCCTGGTTGGCCAGCACGCAGTCGTCGCCGATGACACAGTCGTGGCCGACATGCACGTAGGCCATGAACAGGTTACGCGAACCGATGGTGGTCTCGCCGCGATCCTGGGCGGTGCCGCGATGCAGCGTCACGCACTCGCGAATGACGTTGTCGTCGCCCATCACCAGGCGTGTCGGCTCGCCGGCATACTTCTTGTCCTGGCAATCCTCTCCCACCGAGGCGAACTGGAAGATACGGGTCCGCGCCCCCAGTACGGTCGGCCCCTTGATGACCACGTGAGGACCGATGCGACTGCCGGGGCCGATCTCCACATCGGGGCCGATCACGCTGAAGGGCCCGACTTCCACATCCTCGGCCAGACGTGCCCCAGGGTCGACGATGGCAGTGGTATGTATCAAGAAACCTTCCTCTCCGCACAGATGACCTCGGCCTCGCAGGCCAGTTCGCCATCTACCGTAGCACGACAGGCGAACTTCCAGATGCCGCGCTTTTCACGCTCGACCTTCGCTTCCAGCCTCAGGCGATCTCCCGGCATCACCGGTCGTTTGAAACGCACGTTGTCGCTACCCACCAGGTAATAGACGTAGCCGTCGGCCGGCAGCTTGTTGACGGTCTTGAAGCCCAGGATGCCGCAGGCCTGGGCCAGCGCCTCGAGCACCAGCACGCCGGGCATGATCGGGTGGTGGGGAAAATGACCGTTGAAGAACGGCTCGTTGATGCTGACGTTCTTGTAGGCAACGATGGATTCGCCGAGGTTCAGTTCCAGCACCCGATCGATCAGCAGGAAAGGGTATCGGTGCGGCAGATACTCACGAATCTCGTTGATGTCCATTACCATCGTAGCGACCTCTGAAATGAAGTAGGGAAGCCATCGCGAGCGTCGGTGCGCGCCGCCCGGCTTCCCGAAAAAACGCCTGCGTCAGGCAGGCGGAATTATAGCGCCGCCCGACCCTGTCTCAACCCTGCCGGTCGCGCTTCTCGAGCCGCGCCAGTCGCCGCGCGAAGTCGTCGAGTTGCTTGAAGCGCACCGCGTTCTTGCGCCACTGGGCGTTGGACATGGCACCGGTACCCGATGAATAGACACCCGGCTCATGAATCGAGTTGGTCACCAGGCTCATGCCGGTGACCTGCACACCGTCGCAGATGGTCAGGTGTCCGGCGAGCCCCACTCCGCCTCCGAGCATGCAATTGCTGCCCACGCGGGTGGAACCGGCGATACCGACGCAGCCGGCCAGCGCCGTGTGGTCGCCGATACGCACGTTGTGCGCGATCTGCACCTGGCTGTCGATCTTCACGTCGTTACCGATCACGGTATCGTCGAGTGCACCGCGATCGATGCTGGAGCAGCTGCCCACTTCGACGTCATCGCCCAGCACCACACCGCCGAGCTGTGCAATCTTGTGCCAACGGCTGCCGTCGTGGGCGAAACCGAAGCCGTCGCCACCGATCACGCAGCCACTGTGCAGGATGACGCGCTCGCCGACGATCACACCGTGGCAGACGGTTGCATTGGGGTGTAGGCGGGAGCCCGCCCCGATGCGCGTGCCTGCGCCGATGAAACAACCGGCACCGACCACCACCTCGTCACCCAGCTCGACGCCGGCTTCGACGACGGCATTGGGGCCGATCTCGACCCGCTCGCCAAGCGTCACGTCGTCTGCCACCACGGCTGCAGGATGGATGCCGCCCTGCGGGGTTGCCAGAATCGGGTCGAACAGCTGCGACAGCTGGGCATAGCCGAGATACGGATTCTTCAGTTCCAGGCGCGCCACCGAACAGGCGGCGGCATGCTCGGGCTGCAGCAGCACGGCACCGGCCCGGGTACTGGACAGGTCCTTGAGGTAGGAACGACTGGCCACGAAAGCCACCTGATCGGGGCCGGCTTCCTTGAGCGTGGCCAGGCCCCGGATTCGCTGGTTGCCATCACCTACCAGGTTGGCGCCGAGCCGCTCGGCCAGTTCGGCCAGGGTGAATTCGTGAATAGCAGGGTGCGTCATGGAAACCCGTATCGACAGCGTGCGGCAGGAGTTGCCGCCATGTTCAGTTGAGTGAGTTGAGAATTTCGATCACTTCATCCGTCAGGTTGGGCAGCTCCTGGTCGGAGTGCAGCACGCCCTGGGGCTCCACCAGTACCTGAACGCCGTGCCGCGAAATGACCTGCTCGACGGCTTGATCGAGCTTCGGCTCGGCCTGCTGCAGGAACTCCTGCTCGGCGCGCATCTGTTCTTCCATGATCTGCTGACGCAACTGCTCGAAGCGGCTTCCCTTCTGCTGGAACTCCTGAATCAGCGACTGGCGCTCGGCGTCAGGAAGGCTGTCGCCCTCCTGCTGCAGCCGCTGCTGCAGCCGGGACAGCTCCTGGCCCAGCGACTGCGCTTCCTGCTGCTGGCCGGCCAGGCGGCTCTCGAGTTCCTGCATGGAGCGCTGGGCGGCATCGGATGTGAGCAGCGCCTGGCGCCAATCCAGCATCGCGACTTCGGCCGAGTAGGCCGGTGCAGCCATGACGGCGAACAGGCCCAGGCAGAGAATGGCTGTCAACTTGCGCATGCGAAATATCCCCTTGGCAGGCCGGCTCAGAACGTCTGGCCCAGCGAGAATTGGAAGAACTGAGTGTCGTCGCCGCTCTCGTCATTGAGGGGCTCGGCAATGCTGAAGGTCAACGGCCCGACCGGCGTCAGCCAGGAGAGCCCCACGCCGATGCTGTAGCGCAGATCACCCAGGTCGACACCCGACGAGCAGCGCGAGGGGCCATCGCCTTCCACCACCGGGTAGCAGCTGGTCAGGAAGGTGTTGCCGGCATCGACGAAGAACCCGGTCTGTAGCGAACGCTGATCCTCGATGAACGGCAGCGGGAAGAGCAGTTCGGCACTGCCTTCGACCAGTACGTTGCCGCCCAGGGTGCGGTCTCGCCCGGATTCGCGGGGCGTGGTGCGCTGGCCCAGCGTGTTGCCCGTATAGCCGCGCACCGAGCCCAGGCCACCGGCGAAGAAGTTCTCGTAGAACGGATAGGGATCGCTGCCGATGCTGTCGGCGTAGCCCAGGGTGGTGCCGAACTTCAGCGCCCAGGTCTCCTCCTCGTTGAGGGCGAAGAGCTGCTGGGCACGGGCACGCAACTTGTAATAGTCGGCGTCGCTGCCGGGGGCGGCAGTCTCCAGCGACAGGCGCTGGTAGTCGCCGGAGGTGGGCATGATGCCGCGGTTGAGATTGTTGCGGGTCCAGCTCGCGGTGAGCTTGAGGCTTTGGGCGTTCTCACCTTGCTCGTCGACGTAGCGCACGATCTCCGAGGCGGTATCGCGGTAGGTCTTGACCGTGATGTCCTCGATGCTGGTGCCGAAGTTGAGCCGCGACAGCTCGCTGATCGGATAGCCGAAGTTGATCCCCGCGCCGTAGGCGTCGGTGGAGTAGGTCGAGATGTCCGAATCTTCGTAATCGGTCTCGCGATAGAAGAGATTGTAGCCGCGCGAGATACCGTCCAGCGTCCAGTAGGGGTCGGTGTAGCCGAAATTCACGCTGGTGAAGGTGTCGCTGCGCTGGGCGCCGATATTGACGCGGTTGCCGGTTCCCAGGAAGTTGTTCTGGGCCAGCGCCGCGCCGTAGATCACCCCGGCGCTCTGGGAGAAGCCGATGCTGGCCGAGACCGAGCCGGAGGGCTGCTCTTCGACGGTATAGGTAACGTCGAGCTTGTCGGACTCGCCGGCCACCGGCTGGGTCTCCACCTCGACCTGGCGGAAGAAGCCCAGACGCTCCAGACGACGACGCGATTGGCTGATCGACTCGGTGGAGGCCGGCGCCCCCTCCATCTGGATCATCTCGCGGCGCAGCACCTCGTCCTCGGTGGTGGTGTTGCCGATGAAGTTGATGCGGCGTACGTAGGCGCGTCGACCCGGGTCGACGCTGAAGGTCAGATCGACGGTCTCGCCGTCAGCACGCGGCTGCGGCACACCCTCGACCCTGGCGAAGGCGAAGCCTTCGGCGCCAAGCCGCGAGCGCAGTGCCTCGGTGGACGCCGTGACGTCACTGCGCGAGAAGATGTCGCCACTCTCGACCTGCAGCAGGTTGCGTGCCTCGCGCTCGCTGACCTGCAGGTCGCCGACGAAACCGATGTCGCCCAGGCGGTACTGACCGCCCTCGTCGACGTTGACGGTGACGAAGATCTGCGACTTGTCAGGGCTGATCGAAACCTGGGTGGAGGTGATGTTGAAGTTGACGTAGCCACGATCGAGATAGAACGAGCGCAGCCGTTCCAGATCGCCGGCCAACGCTTCGCGGGAGTACTCGTCCTTGGAGAACCAGCCGAAGAAGCGCCCGGGCCGGTCGTTGAGTTCGAACACCTCGCGCAGCTCATCATCGTCGAACTGGCGGTTGCCGACGATGTTGATCTGGCGGATCTTGGCCACCGCGCCTTCGTTGATGTCGATATCGACCTGGACCCGGCCCTCGTCGATCTCGCGCACGCTGGTCTCGATGCGGGCGCTGTAGCGCCCCTGGGCCTGGTAGACGCCTTCGAGCTCGCGCTGGATGTCCTCGAGCGTCGAGATCTGAAGCACCTGGCCTTCCGCCAGACCGCCTTCGCGCAGCCCGCGGCGCAGATCCTCTTCGGAGAGCTGCTTGTTGCCGCTGATGTTGAGGCGCGAGATGGTCGGTCGCTCGACGACCTGGATCACCAGCACATTGCCGTCGCGGGCAAGCTGAATGTCCTCGAACAGGCCGGTGGCGAACAGGCTGCGGGCCGCCTCGGCAAGCTCGCGATCATCCACCTGATCGCGCGCGCTGATGGGAAAGGCGTTGAAGACGGAAGCGGCGGAAACCCGCTGCAGTCCTTCCACGCGAATGTCGGAAACTTCAAAAGATTCGGCCAGCACCGTACTGGAACCGGCCAGCAGCAGTGCCGCCAGTCCGAGGGTCTTGATATTCATGCAGTCGCTTCGCTCGCGTTGATCCGCCTGCCTGTCCAGACAGGCACCATATACATATGTGCGGGTGACTGACAAGGCAGAGCGAAGCTCTGCCTCCCTGTGCCCCGGAGGGGGCGCTTGCTACCAGAGACGCATCAGATCGAAATACAGGGCCATCAGCATCAGCATGCCGACCAGCGCCAGACCGATCCGCAGCCCGAACGCCTGGGCCCGCTCCGACACCGGCCGACCGCGAACCGCCTCGACGAAATAGTAAAGCAGGTGGCCGCCATCAAGTACCGGAATCGGCAACAGATTGAGCACCGCCAGGCTGATCGAGAGGTAGGCCAGGAAACTGACGAAGCTCTCCAGTCCCGTGCGCGCCGTATCCCCCGCCATCTGGGCGATGGTGATGGGACCCGACAGATTGGTCGGCGAAATCAGCCCCACCAACATCTTGCGGATGGCATTCAGGGTCAGCAGCGTCATCTCGCCGGTACGGCTCAATGCCTGTCCCACCGCCGCCACGGGACCGTAGCGAATCTCGCGGCGAAACTCCTCGGGCCACTCCACCGGTTCGACGCCGGCACCGACATAACCGATGGCGACCCCCGTCTCGAGCTCTCGAGAGCCCGGCGTGAGCGTCAACGCAAGGTGTTCGTCGCCACGGGCCACCTCGAGTTCCAGGGGTTCGCCCGGGCTGGCCCGCACCACGCTGACGAAGTCCATCCACTCTTCGATCGGGTTGCCGTTCACCGCCACTACCTCATCGCCGGCACGCAGCCCCGCCTCCGCAGCGGGCTCGCCGTCGACCACCTGGCCCAGCACGGCGGGAAAGCGCGGCTGCCAAGGGGTGATGCCGAGCGTGGGCAGCGGCCGGGGCGGATCCTGGCGCACCAGGTAGTCCTGCACGGGCAGGCGATACTCCCTGGGGTCGGTCGAGGCATCGTCGCGTGCCTGGATGGCCAGTTCGCCACTGAAGCCGATATCGGCGATCAGGCGCAAGTTGATCTCATCCCAGGAGCGCACCTCGTTGCCCTGCACTGCCACGATCTCCTGGCCTGGCTGCAGGCCGCCACGGGATGCCGGCGAATCGGGAGTCACCTCGCCCACCATCGGCGCCACCGTCGTGGTACCGGCCACGAACAGCGCCCAGTAGGCCACGATGGCGAGCAGGAAATTGGCCAGCGGGCCCGCCGCGACGATGGCGATGCGCTGCCATACCGACTTGCGGTTGAATGCCTCATGGAGCTGGTCGCCAGGCACCGGGGCCTCGCGCTCGTCGAGCATCTTGACGTAGCCGCCGAGCGGAATCGCCGCCAAGGCGAACTCGGTCCCATGACGATCGACGCGGGACCAGATCGGCTTGCCGAAGCCCACCGAGAAACGCAGCACCCTGACACCACAGCGGCGCGCCACCCAGTAATGGCCGAACTCGTGGAAGGTGATCAGCAGGCCCAGCACCACGATGACGGCCAGCACGTTCTGGATCAGGCCCAATACAGTCTCCTTGACCTTGAAAAATCACTCGGTTCGCTGGCGAATCGGTTCAGCGTCCTTCCAGCCTCTCGCTCGCCGCCTGGCGCGCCCGGGCGTCGGCAGCGAGGATGGTTTCCAGGTCGCCACCGGCTTCTACCGGCAATGCCTCCAGGACCTCTTCCACCAGATCGCCGATTCCGGGGAAACCCAACCGGCCCGTCAGGAAGGCATCGACGGCCACCTCGTTGGCGCCGTTGAGTACGGCCGGCGCGGTCCCTCCCGCCTGCATCGCCTCGCGGGCCAGCCGCAGGCAAGGGAAGGCCGCCTCGTCGGGTGCCTCGAAGTCGAGCCGGGCGATCCGGAACAGGTCCAGCGCCTCGACGCCGGCATCGATGCGCTCGGGCCAGGCCAGGCCATAGGCGATCGGCGTGCGCATGTCCGGGTTGCCTAACTGTGCCAGCACCGAGCCATCGCTGTAGGCGGCCATGGAGTGGATCACGCTCTGTGGGTGCACCACCACCTGCACCTGCTCGGGCCGGGCATCGAACAGCCAGCATGCCTCGATCAGCTCCAGCCCCTTGTTCATCAGTGTCGCGCTGTCCACCGAGATCTTGCGCCCCATCGACCAGTTGGGATGAGCGCAGGCCTGCGCCGGCGTCACCGTAGCCAGGCGCTCCGGGGTCCAGCCACGGAACGGCCCCCCGGAGGCGGTCAACAGCAGCTGAGTCACGCCATGGCGGGACAGGCCGCCGCGATGCTCGGGTGGTAGACACTGGTAGATGGCATTATGTTCGGAATCGATCGGCAACAATGTGGCGCCATGGCGAGTGACGGCGTCCATGAACAGTGCGCCGGACATCACCAGCGCCTCCTTGTTGGCCAGCAGCACACGCTTGCCGGCGCGCACCGCGGCCAGCGTCGGCAGCAGCCCCGCAGCGCCGACGATGGCTGCCATCACCACGTCCACCTCGGTGGCGCCTGCCACCTCGATGAGCGCCTCTTCACCGGCACGCACCTCGGTGGCCAGCCCCGCCTGCGACAGCCGCTCGCGCAACCAGACGGCATCACGCTCGTCGCCAAGTACCACCACGGCGGGACGATGTTGCCGACATTGGCCCAGCAGCGTCTCGCGCGAGCGATGCGCGGTCAGCGCATGCACCCGGTAGCGCTCTGGGTGGCGCGCGATCACGTCGAGCGTACTGGTGCCGATGGAGCCGGTGGCTCCCAGCACCGTGACGCTCTGCTGCCGAAGCGGCCCGTTCATGTCACGACATCCCGTGTGAGAGCAGCGCGAACAGAGGTACCGCCGCCGTCAGGCTGTCGATGCGGTCGAGCACGCCACCGTGGCCGGGCAACAGGTTGCTGGAATCCTTGATGCCGCGAAAACGCTTGAGCATGCTTTCCAGCAGGTCGCCGAGCACCGAGACCAGGGTGACCACCGCGGTCACGATCACGAGTCCCGGCACCCCCACTCCCTGCCAGACGGCGAACGTCAGCGCCAGCATCAGCGTCACGGCCAGGCCCCCGACGACGCCCTCCCAGGATTTGCCGGGACTGACCGCGGGCGCCAGCTTGCGCCGACCCCAGGCGCGACCGCAGAAGTAGGCGCCGATATCGGCGCCCCACACCAGCAGCAGCACGTAGAGCAGCCAAACACCGCCGGTGTCGCGCAGCAAGTTGAAGCCGACCCAGGCCGGCAGCAGTACCCATAGCCCCATGGCCAGGCGCACGGCGGTCGAGCCCCATTGATCGCTCTTCGCCGGATAGCGAGTGACCCAGTAGAGATTGACGAGCCAGCCGGCCACTGCCAGCCACAGCGGCCAGATGGCCAGCGCCGCGCCCAATGTCCACAGCACGCCCATCAGCAACGCCAGGCCGGCCACCAGTGCCAGCCGCCGGTTCGTTTCGGTCACACCGGCGAGGTTGGACCACTCCCAGGCGGCCAGCAGCACGATGACACCGGTGAAGGCGGCGAAGGCGCCACCGTCAAGGCCGAACAGGCCGGCCAGCATCAGCGGCGCCAGCCACGCCGCAGTAATGATCCGCTGTCTAAGCACCTTTCGCCTCGATCTGTTCATCGGTCATGCCGAAGCGACGCTGCCGCCGGCAGAAATCGTCGATCGCCATGTCGAAGGCCTGACCGTCGAAGTCCGGCCACAGCAACGGGGTGAAATAGAGCTCGGCGTAGGCCATCTGCCACAGCAGGAAATTGGAGATGCGCTGCTCGCCGCTGGTGCGAATGCACAGGTCGATCGGCGCCTCGTCGCCCAGACACAGCCCTCTCTGGAAGGCGTGCTCGTCGATGGCATCGGGCTCGAGTTCGCGGTTCGCGACCCGCTCGGCCAGGTGTCGGGCGGCGTTGACGATGTCCCAGCGGCCGCCGTAGTTGGCGGCGACGACGAGATGCAGCCCGGCATTGTCGCGGGTGAGCTCTTCGGCCCGCACGATGTATTTCTGAATCGAGGGTGAAAAGGCGCTGCGGTCGCCGATCACCGAGAGTCGGATACCGTTGTCGTGGAGTTTTCTCACCTCGCGCTTGAGCGCGATGAGAAACAGCTCCATCAGCGCGCGGACTTCGGCCTCGGGGCGGCGCCAGTTTTCACTGGAGAAGGCGAACAGGGTGAGGGTGCGGATGCCCCGCTCGGCGGCACGGCGAATCACCGCGCGCACGGCCTCGACACCGGCACGGTGACCGCGAATGCCGGAAAGCCCACGCGCACGTGCCCAGCGGTTGTTGCCATCCATGATGATCGCCACGTGTCGCGGCAGGTCGTCGCCGGGGGGCTTCGGTGGCATCTGCGATGCGGAAGTCTGCGCTGACGTCATGATGTCTCGCAATGGGGATGGAAAAACCGGGCGGCAACGCGCAGGCCGGCGCCCGGCGCTGCTCAGACCTGCATCAGGTCGTGTTCCTTCGTTTCGAGCTGCTTGTCGATCTCGGCGATGTACTTGTCGGTCAGCTTCTGAATCGCTTCTTCGCCGCGGTGCTGCTCGTCCTCGGAGATCTCCTTCTCCTTGAGCAGCGCCTTGAGGTCGCTATTGGCATCGCGACGCACGTTGCGCACCGCTACACGAGCATGCTCGGCCTCGGCGCGAGCCTGCTTGATGTAACCCTTGCGAGTCTCCTCGGTGAGCATCGGCATCGGCACGCGAATCACGTTGCCGGCACTCGCGGGATTGAGACCCAGGTCGGAGGTCATGATCGCCTTCTCGATCTTGGGCACCAGGTTCTGCTCCCAGGGCACCACGGAGAGGGTACGAGCGTCTTCCACGTTGACCGAAGCGACCTGGTTGAGCGGCACCTGGCTACCGTAGTAATCCACGGTAACCGAGTCGAGGATGCTGGAATGAGCACGCCCGGTACGGATCTTGTTGAAGTTGGCATGAAGCGCCTCGAGGCTCTTCTTCATGCGACTTTCAGCATCTTTCTGGATGTCATTGATCACGGTATCAACCTCTGTCTATCAGCGTGCCTTCCTTGCCGCCCATCACCAGGTTCAGCAGGGCGCCCGGCTTGTTCATGTTGAAGACGCGGACCGGCATGTCATGGTCCCGCACCAGGCAGATAGCGGTCAAATCCATGATGCCGAGCTTCTGATCGAGCGCACTATCGTAGCTCAGATGATCGTACTTGACCGCATCGGCGTGCTTCACCGGGTCCTTGTCGTAGACCCCGTCCACCTTGGTGGCCTTGACCACCACGTCGGCGTCGATCTCGATGCCGCGCAGGCAGGCTGCGGAATCGGTGGTGAAGAAGGGGTTGCCGGTACCGGCGGAGAACAATACCACGTCTCCCGACGTCAGGTAGCGAATTGCGGTGCGGCGGTCGTAGTGCTCCACCACCCCGCTCATGGGGATGGCCGACATCACACGCGAGCGGATATTGGAGCGTTCCAGGGCGTCGCGCATGGCCAGGGCATTCATTACCGTGGCCAGCATGCCCATATGGTCACCGGTGACCCGATCCATGCCTGCCGCGTTGAGCGCGGCACCACGGAACAGGTTGCCGCCGCCGACCACGATACCCACCTGGACGCCGATGCCGACCAGTTGCCCGATCTCCAGCGCCATGCGGTCGAGCACCTTGGGGTCGATGCCGAAGTCGTGCTCGCCCATCAGCGCCTCGCCGGAGAGCTTGAGCAGGATGCGCTTGTACTTCGACTTCTCGCTGCGGGTCTTGGCGGGATGATCGACGTGATCGGGCGTGGACATGGCAACTCTCCTGGGCGCAAGGGATGGAACGACTCTACTACAGCCGACGCGGCGGCCGGATACGAGAAGGCGTGCGCTCACGCGCACGCCATCCTCGAGCTGGAACCTCTGACCTTAGCGACGGCCAGCCTGTTCCATGACTTCCTTGGCGAAGTCGACCTCTTCCTTCTCGATGCCCTCGCCCACTTCGAAGCGAGTGAAGCCAATCACCTCGCCACCCGCGGCCTTGGCGAACTCGGCGACGGTCTGGTTCGGGTCCTTGACGAAGGGCTGTTCGGTCAGGCTGTTCTCGGCCAGGTACTTCTTCAGGCGCCCCTCGACCATCTTCTCGGCGATCTGCTCGGGCTTGCCGGCCATGTCGGGCTGGGCCAGGATGATCGCCTTCTCCTTGTCGAGCTGCTCCTGCGGCATGTGCTCGGGGCGTGCCACGGCCGGGTTGATCGCGGCCACGTGCATGGCGATGTCCTTGGCCACCTCGGCGTTGCCACCCTTGAGCAAGGTGAGCACGCCGATACGTCCGCCGTGGACGTACTCGCCCACCAGCCCGCCTTCCGGCGCCTCGACGACGGCACAGCGACGCACGCCGATGTTCTCGCCGATCTTCTGTACCAGTTGCTCGCGGGCGCTCTCGAGGGCGCCTTCCATCACGGCGGCGACGTCTTCGCTCTTGGCGGCGAAGAAGGCGTCGGCGATCTTGTCGGCAAAGGCCTTGAAGTTGTCGTCACGAGCGACGAAGTCGGTCTCGGAATTGATCTCGACCACCACGCCGTAGCTGCCATCCTCGGCGACGCGGGACACCACGGCGCCTTCGGCGGCGGTACGGCCGGCCTTCTTGGCGGCCTTGAGGCCAGAGCTCTTGCGCAGATTCTCGATGGCGACTTCGATGTCACCATCCGCTTCGGTGAGTGCCTTCTTGCACTCCATCATGCCGAGCCCGGTACGCTCGCGCAGTTCCTTGACCTGGGAAGCGCTGATCGCTGCCATGGTATTCACCTCTTGATAGTGGAACCCGGTTAGGTTCGACCTGGGAATAAGGGCGCCGGACCCTTGGGTCCGGTTCAATCCCGCTCCGCCACGGCGGAACGGTAGCGGGCGGCCGCCTTGGTTGGCCGCCCACCCGGGCCGGCAGCGCCGGCCCGGGCGACTCGCCGTTACTCGGCAGCGGCAGCCGCGTCGCCGCCTTCACTCTCGGTGACCTCGACGAACTCGTCGGGACGGCCTTCCTTCGCCCGCGCGCAGGCGTCGGCGATTGCCCTGACGTAGATCTGGATGGCACGGATGGAGTCATCGTTGCCGGGAATCACGTAGTCGACGCCGTCCGGGTCGGAATTGGTATCCACCACGCCGATGACCGGGATACCGAGCTTGTTCGCCTCGTTGATCGCGATACGCTCGTGATCCACGTCGATGACGAACAGCGCATCGGGCAGGCCGCCCATCTCCTTGATGCCGCCGATGGAACGCTCGAGCTTGTCCTGCTCGCGGGTCGCCATCAGGACCTCTTTCTTGGTCAGCTTCTCGAAGGTGCCGTCCTCGCGCATGGTCTCGAGGTCGCGCAGACGCTTGATCGACTGACGGATGGTCTTGTAGTTGGTCAGCATGCCGCCGAGCCAGCGGTGGTTGACGAACGGCTGACCGACCCGGTTGGCCTCTTCCTTGATGATCTTGCTCGCGCTGCGCTTGGTGCCGACGAACAGGATCTTGTTGTTGGAAGCGGCCATCTTCTCGACCACGCCGATCACCTCGTTGAGGGCCGGCAGGGTGTGCTCGAGGTTGATGATATGGATCTTGTTACGAGCGCCGAAAATGAACTTGCCCATCTTCGGGTTCCAGTAACGGGTCTGGTGACCGAAGTGTGCGCCTGCCTTGAGCAGGTCGCGCATGTTGACGTGTGCCATGGATGACTCCTGAAAAATCGGGTTAGGCCTCCACGTACCCCATGGATCCGACCGCCGGGATTGACCGCGGCAGCACCCGGGACCATGTGCCGGTACGTGTGTGTTTTCAAGGCTATTGAGTTAACGGCGCGAACCGTGACGTGTCGCAGCTCGACGCCAGCACCCTCACGCCTCGTCAGCCGACCGGGCCAAGGCCGGGGCAGCGACGATTGCAGGAAAGCGCGCGGCTTTATACCATAGTTCGCCAACGAGATGAAGTCGCCCGCCGTCCTTGGCCTACGTTGCCGGCGCTGCAATCCCTCTGAACCGAGATTCCATGAACATACCCATCAAGACGCCCGACGAGATCGAGAAGATGCGCGAGGCCGGCCGCCAGGCCGCCAGCGTGCTGGAGATGATTGCGCCCCATGTCACGGCCGGCGTTTCCACCGGCGAGCTGGACCGCCTGTGCCACGACTATATCGTCGAGGAGCTGGGCTCGACGCCGGCACCGCTCAATTACCACGGCTTCCCCAAGTCGATCTGCACCTCGCTCAACCATGTGGTCTGCCACGGCATCCCCGACCCGGCGAAGAAGCTCAAGAAGGGCGACATCATGAACATCGATGTCACCGTGAAGACCGCCGACGGCTATCACGGCGACTCCAGCGCCATGTACATCGTCGGCGAGAACATCCAGGGCGAAAGGCTCTGCCGGGTGACTCAGGAGTGCCTGTACCGGAGCATTGCCCTGGTGCGCCCGGGCGTGCGCCTCTCCGAACTGGCCCGCGCCATTCAGAACCACGCCGAGGCCAACGGCTACTCGGTGGTGCGGGATTTCTGCGGCCACGGCATCGGCGCCACCTTCCACGAGGACCCGCAGGTGCTGCACTATGACGGCTACGCCCCTGAGGCCGACGCGACCCTGGCCGCCGGCATGTGTCTGACCATCGAGCCGATGATCAACGTCGGCGGGCATCAGACCAAGGTGCTGCGCGACGGCTGGACCGCCGTAACCCGGGACAAGAGCCTGTCCGCGCAATGGGAGCACACGCTGCTGGTCACCGAGACCGGCGTCGAGGTGCTCACGGCGCGCCACGAGGAAGACTTCTCCTTCCTCGACCACTGAGTCGAGCCAACATGCTCCTGCACCACTATCGCTTCGTGCCCGACGAGACGCTGTTCGATGCCGAGACCTTTCGGCGCGAACTCGCCGGTACCCGCTCGCCCATCGCCCCCTTCAAGGCGGCGCTGCGCGACATCCAGAGCCGGCTCGACGAGCGTTTCCATGCCGGCGCCGACATCCGCGACCTGGTGCACGGCCGTGCCTGGAGCCTCGATCAGTTGCTGGGCGTGGCCTGGTCGCTGCACGACTGGCCCGACGATGGCGTGGCGCTGCTCGCCGTGGGCGGCTATGGTCGCGGCGAGCTGCACCCGCACTCCGACGTCGATCTGATGCTGCTGCTGGAAAGTGACGACGACACGCCCTACCGCGAGGGCTTGACCGCCTTCATCACCCTGCTATGGGACATCGGCCTGGAGATCGGCCACAGCGTGCGTTCGCTCTCCGATTGCGAACGCGAGGCCGAAGGCGACATCACCATCATCACCAATCTGATGGAGTCGCGCACCCTGGCCGGGCCCGAATCGCTGCGCGAAGCGATGAAGGCACGCATCGCCCCCGAGCGGATGTGGCCGTCGGACCGCTTCTTCGAGGCCAAGTGGCAGGAGCAGATCGCCCGCCACCACCGCTTCAACAACTCCGAGTATCATCTCGAACCCAATATCAAGAGCTCACCGGGCGGACTGCGCGACATCCAGATGATCGGCTGGGTGGCCAAGCGCCACTTCGGCAGCCAGCGCTACGAGGACCTGGTGGCCAACGGCTTCATGAACGATGCCGAACTGCGCATCCTGAGCCAGGGCCAGGCCTTCCTGTGGCAGGTGCGCTACGCCCTGCACATGCTCACCGGCCGCGCAGAGGATCGCCTGCTGTTCGACCACCAGCGCACTATTGCCGAGCTGTTCGGCTTCCGCGACACCCCCGAGAGACTCGCGGTCGAGCAGTTCATGAAGCGCTACTACCGGCACGTCACGGCGTTGGCCGGGCTCAATGACATGCTGCTGCAGCACTTCGACGAAGCGATCCTGCGCGGCGGCGAACGGCTGGAAACGATTTCGCTCAACGAACGCTTCGAGATCGAGGGGGGCTACATCAAGGCACGCAACCGAGCGGTCTTCCGCGACCACCCTTACGCGCTGCTCGAGCTGTTCCTGCTGATGGCGGAGCATCCCGAGATCGAGGGCGTGCGTGCCGACACCATCCGCCTGATTCGCGACCATCGCCATCTGATCGACGACCTCTACCGCGACGACGCCCAGCATCAGCATCTGTTCATGTCGCTGCTGCGCTCCAGCGGCAACGTGGCGCGCCAGCTCAGGCGCATGAACCGCTACGGCGTGCTGGGCAAGTACCTGCCAGAGTTCGGCCAGGCGGTCGGCCTGATGCAGCACGACCTGTTCCATATCTACACCGTCGACGCGCACACCCTGCGCCTGCTCAAGTTCATCCACCAGTTCCGCAAGCCCGAGGCGCGCAACGAGTTTCCGGTGGCGGCGGCGCTGGTCCACCAGTTGCCCAAACTGGAGCTGCTGTGGACCGCGGGACTCTACCACGACATCGGCAAGGGCCGTGGCGGCGATCACTCGCTCCTCGGCGCCCGCGACGTGGAGCGCTTCGCCGAGCGCCACGGCCTGTCGAGCCGCGACACTCGGCTGGTCAGCTGGCTGGTGGAGAACCACCTGGTGATGTCGATGGTGGCCCAGAAGCGCGACATCACGGACCCCGACGTGATTCGCGAGTTCGCCGTCCTGGTCGGGGACGAGACCCGCCTGGACTACCTCTACGTGCTGACCGTGGCCGACATCAACGCCACCAACCCGACGCTGTGGAACGGCTGGCGTGCCTCGCTGCTGCGCCAGCTGCACGCCGAAACCAAGCGCGCCCTGCGCCGCGGCCTGGACAATCCGCTCGATCGCGAGGAGTGGGTGCGCGAGACGCGCGGCGAGGCACGCTCGCTGCTGGCCACGGTGGGCGCCGACATCGGCCGGGTCGACCGCCTGTGGGAATCGCTCGGCGAGGAGTATTTCCTGCAGTACGCGCCCAGCGAGATCGCCTGGCAGACCATGGGGATCCTGGCCCACGGCGAATCGCCACTGCCGCTGATCCTGATCAGCGCCCCCACCGACGACATGACCGACGGCGGCACCAAGGTGTTCATCCACACCCGCTCGGTGGACGACCTGTTCGCCGCCACCGCCGCCGCCATGGAGCAGCTCGGGCTTTCGATCCACGATGCCCGCATCGCCACCTCGAGCAACGACTGGACGCTGAACACCTTCATCGTGCTCGACGACCAGGGCCGCGCCATCCGCGATCCCGCCCGCATCGAGGAGATCCGCGCACACCTGGTGGAGGAGCTCGACGACCCCGATGACTATCCGCAGATCGTCACTCGCCACACCCCGCGCCAGCTGCGCCATTTCAAGGTACCGACCGAGGTACTCATCGAGCAGGACCCGGCCAACGAGCGCACCCTGCTGGAGCTGACCGCTCCCGACCGCCCCGGCCTGCTGGCCCGGGTCGGGCGCATCTTCATGGAGCAGGACATTTCGCTCTCGGCGGCCAAGATCGCCACCTTGGGGGAGCGCGTCGAGGACGTCTTCTTCATTACCGACAAGGCCGGCGCGCCGCTGACCGACCCCGAGCGCCAGCAGCGCCTGCGCGAGCGGCTGATCGAAATGCTCGACGTGGCAGGCTGACGCCTGCCACGTATGGGTTTGAGGCGAGCCGGGGGCTTCCCTATAATCGTCGGTCTGCCCGCAGCCACGACAAAGACGCCGCTCCATGGCGCTGGACACCGATGAACCCCGACCTCGACGCCTTGAAGCCCTACCCCTTCGAGAAACTCGCCGCGCTGAAGGCCGGCGTAGCGCCCCCCGAGGGGCTCGCGCACATCCCCCTGACCATCGGCGAGCCACAGCATGCGCCCTTCGCCGCGGCCCTGGAGACGCTGCAAGTCCACCAACAGGCGTTCGCTCGCTACCCGGCCACCGCCGGCATTCCCGAGCTGCGCCAGGCCATCGCCGGCTGGGCCACCCGCCGCTTCAGGCTCGAGGGCCTCGACGCCGAGCGCCAGGTGCTGCCGGTCAACGGCACCCGCGAGGCGATCTTCGCCTTCGTTCAGGCGGCGCTGGATCGCACCCGCCCGGCGCGGGTGGCGGTGCCCAATCCCTTCTATCAGATCTACGAGGGCGCCACCCTGCTCGCCGGAGGTCAGCCGCTCTACCTGGACTGCCGGGCCGAGAACGGCTTTCGACCCGACCTCGACGCCGTGCCGGCGGATACCTGGCGCGAGGTGCAGATCGTCTTCCTCTGCTCGCCGGGCAACCCCACCGGAGCGGTGACGCCGCAGGCCGAGTTCGAGAAGCTCATCGCGCTGGCCGACGAGCATGACTTCATCATCGCCTCCGATGAGTGCTACTCCGAGCTCTACCTCGACGAGGCCGCTCCACCGCCGGGGCTGCTCGAGGCGTGTGCCGCCATCGGCCGCCACGACTATCGCCGCTGCCTGGTGTTCCACTCGCTCTCCAAGCGCTCCAACCTGCCCGGGCTACGCTCGGGATTCGTCGCGGGAGACGCCGAGCTGATCGCGCCGTTCAAGCGCTATCGCACCTATCATGGCTGCGCCATGTCGTTGCCGCTGCAGCACGCCTCGATCACCGCCTGGAACGATGAGAGCCACGTACGCGCCAACCGCGACGCCTATCGCGAGAAATTTGCCGCCGTGACCGAGATTCTTGCCCCGGTGCTTGAATTTCCTGCGCCCGAGGCCAGTTTCTATCTATGGCCGGCAGTGCCGGATGGTGACGACGAGGCCTTCACCCGAGCCTTGTTCGCCGCGGAGCACGTCAGCGTACTGCCCGGCTCTTACATGGGGCGCGAAAGTGCCGGCGGTGCCAATCCCGGGCGTGGCCGGGTACGCCTGGCATTGGTGGCCGAAGTCGCTGCCACGCTCGAGGCGGCGCAACGCATTCGCCGTTTCGTCGAAAGGAGCTCATGATGGCAACTCTGTTCGTGATCAAGAACTGCGATACCTGCCGCAAGGCGCGCAAGACGCTGGACGAGAGGGGTCTACCCTATCAGGTCCACGACCTGCGCGAGGATGGCCTCTCCGCGGCGTTGCTCGAGCATATCCTCGAGCGCGTCCCGGTTCTGGAAGCCATCAATCGGCGCAGCACCACCTGGCGCAACCTCCCTGAGGAGGACAAGCAGGACATCGACGCCAACAAGGCCCGTGCGCTGATCATGGCCAACCCCACACTGCTCAAGCGACCGATGCTCGATACCGGCGACGAGATACGCGTCGGCTATCGCGACGGCGACTACGACGATCTCAAGGGCTGAGGCCCACTCCCTACAAGACGCGAGGACACCGCATGTTGAGTTTTGCCTTCGGAATCGGCACCCAGAACACCCAGGGCGACTGGCTGGAAATCTACTATCCGGCACCGCTGCTCAAGCCCGATGCCAGCCTTGTGGAAGCCGTCGGCAAGGTGCTCGACGTCCCCGCCGGCAACAGCGCCGTCAGCTTCCTGCCAGAACACTGCGCCGAGCTCGCCGAGGCGCTCGAGGCGGCGGGCCATGTCGCCCAGGCCGAGCTGGCCGAGGCCCTGGCCTCCAGCCAGCGTCCGCTGGTGGCCACCTTCCTGGAGAACGACCTGGCGCCGCAGAGCGCACCCGAGGTCTATCTCAAGTTGCACCTGCTGTCGCATCGCCTGGTCAAGCCGCACGGCGTCGACCTGACCGGCATGTTCGGCCTGCTGCGCAACGTGGCCTGGACCAGCGAAGGCCCGATCGATATCGAGGAACTGCCGGCCCGTCGCCTCAAGGCGCGCCTGGAGGGTCGCGCCCTGTCGGTGGACTGCGTCGACAAGTTCCCCAAGATGACCGACTACGTGGTACCGAGCGGCGTGCGTATCGCCGACACCGCCCGAGTGCGTCTGGGCGCCTACCTCGGCGAAGGCACCACCGTGATGCACGAGGGCTTCGTCAACTTCAATGCCGGCACCGAAGGTCCCGGCATGGTCGAGGGCCGTATTTCCGCCGGCGTGATGGTGGGCAGGGGCTCCGACCTGGGCGGCGGCTGCTCCACCATGGGTACCCTCTCCGGTGGTGGCAACATCATCATCAAGGTCGGTGAAGGCTGTCTGATCGGCGCCAACGCTGGCATCGGTATTCCGCTGGGCGACCGCTGCACCGTCGAGGCCGGGCTCTACATCACCGCCGGGGCCAAGGTGGCCCTGCTCGACGACCAGGGCCAGGAGGTCAAGGTCGTGGCGGCCCGCGAGCTGGCCGGCCAGAGCGATCTCCTGCTGCGTCGCAATTCGCAGAGCGGACGCATCGAGTGCCTGACCAACAAGAGCGCCATTGCGCTCAACGAGGCCCTGCATGCCCACAACTGAGCCACAGGGGCTCTCCCCGACCCTGCAGCTCGCCATGGAGCTGATCCGCCGCCCTTCGGTCACCCCCGACGACCTGGGCTGCCAGGCGTTGATGATCGAGCGTCTGGAGCGGCTCGGCTTTCACATCGAGCGTCTGCCCTTCGGCGACGTGGAAAACTTCTGGGCGACACACGGCCATCACGGCCCGGTACTGGCCTTCGCGGGTCACACCGACGTCGTGCCAAGCGGTCCTCACCTGCACTGGGACACGCCCCCCTTCGAGCCCTGTATCGATGACGAGGGCATGCTGCGGGGCCGTGGCGCGGCCGACATGAAGGGCAGCCTGGCGGCGATGGTCACTGCCGTGGAGCGCTTCGTCACCGCCCATCCCGACCATCACGGCCGCATCGCCTTCCTCATCACCTCCGACGAGGAAGGCCCTGCGGTGGACGGCACCCGGGCCGTGGTCGAGCACTTGCGCGAGCGCCACGAACGCCTCGACTATTGCATTGTCGGCGAGCCCTCCTCCACCGACATGCTCGGCGACGTGATCAAGAACGGTCGCCGCGGCTCGCTGGGCGGCGTGCTGCATGTCAAGGGCATCCAGGGCCATGTGGCCTACCCGCACCTGGCACGCAACCCCATTCACCAGGCGATGCCGGCGCTCGATGCCCTGATAAGCGAGCACTGGGATGGCGGCAACGACTTCTTCCCCGCGACCAGCTTTCAGATCTCCAACATCCGCGCCGGCACCGGTGCCACCAATGTCATCCCCGGCGACGTGGAAGTGGTGTTCAATTTCCGCTTCTCCACCGAGGTGACCCATGAGCAACTGCGCGAGCGCACCGAGGCGATCCTCGATGCCCATGGGCTCGAGTACCAGCTCGACTGGACGCTCAACGGCGAACCGTTCCTCACCGCCGAGGGCGAGTTGGTGGATGCCGCCCTGCACGGTGTGGAAACGGTGCTCGGCCGTCGTCCTCAGCTCTCGACCAGCGGCGGCACCTCGGATGGGCGCTTCATTGCCACGCTGGGTAGCCAGGTAGTGGAGCTGGGGCCGCGCAACGCCACCATACACCAGACCAACGAGCACGTTCGCGCCGCCGACCTCGACGACCTGAGCCTGATCTATGAAGCGATCCTGGCCAAGCTTTTCGTCAACGGCACCGCCCAGCCCTGACCGCGCCGAGAGAGTTCACCATGCCACATCAGCACGACAGCAACATGCGCTATCCGGACATCGAGATCTACCTGCGCCAGGCGCCGCTTCCCGCGATCGATGCCTGGCTGGGCGAGACGCTGGATGCCGCCCCGCTGCGCGGCGCAGGGCGCGGCAAATGGCAGACTCGCGGTCATCATGCGGGGCACGAGGTTCCGGTGCTGCTGGTGGAGAAAGCAGCCGACGGCTTCGCCAGCCTGTGGCTCGACAGCCCCCACTCCCCTTGGCCGCGCGACTGCGATTGCGCTCGTGATGCCGCCACTCGGCTCGGCTGCGAGGTGCGCTGTTCGCTGGGCGGCTGGCAACCGGGCGACGAACCCGACCGCTTCTGGCAGGTACTGCCCGACGGCAGCGAAGGCGCCATCGACTGGCCCGACTCGGGTCAGTGACCGAAACGACATCGCCCCGCCGAAGCGGGGCGATGTCGTTGGAAGCGCAGGCGCTTCGTTCAAGTGATTACAGTGACGTCGTCGGCCTGCAACCCCCTCTCGTTCTCGATCACGTGATAGCGAACCTTCTGCCCCTCGGCGAGAGTACGATGCCCGCGGCCGCGAATGGCGCGAAAATGCACGAACACGTCCTCACCGCTCTCGCGCTTGATGAAGCCGTAGCCCTTGTTGACGTTGAACCACTTGACCTCACCGATCTCGCGGTCATCGTTCTCGACGTCGGCCAGCACGGCCAGCCTGGGGCTGAAGGCATGCACCGTCAGGGTAGCGACGAGCAGCAGCAAGAAGACGGCAAGCGCCACGGTGAAATAGCCCACCACGAAGCCGTCAGGCTCCAGCAGGGTCAGGAGCTGCTGGGGCAAGCCGACGTCGGCCAAGGCCAGTGACAGAGCGATCAGCAGCGGCGCTGGCAGCGCCAGCAGCAGGCTGATCAACGAACAGCGAAAGATAACCTTGCGATTCATGGATCCGTATTGCTCACTTGTTATGTGGAATTGGCGAAACATGATGTCTGATGACGACACGACCCGAGGTCCTATCGCCCAATGAAGGTGTCACGATGAACAGCGACACGCAGCGCGACGATTCTAGCATGAGCCTTTCCCAGGCGCTCGCCACCCGGCTCGAAGCCCTGGAGAGCCGAATTGCCTACCAGGAGCACTGGCTGGATACGCTGGACGAAGCCGTCGCCAGCCAGGAACGGCGCCTGGCCCAGCTCGAACGGATCAATGCCTTGATGCAGGAAAAGCTGCGCGACCAGCAGCGAGCGCTGCAGGATTCGGAGATGGCGGCACCCAGCCCGCAGGACGAGGTACCGCCGCACTATTGATGGGTATCGATAGTTACAGGCCGCGCCGTGCCGCTCCCGAGGCTAGCTTGCGCCTTAACCGGCGCCAGGGTTACGCGGAGGCGCTGTGAACCCATCCTTGGGCGCTACTTTTGCCCTGCTTCGCTCCCGCATCCTGCTCCGCTCGCAGGACCGGGGCTGGCCATCCATGGCCAGCCCGTTCGGAGCATTGCTCCTCACCCATGGCAAAAGACCTCCGCTACACCCTGCCCCCGGCGGCGCTCGACTCCCGCTAAGCGCCACAGCCCCCCGGGACGAGGAAACAATTAGACGAGATCGTCGAGGTAGCGCTCCGCATCCAATGCCGCCATGCAGCCGGTGCCGGCGGAGGTCACCGCCTGGCGGTAGACGTGATCCATCACGTCGCCGGCGGCGAACACGCCCGGCACGCTGGTGGCGGTGGCGTTGCCCTCGAGGCCGGACTTTACCTTGATATAGCCGTCATGCATCTCCAGTTGGCCTTCGAAGATACCGGTGTTGGGGCTGTGGCCGATGGCGATGAACACGCCGGGCACCTCGAGCTCCTTTACGCCGTCGTCGACGACGGAACGAATACGCACGCCGGTGACGCCGCTGGCATCGCCCAGCACTTCCTCGAGCACGTGGTTCCATTCGAGCACCACGTTGCCGCTCTCTGCCTTCTCACGCAGCTTGTCCTGCAGGATCTTCTCGGCGCGCAGGGTGTCGCGGCGGTGCACCAGGGTCACCTTGGAGGCGATGTTGGAGAGATAGAGCGCTTCCTCCACGGCGGTGTTGCCGCCACCCACCACCACGACCTCCTTGTTGCGATAGAAGAAACCGTCGCAGGTGGCGCAGGCCGATACCCCCTGGCCCATGAACTGCTGTTCGGAAGGCAGGCCCAGGTAGCGCGCACTGGCGCCGGTGGCGATGATCAGCGCATCGCAGGTGTAGCTGCCGCTGTCGCCCTTGAGAGTGAAGGGGCGATTACGCAGATCGACCTCATGGATGTGGTCGAACAGCACTTCGGTATCGAAGCGCTCGGCGTGCCGCTTCATGCGCTCCATCAGTTCCGGCCCCTGCACCCCGGCGTCGTCGCCGGGCCAGTTGTCCACGTCGGTGGTAGTGGTCAGTTGGCCGCCGGCCTGGATGCCGGTGATCAGTACCGGCTTGAGATTGGCACGTGCCGCGTAGACGGCGGCGGTATAGCCGGCCGGGCCTGAGCCCAGAATGATCAGGCGTTCGTGACGCGCTTCGCTCATGAAGAGATCCTCGCAGCTCGAAAACGGGATGAGGCTTGTCGTGTCTCGCCCCGGTCATGCTCGTCGCAGTCGACCGGGGCAATGGATGGCACCATTGTACCAGCCTCGGATGCCTTTCTTCACAGCACTTCATCGTCGCGCCCCAGCATCAGCGTTACCAGCTCGCCGGTGGCCGGCGACACCTCGACCCGCAACTGGATGGGTGCGCAGCAGTAGGGACAATCCTCCCAGGTCTCGTGGCTGCCCTGGGAGACATCCACCAGCAGGTCGAAAGGCATGCTGCAGTAAGGACAGTGGACCGAATGACTGTCGAGTTGCTCTTCGTGCATGACGAAACTCCCGGCGCTCCTCCCTTCCCCTACGGACGGCAGCGCCACGCAACGGGTTCTCGTTCAGCATAGAAACCCTGGGCAGTGCTTGAAAGGGGGGCCTATCATGACCATGTGTTAAGAATGAGGTCGAAGAAAAGGACCGTTCACTACCGTGACAGGAGGCCTTCATGAGCCGTGACCAGATGCCGGATACGCTGCAGACACTAGTCGCCGGTGACACCACCTACCACTACTACAGTCTGCCGCGGGCAGCCGATACCCTGGGCAACATCGACCGGCTGCCGAAGACGCTGAAAATCCTGCTGGAAAACCAGTTGCGCTTCGCCGGCGATCCCAGCGTTGCGCGTGAGGACGTGCAGGCGCTAGTCGACTGGCAGCAGGATGGGCGCTCCAGCCGCGAGATCGGCTATCGCCCGGCGCGGGTGCTGATGCAGGACTTCACCGGCGTTCCCGGCGTGGTGGACCTGGCCTCGATGCGTGCTGCGGTAGCAAAGCTCGGCGAGGATCCGTCGCGCATCAACCCCCTCTCACCGGTGGATCTCGTCATCGACCACTCGGTGATGGTCGACAAGTTCGGCAACCCCACCGCCTTCAAGGACAACGTCGCCATCGAGATGGAGCGCAACCGCGAGCGCTACGAATTCCTGCGCTGGGGCCAGGACGCCTTCGACAATTTCCGCGTGGTGCCGCCGGGTACCGGCATCTGCCACCAGGTCAACCTCGAGTATCTGGGCAAGACGGTGTGGAGCAAGGAGCAGGATGGCAAGGTCTACGCCTACCCCGACACCCTGGTGGGCACCGACTCCCACACCACCATGATCAACGGCCTAGGCGTACTCGGCTGGGGCGTCGGCGGCATCGAGGCCGAGGCCGCCATGCTGGGCCAGCCGGTGTCGATGCTGATTCCCGAGGTGGTAGGTTTCAAGCTCACCGGCAAGCTCCGGGAAGGCATCACCGCCACCGACCTGGTGCTGACGGTGACCCAGATGCTGCGCAGCCGCGGCGTGGTGGGCAAGTTCGTCGAATTCTACGGCGACGGCCTGGCCGACCTGCCGCTGGCCGATCGCGCCACCATCGCCAACATGGCCCCCGAATACGGCGCCACCTGTGGCTTCTTCCCGGTCGACGACGAGACCCTCACCTACCTGCGCCTGACTGGTCGTGAAGATGCCCAGATCGCCTTGGTGGAGTCGTACAGCAAGGTCCAGGGGCTATGGCGTGAGCCCGGCGACGAACCGATCTTCAGCGACACCCTGCACCTCGACCTGGGCGATGTCGAAGCCAGCCTGGCCGGCCCCAAGCGGCCCCAGGATCGCGTTGCACTGAAGGACATGAAGGCCACCTTCGAGAAGCTGATGGAGGGCGAGAAAAGCGACAATGGCCTGTCCAGCGAGGAGAAGGGACGCTTCCTTTCCGAGGGCGGCCAGACCGCTGTGGATGTGAAGGAAAGCTACGAGCACCATGACAGCCAGAACGTCGAGATGGACGGCGAGCAGTTCTTGCTCCACCCCGGTGCTGTGGTGATCGCTGCTATCACCTCCTGCACCAATACCTCCAACCCCAGCGTCATGATGGCCGCCGGCCTGCTGGCTCGCAATGCGCTGGCCAGGGGGCTCAAGACCAAGCCTTGGGTCAAGACCTCGCTGGCCCCTGGCTCCAAGGTGGTGACCGACTATCTCAAGGCCGGCGGTGTCAACGACGACCTCGACGCCCTGGGCTTCAACCTGGTGGGCTACGGCTGCACCACCTGCATCGGCAACTCCGGTCCGCTGCCGCCGCCCATCGAGAAGGCGGTCGAGGATGGCGACCTCACCGTGGCCTCGGTACTCTCGGGCAACCGCAACTTCGAGGGCCGCATCCACCCGCTGGTGAAGACCAACTGGCTCGCCTCGCCGCCGCTGGTGGTGGCCTACGCGCTGGCCGGCAATGTGCGCCTCGACCTCACACGTGAGCCGCTGGGCGAAGACCGAGACGGCAACCCGGTCTATCTGCAGGACATCTGGCCCTCACAGGCCGATATCGCCAGCGCGGTGGAAAAGGTCAAGACCGAGATGTACCGCAAGGAGTATGCCGAGGTATTCGAGGGCGACGAGACCTGGAAGGCACTGCAGGTGCCGCAGAGCAAGGTCTACGAGTGGTCGCCCTCCTCCACCTACATCCAGCACCCGCCCTTCTTCGAGGGCATGGGCCGCGACCCGGAGCCGATCGAGGATGTCGAGGATGCCCATATCCTTGCCCTGCTCGGCGACTCGGTGACCACCGACCACATCTCGCCGGCCGGCTCGATCAAGCCCGACAGCCCCGCCGGGCGCTATTTGCAGGAGCGCGGCATCAAGCCGGTGGACTTCAACTCCTACGGCTCGCGCCGCGGCAACCACGAGGTGATGATGCGCGGCACCTTCGCCAATGTGCGCATCAGAAACGAGATGCTCGACGGCGTGGTCGGCGGCGAGACCCGCCACGTGCCCTCGGGCGAGCAGATGGCGATCTACGACGCTGCCATGCGGTATCAGGAGAAGGGCACGCCGCTGGTGGTGGTGGCCGGCAAGGAGTACGGCACCGGCTCGTCACGCGACTGGGCGGCCAAGGGCACGCGCCTGCTCGGTGTGCGCGCCGTCATCGCCGAGTCCTACGAGCGCATCCACCGCTCCAACCTGATCGGCATGGGCGTGGTGCCGCTGCAGTTCCCCGAGGGAGAAAGCCGCAAGAGCCTGGGCCTGACCGGCGACGAAACCATTTCCATCGCGGGCCTGGCCGACCTCACCCCCGGCGGCAAGGTCACGGTCACGGTGAAAAGCGACAAGGGCGAAAAGAAGCTCGAGGCGCTGTGCCGCATCGACACCGCCAACGAGCTGGAGTACTACCGTCACGGCGGTATCCTCCATTACGTGCTGCGGCGAATGATCGGCGCGGCATAAGCCCTCCTAGCGCGCTCAAGCGAAAGGCCCTGCCGGGGAAACCGGCAGGGCCTTTGTCATTGCGTGGCATAGTGCTTCTGATTCATCCAACGCACTTCCCACATCCCTGTGGGTCGTCGAGCGCAGTAATGCATCAGTCCACGATCAGAACGCACGGCGCCGATAGCGACGATAATCCGGCGTCCAGCTGCTGCGCTCGATGGCTTCGCGCAGCTTGATGCCGTCGGTGCGCAACGCCACCCCTTCCTGCTGTGCCTGGGCGGCGACCTCGAAGGCGATCGCCCTGGAGAGTTCGCGGATCTGCGACAGCTGCGGCAGCAGCGCTCCCTCACCCTCCTTTACCAGTGGCGCTTCGCGGGCCAGCGCACGGGAAGCGGTCATCAGCATCGAGTCGGTGATTCTCTTGGCGCCGCTGGCGACCACGCCGAGGCCGATCCCGGGGAAGATGTAAGCGTTGTTGCACTGGGCGATGGGGTAGGTCTTGCCATCGTGCACCACAGGCGGGAACGGGCTACCGGTCGCCACCAGTGCCTGGCCGTCGGTCCACTCGATCACGTCCGCGGGTGTGGCCTCGACGCGTGAGGTGGGGTTGGAGAGCGGCATGATCACTGGCCGCTCGCAGCCAGCATGCATGGTACGGATCACGTCCTCGGAGAACAGCCCCGGCTGGCCCGAGACGCCGATCAGTACCGTGGGCTTGATATGTCGCGCCACTTCGAGCAGCGACTGGTTGGCCCAGCCCTTGACGAGTTCCGGTTCATGCGCCAGGCGGCGCTGAAAATCGCGCAGCCACTCCTGGTCGGAAGTGACCAGTCCATCGCGGTCGACCATGAAGACCCGGCGGCGCGCCTCCTTCTCGGAGAGCCCCTCGGCCTGCATCGCCACCACCACCTGCTCGGCGATACCGCAGCCGGCGGAGCCGGCGCCGACGAATACCACGCGCTGGTCGGCAATGGTCTCGTCACGCGCCTGGCAGGCCGCCATCAGGGTGCCCACGGCGACCGCCGCGGTGCCCTGCACGTCGTCGTTGAAGCAACACAGCCGGTCGCGGTAGCGCTCCAGCAGGGGCACGGCGTTGGCCTGAGCAAAGTCCTCGAACTGCAGCAGCACGTTCGGCCAGCGGCGCTTCACCGCGGCGATGAAGTCTTCGAGGAAGGCATCATACTCCTCCTGGGAGATACGCGGGTGCCGCCAGCCCATGTACATGGGGTCGTCGAGCAGGATTTGATTGTTGGTGCCCACATCGAGGGTGATCGGCAGCGTATAGGCGGGGCTGATGCCGCCGCAGGCGGTGTAGAGCGCCAGCTTGCCGATTGGAATGCCCATGCCGCCGATGCCCTGGTCGCCAAGGCCGAGGATACGCTCGCCATCGGTCACCACGATCACCTTGACCCTGTCCTTGGTGGCGCTGCGCAGGATGTCGTCAATGCGCTCACGGTCCGGATAGCTGACGAACAGGCCGCGGTGGCTGCGGTAGATGTTGGAGAATTCCTCGCAGGCCTGCCCCACCGTAGGGGTGTAGATGATCGGCAGCATCTCCTCGAGATGCTCCATTACCATGTGGTAGTAGAGCGTCTCGTTGTCGTCCTGGATCGCCCGCAAGTGGATGTGTCGTTCCAGGTCGCTGTGGCACTGCTGATACTGGCGGTAGGCCCGTTCCGCCTGCTCCTCGATGGATTCCACATTCTGCGGCAGCAGACCGATCAGGTTGAACTCGAGCCGCTCCTCGCGAGAAAAGGCACTGCCCTTGTTGAGCAGCGGCATCTCGAGCAGCGAAGGACCAGCGTAGGGAATGTAGAGGGGGCGTTTGGTTTCGGTGGACATCTCTGATCTCGATACGGTGACTGGAATCCGGCCGTAGGCGCTCTACTGGCACCTTGGCGCCAACTTTACCACGCCTCCGCTATCGTGGCGCCCCGACTCAACTGGTCTTGGCCCGGGTCCTGTCGCCGGGTGGACGGTCGAAGAACAGCGGGCGCAGCCGCGCGCCGAGCATATTGTCGGCGAAGCCCGCCACCCTTCCAGCTTCCAGCTTCCAAAACGACACAGGGCGCCCGAAGGCGCCCTGCAGGGTCGCGTCCGGGTCAGACGAAGCGGCCCAGTCCCACGGCATGCCTCAACCTGTCCATGAACGGCGCGGCCTCGGCGCGCGCACGTTCGGCCCCCTTCAGCAGCACGCTCTCGATATGCCCCGGGTCCTCCATCAGCGCCACGTAGCGTTCGCGGGGCTCGCGCAGCTGTTCGTTGAGGTGCTCGAACAGGCGGTTCTTGACCTCGCCCCAGCCGATGCCGTTGGCGTACTCGCCACGCATCGCCTCGCGCTCCTCGCGAGTGGCGAAGGCGGAATAGATCTGAAACAGGGTGCAGCCCTCGGGATCCTTGGGCTCGCCGGGTTCAAGAGAGTTGGTCTTGATCTTGCGCACCAGTTTGAGCAGCTTCTTCTCGGAGACGAACAGCGGGATGGTGTTGTTGTAGCTCTTGGACATCTTGCGCCCATCGAGGCCGCCCAGCACCGCCACCTCGTCGTCCACTACCGCTTCCGGCAGGGTAAAGAACTCGCCCTTGTAAAGGTGGTTGAAGCGCCCACCCATGTCGCGGGCCATCTCGATGTGCTGGATCTGGTCGCGGCCCACCGGCACCTTGTTGGCGTTGAACATGAGGATGTCGGCGGCCATCAGCACCGGGTAACCGAACAGCCCCATGGTAATGCCCTTGTCCGGGTCCTGGTTGCCGGCGGCCTCGTTCTCGGCCACCGCCGCCTTGTAGGCGTGGGCACGGTTCATCAGGCCCTTGGCGCAGACGCAGGAGAGCATCCAGGTCAGTTCGGAAATCTCGGGAATATCCGACTGGCGGTAGAAGATGGCGTTGTCGGTGTCGAGCCCCAGCGCCAGCCAGGTGGCGGCGATCTCCAGGCGCGATTCCTGTACGCGCTTGGGGTCCTGGCACTTGATCAGTGCGTGCAGATCGGCCAGGAAGTAGTAGGACTGTACGCTGGGGTCCTGGCTCGCGGCGATGGCGGGCTTGATGGCCCCGACGTAGTTGCCCAGGTGGGGCGTGCCGGTGGTGGTGATGCCGGTGAGAACGCGTGTCTTCTGGGAAGCTGCACTCATGGAAAGCGGACTCTGCTGTCGGAAATGCCCGCTATGGTAACGCGAGGGGGGCGGTCAAGGCGACCGCCCCCGGCGCCGCTCACCGTACCAGGCTGGCGGGATCGACGCTCTCCAGGCCAAAGGCCTCGGCCACGGCGCGGTAGGTGACCTGGCCGTCGTGCACGTTGAGGCCGGGCAGGAAGTGCGCATCATCGGCCAGCGCCCGCTTCCAGCCCTTGTCGGCCAAGGCAATCACGAACGGCAGGGTGGCGTTGGTCAGCGCCTGGGTCGAGGTACGTGCCACCGCGCCGGGCATGTTGGCCACGCAGTAGTGGACGATGCCATCGACCATATAGGTCGGCTCGGCATGGGTGGTCGCACGGCTGGTCTCGAAGCAACCGCCCTGATCGATGGCCACGTCGACCAGCACGCTGCCGGGCTTCATGTCAGCGAGCATGGCGCGAGTGATCAGCTTGGGCGCGGCGGCGCCGGGGATCAGCACTGCGCCAACGATCAGGTCACTCTCGCGCACCGCCTCGTCGATGGCATCGGCGGTGGAGAAGACGGTCTTCATGCGGCCCTGGTAGCGGTCGTCGAGCACCTCGAGGCGCGGAATCGACTTGTCGATCACGGTCACTTCGGCACCCAGGCCCAGCGCCATGCGCGCGGCGTTCTCGCCCACCACGCCGCCGCCGATCACGGCGACCTTGCCGGGCGCCACGCCGGGCACGCCAGGCAGCAGCACGCCGGAACCGCCCTGGGCCTTCTCCAGGCTGTGTGCGCCGGCCTGGATCGCCATGCGGCCGGCCACGGTACTCATCGGTGCCAGCAGCGGCAGGCCGCCCAGACGGTCGGTGACGGTCTCGTAAGCGATGCAGGTGGCGCCGCTTTCCATCAGGCCACGAGTCAGCTTCTCCTCGGCGGCCAGATGCAGGTAGGTGAACAGGGTCTGGCCGCGGGTGAGGCGCGCCACTTCTTCCGACTGCGGTTCCTTGACCTTGAGGATCAGCTCGGCGTCGGCCCAGAGGGTGTCCACGTTTGCCTCGATCCGGGCACCTGCGGCCTCGTAGTCGGCGTCGGAAAACCCTGCCCCTTCGCCGCCACCGGCCTGCACCGTGACCGAATGGCCGCGTGAGACCAGCTCACGAGCTCCCGTGGGCGTCAGGGCGACGCGGTATTCGTGATTCTTGATTTCCTTCGGCACGGCGATCTTCATGAGGCACCTCCTGAGCGTTCAACGCCTGTTATTAGGATAAGACAGGCGCATTACAGCACAGGCAGTCCAAACATGAAGCACCTTGGACAAAGAACGGTAAAAACCCATGCAGCGAGGCTTTCCAAAAGAAAATCAGCACCGCACAAGAAAATCTGACAAAAAAATCACAGCCTCACTCGACAACAAGCGCACCGCCGTAGATGGCCACGTACTCCTCGGGTAGGCGCCGCGGACGCCCGCCGGAAAGCTCGATGCAGGCGAAGCGGGTGCGCGCCCGCAGCAGGGTGCGGCCGTCGGCAGGTCGTATCAGTTGAAAGCGTCGAGTGAGAGTGAGGCGGCCGTCGCAGCCGACGATCCAGGTCGCCAGTTGCAGGCGTTCCCCCTCAAAGGCCGGTGCCAGGTAGTCGAGTTCGTGGCGATGCACGGCCATGGCGCGGTCCAGCTCGCGGTAGCGAGCCAGGTTCAGCCCTAGATGCTCCGAGTGAGCCCAACTCACCTGCTCGACCCAGCGCAGGTACTCGGCGTTATTGGCGTGGCCGTACTCGTCGATGGCCGAGGCGGCCACCTCGAGCTCGATGACAAAGGGATCGGGAAGGTCCCACTCCAGTGACATGATGCTCTCTCCGTGCGGGGTAATTCGTGACGGATTCAGGCTTTCGTCGTGCCGCAACGCCAGCAGGCATCGAAGACACCCTCCAGCGTTTCGCCGCAGTTCGAACAGTGCCAGCCCGGTGTTTCGCCGGGACCCGCCATGGCCGCGTGAATCAGCGCCTCGGCTCGCTCGCGGTTGTGCGGTGCCACCCATACCTCGGGTTCGCACTCCCCCAACGGTAGCTCGCCGGCGCCTCCGCCCAGCACCATGTTGCGCAACTCCACGGGAATACCCGCCGCGGCAAGCACGTTGCGCACATGGCTGACCAGCAGCGAATTGGAGTGGGCAAAAACGCGGACGTAGCCGTTCATATCAGTTCAGTCGCGGAAGACCCGGACACCCAGCGCCTTGAGATAGGCCGTCTCGGGGATCGCCGGGTGCACCGGATGATCGGCCGCCTGGTGGCCCTGGTAGACGATCTGGCCGTGGCGGTCCTGGTGGCGCACCGCGCCGCGCACCACGTCCACCAGCCGTTCCTGTGCCAGGTGCATGGAACAGGATGCCGAGAGCAGCAAGCCGTCGCGCCCGAGCAGACGCATCGCCTCTCGGTTGAGCCTGGCGTAGGCGCGCTCGCCGTTGGGAATATCCTTGCGCTTCTTGATGAAGGCCGGGGGGTCGAGGATCACCACGTCGAACTGCTCTCCGTCGGCCTTGAGCGCGGCCAGCGCCTCGAAGGCATCGGCCTCGCCCACCGCCACCCGCTCGTGCAGGCCATTCAAGGCTGCGTTTTCCGCCACCCGCTCGAGCGCCTGGGCGCTGGCATCGATGCACAGCACCTCGCTGGCCCCGTGGGCCGCCGCCTGCACGCCCCAGCCGCCGATGTAGCTGAACACGTCCAGCACTCGCTTGCCGGCCACCAGGCCATTGAGCCAGGCGCGGTTGCCGCGGTGATCGAAGAACCAGCCGGTCTTCTGGCCGTCGAGCACCGGCACGTGGAAGCGCACGCCGTTCTCCTCCAGCAGCACGGGACCATCGAGCTCGCCCTTGGCCACGGTGACCTGGCGTTCGAGCTGCTCCTGGCGACGCCCGGAGGAGTCGTTCTTGAACACGATGACCCGTGGTGAAAGCACCTTGTCCAGCGCTGCCACGACCTCCTCGGCCAGGCGCTCCATGCCCAGGGTATTGAGCTGCACCACCAGCACGTCGTCGAAGCGGTCCACTACCAGCCCCGGCAGCAGGTCGCCCTCGCCGTGCACCAGCCGGTAGAACGGCTTGGCGTAGAGGCGTTGGCGCAGTGCCAGCGCCTGGTTGAAGCGATGCACCAGCAGCGAGCGGTCGAGGCGCATTTCGGGGTCGCGCGACACCACTCGCGCGCAGATCAGCGAGTTGGGGTTGACGTAGGCCACCCCCATGGCCTTGCCGTTAGCGGCTTCGACCACCACCTGGGCACCCGGTTCGAGGCCCTTGAGCGGCGTGGCCTCGATGTCGACCTCGTTGGAGTAGAGCCATAGGTGGCCGGCCTTGAGGCGACGGTCGGCGTTCTTCTTGAGGCGCAGGGTCTGGGTCATGGTTCGTCTCTTGAATGGGAAAATCAGCGCTGGCAGGCGGGACAAAAGACACTGGCCCGCTGCCCCAGCGTCACCAGCCGCAGCTCGCCGTTGCAGCGTCGGCAGCCCTGGCCATGGCGGCCGTACACATTGAGTCGCTGCTTGAAGTATCCTGGCTCGCCGGTGCCACTGACGAAATCTCGTAGCGTGGTGCCGCCCTGGGCGATGGCCGCCGCCAACACTTCGCGAATGGCGGCGGCCAAGCGCTCGTAGCGCTCGCGGGAGATGCGACCCGCCGCCCGACGTGGGTCGATACCGGCCAGGAACAGTGCCTCGCTGGCATAGATGTTGCCGACGCCCACCACCACCGCGTTGTCCATCAGGAACGGTTTGACGGCCATACGTCGTCCGCGCGAGAGCAGGAAGAGGCGCTCGCCATCGAAGGCATCGGACAGCGGCTCGGGCCCCAGGTTGGCCAACCGCGGGTCGGATTCGGGCGTGCCGGCGAGCCAGTCGACGAAGCCGAAGCGGCGCGGATCGTGGTAGCGAAGGATGGCACCGTCATCGAACACCAGGTCGATGTGATCGTGTTTCCTGGGCAATTCGCCCAGCCGGGCGATGCGCAGGCTGCCCGACATGCCCAGGTGCCAGATCAGGCTGCCGGCGCCCTCTCTCTCACCCCCTCCCTCGACCGGCAGCAGCAGGTACTTGGCGCGCCGCGCCAGGATGCCGATGCGCGCCCCCACCAGGCGGTCGATCAAATCGTCGGGCACCGCCACGCGCAGACGCGGCTGGCGTACGATCGCCTCGACGATCTCGCGCCCCTGCACGTGGGGGGCGATACCGCGGCGGGTGGTCTCGACTTCGGGCAGCTCGGGCATGTTGTCGCTCGCTCGGCAGCCGCACTGCGGCTCGACGATAAAATGCTGTTGGGAACGCTGCGCAAATTAGCGAACGGGATGAAGCGCAAGGCGCCCGCAGCGCAGAAACCGGAGCCTATGGGGTATAGGTGAGGATTTCGAGCAGCGCGTAACGCAGCGATTCGCCTGTACAGCAATTTGCGCCGTGTTCACTAACGCCTGAACCCGGCGAGGGCGCCGGGTTCAGGAGGACAGGTTTGAACACCTGCGGAAGACGACCAAGATTTACTTGATCTTGGCTTCCTTGTACATCACGTGCTTGCGGACTACCGGATCGAATTTCTTGAATTCGAGCTTGTCCGGGGTGTTCCGCTTGTTCTTGTCGGTGGTGTAGTAGTGGCCGGTACCGGCACTGGACACCAGCTTGATCTTGTCACGCATGGCTGCTTACTCCCTGAGTGGTCGCTTAGACGGCTTCGCCGCGCTTGCGGATGTCGCTGAGCACCGCGTCGATGCCCTTCTTGTCGATGATGCGCATCCCCTTGGAAGAGATGCGCAGCTTGACGAAGCGATTCTCCGACTCCACCCAGAAACGATGGGTGTGCAGGTTCGGCAAGAAACGACGGCGGGTCTTGCGCTGGGAGTGTGATACGTTGTTACCAGTTACCGGACGCTTGCCGGTAACCTGACATACTTTGGACATGGGAGCCTCCAACCGCTTGGCCAGGTGGTCAAACCTGAGTGTTCAAAACCTGTCGGGCAAACCGGGAACGACCCCGTTCTCATTTGACCCAAGGGAATTCAAAGGCTGCACTTTATAGCAGAGTGCATCCCTACAGGCAACAAGTAGCCGCGTATTCTACACCCCTCGCCCCCTAAAGCCACCCTCTCTCCGCAAATGACACGACATCTCCGTCCCCAACGACAAAGTGATCCAGCACGCGGATCTCGAACAGACCCAGCGCCTCGCGCAGGCGATCGGTGATGCGCCGGTCGGCATCGGAGGGTTCGGCCACCCCCGAAGGATGGTTGTGAGCGAAGATGATCGCGCCGGCCCCCAACTCCAGCGCCCGGCGTGCCACCTCGCGCGGATAGACCGAGGCGCTGTCCAGTGTGCCGCGGAACAGCGACTCGAAGCGGATCACGCGATGCTGGGTATCGAGGAACAGCGCAGCGAATACCTCATGGCCCAGATGGCGCAACTGGGTGGCCAGGTAGGCCCGCACCAGGGTCGGTGAGGTCAGTGCATCGCCACGGGCGAGCTGGGCGGCCAGGTGGCGCTTGGAGAGCTCGAGGGTCGCCTGGAGCTGGACGAACTTGGCCGTGCCCAGGCCCCGCTCGGCACAGAAACGCACCTGATCGGCCTCCAGCAACTGGCGCAACCCGCCGAACGCCGTGAGCAGGTCGCGGGCCAGATCCACTGCCGAGCGGCCCGCCACCCCCACTCGCAGGAAAATCGCCAGCAGCTCGGCATCGGACAGTGCCTCGGCACCCAGCGCCAGCAGTTTCTCCCGCGGGCGCTCGCCCTCGGGCCAGTCGCGAATCGACATCCCCTGTCTCCTTGCTACGCTTTCCATCGGTTGGTAGAAGTCATGCATTGTAACCGACGCGCACGAAGGGCCGTGGCTGCGCAACTTCAACGGCAATGGTAAGGTAAGAGGTCGGGTTTTAGTTCAGGAAACTCCCATGACAATGCAGTCCGTCAATCGGCTCGCTGGCCGGCGCATCCTGCTCGGCATCAGCGCCGGTATCGCCGCCTACAAGAGCGCCCAGCTCGCCCGGCTGCTCAAGCAGGCGGGCTGCGAGGTACGCGTGGTCATGACCGAGGGCGCCCAGGCCTTCATCACCCCGCTGACGCTGCAGGCACTCACCGGCGAGGCGGTACGTACCTCGCTGCTGGACCCGGAAGCCGAGGCCGGCATGGGGCATATCGAGCTGGCGCGCTGGGCCGAGACGATCCTGATCGCCCCCGGCACCGCCGACCTGATGGCGCGCCTGGCCCAGGGCATGGCCGACGACCTGCTCACCACCCTGTGCCTGGCCAGCGAAGCCGAGAGGGTCATGGCACCGGCGATGAACCAGGCCATGTGGCGCCATGCTGCCACCCAGCGCAACGCCGCCCGCCTCGAACAGGACGGCTGGCGATTGCTGGGGCCGGCCAGCGGCGACCAGGCCTGCGGCGACGTTGGGCCGGGTCGTATGCTCGAGCCCGAAGCGATCGTGGCCGAACTCATCCAGCCGGCCAGCGAGACAGCACACGACCAAGTCGCACCAGGCGAGAAAACCCCGGCCCAGGGCCTGCATATCGTGATCACTGCCGGCCCCACGCGCGAGCCCCTCGACCCGGTGCGCTACCTTTCCAACCACAGTTCGGGAAAGATGGGCTTTGCCCTGGCCGCCGCCGCCGCCGAGCTCGGCGCTCAAGTCACCCTGATCAGCGGCCCCGTCAGCCTGCCCACGCCCGAGGGTGTAGCACGCATCGATGTGGAGACGGCACTGCAGATGCACGAGGCGAGCCGCCGCCTGGCAAGCGAGTGCGATATCTTCATCGGCTGCGCCGCCGTGGCCGACTACCGCGCCGAGGCGGCATCGGAGCACAAGATCAAGAAGCGCGAAGACGAGGATGGACTGACCCTGAGCCTGGTCAAGAACCCCGATATCATTGCCGATGTCGCCAAGCAGCGCGATGCGGCAGGCGGGCGTCCCCTGGTGGTAGGCTTCGCCGCGGAAACCCGCGACCTGGAGGCCTACGCCCGCGACAAGCTCGAACGCAAGCGGCTGGACATGATCGTCGCCAACGACGTTTCCGCTGCGGGGCTCGGCTTCGGCGCCGACGACAATGCCGCCCTGCTGCTGTGGCGAGAAGGCGACGGTGAGAGTGGCGCGAGCCTGCCGCCACAGCCCAAGACCCAGCTCGCCAGGGCAGTGATCGAGCGCGCCCTCGGCTGCGTGGCTTCGCACCCCGTGCACTGAACGCCGGCCCAAGCCCCGGCCCTTGACCCAGACCATTAGCGAAACCGACGGAACGATCATGCCCGATACCCCACAAGCCAGGCCCACTGCCAGACCGCGACTGGAAGTCAAGCTCCTCGACGAGCGGTTGCACGACTACATGCCCCGCTATGCCACACTGGGCTCGGCCGGGATGGATCTGCGGGCCCTGCTCGACGAACCACTGACCCTCGAGCCTGGCCAGTGCGAGCTGATCCGCACCGGGCTTGCCATTCATATCGGCGACCCGGGCCTTGCCGGCCTGATCCTGCCGCGCTCGGGTCTCGGCCACAAGCACGGCATCGTGCTCGGCAACCTGGTAGGGCTGATCGACTCCGACTATCAGGGCGAGTTGATGATTTCGACCTGGAATCGCGGCAACACTGCCTTCGTACTGGAGCCGTTCGAGCGCCTGGCTCAGTATGTGCTGGTACCGGTGGTCCAGGCCGAGCTCGAGGTCGTCGACAGCTTCGAGGCCAGCCTCCGCGGCGAAGGCGGCTTCGGCAGCTCGGGCCGCCACTGACGCTTGACGCACCGCTGCCTGCCGTTCCAGGGAAGGAACCGCCTGGCAGCGTTTTCGCAACCTGGCACATGAACCCACACCTGTCTGACAAGGAACCGCTATGAGCCAAGTCACGAACAGCAGCGTACCGGCCTCCATCTTCCGCGCCTACGACATCCGCGGCATCGTCGACGATACCCTGACCGAGGCAACCGTCGAGATGATCGGCCGGGCGATCGGCTCGGAAGCCGCTGCCCGCAATGAATCCACCGTGGTGGTCGCCCGCGACGGCCGCCTCTCCGGCCCCCGGCTCAGCGAAGCGCTGATGCGCGGCCTGACCGCAGCCGGGCGCGACGTGGTCGATATCGGCATGGTGCCCACCCCGGTGCTCTACTTCGCCACCCACGTGCTCGAAGGCACCGCCTCGGGCGTGATGGTAACCGGTAGCCACAACCCGCCGGACTACAACGGCTTCAAGATCGTGCTGGGCGGAGAGACCCTCTCCGGCGAGGCGATCACCGCGCTCTACCGGCGCATCGAGACCGGCGACCTGGCCGAAGGCCAGGGCAGTGTGCGCCAGGACGACCTGCGCGCCGCCTACCTCGAGCGCATCGTCGGCGACGTCAAGCTCGAGCGCCGGCTCAAGGCGGTGGTCGACTGCGGCAACGGCGTGGCCGGGGAGCTGGGGCCGAAGCTGATCGAGCAGCTCGGCGCCGAGACCGTGCCGCTGTTCGCCGAAATCGACGGCAACTTTCCCAACCATCACCCTGACCCCGGCAAGCTCGAAAACCTGCAGGACTTGATCCGCACGGTGAAGGAGACCGGCGCCGACATCGGCCTGGCCTTCGATGGCGACGGTGATCGCCTGGGCGTGGTCACGCCGAGCGGCAAGCTGATCTACCCCGACCACCTGATGATGGCCTTCGCCGAGGACATGCTGTCGCGCAACCCAGGTGCCCGGGTGATCTTCGACGTCAAGTGCACCGGCAACCTGGCAGGTGTCGTCGAGCGGGCCGGCGGCACGCCGGAGATGTGGCGCACCGGCCACTCGCTGATCAAGGCACGCATGAAGGAGACCGGGGCTCTGCTCGCCGGTGAGATGAGCGGCCATATCTTCTTCCAGGAACGCTGGTACGGCTTCGATGATGGCCTCTACGGTGCCGCCCGGCTGCTCGAGATCCTGTCCAAGCAGGATGAGGACGCCGACACCTTCTTCGCCCGCTACCCGCAGGACATCGGCACGCCCGAGATCAACGTCCACGTGACCGACGAGAACAAGTTCGACCTGGTGGAGAAGCTGGCCCGCGAGGGCGACTTCGGTGACGATGGCGTCAAGACCACCCTCGACGGCATCCGCGTCGACTACCCCGACGGCTGGGGCCTGTGCCGTGCCTCCAACACCACGCCGGTGCTGGTGCTGCGCTTCGAGGGCAAGAGCGATGCGGCCCTCGAGCGCATCCGCAATCGTTTCGCCGCCGCCCTGCAACAGGTCGACCCGGCGCTGACGCTGCCGAGCTGACGGCGGCGTTTTCGACTCCTTTAAGGAAGGACCATGACCGAAACGACTCGTGACCCGCGACTGGTAGTGGAAGTGCTCTCCGAGGCACTTCCCTACATCCAGCGCTTCTCCGGCAAGACTGTCGTCGTCAAGTACGGCGGCAACGCCATGACCGAGGACACCCTGATCGACTCCTTCGCCCGCAACATGGTGTTGATGAAGGAGGTGGGCATCAATCCGGTGGTGGTGCACGGCGGCGGGCCGCAGATCGGCGACCTGCTGGGCAAGTTGAAGATCGAGTCGCGCTTCGTCAACGGCATGCGGGTCACCGACTCGCAGACCATGGACGTGGTGGAGATGGTGCTCGGCGGGCTGGTCAACAAGGGCATCGTCAACTTGATCAACCAGTGCGGCGGCAAGGCGATCGGCCTCACCGGCAAGGACGGCGCGCAGATCCGCGCGCGGAAACTCAAGGTGGAGCACAAGACGCCCGAGATGACCGCCCCCGAGATCATCGACATTGGCCACGTAGGCGAGGTCGAGCACATCTCCACCGACCTGATCGAGATGCTCGCCGAACGCGACTTCATTCCGGTGATCGCCCCCATCGGGGTCGATGCCCAGGGCAACAGCTACAACATCAACGCCGACCTGGTGGCGGGCAAGATAGCCGAGGCGCTGGGCGCGGAGAAACTGATGCTGCTGACCAACGTGGCCGGGCTGATGAATGCCGAGGGCGAGGTGCTCACCGGCCTCACTACCGCCCAAGTGGATGCCTTGATCGCCGACGGCACCATCCATGGTGGTATGCTGCCCAAGATCCGCTGCGCACTGGACGCCGTGAAGGGCGGCGTGAGAAGTGCGCATATCATCGACGGCCGCGTGCCTCACGCCACACTGCTGGAGATCTTCACCAATGCGGGCGTCGGCACCCTGATCACCGATGCCGAACGGCAAGGGAACGACAGCGCCTGAGGCCAGCCGCCCCGGGCCATTCCAATAACCAGAAGACAAACATCGACATGACGCAGGCAACGCAACCAACCAGCCGGCGCGAGCAGATCCTGCAGTCGCTCGCCCTGATGCTGGAGGAGGATAGCGGCAAGCGCATCACCATTGCGGCGCTGGCGCGCCAGGTGGGCGTCTCCGAAGCCGCGCTATACCGCCATTTCCCGAGCAAGGCCCGCATGTTCGAGGGCCTCATCGAATTCATCGAGGAGACGCTTTTCGAGCGTATCAGCCGCATACTCGAGGACTTTCCCGACGCCGTGTCGCGCTGCGGCCAGATCCTCACCCTGCTGCTGGCCTTCGCCGAGAAGAACCCCGGGCTGTCGCGCCTTCTCGAAGGCGACGTGCTGACCGGCGAGACTGCCCGGCTCAGGCTGCGCATTCATCAGCTCTTCGAGCGCCTGGAAACCCAGCTCAAGCAGGTCCTGCGCGAAGCGGAGCTGCGTGAACGCCTACGCCCCGTGCTGACGGTCTCGGCTACCGCCAACCTGCTGGTCGCCGTGGCCGAGGGGCGCATCTCGCAGTACGTGCGCAGCGACTTCCAGCGCCGCCCCACCGAGCATTGGGAGGAGCAGTGGGCGTTGCTCTCGTCGCAGCTGATGCGCCAGCCAGTCACGCAGACCGCCTGAGGCGCGCCCACAACGAGAAAGCCCCGGCCAAGGCCGGGGCTTTCTCGTTGTGGGCGGCTCACCGGTCACGCGGCCAGCGTATCGCCCAACTGATGGCGAATCTTCTTCATGGCGTTCTTCTCGAGCTGTCGGATACGCTCGGCGGAGACGCCATAGACATCGGCCAGGTCGTGCAACGTGGCCTTGTCGTCGGCCAACCAGCGACGCTGGAGTATGTCGCGGGAGCGCTCGTCCAGCGCCTCGAGGGCCATCTTCAAGCGGCGGCTGGCGTCATCCTCCCAGTCGCTATCCTCGAGCTGAACGGCAGGATCGGAGCCGTCATCGTCCAGGTAGTGGACCGGCGCCTGGTAGGCGGAGTCCTCGTCCTCGCTCGGGGAAGCGTCGAAGCCGGCATCGTGAGCCGCCAGGCGGCCTTCCATCTCGCGCACCACTTCCGGTTTGACGTCAAGGTCGCGGGCGATGGCGTCGACTTCGGCATTGTTGAGCCAGGCCAGGCGCTTCTTGGCGCTGCGCAGGTTGAAGAACAGCTTGCGCTGGGCCTTGGTGGTGGCAATCTTGACGATGCGCCAGTTGCGCAGCACGAACTCGTGGATCTCTGCCTTGATCCAATGCACGGCGAAGGAGACCAGGCGCACCCCCTGGTTGGGGTCGAAGCGCTTGACGGCCTTCATCAGGCCCACATTGCCTTCCTGGATCAGGTCTGCCTGGGGCAGACCGTAGCCGGAATAGCTGCGCGCGATATGGACGACGAAGCGCAGATGCGACAGCACCAAACGACGCGCCGCCTCCAGATCGCCCTCGTCGTGAAGGCGAAAGGCGAGTTCGCGCTCTTCCTCGGCGGTAAGCATGGGAATGCCATTGACCGCCTGGATGTACCCGTTGAGGTCATGCCCCGGCGAGAGCTGGCCCACCGGCAGAAGACTGGTGCTCATTGCAGGTTGTCTCCTTGAAAACCTAATATACTTTTCAACCGCCTGCTTAGACGGGCGATAATCGATAACGTTCCCTTCCTGCTGTCGACAGCGTGGCAGATGCCGATCGCGGTCGCTAGCGCAACAACGGCGACAGGGCGTCGCAGCGCGGCTTCTTATCGCGGCCGAACCTCCGCGAGGTGACGGCTTACGGCGATCCAAGCTCCCAGCCAGCCCAATAGTGTACTGCACAACAGCAGCGTTGCCGAGCCCTCGGGGCCTAGCTGGGGCAGCGTGAAGGAGGCGCCGTAGCTGGCGGCGAGAGCGCTGACCGGTACCGTCAGCCACTGGTTGCCGAGCCCCAGCAACCCCCAAGCGAGCAGGCCGCCACCGAGGCCGTACCAGGCGCCGCTGTAGAGAAAAGGGCGGCGCACGAAGGCGTGGGTGGCCCCGATCAACATCACCACTTCGATCTCCTGGCGGCGGCTCTCCACCGCCAGGCGTATGGTGTTGCCCACGATCAGCAGCACACCCAGGCCGAACAGTATCCCCAGCGCCAGGGCCAGGCGGCTGCCCAGCTCGGCCAGGTGGCGCAGGCGTTCGAGCCAGGCCAGGTCGAGGCGGGCCTCATCGATACCGGACACTTCCTCCAGCGAATCGGCCAGCCGTCGAACCGCCTCAGGTGACGGATCCAGGGGCACCACTACGATACTCGCCGGCAGCGGATTGTCTTCGAGCCGCCCCAGTGCATCGGCCAGGCCCAGCGCCTGCTGGAATTCCGCCATACCCTCGGCGGCACTGATCAGCCGGGTGCGCGCCACACCCTCATGTGCCGCCACCGCCTCGTCGATTCGCCCGGCCTGGGCCTCGTCGACACCGTGGGACAGATAAACGGTGAGCGTGGCACTCTCGTCGAGTTCGGCATCGAGCAGGCGCGCGCTGTCCAGCGCCAGCCACAGCGCCGCCGGCAGCACCAGGGCGATGGCGATGGCAAGCATGGTGAGCAGGCTGCCAATGGGGGCGCGCAGCAGACGGCGGGCGCTGTCGAGGCACATGGCGCGATGGTGACGCAGCCAGCCACGAAAACGGCTCGAGGAGCGGGTGCGCTGGGTGCGTGCGCCACGCGGCGGGGCAGGAGGCTGCCGGCTCATGCCGCCTCCTCGTCAGCGACCAGGCGCCCCTCGCGCAGACGCAGCACACGGTGGCGCAGGCGAGCGATCAGCGCCAGGTCGTGACTGGCGATCATCACCGTGGTACCGATGCGGTTGAAGTCCTCGAAAAGCGCCATGATGTCGGCGGAGAGCTGCGGATCGAGGTTACCGGTGGGCTCGTCGGCCAGCAGCAGCGAGGGCTTGTTGACCACCGCCCGGGCGATGCCCACGCGCTGCTGCTCACCGCCGGAGAGCTCGATGGGCAGCGCCTTCTCCCGATGCAGCAGGCCGACCTTGTCCAGCGCCGCGCGCACCCGGCGGCCGGCCTCGCGCGGATCGAATCCACGAATCTCCAGCGGTAGTGCCACGTTATGGAAGATGGAACGGTCGAACAGCAGTTGGTGATCCTGGAACACCACGCCGATCTGGCGACGGTAGAACGGCACCTGGCTGGGGTGCAGGCGCCCGATGTCGTGCCCCGCCACCAGTATGCGCCCCCGTGTCGGCCGCTCCAGCAGCATGACCAGGCGCAGCAAGGAACTCTTGCCGGCGCCGGAGTGGCCCGTGAGGAAGACCATTTCGCCACGCCGTACGCGAAAGTCGATATTGGCCAGCGCATCGAAACGCCCGCCATAGCGCTTCCCCACATGCTCGAAGAGGATCATGGCGCGGCGGCGGCTCCCTCGTCGCCCTGGTCGAAGAGCGCATCGACGAAATCGCGAGCCTCGAAGGGGCGCAGGTCGTCGAGCCCTTCGCCCACGCCGATGAAGCGGATCGGCGTGCCGAGCTGCTTGGCCAGGGCGAAGATGATGCCGCCCTTGGCGGTACCGTCGAGCTTGGTCAGGGTAATGCCGGTGACCGGTACCGCCTCGTTGAAGGTGCTGGCCTGGGACAGCGCGTTCTGGCCGGTGCCGGCGTCGAGCACCAGCATCACCTCGTGGGGCGCGCTGTCGTCGAGTTTGCCCATCACCCGGTGCACCTTCTTGAGCTCTTCCATCAGGTGCCCCTTGTTGTGCAGGCGCCCGGCAGTATCGGCAATCAGCACGTCGACCTTGCGTGCCTTGGCCGCGGCCACCGCGTCGTAGATCACCGATGCGCTATCGGCACCGGTGTGCTGTGCGATGACTGGCACGCTGTTGCGTTCGCCCCATATCTTGAGCTGCTCCACCGCGGCGGCGCGGAAGGTGTCGCCGGCGGCCAGCATCACGCTACGCCCTTCGCGCTGGAAGCGCTGAGCCAGCTTACCGATGGTGGTGGTCTTGCCCACCCCATTGACCCCCACCATCAGGATCACGAAGGGGCCATCGCCCTTGGCCGGCAGTGCCAACGGCTTGGCCACGGCGTCGAGCATCACGGCAAGCTCATCCTGCAGCGCTCGATAGAGGGCCTGGGGATCCTTGAGCTCCTTGCGTGAGACGCGCTCGGTCAGGCGGTCGATGATCTCGGTGGTCGCCTCGATGCCCACGTCAGCCATCAGCAGTTGGGTCTCGAGATCCTCGATCAGCTCATCGTCGATCTGCTTCTTGCCCAGGAACAGCCCGGCGACGCCTTCGGTGAGGTTGGCGCGGGTCTTTCCCAGCCCCGAGCGAATGCGGGCGAACCAGCCCCTCTTCTCGGCGCCAGGCTTCTCCTGCAGCGGGGTACGGGCGGGCTCAGGCTCGGGTGCAGGCGGTTCAGGCTCCGGTTCGACCTCCGACTCGGGCACCAGCGCCTCCTGGCGCAGCACCGCGTTCTCTTCCTCCTTTCCGACCTCATCGACCGCCTCGGTCCGCTCAAGCGCCTCATCCGCCGCGGGGCCGGCCATGGCGCGCTCCTCGGGTCGCGGCGCGTCGACGACATCAGGCTCGGCGGGCGCCGCTTCCTGGCGGACGGGGTCGACCGCAGTCTCTTCCGCGGGCGCATCCTCTTCAGGCGACTTCTCGCTCAAGCCCTCCTCTTCTTCGGGCCGAGTCGATTGCTCTTGCTGCTCTTCCTGTTTCTTGCGCTTGAAAAAACCGAACATGGGGGGATTCAGCCTCACGGGTGAATGATCGCTACATCCTAACACCGCGCATCATGACTGTGGACAAGCCGACAGGTACAATTCGACCGCATGACACGTCGCCGCCCCCCCTCTCGTTCGCGCTCCGGCGCTCGCTCGCCCCAAGGCAGCGGCCGCCTGCGCATCATTGGCGGCGAGTTCCGCCGCCGGCTGTTACCGGTACTCGACAGCCCCGGCCTGCGCCCCACACCCGACCGGGTTCGCGAAACGCTGTTCAACTGGCTGGCCGCAACCACGCCGGGCGCGCGGGTGCTAGACCTGTTCGCCGGCACCGGCGCCCTGGGCCTGGAGGCGCTCTCTCGCGGAGCGGCCGAGGCGCTGTTCGTCGAGCGCGATGTCCGAGTCGCCCACAGCCTTGCAGCCAACCTGGAAACCCTGGGCGCCGATGAGCGGGGCCGGGTGCATGCCGGCGATGCCCTAGTCCTCCTCGCCGCAGGCCCTGCCGACATCCCCCCCTTTTCACTGGTCTTCCTCGACCCACCATTTCGCCAAGGCCTGGCCGAGCCCTGCTGCGAACGGCTCGAGCAGGGCTGGCTGACGCCGGATGCCTGGATCTACCTGGAGACCGAAACGGCACTCGAGGTGCGAGTTCCCGCCACCTGGTCGCTGCATCGCGAAGTACGCGCCGGCGACAGCACCGGTCGGCTCTACCGCCGCTTGGCGGCATCTGGCCACTGAGCCCAGGGCGTCGCCGTTCGGCTACGCTTGCCCAGCCGCGGCCCTCGGCGTTACGCTGCGCAACGGATTTCAGCGCGGGCAGGGGCCCGCCCCGGCAGGATGTCATTTCAGGAGAACACGATGAGCACCGAACTCTTCAACCGGCTCGAACAGAAAGTGGCCAGTGCCGTCGAGGCCCTGGAGCTGCTGAAGATGGAGGCCGAGGAACTGCGCGAGGAGAACAGCCGGCTAAAGCAGGAGCGCGAGGAGTGGGAGCGCCGCCTGACCGCGCTGCTGGGCAAGTTCGATGAGGTGGAAACCGAGAGAGGCTGAGCCCTTCCGCCCTGCCTCAAGGCAGACGCGACATCAGAATGGCATCCTCCCTGCTCGCGTCGGCTACCTCATAAAGCGGCGGGTAATAGTCGCGCCGCCGCCCGTCTTCGCTGAAGCCTGCGCGGCGGTAGAGCTGGATGGCGGCCTCGTTGCCCGCCCTGACCTCGAGCAGTAGCCGCTCGCTGCCCCAGCTTCGACTCTGCTCGATCACCGCTTCAAGCAGCGCTGCAGCCAGGCCGCGCCGTCGCATGGCGGGTGTTACCAGCATGGCCTGCAGTTCGGCCTCGAAAGGCAGCCTGACGACCACGGCATGGCCTGCGAGCCCCTCCGCCACCTCGGCTCCCAGTACGCAGCAGTCGGTGTCATTCAACATGGCCTCGAGCTGGCTGCGCGTCCAAGGTCGCGGTTGGTTGCCTTCCAGCGCCGCCAGGCGCTCCAGATCGGCGGCCTCCAGCCGACGTATATCGACCTCAGCCATCGACCTTGCTCTCTTGCTGCGACCAGGCCCGCCGCCATTCCAGCAGGGTGGGCCACAGCGCGCGCTTGGCCGCGGCGCTCTGCACCAGTTCAGCCAGGGCGGGGCCCTGCCAACCGGGCAACCCAAGCAGCTCGGCCCGCCCCTCGCGCATGTCGAGCAGACGATCCAAGGTGTCGTCCCGGCCGAAGACCAACACTCTTTCCGGCGACCAGCCGCGCCTGCGCGTGCCCTCGACGAAAGCCTGGAGTCCTTCACGCGCCTCTTCCAGCGGTGCCTCGGCAGGTAGATTTTCCATCGGCGGCCAGCGATACGCCTCGAATGCCGGCGGCTGTTCGATGTCGATCGCTGCTGCCTTGAGCAGATTGTCCAGCAGTAGACTCTGAATGGCGTCCGGCGCGGTCTCCTGCGGCACGATTACCAGCCAGCGCCCACCCAGGCATCCCACCTGCAGAACGAAACGCAGCGGCTCTCGAACCGGTCTCGTTTCCGTGGGTGTCGCTTCCTCGCCTACCGGCTGCTGGGCCTCTTCGTGGGAGGGCGTGATACCCAGCAGCTGGCGGGCGCGTCCGGGTGACGTCGCCCGCGGTGGCTCCGCCGCCGATTCTGCCGGAGGCGCCTGGCGTGCCACGCTGCCGGCTTCGTCCAGCAGGGCATGCAGGCGCTCGGCAGGAGGTGGAGCGACAGGCCGCTCGGGCAACTCCCACTCGCAGGCCTCCGTCGGCCGCGCATGGGGCAGTTGGAAGCGAGCGACCCAGGCGGTCAGTCCCATCGCCTCCAGGTACTGAAGACGCTGCGGCTCGGTGGTCACGCGCCGGCGCCACGACAATTGGGGGAATCGGGCCGAGCCTCGCCGCGGGCGGCCCACTCCTGCGGTGTATAGAGGTGCAGGGCCAGGGCATGCACCGGCCCCGCCAGCTCGTCGGCGAGCAGCGCATAGAGGCGCTGATGACGCTTCACCGGCATCAGTCCCAGAAAATGTTCGGACACCACCGTGACCTTGAAATGAGTTTCGGAGTTCGCGGGCACGGCATGTCGATGGCTCTCGTTCTCCACCGCGACAAAGGTGGGTTCGAGGGCCTGCAACTTCTCTTCGATGACGGCCTGAATGCTCATTCGGGCTCCTCGATCATGGATGTGAGGTTCATTGTACTCGCTTGCTCGACGACTGCACCCGGGGCGCCTCTTCGCCATCGCCCGTCCGGGCAGCCCCGGCCAGCGACACCCGCGCCAGGCTGGCTGCCAGTGCCAGCAGGCAGGCCAGGCAGCCAGCCAGCCCACAGTGTGGCCTGAACTGGCGCGCTGGCCGCCAGGAAGGCGCCGACCAGCGCCACGCCGAGCGACTGCCCCACGGTGCGCGTGGTGCTGAGCACGCCCGAGGCGCTGGTGGTCAGCTCCCGCGGGGCGCTGGTCATCATCTCTCGGTTGTTGGGGGGTTGGAACAGCCCGAAGCCGATGCCGCACAAGGCCGTACGCCACAGGCTGTCCAGCATGCCGGCATCCTGCGGCAGCAGGGCCAGCGAAGCGAGCCCCAGCATCAGCAGCACCAGCCCCAGGCTCGCCATGACGCTGGGGTTCACGCGGTCGGCCAGGCGACCGGCAATCGGGCCGACCAGCATGATGGCGAGCGGCCAAGGCGTGAACAGCCAGGCAGTGTGCAACGGCGAGAAGCCCATCTCCTGCTGGTAGAGGAACGACAGCGCGACGAAGGCGAGCCCTTGGCCGACGAAGGCGAGCCCAGAGGCGGAGACCGCCAGGCGGAAGCGCGGCACCTGAAACAGCCTCGGCGGCAGTAGCGGATGGCTGGCCCGCCGCTGGCGGGGCAGGAACAGCCAGCCAGTGATCACGCTGAGCGCCAGCCAGGCCAGCGCCTGCCACAGCGGCGCGCCGTGCCCCAGGGTATCCATGGCCAGGAAAAAACTCCCCAGCATGACTACCGAGCCCAAGGCACCGCGACCGTCGAAGCCGCCGCGCCGCCCCCTCTCGCGAGGGAGCGCGCGCCACGCCAGCCACAGCGAAACGATCCCCAGGGGCAGATGCAGGGCGAACAGCCAGGGCCAACTGACCAATGACAGCACCACGCCTCCCAGCGCCGGGCCGGCGGCGTAACCACCCGCCACCACCATGGCGGAGAGCCCCAACGCGCTGCCCAGCAGCCGTGTGGGGAAGATCGAGCGGTAGAGCGAAGGACCGATGGAGAGGGTGGCCGCCGCGCCCAGTCCCTGCAGGGCGCGGAATACCAATAGCCATTCCAGGCTGCGGGACAGCGCCGCGCCCAGCGATGCCAGCACGAAAAGCCCGAGCCCTGTCACGTAGAGTCGCCGACGGCTGATCATCTCGCTGAAGGAGGCGCATACCAACAGAAAGGCGGCACAGACGATCTGGAAGAGGTTGGTGACCCAGACCGTCCTGGCGGCAGAGACCTCGAGATCGCGCGCGATGGAGGGCAGCGCGATGTTGATCATGGTGACGTCCACCACGGCCATCAGGGTACCGAGGATCAGCGCCAGTACCGCCAGGCGACGCTCGGGACCCGGCAGGCCGTCATCGCCGGGCCGGGTGGAGAAGAGTCGGCTCATCCTGTTTCCATCACTGCAGGGTACGTAACGAGAAAACCGGCCGCAGCCGGTTCCCGAAAATCAACGAGGGAAGCGAATCAGTCTTGATCGGTTTCCAATAGCAGCGAGTCGTCGACCTCGGAGATCTCCAGCGCCGTCTCGTCATCCAGATCGATCGCCAGGTAACTGTGCTCGACCTGCAGGAAACGCTGGAACAGCGCCCAGTCCACGGCCTCGGGCCACTGGCGCTCGTCCTCTTCCCAGGCGCGCAACTCGGTCTCGAGAATCTCGAGATAGCGCTCGCGCACGAAAGCTTCCAGCGCCTCGGGGGTGTCCATCTCGGGGATGAGGTAGACGGTGCTTTCGCGTTCGACGTCGGCCAGGGTGAGGTCGTCCTCCCCCATGGTGGGTTCCAGCGCGTTGATCCAGTCCACGAAATGCCGGGTCGGCCTGACGCTCAGGGCGGAGCGGTTGAGCAGTTTCATCGCGGTCTCCTCGACGTCGAAACGGTGATCATTATGGGCGCTAGCGCCGCCGCTTACCAATACTTCCGCCGGGTCGACACCGAGAGGCCCGGGCTTGATCCGTCAGAAGAGGTAACGCGACGGGGGAATGCCAGAGAGGAGGTCCGGCGCCATGGATGGCGCCGGTAGCTCCCAGGGATGGGCTCGGTGCGCCTCCTCGAAGGCATGCCCCGTCGCTTCAGCGGCTTGCCGGGCCGAAGCGCAGCCCCTTCAGTCCACCTCTGGGCGCATGGCCGGGAACAGCAGCACATCCCGGATCGAAGCGCTGTCAGTGAACAGCATCACCAGGCGGTCGATGCCGATTCCCTCACCGGCAGTGGGCGGCAGGCCGTACTCCAGTGCGCGCACGTAGTCGGCGTCGTAATACATCGCCTCGAGGTCGCCGGCCTCCTTCTCCGCCGCCTGGGCGCGGAAGCGCTCAGCCTGATCCTCGGCGTCGTTGAGCTCGGAGAAGCCATTGGCGATTTCGCGCCCGCCTACGAAGAACTCAAAGCGCTCGGTGACGAACGGGTCGCGGTCGTTGCGCCGCGCCAGCGGGCTCACCTCAGTGGGATAGTCGGTGATGAAGGTCGGGTCCTTGAGGCGGTGCTCGACGGTCTTCTCGAAGATCTCGATCTGGATCTTGCCCAGGCCCCAGCCATCCTTGACGTCGATGTCCAGGCGCTCGGCGATCTGGCGAGCCGCCGCCTCGTCGGCCAGGGCGTCGGCGTGGATGTCCGGGTTGTACTCGAGAATCGAGTCGAACACGCTGATACGCTTGAGCGGCTTGCCGAAATCGTACTCGTAGGTCTCTAGGATCTCGCCTTCGGCATTGCGCACGGTGTTGACCACCGTGGTAGTACCCAGCACCTTGAGCGCGATGGTGCGCAGCATCTCCTCGGTGAGATCCATCAGGTCATGATGATTGGCGTGGGCCTGGTAGAACTCGACCATGGTGAACTCGGGGTTATGGCGCGTCGAAAGCCCCTCGTTGCGGAAGTTGCGATTGATCTCGAAGACCTTCTCGAAGCCGCCCACCACCAGGCGCTTGAGGTAGAGCTCCGGCGCGATGCGCAGGTACATGTCGATGTCGAGCGCGTTGTGGTGCGTGACGAAGGGCCGCGCGGTGGCACCGCCGGGAATCGGCTGCAGCATGGGGGTCTCCACCTCCATGAAGCCACGCTCCTCGAAGAAGCGGCGCATGGCGCTGATCACGCCGGCGCGGGTCTCGAACACACGGCGCGAATCGGGGTTCATGATCAGGTCGACATAGCGCTGGCGATAGCGCGCCTCCATGTCGGTCAGACCGTGGAACTTGTCCGGCAGCGGGCGCAGGCTCTTGGTCAGCAGCTTGGCCTCTTCCATCATCACGTAGAGGTCGCCCTTGCCCGACTTGTGTACCGGGCCGCGGCCGGCCACGATGTCGCCGATATCCCAGCCCTTGATGTCTTCGAGCGTCTCTTCCGGCAGCCCCTTCTTGTCGACGTAAAGCTGGATGACCCCGCTGGGGTCCTGGATTACCAGGAACGGGCCGCGCTTGCGCATGATGCGCCCGGCCACCGCCGCCGGGCGATTCAACGCTTCGAGCTCCGCCTTGTCCTTTTCGCCCAGCTCGTCGATCAGGTCGGCCGCCAGGCTGTCGCGGCGGAAGTCGTTGGGGAAGGCGCTGCCGCCATTCTCGGCGGCACGCTCACGCCGCGCCGCCAGCTTGGCCCGGCGCTCGGCAATCAGGCGGTTCTCGTCGATCTGGAGGCTATCCGGGGAAGAGCTCTGGTTGGCCATGTCGTTACCTGTTAAGAATTCGCTACGGGCGGGGAGCCCCGAGCCACGGGCGCAAGCGGACTGGCTACCGCTCGCGACCCGTGGCTCGAAACCCGAGGCTACAAGCCTTGTTTCAAGCTGGCTTCGATGAAGGCATCCAGGTCGCCGTCGAGCACCCGGTCGCAGTTGCTGGTCTGCACGCCGGTCCGCAGGTCCTTGATCCGTTGGTCATCGAGTACGTAGGAGCGGATCTGGCTGCCCCAGCCGATGTCGGACTTGGCATCCTCCGCCTCCTGCTTGGCGGCATTGCGCTTCTGCATCTCGTGCTCCCACAGCTTCGCCTTGAGCTGCTTCATGGCGAAGTCGCGGTTGGCGTGCTGGCTGCGCTGGCTCTGGCAAGCCACTACGATGCCGGTGGGCTCGTGGGTGATACGTACCGCCGAATCGGTAGTGTTGACGTGCTGGCCGCCCGCGCCGCTGGAGCGATAGGTGTCGGTGCGCAGGTCCGCCGGGTTGATCTCGACCTCGAAGTTGTCGTCCACCTCCGGCGACAGGAACACGGAGGCAAAGGAGGTATGGCGACGGCCGCCGGAATCGAACGGGCTCTTGCGCACCAGGCGGTGCACGCCGGTCTCGGTGCGCAGCCAGCCGAAGGCGTGATCGCCCTGTACGTGAATGGTCGCCGACTTGATGCCCGCCACTTCACCCGCAGACACCTCGACGATCTCGGCCTTGAAGCCGTGGTGCTCGCACCAGCGCAGGTACATGCGCAGCAGCATATTGGCCCAGTCCTGGGCCTCGGTGCCACCGGAGCCGGCCTGGATGTCGAGGTAGGCGTTGTTGGCATCCATATCGCCGGAGAACATACGCCGGAATTCGAGCTTGGCCAGGCTCTCCTGAAGCCCGTCGAGTTCCTTCTGGACCTCGGCAACGGTGTCCTCGTCCTCTTCCATCTCGGCCAGCTCGAGCAGGTCGCGGCTGTCCGCCAGGCCCTGGTCGAGCTCGTCGATGGTCTCGACCACCAGCTCCAGCGACGCACGCTCGCGACCGAGCTTCTGGGCGTAGTCGGGGTCGTTCCAGACGTTGGGGTCCTCCAGCTCGCGGGAGACTTCCTCTAGCCGATCCTTGCGTTCGGCATAGTCAAAGATACCCCCTCAGGACGTCTGTCCGTTCGGACAGGTCCTTGATGAGGTTGTGAATGGGGTTGGTTTCCAGCATGGGCTCGCTCGCCTGATTCGCTTGGGAAAACGGCCACCACGGCACGGGCCAAGGCCCATGGCACAGGCAGCACGGAAAGGCGGTTATTGTAGCGAACTCGCCGCTACGGCGCATCCTCGCCAGCCGTGTCGTCGGCAAACTCCGACACGTGGGCCGCCTTTCTCGCTCAGGCGGCTTAGCGATGCCAAAACGCACAAGGCCCAGCAATTGCCGGGCCTTGTACTCAGGCTTGTTTCAGTTCAAGCGTTCGACTGGCTCAGAAGCGATAGGTCAGCTGTGCACCGAAGCCATGGGCTTCGTTCTTGTAGTCGGCAGAGTACGCCAACTCCGTTTCCGCTATCGTTCCAGCATGGTCCGTACGCGATTGATCCACTTGTGTACTACGCTCGGTCAGATAAGAGTAGGCAAAATCCAGCGTCAGGTTTTCCATGGGCGTCCAGCCGGCGCCGATGGAGAAGATGCGGCGATCGTCCGAGGGAATCCGCGCACTACGGTACTGGTCGTTGGTGGGCGTGGAATCGAGAGTGACACCGGCACGCAGGACCAACTGTGGGTTTAGCTGGTATTCACCGCCGACACCGTAAGCCCAGGCATTCGAATAATTCTGAGTCTCCCGGGTGATCGTGTCGCCCGCATCGTTCGTTACATGGATTTCATTGAAGCGACTCCAGCGAGCCCAAGAGACACCCGCCATCAGCTTCAAGCGATCGCTCATCTGCTGGGTCACGGAGAAGTTGACGGTTTCCGGCGTCACCAGGTTCAAGCGTGCGTTGTCCTCCAACGCTGCGCCTGTCAGGGGATTGGTAGCGACAGAGCCATCGGGATTGGTTGCTCTATAGGTACCCGTAAGGTCGTAATCGACCTTCGAGCGGTAAGTCAGGCCAAGAGTCGTTTCAGGAGCCGGCTGGAAGATGATGCCCAGGTTATACCCCCAAGCATCGTCATCCCCTTCCACCCGTGAGTCCAGATCCTGGTCAGGATCCGCCATGCCAAAACCGGGCTGCGGCACTTGGCGTTGGAGCTCGCCATCGACACGGTTATAAGTTATGCCAGCACCGATCGACCACTGGTCGTTGAAACGATACGAAACCGTCGGCTGGGCACTCATCACCCTTAGCTCGGTATAGTTCCCCAGGTTGCGGCCAATGAAACCGTCTTCATACTCGGTCTTGGAACCAAACGGTGCATAAACACCGAAACCAAATGCCAGTTGCTCGTTCACCGGATGAGCATAAAAGGCAAAGGGAATCAGCGTACCCGGCACCATGTCGCCTTCAGAGGAACCGTCAACCGGTTGAGCAAACCCTCCAGTAAGGAGGTTGGAGCGACTCGCTTCGGCATTGCGGATCCGGCTATTGACGTTCAGATAGGTCCCGCCCGCGGTCAGCTGCGCCCGGTCGAGGAAGGACATGCCCGCCGGGTTGCCGAAGACGATGGTGGCGTCGTTGACGTTGGAGCTCCGCCCTGCATGGCCATAGCCCTGGCCGCTGACGCTCTGCTCGTTGATCTGGTATCCGCCGGCGTTGGCCTGGCTGGCGAAGGCGGCAGCGGCGATGGCCACGGCCCAAGTGATCCTGTTGAACTTGTTCTGCATGTCTCGACGTCCTCTTCCAGATGCGAGCTGGAGCTGGTTGTTTGTTCCGCCCTAGCCGGAGCGGTGCCCTACCCAGTCAGTTTTCGCCAAACATGCGCTTGGTTCAAGGCCAAACGTTCGTTTTAATGCGAGATTTGCTAATACTTTAGTTTCAATTTTGTCTAAGTCATTGAACTTTTCCATTGTGCGCCGCAGCATCTCTGCTCATCTACAGCGCTAGCCGCATTGACCCGTCAGGCAGGTAAACAGGGAGCACCTGCTAAGCTGAAAGACATATGGCAGAGGGAGAGAAAGCCATGCCCAAGCTCAACGGCGTACTGGAGACCGCGCTCTACGTCGACGACATGGATCGGGCGCGGGTCTTCTTCGAAGGTGTGATGGGGCTCGAGCCTTTCAATGCCGACCATCGTTTCACTGCCTACGATGCCGGTGCCGGCTCGGTGTTGCTGCTGTTCCTGCAAGGCGAGACGCTGGAGACCGTGGTGCTACCTCACGACATGGGCACCATTCCACCCCACGACGGCAAGGGGCGGGTCCACCTCGCCTTCGCCATCACCAAGCGCGAGCTGGCCGCGTGGGAGCGCCAACTCGACGATCATGGCGTTGCCATCGAGGGGCGCACCCATTGGCCCCGCGGCGGCGAGAGTCTCTACTTCCGCGACCCCGACGGCCACCTCATCGAGCTGGCCACGCCGGGCGTCTGGCCCAATTATTGACAGGAACCGTGCCTGCACTACTGAAAAGCCGGCGAGCGCAGCCACTTTTCAACTCACGCCCATGTAGCGGCCGGGCTTGTGGTTAAGGGCAATGATCAAATTGAGCGCCACGGCGCCCAGCACCGAGAGTCCGACCCGATCCGGCGGCAGCACCAGGAGAGCAGCGAACATGATCAGCCCGTCGACGCCAAGCTGCACGTAGCCGGCGCGCAGGCCGTAACGGCCCTGCAGATAGAGCGCCAGGATGTTGATGCCGCCGAGGCTGGTGCGATGACGAAACAACACCAGCATGCCGATACCGATCAGGCTACCGCCCATCAGCGAGGCGTAGAGCGGATTCAGGGTATCAAAGGCGATCCAGCGGCCGGTAAGCTCGGAGAACAGCGATACCAGGGCAATGGCGGCGAAGGTGCGTAGGGTGAACGACCAGCCCAAGCGTTTCACCGCCAGGTAGTAGAACGGCAGGTTGATCAGGAAGAACCACACGCCGAAGCGCCAGCCGGTTGCGTACTGCAGCAGGAAGGCCATACCGGCGGTACTGCCGGTCAGCAGCAGCGCCTGAGTATAGAAGCTCACCCCGAGCGCGACGAACAGCGTGCCCACCAGCATGGCCATCACATCCTCGTAGGGGCGATGGGGGTCGGTGGGGAGATCTTGTGGATCCATTCGTAATACCTTGCAACAGGAAGGCGATGCTCGATTAGCCGCATTGGTCGGGCTTGTATGCCGACCGCTGGGCAGGAAGCCGGATTCTACCGAGCCCGGGCGCCTGCCTCCTTGACTCAGCTCAGTCGCCGGTGTCGCGGCCGCCCCGGCGGTCAGCGGCCAATCGGCTCGGCGTATTCCACCATCAGCTGCAGCGACTCCTGGCCGCGCCAGCGGTTGCGGTTGAGCCGGTAGGCGCAGCGCAGCCGATCGCCCAGGGCGAAGGCCGGCAGTTCGCCGGGCGTGAGGGCGCGAAACCAGATCGCCTTGAGGCTCGTCGCCCCGGTGGAAAGGTGCATCGAAAGGTGGGTACCGTCGGCGCCCACGGAACGCATCGATTCGACCAGGAACTCCCCGTCGAACAGCGGCGCATCGAATTCGCGCCCATAAGGGCCCAGCGCCTCCAGCTCGAGCAGCGTGGCCAGGTGGAACTGCTCAGGCACGAGAGTCCCATCGGTCAGCACGTGGGGGTACAGCTCGGCACCACCCAACTGTTCGCCCACCGCCTGAAGGAAGGCCGTCCGGAAGATTTCCAACCGGTCGACCGGTACGCCGACCCCGGCCGCGCCACGGTGACCGCCGAAGCGTGGCAGCGCCTCGGGGGCGAGTTCGAAGGTGCGCTGCAGGGCATCGCGCAGGTGCAGCGCCTCGATGGAACGCCCCGAGCCGGTGAGCATGTCCGGCGCTGCCGCTGGTGTCAGCACCAGAGCGGGGCGGCCATAGGACTGCACCAGTCGCGAGGCGACGATGCCCTGCACGCCCGGATGGCCACTGTCGAGAAACACTACCAGCGCCGGCTGGTCGGCCTCGAGCTGCGGCATGGCCAGGGCCCGGGCTTCCTCCACCATTTCCGCCTCGATCGCCTTGCGCGACTGGTTGTCGTCATCCAGTGTCTGCAGGTGACGTATCGCGGTGGCATCGTCCTCGGCCAGCATGAAGTGAAGCGCAGCGTAGGGATCGTCGAGGCGCGAGCGGGCGTTGATCCGCGGCCCCATCTGGAAGGCCAGAGTCTCGGCGGAAAATGGCACGCTATCCTCGCCCAGGCGTGTCGCCATGGCGCGCCAGCAGGCAGCCTCCATGCGATTGATCAGCGCCAGGCCGTGGCTGACCACCGCGCGGTTGGCCGGGCTAGCCCCCAGCGACACGCAGTCGGCCACGGTACCCAGCGCCACGTAGGAGAGCCAGGCGGAGAGCTTGGGCGTGGCCTCGGGAATCGCCCCCCATTCAATCAGTACGCTGCGCGTGAGCGACATCGTAAGCCACGCCACCATGCAGCCGGCAATGGTGCGATCCGGGTATTGGCAGTCATTGCGCGTGGGATTCACCACGGCATGCGCCGAGGGCGGTGGCCCTTCCACCGGCAGGGCGTGGTGATCGCTCACCACCACGTCGATGCCCGCCGCCTTGAGCCGGGCAATGCGCGGCTCGTCGGAGCTGCCGCAGTCGGCAGTGATCACCAGGCTCGGCCGCGGCTTGAGCCCCAATGTCCGCTCCACCAGCGGCAGGCTGATGCCGTAACCGTCGTGGATGCGATGACCGATCAGGCTGTGCAGCCGCGACTCCGGCACGCCAAAAAGCTCCACCAGGGTGCGCCGGATCACCACGTGGGAAGTAATGCCGTCGACATCGTAGTCGGTGAGGATGCCGATATGCTCGCCATCCACTACGGCCTGGGCGATACGCTCTGCGGCGCGACGGCCGTCGGCCAGGCGCTCCGGATGTTCGAGGTAACGCAGGCTGGGCTGGGTGAGCGGCGCAAGCTCCCCGTCGTAATCGGGCAGGCGGCCGGCAAGCACGCGAGCCTGAAGTTCGCTCAGCCCTTCCGCGCGAGCGCGGGTATAGAGCGCCTCATTGCGTGGGCGCAGCAGCAGTCGAGGCTTGAGCCGGGCGTGCAGGTCGGGCGGCGCGGTCACGTCCAAGCGTGGCTCCTTTTACATGACGGATTTTGCGGCCGACTTATGGAAATCGCGGTGCGGCTTCTCGGGATAGCCTTACACAAGGGCGCCGAACCTACCTTCGCACGATACTGTCGTCACTGACACTCGCTCGGGCTGGTCTCGATGCGAGGGGCGCCGGGGACAGGTCGTAGCGGGGGTCCGACTCCAGGGATGGAATCGGTAGCGCCCAGGGATGGGTTCACAGCGCCCCCGCATAGACCTGTCGCCGGATCAGCCCCGAGCCGACCGGCGACGGTTAGCGTATGCCTACCGCCGGTTCTCGGCAACGAACGCCTGTACCTTCGCCAGCTCCGCCGGTAGCACGGTGTAGCGCTCCTTCCGCTCCAGCAGGTCGTCCATGTGCGGCGGCAGCGGCACGCCAGGGAAGCCCGCCTTGACCACCGCCTCGGCAAACTTGGCCGGGTGGGCCGTGGCCAACGTGATCATCGGCGTCTCGGCATCGATCCGGGCACGCTCGGCGGCACGGTAGCCGGTGGCGGTGTGCGGATCGAGCAGTTCCTTGGTGCGATGGTGCGCCTCGCGGATCACCTCGAGGATGGTGGTGTCATCGACGCTATGGCTGGCGAACAGCTTGCGCAGCCTGGCCAGCGGCGCCTCGGCCAGCGCCGTTGGCTCGGACTGGAAGCGCTCGAGCAGCGCCGCCACGGCGTGGCCGTCGCGCTCGTAGGCCTCGAACAGCAGGCGCTCGAAGTTGGACGACACCACGATATCCATCGAGGGCGCCAGGGTCGCCTTGAGCTCCTGCTTGGAGAAATCGTTTTCGGAAATCGTGCGATGCAGGATGTCGTTGGCGTTGGTGGCAATGATGAACTGCTTGACCGGCAGGCCCATGCGGTAGGCCATGTAGCCGGCGAAGACGTTGCCGAAGTTGGCCGAAGGCACGCAGAAGCTGACTTGGCGATGGGGCGCACCCAGCGCCACGCCGGCCGCCACGTAGTAGACGATCTGGGCCATGATGCGCGCCCAGTTGATCGAGTTCACCGCCACCAGGCGCGTGCCGTCGAGAAAGCCCTGGTCGGCGAAGCTCGCCTTGACCATGGCCTGGGCGTCGTCGAAGTTGCCCTCGATGGCGATGTTGAACACGTTGTCGGCCAGCACCGAGGTCATCTGGCGGCGCTGTACCTCGGAGACGCGGTTGTGCGGATGCAGGATGAAGATGTCGAGATTGTCGCAGTGGCGGCAGCCCTCGATCGCCGCCGAGCCGGTATCGCCCGAGGTGGCACCCATGATCACTGCGCGCTCACCGCGCTTGGCCAGGAAGTGGTCGAGGATGCGGCCGAGCAGCTGCAGGGCGACGTCCTTGAACGCCAGCGTCGGGCCGTGGAACAGCTCGAGCAGGAAATGGTTGGCGTCGAGCTGGTTGAGCGGCACCACGGCATCGTGGCTGAAAGTGGCGTAGGCGTCGCGCACGATGCCGCGGAACGTCTCGTCGTCGATCTCGCCGTTGACGAACGGCTTCATCACGCGGAAGGCGATCTCGGCGTAGGAGAGCCCGGCCATTGCCGTGAGATCTTCATTCGTGAGCTGGGGAATCTGCTCCGGCACGTAGAGCCCGCCGTCACTGGCCATGCCGGTCAGCACGACCTCTTCGAAGGAGAGCGCAGGCGCCTGCCCGCGAGTACTGATGTAGCGCATGCCTTTACTCCTGCTCGTCCAGCGACTCGACGCGAATCCGTGTGACCGGTCCGGCGATGTCGGCCATCGACTCGATATGGCGGATCGCCTCGTTCATCTGCTTTTCGCGACAGCTATGGGTCAGCAGGATGATCGGCACCAGCTCGCCCTCGGTGGCCTCCTTCTGCACCAGCGCCTCGATGGAGATACCCTGCTCGGAGAGGATGGTCGCCACTCGTGCCAGCACCCCGGGGCGGTCCACTGCCAACAGTCGCAGGTAGTAGGCGGTGACGATGTCCTCCATGGGCAGGATCGGCATGCCGCCGTCTCCCTCGCCGATGCCGCTGAAGGCCAGGTAGGGCACGCGGTAATGGTGATCGGTGGTGATGTCGCGGGCCACGTCGAGCAGATCGGCGACCACCGCCGAGGCGGTCGGCTCGGAGCCGGCACCGGCGCCGTAGTAGAGCGTCGGGCCCACGGCATCGCCCATGATGGCAATGGCGTTCTTGACGCCGTGCACATTGGCCAGCAGGCGCTCCTTGGGAATCAACGTCGGGTGCACGCGCAGCTCCAGCCCATGCTCGGTGCGCTTGGAGATGCCCAGGTGCTTGATGGTATAGCCCAGGTTGTCGGCCTGCTCGACGTCCTCGGCCGTCACCCGGGAAATGCCCTCGGTGTAGGCCTTATCGAACTGCAGCGGCACGCCATAGGCAATCGAGGCCAGGATGGTGAGCTTGTGAGCGGCGTCGATACCCTCGACATCGAAGGTGGGGTCGGCCTCGGCGTAGCCCAGCGCCTGGGCTTCAGCGAGCACGTCCTCGAAGGCACGCCCCTCGCTGCGCATGTGGGTGAGGATATAGTTGCCGGTGCCATTGATGATGCCGGCCAGCCACTCGATACGATTGGCGCCGAGCCCTTCGCGCAGCGACTTGATCACCGGGATGCCGCCTGCCACGGCAGCTTCGAAGGCGACGATCACGCCCTGCTCGTGGGCCGCCTTGAAGATCTCGTTGCCGTGCACTGCGATCAGCGCCTTGTTGGCGGTAACCACGTGCTTGCCATTGGCGATGGCGGTAAGCACCAGCTCGCGGGCCACGTCATAGCCGCCGACCAGTTCGACGAGCACGTCGACATCCGGGTTGCGGGCCACCTCGAAGATGTCGTTGGTGGTCTTGATACCGGTGAGGTCGCACTCCGGGTTGGTGCTGCGCAACGCTACCTGCTCGATGACGATCGGGCGGCCGGCACGCCGCGCAATCTCGTCGGCGTTGCGCGTCAGCACGTTGAAGGTGCCGCCGCCGACGGTACCCAGACCACAGATTCCCACTCTCACCGGTTTCAATGTCCTGCTCCCCTGATGGTGTCAATGTCCAGCATTCGGTTGCATTCGGCAGCTCATGGTCTGCCGTCGCTTATATCACTCTGCCAAGCCGAGCATGTCGGCGAGGCGTTCGGCTGGCACGTAGCCCGGCACCAGCCGTCCATCTGGCAACACGATGGCCGGCGTGCCCTGCACGCCCATGGCCATGCCCAGATGATACTGATCCTCGACCGGATTGTCGCAGTCGGCGCTACCTGAAATCGCTTCCTGCCGCTTGCCCGCGTTCATTGCCTCGCTGCGATTGTCGGCACACCAGACCTGCTCGAGTATCCTGGCCCCCTGGGAATTCATACCGGCACGCGGAAATGCCAGGTAGTGCACCTCGATGCCCATCTCGTTGAGTGCCGGCACCTCCTCGTGGAACTGCCGGCAATAGGGGCAGGTGGTATCGGTGAACACGACGAGCGTGGCACGGCTCTCGCCGGTGCCGCGAAACACGACCCGCTCGCTCTCGGGTACCTGGGCGAGCTGCTCGGCGCGCTCCACGTTGCGCGACTGCTCGGTCAGGTTGGTCAGCCCACCCTCGCCATTCTCGTAGAGGTCACCGACCAGAAAAAACTTGCCCTCGGCATCGCTGTAGAACGCCTCGCCGGTTTCCAGGCGCACCTGATAGAAGCCCTCCAGTGGCGTCTCGTGCACACTGGCAACGGGCATCGACTGGCCGCTGACCTGCAGACGCTCGGCCAGGCGTTCGGCACCATCGGCCAGGGCGGCGGCGGGTAACAGGAACGCTGCAAGGGGAACGGCCAGGGCAAACAGGGAACCGGCAAGACGATGGGATAACGCGATCATGATTCAGCCTCGAGGATGATGGTCGGCATGCAGGGCTTCGAGTCGTGCCTGCGCAACGTGGGTATAGATCTGCGTGGTCGACAGGTCGCTGTGACCGAGCAGCAGCTGTACGACACGCAAGTTGGCCCCATGATTCAACAGATGCGTGGCGAATGCATGCCGCAGCGTATGCGGCGACAGCGGTCGCGCGATACCGGCCGTGCGCGCGTGGATCTTGATCCGATGCCAGAAGGTCTGACGTGTCATGCAGTTGTCGCCGCGCCCGGGAAACAGCGCCGGCCGCGTCACGTCGCTCATCAGCGCACCACGGGCGCTGCGCAGATAGCGCGTCAGCCAGTGTACGGCCTCTTCCCCCAGTGGGACCAGTCGATCCTTGTCGCCCTTGCCCCGCACCCGCACCACGCCTTGGCGCAGGTTGACGGCATCCACGCTGAGGCCCACCAGTTCCGACACACGCAGGCCGCAGCCGTAGAGAATCTCGAGCATGGCGCGGTCACGCAGGCCGATATCGGTGGCAAGGTCAGGCGCGGCGAGCAGGCGCTCCACCTCGTCCTCCTCGAGAGTATCGGGCAGGTTGGGCCTCACCCGTGGCAGGCGCACCTCGGCCAGCGGATCGCGCTCGATACGCTCCTCGGCCAGCGCCCAGCGGTAGAAGCCATGCAGGCTGGAGAGCAACCGGGCATTGCTGCGCAACTGGTAGCCGGCGGCACGACGCTCGTCGAGCCAGGTCGGCAGCAGGCCCGCGCCCGGCGCAAGCAGCGTATCGCCCGCCTCCGCCAAGCGAGCGCACCAGGCCTCCAGGTCCCGGCGATAGGCCGCCAGGGTATGCTCGCTCGCCCCGCGCTCGAGCCATAGGGCGTCCAGGAACGTCTCGACAAGGGCAAGGGACTGAGGGTCGTGTGTCATGTCATCGCCCAATACAGCGAAGCCCCGCCCCGCGTGAGCGGTGGCGGGGCTTCGCGATGGCGCGCAAGCGCCGTCAGCCAACCCGGATCAGGAGAGCTTTTCCTTGATACGGGCAGACTTGCCGCTGCGCTCACGCAGGTAGTACAGCTTGGCCTGGCGCACGTCACCACGACGCTTGACTTCGATGGAGTCGACCAGCGGGCTGTAGGTCTGGAAGGTGCGCTCGACGCCGACACCGTGGGAGATCTTGCGCACGGTGAAGGCGGAGTTCAGGCCGCGGTTGCGCTTGCCGATCACCACGCCTTCGAAGGCCTGCAGACGCTCACGGTTGCCTTCCTTGACCTTGACCTGGACAACGATGGTGTCGCCCGGAGCGAAATCCGGCACCTGCTTGCTCATCTGCTCGGTTTCGAGCGCCTGGATCACCTTGTTCTTGCTGCTCATGACGTAAACTCCTCAATGTTCGGCACCGCCGCTCATTACAAGCAGAGCGGTGCGTGATCCCGGCGCTCGAGCCTGGCTCGAGAGCGCGGGAGATGATGGGTGACGCAAGTCCGCGAGCTCAGCGTGAGCCGGCGTCCTGCACCTCCGCCCCGATCTACCTGGTAGGCGAGGCGTATTCTTCGATGAACTCCTCGAGCAGCGCCTGCTGCTCGGCATCCAGCGCCCTGCCTTCCAGCAGGTCGGGGCGCCTCAGCCAGGTTCGCCCCAGCGACTGCTTGAGCCGCCAGCGCCGGATCTCGCCATGATGGCCGCTTAGCAGCACATCCGGCACCCGCCGCCCGTCGATCTCCTCGGGGCGCGTATAGTGCGGGCAATCCAGCAGCCCTTCGTTGAAGGAGTCCTCGACCGCGGAATCGTGGTGCCCCAACACACCGGGAACCAGTCTTGCCGCGGCGTCGATCAGCACCATGGCCGGCAGCTCGCCGCCGCTGAGCACATAGTCGCCGATCGACCACTCTTCATCGATGTCGCTCTCCACGATACGCTCATCGATGCCTTCATAGCGTCCGGCCACCACCACCAGCGGGGGACCGGAAGCCAGTTCGCGTACGCCCTGCTGGTCGAGCCTGCGCCCCTGGGGAGACAGGTAGATGACCTTGGGCCGCTGCCCCGTGGCCTCGCTCGCCCGCTTGCGGGCGGCGTGGATGGCCGCGCGCAGGGTGTCGACCTTCATCAGCATCCCGGGGCCACCGCCGTAGGGACGATCGTCCACGGTGCGATGCCGGTCGCTGGCGTAGTCACGCGGATTCCAGAACTCCAGCGCTACCCGCCCCTGACTGACCGCCCGCCCCGTGACGCCGTGCCGGGCAATGGCCTCGAACATCTCGGGAAACAGCGATACGACGCCAACCCACATGCCCGGCGACTCATCCGTTTCGATGGTCAAAACGTCGGATCCCAGTCGACGGTCATGCTGCCTCCCGGCAGATCCACCGCGACGATCACCTCTTCGGGCAGGAAGGGCAGCAGGCGCTCGCGGTCGTCGATGGCCGGCGGCTCCCCTTGCGGGTCACCCTGGACCACCAGCACGTCGTTGGCGCCGGTCTCGAACAGGTATTTGACGCGACCCAGGACGAGGCCCTCACGGGTCACGACCTCGAGACCTTCCAACTGGTACCAGTAATACTCGTCACCGGCGAGCGCAGGCAGCTCCGCTTTGGGCAACAGGATCTCGGCGCCGGCCGCACGCTCGGCGGCTTCGCGCGAGTCGATGCCTTCCAGCAGGACCACCAGCCCCTTGCCTTGTCGCCGCCCCTGCAGCAACCGATGTCGCGTCAGGGCATCACCCTGCCTCAGCACCCACGCCGGGTACTCGAGGATGCCGTCCATCGGGCTGGTATGGGAGTAGACCTTGAGCCATCCCTTGACGCCATAGGGGCTGGTCAACTTGCCCAGCACCACATGCTCGTCGCGCTCGTTGCTTGAGGCCTGCTCGCTCATGAGATCACCCGGGCACGACAGGCTCAGGCCTGCTTGCGAGCTTCCTTGACCAGCTCGGCCACGCGGTCAGACATCTGCGCGCCCTGGTCTTGCCAGTGGGCGATGCGGTCCAGGTCGACGCGCAGGCGCTCTTCCTGACCGCGGGCGATCGGGTTGAAGAAGCCCAGACGCTCGATGAAACGACCGTCGCGGGAGTTGCGTGAATCGGTCACGGTCAGGTGGTAGAAGGGACGCTTCTTGGCGCCACCACGTGCCAGACGAATGGTAACCATGGCGTTAACTGTCCTTCGGTTGAGGTTACATTTTATACCGATGCGCCGGACCCGGCTCACGACCGGGATTCTCGGCAACTGCCAGGAAAGCGGGTCCTTGGACCCGCTTTCGCGTCATTCGGTCACTTTCTTAACAAACGCTTCTTTACAAGCGTGCAGGCGGGCAGAGCCACGGTCCTGCCATGAAGACGCAGCATTCTACGGAAATCAGCCCCACTTTGAAACCCTTTTATCGAGTTCCACCCTCAGCGCCACGGGAAGCCACCAGGGCCGCCCATGCCACCCATTCCTCCAGGGCCACCGGGGCCCCCGCCGCCCATCATGCCGGACATACCGCGCATCATCTTCTGCATGCCGCCCTTCTTGCCCGCCTTCTTCATCATCTTCTGCATCTGCTTGTGCTGCTTGAGCAGGCGGTTGAGATCGGGCACCTGCAGTCCGGCACCGGCGGCGATGCGACGCTTGCGCGAGCCGTTGATGATCTCGGGTTTACGCCGCTCCTGGGGCGTCATCGAGTTGATCAGCGCCTCGAGCTTGCCCAACTCCTTCTCGGGCCCTGGCCCCTGGGCCAACTCGGCCATCTGCCCCATGCCCGGCAACTTGCCGAGCAGGCCGCCCATGCCACCCATCTTCTTGAGTTGCTGGAGCTGGTCGCGGAAGTCCTCGAGGTCGAAGCCTTCGCCCTTCTTGACCTTCTTGGCCAGCTGCTCGGCTTTTTTCTTGTCGACCGTACGCTCGGCCTCCTCGATCAGCGACAGCACGTCGCCCATGCCGAGGATGCGCGAGGCCACCCGATCCGGGTGGAAGGGCTCGAGCGCATCGACCTTCTCGCCCACGCCCATGAACTTGATCGGCTTGCCGGTGATGTGACGTACCGAAAGCGCCGCACCGCCGCGTGCATCACCATCGGCCTTGGTCAGGATGACGCCGGTCAGCGGCAACGCCTCGTTGAATGCCTTGGCTGTGTTGGCGGCGTCCTGGCCGGTCATGGCGTCGACCACGAACAGGGTTTCCTGCGGCTGACAGGCACGGTGCAGCTCGGCGATCTCGGCCATCATGGCCTCGTCGACCGCCAGGCGGCCGGCAGTGTCGACGATCACCACGTCGTGGAACTGGATCCTGGCGTGCTTGATCGCTGCCTCAGCAATGGCCACCGGCTTCTGGTCGGATTGCGAAGGGAAGAAGTCGACGCCGACTTCGCCGGCCAGGGTCTCGAGCTGGTCGATGGCCGCCGGACGATAGACGTCGGCGGAAACCACCAGCACCTTCTTCTTTTCACGCTCCCTGAGGTAGCGCGCCAGCTTGGCCACCGAGGTGGTCTTGCCCGCCCCCTGCAGGCCGGCCATCAGCACCACCGCGGGCGACCCCTTGAGCGAGAGACCCTCGTTGGCCTCGCCCATGATCGCCTCGAGTTCCTGCTGGACGATCTTGACGAACTGCTGGCCCGGCGAGAGGCTCTTCGATACCTCCTGGCCCACGGCGCGTTCGCGCACCCGCTCGACGAAAGCCTTGACCACCGGCAGGGCGACATCGGCCTCGAGCAGCGCACGACGTACCTCGCGCAGCGTATCCTTGATGTTGTCCTCGGTCAGGCGCGCCTGACCCTTGATGGACTTGAGCGTCTGGGAAAGCCGCTCACTGAGGTTCTGGAACATAAGCCACTCCGGCTGTCAGGCTGTCGGCTCGGCACGATGTCTCGCCGCTTGGCGAAGGGGACCTGCGGCGAAGCGACGCGCTCTCCGCAAAGATGATGGTCCATCCGGCGACGCAACAGCCCTGATAAAGCGGTTGAAGAATCTGCGCGCCAGTATACGCCCTGCGGCGGCCAGTCTCCATGCATAGGCCGCGCGCCACGGCTGTGCGCCGCAGCGAGGATTGGGTATAGTGGCCCTCGGCAGACTCCATCCACCCTGGGATCCACAGACGCCGGCGACGGCGCACGGACGACGACTGATGCAGGCGCTTCCTCTGGCCATCATGGCCCTCATCCTTTACCTGGGCGCAGCTTCCTGGCAAGGCCTCACGCTGCTTCGGCGCGTGCCGCAGCGTCCCGCCCTGGTTCGCGTCCTGGGCCTGCTGGGCCTGCTGTTCCACCTGCCCGTGGCCTTCCAATTGATCGACCAGAGCCCCGGCCTGATGCCCGGCCTTTCGACCAGCGCGGTGGTGTTGACCGCCATCATGGTCATCCTGCTGCTCAGCGTGAGCCTGGCCAAGCCGGTACTGAGCGTGGCCGTGGCCCTGTTCCCGGTATCTGGCCTGGCGCTGCTGCTGGCAGTCGGCCTGCCGAGTCCGGAACGCACCGGTGGCATGACACCGGGTATCGCCTTGCATGCCATGAGTTCAGCGCTGGCTTTCGGCATACTCTTCATCGCCGCCTGCCAGGCCATACTGCTGGGGCTTCAGAATCAGGCTTTGCGCCATCATCACACCCGCGGCATGGTGCAGGTGCTGCCGCCGCTGACCACCATGGAGCGGGTGCTGTTCGAATTGATCTGGGCCGGCATGGCGCTGCTCACCCTGTCGATTTTCAGCGGCTTCCTGTTCGTTGAAAGCATGTTCGCCCAACACCTGGCCCACAAGACTATCCTGTCGCTTGCCGCCTGGGTGATATTCGCCATCCTGCTGATCAGCCATCATGTACTTGGCTGGCGTGGCATGCGTGCCGTACGCTGGACGCTGGGCGGCTGCGCCGTACTGCTGCTGGCTTATTTCGGCAGCAAGTTCGTGCTGGAGATCATCCTCAATCGCACCTGAATCGGAAGTCGCCTTGACACTGCCGAACCGAATCCCTACAAACGGGGCTGACACGCTAGTGAGGATCCTACGACCTTGAGCGACGACTTCCCTCTGGGATTGCTGTTCGGCCTGCTTTTCCTGCTCGTCTGTCTTTCCGCTTTTTTTTCGAGCTCCGAGACCGGCATGATGTCGATCAACCGCTATCGGCTGAATCACGAGGCCAATAGCGGAGACAGTCGGGCTCGTCGGGTCCTGAGGCTGCTGGCACGCCCGGACCGGCTCATCGGCGTAATCCTGATCGGCAACAACCTGGTCAACAATCTGGCGGCTGCCATCGCCACCGTGCTCGCCATTCATTTCTTCGGCGAGGTCACCGGTCCGGCAATCGCCCCGCTGATCCTGACCATCGTGATCCTCATCTTCGCCGAGGTCAGCCCCAAGACCTACGCGGCGATCAAGCCCGAACGCGTTGCCTATCCCTCCTCGCTGATTCTCGAACCGCTGCTGAAGGTGCTTTATCCGCTGGTGTGGCTGGTCAACGCCATCTCCAACGGCCTGCTCAGGCTGGTCGGCATCAGGAGCCTCGAAGGCGGCGCGGACAGCCTGACCCGCGACGAACTGCGCACCGTGGTGCACGAAGCGGGCACGCTGATCCCCCACCGCCACCAGGCGATGCTGCTGTCGATCCTCGACCTGGAAAACGTCACGGTCAACGACATCATGGTGCCGCGCCACGAGGTGGTGGGTATCGACCTCGACGACGAACTTGAGGCCATCCTGGCTCAGATCCGCACCAGCCAACATACCCGCCTGCCGGTATTCAAGGGCGACATCAACAACATCATCGGCATGCTGCATCTGCGCAATGCGGCACGCTTCCTGTCGCGCGACGAGGTAACCAAGGCTTCGATCGTGCAGGAGGCGCGCGAGCCCTACTTCATTCCCGAATCGACCCCGCTGCACACCCAACTGCTCAACTTCCAGAAGCAGAAGCGTCGCATCGGCATCGTGGTGGATGAATATGGCGACGTGGAGGGGCTGGTCACGCTGGAAGACATTCTCGAGGAGATCGTCGGCGAGTTCACTACCGACGTGGCCGGCCAGGACCAGGAGATCCATCGCCAGGAAGACGGCAGCCACGTGATCGACGGCACCGCCAACATTCGCGACATCAACCGCGCCCTGGGCTGGAAGCTGACCACCGACGGCCCCAAGACGCTGAACGGCCTGATACTGGAGCACCTCGAGGCCTTCCCCGACGGTCCCGCCTGCCTGCAGATAGGCAATGTCCGCATGGAGATTCTCGAGGTTCGCGACAACCTGATCACCTCGGCGCGCTGCTGGCAGGTGGTGCGCAGCGGTCGCCAGCGTCAGCCGTGATCAGCGTCGCCGTGGCGGGGAGGGCATCTCGAGCGGGCAGGCCCAGCCATCGGCCTCGGCCTTGAGCGCCCGCACGCGCGCCTCCAGCAGGTCACGACGCGCCAGCCTGGGCGGAATCGGCTTGCCGAAGTAGAGCGCCACCCTGGCACGAAAACGGCGCGGCCCCCTGGATAGCGCCGGCCCATCGCGATGAGAGGTCCACGAGCCCCACAGGCCGGACAGCCCGGCGGGGATCACCGGCACCGGATCGCGCGCCAGAATCGTCTCGAGTCCACGGCGAAAGGCCTGCACCTCGCCATCTGGCGTCAGTCGCCCCTCGGGAAAAAGCATGACCACTTCACCACTGCGTAGCGCCCGACTGACTTCCTCCAGGGCGCGTCGCACGCTGCCGGGATCGCGCCGGTCGGACTCCACCGGGATCGCCCCCACCAGACGAAACAGCCAGTTGAGCCAGGGCGACTCGTAGATCGGCCGGTCCATCAGGAAGCGCAACGGGCGCGGGCTGGCCCCTCCCATGACCAGCGCATCCATGAAGCTGACATGGTTGCATACCACCACTGCGGCCCCACTGGCCGGGATGAAATCACGCCCACGCAGGCGCAGCCGATAACAGCAGTGGACCAACAGGAAGATGAGAAAGCGAATGAACGGCCGCGGCGCACGAGCCACACGCCAGCTCCCGAGCAGCAACAGGGAGCCGAACACCCCGTACAGCACGAGCGTCACGCGATATCGGACCTGTGCTTCAGGCCGGCGAGGATGGTGTAGAGCAGTTGGTCGAGCAGCTCCGGCACTTCGAGCTGCTGTCCCTGCCAGTAGCCCAGGCGCTCATTGAGACCCAACTGCACCAGGCCATGCACGCTGCCCCACAGGGTGCGCCCGAGGCGCCTGGCCTCCAGATCGCCGAGCGCCGGCTGGTACTCCTTGAGGCTCTTCTCGACGCGCAGGAACAGCGCCTCGATCATATCGGACTGGCGCTGGTCGAGTTCCCCCTCCTGGGCCAGCGGATAGTCGAACAACAGCTGCCAGCGAAACGGCTCGCGCTGCGCGAACTGCCAGTAGGCCAAGGCCAGGGCACGCATCTGCCTTTCGGGCTCCGCCCCCTGGGTCAACGGTTCGATGACCATGCGCAACCTTGCCAGGGTCTCGATGTTCACATGCTGAAGCAGGTTGCCGAAACTGCCGTAGAGCTTGAGCAGCGTACTCGGCGCACAGCCTACCTCGCGCGCCAGGGCGCGCAGCGAGAGTGCATGCACAGGGTTATCCTGCAGCCAGTCATCGCATGCAGCCATGACCTGGGCATGGAGTGCTTCGGGCGCATGCTGTCGGGGACGAGCCATCGAGTTCCTCGCAGGAGGTTTCACATCACGGGCGACAGGGCTTCGCTCGGTAGCTTAGGATAGCGCACATCGAACACTGTTTTCGACCATTGCAGACCAACCCTTTTCTGTTTTCTTCGGCTTGGCTAACCTGACGCCATTCCGTCACCCGGAGACTCCATGGCCGGCCGCCTCTACATTCCGCCACTCGACATGGCTCGACTGCTGCCCGAACTTCGCCAGGAGACCCCTCTGCTGACCGCCGTCAACCTGGCGCCAAGGCATCAGGTTTCACACATTCGGCTGGAAGCGGGCCGCGCCAGCCTGACCCAGGTCTTCTGGGGGCTGACGCCCTCCTGGCTGGCCGTGTTCGATCACGCACCCCACTGTGCTCGGGCCGAGTCGCTCGAGGCCCGCCCCATGTTCCGCGACGCCTTTATCGCCCGCCGTAGCCTGGTACCGGCGGGGGGCGTCTATGTCTGGAAAACGCAGCCGCGCTTCAAGCAGCCTTTCCTGGTGACCCACATCGATCGGAGCCCGATGCTGCTGGCCGCCATCTGGTGTCGCTACCACACGACCCCGACCGAATATGCCGATTCGATGGCGCTGGTGACGGTGCCGACCAGCGATTTCATGGCGCCGCTCAGCGACCGACTGCCGGCGCTGATCGATGCCGCCGATGCCATGCGCTGGCTCGATCCGAACACCCCACCGGAAACCGCTCGTTCGCTGTTGCGTCACGCCCCTCGGGAACTGTTGGGCGCCTTTCCGGTATCAAGAAGGGTGAATGACCCTGCCAACCAGGACCCCGCCTGCGCCCATCCGACGGGCCCCATGCTGCGCTGGAACGAATAGGAGAGATGATGCTCAAGCCCCGCCCGCCCCTGCATTGCCCAGGCCGTCGAGACTCGCGGCCTGGGCTTGCACGCCTGCTGCTGGCCGGCTTCCTGGTGACCAGCCTCGCACAGGCCCAGCCGCCTGACGATACCGCCGTCGAAGAGGCGGTCGATGAGGTCGTGCTTCCCCACGTCAGCCCCCACGACAGCCGTGACTATCGCGTGTTGCGGCTCGACAACGGCCTCACCGCCCTGCTCGTCAGCGACCCCGAAGCCGACCGAGCGGCGGCCTCGATGAACGTCGGCGTGGGCAGCGCCCAGGATCCCGATGACCTGGCGGGGCTTGCGCATTTCCTCGAGCACATGCTGTTCCTCGGCACTGAGCCGTTTCCCGAGGCCGATGCCTATCAGGACTACCTGCAACGTCACGGCGGTAGTCATAACGCCTTCACCGCTCCGCAGGACACCAACTACTTCTTCGACATCGAGCCCGAAGCGCTGCCCGGCGCGCTGGATCGCTTCAGCGAGTTCTTTCTCTCTCCTCTGTTCAACGCCGAGAAGCTCGAAAGTGAGCGAAATATCGTGCACTCCGAGTACATGTCGCGCATCCGAGACGACGGTCGGCGCGAGAACGACGTACTCAACCAGGTGCTCAATGCCGACAATCCCACCACCGGCTTCTCCGTGGGCAGCCGCGAGACGTTGGCGGACCGCCCCGAAGGCGAACCCAGCCTGCGTGAACGGGTAATCGATTTCTACGAACGCCACTACGATGCCAATGTGATGCACCTGGCGCTGGTGGCACCGCAGCCACTGGACGAACTGGAGGCGATGGTGGCCGAGCGCTTCGCCGCCATTGCCGACCGTGGCCTGGAACGCCCGGTCATCGAGGAACCGCTGGTACGGGAGGGAAGCCTGCCGCGCAAGGTGGAATTGCAATCGGTACGCGACAGCCGCCAGGTGAGCTTCATGTTCCCGGTGCCCGACCCCATCCAGCACTATCGGCACAAGCCTGCCGACCTTCTTGCGCACCTGCTGGGCCATGAGGGCGAGGGCAGTCTGTTCGCCGTTCTGCGCGAAGCGGGGCTGGCCGACGGATTGTCCGCCGGCGTGGGGCGCGGTGACGAACGCCACGCGCTGTTCACCGTCAGCATCAGCCTGACGCCCGCCGGTGCCGAGCGTATCGACGAGATCGAAGCCACACTGTTCGCCGCCATCGAGCAGATCCGCGAGCAGGGCTTGGAGGAGTGGCGCTACGCCGAGCAGGCCCAGCTTGCCGAACAGCAGTTCCGCTTCCAGCAGCATGGCTCGACGTTGCAGAGCGCCATGCGCCTGGCCATGAATCTGGCCCGCTTCCCGATGGAAGACGTACAGTACGCCGCCTACCGCATGGACGGCTTCGAGCCCGAACTGGTCGCGGAATATCTCGACGCCCTGCGCCCCGAGTCGCTGCTGCGTGTCTACAGCGGCCCTGATGTGGAGGGCGAGCGCACCTCACCCTGGTTCGACACCCCTTGGCGTGAGATCGAACCCTCAGGCGCCTCTGCCCAACCGCTGACGGGCCTTGCCCTACCCGGCTCCAACCCCTTCATCGCCGAGGACCTGGCCCTTCTCGAAGAGCAGGACGAACGCCCCGAGCAGTTGCTGGAAGCACCCGGCTTCGAGCTGTGGCACATGGCGGAAGCCAGTTTCAACACACCCAAGGTGGAGTGGCGCTTCAGCCTGCAGAATCCCGCCGCCAGCAGCGACCCGCACCATGCCGTACTGGCCGACTTGCTGGCCGGCTGGCTGGACGACAGCCTCAACGAGGAGTTCTATGCTGCGCGCCTGGCCGGGCACGATGCCGAGGCATATGCCCATGCACGAGGCATCACTCTGGCCTTCTCGGGTTGGCGCGACCGCCAGGACCGGGTCATGCGCCGCACCCTCGAGCAGTTGCTCGAGGGTGACATCGATGAGGCGAGCTTCGAGCGCGTGCGCTACCGCCTGCAGCGCGAATGGCGCAATGCCCCCCAGGCAGCCCTGTTCCGCCAAGGACACCGCACCCTGGCCGAGGCCCTGATGCGCCCCCACTGGCCGACTCAGAGCCTATTGGAGGCCAGTCGCGAACTGACGGTGGACGACCTGCGCGATTTCCGTCAGGAGTTCCTCGGCGAGCTTCGCCTGCAGGCACTCGCCATCGGCAATCTCGATGCCGAACTGGCCCGGCGCGAAGGACAGCTCGTGGCCGAGATGCTTGCGCCCACACTGCCTAAGGAGGCGATCCCCGACCTGACACCGCTGCGCATCGACGATGCACTGCCTACCCTGCATCCGCTGACCACCCGCGAGGAGTCGCTGGTACTGCGTTATCTGCAGGGCAGCGACCGCTCACTCGACGCCCAGGCGCGCCTTTCGGTGCTGGGACAGGTGATCGACACGCCCTTCTATCAGCGTCTGCGCACCGAGGAGCAGCTCGGCTATGTGGTCAGCGCCGGCTATTCGCCGCTGCTCGACGCGCCAGGGCTGAGCCTGCTGGTTCAATCACCCGATGCCCGGAGTGACGAGATCCAGACCCATATCGACGCCTTTCTCGAGGCGTTCGGCCAGCGCCTGGCGGAGATGGACGATGCCGACCTGGCCCCCTACCGCCAGGCCGTGCACGACAGCCTGCTGCAACGCGACACCAGCCTGTCGGGGCAGACCAACCGCCTGTGGCGTGCGCTCTCATTCGGCGATACCGAATTCGACCGTCGCGAGCGCCTGGCGCAGCGCGTGCTTGCCGTTACTGCCGACGACCTGCACGATGTCTGGCCTGAGCTGATCGAGTCGCCCAGTGCCATCGTTGCCTATGACCCCGGTGACGAACCCAGCGATGTGGCGGCCCTGAGCCGGCACCTGCAGCCGCTGCCCGAAGCCGACGACTGAATGCCCCATACCAAAGCGCCCGGCCAATGGCCGGGCGCGGTCGTGTTACGTTCTGCCGTCAGCCGAAGGCCTGTGCCGGCATCATTGCCTCCACATGCATGACGAGCTCCTCGAGAATCAGGCGGTCACGGTCGCTCAGGGCAACCTGGTTGAGGCGCTCGATCTCGCGGGCGAAGTCCTTCAGCGTGAACCCGGCCACGGCGCCGTCGTTCATGCGCTCCCAACGGTAAGACTCCCAGCGCGCCTGCTCTTCACCACTGAGGGTATCGGGGTAGTTGCGTGCGCGATAACGGAACAGCATCTCCTCCAGGCGGGGGTCCTGAAAGGCGAATCTGGTATCCACCAGGTCCCAGGGCGCCGTTGCGCGCACCCGTTCCATCTGTTGGCGATCGGTAGGCGAGAAGAAACCGCCGCTGTAGAGCATCAGGTCGGGGTCGTGTGGGCCCTCGGGGGGCGGCTGGGCGAAGACCTCCGCGACTTTGCGCGCCACCTCGGGGCTCGCCGCGAGTCGCTTCCAATTGGCACGACAGGCGACCAGGTCGAGCCCCAGGCGCTCGACGATCTCACCGTACTCGCCCTGGCGTGGCCCCTCCACATCCTTGAGCGCCGCGGCGGGCAGGATCACCGGGCTGCGATTGATGTGGATGACCTTGAGTGGAATCCGCTCCTCGCCTTCCGCCAGGTCGTCGCTGCTGACGAAGACACGCTGGCGTATCTCCTCGGCGCTCAATTCGAGCAGCGCCTGAGGATCCACCGAAAGATCGTAGACGATCACGCCGTTGGAGTTGGTGGGGTGCTCGGCCAGGGGCATCACCAGCGCACTGCAGCCGCGACTGGCCGGGTAGCGACGCGACACGTGCAGCACCGGCTTGCGACCGGTGATGTCGAGGCGCTTGGCCACCTCACGCTTGTTGCGCAGCGCCAGCAGATGGTCGAACAGACGGGGATTGCGCTGCCGCAGCAGCCGCGCCAAGGCGATGGTAGCACGCACGTCGGCCACGGCATCATGGGCGCCTTCGTGGGCGATGCCGTTGGCCGCGGTCAGGTGCTCGAGCCGGAAGCTGGGCGAGCCATCCTCGCGGCGCGGCCACTCGATGCCCGCCGGGCGCAGAGCGTGAAACGCCCTCACCGCATCGATCAGGTCCCAGCGCGAATTGCCGTTCTGCCACTCGCGGGAGTAGGGATCGAGCAGATTGCGGTAGAACAGGCAGCGGCTCACTTCATCGTCGAAGCGCAGGCTGTTGTAGCCCAGCGCACAGGTACCGGGCTCGCTCATCAGCGCATGGATACGTCCTGCGAACTCGGCCTCGGGCACCCCGCGGCGGCGCGCCTGCTGCGGCGTGATGCCGGTGATCAGGCACGCTTGCGGGTGCGGCAGGTAATCATCGGCCGGCTTGCAGAAGAGTTCGATCGGCTCGTCGATCTCATTGAAGTCGGCATCAGTACGTATCGCGGCGAACTGCGAGGGCCGGTCGCGACGAGGGTCGGCGCCGAAGGTTTCGTAGTCGTGCCACAGGAAGGTCATCGGGGCGGCATTGGGCTTCGCCATGGGCGCGGTGTCTCCTGACTGCGTCCTGAGTGGCACAGCCTATCATAGCCCCGCGAACGACTCAGCTGCGCGGCAGGGTGACGTTGAGCTCCAGTACCGAACAGTTGTCCTCGCTGTCCAAACTGATGTTGATGGCGTCGTCATCGACCTGCACGTAGCGCCGAATCACCTCCAGCAACTCCTTCTCCAGCATCGGCATGTAGTCGGGTTGGCCACGCTGGCTGCGCTGATGCGCTACGATGATCTGCAGCCGCTCCTTGGCCACCGAGGCGGTTTTCTTGCGTTCGCGCTTCAGAAATTCCAGTAACTTCACCGGCGACCTCCTCCGAACATGCGACTCAGCAGGCTCTTCTTCTGGAGCTCATGGAAACGCAGCGGGATTTCTTCTCCGAGCAGGCGCGAGACGGTATCCATGTACGCCTGACCCGCATCGCTGTTGTCATCATGGGTCACGGGCACCCCCTGGTTGGAGGCACGCAGTACCGCTTCGGACTCGGGAATGAGGCCAATCAGATCAATGGCCAGTATCTCGCGAATATCCTCGAGGTTGAGCATGTCGCCATGATCGACCCGGGTCGCATTGTAGCGAGTGATCAGCAGGTGCTCCTTGACCGGATCCTCGCCGCGCTCGGCACGCCGCGTCTTGGAGGCGAGCAGCCCGAGGATGCGATCGGAATCTCGCACCGATGACACTTCGGGGTTGGTGACCACGATCGCCTCGTCGGCGTAGTACATGGCCAATTGGGCGCCGCGCTCGATGCCGGCGGGGGAATCGCACAGGATGTAGTCGAAGTCCTTGCCCAGGGTATCGAGCACCTTCTCGACGCCTTCGGACGTCAGTGCGTCCTTGTCTCGGGTCTGGGAGGCCGGCAGGATGTGCAGGTTGTCGACCCGTTTGTCGCGAATCAAGGCCTGGTTGAGCCCGGCCTCTCCCTGGATCACGTTGACCAGGTCGTATACCACGCGGCGCTCGCAACCCATGATCAGGTCCAGGTTGCGCAGCCCCACGTCGAAATCGATGACCACGGTCTTGTTGCCTCGCAGCGCCAGCCCGGTGGCGATGGCCGCTGCACTGGTAGTCTTGCCGACCCCACCCTTGCCTGAGGTCACTACGATGATCTTGGCCAAGTTACACGTTCCTTTGGATAGACGAAGAAAGACGAATAGAGCGTAAGCTGCCTAGGCCAGCGAGGTAATTCCCAACTGGGCATCGCGCAGGGTGACCTGAACCGAGGAACCCAGCAAGTGCGGGTCGATGTCCTCGAGACGCTTGTAATTTCCCGCCACCGAGAGCAGCTCGGCACGCAGCTCACGGCAGAAGATACCGGCGGCGGTATCGCCATGGATACCGGCCAGCGCACGGCCACGCAGGGCGCCATAGACGTGAATGCTGCCGGCGGCCAGCACTTCCGCCCCGGCATTGACGGCGCCGATGACCACCAGATCACCATCGGGCGCACTCACCTGCTGTCCCGAACGCACCGTGCCGCGATAGATACGTCCACCGCTGGCCACCGAGGAGGCTCCCGACTCGGGCTCGCCAGCGCCTGGTACCGCCTCTTCGAGAGGCGGCACCTCCTCGAGCGAGCGGGCACGCGACCCGTCGGTGGGCGGAAACCAGCCCAGACCCAGCGCCCAAGCGGACTGCTTCACGGGATCGGCACCGCCACGTACCGCCACCGGCAATAGCTTGTGAGTTCGGCATACGGCACAGATCCGCTCCAGAGCCAGGTGGGGCTCGTCAAGCTTCTCGACGCTGAGGACCACAGGGGTATGCTGAAAGAAGGCAGGAGATTGGCTAAGCTTGCCCGAAAGCTGCTCGCGGATCTGCTCCGGATCCGCACTCGCCAATTCCATCACGGTCATGGGCAGCATGCCCCCCTTGAAGGTGAATGCCATGTCTGCCCTGTCCACTTTGAGGCTCATTGCCGGACTCCACTCGGGTGTTGTCGGGTCGTGGGACTAAAGCTAAGCGACTCCCATCCCCCCTGCAACTGATGATACGGCCAGCCAAGGCTCGATGGCCATTGTCGCCATTCGCCCACACTCTCCTGTTCCAGCAGGCTTTTCCATAACCGCGGCGCGTGCTTAGATAACATACCTTAGACGAAAGACGCCGACTCGACAGCAACAATACGGCTTGCGCGCCAACCGCTGCGCTTCTCACTGCAGGATGTCTCATGCCCGGATTCCTTCGCCGCCTTTTCGCCCCGCGCTGGCAGCACCCCGATGCCAAGGTCCGATCTCAGGCCATCGGCCGGCTCGATCCCGCACGCCCGGAACAGCGTCAGGCTCTGGAAACGCTGTGCCTCGATACGGACGCCACCGTGCGTCAAGCAGCGTTGGAAAGAATCGATTCGCCCGAGACGCTTCTCGTTCTTCTGGCCCGCCAACCGGAACTGACTGAAATCCGCCGCCGCCTGGTCGTGCTGCTCAGCGGCCAGGACGGCGGCCACGACCTGGCCCAGCGCGTGCGTATCGTCGAAAGCCTCGATGACCGGGTCCTGCTGTCGCGCTTGGCGCTGGAGGGCGACAACCAGCAGCTGCGCCTGGCCGCCGTGGAACGCCTGACAGCGGAAGAGGATCTCATCGAGCAGGCCTGCGACAATGGCATCGCCGCCGTACGCCACGCCGCCGCGACGCGCGTGACCAGCGAAGCCGGCCTGCAACGCCTGGTCCAGCAGGCGCGCCGCGACCGCCAGGTCGTACGCCATGCACGCGAGCGCTTGAACCGGCTGCGCAAGGATGCGGCCTCCCTGGTGGCAGCGCAGGCTCAGCGCGAAGCCCTGCTGGCCAAGCTGGAGGCGCACGCCCGGGCTCCCTGGGAACCCCTCTATGCGGGCCGGTTCCGACACTTGGTACGCGAATGGGAAGCGCTCGACGACCTACCCGAAATCGAACAGGAGCATCGCTTTCAGGAAGCCTGCCTGAGCTGCCGCAAGATCATCTCGGATCACGAAGCGCATGAACACGCCATCGCCGAAACGGACCGCCGCCGGGAGCAGGCCGCGGAAGCTCGCGAGTCGCTGCTCGAGGCGCTGGAGGAGAGCCTCGCCGGCCTGCCCCGCGGCGACCGCCTCACGGGGCAGGACATCGCCAGCCTGCGCGCTCAGAAGGTACTGCTGGCCAACCGCTGGCAAACGCTCTCCGACCTGCACGTCACCGACGAGGCGCTGCGCCAGCGCTACGACACCGTCCTGAGAAATTACGATGAGGTCCTCGCTGCCTGGGAGCGTTTAGAGAGCCACGCCAGCGATATCGAACAGGCCTTGAAGGAGAAGGACATCGAGCGGCTGCAGAGCGTCATCGCAACGTGTAACTGGCCCGACACGCTACCGAAGTCACCACTGCTCGTCCGCGCGCAGCAGATGCTGTCCGGCCGGGAGGAGCCGGAAGAAGAGGCCTTGGAGGCACGCCTTGATCGCTTCACCCAAGACCTCGAGCAACTGGAGCAGTTGCTCGACCGTGGCGCCTTCAAGGGCGCCAGCCGTCTTCACCAGAGCCTCAGGCATCGCGCCGATACGCTGCCCGCAGCGAAGCTTCGCCCCTACCAGGCCACGCTCAAGCGGCTTGGCGCCCGACTGGCCGAGCTGCGCGACTGGCGCGGCTTCGTCGCCGGCCCCAAGCGCGAACAGCTATGCCAGGCCATCGAACTGCTTGCCGAAGATACCACCCTCCCCGATGCCGAGCTCGACCGCCGTCACCGCCAGTTGATACGCGACTGGAAGGGGCTCGGCGATGCCGCCGCCAGCCGCGAGCTCTCCGAGCATTTTCGCAGCGCCTCCGACCGTATCCACGAGCGCCTGGCCCCATGGCGCGAACGTCAGGTCCATGAGCGCTCGCGCAACCTCGAGGCACGCATCGCCCTGTGCGAGCAGCTCGAAGCCCTGCTGGACATGCCCGCCGCCGATGCCGACCCGGATGCCCTGAGGCGTATCCGCGACCAGGCGCGTGAAGAGTGGCGCCGCCACTCCCCTGTGCCGCGTGAGCAGGCCCAAGCCATCGGGCGGCGCTTCGGCCGCATCCGCTTCGCGCTGCAAAGCCTGATAGACCAGCGCGCCAAGGAAGTGGCCGACGCCAAACGACAGCTCATCGACGAGGCCCAGGCGCTGATCGAGCGCCCGCTGCCCCCCGATGCCCGAGCGGCACGAGCCAAGAGCCTGCAGCAGCGCTGGCGCGAACTAGGCCGTGCCCCACGCGGGGAAGAACAGACGCTGTGGCGCGAGTTTCGCTCGGCCTGCGACCAGATCTTCGTCCTGCGCGAAGCCCAGCGTGACGACCGCATGCAGCGGGGGCGTCAACGCCTCGACGAGATGCAGGCCCTCATCGACCGGCTCGACGCCTGGCAGCCGACCCGCCACGCCGACAGTGCTGTGCTGGAGCAGGCCATCGACCAGGCCGCCGCCCTGGAACCGCTACCTTCGGGAAGACGCACGGAAGGCATGCGGCGGCGCTGGAGCGGCATCGTTCGCACCCGCCGTGAGCGCCTGGCACGCCTGGCCGTTGTAGAAGAAATTCAGCGCTGGGAGGCCTGCCGCTCACTGCTCGACGCTCATCTGGCAGCGGATGCAGCGTGCCTCGAGGGGAGCGCCTGCGAGGAGGTTCCCTTCGACCAGGAGCTCGACCTGTCCACAGACATGCGCAGCGCTCACGAGCAGCGCAACGCCTCACGGCACAACCCGCCGCCCCCTCAGGAAGTCAGTGAGCAGTTGGCGCGTCTGCGCGTACATCTCTCGCTGCTCGCCATGGGCCGCGTCAGCCAGCATGATGAGCCCCTGCGCCTGGCCATCCAGGTCGAGCGTCTCAACGAAGGGCTTGGCCGCGAACTGAGCCGCGCCGAGGAAGTCAGCATCGTACTGCGCAACCTGTTGGCGACGGGGCCGGTCTCCCCCGAGCAATGGGAACGGGAAGTGGGTGAACTCGACTCGCTCCTCACGCGCCTGACACGCCTGCCACCTCCTTGATGCCCCGGTAGAACGAGAACGGGAGGCCCAGATGGCCTCCCGTAGGACCCCGCTTTGGCATTCAGCCCATGAACTGGCCGCCGTTGATATCGATGTTGGCCCCGGTGATGAAGCCGGACTCCTTGTCGGCCAGGAACACGACCAGCCTTGCGATCTCCTCAGGCGTGCCATAGCGCTTGACCGGGATGGTCTCGCGAATGGCTTCACGCACGTTCTCGGGAATTTTCATGATCATGTCGGTGGCAATGTAGCCGGGCGACACGGTATTGACGGTGATGCCCTTGGTGGCGGTCTCCTGGGCCAGCGCCATGGTCAAGCCGTGCATGCCGGCCTTCGCCGCCGAGTAGTTGACCTGGCCGAACTGCCCCTTGCGGCCGTTGATCGAGGAAATATTGATGATGCGCCCATGCTTGTGCTCGAGCATGCTCTCGATGACGCTACGGCAGGTGTTGAATACGGTGTTGAGGTTGGTGTCGATGACTTCGTGCCACTGCTCGGGGGTCATCTTCTTCATCGTGCCATCGCGGGTGATGCCGGCACAGTTGACCAGTACGCTGATCGGCCCATGGGCCGCTTCGATCTCCTTGACCCCTCCTTCGCACGCCTGGTAGTCGGTCAGATCGACACCCGACAGGGAGATATTGTCGTATCCGTCGGCCTTCTGAGTCTCGAGCCAGGACTTTGCCTTTTCCGGATTGTGGTAGCCCGCCACCACGTGGTAACCCGCCGATGCCAATGCACGGCAAATCGCCGAACCAATACCACCGGTTCCGCCAGTGACCCACGCTACGGGTGCTGATTGAGTCATATTCCACCTCCCTGATCATGACGCTTGTAATCGCATTGCCGGTCCTGCCGGGGCAGGCCAGCTATAACAGGATGCTGGCAGAAGGGCTCGCCTTCAAGCTTCCCCCTCCTGATTATGGACACAAGCGGCGCCCTTGCACGCACAACGTCGCCCTCCTTGACACAGCGCAGAAAAAGCGTAGTATACGCCTCACGTTGATGCGGGGTGGAGCAGTCTGGTAGCTCGTCGGGCTCATAACCCGAAGGTCGTCGGTTCAAATCCGGCCCCCGCTACCAAATATGAAGGCCGAGGCCATGAAGCCTCGGTTTTTTTGTTGCCTGTAAGGTAATGAACCGACGACCGTCGGTTCGCTCTTCGTTTCAAGGCCAGCGGCCCCCGCTACCCAACATGAAGAACGAGGCCATGAAGCCTCGGTGTTGTGTTGCCTGTACGGTAATGAACCGACGACCGTCGGTTCGCTCTTCATTTCAAGGCCAGCGGCCCCCGCTACCCACTATGAAGAACGAGGCCATGAGGCCTCGTTCTTTATGTTCGCTCGGTTACTGAACCGAAGACCGCATACTACAGAAGCCACTCGATATCGTTGCGTGCATGGGGAGAAAGCTCCCTGGCGGCACGAGTCGTGAGATGATGCTCGTCTCGATACACCACCGTATCCCCCAGGAGCGAGTGGCATCTTCCCCCCGGGCATAACCGCGCATAAAAATCGACGATCCTGACGTCCGCTTCTTCCTCGGCTATCTCGTGCATGACGGCAAGGATGGCCTCCCGTCTCTTTTCCAGCCGTCGCTGGAAAGTACTGCATGATTCTACCGTCCGCCTGGCCAGGCAATCCGTCATGGGAACGCTGAAAACGGGTGTGGGCGCCACGACAATCACTCGCAGCCCGTAATCAAGCAGCATATCGACGGTATCCCTGAGCCCCTCTTCCGCCAGGGATAAGTGGGTTTCACTGCTGGGCCGCCCCAGCCAACTGGCACTCAGCACGACCCCCGAGAGCCCCCGCTCCGCCAACCGGGAGAGTTCGCTCGCCATCTCCTCCTTGAACAGCTCGCAGTTCCGGTCGTTCTCCTGGGGATGGCCTTGAGTATAGCCATGGGAATAACCCATCAATGGGGGACAGGTACTAAAGGTTCTTTGGAGAAACGCAAACTGCAAATCATCCGAAAGCTCATCCAGCATCGGTGAATAGTGGTCCGCATGGGAATCACCCCAGAGCAACAAGTCCGGAGCCTCTCTATCGGACCTGTTCACGCAAATGGATTCGTCCGGAAGCCCTTGGAAAGGAGAACTCAAATGGCATTTCCCACGAAGGTCGGGCACGTCTTCCGCAGCACTTTCCAACTGGCGATAGAACCCCATGCTCTTCTGTTGGTTGGCATGACTCATCAGCCCGAACGCAGCGAGAGCGAGCAGAACGGAGGAAAATGCTCCCAACTTGACGAGCTGCTGATTGGATACGGATCGCTGCGTAAAAAATCCTACGACAGGCTTTTCCACCAAACGATATGTCAGGTAGGCCAGTAAGAACGAAAGGGACGCCAGCGCCACATCGCGTATCAGATCCCCCTCTCCCAGTTGATAGGCTCGCGCCATGGCCAGCAGGGGCCAGTGCCAGAGATACCAGGGGTAAGATATCTTCCCTACGAAGACGAAGGGCCGCGTCGAGAGCAGTCGGGAGACGGGATTCGCACTACTGCCGAACCCGGCCACGATCAGCGCCAATGCCGAGAGGACCGGAAGCACGCCTGCCCAGCCAGGATACGCATGGGAACCTTCGATGACGAATGCCGCGACCAGCAACAGCCCCACTCCGAACCAAGCCAGTGCAGTCACGACGACGGGCGAGGCTCGTACGAGCAGCCCGCGGCCAACGGCACAGGCCAGCAGCACACCCGCCAGAAGCTGCCAGCCACGGGAAAGGACGGAGAAGTAAGCCGCGTTCGGGTTGGTGTTGGACAGCCATACGCCATAGAAGAAGGAAGCACCGATACCCAATACAGCTAGCATCGAAATAATCGTCCACGCCCTTTTTTCGTAGCGCTTGGCGATGGCCACGCTGACGATGAGCAGGACAGGCCAGACGGCATAGAACTGCTCTTCCACGGACAGGGACCACATGTGCAACAGCGGAACCTGATCGGTGGGGCCGTCGAAATAACCTCCCGTCGTCGCAATAAAATAATAATTGGCGAAGAATGCAATGGAAGCGATAGCGGACTCGGCAAGACTTTGCTGCTGGCCGATGGGAGTGAGAAGAATATAGCCAAGGACAAGGGAGGCAGTTATCACGACGACCATTGCCGGCATCAGTCGTCGGACACGGCGTCCGTAGAAGGAGAGGAGGCTTATGCTGCCAGTGCTCTCCAACTCTCTTAGCAGTAGGCTCGTGATCAAATAGCCCGAGATGACGAAGAAAACGTCTACGCCAATGAACCCGAATCCAAATCCCGGCACTCCCGCATGGTAGGCGACAACCAGGATGACGGCTATCGCCCTCAGGCCATCGATATCCGGCCTGTACTGCGGTTTCTGCATCCCTTTCCCCATCCTTGGTTCTTCCATTCGAAGCCTGGTGTCGTCTCTCCTACCCAAGGTCGCCGATAGCGAACCATTCCCGGCATTATGGCAAGAAGGCGGTTTCTGGCGACATACAGGAAAGCATAGCCTACGGAGTGCCTACCTCATCCAGGCCCCTGGCCAACAGGGCGATGCTGCGATCGTCGCCGCCGGTGCCACGGCAGAACCCTTCGCTGTAGAAGCAGCGCACCAGATCGCGCTGGCGCAGCCGCCCCTGGCGCAGATCGTCGAGCCAGAGGCTGAGTTGCCCCGAGACCTGCTCGCCATCGAGCGAGACCAGCTTTTCGGCGGCGCCGTCGCTCATCAGGGCGATGCCGGTCAGGGCCGCCATCGGTTCGCAGCCGTACTGCACCTGCGCGAAGACCAGGCGTTCATCGACAAAGATCGTCTGGTTGGCAAACTCGCCCTTGCCGCGCTCGCCCAAGGTGGAAAGGTGCGGCAGCAGCCCGGGCTCTCCTCCCTCCTGCGCGTCGCTGGGCACCGCCCTCTCCAGTACGATCTCGCCATCCCCCACCTTGAGCCACAGCAGCCGCTCGCGACCCACCAGGGCCAGCAGCAACGTACAGCGCAGGTCGCGCGCCGGCCGGCTCTGCTCGGCAGCGCGGTCGACCAGGCTACCCTGGGCATGGCGAGCGAGCAGTTCGGCGAATTGATGCAGCGCCTCCGGGGAGGGCGCAACCCGGCCGTCGAGCAACCAGGCGAGCTGCGCCTCAAGGGTATCGGCCAATCGCAGCATGGCGGCAACCAGGAACCGCGCGCCCAGATCCGAGGCCGGCGAACTGCCTGCACCGTCGGCCACCACCAGCACAGGACGCGAACTTGCCACCGCACCCACGGCGTCCTGACACGGCAATGGCGGCGTGCCCTCGAGGTGGGCCAACCCGGCGGTAGCGACACTCAGAGCCGACCATACGGCCACCGGCTCGCTATTGCGGATATCCATCTCAACGGGCATGCAGCACCTGCGAGCGCTGAGGCCGCCCCGGCTTGGCCAGATGCACGGCACACTGGCCCGTCGACATCGCCTCGCGATAGTCACTCAACGCGGCATGCCACTGGGCCAGCGTAGCCCGCTGGATGGGCGCGTCGGCCCCTACTGTGAAGGTGGTCACGAACATGTCACGAATGGTGTCGGGCAGTTCGCTCCAGAGTTCGTACCAGACGCCTTGAGGCACGTCGCGCTGGCCGCGGCCGTAGGCGAAGTTGCCGCGCCGCAGGTTGCGCACCGGGTCATCCCCACCGACGATGTCGTAGGGGTGACGACCCAGCATCAGGCACTTGAACAGTACGATGGCCAGCGAGAAGGCCTCGCTGCGCGGCGAACGCACGATATGGCGGAAGGAGACGCCCTGATGCTCCTTGGGCGTCATGTCGGGGCTGCCCACGGGACAAGGGTAGAAGGTGCCGTCGACCCGCAACTGGTAGCTGTCGCAGTCGATCAGCGTCACCTGCTCGGATGCAGGGACACAGAAGACGTTGTTGAGGTTGTAATCGCCGATGCAGACCCCGGCCTCGTGCAACTGCTGCACGATCTCGACGAAGCGGATCAGGTAGCCGACGATCCGGCGCCGATCGAGACCGGGAAAGTAGCGCTGGTAGAGCAGGGCATGGGCGAGGAAGCTCATCTTCACGCCACGCGCGCGATACATGGCGAATCCTATCCAGCGATGCTGTTCGTCGAACACGCGGATCAGGGGCCAGCAGACGTCGCGGGTCATGTGGGCATCGCGCAGGCCGCGCATGGCCTCGACCTTGCGGTGCAGTTCCTCGCCGCGCTTTTCGAGCACCTCGGGGTAGTACCATTTGACGATCACGTCGAGGCGGTCGCGCAGAGCGAAGATCTCGCCCTCGCCTCCGCGCTCGAGACGCTTGCCGAGCCGGCGCTCCTTGCCCTGAGAATCCGTCACTACCAGTGCGCGTGCCAACACTCGGCCTCCTTCGACGTCACGCATCCGTGCTAGATGCTGTCCCAGCTGTCCGTCGGCGGCAGCTTGACTTGGTCGGTGGTCGACGAGGACGCCGAGACGCGGCTCATGCTGGCCGAGAGCCAGAGGAAGAATTCACGGAACTTCAGCCCTTCGAGGCGCTTGGCAGATCGTGTGGAGAAGGCGCTGAGCGCCTCGAGATCGGCCTCCTCGACGCCCACCGGCATGACTACCAGCTTACGCTGCTGGGCCAGGGTACGCGCTCTCACCGAGGCCGCCTGCCACTGATCGGTCGGCACGCCGTCACTGATCACGACGAGCCAGGGCTGGTAGTAGGCCACACCCGCCTTGCGGTAGGCCGCGGTGCGCTCTTCCAGACGATCCAGCGCCAATTCCATGGCGCCGCCCAGCGGCGTCAGTCCGGAGGCAGTGAACTGGCGGCACTGCGAGATGTTCATGGCCGTGGTGAAGGGCAACTGCTCGGCCACCTTGCCGCCGGCGGTAATCACACCGAGCTCGACCGAGCAGGCAGCCATGTCGTCTTCCTGAATAGCCGAAATGAAGGCCTGGACGCCAGCGTTGAGCTCACGAATCGGCGGGCCGGACATCGACGCAGACGTATCCAGCACCAGCATGCAGGCACAGCGCGGTGAAGGGTTGTCGATCAGGTCGCTATCGCCGTTGAGTCGGTACGTTGCCATCCACGGATCCTCATGTCTGGATGCCCGGCCCCGATACGGCCGGACGTAGACGAGACTATCACAGCCCCGGGATGGATGCCGTGCCCACGGCGGCCCGCTAACCAACGCGGCGGCCAGTCCGACACCTGCCCCTTGAATCCCGCGGCCTTTACCCGCATCTTTCGAACAAACTCACTCTTTGAGCAAGGCCGTTTCCATGTCCATCGTCGACCCTCGCAATGGCGCCCCGCTGACGGCGCCTCAGGATTCTCCCTCTTCCTCGCAGGAAGCGGCGCCCAGCGATGAACAACTGATCATCGATGTCGACCGCAACAATATCCAGCAGGTGCTGGAAGTCTCCATGCAGGTGCCGGTACTGCTCGACTGCTGGGCCCCCTGGTGCCAGCCATGCAAGGCGCTGATGCCGATCCTCGAAAAATTGACCCGGGAGTATCGCGGCACCTTCATCCTGGCCAAACTCAACATCGAGGAGAACCAGGAGATCGCCGCCCAGCTCGGCGTTCGCTCGGTGCCGGACGTCAAGCTGATCAGCCAGGGCGGGCTGGTGGATCACTTCCAGGGGGCGTTGCCCGAGAAGGAAATCCGCGAGTGGCTGTCGCGCTACTTCCCAGCACCGGAGAACACCCCGGCCAGCCCCGAGGAGCAAGCTGCCGAAGCCTTGGCCCAGGGCGATGCCGCCACGGCCATCAACCTTTACCAAGAACTCATGCAGCAGCACCCCGAGCACTACCCCTATCAGGTGGAGTTGGCCCGGGCGCTGGTAGCGGAAGGCCGCAGTGAAGAAGCACTGGCCCTGCTGGATAACCTGCCCCCCGAGGAGCGCGACGCCGCCCCGGCACGAGGCGTGCGTGCCAGCATCGAGTTCCGCAAGGAGGCGCCGAGCGACGAGGAACTGGCTGCCCTGGCCAGCCGTGACGACAGCGAGGCGAACTTCAAGCGTGCCCTGCGCCAAGTCGCCGACGGCGACTACGAGGCCGGGCTGGAAGGGCTTCTCGACGTGATGCGCAAGGATCGAAGCTACGGAGATGACGCGGCACGCCTGACCCTGCTGCGAGTCTTCGATGCCCTGGGTGCAGATCATCCCTTGACCGTCACCTATCGCCGCAAGCTGTTCACGCTGCTGTACTGATCCGGCACCATCCGATCCATGGCGGCCCTGGGGGCCGCCTCAGCTCTTGTCACCCCTTCAGCACCGTGTCGAGGCGAACCAGCGCCTCTTCGAGCTGCGACGCGGTGGTACCGAAATTGAGCCGCACGAAGCCCGGCCAGCCGAAATCGGCACCGTCGGAGAGCGCCACGCCAGCCTGCTCCATCAGGACCTGCTGGGGCGAGCCTCCATATTGCGCCAGCCCTTCGGCACGGCGCAGGTCGAGCCAGGCAAGATAAGTGGACTGGGGAGCGCTCATGCTGACTCCCGGCCACTGGGCGACACGCTCGACCAGGGCCTGGCGGTGGCCACGCAGCACCGCGATCAGCGCCCGACGCCAGGGATTGCACTGCCCATAGGCCACCTCGGCGGCGGCCAGCCCCAGTACGTTGACGTCCGGCAACAAGCCCCGCGTTGCCGCGGCGAAGCGTTGCCTCAGCGAAGCATCCGGAATCACCGCACAGGCCGCGGTGAGGCCGGCCAAATTGAAGGTCTTGGAGGGTGCCCAGAGGGTGATGGTTCGCGCCGCAAGCGCCGGGAAGGCGGCCGCCAGCGGCCGATGGACGGCCCCTTCGTCGAGCAGCAGGTCGCAGTGCAGCTCGTCGGAAACCACCAACAGGTCGTGACGCTCGACCAGCGCCGCCAGCCCGGCCAGCTCCTCGTGGCGCCACACCCGACCGGTGGGGTTGTGAGGATGACACCACAAGAGCAGCCGCGTCTCGGGCGTGATCGCCGCCTCCAGCGCCTCCAGATCGAGTCGCCATGGCTCGCCCGGAGCAGCCGGCTCGCCCAGCGGCGCCTGCTGGGCCAGTCGCCCGGTGCGCTCCGCCACTTTGAGAAACGGCGGATAGATCGGTGTGCCGGTCAACACGCCCTGCCCCGGCTCGGTCAGCGCCAGGCTGGCCAGGTGCAGGGCCGGCACCACGCCGGGTAGCCACAGTTGCCACTCCGGCTCGATCGGCCAGTCGTATTCCCGTGCGCTCCACTCGCACAGGGTACGCTTGAGACTGTCGGGGACCAGTCCATAGCCGAAGACGCCATGATCGATCCGCTCTCGCAGCGCCTCGATCACTTGCGGCGGGGAGCGAAAATCCATATCGGCCACCCACAGCGGCAGGATGCTGGCATCATAGCGATGCCACTTCTGCGATGGCCATTCGCCATGATCGGGGTGGCGACGCTCGATGGGCGTGGCAAAATCGAACTCCATGTTCTTTCCTCGGGAAGCAGCAGTATGAGCAAGACCATGCCGCAAAGCGGCTTCTATGCCAAGGTACGTCGGGGCATGCCGGCGCTGATCGGCCAGTGGCTCAAGCTCGGCCAGGGCGAGCCGGACCGCCTCGCGCTGATCCTGGCCGAGACGGCACGAGTGGCCCACCTCGGCGAGCCCGAGTCCACTCCCGATGGGGCAATGCTCCAAGCATGGAGCCAGCCCGAGTCAGGGGACCGCATTCCGCTATGGGCGGCACGCACCGCCACCTTCCTGCTGATACAGATGCCGGCGCGCCCGCTGCCGGAAGACGATGACGAGGCTTGCGCCTGGGCCTATTGCTGGTTGCGCAACCGCGAGTTTGCCAGCGTCGACGAGGCACGCACCGCCCTGCCCGCCCATCTACGTGAGATACTGGCCCACGCGGTGGGCGCCGCCTGGGCCGATCGCCAGGGCCTGCGCCTCGTCTAGTAGCGCTACCTCTCTTTCAAGGAATCAGTCATGGACGTTCCCCTGAGCTGGCAGTTGGCCAAGCTCGCGGTATCGATCGGTATCGTGCTCGGCCTGTCGGTCGTTGCCGAGCGCGTCAGTACCCGTGTGGCCGGCCTGCTTTCCGGCTACCCGCTGGGCACTGCCATCGCCCTGTTCTTCATCGGCTTGGAAATCTCACCGGACTTCGCCGCCGAGAGCGCCGTGTTCAGCCTGGCAGGCTTCACCGCCACCATGGCGCTGGGGGGCGGCTACCTGGTTTGCGGGCGCCGCGACGGCCTGGTTGGCGTGCTCGCCGGCACGGCGGGCGGTCTCATCGCCTGGTGGCTCGCAAGCCTCGTGCTGACCCGCTTCGAATTCGATCGCCTGAGCGGCACCCTGGTGACCTTGGTAGCCATTTTCGTCTTTACCTGGCTCTATCGACACGTACCGGAAACCCGGGTCACGGTGCACCATGGCAGCTCACGCTGGAAGCCGCTTGTGCTTCGCGCCGGGCTTGCCACCGCCATCGTCTTCCTGGTCACCGGCCTGGCCCACGTGCTGCCGGTCTCCTGGGCCGGCATGCTGGCGGCCTTCCCGATCTCGATGTATCCGCTATTGGTGATCCTGCACCTCACCCACGGCGCGGCACCGGCCGCCACGGTGATCAAGCACTATCCGGCCGGCCTGGGTGCGCTGCTCTGTTATGCGCTCTGCGTGTCGCTCACCTACGCCACCCTGGGCCTGCTATGGGGCACTCTGGCGGGCTTCGCCGTGGCGACCCTGTGGCTGCTGGCCTGGATGCGCCTGCAGGCGTGGCACGGCGCAAGGCAGGCGGCCCGCACTTGACCTAGCGTTTGCTCGGGGCAATGCTGTTAGCCTGCCAACGACACGCCACAAGACCAGAGTGATAGAGGAATTCCCATGTTCGTGCGCACCATCGAGCCGGCCTTCTACGACACCGATGCCCTCGGGCACGTCAACAATACTCGCCTGCCCGCCTGGTTCGAGCTGGCACGCAACGACCTGTTCCGCCTGTTCACGCCGGACCTGGATCCACGCAAGTGGCGGCTGATCATGGCGCGCATGGAGATCGACTACCGCGCCGAGCTGCACTATGGCAGCGACATCGAGATTCACACCTACGTCTCGCGGCTGGGCAACAGCTCCTTTACCGTAACCCAGGAGGCGTGGCAGAAAGGCCAGTTGACCAACCTCGGCCATACCGTGATGGTGCACTTCGACCACGCCACCAAGCGCGCCGTGCCTATCGAAGGCGAACTGCGCGCAGCGCTCGAAACCCACCTGCAGCCCATCGCTGAGCCAGCCGACGCATGACTCCGGCCGTCAAGGCGTTGGAACGCGATGGCGCCGCCTTCGAGCTGCTCAGCTATGAGCACGACCCGCGCGCACCGGCCTATGGCGAGGAGGCCGCAAGTGCCCTGGGACTCGACCCGAACACGGTGTTCAAGACCCTGATTGCCCGTCTCGACGATGGCCGCCTGGCGGTAGGTATCGTGCCGGTGACCGGCCAGCTCGACCTCAAGGCGCTGGCCAAGGCGGCCGGGGCGCGTCGCGCCAGTATGGCCGAAGCGGCCGAAGCCGAACGGGCGACTGGCTACGTGTTGGGCGGCATCAGCCCCTTGGGGCAGAAGAGACGCTTGCCGACGTTTCTCGATGACAGCGCTGAGGCGCTAGGGAGACTGCATGTCAGCGGCGGGCGGCGCGGCCTGGAGATTGCCCTGGCGCCTGCCGATCTGATGCGCCTGTGCCAAGCACGCCTGGCCCCGCTGGCACGTGCCTGATCTCATGAGCCGAACCCGGTCTCATGTGGTCAAAACTCCATGACCCGGCAGAACGACGGGCCATTCATCGCTGGCAGGAGTCCATCATGGCCATCCGCTACAACCTCTGGCTCGACCCCGACAACGTGGCCCAGCACCGCGCCGTGGAAGCCGACCTGGAGCGCTACTTCATGGAGCGGTTCGCCGACTTCCCGCATATCCGCTTGTTCGGCGCCGACCCCTACGATTATGATGCGCCGTTCAATCGCCTCTACGACGTGCTGATGGCACGGGCCAACGAGTACTGCGAACGCCAGTGGCGTGGCTACGTGCCCACACCCGAGCAGCTCAACCGAACCTTCTTCCGCGCCGTGGGCCGCTCCAACAAGTTCGTAAGGGAACCCGCCGATGGTGATCCAGACCGACCAGATGCCTGACGCTCGCCAGCTCGCCATCATTACCGAGCAATTAGGCCGTGCTCCGCGCGGTATCGAGGCGGTCGCGGCCGTTGATGGTGAAGGCACTCCGCTGGTGCTGCGCATGGCGCCTATCGTCGATGGCAAACCCTTTCCCACCCTCTACTGGCTCTGCTCCGAGCAACTCAAGATCGACATCTCTCGCATCGAAGCCAGTGGCGTCATCAAGCAGATCGAGGCAAGACTTCGGGAGGATGGCGACTTTCTTGCCGCCTACCATGCCAGCCATCGCGACTATGTGGAGGCACGCTGGCAAAACATGAGCGCTGCACAGCGCCATGAGGTCGAACGGCTCGGCTATGAGGGCATATTGCGCGAGCGTGGCATCGGCGGCATTGCCAACTGGGACCAGGTGCGTTGCCTGCATACCCAATACGCCCACCACCTGTGCGGTAATAACGTGATCGGTCAGTGGCTCGACGCCGAGTTCACCGTGGCCGACTACCTGCCCTGACGCTATTTCGACGCTTCCGAAGCCAATCCCTGGCAGCTAGGATAGGAGCTTGCCAAGGAGACGCGCATGTCGAAATTCTGTGTTTACCTGGGCTCCCGCGATGGCCGGGACCCTGCCTTTGTTGAAGCCACCCGTGCCCTCGGGCATGAGCTCGCCGCGCGCGGCCATGGCCTGGTCTATGGTGGTGCTCGTATCGGCCTGATGGGAGAGCTGGCCAACGCCGTACTCGCCGGTGGCGGCGACGTGATCGGCGTGATGCCCGACCATCTGGTGGAGCGCGAGCAGGCCCACGAGGGGCTACCGACGCTGATACGCGTGAACAACATGCACGAGCGCAAGGCCAGCATGGCTGCCCACGCCGACGCCTTCATCGCTCTCCCCGGCGGTATCGGCACCCTGGAGGAGCTGTTCGAGGCCTGGACCTGGCAGTACCTGGGGCTTCACGACAAACCCATCGGCGTGCTCGATATCGCCGGCTTCTATTCCCCTCTGCTGGCCTTCCTCGACCAGACCGTGGAGCACGGCTTCCTCAATGCCCGCACCCGGACCCAGTTGATCGATGCCGAGGAACCCGCCGCCCTGTTGGATGCACTGGAAGTCCGGCTCGCCGAATCCGCCACCTAGGAGGCCCTCCATGCACGCCATCGTCATCGAGCAGGAGCGCCTACACTGGCGTGAGCAACCGGCCCCCAGAGGGCCCGCTGCCGGCGAAGTGCGCCTGCGCGTCGCCTGGGCCGGCGTCAATCGCGCCGACCTGATGCAGCGCGCCGGTCATTATCCTCCGCCACCCGGAGTCAGCGACATCCCGGGCCTGGAGGTCAGCGGCACAGTGGCCGAGGTCGGCCCCGACGTCGATGGCCTTCGCCCTGGCGACCGGGTCTGTGCCCTGCTGGCGGGAGGTGGCTACGCCGAGGAGGTGGTGGTCGACGCACGACAGGTGCTGCCGCTGCCTGAAGGGTTCGGCCTGCGCGAAGCGGCCGCCCTCCCCGAGGTATTCGCTACCGCCTGGCTCAATCTGTTCATGGAGGGCCAACTGGCCTCCGGTGAGCGTGTCTTGCTGCATGCCGGTGCCAGCGGCGTCGGCACCGCAGCGATACAGCTCTGTCATGCATTTGGCCACCCCTGCTTCGTCACAGCAGGTAGCGACGCCAAGCTCGCCGCCTGCCATGAACTGGGGGCCGACGGCCTCTTCAACCGCCATGAGGGCAGTTTCGTGGATGCCGTGAAGGCCTGGGGCGGTGCCGACGTGATCCTCGACCCGGTAGGCGCTTCCTATCTCTCCGACAACCAGCACGTGCTCAACGCCGATGGCCGCATGGTGCTGATCGGCCTGATGGGCGGACGCCACGCCGAACTCGACCTGGGGCGCATGCTGATGAAGCGGCAGAGATTGATCGGTTCGACACTGCGCGCCAAGCCCCCGGCAGCCAAGGGCGCCATTCTCGACGCGCTGCTGGCGCATGTCTGGCCACGCCTGACGAGCGGTGAGATCCGACCGCTGATCGATCGCACCTGGCCGATCGACGAGGCCGAAGCCGCCCATGCTCATGTCGAGCGGGACGCCAATATCGGCAAGGTGTTGCTCGCGGTGAGCGGCGAAGGCTGACGCCGACTTCCTGGAGGCTAGCCGCAGTCGGCCTGCTGGCGCGTACGCTGGTAGGTGAGCTGCAGCAGCCGTGCATCCTCGCTGGCACGATGACGGCGGATCCCCAACTCCTTGACCAGCGCCTCACGGGTCATGTGCCAGAACACAAGCTGCTGCTCGCTGAGCAGGATACGCAGCGCCTCGAGACGGAACGCCGGCAGCACGCCGGCATGATGGAACAACAGCGACAGCCAGGTATTGTCGTAGCCCCAGCTGTCGCTATAGGCCACCCCGATCTCACTCAACTCGTCGTTGAGCCAGCGCGCCACCTGAGCCACGGGCAGGCCTTCGCGTTGCAGGCGTGCCCGGGATATCCCATGCAACAGCTCGGCCTTGGGGTCCCAATGCGTCCACTCCTCCAAGGGTTGGACGAGGAAGGCACAGCAGCTACCATCGGCCCTTGCCAGGCCGATCTCGATGGGGTAGCTACCGCGCCCGAACCCGGACGCCTCGATATCCAGCAGTGTCGGCAGCGTCACGAATGGGCACGTCCTCGGAAGCAGGGCTGAGTGGTAGGGAGCGTGACAGGTTAGGGTTAGTGTCGGGCCTGGACAACGTCGCTGTCCAGTTCCTCACCCTCCAGCCCGGCATGACGGTCGGCCAAGGCCTGCCAGCGCTCGGCCTGGGCACCATCCACCGGCAGCCCCAGCTCGCCCAGGCGATAGGCCCTGGCCAGGCGCAGCGCAGCGAGCGAATGACCGGCCTCGCCGGCACGCGCATACCAGGTCACGGCGCGCTCCTCGCGACGAGGATACTGGGCACAGCCATGCTCGAGAATGCGTCCCGCCTGATATTGGGCCTTGAGATTGCCGGCCTGTGCCGCCTCGAGAACGTAGCGCGCCCCGCGCGCCTTGTCCTGCGGACTGACGCCACGCTGGAAGAGCATGTGCCCATAGAGCGATAGCGCCGCAGGGTGGCCGGCGTCGGCGCAGCGCTCGAAGAGATGCATGGTCAAGCGCTGGGTACGCGGGGAGCGTGGCAGCCAGCGCGTGTGGAACAGTTGTTCCGCAAGACGATATTCGAGCCGGATGAACAGTGATGATGCCTGCGTCATTTTGCAAACAACCTTGCTTTTGCTTGAAGCTGGCCACATGACGCTGCGTTCACACCCTGTGAACATCGTCATGGCCTGTCTTGAGCTCGCCGCGGGACTCCGCCGGGCCGCTGAGGGTCGCCAGCATACGCTCGCCCCGACGGTGACTCAACCCCCCATGATTTGCTGCTCAGGTAGGCCTCGGCTAGCATGGCTTGGATAAGCCACGAGAACGCTTCCGACCCCTACCTCTTACAGGAGCGATGATGCAGACGCGATTGCTTGGCGACACGGGCATCGAAGTCAGCCGCCTGTGCCTGGGCACCATGACGTTCGGCGAGCAGAACAGCGAAGCCGAGGCCCATGAACAGCTCGACCGCGCCGTAGCCTTCGGCATCAACTTCATCGACGCGGCCGAGATGTATCCAGTCCCACCCCGGGCCGAGACCCAGGGCCGCACCGAGGCCTACATCGGTAGCTGGCTCAAGCGGCGCGAGAGCCGCGACGATGTCATCATCGCCACCAAGGTCACGGGCCCCCGAATGGAACATATTCGCGGCGGCTCGCGCTTGAGCCGCGAGCAGATCCATCAGGCCATCGATGCCAGTCTCATGCGGCTGCAGACCGATTACGTCGATCTCTATCAGTTGCACTGGCCCGAGCGCTCGACGAACTATTTCGGCAAGCTGGGCTATGTTCACGACGACGAGGAGGATACGGTCGCTCTGGAAGAAACTCTCGCTGCACTCAAGGAGTTGGTGGAGGCGGGCAAGGTGCGTGCCATCGGCCTCTCCAACGAAACCCCCTGGGGCGTGATGAAGTCGCTGCAACTGGCCGAGCACCTGAACCTGCCACGCGTCGCCTCGATCCAGAACCCCTATAACTTGCTCAACCGCACCTTCGAGGTCGGTCTGGCCGAGATCGCCCATCGCGAAAACGTTGGATTGCTGGCCTATTCGCCGCTGGCCTTCGGCGTGCTCTCTGGCAAGTATCTGGATGGGGTCCGCCCCGAGAACGCTCGCCTCACGCTCTTCGAGCGTTTCCAGCGCTACACCTCTCCGCTCGCCGAACAGGCCACCCGCGCCTATGTGGACATTGCCCGTGAACATGACCTGGACCCCGCCCAGATGGCGTTGGCGTTCGTCAATTCACGCAGCTTCCTGACCAGCAATATCATCGGCGCCACCACCATGGAACAGCTCGAGGACAACCTCGCCAGCGAATCACTCAAGCTTGAGCAGAGCGTGCTCGATGCCATCGATGAAGTCCATCGGCGCATTCCCAACCCCTGCCCCTGAGGCCCGATCGAGCGTAAGCCTGGGGCTATCGCTGCGATAGCCCCGTCGTCGTGCCGCTGCTGGTATAATCCCGCCATTCCCGACTCGTCTCTTTCAGGTACAGGAGTGCCCCATGCTGAGCGTGATCTCGCCAGCCAAGACGCTGGACTTCGAGACTCCGGCCACGACGGCCATCCACACGCAGCCGGACTTTCTCGACCGGAGCCAGCGGTTGATCACTATTCTGCGAGACTACTCTCCGCAGCAGCTCAGCGATCTGATGGGGATCAGTGACAAACTGGCCGGCCTCAATGCCGCCCGGTTCGCCGAATGGCGACCGCCCTTCTCCCCGGACAACGCCAAGCCGGCAGCCCAGGCCTTCCAGGGCGACGTCTACATGGGACTCGAGGCGGCCACCTTCAGCGACGACGACAATGCCTTTGCCCAGCAGCACCTGCGCATTCTCTCGGGCCTGTACGGCCTGCTGCGGCCGCTCGACCTGATCCAACCCTACCGTCTGGAGATGGGCACTCGGCTGCCCAATCCGGCCGGCCAGGATCTCTACGCCTTCTGGCAGGCTTCTCTGACCGAAGCGCTCGACCAAGCCATCACCGATAGCGGCTCGAAGGTGCTGGTGAACCTGGCTTCCAACGAGTACTTCAAGGCCGTCGACGCCAAGCGGCTCGACGCGCGGGTGATCACACCGGTATTCAAGGACGAGAAGAACGGCAAGTTCAAGATCATCAGCTTTTATGCCAAGAAAGCCCGGGGACTCATGGCCGCCTGGATGATCCAACAGCGCCTGGACGACCCGGAAAGGCTCAAGGAGTTCGATGTAGCGGGCTATGCCTACAACCCGGCCATGTCGGAGGGCGATACGCTGGTCTTCACTCGCCGCGAAGACCAGCACTGAGCCCCTAGAAGAAGCGCAGCGGGCGAGACGAGCGCGGCTTGAGAAAACGCTTGTGGATCTGGCGAAAGCGTTCGTCGTCACAGCGCTCGAGCCACTCGTAGGCGACCATGTCGGCACTCACTGGGATTGCGCCCGCGCGTACCATGCGTTCGCGGGCGAGCATCGCCTCCTCCGCGCGCCGGCTGACCGATGCCTCGCTGAGCCAATACACTTCATAACCTGCCTCCAATAGCCCCAGGCCGGTCTGCATGACACAGATGTGTGCTTCGCTACCGCATAGCACGATTTGTCGCTTGCCACTCTCCGCCAGCGCACCGGCAAAGTCCGGCTCGGCATGGGCATTGAAATGCACCTTCTGCCACAGCTGGTAGTCAGGGAGCCCTTCAAGCAGCCGTGGATCGCTCCCCCCCAGGCCCTGCGGATACTGCTCGGTCAGCCATACCGGGATGGTCAGCGCGCAAGCGACACCTCCCAACCATACCGCCTCGTTGACGGCTTGATCGCCGCCATCGATTACCGGTAGCAGGCCCGCTTGCAGATCGACGATCAGCAGCAAGCTCTCTTCACTCTTCAGGCGCACGACTTTGCCCCTTTATTTGTCATCACTTTCGACAGCATAGCCGCTAGAATGGGGCCACCAAAATTCCCTTTCTCCTCCATCCCCATAAAGAGATCTTTCGATGCGCCACTTTCTCGTCATGCTCATGGTTGCCGTGCTGGGCTTCGGCCTGGCCGTCGAACATGCCGAAGCCCGCCGACTGGGCGGCGGCAGCAATGTCGGCAGCTTCTCCCGCCAGGCTACCGCACCCAAGCAGGCCGCTCCGGCGCCCCAGGCCCAGCCCACCCGGGCCGCTGGCTCACGCATGCCGGGCATGCTGGGCGGCATGCTGGCCGGAGGTCTGCTGGCGGCGCTGTTCTTCGGCGGCGCCTTCGACGAGCTGCGTGTGATGGACATTCTGCTGATGGCCGGCCTCGGCTTTCTACTGTTCCGACTTTTCGCACGGCGCCGTACCTCCGCGGTCGGCGGACCGCCGCCCAGCGAGCGTCAGCCTTACGCCGAGCCCCAGGCTTTCCAGCCGGCACCCGGAGCCACCATGGGCGGTGGTACCTTCAGTAGTCTGCCGGACTGGTTCGACCGTGAGCGCTTCCTGTCGGGTGCCAAGGAGCACTTCATGACCCTACAGCGCGCCTGGGACAACAACGACTTTGGCGGTATTCAAGAGTACGTCACCCCCGAACTCTACAACCTGCTGCGTGAGGAGCGCAGCAAGCAGCCGGCGAACAACCGCACGGAGATCGTGCGCCTGTTCGCCGAACTCGGCGACGTACGCGAGGTAGGCGGTCAGGCCGAAGCCACGGTTATCTTTCACGGCGTTCTCGAAGAAAACGGCGAGCAGACCGAGTTCAATGAGACCTGGCACCTGATTCGCGAGGTGCGTGACGGCGCCCCTTGGTACCTCCAGGGCATTGAGCAGAACGCCGCGGTTTGATCCTTACAGGGCATCCAGTGCCAAGGGTCGGCTTCGCTCCTCGCGGGGCTGGCCCTCAGGCATCCCCACTGCCTGACTCAACCTCTGGAGAGGCACTGGGCAACTCTTCAGCTTGAAGCGCCCCACCATGTCTGCCAGGCGATCTGCCTGCTCCCGCAACTGCTCGGCAGCCGAAGTCGTCTCTTCTGCCAGCGCCGCATTCTGCTGCGTCATTCGGTCGAGTTCCGCCACGGCGATGTTGACCTGGGCGATACCGTCACTCTGCTCACTGGCGGCGTGGCTGATCTCTCCCAGCATGCAAGCAACCCCATCGACCCCCTCCATGAGGCGCTGCATGGCGTCGCCGGTTTCGCGTACCAGGTGCGTGCCGTCCTGCACTTTCTCACTCGACACCTCGATGAGCTGGCGTATGTCACGCGAAGCCGACGCACTGCGCGTGGCCAACTGACGCACCTCACCGGCTACCACGGCAAACCCCCTTCCACTCTCTCCTGCCCGCGCCGCCTCGACCGAGGCATTCAGGGCCAGCAGGTTGGTCTGGAAGGCGATGTCGTCCATGACCTTGACGATATCGGCAACTCGTGAGGAGGCATTCTGAATCTCACCCATCGTCGAGATGACATGCTCGACCCTGCCGGAGGTACGCTGTGCCAGGTCTGATGCCGCCTGCGAAAGAACACTGGCCTCCTGCGCGGAGCCAGACGTGTTGGCTACGGTGCCATTGATCTCCTCCATCGAAGCCGAGGTCTGCTGGAGGCTGGAAGCGGCCTGGTCGGTGCGGCGTGACATGTCATGACCGCCGCTGGCGATCTCCTGCGCAGCCAGCCGAACCGAATCGCTACTGCTTCTCACCTGCGCCAGAACATCGTGCATCTTGTCAGCAAAGGAGTTGAATTGAATGGCCAGCTCGGTGCTTTCATCCCGGCCTTCGACCGGCAGGCGTAGCGTCAGGTCGCCGTCACCTTCGGCGACTTCCCTCATGGCTTGGGCCGTGCGCCGTATTGGTCGGAATAACGCTCTCAGAAGCAGAGCGATGACGGCCAGGCTTGCCACCAGAATCAACGCCACACTCAGCACGACCAGCAGGACGGCCCGGTTGAGATCCGCGAACAGTTCATTCCGCGGAATTTGGGCAAAGGCAACCCAGTCGGTACCCGGCACGTCGATGGCAGCCACCAATTGCTCAGTACCCTCGGCGTCCTTTGCTATCGCGTAACGATACCCCTCGCCGCTTACCAGCTCTTCCGCTATGTTCTCCCAGCCCGGCAGGGTCTCCATGGGCTCTCCCACCCGGTCAGCCCCCTCGGGATGAATGCTGATGGTGCCATCTCGGTTTGCTAAAAAGACGCTGCCACTCTCGCCCAGCCGATAGTTGCGTATCATCTCCGCCATAGCGTCCAGCGAATAGCCGACACCGGCGATCCCCACACGCTCCCCATCGGCCTCGATGACATGGTTGATGAATACCTGGACCTCTCCGCCTTCGGTATCGACGTTCAACTGGTAGGCCTCACCATCGCTGGCATCCACCAGATCGTAGAACCAATGGTCTCGGTCACGGCTCAGCGTGCGCTCGACGCCATTCCCCGTGTAGTAATTCCCGCTGTGTGCCGAAACGTAAAAGACGATACTGGCACCAGTACGCTGTTGTATATCCTGAAAGTAGTCGGCTGCCTGCGTGGCTCCTTCTTCGGGCTCTCCTGCCGACAGCCAAGCCTGCAGGTAACGGTTGTGCGCCAGGTTCTGGGCAGTAGTAACAGGACCTGTCAGTGTCGCATCGATGTCATTGCGGATACTTTCCAGTGTGGCAGGCAGCTCTGCCGCCGTGACTCGTTCTGTGACCAGATCACCGAAGAGCCTGTATTGGACGATTGTGGAACCGCCGACTATCAACAGCATGCACAGGCTGATACAGAGCAGCAGCTTCTGGGCTATCGTGAGGTTAATCATGGCTTTCCCTTTGGCTGTGGCGCATCGCCAGGGTAAGACGCGCCTATCTTGACCATATGGTCAAGATAGGTATCGGCGGCCAACAGGGAAACTGTAGGGCTAGAGAGGCAACTTACGGAACACCATCATTGCCCCTCCTCTTCAGCGTCCTCTTCGATCTCTTCGCTGACCTCTTCAATGCGTTCTTCCACGCCCTTCATCGCCTCGTCGATATTACGCTCAGTCCTGTCGCCGGGGCCCGTATTGTCGCAGCCCATCAGCCCCGTGCTCACGGCAGCCAGCCATGCAGCTATCAGATATTTTCTTGATTGCATTCACTCTGCTCTTGGCTCGAGGGTTTCTGTGGTTCTACGCTACTCGTAACCTGGCACCCCCGCCACTCGTTGCTGTGTGGAGCTGTTCGCCTTTGTAAGGCCTATTCGCATGCAGCGCGACTTGAGTAACGACTCCTGTCCCGGCCTGACCTCGAGGCAAAGAAAAACCCCGAGCTCTTTCGAACTCGGGGTTTTGGGAGTGATGCCTGACGATGTTCGGGCCGGCCATCCGGCGGGCGGCGCTCCGCTACGCTCCATGGGAGGCCCTGAAACGGCGAAACCCAGCCTCTTTCGAAGCTGGGTTTCTGAATAGATGCCTGACGATGACCTACTCTCGCATGGGGAGGCCCCACACTACCATCGGCGCTGAGCGGTTTCACTGCTGAGTTCGGCATGGGATCAGGTGGTTCCCACTCGCTATGGTCGTCAGGCGAAAACGGTTGGAATCATGCTGGCGTGATCGTCTCGACACGGCGCTCGCCGTGCCTGCGTATCCGTCAATCGTGTGCGCAATGCGCAGACCCCTTGGGGTTATATGGTCAAGCCTCACGGGCCATTAGTACCGGTTAGCTCAACGCCTTGCAGCGCTTCCACACCCGGCCTATCAACCAGCTGGTCTCGCTGGGCCCTTCAGGAGGCTCGAGGCCTCGGGGATGTCTCATCTTGAAGGGGGCTTCCCGCTTAGATGCCTTCAGCGGTTATCCCGTCCGCACGTAGCTACCCGGCAATGCCACTGGCGTGACAACCGGAACACCAGAGGTGCGTCCACTCCGGTCCTCTCGTACTAGGAGCAGCTCTTCTCAAACATCCAACGCCCACGGCAGATAGGGACCGAACTGTCTCACGACGTTCTAAACCCAGCTCGCGTACCACTTTAAATGGCGAACAGCCATACCCTTGGGACCGACTTCAGCCCCAGGATGTGATGAGCCGACATCGAGGTGCCAAACACCGCCGTCGATGTGAACTCTTGGGCGGTATCAGCCTGTTATCCCCGGAGTACCTTTTATCCGTTGAGCGATGGCCCTTCCATACAGAACCACCGGATCACTAGAACCTACTTTCGTACCTGCTCGACGTGTCTGTCTCGCAGTCAAGCACCCTTATGCTCTTGCACTCAATGCACGATTTCCGACCGTGCTGAGGGTACCTTCGTGCTCCTCCGTTACTCTTTGGGAGGAGACCGCCCCAGTCAAACTACCCACCACACACTGTCCTCGATCCGGATCACGGACCTGAGTTAGAACGCCAATGATGCCAGGCTGGTATTTCAAGGTTGGCTCCACCCGAACTGGCGTCCGGGGTTCCTAGCCTCCCAGCTATCCTACACAAGCAACATCAGCGTCCAGTGTGAAGCTATAGTAAAGGTTCACGGGGTCTTTCCGTCTAGCCGCGGGTACACAGCATCTTCACTGCGATTTCAATTTCACTGAGTCTCGGGTGGAGACAGCGTGGCCATCATTACGCCATTCGTGCAGGTCGGAACTTACCCGACAAGGAATTTCGCTACCTTAGGACCGTTATAGTTACGGCCGCCGTTTACCGGGGCTTCGATCAAGAGCTTCGCCCGAGGGCTAACACCATCACTTAACCTTCCGGCACCGGGCAGGCGTCACACCCTATACGTCCGCTTGCGCGTTTGCAGAGTGCTGTGTTTTTAATAAACAGTTGCAGCCACCTGGTATCTTCGACCGGTTCGAGCTCCAGCAGCAAGTGCCTTCACCCTACGCCGGCGTGCCTTCTCCCGAAGTTACGGCACCATTTTGCCTAGTTCCTTCACCCGAGTTCTCTCAAGCGCCTTGGTATTCTCTACCTGACCACCTGTGTCGGTTTGGGGTACGGTCCCACTGTATCTGAAGCTTAGAGGCTTTTCCTGGAAGCGTGGCATCGATGACTTCCTGACCGTGGTCAGTTCGTCTCGCCTCTCGGCCTTGGGGATCCGGATTTGCCTGAATCCCCAGCCTACGGGCTTTCACCAGGACAACCAACGCCTGGCTCACCTAGCCTTCTTCGTCCCCCCATCGCAATACAGTGAGGTACGGGAATATTGACCCGTTTCCCATCGACTACGCCTTTCGGCCTCGCCTTAGGGGCCGACTCACTCTGCTCCGATTAGCGTCGAACAGAAACCCTTGGTCTTCCGGCGGGGGAGTTTTTCACTCCCCTTGTCGTTACTCATGTCAGCATTCGCACTCGTGATACCTCCAGCAGACTTCTCAATCCACCTTCATCGGCTTACACGACGCTCCTCTACCGCTTGCCATTCGGCAAGCCCGTAGCTTCGGTACCTGGTTTAGCCCCGTTACATCTTCCGCGCAGGCCGACTCGACTAGTGAGCTATTACGCTTTCTTTAAAGGATGGCTGCTTCTAAGCCAACCTCCTAGCTGTCTGAGCCTTCCCACATCGTTTCCCACTTAACCAGGATTTCGGGACCTTAGCTGACGGTCTGGGTTGTTTCCCTTTTCACGACGGACGTTAGCACCCGCCGTGTGTCTCCCACGCTTGCACTCACCGGTATTCGGAGTTTGCCTCGGGTTGGTAAGCCGGGATGGCCCCCTAGCCGAAACAGTGCTCTACCCCCGGTGGTGATACGTGAGGCGCTACCTAAATAGCTTTCGAGGAGAACCAGCTATCTCCGGGCTTGATTAGCCTTTCACTCCGATCCACAAGTCATCCAAATCTTTTTCAACAGATCCTGGTTCGGTCCTCCAGTTGATGTTACTCAACCTTCAACCTGCTCATGGATAGATCGCCCGGTTTCGGGTCTATTTCCAGCGACTGGTCGCCCAGTTAAGACTCGCTTTCGCTACGCCTCCCCTATTCGGTTAAGCTCGCCACTGAAAATAAGTCGCTGACCCATTATACAAAAGGTACGCGGTCACATGACTTGCATGCTCCCACTGCTTGTACGCATACGGTTTCAGGATCTATTTCACTCCCCTCGCCGGGGTTCTTTTCGCCTTTCCCTCACGGTACTGGTTCACTATCGGTCAGCCAGGAGTATTTAGCCTTGGAGGATGGTCCCCCCATGTTCAGTCAAGGTTTCACGTGCCCCGACCTACTCGATTTCACATGTTCAGGTTTTCGGCTACGGGACTATCACCCGCTATGGTCGAGCTTCCCAGCTCGTTCGCCTAACCAGTCACATGCTTAAGGGCTAGTCCCCGTTCGCTCGCCGCTACTGGGGGAATCTCGGTTGATTTCTTTTCCTCGGGGTACTTAGATGTTTCAGTTCCCCCGGTTCGCCTCCCAACACCTATGGATTCAGTGTGGGATACCCAGCTTGTGCTGGGTGGGTTTCCCCATTCGGAAATGCCCGGGTCACAGGTTGTTTGCCACCTCACCGAGCCTTATCGCAGGCTACAACGTCCTTCATCGCCTCTGGCTGCCAAGGCATCCACCGTATGCGCTTAATCGCTTGACCATATAACCCGAAAGGGTCTGGTCCACGATTACGTACGACAATTGCCGGATACGCTTGAGACGTATCACTTTTGCTTTCTCCTTGCGGAGAAAACGTGTCAGCATGATTCACATTGTTAAAGAGCAGACTGTTCAGAGAACAGTGGGAAGTCTGACGACTTGCCGCTGGTCTCTGCAGATAAAGACTGGCTTGGAGAAGATGGTGGAGCCAAGCGGGATCGAACCGCTGACCTCCTGCGTGCAAGGCAGGCGCTCTCCCAGCTGAGCTATGGCCCCGAATGTAATTTGAGTGAGACTAGGCGCTTCAATGCGACGCATAGCCTGCTATGCGAGTATTGAAGCAACGACGTATCACGCAAATTTGGTGGGTCTGGGCAGATTTGAACTGCCGACCTCACCCTTATCAGGGGTGCGCTCTAACCAACTGAGCTACAGACCCGGCTTACAACCACTGGGTCGGCGACCCAAACAGTCTTTGCTCTGGCCGATCAGGTAATTCATTGTGAGCACTTGCCGCGAGGCGTGATACGTCGTTTAAGGAGGTGATCCAGCCGCAGGTTCCCCTACGGCTACCTTGTTACGACTTCACCCCAGTCATGAACCACACCGTGGTGATCGCCCTCCCGAAGGTTAGGCTAACCACTTCTGGTGCAGTCCACTCCCATGGTGTGACGGGCGGTGTGTACAAGGCCCGGGAACGTATTCACCGTGACATTCTGATTCACGATTACTAGCGATTCCGACTTCACGGAGTCGAGTTGCAGACTCCGATCCGGACTGAGACCGGCTTTCTGGGATTAGCTTGCCCTCGCGAGCTCGCAACCCTTTGTACCGACCATTGTAGCACGTGTGTAGCCCTACCCGTAAGGGCCATGATGACTTGACGTCGTCCCCACCTTCCTCCGGTTTGTCACCGGCAGTCTCCCTAGAGTTCCCGACCGAATCGCTGGCAAATAGGGACAAGGGTTGCGCTCGTTACGGGACTTAACCCAACATTTCACAACACGAGCTGACGACAGCCATGCAGCACCTGTCACTCGGTTCCCGAAGGCACTCCGCCGTCTCCGGCAGATTCCGAGGATGTCAAGGGTAGGTAAGGTTCTTCGCGTTGCATCGAATTAAACCACATGCTCCACCGCTTGTGCGGGCCCCCGTCAATTCATTTGAGTTTTAACCTTGCGGCCGTACTCCCCAGGCGGTCGACTTATCGCGTTAACTGCGCCACAAAGTCCGCGAAGGACCCAACGGCTAGTCGACATCGTTTACGGCGTGGACTACCAGGGTATCTAATCCTGTTTGCTACCCACGCTTTCGCACCTCAGTGTCAGTGTCAGTCCAGAAGGCCGCCTTCGCCACTGGTATTCCTCCCGATCTCTACGCATTTCACCGCTACACCGGGAATTCTACCTTCCTCTCCTGCACTCTAGCCTGACAGTTCCGGATGCCGTTCCCAGGTTGAGCCCGGGGCTTTCACAACCGGCTTATCAAGCCACCTACGCGCGCTTTACGCCCAGTAATTCCGATTAACGCTCGCACCCTCCGTATTACCGCGGCTGCTGGCACGGAGTTAGCCGGTGCTTCTTCTGTGGGTGATGTCCTTCCTCCCGGGTATTGGCCGGAAGGCTTTCTTCCCCACTGAAAGTGCTTTACAACCCGAGGGCCTTCTTCACACACGCGGCATGGCTGGATCAGGCTTGCGCCCATTGTCCAATATTCCCCACTGCTGCCTCCCGTAGGAGTTCGGGCCGTGTCTCAGTCCCGATGTGGCTGATCATCCTCTCAGACCAGCTACGGATCGTCGCCTTGGTGAGCCATTACCTCACCAACCAGCTAATCCGACATAGGCTCATCCGATAGCGCAAGGCCCGAAGGTCCCCTGCTTTCTCCCGTAGGACGTATGCGGTATTAGCCTGGGTTTCCCCAGGTTATCCCCCACTACCGGGCAGATTCCTATGCATTACTCACCCGTCCGCCGCTCGCCACCAGGAAGCAAGCTTCCCGTGCTGCCGCTCGACTTGCATGTGTTAGGCCTGCCGCCAGCGTTCAATCTGAGCCATGATCAAACTCTTCAGTTTCAAATCATTGCGGTTCTTACTCATCCCTTCCCGAAGAAAAGGACAAAAGCGAACCAAACTTGGCTCAAGGTCAAAGCTTCTCAAAAAGACCCGAAGGCCTTCGACGAGTCGCTTGCCTCGATATGGTGTGACTTCTCACCACCTCGTCGACAAGCGCCCACATGAATTACCTGATCGATTGTTAAAGAGCGGCTCCAAACCCTCTTCAAAACACAACATGAAGAGTGGAGCGTCTCGCTTGCTGCCGTGGCCGTCGATCCAAGGACCGTGGGGCCTCGCCAGCGCCCTGCGAGGAAGGCGTATTCTACCGATTCGACCGAGCTTGTCAACTCGCTTCCTGGTCGCCACCGAGGTGGACCTGACCGTGAAGCCCTGCGTCGCAGGGGTCGTGAGAGCCCTCAGCGAGGTCTCTCGTGAGTGGGCGCATTCTACCGAATCCGCCGTGGGCGTCAAGTGGGATTTTTGCGAAGCAATTCGAAAAAACCCAAAGCGTGACAGCCACTTACCACTCTCTCCACCGCTAGCAACGTTGCCCGTTGCCGGCAGCGGATGCGTACTTTACGGTTTTCCCCTGAGCCCCGCAAGGGCTTTTGGTGAAAAATTTCAGGGGAGTGAAGCAAAGCTTATCCACAACCGCTCGTAAGCGAGCGGTTGTGGATGATTCAAGCCATGTCGACCAATTCCTTGCGCTCGCGACTGGCACGGTCAAGCAGTGACAGGATCGAACGATACGGGATGCCGCCATGCAGCGACAGGCCGATCTCGCAGGTACGCGAGTTGGAATACCCCGCATCGCAATCGCCCACCTGATCGGCCAGCCCCTTCAGGGCCGAGGCATTGAGTTCCGGCGTGACCAGCCCCTTGTCGCCGGCGAAGCCGCAGCAGGTGATCTCGGCCGGCACCACGACTTCACGGGCGCAGGCCCTGGCCAGGGCTACCATGCGCTCGGCGAGCCCCATATGGGTACTCGAGCAGGTCACGTGAACCGCTATGCGCTCGTCGAGCGGAGTGACATTGAGCCGCGGCAGGAGGTGATCGTGGGCAAAGGCCACCGGCTCCTGAACGCTGAGACGTTCGTCCAGCCGTCCCTGCATATGCAGCACGCAGGGGCTTGTGTCACTGAGAATGGGATAGCGGCCGTTCTGGCTGGCCACCAGCAGCTCGCGGTTGAGCTCGCGCGCCTTGTGCGTCGCCTCCTCGAACTGGCCTTTGGACTGGAACGCCATGCCGCAGCAGAGATGCCCCGGCATTTCCGGCACGATCACCTCGAAGCCGGCCTTCTCCAATAGTGAAAGGGTGATCTCCATGATCGAGCGACTCTCGCCGTCGCCATGGGCGGCGCCGAAGACCCGGGTGGCGCAGGAAGGAAAATAGACCACCTTGTCACGCACGCTATCAGTAGTCCGCTTCCGGCTCAGCACGCGTACCGGTGCCGCCTTGGGCAGGGTGGGCACCCACTGGGGTACCTTGCCGCCGCTGACCCGGGTGATGGTGCCACTCACCTTGGAGAGGCCCTTTTCGCCCAGCACGGCGCGCCCGGCACCGGCCAGGTTGAGCATGCCCCTCGCCAGCCGCGTGGTACCGGAGAAATGCCGACCTACCCGCCGCGCCATATCAGCATGCTGAGCCAGCCGTTCATGACGCAGCTCGCGGATCAGTTCGCCGGTGTTGATGCCTACCGGGCACTGGGTAGCGCACAGGCCGTCGACGGCACAGGTCTCGTCGCCGGCGTAGCGATAATCCTCGCGCAGTCGTTTCAGCCGCTCGATCTCCTCAGCATCCAGGCCGTCGCCCAACGCCTCGAGCCGGGCCATCTCGCGCGCGATGACGATGCGCTGCCGCGGCGTCAGGGTGAGGTCGCGGGAAGGACAGACATGCTCGCAGAAGCCGCACTCGATGCACTTGTCGACGATTGGATCGGCGGCTGGCAGCGGCTTGAGATTCTCCAGGTGCAGGGTCGGGTTGCGGCTCAGGATCACGTCGGGGTTGAGCAGGTTATCGGGGTCGAATAGCGCCTTGATCTGCCACATCAGCGCATAGGCCTCAGGCCCCCACTCAAGCTCCACATAGGGCGCCATGTTGCGCCCTGTACCATGCTCGGCCTTGAGCGAACCGCCGTACTCGACACCGACCAACTGCGCGACCTCGTCCATCAGCGCCTGGTAGCGCTCCACCTCGCCCGGTCTCTCGAAGCCCTGGGGGAAGACGAAGTGCAGATTACCCTCCAGCGCATGACCGAACAGGATCGCCTCCGAGTAGCCGTGGCGATGGAAAACCTCGGTCAGTGCCAGCACGCCCTCGTCGAGGCGCTCGATGGGAAAGGCGACGTCCTCGATGATCACCGTGGTGCCGGTGTCGCGCACCGCACCCACGGCGGGAAAGAGCCCCTTGCGAATCTTCCAGTAGAGCTCGTAGAGGCTCTTCTCGCGCGTAAAGGTAACCGGCTCCAGGGTGTGGATACCCTCGAAGATGGCCTGCACTGCATCGAGCCTGGACTCGAGCTGCGCCTGGTCGTTGCCGCGCACATCGATCAGCAGTGCCGCCGCCCCGTCAGGAAGGGTCTTGAGCACTTCGGGCATGCCCGGCTTGGCCTCCACCGAGCGTAGCGCGGCGCGATCCATCAGCTCCACCGCCGAGACCGGCGCCGGCTTGAGCGCGATGGTGGCACGGCAGGTGGTGGCCATGTCGGGTAGAAAGACCAGCGCCGCCGCCTTGTGTGGCTCCTCGATCACGGTGTCGTAGGTGATGGTGCTGATGAAGCCGAGCGTGCCCTCAGAGCCGATCATCAGGTGCTTGAGGATCTCGATACCGTCGTCGAAGTCGACCAGGCTGTTGAGCGCGTAACCGGTGGTGTTCTTGAGCCGGTACTTGTGGCGGATCTTCTCGGCCAGCGGCGCGTTGGCCCGCGTCTCGGCGGCGAGCCGCTCGAGGCCTTCGACGAGTTCGGCGTGGCTATGCCGGAACGCCTCGCGGCTGGCCGGGTCGGCGGTATCCAGCCGGGTGCCATCGGCGAGAATCATACGAATGTCGCGCACCGTACGGTAGCTGTTCTGCGCTGTGCCGCAGCACATGCCCGAGGCATTGTTGGCGGCGATGCCGCCAACCATACAGCTGTTGATAGAGGCCGGGTCGGGGCCGATCTTGCGTCCGAAAGGCGCCAGCAGTTGGTTGGCCCGGGCACCGATCACGCCGGGCTGCAAGCGGATGGCCCGACCGCCGTCGAGGATCTCGTGCCCGCGCCAGCCTTCACGCAGTTGGATCAGCACCGAGTCGGTCACGGCCTGCCCAGAAAGCGAAGTGCCGGCGGCGCGAAAGGTTACCGGCAGCTTGCGCGTGCGACATCCGGCCAGCACCGCCACCAATTCGTCTTCGCTCGCCGGACGTATCACCAGCCTGGGAATCAGCCGGTAAAAGCTGGCATCGGTACCGTAGGCCAGGGTGCGCAGCGGGTCGTCGATGAGTCGCTCGGCAGGCATGATCGCGAGCAGTTCACGCCTGAGTTCCCGCCAGGCGTCGGCAGGCGGCGCCATCGTTGCAGCCGTCATGGACGCTCCTCGCTGTGGCGCACCAGCACCACCAGCTCTCGAGGGCCATGCACACCGTAGGCCAGGGTCTGCTCGATGTCGGCGGTCTTGCTCGGCCCCGAGATCAGCAGGGCATTGGTGGGCATGCCGCCAGCCCAGGCGTGAGCTTCGATCACGTCGAAGAAGGTGTCCTCAATGGTATCGACATCCAGCACGGCGATATGAATCGGCGGCACAAGGCTCAGCAGGCGCGGTTCGTCGGGGGTCGGCCACAGCCACAGGCTGCCGGTCTCGGCAATGGCGCCGCGGGTGGAGGTCAGCCCGGCATCCGTCTCCTGAAATTGCTCGCGCTGCCAGACTTCGACATCGCGATCGGCGTCGAGCAGGGAAACGTCACGCTCGGCCAAGGCCATACGTGCCTCGGCAGCCACGGGATGCTTACGACCGAGCGCCAGGCGCTGGATGCCCTTGGCCTCGAGCAACTCGGCCAGCGCCGAGGTCCATGCGTCGCGGGCGGTATGGATCACCTCGCCATGCACCGAAGTGATCAGCCGCTCGAAGCGGGCCAACCGCTCCTCCTGGCTCCAGCCACGCCCGGTCACCACGGCGAAGTCGCTCTCGGGAGCCGTCAACGGGCCGTCGGCGCGTTCGCGCAGGCGCTTGAGAATATTCTCGCGGGCGCTCATGTACGCTCCTCCCCTTTTGCCTTCTCCGCCTGGTGCCGCCTGACCAGTTCATGCAGCGTTTTCTTGGCCGGCTTGGGCGCTGTGCGGTACTCGGTCCACGGCCCCAGCTTCGACGGAGCCAATACCCGCAGCTTACCGGCAAGCGCCGTGCCGCTGCGCCAGGCAGCGGGATGCGTGGCCAGCCACTGGAAGCCCTTCCACGCTGCCGCTTCCTTCTTCGTGCGCTTGACGCCGGCGCCGGGCACGTTGCCTCGCCCCTCACCCACCGCCTCACGGCGCAGCCGCACCAGCAGATCGGGAATCGGGATCTTCACCGGGCACACCTCACCGCAGGCGCCACACAGGCTAGAGGCGGTGGGCAGGTCCTTGGTCTCTTCCAGCCCCATCATGTGCGGCATCAGGATGCTGCCGATGGGGCCCGGATAGGTGGTCCCGTAGGTATGTCCGCCCACTCGGGTATAGACCGGACAGTGGTTCATGCAGGCGCCGCAGCGGATACAGCGCAGGGTATCGAGCAGCTCGTCGTCCTGATAGATATTGGAGCGACCGCTGTCGACCAACACCAGGTGGACCTCTTTCGGCCCATCGCGCTCGCCGGGCTTTCGCGGCGAACTGATCATATTGAAGTAGGTGGTGACGTGCTGGCCGGTAGCCGAGCGGGTGAGCAGCGCATATAGAGGCGGCACGTCTCGCAGGTGCTCGACAACCTTCTCGATGCCGGTGACGGCGATATGCACCGGCGGCACGGCGGTGGTCATCCGCCCATTGCCTTCGTTCTCCACCAGGCACAGGGTGCCGGTCTCGGCTACCGCGAAGTTGACTCCCGAGATACCGACATCGGCGGCCATGAAGCGTTCGCGCAGCTGGGCTCGCGCCGCCGCGGTCATATAGTCGACATCGCGGGTACGCTCGGTACCCGTCTTGTCGTGCATGATCTCGGAGATCTCGTCGGTGTTGAGATGAATCGCCGGCATGATGATATGGGAGGGGGTCTGCTCGTTGAGCTGCACAAGATACTCGCCGAGGTCGGACTCCAACGCCTCGATGCCCGCCTCCTCCAGATGGGCATTGAGATGCATCTCCTCGGAGACCATCGACTTGCCCTTGATCACGGCCTTGGCATCGTGGCGCCGACAGATATCGCGGATGATTCGGCACGCCTCGTCGCCGTTCTCGGCCCAGTGCACCTGGATGCCGTTGGCCTGGCAGTTGGCCTCGAGCCGCTCGAGCAGGTCGGGCAGCTTGGCCAGCGCTCGCAGGCGAATGTTGGCGCCGAGCTCGCGCAGGGTCTCGAGGTCCCAGTCGCTGAATACGTCGCGCCGCTTGGCCATCAGGCCATCCATGGCCCGACGGAAGTTGGCGCGTATCTGGGGATTGCCAAGGGCATCGTGGGCTTGACGATGAAACTCGCGCGGAGTGAAGGTCTGCACCGACTCGTGTGCTGAGCTCATGAGGTTCTCCGCCACAGGTAGCTGGCGATATGCTCGCCCTCGACCGCCTTGTCCTGATGCTCGAACCGGCCGGCAATGTTCATCAGGCAGCCGCAGTCGGAGGTAACGAAACGCGTCGCACCGGTGGCCTCGATTGCCAGGGTCTTGTCCTCGACCATGGCGGCGGAAACCTCCGGATGGCGCACCGCAAAGGTACCACCGAAACCGCAGCACTCGGCAGCTCGGGCTTGTTCCACCAGCTCGACCTGACCCATTCGCGCCAGCAGTGTCGGACCGGTTTCGGCCAGCCCCATCTCACGTCTGGCACTGCAAGAAGTATGCATGGCAATTTTTTCGGGCTGCCCGCGGTCCTCGAGCCTGAGCTGACATACGTGCAACAGGAATTCGGTCAGCTCGAAGATCCGCCCGGCCACTTCTTTTGCCTGTTCTTCCTGCTCGGCACCGGCGAAGAGCTGAGGGTAGTGGGTGCGCATCATGCCGCCGCACGAGCCAGAAGGAACAACGATCGGCCAGGACTCGGGGAAGAGATCGAGCTGCGCCGCCGCCACGGCCCGAGCCTCGTCGTGATAGCCAGACGTATAGGCCGGCTGGCCGCAGCAGGTCTGGCCCTGAGGAAAAATCACCTCGATGCCTTCTCTCTCAAGCAGACGTATGCCATCCAGGCCGGCGTAAGGGTAGAAAAGATCGATCAGGCAGGTACCGAAGAAGTAAACCTTCTCCGGCTTGGGTGGGTATAGTTTGACTGGCGTCATGAGGCTCCCTCACTGTCGGCCGTGGGCAGTAGCGGTCTTGCTGATTATAGCTTTGAGCCCTCCTGGATAATTGGTCAAACCAATTTACCCGTGAAAGTCGTTGAACCTTAGGGCCCACCACTGCCAGTGTCAACGCCGAGCTCTGCATTATGCGCTGGATTTGCATAGACTTTCGTCTAAATGGCAACAAAACACACTGTTTGCATTGGCCGTGCTGAGAAGCAGATGAGCGTAAGCCGTTTGCAAGGCGGCTTATTTCAGGCCATTATTGGTAAGACCAATTAAGCGGACATGGGCTCTCCAAGGAAGTCTCGCATGACCTACCAGAACGTACGCCAGCCACGGCTGGCCGACGTCATCACCGAACGGCTCGAGGCGATGATCCTCGAGGGTAGCCTCAAACCGGGCCAGCGCCTGCCACCGGAGCGCGAGTTGGCCGAACGCTTCGGTGTCTCACGCCCCTCGCTGCGTGAAGCCATTCAGAAGCTGGCGACCCGTGGCCTGCTGACCAGCCGTCAGGGCGGCGGCACCTTCGTCACGCGCGAGCTCAATAGCGGCTACAGCGATCCGCTGCTCGACATGCTGGCCAGGCATCAGGAGTTCCATCTGGACTTGCTCGAGTTCCGCGATGCCATGGAGGGAATTTCGGCCTATTATGCCGCCCTTCGCTCCACCCCGGCCGATCGCGCGATGCTTATCAAGCGCTTCGAAGAGCTGGAAGCCTGCTTCGCCGGCCGCGACCCGGAGCTTGAAGCCAAGGCGGATGCAGCCTTCCACCTGGCCATTGCCGAAGCGGCGCACAACGTGCTGCTGCTGCACACCATTCGTGGCATCTTCCATTTATTGGAAAAGAGTATCGTCGACAACCTCGCCCACCTGTTCGAGAAGCCTCAATCGCGGCCAATGCTGATGAAGCAGCACCGTGCCCTGCTCGACGCCATCCTCGAAGGACGGGCCGAGGATGCGCGAGCGCGGTCACACGAGCATCTGGTCTTCGTCGAGGAGGAACTGCTCGAGATGGAGCGGGCGGAGACCCGCGCCCAGCGGGCACTAAGACGCGCCCAGGCGCTGCCGGAAATCCAGCTGTAGGGAACCGTCTCGTGAAAGGCCCACATCGTCCGCCTCGCCTGCCGCTCCCTCTACGCTGGCTGCTGCTGTTACTGCTGCCGCTCGGCCTGATCCTGGTCATGTGGCAGGCCGCGCTGGTGGCGCGCGAGCAGGCACTGCAGACCCTGATGCGAGAGGCAGAAAACGAGCTGCGTCTTTCCGCCGCCGGCCTGGAAGGCCACCTGACACGCCACGATTACCTGCCGCAGTTGCTGGCCTCGCGTGAGATGGTGCAACGCTTCCTGCTCAATCAGGGAGAGCAGGACCCGATGCCGCTCAACCTGTTGCTCGACCAGTTCCGTGCCACCGCCGATGTTTCGGACGTCTACCTGCTGGATGCCAACGCCAATACCGTGGCCGCCAGCAATTGGCATCGGCCCGACACCTTCATTGGCCAGAACTACGCCTTCCGCAGCTACTATCAGGATGCGATCGAGGGTAAACGCGGCCGTTTCTACGGGCTGGGCGTGCAGTCGCTTGAGCGCGGCTACTATTTCTCGGCCCCAGTGTGGCTCGACGATACCGCCCCTGACGCCCGTCCCAGCGGGGTGATGGTGATCAAGGTGCTGCTCGACGCGATCGAGGAGAGCTGGGCCGAGCAGGACGCTGAGCTGATGGTGACCGACGAGGACGATATCATCTTCATGGCCAGCCATTCCGCCCTGCGCATGGCTGCACTGCACCCACTCTCCGAGCAGGAGCGACAGGCATTGCTGGCTACCCGCCGCTACGCCGACGAGCCGCTCTCCCCATCCGGTATCGAAGTCTTCGCCCAGCGCAGCGATGGCAGCCAACTGGTGCACTTCACCCAGGGGCCGCTGAACGGCAACCGTTACCTCGGCCTGGCCCGCCCCATGGAGGCATTCGGGTGGAACATGCACATCCTCAAGCCGCTCGGCACCGTCTACCGGGCACAATGGCTGGCCGCTGCGCTGGCCGGAGGACTCTACGGCGTGGTTGTCCTGGCCGGCGGCATCGGCTGGCAGCGCCTGCGGTTGCGCCGGGAACGGGAGCTGTTCGCCGAGCGCGAGCGCCATACCCTGGCCCGAGCGCGGGACGAGCTGGAGCGCAATGTCGAGCACCGTACCCGCGACTTGCTGGAGACCAACCGCCTGCTCTCCGACGAGATCGAGGAGCGACGCCGGGCCGAGGAGAATCTTCGCCAGACCCGCGACGAACTGATCCAGGCCGCCAAGCTTGCCGTACTCGGCCAACTGGCCGCCGGCATCAACCATGAACTCAACCAACCGCTGGCCGCCATTCGTGCCTATGCCGAGAACGCTCGCGCCTTCCTCGAGCGTCAGCGTCTGGAAGCCGTCGATGCCAACCTGGCCCAGGTCGTCGAACTGACCGAGCGCATGGCTGAAATCAGCGCCCAACTGCGCCAGTTCTCGCGCAAGAGCGACAGCTCACTGACGGCGGTATCGGTGCAGGCATGCTTCGATTATGCGCTGCGGCTCTACCAGAACCGCCTGCGCGACGTCGAGGTAATACGCTGCTGGAGTGGCGAGGTCTGGGTGCATGCCGATCTGGTACGCCTCGAGCAGGTGCTGGTCAACTTGATCGGCAATGCGCTCCAGGCCATGACGGAATCGCCCGCGCCCAAGCTCACGCTGAGTATCGAGGTCGAGCTGGCTCAGGTGCGGATCAGCGTCACCGATACCGGCCCGGGCATTCCCGAACCGCACCTGGCGCGGATCTTCGAGCCCTTCTTCACCACCAAATCCCCCGGCAGCGGGCTGGGCCTGGGCCTGTCGATCTCGGCGCGCATCATCACCGATCTGGGAGGCAGCATCGAAGCCACCAATCAACCTGGCGCCGGTGCCTGTTTCACCATTACCCTGCCCCGCGAGGAATGTCCCGACGCGTCCCAGTCATCGCCAACCCAGGAGCAGCGCTCACATGCATGACCCGGCGGCCATCCCGGTACTCATCATCGACGACGAACCCCACCTGCGCATTACCGCCGGCCAGACCCTGGAGTTGGCCGGTTACCAGCCGGAACCCCACGCCAGCGCCGAGAGTGCCCTGGAAGCGCTCGCACCCGACTTTCCCGGTGTGATCGTCAGCGACATCCGCATGCCCGGCATGGACGGCATGGCCCTGCTGCGTGAAGTTCGCCTGCGCGACCCCGACCTGCCGGTCATTCTGATCACCGGTCACGGCGATATCTCCACTGCCGTGGAAGCCATGCGTGAGGGCGCCTGGGACTTTCTGGAGAAGCCCTTTGCCGGCGAGCGGCTGGTCGAAATGGTGCGCCGCGGGGTCGACAAGCGACGCCTGAGCCTGGAGAACCGCCAACTGAAGGCTGAGCTGGAAGCACAGCAGGCCGCGCCGGGCCCGCGGCTGGTGGGAAGAACGCCCGCCATCCAGCGCCTCGCCTCCATGGTGCAGCGCATCGCCCAGGTGGAAACCGACGTGCTACTGTTCGGCGAGACCGGTACCGGCAAAGACCTGGTAGCGCGTGCCATCCACGAGCGCAGCCCCCGCGGCGGGCATCCCTTCGTCGCCATCAACTGCGGTGCAGTACCGGAAAGCATCATCGAGTCGGAACTGTTCGGTCACGAGAAAGGCGCCTTCACCGGGGCCGTTGAGCGGCGCATCGGCAAGTTCGAGTACGCCAACGGCGGCACCGTGTTTCTCGACGAAATCGAATCCATGCCGCTGGCGCTTCAGGTCAAGCTGCTACGGGTACTGCAGGAACGATGCGTCGAGCGTCTCGGTGCCAATGAAGCCGTGCCGCTGGACATCCGCGTCATCGCCGCGACCAAGGTCGATCTCAAGCTGGCCGCAGAGGCCGGCGAATTCCGCGAGGATCTCTATTATCGGCTCAACGTCGTCACCCTGCCGATCCCGCCACTGCGCGAGCGGCGAGAGGATATTCCCCTGCTGTTCCAGCATTTCGCCGTGGTTGCGGCCAACCGCAGCGGGCAAGAAGCCCCACCGCTGGGCGCCGGCGGCATTTCTACCCTCATGGCCCATGACTGGCCCGGCAATGTACGTGAGCTACGCAACCTGGCCGAGCGATACGTGTTGCTGGGTTCCGCTTTCGATCATCGCCTCGACGCGCTGCTGGAAGGCGTCGAGGCCGACAATGCCGAGCTGGCCCTGCCGCAGCAGGTGGAACTGTTCGAGAAGAGCCTGATCAGTCAGTCGCTGGTCAGTCACCGTGGGCGTATCACGGAGGTCTGCGAGCACCTCGGCCTGCCGCGCAAGACACTCTACGACAAGCTGAAGAAATATGGCCTCAGGGCCGAGGATTACCGCCAAAAGGTCGAGCCCTGAAGCAACAGCTCCTGAAGGGAAGCGAAGGGCGGCAGCCAGGGCAGCAGGCTCATCGCGATAAGCAGCATGAGCAGAGAGTTGCCTGGCGCGCGGTAATCGAACGGCTTGAGTGCCGTGCCGAAGGAACGCTTGAGCCGCGCACCGGTCAGATCCACGCTGTAGAGTTCATCGAGCAGCAGATGGATGCAATAGCCCAGCAGCAGCGCCAACCCTTGGGCCCAGGCAAGCCAGGCCGGCTGGTCGAGCCACTGGTAGCCGGCCACGCTGACCGCCAGTCCGCACAGCATGGCCGCCAGCAACGAGTGCCAGATGCCGCGATGTACGGAAAAACGCTTGAAGATCGGGCTCAGTACGAGACGCACCCCTAAATAGAGCCCACCGCACACCATCAGCAGCGCTCCCGGCTCGAGTCGAGCGTGCAGCAAGAGTACTCCCACCACCACCGCCATCACGGCCATGGTATTGAAGATCAGGCGCACGGCATGGGAATGGTCGGCATCGATATCGGGCAGGATACCGCCGAAGGCGGTCAACGCCCCCAGCGGCAGCGCCTCGCCCGGAGTCCAGAACTCCGCCTGCCAGCCGGTAAAGGCCAACAGGGCGCCGCCGCCTATGGCAGCGCTCAGATGGGTGCGAAAATCAGCCATGCCGGGCAAACCCTCTATAGACTGTTTAAATATACAGATTATCGCTTGCCCAGCGCGGGGAAACAAAGGCTTGGATGGTTCTTATCGTCAAGCACGCAATGCAGCGTTACTCCGCCGACGGCTCGCCTTGTTGAGCCAGATACTGATCCTTGAGCTTGACGTAGTTGCCAGCGGTATAGGGGAAGAAGGCGCGCTCCTTGTCCTTCAACGGACGCAGCGCCCTGGCCGGGTTGCCGGCATAGACGAAACCGCTTTCGAGACGCTTGCCCGGCGTCACCACGGCACCGGCGGCGATGATCACCTCGTCCTCGACAACGGCGCCGTCCATGACGATGGCGCCCATGCCCACCAGGATGCGATTGCCCAGGGTACAGCCGTGCAGAATCGCCTTGTGACCGATCGTGACGTCGTCACCGATGGTCAATGGAAAACCGTCGGGGTTGAAATCGCTGGCGTGGGTGATGTGCAGTACGCTGCCATCCTGCACGCTGGTACGCGCACCGATGCGGATGCGATGCATGTCACCGCGGATCACCGCCATGGGCCAGACCGAACAGTCGTCGCCCAAGGTCACGTTGCCCAGCACCACACTGGCCGGGTCCACGTAGACTCTCGCCCCCAGGGTGGGCCGTGTGCCCTGCCAACTGCGGATGGGATCGTTCGCGCTCATGCATGTCTCCAGGCCGGCACCTGGCCGGTCGCATCAAAATGATTTACAGCAGCCCAGCCACCAGCACCACGACGGCCAGGGGGATCGAAACCCAGCGTACCACCACGTGCCACAGGCGAAAGCCTGTCCCGCCGACACCCAAGGCCGCCTGGGCCTCACGCCGCGGCATGATCCAGGCGGCAAAGACGGCGATCAACAGACCGCCCACCGGCAGGAAAATTTCGGTGGGAATCGTGGTGACCAAGTCGAAAGCGTTCATGCCGAACAGAGGGCGCCATTCGGCCAGGGTAGAGAACGACAGTACCGACAGCAGCCCCACCAGCCACACCGAGACACCGATCACCGCAGCGGCCTTGCCGCGGCTCAGCCCCATCCCCTGAAGGGTGGCCACCATGGGCTCGGCCAGGTTGATCGACGAGGTCCAGGTTGCCAGCAGCAGCAGCAGGAAGAACACGCTGAGCCATAGCGCCCCCCAGGGCAGCTCGGCAAAGGCGATGGGAAGGGTGACGAACATCAACCCCGGCCCCTCGCCGGGGTCCATGCCCTGGGTGAATACCACCGAGAAAATGGCGATGCCGGCCAGCAGTGCCACGCCGACGTCGAGTACGGCCACCGCACCGGCCGCACGAGGCAGGCTCTGGCGCTCCGGCATATAGGCACCGTAGGCCATCAGTGCACAGGCACCAACCGCCAAGGTGAAGAAGGCGTGCCCCATGGCATGCATGACCACCAGCGGGGTGATGGCCGAGAAGTCCGGCCGGAACAGCCAGGCCAACGCCGTGCCGAACCCCTCGGTGGTGGCCGCGTAGCCGGCAAGCAGTAGCAACAGCAGGTAGAGCAGCGGCATCAGCAGGTTGTTGAGCCGTTCCAGCCCCTTGGCCACGCCCGCTGCGACAACGGTCATGGTCATGAACAGGAACAGCGTGTGATTGAAGGCCATTCGGCGCGAGTCGCCGAGAAAGGCCTCGAAGCCGGCCGCGATCTCGGCGGCGCCACGGCCCTCGAAGTTGCCGTTCACCGCCGCGATGAGAAACTCGATGGACCATCCCGAGACCACGGAGTAGAACGACAGAATGCAGAACACGGTAAAGGCGCCGAACAACCCCAGCCAACGCCAGTGGGGGCTGGCTCCGGCCAGGCCGGCCAAGTGTCCCAGCGACTGCATGGGCGCGCGCCGTCCGGCGCGGCCGATCAGGATCTCGGCCATCATGACCGGCAGACCCAGCAACAGCACGAAGACCACATAGAGCAACAGGAAGGCAGCGCCGCCATTCTCACCGGTGATGTACGGGAAGCGCCAGATATTGCCAAGCCCCACCGCAGCGCCCGTTACCGCCAGAATGAAGGCCCGCCGTGTGCTCCAGCGCTCCAGGGTTGCGTTCATGCCGTTAACCTCGACTTTCGTGGAGGCGCAAGCCTATCAGCCCGGCTCGCCGCCACCAATCCCTTGGCGGCATTGAAACCCGCCCCCGGCGGCCGCATCTAATGGCTATTCGCTTTCCCTGCCCACTCCAACCCCGAGGTGCGCATGTCCCACAATCCGCTGCTTGAGCCCCATGAGCTGCCCCCCTTTGCCGAGATCAAGCCGGAACACGTGGTACCGGCGATCGAGAAACTGCTTGCCGACAATCGTGCTGGCACCGAGGCTCTGGTCGAACGCGCGCAGCAGGAGGCGCCGACCTGGGAGAGCTTGGCCGCTCCGCTCGAGGCGCTCAACGACCGATTGTCCCGCGCCTGGTCGCCGGTCTCGCACCTCAACGGCACCATGAATTCGCCGGCCCTGCGCGAGGCCTATCAGGCCTGCCTGGGCAAGCTCTCCGACTACAGCACCTGGCTGGGCCAGCACGAGGGGCTTTTCCGCGCCTGGCAGGCACTCAAGGAGGGGCCGGCCTGGGCCGAGCTGGATGAAGCCCAGCGCCGCAGCGTCGACAATACCCTGCGCGATTTCCGCCTGGCAGGGGTCGACCTGCCGACAGCACAGAAGAAGCGCTACGGAGAGATCAAGGCACGCCTGTCGGAACTCTCCAACACCTTCTCCAACCAGCTGCTCGATGCCACCCAGGCGTGGCACAAGGACCTCGACGACACGGCCAGGCTGGCCGGTCTGCCGGAGAGTGCCCTGGCGACACTGGCCGCCAATGCCGAGGCCAAGGGCGTCAAGGGCTATCGCATCACCCTCGATTTTCCCAGTTTCTACCCGGTACTGACCTTCGCCGACGACCGCGAGCTGCGCCGCGAGGTTTATACCGCCTTCGTCACCCGCGCTTCGGACCAGGGCCCCAATGCCGGCGAGTACGACAATGCCCCGATCATCGAGGAGACCCTGGCCCTGCGCCGAGAGTTGGCCGAGTTGCTGGGCTTCGCCAGCTATGCCGACCTGTCCTTGGCCACCAAGATGGCCGAGTCCCCCCGCCAAGTGCTGGATTTTCTCGAGGACCTTGCCCGCCGCGCGGTACCTCAAGCGCGGGAGGAGTTCGCCGAACTCGCAGCCTATGCTCGTGAAACCTTGGACCTCCCCGAGCTTGCCCCCTGGGATATTGGCTATGCCAGCGAAAAGCTGCGCGAGGCCCGCCACGCCATCTCCCAGGAGCAGTTGCGCCCCTACTTTCCCGCACCAAGAGTGGTCGACGGCCTGTTCCAGGTGGTCGAACGACTCTACGGCGTCACCTTCGAGGAGGATCTCCAGGCGCCCCGCTACCATCCTGAGGTTCGCTACTTCCGCATCCTGGAGAACGGAGAGCCCATTGCCGGCTTCTACCTCGACCTCTACGCCCGCGAAGGCAAGCGCGGCGGAGCCTGGATGGACGAGTGCCGGGTACGCCGCTGCCACGAGAATGGCGGGCTTCAGTTGCCGGTGGCCTACCTGACCTGCAACTTCACCCGCCCGGTGGGCGACAAGCCGGCGCTGCTGACCCATGATGAAGTCACCACCCTGTTCCATGAGTTTGGCCATGGCCTGCACCACATGCTGACCCGGCAAACGGTCGCCGAAGTCTCCGGCATCAACGGCGTGGCCTGGGATGCAGTGGAACTGCCCAGCCAGTTCATGGAGAACTATTGTTGGGAGCGCGAGGGCCTCGACCTGATCGCCGGACACGTCGATAGCGGCGAGGCACTTCCCGCCGAGCTGTTGGAGCGCCTGCAGGCCGCCAAGAACTTCCAGTCGGCCATGGGCCTGCTGCGCCAATTGGAGTTCTCGCTGTTCGACCTGCGCCTGCATCATGAGCTCAGCGCGCCAACCGCGGCCGAGGTACAGGCTCTGCTCGACGAGGTGCGCGACGCCGTGTCGGTCGTGCCGAAGGCCGACTTCAATCGTTTCCAGAACGGCTTCAGCCATATCTTCGCCGGCGGCTATGCAGCGGGCTACTACAGCTACAAATGGGCCGAGGTACTCTCCGCCGACGCATGGAGCGCCTTCGAGGAGGCCGGCATCTTCGACCCGGAAACCGGGCATCGCTTCCGTCGCGAGATCCTCGAGCAGGGTGGCGCTCGCGATGCCGCGGAGCTGTTCCGGGCCTTCCGCGGTCGCGAGCCCAGCGTCGAACCGCTGCTGCGACATAGCGGCATTCGCGCCGCCTGACAACGCGAACGCGGCAAGGTATCGTTAGCCACACCGCCGCCGGGACCACTCCGGCGGCCACTCTTCGGAGGTTCCATGGCCGTTCAGAAACGTTTCATTGCCGGCGCTATCTGTCCCCGCTGTGCCGAGATGGACCGCATTCGCTCCTGGGAGCAGAACGGCGTGCGTTATCGCGACTGTGTCAGCTGCGATTTCTTCGAGCAGGCACCGATCGTGGACGAGACGGCTGCCGAACTGGAGACGCGCGTCAACCGTGAGCGCGAGGAGCAGCAGCGCAACACCATCCAGACCGTGAGGATCCTCGACCCCCGGAGCCGTTGAGAGTGTCAGGCGCAGCAACCCCCGGCGCAGGGCACCACCGAGGTAGGCGGGGGCATCTGGAACTGCTCGGCCTGGCGGCGGCGGCCGCCTTGCTGGTGTCACGCCCCGACCTCTCCACTCTTGCCGCCGGCCTGGGCCTGTTCCTGTGGGGCATGACACTGCTGGAAGAAGCCATCAAGCGGCTCTCCGGCGGCACCCTCGATCGCTGGCTACACACCGCCACGAGTCATCCCGGGCGGGCCATCGGCGTCGGCGCCTTGGCTACCGCCCTGGTCCAGTCCAGTTCACTCATCACGCTGCTGGCCATGTCCTTCGTCAGTGCCGGCCTGGTCGCCTTGCCCGGCGCCATCGCCCTGTTGTTCGGCGCCAACCTGGGCACGACTACCGGGGCCTGGCTGATCGCCTCGCTCGGCCTGCGCTTCGACCTGGCCCATTACGCGATGCCGCTGCTCGCCCTCGGTCTGCTCGGCCGCTATCGGCTGAGCGGTTCCCTGGGCGGTATCGCTGGGCTGCTGCTGGGCGTTGGCCTGCTGTTTCTCGGCATCGACTTCATGAAGCTCGGCTTCGAGACGTGGCAGGATGGGATTCGCCTGGACGGGCTGGCCGGCGACCGGCTGTGGCACTGGCCACTGTTCGTACTGGCCGGCATTGTCGCCACGGTGGTAATGCAGTCGAGCCATGCCACGCTACTGCTCACCCTGACCGCCCTGGCTTCGGGTCAGCTACCCTACCTGCCCGCTCTGGCCATCGCCATCGGCGCCAATATCGGCACCACCGTAACCGCCGTGCTGGGTGCCCTGTCGGCGGGGATCGCCGCCCGGCGCCTGGCCGGCGCCCATGTGATCTTCAATCTTGCCACCGCCGCGGTCGCCCTGGCTTTGCTGGTGCCGCTGGCCTGGCTGGTGGATGCCGTCGCCGAACTGGTGGGACTGGCCGAAACGGCCTGGCCGCTCAAGCTGGCCCTGTTCCACACTCTGTTCAATCTGCTCGGCATCGTGTTGATGCTCCCCTGGATTTCACGCTTGGCCGACTTTCTCGAGCACCGCTTCCCCGAACCTGCACGACTTGCGCCGACCCAAGCGCGCTATCTCGACAGTGCCGCCCTGAACCACGCCGATACCGCCGTCAGCGCCATGGAGCAGGAGTGCCGACGCCTCGACCGGCGTGCCTACCATCTACTGTGCAGCGCCATTCTCATGCCCAGTGCAGAAGTGATCGGCCATCCTCCCGAACGCCGCAGCGTAGAGACTCCCATCGACCCCGACACCTGGCCACTGGTGAATGCTCGCTATCACGAGCGCATCAAGCCCCTCTTGGCCGAGATACTTGCCTTCCAGGCCCGTATCGACGTGCCGCTTACCGAGACCCAGCAGGAGCGCCTGGCGAAGCTTCAAGCCCGCACCTTGCGCATGGTGGAAGCTCTGCGTTTCGGCGAGGTACTGCAACGAAGCCTGCTACGCCATTCTGCACGCATGAGCCCCTTGCGCGAGGCGCACGATGACCTGCGGCTGGCCGTGGCAACGGGGCTCAACCGGCTCGCCGAGGCGCAGGAAGGCCAGACGATTGCAGCACCCATCGATGAAGTTCGCCGTCATTGGCAGGACGAGATGGCCAGGCGGCTTCGTTCACGTCACCTGGATCCCTCGCTTGCCTCCAGCTTGATGAACGACCTGCATCAGGCAAGCCGTCTGATCTCCGCTTTGGCGGACCCCTCATCGCCGTGAGCTACCCAGCCACTCGAGAGTGTGCGGATTTCCACATACAGCGCCCAGCCATATGTGCGGGACTCCAGCCCCAGCGCATATAAAGTGCCACGACCTTAGTCGAATCCAAAGACGGCAACACATTGTTGTTATTAAGTAAGTACAGCAGTGGCACAGTGCCTGCTATATCCCCTATGCCAAACGTTGGTCCGGCGTTCACCGCGCCAGGACACATTCTGCACCATACTGAATGACCAGCGCGTCGTAAGACCGCTGACGTATAACCACAAATGTAACGGAGATAGCCATGCGCAACGTCACTCCCAAAGTGCTCACCGGAACCCTGGCCAGCGCCCTTGTGCTCGCCGCCGCTTCGGCCTCGGCCCAGGACCGCTCCGACTGGCCGAGCAATTTCACCGTGGGCACTGCCAGCCAGGGCGGCACCTATTTCGTCTATGGCTCCGGCTGGGCCAACCTGATCGCCGACGAGCTCGACGTCTCCGGCGGCGGGGAAGTTACCGGTGGCCCGACCCAGAACCTGGCGCTGGTGCATGGCGGCGACGTGGCCTTCGGCCTGACCACCATGGGCCCGGCTTCGGATGCAGTGAAGGGCGAAAGCCCGCTGGCACCGGGCGTGGCGATGGATAACGTCTGTGCGCTCTTCCCGATGTACGAGACGCCCTTCTCCATTACCGCCCTTTCCAGCTCCGGCATCGAATCGATCTCCGATATTCCCGACGGCGCCAAGATCGGCTTCGGCCCGGCGGCTTCCACGTCGGACACCTACTTCCCGGCCATGCTCGAGGAATTGGGAGTCAACTTCGAACGCCGCAACGGTGCCTGGGGCGACCTGGGCGGCCAGTTGCAGGACGGCCTGTTGGACGTGATCGCCTTCGCCGCCGGCATCCCGATTCCGGCGGTCAGCCAGCTGGAAGTGCAGACCGACGTGAACATCATCCAGTTCACCGAGGAAGAGCAGCAGCGGATCATCGACGCCTTCCCGGTGTCGGAATTCTCCATTCCCGCCAGCACCTACGAGACGCTGGAAGAGGATGCGCGTGCCGTCTCCATGTGGAACTTCGCCATCGCCGGCTGCGACCTTTCGGAAGACTTCGTCTACGAAGTCACCCGAGTGACCATGGAGAACAACGACAAGATGCGTAACGTGCATCGCAGCGCCGAGCACAGCATTCCCGAGAACCTGGAGCACAACAAGGTGCTGCCGTTCCACCCGGGTGCCGTACGCTGGTACGAGGAGAACGGTTACGAGATCGACGATTCACTGAAAAAGTAAGCGCCGTCGTTCGGCCAATGCCCCGCACCGCCCGGTGCGGGGCATGTCATGACACAGCTGCTGCATTACACCCGAGGGTGACATCCCCATGAGCAACACGTCCGATCCCCGTCCCGGGGCATCCGAGGAGGCGGTCGAAAAGGCCCCCGACTCCATCGCCGAAGGAGTCGACGAGGATATCGTCGAATCCAACCGCAGGCTTTACGTCGGCTGGCACTGGCTGGCAGTCGCCGCTCTGGCCATTTTTTATTCCGGCTTTCATCTGTTCTCGCTGAACGTCTACCCGATGGAAACCTGGTCGTTCCGTATTGTGCATATCGCGGGCGCGCTCGTGCTCGGTTACGCCCTTTATGCCGGGAGCCGTTTCGCCAATGCGGAAGGCACCGACCGTTCGCCCGCCTGGTTGGCCTGGGTGAGCTATGCACTGTTGATCCCTGCCATTTACGCCCTGATCCAGGTCTTCTTGATGTACCAGACGATCAGCGGCGGTGCCATGCGCATCGATCCGCAGGTCGAAACCTGGCACTTCGGCTATCCGCTGCTGCTTGCCACCGTCGGCGGCATCCTGCTTGCCTGGAGCTATCGCCAGGTGCGCGAAAAACTGTCGCCCGCCGACCTGGTGCTGATGGCCTGCGCCGTAGCGAGCGCCGGCTACCTGCTGGTGATCTTCAATACCCCGCTGCGTGCCTCCACCGGCACCTCCTTCGCCCCCGTCGGCATCACCTGGGCGGCTATCTCCGGCTCGCTGTTGATTCTCGAGCTGACCCGCCGCGTCGCCGGCCTGGCATTGGTGACCATTTCCGCCATTTTCCTGCTCTACGTCTTCGCCGGTCCCTACCTGCCGGGCTTTCTCGGCTACCCGGGCCTGTCGATGAACCGGTTTTTCAGCCAGGTCTACACCGATACCGGCATCCTCGGGCCGACCACGGCGGTTTCATCGACCTACATCATCCTGTTCATCATCTTCGCTGCCTTCCTGCAAGCCTCGAAGGTCGGCGACTACTTCGTCAACTTCGCCTTCGCCGTTGCCGGACGCGCCCGCGGCGGCCCCGCCAAGGTGGCGATCTTCGCTTCCGGCCTGATGGGCATGATCAACGGTACCAGCGCCGGCAACGTCGTCTCCACCGGCTCGCTGACCATCCCCCTGATGAAGAAGGTCGGCTACCCCGGCCGCAGCGCCGGCGCCATCGAGGCAGCCGCCTCCACCGGTGGTCAAATCATGCCGCCGATCATGGGTGCCGGCGCTTTCATCATGGCCGAGGTGACCGGTATTCCCTATACCGAGATCGCCGTGGCAGCACTGATTCCTGCGATCCTCTACTTCGCTTCGATCTACTTCATGGTGGATTTCGAGGCGGCCCGCAAGGGCATGCGCGGCATGCGCAAGGATGAGATTCCGCAGTTCCGTCGCCTGGTCAAGCAGGTCTATCTGTTCGCCCCGATCATCATCCTGATCGCTGCACTTTTCATGGGCTATTCGGTGATCCGCGCCGGCACCCTGGCCACCGCCTCGGCCGCCGTGGTGAGCTGGATCTCGCCCAACAAGATGGGCCCGGCGGCGATTCTCAGGGCGCTGCAGCTGGCTGGCGTGATGGCGATCCAGATCATTGCCGTGTGTGCCTGTGCCGGCCTCATCGTGGGTGTAATCTCGCTGACCGGCGTCGGCGCACGCTTCTCCTCGCTGTTGCTGGGCCTGGCCGGAGTCAGCCAGTTGCTGGCGCTGTTCTTCGCCATGTGCATCAGCATCCTGCTGGGGATGGGCATGCCCACCACGGCGGCCTATGCCGTAGCCGCATCGGTGGTGGCACCCGGCCTGATCAATATCGGCATCCAGCCGCTGGTGGCACACTTCTTCGTGTTCTACTTTGCGGTGGTTTCGGCGATCACGCCGCCGGTCGCACTGGCGTCATACGCGGCGGCGGGCATCTCCGGCGACAACGCCATGTCGACCTCCGTGGCCTCCTTCAAGATCGGCCTCGCCGCCTTCATCGTGCCGTTCATGTTCTTCTACAGTCCGGCCATGCTGATGGAGGGGTCCTGGATGCAGATTCTTCGCGTCGGGGTTACCGCAACGCTCGGCATCGTACTGCTCTCGGCGACGGTTCAAGCGTGGTTCTTCGGCCCGGTCAAGGCCTGGATGCGACTGGTGATGCTCGTAGGTGCTCTGTTCCTGATCTACGGCGGCATCTATACCGATATCGTTGGCCTGGCCATCGGCGGGGCGCTGTTCCTGTTCCAGCGCAGCATTCATGGAGGCGGCGCCAAACCCGTCCCTTCGAGCTGACGCCATCCATGTAGCACTGCATAAAGGAAAGGGCCCCGCCAACATGGCGGGGCCCTTCTCGTCATGGCGTACTCGAATCGCGACGAATCAGGACTCGACCACACCGCAGGCCATGCGACTGCCTCCGCCGCCGAGTTCCGGCTCGTCAGAGTAAGTATCGCCCCCTTCGTGGATCATCAGGCTGCGGCCCTGCAGGTCTTCGACGCTGAGCCTCGGGGCAAGCACCGACAGGGTCGCTTCCCCGTCCTCATTGACGATCAACACCGGCAGGTCGCCGAGGTGGCCTTCGCCGTAGGGACCTTCGTGGCTACCAGCGTCTTCGGGGTCGTAATGACCGCCTGCCTCACCGGCGGCCTGCATTTCACCCGAGTCATCCTCGCCCGGCTCGCAGCTGGCGTTCTCGTGGACATGGAAACCGTAGACACCGGGCGGTATCTCGCTCAGCTTGGGGGTGAGAAGCAAGCCGTGGTCGGTATCTTCGAAAGTGATGGTACCGATGGAGTCCTCGACGCCATCGGTACTCACCAAATTCATCTCCACTTCCTGACTCTCCTGAGCCTGGGCGGCACCGACAGCTAGCAGCAGGGAGGCAAAAGCAACTCCCGAAAGGTTGGCATGGCGCATCTAGCGTCCTCCTGTTCCTGAATCCATGGACATGCAGGAACAGGCTAGACCCAGATTCAGCGTGCTGCCAGAGAGCCGTCCAGATTGTCGAGGATCCTCAGACAGGGGTCAGACTGGTTGAGGGTATAGAAATGCAGGCCGGGGGCACCCCCCTCGAGCAGCCGCTGGCACAGGCGCGACACCACCTCGGCACCGAAGTCGGCAATCGCCTCGCTGTCGTCGCCGTAGGCCTCGAGCTGCTTGCGTATCCAGCGCGGGATCTCGGCACCGCAAGCGTCGGAGAAACGCGCCAGCTTGGTGTAGTTGGTGATCGGCATGATACCGGGCACGATGGGCGCCTCGACGCCCAGGGCACGGGCACGCTCGACGAAGTGGAAGTAGGCATCGGCGCTGAAGAAATATTGTGTGATGGCCAGGTCGGCGCCCGCTTTTACCTTGCGCGCGAAATTCTCCAGGTCGCGCTCGAAGTTCGGCGCCTGAGGGTGGGATTCCGGATAGGCCGCCACGGCGATCTCGAAATGGTCGCCGGTTTCCTCACGGATGAATTCCACCAGCTCGTTGGCATAGCGCAGCTCGCCGATACCGCCCATGCCGGAGGGCAGGTCGCCACGCAGGGCCACGATACTGTCGATGCCCTCCTCGCGATACTGGTTCAGCAAGTCGCGCAATTGCGCCTTCTCGCTGCCAATGCAGGAGAGGTGCGGCGCCGTCGTGATGCCCGATTCACGAATGGTCCTCACCGTATTCAGCGTCCGGCCCTGGGTCGATCCACCGGCACCGTAGGTCACCGAGAAGAAGCGCGGCTTGTACTCCGCCAGGGCATCACGTACCCCCACGAGTTTCTCGCGCCCCGCATCGGTGTTGGGAGGAAAGAACTCGAAACTGATGCCCAGCGGATACGACGTGCTCATGGAGAACCTCTCTGTTGCAAAGCGCCAACGACATCGCGCTGCCACCAGCGGCAGCCTGTCAAAAGCCCGAACATGATGAATAGGTGCATTCTGCCGCTCGTCTGGGCCTCTGACCAATGAAAAGATTCACAGCACTGCATGAGTCTCGGTCATATACTTCCCTGTCACTTAGAACTAACAGGCCTAAACGAGCCATCACGGATGGTCCGGGTCCGGGAAGACATCCAACTTCGTTAACAAAAATTCGCAGCCGTCCCATTGCCCGCACTCGGGTGGCGACGACGCTGAAAGGGAACCATGACGGGCCCGGAGAGGAGCACATCGGGCGAGAGACGACACCGGTACGCGATGCATAAGTGGCCCGGGACAAGGCCGCGCACAAGAAGAACATCGACGACCAGGCCGAACGGGCCAGGTCGAGCCGCTGTGACGGTTGATCTCCACGAGGCCTGGGTCGATCGTGCAAGGCTGACAGCCGCCCTGCCGACAGGCATCATATCGGCTTTCGGCAATGGAATGGCGAGTGATGATCGACCCAGGCGCACTGTTGGGCCCTCTCTGGACACTGCTGGCCTTCGTCGGCCTGGGCTGGCTCGCCGCGCGGCGGCTGGCGATCGATCCGCGCCCTATTGCAACGCTGCTGATCTACCTCATTGCGCCTCTGACCTTCTTTCGCGGCCTGCTGCTGGGCGGACCCACACCCCATTACCTGCTGCTGACCCTGGCCCTCTTCCTGCTGGCCAGTCTGGTGGCTGCCATCATCAATCCCTTGGCGCAGCGCTTCCTTTCGCCCCAGGAGAGCGCTGTACTGGCGTTCTCATCCGGCACCGGCAACACAGGTTACTTCGGCCTGCCGATCGCCATGATCCTGCTACCGCCCGAAGGGGTGACACTGTACCTCTTCTGCATACTCGGCGTGACGCTTTACGAGTTCACGGTGGGCTTCTACCTCAGCGCACGCGGCCGCTTCTCGGTGCGAGAGAGCCTGGCCAAGATCGCCAGGCTGCCGTTGATCTACGCCTTTCTCGCAGCGCTGCTGGTGAGCGGACTCGGCATCACGCTGCCTGCCACGCTGATGGAGAGCCTGGCGGTATTCCCGGCCACCTACACGCTGCTCGGCATGATGATCATCGGCATGACCCTGGGCCGGGTCACGATTCGCGAGATCGACCTGCGCTTCATGGCCGGCTGCGTGGCAATACGCTACCTGCTGTGGCCCTGGCTGATGCTTGGCGTCGTGCTGATGCTTCGGGTGCTGCTGCCCCTTCCCGACGAACTGGCCCTGGCGCTGCTGCTGCTCGGCGTGGTGCCGATGGCAGCCAACGTGGTGGTGGTTGCCATGGAGCTCGGCATCAAGCCGGAAAAGGGCGCCCTGGCGGTGCTGGTCACCACCTTGGCCGCCCCGCTGCTGATTCCGCTCTACCTGCAGTTGCTCATGCCGCTGGCCGGGCTGTAACCGCTCATCGCGTCAGCCGATCCTGGGCGCAACCAGCACCCGCCGGCTCGACTCGCGCTGACGCAGCCGCTGCAGGTAGCGAGTCAGTGCCGGAAATTCGGCCAGCAGCGGCTTGCCCGCCGGCGTTCCCTCGAGGTAATCGAGCATGGGAGCCAGGATCGCATCGGCCATGCTGAATGACTCGCCAACCAGATACTCATGCCCCGCCAGCTGGTGTTCGAGCAGGCGCAGCATGCGTACCACCTCGGGTTTGGCCTGCTCGACCCGCTCCTTGCGTATGCTGCCTCCGTCTCCCTTGGGAAACACAAACTCCAGCAGGAAGCGGCGCACCACGGCCTGGTCGACATAGGTCGACAGCACCTGGCACCACTGGTCGACCTCGGCCCGCTGCCAGGGGTCGTGCGGCTGCAGGTCACGCCCGTCGAAGTTCGCATCGAGATAGCGACAGATGGGTGCCGTCTCGAACAGGCGGCGCTCGCCGTGCAACAGTACCGGCACCTTGGCGAAAGGATGCAGGGCGAGATGCTTCTCGCCGCCAAAGTCAATCGGCTCGCCCTCGAGTTCGAAGCCCAGGGTGTAGGGGATGCCCTTCTCCTCGCAGCACAGCTGTACGCTGCGCACGAAGTTACTGAATTGGGGCCCCAGGATATGCACGCTTGCGCTCATGTCGCTCTCCGATCGGATGGGTAAACGTTACGCTCACCGTACCCTAGCGCTCGCCACCATATGTTCAAGAACATATAGTTTCATCGACCGACCCGCGCAGAAATTAGGAGACCCCATGCCCTGGAGCGAGGATCGCAAGCCACAGACTCGAGCGCGCATCCTGCAAGCCGCCGCGCGACTCTTTACCCGGCACGGCTTCGACGGCACCAGCATCGACACCATCATGCAGCAGGCGGGGCTGACCCGCGGCGCCTTCTATGCGCATTTCGACTCGAAGAGCGAACTCTATGCCATGGCGCTACGCTACGCCGCCCGGGAAGGGGTCGCCAGGATCGAGCTGAAGTCCGACCCGTGTGCCCGCATGGCGCTGTACCTCAGCGAAACCCACCTCCACAGCGAGGACCTGCTTTGTCCCCTAGCCTGCCTGGTCAGCGACGTTGCGCAGCAGGAAGAGCAGGTGCGTGAAACTTACACTCGCTTGCTGGAAGGTTTCATTGCTTTCTATGCGGGTCAGTCGGAGCCGGACAGCCCGGCACGGCGCCAGGCGCTGCAGCAAGCGGTGACGATGATCGGTGGCATGGCCATCGCCCGCACCCTCACCGACCCGGCCCTTGCCAACGAACTGCTCGAGGCATCCCGGGAGCTGGCTACCTCGCTGATGGCCGACCAAGAATCGCAGCCCGCCGCTCCTGAAACCTGACTCGGACAATTATCCTTGCAGCCGATACCGGCGGGGCTAGCCTGAAGTGAGGCAACTCTGAAGGAGGCTATCATGCTTCGTCAGGCAAAATGGCTGCTGGCCATCGTCATACTGCTGTTCCTCACCCCCGCCCAGGCCCACCATGGCTGGACCGGCGGCGAGACCATCGAGATCGAGGGCACCATCACCCAAGTCCGCCTGGGCAACCCCCATGGCGAAGTTCAGCTGGACGTGGAAGGCGAAACCTGGACGGTGGAGGTCGGCCAACCCTGGCGCAACGAACGCGCCGGGCTGGCCGAGGGTGACCTCGCCGAAGGCGTCGAGTTGCGCGTCTCCGGCGAACATGCCGGCGAGCGATTGCTGAAGGCCGAGCAACTGTGGATCGATGACGAGCACTTCGTGCTCTATCCCGGAAGGATCTGACCAAGCACCGTGGACGCTCTGCTGGCCTGGCTCGGCGAGACCGCCCTGGCGGAATGGATGCGCCTGTCGCGCTGGGGTTACGCCTCGGTCAATGCCCTGCACGTGCTGGGTATCGCCCTGCTGATCGGCGCCAGCGTGGCGCTCGACCTGCGCCTGCTGGGCTGGCGGCGGCAGGTGCCGCTACAGGAACTGGGACGACTGCTGCAGCCGGTGGCGGCCGTGGGGCTGGGGCTAGCCATCATGGCGGGGGCGCTGCTATTTCTCGCCGATCCGGGCGGCTATGCCGACATGTCGCTGTTTCGCCTCAAGCTGGCGCTGATCGCACTGGCTATCGCCAATGCCCTGCTGCTCAACCTGGGGCCGGGGCTGGCAAACGCCACGCCCCGGCGGTTGCTCGTGGCCGGCATTGTGTCGCTGCTGCTATGGCCGGCGGTGCTGTTGGCCGGGCGCTTTCTCGCCTTCGTCGACGCCTGACGGTTTCTCACCCTGCTCAGTGCGACGCCATGGCGATACATGCCTCGGCGCAGCGGTGGCACGCCTCGGCGCACTGCTGGCAGTGGTCGGCATCGTGCTTGGCGCACTCGTCGCCACACGCCTTGCAGACATCGGCACACAGGCGGCAGAGCTGGTTGGCGTACTCGCTGTCCTGGGCCATGAACGAGGCCGCCAAACGGCAGATCTGCGCGCACTGCATATCCAGGCGGATGCATTCTGCCATCATCTTGACGTCGGCTTCCTGCAGGCAGGAAGTGGCGCAGCGGTCGCAGTAGGCGGCACAGACATGGCAGGCTTCGATACACGACTTGTAGTGACCAAAATCCATCTCGCTCACTCCTTTTGTCGGTCGGTTGGAACTCGAGGGAATCGCTGGCAATTCCTTCGAGTAAATGAAGGCTAGTCGACGCCAGAGTGGCCCACAAGCGAACCGATGAAGGGCCCCGTCGGGCATACGCAAGACGCCGCCCGTAGGCGGCGTCTGCTGCGTCTCCCTTGATCATTGGCTCGGACTTGTTGTTTACAATCGCTGTCAGCGATAGGTCTGTGCCTCGACCACGGCGAAGGCGCTCATGTTGGCGATACCCCGCGCGGTGACCGTGCGGTTGAGCACATGCACCGGCTTGGCGGCCCCCAGCAGGATGGGCCCCACGGACACGCCGTTGCCCAGCACCTTCAGGGCGGTAAAGGCGATGTTCGCCGAGTCCAGGTTGGGCATGATCAACAGGTTGGCCTCGCCTTCGAGCAGCGAGCCGGGCAGGATGCGACCGCGTACGCCCATGGAGAGCGCCGAGTCGGCCTGCATCTCGCCATCCACCACCAGATCCGGGGCGCGCTCCCGGATCAGCGCAAGCGCCTCTCGCATCTTCACGGCGCTGGCGAAGTCGGAGCTGCCGAAGTTGGAATGGGAGACCAGGGCGGCCCGGGGGGTGATGCCGAAACGGCGGACCTGCTCCGCGGCCAGCAGTGTGATCTCGGCGATCTGGCTGGCATCGGGGTCGTAGTTGACAAAGGGGTCGGCAATGAACAGCGTGGTCCGCTCGAGGATCAGCAGCTGCAGGGCGGCAGGCGTACTGACGCCTTCGCGCAGGCCGATGACGTCCAGCACCAGGTCCAGGTGCTCATGGTAGGTGCCTACCGGACCGGCGATCATGGCATCCACTTCGCCCCGGCGCAGCAGCAGCGAGGCCAGGATGGTAGACCGGCTGCGGACGCGTTTCTCGGCGGCTTCGGGATGGACGCCACGCCGCCCCATCAGCTGGTGGTACTCGCTGGCCAGCTCAGTGCAGTCGGGATAGTCCTGCGCGTCGATCAGCTCAAAATCGACGCCGGGCTTCACCGGCAGGCCCAATTCCTCAATGCGGGCCTCGATGACCGCACGGCGACCGATGAGTACGGGCTTGGCATAGCGCTGACTGACACAGACCTCCATGGCACGCAGGACGCGCTCGTCTTCACCTTCGGCATACAGCAGGCGCAGCGGGTTCTGTCGAGCCCGCTCGAACACCGGCTCCATCACGTTGCCCGAGCGGTAGACCAGGCGTGACAACGAGCGGGCATAGGCCTCCAGGTCCGCGATGGGCCGAGTGGCCACGCCACTCTCCATGGCGGCCTTGGCCACCGCCGGCGGGATGGTATCGATCAGGCGCGGGTCGAAGGGTTTGGGCAGGATGTATTCCGGGCCGAAGGTCAGCGCCTGCCCGCCATAGGCCACCGCCACCGTCTCCGGCACCGTGGTGGTCGCCATGTCGGCGATGGCCTTGACGGTGGCCAGTTTCATCTCCTCATTGATGGTGGTGGCGCCGCAATCCAGGGCGCCCCGGAAGATGAACGGAAAGCACAGGACGTTGTTGACCTGGTTGGGGTAGTCCGAGCGTCCGGTGGCGATCACCGCATCCGGGCGTACCGCCTTGGCCTCCTCCGGCATGATTTCCGGCGTGGGGTTGGCCATGGCCAGGATCAACGGGCGATCGGCCATGGTCGCCACCATTTCCGGCTTGAGAGCGCCCCCAGCCGAGAGACCCAAGAAGACATCGGCTCCGTTGACGGCATCGGCCAGGGTGCGGGCCTCGGTCCAGGCCGCGTAGCGCGCCTTGTAGGGATCCATGTCCTCGGTGCGTTCGGTGTGGACTACGCCTGTGCGGTCGCAGACCAGGATGTTCTCCTTACGCACCCCCAGGGAGACCGCCAGGTCCAGGCAGGCCAGGGCCGCCGCGCCCGCGCCGTTGCAGACCAGGCGGATGTCGCCGAGCTCCTTGCCCACCACCCGCAGGCCGTTGAGCAGGGCTGCCCCCGAGACGATGGCGGTACCATGCTGGTCATCGTGGAAGACCGGGATCTTCATCCGCTCGCGCAGGCGCCGCTCGATCTCGAAGCACTCCGGTGCCTTGATGTCTTCCAGGTTGATGCCGCCGAAGGTGGCCTCCAGACCGGCGATGATCTCGATCAGCTTGTCCGGGTCGCGCTCCTCGATCTCGATGTCGAACACATCCACGTCGGCGAACTTCTTGAACAGCACGGCCTTGCCTTCCATCACCGGCTTGGAGGCCAGGGCACCGATGGCACCCAGCCCCAGCACCGCCGTGCCGTTGCTGACCACCGCAACCAGATTGCCGCGGGCGGTGTACTCGGCCGCCATCAGGGGGTCACGTTCGATCTCCTCGCAGGCCGCAGCCACGCCGGGCGAATAGGCCAGCGACAGGTCCCGCTGGCTGGCCATGGGCTTGGTCGCCTGGATCGCCAGCTTGCCGGGGCGGGGAAATCGGTGATACTGCAAGGCGCTGTCGCGCAAATCGTCTGCCATGTGCTTCGCCTCTTCTCGCTTTCACTCATCGCGGCGATAGAGGTGTCGATGACCGCGTTGCCGATCGCCTTCCCGAACTGTTGCCAGGCCGGTTCCGCTGGCCACACCACAATTTCCTCTACGCCACACTCGGCTCGTCATGCTGTGACCATTGTCATTCTAGGAGCCACGCGTCTTATGGGGCGCAGTCAGCGTTCAGCAACCAATGCGCCTAAATGAATGAATGAAATGGCTTTCAAGCGCTTAGCAAATCGATATACGACTTTGGTCGCAGCGACAGCAGCCCGGATTTGACTGGAAGTGTGCACAATCGGCGAATTCGGCGTACGAATTTCCGCACAGCAACGGAAGCGACTGCCTTGTCTACGAATTAACCTCGCGGAAGGGACCGGCAGCGGTAGCACGCGCCCCCATGCGTCGTGCGCATTCCCGCACAGGCAGCTTGCGTGCCCCTTGTGCCCTCGGCCCTTGTGTTCCCCACCATAGCAACAGGCCCCGCACGGCGATGCCGGCGGGGCCTGTCATTGCGTGCCTGGCGAGTGCTTACAAACCGGCGGCCTGACGCAGCGCCGCGGCGCTGGCCCTCGCTCAGTAACGGTAGGCATCCGGCTTGTAGGGCCCCTCGACGGGCACGCCGGTGTACTTCGCCTGTTGCTCGGTCATGCGCGTGAGCACTCCACCGAAGCCTTCGACCATGTAGCGGGCCACCTCCTCGTCGAGGTGCCGCGGCAAGACCGTGACCGCCAGGCCACCCTGCCTCTCGGCCGGCGGCAGGTCGGCGAAGCGCTGCTGATAGAGGTGAATCTGCGCCAGCACCTGGTTGGCGAAGGAGCCGTCCATGACCCGCGACGGGTGGCCGGTGGCATTACCCAGGTTGACCAGGCGACCCTCGGAAAGCAGCAGCAGGTAGTCGCTGCTGGCAGGATCGAAGTTGCCCGGTGTGCTGTCGCGATAGACCTTGTGCACCTGTGGCTTGACCTCCTCCCAGTGCCAGTGGCGGCGCATGTAGGCGGTGTCGATCTCGTTGTCGAAGTGACCGATATTGCACACCACTGCGCCGGGCTTGAGCGCCTCGAGCATGGCGGCATCGCAGGCCTCGATGTTGCCGGTACAGGTCACCACCAGGTCGATGCGCGCGAGCAGCGCCCGGTCGACGCTTTCCTTGCCGCGGTTGAGGCCATCGAGGTAGGGCGATACTACCTCGTAGCCGTCCATGCAGGCCTGCATGGCGCAGATCGGGTCGATCTCGGCGACCTTGACGATCATGCCCTCCTGGCGCAGCGAAGCCGCCGACCCCTTGCCCACGTCGCCGTAGCCCACCACCAGCGCCTGCTTGCCTGCCAGCAAGTGGTCGAGGCCGCGCTTGATGGCGTCGTTGAGCGAGTGGCGGCAGCCGTACTTGTTGTCGTTCTTCGACTTGGTCACGGCGTCGTTGACGTTGATCGCCGGCACCTTGAGCGTCTTGTCGCGCAGCATCTCCTGCAGGCGATGCACGCCGGTGGTGGTCTCCTCGGAGATGCCATGGACGGCGTCGAGCAGCTCCGGGCGCTTGTCGTGGAGCAGTGCGGTGAGGTCACCGCCGTCGTCGAGTACCATGTTAGGCGTCCAGCCGTCGGGGCCCTCAACGGTCTGCTCGATGCACCACCAGAACTCTTCTTCCGTCTCGCCCTTCCAGGCGAAAACGGGTATACCGGCGGCGGCGATGGCAGCGGCGGCGTGATCCTGGGTCGAGAAAATGTTGCACGACGACCAGCGCACCGAGGCGCCAAGATCGATCAGGGTCTCGATCAGCACCGCCGTCTGGATGGTCATGTGAATGCAGCCGGCGATGCGCGCGCCCGCGAGGGGCTGTTCGTCGCGGTACTTGGCGCGAATTTTCATCAGCGCCGGCATTTCGGTCTCGGCGATGCGGATCTCGCGCCGTCCCCAGTCGGCCAGGGATATATCGGCGACCTTGTAGTCCTGTGTGGCGGCATTGGCACTTGCCATGGCTGTCATCGTCATACTCCATTCCGGGGAATGGGCGCCGTTGCATCTGCGATGTCCCTGTCCGAGCCTCGCGCAACGAGTCATGGACTCTTGCACTGCAGCGCCCCTCGGACAGCAGCAACAGGAAGCGACTCGCTCGGAGTCGACCACTGAGAGTTCACTACAGCAGGCGCGTTTTTTCAATCGCCTGGTGGATCGGAAGCATGTGAGTGCCAACAAAAAGGGGAGGCGGCCTTGGCCGTCTCCCCGCACTGCTCGAAAACACTAGAGATTATGAATCACGGTTCTCGTCGGCCATCTCGTCGCCGGCCTCCTCGAGTTCGTCGGTCGCTTCCTCGACCTCCTCGGCGGTCGCGTCCCCGGCTTCCTCGGTTTCGTCGGCCATGGCGTCGCCGGCTTCCTCGAGCTCTGCCCTGGCTTCTTCGGTCTCCTGGACAACTTCGTCGCCGGCCTGTTCGGCTTCGGCGGATGCAGCATCGCCGGCCTGCTCCAGGTCGTCTCCGGCCTCATCGAGTTCTTCGCTCACCTCGCCCGAGGCTTCCTGTTCGGTGACCGGCTCGTTGGTCGTGCCCACATCGGCGGGCTCGTCATCATCTCCACAGCCAGCCAGCAGAGCGCCAGAAAGGATGAGTGAAGCGATCAAGGCAATCTTTCGCTGTTCCATGCTGTTTTCTCCTGTTTCGTGCGATTGGCAGCCACTGTGCCTTTCCAGAGTAGCTGGATTGTGACTGACGCAACAATAGTCTCTATCGATCTCGCTGCGCCGACTCGCCAATGCGGTGACGAGACGGCGCCATGTGGGAGCGTGGGGCGTGGCTTACAGGCCGGCGCCCTGGCGCAGCGCCGCGGCGCGGTCAGTGCGCTCCCAGGGGAAGGCGGTGAAGGTCTCGGTATGCTCCTGGCCGCTGGTATCGGTCCAGCGGTAGCTGGCCTCGAAGGGATCACGGCCGAAGTGGCCGTAAGCCGCGGTGAGCCGATACATCGGATGGAGCAGGTCGAGCATGCGGGTAATGGCGAAAGGCCGCAGGTCGAAGTGTTCGCGCACCAGTTCGATGATGCGCGACTCGTCCACCTTGCCGGTACCGAAGGTATTGATCGCCACCGAGGTGGGCTCGGCCACGCCGATGGCATACGACACCTGGATCTCGCACTTGTCGGCGAGCCCCGCGGCAACCACGTTCTTGGCCACATAGCGCCCGGCGTAGGCGGCGCTGCGGTCGACCTTGGAGGGATCCTTGCCGGAGAAAGCGCCGCCGCCGTGGCGCGCCATGCCGCCGTAGGTATCGACGATGATCTTGCGCCCGGTGAGGCCGCAGTCGCCCACCGGTCCGCCGATGACGAATTTGCCGGTGGGGTTGATGTGAAACTTGGTCGACTCCGAGAGCCACTCGGCGGGAATCACCTCCTCGATGATCTCGCGCCTGACCATGCGCCTCAGCTCTTCCTGGTCGATCTCGGGGGCGTGCTGGGTCGACAGTACCACCGCCTCGACGCCGCAGGGCATGCCCGCCGCATCGTAGCGGAAGGTAATCTGGCTCTTGGCATCCGGGCGCAGCCACGGCAGCAGGCCGTGCTTGCGCAGCTCGGCCTGGCGCTCGACCAGGCGGTGGGCATAGTGGATCGGCGCCGGCATGAACGACTCCGTCTCGTTCGTGGCGTAACCAAACATCAGGCCCTGGTCGCCCGCGCCCTGATCTTCCGGCTTGCTGCGGTCGACGCCCTGGGCGATGTCCACGCTCTGCTTGCCGATCAGGTTGAGCACGCCGCAGGTTTCGCCGTCGAACCCCACCTCGGAGGAGGTGTAGCCGATGTCGATGATCACCTGGCGCACCAGCTCCTCCAGGTCGACCCAGGCAGAGGTGGTGATCTCGCCGGCGACGATGGCCACGCCGGTCTTGACCAGCGTCTCGCAGGCCACCCGGGCGTGCTTGTCACGGGCGATGATGGCGTCCAGCACCGCGTCGGAGATCTGGTCGGCAATCTTGTCCGGATGCCCCTCGGACACGGATTCGGAGGTGAACAGGGAGTATTCGCTCATGCGGTCGACCCTTCTGTGTATCGGCAAAGCGCAGCGGCACCGTCGAATCGGAATGACGGCCCTCGAGCCTGCGTGGCGCCCAGCTTCCTGCCCGACGGGCACGCAGCAGCATGGAGCCCAAGTTTACATGGTGCCACTCATGGTGACACCCGTCATTTGATGCCCGGCGGCAAGTCGGCGACAATAGGCGGCCGAATTCGACCGCGCCGTACCTTCCTGCGGCGCCCAGCCAGAACGCTACCGGCAGGCCCGGCAGGCCGCCGTTGACTTGCCCCATTCTGCCGCAGGCGAGGAGCTTACCCAAATGCCGTCCCGTTTCGAACTGGCCAATGCCATTCGCGCCCTGTCCATGGATGCCGTACAGAAGGCCAAGTCCGGCCACCCCGGCGCTCCGATGGGCATGGCCGACATCGCCGAAGTGCTGTGGAACGACTACCTCAAGCACAACCCCAACGACCCGAAATGGCCCGACCGCGACCGCTTCGTGCTGTCCAACGGCCACGGCTCGATGCTGCTCTACTCCCTGCTGCACCTGACCGGCTACGAACTCGAACTCGAGCAGCTGCGCAACTTCCGACAGCTGCACTCCAAGACCGCCGGTCATCCCGAGTTCGGCTACGCCCCGGGCGTGGAAACCACCACCGGCCCGCTGGGCCAGGGCCTGGCCAACGCCGTGGGCATGGCCATCGCCGAGAAGACCCTGGCGGCGCAGTTCAACCGCCCCGGCCACACCATCGTCGACCACCACACCTACTGCTTCGTCGGTGACGGCTGCATGATGGAGGGTATCTCCCACGAAGTGTCTTCGCTGGCCGGCACCCTGGGGCTCGGCAAGCTCACGGTGTTCTACGACGACAACGGCATCTCCATCGACGGCGAGGTCGAGGGCTGGTTCACCGATGACACCGCCAAGCGCTTCGAGGCCTACGGCTGGCACGTGGTGCCCAACGTCGACGGCCACGACCCCGAGCAGATCAAGGCTGCCATCGAACTGGCACGCAGTCACGAGGAGAAGCCGAGCCTGATCATCTGCAAGACCGTGATCGGCTTCGGCGCCCCCAACAAGCAGGGCAAGGAGGAGTGCCACGGCGCCCCGCTGGGCGAGGAAGAGGTGGCCGCCGCACGCAAGCAGCTCGACTGGCCGCACGCGCCTTTCCACGTGCCCGAGCCTGTCTATCAGGGCTGGGATGCACGCCAGCGCGGCAAGTCGCAACAGGATGACTGGCAGACGCGCTTCGCCCGCTACCGTGACGAGCATCCGGAACTCGCCCGCGAGTTCAACCGCCGGGTGCAGTGCCAACTGCCGGCGGAGATCACCAGCGAGGCCTTCATCGAGAAGAGCCAGCAGAAGGGCGAGACCATCGCCACGCGCAAGGCATCGCTGCAGTGTCTCAACGAGCTCGGCCCGCAGCTGCCCGAGCTGCTCGGCGGCAGCGCCGACCTGGCCCCCTCCAACCTGACCTTCTGGAGCGGTGCCAAGCCGATCTCGCGGGAGAACCCGGGCGGCAACTACCTGCACTACGGCGTGCGCGAGTTCGGCATGGGCGCGATCATGAACGGCATCGTGCTGCATGGGGGCTTCATTCCCTATGGTGCCACCTTCCTGATCTTCATGGAGTACATGCGCAACTCGGTGCGCATGGCGGCGCTGATGGGCAAGCGCGCCATCTACGTTTTCACCCACGACTCCATCGGCCTGGGCGAGGACGGCCCCACCCACCAGCCGATCGAACAGCTGACCAACCTGCGCAGCACGCCCAACCTGTGCACCTGGCGCCCCTGCGACGCGGTCGAGACCGCCGCTGCCTGGGACGCCGCGATCAAGCGCAACTCGGGGCCCACGGCGCTGGTGCTGTCGCGCCAGAACCTGCCGCATCAGGAGCGCAACAAGCAGCAGCTGGCCGAAATCCAGCGTGGCGCTTACGTACTCAAGGAGTGCGAAGGCACGCCCGAGCTGATCCTGATCGCCACCGGCTCCGAAGTCGCGCTGGCGATGGACGCCGCCGCCGAGCTGGAGGGCCAGGGCCGCGCGGTACGCGTGGTCTCGATGCCTTCGGCCTACCGCTTCGACGGCCAGGACGCCGAGTACCGCGAGAGCGTGCTGCCAAGAGCGGTGACCAAGCGCCTCGCCATCGAGGCCGGCCACGCCGACTACTGGTACAAGTACGTCGGCCTCGACGGCCGCGTAATCGGCATGACCACCTTCGGTGAGTCCGCGCCGGCGGGCGATCTGTTCAAGCACTTCGGCTTCACCGTGGAGAACGTGGTCGCTCAGGCCCAGGAGCTGCTCGGCTGATAGTCGGGTGCGGTTTGCCGCAACATGAAAGGGCACGACCTTGCGGTCGTGCCCTTCTGCTTTCTACGCCACCGAGGCGGTATCAGGCCACCGTCACGCTCTTGTCCAGATACACGTCCTGGATGGCGTGGAGCAGCTCGACACCTTCGCTCATGGGCTTCTGGAACGCCTTGCGTCCTGAGATCAGGCCCATGCCGCCGGCGCGCTTGTTGATCACCGCGGTACGCACCGCCTCGCCCATGTCCGAGTGGCCCTTGGAGCCGCCGCCGGAATTGATCAGTCCGGCACGGCCCATGTAACAGCAGGCCACCTGGTAGCGGGCCAGGTCGATGGGGTGATCGGAGGTCAGCTCGCTGTAGACCTTGGCATGGGTGTGGCCGAAGCCGATGTCCTGATAGCCACCGTTGGTCTCGGGCAGCTTCTGCTTGACGATGTCGGCCTTGAGCGTCGAAGCCAGGTGGTTGGCCTGGCCGGTGAGGTCGGCCGCCACGTGGTAGTCCTTGCCCTCGTGCTTGAAGGCGGGGTTGCGCAGGTAGGCCCACAGCACCGTGGCCATGCCGAGCTGGTGGGCGCGCTCGAAGGCCTCGCTGATCTCCATGATCTGGCGGCGGCTCTCGGGGGAACCGAAGTAGATGGTCGCGCCGACCGCCACGCAGCCCATGTCGTGGGCCTGCTCCACTTCGGCGAACAGGGTCTGGTCGTACATCGCCGGGTAGCTCAGCGTCTCGTTGTGATTGAGCTTGAGCATCATCGGAATGCGGTGGGCATAGCGCCGCGCCACCGACGCCAGCACGCCCAGGGTGGAGGCCACGCCGTTGCAGCCGCCCTCGAGGGCCAGCTCGACGATGTTGGCCGGGTCGAAATAGCGCGGGTTGGGTGCAAAGGAAGCGCCGGCGGAGTGCTCGATGCCCTGGTCCACCGGTAGCAGGCTCAGGTAGCCGGTACCGGCCAGGCGACCGTGGTTGAACATCGCCTGCAGGCTGCGCATCACCGCCGGGCTGCGGTCGCTGTCGGCCACCACCCGGCTGACGAAGTCCGGCCCCGGCAAATGCAACTGTTCGCGGGGAAAGCCACGGCAACGGTGATCGAGCAGATACTCGGCATCGTCACCCAGTAGTTGGGGTATGTCGGTCATGTCTTCCTCTCCATGGTGTCGTGAATCGCTATTCCCAGCGTAGTGAAAACCGTACCGAGCGTTTGCCCTGCATGCAAATGGAAGCGCCCTTCACAGGGAAAGGGCGCTTCAAGGAGAATACTCTCCACGAATCGGCATCATGTTAAGCGGCCTGGATTTCGATCCGCCGGCTCCTATGCCGCTCCTTCTTGGGCAGCCGCAGCCGGAGAACTCCCTTCTCCAGTCGCGCCTCGATGGCGGCGGTATCGATCTCGTGGCTGAGCGTAAAGCGCCGTGCATATCGCTGAGCCTGGGCTTCCGCATAGGTCGCAGTGATGCCCTCGGGCATGTCGATACGAATCTCACCCTCGATGCTCAGCAGGTTGCCATCGACTTCGACGCTCAAGCCATCCCGCGCGACGCCGGGCATGTCGGCGACCACGAACAGGGCATTGTCCTCCTCGTAGATGTCCACAGGAGGCCGCATCGCCGAGCTGCGCCTTTCACGTGCGGGTGTGCCGGCCTGCGGTTCATGACGTGCAACTTCGTTCATCTCCATCACCTCCTGACGTGCTGATTGGCTCTCCTGTTTTCCACCATTCGACTCAGCCCGTCTGCACCTCGATGCGACGCGGCTTGAGTTCTTCACGCTTGGGCAGGTGGATCTCGAACACGCCGTCGTGGCAACGTGCCTCGGCACGCTCGACGTCGATGCCCTCCGGCAGACCGATGGAGCGCACGAACTCGCCATCGAAGCGCTCGCGACGGAAGCTGGGTCGCTCGCTGTCGTCGTCGCGCGGCAGGGCGTCACGCCGCCCCCGCAGGGTCAACACGTTGTCCTGCACGCTGATGTCCAGGTCCTCGTGGGAAAGGCCGGCTGCGAGGACGTAGACACGGACGGCGTCATCGGTGCGCCCGACGTTGATCATCGGGAAGCTGCCGCGCGGCACCGAGCGGATGTCCGCTGCACCCTCCTCGGAAAAGACCTCGTCGAGCCACTGGCGAAACCAGTCCGCCCCCGGTGTAACGCCGGTATCGAAACGCCTGAGATCTCCGAACATATCGAACACCTCCTACGTTATTCAGGCTTTTGGATATTGCGGGTCAACCCGAACCCCGGCACCGAAGGAACAGAGACACACCGGTGCCGTATTGCTTCTTATAGGGTCGCCTCGATTTTTTTCAAGACTCGCTGGGAGTAGGCTTTTGCACTCTGCCCGACACAAGCTCGCCCTCAGGCTCACGTGGGCAACTGCAGCGAAAATGCGCTAGAATCGCCGCTTTCCGCCGGTAAGAGAGCCCGCTTCATGGCCCAGCGCATCGCCATCAACGGTTACGGTCGTATCGGCCAGTGCGTGCTGCGCGCGCTGCTGGAGCGCCAGTCGAACCGACCCGGCGAGCCGACGCTCGAGGTGGTGGCGATCAATGAGCTCTCCGACCTGGCCACCATCGCCTACCTGACCCGCTACGACACCACCCATGGCCGTTTTCCGGGGCAGGTGGAGACGGCCGAGGGCCGGATGATCGTCGACGGCACGCCCATCGCGATCCTGACCGAGCCGGAGCCCAAGCAACTGCCTTGGGGCGAACTCGGCATCGACCTGGTGCTGGAGTGCTCGGGCAGTTTCAAGGATCGTGCCACCGCCGAGCGTCATCTCGAAGCCGGCGCCGGCCGCCTGCTGTTCTCCCAGCCCGCCGAAAGCGACGTCGACGCCACCATTGTCTGCGGCATCAACGACGGCGAGCTTTCCGCCGGGCATCGCATCGTCTCGGCGGCGTCGTGCACCACCAACTGCCTGGTACCGGTACTCACCGTGCTCGACGAGGCGCTCGGCATCGAGCACGGCGTGACCACCACGGTGCATTCGGCGATGAACGACCAACCAGTGATCGACGCCTACCACCAGACCGACCTGCGCCTGACGCGTTCGGCGATGCACTCCATCGTGCCCGTCGACACCAGCCTGGCACGTGGTATCAACCGCCTGATGCCCCACCTGGCCGGGCGCTTCGAATGCCTGCACATGCGCGTACCGACGATCAATGTCTCGGCCATGGACCTGTCGATCTGCGTGCGCCGCGACACTACGGCCACCGAGGTCAACGCCCTGCTGCGCGACGCCAGCGCCGGCCGCCTGGCCGGGCTGCTCGGCTACACCGAAGAACCCATGGCCTCGGTCGACTTCAACCACGACCCCCGCTCGGGTATCGTTGACGCCACTCAGACCCGGGTGGCAGGCAAGCGCCTGATCAAGCTGCTGTGCTGGTTCGACAACGAGTGGGGCTTCGCCAACCGCATGCTCGACGTCGCCCAGCGCATGGCGGCGCTTCCCGCGGTGCCCCGATGATCCCCGGCTTCGGTTTCCCTCACACAAGGAAGGAAGACGCCCGATGAACGTGCTCAAGATGACCGACCTCGACCTGCACGGTAAGCGTGTGCTGATCCGCGAGGACCTGAATGTACCCGTCAAGCACGGCAAGGTGACCAGCGACGCCCGCCTGCGTGCCAGCCTGCCGACCATCAAGGCCGCCACGGAAGCCGGCGCCAAGGTGATGCTGATGAGCCACCTGGGACGCCCCACCGAAGGCGAGCCGGCCGAGGAGTTCTCGCTGTCGCCGGTGGCCGAACGCCTCGGCGAGCTGCTCGGCCGACCGGTGCGCCTGGTCGAGGATTACCTCGATACCGCCCAGGACCTGGCCGACGGCGAGGTGGTACTGCTCGAGAACGTACGCTTCAACGTTGGTGAAAAGAAGGATGACGAGACTCTCTCGCAGCAGTATGCCGCGCTGTGCGACATCTACGTGATGGACGCCTTCGGCACCGCCCACCGCGCCCAGGCCTCGACACACGGCGTGGCCCGTTTCGCCCCCCAAGCCTGCGCCGGCCCGCTGCTGGCCGCCGAACTCGATGCCCTGGAGCAGGCCCTCGCCACCCCCAGGCGACCCATGGTCGCCATCGTCGGTGGATCCAAGGTCTCGACCAAGCTCGAGGTGCTCAATGCGCTTTCCGAGAAGTGCGATCAACTGATCGTCGGCGGCGGCATCGCCAACACCTTCATCGCCGCGGCGGGCCACAATGTCGGCAAGTCGCTGTATGAAGCCGACCTGGTCGAGCAGGCCAAGGCGCTGATGGCCAAGGTCGAGATCCCGCTGCCCACCGACGTGGTGGTGGCTACCGAGTTCTCCGACTCGGCCGAGGCGGTGGTCAAACCGGTCGACCAGGTAGGCGACGACGAGATGATCCTCGACATCGGCCCCGATACCGCCGGGCGGCTCGCCGGCCTGCTCAAGGACGCCGGCACCATCCTGTGGAACGGCCCGGTAGGCGTGTTCGAGATCGACCAGTTCGGCAAGGGCACCGAGGCACTGTCGCAGGCCATCGCCGAAAGCAACGGCTTCTCCATCGCTGGCGGCGGCGACACCCTGGCCGCCATCGACAAGTACGGGATCGAGGAGCAGGTCTCCTACATCTCCACCGGCGGCGGCGCCTTCCTCGAGTACGTCGAGGGCAAGACCCTGCCCGCCGTGAAAGCGCTGGAAGATGCCGCCGCACGCTGACCCAACCCCCTGCCACCCGGCACGCCGGGTGGCACCCCATCACCCAGACAGACCGTAGAAGAGAACAGGTGAGTACATGGCACTGATCAGCATGCGCCAGATGCTGGACCACGCCGCCGAGCGCGGCTATGGCATTCCAGCCTTCAACGTCAACAACCTCGAACAGATGCGCGCCATCATGGAAGCGGCCGACGCAACCGACTCCCCGGTCATCGTCCAGGCCTCAGCCGGTGCGCGGAAGTACGCTGGCGCGCCCTTCCTTCGCCACCTCATCCTGGCCGCCGTGGAGGAGTTCCCCCACATCCCGGTGGTGATGCACCAGGACCACGGCACCTCTCCCGCGGTATGCCAGCGCTCGATCCAGCTCGGCTTCTCCTCGGTGATGATGGACGGCTCCCTGGGCGAGGACGGCAAGACGCCGATGGACTACGACTACAACGTCGACGTCACCCGCCGCACCGTCGAGATGGCCCACGCCTGCGGCGTCTCGGTAGAGGGCGAGCTGGGCTGCCTGGGCAGCCTGGAAACCGGCATGGCCGGCGAGGAAGACGGCATCGGCGCCGAGGGCGTGCTCTCCCACGACCAGCTGCTCACCGACCCCGAAGAGGCCGCCGAGTTCGTCAAGGCGACCCAGGTCGATGCCCTGGCCATCGCCATCGGTACCAGCCACGGCGCCTACAAGTTCACCAAGCCGCCTACCGGCGACACCCTCTCGATCCAGCGTATCAAGGAGATCCACGCCCGCATCCCCGATACCCACCTGGTGATGCACGGCTCCTCCTCGGTACCGCAGGAGTGGCTCGCCATCATCAACGAATTCGGCGGCGAGATCCCCGAGACCTACGGCGTGCCGGTCGAGGAGATCGTCGAGGGCATCAAGCACGGCGTGCGCAAGGTCAACATCGACACCGACCTGCGCCTGGCCTCCACCGGGGCGGTGCGCCGCTTCCTGGCCCATAATCCAAGCGAGTTCGACCCGCGCAAGTTCCTCAAGGAAACCGTGACCGCGATGCGCGACATCTGCATCGCCCGCTACGAAGCCTTCGGCACCGCCGGCAACGCCAGCCGCATCAAGCCGATCAGCCTCGAGGCGATGTTCGAGCGCTATGCCCGCGGCGAGCTCGACCCCAAGGTGAAGTAGGCACTTCACCCCTGAGTCGGCAAGGGCGGCCTCGGGCCGCCCTTCTCTTTTCAGCACGTCCTGCCTCCTCACCCTTCTCTCGTCATCCCTTGCTCTCGAACTTGCCCTGACGCTTCGCGCAACCTAGGATGGGAACGTTCCCATTCAGAGAGACACCATGCCAGCTCGACCCTCACGACATGCCACGATCCTTGAGGTGGCGCGCGAAGCCGACGCCTCCAAGACCAGCGTGTCGCGTTATTTCAGCGGCGAGCGCGAGCGGCTCTCGCCGGCACTGCGGCGCCGTATCGGCGAAGCCGCCAACAAGCTCGGCTATCGTCCCAACCAGATGGCCCGAGGCCTCAAGGGCGGCCGTTCGCGGCTGCTCGGCATGCTGGTGGCAGACATCCGCAATCCCTACTCGGTCGCGGTGATGCACGGCGTCGAACAGGCCTGTCGCGAGCGCGGCTTTTCGCTACTGGTAGCCAACACCGACAACGACCCCGCCCAGGAGCGAACCCACCTGGCCCTGCTCGCCTCCTATCGGGTGGAGGGGCTGGTGATCAATGCCGCCGGTAGCCCCGCCCACGAGCTGCAGGAGCTGGCCGGGCAAGGCATGCCGCTGGTCCTGCTCGACCGCTGGCTGGAGGAACTCGAGGCGGACAGGGTCGGGCTCGACAACGCCCTGGCCATCGACATGGCCATCGATCACCTGAGAGCGCAGGGTTATCGTCATCTGCTGTTTCTCAGCCAACCAGTGGGCCTGACCAGCCCGCGCCAGCAGCGCTGGCAGCGTTTCGAGCAGCGCCTGTCCGAGGAGCCGGCACTCCACGGGGAACGCCACGACCCGGCCCTCGACGGCTCCGCGGTGCGGGCGATCATCGAAGCGTTCCTCGTCCGCGCCGGGCAGCCCGCGGCCGTGCTATGCGCCAACGGCAACGTGACTCTTGCCGCCACCCGCGCCCTCCAGGCCCTGGGCATTCGCCTGGGCGAGGTCGGCCTGCTGGGTATCGACGAGCTCGACTGGTGCAGCCTCGTGCCGCCCGGCATCACCACCCTGGCGCAGCCCACCGAGGCCATTGGCCGCGCCGCCGTGCAGCAGTTGCAGGCACGCCTCGATGACAATGGATCTACGCTGCCACCATGCTGCATCCAGTTTCCACCGATGCTAAATGCACGCGGCTCGACCCGCCTACCCGGCACCGGCCCCGACTTCGACAACGTCAAAGACAACACCAAGGAGACGCCATGAACACCCACACTCTCCTCCCGGAAGTGCTCGCCTTTGGCGAAGCCATGGCCCTGTTCGTGGCCGAGACTCCCGGCCCCATGGCCGAGGTGGAATGCTTCAGACGCGGCATCGCCGGAGCGGATACCAACGTCGCCATCGGCCTGGCCCGGCTCGGCTTTCGGGTCGGCTGGCTCAGTCGCGTCGGCAGCGACGGCTTCGGTACCTACGTGCGACGCAAGCTCGAAGCAGAAGGACTGGACTGCTGCTATCTGCACGATGACCCCGACCATGCCACCGGCCTGGTGTTCAAGGAACGTGCCGAAGGCGGCGCCGACCCCAGGGTGGAATACTTTCGCCGCGGCAGTGCGGCCAGCCACCTTTCGCCTGAAGATGCCGCACAGGTGGACTTCGCCGCTGCCCGCCACCTCCACGCCACCGGTATTCCTCCTGCGCTCTCGGCCAGTTGTCGGGAGCTTACCGAACACATGCTGGAGCGGGCCCGAACCCATGGCGCAACCGTCTCCTTCGACCCCAACCTGCGCCCCAGCCTGTGGCCCAGCGAGGCGGAGATGCGCGAGACGCTCAACGCGCTGGCGGCGAAGGCCGACTGGGTACTGCCGGGCCTGGCCGAGGGCCGCCTGCTGACCGGGCGCGAAACGCCTCGCGACATCGCCGATTTCTATCTCGAGCGCGGCGCCCAGGCCGTATTCCTCAAGCTCGGACCGGAGGGCGCCTACTACCGCGGCGTGCTGGACGGCCGCGAGGCGGAAGCCACCCTGCCGGGCTTCCCGGTCGCGCACGTGGTGGATACCGTGGGCGCCGGCGACGGTTTCGCTGTGGGTGTGGTCAGTGCCCTGCTCGACGGCCGCTCACCCCAGGCCGCCGCGCGCCGCGGCAACCTGATCGGCGCCGAGGCCGTCCAGGTACAGGGCGATATGGAAGGCCTGCCGCACCGCTCGCGCCTGGCCGAGCTCGAGCGCCACCTGCCAGACTTGCCGTAACCGACCCGCCATCACCGGAGCGAGACAATGACAAAACGCATCGTCGCCTATAGCCGCCTCAAGCCGACGCACCTCGACCAGCTCAGGCAGCGCTTCCACGTCGATTATTTCGAAGCCTTGAAGGACACCGACGACCCCGCTTTTCGCCAAGCATTAGGCCAGGCCCACGGCATCGTCGGCTCGAGCCTTCTCATCACGCCCGAGCTGCTCGACCAGGCCCCGCACCTCGAGGCCATCGCCAGCATCTCGGTGGGCTACGACAACTACCCTGTCGAGGCGCTGACCCGGCGCGGCATCCTGCTATGCAACACTCCCGACGTGCTCACCGAGACCACCGCCGACACCGGCTTCCTGCTGATCATGGCAACGGCCAGGCGCGCGGTGGAGCTGGCCGAGTTCGTCAAGCGCGGCGACTGGCGGGAGAGTATCGGCGAGGCGCAGTTCGGCAGCGACGTGCACGGCAAGACGCTCGGCATGATCGGCCTGGGTCGTATCGGCGCCGCCGTAGCCCGCCGCGGCGCGCTGGGCTTCGGCATGCAGGTGCTTTATTCCAACGCCTCGCCCAAGCCCGAACTGGAGCGGGAGCTGGGCGCCACGCGCTGCGAGCTGGACGAGCTGCTGACCCAGAGCGATTTCGTCTGCGTAACCGTGCCGCTGTCGGCCGAGACGACCCACCTGATCGGCAAGCGCGAATTCGGCCTGATGAAGCGCTCGGCGATCTTCGTCAACATCGCCCGCGGCAAGGTGGTCGACGAGGCGGCGCTGATCGGTGCGCTGGAGAACGGCGAAATCCACGCCGCCGGGCTCGACGTGTTCGAGCAGGAACCGCTCTCGCCGGAGTCGCCGCTGCCGCACATGGCCAACGTGGTGGCGCTGCCCCACATCGGTTCGGCCACCCACGAGACCCGCGACGCCATGGCCCAGCTCGCAGTGGACAACATCATGCTCGCGCTCGATGGCAAGCGACCGATCAGCCTGGTCAACGAGCCCGCCTGGCAGCAACGCAACTGAGCTATCGGCCAAGATCCTACGACTAAAGCAGCCTTGGCCATGCAACTCGGCTCCACTAGTTTTGGATCAATCCAAAAGACAATCCACCGAGACGTTCATGCAATGACCGACGAGCCTCGCAAGACACACAGGAAAAGCCAGCCTTCCGGCACCGTGACGCTGCAGGATATCGCCGCCCACGCGGGCGTCTCGCGTTCGACGGTCTCGCTGGTGCTGCGCGAGAGCCCACTGGTCGCCAAGCGCACCCGCGAGCAGGTCCGCCGCTCGATCAAGACGCTCGGTTACGTCTACAACCGAGGTGCCGCCGCCCTGCGGGCCACCCGCACCTCGACCCTGGGCGTGGTGGTCTATGACATCGCCAACCCCTTCTTCGGCGCCATGGTGGCGGGGATCGATGCCGCCCTGAACCGCGAGGGCTATGTCTCCTTCCTGGCCAACAGCGAAGACTCCCCCGAACGCCAACAGCGTTTCCTGGAGCGCATGCGCGAGCATCGCGTCGACGGCATCCTGCTGTGCCCGGCGGAAGGCACCGACCCCGCCCTGGTCGCGACGCTGGAAGCGTGGAAGCTGCCCTGTGTGCAGGTACTGCGCCATATCGGCACGCCGCCCTACGATTATGCCGGCACGGATTTCCGCCGAGGGGTGAATCTGGCCATCGACCATCTGGTTGCGCACGGCCATGAGCGTATCGCCTTCATCGGCGGGCATACCGAGCACTCGGCGACTCGCGAACGCTGGCAGGGCTATCGCGAAGCCATTGCTCACCATGGCCTCGGCTATCAGCGCCTGCTGCGCTCGACGGTGACCCGTCGCGACGGCTTCGAGGCCATTCAACTGCTGCTTGGGGAATCGCCCGCCCCTACCGCCGTGGTGTGCCACAACGACCTGGTCGCATTCGGCGCCATGCTCGGCTTGCAGCGCCACGGGCTCACCCCCGGGGTGGACTGCGCGGTGATCGGCACTGATGACGTCGAAGAGGCGGCGCTGAGCGCCCCGGCGCTGACCAGTATCGCCACCCATCCCTACGCCGTCGGCCGGGAGGCGGCCCGCCTGGCCCTGCGGCGTATCCAGAACCCCGACGGGGCGCGCGAGCAGGTCGTACTCGCCCCCCAGCTCAGGGTGCGCGAGTCCTGCGGCGCCGAGCTGGCCCGCGACCGGTCACTCGCCCCAACTCCCTGAAAGCGGCAACTGCCGCGAACGCCAGCCATCCACATCACTCATGTGGCTTCGACATAACAAGAGGTGTTTTTATGACTCTCAGCTGGATCGATCCAAAAACCGCTCTTCGCCCCACCGTAGCCGGACTGCTCGCCGGTGCCACGCTGGCCGCTACCCTGGGCTTGGCCGGCACGACGCAAGCCGCGGAGCTGCGCTTCGGCCACGGCGGCACCGAAGACACCGCCTACCACCTGGGCGCGACCCGCTTCAAGGAGCTGCTCGACGAGAAGAGCGACGGCGAGATCGGCGTCGAGATCCTGGGCAACTCCGTGCTCGGACACGAGACCGAGATGTTCGAGCAGCAGATGGCCGGGGCGCTCGACCTCTCGATCATCAACCCTGGGTTGATTACCGATTTCTCCTCCACCGCCAACGTGTTCTCGATCCCCTTTCTCTATCGCGACGAAGAGCACTGGCAAGCAGTGCTCGACGGCGACGTGGGCCGCGAGATCGCCGATCGTATCAGCGCAGAGACCGATGTGCGCATTCTCGCCTTCTACGGTGGCGGCAAGCGTCAGATCGTCAGCACCGAGCCACTGGAAAGCCTCGAGGATCTCGAAGGCTTGAAGCTGCGCACCAATCCCACCAAGCCGCTTATCACCGCCTGGGAGGCGCTGGGCGCCGATCCCACGGTGATGGAGTGGGAAGAGATCTATACCGGCCTGCAGGTAGGTGCCATCGACGGCCTGCTCAACGAGGCCGAGTGGATTCATCGTATGCGCTTCCATGAGGTCGCGCCGCACATCGGGCTCTCCGAGCACGACATCACCGTGCGCCTGCTGACCATGTCGCAGATGAGCTGGGACCGCCTATCCGAGGAGCAGCAGCAGATGGTCCAGGAAGCCGCCGAGGAGTCGGCGAGCTACGCCCGCGAAGTTCAGCTCGAGCAGGACGCCGAGGCGCTCGAGCTGCTGGCCGAAGAGGGCGCCACCCTGCACGAGCTCGATCGCGAGCGCATGCAGGCAGTGGTGGAGGAGCCATTGCAGAGCGTGATCGAGGAAATGGGCCTTGCCGATCTGCATCGCATGATCGTCGACGCCGAGTGAGCATACGCGCCCGGCAGTGCCGGGCGCCCCTCTCCCGACCCACAGGAAATCGTCATGTCCCGTTTGCTTCAAGGCCTGGCATGGCTCAATCGCGGCATCGAGCGTCTGCTGCATGTGTTGCTGCTGGCGCTGGTATTCGGCTTCAACCTGTTCATCATCTACCAGGTGCTGAGCCGTAACCTGCCCTTCATGCCGCGTCTCTACTGGACCGAGGAATTCAGTCGCTTCGCCTTCCAGTGGATGGTCATGCTGGGAGCCGCCGTCGGCGTCCTGCACGCCGACCATTTCGTGCTCGAAGCCTTTCCCCGCGGCACGCGGGCCGACCTGGCCACCCGCGTGGTTCGCGACCTGGCCTGCCTGCTGCTCGGCATTCTCTTCGTCGTCTACGGCAAGGACTTCGGGCTGTCCGGGCTGCGCCGCAACGCCACCGCCTCGGGGCTGTCGATGGTCTACGTCTATTCGGTCTTCGCCGTCAGCGGGGTGTTCATGGTGCTGTTCAGCCTGCAACGGCTGCTACATGCCGCGCTGTATGGCATGGACGCCATGGAGAGAAGCCTGAACACACCGAGCGACCTCGACACCATTGATGTCAGCGAATCGGGCAACACGCCGTTGAACGTCAAGCACGGCCTCCCTTCTCTCGATCCCAACCGGCATGGAGGCGACCGCTGATGCTGCCCATGGAGTGGATATTCTTCTTGCCCTGGCTGCTGTTCGGCCTGCTGGGGGTGCTCATCGTGGCCGGCGTGCCGATCGCCATGGCGCTGATCCTCACCGCCTCCGGCATCATCGTACTCGACCCCCGCCTGACCTTCTGGGTAATGTTCCAGCGCATGTACAACGGCATGGATTCGTTCGTGTTGCTGGCGGTGCCGCTGTTCCTGCTGGCCGGCAACCTGATGAACGCGGCGCGCATCACCGACCGGCTGATCACGCTGTGCATGCTGCTGGTCGGCCATTTCAAGGGCGCGCTGGCCCATGTCAATGTAATGGTGAGCATGCTCTTCGCCGGGGTGTCCGGCTCCTCCACCGCCGACAGCGCCGGGGTGGGTACGGTGCTGATACCGGCCATGAAACGCGAGGGCTATCCGGCACACTTCGCCGTGGCGGTCACCGCCGCCTCGTCGGTGATGGGCATCATCATTCCGCCCTCGATCAACATGATCGTCTGGGGCGCCTTGACCAATACCTCGATCGCCGGGCTGTTCCTCGGCGGCATCCTGCCGGGGATCATGATCGGCGTGGCCCAGCTCGCCGTGAACCTGGGCTATGTGCGCCGCTACCAGGTGCCGGTGCGCCCACGCGCTTCGTTCAGCGAACTGCTGCGTTCGGGCAAGGACGGCATGATGGCGGCAGGTATCCCGGTGGTGATCATCGGCGGCATCACGCTCGGCATCGTCACGCCCACCGAAGCGGCCATGATCGCGGTACTCTATGCATTGGCGCTGGGCTTCATCGTCTATCGCGAACTCAGGTTCCGCGACGTCCTCGACGCTTCCACCGCCACCGTGCGGCTGTGCTCGCTGTCGCTGTTCAGCCTGGTGGGTGCGGCGATCTTCGGCTACCTGATCAGCTTCTACCAGATCCCGCCCAAGCTGATGGCCGGGGTCAATATTGCCGACCCGGTCGTGCTTCTGCTGATCATGACCGCGGTGATGCTGGTCATCGGCACCTTCATGGATTCGCTGCCGGCGATGGCGATCATGGCACCGATCTTCCAGCCCTTGGCGATGCAGGCCGGCATCCATCCGGTGCAGTTCGGGGTGATCGGGGTCATGGCCCTGGGGCTCGGCCTGATCACGCCGCCCTACGGTCTGTGCCTGATGATCTCGGCCAAGATCGGCGGCATCCCGCTGCTCAAGGCGCTGGGGACCACCATGCTTTACCTGGCCATCATGCTCGCCGTGATCCTGCTGCTGATTCTCTATCCGCAGCTGATCCTGGCGATTCCCGAACTGCTGGTGCCGGATTTCGTCTAACCCCGCGTCACGCCGTTGCAGGCGTGACGCCTCTACTCAAGAGGTCTCGCATGTCCGCTCCGCTCTGCCTGCTCTTCGACTCCGACGGCACCCTGGTCGACAGTGAAATCCTGCTCGCCGAGGTCATGGCCGAGGTCCTGCCCCGCTACGGCTTGCCCTTTACGGCGACGCAATACATGGAGGAGTTCCGTGGCGTGCGCTTCCTGACCATCGTGCACGAGTTGGAACGTCGTCATCGAGCGCTGGGCGAGGCTCAGCGGCAGGCCATGGAAGCGGCGATGCGAGAATTGATGGATGCGCGCATGCGCGAGCAGCTCATACCGATCCCCGGCATGGACGAAGCACTGGATGCACTACGCGACCACCCTCGTGCGGTGGTGTCCAACGGCCCGGAGCGCAAGATTCGCTGCGCCATGGAGTGCGTCGGTTTCGCGCCCCATTTCGGCGACAACCTGTTCAGCGCTTACAGCTTGGGCGTCTGGAAACCGGACCCTGCTCTCTACCTCAAGGCGGCCGAAGCCATGGGCCATCCGCCGGAGCGCTGCGTGGTGATCGACGATGCCGCCGTCGGGATCGCCGCCGGCCTGGCTGCCGGCATGCAGGTCATCCACCTCAACCGGTTCCCCGAGCTGGAAGCGACACCCGCCGGTGTCACGGCCATTCATCACGCTCGCGACCTGCCGGCAGCGGTGGAACGCCTGTCACAGCAAGCGATGCATGACTTCATGCTGCATCGCAGCATGAAGTAGCCTAAGATGGGGGGGGTAGGTACAGGAAACACCACCGTCAAATGACAAGGAGTCATAAATGCCATCCCTCCCACATTCTCCGCTCATGCCCTATACGCCTGCCGCCATGCTGGACATATGGAAACTGAGCGTCATGGCCTTCGAGCTGTGGTCCACCTCGTTCAGTACCATCGCCATGCGCAATGGCCTATGGCAGACCCAGTCTCCCACCAGCCCCGGGATGCTCAAGGAAAACCAACGTATGGTGACCGAGAAGCTCGAGGCCAGCATGGAAACCGGCTTCGAGATACAGAAAGCCATGCTCCAGATGGCCTTCGGCCAAACAGCTCCCTGGTGGGTCACCGGCCGGCGTACCATGACCCCCTATCATCGCCGGAGCAGCGCCAATTCGAGGCGGCTGTCCCGCCAGCGCTGACCTTGCGCCAATGCCTTGGGGCTACCTACAGTTAAAGCAACGCCTTACCAAGGAGAGGTCGACATGAAGTCAAGCGTGCTGGCAGGCGGCATGCTGGCGGCGATATTCCTCATCGCCCCGGTATTGGCCCAACAGGAAAACGCACAGACCGGCGAGAACGACGACCCGGCAAAGGTCGAGGGCATGAGCCCCGAGGAATCGGAACAGCAGCTCGAGGCCACATCCGATCCAATCGACCAGGCCCGCGTCGAGACCCGCGAAGAGGAGGCCTTCGGCAGCTACCTGACCAACCAGGATGGCAAGAGCCTCTACATCTTTACGCAGGATGAGCAGGGCGGCGATTACAGCACCTGCGATGAAAGCTGCGCCATTGCCTGGCCGCCCTATACCACCGAAGAGCTGCCGGCTGGCGGCGAACAGGTCGACGAAGAGCGCTTGGGCGTGATCGAAAGAGAGGACGGCACACAGCAGGTTACCTACAACGGCTGGCCGCTCTACTACTTCGCTCGTGACGTCTACCCCGGCGATGCCCTTGGCCAAGGCCTTGATCACATGGGCGGGCACTGGTACCTGCTCTCACCCGAGGGCGAGACCATCGAAGAGGCTTCACCGAAGCAGGCCGAACCGACGGACACCTAGACAAAAGAGATCGCCCCCGACGGGGCCGGGGGCGATCGATCGTGGGTGGGTCAGTGAGCCACGGCCATTACCAATCCTGGTCGGCGTCACCTTCCTCTTCCCACTCTTCCTCTTCATTCTCTTCTTCCCACTCGTCAGTTTCCCACTCTTCCTCTTCGTTCTCCTCTTCCCATTCGTCGGTTTCCCACTCTTCCTCTTCGTTCTCGTACTCGACGGAATCGAAGTCAGCATCGCTCTGAGCGTTGCCGTTGGTATCCGGGGCGGTCTCTTCCGGATAGGTTTCCTGATTCTCTTCCTCGTCATGGAAATCGGCCAGGGCCAGCGGACTGGCGGTCAGGCCAAAGGCAATACCGACGACACCGAGCTTCTTGAGGAATTCGTTGGACATCATGTTCGTACCTCCAGTGAAGTTTGAACTTGCTTCCTGAATGTATGACCGAAACCACAGGGATTCCGACGCCCCCTGAAGAAAGCGAAATACAGACCACCCTTGCCACAAGAAACAAAAAATTCTTTTTTTACAAGTGGATATGGAACAATACACCGACCTCTTGGACACGATTCGCGCCGCGTTGCATTGGAGAAAAATGGCACATGCGCATGGAATGAACGCCTCGCTCTGTCCTCAGGCCATAAACCCGACCACACAAAAAGACCCGCCCCCGGCATGGCCGGGGGCGGTTCCGAGGCGGTTGATCATCATCAACCTTTCAGGTGACGTCGCCATCATCCGTGATAGCGACTACCCCTCCTTGGGTGTCAGACCTTACCAATCCTGGTCGTCATCCTGATCCTCTTCCCACTCTTCCTCTTCGTTCTCTTCTTCCCACTCGTCAGTGCTTACATCGGTGTTGGTATCTGCGTCGGTACCCAGGCCGCTATCACCCGTTTCGGCACCGGCTTCCACACCGGTATCGGCACCCGCACCTGCACTGGTACCCGTATCATCGGTACCCATGGCACCGCCCGCATCCGTACCCGTTCCGGTGCTCATATCCGTATTGGCATCGGTGCTGGTGTCGGCGTCGGTACCCAGGCCGCTATCACCCGTTTCGGCGCCAGCTTCGATACCGGTGTCAGCACCTGCACCTGCGCCTGTATCATCGCTACCCATTGAACCACCGGCTTCACCCGGAACCGTTTCCTGAGGTACGGCACCCTGCTCGTCCTCTTCGTCATGGAAATCGGCAAGGGCCAGCGGACTGGCGGTCAGGCCAAAAGTGATACCGACGATGCCGAGTTTCTTGAGAAATTCCTTGGACATCATGTTCGCACCTCCAAAGGAGTTGAACGTGAGTTTCCTTGAAGCCGAGGCTTCGATGTCATGCCGGTGAGGAGCGAATATGGCTTGGCGCTATGACCTCGACCGGCACGTCGTACTCGCCTTGAAGGTTGCAGCAGTCGGGCCAACAAGCCAACAATGACAAAAAAAACTTCATAAACAATAATTTGAGAATCATCAAGGCATGCCAATTCGATGCCGGATAGTGGCTGAAAGGTGGTGATTTCTGGCACATGGGTCTGTTCTAGGCAGACACCATCCACCTTTCTCGGAGGTTTTCTCTCGCCCTCGTTGCAGAGTTCGACATGATGGGCAATACTTAGGAAACAGCGTTCGCAAACATGCGGCAGCCTAAACTTCACGGTCCGCATGCCGATACAAGAGGTAACGGTGCTCGACAGTCACAGGACTGCGAAGGAATATCGGTATGATTCGCCCCCTATGCCTACTTTTCGATTGTGACGGCACGCTGGTCGACAGCGAGCCTCTGCTGGCCGCCGAAATGGCCGCCAGCCTGACCCGGCTGGGGCTACCCTTCCAGGCCAGTGACTACATCGGTGAATTCCGCGGCAGCCGCTTTCGCAATATCGTGGCAGTGCTCGAGGATCGCTACGGCAGCGTCGACCCGCTGCACCTGGCCGAAACCGAAACCACCATGCGCAGCAACCTGAATCGGCGACTCGAGACCGAGCTGACGGCGATCACGGGAGCCCGCGAAGCCCTCCTGGCCCTGGCCAACTATCCGTGCGGCGTGGTTTCCAATGGCCCCGAGAACAAGATCGTCACTTCATTGAAGGCTATCGGCTTCGCCGATTTCTTCGGCACTCATCTCTACAGTGGCTATACCGCCAAGTGCTGGAAGCCCGACCCGCGCCTCTACCTGCACGCTGCCAACCTGATGGGCTTCGATGCCGAGGATTGCATTGCCATCGACGACGCCTTGGTGGGCGTGAGGGCCGCACTCGATGCCGGCATGACGGTGATCCACCTCAACCGTTATCCCGATGCCGAGGAGACTCCCGAAGGGGCGATCATGATCAGCAGCATGTACCAGCTGCCCACGGTGATCGAGAACCTGGCGCACACCAGGGCCATGGATGATCGGCAGGTCGCCCACGCTCGCTGAGCCCAGTGCAGCCCTTTCTCGATTCTCCTCCGTTTTTCCGTTTCGACTCATGCAGCCTTCCCTCGGGGAAGGCACATAGGCACGAGCCCAACTGGGCGTTATCATCACACTTCGCTTTTCCTGACGTCAGGAGCTTTCATGGCCTCACTGCAGGACCAACTGCGCGGCCTGGTCTATTCCACCGAACATGGCGATATCTGCCCCAACTGCCGACAGCCGCGGGACGACTGCCGTTGCGCCGAGCTGGCCGAGCAGGAGCGCATCGCCACTCTCGACGGCGTCGTACGCATTCGACGCGAGACAAGTGGCCGCAAGGGCAAGGGAGTCACTACCATCACCGGGCTGCCACTACCAGGGTCCGAGCTCAAGGCGCTGGCCAAGACGCTCAAGAAGCGCTGCGGTACCGGTGGCTCGACCAACGATGGGGTCATCGAGATCCAGGGTGACCATCGCGAACTGCTCAAGGCAGAGCTCGAGCGCCTGGGCTATACCGTCAAGCTCGCGGGCGGCTGAACGAGGGAACGTCATGTCTTCATCACGTACGGCAATGCAAACCTTTCCAGGCCGGTGGCTTCTCGGGGCCTTAGCCTTGGTGGTGCTGGCCGGCTGTGCCGGCACGCCCGATTTTGCCGAGCTCAACGTTCGGGTGACTCCCCCAGGCGGGCTGGAGGTGAGTGAGGATGCCGAACTCCGGGTGCAATTGCGGGATGCCGGGGGAACCCTGGCGGAAACCCGTGCCACTCCAAGCGGAAGCGGACCCTGGCCGATCGCATTGCGCTTCGACCGCCGCACCCTGGAGGCGGCCCACTCGCCGCAGCTATCGGCCGAGCTACGCCAGCAGGGCAACCTGACCCACGTGACCGCCGAGCCGGTTGCCATATCAGGTAGCGGAGGGGAGCCGGTCAGCCTGCCGCTCGATCCCCGTCCATAAGGGTGGCGGCCACCCCCGAGAGAACTGCCCCCACCGGTGCCTCGAGCTTGAGCGAGTAGAGGCCATCGGCGCGGGTGCGTCCCAGATTGAGACAGGCGATCGGCTTGCCGCTGGCATGGGCCTGGCGTGCGAAGCGATAACCGGAATAGACCATCAGCGACGACCCCACCACCAGCAGGGCCGCGGCCTCGTCGACCATGGCACGGGCCCGCGCCACCCGCTCGGAAGGCACGCTGTCACCAAAGAACACGACGTCGGGCTTCCATATCCCCTGGCGGCAGCGTCGGCAGCTGGGCACTTCAAAGGCAGAGAAGTCCGTTTCGATATCGGCATCTCCGTCCGGCCGCACCTCGGCCTTCATTCCCCCCCAGCGGGGATTGCGCTCGGCCAGTTCCGCATGCAGGTCATGGCGCATGCGCAGGGCACCACAGCTCATGCAACGCACTTGCTCGGCGCGGCCATGCAGATCGATGACTCGCAGCGAACCGGCCTTCTGGTGCAACCCGTCGACGTTCTGGGTAATGAGGCCGTGAACGCTCCCCGCCTCCTCCAGCCGGGCCAGGGCCCGGTGAGCGCCACTCGGGCGGGCCCGGTGCAGCGTGCGAAACCCTACCAGCGCTCGTGCCCAGTAGCGCTGCCGCGCGGCATGGCTGCTCATGAACAGCCGGTGCTGCATGGGCGGGGCGCACTTCCAGGCCCCTGAAGCATCCCGATAGTCGGGAATGCCGCTATCGGTGCTGACCCCGGCACCGGTAAGCACGGCCAGGCGTGGATGGCAGGCCATGAACTCCCGCAGGCGTTCGGTGGCTTCTGTCACGGCGGGCTGTCGTGTATCGTTCATCGTCTATCCGTCATGATGCAGTGCATTGCCCTAGGCATAGTCTGAAAAGACGGCGAGCGAAGGTCAGACAAGGCAAAAATCAGCGAAAAGATGGAGTTTACGGGTGTAAATGAATACTTTGAGCTGATTTTTAACGCCGTATGACCGAGCGCAGACAATTTTCGGACAATGCTAGTACTGAACATGGCCCTGCGTACCTCAGGTTGTCTAGAATGTAATGCTTATGTGACGTTCACCGGCAAGGACGAACCCCGATGGCCTGGCTGGAATACCTGTTGCCTCTCATCTTCCTGTTCCCCCTCGGGGCCATGGCCATGATCGTCATCGCCTTGCGCAACCTGCATGATGCCCGTGTCCGCTCGCCTTTCAATGCCCGCCAGTTGCGCGAGCCCGGCCAAGCCCTGCGCGACCGGCTCGACCGCGCTTTCGCCACGCTGTTTCTCAACGGCGCACTGGGCCCCATCGTGACCCTGGCACCCCTAGTGTATGGCATGGGTCGCATGCTATTCACCAGCCGCCAGAACTGGCTCGAATGGGCACTCTACGGTGCACTGAGCACCGTACTGGTGCTGGTCTATTGTTTCCTGCTGATTCGCGATTTCCAGCATATCCGACGCATCAAGCTGGGGCTGGCCTGCGAACTGGCCGTGGGGCAGGAGCTGGAGCGCCTGGTGCGTCCCGAGGCCCACCCTTATTTCGTCTTTCACGACGTGCCGACCGACAGCGACATCATCGACCATGTGGCCGTTACACCCCATGGCGTCTTCGCGGTCGATACACGCGCTCGCACTCGCCCATTCACCGCCGACGGGCGCGAGATCAACCTGGTCACGGTCGAACCGAAGCGGCTGCGTTTCCCCGGCTGGAGCGAGCATCGTCCGCTGGTCAAGACGCTGCGCGCCTCACGCTGGCTCGCCAAGTGGCTCGAACAACGCTGCGGCCAACCGGTACCGGTACTTGGCGTGCTCGCCCTGCCCGGCTGGGACATTACCTGCGCCGGCACGCCGGATGGTTTGATGGTCGTCAGCGGCGACTCGCTTAGTGAGCAGCTCAGCGAACGCCGTCTCGGCGAGCTCGACACGGCGCTGCACGACAGGGTCATCGCGGTTCTGATCGAGCGGGCCGCGGAGCTGGACCGGAACCCGGCGCTGGGAGAGCCCTCGATATGAGGCCGGCTCAATCATAGGTGGTAATGCGCAAGCGAGTGGTCCAGAGCCCTCGCTGCCACCTCCTCATCCACTCAGTCCCCCCTGAGGCGACCGCCCATCTCCTGGGCCAGGTCCACCGCGTAGTGGTCGGTCATGCCGCCGATGAAGTCGAGCATGCGCCGATAGCTGTCGTAGAGCGTCCAGGAGGGGCGCGGCGTATTCTCACCGATCAACGCCAGCACCCGCTGATGCTTGAAGCTCGATTGGCCGGTGAAGTGCAATTCGTGGGCGGCACCGATGAAGGCTTCGAGCAGGATGCCAAGGGTGGTGTAGGCGCCGATCTCCAGCTTGGCCTTGCGCTCGTTCTGGAAGATGCGCTCGCGGGCGAGCTGCTTGGCCGCCGCCACGCCCCAGCCCAGATCGGGGTGGCAGAGCTCGAGCAAGTCGCTGGAAAGTGTGCCATTGAGCAGCGCCGTCTCGTGCTCGACGAACACGGCGCCCACGTCGTTGACCGCCCGCTCCATGGCGGCGCCGCGCAGGGCAGCGATGCGCCGCCGCTGCGAGACGCCGTCGCGGACCATATGCGGATAATCCGGCGGCGCGTCGCCGGCGATCAGCAACAATACCTCGGCCACCTCGTCGAAACGCAGGATACCCATCTCCAGGCCGTCCTCGAGATCCAGCAGGGCATAGCAGATGTCGTCGGCAGCCTCCACCAGCCAGGCCAACGGGTGCCGGCACCAGCGCCCCTCGCCGCGCGGCAGCAGCCCCAGGCTGCGGGTCACGTCTTCGAGCAGCGACCGCTCCGACTGGTAGCAACCGAACTTGCCGGCACTGCCGCCGTGCTCCACGGTCCAGGGATACTTCAGCAGCGTGCCCAGAGTGGCCGCGGTCAGGCGCATGCCGCCGCGAAACTGGTTGTATTCGATCTGGGTGACGATGCGAAAGCCCTGGGCATTGCCCTCGTAGGTCAGCAGGTCGGCTCGTTCATGTTCGCTCAATCCCTCGAGTAGCCCGCTGCCATCGCGCTCGGCGCGCTTGAACCAGTCGCGGATGGCGTATTCGCCGGCATGGCCAAAGGGCGGGTTGCCGATGTCGTGGCCCAGACAGGCGGCCTGGACGATCACGCCGAGGTCGGCCGGTGTGATCCAGTTGGGCAGCCGTTCACGCAGCAGCTCGCCGACGATCATTCCCAGACTGCGCCCCACGCAGCCCACCTCCAGGGAGTGGGTCAGGCGGGTGTGAATATGGTCGTTGTCGGTCAGCGGATGAACCTGGGTCTTGCGCCCCAGTCGCCGGAACGAGCCGGAGAAGACGATGCGATCATGATCCTTGTGGAACGGGCTGCGGCCGATCTCGTCACGGCCGCTGGTGGGCTTTCCGTGCAGCCGCGAAGGGTCGAGCAATTGCTGCCAGTGCATCTGCGTCATGGGCTTCCTCCTGAAGCCTTCATTCTGGCACTGCCGCGGGCCCTATGACCACGGCTACGATGAAACCACAAAAAAAAGCCGAGCCTCACGAGGCTCGGCATGTGGATATCGGCGCAGCGACTGTCAATAATCGAAGTCGCTGCCTTTCCTGTAGCCACTGGTATCGACGTGACGCGGTGAAGTGTCCTGCATGCGCGAGCCGGGCGAGCGGGCCGGTGAGGGCAGCGCCGCGGGGCGCGCGCTACCGCTTCCAGCGGCCGCACCGCGGGCCTTGGCCACGCCTTGGGGGAAGCCGCTGCGGCCGCTGTAATCGGGGGTGCGACCGCCCTGGTAGACATGCCGCTGGGCCTGCGCCTGCACACAGTAGAGGGTGGTCGCGGCCGACGCGCCGACCATGCCCATGGCCAGTTTCACGCTGCCCTGCTTGGGATGGTCTCGGTCGGTGAGCAGGAAGCTCAACACCGCCAGATCGAGGATATCCCCGGCTGCCTTCGCCCAGAGTGCCGGCTTGGGATCCTCGGTCAGCGCACCGATGCCGGTCACCACACCTCGGACCCCGCAGGAACGCACCAGCGCCTCCGATCCTTCGACACCCAGCGACTGGGTCACGCTACGGGGCGCAAGCAGTTGGAAAAGGCCCATACCGATGCCCAGCCAACCAATTCCACGCGCCAACCTGTCGGTACCCTGCAGGGAACGGCTCCTATCGAGATTCATGCTCACCTCCTTGTCCATTCATGGCTCGGATGCAGTCGAAGCTCAGGGCTTGAGCACCACCTTCACGCAGCCGTCCTGCTTGTTGCGGAAGGTGTTGTACATGTCCGGGCCCTGTTCCAGTCCAGCGGTATGCGTCACTACGAAGGAAGGATCGATCTGCCCCTCGTCGATCATGCGCAGCAGGTCGTCGGTCCAGCGCTTGACGTGGGTCTGGCCGGTACGCACCGTCAACCCCTTGTTCATCAGCGGTCCCATGGGGATCTTGTCGACCAGGCCACCGTAGACGCCCGGGATCGACAGGATGCCGGCCGGGCGGCAGACGTAGATCATCTCCCGCAGCACGTGAGCCCGGTCGCTCTCCAGCATCAGGGCCTGCTTGACCCGGTCGTAGACGGAGTCGACCGAGCGCGGCACGTGCGACTCCAGGCCCACCGCATCGATGCACTTCTCCGGGCCCTTGCCGCGGGTCAGCTCCTGCAGGCGGGCGAGCACGCTCTCTTCGTCGAAGTTGATGGCGATCGCCCCACCGGCCTCGGCCATGGCCAAGCGTTCGGGCACATTGTCGATCACCACGACCTGCTCGGCGCCGAGCAGCACGGCGCTGCGCACGCAGAACTGGCCGACCGGCCCCGCCCCCCAGATCGCCACGGTGTCGGTGGGTTCGATCTCGCACGCCACGGCGGCCTGCCAGCCGGTGGGAAAGATGTCGCCGAGGAACAGCACCTGCTCGTCGGTCAGGCTGTCCGGCACCTTGATGTGCGTCTGGTCGGCGAAGGGTACGCGGACGAACTCCGCCTGGCCGCCGGCATAGCCGCCGGTGAGATGGGAGTAACCGAACAGCCCCGCCCCGCCGTGGCCGAAGACCTTGTCGGCCAGCGCCTTGTTGCGGTTGGAACGTTCGCACACCGAGAAATTGCCGCGCCGGCACTGGTCACATTCGCCGCAAGTGATGGTGAAGGGCACCACGACGCGGTCGCCGACCTTGAGGTCGCGGGTATCGCCCCCGACTTCCATGACTTCACCCATGAACTCATGGCCCACCACGTCGCCCGACTCCATGCCGGGAATGAAATGATGGTAGAGGTGCAGGTCGGAACCGCAGATGGCGCAACTGCTCACGTTGACGATGGCGTCGCGAGGATGCTCGATGTGGGGGTCGGGAACCGTCTCGTAGCGGATGTCGTTCTTTCCGTGCCAACACAGCGCTTTCATGGACTCTCTCCCTGTTGTCCGGACGAAGGCTCTTTCACCACCATAGTTCAGCCGCCTGAGACAGCAGGTAAGGGAGTTGGGTGGCTGGGTAACGGACCTTATCCAGGGGCGCTTCGGGCTAGCCCCGCGGCGTGACGTTCAGCTCCTCGACCGGCCCCATCGTACGGCACGCAAAGCTCGTGCTCGTCACCGTCCTGCGCCAGCGCCACGTGCGGCGGCAATACCAGCGGCGCGACCATGGCCTCGGCATCGACGGCATGGCTCAGGTGGGTCAGCCAGGCCCGCTGCGGTGCCAGCCGCTCGACGATCTCCAGCGCCATCGACAGCGTGTTGTGATTGCGCGGCTCGGTGTGGCTGGCCGGATGCGTGGCATCGAGCACCACCGCATCGGGCCGCCAGCGGCGCAGGAAGCGCTCGGTCTCGGGCGGCAGCCCGCAGGTATCGGTAAGGTAGGCCAGCCGCGAGCCGCCGTCGTCGAGACAGTAGCCCAGCGTCGGCTTGCTGTGGTTGAGCGGTACCGGGATCGCCTCCAAGCCCTCGAGGTGCAGCGGGCGGAACGGCTTGAGCCCCGGTTGGAAGGCGAGCACGCCGGCATGCTGGTGGAGATCGGCACAGCCCTGCGGATCCTTGGGGCCGTAGACGGGAATCGGCTCGCCCGTACCCCAGCGCAGGTGAAACAGGCCCTGCACATGGTCGACGTGGTAGTGCGTCAGCAGGATCGCCGCAGGGCGCTCACGCTCACAGCTTTCGGCAAGGTCCATGCGCCCCGCATCGAGCAGGTAGCGCTGCCCGTCCACCCGCACCTCGGCACAGCAGGGCCCACGCCGATGGCAGCTCAGCACCCTGGCGCGCTGGCAGGCCGAGCAGTCGCAGCCGAAGCGCGGCACCTGGGCGCTGTCGCCGGTGCCCACGAAGCGCAGCCTCACGAGACGCACTCCTCGGCCAGCCAGGCCTCGAGAGCCGCCAGCGTGGATTCGAGCGCTCCGCTGTTGTCCAGGCGGTGCACGCCGGGACAGGCTCGCTCGAGCTGGCGATGCCGCTCGAGCCGGGCCGCGATCTGCTCGCGGCTTTCCCGCCCCCGCTGCTGGAGCCGCTCGCGCAGCACCTCCGGCCGAGCCGTTACCATCACCGGGTGCAGCTGTCGGGGGAAGCGCGCCTCGGCCAACGGCAGGGCACGCCGACTGCCGTTGACCAGCACCGTGGCGCCGCGCTCGAGCCAGGCACACACCTCGAGCCCCAGCGCGTAATCGAGCCCGTGGGCCTGCCAGTCGAGGCAGAACAGCCCCGCCTGACGGCGCCAGGCGAACTCCGCACGGCTCAGGCTCACGCTGTCCTCGCTCGCGCTGCTCGGCCGGGTGATGTAGCGATGCGCCACCAGCCATTCAGGATGTCGTCGACGTGCAGCGTCGAGCAGGCTGTCCTTGCCCACCCCACTGGGGCCCATCACATAGACGAGCCGCCCAGCCGCTGCCTCGGCCAAGGCGCCCATCAGTGCACCTGCCGTCCGGCGGACCATACCCGCTCAACCAGCGGATGGTCGTCGCACAACCGCACCCGAATCAGGTCGGCGCGCAGCCCGGGGGCGAGTCGGCCGCGGTCGGCGAGCCCCACCGCCTCGGCGGGCAGCCGCGTGGCCGTGGCCACGGCCCGCGGCAGCGCGTAGCCGTTCTCCATCCGCGCGATGCGAAATACCGCGTCGAGCAGCGCCGCCGGATAGTAGTCGGAAGAGAGCACGTCCAGCACCCCCTGTGCGACCAGCTCGGCGGCGGCGATATTGCCGGAGTGCGAGCCGCCGCGCACTACGTTGGGGGCGCCCATCATCACCGCCATGCCGGCCCGGTGCGAAGCCTCGGCGGCCTCCCGCGTGGTGGGAAACTCGGCCACCCGCGTGCCGTATTCGTGGCTCTCGGCGACGTGCTCGAGGGTGGCGTCGTCGTGGCTGGCCAGCGCCAGCCCGCGCGCGTGACACTCCGCGGCGATAGCGCGCCGGTGCTCGGCGCTGTAGCGGGCGCTGCTGGCGACCTGGCGCTCGACGAACGCCGCGAGCTCCTCGTCGCTCAGGCCGTACTTGCCTTGGTAGTAGGTGCTGTAGGCCTCGAACGAGACGAACTGACGCTGGCCGGGGGTATGATCCATCAGCGACACCAGGCCCAGTCGCGGCAGGTCGGCGAGCTCGCGGAAGCGCGCAAGCGTCTCGGCCTGGCTGACCTCGCAGCGCAGGTGCAGGCGATGGTCGACTCGCGCCAGGCCGGCGTCGACGATGTCGTCGATCGCCCGGCACATCTCGGTGAGCGCCTGGTGGCGCATGCTCTCCTTGTTGACGTCGCCGATGGCCACGGCGTCGAACACCGTGGTGATGCCGCTCGCCGCCATCTGGGCGTCGTGGGCCAGCGCCGCCTGGCGCGCCGGCCAGGCCACCTTGGGGCGCGGCTGGAAGTACTTCTCCATGTTGTCGGTGTGCAGCTCGACCAGCCCGGGCAGCAGGTAGTCGCCGCCGCAGTCGACCGCCGCGGGATGGCGGCTTGGGGCGGTGTCGAGCGCGGCGATCGAACCGTCGCGGATCACCAGGCTGCCCATCACGTCCTCATCGTCGAGGACCAACCGGGCGTTGCTGAGGATCTGTTCATGCATGGGGGAGGCCTCGAGAAGTCGGTTGAGCGGAGGGTGCGAGGGACGGCGCCATGAACGATTCGAGCGGCAGCAGGTGATCGGCCACCCGCTCGCGCACGTCCTCGTCGTGGAAGATGCCGAGCATGGCGGCACCGCGCGCCTTGGCCTCGCGGATCAGCTCGATCACCACCGCGCGGTTGGCGGCGTCCAGCGAAGCGGTGGGCTCGTCGAGCAGCAGCAGCGGATGCTCGCCGATGAAGCCACGGGCGATGTTGACGCGCTGCTGCTCGCCGCCCGAGAAGGTGCCGGGGGGCAGCGACCAGAGCCGCTCGGGCAGGTTGAGGCGCGCCAGCAGCGTCTCGGCCCGCACCCTGGCCTCGGCTGCATCGGCGCCGCGCGCCAGCAGCGGTTCCATCACCACCTCGCGTGCCGAGACCCGCGGCACCACGCGCAGGAACTGGCTGACATAGCCGATCACGTCGCGGCGCAGGGCGTGCCAGGCGTGGGCCGGCAGCTCGGTGAGGGAAAGCGGTCCGTCGCTGAAGTGCAGGCGGATATGCCCTTCGCCGGCCAGGTAGTTGCCGTAGAGGATCTTGAGCAGCGTGCTCTTGCCGATGCCGCTGGGTCCGGCCAGCACCAGGCACTCGCCCGGGTGGAGTTCGAGCGAGAGGTCGCGCATTACCGAAAGCGCGAGCCCGCCCTGGCCGTGCAGCACGAAGCCCTTGCCGAGGCGCTCGACGGTGAGAATCGGGGTCATGGTCGTCTCCTCGGTCATGGGGTCAGCACCGACGACACCAGCAGCTGCGTGTAGGCGTGCTGCGGGTCGTCGAGGATCTGGTCGGTGAGGCCGGCTTCCACCACCCGGCCGCGGCGCATCACCAGCAGGCGGTGGGCGAGCAGGCGGGCCACGGCCAGGTCGTGGGTAACCAGCACCACCGAGAGCCCGAGCTGGCGCACCAGGGTGCGCAGCATGTCGAGCAGGCGCGCCTGCACCGAGACGTCTAGCCCGCCGGTGGGTTCGTCCATGAACACCAGCCGCGGCCGGGTGACCAGGGTACGGGCGATCTGCAGGCGCTGCTGCATGCCGCCGGAGAAGGTGCGCGGCGCGTCGTCGATGCGTGCCGGGTCGAGTTCCACCTGGGCCATCCAGTCCTGGCCGGCGGCACGCAGCTGGCCGTAGTGCCGCTGGCCCAGCGCCATCAGCCGCTCACCGACGTTGGCTCCGGCCGAGACGCCCATGCGCAGCCCGTCGCGCGGGTTCTGGTGCACCAGGCCCCACTCCAGACGCAACAGCGCGCGGCGCCGCGCCTCACCGATGGCGTAGAGATCGGTCTCGCTGGCATCGCCCGGCCGGTGATAGACCACCCGGCCGGCATCCGGCGCCTCCAGCCCGGCGAGCACGCGCAGCAGCGTCGACTTGCCGGAGCCGGACTCGCCGACGATCCCCAGCACCTCGCCGGCATGCAGGTGGAAATCGATCGCTTCGCAGCCCTTGCCGGGGCCGTAGAGTCGCGTGACGTCCTGCACGTCGAGCAGGATGGGGCGGTCCAGCTCGGGCCTGGCCAGGACAGGAGCAGAAGGGTCGGGACGTTTCATGACAGCTCTCCCCGGCGTGTCAGGCAGTAGTCGGTATCCGAGCAGACGAACATGCGCCCGCCGGCATCGTCGGTGATCACCTCGTCGAGAAAGCTCGCATCGCTAGCGCACAGCGCGCAGCGCTGCTCCCAGCGCTGGATCTCGAAGGGGTGATCCTCGAAGTCGAGGCTCTCGACGCGGGTATGCGGCGGGATGGCATAGAGCCGCTTCTCGCGCCCGGCGCCGAACAGCAGTAGCGCCGGGCTCATGTCGAGCTTGGGGTTGTCGAACTTGGGGATAGGCGAGGGATCCATCACGTAGCGCCCGTCGATCTTCACCGGGTAGGCGTAGGTGGTGGCGATATGGCCGTGGCGGGCGATGTCCTCGTAGAGCTTCACGTGCATCACCCCGTACTCCTCCAGAGCATGCATCAGCCGGGTTTCCTGCTCGCTGGGTTCGATGAAGCGCAGCGGCTCGGGGATCGGCACCTGGAAGACCAGGATCTGGCCCGGCTCCAGCGGCGTCTCGGGAATGCGATGGCGGGTCTGGATGACGCTCGCGGCCGGCGTCACGGTGGTGGTCTCGATCCCCGCCACACGCTCGAAGAAGGCGCGGATGCTGACCGCGTTGGTGGTGTCGTCGGCGCCCTGGTCGATCACCTTGAGCACGTCGTCGACACCGAGAATGCTGGCGGTGAGCTGCATGCCGCCGGTGCCCCAGCCGTAGGGCATGGGCATTTCGCGGCCGCCGAAGGGCACCTGGTAGCCGGGGATGGCCACCGCCTTGAGCAGTGCACGGCGGATCATGCGCTTGGTCTGCTCGTCCAGGTAGGCGAAGTTGTAGCCGTTCATGCTGGGTCTCCTGGCGCGGCAGCGCGCTCGTCGATCGTCGATGTCGGCGGGCCGGCCTCCTGGCACGCCCCCTGCCTTCGCGCCTCGTGCTCTCGCCGCAGGCGGCGCAGCAGTTCGAGCTCGGACTGGAAGTCGACGTAGTGCGGCAGCTTGAGGTGCGAGACGAAACCCGAGGCCTCGACGTTGTCGGCATGCGCCAGCACGAATTCGGCCTGCTGGGCGGGGCCCTGGGTCGGCTCGCCGAGCTCTTCGGCACGCAGCGCGCGGTCGACCAGCGCCATGGCCAGGGTCTTGCGTTCGTTGTGGCCGAAGGCCAGTCCGTAACCGCGGGTGAACTGCGGCGCGGCCTCACGGGAGCCGCCGAACTGGTTGATCATCTGACACTCGCTCAGCGCGATCTCGCCGACGCACACCGCCTCGCCCCACTCCTCGACGAAGATCTCCACCTCCACCTGGCCCAGGCGGATCTCCCCCGCGAAGGGATGATTGCGCCCGTAGCCGCGCTGGGTGGAGTAGCCCAGCGCCAGCAGGTAGCCCTCGTCGCCGCGCGCCAGCATCTGCAGGCGCGCGGCGCGATCGACGGGATAGTCGGGGGGATCGCGAGTGATGTCGGCCGGCTCGCTGCCATCGTCCCGCTCACGTTCGATCAGCCCCTCGGCGTCGAGCAGCTCAAGGATCTGCGGGCACGGCGCCAGCGGCTGCTCGCCGGGTTCCGCCACCGGCGTCTCGCCCTCGGCGAGCAGCAGGAAGTCGAGCAGGCGATGGGTGTAGTCGTAGGTCGGCCCCAGCACCTGGCCACCGGGTATGTCCTTGTAGGTGGCGCTGATGCGACGTTCGATGCGCATGGCGCCGGTCTCCAGCGGTTCGCTCACCGCCAGGCGCGGCAGCGTGGTGCGGTAGGCGCGCAGCAGGAACACCGCCTCGATCATGTCGCCGCTGGCCTGCTTGATGGCAAGCGCAGCGAGTTCGGGATCGTAGAGCGACGCCTCGCTCATCACCCGGTCGACGGCCAGGCGCAGCTGGCCCTGGATCTGGTCGACCTCGAGCTCGGCTTGCTCGCGGTCGCCGCGGCGCCGGTCGGCGAGCAGACGGTGGGCGTTGGCGATGGCACGCTCGCCCCCTTTCACGGCAACGTACATCAGGCGACCTCCTCGATTCGGGTGCTGCGCGGCAGCGCGGCGAGTCGCGCGCCGCAGGTGAGGATGGCGTCGAGCCCGCAGGGGAAACTCCCGCGGTTGGCAGCGAGCCGCGCCATCAGGGGTGCGGCCGCCGCGCCCAGGCCCAACTGGCGCCGTTCGGCGATGCCGGGCCCAGTGAGGTGCCACTCGCCGGCGGGCTCGAGGGTATCGAGCGCAACCAGCAGCGTGGTGCTGCGATCGGGGTATTCGTCGCTACCCAGGGCGAATGCGACAGGCTCCGCCAGCACGCCCGGCGTGACCAGGGCGAAGTCGGCTTCCGCAGGATCGGCGGTCAGGCGACAGCCGGTGTGGAAGACCAGCGCCTCTTGCAGGCCGGGCCCGCCCAGGGCGGGGGCAAGCCACACCCGGGTGTCGAGGTCGAACAAAGTCAGCAGGACGCCCCACAGCGCGGGGCCGATGTCGTCACCCGGCGGCGACGGCACCTCCAGCGTATGCAGCGTGCCGGGCTCGCTCATCGCCGTGAGCAGTTGACGAAACAGCCGCTGGCTGTCGTGCACGGGATCGTTCAGTGTCGGCCAGAGCATGGTCACTCCCCTCGTACCAGGGTGAAGAAATCGACGCGGGTGGCGGCCGCCAGGCGCGATGCCTCGGCGCGGCGCGTCTCGAGCGCCTCCTCCAGCGGCTCAACCAGCTCGCTGTCGATACGTCGGGTCCAGGCCTCGCGCTGCGCGCAGGCAGCGACCAGGGCGATCAGCTCGGCGTGGCGGTGGTCGCGCCCTCTCACCCAGCCATGTCCCAGTAACGCGTCGTTCCCGGCGCCGTCATCGAGGGCGACGCTGGCCCGGGTCAGGGTCATCTCGCCGAGGTGAAAGGCGTTGCCGGTACCGCCCATGCGGCCGCGCAGCATGGCCATGCCGGTCTCGGGGCCACGCACGCAGCGATACGCGGCACGAATGCCGAGCGTGGCCCAGCGGGCCTCGAGCTGGTCACGGGGCGTCAGCGCCAGCACCCGCTGGCGTCGCGCCTGCGGCTTGCTGTGGTCGTGCAAGGGGGTCATGAGGGCACCTCGTCGGAGTCGAAATCGATGTGGTAGGCGAGCCGGTCGGCCCGGGCGCGGCTGACCGATATCTCGACCAGCGTGCCGTCGCGATCGACGTTGTCGCTTACGAGCTGCAGCAGCGGGGCGCCGAGCGGACAGCGCAGATGGCGGGTGTCGCCGCGGGTGGCGCTGCCGGCTTCGATGCGCACCCGCCGGCGAAACAGTTGCAAGTCGTAGTGCTGAGCGAGCAGCGCCCGGGTCGAGCCGCCGCGGTAGCGCCGCTCCCAGCCCGGCACCCGCGCGGGATCGAACCAGTGGCACAGCAGCATCAGCGGCGCGCCACCGATGTGGCGCAGGGTGTCGACGCACAGCAAGCACTCGCCGGGGCGTCGCCCGAAGCGCTGGGCGATGGCCTCGGGCGGCTCGCACAGGCGCTGGGAGAGACACTCGGTCTGGGTGGCGATACCCAGCGCGGCGAGGTTATGGGTCACCTTGCTGGCGACACTGACGGCATAATCGAGACGACGGTCGACGACCTGGGTGCCGCGCCCCTGATGGCGGGTCACCATACCCGCGGCTACCAGCTCGTCCAGCGCGCGCCGCACAGTGTGTCGGTTGACCCCGAAGCGCCGGGCCAGGGCCGCCTCCGCCGGCAGCAGTTCGCCGGGGGCGTAATCGCTGCGCACCTCGCGGGCCAGCGTATCGGCCAGCGTGCGATAGCGGGGAGCCCTGGTCGGCGGCGTATCGGTTACTTGTCTAGACATGTTCACTCCAGCGAGAAATGGAGCTTTCGAAGGCAAGGGCCGCGAGCGCGGCCACCTTTGTCTCCTAGATGAAACGCTTGCGTACGGTCTGCGAGGCCATGTCCAGCACGGTGACGGCGATGATGATCACCAGCATGATCGTGGCGGTCTCGGCGTACTGAAATCCGCGCATGGTTTCCCACAGCGCCACGCCGATACCGCCGCCGCCGACCATGCCCAGCACGGTGGCCGAGCGGATGTTCGACTCGAAGCGGTAGAGGCTCACCGAGATCCACAGCGGCAGCACCTGGGGGATCAGGCCGAAGACGATCTCCTCGATGCGCCCGGCGCCGGTGACGCGAATGCCCTCCATGGGGCCGGCCTCGCTGGCCTCGACGGCTTCGGAGAACAGCTTGGCGAGCACGCCGGTGGTGTGGACGAACAGCGCCAGGGTGCCGGCGAAGGGGCCGAGCCCCACGGCGACCACGAACAGCATGGCGAAGACCAGCTCGTTGATGGCGCGGCAGGCGTCCATCAGCCGGCGCATGGGCTGGTAGACCCACCACGGCACCAGGTTCTCGGACGACAACAGGCTGCAGGGGATGGCGAGTACGATCGCCAGCAGCGTGCCCCAGATGGCGATCTGGATGGTCACCAGCATCTGGTCGATGTAGCGCTCCAGGTTGCCGAACGCCGGCGGGAAGAAGTCGGCGGCGAGTTCGGCCATGTTGCCGGCGTTGGCGACCAGCGCGCCGGGATCCATCTCGGTGCCCTGCCAGGCCCAGGCCAGCACGCCCAGGGCGACGGCCCAGCCGAGCAGATTGAGCCAGCTGCGCTTGGCCGGGGCGTTGACGAGCGCGGGAGTCGTTGCGGTCATGAAGGTTCTCCGGAGAGGGGCCAGCGCGGCCCCTCGGAACTCGATTGCCGTAGCGGACGGGGCCGGTTACTGGGCCATGGCGGTGGTCACGCCCGTGCTCTCTTCGGCCTGGGCAGCCTCGCGGGCCTTGAGGCGCTCGTCGAGCTCATCGAGCCGGGCGTCGAGCTCGGCCAACTGATGCTGCTTGTCGGCATCGTCGAGCGAGTCGTCGGCGGCGAGCTGGGCGCGCTGCTTGAACAGTTCGAGCTGGCGAATCGGCAGCAGCTGGTCATTGTCGGAGGCGTCGAAACGCGCCCACTGCAGCGGCGCGATCCTCTCGCGCTGCTCCTCGGTCTCGCCGTAGCTCAGAACGAAGTCGCGCAGCCGGGTCTTCATCGATTCCGGCAGGTCCTCGCGCCAGACCAGCGGGTCGGACGGGATCAGCGGCGACTGCCAGATCACCTTGAGCCGCTCAGCCTTGTCGGGGTGCGCCATTTCCAGGCGCTCCATGCTCTCGGTGTTGAAGGTGGCGACGTCGACCTGGCGGTTGGCCACCGACAGCGCATTGGTCTCGTGGTTGGAGTTGAGGGTGCGCTTGAAGATGTCGGTGGCCTCGACGCCGTTCTGGGCAAAGACGTAGTAGCTCGGCACCAGGAAGCCCGAGGTCGAGTTGGGGTCGCCGTTGCCGAAGGTCAGCTCGGAGGCGTTGGCCAGCACATCCTCGACGCTCTCCAGGGGGCTGTCCTGGTGCACGATCAGCAGGCTCCAGTAGCCCGGCTCGCCGTTCTCGGGCACGGTCTGGGCGAAGATCTCGCCGCCCGCGCGGTCCACCGCCTCCATGGCCGACTTGTTGCCGTACCAGGCGAGGTCGATCTTGTCGAAGCGCATGGCCTGGATCACCGCGGCGTAGTCGTTGGCGAAGAACGGCTCGACCTCGACGCCGAGGCTCTCGGCCATGTCGTCGAGGAACGGGCGCCACAGCGGCTCCTGGTTCTGGCTGGCCTCGGTGGAGATGATGCCGAAGCGCAGGGTGTCGAGTTCTTCCTCGGCGGTAGCGAGCTGGCTGCCGAGCAGGCCGAGGCCGGCGATCAGCGGCAGGGTGAGACGGCGAAGATTACGGCTCATGGTGGAAACCTCTTGGTGGCGGTTGGCGATGGATCAGCTGGCGGCGCCCAGGGCGACGCGGGCGGCAACGGGAACGGGCGAGTGGCGTGGTTCGTCAAACCCGGCGTTCTCGTAGAGCGACTGGAGTCGTGCCTCGGTGAGGCCCTCGGTCTGGCCGTCGTAGTAGAGGCGCCCCTGCTTGAGGGCGATGGCCCGCGAGCAGTAGCGGCGGGCGTAATCGACCTGATGCAGCGAGACGAGCACGGTACGGTCATCCTCGAGGTTGATGCGCTTGAGGATGTCCATGACTTCGCGCGCACTGCGCGGGTCGAGGGAAGCAATGGGCTCATCGGCGAAAATCACGTCGGCGTCCTGCATCAGCACGCGGGCGATCGCCACGCGCTGCATCTGGCCGCCGGAGAGGGTGTTGGCGCGTTGGTCGGCGAGTTCGGCAAGGCCGACACGGGCCAGGGCCTGGCGAGCCTGGGCGCGCTCCTCGTCGGTGAAGCGCCCGAGCAGGGCCCGCCAGCGCGGCATCGAGCCGAGACGGCCGATCAGCACGTTAGTCAGCACGCTGAGGCGGCCGACGAGATTGAACTGCTGGAAGATGTAGCCGCAGCGACAGCGCTGGGAGCGCGAACCGCGCAGCAGGCGGCCGCTTCGCTGGATGTCGCGACCCATCACGCGGATGCGGCTGTCGGCTTTACGGTTGGCGGTGGTCAGCCCCACCAGGTGACGCAGCAGCGTCGACTTGCCCGAGCCTGACGGCCCGATCAGGGCCACCATCTCGCCGGCATGGATGTCGAAGCCGACGTTCTCGAGGACGCGGGTCTGACCAAAGGTCTTGCTGAGCCGTTGCACGGCAATCGTGACGCTGGACATGTGACGCCTCCTGTATCGGATGGCGTCAGTGTCGCTGGCTCAGGTTAAGGCACGTTGTCTAGACAATAACGATTCGGTGACATTTCCTAGCCACTGAGGTCGACCCAGGATGGGCAGGCGGCTTGCGGTGGCTTGGGAAACAAAGACTTGGTGTAAGACGATGCGGAACTGTCACATCGTTGCCATCGAAGCGTCACGCCAACGGCAAGCGCCCCGCCGGTTGGGCGGGGCGTGAAGGACGTGGCTCAGTGGCCGGAGTTGGGGTCGTGGGCCTCTTCGGTATGGAAGACCTCGGGGTTCTCCTCGCCGTTGACGTGGAGGAACCCGGCCAGCCCCTTCTCCAGGCGGGATAGCGCATGGTCGACGAGGATGTACTTGCCGGGGTAGTCGACCTCGAACTCGACCATGGTGGCGCCACCCGGGGGTACCAGCGTGGTCTGCACGTCGGTCAGCGGCGGGCTGGTCAGTGAGGCCTGGTCGTAGACCTTGTCGAAGATCTCGCCGATGACGTGGAAGCTGGAGGTGGCATTGGGGCCGCCAACGCCGAAGAAGATGCGCACGTTGTCGCCCACGTCGGCCTCCATCTTGTGCGTCTGGGTCAGCGCATCCATGTTGCCGTTGAACATCAGGTGCTCGGGGCGCTCGTCGAGCAGCTTGTCGAGCGAGAACTCCTGCAACCCCTGGCTACCGTGGCGCTGGGCGGTGTAGAGCTCGCCCTGCATGATGTAGAACTCGCGATCCACCGGCGAAAGCCCGCCTTCCGGCTCGACCAGAATCATGCCGTACATGCCGTTGGAGATGTGCTGGGCGACCATCGGCGTGGCGCAGTGGTAGACGTAGAGTCCCGGATTGAGGGCCTGGAAACTGAAGCTCTTGGTCTGGCCCGGTGCCGCCTGGGTCACGGCCGCCCCGCCGCCGGGGCCGGTCACGGCATGGAAATCGACGGAGTGGATGTGGGCGCTGTCGTCTGCGTTGCTCATGTTGACGTGGACGGTGTCGCCCACGCGAACCCGTACGAAGGGGCCGGGTACGGTGTCGTTGAAGGTCCAGTAGCGGTAGCTGGAACCGTCGGCCAGGTAGCCTTCCACTTCGGTAGTCACGAGATCGACGGTGACCTCCTGCGGGCCGCGGTCGCCTACCGGCTCGCCGACTTCATGCGGGTCCATCGACAGGTCGGGGGCTGCTTCGATCTCATCTGCCGGCTCCGGATCGCCGACAATGAAATTGCCTACCATTCCGGCCGCCTTGTGGCCGGGTATGCTGCACAGGTACTCAAAGTTGCCCTCCTCGTCGACCCGGAAGGCCACGGCGGTAGCCGAACCCTGACCGCTTATGTCGTCGGAATCGACGCCGAACTCGGGTAGCGCGATATCGTGCATGGCACCGTCGCCGTTGATCAGGTTGATCTGAACCACCGCCCCGACGGGAGCGTGCAGGTCGGGATTGACCACATCCTTGATGTCGCCCTTGTCACCGATGAATACCAGCTTGCCGTCGGCTACGGCGGTACGCAGTGTATAGGTGACGTCGGGCGTGACGCTGGCTGGGCTGAGTGCTTCGCCGTGCGCGGCGAAAGCGGGATTGGTCAGCACCGCACTGACAGCAAGTATGGCGATGGCCTGGGCAAGAACGCTACGTGTGAATTTCATCGTCTTTTTCCTCACGGAGGAATTACTTTTGGGGACGACTTTAAAGTAGCATTCTGAATACTTGTTTAAGTTGATCCACGTCAGGAAGCCGCTTCCAGCCTACGGCTTCCGAGGGAGCCATGAGCGGAAACTTGATCTGCGACAATCGAAGCCAGGCTGCGCAAGCAAGCCGCCGAGTGCAGGCGCTTTTCACCTATGCACTAGGTCCGCTGTCGAACCATCGCGCTATAGACCAACCCGGCCACGATCAGGGTGATGGCGAAGGCGTAGATACCGATGGTGATGCCGCTGTTCCACAGGATGCTCCAGTCACCACCGGAGATCGACATGGCACGGCGCAGGTTGTACTCCATCTGCCCGCCCAGCAGCAGGCCCAGCACCACCGGCACGGCGGGCATCTCCAGCTTGCGCAGCACGTAGCCGAGCACGCCGAAGGCCAGCATCATGTAGAGATCGAAGGCGCTGTTGCTCAGCGAGTAGACGCCGACGAAGGCCACCATCACCACCATCGGCATCAGGAACCAGCCGGGCGCTTGCAGCACCTTGGCGAACAGCCCCACCAGCGGGATATTGAGGATCAGCAGCATCACGTTGCCGATGAACAGTGCCGCCACCAGCCCCCAGACCATTTCCGGCTGCTGCGAAAACAACAGCGGCCCGGGGGTGATGTTCATCGACAACAGCAGCGCCAGCAGAATGGCCGTGGTGCCGCTGCCGGGAATGCCCAGCGACAGCATGGGAATCAGCGCACCGCCGGCCGCCGCGTTGTTGCCCGCTTCGGGCGCCGCCACGCCGCGCGGGTCGCCCTGGCCGAAGGTGCCGCGACGTCCCAGCCAGCGGCGCTCCAGGGTATAAGAAAGAAAGCTGCCGAGCGCGGCGCCGGCACCCGGCAGCACGCCGGCGACGAAACCGATGAACGAGCTGCGGCCGATGGTCGGTGCACATTTCCAGGCGCTGCGAATGCCGGGTATCGCCGAGCCTACCTTGAGGGTCGGCTTGTTGCTGCCGCGGGTGTCCTCGAGAAACACCAGGCACTCGGAGATCGCGAACAACCCGACCAGGGCGACGATGAAATCGATGCCGTCATAGAGTTCGTACCAGCCGAAGGTGTAGCGTGGCACGCTGCTCACCGAGTCGATGCCCACGGTGCCCAGCAACAGGCCCAGGCAGGCCGCGAGAAAGCTCTTCACCAGGCTGCCGCTGGTCACCCCACCGATGGTGGCGAAGGCCAGCACGAACAGGGCGAAGTACTCGGCCGGCCCGAAGCGGATTGCGAACCCCACCAGCAATGGGGCGAACAGGGTGAGCCCGATGGTCGCCACGGTGGCACCGACGAACGAGGCCACGCCGGAGAGCCCCAAGGCCTCGCCGCCACGCCCCTTGAGCGCCATGGGGTAGCCGTCGAGGGTGGTCATCACCGCCGGCTCGTCGCCCGGAATGTTGAGCAGGATCGAGCTGATCCGCCCGCCGTACATGCAGCCGTAGTAGATGCTGACCAGCAGGATCAGCGCAGCGGTCGGCGTCAGGCCGAAATTGAAGGTCAACGGGATCATCAGCGCCACCCCGTTGACCGGGCCAAGCCCCGGCAGCGCTCCGATCAGCGTGCCCACGGCACAGCCGACCAGCGCCAGGAACAGGTGCTGGGGCTCGAGCGCCACGGCGAAACCCTGGGCGAGAAAAGCCAATATATCCATCGAGACGCCTTACCAGTCGAGGCCCGGCATGTTGGGTAGCGGCATGCCCAGGGCGAATTCGAACAGCAGATAGAGCGAGACCGTCAGCAGCGCGCCGCAGGCCAGCGAGGCCCTCCAGGTCGCGCCGAACAGACGAATCAACAGCACCACGCAGACCAGACTGGCGGGCAGGAAGCCCAGCGGCTTGAGGAAGCCCGCATAGATGCCGAGCAGCAGCAACGCCGCCCCCTGCCTGAGCAGGGCGGCGCGCTGCGGCCAGCGCTGATTGACCCCGGGGCGTATCACCAGATAGGCCGCGAACAGGCCCATCGGCACGCTGACGAGCCGCGGAAAGGCCCCGGGCCCCACGACCTGGCCGAAGCCGGCCGGGAATGTGTGCGAATACCACCACGCCCCCACCGCCATCAGCAGCAACACGACGCCGGCGATACGGTCGGCGACGGCGCCCGAGACCTGATCCGTGTTCAGCCCAGGTTCACTCACTCGATGACACCGATCTCGCGCGAGACAGCCTCGACCTCGTCGATGGTCTCGTGTACGTAGTCGATGAACTCGTCGCCGCCACGCCATAGCGGCACCAAGCCGTTCTGCTGGGCGGTCTCCTGCCACTCGTCGCTCTGGTAGAGCGTCTCGAGGGTCTCGACCATCTCCGCGTAGTCCTCGTCGGAGACGTCTCCTCCGGTGTAGAAGCCACGCCAGTTGTAGCCGGTCACGTCATAGCCCTGGGACACCGCGGTGGGCAGGTCGCCGAAGGGTTCGGGCAGCGGTTCGTCGGACAGCACCGCCAGCACCCGCACGTCGCCGGACTCGATGAAGCCGGCGATCTCGCCGAGGTCGGTGGAGACCATGTCGACGTGGCCCCCCATCATCTGGGTCACGGCCGGGCCGCCGCCGTCGAACTGCACCCAGCGCACGCTGGCCATCTGATCGGCCGGCATGCCCGCCTCCTTGGCCAGCAGCAGCGCCCGGATATGGTCCCAGCCGCCGGCGCCACTCGAGCCGGCCATGGCAACGGCAGCGGGATCCTCGACCATGGCGTCGAGCAGCTGCTCGAGGGACTCAAAGGGGCTCTCATCGTCGACCAGGATCACCCCGACATCGGTGCCCAGCATGGCCAGCCAGCGCATGGTGTCGGCGTCGCCGGGGTACTGCCCTTGGGCGATCTGGGTCATGCCCACGGTGCTGGTCGCCACGATCAGGTTGCTATCGTCGGCGCGACTGCTGGCGACGTTGGAGAACGCCACGGCCCCCACGCCGCCCGGCATGTTGGTAACCTGTACGGCACGGTCGGTCAGCTCCAGTTCGCGCAGCAGCTTGGCGACCGAGCGGCAGGTGAAGTCCCAGCCGCCACCGGGGTCGGCCGGGGCAATGCATTCGCTGATCGGCAGTGCCTGGCTCGGTGAGCTGATGGCCAGGCCCAGCCCCAGCAGGGCCGAAGCGGCGAGACCGTGGCGAGCGTGCTTGATGGTGCGCATTGTCGTGTCCCTCGTTTGTTGTTGTGTCTCTGTTGTGCCGTGTTGTGGTAGGTATAGCCACGCCGAAGCCTCGGCTCGGCGCCTCTTGCAGATTAGCTCATATAACACCGCGTGCCTGCATGGCCGAGATCTCGACTTCCTCGACCCCCAGCTCGCGCAGAATCTCGCGAGTATGCTCGCCGAGTTCCGGTACGACACGGTGAACCGCCGCGGGGGCCTCGCTCATCTTGACCGGGAAGCCGGTAGTGGGAATCCGGCCGAATTTCCCCTGGTCCAGCTCGATCTTCATTTGCTGTGCCTGAACCTGGGGGTCCTCGAAGGTTTCGCGCAGATCGTGGACGCGTCCGCAGGGCACTCCGGCCCGGTTGAGATGCGCGATCCATTCGTCGACGCTGTGCCGCTCGGTGACCCGCGTCAGTATTTCGCGCAGCGCTTCGCGATTGCGCATGCGACAGGTGTTGTCGGCGAAGCGCTCGTCGTCGAGCAGATGCAGCATGTCGAGCGCCCTCAGCAGGCGTTCGACCATGATGTCGTTGCTTGGGGCGATGGCCACCTCCCCATCGCTGGCGCGAAACAGGCCGTAGGGATAGAGCATGGGATGGTCGTTACCGGTGCGCGCCGGTACCCGGCCGGTAGCGAAGAACTCCGCCGCCAGGTAACCCATCATGCCGATCAACCCATTGGTCAGGGCGGTCTCGACGATATCGCCCCGCCCACTGCGTTCGCGCCGCACCAGCGCCGCGCAGATACCGAAGGCCAGGTTCTGACTGGCCACCATGTCGCTGATGGGTGGCGCGGCGCGCATGGGTTCGCCGTCGGCGGGGCCGTTGACACCCATGAAGCCGCTCATGGCCTGGGCGATGAAGTCATAGGCGGGCCGATCGCGATAGGGTCCGGTCGAGCCGAAGCCGTTGATGCGACCGACGACCAGACGCGGATAGCGCTCGCGCAGGGTCTCGTCATCCAAGCCCATCTTGGCCATGACACCGGGGCGGAAATTCTCGACCAGCACGTCCGCCCCCTCCAGCAGCCGGGCCAGTAGCGCCTTGCCCTCTTCACTGCGCAGATCCAGCGTCAGAGAGCGCTTATTGCGGTTGAACTGGGCGAAATACCAGCTGAAACCGTTCACGATGTTGCCCTGGGAGCGCACGACATCGCCGCGTTCCGGCGGTTCGACCTTGATCACCTCGGCGCCGTGATCGCCCAGTATCTGGGTGCAAAACGGCCCCGAGATGACCCGCGTGAGGTCGATCACGCGGATGCCCTCCAGGCTTCCTGCGGCCTGGGCTGTTGGATTCGTCATGTTCATCCTTTTGCCGTGGGCACCGCCGCGCAGTCGCTGAGCGCCAGTCGTGGCCCCGCCTTGGAGACCTGGGCCGGCAGAGGGCGCCCCATCAGGCGGGTGGCGAGCTGAGCGGCCTCGATGATCCGCTCCAGGTCGATGCCGGTCTCGATGCCCATTTCACTGAGCAGGTAGATCAGGTCCTCGCTGGCGATGTTACCCGTCGCCTTCGGCGCGAAGGGGCAGCCACCCAGCCCGCCGACCGAACTCTCATAGCGATCGACGCCGAGCGCAAGGCCCTGCATGACGTTGGCCAGGCCGATGCCGCGGGTGTTGTGGAAATGCAGGGTCGGCGACACGCCGGGCACCACTTCGCGCAGATGGGTGATCCGTTCCGCGACCAGGGGCGGCGTGGCCATGCCGGTGGTGTCGCCCAGCGATACGTAGCGGGCGCCGAGGTCGGCAAAGTGACGGGCAATGCGGCCTACCGCGGCGACATCGACATCGCCCTCGAAGGGACAGCCGAAGCAGGTGGCGATGGCACCGCGCAGCTCGATGCCGCTACCCTCGAGGCGACGGGCCACCTGCTCGAAGCTCGCCAGCGACTCATCGACGCTGGCATTGACGTTCTTGGCGTTGTGGGTTTCCGAAGCCGAGACGAACAGCACCACCGAGTCGATACCGGCCTCGAGGGCCCGCTCGGCCCCGCGCAGGTTGGGCACCAGCGCCGAGAAGTGCACGCCCTGGATGTCACGGAGTTCGGCCACCAGCTCCGCAGCATCGGCCAGCGCCGGTACCGCGCGGGGGCTGACGAAGGACGTCAGTTCGAATTCGCGGACCCCGGCGGCGACCAGGGCGCGCACCAGCTCGGCCTTTTGCGCCGTGGAGAGCAACACCTTCTCGTTCTGCAGCCCGTCGCGCGGGCCCACTTCGGTGACATGGACCTGCCGGGGTGCTCGGATCGCGTCAAGCATGATGGTTAGCCGCGCAAGGGTTTCCCCGACTGTACGAAGCCGACTCGCTTCGCAGCCATGCGCCTTTCGTTTAATGCTTACCTTTTACGGGTGCTTTACAGGAGCGTGAGCAGTGCCGACTCTCAGTCGCCATCCGCCAGTGCCGGCAGCAGCACCTTGAGCTTTCGCGTCAGGGTGTTGCGCCCCCAGCCCAGCAGCTCGGCGGCCTCGCCCTTGCGCCCGCCGGTATGCTTGAGCGCGGTCTCGATCAGGATGCGCTCGAAATCCGGTACGGCCTCTTCCAGCAGATGGGTGTGGCCCGCCGCCAGGGCGCGGTCGGCCCAGTCGCGAAAGGCGGCGCGCCAGTCGCCGTTGGCCACCTCGCCGCCTTCGCCCTGGCGCAGCTCCGGTGGCAGGTCCTCGACCAGGATCTCGCGGCCCGAGGCCATCACCGTCAGCCAGCGACAGGTGTTCTCGAGCTGACGCACGTTGCCCGGCCAGGACAGCCGGGTCAGGTGCGCCTCGGCGTCCTTGGTCAGCACCTTGATGTCGGTAGAAAGCTCCTTGGCCGCCTCGGCCAGGAAATGGCGCGCCAGGCGCGGGATATCCTCGCGGCGTTCCGCCAGCTTAGGCAGGTGCACCCGGATCACGTTGAGGCGATGAAACAGGTCCTCGCGGAAGCGTCCATCCTCCACCAGCCGCTCCAGGTTCTGGTGAGTGGCCGCGATGATGCGCACGTCCACCTTCACCGGCGTGTGACCGCCGACCCGATAGAATTCACCGTCGGCCAGCACCCGCAGCAGCCGCGTCTGGGTCTCGGCGGGCATGTCGCCGATCTCGTCGAGGAACAGCGTGCCGCCGTTGGCCTGCTCGAAGCGCCCCTGGCGGCTTGCCGTGGCACCGGTAAAGGCGCCCTTCTCGTGGCCGAACAGCTCGGACTCGATCAGGTCGCGGGGGATCGCTGCCATGTTCAGTGCGATGAACGGATGGCTGGAGCGCGGACTGTGCTGATGCAGGGCGCGGGCCACCCGTTCCTTGCCGGTACCCGACTCGCCGTTGATCAGCACCGTGATGTGCGAGTGTGACAGCCGACCGATGGCGCGGAACACCTCCTGCATCGCCGGCGCCTCGCCGATGATCTCGGCGTCGAGCCCCTCGGGGACGCTGACCGGGCGCTTGCGTTCGCGGGCATGGGCCACCGCGCGACGCACCAGGGCCAGCGCCTCGTCGACGTCGAACGGCTTGGGCAGGTACTCGAAGGCACCGCCCTGATAGGAAGCCACGGCGCTGTCGAGATCGGAGTGGGCGGTCATCACGATGACCGGCAGGTCGGGATGAACCTCGCGCACCCGCGACATCAGGTCGAGGCCGTCGATTCCCGGCATGCGAATGTCGGTGACCAGCACGTCGGGGGGGTCGTCCAGCAAGCGGCTGAGCGCCACATCGGCCCGGTCGATGCACTCGACCTCGAGGTCGGGCTGAGCCAGGGCGCGCTCCAGCACCCAGCGAATGGCGCGGTCGTCGTCGACCACCGCGACACGTGCGACATCAGTCATGGCGCCTCTCCAAAGGAATAAGCAGACGAAACTCGGTATGGCCGGGGCGGGAATCGCACTCGATCAGCCCCTGGTGCTGGTGCAGGATGCCCTGGGCGATGGACAGTCCCAGTCCACTGCCGTCGGCACGCCCCGATACCATGGGATAGAAAAGGGTTTCCTGAAGACCCTCGGGAACGCCGGGGCCGTTGTCGATCATGGCCACCTCGCAGACCAGGCGATGACGCTCCGCACCCAGGGTGAACTGGCGCCGTGCCCGGGTGCGCAACAGCAGACTCGGGGCCTCGGTGCCGGCTTCGGTCATCGCCTCCACGGCATTGCGGGCCACGTTGAGCACCGCCTGGATCATCTGGGCTTCGTCGCCGGGGAAATCCGGCAGGCTGGGATCGTAGTCGCGCTCGATGGCCACCGACGGGGTCTCGGCCATCAGCAGCGTGCGCACCCGCTCCAGTACCTTGTGAATGTTGAGCGGCTCGTGGCGCACCAGCTTGTTCGGCCCCAGCATGCTGTCGACCAGATCGCGCAGGCGGTCGACCTCCTCGACGATGATACGGGTGAACTCCTGCAGCGCGGGGTCGTCGAGGTCGCGCTCCAGCAGTTGCGCGGCGCCACGGATCCCGCCCAGTGGGTTCTTGACCTCATGTGCGAGGCCGCGCGACAGCACCTTGATCGCCTCCTGGCGGTTGAGCAGAGCCTCCTCGCGGGAGATACGCAGCAGCCGATCGCGCGGCTCCATCTCCACCAGCAGTTCCACCGTCGACAGCGGAGTCACCGTATAGTCGATCGTGACCACGGCACCACCGACCAGCGCCAGCCTGACCTCGCGCTGGGTGAAGGGGTGCTGGTCGTCGCGCGCCTTGGCCAGCACTCCGCCCATACCGTCGTCCTCGGCCAGCAGGCTCGCCAGGCTGAGTCCCTTCACCCGGCCCAGGCTGACCGCCAGCAAGGCTTCGGCCGCCGGATTCATCCAGCTCAGCCGCAACTCGTGGTCGAGCAACAGCACCGCCGTGGTGAGGTGTTCCATCAGGCGTCGATACATTTACGACCTTCCCTCGTTGAACGCAGAGTGCATGGGGCATTACTTGCATCGTCATGGCGCATCGGCAGGGATCGCCGCAGCCACTGCCCCGAAGCCAGGCAGCACTCTGGATGGAAGATTCCAAGCAAGAAGCGCGCCAACCCACGGCGACGCAGCAGGGCGCCGTTTCAGGGCGACCGCAGCGAACTCTTATGCACCATTATGGTGCATCGATGGTGCGAGCGCCAAATCAGGAGGCACCAATCTTCCCCATCTCGGGGCATCGAGGCACAAGGAAGGCGAGCCAGGGGGAACGCCGCGGTCAGTTTGCGATTGACGCCTCGGCTCAACCACCATCCTGCGGCAACGTCACGTTGGCTCGCTGAACGTAAAGAGAGACCGGCGGGCTGCGATGACGCACCTGCCCCTGGGCATCAAGCAACTCCGCCTGCAGCACGTATTCGCCACGGCCGAGATCGTTGAGCATGAAGGCGCGGGTGTGCATGGGTGTCTGGCTCACCCGCCCATCGACCAGCAGTTGCACGCGGTGGTCAGGACGCAACTCCGGCTCGATGGCCAGCTCCACCTGCAGGTTGCCGGCATAGCTTGCGGGAAGGTCCGCGCCGTGTTCCGGCGAACGGATGCGGAAGGTGTCATAGGGCATGAAGGGCTGGCCCGGCGCCTCGCCCATGCGTGGGGCAACGCCCTCGACGCGCGGCGGCTCGGACTGGCGCCCCTCGACCTGTGACGGGATCACGGTCAGCGGCGCCAGCTCCACCGGCTCGCCACCGCGGTTGGGGTCGTCGGTGAAGACCACGTTACCCTGCGCATCGGTGGTGCGATAGATCGTCGTGGCCAGCACACCCTGAGCGAGTGCCAGGCCCAACAGACACAGCACGATCGCCTTGCCCATGAGGACTCTCCCGTAGACGGCGACCGCGGCTCCGCTGGCGGCCAACCGATGTGCCAGTAACGTGTTCCCTCGCAACCATTCGCAACATAGTGTACGACAAAAAAGGGGCTCCGCGATGCGGAGCCCCTCGGTACGAGCCGGCGAAGACCGCCGGACCCGACAGCTTAGCAGCTGTAGTACATGTCGAACTCGATCGGGTGCGTGGTCATGCGGATACGCTCGACGTCTTCCATCTTCAGTTCGATGTAGGCATCGATCATGTCGTCGGTGAACACGCCGCCTTCGGTGAGGAAGCCACGATCCTTGTCCAGGGCTTCCAGGGCCTGATCCAGGCTGCTCGCCACGGTCGGTACCTTCTTGCCCTCTTCCGGCGGCAGGTCATAGAGGTTCTTGTCCATGGCGTCGCCGGGGTGGATCTTGTTCTTGATGCCGTCGATACCGGCCATCAGCATCGCCGCGAAGCACAGGTAGGGGTTGGCGGTCGGGTCCGGGAAGCGAAGCTCGACGCGCTTGCCCTTAGGACTCGCGGTATACGGGATGCGGATGGAGGCCGAGCGGTTGCGGGCGCTGTAGGCCAGCATCACCGGCGCCTCGAAGCCCGGCACCAGACGCTTGTAGGAGTTGGTCGAAGCGTTGGCAAAGGCGTTCAGGGCACGGGCATGCTTGATGACGCCGCCGATGTAGTAGAGCGCCATTTCGGACAGCCCGGCGTACTGGTCGCCGGCGAACTGGTTCTGCCCTTCCTTCCAGAACGACTGGTGCACGTGCATGCCGCTGCCGTTGTCGCCGACCAGCGGCTTGGGCATGAAGGTCGCGGTCTTGCCGTAGGCGTGAGCCACGTTGTGGATCACGTACTTCATTTCCTGGACTTCGTCGGCCTTCTTCACCAGGGTGTTGAACTTGACGCCGATCTCGTTCTGTCCGGCGTTGGCCACCTCGTGGTGATGAACTTCGACGGTCTGGCCGATGGCTTCCAGGGTGTTGCACATCGCGCCACGAATGTCGTGGAAGCTGTCGACCGGGGGCACCGGGAAGTAGCCACCCTTGACGCGCGGACGGTGGGCCAGGTTGCCGCCCTCGACCTGACGGTCGGTGGACCAGGCGCCCTCTTCGGAGGTGATCTTGTACATGGCGCCTTCGATATCGGCCTTCCAGTGCACTTCGTCGAAGATGAAGAATTCGGGCTCGGGGCCGAAGAAGGCGGTATCGCCCAGACCGGTGGACTGCAGGTAGGCCTCGGCGCGCTTGGCGATGGAACGCGGGTCGCGCTCGTAGCCCTGCATGGTGGCAGGCTCGATGATATCGCAGCGCAGCACCAGGGTGGCATCCTCGGTGAACGGATCGAGGAAGGCGGTGCCGTCTTCCGGGCGCAGAATCATGTCGGACTCGTTGATGCCCTTCCAGCCGGAGATGGAGGAGCCGTCGAACATCTGGCCGTTCTCGAAGAATTCCTCATCGACGTCACGGGCCGGAATGGTCACGTGCTGTTCCTTGCCCCGCGTGTCGGTGAAGCGCAGGTCAACCCACTTCACATCATGTTCTTCGATCAGGGCGAGAGTCTTGGCTGACATTTGTGTCCTCCGTTTGAGCTGTGGCTCGATTCGTTTGGCTGAAGTCCACTGGCGCTGGTTGCATCGCAGCGCCTGTTGTAACACGCGGTGGGCTTGCTGCCCACGTCGCCATGCACAAGCATGGAGAGCTGCCCACACAAATGCAGGAGCCATGCCAAACATGCACCATGCGAGCCCAACAAAACAGTAAGTATCAGTTTTTATAGGAAAAGAATTTGCACCGCGTTGTCTCGAGCTGCACCAAGCCTGCTCGACCAGCCTCAGCGAGCCCAATCAGGGCTCCGACATGGCACTAAATTGGTGCAAGCTTGATCAAGGCGCACCAAAGAAGTGCGCAATACGAAGTGGGAACTAGGCGACCTCGATCGACACCCGAGCCTGGCACGCCCGCAGCCGCTCGAGCAGATCGGGCAACGCATCGCTTCCCAATTGGGGGTCGAAGCCGCCGATGCGATCGAACCAGGACCGTGCCACCCAGAAAGTGTCCATCGGCGAGAGGCGCTGGAGCAGCCCCCACCAGCGCAGCCAGCTGTGACGGCGCATGGGCAGGACGGCGGCGTCCCAGTCGCCGGCGAGCTCGACATCGGCCAGCCGATGGCTCAGCCAATCGGCGGCACGACGATCCTCTTGTCCGGGAAAGAGCAGGACGTCGCCGCGGCTGGCCCCCACCGCGGCGTTGAATCGGCTGCCCAGACTTGCGGAGCCGCACGATAGCAGGACGGCCTGGTGGCGCTGAGCCAGGGACGGCAATCGACGATCGCCGGTGTCGTCCACCAACAGCAGCTCATGCCCACCCTGCCAGCGCCGGGCAGCCTGCTCGAAGATGACCAGACTGCGCGGAAGTCTTGCTCCAGCAGTCCGGGCATCGAAAATGACACTGGCAAGGCTCATGGCTCAGGCTCCACCAAGGCATAAAAGGGCCACCCGACAGCACGCAAAGTTACAAACTGTGTAGTTGAGTGTACAAAAGTGTCGATAAAGTTCCTCTACTGAATTTTGTCCCACAGAATGTCCAATTCATGTCCGGCTTTGTCGGACAACAACATTGCCAGGGCACCCCCGGGCGCATGGGGAGAGCCACGCCCCGGGCTGAGAAGAGTATAATGACGAGGTTGTGCTATTCCCCTTCGTCGCTTACCTGTACAATGCGCCACCACTCCCTACCCCGCGCCTAGGGTACGTCCTATCGATGTGTACATAGGTGCGCACCTGTTGATGAGTCACACCCTATGAACACAGCTGTAACCCCCTCTCGTATCGAGAGTTTGCGCAATATTGCCATCATCGCTCACGTCGACCACGGCAAGACCACGCTGGTCGACAAGCTCCTGAGCCAGTCCGGCACGCTGGACCGCAAGGCCGAGGGGCAGGAGCGCGTCATGGACTCCAACGACCAGGAAAAGGAACGCGGCATCACCATCCTGGCCAAGAACACCGCGATCCGCTGGCAGGACGGTAACGGCCGCGACTTCCATATCAACATCGTCGACACTCCCGGACACGCCGACTTCGGCGGCGAGGTTGAGCGCGTGATGTCGATGGTGGATTCGGTGCTGCTGCTGGTCGACGCCGTCGACGGCCCCATGCCGCAGACACGCTTCGTCACCCAGAAGGCCTTCGCCCAAGGCCTCAAGCCGATCGTGGTGGTCAACAAGATCGACCGCCCCGGCGCGCGCCCCGACTGGGTCATCGACCAGATCTTCGATCTGTTCGACAACCTCGGCGCCAGCGACGAGCAGCTCGACTTCCCGATCATCTACTGCTCGGCGCTCAACGGTATCGCCGGCATGGACCCCGAAGCGCTGGCGGAAGACATGTCACCCATGTTCCAGGCCATCGTCGACATCGTCGAGCCACCGGCCGTGGAGCAGGACGGTCCGTTCCAGATGCAGATCTCGGCGCTGGACTACTCCAGCTACGTGGGCGTCATCGGCCTCGGCCGCATCAAGCGTGGCTCGGTGAAGCCCAACCAGGTGATCACCGTGATCGGCACCGACGGCAAGACCCGCAAGGGCAAGGTCGGCCAGGTGATGACCCATATGGGCCTCGAGCGCGTGCAGACCGAACTGGCCACCGCCGGCGACATCGTCTGCATCACCGGTGTTGACGAGCTCTCGATCTCCGATACCCTGTGCGACCCGGCCGCCGTCGAGGCGCTGCCGCCGCTGTCGGTCGACGAGCCCACCGTCTCCATGACCTTCCAGGTCAACGACTCGCCCTTCGCCGGCCGCGACGGCAAGTACGTCACCAGCCGCAACATCAAGGATCGCCTCGACCAGGAGCTGATCCACAACGTGGCGCTGCGTGTGGAGCAGGGCGAGAGCCCCGAGAAGTTCAAGGTCTCCGGCCGTGGCGAGCTGCACCTCTCGGTGCTGATCGAGACCATGCGCCGCGAAGGCTTCGAGCTGGCGGTGGGCCGCCCCGAGGTGATCATCAAGGAAATCGACGGCGTCAGGCAGGAGCCGTACGAAGAGGTGATCATCGACTGCGAGGAGCAGCACCAGGGCGCGATCATGGAGGAGCTCGGCTACCGCAAGGGTGAGCTGACCAACATGAACCCCGACGGCAAGGGCCGCGTGCGCCTGGACTTCATCATCCCTGCACGTGGGCTGATCGGCTTCCGCGGTCAGTTCCTGACCCTGACCTCGGGCACCGGCATCCTCACCAGCCGCTTCGACCACTACGGCGCGCTCAAGCCCGACGCCGCCATCGAACGCCGCAATGGCGTGCTGGTCTCCATGGTCGACGGCAAGGCCCTGGCCTATGCACTGTACGCCCTGCAGGAGCGCGGCAAGCTGATCATCGACCACGGCACCGAGGTCTATGAAGGCATGCTGGTGGGCATCCACAACCGTGCCAACGACCTGGTGGTCAACCCCACCAAGGGCAAGAAGCTCGATAACATGCGCGCCTCGGGCAACGACGAGAACATCGTACTGACGCCGCCAGTGAAGTTCAGCCTGGAGCAGGCCATCGAGTTCCTCGACTCCGACGAGTTGGTGGAAGTCACGCCCAACCACATCCGCCTGCGCAAGAAGTTCCTCAAGGAGCACGAGCGCAAGCGCGCCAAGAAGTAAGTCGTCCCCTGCGGACCCGAGAACCGGCGCCAGGCTTCTGGCGCCGGTTTTTTTGTTACCCTGCTGCTCAATCCGAGTGCTGACAACCCCAGCGATAGCCAATGTCTTCGCCCATTGTCAGCCATGGCTTACAAGCCAATCAGAGAAAAACGACAGAAGCCACCGGAGCGCATTGGTATCCTCGTTTCGCCAAGAAACCGCTAATGCAGCATCGGGCGCGCACGAGACGCCCGGAAACACGGACGTAGGGAGACGTCATGGCTAGCCTGACCGGACTGCAGTTCACCTTGGCCCTGCCCGGCGTCGATGATGTTGCGGTGGTCGATTTCACCCACCGTGAAACGCTCTCCCGGCCCTTCAAGTTGACGGTCAACCTGGCCAGCCGCAACGGCGACCTGGACGCTGCCGAGCTGCTCGACCGCGAGGCCACGCTGACCGTGTGGCAGGACGGTGAAGCGCTGCGCCGGGTGCATGGCATCATCAGCGAGTTCGGCCGAGGCGACCGTGGCCACCGCCGTACCGGCTATTCGCTGGTCTTGCGCCCCGCCCTGTGGCGCCTCTCGCTGCGCCAGAACTCGCGCATCTTCCAGCAGCTCTCGCCGCTCGCCATCATCGAGACCCTGTGCGAGGAGCGCGGCCTGCGCGATATCGCCTTCGCCGTGACCCGCGAACTCCAGGTTCGTGAGTTCTGTGTGCAATACCGGGAAACCGACCTGGCCTTCATCGAGCGCTTGGCCGCCGAAGAGGGGCTGTTCTACTTCCACGAGTTTCACGAAGGCGGTCACCGCCTGGTGTTCGCCGACGCGCCCCAGGTCCTCACCGATCTGGGGCCGCGCAGCTACCACAGCCGCGCCGGCGGTACCGCCCCCAGCCGCCACGTGCGCCAGCTGCGCCAGCTCGCCCGGGTCGCCCCCGACTCGGTCACACTCAAGGACTACTCCTTCAAGCAGCCCGCCTATGGCCAACTGCACGAGCACATCGCCCCGGAGGGGGATGATGCCGGCTACGAACACTACGACTATCCCGGCCGCTACAAGCAGGACGCCTCCGGCCAGCCCTTCACCCGCGTGCGCCTCGAATCGCTGCGCCGTGACGCGCTCACTGCCGAGGCCCAGAGCGATCTCCCCGAACTCGCGCCGGGCGCCCGCTTCGACCTCACCGACCACGATGCCGAGAGCCTCAACCGCAGCTGGCAACTGGTCGCGGTCAAGCACCATGGCCAACAGCCCCAGGCCCTGGAAGAGGACGCTGTGGCAGCCGACGGGCAAGCCGGCATGACCAAGTACCACAACGAGCTGGTACTAATTCCCGGCGATGTCGCCTGGCGCCCCACGCCCAACCCCAAGCCGCGCGTCGACGGCCCCCAGGTCGCTTTCGTGGTCGGACCGGCGGGAGAGGAGATCTACTGTGACGAGCACGGCCGGGTCAAGGTGCAGTTCCCCTGGGACCGCGACGCCGCGCCTGATGAGACCGCCAGTGCCTGGATTCGCGTCAGCCAGGGCTGGGCCGGTGGTGGCTACGGCAGCATCGCGATTCCGCGGATCGGCCACGAGGTGGTCGTCAGCTTCCTCGAGGGCGATCCCGATCAGCCGCTGATCACCGGGCGCACCTACCACGCGGTCAATCGGCCGCCGCACCTGCTGCCTGCCCACAAGACCCGTACCACGATCAAGACCCAGACCCACCAGGGCGAAGGCTACAACGAACTGACCTTCGAGGATCAGGCCGGCGAAGAGTTCATCTACCTGCACGCGCAGAAGAACCTCGACGTGCACGTCGAGAACTCGCGCCAGAAGCGCGTCGAGTACGACGATACCGCCACCATTGGCCACGACTCCCATCTCATCGTGGCCAACGACCGCATCGAGACGGTCGAGGGCAACCGCGACGTCACGGTCGCGGCCAACCTCAGCGAGAAGATCGACGGCGAGCGCGGGCTGCGCGTCGGCAGCAGCTTCCAGACCCACGCCGGGGGCGATATCACCCTCAAGGCCGACGGCGAGATCGTCCTCGACGCGTCCAAGATCACCCTCGTCGCCGGCGGCGCGGCACTGGTCGTCTCGGGCGGCCGCGTCGACGTCACGCCGCACCTCAACGTCGGCTCCGCCTCTCCCGGGTCGGCGGCCCTGCCGCCCATTCCCGCCGTACTGGAGGCCGCCGCCGGCGAAGGCAGCCCCTTCGTCTCCCATTGCCCCCTGGCGGGGTGATCCATGTCGTCGCATGACTACTGGACCGGGCGCTGCTACCTGAGCGCCGACTCGCCGACGGCCAGACGCTGGGAAGCCGCGACCGACGAGGTCATGGTCACCGTGGTGGTGCGGGCCGAGTCGGCGGACGACATGCGCGCCCAACTGCAGGCAACCCTCGACGGCGAAGGGCTCCGCCTCATCCAGCTCGACGCGGTGCAGACCCTGCTGCAGCGCTTTCGCCGCGAAGGCATGTCGAAAACGTTGCTCGACCTGGCGGAGGCGCTCTCACCGCGTACCCCGGTGGCCTTTGGTGAGATGCTGCCCATCCTGCCGGAATCGACAGCACCAACCGAAGAGCCCATCCCGCCGGCGCCCCCGGTGAGCTACGACGAGATCGCCTGGCCCGACCTCTTTACCTCTACTTCGGCGCCACTGTGGGCGGTGATCGACGGCGTCAACTGCCGCGACGTCATGCAGCGGCTCACCGGCGCCGAGGTCCAGAGCGCCTGCCTCTATGCCACCACCGATGCCGCCACCCGCGCCATCGCTCCCTGGCTGGTACGGCTCGAACCCGACAGCGAGATCCGCCACTGGCTGGCAAGCCTGCCCCAGGACCAGCACTGGGGCCTGTTGCTGCAGTCCCACGCCACCCTGAAGCAGCTACGCAGCCACCTGCGCAAGTTCACCATGCTGTGGACCCCGGCCAACGACCAGGCCCCGGTCTACTTCCGCTTCTACGACCCGCGCGTGGCGCTGGACATGGCCCAGGCGCTCGATCACTGGAAACTGGCCGCCTTCATGGCCCCGCTGGACGCGCTCATCGTGGGACTCTCGCCGCTGGTGAACGTCCCCGACGCAGCCAACCTCAGCGACCCGCCCCACTTCGCCGCCACGCCCCAGGAGGTACAGGGGCGCCTGTTGCGGCTGGCGCTGAACGACACAGCGGGTGATCGCGACAAAGAGACCAACCCCACCGTCCCTGGCCGTAGCTTCGCCATCGATCCCACCGAGTTCGCCCGCTTCGGCGCCCTGCAGAAAATCCGGGCCCAGCGCAAGCTGGCCAGGGAGCTCACGGAGACGTATGCCGTGACGCCGCTGGAGGAGATCCTGGCGGCGGTCGAGGCCAGCGACAGGCTGGGACAAACCTACCGGCTCGTGTCGAAGAAGCAGATCAAGACCCTGGCGAAGTGCTGCCTGGAGCTGGGGGACAGCTTCCCCCAGCACTACCCGGAGGCCAGGGAGATACTCGAACACCCACGCATGGCCGGCTGGCGAAAGCGTGACCTGCTGGAAGCGTGGCTGCCCCGCGGGCGCGTGAGGAGAAAGCTCCTGGCGCCCTATCGGGATGGTGCGCAGGAAGACAATTTTCGGCCTATAGCTGACAAGGAAACGCCATGAGCTACGTGCCCACGATTGAGGACCTTGCCCACCTGGTGGATACCGAGCCGGACAAATTCTCGAGCCCGGTAGAAACACTGCGGTCCATTCGCGATGCATTACACAACGGAAATGATAACGTTGGCCAAATAATGCAGGAGTTAACCGTACAACCGCACTACCGTGACTACCTGGCGAATGGCGGCCAGCCGCTAACCGAAAGCCCCATTCCACAGGAACCCGCGGACACCGGAGGAAGGCAGGACCCCATCCTGGGCTCGGCCTGTGTCGAATGTGAGTCACAAACCCCTTGTATCGAAAAGGTCGTGGTTGTCTGTCACTCAGGGGAAAACACGCGGGTTACGCTGCAGGGCGAAGGTGAGCTGCATGACACTGAGGGCAAGATCTATTTCGTGGCGGATCGGTTCGTGGCGGGAGAGGCCAGTTTTGAGAACTTCCTGAGCGGCACTCCGCTTAAGGACGAAGGCACCCTCACGGTAACACTCGCCGGTGACTGCTCGCATGGGCAACACACTCTGAGCTGGACCGGAGAACTCAATGGAACGTCCGTCGCGCCAACGGAGACCAGCATCGATTTTACCGTCCAGACCAATCCGCGCCCCACATTGCTCAACACAGATATCTTCGAACCGCCGCATCTCGCCTATGAAGTGGTGGCGATCACTCTCGACATTTTGATGAACCGCGCCATCATGGTGAAGGAGGAAACCTTTACGATCAGCCTTGATAGTGCAGGCTGCTTCTCTTTTACCTCGGTGACTGTACCCCAGCTCAAGTTCATTGGCTCAGTCTCCCTTGATCCTCCGCGCCGCGGAGAACGCGCCATTGGACGCAGCGAGGCGCGTGAACTAAGAAATGAACTTGGCATGAACAACAACCCACGCCAGGAAGTCCTCGAAACCGGCTGGGGAGTGGCGGCAGCGCTCAGCGTGGTATGCGGTAACAATACCAAGCGGATAGACATCGGCTCGATCAACAGCGAAACCAGAACCTACGAGAGCGCCCCCTCGCTGCGCAGGCAGCAGCGTGAACGTCGGGAAAGCAACGGCGTGGAACGATTCATGGGCGCCATCACCAATGCCAGCAAAGGGCTCGCCCAGCGACTGTGCAGCGAGCGTGATGAAAGCAAACTGGTAAATCTGTACACCGTGGGCCCAAGGCTAGGGCTCGAGCTGGGAACCGAGCAGGCGGAAGAAAAGGGTGGCCCGGATCTCACTTGGGTGCTGACTGCCGGCGTATCGGTTGACTTCGTGTTTGGCGTCAATGTCAATATTTACGAAGCGCTGAAGCGTGCCGCCAGAATGGCCGGTCATCCTGCCGGTCGTGCCCTGGTCGCTTTTCTGGAAGATGCAGAAGGGGGACGCAACTGGGGGGTTGCCGAATACCAGATAAACCCGGCACTTTTCATTGACGTTTCCATCGGCATTGGCTCTCAGTCAACAGAAGACACCACCGGAAATGCCAATCTCTCCGCTCGCTATGATTTCATGAAGAATGAAATGGAGGGAGATGGTCACATCACCGGCACACTGAGGGCCGTGGTGGGTGGTGGTGTCAGCGGTTTTTTCGATAGCATTGTCACGGATCGCCGGGTCTTTAAGTATGAGGCAACGGTATCCACATCGGGTCGTATCACCATCAAGGTAGACGACAACAAGCGATGGGGCTATGAGCTGGCTCACGGCGGTGCCATGCTGCGTGTTGTTGGGTATAAGAGAGTGAATACAGAAAATGGAGGGAACCAGCCGGCCAATGGAGGAAGATCGAGAGCCTCGCGTGTAATTCAGACCACTCAAACTAGGGAGTGGGTGCATGATCGCAACAGCATAAACACCTACCGGCTTGCCGAAGGTTATTCAGGGGAGTTCATACCTTTCTCATGAAGACTTTTTTTATTACCTTTCTTGTTCTAGTTTTGGGAGGAGTGCCAGCAATGGCAGAGGACACGAACTATCACATCGGAGTGAGGTGGGCGGTCAACGGCATGCCTTCAGCTCTTAGCTTGCACCATGTGCTACAAGATTTTTCGGGGATCCCTCGACACCTTGACGAGAGGCTTCCCATATCACAATTTGTTCGCAACGGAGCCAATTCTATTCAGCTGGATACTTGGCCGCTGGAATATACTTCCGAAAGCGAACTTCGTGTTTCTCTGCTTTACTGGGAGCCGGGAAAGAATCCCAACATTGAGGCCAAAACGGCTTTTGAAGTGGTGATGAGGCCAGGCTTGGAAAACTCAAGACCCGAGGTCACTTCCCAGGATCCTTCGGCACCCCTACAGCCACGTCAAGGTGATATCGCTTTTATTCGTGATGATGAGTTCGACACCCTGAAGGTGAGCTTCGACAATCGCCAACCAATGCCCACTTGGTGTTGGGAAGAGGGCGATGTACTGACAGATACAGCCGCTACGCGGGATAGCCTGACTCAGGAATATAGGCGCTTACATGCCTTGTTCGAGGCCAAGGACAACGATGCCATAATGGATGCAACATCCTCTATGATTCAAGAACTGGCACTTGCATCTGGCGAGCCTGAAGATTATGTCCGCCACCGAGCCAGCTTCAACGTGTTTTTTGATAATCCTGACCTGTTTCAGCTCAACCCTTTTCCGGAAGAGCCGATGACGTTGAATTTAGGGGCAGACAATCGTGTGGCTTGGCTAACAACGCAAGGGGTCAATGTTCCCATTCGCTTCAATCATGTCCAAGAGGATGACGTTTCCAGCCGCGTCAGGCTCTACTTTATTCACCGTGATGGCCAATGGGAAATTTGCCGATGAAGCCCGTTGCACGCAAGGGTGACCTGCATCGCTGCCCCATCCCCGGCCACGGCGTCACGGAAATCGTCTCGGGTTCGCCCTCTCAGGTCGAGGGCCAGTCCGTGGCCCGAGTGGGCGACAAGACCGGCTGCGGGGCTACCATCATCGAAGGGGCGAGCAGCTCTACTACCGATGGCCAGCCCACGGCGTACCTGGGCTGCAAGACGGATCACGGTGGCGAGGTCATCACCGCCTCGGGCAAGGCCAAGGTTCAGCCATAACCGGTGCACCCAATCCCCACTAGCCAGACAAGGTTTCGAAGCGTCTCTAAATTATTTCGCGACACCCGCCATCTCGGCGGGTGTCGTCGTTTTGCGGTAAAAACCTTCTTGACCCTCACGCGACGTGAGCCTCCAAGCTTCAGCCCACGCATGGACGAAAGGAGACGAAGCATGCTGTTACGAGTCGGTGAATTGGCCAAGCGCACGGGGCTGACCGTGAGAACGCTGCACCACTACGACGAGATCGGCCTGCTCAAGCCCTCCATGCGTTCCGATGCCGGCTATCGGCTCTACCGGCGCCAGGACGTCGCCCGCCTGCACCATATCCAGGCGCTGCGCACCCTGGGCATGCCGCTGGCTGATATCGGCACCCTGCTCGACCGGCCTTCTCCCTCCCTCACCGCGGTGATCGAACGGCAGATCCAGGAACTGGAACGTAAGATCGCGGACCAGACCCAGCTGCGAGATCGCCTCGTGGCGCTGCATCGACAGTTCGAGAACGGCGACGAGCCGGAGATGGACGACTGGCTGAAGACACTGGAGATGATGACCATGTACGACCGCTACTTTACCCCACAGGAACTCGACCGCCTGCCGCTGTACCAGGCCGACGACGAGCGGCAAGCCGAATGGAAGGCGCTCATCACCGAAGCCGAAGCGCTGGTACGCCAAGGCGTGCCGACCGACGACAGGGCCGCCCAGGACTTGGCGAAGCGCTGGATGACGACGCTCGAGCGTGATACCGCCGGCGACCCCATGCTGCTCGACAAGCTCAACTCCATGCATGCCAACGAGCCGGAGGTCCAGGCTCAGATGGGCATTTCCGCTCAGGTCTCCGAGTACGTGATGCAAGCGTTCGCCGAGTCCAAACTGGCCATCTACCGGCACTACCTCAGCGAGGAGGAGTTCGCCTTCATGCGCCAGCACTACCCCCAGCGCATGCACGAGTGGCCAACCCTGATGGCCAAGCTGCGCCAGCAGCTCGAGCAAGACACCTCGCCGCAGGCCCCAGCCGTACAGCAACTGGCCAGCGAGTGGCTGGAGCTGCTGCGCAGCTTCGCCGGCGACGACCCTGGCACGCATGAGAAGATCCGCCGGGCCAACGAGCAGGAGCCGGCGCTTCAGGCGAACGTCTGGATGACCGAGCGTATGAAAGAGTATCTGGGCAAGGCGATCGCGTACCTGACGGCGAACTAAGCCGCCCCGCCCGCCACCATCAGGGGTGGCGGGCCACGTTGGGTGGCGTTAGCAGGCACCTGTCCTAGACTCAACGTCAGCGCCCGTCCGCGGGCCGAGGCTCCTTATCACGAAAAAGACCCACAGGGACACTGCCATGAATGGACTCCCCCTCAAGCCGCTTTGCTGCGGCGCGGCGCTGGCCGCTCTCGTTATCGCCAACCCTCTCGCCGCCGAGCCCGTTGCCAACGGATCCGACCAGGAAGTTCTCGCTGCCGCCGAGCGCCACGAGGAGCCGTTGCTCGAGACGCTCGAAACCCTGGTCAACATCGATTCCGGCACCACCTATGAGCCGGGCCTGGCCGAGGTAGAAACGATTCTCGACGAGCGCCTGCGTGAGCTGGGCGCCGAAGTCGAGACCCACCCCTCCGAGGAGCTCGGAGGCAATACGCTGGTCGGCACCCTTCAGGGCAGCGGTGAACGTGACATCATGCTGATGATCCACTACGACACGGTGTTCGGCGAGGGCACCGCGGCCGAGCGGCCGTACCGCGTCGAGGACGGCCGTGCCTTCGGCCCCGGCGTGGGCGATGCCAAGGGCGGCCTCGCGCTCATCCTGCACAGCCTGGCGATACTCGAAGAGCTGGAGTATGACGGCTACGGTACGCTGACGGTCGTCTTCAACCCGGACGAGGAGCGCGGTTCGCTGGGTTCCCGCGACCTGATCCAGCAGCTCGCCGCGGAGCAGGATGCGGTGCTGGTCTTCGAGCCGACCCTGGGCGAGGACGGCATGGACGCGGTCACCACCGTGACCAAGGGCATCAACTACGCCTTCCTCGAGGTGACCGGCCGTGCCTCGCATGCCGGCAGCGCCCCCGACGAGGGCCGCAACGCGGTGATGGAACTCTCCCACCAGTTGCTGCAACTCAGCGAGCTCGGCGACCCCGACAAGGAAACCACCCTCAACTGGACGGTGGTCGAGGGTGGCGGCACCCGCAACATCATTCCCGAACGCGCACGAGCCGAGGGCGACATGCGCTACTTCGAGGCCGACGAATACGAGCGCGTGACCGAAGAGGCCAACGAAATCATCGCCAGCCGCCTGATCGAGGATACCGAAGTGGAGTTCCGGCTTGAGCGTGGGCGTCCGCCGCTGCCGGATAATCCGCAGACCCAGGAGTTGGCGGAAGTCGCCAAGGCGGTTTATGCCGAGCTTGACCTCGAGCTGGAAGCCATCGAGATCGGCGGCGGCACCGATGCGGCTTATGCCTATCAACCCGATGCGGAGCGCCCCGCCGTTCTCGAGTCGCTGGGCCTGGTGGGTGGCCGCTACCACAGCAGTGACGAGTTCGTCGAACTGCACAGCGTGGTGCCGCGCCTCTACCTGGCCACACGAATGATCATGGAGCTTGCCGAAGAGACCCCCTGAGCAGGAAACCAGCCGCTGGAGATGCCCACCATCAGGTGGGCATTTTCTTGCCCATGCGCATGAGCGGCTACGCTGTAGGCAAACCCAGCAAAAGTGAGGAGCAGCCATGCACAAGCACGTGGAATGGGACGACCCGGGCGCCGACAGCGTGATGAAACATTACGAGCGCAGCCCGCAGGGCTATTCGGAGCCTGGCCGCGGCGATATCCTCTCGGGCCGCTACCAGGGCAAGGTGGTACGGATCAAGGTCGAGGCCTACGTCGACGGCACCAGCATCGGCGAGGTGGTGGCCTTGATCGAGCCACACAGCGGCAAGCGCCGCAAGCTGCTCGGCAAGCTCGCCGTGGGCGATACGGTGAGGCTGCCGGATGCCAGCCGCGCCTTCGAGCCGCGCCCGGCCGGCATGTCGAAGGAGGACGAAGAACCGCAGTGACTTCCACGATCCCGTGCCCCGGTCACCTGCCGTTTCCAACGCATCCTTAACGATCGTCTACTGGCCAGGAAGCGGGGTTTGTCGCACAGTGTACGCGCCCACCGACCGGCCCCACCCAACCGGCATCCAGTGGCGACATTCGCAGGCCCACAAGGCCACAAGACGAGCCTTCGGAAGCATAATGAGCACGCACAACGTCTGGACACACAAGGGCACCTTCCTGTTGGCTGCCGTCGGCTCGGCAGTGGGGCTCGGCAATCTATGGCGCTTCCCCTACCTGACCGGTGAGAACGGCGGCGGTGCCTTCATCCTGATCTACGCCCTGACCATCTTCGCCGTCGGCATCCCGATCCTCATCGCCGAGACCATGCTCGGCCGCGCCAGCCGCCGAAGCCCGATCATGGGCATGCAGTTCCTGACCCGCACCCACAAGGCCTCACGCGCCTGGGTATCGATCGGCTGGCTGGGCGCCGCCTCGGCTTTCCTGATTCTCAGTTTCTATTCGGTGATCGCCGGCTGGGCGATCCACTACACCTGGCAGATGCTCACCGGCTCGCTGGTCGGTGCCGATGCCGCCACCATCGCTGCCGGTTTCGACGCGCTGCTGGCCTCGCCGGGGCTGCTCACGCTCTACCACACCCTGTTTATCATCGCCTCGGGGCTGATCGTGGGCATGGGCATTCACAAGGGCATCGAGAGCGGGTTACGCATCATGATGCCGGCCCTGTTCGTGATCCTGCTGGTGGTGCTCGCCTACGGCATCGCCAATGGCGATTTTGCCGCCGCGGCGAGCTTTCTGTTCACCTTCAACCTGGCCGACTTGAGCCTTGAAGGCTGGCTGCAGGCCATGGGCCAATCGTTCTTCACCCTGAGCCTCGGCATGGGCGCGATCATGGCCTACGGCGCCTACATGGCGAGCGACGCCTCGCTGAGCCGCACCGCCTTCGCCGTCGCCTTCGTCGATACCGCCGTGGCCATGGTGGCGGGCCTGGCGATCTTCTCGCTGGTGTTCGGCGCCGGGCTCGACGCCGGCGCCGGACCGGGGCTGATGTTCGTCACCCTGCCACTGGCCTTCGCCGAGATGCCCTTCGGCGGCCTGGTCGGCGGGGTGTTCTTCATCCTGGTACTGGGGGCGGCGATCAGCTCTTCGATCTCGCTGATCGAGCCGGTCGCCGCCTTCCTCGTGGAGCGCTTCGACCTCACCCGTCCGCAGGCGGTGTTCGTCATGGTCGTGGCCAGCTGGGCGTTGGGCCTGCTGACGGTGGTCAGCTTCAACCTGTGGGCCGAGGCCAGCCTCTTCCACACCCTGTTCGGGCGCAGCGCCTTCGACTTCATCGAGCTGTTGACCAATATCTTCATGCCGCTGGGCGGCCTGCTCATCGCGCTGTTCGCCGGCTGGGCGCTGACCCACTCCGAGGTGATGAAGGAGATGCGCACCAGCGAGACCTGGTTCCAGGTCTGGCGCTTCCTGGTGCGCTTCGTGGCGCCGGCGGCAGTGGCCTTCGTATTCCTGCGCACCATCCCGCAGGTCGAGGGTTACCTGATTCCGGCCATCGGCGCGCTGATCATCGTCGGCGCCTTCGCTGCAAGCCGCACCATCCTGGTCGGCAACCGCCAGGAGCAATAGCACGAAACCTTGCCGCCGCCTTCGGGCGGCGGCTCGATATACGCCGCCCGACCTCGCGCCATACGAAGGTGCTGGGCGCATAACAAAGATATAAAAAGTGCAGGAACCAACATGCCATCCATTATCGACGTCAGGCACGTCCACAAGGCCTTCGGTGGCCTGAAGGTCATCAACGACTGCTCGATCCAGGTCGAGAAGGGCTCGATCACCGGGCTGATCGGCCCCAACGGGGCCGGCAAGTCGACGCTGTTCAACATCATCGCCGGTGCCCTGCCCCTCGACAGCGGCCAGGTCCTGCTCGATGGTGAAGACATCACCAACCGTCCCGCCAACGAGCTCTTCCACAAGGGCCTGCTGCGCACCTTCCAGATCGCCCACGAGTTCTCCCAGTTGACGGCGCTGGAGAACCTGATGATGGTTCCGCCCCGGCAGGCCGGGGAGAATCTCTTCGACGCCTGGTTCAAGCCGGGTCTGGTAAACCGCGAGGAGGCCGAGGTACGCCGCCGGGCGCTCGAGGTGGTCGACTTCATCGGCCTGCACCACGTGCGCAACGAACTGGCCGGCAACCTCTCCGGCGGGCAGAAGAAGCTGCTGGAGCTCGGCCGCACCATGATGACCGATGCCCGTGTGGTACTGCTCGACGAGATCGCCGCTGGAGTCAACCGCACCCTGCTGGGCGACCTGGTGAGCAACATCGAACGGCTCAACCGCGAGATGGGCTACACCTTCCTGGTCATCGAGCACGACATGGAGATGATCGCGCGGCTGTGCGATCCCGTGATCGTGCTGGCCCAGGGCAGCGTGATGGTCGAAGGCACCATCGAGGAAATCCGAAACAACCCCCAGGTGATCGAAGCCTACTTCGGGTCCAATGCCGCCTGAGGGCGGTGACCAGGCCCGCCGAGACCGACAAGAAGAACAGCAACGACAGCGCAGAGAATCCACGATGCCATTACTCGAAGCACGCGACGTGTACGGCGGCTACGGCGGCATGAACATCCTCAATGGGGTGGACATGTCGATCGAGGCCAACGAGGTCGGCGTGATCGTCGGCCCCAACGGTGCCGGCAAGTCCACCATGCTCAAGGCCATCTTCGGCCTGCTCACCGTCAGCCAGGGCGAGATCCTGCTTCGCGGCGAGCCGATCCACAACCTGCCACCCAACAAGCTCGTGCAGAGAGGCATGGGCTTCGTGCCCCAGGAGAAGAATGTCTTTCCCAGTCTCACGGTGAAAGAGAACCTGGAGATGGGCGCGTTCCTCAAGCCGGGCAACGTCAAGCGCATGCTGAAGAATATCTACGAGTTCTTTCCTCCGCTCTACGACAAGCGCCACCAGCCCGCCGGCGAGCTCTCCGGCGGCCAGCGGCAGATGGTCGCCATGGGCCGCGCGCTGATGGCCGAACCCGAGGTGCTGCTGCTCGACGAGCCCACCGCCGGCCTTTCGCCGCTCTACATGAACGAGATCTTCGAGCGCGTGAAGCAGATCAACGCCGCCGGCGTGGGCATCCTCATGGTCGAACAGAATGCCAAGCAGGCCCTGGCCATCGCCGACAAAGGCTTCGTGCTGGCTGCCGGCAAGAACCGCTTCACCGATACCGGCGCCGCCCTGCTCGCCGACCCGGAAGTGGCCAAGAGCTTCCTGGGCGGTTGAGCCCGGAGCCGTACTGGAGAGTGAGTCGTGAACGAACTGGTATTCTTCATCAATAACGTGATCGTCACCGGCAGTGTGTCCGGCTCGATCTACGCCATCGGCGCCGTTGGCGTGACGCTGATCTTCAGCATCATGCGCTTCGCCCACTTCGCCCACGCCGACATGATGACCTTCGGTACCTTCATGGTGCTGCTGCTGACGCTGGCCTTCCCCGGCGTAGGCGGGGTGGTGGGCCTGCCCACCCCCATCGTCATGCTGCCACTGGCCATCGTGCTCACCGCCCTGCTCGCGGTGGGCATCGACAAGACGTTCTACAAGCCGCTGCGCGCCCACGGCGTCAAGCCCATCGTCATGGTGATCGCCTCGCTGGGCGTGACCCTGATGCTGCAAGGGCTGATCCGTCTGTTCGCCGGTACCGGCGCGCAGAACCTCTACCTGGCCGGCGAGCGCAAGGAGATCTACCGCCTCGAGGTGCCGTTCGAGCTGGCGGCCCGGCCCATCATCGTCACCGAACCCCAGGTCATCCTGTTCGTGCTGACCATCGTCTGCGTGGTGGGGCTGCACCTGTTCCTCAACCGCACGCGGCTGGGCAAGGCGATGCGCGCCATGTCCGACAACCCCGACCTGGCGCGCGCCTCGGGCATCAATACCAACTACATCGTATCGGTCACCTGGGTGATCGCCGGCGGCCTGGCGGCCATCGCCGGCACGCTGCTGTCGCTCGACGTGACCTTCAAGCCCGACCTGAGCTTCTTCCTGCTGCTACCGATCTTCGCCGCGGCCATCGTCGGCGGCGTGGGGCACCCCTATGGCGCCATCGCCGGGGGTTTCGTGGTCGGCTTCGCCGAGACGCTGGCGGTATTCAACTGGGCTGTGCTGTTGCGCCCCTTCCGCGACAGCCTGCCCGAGTGGCTGGCCCAGGCCGGCAACCTCGCCTTCGTCGGCACCGAGTACAAGATCGTGGTGCCCTTCTTCATCCTGGTGGCGATCCTGGTGTGGCGCCCCACCGGCATCTTCAAGGGAAAGGTGATCTGATGAGCACGCAACCTACCGAACGCCGCGAAGATACCGTCGTCGCACCGTCGCGTTTCCCGCTGCGCGAAGTCATTTTGTTCGGCGCCCTGCTGGCGGCGGTTCTCGGTGTCTACGCCGTGATGGGAACCGCCTACAGCACGCGCATGCTGGTGGAAGCCGCCTGCTATGCCATCCTGGCCCTGGGCCTGACGATCCAATGGGGTTATGCCGGCCAGTTCAATGCCGGCGTGATGGGCTTCGTCGCGCTGGGCAGCTTTGCCACCATGTTTTTCAGCGTGCCGATCAACGACGCCTTCTGGGGCACCGAGCTGCCTGGCGAACTGGGCCAGGCACTGCTCTACGTGGCCGCCGCGATCCTGGTCGTCTATGGCGCCACCAAGCTCGACCGCATCGGCGTGCCGAAGAAGCTGCGCACGCTGATCGCCATCGTGCTGGCCGTGGTGCTCTACCTGATGGTGATCAGCATGCTGCGCGGCGTTACCGCCGAGATCGAATCCCGCGCCGGCTTCATCGGCGGCCTGGGCCTGCCGGCCTGGACCGGCTGGATCGTCGGCGGCGCGCTGGCCGGCGCCATTGGCTACTTCATCGGACATATCTGCCTGGGGCTGCGCAGCGACTACCTCGCCATCGCCACCCTCGGCATCGCTGAGATCATCAAGGCCTTCCTCAAGAACTCCGACTGGCTGACCCGCGGCACCGCCACCGTCTCGCCGCTGCCCTGGCCCACGCCGGGCCCCAGCACGCTGGGCTTCACCCTGGCCCGAGCGCTATATCTGTCGGTCACGGCGGTGATGATCGCGGTAATCTTCTTCCTGCTGCACCGTGCCTACCATGCCCCCTGGGGCCGCATGATCCGCGCCATCCGCGACAACGAGATCTCCGCCGCAGCCATGGGCAAGGACATCAACCGCCGGCGCCTGGAGATCTTCGTGCTGGGCTGCATCCTGATGGGTATCGGCGGCGGTGCGCTGGCCTCGTTCAACAGCATCTTCGACCCCAACGGCTTCCTGCCGCTGAACCACACCTTTTTGGTATTGGTGATGGTCATCCTGGGTGGCCCCGGCAACAACCTGGGCACCATCTTCGGCGCCGTGGCGGTCTATATCATCTGGCTGATGTCCGAGCCGCTGGCGCTGTTCGTGATGCACGGGGCCGCCGCCCTCGGCGAGGGCTGGTTCGGCTGGGAGCCGCCGGGCAACCTCGACAGCCGCGCGCTGCAGGCCCGGGTGTTCGTGATCGGCCTGCTGATCACGCTGGTGCTGCGCTTCGCCCCGCAGGGACTGCTCCCTGAGAAGGCCAAACATCACGGTTAGACAAGCCCCACCGACAACAAAAAAGCCCCGGCGGGTCATCCGCCGGGGCTTTTGCTTGCACTTGCTGCTTCAGCTCAGGCTAGTGTTAGTCCTGGATCAGGCCCTTGCCGACGAAGGCGCCGCCTTCGACGAGCATCTCGACCACTACGCCCGGTACGTCGCCGTTGTCGTCGAACTCGTGGCTACCGGAGGCGCCCTCGTAGTTGATCTCCTCGCCGGCCGCGATCAGCTCCAGCGCCTTCTCCCATTCGCCGGGCAGGATCACTTCACCCGGGGCGGAAGAGACGCTGCGCAGTGCCTGGGAGAGGCCTTCGCGCTCGGCATTGCCGTTCTGCTCGATGGCCAGCCCCAGCAGGAAGGCGGCATCGTAGGCTTGGGCGGCGAACACCGCGCTGGGGTCGAAGCCGGCTTCCTCGGCGGCCTGGCCGAAGATATCAGTACCCGGCAGCTCGGGGCTACCCGGGCGAGTGGCGATCATGCCTTCCAGCGCATCCGCCCCTACCGCGTCGACCAGCGACGCCCCGACCATGCCGTCGGCGCCGGCATACTGGGTGAAGGCGCCACTCTCGTAAGCCTGGCGCAGGATGGTCTGGCCCGAGCCGTCGGCATAAGCCAGCACGACCAGGGTCTCGGCGCCGCTGGAGGAGAGCGAGCCCAGCTCGGAGCGGTAGTCGGCGCGGCCGTCCTCGTGGGCCAGGTTCTCGGCGATCGTGCCGCCGCCCTCCTCGAAGCCCGCGGTGAAGGCTTCCGCCAGGCCGCGGCCGTAGTCGTTGTTGACGTAGGTGACGGCCACCTCGTCGAAGCCCTTCTCGAGCATCAGCTTGGCCAGGATCTGGCCTTGGTAGGCATCCGAAGGCACGGTACGGAACACCAGGTCGTTATCGTCCAGCTCGGTCACTGCCGGGGCCGTAGAGGCCGGCGAGACCATCACCACCCCACCCGGAATGGCGGCACTGTTGGCCGCCGCCACGGTCGCCCCGGTGCACAGCGCCCCGACGATGGCCGTGACGTTCTCGGTGTTGACCATGCGGTCCGCCGCGTTGGACGCCGCCGAGGCGTCGCTACAGGTGGTATCGGCATTGGGCATGACCAGTTCCTGCCCGCCCAGGATGCCGCCCTGCTCGTTGATCTGCTTCACCGCCAGCCGCGCGCCCTCGAAGATCGGAGGGGTCAAGCTCTCGATCGGGCCAGTGAAGCCGCCGATGAACCCGATCTTCACTTCCGCCTGCGCCGCGCCAGCGAATGCCACGCTGGAAGCAGCGATTGCCATCGCCAATACGCTCTTTTTCATTTGTTTTTCTCACTCTCGTTGAGTACGTCCGTGACGTACGTCTGGTTGACTACGCCCCGGTCAGTTACGCCTGGTTACGAATAAAGGACACCCCTTAAATCTGGAAGGCTCGGAGGCAAAACACAAGCCCTCCATACCAACGTTTGACCCTTGCCGCACAGCGCCAACTCCTTATCAGCGATGGAGAACCCGGCACGGTAACGCTCGGCGCGTTCAACGCTGCCGGTCATGCCCCGCCGGGCATCGCCTATACTCAAGTCCGCTACGGCTTCAACACTCGCCACGCACACCAAACAGGAGCCCTACCATGCGCCCTGCACCTCTCTCCTTCATGCTGCTGGCCTCGCTGGGCCTGGCCACTGCCGCCCACGCTTTCACCCCCGCCGGCAATGATGTCGTCTACGAGGTCGGCGACGATGCCTTCGAAGGCTACTACAGCGCCGCCCAGGGCGAATCCCGCGGCACGGTATTGATCGTGCATGACTGGGATGGCCTGGGCGACTACGAACGCCAGCGAGCCGACATGCTGGCCGAGCAGGGCTTCGATGCCTTCGCCGTCGACCTGTTCGGCCAGGGCAATCGCCCCGAGACCACCGAAGATCGCCAGGAAGCCACCCGGGCGCTCTACTCCGACCGCGAACGCATGCGCGAGCTGACCCTCGCCGGCCTGGCCGAAGCCCGCGAGCAGGAGGCCGCCGAAAACGTGGTGATCATCGGCTACTGCTTCGGTGGGGCCGTGGCACTGGAGATTGCCCGCTCCGGCGAGGCCGAGAACGTGGCCGGCTACACCAGCTTCCATGGTGGCCTGGCCACGCCGGAAGGCCAGGAGTGGCCCGACGAGGTGCCCCCGCTGCTGATCGCCCATGGCGGTGCCGACACCAGCGTGACCATGGAGGACGTCAGCGGGCTGGTGGAGGAGCTGGAAGCCATCGAGGCGACCTACACGATGGAGATCTACTCCGGCGCCCCACACGGCTTCACGGAGTTCGAAAGCGAACGCTACCAGGAACGCGCCGACGAGGCGTCCTGGGCCGCCTTCCAGACCTTCCTCGAGGAGGTGCTATGAACCAGGCCCGGCCATTGATCATCACCGAACTGGCGGGAAGCCACCATGAGATCGGCGCGGAACATGGCCGCATCCATCGCCACCTGATCCAGCGTGGCATCCAGGTCTATGGGCAGCTGTTCTACGATTTCGTCGGAATCCGCTGGGAAGAGGCGCGCGACCGGGCCTGTCACTTCGAAGCCCAGATCGGTCAGGGCTTTCCCGAGATTCTCGAGGAGATGAATGGCATCGCCTGGGGGGCGGGGGTCGATTTCATCGACATCCTGACGCTCAACTGCCGCAGCGAGATCGCCCTGGCCCATGCCAGCGGCGGCTGCTCGGCCTTCTCACTGCAGCGCCACGGCCGGCAGTGGCTGGCCCAGAACTGGGACTGGCGCCACGATCAGCTCGACAACGTGGTCGCCCTGCACATCAAGGGCGACGGGCGCCCCGAGCTGGTCAGCATCGGCGAAGCCGGCATGGTCGGCAAGGTGGGCCTGAACGCCCGCGGTATCGGCGTGTGTCTCAACGCCATTCGTTCGCAGACCTGTGGTCCCGGCCTGCCGGTCCACGTTGCCCTGCGCAAGATCCTCGAGAGCGAAGACATGCCGAGCGCGCTCGCCGTGGCCACTTACGACCGGGTCTGCTCACCCGCCCATTTCCTGCTCGCCAGCGCTCAGGTCGGCAACGAAGGGGGCCAGGCCGTGGGCCTCGAGGTACAACCCGGCGAGCCGGGGCGCATCACACCACGCAATGGCATCGTCACCCATACCAACCACCTCTACGCCGAGGACACACCCTGCCCGGTGCAGGACTTCCCTCGCGTCGACTCCCACCCGCGCCTGTGCCGGCTCGACGCGCTGCTCAACGACGAGTTGGCGGAGGATGCCGGCGTCGACGAGGACAGGCTGTTCGACGTACTCAGCGACCATCAGGGAGCGCCGATGTCGATCTGCCGCCACTTCAACCCCGACCAGCCCGCCGAGGAGCGCATGGAAACCCTGTTCTCGGTGGTGATGAACCTGAGCGAGCGGCGCCTGACCCTGCGCCACGGCAAGCCCTGTGAGAACGACGACAGCCTGACTGTCACCTTGAATTGAAACGCCCTATCCGTTCATGGGATGAGTCGGACTCGGGCAGCTCCCCTTTCAGGTAGCGCTCGGAAGTGAGCAGGAACGAGCGCCGGAACAGGTCGTGAATGGCCTCCTCGCGGCGCAGTTGGAGCAGCGCCCACTCTTCCTCGGAAAGGCACGTATCCTGGCGCGGATACTTCCAGGCCAGGCGTACCGAGCCCGAGGTGGCATCGCAGATCTGCAGTGAGGGGTTGGCCCCGCGCTTGGCGGTGCTGAAGCAGTACGGCATGGCGACCTCCGTTCGCTCAATTAATGATAACAATTATCATTAACTACGGAGAATCTAGTCCTCGCCCTGACCTCTGTCAAATGCTACGAAGAAAAATCATTCTCGTTCCCTTTCTTCCTTGTTCGTTTCCGATGAGGATGGTACACAAGCTAACGCATACCATTCTCATTTGATACGGAGACGAGTCATGAAGAAACTATTACTTTCCGCCCTGCTGTCGGGCCTGATGGTCGCTGCTACCGCTCATGCCAGCACCCCCACCGAGCACTTCAAGGGCGAGCCCGCCGACACCCTGAGCCAGGCGGTGGCAAACTTCTCCGAAACCAACCAGCAGTTGGCCGAACTGCTCGCCCAGGACGAGCTGAGCCTCGAGGATCTCGGCACCATCCACGAACTCACCTACACCCTGGAAAACGCGCTGGAGAAGATCAACGAGGAAGCGGAGGCAATGGCGGTCAACCTGGAAGAGGTGCACCTGGGCTCCGAGACCGGCGACTTCGAGCGCGTGCAGAACCACGGCGCCGACTACCTGGAAGCGGCCCAGACGCTGGTGAACTGACCCCGCAGGCGGCACACCGGCTGGCACGCCGGCCGGTACCCGCAAGCGCAGTCGGCTTGCTTGACGCCTAGCCCGCCAGCGCCTCTTCCACCACCGCCCGCGCCTCGTCGCTCATGGGCAGCTCCAGCGCCAGCTCCCGGGCGCGCGGCGACATCTTCTTCCAGGTCATCTGCACGATGCGCACCAGGTGCTCGTGCTCCACCTGCTTGGAGAAGTCGGCGAAGTAGTTCTCGAGAAACACCAGGCAGGCGCAGTCCTCCACCGCCTGGGTACCCGGGTCGCGGCCCAGGCCCTGCTTGCGGATCATCCGGGAAACCTCGGCGGCATCCTCCGCGGAATAGCCGACCGCCTCCATCACGCGCGCCGTGGTCTCACCGGCCCGCTTGCCCTGGTCGCGGCGCCAGGTGAGATAGCCCACGCGCCCCTCCGGGTACTCGCTGCGCGGCACCTCCCAGCGCTGCAGATGCTGCGATCGTACGGCGAGCTGCACCAGCTCGCTCGGCGCCTCCTCCACCCGCTCCAGCCAGGCGCTCATGCGCCCCGCATGCCACAGCTCCAAAGGCAGTGACTGGCCCTCGACCTCCACCCGGCGGGGGTCTCCGGCGTGCAAGGTATCGAGCTCGGCAATGGCGCGCTCAAACGGTGTTTGATCTGGCATAGGGATATCCTTGCAAGTCGTTATTGCCACAGCATACCGCATCCGGGCGTGACGCCGACAACCCAACTCCCCTTAGTCATTCTCTGGAAATTGACTTGTAACCCACTGAATCCCAACTAACTTGAGGACATACCTATCGAACACCACGCAGAGATATCACCATGAAACGTCGCGCCCTGATCCTCCCTCTCGCCGTGCTCACGCTCGGCGCCATGCATGCCAAAGCGCAAGACACCAGCGTCGACCCCGCCGACGATCGAGTCGAAGCGGAACTCAGGCAGGAACTCGAACAGACCCAAGGCCAACCCATCGAGACCCTCCAACAGGCCGTGGACGCCCTGGAGCTGCGCAACGACCTGCTCGACGTATTGATGCAAAAGGAGGAACTGACCGACGGCGACCTGGCTATCGTCCGACAGCTCACCGAGGACATCGAAAACGCCCTGGCAAAGGTCGAGGAAGAGGTCGGCACCATGCGTGACCGGGTTCAGGAAGTGCGCACAAGCGCCGATAGCCAGGGACAGGAAGGCATCCGCGAGAGCGGCAGGGATTATCTGGATCGGGTCAGGACGCTGATGCAGTAAGGCATGTTCTGTCTTGCGATGTAAGCTCCGGGCTCGGCATGATAAAGACCCTGTCCCCCCTGCCTCGGAGCCTGCATGTCATTTTTCTCTCGCCTCAAGGAAGTGGCCGCGCCCAGCATCGGCCTGGGCTGCATGAACCTCTCCCACGGCTACGGCAATCCCGTTCCCGAGGCCGAAGCGCTGCGCGCCCTCGATGAAGCCTTCGAGATGGGTTACCGCCACTTCGATACCGCCACCCTCTACGGCGCCACGGCCAACGAACGGGTGGTAGGCAAGGCGCTCGCCAGCAAGCGCCACCAGATCCTGCTGGCCAGCAAGTGCGGCATGGCCATAAACCCTGAGCTTGGCAAGAAGGTGATCGACGGGCGCCCCGAAACGATCCGCCGGCAGTGCGAGGAAAGCCTCGAGCGCCTGCGCACCGACCACCTGGACCTCTACTACCTGCACCGTATGGACCGCCAAGTGCCCATCGAAGAGAGCGTCGGCGCGCTGGGGCGGCTGGTGGAACAGGGCAAGGTGCGCGCCATCGGGCTCTCGGAAGTATCCGCCGCCACCCTGCACCGCGCCCGGGCAGAACACCCTATCGCCGCGGTGCAATCCGAATACTCGCTGTGGACCCGCAACCCCGAGATCGCCCTGATCGACGCCTGCCGCGAAGCCGACACCGCACTGGTCGCCTTCAGCCCCCTGGGCCGCGGCTTCCTTGCTGGCGCCGTGACCGAGACCACCCAACTCACCGAGAACGACGTGCGCCGCGGCATGCCGCGCTTCAGCGCCGAAAACCTACCGCAGAACCTGCGCCAGCTGGAAAAGCTCCGGGCCATCGCCCGCGAACAGGACGTGACCACCGGCCAACTGGCCCTCGCCTGGCTCAAAGCTCAGGGCGACGACGTGATTCCGATCCCCGGCACCCGCTCCATCGCGCATATGCGCGAGAACCTGGCGGCAGAAAGCCTGCGCCTGGATGCCACTATTCTCGAGCGGCTGAGCGAACTGCTGACGCCGGACCAGGTGGCCGGCGCCCGTTACAGCGAAGCGCTGCAGGCAGAGATCGATACGGAGGAGTTTGAGGGATAGGGGCAGCTCGCCATATTGGTTCTGCCACCCCATGGTTTTTTTGCTGCCTGTGCGCACACGCGCCGGCGCCTTGGTTGCTGGATCATTTCCTTTATGAGCTGCCTGGGCGTCGCTCAGCTAAGTCTGCTGCTGCATCACCGGCAGCAGCGGGTGTAGGCGAAGCACGCCACGCCGATGCCCTGTATCTGACTTAATACTCCAGCCAGTAACGCCCACCAACACCAGCTCAACAACCTGACACTCACGGCTGGGTCCGCCGCTTTCATTGACCGACTGCCGTAGCCAAAGTGCAGCGCTCATTTCTGACGAAAATATACAATTCCCTCCTCTCGCCGTCAGTAATGTTCACCGTGCAGCCCTCAATGGTTGCCGCAAATCTACGAAGCCGCACCGCAACAGCAACAGCAATGGCTTTCTCTATCCACAACGACCGAGAGAAACGATATGAAAACGACTAAACCATTGGCAGTTTTACTTTTCTGCAGTGCCGGAGCCGCCATGGGGGGAGAGGTAACCCCTCTCATGTCTGAAACACTCGCTAGCCTGCCCGACTCTCCCCAAGTCCAGATGCTGACTGTGCAATACGAGCCAGGGGGGCTGTCAGCGCCACACCGGCATAATGCCCATGTTTTCGTTTATGTACTGAACGGAAAGGTAGAAATGCAGGTGGAGGGTGGTGATGTAGTTACGTTGGAAGCTGGACAGACCTTTTATGAGTCACCTACGGATATTCATAGTTTATCCAGGAATGCGAGCGATACCGAACCGGCTAAATTTCTGGTTTTTTTTGTCAAGGAAGCTGGGGCTGACGCAACGCTGCCACTCGATAGCTCGGCTTCACTGCCAGTCGAGGCAAGGTAATTACTGACTTATGGGAGGCAGGAAAAGAGGGGGCGTATTCTCCGAAATCTGACAGCCATGGAGCTTGAGCTGCATAACCCGAGCAGGCCTCGACAGGTCGCCTTCAGCCCCCTCGGCCGCGGCTTCCTGGCCGGCGCCATAACGGAAGCCACCCAGCTCACCGAAAACGACGTGCGCCGCGGCATGCCGCGCTTCAGCGCCGACAACCTGCGCCAGTTCGAAAAGCTCAAGGCCATCGCCAGCGAACAGGAGGTGACCACCGGCCAACTGGCCCTCGCCTGGCTCAAAGCTCAGGGCGACGACGTGATTCCGATCCCCGGCACCCGCTCCATTGCGCATATGCGCGAAAACCTGGCAGCCGATGAGCTACGCCTGGATGCCGGCACCCTCGCGCGGCTGAGCGAACTGCTGACGCCGGACCAGGTGGCTGGCGCCCGTTACAGCGAAGCGCTGCAGGCGGAAATCGATACGGAGGAGTTTGGTAAATAGGGAGAAAGGCGGGTCACACCAACTCCGCCACCTCTTCAAACGCCAGCCTCGCCCCTCTTGGGCGCTGGCTCTCGGGGTCGCCTGCGCCCAGGTTGACCAGGAAGTTGCTCTTGTAGCGGCCGTCGGGGAAGAACTCTTCGTCGACCATGGCGTTGTCGAAGCCGCTCATGGGGCCGACGTCCAGGCCCAGCATGCGGGCGGCGATGATCAGATAGGCGCCCTGCAGGGTGCCGTTGCGCCAGGCGGTATCGCTGGTCGTTTCGGGGTTTGCGGCGAAGCGTTCGCGGGCATTGGGCGAGCTGGGAAAGACCTTGGGCATGTGTTCGTAGAAGCGGGTATCGACGGCGACGATCACCGTGACCGGGGCTTCGTGGGCCTTGTCGCGGTTGGCTTCGGAGAGCGCCGGCAGCAGGCGCGACTTGCCCTCTTCGCTCATCACGAAGACGTAGCGTGCCGGCTGGCAGTTCATCGAGGTGGGGCCCCACTTCAGCAGGTCGTAGAGCCGGCGCAGGGCGGCCTCGTCGACGGGCTCCGGCCGGAAGCCGTAGTGGGTGCGCGCTTGGCGGAAGACGGTGTCGAGCGCGATGTCGTCGAGGGGCGGTCGCATGGGGTCTCCTGCTGTAATAGGGTTTTTGTCCCTATGGCCGTGCCTGGAAGTGATTGCCTCGTATCACATCACATGATGCGCTGCGGGCAGGTTTTCGGAGAAATAGATTTCCATGGCCACCGGGGCCATGTCCGCCTGTTCACCTGTCGCCACGGCAATGGCTCGCGAATAGATCAGGTCGGGACTCTGGGTGATGACCGCATCCATCGTTCCATCGAGTAGCATGCTACGAGTATCGGGCGTCAGTCCATGACCTATGAAACAGATATCGGCATCACGCTGGGATTCGCGCAGTGCTCGCCCGATGCCATCCGACGCACCGCCCACATTGTAGATGCCCACGATATCGGGATGCGCTTCCAATAGGCGGCAGGTGTTCTGGTAGTTCTCGTCGCGGTTGTCGTGCCCTTCGTGCGGGCCGATTACGCTCAGGTAGGGGAAGTTCGCCTCCGTCAGGGCCAGAAACCCCATCTCGCGTTCCATGTGGGCACGGTAGGCCCGGCTTGCCGCAATGAGCGCCAGCTTGCCCGAGGTGACATGACAGAACCGCCCCATGATCTGGGCGGCGGTTCGCCCCGCGGCGAAATTGTCGATACCGAGGTAGAGGTGCCGGTTCGAGCTTGGCAGGTCCGAAATAATGGTGATGATGCGTTTTCCCGCCATCACGAGTTCGTCGATGGCCTGCCTCACTCGTGGATGGTCGATGGCCATGAACACGACGGTATCCGCGCTTCTGCCGTAGCGCCTCAGCGCCTGTGCCAACGCATCGGGATTGAAGCTCTCGATGAAGTGGCTCCTGACCTTGACCGGCCCGGGCGAGAGAGCCGCCAGTTCGCGTACGCGCGTATTGAGCCCCGTGAGGTAAGGGTTCGTTCCCCTGGGCAGTAGAAAGACCACCTTGGCAAAGCGCGGGCCGAGCCGTTTGCTCAACTCCTCCTCGTCCATGTAGCCGATGTGCACGGCCGCTTCGAGCACCCGGCGCAGCGTGGCCTCCCGTACGCCAGGGCGACGGTTCAGAACACGATCCACCGTCGCCGTCGACACCCCTGCCATGGCGGCAATATCCGGTATCAGCGGCCGCCTTCCATCAAAAACCATCAAGAAGTCCTCATTGCCTCTTCGCAGGATCCTGCCCTAGCCTTGAGAATCGTAGGGCACGAACATCATTACCTACAAATAAATAAAAAAACATCAGCCGGAGAACGTCATGCTTAACAATATCTACAAGCTCGGCCGCCTGACGGCCGTAGCGGGTGCGCTGGCCATGAGCGTTGGCACGGCGGCGGCCCAGGAAGTCACCCTGCGCTATGGCCACATGCATACGCCGAACTCGATCGCCGGCATGCAGGCCGAGTGGCTGGCCGAGGCCATCACGGAGAAGACCAACGGCGAGGTCGCGGTGGATATCTTTCCCAATTCGCAGCTCGGCAAGCTTCAGGAGCTGGCCGAAGCGGTATCGACGGGATCGATCGCCATCTCCCACAACACGGCTGGCGCTATCGGCTCGCTCTATCCTCCCTTTGCCGCATTCGATACGCCCTACCTGTACCGCGACATCGATCACTTGATGGCGGTGATGGACGTGGATTCGCCCGTGATGCAGGAGCTCAACGAGGGCCTGGTGGACGCCTCCGGGGTGCGCTTGCTCTACGCCTTCTACTTCGGCACCCGCCACCTGACGACCAACCAGGAGATCAAGTCGCCGGACGATCTCGAAGGGGTCAAGATTCGGTCCATTCCCTTCCCGATCTACATGGCCACCGTCGAAGGGATGGGCGCGGTTCCGGTTCCCGTGGATTGGGCCGAGGTGCCCACGGCACTGGCAACCGGCGTGGTCGAAGGCCAGGAGAACCCGGTCAACGTGGTCGTCACCTCGAAGCTGAATGAAGTGCAGAGCCACATGATGCTGACCGGCCATATCAGCGCCGCTCAGGTCATCGTCATGAACGACGACACTTGGCAGTCGCTGTCGCCCGAGCATCGGGACGCCATCACCGAAGCCGCTGCCGAGGTTCGCGAGCGCGCCACGGCCGCCATGCTGGAGGCGGAAGCCGAGGATTTCGCCACCCTGCGCGAAGCGGGCATGCACATCGTCGGCCCCGAGGATGGCCTGGAGCTCGAGGCGTTCCGCACCCGCGTCAGTGATCGTATTGCCGAGGAGTTCACCGCGCAGTACGGCGAATTGTACGAGCAGATCGCGGCCGTTGACTGAACCATGAACGAGCACAAGCCGATTGTCGGGCGAGCGGTCACCTGGCTGACCCAAGCGTGCCTTGGGGTGGCGATGGTGCTGCTGGTCCTCATAGCCGTGCTGATCGTGACCCAGGTCGTGGCACGCAACCTGTTCGACACTGGCCTGCCCAGGGTCGATGAGGCCGCCCGCTTTGCCGGCATCGCCATGGTCTATCTTGCCGCCCCGTTTCTGCTGCTGCGCGGCCAGCACGTGGCGGTCACGCTACTGGTGGACCTGCTGCCTCGCCTGGGGCGCCGGCTCTGCCTGGTGGTGGGCGAACTGGCAACGCTGGGGTTCTGCGTTCTGACGCTGTACGGCTTCTATCGCTTCCTGCTGCGTGCGGGGCGCTTCGCCACACCGGCCATGGGCATGCCGAACCTTTGGTTCTACATGCCCGCACTGGTCGGGCTGATCTTTCTCGCGGTGGTGGCCGCCTACCGCCTCGGTCTGTTGGCGTCGGGCAGGGAGGTCGAGGAATGACCGTTACCCTGCTCATGCTGTTCGCCCTGGGCCTGCTCATCGGCGCCCCGGTGGCCGTCAGCCTTGGCCTGTCGGCGGGGCTCGTCATCCTGATCCATGACCTGCCGGTAACGGTGCTCGCCCAGCGGGCCGTGAACACCCTCGACAGCTCGCCACTGCTGGCTGTGCCGCTGTTCATACTGGCTGCCTCGCTGCTGGGTGCGACGGGTGTCACGACCCATCTCTTCGACCTGCTGCGCATGCTCGTGGGGCGAATCCGCGGTGGCATGGCCCACGTCAACGTGCTGGTCAGCCTGATATTTTCCGGCATGTCCGGGGCGGCGCTGGCGGATATCGGCGCGCTCGGTGGCATCCAGATCCGCCAGATGGAACACCAGGGTTACAGTCAACGCTTCGCCTCGGGCATTACCATTGCAGCGGCCACCATCGGCCCCATCTTTCCGCCCTCCATTCCGCTGATCATCTTCGCCACGGCCGCCGAGGTGTCGACCATCCGCGCCCTGCTGGCAGGCGTGGTGCCCGCCCTCGTGGTGGCCGTGGCACTGATGATCCAGGTCGCGGTGATGGCGCGCCGGCATGACCTGCCGCGCGACGACATCCGGCCCAGCCTGCCCGCCATACGGCGCAAGGCGTGGATCTCGCTGCCTGCGCTGCTCGCGCCCGTGCTGCTGGTAGGCGGCATGATCAGCGGTTTCTTCGGCCCCACCGAAGCGGCCGGGGTGACGGTGGCCTATGCCGTGCTGATCGGGTTGCTGGTCTATCGCTCGCTCACCCTGGAGGGATTTGTCGGCTGCACACGCGACACGGTGCTGGCCACGGCCAACGTGCTGTTCGTCGTAGCGGCGGCGGCGCTCTTCGCCTGGGTATTGACGATGGACCGGGTACCGGCACGGGCCGGGGCATGGCTGCTGGAGGTGTCGGAAAACCCGCTCGTCCTGCTGCTGATCCTGAACCTGCTGCTGCTGGTGGTCGGCATGTTCCTGGAGGCCATCGTGGCCATCTTGATCATTGCGCCCATCGTCACCCCGGCACTACTGCAGGCAGGCGTTCCGCCCGAGCAGTTGGGTGTGGTCTTCGTGCTCAACCTGATGCTCGGGTTACTGACACCCCCGGTGGGAATGAGCCTCTACATGGTCTCGATCATCACCAAGATGCCGCTGCAGTCGGTCATCCGCGGCGTCGCCCCGTTCTACCTTTCCCTTTTCGCAGCCCTTGCGCTGGTAACGCTGGTTCCCGGCCTTTCCACCTGGCTGCCCAACCTTGTCATGAAGTGAGATTCCATGAGCAGACATCTCGGCGCGATCCGCCAACTGGGGTACGTGGTAACGGATATCGAGGAAGCGATGGACCATTGGTCCCGGGTCATGGGCGTTGGCCCGTTCTTCTACAATCCGCGCGTGCCGATAGAGAACTACACCTACGAGGGGCAGCGGTACGAGGTTCACAACTCGGTCGCCCTGGCCAACTCGGGATTCATCCAGGTCGAGCTGATCCAGACGCGTAACGATGCGCCCTCGATGTACCGCGACTTCCTCCAGGCCGGGCGCACCGGGCTCCAGCACGTGGCCTTCTGGACCGAAGATTACGACACCGACCTGGCTGCCATGGAAGCCCAGGGGTTCAACGTCAAGATGAGTGGCGAGGTCGGCGAGAACGGTCGTTTCGCCTATTTCGACCGCGAGCATCACCCCGGCACGGTGATCGAGCTTTCCGAAGTGCGTGGCCCCAAGGGCGACATGTTCCGCCTGATACGCGAGGCCTCGCAGGACTGGGATGGCAGCGACCCGGTTCGTCCCTTCCCTTCGCTCGACAGGCGCAGCGCATGATCCGTGCCTCTTATCTCGTGGAAACCCCGCTTGACCCTCGCTCGGTAGCGGAAATGATGGCCGGGGAGCAGAGTTCGGGCACTTTCGTGCGCGTCGAAGGTGAGACCGAGGCGCTGCGAACGCGATTCGGTGCCCGTGTGGCCAGGGTCGAGGTGATCGACGAGCAGGACCACCCCAGCCTGCACAGCGCCTACCTGGAGCGCAAACGCGTCTCGGGCCCATGGCGCCGCGTGGCGGTGGAGATCGACTACCCCGAGGAGAACGTGGGCCTCAACCTGCCCAACCTGGCGGCAACGGTGGCCGGCAACCTCTTCGACCTGGGAGAGGTGACCGGGCTACGCCTCACCGGGCTCACCCTGCGCCCCGAGTACCGGGACCGCTACTTGCTGCCCCGCCTGGGCGTGGCCGGCACGCGCGCGGCGCTGGGCGTCCAGGAGAGACCGCTGTTCGGCACCATTCTCAAGCCCAATATCGGCCTTTCCCCCGAGGAGACCGCCGATCTCGTCGAGCGGCTGTGTGAAGCGGGGGTCGACTTCATCAAGGATGACGAGATCGCCGGCAACCCTCCCCACTCCCCGGTGCGCGAGCGGATCAGCGCGGTGATGGCACGGGTGCGCCGCTGGCGACAACGCAGCGGCCGCGACGTGATGGTGGCTTTCAACATCTCCGACGAAGTGGATGCCATGCGCGGCCATGCCGACCACGTCGAGGCAGAGGGCGGCACCTGCGTGATGGCCAGCCTCAACTGGTGCGGTCTCTCGGCGATGCAAAGCCTGCGCGCCTCGACGCCGCTGGCCATCCACGGGCATCGCAACGGCTTTGGCGCCTTCGCTCGTCACCCGGCGCTGGGAATCGACTTCTCCGCCTACCAGGTACTCTACCGGCTGGCGGGAATCGACCATCTGCATGTCCACGGCATGGGCGGCAAGTTTGCCGACCTGACCGAGGAAGTGGCCCAGGCGGCGAAGCTCTCGCTGCAGCCGCTCGGGCATTCGGACGACCGGGTGATGCCGGTGTTCTCTTCCGGCCAGTGGGCAGGCACCCTGCCGACGACGCTGACGGAAACCGGCAGCGCCGACTTCATGTTCCTGGCCGGCGGCGGCATCCTGGCCCACCCCGACGGAGCCGCCGCGGGGGTCAGGAGCCTGCGCGAGGCCTGGGACGCCATACAGGCCGGCGAACCGCTGGAAACCTCCGGGCGCCCGGCGCTTGCCGCCGCGCTCGACTTCTTCGGAGCGCGCTAGGCATGCGCTACGTATTCGTTGCGGATGACTTCACCGGGGCGTCCGATACGCTCGCCACGCTGAGCCGGGCGGGCCTGAGGACACGGCTTTACCTGGCCCCGCCCACCCTGGCGGAAGTGCGCGACCTCGACGCCTTCGGCATCGCGACGGCAGCCCGCAGCATGGAGCGGGATGAATTGACCGCGACCATGCGGCACATCGCCGAAGCCCTGAAGCCCCATGCGCCAGAGGTCATTCACCTCAAGGTCTGCTCGACCTTCGACAGCAGCGCTGCCGTTGGCAACATCGCCGCTGCCATGCACGTGCTGACCGAAGGTCTGGCCCCGGCTACCACGGTCATCCTGGGAGGCCAGCCAAGCCTCGGCCGCTATTGCCTGTTCGGCAACCTGTTTGCCAAGGGGGGCGATGGCAACGTTCACCGGATCGACCGCCACCCCGTCATGCGAGACCACCCCGTCACACCAATGCGTGAAGCCGACCTGCGCCGCCATTTCGACGCCCTGGGGCTGCCGAACCTGGCGCTGCTCGATCTCCTGGCGCTACGCAGCGGCGAGACGCTGTCCGGCAACCCGATGCTGTGCGACGTACTGGACGAAAGCGACCAGCGAGCGCTCAAGGAGCGGCTGGCGAATTCACCGTTTCCCCAGCTCTGGGTCGGGCCCAGCAGCGTGGCCGAGACCTGCTTTCCCGAGGCTTCTCCACCTCAGTTGCCGGACACCTTGCCCGGTCCCCTGCTGGTGTTCGTCGGCAGCCGTTCGCCCATGACCGCTGCCCAGGTAACAGCCGCCACCGGGTTTGCCAAGGTCGTCATTCCCGCCGACTCCCTCGCGCACCGGCCTGACGAACCCTATTGCCGGCTCCACGAACTCCTGGCTTCGGGCCATCACGTGCTGGCGGTGCTCGACGAGGACCTGGGCCACGGCCTGTCGCCTGCCGCCATGGCGCAGCGCTCTGCCGAGCTGCTGGCACGCCTGATGGCCGAGCATGCCACCGGCACGGTGCTGGTGGCGGGGGGCGATACCTCCAGCCTGGCCATCCACGCCCTCGCCCCGCGCAGCATCGACTATACGGGGCAGCTGTCGCCGGGCGTCGCCATCTGCTGCGCGCACTTCGCGGATGGCAAACGGCTACCCGTCATTCTCAAGGGTGGCCAGATGGGCGAAGTCGACTTGTTCGACAAGGTTCGCGCCATGGTCCGGCGGGAACCGCTGTGACATGGCGACTGGCGGCTCGCCTACCCGTTCAGCCAGCCGATGCCCGCATTGAGATACCCCGCGAAGCCGACCCAGGCCAGGTAGGGCACCAGCAGCCAGGCGGCGAGTGACGAAACGCGAGCGAAGCGGCTGATCGTGAGCAGGATGAGGGCCCACAGCAGCAACAGGTCGGCCAGGGCAACGAAGATCCAGTGCAGGCCGAAGAACAGGATCGACCAGAGCCCATTGGCGACTAGCTGGGCGACGAACGGCCACAGCACCGTGAAGCGCTCCGCGGCAGGCACCCGAAGCGTAGCCCGCCAGGCGGCCACGGCCATCATCAGGTAGAGCGTCGTCCAGGCCACCGGGAACACCCAGTCGGGCGGGGTGAGCGGCGGCTTGTCGAGTGCGGCGTACCAGGCGCCGGGCGGCGTCAGCACACCGGTCATCGCGACGAGGGCGACCAGCAGCAGCCAGCCGAACAGGATCAGCAGCGAGTGGCGGGCAACAGTCATTTCGCATCTCCTTTGCGGCTCGGTATCGCCAGAGAAACGAGGCGATTGTGTGCACCCTGCACCATACTCTAAACCTGAATAACGGGATCCAGGAACGACTGGGACGGCGCAACGCCATGACCCTCCGGTTTGACGACTTCGAACTCGATACGGCGCTCTACGAACTGCGTCGTCACGGCGAGCTGCATCGCGTGGAGCCGATGGTGTTCGATCTGATCGTGCATTTCGCTCACCATCCGGATCGGGTCTTCAGTCGCGACGAACTGATCGATGCCGTATGGGCAGGTCGGATCGTCTCGGATGCCACCGTCGCTTCCTGCATCAAGCAGGCGCGCCGTGCACTGGGCGACAGCGGTGACACACAGACCTACATCAGGACGGTACGCGGCCGCGGCTTCCGCTTCACTGCGAACGTCTCCGATACCGACGACGCTCCGCCGGGACGTTTCGCAACTGCCGCTTCCCCGAAAATCAGCAGCAACGACCCCTCTCTGCTCATCCTGCCGCTGCGAGCGCTTGCCGACACGCCCGAACTCGTTCGGTTTGCCGATGCGCTGACCGGCGAGTTGAGCTCCGTCCTCACACGGATACCGTTACTGCGCCTTAGCGCCCAAGGCGGGCGTTATCTCGACCGCCCGGTGACGCCGACTACACGCGAGATTCACGAGGCGCTGGGTGTCGATTACGTGCTGGAAGGCAGCGTGCAGGCCTGGCCCAATGAAGGCGCGGAGCGCATGCGCGTCACCGTACATCTGACCGACGCCAAGTCAGGATTTAGTCTGTGGGCCGAGACCTTCGCGCTGAACGGCCCGGTGTACGATGCACTCGATGTCGGCGTGCCCATGATCATCGCCAAGCTGGAACCGCAACTGCACCGTGCCATCTATCAAACGGTAAGCAGCATCGATGGCGAGCATAGTGCACGTCAGCTCTATCTCGAGGCCAGCGGCATCCTGGCGCTCAAGGGCTGGCATCACGAGTCCTTTTCGGTGGCGGCTGACCTCCTGCGGCGCAGTTGGCGGCTGGAGCCGGGATTCGCCTTGGCGGCCGCCCACCTCTCGTTGGTCCGTGGCCTGGGGCACCGCTTCGGCCTGATGAGCGATCGCGAGCAGGCCTGGGCGGAATCGCTCGATGCCGCCGAATGCGCGTTGCAGCTCGACAGCATGGACTCGACCGTACTCGGTTACGCCGGCTGCGCGTTGGCCGATATCGGTTATCCCGAGCGTGGCGTGCCGATGCTGCGCAAGGCCGTGGAGCTCAATCCGACCAATGCCCAGGCCTGGGCGGCACTGGGCTCTGCGTACCTGGCCGGAAATCGCCCAGAAGAAGCAGTCGTCCACCTGCGCCACGGCATTCGCATCAGCCCGCTCGACAGTCGTCTATCGATCTGGGGCGCTGTGCTCGCCATGGGCCACCTGCTCCTGGGCGATCGCAGCGCCGCCCGCGAACAGGCGGAACTGGCCTGCCAGCGGGATGATCGCTGCTACATGCCCCACATCGTGCTGGCCGCAATCCACCGACGTGATGGCAGGCATGACCTTGCACGCCAGGCGCTGGGCAATGCCTACCGAATCAAGCCCGACCTGACGTCCGAGCAGGTTGTGGCACTGGTCGGGCAGAAGCATGGCATGCGTTTGTTGGCACTGTAGCGCCGGCCGCCACGTCTTCACCACGAAATTCCCCACAAATTCCCACCCGGCCCCCAAGCTGCCGTCGACGGCACTGCATAGGCTGAGTTTGTCGTTCGGTAGCGCCCCCAGGGCCGCCGAGGGCAGCACTATGACAATCAATCAAAGGAGTTTTGCCATGACCCTCTCTACCTCTCTCGAATCGCAAGTCGCCGGTCCCGATTACGCGGCGATCAAGGCCAGGCAACAAGCGGTTTGGGGTGCCGGTGACTATGCCCGCATCGGCGTCACCCTGCAGATCGTCGGCGAGCAGCTCTGCGAAGCCATGGACCTGCGTGCCGGCCAGACCGTGCTAGATGTGGCAGGCGGCAACGGCAACGCCTCGCTTGCCGCGGCCCGACGATTCTGCAAGGTCGTCTCCACCGATTACGTCGAGGCACTGCTGGCCAAGTCCGCCAAGCGTGCCGAAGCGGAAGGACTGGCGATCGACTACCAGACGGCGGATGCCGAGAATCTGCCGTTCTCCGAGGGCACTTTCGACAACGTGATCTCCACCTACGGGGTAATGTTCACGCCCAACCAGGGCCAAGCCGCCGCCGAGTTGCTCCGCGTTTGCAAGCCCGGCGGCAAGATCGGGCTGGCCAACTGGACCCCGGGGGGCTTCATCGGCCAACTGTTCAAGACCGTCGGCCGCTACGTGGCGCCGCCGGCAGGCCTGAGCTCCCCGGCGGCGTGGGGCACGCGGGATTTCCTCGACACGCATTTCGGTCCACACGTGCAGGCGATCGAGGCCCAGCCGCGTCACTTCACCTTCCGCTATCAGTCGCCACAGCATTGGGTGGATGTGTTCAGCACCTACTATGGGCCGACATTGAAGGCGTTTGAAGCGCTGGATAACGAGGCCGGCCAGGCGCTACGTGCGGATATTCTCGCTCTGATCGATGCCCACAACCTCGCCACGGACGGCACCATGGTGGTGCCCTCGGAATATCTGGAGGTCGTCATCACGCGGTAATCGGGTGCGCTTGCCCTTTGCCGGGTGCGCCATTTCGGCGCTCCCGGCTTTCGTCTTGTGCTGTAATGACAACGACCACACACCCTCGATAACCTGACAAGGAATTCCTCATGCCCCGTCGTCCCTTCCTGCCATTCGCGTGCGCTGTTGTGATGCTCTTCTCACCGTTGGCCTTGGCCCAGCAGCCCACGCAGGAGTACCAGGCCTACGAGGACGCCCTGGCCCGCGGCGAGCGCCAGGCCAACGTGTGGCAGTACGGCTGGGCCGGGGTCTACGCCACTTCATTGGCGTTCAATGCCTACCAGGCCAGCGAGGCGGACGACCGCGACGACCGTTACGATGCCCGTGTGGGCGTGGTGAAGTCGGCGCTGGCACTGGCCGGCACGCTGATGGATGACCAGCCGCACCCGGCCGCCTACCGCGAGTTGCGCGAGGGCGATGGCGATGGCGATATCGAGAGCGCCCGCCGGCTGCTGCATGCGGTGGCCGAGGAGGAACGCCAGCGCCGTAGCCTGCAGGCACGCCTGGGCTCGCTGGCGATAAATGCCGCTTCGGGGCTGTTGATCGGCGTGGGCGATGGCCGCGGCCGCGACGGGGCGATCAACTTCGCTACCGGCATGCTGATCAGCGAGCTGCAGCTGCAGACCCAGCCGCGCCAGGCCTCGGTGGCCATCAACCGCTTCAAGCCGGCGCGGGTCTCATTCGGCGACGTGCATCTCGAGGGTGAATATGCGCTGCTGGTGGCGCCCAATCAGTTGGGGGTCGCGCTGCGCTATTGAGAAGAACGGCTGAGAAGAACGGCTGAGCGGAACGGCGCGACGCCTCCTGGCACTGGTAATGAGTGAGCGCTTGGCCTGCCTCTATTTGTTATGATATAACATCTCTTCAATAGCAACCTGACACCTCCTCCATGCTCGACACGTTTCTCTGGTGGCTCACATCACCTTTCGACTACGTCTTCATGCGCCGTGCCCTGGCAGCCTGCCTGGCGCTCTCCCTCACGGCACCGATTCTCGGGGTGTTGTTGACGCTGCGCGGCATGAGCCTGATGGGCGAGGCGCTGTCGCATGCCATCATGCCGGGCGTCGCCATCGCTTTCCTGCTGGCCGGTTTTTCCCTGCCGCTGATGATGTTCGGGGGCGTGCTGGCAGGCCTGGTCACCGTGGCGCTCGCCGGCGGCGTAACGCAGTTCAGCGGCCTCAAGGAGGATGCCGCCATGGCCAGCCTGTTCCTGATTGCCATGGCCGGCGGGGTGACCATCGTCAGTCTTTCGGGCAACGCCCTGGATCTCGGCCATGTCCTGTTCGGCAGCATTTTGGCAGTGGATGGCCGTACACTGGGGCTGGTGGCGCTTGGCAGTAGCACGATCCTGGTTGGCCTGGCCATTGCCTTTCGTGCCTTGGTGGTCGAGTGCCTCGATCCGCTGTTCCTGACGCTTCAGGGGCGCCACGCCGGCTGGACGCATGCTCTTTTCATGGTACTGGTCGTGATCAGCCTGGTGATCGGCTTCCAAACGCTGGGCACCTTGATGGCGGCCGGGTTGATGCTGCTGCCTGCCGCGGCGGCGCGCTACTGGAGCCAACGGCTCGAAGGCATGATCGCCATTGCCATCGGCATCGCCCTGGCGTCCAGCGTGGCGGGGCTGCTGGTGTCCTACCACGCTGGCCTGCCTTCCGGCCCTTCCATTATCCTGCTGGCGGGGCTGGGGTACTGCGCGTCGGTCGTTCTGGGCCCCTACCGGGGGTTGAAAACAGGCCCCCGTTGGCCAAAGCGCGTCGTGTCGTCGCGGTATGCCGGCCAGTTGCGCTGAGAGGGTTCCCTTTTATTTTGAATTCTGGATACTGCCGCCCTTGGATCGGCCGATTGACTTTCATCTAGGTCGCAATGAAGACTCCCTCTTTGTCGGGCGTCTTGTTATGTTATATCTTAATTGGTTTTTGCGAGGGCCACGCATGGCACACCGCACGCATCGGCATCGCCCCGAGGGGCCGTGCCACTTTTCGTTGATGTCGCTTTCCGCCAAGCGCCGCCTGTTGCTGGCGGCCGCGCCGCTGGGCGTACTTTGGCTCGCCGTCTCATGGGCGGCAGGGTGGTGGGGCTGATGGCCGAGACGTCCCCGTCACGCCTGGAACTTCACGACCTGCAGCTAGCCCAGGCCAACCGCACCGTGCTCGAGCACGTGAGCGGCCGCTTTCGCGACGGTGCGGTCACCGCCCTGGTGGGCGCCAACGGCGCCGGCAAGAGCACTCTGATCCAGGGCATCATGGGTATGCTGCGCCCGATGAAGGGCAAGGTGATCTGCTCGGTTCCCAAGGAGCGGCGCGCCTGGCTGCCCCAGCAATTGGCGCTCGATCTCACCTTTCCCATGAGCGTGGAAGAGCTGGTGATGACCGGTAGTTGGCCGAGCCACGGCGCGCTCACCGGCTACTGTGCCCGCCACTATCGCCGTGGCCGCGAGGTGATGGCGCGCCTGGGCATTTCGCACCTGGCCCACCGCCCGCTGGGCGAGCTTTCCGGCGGCCAGCGCCAGCGCGCGCTGATCGGCCGCACTCTGATGCAGGAAGCCGAACTGCTGTTGCTCGACGAGCCCTTCGCCAACGTCGATGCGGAAACCGTCGAGGTGCTGATGACGGTACTGCGTGACATGGCGGCCGAAGGCGCCACCATCATCGTGGTACTGCACGACATGGAGCAGTTGGCCCGCCTGGCGGAGGAGGTAGTGGTACTGACGGGCGGGCACGCCCGCTGGACCACCGCCCAGGCCGTGCTGCAGAGCCAACCTGCCAGCGTCGGTTCGGCACGGCTGGCGCTGGGTATTCCGGGGGTCGATGCATGATGGAGCTGCTTTACGAGTGGCTGGTCGCGCCCTTCGACTACGGTTTCATGCGCCGCGCGGCGGTGGCCGGCCTGGCCCTGTCGCTGGCCGCCCCGCCCATTGGCGTCTTCCTGATGCTGCGCGGCATGAGCCTGATCGGCGACGCCATGGCTCACGCCATTCTGCCCGGCGTGGCACTGGGCTTTCTGCTGGCGGGTTTCTCGCTGCCGGCCATGAGCCTGGGCGGCGTGATGTCGGGGCTGTTGATTGCGGTGCTGGCGGGCAGTGTGTCGCAAATGACCGGGCATCGGGAGGACTCGGCCATGGCCAGCTTCTTCCTGATCTCGCTGGCAGCGGGTGTCATGCTGGTCTCGCTGGGAGGCAGCAGCGTCGATCTCACCCATGTGCTGTTCGGTTCGATCCTGGCGGTGAACTCCACTGCGCTGGTGCTGATCGCGGCAATCAGCAGCGTGATCGTGATCACCCTGGCGCTGATCTTCCGCGCCCTGGTGGTCGAATGCCTCGACCCGCTGTTCCTGCGCGGCCAGGGCATGCAGGGCAGCCTGGTGCACGGCATCTTCCTCGGCTTGGTGGTGCTCAACCTCACCGCCGGCTTCCAGACCCTGGGCACCCTGATGGCCGTAGGCCTGATGATGCTGCCGGCCACCACGGCGCGCTTCTGGAGCAAGCGCCTGGAGGGGCTGATCACCGTCGCCATCCTGCTGGCCGCTGTCGCCAGCCTCGGCGGCCTGCTGCTCTCCTACCATCTCAGCGTTCCTTCGGGGCCGGCCATCATCCTGCTGGCAGGCGTTGGCTACGTGCTCTCCGCCCTGCTCGGCCGGCATCACAGCCTGAGGGCAAAGCTGCAGCGCCATGCCGTACCCCTCGGCACGCCAGAACCGCACTGAATGAAAAAACCAAACCACTTGAGGAGGCTTTCCATGCGACACGCTACATCCGCTGCCCTGATGCTGGGCGCTTCGGCCATGCTGGCGCTGCCTGCCGCCATTGCTGCCGAACGCGTTCAGGTCGTGACCAGCTTCAGCATCCTGGCCGACATGGTGCAGAACGTGGGCGGCGAGCATGTGGAGGTCACCTCGCTGGTCGGCCCCGACAGCGATACTCACGTCTTCTCCCCCAGCCCGCGTGATGCTCGCTCGCTGGCCGATGCCGACCTGGTGGTGTTCAACGGCCTGCTGTTCGAAGGCTGGATGGAGCGGCTGATCGATTCCAGCGACTACAGCGGCCCGCTGGTGACGGCCAGCGATGGCATCGACAAGCTCGACTACCACGGTCAGGACAATGCGCATGCTCACGGTCACGACGACCATGAGGATGACCACGACGATCATGGGCACGATGATCACGGTCACGATGACCATGACGACCATGACCATGGCGACGACGACCCGCACGGTTGGCAGGACCTGGCCACGGGCAAGGTCTATGTGGGCAATATCCGCGATGGCCTGATCGAGGCGGACCCGGACAACGAGGCCGCCTACCGCGAGAACGCCGAGCGCTACATCAACGAGCTGGAAGCCACCGACGCCGAGATTCGCGAGCTCCTGGGTGAAGTGCCGGCTTCCACCAGCGTGATCACCGGCCACGACTCCTTCGGCTATTTCGCCAACGCCTATGGCATTCGCTTCCTCTCGCCGGTAGGGCTCTCCACCGAGGCCGAGCCCAGCGCCGCCGACATGGCACAGCTGATCGACGTGATTCGCGAGCAGAACGTACGCGCCCTGTTCCACGAGAACATGACCAGCCCAGCGGTGATCAACCAGCTCGCCGAGGAGACCGGCCTGCCCATCGCCGGCACGCTCTATGCCGATGCCCTGGCGGCCGAAGGCGAAGCCAGCACCTACCTGGGCATGATGCGCCACAACGCCCAGGTGCTGCATGACGCCCTGGCCGAGCCGGGCCACAATGACCACGATGATCACGGCCATAGCGACCATGACCACGACGATCACGGCCACGATCACGATCACTAGGAAGAGAATGACATGAGCCAAGCAGCGCCTCGGTTACCGTCCAGGTAACCGAGGCGCTGCTCGTCGCGGCCTAGAAAGCGCAGCAGCAGGCACGACTTTAGTCGCGCCTGCCGACCTCCGTCGCCACCCTGCTGTCGCATGGCTCCCCTCCGCATCACCTATCCATAACGACTTGTATATCGTTCAACCGGCCAATGCGTATTGGTTGGTTATGCCATGGCTGTCTACCTTTGCGGCGGAACCGCAATGCCTACGCTATTCCGATAACAACAAACCCGCCGCCCAGGGGCCTGAATCCTTGCACAACAACCAGAAGAGGATGAAGCATGCACGACGATACTCAATATGCGTCCGAGGAACTGAAGCCTTCCGCTCACCTGTCGCGGCGCACCTTCCTCGGGGCGGCTGCAGCCGCAAGCGCAGCGGCAGTGCTCAAGCCTGGACAGTTACTCGCTCAGGAGCGCCCCTGGGACGGCTCTCTGGTGTCTTATCCCGACCCGGCCATCGAGGTCATCGACGAGCGTTTCGGTGCCTACCGCCTGGCCAATGCGGCGGTCGAGCGCCTGGCCACCGGCTTCCGCTGGGCGGAGGGGCCGGTCTATTTCGGTGACGGCGGCTTTCTCGTCTGGAGCGACATCCCCAACAACCGCCAGATGCGCTGGCTCGAGGACACCGGCGAGGTGAGCGTCTTCCGCCAGACGTCCAACTACTCCAACGGCAACACGCGGGATCGCGAGGGGCGGCTGCTTTCCTGCGAGCACGACACGCGTCGCGTGACCCGCACCGAGCATGACGGTGCGATCACCGTGCTGGCCGACGAGTTCGAGGGCAAGCCGTTCAATGCCCCCAACGATGTCATCGTGCACCCCGATGGTGGCATCTGGTTCACCGACCCGGGCTACGGCATCCTGATGCATTACGAAGGTCATATCGCCGACTTCGAACTGCCCGAAGCCGTCTATCGAATCGACCCCGACAGCGGCCAGGTGGAGAAGATGGCCGAAGTCATGAAGCCCAACGGCATCGCCTTTTCGCCCGACTACTCCCGCCTCTATGTATCCGATACGGGTGGCACCCACACCCCAGGCCATCCCCACCAGATCCTGGTCTGGGACGTCGTAGACGACGGCACCCGCCTGGCCAACGAGCGCCAGTTCGCCGAGGTCGGGCCGGGCTTCATCGACGGCATGGCTGCGGACATGGACGGCAACCTCTGGTGCGGCGCGGTCTTCGGCGGCCTGTTCGATGCCGAGGACCACGACGGCGTTCACGTCTATGCCGACGACGGCACCCTGATCGGCAAGATCCACCTGCCGGAGCCCTGCGCCAACGTCTGCTTCGGCGGCCCCAGGCGCAACCGCCTGTTCATGACCGCCAGCCAGTCGCTCTACGCTGTCTACGTCGAGACCCAGGGGGTGGCGGTCTGGGCCGGCAACACCTAAACCCTTCCCGCCACCGGATGCCTTACATGAGCGGAGGGAATAGCCCTCCGCTTTTTTCGGCTCTCTTCCCACTCGTTCTGCACGCGCCACTTTTGCCCTCTCCCTGGTGCTCACCTGGCACGATCCGTCACCGCTCCGATCAGGCTCCTTCGTCAGTCGACCCTGAGCACGCCTCTTCGACCTCCTTTTACCCCACGACTCATGCCTTAACCGCTTCGCGGCAAGGAAAGATTGGCACGAAATGCAAAAAATGTGGCGCGATGGGTAAACCTGACCCATCGCTTTCTTCCTACCATGAACGGGCGTGCCAAGGGCCAGCAGGCCTCTCACAGGCAGCCCACACCCTTTGCACAAAAGTTCACCAAATTACACACAGGTTTATCCACAGACGCGCATTTAACGCCAAATACAAGAAAACAATCCAAAGGCCACACAATGACAACGACACGCCGCTTCGCCCTGGGTGCGCTCGCCGCTTCCCTTCTGTTCGCCGGCCAGACGGTACAGGCCGAAATCACCGACAACGAGATCCGCATCGGTTACCTGGCCGACATGTCGGGCCCCTACCGCGACCCCATCGGTCCCATGGGGTTGGATGCCATCCAGATGGCCATCGAGGATGTCGGCGGCAGCGTGGCCGGCGCCAGCATCGAGGTGTTCAGCGCCGACGACCGTAACAGCCCCGACGTGGGCTCGAGCGTGGTGCGCGAGTGGATCGACCAGCGCAACGTCGACATGGTCACCGGCTTGGTGGCGTCTTCGGTCACCCTGGCCGCCGTGCGGCTGCTGGAAGAGGAGAATCGCCTGGGGCTGGTCAACGGCGCGGTCTCTTCCGGCGTGACCAACGAGAGTTGCTCGCCCAACCATATCCACTGGGTCTACGACACCTGGGCGATGTCCAACGGCACCGCCAAGGCGATCACCCAGGAAGGCCACGCTAACTGGTACCTGCTGAGTGCCGATTACGCCTTCGGCCACGCGCTGGAGGGCGACGTGGAGCGCGTAGTACTGGAGAACGGCGGCACTATCGTGGGCAAGGCGCGCCACCCCTTCCCCAGCAGCGACTTCTCCTCGTTCCTGCTGCAGGCCCAGGCCTCCGGGGCCGACGTGATCGCACTCAACAACGCTGGCGCCGACACCATCAATGCCATCACCACCGCCGGCGAATTCGGCATCACCCAGGCAGGCCAGGTGCTGGCCGGCATGGTTCTGTTCAGCACCGATGTGCGCAGCATCGGCCTCGACGCTGCCCAGGGGCTGCAATTCACCAAGGCGTGGTACTACGACCTCAACGACGAGACCCGCGCCTGGGCCGAGCGCTTCCGCGAACGCACCGGCAGCATGCCGACCATGGTCCACGCCGGGCTCTACTCCAGCACCCTGCACTATCTCCAGGCGGTGGATGCCATCGGCACCGATGAGGCCCAGGCCGTGCGCCGGCAGATGGCGGCAACCCCGATCAACGACATCTTCGCCACCGGCGGCTACATCCGCGAGGACGGCCGCATGGTCCACGACATGTATCTGGTCGAGGTGAAGACCCCGGAAGAGTCGCAGAACGAGGACGACCTGTTCCGCGTGGTGCGCACCATCCCCGCCGAGGAAGCCTTCCGCCCACTTTCCGAAAGCCAGTGTCACTTGGTCAACGGCGCCTGAACAGGAGGACGAGATGAGGATCCAGCAGAACACCATCGGCACGGCACTCAGCCGCAGCGCACGCAAGCATGGCAACAAGTTGGCGCTGGCCTTCGAGGGCCGGCGCTGGAGTTACGCCGAGCTGAATCGGGCGGTCAACCGGGTCGCCAACCGCCTGCTTAAGGCGGGCCTGGCCCCGGGCGACCGCCTGGCCGCCTACGGCAAGAACTCCGACGCTTACGCGATCGCCTGGCTCGCCGCCACCCGCGCCGGCCTGGTGCACGTGCCGGTCAATTTCGCCCTGAGCGCCGACGAGCTGCGCTACATTCTCGAGCAGTCCGGCGCCGCCGGGCTGTTGAGCGATACGAGCCTGGCCGAGAACGTGGCCAAGGCCAGCGAAGGTCTCCCCCTCACGCTCTCCGGTACCCTGCATGCGGAAGCGTCGGAAAGCTTCGACGTGCTGCAGGTGGCTCTCGATGAAGATAGCGATGACAGCGAACCGGACATCGAAATCGATGCCTCCAGCCTGGCCCAACTGCTCTATACCTCGGGCACCACGGCAGCCCCCAAGGCGGCGATGATGACCCACCAGGCGCTGCTCGCCGAGTACATGGCCTGCATGGTGGAGCTCGACATCAAGGCCGACGAGCCGATGCTGGCCGCCCTGCCGCTCTACCACTCGGCGCAGATGCACGTCTTCCTGATGCCGGCGCTGCTGCTCGGCGCACCGGTGCACCTGCGCATGGCGCCGCTGCCCGACGACTGCCTGGCGCAGATCGCAAGCGAGGGCATCGCCTCGTTCTTCGCCCCGCCCACGGTATGGATCAGCCTGCTGCGCCATCCCGATTTCGACACCTTCGACCTCTCCACGCTGAAGAAGGCCTATTACGGCGCTTCGATCATGCCGGTGCCGGTACTGGAGGAACTGCAGCAGCGCCTGCCCGGCGTAGGGCTCTACAACTGCTACGGCCAGAGCGAGATCGCTCCGCTGGCCACCGTGCTGCGCCCTGAGGAGCACGCCGAGCGCCCGGCGTCGGCGGGCCGTCCCATCCTTACGGTGGAAACACGCATCGTCGATCTGGAGATGAACGATGTGCCGCCCGGCGAGCACGGCGAGATCGTCCACCGCTCGCCGCAGCTGCTTACCGGCTACTGGAACAAGCCCGAGATGAACGAGGAGGCCTTCGCTGGCGGCTGGTTCCACTCCGGCGACGTGGGCTACTTCGACGAAGCGGGCTACCTGTACATCGTCGACCGCATCAAGGACGTGATCAACACCGGCGGCGTGGTAGTGGCCAGCCGTGAGGTGGAAGAGGGCCTGTTCAAGCACCCGGCCGTCTCCGAGGTCGCCGTGGTGGGCCTGCCCGACGCGAAGTGGATCGAGGCGATCACTGCCGTAGTGGTGCGCAAGGAGGGCATGGAGGTGAGCGAAGAGGAGCTGATCGTCCACGCCAAGGCCCACATGGCGCCCTACAAGGTGCCCAAGCGGATCCTGTTCGCGGAGGCCTTGCCCAAGAGCACCGCCGGCAAGATTCTCAAGCGCCACCTGCGCAAGGAGCTGAGCTGACCCATGACGGCACCGCAAGACGACCTGACGCCGCTGTTCCACGACACCATCCGCCGCTTCCTCGAGCAGGAAGTAGCGCCCCACTACGAGGCGTGGGAGGCCGCCGGCGAGATGCCGCGCTCGCTGTGGCAGAAGCTCGGCGAGGCCGGCCTGCTGGGTATCGATTTGCCCGAGGAGCTGGGTGGCAGCGGTGCCGACTTCGCCATCGTCCAGTTGGCGCTGGAGGAGACCTCGCGGCAGGGCTTCGGCGGGTTGGCCAGTGCCTACAACATTCACGCCAACATCGTCATGCCCTACCTGCTGCACATCGCCACGCCGGCCCAGCGCGAACGCTGGCTGCCGGCCATGGCCAGCGGCGAGGCGATCGGCGCCATCGCCATGACCGAACCCGGTGCGGGCAGCGACCTGGCGGCAATGAAGACCCGCGCCAGCCGTACCGAAGACGGCTGGCGGCTCGACGGCAGCAAGCTCTTCATCACCAACGGTCAGGTGGCCGACCTGGTGATCGTCTGTGCCAAGACCGACCCCGCTGCCGGTGCCCGCGGTGTGTCGCTGTTCCTGGTCGACACCACCCTTACGGGCTTCTCCCGCGGCCAGCCGATCAAGAAGATCGGCCAGCACGCCAGCGACACCGCCGAGCTGTTCTTCGATGACCTGCGCCTGCCGGAAGACGCCATGCTCGGCGAGGCCGGCGCCGGCTTCACCTACCTGATGCAGGAGCTTCCCCGTGAGCGCCTCGGCGTGGCGGCCCAGGCGCTGGGGGCCATGGAAGGCGCACTGGCGCTGACTCTCGACTACGTGCGCGAGCGCCGCGCCTTCGGCCGCGCCGTGGGCGACTTCCAGAACACCCGCTTCACCCTGGCCGAGGTGCGTGCTCAGATCGACATGGGCCGCGCCTACTTCGAGCAGTGCGTGGAGAAGCATCGCCGCGGCGAGATGAGCGCCACCGACGCCGCCATCCTCAAGCTGCAGCTCAGCGAGATGCAGTGCCGCACCATCGATGCCTGCCTGCAGCTGTTCGGCGGCTATGGTTATACCCGGGAATACCCGATCTCGCGCTTCTACCTGGATGCCCGCGTGCAGACCCTCTACGCCGGCACCTCGGAAATCATGAAGGAAGTGATCGCCCGCTCGCTGCTCGGCAAGAGCGACGCCGCCTGATCGCTTGCTCAAGGCAATTCAGAAGGGCAATTCAAGAAGAGAGGAGAACTCCATGCGGCTCGATTCCGTCGTCATACTCGGCAGTGCCCGCACTGCCATCGGCAGCTTCGGCGGCAGCCTGGCCGGGCTCGCCCCGTATGAGCTGGGCACCGTCACCGCCCGCGAGGCGCTGACCCGCGCCGGCGTCGAGGCCGGCGAGATCGACCACGCCGTCTACGGCCATATCATCACCACCGGACCGCAGGACGCCTACCTGGCCCGCCACATTGCCCTGGAGGCCGGCGTGCCCGAAGGCGCGGCGGCGTTCAACGTCAACCGCCTGTGCGGCTCCGGCGTGCAGGCGATACTCTCCGCCGCCCAGCAGATCGTGCTCGGCGACAGCCGCCTGGCCCTGGCCGGCGGCGCCGAGTCGATGAGCCGCGGCGCCTACCTGCTGCCGCCCCAGGCGCGCAACGGCCTGCGCATGGGCCACGCCAACGTCACCGACCTGACGCTCGGCGTACTCAGCGACCCCTTCGGCAGCGGCCACATGGGCGTGACCGCCGAGAACATCGCCAAGCGCTGCGGGCTCGGCCGCGAGGAAATCGACCGCTTCGCCCTGGAAAGCCACCAGAAGGCCGCCCGCGCCATCGCCGAGGGCCGCTTCGATGAGCAGATCGTTCCGGTCACGGTGCGCGAAGGCAAGAACGAACGGCAGTTCGACCGTGACGAACACGTGCGTGAGGGCGTCACGCTGGAAGACCTCGCCCGGCTCAAGCCCGCCTTCGCCAAGGAGGGCGTGGTCACCGCCGGCAACGCCTCGGGCATCAACGACGGCGCCGCCACCCTGGTGCTGGCCCATGCCGACGAAGCCAGTCGCCGCGGACAGACACCGCGAGCCCGACTGATCTGCGCCAGCACTGCGGGAGTCGAGCCCAGCGTGATGGGCCTGGGGCCGATTCCCGCCGTGCGCCGCTGCCTCGACGAGGCCGGGCTCAGCATTGCCGATATCGACGTGATCGAGTCCAACGAGGCCTTCGCCGCCCAGGCCATGGCGGTGGCACGTGAGCTCGACTTCCCTGCCGAGCGGCTCAACCCCAACGGCGGTGCCGTGGGGCTGGGGCATCCGGTTGGCGCCACCGGCGCCATCCTCACCATCAAGGCACTGGCCGAGCTGGAGCGTACCGGCGGCCGCTATGGGCTGATCACCCTGTGCATCGGCGGCGGCCAGGGGATCGCCTTGCTGATCGAACGCTGCTGATAGCCGCACGCCGCCGGAAGCATCGTGGTGAGTCGAAGTGTCAGAGTCTCAAGCCGCCGTCACACTCGATGATTCTTGCGGTGAAGTAGTCGTTGTCGAAGATGAACGCCACGCTCTGGGCGATGTTGTCGGCCTCGCCCAGTCGCTTCAGCGGCACGCTGGCAGCCACCTTTTCATACATGTCGGGACGCATGGCGGCCGTCATGGGAGTCTCGATGAATCCAGGCGCCACCGTGCCCGTGCGAATGCCGTACCTGGCGAGCTCCTTGCCCCAGGTCACCGTGAGCGCATGCACCCCCGCCTTGGCGGCCGCATAATTGCTCTGACCCATGTTGCCCGCCCGGGAGATGCTCGAAATGTTGACGATCACTCCCCCTTGCCCCGTCTCGACCATCTGCGTCGCCGCTTCGCGGCCGCACAGAAAGACGCCGGTCAGGTTGACGTCGATCACTCGCTTCCACGACTCGATCGACATACGTTTTGTGACTGCACCCTCTTCCGTCTTGAGCAACAGCGCGTCGTCGGTGATGCCGGCATTGTTGACGCAGCCTGCCACCGCCCCCAGTCGCTGGGCGATATCGGCGAACGCCTCGACCACCGATGACTCGTCGGCAACGTCCAGCGGAAATGCGTGGGCCTTGATGCCCTGGGCCGTCAGCGCGGAAACCGCCTCGTCCAGGGTTTCCGCACTTCTGTCCAGCAGGGCCACTCTTGCGCCCTGGCTGCCGAGGCGCTGCGCCATGGCATAGCCGAGGCCGCGAGCTCCCCCCGTGATGGCAATGACTTTGTCGTTGATCTTCATGTGATTCGTCGTCCTCTCATCTCGTCAGAAGCCGACCTTGTCGGCGCCTTTCAGCTGCAGCATTTCGCGAGCCTCGTCGGGGCTCGCGATCTCCAAGGAGAGCCCTTCCAGAATCTTGCGCACCTTGGTCACCTGACTGGCATTGCTCTCGGCCAGCTTGCCCGGTGCGAGCCACAGCGAGTCCTCGAGGCCGACCCGCACATGGCCGCCCATGGCGGCGGACTGGGCGGCAATCCGCATCTGGTGGCTGCCCGCCCCTAGCACCGACCACTCATAGTCGTCGCCGAACAGCCGATTGGCGGTACGTCGCATGTGCAGCACGTCTTCGGGATGGGGGCCGATACCGCCGAGGATGCCGAAGACGCTCTGCACGAAAACGCGACCGTCGATGAAGCCGCGATCCATGAGATTGCGCAGGTTGTAGAGGTGGCCGATGTCGTAGCACTCGCACTCGAAGCGCGTGCCGCTCTGGGCGCCCGACGTCAGGGTTTTCTCGATGTCGGAGAAGGTATTCCTGAACACCAGGTCGCGACTCTTCTCGAGGTGCTCCACCTCCCATTCGTGCTGGAAGCGGTCGTAGCGCTTGAGCATGGGGAACAGGCCGAAGTTGATCGAGCCCATGTTCAGCGAGGCGAGTTCGGGCTTGAACTCGATGGCCGGCCGCATGCGCTCCTCTACGCTCATGTGGGGGCTACCGCCCGTCGTAAGGTTGACGACGGCGTCGGTGGCACGCTTGAGGCGCGGCAGGATGCGCTCAAAGACCGCCGGGTCCTGGGTGGGCTTGCCGCTGTGCGGGTCACGTGCATGCAGATGGAGAATGGCGGCACCGGCCTCGGCGGCGGCGATTCCCGCCTCGGCGATCTCCTCCGGGGTGACCGGCAGGTGCGGTGACATGGAAGGGGTGTGGATCGCGCCGGTCAGGGCGCAGGTGATGATGACCTTGCGTTGCGATGCCATGGGGTCTCTCCAGGTATGTCAGGTCCAGATGCGATCGGTCAGTAGCGATGGGCCATCGGGAGCGTTGCAACAGGGCACAGGCGAGCCGTCTGGCACCGGAAACTCGGTGCCAGCGTTCAGGCGGCGCTACCTGAAGGTGTCGTTTACAGCGATTCGACGTTGGCGCAGACGCTCAGCGCTTGGCCCGAGATATTGGCGCCGGCGGGAGCGGACAGGAACAGAGCCATGGCGGCGATGTCCGTGGGCTCGACCATGCGTTTCATGGAAACCCCGGAGAGATACTCCTTCTCCATCTCGGCGTAGCTGAGCCCGCACTTGGCGGCCCGGTCCGCGATGACCCGCTCGATGCGAGGCCCACGCACGATACCGGGCAGAATGGCGTTGACCCGTACCCCCTCGGTGCCGAGCTCGGAGGCCAGGCTCTTGGTCAGGCCGACGATGGCCCACTTGCTGGCCGTGTAGGGCGTGCGATAGGCGAGGCCCAGGCGGCCGGCCACCGAGGAGAGGTTGATCAGTACGCCCTGGCTATCGCGCAGCAGCGGAACGGCCCGATGCGCGACCCGGTACTGGCCGTTCAAGTTGATATCGATGGTGCGTGTCCAGGCATCCTCATCGATCTCCTCGATGCCGGCGGTGGGCCCGGTAACGCCGGCGTTGTTGATTACCACGTCAAGTCCGCCCAGGGCAGCGGCATCACGGAACAGCCTGTCGACGTCGGCTTCCTGGCTGACATCGGCCAGGGTGTGGCGGATACCCTCGGGCAATGCCGCCAATGCCTGGGTATCGATATCGCAGACGTGTACCCGAGCGCCCGCTTCAAGGAAAGCCTGGGCCATGACCAAGCCGATGCCGTTGGCGCCGGCGGTAATCAGCACCCGGAGGCCCGGGCGTGGAATCAGACTATCGATGACTTTCATCGTCGTTTACTCCTTGGAAACTCAGAACCGTTCTGATTCACCTGCCGACCAGTACAGAAGGCAGACCGGTGACAAGCACCGGGAAGAACGCCATCAGCAAGCAGGCCAACACGATCAGCGCGCAGAAGGGGATCACCGCCTTGTAGAGGTCGACGGTCTCGACCCCCTTGGGCGCCACGCCCTTCAGGTAGAACAGTGCATAGCCAAACGGCGGTGTGAGGAATGAGGTTTGCAGTACCACGGCCACCATCACCACGAACCACAGCACGTCCACGCCCATGTCGGCGACGATCGGCAGCATGATCGGGAAGCTCAGCAGCACGATGCCGGTCCAGTCGAGGAACATGCCCAGGACGAAGACCAGGAGCAGCATCAGGATCAGCGCACCGGTAGTGCCGCCGGGCATGGCCATGACCATCTCATGAATGACCTGCATGCCGCCGCCGCGGGAGAACACTCCGGTGAAAGCGGTGGCGCCGACCAGCACCAGCATCACCATGGTGGTGGTCTTGCTGGCGTCGATCAGGGTGCGGTAGCAGGTAGATAGCTTGCGATCACCGAAGATCAGGAACAGCAGGAAAGCAATACCTACGCCAATTGCCGAGGCCTCGGTGGCCGTGGCGATGCCGAGGAACAGCGAACCCAGTACGCCGAGAATCAGCGCCATCGGCGGTAACACGTATTTGAACAACATGCCCAACAGCTCGCCAGTAGACACATTGGCGCGTTCTTCAGCCGGCACTGGCGGGCCGTAGCTCGGCTTGAAGTAGCAGATCACCAGCACGTAGAGCGCATACATCATGCCGAGCATCACGCCGGGCACCAGCGCCCCGGCGAACAGCGCCCCCACCGACACCGGCGAATAGCTCGCCATCAGGATCAGCATGATGCTCGGCGGGATCAGGATGCCCAGGCAGCCGCTGGCCATGATCACACCGGTGCTGAGCTCCTTGTTGTAGGAGTACTTGAGCATGGGCACCAAGGCGATCATGCCCATCACCGCGATCGAAGCGCCGACGATGCCGGTGGTCGCGGCAAGCAGCACCGAGACGATGACCACGGTCAGCGCCAGGCCGCCGCGCAGGTTGGCCAGCAGCAGGCGCATCGACTCGAACATCTTCTCGGTGACCCCCGAGTCGTTGAGGAAGCGCGCCATCAGCACGAACAGCGGAATGGCCACCAGGACGTAGTTGTCCATGGAATTGCCATAGATGTTGTTGATCAAGGTACCAAGCACCTTGATACCAGGGCCGAACAGGGCGCCCATCACGGCGACACCGCCCAGCACGAAAGCCAGCGGGTGCCCCATGAACAGGCCGACGAGCAAGCCGCCGAACATGAACAGAGTGAGCATTTCGGGGCTCATGCAGCCTCCTTTGCGCTCAGTTCCTGTACGGCACGAATCACGATGGCAACGGCTTGAAGCATGAGCAGCACGGCGGTGAGGACGATAACGCCTTTCACCGGATAAACGGGGATCGATACCATGCCGTAGGTGGTCTCGCTGCGGTCGAATGAACGCGCGAAGAAGTCCCACCCGTAGGTAAGCAACAACCAGATGAATGGCACGAAGAAGATCAGATAGCCGAGTATCTCGAGTGCGGCCTGCTTCCTGCGCGAGAACAGGCGCTTGAGCACGTCGACCTCGACATGAGCATGGTGGCGCAGGCCGTAGGCGGCCATCAGCATGAAGTGGGCGCCGAACAGCATCTTGGTGATGTCGAAGGCCCAGTCGCTGGGTCGCCCGGTGAGCAGGCGCAGGGCGACGTCATAGATCACGATCAGCGTGATTGCCGCAAGTAGTGGGGCGATCAGGCGTCCGAACCCTTCGTTGAGGGCGTCTATGACCCTGGCAATGACTTTCATGATGAGGATCTCGAATCTGGAGGTCTTCACGAGGCTCGGCGCAAGAGGCACCGTTTCTCTCGGAGGGCGGGGCCAGCAGGCCCCGCCCGCGGCCCTTATTGGTTCATGCAGGACTCGAGCTCATCCAGGGATGGGAGGTTGTCCATGGTGCGGCTCATGTTGTAGGGCACGGAGATATCGCGCCAGTTGGCGTAGTGCTGCAGGTAGCTGATCATGGAGTGGTAGACCTTGGCATGGTCCGGGTGCTCACAGGCACCGCGCACGATCACCTCATTGGTAATCTCCTGGATGCGCGCCATGTCCTCGGCGCCATAGGTGGAAATCTCCACCCCGGCTTCCTGAAACTTGATGGTACCCTCGGTCGACTGGCGCTCGGACCAGGCCAGCGACCAAGCCAGGGTGGCATCGGCGGCGATCTCCAGCTTCTCCTGGGTCTCCTCGGAGAGGGCGTCCCAGGCGTCCTTGTTGATCATCACGCCGAACACGGTTGCGGATTGATGCCATCCCGGCGTGGCCCAATAATCCGCCACTTCAGCCAAGCCTACGCTGTAGTCGATCCCCGGTGCGGAGAACTCAGCAGCGTCAACTACGCCACGCTCGATCGCTTGGTAAACCTCACCACCGGCAAGTGTCACTTGGGAACCACCCAATTGCTCCATCACACGCCCTTGGTCACGGCCAGCGATACGCAAGCGTTTGCCGTCCAGGTCGGCCAGGCTCTCGATGGGAGTACGGCCCATGAAGCCAGACTCGTTATTCAACACGCCATAAGGTAGGTAAACCAAGCCAAACTGGCCGTAGATCTCCCGGTAAAGCTCGCGGCCGCCCCACTGCTGGATCCAGTTGAGGTAGTCCAAAGCATTGAACAGGCTGGGGGTAGAGGCCAGCGGCGAGAACGCCGGGTTGAGACCCGCCCAATAACCGGGCCAGTCGCCGGCGGCCTCGATACTGCCTGTCTCGGTGGCATCGAACACTTCGGTGCCAGGCATCAATGTGCCGCCGGCGCGGAACTCGATCTGAAGCTCGTCACCGGCCAGCTTGTTGACTAGTTCCACCCAGTGCTGATCGATCTTGACCGCATCGATGCTGTCCGGCCAAGTAGAGGTCATGGTCCAGCTTTGCTGGGCTTGGGCACTTGCGCCAAAGCAAGTCAGGAGGGCGAACCCAGTGAGGATAATGGCGTGCTGAGGTCTCATGTTGTTTTCCTTTCGATTAAGTCAGCTTGAACCGGCTTTTGGAATTTCAACGATTATTTTTCTTGTATTTACCGGGGCTCGGTGGGTTGATGCGGAATTCATGTCGTGAGTTATTAACCGTCCCGGACACATAAGCCCTGCTAAAGCTCATTGCTTGAAAACTCCTCATAAGGAGGTTCTGAGGCATCAAGCCACCAGCAATGAGCTTCCGTAAGGCCATGGAAAGCCCTTTTCGTGCTGCGGGCCGTATTGTCCAGCGCCACTTTACAAAGGTATCCTAGGATCAGGGAAGGTCGAAAACGGTCTTCATGAGGTCTTTTTCGGACATTCTTGCCGAGGCTCCGCATGCCCAGCTTTCAATCCAACCTGTTGAATCAAAAGATCTATGCCCCATACAAAATAGTCGCCCTGGTGGATGCTGTGGCAGAGCAGGGCATTTCTGTCGGGGAGGTACTGAGGGGTTTGGGCTTGAGCCAGGAAGCCCTCACGGACCCCGCCACCCTGGTCTCGATAAAGCAGTACATCGATGCCTGCACGAACGTCATCGAGGCGGGTGCGAATCTTTCGACTCCATTTGAAACTGCTGCCAGATTGCATCTGACCGCTTACGGTATGTACGGTTACGCCCTGCTCACGAGTCCAACCATAAGAGACTACTTCAATTTTGGCGTGAAATATCATCCCTTGGCCACGCCGACAATGCATATGACCTGGCGAGAGTCTGACGAGGCTGCCATTTTTGAATTCAGGGAAGCCTATTCTTACATCACCAATATCAAGACACGCAATTTCTTGATACAACAACAAGTAGCGCAAAATATCATACATATTCGTGACGCGGTGGGGCCCAGCTTGACGCCGATGAGGGCTCTGCTTTCCTATCCAGGAACCGACATTGTAGAGATACATGAAAAACACCTGGGGTGTGATTGTCACTTCGAACAAGAGACGAGTGAAATCCACTACCCTAAAGAAATTCTCGATCAATCCCCTTTATTAGGAAATCAGCTCTCCATCAAGCTGCTTCAGGAGACGTGTAACCAGCTTCTTGGACAGGCCAAGATGTCATCGGGGATTACCGGAGAGGTCTATCAAATCTTGATGATGTCACCGAACAGCTTTCCCAGCATGGAAGCCGTCGCCAACCTGCTATGCATCACTACCCGCACCCTGAGAAGAAAGCTGGATGCAGAAATGACGAGCTACAGGGAAATACTGGATGATGCCCGGTGCACTTTGGCAGCCGAGTACTTGCTGGCCACGAAAATGAGTACTGAGGACATAGCCGCGAGATTGGGGTTCAGCGACAGTGCGAATTTTCGAAGAGCCTTCAAGCGCTGGACAGGTAAGTCACCGCATCAGTTTCGAAAGGAAAACTAAGCCAAGGCAGGCTGAGGCAAGGCCGCAATTGCCCGCCGATAGGCGGCAGGCGAGTTCCCCGTCCACCCCTTGAAGGCACGGCTGAAGCAGGCCAGGTCGGTGAAGCCCAGCTCGTCGGCAATGGCCGGCAGCGGCCGTTCGGAACGGGTCAGCGCCTGGATGGCGAAGTCGCGCCGGAATTCGTCCTTCACCGCCTGGAAGTGGGTGCCCTCGTCGGCCAGCCGACGCGCCAGGGTGCGTACCGACATGTGCAGCGCCCGTGCAACGTCGTGCACCGAGCCCGACGTGGCCAGGTGCCGCGCGAGGTGTTCCCGCACCCGGTGCGACACCAGGCGATCGGCGAAGGAGACGTAGAACCAGTCGGCCGGCGCCCGGCGCAGGAAGGCGCCCAGGTGCTGCTTGGTCTGGCGGATCGGCTGCTCGAGCAGGGCGGCATCGAAGTAGATGGCGGTCTGCGGCCGTTCGAAACTCACCTTGCCCGGATAGAAGTAGAGATAATCGGCGCTATGCGCCGGCGGCTCGTAGGCACACTCCATCATCAGCGGCGGAATCTTGCGCGCGATCATCCACGAACTGATGCCGTGGAACAGCTTGAGCATCAGCTCGTGGATGAGAATACGACTGCCCATCGGTGGCTGGTGCTCCACCAGCGCCACCCGCGCCAAGCCGTTATCGACGCTGTACTCGTAGCCGAAGTCGTCCAGCACGATGCGGAAGAACAGCGTGTAGCGGTGCAGCGCCACCTTGAGTGTCGGCGCCTCCAGCACGCTCAGGCAAAGCAGTTTCAGCGTCCCCCCGCGCAGCGGCCTGGCGAAGAAGCCCGGCGTCTCGTCGTCGTGCTCGTTGACCAGCAGGCGGTAGAGCGTGGCGAACTGCTCCACGGTCACCCGGCCGTGAGGGGCGCTGAGCAGAAACGGCGAGATCCCGGCGCGCGCGAGATACGCCTCGCGCGCCGCTTCGCTCTCGGGCACGCCGCGGAACAGCTCGTTGACGAAATGCATGGATACCGTGACGGTCAAGCCCCACTCCCATAAATTCCTGCCTGGCGGCACCCGGTGGGCCGCCATGGTAAGTTACCCGCAGCCTTGGCCAGATGCTCTGCGACCAAGGGATCATCGGTAGCGCCATCGACGGGAGCCGCCATGCTCGAACTCCGCCAGGTTCACAAGACCTACGCCACGCCCCAAGGGCCGCTTGCGGTGCTCGCGGGGGTCGACCTGCGCCTGGATTCCGGTGAGAGCCTGGCGCTGATGGGTGAGTCCGGCAGCGGCAAGTCGACCCTGCTGCATCTGGCCGCGGGGCTCGACCTGCCGGATGCCGGGGAGGTGCTGCTTGCGGGACGTTCGCTCTCCGCCCTGGACGAGCCGGCCCGTGCCCGGCTGCGCCGCGATACCCTGGGCCTGGTGTTCCAGCAGTTCCACCTGGTCCCGAGCCTCAACGTGAGCGACAACCTGCGCCTGCAGGCGCGCCTGGCCAATCGCGAGCAAGCCGAATGGTCAGCGCACCTGATGGCGCGACTGGGCCTCGCCGGCCTGGAGCGGCGCTACCCCGAGCAACTCTCGGGCGGCCAGCAGCAGCGCCTGGCCATCGGCCGTGCGCTGGCACCGCGCCCCGCCCTGCTGCTCGCCGACGAGCCCACCGGCAACCTCGACGAGGCCACCGCCTCGGAGGTGCTCGAGCTGCTGCTGGATCTCGTGCGCGAGGCCGGCAGCGCCCTGCTGATGGTGACTCACAGCCCGCAAGTCGCTGCCCCGCTGGACCGCTGCCTGCGCCTGACCCACGGCCGGCTCGAGTCGCCTTCCGGCTTGGAGGCGAGCCAGCGCTGATGTTGACCGCCCTGACGACACTGCTTTCGCACTACAAGCGCCACCCCGGCCAACTCGCCATGCTGCTGCTGGGGCTGTGGGTGGCCGGCGCACTGTGGAGCGGCGTACAGGCGATCAACGCCTCGGCCCGCGACAGCTACGCCCGCGCCGAGGCGCTATTCACCACCGGGCTCGACCGCCTGGAACGCCGCGACGGCGAGACGCTCACCCGCGACGACTTCCTGCGCCTGCGCCGCGCCGGCCTGACCGTCTCGCCGCTGCTCGAAGGCACCATCGAGGCGCCGGACGGCACCCGGCTAACGGTGATCGGCATCGACCCCTTCACCCTGCCCGGCGACAGTACCTTCGCCGCCGCCTCGAGCCAGGGCGAGCTGACCGATTTTCTCACCCCGCCGTGGCAGACCCGCATCGCCCCGGACACCTTGCCCGCGCTGGGGCTGAGCGCTGGTGAGGCAAGCGGCGCCGAGCCGCGTCTGGCCGGTCTGGTCGAGGCCCGGCTGCCGCCGCTGGCGCTCTCCCCCACACTGCCCCCCGGCACCCTGGTGATGGATATCGCCGCCGCGGCGTCCCTGCTCGATAGCGGCGAGCGGCTGTCGCGGCTGGTCACCGCGCCCGGCGCGCTGGAGCGCGCCCCCGAGGGGCTGGTAATAACCCGGGCGGCGACGCTGGTCTCGCCCGGCCAGCTCAGCGAGAGTTTCCATCTCAATCTCTCCGCCATGGCGCTGCTGGCATTGGTAGTGGGGCTGTTCATCGTCCAGGCGGCGCTGGGCTTGGCATTGGAGCAGCGTCTGGGCATGCTGCGCACGCTGCGTGCGCTCGGCGTGTCGGGGCGCGGCCTGGTCGGGCTGCTGACGTTGGAGCTTCTGCTGCTGGGAGTCATTGGCGCCCTGGCCGGTATCGTCAGCGGCGTGTGGCTGGCGCGCGTGCTGCTACCCGACGTGGCGGCCACCCTGGGCAGCCTCTACGGCGCCGATGTGGCGGTCACGCTCAATCTGCCCTGGCACTACTGGCTCGGCGGGCTCGGCGTCACCCTGGGCGGGCTGCTGCTGGCAGGCAGCGGCGTATTGTGGCGAGCCGCCAAGCTGAGCGTGCTGGGGCTGGGCCAGGCTCAGGCCTGGCGCGCCGGCTTCTACCGCCAACTGCGCGGCATGAGCCTGGCGGGAGGCGGCGTCGCGACGGTTGGGCTCGTGCTGTGGATATGGCTCTCGCGCCAGCCCGCCGGAGAGGGGCTGCTGGTCGGTTTCGGCCTGGTCGCCTCGCTGCTGCTGGCCAGCGCCCTGCTGCTGCCTCCACTGATCGCCCTGATCCTGGCCGGGCTCGGCCGCCTGGTTCGGCGCCGGCCGCTGGCCCAATGGGCACTGGCCGACCTGCAGCTGCAGTTGCCCAGGCTGGCGCTCGCCATGATGGCGCTGTTGATCGCACTCTCCGCCAACCTGGGCGTGAGCAGCATGGTCGGCGGCTTTCGCCTCACCTTCCTCGACTGGCTCGACCAGCGCCTGGTGGCGGACTACTACCTGCGCCCGGCGCCAGAGCAGTTCGATGCGGTGCAGGCGTGGCTGGCAGAGCGCCCCGAGGTCGACGAGTTGCTGCCGACCCGCCATGCCGAGGCCACCCTGCTCGAGATCGCTAGCCCCGAAGGGTTGCGCTCGCTGCAGCTGCCGGTCGGCCTCTACGGCATCACCCCCGGCGCGACGCTGATCCCGAGCTGGCCGCTGCTAAGTACCCAGGCCGGCCGCGACGCCGCCTGGCAGTCGTTCGCCAGGGGCGAGGCGTTCGTCAACGAGCAATTGGCCATCGACCAGGGCCTGGCGCCAGGCCACCGCCTGACGCTGACGGCCCCGGGTGGGCAGGAGACGCTGACAGTAGCCGCCGTCTATCCCGACTACGGCAACACCCGCGGCGAGGTGCTGCTGGCCACACCGCAGCTGGCCGAGCGTTTCGCCGCCTCCCCCAGTTCGATCGGTATCGTGCTCGCCGCCAGCGCCGATGAAGCTGCTCTGCGTAACGCACTGCGTGGTCGCTTCGAGCTCGGCAGCGATGCGCTGGTGGATCAGCGCGAAGTGAAACGCATGTCCGTTGAAATCTTCGAACGCACCTTCACCATCACCCGGGCGCTGAGCGTGCTGACCCTGGCGGTGGCCGCCCTGGCCCTGCTTGCGAGTCTCCTGGCTCAGGCCGGCGAGCGCCGGCGTCAGCTCGCCCCGCTGTGGGCGTTGGGCGTACCGCGTGCCCGGCTGGTCACGGTACAGTTGGCACAGTTGGGTGGCATGGCGCTGGCCGTCGGCACCCTCGCCGTGCCGCTGGGAAGCCTGCTCGCGCTGGGGCTGGTGGCGGTGATCAACGTGGCCGCCTTCGGCTGGCGCCTGCCGCTGCACGTCTTCCCTGGCGATATCGTCCTGACCCTGGCGACCGCCGGCGCGGTGGCGCTGCTCGCCGCGGCACTGCCCGCGGTCCGCCTGTGGCGCACGCCGCCCCGCGCCCTGCTGGCCGAGGAGGGCGGCACATGAGGCCCTGGTTGGTAGTCGCGCTCCTGCTGCTGACGCTGGCCGGCTGTGGCGACGCAACGCCGCCCGGCGAACCCGCCGGCTTCGCCGGGCTGGGGGAGGAGGCCGGCAGCTTCGCCCAGGCGGACAAACGTATCGAACTGCGCTTTCCCGAGGATCACGCCGCCCACCCGGACTATCGCATCGAATGGTGGTACCTCACCGCCAACCTCGAGGACGAGCGCGGCGAACCGCTGGGCCTGCAGTGGACGCTGTTCCGCCAGGCGCTCACTCCCCCGGACGCACGCCCCGAGCCCGCCCCCTGGGCCGCCGACCAGCTGTGGATGGCGCACATGGCGGTCTCCCGGGGCGATACCCACCGAGTGGCCGAGCGCTTCGCCCGCAGCCATTCGAGCGACGAGGATGGGCAGGCGGGCGCGGTCGCCGAACCCTTTCGCGCCTGGATCGATCACTGGCAGTTGGCCAGCCATGGGGAAACACCAGACGAAACGCCAGGCTCGGTCAACGCGGGCAACACCTTCGCCGAGCTGCAGCTGACAGCCCACCAGAACGACAAGCACGGCGGCTTCGGTTATGACCTGACGCTGATCGCGGAAGGGCCGCTGGTGCTGCACGGCGACGCCGGCTTCAGCCAGAAATCGGCCGACGGCCAGGGTTCGATGTACTACAGCCAGCCGTTCTGGCGCATCGAAGGCGAGGTGACGCTGGATGGCGAGATGCGCGCGGTGCACGGGCGCGGCTGGCTCGATCGCGAATGGAGCAGCCAACTGCTGGACGAGCGCCAGCAGGGCTGGGACTGGTTCTCGCTGCACCTGGAGAGCGGCCACAAGCTGATGGCCTTTCAATTGCGCGGTGGCGGCGAGGACGGTGGCGACTACCGTTCGGGCACCTGGATCTCGCCCGAAGGCGAGCCCACCGCTCTGGCGCCGGACGAGATCGCCATGAGACCGCTCGAAACGCAGCAGGTCGCGGGGCGCGAGGTGCCGACCCGCTGGCGCCTTGATGTTCCCCGCGCCGGCATTGAGCTGATCGTCGAGGCACCCCACGCCGAACGCTGGATGGACACCAGCGTGCCCTACTGGGAGGGCGAAGTGGTCGCGCGCGATGCCGATAGCGGGGAAGATAAGGGCATGGGCTATCTGGAAATGACGGGTTACTGACGCAGCGCGAGGAGGGACCATGAACCTGCTGGATGCCATGACCGCCTATGTGCGCGTCGCCGAACTCGGCAGCTATACCCGAGCGGCCGAGACGCTGGACCTGTCGCGCACACGGATTTCACGGCTGATCATGGAGCTCGAGAGCCACCTGGGCGTGCGGCTGTTGCAGCGTACCACCCGGCGCCTGCACCTCACCGAGGCCGGCGAGAGCTATTTGGCCCGCGCCCAGGGCATCCTGCAGGCACTGGAAGAGGCCGAAGCCGAGCTGGGCGCCGGTAGCACCGAGGTGTGCGGCCGGCTACGGGTCAACGGCCCGATGTCCTTCGGCATGCGCTTTCTCTCCCCTGTCATCGCCCGCTTCATGCTCGTGCATCCAGCCCTGGAGGTACGCCTCGACCTCAACGATCGCCGGGTGGACTTGCTGGAGGAGGGCTACGACCTCGCCATTCGCATCGGCGAACTGCCGGATTCCAGCCTGGTAGCGCGGCGCCTGGCGCGCTGCCGCATGATACCGTGCGCCTCGCCCGAGTACCTGGCGCGCTTCGGCGAACCACGCACGCTGGCCGAACTGGCCGAGCACCGCTGCCTGCGCTACCGCACGGCCAGCGGCACCGACTGGCAGTTCGGCAGTGAGCGCCTGGCGGTCCATGGCCCGCTGGAAAGCAACAACGGCGACGTGCTGACCCAGGCCGCCGAGGCCGGGCTGGGCATCGCCCACCAGCCGAGCTTCCTGATCCACGAAAGCATCAGGAGCGGTCGCCTGGTGCCGCTGCTGATCGAGGAAGCCAGCGTGACCATCGGTATCCACGGCGTCTACCCCGCGCGACGCCACCTGCCGGCCAAGGTCGAACGTCTGCTCGATTTCCTGGCCGAGGCGTGGGGAGATCCTCCCGAATGGGAACGGGAGATGGGATTGTCGCCTCTCGCGCAATGATGTTGTTCGCCTAGCGATGATTATCCCTGCAAGCGTGCAGCGTAGAGTGAAGGCATCCCTGACAACAACGGAGTCCTTCCCATGCAGACACAAGCCACGCAAGCCAGCCCCACGCTGGCCAACGCCTCACAGACCCAATCCCTTCAGGCCCATGCCACCGCCCTGCTGCGTGTGTCGCTCGGCGTCATGGCCCTGGCCCACGGCCTGCTCAAGGTATTCGTCTTCACCGTGCCCGGCACCGTCGGCTATTTCGAGTCGATCGGCCTGCCCGGCTTCATCGCCTATCTGACCATTCTGGCCGAAGTCGGCGGCGGTCTGGCCCTGCTGCTCGGCGTCTACACACGCTGGGTGAGCCTGGCGTTGATCCCGGTGCTGCTCGGCGCCGCCTGGGTGCATGCCGGCAACGGCTGGGTCTTCTCCAACCCGGGCGGCGGCTGGGAGTACCCGGTGTTCTGGGCCGTTGCGCTGGTGGTACAAGCAGGGCTGGGTAGCGGCAGCTTCGTGCTCAACCGTCGCTTCGCCTGAGCGGCGTTCGCTCCGCCATCCTCCGCCTCCTATCATTCACAGGACGGCGCCGCCCCGCGGCGCCGTCCGACGAGGAGCATCGCCATGTTACCCAGCCTCTTTCTTTCCCACGGCTCACCCATGCTGGCCCTTACCCCGGGGCCGGCGCACGATTTCCTGCGTGAGCTCGGTCCGACGCTCTCGCCCAAGGCCATCGTCGTGGTGTCGGCCCACTGGGCCAGCGAGCGCCTGCTGGTGAGCATCAGCGCGCGGCCCGAGACCATCCACGACTTCGGCGGCTTTCCCCGTGCGCTTTTCGAATGCCAGTACCCGGCGCCGGGCGAGCCGGAGCTGGCACTGCGCCTGGCGCGCGAGCTCAATGCCGTGCCGGTGGAGCGCGGCCTGGACCATGGCGCCTGGGTGCCGCTGTCGCTGATGTTCCCTGCGGCGGACGTGCCGGTGGTGTCGCTGTCGCTGCCGGTCACCTGGTCGAACCAGGATCTGATAGCGCTGGGTGAGAAATTGGCAAAACTGCGGGAAGAAGGCGTGCTGATCGTTGGCTCGGGCAGCCTGACCCACAATCTCGCCGAGATGCAGGCAGCGGGTACGCCGATGCCGGCCTGGGTCGGCGAGTTCACCGATTGGATACACGAGAAGCTGACGAGCGGTGAGCGCAATGCCCTGCTCGCGTGGGAAACCGCCCCGCAGGCGCGGCGCAACCACCCCACGCCCGAGCACTTCCAGCCGCTGCTGGTGGCGCTGGGCGCGGGCGGCGAGGCCAGCCGCCTGCACCACAGCGTCGAGCACGGCGTGCTGGCGATGGACCTCTACGCCTTCGCCTGAGGGCGTGCGGCAGTCAGTCGCCCAACTGGGCCAGGCGGTCGGCCTGGACCACCTCGATCCAGTAGCCGTCCACATCCTTGACGAACACCACGTTCTTCATCTTGCCCTGGTCCGAGCGCTTGACGAAGGTGACCCGGCTGGCATCGAACCAGGCCTCGGCGGCTTCCAGGTCGGGTACCGAAAAACAGATGTGGCCGAAGCCCTGGGGCTCGGCGTTGCCGTCATGGTAGGCGAAGTCGGCCTGGGTCTCGGTTCCCCAGTTGTGGGTCAGCTCCAGCAGCCCCGTCTGGCGGAAGGTCCACACCGTGCGCTCTCCCTCGTCCTCCGGTACCTCCGCGCCCTCCTCCAGCTTGGCCAGGAAGTAGAGCGAGAAGCCCAGCTCCTCGAAATCGAGCCGGCGCAGCACGCGCATGCCGAACACGCCGGTATAGAAGGCCAGCGACTTTTCCGGATCCTTGACCCGCAGCATGGTGTGATTGAGGCGGAAACCCATGGAATCCGCGGAGGGCGTCTTCACGCCCGGATGCCGTTCGCCCCTGAAACTCATGCGACTCTCCTCGGTCGTCGTATCGGTCTTCGCTTGATAATGCGTCCCGCCCCGGTTTTTTTCCAGCCGCAGACGGCTGCCACTCCGCTACGCTGCGCGCTAAAGTAGGAGGACGCAGACAATCAACGAGCGACCCCCATGCCGACCCGACCCTGGCTTCGTCCCACCGACCCGTCTTGCCTATGGCGCCATGGCCGCGTCGCGGTATGGCTGCTGTTACTGGCGCTCATGGCCGGCTGCGCCAGCCGCGACCTGGCCACCCATGACCCGCGGCCCGGCTCGGATGCTCTTTCCATCGAGCGGGCGCTGATACTCGCCACCGCCAAGAACGCCCTGGGCACTCCTTATCGCCTGGGCGGCAACTCCGCGGAGGGGCTCGACTGCTCGGGCCTGGTGGAAATGGCCTACCGTTCGGCGGGCATCCAGGTACCGCGCACCGCCGACGAGCAGTTTCGCTCACTACCCGCCGTCGACCGCGCCCAGCCCGGCGACCTGCTGTTCTTCGGCGACCGGCGCAAGGCCACTCACGTGGGTATCTATCGCGGCAACGGACAGATGATTCACGCCCCGGGCAGTGGCCGCAAGGTCACCAGTGTGCCGCTGCATATCGACTACTGGCAGGATAGGTTTTTGGGCGCCGCCAGCCCCGCCCCATGAACTCGCCGCACGGTAGAGGTAAGATGAGGGCACACCAATCTCATCGGTGATTCGATGCGCCTCGACCTTTCTCTTTATCTGGTAACCGACCCTGAACTCTGCGCCCGACGTGGCCTGGTGGAAACCGTGGTGGCCGCGGTGCGTGGCGGTGTGACTATCGTACAGCTGCGCGACAAGCAGGCCTCCGACGGCGAGATGATCGACCAGGCGCGGCGCCTCAAGGCGGCGCTGGCCGGCAGCGGCGTGCCGCTGATCATCAACGATCGACTGGCGGTGGCGGTGGCGAGCGGTGCCGATGGCCTGCATATCGGCCAGGACGACGGCGACGTGGCCGCAGCGCGGGCCGAGCTGGGCGAGAAGGCCATTCTTGGCCTCTCGGTGCAGACCCACGACCAGCTCGCCCGCCTCGACCCGGACGCGCTCGACTACCTCGGCCTGGGCCCGGTGTTCGCCACCTCGACCAAGCAAAACCACGCCACGCCGCTGGGCTTCGAGGGTCTGGCAGCCCTGGTGGCGGCCAGCCCCCTGCCGACGGTGGCCATCGGCGGGCTCAAGGCGGAACACGCCGGACGAGTGCGCACAGCCGGCGCCAAGGGGCCGGCGGTGGTGTCGGCGATCTGTGGGCAGCCGGACCCGGAAGCCGCCGCACGGGCGTTCTTCGCCGATTGAAGAAGAGATCTGAAGAACAGTAGAAGCGTGGGTGCGGAGAACCGGCTCTCAGGAGCTTCGGCTCTCCTGCTCACGAGAAAAGCGCTGCATGACGTCCAGGGTTTCCTGGCTGACGTGGTGCTCCATGCCTTCGGCATCGATGCGTGCGGTACGGTCGCTGACACCGAGGGCGCGCAGGAACTGCAGCACGATGGCGTGTCGCTGATGCGACATCGCCGCCATTTTTTCCCCTTTCTCGGTCAGGAACAGTGAACGGTAGGGCTTGCTGGAGACCAGCTCCAGCGCCTTGAGCCGGGTCACCATTTTCGACACCGTGGCCTGGCTGACCCCCATGCGGGCAGCGATGTCCGTCGAACGTGCTTCCCCCTGGTGCTCCTGCAGGTCGGCAATCAGCTCCACGTAATCTTCGATAAGCTCGGTTTCATGGGCGTTGCGCACGGCGGCGTACTGCTGCGCATGCTGGTCGCTCGGCGGCAGGGCGTCCGCCTTGCTAAGGCGATCCGGCGTCACATCGTTCGGGGAGTCGGTCATCGCGCCAATATAGCCAAAGTACTGATAGGGCAGCAACCGTGCACCGATAGAGAATTCCTACTACCCTACAAGTTAACCTTGGCTAAAATACTAGCCATGCACTTAGAAACTCGCTGAAACGAAACAACCCACATTCAACGGCTCCGCCGCCAAAGGAGAGTGACCGATGCCGGTTCCCAAGGGATTGGTGCTGCTCAGCGCCCTCGCGCTGGCCCTGCCGACCGCGACCCATGCCGAGGAATCGCCGCTGCGAGTGGCGGCTACCTTCTCCGTGCTGGGGGACCTGGTACGCGAGGTCGCGGGTGACAATGCCCAAGTCGATGTATTGACCCCGGTTGGCGCCGAGGTGCACGAATGGGAGCTGGTGCCGAGCAACTTCATCGCCCTCGAGAGAGCCGACGTGGTGTTCTACAACGGCTACGGCCTCGAGCAGTGGCTCGGCCAGGTCGAGGCCACGGTGGGCAGTGGCGTGCCGTTGATCGCCCTGGCAGAGGAGAGCGGCTACGCCACCCAGCCGATCGCCACCGGCGACTTCGCCGGCGAGCCCGACCCGCACATGTGGATGGATCCACGTGCCGCTGCCGAGTACGCGCGAGTGATCGCCGACACCCTGGCCGAGGCCCGGCCGGACGCCGCCGAGGCCTTCCAGGCACGCGCCGAGGCTCTTGAGGAGTCGCTGCACGCCCTGCATGACGAACTCACGCAGACCCTAGCCGACATTCCCGAGGAGCAGCGCCTGCTCATCACCAGTGAAGCTGCCTTCCTCTATTTCGCCGACGCCTTCGGTTTCGAGCACGACGGCATCTGGGGCAACAATGCCGAGCAGGAGGGCTCGCCGAATCAGGTCATGCGCATCGTCGACAAGATCGAGGAGCGCCGTCCGGCCGCCATCTTCTGGGAAAGCACGATTTCCGATCGCCACGTGCGCAGCGTCGCCAACGAGACCCAGGTGGAGATCGCCGGTCCGCTCTATGTCGATTCCCTCAGCGAGCCGGAGGGCGAAGCACCGGACTATGCCGGCATGCTGCGTCACAACGCCCGTTTGCTGCTCGATACCCTGGGAGGCGAACATGACTGACTCCGTTCCGGCGCTGCAGGCACGCCGGCTTTGCGCGGCCTACCACCAGCAGACCGTGCTCGAGGACATTACCCTGTCATTGCCACAGGGGCAGTGGACGGCCATCGTCGGCCCCAACGGTGCCGGCAAGTCGAGCCTGCTCAACCTGGTGATCGGCAGCCTTGCGCCGCTGCGTGGCGAACTGCGGATTCTCGGCGAGAGCCCCGCCGCTCAGCGCCGTGCCGGCAACATCGCCTACATGGCCCAGCAAGAGCGTATGGAGTGGGACTTTCCCATTTCGGTACGCGACACGGTGCTGACCGGCCGCTACGGCCTGATGCGCCAGGATCCGCTGTGGCAGCGCCTGGTGCCCCGACACTGGGCCAACCCCAGCCATCGGCAGGCCGTGGAAGCCGCCCTGGAGGCCGTGGACATGGCCGATTACGCCGCACGCCCCATCGGGGCGCTGTCCGGCGGCCAGAAGAAGCGCGTGATGCTGGCGCGCGCCCTGGCCCAGCAAGCCAGGATTCTGCTGCTCGACGAACCCTTGGCGGGCGTGGATCCTCCCAGCGAGGCACTGATCCTCAAGACGCTCGAGCGCGAGCGCAACGCCGGGCGCACCGTCATCATGGTGACCCATGACATGCCGAGCGCACGCGTCCATGCCGACAACGTGCTGCTGATCAACCGTATGCTGGTCGGCATGGGGACGCCGGACGAGATGCTCAGCGACGCCATGCTGGCACGCCTGGCGGTAGGGGCGCCCGAAGCCAGGCATGGAGGTGCGCGTGTCGCAGCTTGAGCCATTCGCCCTGAGCGTGATCGATGCGCTGACGGCGCTGCTGATGATGGCGGTCAACCTGCTGCCTGATAACCTGGCCGCCCCCTTCGAATACCGCTTCATGCAGCGCGCCCTGCTCACTTCGGTGCTGGTGGGGGCGATCTGCGGGCTGCTCTCCTGCTATGTGGTGCTCAAGCGTTGGTCGCTGCTGGGTGACGCCATCTCCCATGCGGTGCTGCCCGGCGTGGCCATCGCCTACCTGCTGGGCTGGCCGTTCTTCATCGGTGCCTTCGTCACCGGCGCACTGACCTCGCTGGGCATCGGCGCCATCGAGCGCCACACCCGCATCAAGTCGGATGCCGCCATGGGGCTGATGTTCACCGCTGCTTTCGCGCTCGGCATCGTGATCATCAGCAAGATCGCTACCAGCACCCACCTGATGCACATCCTGTTCGGCAACGTGCTGGGCGTGAAGACCTCGGCGCTGATCCTGACGCTGATGGCCAGCCTGGTGGCACTGCTGGCGATCTGGCTGGCCTATCGCCCGCTGCTGCTCTACACCTTCGACCCGCAGCAGGCCCAGGCGCTGGGGTTCAATACCGGCGCCATCCACTACGGGCTGATCATGCTGCTGACGCTGACCATCGTCGCCAGCCTGGAAACCGTGGGTATCATCCTGGTGGTGGCGATGCTGATCACTCCCGGGGCCACGGCGCACCTGCTCACCGACCGCTTCACCACCATGCTGGCCATCTCGGTCGCCGTCGGCGTGACCTCCGCCGTGGTGGGATTGGTGCTCTCGGTGACACTGGATGTCGCCTCGGGCGGCACCATCGTGCTGGTGGCCTCGAGCCTGTTCCTCGTCGCCCTGCTGGCGGCCCCCCGGCATGGGCTGGTGGCCCGCCACTGGCGGCGCTGGCGATTGAACCGCGTTTAAGACGTGGGGCGGCGCTTCAGGGTCGTCCGGCGGTCGTGATAGGCGATCGCCAGGCCGCTGCCGATGATCAGCGTACTGCCGACGAACACCCAGACATCCGGCATCTCGCCCCAGAACCACCAGCCCAGCAGCACCGCCCACAGCATGGCGGTGTAGTCGAAGGGTGCGGCGATGGCCGCCGGGGCGAAGCGAAAGGCCATGGTGATGCAGGCCGTGGCACCCACCCCGATCACCCCGGCACCGAGGAACCCCAGCCAATGCCAGGGATGGGGCGTCTGCCAGACCCACGGCAAGGTGACGGAGGTGATCACCAGAGGTACCAGGGTGATGTAGAACACCATCGCCCAAAGGTGTTCGCGGCCACCGTAGCGCCGCGAGGTGATCATCAGCAGAGCATAGAAAACCGCCGCGGCCAGCATGACCAACGCACCGGGGTGGAAACCCTCGCCGCCCGGCCGCACCACCACCATCACGCCGGCAAAGCCCAGTAGCGAAGCCGCCACGACTTGAAGATCGACCCGCTCGCCGAGCAGCGGCACCGAAAGCAGCGTGACGAACAGCGGTGCAGCAAAGGCAATGGCCGTAGCCTCGGCCAGTGGCAGCATAGTCAACCCCAGCACGAAGCAGCCCATGGTGCCGGTGTAGATCAGGCCACGGACCAGATGCACCCCCGGCCGACGGGTGCGCAGTTTGGTAAGCCCACCGCCATAGTGGGCCAACAGTGCGATCAGCGGCAGCGAGACCAGGGTGCGGAAGAAGATGATCTGAAGCGGCGAATGCACTTCGCCCAGCCACTTGGCAATGGCATCGCCGATGGCGAGGCACAGCACGCCGGCACACATGTACAGAATGCCCCGCAGCGACGGTGACATACGTTCCTCCCTGTTAGCCTGCACATTATCGGTGCAAAAAACGATACCCTAGGCTTTATCTGAAAAGTCGGCGAGCGAAGGCCAGACAAGGCAAAAATCGGCGAAAATACGGAGTTTACGGGGTGTAAATGAGTACTTTTAGCTGATTTTTAACGCCGTATGGCCGAGTGCAGCCAGTTTTCGGGCATAGCCTAACATAGCGGACTAAGAGCCCCCGGGCGATGCCAATAACGCTCTCGCAGAGTTTCATCAACGACATCACCGGGTCTGGCACATGGTCAAATGGAAGGAGTAAGGTACAAACTGTGCCGAAAGGGAACATGACCATGACGGATCATTCAGTTCACGCCCTTGAGACTAGTCTGGAGAGCGGCCCGTCCGAACACTTGTATCAGTCGGAATTGACTCGCAGGGCGCTACGCCTGGCGCCCGAGGATGGCTTCTTCCGCTCCGCCATCGCGCCGCTGACGCTGATTCGCGTCAGCGAGACGACGGCTCCCATGCCGTGCGTCACCGAACCCAGCCTGTTCGTGGCGATACAGGGCCGCAAGCGCATGGAGCTGGCCAGCCAGCCGTTCATTTACGACCCGCTCCACTATCTTGTCGTATCCCTCGCCCTGCCGGTCACCGGCCAGATCATCGAGGCCAGCCCGCAGGCGCCCTACCTGTGCGCGCGGCTCGACATCGATCTCGCCATGCTCGGCGAGCTGCTTCTGGAGTACGATCCGGGCGAGCCGACAGACGACAGCGACGAGCGCGGCGGCCTGTTCGTCGCGCGCATGTCCGATTCGATGACCGATGCGGTGCTGCGCCTGGTGCGGCTACTGGATACGCCTCACGACATTCCCGCGCTGGCACCGCTGATACTGCGCGAGATCCATTACCGGGTACTGTGCGGCGAACTGGGACATCGCTTGCGCGATCTCGCCGGCATCAATGGGCAGGGCAGATCCATCATCGAGGTGATTCAACTGCTGAAGTTGCACTATGCCGAGCCGCTGCGCATCGAGGACCTGGCCGCAGCGGTGCATATGAGCCCGTCCACGCTCCATCATCGCTTCAAGGACCTGACGTCGATGTCGCCGCTGCAGTTCCAGAAGCAACTGCGCCTGCACGAGGCGCGCCGGCTGATGCTGAGCGAGGGGGTGAACGCGTCGACGGCCAGCCATCGGGTCGGCTACAACAGCCCGTCTCAATTCAGCCGAGAATATCGTCGCCTGTTCGGCGCGCCGCCCAACCAGGAAATTGCCCAGCAACGAGAGGCGACCATGGGCAATCTTCTGGCCAGCCCAGTGTAGTCGTGCTCAGAGCCGCTACCGCGGCTTGCCGTGATAGACACGTACGATATCGGCCATGACCGACAGGGCGATCTCGGCGGGCGTCTTGCTGCCGATATCGAGGCCGATCGGCATATGAATACGCGCGACCTCCTCGCTGCTGAGCCCACCCGAGCGCAGCAGGCGTTCGGCGCGTGCCGCGGAGGTCTGGCGCGAGCCCATCGCGCCGATATAGAAGGCCGGCGTGCGCACCGCTTCGATCATGGCCAGGTCATCGATACGCGGATCGTGGGTCAGCGCCACCACGGCCGTCGAGGCGTGGCAGCCTTCGCCAGCGAGATACATCGACGGCAGCACCGGGCGTCGCTCGACACCCGCGACGGAGAAGGTTTCGATCTCCTCCTCGCGAGGGTCGCAGACCACGACCTCGAAGCCCAGGGTACGAGCGAACTCGGCGCACGCGACCGAGACCGGCGACACTCCCGCGATGACCAGCCTCAGCGACGGGCCGATACGGATTCGCACGCGCTCGCCCTGGCGCTCGACACGCGGCCGCTCCTGGTCGCGACTGCCGCCCGGCGGGGCCTCGGTCTGCAGGTCGACCTCGCCCGTGGTCAGGTCGACCTCGCGAATCAACCGCTGCTGGCCGTGCAACGCCTCCTGCAGCGCGGCCAGGTGCTGCCACGTGCCCGGCGTTGCCTCCATGCGCTCGATCAGCACCTCGAGGATGCCGCCGCAGGGCAACTTCAGGCGCTGCTGATCGTCCGACGACTCGCCGTAACGGACCACCTGCAGGGGCGCCTGGAAATCGCCGGCCCCAAGCCGCGACAGGAAGTCCTCCTCGACACAGCCTCCCGAGAGCGAGCCGGCATGACGCCCGTCCCGGCACGCCACCAGCAGCGACCCCGGCGCACGGGGAGACGAACCATAGGTCGCCAGTACCGTGCACAGCCACAGGGTTTCGCCCATCCGGCTCCAGCGGATGCCGCTCTCAATCACTTCGAGATCGAGATGCTGCATGGGGCTAGACCGAGAGCCGTCGGGCGAACGGCATCTTGCGCAACCGCTCGCCGCACGCATCGAAGAGCGCATTGGCGACGGCCGGGGCAAGCGGCGGCACGCCCGGTTCGCCAACCCCGGTGGGGGCTTCGGTCGACGGCACGATGTGCACTTCTACCGCCGGCATCTCGTTGATGCGCAAGACTTCATAGTCGTTGAAGTTGGATTGCTGCACGACCCCGTCTTCCAGGGTGATCTCGCCATGCAGCGCGGCCGCCAGAGCGAAGCCGATCCCGCCCTCCATTTGCGCTGCGATCACGTCCGGATTGACGGCGACCCCGCAATCCACCGCGCACACGACCCGGTCGACGCGATAGCTGCCGTCTTCCTCGACCGTGACCTCGGCGACCTGCGCGACGAAGGAACTGAAGGACTCGTGCACGGCGACCCCTCGGCCGCGCCGCTGTCCATCGCTACCGGGCTCGAGCGGCTGGTCCCAGCCGGCCTTCTCCGCCGCCAGATCCAGTACGCCACGGTGGCGAGGATGCTCGCTCAGCAGTGCGCGACGGAACGCCACCGGATCCTGCTCGGCGGCCACCGCCGCTTCATCGATCAGGCATTCGGTCGAGAATGCGGTATGCGTATGCCCCACCGAGCGCCACCACTGGATCGGCACGCCGATATCCTCCGGCGTATGCAGCTCGACCTGCAGGTTGGGCACGTCGTAGGCCAGGTTCGCCACACCTTCGACCGAGGTCGCGTCGACCCCGTTCTCCACCATGAAAGCCTCCATGGGGGTCCCCATCATGATCGACTGGCCGACCAACCGTTGGTGCCAGGCAATCAGCTGGCCGTCGGCATCGAGGGCCAGGCGTCCGCGGTGGAAGTTCATCGGCCGGTAGTAGCCGCCGCGGGTATCGTCCTCTCGCATCCAGACCAGCTTCACGGGGGCATCGACACCCTGCTCCCGTGCGGCCATGGCGATCGAGACCGCCTCCAGCACGAAATCCGAGTGCGGGTTGGCACGCCGGCCGAAGCTGCCCCCGGCATACAGTTGCGTCAGGCTGACGTTCTCCGGGGCGATGCCCAGCAGCTCCGCCACCAATTGCTGGTCCATCGACTGCCACTGCTCGCCGTTCCAGATGTCGCAGCGTTCGTCGCCCAGCTCGACCAGGCAGTTCATCGGCTCCATGGCGGCATGGGCGAGGTAGGGAAACTCGTAGTCGGCCTCGATCAGGGTTGCCGGTTCGGCCAGCGCCGCCGCCACGTCTCCGTGTTGGGCCGCCATTGCCCCTTCCTGTCCGGCCAGTTCGCGGTAGCGAGCCATGATCTCGTCGCTGCCCAACGAAAAGGCCTGGCTATCGTCCCACTCGATCTCCAGCGCATCGCGCCCCCGGCTCGCCGCCCAGGTGTTTTCCGCCAGCACCGCCACGCCCTCGAAGCGATGTGGGCCGCCGGCGAACTGCACCACAGCGACGACGCCGGGTACCTCCCTGGCCTTGGTGTCGTCGAAGCTAGAGACACGGGCACCGAAGCGACGCGGGTGGGCCGCCACGGCCACCAGCATGCCGGGTCGGGTGAAGTCCTGGGTAAAGACGGCGCTGCCATCAGTCTTGCCGGCACTGTCCGTGCGCGGCGTGTTCAACGACCCGATCAAGGTGAAATCCTCGGGATCCTTGAGCGTCACCTCCTGCGGTACCGGCAGCTCGGCAGCGGCCTCGGCAAGCTCACCGAAGCCCGCCTCGCGTCCTGATGCGTCATGCCGCACCACGCCCTTGGTAACGCTGATCTCCTCAGCGGAGACGCCCCAGCGTTCGGCGGCGGCCGCCACCAGCATGGCGCGGGCCGTGGCGCCGGCCGTACGCATCTGCTCGTAGGAGTTGGCAATGGCCGTGCTGCCGCCAGTGCCCTGCAGGCCGAAGGCCAGGTTCTTGTAGCGCTCGGTATCCGCGGGGGCGCCTTCCACTCTCACGCGGCTCCAGTCCGCATCCAGCTCCTCCGCCACGAGGGTGGCGAGTCCGGTATAGGTGCCCTGCCCCATCTCCAGATGCTTGGCCAGGACAACGACGGTGCCGTCAGCGGCAATCCGCACGAAGGCATTGGGCTCGAAATCGTCTTCCGTACCTTCTTGCGCCTCGGCCCGGCTACCGTTCAGGACCAGCGGCGACAGGTAAAGTCCCAACACCAGGCCGGCAGAACCCTGCAGGAAACGACGCCTGCTGACGTTGACGACACCCCCGGCTGTCTGCTCGGGCGCTGGCACATGCTTGAGAATTCCCATCACAACACTCCTTAAGCCAGGTTCTCGGCGGCGTCATGGATCGCGGCACGAATGCGGACGTAGGTGGCACATCGACAGATATTGCCGCTCATGGCGGAATCGATGTCGTCGTCGCTGGGGTCGGCATTGTCACGTAGCAGGGCCACGGCCGACATGATCTGGCCCGATTGGCAATATCCGCACTGCACCACGTCGTGCTGGCGCCATGCCTCCTGCACGACCTTGCCGATGCGGTCTTCACCGATCGCCTCGATGGTCGTCACCTCCTTGCCGGCGGCAGCGGAAACGGGCGTGACGCACGAGCGAATCGCTTCTCCGTCGAGATGCACGGTACAGGCGCCGCACAGGGACATGCCGCAACCGTACTTGGTCCCGGTCAGGTTCACGACATCCCGCAACGCCCAGAGCAGCGGCATGTCATCGGGTACGTCGAGCTGATGGGATTCACCATTGATGGTCAGGGTCGCCATGGGATTCCTCATACTTTCTTGGTTATAGGCAACGATGCTGGGTGGCGATGCGCCACCTCACCTCTGCCGCCTCGATACTCGAGGCTACGCCTGAGTATAGAAAGGCCGCTTCCATGCGGATTAGCCCATTAATGGCGAATCATTGCCTGATCCTGTCGCACCGGAGCCGAGCCTAGCCGCCACTTCTCGGCACATGGGATAGATGATTTGCCAAGCCCCGCATACGTTATGTTATATAGTCTCTTTTTTAAGCCATGCTGCCTCATCAAGGTTACCGTCATGCCCGCTATCTCGACTCCCCGCTCTCGGGTGACTACGCCGTTTGGCGTGCCAATGCCAGCCCACTGGGCGTTCGGCCAGGACATCGAGGTGCTGCCTCGCATCTTCGACGACGAGATTACCCTGGCGGTGATGGAGCGCCGGCTCGACTCGGCCCTGACCCTGGCCATCCAGGCACAGCTCGGCTGCCAGCGCGGCCTCGAGTGGCACTGGCGCGGCGCCCCCGGCCAGGCAATGCAGGAGGACCTGGCGCGCCGACTGCCCGCTCCCGAGGCAGGTGAAGCGCTGATAGAAGACATCGGCACCATCGCCGAAGCCATGGCTTATCTCTTCTCGACCGAGACCATCGGCATTCGCCTGCGCACGCTGGAAGGCGCCATGTGCCCGCGCTTCCACGTCGACAACCTGCCGGTGCGTCTCGTGAGTACCTACGCCGGCCCGGCCAGCGAGTGGCTACCCGAACATGCCGCCAACCGAGCCGGGCTTGGCGCCCCGCATCCGGACAAGCCCGATATCGTTGCCGCCCCTGGCGCCATCCAGCAGCTCGGCGTGGGCGACCTGGCCCTGCTGAAGGGCTGTGGCTGGGTCGGCAACGAAGAGCGTGGACTGATACACCGCAGCCCCCAGCCCGCACCGGGTGAGCGCCGCCTGCTGCTGGCGCTGGACCCGGGCTGAAACGACTGCCCCGCCCATTGACCGTTTCATCAAACTTTGCAAGGAAGATCCTGCAATGCTACTGCCCTCTCGATCCCTGCCCCATCGTTCCCTGCTGCTTGGCCTTGCCCTGCTGCCCCTGTCAGCCGCCGCCGATCGGCCGCTCTCGGTGGTTGCTCCCTGGGAGATCACCGGCGCCGACCCGTCGACCTCGGGCTATGTCTACGCCCGCATGCGGGTCGCCGAGACACTGGTCGACACCGATGCCGACGGTCAGCCCGCACCGGGGCTGGCGGCATCCTGGCAACCCAGCGAAGATGGCCTGACCTGGCGCTTCGCCCTGCGCGAAGACGTCAGCTTCCACGACGGCAGCCCGCTGACGGCGGAGGCCGCAGCCACGAGCCTGCAGCATGCCCAGGCCAAGCCGGGCATTCTCGATTCGGCGCCCATCGCCGGCATCGAGGCCGAGGGCAACGAGGTGGTGATCCAGCTCGAAAGCCCCTTCGCGCCGCTGCCGGCCCTGCTGGCCCACTCCACCACCCTGATCCTCGCCCCGGGTGCCTTCGACGACGAAGGGCGAGTCACCCAGGTGATCGGTACCGGCCCCTACCGGGTAGAGAGCGTGGCGCCCCCGCAGCGGCTCGGTGTGGAGCGCTTCGACGACTACTGGGGCGAAGCCCCCTCCATCGACAGCGCCAGCTACCTGGCGGTGGGCCGGGGCGAGACCCGCGCGCTGATGGCCGAGAGCGGGGATGCCGATGTGGTCTTCACCCTCGACCCGGCGAGCCGTGCGCGGCTGGCGCGCAATGACCGCCTGGCAATGCATGCCGAACCGCTACCGCGCACCATCGTGTTCAAGGTCAATGCCGAACATCCCTTGCTTGAAGATGCTCGCGCCCGCCAGGCACTAAGCCTGGCCATCGACCGTGAAGGCATTGCCGCCGGCCTGCTGCGTGATCCCGAAGCCGCCGCGCCCGAGCTGTTCCCGGCCAGCCTCGGCCCCTGGCACCTCGGCCTCGAAGCCGATGAGGCGCAGGACGTGGAGCGGGCCCGCGAGCTGCTCGCCGAGATGGGTTGGGAAGCCAACGGCAGCGGCGTGCTGGAACGCGACGGCGAGCCTTTCGAGCTGACCCTGCGTACCTTCTCCGACCGCCCCGAGCTGCCGCTGGTGGCCACCGCCCTGCAGGATCAGTGGCGTGAGATCGGCGTGGCGCTGGAGGTTGCCGTGGGCAACGCCAGCGAGATCCCCTCCGGCCACCGCGACGGCAGCCTGGAGCTAGGGCTGATGGCACGCAACTACGGCCTGGTGCCCGACCCGCTCGGCACCTTGCTCGACGACTTCGGCACCGACCCCGAGTCCATGGGCGGCGACTGGGGCGCCATGGGCTGGCATGACGCCGACCTGGCCGGCTGGCTCGACACCCTGCGCCAGGAAGCCGAACCCGAGGCCCGTACCGAGCTGGCGGGCCAGGTGGCACGCCGCCTGAACGAAGCCATGCCGGTCGTGCCCGTGGCCTGGTACCAGCAGACCGCCGCGGTCAATGCCGAGCTGGAAGGCTTCTCCATCGACCCGCTGGAGCGCAGCTACCGCATCGACGAGCTGAGGTGGAGCGAATGAGCGTAGCACTGGCCTCACGGACGACCCCGCACTGGACGGCAGGCCTCGGCGGCCTGCTGCTGCAACGCCTGTTCCAGGCCGGGCTGGTGGCCTGGATGGTCGGCACCCTGACCTTCGTGCTGACCCGCTCGCTGCCCGGCGACATGGCCTACCGCATCGCCGCCGGGCGTTACGGTCACGACATGGTCAATACCAATGCCGCCGAGGCGGTGCGCGCCGAGCTGGCGCTGGACCAGCCGGCGCTGAGCGCCTACTTCGGCTGGCTGTGGGACCTGGTGCAGTTCGACCTGGGCCGCTCGCTGGTCAGCGGCGAGCCGGTGATGGCCGAGCTGTGGCATCAGCTCGGCCACTCCCTGGGCCTGGCGGCGATGGCCGTGCTGCTCTCGCTGCTGCTGGGTCCACCGCTGGGGCTGATCGCCGGGCTCAAGCCCAATGGCGTGCTTGACCGCGTGAGCGAAGTGGCGGCCAGCGTTCTGCGCGCCCTGCCGCCCTTCGCCGTGGGCCTGCTACTGATCCTGATCTTCTCGGTGTCGCTCGGCTGGCTACCCGCCGCCGGCCATGGCCGCAGCGCGCATGGCGTACTCCCGGCGCTGACCCTGGCGCTGGCGCTGGCCGCCATCTCCAGCCGGGTTGCGCGCAACGCCATGGCAGACGTGTCGCAGTCGGCCTACTACGCCTTCTCGCGCACCAAGGGGTTGAACGAGCGCCTCAGTTTCCTGCGCCACGGCCTGCGCAACGCCGCGGTGCCGGTGGTTGCCTACCTCGGCGTGCAGTTCGTCTACCTGATCGAGGGCGTGGTGGTGGTCGAAACCCTGTTCGCCTGGCCCGGCATCGGCCATGCCCTGGTACACGCCATCGTCGCCCGCGACGTGCCGATGATCCAGGGCACCGCCCTGGTCATGGGGCTGATGTTCGTCGCCCTCAATACCGTGGTGGACCTGCTCTGCCACTGGCTCGACCCCAGGAGGCGCAGCGCATGAACACACTTACCCTGTCTCCCGCTCGGCGCTGGACGCTGCCTGCACTCAACGGCCGCCAGCGGCTCGGCGCCACGCTGCTCGTCCTGCTGCTCGCCTTCGCCTGGCTGGTGCCCTGGCTCTTCGATGCCGACCCCGCGCGCCAGCAGCTCACCCGCATCCTGCAGCTGCCGTCGCTTGCCGAGCCGCTCGGCACCGACCACCTGGGCCGCAGCCTGCTGGCCCGGCTGGCGTCCGCCGTACAACTCTCTTTCGGCATGGCGCTGCTCAGCGTGGCCAGTGCCGCCGTGCCGGGCGTGATCCTCGGCGTGATCGCCGGCTGGCGCGGTGGTTGGCTCGACCGTGTGCTGGGCAGCCTGGCCGATGCCTGCCTGGCCCTGCCCGGCCTGCTGCTGGTGCTGCTGCTGGTCGCCATTGCCCCGGGCAACTTCTGGGCGCTTTACGTCGGCATCTCGCTGGTACTGTGGATCGAGTACTTTCGCGTGGTCAGGGCCCGCACGCGAATACTGGTCGCCACCCCCCAGCTCGAGGCGAGCCGCCTGCTCGGCTTCGGCCCACTCTACCTGTTCCGTCGCCACCTGTGGCCGGAGCTCGCCCCGCAGGTGCTGACACTGGCCGCCTTCGGCGCCGCCAGTGCGATACTCGCCATGGCCGCGCTGGGCTTCGTCAGCGTCGGTCTGCGCCCGCCCACCGCCGAGCTGGGACTGATGATGATCGAGTTGCTGCCCTACTATCACGAGGCGCCCTGGGCCATGGCCCAGCCGATCGTCGTGCTGTTCGTGCTGGTGTTGAGCCTGAACCTGCTGGCCGGAAGGGATCCACGATGAGTACCTACTTACTTCAAGCCGAGGGCCTGACGATCCGGGGCGAGGGCGTCACGATCGCGCCCTTCTCCTGTTCGCTCGTGCCCGGCGGCCGCCTGACCCTGCTCGGCGAAACCGGCTCGGGCAAGAGCCTGATCGCACAGGCCATCATGGGCACGCTGCCGCGCGGGCTTGTTGCCCAGGGCCAGCTCGTCATCGATGGCGAGGAGTTCGACGCCGCCGACAACACGTCGCGTCGCGTATTGTGGGGCCATCGCCTGGCGCTGCTGCCCCAGGAGCCCTGGCATGCACTGGACCCGACCATGCGTGCCGTTTCGCAGGTCGCCGAGAGCCACCGCCACGTGGCCGGGCGTGACCGCCGCGCCGCGCATCAGGCCGCCTGGGCCGACCTGGCCGAGCTGGGCCTGGTTGACGCGGGCAGCAAGCTGCCCGGCGAACTCTCCGGCGGCATGGCTCAGCGCGTGGCCTTTGCCGCCGCCAGTGCCGGCGGCGCTCCCATCGTGATCGCCGATGAGCCCACCAAGGGGCTCGATGCGCCGCGCCGGGACGCGGTGGTCGAACTGCTGGCGCGCACCCCCGAAGCCGCCGGCGCCCTGCTCACCATTACCCACGATATCGACGTGGCCCGCCGGTTGGGTGGCGAGGTGGTCATCCTGCGCCAGGGCCAGGTGGTCGAGCGCGGCCCGGCCCAGCAAGTGCTCACTGACCCGCAGAGTGAGTACGGCCAACGACTGCTGGCCGCCGAACCCAGTCGCTGGCCGCGACCACAGCCGCTGGGCGAGCGCCAGGCGGCGGTGGTAAGCGCCAGCGGCCTGGCCAAGCGCCGTGGCGGGCGCGAGCTGTTCCACGACCTTTCGCTCTCGGTCAGCCCCGGCGAGATCGTCGGCGTGGTCGGCCCCTCCGGCTGCGGCAAGAGCACCCTGGGCGACATGCTGCTGGGCGTGACGCGCACCGATAGCGGTGAGATTCACCGTGCCCAAGGACACCCGCTGGGCTTTCAGAAGCTCTACCAGGACCCGCCGGCGGCTTTCTCACCGCATTGGCGACTCTCCCGCCTGCTCGATGACCTGGTGCGCCGCCATCGCCTGGATCGCGCCGCCATCCCGCCGCTGATGGCGCGCCTGGGGCTCGACGAGAATCTGCTGGGGCGGCGCCCCGGCGAGATCTCGGGCGGCGAACTGCAGCGCTTCGCCATCCTGCGCGTGCTGCTGCTCGAGCCGTGCTTCCTGTTCGCCGACGAGCCCACCTCACGACTCGACCCCATCACCCAGCGCCAGACGCTCGAGCTGCTGGTGGAGCTGGCCCGTGAGCGGCGTTGCGGGGTAATGCTGGTGAGCCACGACCCGGCGCTGATCGAGCGGATCTGCGACAAGCGGATCTCACTTGGAGTCACTGCCAGCATGGCAGAACAGGTGCTGGATCCTGCCATGGCCTGAAACGCCGCCACGTAGGCAAGCCCAAACGAACGACGCCCCGCATATGCGGGGCGTCGTTCTTGCAGCTGTCAAAACAAGCTGACCAAAAATAGCTCAGTAATGGGCAACGACCATGCAATCCATGCCCTGGGCACGCAGGCTATTGCAGGCGGAGTGGGCGTCGTTCTCCTGCAGGTCGACCAGGCGGGCGCGGAAGACACGCCGTTCGCCGCCCGATTCCGCCACCGACACGCGCACGTCGTTCAACAGGCTGGCCAACTGATCTGCGGCGCGCGTCGCCAAGTGTCGCGCCTGATCGGCGTCGTTGAAGGCACCAACCTGTACTGCCCAGTTGCCGCTGGAAGCGCGTGGCGCATCGGCCTGGGCAATCAAGGCGCGAATCGGGTCGTCGGCGGAACCCATCTCGATGTCCATCTCGGACTGGAAGGAGAGGCGGCGCTCTGTGTCGGATACCTCAGGCATGGAGGTAGCCTGCGGCGCTGACGCCAGCTGTTGCGACGAGGCCGGCGGGCTCTCCGGCAGCTCCATGCGGTCGCCCAACACGTCGGCCCGGGCGATCCAGTCGCCACGCTGCAGCATGGAAAGCCGAGCAAAGCCGCGGTCGAGCAGGTCGCTCATGTGGGTATCGCGCGAAGCGGCAGTGAAGCCGCCCATTACCACCGAGACGATACGGCGGTTGTCGCGGATCGCCGAGGTCGCCACGTTGAAACCCGAGGCCCGGATGAAGCCGGTCTTGAGGCCATCGGCACCGGGATAGTTGCGCACCAGTCGGTTGTGGCTGGTATGGGTGGTACCGCGATAGGTGAAGCTCTGCGTCGAAAAGTAGTGGTAGTACTGCGGGTAATCCTGCATCAAGCGAATTGACAGGGTGGCCATGTCTCGCGCCGTGGTAACCTGGGCGTTGTCCGGCAGTCCCGATGCGTTGCGGAACACGGTATTGGGCATGCCCAGTTCACTGGCGCGCTGGGTCATCATGCGCGCGAAGCCGGACTCCGTGCTGCCCAGCGCCTCGGCCACCACCACGGCAACGTCGTTGGCGGAGCGCACCACCAGGGCCTTGATGGCCTCTTCCACCGTGATGCTGCTGCCCGCCGAAAGCCACAGCTTGGAAGCAGGCATGGAAGCGGCATGGGACGATACCGGCAATGACTGACTCATGTGCATGCTGCCGTTCTCGAGTGCCTCGAACAGCATGTAGAGGGTCATCATCTTGGTCAGTGAAGCAGGATATCGGGTGGCGTCCGCATTGGCAGCGTGCAACACGTCGCCGCTCTCGACATCGATGACGATGGCCGCATAACGGGGGTTGGCCTGCGCCGTACCGATCGACAACAGCTGAATGCAGAATAAAAGAAAGATGGCCACACCGAGGTAATGTCGGTTGTAGGTGTGCATGACGAAGACCTCTGGTTCCCTTGTAATTCCCTGTGGCCCGATTCTAAAGCGGACCTGAATCCAGTATGGCCGCTAACGGAGCGGTTTACAGCCGGAATAGCGAGTTTTTTTACCGATATACCGGCTGCTTCCATCAAGCTTTCGTTTATTAATCAACTGGAATAACGGCAACGAGTCTCCCTCGCTCAGCCAGGCGACTCCCAGACCGGGAAGGGATCGGGCAGCGAGACCCAAGCCTGGGGACCATCCGCCAGTTCGGCATCGCCGATCAAACAGGCATCCAACGCTTGGCGTATCTTTGCCTCGTCGAGGTTCTGCCCGATGAAAACCAGCTCCTGGCGCATGTCGCCAAACGGTTCTTCCCACTGTTCCATGATATAGCCGCGACTCTCCGGATCCTTGGGCCAGCGCGACTCGGGCACGGCCTTCCAGAACATGCCGGCGAAGCCATAGTGCGCGATGCCGCCCGCCTGGCTCCACTGCCCGGCGAACTCCGGTCGCGTTGCCAGCCAGAAGAACCCCTTCGAGCGCAGCAGCTTGCCGCCAAACCAGTTCCCGTGCAACAGCTCGTGGAATTTCTGCGGGTGAAAGGGGCGCCGGGCCCGGTAGACGAAACTCGAAATACCGTACTCCTCGGTCTCGGGAACGTGTTCGCCACGCAATTCCTTGAGCCAGCCCGGGGAAAGCTGAGCCTGCTCGAAGCTGAAGCGACCGGTGTCGAGCACCGCGTCGAGCGGCACCTGGCCATTGGCCATGGGGATCAGCTCGGCAGCGGGATTGAGCGCGCGCAGCACAGCCTTCACCTCGGCCAGCTGCGCCTCGTCGATCAAATCGGTCTTGCTGATCAATAACACGTTGCAGAACTCGATCTGGTCGACCAGCAGGTCGGCCACGTTGCGCAGGTCCTCCTCACCGAGGCTCTCGCCCGCTTCCGCCAGTAATTTCGCCTCGTGGTACTGCTCGAGGAAGTTGGCGCCATCGACCACCGTGACCAGGGTATCCAGCCGGGCGACGCTGGAAAGGCTCTTCCCCTCCTCGTCCTCGAAGGTGAAGGTTTCCGCTACCGGCAGCGGCTCGGAGATGCCGGTGGATTCGATCACCAGGTAGTCGAAGCGCCCTTCCTGTGCCAGCCGGCTCACTTCTACCAGCAGATCCTCGCGCAGGGTGCAGCAGATGCAGCCGTTGCTCATCTCCACCAGGCGCTCCTCTGCCCGGTTGAGGGCCACCTCGCCCTCCTGGCTGCCCGGACCACCCCGCACCAGGGCGGCATCGATGTTCACCTCGCTCATGTCGTTGACGATCACCGCCACGCGACGACCCTCTCGGTTGGCCAGGATATGGTTGAGCAGGGTGGTCTTGCCGGCCCCGAGAAAGCCGGACAGAACGGTAACGGGCAAGGCATTGTGGGGCATCACTGGTCTCCTCGTAGCTTGCTGTAGTGGTGTTCGCGCTTCTCCTGGCGCTCCTTGGCCTCCAGGCACAGCTCGGCCGTCGGCCGCAACATCAGGCGTGCCAACCCGATGGGCTGGCCGGTTTCGGCGCAGTAGCCGTAGTCGCCCTCTTCGATGCGCCGCAGCGCCTGGCGAATCTTGCGCAGCAGGCGCGTCTCGCGATCGGCCTGGCGCAACAACAGCCGCAGCTCCTCTTCTACCGCGGCACGATCAAGCTCGTCGCCACTGTGCTCGTTGTCGGCAATGGCCTGGCGCACTTCTGCGAGGTGCGCCTCCACTTCGGCTTGCTCCGCCAGCAGGCGAGCCTGGAAGAAGGCCAACTGCTCGTCGTTCATGTATGTCTCTTCGGGCATGGCCAGCAGACGCTGCGCCTCGGGGTCGGCCTGCATGGGCGCTTTCTCTCCTAAAAACGGGCTCCTGAAAAGCATACGTTATAACATAACACTCAAGCCTCGAAGCAACTCTTTCAAAGCCGAGGCATCGCTTCCGTCAAGAGCATGCCCAAGCTGGCCGAGCTCCAAGCCCCCTTACAATCAGGCAAGATCTTGCCCAGCGGGCAAGATCTTGCCCGCCCTGGGCAATACCTTGCCTAATTCTAATTAACTCTTGAGGCCAAGAAAAACACAAGCATTTGAATTTATTATGACTTTTAGCTCCAGGCACGTTTCCTGCTCTTACTGGACTGTCCATCGGGACATTCATTCACATCGTCAAGGAGCAGACCATGCCAACTCCCTGCTATATCAGCATCGAAGGCCAGACCCAGGGCAACATCACCGCGGGTGCCTTCACTCCGGATTCCGTCGGCAACATCTACGTGGAAGGCCACGAAGACGAGATGCTGGTTCAGGAGTTCAAGCACGTCGTGACCGTGCCGACCGACCCGCAGTCCGGCCAGCCTTCCGGCCAGCGCGCCCACAAGCCGTTCGTCTTCACCGTGGCCCTGAACAAGGCCGTGCCGCTGATGTACAACGCCCTGGCGTCCGGTGAAATGCTGCCCAACGTCGAGCTGAAGTGGTACCGCACCTCCGTCGAGGGCAAGCAGGAGCACTTCTTCACCACCACCCTGACCGACGCCACCATCGTCGACATCAACCTGCGCATGCCCCATGCCCAGGACGCCACCAAGGCCGAGTTCACTCAGCTGATGGACGTCTCCCTGGCCTACCGCAAGATCGACTGGGAACACACCGTCGCCGGCACCTCCGGTTCCGACGACTGGCGCGCCCCGTCCGAAGCCTGATCGCTTCGTCCTCGCTCCCGCTACTCGGCTCGCCGGGCGGGGGCGACGGTTCGCACCGCGACGCCAGCGTTCCCTTCGAGCGCTGGCGTCGCGGCGTGTAAGACATCGCTGACAATTGCTGTCAGCCATTGCCCTTTCGTGCCGTTTCGCTCTTGTCTTGTCGGATACGGCACGTAACCTACCCTCGCGGCACCTTTCGCCGTGGCGGTGGCTCACCGCATATTCGTCTTCCAGGAGGGAAGCATGGCCGCTGAAACCGGACTCCAATTCACCCTCGAACTTGCCGGGGCTGACTCGGCCGACCTGGCGGTGGTCGACTTCTCCCTGGAAGAAGCGCTCTCGGCGCCCTTCACCCTTACGGTGCGCTTCGCCAGCCGCGATGGCAGCCTCTCCGCCAGCGCGCTGCTCGATCGCCCGGTGACCCTGACGATCTGGCAGGACGGCGAGGTGCTGCGCCGGGTCAACGCCATCGTCAGCGAGTTCGGCCGCGGCGACCGCGGCCACCGCCGCACCATGTACTCGCTGGTCGCCCACCCGGCGCTGTGGCGCCTCGGCCTGCGCCAGAACTCGCGCATCTTCCAGCAGGTCTCGCCGCTCACGGTCATCAACACCCTGTGCGACGAGCGCAGCCTCACCGACGTGGCCTTCGCCGCCACTCGGGAACCGCAGGAAAGGGAGTACCTGACGCAGTACCGCGAAACGGACCTCGCCTTCCTCCAGCGCCTGGCCGCCGAAGAAGGCCTGTTCTACTTCCACGAGTTCTTCGAGACCGACGGCGACACCCCCAGCGCCGCCCACCGCCTGGTGTTCGCCGACGCGCCCCAGGCGCTGGCCCACCTGGGCGAGCGCAGCTACCACGGCCGGGCCGGCGGCACCCCGCCCCAGCGCCATGTGCGCAAGCTCGAACAGCTCGCCCGGGTCGCCCCGGCCTCGGTCACGCTCAAGGACTACTCGTTCAAGAACCCGGCCTATGCCCAGCTGCATGAGCATGTGGGAGATGAGCTCGAGGCCCATGGCCAGAGAGACGACTACGAGCACTACGACTACCCCGGCCGCTACAAGGCCGACGCCTCCGGCGAGGCCTTCACCCGTATCCGTCTCGAGCACCTGCGCAACGACGCCCTGACCTGCCGCGCCGAAAGCGACCTGCCCGAGCTTGCCCCGGGCAGCCGCTTCACCCTCACCGACCATGACCTCAGTGAGCTCAACCGCGACTGGCAGGTGGTGGAGGTTACGCACCACGGCAGCCAGCCCCAGGCCCTTGAGGAAGACGGCTTCACTCAAGGTGATGCGGCAGGGCTAGGGCAGATGACCAAGTTCGACAACACCCTGGTGCTGACCCCCGCCGACCGCGCCTGGCGCCCCAAGCCCAACGCCAAGCCCCGGGTCGACGGCCCGCAGATCGCCTTCGTCGTCGGCCCCGAAGGCGAGGAGATCTATTGCGACGAGCACGGCCGGGTCAAGGTGCAGTTCCCCTGGGACCGCTACGCCGAGCCCAACGAAACCGCCAGTGCCTGGGTGCGGGTGTCCCAAGGCTGGGCCGGCGGTGGTTACGGCAGTATCGCCATTCCGCGGATCGGCCATGAGGTGGTCGTCAGCTACCTGGAGGGCGACCCCGATCAGCCGCTGATCACCGGGCGCACCTACCACGCCGTCAACACGCCACCCTACGCGCTGCCGGCGCACAAGACCCGCACCGTCATCCGCACCCAGAGCCACCAGGGCGAAGGGTTCAACGAACTTCGCTTCGAAGACCAGGCCGGCGAAGAGCAGATCTGGTTGCACGCCCAGAAGGACCTGGAACTGCTCACCAACAACGACCGCACTGAAGAGATCGGCAACGACAGCTTCCTCACCGTGCATCACGACCGCATCGGCGAGATCGACGGCGACGATCACCACACCGTGCGCAGCAACCGCCATGAGCAGACCGACGGCAACCAGCACCTCACGGTTCAAGGCACGCTGCACGTCAAGGCCGGTCAGGCCTGGCTCAGCGAATGCGGCCGCGAACTGCACATCAAGGCCGGCCACAAGGTGGTGCTCGAAGCCGGCAGCGAAATGACGCTGAACGCCGGCGGCAGCTTCCTCAAGCTCGACGGCGGCGGCGTGACCCTGGTCGGGCCCACGGTGAAAGTCAACGCCGGCGGCAGCCCCGGCTCCGGTTCCGGCCAGGCGGTGGAAGCGCCGCTGCTGCCGGGCCGGGCAGTGCCGGAGATGCATGAGGCGATAGAGCCCGTGACGCACGAAGCGCTGCTCGAGGCTTCAGCCAAAGAGGCATCTATTGTTCAACTCTGTCAGAAACAACGCGATGGCAGTTGCCCGCTGGCAAACTGCCCCTGTCGCGGTAGGAGTGGCTGATGCGCTATGCACAGAGTTTGCCGGAACGGACCGATCGACGTTACTGGTTGGTCGATACGGCGAACCTCCCTGAAGGTGAGGTGCTGCGTCGCGTCTATGAAACGATGACTCAGCCGGATTTTCTCTTGCTCTACGAAGGCACACCATATCACGAGATACGAGATAGCGGACCCGTGCTGTTGGACATAACGGAAGACGACAGCTGTTGGCAGCAGTGCCGATCTGAATGGGTAGGCTGCGCCGCATCGGTGATTATCGACACGCGGGAGACTCTCGAAAACTTGCACGAGAGATTGGCGGCGAGCCTGACGATCGAAACGTCAGGTGGAGGAAAGGGGCTGCTGCGTTTTCACGAATCCGCCGCGCTTCATCTCCTGCTCGGCGAAGGATTGCTCGACCCTGCCGACCGTCTGGCGCTGGTGGGTGAAAGTGCTTGCTGGTCCTGGCCGCTTTGCCATAGCGAAGGCAGCATCATTCACGAGCATTATTATGAGCCCCACAGTGGCACCCTCGTGGCCGGCAAGGCGTTACGACTGGACGTCGTTGCCCAGCAGCAACTGCAAGATTTGAGACAGTTCTCCCGATTGATGCCTGTCCTGGGAGACACCATCCATCGTTTCGACCTGCTGCAAAGAGAAGAAACGATCACGACACTCTGGCAGGCGCTTAAACGCTACTGGCATGCCACTTGGCAAGACAGCCTACCGCGCAAACAAGCCATGGCAGATGTACAACGCATGCTGGTGCGGAGTGAGGCGATCGACCAATTCATCGGGGAGTTAGGCGCGTACTCGCAAGACGCCTTCACCTCACGGCGATGACATGACAAAGGATACGGGAATGTCACAGAACCACGCGTGCAGCCCCAAAGCGATCTACTTGGAAATTACCGGTCGCCACGTCGACAACGATCAGAACGAATATTGGCTCTACCAGGGCGACACGGCAGTTGAGCGCCTGGAAGAGGGCGACGCCTCGGAGGGTCGTTATGGGCCGATCGTCGAAACACGTCAAGAGTTCTTCGAGGATGACCTGGCAAGCTACCGCCTCGTGCAGAAGGTCGGTGACATCGAAGTGCCGCTGCTGGAGGCGGAAGAGGTTTCGCAATGCGGCCTGATTCCCAAGCGTCGGGATTTCCAGCATAACCTGGTGGTCTCGACCGTACCGATGCTGTACATCGATCATAGCGAGCTGGCTGCTGGGCCATGCCGTGGCGGTTTCATCTACGTATTCCTCAATGGTCGGCTTATCCGTGAGCTGGTGGTGTCAAGCGAGCCAAATGAAGGGACTCGCTTTATCGATAGCGACATTGCTGCGTACCGGCAGCAAGAAGAGGTCCCAGCAGTTCGCGACTTCACCGGTCCCGCCTTGATGCACCTGCACCTACCCCTCAAACTCAACGGTGAGTCAGCCAACTTGCATTTGGCCTTCTCCGATCATCCTTGGCCGTGGGCGCATATCCAGCAGTTGGAAGCCAACCCTGTGTTGATTGCCAAGCGTTGCCAACCACTGGCACTCAACGAATCGGCCGTGGCTGCCATGCTTCAGGGAAACATGCGCAACATGTATGAGCATGGTATGAAGACGGGGCGTGACGAGGCGGCAGGCAAGGCGGCGCTCGACTGGCTCCCCCCTATGCGATCCCGTGATACGCTATACGAACAAGCTTGGGGTAGTGCGCGGGACTACCTGGAAGATGTCTCGGGCGAGGGCTGGAACACCCTCGTCAAGCAGTTGCACGCCGAGCGTGAATTCTTTGAATCCGATGACCCGCAGGCGACGGCGCCAGAGATCGATATCCAGACACAGCAACGAAATTTTTCGCCAGCCTTGCGCAACTGTCTGGTACAGCAATGGAACAACGCGAGGCGCGCCGATGAGGATCGCGTCGATGATGCGTTACTCGCCATGCCGCCAGCACCTGAAAACACAGAGGATTGCCTGGCTGCGCTTCGCGAGCAACAGCTCTGCACTGTCTTTCTGAGAGACCCCAAACATGTCATTGAATGCCTGGCTGAAGATATCCAGGCCTGCATCGAGTTGCTATGGGGGCTCGCCGAAGGCGTGAAATATCATCCACTCGGTGCCTCGGCGGAGATGGTTCAAGCGAATTGCTTCATACCCTACGGCGTGGATGGCAGCGAGAATCCTCTCTATCTCGACACCTGGTACGATCAGCGGCTCGAACGCTCCCGAGAGAGCCTGTTCACCCGGCTGATCAAGGAGGAGGAGCGTCGCCTGGCCCGCCAGCGTCTCGACGAGCGGCTGACCGAACTGGTGAAGTGGTTCGACGAGACCTCACCCGGTGCTTTCAGCCACGCACTACGTGACGCACTGCTCTTCGAGGATATCAACCTCCTGGAGGCTTATTATCCCCTTGCGCGGTGCATCGAGACCCTGCTGAACGGGCTGCATTGCCTCGACCCCAAGGCGACGCCCGATGAAGCCGGTTCTCTCCAAGCCCCGGCCCAGTGCCGACAAGCCCTCGAGAGCTTGTTCGCTGCCGGCCAGCAGCAGGCCGGGCATGTCTGCGCGCCCTTGCTATTTGACGAGGAAAACTGCAGCTCGAACGACTGGGGAAGCCACTATGCTCGGGATTTGGATGTGCTGCGCGACGCCTCACGGCACATCCTCGAGCAGCAAGACAAAGTCGTCACGCCCACCGGCGAAGTACTGATGGCCCTGCAGCAGCGACTCGACGAGGAAGCCGTCGAACTTGGTTCAGCCATGGGGCGTGCGCGCATGGCACTCAACGGCACAGATGCCATTGCCATCAGCATCGTGCTGAGCCTGCTCAATACCGTACCGCGCATGAAGTTGGGCGAGTCCATGACCTTCGCCCTCGCCAGTGACATCGCCGATCTCAAGGGTGCCCTGATGGGCGGACTACCCATTGAGGTGACCGAAGTCAACGGCAGCGTGCACTGGCTTTTGCCTAATGAATTCAAGCCTCTCACCGATGAGATGGCCGAAGGGGGCAGAGCTCTTCAAGTAGCTTCCGCCCGCAACGTCCTGGGTGCCGAAGTGGCGTCATCTCATACCGCGACGAACCGCACCCAAGTAACGGGGCGAGTGACCGGTGAAACGGCCTTCCGATGGACTCAGACGGGTTATATCGGGCTATGGTCGGGGTTGGTGGTGTTGGAATTCTGGAATCTGGCAGCGAGCGCAAAAGCGGTCAATGATGAAAGGAGCATGCTGAATTTTGCCAATGCCGGCAGTGCTGTTCTCGACGCTTCCCTGCTAACGGCCCAAGGTCTCAAACTGGCAAATGTCAGATGGGGATGGGCAGTGCGAGCTAATAAAGTACTTGATATATCTTTAGCCAGTGATGTTGAGTGGCGGAGAGCCATGGGAGACGCAGCCCGACTGCGGGGCTTGTTCGGTATGGGGGCTGGGCTATTGACCGCCACACTGGCCGCGGCCGATGCCTACCAGCTCCATCAGCAGCAGCAATATACCTCGGCGCGCTGGATGGCCGGGTCCAGCGGCGCCATTGCTATCGGTAGCTATGTCGGTTCTGGCTACGGACAAGCAGTTACCAACATCGCCAGAGGAAATCTGCTGCGTAACCAGTTTCTCAGCCGATTGCTCGGACTGGTGGGCACGCCCAAGCCGGTGCCGATCATGCTGGCCAGTCTCGGCGTGGCGCTTGTCTGCCACTATATGGCGACCGTCAGTCGGGACGACCGCTTTTCACTCTGGGTGAAATACGGCCCCTTCGGTCACCAACGGGAGGAGCTTAGTGGTCGACTTGCAGAGCTCGCATCGTCAAGCGAAACGACCGGGCATCAGGCTGAAATTCGGGACTATCTCGCCGCCCTACACGATGCCACCCCCGAGCGCGCCTACCTGCTTCTGTTGCAGGGGCTTTATCAGGTGCGATTCGAGCGCGTGGCTCCTCGCGGGCTGGAGAGGCTCGCCCCAGAGTTCCGAGAGTGCGACATCGCCATCAAGATGATCTGCCCGGCACTGCGCCATGGCGAGTTCCGGTTGCCGATCAATCAGGTCGAGATGGACTATTCCGCTCCGGTGCCGGATGGCCGCCACTACTATCAGTATGCTCCCTTGGACCATCGCCGCTGGCTGGTGGCTACTAACAAGCAAGATCCTGATGATGCCGCAGTGCGTTATCTGGGTATCCGTTTTCCTCGGGAGTGGCAGCGGCTGGGCGTACCCACGACCCCATTCGGTGATGTGCCGGCCGACTGGCTGACGGCGAGTTATGGTCGTTTCCGCCACGAGCCGGATTTTCAGCGTGAATATCACCAGGGCGGGCACCTGGTCCGTGTCAGCCTGGGGGACCTGGAAGGCTCCGGCAATGCCGAATACTGGGATCCAATCGAGAGACACTACCGTCGAGTGGAAGACAGCGTTTCCTTCAAGTCACAGCCTGAAATGTTGACTTGGGTATGGAATGTAAAGCAAGGAGCCTTGGCATGAGCCAGCAGGAAGAAGCAAAGTCCTACTACGCCGAGAGCGCATTTCGCGTCGACGCCATTCCGCGTCAGGCGCCGCCACCGCCAAAGGGCGCATTCGGCAAGCTGGGCAGCGCCTTCGACGCAGCTCGGTTACCTTGGGGGCACTATATCGCGATCAACCCAACTGAGTTCGAATATGAGCATGCAGTGGGTTGGCTACGTAGTTATCAATACATGGGGGACGATTATCACGATTACTCAATGATCAATGAAACACGTTGGTCGCAGTTTATCGATGAGAATGTCAGTCTGCTCTATCGCTTCTTTCGCTTCTGGTTCGTAATCATATCTCATGGCTTTAGCTTTATTGGAGGGGGGGGGTATTTTTTTTCGACAATAGCCTTTTTTCTAATAGTTTGTTTGCTTGGTTTGGAGTTTTTTTCTCCTAGTGAGAGCTTCCCCTTGGATGTGCTTATTATGCTGTTCGGCGTAATCGCTTTCTGCGGAGTAGCTACCGTACTGCGCAAGCTCTATGAAACGTACAGCATCCGATTTTATAAAAACAATAAGAACTGGTCGGACGATATCGCCTTCTGTCGACGTACAGGCATGGTAAGGTCCTTTCAAGGCACATTTCCTTTTTACGAATTCGATGCCTTTATCGAGATGAGGGCGGATATGAAGGGCAGCCAGTACCATTCTCTGAAGGTTCGTCATCGTTATCCACAGCATAGTAAGGATAAGCGAAGTGGGCTGCCGCTTGACTATGACTTCACTGCGGATGGGAGCATCGCTCAACTTTATGCCATGTGGGACATGCTGTGCCGCTATATGGATGTCAGCCAGCCGCTACCGGACATTCCCCGTCTGGAACCCTTCCGCCATCTCGACCCCACTACGCGTATCTTCGATGAGGCCGGCCAGCGCGGCCGCCCGGCGACTTATTGGCGTGACCTGTATGCCAGGGCCAGCGAGAAAGAACTGGAACAACTGCGTGAAGAGCACCGCAAGGTAGTGGATGCCGCCCCCTGGGGTAGCCGCCCTGACTTGATGGCTCAGTCCGTGCCGGGCTATGGCGATAGCTATACGGCGGAGCCTAAGGACGTCAACGCCTACGGCCGCTTCCCCGGCAAGTCGGATAGTTTCGTCAAGCGCCCCGAAGCCACACCCAGCGAGCCGCAGCAAGACGCTTCATCGCAAAACGACGGCACACGGTAAACCTTGGCCGCACGGCAAACCTACCTCCCTGTCGGCTTTATCGAGCTAGCCGCTGGCCGCCTGCCCTGGCGGCCACCTGGGCAAGCGCTGACCCGGCGTTGGAACAAGCAAAGAGACAGAACAGGACCGACGCTGCGCAACCGGAAAGGTCCGGCTTGCCGGGGCTTTTCTATCCGTCAGCTCAGCGATTCCTATCAACCCTTAGCGTCACCGAGTAGCGGTAGTCGCGCTCCATCATGCCGAAGGAACCGAGGCTCGCATGCGGCGTGGTCACTCGCAGGTACCAGGTACCCGCTTCGAGCTGACGCTCGATCCTGAAATTACTGTTGAGCCCGCTGTTCCAATCGCGCTCCACGAGCTGCCCATCGGCATCGAGCAACTGCCCCGCGGGTGCTACAACGCCCGTATCCCCGGGGAAGGTATGGCTCTCCAGTACCACGCGGGCGGGAGCATCCAGGGTAAAGGTGAAGTAGCGATGCCCGGGTGTCATGACCTCGGACGGATGACCGGGAACCAGCTCGGTGGCGCGATCCCGTGGATCGCCCGTGCCGGCACAGCCGGCCAGTATCAGCAACAGGATCAATGGCAGAGAGGACACCAAGCGCTTCATGACAGACTCCTTTCTGGATAAGCCAGCCCTTACTCCCTCAGCCTAACCCCAACAGGCGTTCCGCGCCCAGCCAGATCAGGCGCAGCGCCAGCAGCGTCAGAGCCCACTTGAAGAGGAAGTCGAAGCGGTGGTCGCTGACCCGGTGCAGCAGGCGCAAGCCCAACCAGGTGCCGACGAAGCCCGCCGCTACCATGACCAGCATCAGCCCCAGCCAGTCGCGGAAAACGAAGCCGGCGAAACCGAAGATGAACGCCTTGGTCAGGTGCTGCAGCGTCATGCAGGTGGCGAAGGTGGCCACCCGTGGCAGCCGCTCGCTCATGCCAAGCTTGATGAACGAGGCCACCATGGGGCCGCTGGCCCCTACCAGGCTGGAGAGCAGCGTGGTGACGGCACCGGCGATCACGGTGCCGGTGCGTCCCACCGCCCGCTGAGGCAGTCCCGGCCCCCAGCAGGAGTAGAGCACGAAGGCGGCGATGCACAGCTCCAGCACGCCGTAGGGTAGGCGGATCAACAGCCAGGCCGCTACCAGGGCGCCAACGACGACGCCAGGCAGGAAGGCCGCGACGATGTCGCGGCGCACGTGACGCCAGGTCATCACCGCGCGGCCGCCGTTGGAGCCGAGCTGCACCATGCCGTGCACCGGGATCAGCGCCGTGGCCGGCATCACCTGGGCCATGGCGATGATCAGCAGCGTGCCCCCACCGATGCCGGCCGCCGCGGAGAGCGCCGAGGTCAACACCGATAGCAGCACCAGGCTCAGGTTGACCCCGGCTGACAGCGGCGAGAGCAGCTCCAGCATCAGCGTCGATGCCTCGTCACGCCAGCCTGCCCTCCTCGACGCCGTGACACGCCACCTCGCTGCCGTCGCTGCGGGCGATCAGCCTCGGTACCTCCGCCTTGCAGCGAGCGTTGGCATGCGGGCAGCGGGGGTGGAAGGCGCAGCCCGAAGGCGGATGCACCGGGTTGGGCACTTCGCCCTGGATCACCGTGCGCTCCTTGCCCACGCCCTCCAGAGACGGCACCGCGGCCAGCAGCATCTTCGAATAGGGATGGTGCGGGTTATCGAAGAGCTGGTCGGCCGGGGCGATCTCGGCGATGCGCCCCAGGTACATCACCGCGATGCGGTCCGACATGTGCTTGACCACCGCCATGTCGTGGCTGATGAAGAGATAGGTCAGCCCGTACTCGTCCTGCAGGTCGCGCATCAGGTTGAGGATCTGCGCCTGCACCGAGACGTCCAGCGCCGAGGTCGGCTCGTCGCAGATCATGAACTCCGGCTCGTTGGCCAAGGCGCGTGCGATCGAGATGCGCTGGCGCTGGCCGCCGGAGAACTCGTGCGGGTAGCGGTTGGCGTCCATGGGCGACATGCCCACCTGTTCGAGCAGTTCACCCACCCGGCGGCGGCGGTCGGTCGCGCTCATCTCGGGGCGGAAGAAGCGCAGCGGCTCGCCGATGATGGTACCCACTCGCCACAGCGGATTGAGGCTGGCGTAGGGGTCCTGAAAGATCATCTGGAAGCGCTTGCGCACGCTGGCGGCCTGGCGCCCGGTGCGGTTCGACAGGTTGCTGATGTCCTCGCCGTCGAACACCAGCCTGCCACGGGTAAGCCCGTAGAGCCCCACCACCAGGCGTGCCACCGTCGACTTGCCGCAGCCGGATTCGCCCACCAGCGAGAGCGTCTCGCCGCGGCGGATGGAGAAGCCCACGCCGTCCACCGCCTTGAGCGTGAGCCGCTCGCTACGCTCGATCACCCGGTTGAGCCAAGGCTTGGAGACGTCGAAGTAGCGCGCCAGGTCGTGGGCTTCCAGCAGGATGTCGCCCTGCGCCGCCGGGGCCGGGCCTGTCGATTTCAGTGCCGTATCAGCGCACATGGCTCATCTCCTGTCCCTCGACGTCTTGCCTTGGCGGCAGCGGATCCACCGGGTCGTGCAGCCAGCATGCCGCGCGGCTGCCCTCGGCCGGCAACAGGTCCGGTCGTTCTTCGCGACAGCGCTGCTGGGCGTGAGGGCAACGCGGGTTGAAGGCGCAGCCCTCGGGAATCGCCGCCAGCCGCGGCATGGAACCTTCTATCTGGTAGAGCCGCTCGAGCTTCTTCGTAATGCCGGGAATCGAGGCCATCAATCCCTTGGTGTAGGGATGCTGAGGGTTTCGCACCACCTCATCGACCGGGCCGATCTCGATCAGCCTGCCGGCGTACATCACCGCCACCCGGTCGGCGGTTTCGGCGATCACGCCCATATCGTGGGTCACCAGCATCACCGCGGTGCCGTGGTCGGCACACAGCCGCTTGAGAAGGGCCAGGATCTGCGCCTGCACCGAGACGTCCAGCGCGGTGGTGGGCTCGTCGGCGATGATGAACTCAGGCCGCGCGGCGAGCGCCAGGGCGATCACCACGCGCTGGCGCATACCGCCCGAGAACTGGTGCGGGTAGCTGTCGAGGCGGTTCTCGGGCGCGGGAATGCCCACTTCGCGCAGCAGCTTGAGTGCCTCCTCGCGGGCTTCGCGCTCGTTCATCGGCAGGTGCGCGCGGATCGTCTCGATCAGCTGGTCGCCAATCGAAAACAGCGGGTTGAGGCTGGTCAGCGGGTCCTGGAAGATCATGCCGATATGGCGCCCACGCAGCGGCACGAAGCGCTCTTCCGGCAAGTCGTCGATGCGCTTGCCCGAGAGGTACACCTCGCCCGCGGCGATGCGCCCAGGCGGCTCCAGCAGTTGAATCACGGCGTTGCCGGTCATCGACTTGCCGGCGCCGGACTCGCCGACCACGCCCAGCACCTCGCCGGGGGCGATATCGAAGGAGACGTCGTCCAGCGCCACCAGGGTGCCATGGCGGGTGGGGAACTCCACCCGCAGGTGGCGCACGGAGAGTACAGGCTCCTGCGCCGCGGCGATGGGCTCGTGGCCGACGCCTTCGTTAACGGAGCCCTTGTTAGCGGAGCTCTTGTTATCGGAGCTTGGGGTTGAGGACATCACGCAACCAGTCTCCCAGTAGATTGACGGAGAGCGCCAGTATCAGCAGCGCCGCCCCGGGGAAGAGCAGGATCCACCACTCTCCCGAGAACATGTAATCCTGGCCCACCCGGATAAGGGTGCCCAGGCTCGGCTGGGTGGCCGGCATGCCGACCCCCAGGAACGACAGCGTGGCCTCGGCGATGATGGCGAGAGCCAGGCCGATGGTGCCGATGACGAGCACCGGTCGCAGCACGTTGGGCAGGATGTGCTGGAACAGGATCTTGCGCGCCGGCAGGCCGATCACCCGCGCCGCCTGCACGTACTCCTTGCTCTTCTCCACCATGGTGGCACCGCGCACGGCGCGGGCGTACTGCACCCAGTCGGAAAGGCCGATGGCGATGATCAGCACGATGATCGCCACCTCGGCATGCATCGAGCGCGGCAGGAAGCCGCGGATCACACCGAATATCAGCAGTGCCATCAGGATCGACGGGAAGGTGAGCTGCACGTCGGCAATGCGCATGATCAGCGCGTCGCGCCAGCCGCCGCGAAAACCCGCCATCAAGCCCAGGGCCGTGCCCATCACCAGGGCGAAGATCACCGCGGCGAAGCCCACCAGCAGCGAGATGCGCGAGCCGTAGAGAATCGCCGAGAAGACGTCGCGGCCCTGGCTATCGCTGCCCAGCAGGTAGAAGTTGCCGGTGAAATCCGAGGTGGTCAGCGGCGGTGCGAAGGCGTCGATCAGCTCCAACTGACGCGGGTCGAACGGGTTCTGCGGCGCGATCCACGGGGCGAACAGCGCCGCGGCGAACATGATCAGCGTCACCAGGGTGGCGAGTATCACCACGGGCTGACGCTTCCACGAGTAGACGATGTCGCTCTCGAGGAAGGTGCGCCACTTGCCTGGCCTGGGCGGCACCACGGGTGCGGTGCCCTCCCGGGTCTGGATGTCCTGACTCATTTTCCACCTCCCTGTGCGCGCAGCCGTGGGTCGACGGCGTAGTAGAGCAGATCCACCACCAGATTGATGATCACGAACACCAGCGCAATCATCATCAGGTAGGCGGCCATCACCGGCACGTCGACGAAGCGCACGGCAGTGATGAACAGCGCCCCGACGCCGGGCCACTGGAACACCGTCTCGGTGATGATGGCGAAGGCGATGATGGTGCCGAGCTGCAGGCCGATGATGGTGATGACCGGGATCATGGTGTTCTTCAGCGCATGGCGCAGGTTCACCACCCGCTTCGACAAGCCTCGTGCCCGCGCGAACTTGATGTAGTCGGTGCTGAGCACCTCGAGCATCTCGGCGCGCACCAGTCGCATGATCAGCGTGAGCTGGAACAGCCCCAGTGTGATCGCCGGCAGGATCAGCGAGCGCAGGCCGCTCGTCGTCAACAGACCGGTGGACCACCAGTCGCCGATGCGCACCGTCTCGCCTCGACCGAAGGCCGGCAGGATGCCCAGCTCCACGGCGAAGATGTAGATCAGCAATACCCCGATCAGGAAGGTCGGCAGCGATACGCCGATCAGCGAGGCGGTCATGATGAAGTTGGCCAGCCAACTGCGCCGGCGCAGCGCGGTGTAGATGCCCAGCACGATGCCCATGACCACGGCGAAGATTGCCGAGATGATGGCCAGCTCCAGGGTGGCGGGCAGCCGCTCCAGGATCAGGTCGGTTACCGGGCGGGCCGAACGATAGGAAATGCCGAACTCGAACTGGGCGGCATTGACGATGAAATTCCAGAACTGCACCACTACCGGCTGGTCGAGGCCCAACTGGACACGCAGCGCGGCGCGGTCGGCCTCGGTGGCCTCCTGCCCCAACATGTTGAGCACCGGGTCGCCGACGTAGTGGAACAGCGAGAAGGAAATGAGCGCGACCACGAACATCACGAAGATGGCCTGCAGCACGCGCTGGATGAGGAACGCTAGCATGGGATCACCAAATACGACGATGCCCCCGGCTGCTTGTGGCAGCCGGGAGCCGGGTCTTCAGGCCTGCCCGGAAAGTGTCTGCACTTGCCGACTTCCGGACAGAGCCTGACGCTTACTTGTTGAACTTCATATATTTGAAGTGCGGTGTATTCTCACTCTGCACCTTGAAGTCGATATCGTCGCGCATCGACCAGGTCAGCATCTGGTGGTGGATCGGGATATAGAGGATCTCGTCGTGGACGATCTGCCACGCTTCCGCGATCATCTCGTTGCGCGCTTCTTCGTCGACTTCCTGGCCCATGGCCACGGTCAGCTCGTCCACCCGCTCGTCGGAATAGCCGGTGAAGTTCCAGGTGCCGTGGTTCCCGTCCTTGGTGTGGTAGAGGTAGTTGAAGATGTACTCCGAATCCATGGTGGGCACGCCCCAGCCCAGCAGGTAGAAGTCGTACTCTTCACGCGCCAGCTCGGCGAAGTGCAGCGAGCGGGTCTGGGCCACCAAATCCACGGTGATGCCGATGCGCGCCAGCATGCTGACTACCGCCTGGCAGATCTGCTCGTCGTTGACGTAGCGGTCGTTGGGGCAATTCAGGGTGACGCGGAAGCCATCGCCGTAGCCGGCCTCCTCCATCAGCTCCTGGGCGCGCTCGGTATCGGCCTCGAGGACCTCATCCATCTCCTCGCTGTAGCCGTTGACGAACGGCGGCGCGATCATGCCGGCCGGCTGCGAGTTACCGCGCATCACCGCGCGCTGGATGGTGTTGGCATCCACCGCCAGGTTGATCGCCTCGCGCACGCGGCGGTCGGCAAAAGGATTATCGTCGGTATCGGCGGTACGCAGCTGGGCCGAGGCCATGTCCATGCCGAGGAAGATGGTGCGGTTCTCGGCGCCCTGCTCGTTCTTGATTCCCTCGGCGTTGGCCAGGCGTTCGATGTCCTGGACCGGGGTTTCCTGCAGGAAGTCGACCTCGCCGGAAAGCAGCGCCGCCACGCGGGTGGAGGCAGACTCGATGGGCGTGAAGACCAGGCGGGTGATCTCCATCGGGTACTCGTCGATGCCCCAGTAGTCGTCGTTGCGCACGAACACGGTACGCACGTCCGGCTCGCGGCTCTCGACGCGGAACGGGCCGGTACCGTTGGCATTACGCACGGCGTAAGTTTCCTCGCCGGCAGAGTAGTTCTGTGCCTCTTCCACCCCGTGCTCTTCCGCCCACTCGCGGCTCATGATGAACAGGTTGGTGAAGTTGTTCGGCAGCAGCGGGTTGGGCTCGTGGGTCTCGATCTCGACGGTGTAGTCGTCGACGGCACGCACCTCGGAAATCGAGGTGAGCAGGCCGCGCATGTCGGCCGGCTCGCGGCGAGCGCGGTCGATCGAGAACACTACGTCGTCGGCGGTCAACGATTGGCCTTCGTGGAAGGTCACCCCCTCGCGGATCTTGAACACCCAGACGGTGGGATCGTCTTCCTTCACATGCCACTCGGTGGCCAGGCCCGGCTGATACTCCACGTCCATGTCCTGGAACAGCAGGGTATCGAAGATCTGGTGGTTGACCGAGTGGGTCGGCCCCTCGTTCTGGGAGTGGGGGTCCATGGTCAGGCTGTCCGCGGAGCGGGTCCAGCGCAGGGTTTCGGCATTCGCGGCGGTGGCCAGCATGACGCCGATCACGGCGGTGGCCAGAAGGGTCTTCTTGGGTAGCATCTTGTTATGTCCTCAATCAAGCGTTTGATGGGCATGCGCCCTGGAGAGGGTTCTCCCATACCTTAGCCAAGAAAGCCAGAATTACCTTAGGAATGCTTTTCAGCGATATTTCGACTATGGGCAGTTGCATTTATCGTATTGAAACCGATTCTTGGGAAACCGCTCGGTCGGTTTCGCTTCGTCGACAATAGACGCAAATACCGAATCAAGGGGAAAGACACCCATGACACTGCTGACGACCCGGGTCGCCCCGGAGTGGGTCGACTACAACGGCCATATGAACGATGCCGAATACGCCAGGGTCTTCTCGCTGGCGGTGGATACGCTGATGGAGCGGATCGAGCTCGATGCCGAGGGGCGCAAGAGCCTGGCGTACACCCTCTTCACCCTGGAGACCCATCTCTGCTACCGGCGCGAGGCCCACCAGGGGCAGGCGCTGGCGGTCGAGGTGCTGCTGCTCGACCGCGACGCCAAGCGGCTGCACGTTTTCTTCACGATGTGCGATGAGGCCGGCGAGTTGCTTGCCACCAGCGAACAGATGCTGATGGGCATCGACACGCGAAGTCACCGCCCCGCCCCGTTTCCGCCCGCCGTGATCGAGGCCATCGATGCCCTGCCACACGCAGAAGAAGGCGACTGGCCCCAGGCTGCCGGCCGGCGTATCGGCATTCCCCGCTCCCTACCGTGAGCCGCTTGCTGCGCGGTGAGCCGCATCGAGCCCGCGATGAATCGCCTGGCCGATGCCCTCGTCCATCATGGTTCTCAGTCCCTTGGCCGTGGTGCCGTCATAGGCAACCAGCCGTTCCACCATGTCACCAGGGTCGGTGCCCAACTTCTCCAGCAGCAAGCTGCCACCCACCAGGGTCTGCATGACGGCCTCGCGGGCAATCTCGTCGGAGAGCCCCATCTGCCTGGCATGCTCCAGCATCGATTGGGCCAGCAACGCTGGGTAGGCGGGCCCGGCGCCGCTCAGAGCCGTCAGGTAATCGAGATCGCGCTCGCTGGGAAGCTCCCGGGCCGTACCGCAGCTCGCCAGCAGGGTCTGGACGAGCTGCTTGTCCTCTCGAGTGACTTGCGATGAGGCAAACCATGGGAAATAGGCTCGGCGGATCTCCGCCGCAGCGTTGGGCATGGCCCGAACCACCCGACGGCTTCCCACCTGGTGGGCGATTTCCTGCGAAGAAGCCATCGCCAGCAGGGAGATGACCAGCTTGTCGTCCGCGTCTATATCGATGCCGGCGAGATCCTCCGGGCGCACGGAGAGCACGACGACATCCGCCTGGGAGACCAGCTCACGGTTGTCCTTGACGCGGCGCACTTCGGGCCAGTCGCGGTAGGCCTGGTGGCTTCGGGAGCGCGCGGAGATGACCAATTGGCTGGCGGTCACGATACCCTGCTCCAGCAGAGCCATTCCCAGCGCACGCCCCATCCACCCCTGCCCGCCGATGATGCCGATCACAGCATCTTGCGACATGTTTCCACCTCCTCTTGTCAGGCCGACGCCTCGCCGTCGAGGAGTCCTGATCAACCTCGCATCGGAAAACTTTGCCATTCATGTACACTCTTGTACACTTTAATGTACAAGAGTGTACATACACGACTATCTTTGACAAACATATAACAAGAGCGAGCCCCGATCATGGCCAACGACCCGCTGCTGCAGCCTTTCCAGCTCAAGCATCTCACCCTCAAGAACCGGCTCATGATGACCTCCCACGAGCCTGCCTACCCGGAGGACGGCATGCCCAAGGCGCTTTATCGTGAATATCACGTCGAGCGAGCCCGGGCCGGCCTGGGTCTGACCATGACCGCCGGATCAGCAGCGGTGGCCAAGGACAGCCCGCCAGTGTTCAACAACATCCTGGCCTACAAGGACGAGGTGGTGCCCTGGATGCGTGAGCTCACCGACGCCTGCCACGAACACGGCACCGCGGTAATGATCCAGCTGACGCACCTGGGCCGGCGCACGCGCTGGGACAAGGGCGACTGGCTGCCGGCGGTATCGCCCTCTCATCGACGCGAGGCGTCTCACCGGGCTTTCCCCAAGCAGGTCGAGGAGTGGGACATCGAGCGCCTGATCCGCGACTACGCCGACGCCGCCGAACGCATGCATGCCGCCGGCCTCGACGGCATCGAGCTGCAGGCCTACGGCCACCTGATGGATCAGTTCTGGTCGCCGCTGACCAATACCCTCGAGGGGCCCTACGGGGGCGATCTCGACAACCGGCTGCGTTTCACTTTCGACGTGCTGCGCGCCATCCGTCAGCGAGTCGGCGAGGCATTCATCGTCGGCGTGCGCTACACCGGCGACGAGATGCTGCCGGGCGGGCTGACCGCCAGCGACGGCATGGAGATCTCACGGCGCCTGAAGGAGAGCGGCCTGGTCGATTTCCTCAACGTGGTGCGCGGGCATATCGATACCGACGCCGGGCTCACCGACGTGATCCCCATCCAGGGCATGCCCAGCGCCCCGCACCTGGACTTCGCCGGCGAGATCAAGCGCCAGGTGGACTTCCCCACCTTCCATGGGGCCAAGATCCAGGACGTGGCTACCGCCCGCCATGCCATCGCCTCGGGCAAGGTCGACATGATCGGCATGACCCGCGCCCACATGGCCGACCCGCACATCGTGCGCAAGATCATGGAAGGTCGCGAGGAGGAGATCCGCCCCTGCGTCGGCGCCAACTACTGCCTCGACCGCATCTACCAGGGTGGCGCCGCCTACTGCATCCACAACGCCGCTACCGGGCGCGAAACGACGATGCCCCACACCATTCCCAGGGCCGCGCAGCAGCGCCGGGTGGTGATCGTCGGCGCCGGACCGGCGGGGCTCGAAGCCGCCCGCGTCGCCGGCGAACGAGGCCACCAGGTAGTGGTGCTGGAAGCCGCCAGCGATGCCGGCGGACAGGTGCGCCTCACGGCGCAGAGCGAGCGGCGCCGCGAGATGCTGGGCATCATCGACTGGCGCCTGGCACGCTGCGAGGCGCTCGGCGTCGAGATTCGCTACAACGTCTGGGCCGAGGTGGAGGACGTACTCGCCGAAAAGCCGGACGTGGTGATCGTGGCCACCGGCGGCTACCCCATGGAGGACCAGCCCGAGGTCGGGCACGAGCTGGTGGTCAATACCTGGGACATCCTCTCCGGGCACGTGGCGCCGGGCAAGCGCGTGCTACTGTTCGATGATGCCGGCGACCATGCCGCCATGCAGGCGGCGGAGATCATTGCCGCCACCGGGGCCGAACTGGAAATCATGACGCCGGACCGCACCTTCTCGGCGGAGATCATGGCCATGAACCTGGTGCCCTACATGCGCGCCCTGCAGCGCCCCAACGTCACCTTCACCCCCACCTACCGACTGAAGTCCGTGCGGCGGGAAGGCGGCGAACTGCTCGCCACTATCACCAGCGACTATCTGGATCTCAACCACGAACGGCGCATCGATCAGGTAGTGGTCAACTACGGCATCACACCGATGGCCGACGTCTATTTCGCGCTCAAGCCGCACTCGAGCAATGGCGGCGAAGTAGACTACGACGAGCTGATCGCCGGCCGGCCCCAGGCGGTTGTCCGTAAGCCGGACGGCAACTTCCAGCTATTCCGGATCGGCGATGCCGTCGAGTCGCGCAATACCCATGCGGCGATCTATGACGCCCTGCGGCTGGTGAAGGATATATAGTGGCCGGGCACCCGAAACAGCGAGACCCTCTCGATGCCGACAGGTAGTAACAGCGACACCAAATGGAAAGGCTCCCGCGAAGCCTGGCTCGACGCCGCCTTCGACCTGCTGCTCGACTCCGGTGTGGATAGCGTGCGGATCCTGCCGCTGGCCAAGCGGCTCGACGTCTCGCGCACCAGTTTCTACTGGTTCTTCAAGGATCGCGAAGCGCTGCTGGAGGCCCTGGTCGAGCGCTGGCGGGAGAAGAATACCCAGGGCCTGGTGCGGCAGACCCAGGCCTATGCCGAGACCATCGTTGAGGCGATTCTCAACGTCTTCGACTGCTGGCTGGACCCCGAGCTGTTCGACTCCCAGTTGGAGTTCGCGATGCGCAGCTGGGCACTTCAGTCGGAAGAGGTGGCGAAGGAGATCGATACCGCCGACGAGGCGCGCATCGAGGCGCTGACGCGCATGTTCGAACGCTTCGGCTATGAGCCGCTGGCGGCCAACGTGCGTGGCCGCACCATCTACCTCACCCAGATCGGCTACATCTCGATGAAGACCCAGGAAGCGCTCGAGGTCCGCATGCGGCGCATCCCCGCCTATGTCGAGATCTTCACCGGCCAGGCGCCGCAAGCCCGAGAGCTGCAGCGCTTCCAGGCCCGGCATGGTCATGTGGCGCAAGCCGTCTCCCAGGGCTAACCTCCCGCTTTCTCTCCCATCAGCTGCTGCCCGAGAAAGCTAAACGCCAGCGCCTGCATATGGGCGCGTTGACGGTTGTCGGCCGCGCCGCCGTGGCCGCCTTCGATATTCTCGTAATAGAGCACTTGGTGCCCCTGTTCGTGCATGCGCGCCATCATCTTGCGTGCGTGGCCCGGGTGGACGCGGTCGTCGCGGGTGCTGGTCATCAGCAGCATGGGCGGGTAGTCGGCCGCGGGGTCGAGGTTGTGGTAGGGCGAGACATCGCGCAGGAATTCCCAGTCGTCGCCGTCGGGATCGCCGTACTCGGCCATCCACGAGGCCCCGGCCAGCAGCAGGTGGTAGCGGCGCATGTCGAGCAGCGGCACCTGGCACACCACCGCGCCCAGCAGCTGCGGGTAGCGCGTCAACATGTTACCCACCAGCAGGCCGCCGTTGGAGCCGCCCTGGATGCCCAGCCGCTTCGGCGAGGTGACGCTGCGCTCGATCAGATCTTCTGCTACCGCAGCGAAGTCCTCGAAGGCCTTGTGGCGCTTCTCGCGCAGCGCCGCCTGGTGCCAGCGCGGGCCGTACTCGCCGCCGCCGCGGATGTTGGCCACCACGTAGACGCCACCCTGGCTGAGCCAGGCGCGCCCCACGCCGGGGCTGTAGCCAGGCAGCAGTGGTACCTCGAAGCCGCCGTAGCCGTAGAGCAGGGTCGGATGATCGCCGCTCGGCTCGAGGCCGCGCCGCGCCACCTGGAAGTAGGGCACCGGCGTGCCGTCCTCGCTGGTGGCGAAGTGCTGGGAGACCTCGAGGCCCTCGGCGTCGAACAGCGCCGGGGCCTGCTTGAGGGTTTCCAGCGCCTCGCCGACCCGACCGTGCAGCAGCGTGGTCGGCGTCAGGTAGTCGCTGACGATCAAGAACACGTCGTCGCTCTCCTCGTCGTCCACCGCGCTCACGCTGACGCTGCCGATCGTCGGCACGCCCGCCAGCGGCTCGTGCTGCCACTGGCCCTCGCTCGGCGTAATTACGTAGAGCCGGTGCTTGACGTCGTCGAGCACGTTGAGGATCAGGTGGTGGCGGGTCCAGGTGGCGTCCGAGAGCGAGGTGCGCTCGGTGGGCGTGAACAGCACGCGCAGGTTGCGCTCACCGGCCATGAAGGCGTCGAAGTCGGCGATCAGCAGTGCGCCGGCAGGGTGGGTGGTGCCCTCCACTTCCCAGGGTTCGCGCAGCTCGACCATCAGCCACTCGCGGTGCACCTGCTTGTGCGCCGAGTTGGGCACCTCGATGCGGCGCAGGCTGCCGTCGGCCTCGCGCAGGTAGAGCTCATTGTCGTAGAAGGCCCGGGCGCGGCTGACGAAGTCGCGTTCGAAGCCCGGCGTGGAATCGTGGCCGGCACCCACGGCCATGTCGTCGGGATCGCCCTCGAATACCGTCGTGGCCTCGGCCATCGGCATACCGCGCCGCCACTGCTTGACGATGCGCGGGTAGCCGGAGCTGGTCATCGAGCCCTCGCCGAAGTTGGTCTGGACGTAGACCGTGTCGCGGTCGATCCAGCCCAGGCTGCCCTTGGCCTCGGGGCGAAAGAAACCGTTTTCGACCCAGCGCTTCTCGACCAGGTCGAACTCGCGGGTGACGTCGGCATCGGCACCACCGCGGGAGAGCGACACCAGGCAGTGACGCCAGGACTCTCCGGGCGATGCGGGGCGCAGGCAGTGGGCGCCGTGCCACACCCAGTTCTCGCCCTCCTCGGCGTTTAGCGCGTCGAGGTCGATCAGCACCTCCCACTCGGGCCGCGCCTTGCGGTATTCCTTGAGGGTAGTGCGCCGCCACAGCCCGCGGGGGTGGTCGCGGTCCTGCCAGAAGTTGTAGAAGTGCTCGCCGCGCTTGACCACGAAGGGGATGCGGTCGTCGGCCTCGAGGATCGCCTGGAGGTCATCGCGCAGCTCAACAAAACCCGGGAAATCGGCCAGCCGCGCCTGACTCTCGGCGTTGCGCTCCGTTACCCAGGCCAGAGTACGCTCGCCCTCGACCTCTTCCAGCCAGAGATGGGGGTCGTGTTCGTCGTGAGGGGCAGCCATGCGGATCTCCTGGTGGGCGTGGTTTGCCCACCAAGCTAGCCTGCCCCGGCTGCGGGCTCAATGGTATCGAGCGCGGAGGGGAAATCAGCGCTCGAAGATGACCGTGCGGCTGGCATTCAGGAAGACGCGCCGCTGCACGTGCAGAGCCACCGCACGAGCGAGGGTGAGGCACTCGATGTCGCGACCCTTGGCAACGAGATCCTCCGGGTAGTCGGCGTGGCCGACCGGCTCCACGCCCTGCGTGATGATCGGCCCCTCGTCCAGGTCGTCGTTGATGTAGTGGGCGGTGGCGCCGACCAGCTTTACGCCCTTCTCGTAGGCCTGATGGTAAGGGCGCGCACCCTTGAAGCCGGGCAGCAGCGAGTGGTGGATGTTGATCGCGCGGCCGGAGAGCCTGGTGCACATCTCGCTCGAGAGCACCTGCATGTAGCGGGCCAGGATCACCAGCTCCGCCCCGCTCGCATCAATTACCTCCCGCACCTGGGCTTCCTGCTCGGCCTTGGTCTGCGGCGTGATCGGGAAGTGGTGATAGGGAATGCCGTGCCACTCCGCCAGCGACGCCAGGTCGGGGTGATTGGAGACGATGGCGCGAATCTCGATCGGTAGCTGGCCGGTGCGATAGCGGTAGAGCAGGTCGTTGAGGCAGTGGTCGGCCTTGGAGACCATGATCACTACCGGCATCAGCCGCCCTGGCGGCGTCAGCTCGAAGCTCATCTCGAACTCGGCGGCGCGCTCGGCGAAGGCCGTCTGGAAGGCGCCGGCATCGAAGCCGGCCTCCTCGGGACGGAATTCGGTGCGAATGAAGAAGCAGCCACTCAGGCGGTCGTCGAAGGATTGCTGCTCGGTGATGTAGCAGCCCCGCTCCTTGAGAAAGCGAGTCACCACGTCCACGGTGCCCAGGCGGCTGGGACACTGTGCGGCCATGATCCAGATGTCATCGTGTCGGTTCATGCTGCCCCTCCGGCGGCGAGCGCAATTAAGGCCCGTATGGAAAAAAGGCCGGGGAAACCCCGGCCAAACGCGCCTGGCAAACGAGACGCCGAGTCACTTCTCCACGCCGATGGCGTACTCTGCACCGGCATCCAGCAGCCAACGATAGAGATAATCGGCGAAGCTGCGGCGTATCACCAGTTCCCAGCGCTCCTCGGAGGGGCGGCGGATGATGGCGGTGGCCTTGGCGAAGACCGTGGTCACACCCTTGCCCACCGGGAAGTGGCTGGGGTGGACGTCGTAGATCGCCGACTTCATCAGCAGCTCACGGGCCGCCTCGCCGGAAAGCTCCAACAGGGTCTGGCCGCCGCTGACGTCGCTGATGGCATAGTGGGCATCCGCGAGGCGCTCGCGCAGCCGGGTCTCCAGCTCGAACTCCTCGCCGCCGGGCACGATCACCAGCCACTCGTCCGGAGAGAGCCACTGGATCGAGCGTTCGCCGCTGGCATCCACGACCAGCCCCTGGGGCTGGCCGGGCAGGCCCAGGCCCAGCACCTCGCGTACCGCCTCGTCGAGGACGATGGCACCGCCGCGCAGGATCAGGTGGCCCAGCAGGGCACGCTCGCGCAGGATCACGCGGCTCTGGGGGCCGACCCTTGGGGTACCGCTGCGGTGGTAGCTGTAGGCCAGCGATGACTCCACCGGGATGGCGCCATCGGTACGGGTATCGAAGGTAGCCGCGTTAGACATTCTGGCGCTCTCCCTTGGGGTCGTAGAAGATCGGACTGACGATTTCGGCCTCATGGGTCCGGCCGTCCGCCATGGGCAGGTAGACGGTCTCGCCCAGCTTGTTGTGGCCACCCTTGACCACCGCCAGGGCGAAGCCGGAGTCCAGGGTCGGGCTGTAGTAGCTCGAGGTCACGTGCCCGACCATCGGCATGGGAATGGCGTGCTTGGGATCGAAGACGATCTGCGCACCCTCCTCCAGCACCACCTTGGGGTCCTTCGGCTTGAGGCCCACCAGCTGCTTGCGGTCCGTGCGGCGGGTATCGGAGCGCGACAGCGCCCGCTTGCCGACCCACGAGTAGGGCTTGTCGTAGCCGACTGCCCACTGCATGCCCAGGTCCTCGGGGGTGACCGAACCATCGCTGTCCTGACCGGCGATGATGAAGCCCTTCTCGGCACGCAGCACGTGCATGGTCTCGGTGCCGTAGGGCGTCAGGCCGTACTTGTCGCCATGCTCGAACAGGGTCTTCCAGACGTGCATGGCGTAGTTGGCCTGGACGTTGATCTCGTAGGCGAGCTCACCGGTGAAGGAGATGCGGAACACCCGCGCCGGTACGCCAGCCACCTTGCCTGCGCGCCAGTCCATGAACTTGAACGTGTCGCGATCGAGGTCGATATCGGTGATCTCGGCCAGCAGCTTGCGTGCATCGGGGCCAGTGATGGTCATGGTGGCCCAATGGTCGGTTACCGAGGTGAAATAGACCTGCAGTTCCGGCCACTCGGTCTGGTGCCACAGTTCCAGCCACTCCAGCACGCCGGCGGCGCCACCGGTGGTGGTGGTCATCAGGAAGTGATTCTCGCCCAGGCAGCTGGTGGTACCGTCGTCCATCAGCATGCCGTCGTCCTTGCACATCAGGCCGTAGCGCACGCGGCCCACCTCAAGTTTCAACCACTTGTTGGTATAGATGCGGTTGAGGAACTCGCGGGCATCCGGCCCCTGGATGTCGATCTTGCCCAAGGTGGAGGCATCGAGGATACCGATCTTCTCGCGCACTGCCAGGCACTCGCGGGCCACAGCCTCGTGCATGGTCTCCTTCTTGCCGTTGATCGTCTGCGGGAAGTACCAGGGGCGCTTCCACTGGCCCACGTCCTCGAACTCGGCGCCGTTTTCCACGTGCCACTGGTGCAGCGCGGTGTAACGCTCGGGGTCGAAGAGGTCGCGGCAGTGACGGCCGACGATGGCGCCAAAGGTCACCGGCGTGTAGTTGGGGCGGAATACCGTGGTACCCACCTCGGGGATCGAGCGGCCCAGGCAGCGAGCGGCAATGGCCATGCCGTTGATATTGCCCAGCTTGCCCTGGTCGGTGCCGAAGCCCATGGCGGTGTAGCGCTTGACGTGCTCGATGGACTCGAAGCCCTCGCGGGTGGCCAGCTCGATGCCCGCCGCGGTGACGTCGTTCTGCAGGTCGACGAACTGCTTGGGCGCGCGCAGGGTCGGCTTCTCGTGGGGCACCTGGAAGAGCGGTGCCGCCGGGCCCTGCTCGAAGGTCTTGGCCTGGGGCAGGCTGACCGCCGGGGCGGCATGACCGGTGGCGGCGGCAGCCTTGACGCCGGCCTCCACGCCCTCGGCGAGCACCTTGCCCAGGTCATAGGTGCCATTGGCACCGCCGCAGGCCTGCACGCCCTTCACCAGATTCGGCACGAAGCCGAGGAGGTCGTCGCGCCAGGTGGGCCGGGCGCCGGTGTGAGAGGCCAGGTGAATGACCGGGCTGTAACCGCCGGAGCTGGCGATGGTGTCGCAGGCCAGCGTCTCGGCCTGGCCGGTCACCTTGAAGGCGTCGATATCGATCTGGGCAACCCGCGCCGCGCTGACGCGGCTTCCGCCCTTGGCCTCGACCACGGCGCTGCCGGCGATGATGCGAATGCCTTGGGCACGGGCGGCCTCGACCCAGTCACCGGCCGGAGCCTGGCGGGCATCGACGATGGCCACCACCTCGCGACCCGCCTCCTTCCAGTCGAGGGCAGCGCGGTAGCCGTAGTCGTTGCTGGTGGAGAGCACCAGCTTGTTGCCAGGTGCCACGCCGTAGCGGCGGATATAGGTGGAGACGGCGCCGGCCAGCAGGTTACCCGGCACGTCGTTGCCGGCGTAGACCAGCGGACGCTCGTGAGCCCCGGTAGCCAGGATCACCTGGCCGGCACGCACGCGGTGCATCCGCGACCGGACCGGACGATGGCCGTTCACCAGCGGAGCGGTTTCGCTGAGGTGCTCGGTGCGCCGCTCGTGCAGGGTGACGAAGTTATGGTCGTGGTAGCCGTTGGCGGTGGTGCGCGGCAGCAGGGTAACGTTCTCGCAGCCGGCCAGCTCCTCGAGTACCTGGGCCACCCACTGGTCCGCCGGCTTGCCGTCCAGGGTCTCGCGGCTATCCAGCAGCGAGCCGCCCATCTCCTCCTGCTCGTCGGCGACGATCACCCGGGCCCCGCTGCGCGCGGCGGCAAGGGCCGCGGCCAGGCCGGCGGCACCGCCACCCACCACCAGCACGTCGCAGTGCTGGTGCAGGTGGTCGTAGGTGTCCGGGTCGGCTTCCATGGGGCTGCGCCCCAGACCGGCGCTCTTGCGGATGTACTTCTCGTAGGTCATCCACAGGGAGGCCGGGGCCATGAAGGTCTTGTAGTAGAAGCCCGGGGGCATGAACTTGCCGCCCACCTTGCCGACCAGGCCCATCAGGTCGCGCTGCACATTGGGCCAGCCGTTGGTGCTGCGGGCGGTCAGGCCGGCGAACAGCGCCTGCTGGGTGGCGCGCACGTTGGGCACCTGGCCCGCCTCGGTGCTGCCCAGCTGGACGACGGCATTGGGCTCCTCGGCGCCGGCGGCGACGATGCCCCGGGGCCGCGAGTACTTGAAGCTGCGGTTGACGATGTCCACGCCGTTGGCCAGCAGCGCCGAGGCCAGGGTGTCCCCCGGGTGCCCCTGGTAGCTCTGGCCATTGAAGGTGAAGCTCAGGGTGCGGGAGCGATCGATCCGACCGCCCTTGGCCAGGCGGTGCACTTGTTTCTTGGACTGGCTCATACCTGCTCTCCCTTGACCGATGGCGCTGCGGCGTTGGTGGCACCCACGGTCTGTTGCCCGCCGCTGGCCACCTGCACGTTGCCTTGCGTTTGCTGGCTCTCGGCGGTGACACGGGGCTGTTCGCCCATCTTGTAGGTTTCGAGGATCTCGTAGGTCACGGTGTGGCGGGTGACGTTGAAGAACTTGCGACAGCCCACCGCATGCACCCACAGCTCGTGGTGCACACCACGGGGGTTGTCACGGAAGAAGAGGTAGTCGCCCCACTCCTCGTCGCTGCACGCCTCGGGGTCCTTGGGTCGCTCGATATGCGCCTGGCCCTTGGGGTGAAACTCCTCTTCCTCGCGGTGTTCGCCGCAGTAGGGGCAGTAGATATAGAACATGGCGAATTCTCCTCAGTGGGCCACGCCGGCGGCGCCGTGCTCGTCGATCAGGGCCCCGCTATGGAAGCGGAACATGGAGAAGGGCTCGGCGATGGGATGCATCTCGCCCTTGGCCAGGCTGGCGGCGAACACATGGCCCGAGCCCGGGGTGGCCTTGAAGCCACCGGTGCCCCAGCCACAGTTGAAGAACAGGCCCTTCACCGGGGTCTTGGAGAGGATCGGGCAGGCGTCCGGGCAGGTGTCGACGATGCCGCCCCACTGGCGGTTCATGCGCACCCGGGAGAAGATCGGGAACATCTCGACGATGGCCTGCAGGGTGTGCTCCACGGTGGGGTAGCTGCCGCGCTGGCCGTAGCCGTTGTAGCCGTCGATGCCGGCGCCGATCACCAGGTCGCCCTTGTCCGACTGGCTGATATAGCCATGCACGTGGTTGGACATCACCACGGTGTCGAGGATCGGCTTGAGAGGCTCGGAGACCAGGGCCTGCAGCGGGTGCGATTCCAGCGGCAGGCGGAAGCCGGCCATCTTGGCCAGCACACCGGAGTTACCGGCGGCCACGCAGCCCACGGTCTTGGCCTCGATGTCGCCACGGTTGGTGTGTACGCCATAGACCTGACCGTCGCGGATCTTGAAGCCGGTGACCTCGGTCTGCTGGAGGATATCCACGCCATGGGCGTCGGCGCCGCGGGCATAGCCCCAGGCCACGGCGTCGTGGCGGGCCACACCGGCGCGCGGCTGCCAGGAGGCTCCCAGCACCGGGTAGCGGGCATTCTTGGAGCAGTCCATGATCGGCACCAGTTCCTGCACGCCCTTGGCGTCCAGCACCTCGCCGTCGATACCGTTCAGACGGTTGGCATTGACCCGGCGCTGGATGTCACGCATGTCCTGCAGGGTGTGGCCCAGGTTGAGCACCCCACGCTGGGAGAACATCACGTTGTAGTTCAGGTCCTGTGAGAGCCCCTCCCACAGCTTCATGGAGTGTTCGTAGAGGGCCGCCGCCTCGTCCCACAGGTAGTTGGAACGCACGATGGTGGTGTTACGAGCAGTATTGCCACCGCCCAGCCAGCCCTTTTCGATCACCGCCACGTTCTTGACGCCGAACTCCTTCGCCAGGTAGTAAGCAGTGGCCAGGCCGTGGCCACCGCCGCCGACGATGATCACGTCGTACTGCTTCTTGGGAGTGGGGTTGCGCCACTGGCGCTCCCAGTTCTCGTGGTGACTGAGGGCGTGCTTGGCCAGCCCGAAACCTGAATAGCGTTGCATCTTCTCTCTCCTCGACCGGCCCTGCCAGGCAGGGCCGGCCCATACGGGTTCAGGCGGTAGCGGTTTCTTGCGCCGCTGCCGGGGCGGCACCGTAGACCGGGTGCCGCAGGCAGAGCTCGGCGACCTTCTCGCGCACCTCGGCTTCCACGGCATCGGTGTTGCCCTGCTCGGCCAGCACGTCGAGGATGTCGCAGATCCAACCGGCCAGCGCCTCGCAGTCGGCCACGTCGAAGCCACGCGAGGTCACCGCCGGGGTGCCGATACGCAGGCCGGAAGTGACGAAGGGGCTCTGCGGGTCGTTGGGCACGGCATTCTTGTTGACGGTGATGTGCGAGCGGCCCAGCGCCGCATCGGCATCCTTGCCGGTCACGCCCTGGCGGATCAGCGAGACCAGGAACAGATGGTCGTCGGTGCCGCCGGAGACGACGTCGTAACCGCGGTCCAAGAACACCTTGGCCATGGTGCGGGCGTTGTCGATCACACGCTGCTGGTACTGCACGAAGCTCTGGCTCATGGCCTCCTTGAAGGCCACCGCCTTGGCCGCGATGACGTGCATCAACGGGCCACCCTGCTGGCCAGGGAAGACCGCGCCGTTGAGCTTCTTGTACAGCTCCGGGTCGCCGTGGGCCGAGAGGATCAGGCCACCGCGCGGGCCGCGCAGGGTCTTGTGGGTGGTGGTGGTGACCACATGGGCGTGAGCAATCGGGCTCGGGTAGAGGCCGGCGGCGACCAGGCCCGCTACGTGGGCCATGTCGACCATCAGCCAGGCGCCGACTTCATCGGCAATGGAGCGGAAGCGCCGCCAGTCGACCACACGGGAGTAGGCGGAGAAGCCGGCGATGATCAGCTTCGGCTTGTGGCCACGCGCCAGGCGCTCGACCTCTTCGTAGTCGATCTCGCCGGTCTCGGGGTTCAGGCCGTACTGCACCGCATGGTAATGCTTGCCGGAGAAGTTGGGTGCGGCGCCGTGGGTCAGGTGGCCGCCGTGGGCCAGGCTCATGCCGAGCACGGTGTCGCCCGGCTTGACCAACGCCATGAAGGCGGCGGCGTTGGCCTGGGCGCCGGAGTGGGGCTGGACGTTGGCGTAGTCGGCACCGAACAAGTCGCAGGCACGCTCGATGGCGAGCTTCTCGACCACGTCGACGTGCTCGCAGCCGCCGTAGTAGCGCTTGCCCGGGTAGCCTTCGGCGTACTTGTTGGTCAGTTGGGTGCCCTGGGCCTCCATGACCGCGCGGCTGGCATAGTTTTCCGAGGCGATCAGCTCGACGTGCGCCTCCTGACGCGCCACCTCTTCGGCGATGGCGGCGGCGATCTGGGAATCGAATGACGCGAGTCCGGCTTGGTTCATGACTGGCTCCTGTTGTTCTGGCTGTTGAATCTATCGGCTACCCGCAGGGGGCGCGGAGGGTTTCGGTTCATGCTCCGATTAAAGGCCCACAAGAGAGAGAAAGATTGAATAAATGCGACAGCTTTGCTGAACGACAGGCACCGCCGGGGTTGGCCTACCACTTTAGGCGAACGCCACCCTTCTGGTGACGCTCATACGGCCAGAGCACCCGTGAGGCGGGAGATAGCGACATGACGATCAGACCGCAGGCCGGGACTCGATATGCAGGAAGAAAGGGTCGACCCGGTCGCTGCCTGGCTCCTCGGCACGCTTGCGCATCTCCGACGGCGGCATGCCGAAGGCGCTGCGAAAATGACGCGAGAAATGGGCCGTGTCGGCGAAGCCGCAGCGCTCGCCGATCTCGGTGACGCTCTTGCCGGTGTAGTGCAGCAGCCACAGCCCATAGCGCAGCCGCAGATCGCGCGCGAACTTCTGCGGCCCGACACCCAGGGTTTCGCGGAACCGCCGCTCCAGGTTGCGCCGCGAGGTGCCGACCCGCTCCGCCAGCGTTTCCATGGATATCGGCTCGCCGAGATGCTGCTCGAGCACGGCGATGGAGCGGCGCACCAGGCGATCCTCGATCTTGCCGAACACCACCGGCTGCGGCTGCGGGTGTGCACCGATACGCGCCTCATCGAGCAGCATGATGCGCAGACTCTTCATGGCCCAGGCCTTGCCAAGGTGCCGCTCGACCAGATAGGCGGCCAGGTCCGCCCCGGCCGAACCACCCGCGCAGGTCAGGCGGTCGCCATCGTCGACGAACAGACGGTCGGCCACCGGCTCGATGGTGGGAAAGCGCTGGATCATGTCGCGATGGTGGTACCAGCTGACACAGCAGCGCCGCCCGTTCATCAGGCCGGCCTGGATCAGGGCGAAGACGCCGGTACACAGCCCCACCAGCGGTACCTGGGCATTCGCCGCCCGGCGCAGGTAGGCCAGCGCCGTGGTATCGGCCCGGTCGGCATCGTCCAGCACGCCACCGATCACCACGATGTAGTCGAACTCCTGCGGGTCCTGGAAGGGTTGGCATGGCGTGATGGAGGCCCCGCAGCTGGAGGCCGCCGGCTCCCCGGTGCTGGTCATGAAGGTCCAGTGGCAGCGCAACTGACGGCTGCGATCGCCCTCGTCGGCCGCCAGGCGCAGGCAGTCGACGAAGGCCGCGAAGGGCAGCAGGGTGAAGCGATGCAGCAGGACGAAGCCGACCGAGAGCGGCTCTTGCTGGGCGACCGGGTTCATGGGGAACGACCTTTGGGCAGGGCTCGATACTCTACCCCGACATTGCCCTTGACGCCCGTGCTGGTCAAGCCAGCAAAACGAACCGACGGGCTAGTCGCCGTCAGCCCCCGGTCATGTTCATGAAGCGAACGACTTGGACGTCGCCGTCGGTAGTGAAGTGGTGCCGCTCGGGCTTCTTCTGCATGGCGACGACGATGGCGGCCTTGAGCCGTTCGAGGTCGCCGGGGTGGCGGCGCATCACGGCGCGCAGGTCGACCGAGTGCTCGTTGCCCAGGCACAGCAGCAGGCGGCCTTCGGCGGTGACGCGTACGCGGTTGCAGGCGGCACAGAAGTTGTGGCTGTGCGGCGAGATAAAGCCGACCCGGATGTCCGAGTCAACCATCCGAAAATAGCGCGACGGCCCCAGGGTAGTCTCGGTGGTGGGCAGCAGCGAGTGGCGCGCCTCGATGGCGGCGCGCACGTCATCGCTGGAGCAAAAAGTCTCGGCGCGGTCGTGGCTCATGTTCTGGCCCAGCGGCATCTCCTCGATGAAGCTTATGTCCACCTGCTCCTTACGGGCGAACGCGACCAGGTCGAGCACCTCGTCGTCGTTGCGTCCCTTGAGGATCACCGCGTTGAGCTTGATACGCTCGAAGCCGGCGTCATGAGCGGCGCGGATGCCGTCGATGACCTTGGCCAGGTCGCCGGTGCGGGTCAGGGCGCGAAAGCGCTCGGACACCAGCGAATCCAGGCTGACGTTGAGCCGCTTGAGCCCGCCCTGGCGCAGGGCGCGGGCATGCTTGACCAGCCCGGCACCATTGGTGGTCATGCCGAAGTCGCGCAGGCCCGGCAGTGCGCCGAGTTCGGCAACTAACTTCTCGATACCGCGGCGTACCAGCGGCTCGCCGCCGGTGAGGCGGATCTTCTCCACGCCCAGCTCGACGAAGGCCCGCGACAGCGTGGCGATCTCTTCCAGGGTGAGCAGCCTGGCGCGAGGCAGGAAGGTCATCTCCTCGGCCATGCAGTAGACGCAGCGAAAGTCGCAGCGGTCGGTGACCGACAGGCGAACGTAGCGCACGGTGCGGCCGAAGCCGTCGATCAGGCTCATGCGTTTTCCTCGGCATCCATCGGCAGCCGGGCGATCAGCTCGCCGACCTGCTCGGCCACCTCATGGACGATTTCGTCGTCGTAGCTCTGGCCACGGCGCTTGCGAAAGCCCTGCTCGTAGAGCTTGACGTGTTCGGTGGCGACTACGCCCGCCCTGTCCAGGCAGTGGGTCACACAGTGCATCTGGCAGCCATCGATGGCGACGATGGGTCGCCCGGAGCGGGCAGTGCGCACCAGGCCGGGCACGCCGCCGCCTACGCCGGCGATACAGGACATCTCGGCCACACCTGTGTGGTCGAGCCTCACCGCCACGTCGTTGGCCAGCTGCGCCACGTCGGAGCAGCCGGAGCAGGAGTAGACCAGGGTGCGCGGTTTGTTCGCGGTTCGGGACATGAAACCTCCCTATGTACGACTTGGCGGCGCGACGTGCCGTTGGCTCAGTCGTCGGCCAGCATGGCGTCGCGCAGCTTCTGTTCGTCGAGTACCGTCAGGCGCTGGCGATCGATGCCAATCACGCCGCCGTCGCGTAGCTTGGCCAGCAACCGCGACAGGGTCTCGGGCGTCATGGCGAGCTGGGCGGCGAGCCAGCGCTTGGGGATCGACAGGCGCACCACCCGCGGGCTTTTGCTGCGCCCCGCCGGCAGCTGGCGCAGGATGTAGCTGACCAGCCGCGACATGGCGTCGGCCTGGGTCAGCAGCGCCAGGTCCTCGAGACGTTCTGTGAGCTCCAGCGCCAGGCGGCTCATGAACTCGGCGCGGCAGGCGGGCTGGCGGTCCATGATCTCGCGGCAGCGCTTGGCGGGAATCGCCAGCACGTGGGTGCGGCGCAGCGCCTCGGCGGAGTAGAGATAAACCCCGGCACTGGAGACCATGCTCAGCTCGCCCAGGGTGCCGCCGCGCTCGACGCAGCGAATGGTGGCCAGGCGGCCGTCGCCGGCACCACGCGCCAGGCGCACCGCACCGTTGATGACGATGTAGAGCCAGTGGGCCGGGGAGTCCTGGCGGAACAGCCACTCTCGGGTCTTGAGCGTCTTGAGTTCGGTATCCTCGAGCAGCTCGGTGACTTCATCATCGTTCAATTCGCCCAACCAGGGCACGCCGTGAACCAGCTCGCGGAGCTGCTTGGGCTTGAACAGCAGGTCAGTCGACGAACTGTCCGGCGGGCAGATAGTGGTATTCATGACCTTCCTCCACGTCGGTATCGGCGGCCATCATCAGATAGCCGTGCGCTTGGCTGGCGGCATGCAGCATGTGGGAGCCCTGCCCGCCGGACAGCAGGGCCAGCGGTTGACCAGCCTGCCAGTCGATGACGACACGCAGCAGCTCGCGCCGCCCCGGACTACCCCGCCGCGAGAAACCGGCGCGGACGCGATATTGCTGTAACGGCCCGACGTTGCGACCCTGGCAGCCCTGCACGAAGGGCCTGGCCAGCAGGTGCCAACCCACCAGCGAGGCCACTGGGTTGCCCGGCAGGCCGATCAGCGGCACGCCCTCGGGCGAGCCGTCGTCCAGGTAGCCGAAGGCGAACGGCTTGCCCGGCTTGATCGCCACGCCATGGAACCAGAGCCCGCCCAGCGCATCGAGCACGGGCCGCACATGGTCCTCCTCGCCCACCGAGACGCCGCCGGTGCACACCACCAGGTCGGCGCCGTCGCGGGCGGTGCTGAACGCCTCGCGCAGGGCCGTGGGGTCGTCGGCAATCACACCCAGATCGAGCACGTCGCAGTCGGCCTGTTCAAGCAGCGCCTTCAGCATCACCCGGTTGCTGTCGTACACCAGCCCCGGTTCGAACGGCTCGCCCGGCTCGATCAGTTCATCGCCGGTGGAGATCAACGCCACCTTGAGGCGCGGCAGTACCGGAACCTCGGCGATCCCCTGGCTCGCCAGCAGCGCCAAGGCTGCGGCATCCAATGTCCAGCCCGCCGGTAGCAGGGGATCGCCTGCGCGATACTCCTCGCCACAGCGGCGAATGTTGGCACCGAGCTTCGCTTCGCCGATGACATGCACGCGCCCCGCCTCGTCCAGCCGCACCCGCTCCTGGGGCACCACGCAATCGGCGCCCTCGGGCACCGGCGCGCCGGTGAAGATCCGCGCACAGCCGCCCTCGGGTAGAACCGCGACACCGGCCCCCGCCGGCACTCGCAAGACGACGGGCAGGCCGGTATCGCTGAGCTCCGCCAGCCGCAAGGCGTAGCCATCCATCGCGCTGTTGTCGACGCCGGGCATGTCGAGCTTCGCCTCGAGGTCCCGCGCCAGCACCAGGCCGGCGGCCCGTTCCAAGGCGATGAGTTCTTCGCCCCGCACCGGCTCGGCCGCTGCGATCATGCGCGCCCTCGCCACCTCTAGGTCGAGCAGACCCTTGGCCAGGGTGCCACAGCTCATGCATGCACTCCTTGACCGTGATCAGGCACCTTAGCCGCCTCACGCGAGTCGCATGCCTGTTGCTCGGGCATGACCATGGCAACGAAGTTGCACGGCCGGGTGCGCGCGTCGAGCTGGCTGGCAAGGATGCCGTCCCAGGCGGTGGCACAGGCCTTGGGCGAGCCGGGCATGGCGAAGATCAGGGTGCGGTTGGCCACGCCGCCCACCGCCCGCGACTGCACGGTAGAGGTACCGATGCTGTCGAAGGAGAGCTGGCGGAACAGCTCGCCGTAGCCATCGATCGCCCGATCGAAGAGCGGCATCAACGCTTCGGGCGTGGTGTCGCGTACGGTGAAGCCGGTACCGCCGTTGACCAGGATCACCTGGATGTCGTCGCGCACCACCCACTTGGAGACCACCGCACGGATGCGGTAGATGTCGTCGGGCACGATGCGCCGCTCCACCAGCGCATGGCCGGCCTCGGAGAGACGCTCGCTGAGCAGGTCGCCGCTGCCGTCGCGGTCGAAGCCGCGGGTATCGGAGACGGTCAGCACGGCAATGCCGAGCGGCACGAAGCGGGCGTTGGCGTGAACATGGGACATGATGTTCTCCTCACTGCCGCCATGCAGGCAGCGTATTAAACGTGGAGAAATCGCCGAGCGGGATGAAGCGCAAGGCGCACGGAGCGCAGCACCCGGAGCCTAGTGGGTTCTAGGTGAGGAGTGCGAGCACCGCGCAACACAGCGATTCGCCCGCGCAGGCATTTCTACTGCATCAAACTGCCGGCGGCATTGTCATCGAGCTCGAGCCCCTCAACGCCGATCTCTTCTTCCAGCGCCAGCAGGTAGTGGCGCAGCGCGCGGCGGGTGGCCTGTTCGCGCAGGGTATGCAATACACGCTCGGCCACCTGCTCGAACGGCAGGCGCTGGCCGCCGCTGCGCTGGTCGATGCTGACCAGGTGCCAGCCGTAGCGCGAGGCCAGCGGACGGTCGTGCAGGCCTTCCGGCAGGTGCTGCAGGGCACGGTCGAGCTCAGCCACGGTCTGCCCCGGCGCCAGCCAGCCCAGCTCGCCGCCTTCGCTCTTCGACGGGCAGTCGGAGTGGCGCATGGCAAACTCGGTGAAGCGCTCGGGAATGCTCTGGAGTTCCTCGATCAGCGTCTCGCCCAGGCGGTACTGGGCATCGCGCGCTTCGGTGTCGTCGGGGGCGGCGGCGAGCAGGATATGTCGCACGGCAATGCGGGTCGGCTCGCTGAAGCGCTCGGGCTCGGCGTCGAAGAAGCGGCGACAGGCCGCCTCTTCCGGCTCCGGCACGTCCAACTCCTGCTCCAGCAGGGCAGCGATGGCGGCATCGTTGTCGCCTTCGTCGTCGGTATCGGCCACCAGACCGAGCTCGACGGCGCGCTGGCGCAGCAGCTCGCGAACCACCAGGGCGCGGGCGGCAGAAAGCTGCGCCTCGCCGGCTGTCGCCGCCGGGTGGTACTGCATCTCGCGGGCGATGCTGTCCTCGTCGATGGCCTTGCCGCCGACCTTGATGGGCGGCGGAACGGCACGGCCCGGCAGCTGTTCGATCTCGATCATTTGCATGGTGCTGATCCTCTAATACATGACATAAGCGGCTATACAAGCTCGGGGCTGTTCCGTCGGCAGGCCTTCGAGGAGGCGCTGTGAACCCATCCCTGGGCGCTACTTTTGCCATCCATGGCAAAAGACCTCCTCTTCGGCCTGCCCCCGGCGCCCCTCACGCTGGCACCGAGGTTGTGAAGCCGAGCGAGCGCAGCCAGCTTTACCTCAAGCCCGGCGGCGGACGATCTGGTAGCGCCTGGTGACATAGCCCATCGGCGCGCTCCACACGTGCACCAAGCGGGTGAAGGGAAACACCAGCACGATGGTCAGGCCGACCAGGATGTGCAGCTTGTAGATCCAGTTCACACCTTCCAGGTGCGCGGCGGCGCCGCCCTGGAAGTAGACGATGGACTGTGCCCAGCCGGAGAACTGCAGCATCGCGCTGCCGTCCAGGTGGCCCAGGGTGGGCAGGATGGTGAGCAGCCCCAGCGTCACTTGCAGCACCAGCAGGCCGATGATCACGGTGTCCATGGCGCTGGAAGAAGCGCGCACCCGCGGGTTGGTCAGGCGGCGGTAGAACAGCATGGCGCCGCCCACCAGGCACATGACACCGGCGATGCCACCGACCACCACCGCCAGCACCTGCTTGGTGCCGGCACTGATGAAGGGGCCATAGAGCCAGTGCGGCGTCAGCAGGCCGACCAGGTGGCCGAAGAAGATCACGAGGATGCCGACGTGAAACAGGTTGCTGGCCATGCGCATGTTCTTCGACGTCAGCATCTGGCTGGAGCCGGTCTTCCAGGTGTACTGGCCGTGGTCGTAGCGCATCAGGCTACCGATCAGGAAGACGCTGCCGGCCAAGTAGGGGTAGAGCCCGAACAGTAGGGAATCGATGTAGTTCATGACAGGTCTCCGTTAGTGTTTCTTGGCGGCATCGACAGGGTCGAGGATGCGAACCGCCTCACCCTGGATCGCCCGCTTGCGTTCGGCAAGGCGCCGGCCCTCGGCGGACTGCAGGGCACAGTCCTCGTCGGACTTGGCGGAGAAGCGCACCGCCTCCTCTTCCCATACCGCGTCCAGCGCTTCGGGGGTGTCGTCGCGTGTCTCGCTGACCACGGCTTCCCGCTTCGTCTCGACGTCGTCTTCGGCGCCGATCAGTGCCAGCAGCGCACGGGTGACCAGGGCCTGGTCGGCACCGCGCTCTTCCAGACGCGCGGTCAGCAGCGCCAGGATGTGGCGGATCTCGCCCAGCCAGCGGCCGATCTCCTCGTCGCTGCGCGTGGAGAGGTACTCCAGGAACAGCGGCAGGTAGTCGGGCAGTTCGCGGGCATCCAGCTCGAAGCCCGCGGCCTTGTACTCCTCGATCAGGTCGACCATGGCCTGGCCGCGATCACGCGATTCGCCGTGCACGTGTTCGAACAGCAGCAGCGAGTGGGCGCGGCCCTTGTCGAACAGCGCCACGTACTCGGACTGCAGCTCAAGCAGGTCGGCCTCACTGATGCGCTGGCACCAGCTCATCAGGTCGCCGCGCAGCGCCGCCGGCAGGCGGCGCTCGGCGTCGAGCGCCTCGATCAGGTCGGCCGCAGCCTCCTGCAGCGCCTCGGTCGGGTAGTCGAGCAGCCGGGCCAGCACGCGCAGGCTGCGCATGCCGAGCTCGGGACGAACCGCGTCGTCGTGTGTCATTTGCAGTGCTGCATCAGCCATGGTGAGTCTCCTTGGCGCCCGTCTTCGGATCGAAGACGTCTACCGGCTTGACCAGCGCGCTGGTCTGCTTGCGCCCGTTGAACAGGCTCGGCTTGCTCTCGCCGTGGCAGCCGTCGCCGAAGCTGAAGCCGCAGCCGCCGCGCTCGGGGAAGGCTTCGGTGGCCATCTCGCGATGGCTGGTCGGTACCACGAAGCGATCCTCGTAGTTGGCGATGGCCAGATACCGATACATCTCCTCTACCTGGGCCTCGGAGAGCCCCACCGCGTCGAGCACCTCGGTGTCGTGCTTGCCTTCGACGTGGCGGTTGCGCATGAACACGCGCATCGCCATCAGCCGCTTGAGCGCCAGCACCACGGGCTCCTCCTCACCGGCGGTGAGCATGTTGGCCAGATACCTGACCGGGATGCGCAGCGACTCGATCTTGGGCAGTACGCCGTCGTACTCGACCTTGCCGGCCTCGGCGGCCGACTGGATCGGCGACAGCGGCGGCACGTACCAGACCATCGGCAGGGTGCGGTACTCGGGGTGCAGCGGCAGTGCCAGCCCCCAATCCATGGCCATCTTGTAGACCGGCGAGGCCTGGGCCGCGGCGATCACGTTGTCGGCGATGCCGTCACGCTTGGCCTGGGCGATCACTTCCGGGTCGTGCGGGTCGAGGAAGATCTCGCACTGGCGGTGGTAGAGGTCGCGCACGTCGGGCGAGCTCGCCACTTCCTCGATGCGGTCGGCGTCATACAGCAGCACGCCGAGGTAGCGGATGCGGCCCACACAGGTCTCGGAGCACACGGTCGGCATGCCCGCCTCGATGCGCGGGTAGCAGAAAATGCACTTCTCGGACTTGCCGGTCTTCCAGTTGTAGTAGATCTTCTTGTACGGGCAGCCGGAGATGCACATCCGCCAGCCGCGGCACTTGTCCTGGTCGATCAGGACAATGCCGTCCTCCTCGCGCTTGTAGATCGCACCGCTGGGGCACGAGGCCACGCACGCCGGGTTGAGGCAGTGCTCGCACAGGCGCGGCAGGTACATCATGAAGGTGTTCTCGAACTGGCCGTAGATGTCGGCCTGGACCTGCTCGAAGTTCTTGTCCTTGCGGCGCTTGGCGAACTCGGTACCGAGGATCTCCTCCCAGTTCGGGCCCCACTCGATCTTGTTCATGCGCTCGCCGGAGACCAGCGAGCGAGGACGCGCCACCGGCTGGTGGTCGCCCTGCTTGGCGGTGTGCAGGTGCTGGTAGTCGAAGTCGAACGGCTCGTAGTAGTCGTCGATCTCGGGCAGGTCGGGGTTGGCGAAGATGTTCGCCAGCACCCGCCACTTGCCGCCGATACGCGGTTCGATCTTGCCGTCGCGGCGGCGCATCCAGCCGCCCTTCCACTTGTCCTGGTTCTCCCACTCCTTGGGATAGCCGATGCCGGGCTTGGTCTCGACGTTGTTGAACCAGGCGTACTCCAGACCCTCACGGCTGGTCCAGACGTTCTTGCAGGTGACCGAGCAGGTGTGGCACCCGATGCACTTGTCGAGGTTGAGGACCATGCCTACCTGGGAACGAATCTTCATTTCACGGCCTCCTGAACGCTGTCGTTGCCCTCGCCGTCCAGCCAGTCGATTCTCTTCATCTTGCGGATCAGGACGAATTCATCGCGGTTGGAGCCAACGGTTCCGTAGTAGTTGAAGCTGTAAGAGAGCTGGGCGTAGCCGCCGATCATGTGGGTCGGCTTGGGGCAGACCCGGGTCACGGAGTTGTGCATGCCGCCGCGGGTCTTGGTGACCTCGGAGCCCGGCACGTTCACCTGGCGCTCCTGGGCGTGATACATCATCACCATGCCGGCCTTGACCCGCTGGCTGACGATGGCCCGCGCAGTGATCGCACCGTTGGCGTTGAACAGCTCGATCCAGTCGTTGTCCTCGATGCCGATCTCCTGGGCATCGGTCTCCGACATCCACACCACCGGGCCGCCGCGGTTGAGCGTCAGCATCAGCAGGTTGTCGCTGTAGGTGGAGTGGATGCCCCACTTCTGGTGCGGCGTGATCCAGTTCAGCGCCTTGGTCGGGTTACCGTTGTCCTCCGGCATGGTGAAGCCGGTGATCGTCTTGGTGTTGATCGGCGGACGGTAGACCAGCAGGCTCTCACCGAAGGCGCGCATCCAGGGGTGATCCTGATAGAACTGCTGGCGGCCGCTTACGGTGCGCCACGGAATCAGCTCGTGGACGTTGGTGTAACCGGCGTTGTAGGAGACGTGTTCATCCTCCAGGCCGGACCAGGTCGGGCTCGAGATGATCTTGCGCGGCTGGGCCACGATGTCGCGGAAGCGGATCTTCTCCTCTTCCTTGTTGACCGCCAGGTGGGTGTGGTCGCGCCCGGTGATCTTGGACAGCGCACCCCACGCCTTGACCGCCACCTGGCCGTTGGTTTCCGGCGCCAGGGTCAGGATCATCTCGGCGGCGTCGATGGCCGTCTCGATCTTCGGCCGGCCCTTGTGCGGCCCTTCGGTCTTGCGGTAGTTGAGCTTGCCGAGCAGCTCGACCTCGGACTCGGTGTTCCAGGCGATGCCCTTGCCGCCGTTGCCGATGGTCTCGAGCAGCGGCCCAATGGAGGTGAAGCGCTCGTAGGTTTCCGGGTAGTTGCGCTTGACCTCGATCAGCGCCGGCATGGTCTTGCCGGGGATCGGCTCGCACTCGCCCTTCTTCCAGTCCTTCACTTCGGGCTGGGCCAGCTCCGCCGGGGAGTCGTGCTGATGCGGCAGGGTGACCAGGTCGGTCTCCTCGCCCAGGTGACCCACGCACACCTCGGAGAACGCCTTGGCGATGCCCTTGTAGATGTCCCAGTCGCTGCGCGACTCCCACGCCGGGTCGGTGGCCGCGGTCAGCGGGTGGATGAACGGGTGCATGTCCGAGGTGTTGAGGTCGTTCTTCTCGTACCAGGTGGCCGTCGGCAATACCACGTCGGAGTAGAGGCAGGTGGAGGACATGCGGAAGTCAAGCGTTACCACCAGGTCGAGCTTGCCTTCCGGCGCCTCGTCGTGCCACTTCACCTCTTCCGGCTTCTGGCCGCCGAATTCGCCCAGGTCCTTGCCCTGGATGCCGTGGCGGGTACCCAGCAGGTACTTGAGCATGTACTCGTGGCCCTTGCCGGAGCTGCCCAGCAGGTTGGAGCGCCAGATGAACATGTTGCGCGGGAAGTTCTGCTCGCTATCCGGGTCCTCGGCAGCAAACGCCAGCTCGCCGCTCTTGAGCTGCTGGACGGCGTAGTCCTTGGTGGACAGGCCGGCGGCCTTGGCCTTTTCGGCCAGGCGCAGCGGGTTGGCGTTGAGCTGCGGCGCGGAGGGCAGCCAGCCCATGCGTTCGGAGCGCACGTTGAAGTCGATCAGGCTGCCGCTGTAGTCGGCCGGGTTGGCCAGCGGAGACAGGATTTCCTTGATCTCGAGCTTCTCGTAGCGCCACTGCGAAGAGTGGTTGTAGAAGAACGAGGTGGAGTTCATGTGGCGCGGCGGGCGCTGCCAGTCGAGACCGAAGGCCAGCGGAGTCCAGCCGGTCTGCGGGCGCAGCTTCTCCTGGCCGACGTAATGGGCCCAGCCGCCGCCGCTCTGGCCGATACAGCCGCACATGACCAGCATGTTGATCAGGCCGCGGTAGTTCATGTCCATGTGGTACCAGTGGTTCATCGCGGCACCCACGATGACCATGGAGCGACCCCGGGTCTTGTCGGCGTTGTCGGCGAACTCACGGGCGATACGGGCGACCTGCTCGGCGGGCACGCCGGTGATCTTCTCCTGCCAGGCCGGGGTGTAGGGGCGGACCTGGTCGTAGGAGGTGGCGCCGTCGTCTTCGCCCTCTTTGCCAAACCCGCGGTCGATGCCGTAGTTGGCGCACATCAGGTCGAACACGGTGACGGCCAGCACCTCGGTGCCGTCGGCCTTCATCAGGCGCTTGGCGGGCAGGCTGTGGAACAGCAGTTCGTTGCCGGCCACGTGGTCGAAGTGCTCGTGGGCGATGCCGCCGAAGTAGGGGAACGCCACCTTGGCCACGTCGTCGTGGTGCTCGGCCAGGGTCAGCAGCGGCTTGATCTCCGAGCCGTCGGCATCGCGCTCCTCGAGGTTCCACTTGCCCTGGACCTCTTCCTTCTCACCCCAGCGGAAACCGATGGAGCCGTTCGGCACGACGAGGCGGTCGGACAGCTCGTCCCACGCCACGGTCTTCCACTCGGGGTTGTTGTCCTGGCCCAGGTTGCCTTCGAAGTCGCTGGTGCGCAGCTGCTTGCCGGGCACGAAGCTGCCGTCTTCACGGGCTTCCAGCTCGACCAGGAAGGGCATGTCGGAGTACTTGCGCACGTACTCGGTGAAGTAGGTGCTGGGCTTGTCGAGGTGGAACTCCTTGAGGATGACGTGGCCCATGGCCATGCCCAGCGCGGCGTCGGTTCCCTGCTTGACCGACAGCCACTCGTCGGTGAGCTTGGAGACCTCGGCGTAGTCCGGGGTGATGGAGACGGTCTTGGTGCCCTTGTAGCGCACTTCGGTGAAGAAGTGGGCGTCCGGGGTACGGGTCTGGGGCACGTTGGAACCCCAGGCGATGATGTAGCCGGAGTTGTACCAGTCGGCCGATTCCGGCACGTCGGTCTGCTCGCCCCAGGTCTGCGGGCTGGCCGGCGGCAGGTCGCAGTACCAGTCGTAGAAGCTCATGCACACGCCGCCGATCAGCGACAGGTAGCGACTGCCCGCGGCGTAGCTGACCATCGACATGGCGGGGATCGGCGAGAAGCCGATGATGCGGTCCGGGCCGTACTGCTTGGCGGTGTAGACGTTGGAGGCGGCGATCAGCTCGTTGAGCTCGTCCCAGTTGGCCCGCACGAAGCCGCCCATGCCGCGGGCACGCTTGTACTGCTTGGTCTTGGCCGGGTCGGAAACGATGGAGGCCCAGGCATCGACCGGGTCGCCGTGCTGCTGCTTGGCCTCGCGCCACAGCTTGAGCAGCGGCTTGCGGATCAGCGGGTACTTGAGGCGGTTGGCGCTGTACATGTACCAGGAGTAGCTGGCGCCACGCGGGCAGCCCCGCGGCTCATGGTTGGGCAGGTCCGGGCGGGTGCGCGGATAGTCGGTCTGCTGGGTCTCCCAGGTGACCAGGCCGTTCTTGACGTAGATCTTCCAGCTGCAGGAGCCGGTGCAGTTCACGCCGTGGGTGGAGCGCACGATCTTGTCGTGCTGCCAGCGCTGACGGTAGCCGTCCTCCCAGCCACGGGATTCTTCGCGAGTCTCGCCATGGCCATTGGCGAAGGGCTCGCGCGCCTTGCGGAAGAAATTCAGCCGATCTAAGAAGTGACTCATGGTCGATCTCCAGGCTCCTTGATGTGATGCGTGGCCACCCGGGCCACCCCGCCTGCCGTGTCGCGCGACGTGTTCGACACGATCGTCAGGCAGGTGCTTGAAAAGAATTCTGGAGGATCGAAACGCGGATTACTGCCCGGTTACCTCCATATACACCTCGTCTACCCACAAGGTGATAGGCGGCCCGAAGAAAGGGGTTAATCCCCTTTGGCAAGGCGCCGCGAGCGGGCGCGGCTGCTTACTTCCCAGAGCATCACCAGCATGCACACTGCCAGCGCGGCGTAGAGGAACATGAAGCCGGCGGTACGAATGCCGATCCATTCGTTGCCCAACACGAACATCAGCGGCAAAACCGCGGCGAACAGCCCGCCGAGGGCCAGCGCCAGCCCACCAGAGCGCACCATGTCGTCGCCATGGTCGCGGTGTATCAGGCACATCAGGCTGCCCTTGGCGATGCCCATGGACAGGCCCATGACCGCGAGCAGCGCGGCGAAGCCGGCCAGCGGCATGGAGAAATCCAGCGTCAGATCGCCGTGCACGCCGTGGATCTGCATGGTGAAGTCGGGGTATGAAAGCAGGAACAGGCAGGCCATCACGCAGGCGCTGACCCACCAGCGCAGCTCGCGGAAGTCGCGCCGGTCGGCCAGCGCCCCGCCGAGGATCTGCCCCAGCCCGCCGGGTAGGGTGAAGACCAGCGCCCACAGCGCGGCTGCCATCAGCGAAAGACCGTACTGCGCCATGAGATAGGCGGGCAGCCACAGTGCCAGCGCCACGAAGGCGCCATAGAAGAAGCTGTAGTAGAGCGCCAGGCGGCACACCGCGGGCGGCGGCAGCCCGCCGGAGCGCATCATCAGCTGGGCGGGCACGTCGCGAAGCCCGCCGCGCCGGAGCGGGTCGTCTTCGGCGAACAGCCACAGCAACAACGTTACCAGCAGGATCGGCAGCAGGTAGAGCTTGGGCGCCATGGGCCAGCCGTAGGCCTGGCTGATCAGCGGCAGCAGGAAATAGGTCAGCCCCGCACCGAGCATGCCGGCACCGTAGAGCCCCAGCGCCAGGCCGGCGTGGCGCCGCGGACACAGCGCTGCCACGTAGACCAGCCCCGCGGCCAGCGAGCCGGCCCCCACTCCCAGGCCGGCGCCGGCGAGCAGGAATTCCCAGTAATCGTCGGCGTGGGCGATGGCCCACAGCAGAGGACAGATCCACAGCAGGCAGCCGATCATCACCCGCCGGCCGCCCACCAGGCGCGCCAAAGCCGCCAGCGGCAGCGCCGCTAGTGCACCGGTAAACATCGGCATGGCCAGCAGCACGGCGAACTGAACCTCGCCGAAGCCCAGCCCCTGCTTCAGCTCGATGCCGAGCACGGCAAAGATGGTCCAGCTGGCAAATACCAGGGCGAAGGCCAGCGGCGACAGCAGCACGACCACCAGCGAACGATAGTCGACCTGCAGGTCCGCGGCCGGGGCTGTTTCGGCGGACGTCATGACGGCGGGTCTCGTGGCGTAGTCAAAAGTGATTCTCGATTAGCCACCGACCAGCGTCAAAAGGGCATACGAGGTACCTCTTTGGTAGCAGCCTGCCGCATCTCCCGGTAGGATGCGCCACCACTCGCTGGGGTATAGTGTCGGCGAGGGTTTATAGTGTCGTTATGCCCCGCATCACTGCTGGAGTTGCCCACCGCCGATGAAACTGCTGCAACGCTCCCTCGTGGCCCGCATCGTCGCCTCGCTGCTGGCGATCAGCGCCATGGCCCTGATCAGCATCGTGGTGACCATGGCGGTGGCCGGCGGCAGCCGCGGCGATGCGGCGGCGATCAACGTCGCCGGCTCGCTGCGCATGAATACCTACCAGATCGTCGCTGCCCTGCAGCGCTACGAACGCGTCCCCTCGATGGAACATCAGGCGGCGGTGCACGTACTCAAGCGCCGCTTCGAGGAGCGCCTGGCGAGCGAGGAGCTGACCGGCGCCATCCCCGTTTCCGAAGCCCACGACCTGCGGCGCCAGTACCGCCTGGTGCTGTCGCGCTGGCACAACGACCTGGCCCCCGAAGTCAACGAGGCCGTCGACAGCCGTTCGGTGAACATCGAGTCGCTCAACCGTACGCTGGACGGCCTGGTCGCCGACATCGACACCATGGTCAAGCAGCTCGAGCAGAACAGCGAGGCCAAGATCCGCCTGCTCAGTGCGCTGCAGATCCTGTTCCTGGGCCTGACGGCGGTGGTGGTGGCCATCGCGCTCTACGATATCCGCCACAACCTGGTGGCACCGCTACGCCAGCTGATGGTGCTGGCCGGTGAAGCGGCGCGGCACAATTTCACCGTTCGCACCCGGCTCAAGGGAGAGGACGAGCTGGCCCTGCTCGGCCACACCTTCGACACCATGGCCGAGGAACTCGGCACCAGCTACGCGGACCTGGAAGAGCGGGTCAAGCGCAAGACCCGGGAGCTCGAGCGCAGTAGCCAGGTGATGCAGGTGCTCCACGACGGCAGCCGTTCGCTCTACGGCGGTGGCAACGACTTGTGCACCAGCGCCGCGCCCATGCTGCGCCGGGTGGCCGAGCTGCTGGACATCGGCCCCATCCGGCTGTCGCTCAACGACCCTCACGCCGATCGCCAGGTACCGATTCTCGCTACCCACGCCGCACGGCGGCCGGACTACTGCCGCGACCACGACTGCCACGCCTGCCTGATCGCCCCTCGCCCCTTGCGCCTCTCCGATACCGAGGATGGCGACTGCGTGCTGCTGCCGGTGAGCGTGGGCGACGAGATGCTGGGCACGCTGGAAGTGTGGCATCCCAAGGACGAACGCCTCTCCGACAGCGTGCGGCGCCTGCTCAACGCCCTGGCCGACCAGCTGGCCACCGCGGTTTACCTGCAGCAGCGCATCGAGGAGGAGCAGCAGGTCTCGCTGATGAACGAGCGCACCATCATCGCCCGCGAGCTGCACGACTCGCTGGCCCAGTCGCTCTCCTACCTCAAGATGCAGGTAGCGCGACTGGAGCGCATGCAGGCCAAGGAGGCGCCCCGCGAGATGCAGGCGGCGGTGTTCGACGAGCTGCGCACCGGACTCAACAGCGCCTACCGTCAGCTGCGTGAACTGCTCACCACCTTTCGCCTCAAGCTCGAGGGGCCCGGCCTGCAAACCGCCCTGCTGCAGACCACCGACGAGTTCTCCGAGCGCATGGGTGCGCCGGTGGAGCTGCACTACGACGTGCCGCCCCACCTGCTCAATCCCAATGAGGAGATCCACGTCCTGCAGGTCGCCCGCGAGGCGCTGAGCAATATTCACAAGCATGCCGAAGCGCACTGGGCCGCCGTCACGGTGAAGTTCCAGGAGGCGCGCATCGTGCTGCGCATCGAGGACGATGGCGTGGGCCTCGAAAACGACGACTCGCCGCCGATGCACTACGGGCTGATCATCATGCGCGACCGCGCCCATACCCTGGGAGGCGAGCTGCGCCTGGCCAACCGAGCAGAGGGCGGCACCTGCGTGGAAGTCGTCTTCACTCCGCAGATGGCGCGCTTGATCTCCCGCCAGCCGGCGATCGAATCCACCCTTCACGACCAAGGAAACTGAGACACCATGGGCCAGTCAGTCAGCGAGACCCCCGCCAGTATCCTGATCATCGACGACCACCCGCTGCTGCGCCGCGGCGTGGCCCAGTTGCTCGAACTGGAGGACGACCTCCAGCTTGTCGGCGACACCGGCGAGCCGGAGCAGGGCGTGCGTCTGGCCGCCGAGCTCGACCCGGACATGATCCTGCTCGACCTCAACATGCCGGGCATGGACGGCATCCAGACGCTCAAGGCGCTGCGCGAGTCGGGCTTCGCCGGGCGCATCGTGATGTTCACCGTCTCCGACCACGAGGAGGACCTCCTGGCGGCCCTGCGCGGCGGCGCCGATGGCTACCTGCTCAAGGACATGGAACCCGAGGAGATGGTGCGCCAACTGCGCCAGGCGGCACTGGGCCGCATGGTGGTCAGCGAGAACCTCACCGCGTTGCTCGCCGAGGCGCTACGCAACCAGCGCGCGGCACCGGCCACGCCCGACATTCACAGCCTGACCCAGCGCGAGCGCGAGATCCTGCGCGAACTCGCCGCCGGGCTCTCCAACAAGCTGATCGCGCGCAAGCTCGATATCTCCGAAGGAACGGTGAAGGTTCACGTCAAGCATCTGCTGAAGAAGCTCAACCTGCGCTCGCGAGTAGAGGCGGCGGTGTGGGCCGTGCAGGAAGGTATCGACGGCAGATAACGAACGATAGGTAGTGGAGGTTCTGTGTGGATACCTCCAAAGACTCCAGGGCGCCGGCAAGGCGCCTTTTTCATACCCCGCCTTTGTAACCCAGCACAGAAAAACAAGGGGTTAGCTTAATACCCCTGCTACCCCTCAAGAGGTATTTCACTGTTTTCCCGGCATTTTTGGCCAGTTTCCCCGGTTACCGACCCGACGTATCTTTGCCTCAACCGAACCTGAATTGATCCCGGTCAGGACGGATGTCGCAAGGCGGGATCAGTCGAACCACAAGGGGAAACGTCATGGCTAAAACGAGTGCCGATATCGGCAAACTCGGCGCCGGCAGACCAAAGAATGCCGACATCGAGCATTGGGACGTCGAAGACGACCAATTCTGGCAACAAACGGGCAAGCGCATCGCTTCGCGCAATCTGTGGATCTCCATACCCAGCCTGCTGATGGGCTTCGCGGTGTGGATGATGTGGGGCATGATCACCACCCAGATGCAGAACCTGGGCTTTCCCTTCTCGGTGAGCGAGCTGTTCACCCTCACCGCCCTGGCCGGGCTCTCCGGCGCCACCCTGCGCATTCCCGCCTCGTTCATGATTCGCATCGCCGGCGGGCGCAATACCGTCTTTCTCACCACGGCGCTGCTGATGATCCCCGCCTTCGGCACGGGGTTTGCGCTGATGAACCCCGCCACGCCGCTGTGGGTATTCCAGGCCCTGGCGCTGCTCTCGGGCATCGGTGGCGGTAACTTCGCCGCCTCGATGAGCAACATCTCGACCTTCTTCCCCAAGAAGCAGCAGGGCTACGCACTGGGCATGAACGCCGGCCTGGGCAACTTCGGCGTCACCACCATGCAGATCCTGATTCCACTGGTGATGACTGTGGGCATCTTCGGTGTCATCGCCGGCGCCCCGATGGAGCTGCAGAGCGCCAGCGGCACGCTGATCGGCCGCATCGAAGCGGGTACACCGACCTGGATCCAGAATGCCGGCTTCGTGTGGCTGGTCTTCCTGGTGCCGCTGGCCTTCCTCGGCTGGTTCGGCATGAACAACCTGCGCACCATCACGCCCAACCCGGGCACGCCGATGCAGGCCTTCGGCAAGATCCTCGGCCTCTACGCCGTGGGTGCCGCCACCAGCATCGCCGGCATGTTCGCGCTCAACCTGCTCGGCATGTGGCTCGCGCTTCCGCTGACCATCGTGCTGACCCTGGTGCTGATGCGCCTGCTACCGGGCGAGATCAAGCCCAACATCCAGAAGCAGTTCGCCATCTTCTCGAACAAGCACACCTGGTCGATGACCGTGCTCTACATCCTCACCTTCGGCTCGTTCATCGGCTTCTCCGCGGCCCTGCCGCTCTCCATCAACGTGATCTTCGGCAACATGATGGAAGTGGCCGCCGACGGCAGCGTCACCCGCGTGGCCAACCCCGCCGGCCCCAGCGCCCTGACCTGGGCCTGGATCGGGCCTTTCGTCGGCGCGCTGATCCGACCCATCGGCGGCTGGATCTCCGACAAGGTGGGCGGCTCCATCGTTACTCAGGTGATCTCGGTGGTCATGGTGGTGGCCTCGGCGGTGACCGGCTACGTGATGATGCTGGCCTACAACTCCACCGATCCCAACAGCTACTTCGCGATCTTCATGGTGCTATTCGTGATCCTGTTCGCCGCCAGCGGCATCGGTAACGGCTCCACCTTCCGCACCATCGGCGTGATCTTCGACCAGCACCAGAAGGGCCCGGTGCTCGGCTGGACCTCCGCCGTGGCCGCCTACGGCGCCTTCATCGCCCCGCGGGTGATGGGCGAGCAGATCCAGGCCGGTACCCCCGAGCTCGCCATGTACGGCTTCGCGATCTTCTACGCGGTGTGCCTGGTGATCAACTGGTGGTTCTACCTGCGCCCCAATGCCTACGTCAAAAACCCCTGATGCCGTCGACCGTGCTCTGGCGTGAAGCCAGAGCACACCCCACTACCTTGCCTTCTTCGGAGGGATGTCATGAAAGTCATGATCGCTTATGACGGCTCGCGCAACGCCAAGCTGGCCCTGGCCCAGACCGTCAGCCTGTTTCGCTGCAACGCACCCACGCTGGTCCTGGTCGGCGTGGCCGAGAACCCCGGCGACGCCACCGACGCCAACGAGACGCTGTTCCAGCAGGAGTACGAGGAGATGAAGGCGGCACTCAAGGAGGGCGCCGATTTCGCCCACCAGGAGGGCTTCGAGGTGGACTGGGTACTGGCCGAGGGCGACGCCCGCAAGATGCTGCTGCACGCCACCCAGAAGCACCAGCCGGACGTATTGGTCATCGCCCGCCACAGCAGCAAGCCCGACGGCGGCATCATCGCGCAGTCGCTGAGCTACTTCGTCGACGAGCTCGACTACATGACCTTCGGCAAGGTCAGCTCCTTCCTGGCCCGGCGCGTCGAGTGCCCACTGCTGATCCTGCCCAGCCCATGAACGGCGATCCCGTTATGCGTGGCTGCTCCAGTTCTTCCTTCAGGATGATACGACCATGAAAGTCGCCGACCTATTCAAGTTCCGCACTCCCGAGGTCCGGGCGCTGCACCTGACCTGGATCGCGTTCTTCATCACCTTCTACGTCTGGTTCAACATGGCGCCGCTCGCCTCGAGCATGCTCAAGAGCGTCGACTGGTTGAAACCGGAAGATCTCAAGTTGTTCGCCATCTGCAACGTGGCGCTGACCATTCCCGCGCGCATCATCGTCGGCATGGCGCTCGACCGCTTCGGCCCGCGCCGGGTGTTCTCGGTGCTGATGGTGACCATGTCGATCCCCGCCCTGGTGTTCGCCTTCGGCGACTCCATGACCCAGCTGCTGGTCGCCCGCCTGGTGCTCAGCTCCGTGGGCGCGAGCTTCGTGGTGGGCATCCACATGACCGCGCTGTGGTTCAAGCCCAAGCACATCGGCTTCGCCGAGGGCTTCTACGCCGGCTGGGGCAACTTCGGTTCCGCCGCCGCCGCCATGACCCTGCCGACCATCGCCCTCACCTGGTACGGTGGCGCCGATGGTTGGCGCTGGGCCATCGCCCAGAGCGCCATCGTCATGGCCGCCTACGGCGTGTACTACTGGTTCGCCATCACCGACGGCCCCGACGCCCACGCCCACCGCAAGGCGCGCAAGGCAATGGCCATGGAGGTCAGCAGCTGGGCGGACATGGTCAAGCTGATCGTGTGGACCATCCCGCTGGTCGGCGTGCTGGGCATCCTGGTGTGGCGCATCCAGAACCTGGGCTACCTCTCCACTACCGGCGCCATGATTGCCTACCTGGTCATCGCCGCCGTGGTGGTCTATCAGGTCGTGCAGATCCTGCGGGTCAACGTGCCGATCCTGAAGAAGGGCGTGCCGGAGGACGACAAGTACTCGTTCAACAGCGTGGCCGCGCTCAACAGCACCTACTTCGCCAACTTCGGTGCCGAGCTGGCCGTGGTCTCCATGCTGCCGATGTTCTTCGAGCAGACCTGGGGGCTCACCGCCGCCGCCGCGGGCCTGATCGCCTCCTCGTTCGCCTTCGTCAACCTGGTGGCACGTCCCATGGGCGGCCTGGTATCGGACCGCATGGGCAACCGCCGCTTCGTGATGCTCAGCTACATGTTCGGCATCGGCATCGGCTTCGTGCTGATGGGCATGCTCAACTCCAACTGGCCTCTTATCATCGCCATCGCCATCACCATCTTCACCTCCTTCTTCGTGCAGGGGGCGGAAGGCGCGACCTTCGGCATCATTCCCTCGATCAAGCGCCGCATCACCGGCCAGATCTCGGGCATGGCCGGCGCCTATGGCAACGTGGGGGCGGTGGTCTACCTGACCATCTTCACCTTCGTCACCCCGACCCAGTTCTTCTACATCATCGCCACCGGCGCCTTCCTCAGTTGGCTGATTTGCCTGGTGTGGCTGAAGGAACCGGAAGGGGCGTTCGACGAGGAGTACTACGTCTCCTCCGTCGACCGTGCCATCGAAGAGCAGGAACTGGCCGCCAACCAGGCCAAGCCGCAGCAGGGCTGAGCCGGCTGGGCTTCATCAGAGGGCGGCGACTTCGGTCGCCGCCGCTTTTTTGTGCGGTGGGAGCGGTGAAGACTCGGTTTTATTGGGCGTGACGCTCGAGTTCATGCAGCGCAGCCCGGGCCAGGAAACCGGAACGGCTCTTGTAGTCGCCGTGCTTCGCTACGGTGCTGTCGATACGCTTGATCAGCAGATCGGGCAAGGTGACGTTGATCTTGTGACTCTTGCCCAGGTAGGGAGTCATGTCGATCTCGACCGCGGCCCAGATCCACCCGGCGAAGTCGGGATTTTCCAGATGCTGCTGGATGGCGGTAGCGGTGGGAATGGGATCGCCGTGCTCCGCCAGGCTCTCGAGATGCCCTTCTATGGCCTCCCGGGCATTGGCGATTGCCCCGTCGAAGGTGTCGCCAGCGGAGAAGCAGCCCGGCAGATCGGGCACGACCACGCCATAAGCGTGCTGCTCGTCGCCAACCTCGATCGCAATGGGGTAGTGCATTTGGTGTCGCTCCTGTGTGGTGCCAGGTGCTACCTGCCTCACTTGAGGCCGGCTTGTTTTCTGATTCCCTGTATCAAACCCTTTTTCAGGTCTTTCTTGGGGTGAGGCACGGTGATGGTGCCGGGCTTGTATGGATGGCGAAAGTGATGATGGCTCCCCTTGACTCGGTCCAACGTCCAGCCATCCGCTTCCGGCTCCTTGCCGCGCTCTTTAGGGTTATAATAACCCCATGCCAGCTAGCGAGCAAGAATTCATAACCCTGGCAACTCCACAGGAGTGCTCTGAGTCTCGCCAAGGCTTAGGAATGGGCGGAGCCGAGCCCTCCCGGGCTCGACCAAGGCGGCGACTTCGGTCGCAGCCGTGGGGAGGGGCTCGATGGTTAACTGGCCGAGTTTTCGGGGAACACGCGTCAGGCGAATACTATTACTGTACAGACGGAGAGTTGCCTTTGTACATTTCCTGAAACTCAAGCACACCTTCCACAAGATCCTCAATCTCAAGCTGATGTGGCGCTAATGCTTCGTCATATTTCTTCATTTCTGCCACATAGGAGTCGGCAAGAAAATCTGTTCGATGCATCTGCATAAAAGTGTGGACCACTCTCATTAGACCAATACGATGCTGCCCTCGGGCTGACATGAGACACCGTAACAAAGTCTCACCCGCGAATGCTGTACTACAGCAATACACCGCAGACAAAACAGCATTCATAACAGTACTATCGTCATGTACTGAGGCCAACGCACTCAGCACTTGATCTTCATCACCTGGGTTAATTTCTTTGTAGCGCATTACTTTAGTTTTCCGTTTGGTCTGAATAAGCCCGCGTTGATCAAAGCGTTCTTTTGGTTCTGCCTGAGATCACCCCAATTTACAGTATATCCGTGATAACTGTTCCCTTGGTGATTCTGAAACATCACGATCTCTCCGGCCGAAGCATCATATGCAATCCTGCTAGTGCTGTTTCCACCAACCGGAACAGAGTCTGCAAGCGCCCTCTCTGGGTTAGTCGGCTGCGGGCTAACCCCGGGTCGGTTCACATCGTGCTTTTGATTAGGTTCATATTTACCACTAAAATTCCCTGTTGTAACAGGCGAACGAGTTCTGCCTCCGATTCCCACCGGCATCGCAGCCAGCATCGCCGCCACTTCAGGTGAGAGCCCCGCGCCCTCCATCAAGCTTCGGGCGATGGTCGCCTCACCGAACTGATTCTGCACGCCGATGTTCTCATCGAACAGGGCTTGCATGTAGGGCAGGGCCACAGAGGGCAGATCCCAAAGGGAATCGTCCCCATAGCGAGCGTATTCGCCGTTAGCCGCGGCGAGCGAGTGTTCCTGACAGGCCGCCAGGTTGGTGCTACAGGCTTCGAGGGCGGCTTCGTTCTGCTTCTCGCTGATGGCTTGGTAGCGCTCTACTATTTCCTCCATGCAGTGAGACTCGCCATTACAATCCGCCAACTCGGCGCGCGCCATGGCCAGTTGATCGTGTCGCAGGTAGTTGTACCGCGTCGCCTGCGCGGCAATCTCGGCGCCCTGGTAGACATCGCCGTTGACCAGTTCGGCCGCGACGATACCCACCAGTTGCGAGGCCGCGGTCATGAGTTGATTTCGCGTTTGGGGATCGCTGCCCAGCCTGCTATCCAGATACTCCACCAAGGCTTCATTGGCGCCGGCGGCTAGCGCCCCGGTGCGAAAGTCGCCGCCCATGGCTTCGGCGGTCAATCCTCCGGCCAGGGCGTGCAGGGCGATTTTCTCGGGGCTGCCGTTAGCGAAGCGGTTGTGGCTGAAGTCGCCCACGGCGTTGAACAGCACGCCGCTAACCACATGGGTTACGGCGCCCTGCAGCGCGGCATCCAGGTTGCGCTCGAAGCTGCCGCCGTTGATGGCGGTTTGCAGGCTGGCATCGACCAGCCCTTGGGTGGCGCGGTTGCCGGCAAAACGGGCGATGTCGCCCAGGTTGCGCAGATTCAATCCGGCAGTGGCGTTGGTGGAGGTGTTGGTTGCGCCTCCCCAGACAGTCTCGGTCCCCGAAGTCAGCCCGGCACTCAAGGCGGCGGTAGCGGCGCCGCGAAGACTGTCGCTAGAGAAGGTGTCGCTGAGGGTGGCGCCCAGGTCACCACGGTTGTTGGCCAAGCTTATCGCGCTGGTGCCGGCCAATGAGCCTACCGCCGCACCGGCAGCGGCGGAACCCAGCATGGGCCCCACGTAGTACTGGCCAAAGGCTGTAGCAACGATGGTGATCGCCAACGCCACGCCGCCACCCAGCCCGGACTGCTCGTAATCCCAGCTGTCGTGGATGGCCTTGACCTGGCGCCAGTCGATGTCGCCACGCTCTTCCATCTCCTGCAGCCAGGCGAGGTCGGGGTTGGCGGCGACCATGGCGTCGATGGTGCGGCTGACGCTATGGCGGTCGATCTCTTCCACGTCGATCTGGATGCCTTCGGCGGCCTGGATGATGAGCTCGCCCTGGGCCACCAGCTCGCTCTGGCGAAGCGTCTCGCGGGCGAAGCCTTCGCCGGAGGACGATTGCCAGGCGAAGCTGCTCTTGCTGCGCTCGTGGGATTCGGTGTGCACGTCGCTGGCGGTTTCGAAGCGGATGGTGCCGCCGCTGCGCAGCTCGATGTCGCCGCCGGATTCCAGCCGCGCCGCCTGGTAGGTCTGGTCTGCGAAGTAACGAATTAGGCAGGTTCAGTTGGGAGGGAACCCTCCCAACTGGTTCAGCATAAAATCATCTGTTAAAGATTTGTTTGTGCAGCATACGACTGCTCTTGAACAACGTTATGTGCACCGACTGAACGCCAGTCGGAGCGCAGCTCCCACCTCGGTAGGCGAGCTAGCGGCGGGAATTACCACATAATCGCTTTCGCTAATCCCGTCACCACTCCAAGCTTCAAGCTTTTCATGATGGCTAGGACGAATAGTTATTCTGCCATCGTGGCTTTCAACACTACAGCTCTTCATATTCTTAAACATGGCTCGCTTTGTCTTATAGCCATATCGATCCATCATCTCTTTTACCCACTCTTGATACTGAGGCACTACACGGCCGCGAATATCAAAAAATGACCGGTCTTCATCAGGATGAATAAAGCGACTTCTTGCTAGCGCCCTCAACAAAGCCTCACCCATTTCATCATCTGAGGCTTTAGGAGACAACTGTAGTCGCCGCCCTTCTGGATCAGGATATCCTCCGCGATAGCCAGAACATGTTTCAACCTGAACAAACTCATCATTCATATATGAGTGGGCCCAACTTTTTTTCACAACTACGTTCATTCGATCACCGTAATATTTACTGTTACACCCCTATCCGCCCCATACTTAACAGCACGATCAATTTGTTCCAGTTGTGCTTGAGTTGTTCCAGAAGGCACTGCAATTTCTAAACGTTTACTAGTAATCATATCTGGTGTCACTGACTGTCCGCTCAGACGATATCCCGAAAAATTCGCTGCTGCATCTACACTACTTCTGATAGAGGAAAACACTTGGCTTGGATTGGCACGCTTAGCTGAAGTCATCGTATCCAAAGTCTTGACACTAGTCGCCATACCACTTGCTTCATCATAAAAATCAAACGTCTTGAAATTCGGTGGCAGGCGAGAGCCGGCTGGTAGTTGTGACGCAAGGAAATCCTCCCAAGGCATGCCTTGCCCTTGAATTCCCCGGCCCCATTGCATGCCGGTTTCGGTCCGGCTTACAACCCCACCGATCCCTCTTGTAGTACCAACGGCACCGACCCTACCAGCAAGACCTGCTGTGCCTCTGGCAACGCCCACGCCACCAGCAAGCACTCCCGCAATATCGGTCAGTAGCTTGCCTGTTTCAACACCCGCGTTGAACGCACCGCCGACGCCGGCACGCTCATACTCGGTCTGGAGCGTGACAATGCGCTGCGCGTACTCATCCTTGAGTCCCTCTCCTATAATCGTTAACACATCATCCTGTTGCAAGAGCTCGTAAAGCGCGACATAGGTGTCCCCGTCCAGCAGAGCCAACAAATCTTCTACGCCGTTCATCATCTCGACCGGCACACCGGCGACGACTCCTGCCGCCAACGAGGCGTCTTGTCCGACATCGGTAGCGCCCCAACGCATCCGCGTTTCGAACCGACAGAAAACGTCTTCGCATTCGGCCAGCTCACGATCTCGCTGGGCCTTTTGCTCATGCGACAAGTAGTTATACCGCGTTGACTGCGCCGCTATCTCCGCCCCCTGATTGACATCCCCATCCGTCATCTCGGCGGCTATAACGCCGACAACCTGAGAGGCCGTTATCAGCAGGCCGGGGTTGTCGTTGACCATTCCGGCCAGGTGCTCCACCAATGCTTCATTGGCTCCTGCGGCTAGCGCGCCGGTGCGGAAGTCACCGCCCATGGCTTGGGCGACGGCGCCGCCGGTCAGCGCATGCAACGCGATTTTTTCGGGACTGCCATTGTCGAAGCGATCTTGGCTGTAATTTCCCACGGCGTTGAACAGGACGCCGGAGGCGACGTGGGCCACGGCGCTTTCGAGGCTGTCCTCGAGGTTGTCGCTCAGGCTGCCGCCGTCGATGGCCGTGCGCACGCCGGCGGCGATCGCGGCTTGCGTGGCACGCTGGCCGGCGAAGCGGGCAATGTCGCCGGTCTTGCTGAGATCCAGCTTGGTGGCACCGGTCGCGGTATTGGTGGTGTCACCCATCACGCCCTTGGTGACGCCGGCAGTGACAGCGGCGATGGCAGCACCGCGCAGGCTGTCGCTCGAGAAGGTGTCACTGAAGGTGGCACCCAGATCGCCGCGGTTGTTGATCAGGCTGACCGCGCCGGTGCCGGCAAACGAACCCGCAGCGGCACTGGCGGCAACAGCAACCGCACCGGCGCTGGCCCCTCCCAGGGCCGCCAAGGCGTAGTACTGGCCGGTGGCGGCGGCGACGATGGCAACCACCATCGCGGCGCCGCCACCCAGCCCGGACTGCTCGTAATCCCAGCTGTCGTGGATGGCCTTGACCTGGCGCCAGTCGATGTCGCCACGCTCTTCCATCTCCTGCAGCCAGGCGAGGTCGGGGTTGGCGGCGACCATGGCGTCGATGGTGCGGCTGACGCTGTGGCGGTCGATCTCCTCCACGTCGATCTGGATGCCTTCGGCGGCCTGGATGATGAGCTCGCCCTGGGCCACGAGTTCGCTCTGGCGCAGCGTTTCGCGGGTGAAGCCTTCGCCGGAGGACGATTGCCAGGCGAAGCTGCTCTTGCTGCGCTCGTGGGATTCGGTGTGCATGTCGCTGGCGGTTTCGAAGCGGATGGTGCCGCCGCTTTGCAGGGCGATGTCGCCGCCGGAATCCAGCCGCGCCGCCTGGTAGGTCTGGTCTTGCCCGCTGGCGATGAGCAGGTCGCCGCCAGTGGTGACTTCGCTGCCGATCGAGCGGGTCTTGCTGACTTCGTCACGCTGGGTGCGGCTGCCGCCGAGCATCCCACCGCTGCTCTTCTCCTTGTAGAGCGAGTAGTCCTGCTCCTGAGCGGTGAGGAATTCGATATCGCCACCGGCCAGCAGCATGGCACTATCACCCGCCTGCAAACGGCTGGCGGTCAGGCGCAGGTCGTCGCCCGCCGAGAGGGTGAGGTCACCACCGGCTGAGAAGTCACTGCCCTGCACGCGGCTTTGGCTGTCAATGGTGTGCTTGCGGTAGTTGCGCCTTTCCTCATAACGGCTGGAGTGCCCCGCTTCGATTTCGATATCGCGCCCGGCGATAACGCTCAGGTCGCCCGCGGCGCTGACATCGGCGGCGCGGGCGTAGAGGTCCTGGCCCGCCAGCAGGGTGAGGTCGTCGCCGAAGTCGAGGTTGGTGCCGACCTCCTGCTGGCGGCGGTATTGGAGGCTTCTGTTCCCGCTGAGGGCGTTGCCCGTGGTCAGGGTTTCCAGGGCCAGGTCGCGACCGGCCGTGATCAAGCCGCTGCCTCCGGCGGTGACGTCGACCGCGGTGAGGCCGAGGTCACGCCCGGCATTGAGGGTCAGGTCCTGCCCTGCGGTCAGCGTGGCCTGGTGTTCGATGTCGGCATGGCTGAGAGTCGCTCTGCCATAGCGGGTGGACTGGGCATCGAGGGTACTGGCGATGTCCAGATCCCGCCCGGCGCTCAGGCTCAGGCTGCCGCCCGAGTCGACTTCCGCTCCCCGGATCGTCAGGTCGCGTCCGGCGCCGGCCAGTAGTTGACCATCAGGATCGGTCACGTAGAGTCGAGCTTGACGCTCCGCGGTGCTGGCCAGGTTCAGGTCGCGCCCTGCCTGCAGGCTCAGCGATTCGTTCGCAGTGATGTCGCCGCCGAGGTTGGTGAGATCGCGCCGGGTCTTGAGATCGACCCGGTTGCCGCTGATCCTGCCCTCCAGGTTGGTGAGGTTGCCGGCCGTCATGTCCACCAGCTCACGCCCGACCAGGGTGCCCGAGTTGAACAGATCCCCGGCGACATCCAACTGCAGCGAATCACCGGCGATCAGGGTGCCATCCCCTTTCAGGTCGCCCTCGCGCAGCCGGGTATATACCTGGGGCACCAATACCTTGACCGTGCTGCCATCTTCGAGCGCTACCGTTTGTTCGACCAGCCACACGATGTCGCTGGTCAATTGGGCCATCTGCTCAGCGCTGAGGGCGACGCCGGGACGCAGGCCGTGCTCCTTGGCGAAGGTCACGGCGTTGTTCATCAACGCGGCGTATTGCGCCTGGTCGTCGGCGTAACCTTCGAGGAAGCGCTGCCCGGTCAGCTCGGTGACCTGCTCACGAATCAGGCGCTGCTCGTAGAAGCCATCGCCCAGGCGCTTATGGGTCACAGCGGGGTCGGGCGAGAGGCGGTCGAGCAAAGAATCCGAACTCATCCACTGGCGCCGATCGGTAAAGCGCGGGTCGGTCTCGACCAGGTAGGTCGCGGTGGGATTGGGGCGCACGCGGAACAGGCTGTTGCTCGGCAGCCTGACGTTGGGCATCAGCGTGCGGATGACCTCGCCGGGTTCCCCGGAGGAGGCCCCGCCCGAGCCGATACCGGGCACTTCGGTGATGCCTCTGCCGGTTTCAAAATTACCGACACCGGCTGTGGCATTGCCGGCACCGGAGGCAGAGCCCGAGACAGTTGTGGGCTGCAGGGTGCCGACTTGCGTACCACTACCCGAGACGTTTCGGTTGCCACCGAATTCCGTCACGGGAAGAATGATGTCGCTCAACGGCTCCTGGTTAGTATAAGACTCCCAATTCGAAGTGTAGGGGATCGCCTCTCCACCATTCTCAGAGTCGAAGTGTTGGTACCCTAAAGACCTGGCAAGTCCGCTCTCAATAACAAAGCGCTGGCCCTTTGCATTTAGATTTACCACATTCTCCAAGTCACCTCGAAGCATTGCCCCGGCAACGATCTTACTCTTATCGTTGACGACATCCTCTCCATAAAGGTAAACATTACCACCGCCCTGTATTAAACTCGGAGCCGAACGCGTTACTGCACTAGAATAAACCTCGCGCTCTATAGCAATCTCCCTCCAGCTTGTATAAATATTACCCAGACAGCAATAATGACGCGAATAGGGAACTTGAGCTATTAGAGTATCAGTTGGCTCATGATAAAGATAATTAGAGTACTTTTTTTGAAACTCTTCTGCCGGACGCTTTTCATCCCACCCCACCGGCTGATAAAACAACCCCGTTTCAGATCCGCTATACTTAAGTGCCGTCTCGAAGTGCTCATTAGTATTACGCAAGCTCGCCGCGGAAATCGACAAATCCCCCAACGCCTCAATCGTGGCGCTGTTATTGTCGACTCGCGTTGCCCGGACGGTGGCCCGGTCGTTTGCATCGAGGCGGCCGCCAATGGCCATGTCGCCGGCGCTGAAGAGCAGCGCCTCCTCGCGGTTGGTCAGGCGGCGGGCGCCGATATCGAGGCGTTCACGGGCAGCAATGACCGCCGCTCGGCCGCTCTCGACGTTATTGGTCAGGGTGGTCGCCTGGATGCCGAGCCGGTCGCCGTAGATGCGCCCGGTGCCGAGGTTATCGAGGGTGGTGGCATCGATGCGCGTGGTGATGCCGTCGATCAAGCCGCGGTTGGTGAGCTGGCCGGCGCTGAGCCGGGTGGTATTGCCAGAGAGTTCGCTGCCGGCCCTGTTGTCGATCTCGCTGGCATCGAGGTCGAGCGTGTCACCAGCCTGGAGTGTGCCGCGATTGGTCAGGGTGCCGGTGGTCGCGAAACGGAGATCGCCCGCCGCCTTGAGTTCGGCGCCCTGGTTCAGGGTGAAGTCGCTGGCCAGTTGCAGCGCCAGGTCGCCCAGCGATAGCAGCCGGCCGTCTCCGATCAGGCGTGTCGCGGCGAGGTCGAGCTGGCGATTGGCGATCAGCGTGCCGTCCCGGTTGAGCAGGTCGTCGGTTCCCAGAACTAGGGTGGCGAGCGACGAGAGCAGGCCGTCGCGATTGTCCACGCGGCTGGTCGCGTCGATCTCGAGCCTCTGGTTGGCCCGCATCGCGCCCTGTCGGTTGACGACCTCGTCAGCGGTGATGGCGACGCGCTGGCCTTCCACGCCCTGGTCGGCGCCCTGGGTGTTGCTGTTGACCACGCGGTTGGCGTCGATCGCCAGCGCAGCGCCGGAGCGCACCAGGCCGCCCTGGTTGTGCAGCGCCTCGTTCAGGGCGAGGCGCATGTCACCGAGTGCCTGAAGCTCGCCGCCGCGGTTGTCGAGGCTGTTGGCGGCGAGCGTCAGGTCGCTCTCGCTGAGCAGCGTGCCACCGAGTCGATTGGCGATATCCACGGCAGTGACGTCGAGCCGGCCGCCGCCGATGAGGCCGTTGCCGTTATCGATGTCGCCGGCGGCCAGTGTCAGCGCGCCGCTGGCGAGAATGCCGCCGTCCGTTCCGCTGTCGACGTTGATCACGGCCTGGCCAAGCGTATCGATCGTCGCGTCGCCACCGGCCTGGAGCGTGCCGCCGGTGTTGTCCAGCTCGCCACTGGTCGAAGCGAGGTTCTGGCTGGCCGCGATCAGGCCCGCCGTGTTGTTCAGGCGCTGCCCGCCGGTATCCAGCGTGATCGTTTCACCGAGCAGGGTACCCGCCTGGTTATCCAGGCCCTGGCCGCTCACGCCGAGCTGGCTGCCGGCTTCGAGGGAGCCCCCGCGGTTGTCGATGGCGCCGGTGGTGGCGACGGTCAGGCTCTCTTCCACTGCGCCCACTACGCCGCCGGCATTGTTCAGTGAGGCCGCCTGAAGGGTTAGGGAGCGCTGGGCCAGCAGTTGACCTTGGGCGTTGTCGATATCGCCGTCGATATCGAGCGCCAGCGAGCCTCCGGCCAGTAGCTCTCCGCGGTTATTGCTCAGCTTCGCCGATTCCACGCTGGCATCACCCGCCGCTTGCAGAGTGCCTCCCTCATTGATCAGCTCGCCGGCCTGGAGCACCAGGTCGGCATGGCTGACGATCAGGCCATCGGTGTTGTCCAGCGCCTGGGCGATGTCGAGGGTCAGGGGCGTCTCGCCGCCGAGCTGGACGATTTCTCCGGCCGCATTGGACAAGCTTCCGGAGATGGCGAGACGCAGCCCATCCGCTGCTTCCATCCGTCCTTGGGCGTTGTCGAGCGATGCGGCGGTGACATCGAGCGAACTCTGCACTGCGCCCATTAAGCCTTGGGCGTTGTCGATGTCATCAATAGCAGAGACGCTCAGCGCACCACCGGCAACGATTTCACCGACGCCGTTGTCCAGCGTGTCGGCATGCAGCGCGATGTCGCCATTGCTGGCCAGCCGGCCGTCGCGGTTATCGAGGGTATCCAGCTCAAGGGATAGTGCGTCGTTTCCGCTTTGGGTCAACTCGCCACCGCGATTGGAGAGATCGCGGGCGGCGATGTCCAGTTGCCCGGCCTGCACGAGAGCATCGTCGGTGCGCAGCGTCGCGGTGGTGTTGGCCGTCAAGCGCTCCTGGGCGACCACTTCGGCATGGCTGGCATCGATATCGCCGCTACGGGCGGTGAGTGCAATCTCACGTGCCTGGGTGCGGCTGCCCTCGAGCGAGACGGTGTCGGCCTCGGCATAGAAGCCGCCCGCAGCCAGGTTCTGGCCATTGGCCTCGATATGTCGCGTGGCGGCAAGATCGAGATCGCCCTTCGCTCCCAGGCTGCCGTCGTCGCGCAGTCCTGCCGCCAAGGTGGCATTTTGCTCGTTGCGAATGGTGCCGTTGCTTCCCGTGGCGGCGAGGCGGACATTGCCCCCGGCGCTGAGGGTGCCGCCATCGCGATTGACGATTCCTTCACGCCCGGTCACGGCGAGGTCGGCGCCGGCGCGGATGGCGCCTTGATTGTTCACGACGCTGCCGGAAATAGCGGCGTTGCCACCGGCATGGACATCGCCCCGGTTGTCGATCCCGCTGCGCCCGGCGATACGGAGATTTCCCCCGCTCGACAGTTCGCCGCGATTCTCCAGACGCCCGTCGGTGGTAATGGTCAATTGCTGCGAGGCGGCCACCCGGCCGGCGTTGTTGACGCCCACGCCGCGCTCGTTCGCCACCAGCGTGATCTTGCCGGCATACATGCCGCCCAGGCGGGCGACGTCGATGGCCACGTCGGGAGAGTCGCCGCTGCCGTCGATGGCCTCTATCGTCCGGCGATCGGCGCTGATGCGGTTGGCCCCGGCGACGACCTGCAACTCCTCGGCCCACACCCCCGCCTGGACCTCGGCGGCGCGGGCGAGAATGGCGGCATAGTCGGCGTCACCCGCATCGAGGCCGTCGCCGTGGATGCGCACCGTACCGCCCTCGACGCGGTAGCCGTCCAGCGCGCCGTTACGGAACTGCGGCTGGCCCGTGGTCAGGGTGACACCTTGAGCGTTGATGAAGCCCGCCCCGTCGACATCGATGCCGGCGGGGTTGGCGATCACGACCTCGGCGCGGCGGCCGGCAATTTCCACCGCGCCGTGCAGCCGGCTGGGGTTCGAGGAGTTGACCTCGTTGACGATGACGCGCGCCTCGCCCGTCGTCAGGTTGGGGTTGCCCTGCACCCAACCGCCGATCTGGGTCGATGTCGCGGTACGCGAGTTGTTGAGGATCGCCCCCTTGCCGTTCACGTCGAACTGGCGATAGGCGTTGCGCGACACCCCCTGGGTATTCGGCGCGGTGATGTTGACCTGCGGCGTACCGTTGGCACTTTCCAGCACATGGGGGCGCTGGCTGCTCGGCGCGCTGCGATCGGGGGCGATCTGGGCATGAACCGGCAGCGTTACCAGGCCCAGGGCCAGCAGGGTGCTCCAGGTCAGCGGCTTGAGGATGCCGAGTTCGAAGCGCCGTGGAGAGGCTGGATCGCCCGCTCGGCGACGAGGTGTCGCGCTGCCGTCGTGACAATCCGTGGTGGCGGCTTCCGAAACGACGACCCGTCGGCCCTTGCTCTTGTTGAAAACGAGGCGGTAACAATGCTTGTTCATGGCGACAATTCCCTGCGTACGGTTCTTGTTCCCTCAAAAAGCCAGATAGAGGCTGACCCCGACCTCGTGACTGTCGGAGCGGAAGTCTTTCGGCTCGTGTATCGGCGTGGCGACGAAGACGTCGTAGCTGACGAAGCGCAGCAGGCTGCCACGCAGCCCTAGCGCCGCGCCGCCCAGCGAATTGCCGAGCAGCCATTCACTGCTGGGGCCGCCGACCCGGCCGTAGTCGAGCCCGGCATAGAGCGCCTGGCCACTGCTGCCCAGCGGCATCTCGAGTTCGTTGCGGATCAGCCAGCCGCGGTCGGCGGAAAGGCCCGACTCGAAACCGCGCACGGTATAACGGCCGCCGATGGAGAAACGCTCCAACGGCGCCAGCGGGGTGAGGTTGCGCTGCAGCCGCCATTCGCCGAGATAGCGCAAGGGCAGCTGCCCCAGCGTGAACGGCAGGTCGAGTTCGGCGTTGGCGGAGACGATCTTGAAGCGCGAGGTTCCTTCGTCGAACTCCTCGCCCGGCGCGGGCAGCGAGCCGAACGCGCCGGTGCCGCGCTGGTAGAAGAGCGAGGCATCGAGGGTGGCACGGCCGAGGAACTCGCGGTGCTCCAGGCCGGCCTCCCAGCCGCCCACCTGGCGGCGCTGCACGGGCAGTTCCTCGCCGTCGATGAGCGTGTTCGAGCGGTTCTGGAAGCCGCCCAGCGATGCGGTAGTCCGGCGCGTGGCGTCCCGCAGGATCACGCGCGACAGGGTGGCCTTGATGTTGCGGCTCGAGCCCTCGTAGACGATGTCCTCGAAGGCGCCGGCGATGGTCTGGTGGTAGTCGTAGTCGCTGTATGTCGCCCCCAGATTCCAGTAGCCCCACGGTACGGAGTAGTGGAAGGTACGGCTGCGGTTGCCGCGGGGGCCGTCGTCGCCGCCGCCCAGGTCCTTGCCCAGGCTGGCGTAGAACAGGTCGTTGATGCCCAGCAGGTTGTCGTAGGCCAGCGTCACACCGCTCTGGTAGCGCCCCGTGGCGTCACTGCCGCTGTCGTCGGCCGACCAGGAAGGGCGCAGCGGCCGCCCTTGCTGGTAATCGATGACCAGGTCGCTGCCGTTGGGCATTTCCCCCGGCTCGATCTGAATGTCGACATCCGTCGACGGCAGGCGCTGGAAATTCTCCAGCGCCTGCTCGATGTCGCGCAGGTTGAGGATATCCCCCGGGCCGGACGGCAGGGCGTTCCTCAGGCTGGCATGGCGACGCTGCGGGTCGGCGGCGCGAATACGCTCGATACGCCCGGGGACCAGGCTGAGCGCCAGCGTGCCATCGCTGAGATCCTGGGGCTCGACCAGCACCCGGCTGGTGATGAAGCCGCGCTCGACCAGCGCGTTCTGGGCACGCGAGAGCACCAGGTTGATGCCTTGGGTACCGAGACATCGGCCGATGGGAGAGTCGTCGAGCTCCCCTCCGTCAGTCGCCGAGATAGCCCAGGAGAAGCGCTCCGCGCCCTCCCCCTGAAGTTCGAGCCGTTCGATCACGAAACATGGGGCTTCGCCTTCGGGTAGGCGCCCCGGTGCCTCGACCGGTACCGACAGGCGCACGTCGGGGTCGGGGATCAGGCGCTCCTGCTGGGCACGCTCGCGCTCCTGCTGGCGGCGCAGGGTCTCGTCCGGCGTGGCCTCCTGCGCCCACAGCACGGTGGGCCAGCTCAGCGCCAGCAAGGCGGGTATGAAGAAAAGGCGGGTAATCCTGCGTTCCCTGCCGACGGTCTTGCTGCCGTTTGCCTGCGTAGGGCAGCCGGCGATTCCCTGTCGTACGGCGTCCATTGCACCACTGTCTATATCGTTTGAGTTTTATGTCCTGCACCCGGCACTGTTCGCTGTCCGCTCTAAGGTGGCGAGACTGACGAGTACCGGATTGAAGGGATTATCGGCAGCCTTGGCGCCAGCTTTAGGGTTAAGCTCCCTGCGACACCCCACCGCCTAGGCTCTGACCGAAAACTGGCTACGCTCGGCCATACGGCGTTAAAAATCGACTCAAAGTACTCATTTACACCCCGTAAACTCCGCCTTTTCGCTGATTTTTGCCTTGTCTGGCCTTCGCTCGCCGCCTTTTCAGGCAAAGCCTATTCCCAAGCAAAACGGTCGGGCATTGATCTACGACAAGGACATTTCCAGGGGGGTGCGGCACAGTGGGACAGACCAGGCGGGCGAAGCGATACGCCGGCCATCCAATCACACCAGGAGGTGGCCATGACCTCGAATTCCGCGACCTTCCCCCCAAGCGCTGCACAGAGCGACGAGCGTGGCACCAAGCTCGCCGCGGTGATCTACGTTCTCTTCCTCGGCAGTGTGCTGGCCGTGGTCACGGCGCCGGTGGGCGTGCTGCTGGCGCATCTGCGCCGTCGCAGCGTGGCCGACTGGGTCGCCACCCATCTGCAGTTCCAGATTCGCACCTTCTGGCTCGGTATCGTCGGTGCGGCGCTTTTTGTGGCGGCCTGGCATGTGCTGGGCCTGGTCGGTGTGTCCGCCTGGGCGCCGTGGGCACTCGGCTACGCCTTCTTCACCGCCTGCCTGATCTGGATGGTGGGCCGCTGCGGCGTGGGCATTCATCGGCTGATGGCGGGTCGCCCCATCGACGCCCCGCGCAGCCTATGGCTAGGCGGCGCCAGCGTGAGCCTGCATGACTGAAGCCAGCCCCTCCCGCCCCCTGCCCAACCCGGGCTGGGGGCCGCTCTCCGCACTGCCCGGCAACCCGCTGATGTGGGTGCTGATCCTGAGCGAGGTGGTGGTCTTCACCGCCTTCTTCGCGCTCTATGCCTGGCATCGGGCTGGCGACGTCGCGGGCTTCAACGCCGCCCAGCGTGAGCTCGACCCGCTGATGGGCGGGCTCAACACCCTGGTGTTGCTCACCAGCGGGCTGTGCGTGGCCCTCGCCGTGGAGGCGATCAGTGCTTCCCGTCGCCGCCGGGCGCGCCAGTGGCTGGCGGCGAGCATGGGGCTCGGGATGCTGTTCTGCGTGATCAAGGTCGTCGAATATGGCGGCAAGTTCGCCGTGGGCATCACGCCGGAGACCCATCTCTTCTTCGGCTACTACTACGGCCTGACCGCCTTTCACTTCGCCCACGTGCTGTTCGGGCTGGGGCTGCTGGCGCTGGTCACCTGGCGCACCTCGACCGAGAACGTCGAGACGGCGGCCGCTTTCTGGCACATGGTCGACCTGATCTGGATCTTGCTCTATCCCTTGATCTATCTCTTACGCTGAAGGCTCTCTCCTGAGGTAACCATGACCGCACTCCCCGGCACCCACCGTTTGATCGTCACCTGGCTGTCGCTGATGGCGCTGACGCTGGTGGCGATGTTCTCCGCGCGCCTGGACCAGGCCAGTTGGGAGCCGCTGCCGCTGGCCTCGGCGCTGCTGGTGCTCGTCGCCACCGGGTTCAAGGCCCAGCGGTTGCTGATGGTCTATCTCAACCTGCGCGCGGCGACGCCGGCCTGGAAGGGCACCTTCGTGGGGCTGGTGCTGCTGACGCTGGCACTGATCGGCGCCGGTTATGCAGCGCCGCGACTGATCTGAGCCGCAATGGAGCTGAACGAAATCGCCCGGCCATTCGGCCGGGCGATGCGTTACTGGCTTTCGCTTGCAGCTAGCGGGGAGGCCGGTCGCGAGTCGACGAGTGCGGCAGCGGCGGCGGGTTGCGCGCCCAGGCTTCGAGCACCCGGGCCAGGCGCATCATCCCGTAGACGATGAAGGGGACGAGCAGCATCAGCCCTACCCCCCAGTCGCGGTTATTGATCAGCCAGGCGATCGGCAGCACCACCGCCAGCCCGATGGCGAGCCCAACGGCGACGGCGATGGTGAGGCGCGGGTTGGTCATGGCCAAGTCTCCTCAGGAACCGATGATCTGACGATAGATGCCCGGCAGCGCCAGCGACAGGTGCTCGGGCCGGTTGACGATGGCATAGCTGCCGCGGCCGAACAGGTGCGGCACGTAGCGGTGCCCCTCGCTGTCGACGGTGACGCCGAACACTCGGACCTCCTGCTGACGCGCCTCGAGCACGGCCCGGCGGGTGTCCTCGATGCCGTAGCGCCCCTCGTAGTAGTCGGTGTCGTTGGGCTTGCCGTCGGTCAGCACCAGCAGCAGCCGATGGCGGTTGGGGCGCTTGGCGAGTTCCTGGGTCACGTGGCGGATCGCCGGCCCCATGCGCGTGTAGTGGCCCGGTTTGAGCGCGGCGATGCGCCGCCCCACCCGGTCGCCCATGGGCTCGTCGAAACTCTTCAGCGTATTGACCCACACCTTGTGGCGGCGATGCGAGGTAAAGCAGTGAATGGCATAGTCGTCGCCGCAGCCGGCCAGGCCATGCCCCAGCACCAGCAGCGCCTCTTTCTCGACATCGAGGACACGCCGGTCCTCGAGCCAGGCCTCGGTGGAGAGCGAGACGTCGATCAGGATCGATACCGCCAGGTCGCGGGCCTGCTGGCGCGCCGCCATGTAGAGCCGGTCGCTGGATTCGCCGGTGGCCGCCAGGTCGCAGCGCGAGCGGATCACTGCGTCCATGTCGAGCTCGGTGCCGTCGAGCTGGCCGCGCAGGATCTCGCGCCGAGGGCGCAGCGCCTCGAATTCGCGGCGCACCTTGCGGATGCGACGCCGCGTGGCCTCGTCGGGCTCCCACTGCTCGCCCTCTTCGCTCTGCACGTCGCTCAGGACCACGCAGTGGTCGGGCAGGTAGATCTGCTTGCGATGGTGCCACTCGGGGTAGGTATGGCGGCCGCTCAGGCGCCCGCCGCAGGCCTCGTCGGGCGCCAGGTCGAGGTCGAGCTTGAGCCGCGAGGCGGCCTGCTTGCGGTTGGGGCTGAGCACGATCTCTTCCATCTGGTCGGCGGCCTCCTTGGCCGTCTCCTCCTCCTCGTCCTCGACGTGACGGTTGAGGTTCACCATCTCGGCCCAGGAGAGCATCTTCTCCGAGGCGTTGAGCATCAGCGGGTCGTCGCGGTCGGCCTGGTCCTGTTCGCGGCGTTCGGCCTTGCGCTTGCCGCCGTCGTCGGCCTGCTGGTCGCGCCGCACGGCGACGTCGGAATCGTCGTCGATGGCCTCGCGCTCACCGTCGCGGGTGCCCAGCGCCACCACATCGCCCCACAGCGGCACCGGCAGCGGCGGGCGATAGCCGCGCGGGGCGTGGAAGTTCTCCAGCGGCAGCGCCGGGTCGAGGATGGCGTCGTGCATGGCGAGTGCCCAGCCGGCCTGGGGAGCCGCGGCGCCCAGCTGAGCGAGCAGGGCCGATTCGAGGGCGGCCTCCATGGGCGGCAGGCGCTTGCGCTGCGGGCGAACCGCAAGCAGCGCCCGGCACAGGCGAGCATAGCGTTCGCTCAGGCCCGGAAAGCGCTCGAGCACCGCCTGGGTGGTGCGGCGGGACACGCGCAGCGCCTGCAGGTCGCGCTGCAGCGGGTCGTCGAGCCGGGCCGGAAGCTCGCCCAGGGCGAGGTAGGCGGTCAGCCACAGGTAGAGGTCGCGGTTGAGTTCGGCGCTGGGAAACAGGGCGATGCGCGGCGGCAGCAGCAGGTGCTCCTCGTCGCGGCGGGCTTGGTCCAGCGGCTCCTCGTCCAGGCCCAACCGCTGGCGCAGCGACAGCCGGTGGCTGGAGTTGCGCCGGGCGATGGCTGCCACCTCGACGCCGGCCTCGCCGCCACCGCAGCGGAAGAACACGCCAAGCAGGGCACGCAGGTCGTCGAGGCGTACCGCTGCCTCAGGGTGGTCCGGGTAGCTGACTGCACTGGAGGCCCAGCGATGCCAGCGGCGACCGACGAACTCCTCGACCTCAAGAAAGTCCAGCATGCATCGTCTCCTGGGCAAATAGGCGGGTTGATCCGACGGTAGGCCTCTTACCCAAACGTGGCCTTGATCGCTTCCATCAGCCCCTGCTGCACGTCCTGGTCGTCGGACAGCGGCTCGACCAGGGTGGCGCAGGCGGCGTCGAGAATCGGCATGCCGGCGTTGATCAGCGTGGCGCAGTAGACCAGCAGGCGCGTGGAGACGCCCTCCTCCAGGTCCTGCCCCTTCATGGCGCGCAGGCTGGCGGCCAGGTTGACCAGCGCGGCGCAGCGCTCGTAGGCCAGGCCGCTTTCGCGGGCGACGATCTCGCACTCCACCTTGGGCGGCGGGAAATCGAACGACATCGCCACGAAACGTTGGCGGGTACTCGGCTTGAGCGACTTGAGAATGTGCTGATAGCCGGGGTTGTAGGAGACCACCAGCATGAAATCGTCGGGTGCCTCGAGCAGCTCGCCGGTACGCTCCAGCGGCAGCAGCCGGCGGTCGTCGGTCAGCGGATGCAGCACCACGGTCACGTCTTTGCGCGCCTCGACCACTTCGTCGAGATAGCAGATACCGCCCTCGCGCACGGCGCGGGTCAGCGGGCCGTCGACCCAGCGGGTCTCGCCGCCCTGCAGCAGGTAGCGCCCGGTGAGGTCGGCGGCGGTCAGGTCGTCGTGGCATGACACGGTGAACAGCGGCCGGCCGAGCTTCGCCGCCATGTGGCTGACGAAGCGCGTCTTGCCGCAGCCGGTCGGTCCCTTGAGCAGCAGCGGCAGGCGCTGCCGGTAGGCCTGCTCGAACAGGGCGCACTCGTTGCCGACCGGCTCGTAGTAGGGCAGCTCCTGCTCGAATTGCTGGGCGGAAGCGGTAGCGATATGGGACATGGGCGTCACTCCGGGGAAGGCTCGATGGGGCGCTTGCACGCCCCATCGAGTAACGGTCACTCAGTGGCGGCCAGGGGCCGGCTGGAAGCGGGCACTTGCTCGCGTACGGGACCGAAGAACGAGTAGATCAGCATCACCGCGGCAACGGTCACGGCCACGCCGGTACCCAGGCGCATGATGTAGAACAGGTCGAGCTGGCTCTGCACCTGCATGTAGTTCATGCCCAGCACCCGCTGCAGGTGCGTCTGTACCACGCCGGCGAAGGTCAGGGTGAAGGTCATGAAGCACATGGCCGAGGTCATGATCCAGAAGCCCCACATGTTCAGCACCTGGTTGTAGGGCTGGCTGCGGCGGATCTGCGGCATGGCGTAGGTGATCACACCGAGGATCAGCATCACGTAGGCGCCGTAGAAGGCCAGGTGGCCGTGCGCGGCGGTGAGCTGGGTACCGTGGGTGTAGTAGTTGATGAACGACAGGGTGTGCATGAAGCCCCACACGCCGGCACCGAAGAAGGCGATGGTCGGGCAGCCCAGTGCCCACAGCATGGCCGCCTTGTTGGGATGGTTACGGCTGCCCTTCCAGAACATGTAGAAGGCGAACACCACCATGGCGAAGAACGGGATCACTTCGAGCGTCGAGAAGATGCTGCCGATGGGCTGCCAGTAGCTCGGCGCGCCGATCCAGTAGTAGTGGTGGCCGGTGCCCAGCAGGCCGGAGAACAGCGACAGGCCGACGATGATGTAGAGCCATTTCTCGATGACTTCGCGGTCGACGCCGGACATCTTGATCAACAGGTAGCCGAGCAGGGAGGCCATGATCAGCTCCCACACGCCCTCGACCCACAGGTGCACGACCCACCACCAGTAGAGCTTGTCCACCGCCAGGTTGGAGGGGTTGTAGAAGGCAAACAGCCAGAACACCGCCGCCAGCCACAGGCCCAGCATCAGCACCAGGTTGATGGCCGTCTTGCGCCCCTTGAGCAGGGTCATGCTGGTGTTGAACAGGAAGATCAGGTACGAAATGGTGATCAGCACCTTGACCCAGAACGGCTGCTCGAGGAACTCGCGGCCCTCGTGGATGCCGAACTGGTAGCCCACCAGGGCCGCCGCACCGGCGAAGGCGAAGATGGCCAGCTGCAGGTAGGCCAGGCCGGGGCTGTGGATCTCCTGCTCGGCCTCTTCCGGCATCAGGTAGTAGGTGCAGCCCATGAAGCCGATCAACAGCCACACGATCAGCAGGTTGGTATGGCTGACGCGCATGATGTTGAACGGCATCAGCTCGGCCAAGAAGTGGGGGGACACATAGACCGTCGCCGCCAGCAGGCCGAAGACGATCTGCAGTGCGAACAGCGCCATGGCCACGGCGAAGAATGGCAGGGCCACCTTCTGGGTTTCGTATTTCATCGGTATCGTTCTCCTTGCCTCATCCCGGATTCACCGCATCAACCGGCGGGGTGCGGGGGCCAGTTCTGGTCGTCGATGGAATCGGTCCACTCGAGGAAATCGATCAGCGCGGTCATCTCCTCATCGGTAAGATCGAAGTACGGCATCTGGCGACGCCCTGGTGCTCCGGTCGGCTGGGCGCGCATCCAGGCAGTTATTGCCATGCGTGCGCCATCCGGGTTGGTATGGCCGCCATAGCGCTCCCAGACGTTGGCCAGTTCGGGAGCGAAATAGGCGCCTTCGCCCATGATGCTGTGGCAGTTGATGCACATGTTCTCTTCCCACACGTGCTTGCCGAGCTCGACGGACTCGGTGAGCCCCCCTTTGTCGGTGGACTTGGTCACCATGTACCAGTGGCTATGTGCCGTCAGTGCGGTGAACAACAGGAAGAAGAACAGCGAACCGCCATAGAAGATATTACGGGCCGCCGCCTTGGTGAGGCCTTCGGTCATGGCCATCCCCCCTTGCTAGTTTTGGCTTGCCTACGGGACCTGCGACCGAGGTCGGCGTCCCACCCCTTATAAAGATGCATCTCCAATACATGTTTAGATTAGCAGCAGCGGGCCGTTGCAAACATTGATGTCGGTCAATACGCGGGTAAAGAGAGGGGAAAACGGCAGAGATGGCGGGCTCGGCGAGCCTGTGTCGGAATGTCGCACGGCGGGCCGAGGCGCCCGCCGGGTGAGTCGGGGTTGGTATCAGCGCTTGGCGTCGGTGATATCCTCGATCCAGGTCAGTGCCGCCACCCCGGCCGGCAACCCCAAGGTCGGGATCGCCAGCATGGCCACCTGCTTCAAGGCCTCGGGCTCGATGCCCTCCTCCATCGCGCGACGCATGTGCGAATGCACGGCCCCCTCGGAGCCGCCGCCCACGGCCAGCGCCAGCTTGACCAGGCGCCGCGTGCGGTCGTCAAGCGGGCCGGACTCGGCGCACGCCTTGCCAAGCGAGGCGTATGCCCGCCATACCTCGGGATAGTCATCGGCCACCTTGCCGGCGCCGGAGGGGAGATCTTGATTGGCCATGCTGCCATTCCTCGTTCTTATCGCTGAATTTCTACACGTGCGCCTCAGTATAGAAGTTCAGTGCGGCAGGGAAAGGGGCATTCGTGGTATGGGATGCGCTAAGTCGGCAAAAGGAAAAGAGGATCTTTTGTCAGCGCCGTACCCAGCATGTAGCAGAACACGACTACAGCGGCCAGGGCCGCCAGGGCGCGGGTGACAGGCGTACGCCCGCGCTTGATCGCCACCGTGCCCAGCAGGATATAGCCGAACAGGCCCAGCAACTTGGCGGCTAGCCAGGGGTGCTGATGCGGCCACATCGAGAGCATGATCATCAGCGTGAGGCCGAGCACCAGCAGCAGGGTGTCGTTCACGTGGGGCAATATCCTGACCCAGCGCCGCTGCAGCAACGTGACCTCGCGCACCGACCACCAGGCCCGCACGATGAAGAAGGCGATGCTCAGCACCGCGGTGGTCATGTGCAGGTGCTTGATCAGTGCATAGTGTTCGATCATCGACTGGCTCCGGTTATCCCTTTCGCCCGCCTATCCCTCCTGGCCATCTGGGCGGGCACTCAATAGCGGCAGCGTATAGTGAAACAGGAAGATGAGATAGGCGATACACCAGAAGATGATGCTCAGGTTGTAGATCCAGTGGGTGATCTGCGGGAAGAGGGCAAGTATCGGCGAGCGCAGCAGGGCGGCGGCGAACATCAAGCCAAGGCCCACGCCGATTCCCGGCAGAGTACGAATCACGCGCCCCGTATGGCCGAGCGACACTCGCGCCATCATCGCCAGCATCATGGAACCGATGCCACCGATGGCCAGCGCATGCACGGCAAGTTCGATGCGGAAGGCACCCAGCAGCGCCATCGACCACATCGCCAACCCGACCGGGACGAAGGCGTAGCTGAGGTGCAGCCCCCACAGCAGCGGCTCGTGCAGCGTACGATGCCCTTCCCAGCGCGCCAGCCGCACGAAGCCGGCCACCGCCGCCACCAGCATCACCGCCGCAAGCAGCGCGGCGGGCACCGCCACGCCGGCAAGCGTCAGCAGTTGCAAGAGCACCACCGCCAGTACCGAAGCCAGGGTCAGTTTCTCCAGCTTCGGGATGGGTGCTGGCTGCGGCCGCCCCAACTTGCGCGAAGTGAAGAAAGGGATCACCCGACCGCCCAGCAGCACCATCAGCACGGCGATCAGCAGCACGGCCAGGTAGGCCCCCTCGCGGATCAGCTCGACCTTGCCCTGCGCAACGCCGACATGCATCGCCAGGTTGGCCGTGGCCAGCAGCAGCAGTACCGGCACGAACATCAGGTTGCGCCACAGCTTCGCGGCTACCACCAGGCGCGCCATGATCAGCGCGGCCAGCGGCAGGAACGCCAGGTCAACGGTCGCCAATAGCCAAGCCGGCAGGCCTGAGGGATACGCCAGCAGCAGCCGCGCCGCCAGCCACAGCGCCACCAGGCCGAGCAGCGGTGCACCACTCACACTCTTGCGGCCGGTCCAGTTCTGCACCGCGGTCAGCAGGAAGCCGACCACCACGGCGGCGCCGAAGCCGAAGATCATCTCGTGCTGGTGCCACCACATCAGCCCGCCGTGGGGCCGCAGCAGGATATCGCCGTGCCAGAACGCGAACCACACCACCATCGCCAGCACGCTGAACAGCGAGGCCAGCAGGAAGAACGGGCGAAAGGCCAGCCGGGCGATGGGCAGTCGCGGCTGGCGGTCGACGGGAGGAGAAGTGTTCATGGCGTATACCCGACTTGAATGCTTGGACAAAGCCATTATGCGGGCTCACGCCAGGCGGCTTCATGACGCGTATCAAGAATGCTTCTTTTTAATGGCCACGAAGCCAATGATTACTAGTGGCTGGTGCCTTCCTCGTACTGGGTCTTGTTCCAAACATTGTACTTGCCCGAGGGCTTGTTCATCGGCATCCGCCCCAGCTCCTCCAACGTATCGGCATCGAGCCACAGCAGGTAGCCGTCGTCGTCCCAGATACTCAGCAGCAGCGTCTCGCCGCGGCGGTCGAACTCGACGTGGGCGGCGGTCTTGCCGGGCTCGGGGATCAGCGTCTCGACGATCTCCAGGGTCCGCTTGTCGATCACGTGAACGCGGTCGTGGTTGGGGCCGAAGAAGACATCCACCCAGGCATAGGGCGAGTTGGCATGGCTGCGCATGAAGAAGCCCGGGCCATCGGTCTCGATCTGGGCGATCGGCGACCAGTCGCTCATGTCGAACACCGATACCAGGCCGCGGTCGATATGCGGCATCGCCATCACCCGGCGTCCGTCGAGCTCCCAGGTGATGCCGGCCCCAAGGTGCGGCATGCCCTCCAGCGGCAGGTCGGCGACCTTGGCTTCGCTGTCCAGGTCGAACACCTGCCCGCCCTGGCCGCCACGGGCCGCGCCCACCAGGTAGCGGTATTCGGGGTCGAAGAAGAAGTCGTCGAGGTAGTCGGGCGCCGCCATGCGATGCAGGGCGAAGTCGCCGACCAGCGGCTCGTCGCCCTCGGCCAGCGCCTCGGGCCAGCGGATCTCCCACACTTCGGGGATGTCCTTGAGCGCGACGACGAAGCTGTTGCGCGGGGGCGCGGTATACACGGCGCTGACCCGCGAGGTCTCGCCGTCGAGCCCCTCTACCGGAATGGATGCGATCAATTCGAGGTTGCGTGCATCGAGCAGCACGACGGAGTGTGGCAGGTAGTTGCCGGCCAGCACGTAGCGCCCGTCGGCGGAGACGGCGATGTTGCGCATGTTGATACCGGCGCGCACCTCGGCGGTGACCTCGAGGTTGTAGATGTCGTACTTGGTCACCCAGCCGTCGCGGGAGCCGAAGTAAACGTAGCGGCCATCCGGCGAGTACTTGGGCCCGCCGTGCAGCGCGTAGCGGCTGGGGAAGCGGGCGATGCGCTCGAACTTGTCGCCGTCGAGCAGGCTGACGTGGTGATCGCCGATCTCCACCACCAGGAACAGGTTCTTGAGGTCCTCGACCTCGAACACCGGTTCGTCGGGCAGCGCGCCGTAATAGTGATTAACGATGTGGCTGGCCAGGATGTCCGCGTCGGTCCAGCTCGGCTCGACTTCGGGGCGTTCATAGATCCACTCCGCCAGAGCCTCGACCTCGGCCTCGCCGAGCAGTTCGCCGTAGGCCGGCATCTGGGTGGCCGGGCGGCCGTCGCGGATCACCTCGACGGCCTCGGCCTGCTTCAGGCGCGAGAGGTTGTCGGGCAGCAGCGCGGGGCCGATGCCACCCAGCCGGCCGACGCCATGGCACGCCGAGCAGTGCTGGTTGTAGAGCATGGCGGGGTCGGTAGCGTCGGCCCAGGCCGGAGGAGCAAGACCCAGCAGGGTAGCGAGTAGAACACGGCGCAGAGAACCGAATAAAGTACCGAGCAACAGAGCGGATCGCATCACAGCGCCAGCCTCCTCGCGTCGAGGCTTTCGGCATCGTGGCGAGTGAGCCGCGTCATGCCCGGTGCCAGGGTATCGGCCAGGAGCACCACTTCGCCTACCACGATCAGCGTCGGCGGCTTGAGCGCTTCGCGCTCGATCGCCTCCTCCAGGTCGCCCAGTGTGGTCAGCACATGACGCTGCTCGGGGGTGGTACCGCGTTCCACCAGCGCCACCGGATGCTCCGCCGGCAGTCCGTGGCGCTGCAGTTCGCGGCTGATCAGCGCGGCATTGGCCAGGCCCATGTAGAACACCGCGGTGTGGTGCGGTACCGCCAGCGCGGACCAGTTCAGCGCCAGCTCGCCGTCGGCCTTGGCGTGGCCGGTGACGAAGGTCACGCTCTGGGCGTGGTCGCGATGGGTCAATGGGAAGCCCGCATAGCTCGAGCAGCCCGACGCCGAGGTGATGCCCGGCACCACGCGAAAGCCGATGCCGCACTCGATCAGGTGCTCGGCCTCCTCACCGCCGCGCCCGAAGATGTAGGGATCGCCGCCCTTGAGCCGCAGTACGCGCCGGCCTTCCCGGGCCAGCTTGGCCAGCAGGGCGTTGGTCTCCTCCTGGGGCAGCGAGTGATGGCTCGAGGCCTTGCCCACGTAGTAGCGCTTCGCCTCCGGACGCGCCATGGCCAGCACTTGCTGTGACACCAGCCGGTCGAAGACCAGGCAGTCGGCCTGCTGCAGCAGCGACAGGGCGCGCAGGGTCAGCAGGCCCGGGTCGCCGGGGCCGGCGCCGACGATGGCGACCTCGCCGGGCGCCAGCGGCGCCTCGTCGAGGGCGAAGCTAAGGTGTCGCGAATGGCTATGTATGGTCATGGTCGGCCTCTCCCCGAAGCGTCAACGCGCTCTTGCAATCTTTTTCTGTGGCTAAGCTTTCTTGTCGGAGCTTTGCGGCATCAGAGCTCAATGGCCTGGATGGCGCAGGGTGCGGCCACGCGACGCTGCCGGCCTGCTTCGACGCCGATCTCTTCGTTGCTGAGGTAGCAGCCGGGGTCCTCCTCCCACGGGTCGCCGGTGACCTTCCATGCCCGCACGCGGGTGTTGCCGTTGCAGATGGAGAGAAAGCGGCACTCCGCACAACGGCCCTTGAGCGGCCTGGGGCGCTGGCGGAAGCCCTGCATCAGCTCGTCCTGGCTGTCGCGCCATATCTCCGAGAACGGACGGTTGCGCACGCTGCCGAGGTCGTGATCCCACCAGAAGGTGTCCGGGTGCACCGTGCCCAGGTTGTCGATATTGGCGATGTACTCCCCCGAGGCGTTGCCGCCCCAGTCGATCAGGCGCCGTTCCAGCGCATCGGCGCGGTCGGGGAAGTGCTCGCGGGCCCACATCAGCAGGAAGGGGCCGTCGGCGTCGTTGTTGCCGGTGACGTACTCGCGCTCGACGCCGCGTTCCAGCTCGGCCCGGCAGTGGTCGAACAGCCGGGTCATGGCGTCACGGGTCATCTGGTACCAGGCGTCCTGCTTGCGGTGGCGGTGGCCGCGCCCGCCGTAGTTGAGGTGCGAGAGGTAGAACTTGTCGACGTCGTGCTCATCGATCAGCGCCAGGATGGCGTCGAGCTGCTCGTAGTTCTGCTGGGTCAGGGTGAAGCGCAGCCCCACCTTGATGCCGTGCTGCTTGCACAGCTTGACGGCGTGCATCGATTCGCGAAATGCCCCCTGGCGGCGGCGGAACTCGTCATGCGTCGCTTCCAGGCCATCGATGCTGATGCCCACGTAGTCGTAGCCGCACTCGGCGATGCGCGCGATGTTGCTCTCGTCGATCAGGGTGCCGTTGGTGGAGAGACCGGTGTAGATGCCGAGCTGCTTGGCACGCCGGGATATCTCGAAGATATCGGGTCGCATCAACGGCTCGCCGCCGGAGAGGATCAGCGCCGGCACCCGAAACCGCTTGAGGTCGTCGAGGACGGTAAAGACCTCCTCGGTGGAAAGCTCGCCCTTGAAGTCGATGTCCGCCGACACCGTGTAGCAGTGCTTGCAGGTCAGGTTGCAGCGCCGGATCAGGTTCCAGATCACCACCGGGCCGGGGGGCTTGCGGGCCGGCCCCAGCGTTTCATGACCGGAAGGTGCGGGGTCGAGCAGCGACTTGACGTAGCGGGTGACACGGAACATGGAAACCTCCTCTGGGCGCGGCGCCAGCCTCAGCGCGGCCGGCCGGACGAGCGGGCAAGCCGCAGGCCGGTCTTCTTGAGAATGCGTGAGCTGTACAGGATGCGATGGTCGCGGCAGGCATCGCCGAGCCGCTCGCGCAGCGCCTCGGCCTGCTGCTCCACTTCGCCCTGGCTGCGCCCGTGGAGCATGACGAACAGGTTGTAGGGCCATTCGGGCAGGTGTCGCGGGCGCCGGTAGCAGTGGCTCACGCCAGGGATCCCGGCCAATTCGCGGCCCAGATGCTCGACTTGGGCGTCGTCGACGTCCCATACGGTCATGCCGTTGGCCACGAAGCCCAGGCGGTAGTGGTTGGGTACCGCGGCGATACGACGAATCACGCCGCTGTCGATCATGCGCTGCATGCGGGCGCGCACCTCGTTTCCGGCAAGGCCAAGCGGTTTGCCCACCGCGCTCCAGGGGTCCGGCACCAGCGGCAGGCCGGCCTGGGTGGCCAGGACGATGTCGCGGTCGAGCGCATCCAGGCCATCCACGAGGCCTGTAGCGGGCGCCGGCTCAGGCGGGCAGGTAGAGGCGGACATGGAATTCCTCCTGCTTGGGCATGTTGAATACGGCGAGGCCGGTGGCGGCCTCGATCGCCTCGATCACTTCGGCGATGCGCTGCGGCGTTTCGGTGGCCAGCACGAACCACATGTTGAGGCGATGCTCGCGGCGGTAGTTGTGGGCCACCTCGGGGAAGGCGTTGACCGTCTCGGCCACTCGGTCGAAGTCGGCTTCCGGCACCTCGAGGGCCGCCAGGGTCAGGCCGCCGCCCAGGCGCTCGGCGTGGTACATGGGCCCGAAGCGGCTGAGCACGCCGGCCTCCAGCAGCCGCTCGAGGCGATAGAGCAGCTCCCCTTCGGAGAGCGAGAGCTCGGCGGCCACGACGGCATAGGGCGACGGCACCAGCGGCAGCCCTTCCTGCAGGCGGTTGACGATGTGGCGGTCGGCAGCGTCCAGTTCGGCCGGCTCGGGCCGGTGGGCATGGGCAACGTTCATGGCGAATCCTCGCGGGTATAGCGGCCACCGCACTGCTTGTAGGCCTTGAGACTGAACAGCACGCGGCGAGGTATATCCTGCAGCGCCTGACGCTCGACAATGTCGTCGAGCGCGGCCAGCACGCGCTCGCGCCGGGCACCGTGGATCATGCAGAACAGGTTGTAGGGCCACTCGGGCTGCTGACGCCGACGGCGGTAGCAGAGCGTCACGGCGGGCTCCGCGGCCAGGCGCCTGCCGACCTCGGCCACGGCAGTGTCGGGCAGGTCCCACACCACCATGGCATTGGCGCGGATGCCCAGGGCGTGATGGCGAACGACCAAGCCCATGCGCTTGATCAGCCCCTCGCGCTGCCAGCGCTCGACCCAGGCCAGCACTTCGGCCTCGCTCATGCCGCACTGCACGGCCAACGCTTGCCAGGGCCGTTCGGTCAGCGGCAGGCCGCGTTCGAGCAGGGCCCGCAGCCGTTTCGCGGCAGCGTCGCCATGGGTCGCGGGAAGGGGAAGCGTCAGGCTCATGACGCCTCCAGCTCGGCCCAGGGAATGGGGAAGCCGAGGTCGATGTGGTAGCCCTCGACCATCGGCAGGCGCAGCAGCTGCCGGCCCAGTTCCTCTTCCAGTGCCTCCAGGCGCGCCTCGAGCTGCACCTCGTCGGCGGCCGTCATCACGAACCAGATGTTGTAGTCGTGTTCTCTTGCGTAGTTGTGATTGACGCCTGGCGAGCGATTGATCGCCGCCGCCACCGCGTCACGTTCGGCCTCGGGCACCGCCAGCGCCGCCAGCAGGCTGGCACCGGCGCGAGCGTGGTCGAACACCGGCCCGACCCGGCTGAGCACCTCACACTGCTGCAAGGCCTGGAGACGCTCGATCACCTGCGACTCGTTCGCGCCAAGACGCTCGGCCATGGCGGCAAAGGGGCGCTCGCAAAGCGGCAGGCCGCGCTGGTAGGCGTCGATGAGGCGGCGGTCGAGTTCGTCGAGTGCGGCCATGGGCAGTCACCGGAGGTCGATGGAGGCATGATCTTAAGCGGTATCTTACATGCCACATCAGTCCTGCAAGCCGCCATCGGCCGTGCCGTTGACGCAAGTCAAAAGACCCAGGCGACTTGCCAAGAGCTTGATGACGGTCAAGGCGACGCCCTGCCCGGGGCAGGACACTGCGGTGACGGCCCGCTCCCCGTGGGGCCACACCGTTACGCTGTGCACGAGGTTCCCATGAAACCGTCGGTTCTGAGGTCGCTGTTCTGCGCTGCCCTGGTCTTGCCGGCCCTGGCGACCGGCGACGCGCTCGACCCCGAGCGTAAGGCCGAGCTGGAAACCCTGCTCTACCAGGATTGCGGTTCCTGCCACGGCATGACCCTGCGCGGCGGACTCGGCCCGGCATTGCCCCGCGACCGCATGGAAGGCTTCAGCACCGAGGCGCTCGCCCACATCATCCAGCACGGCATTCCCGGCAGCGCCATGCCGGGCTGGAAGGCGCTGCTCAGCGAAGCGGACGCGCGCTGGCTGGCCGAGCATCTGCGTACCGACAACCGCCTGGAATCGCTGCAGCAGGACTGACCCCGGAGACCCGCCATGCCCATTGCTCACCCGCTTAAGACACTGCTTGCCGCCGGCGCCCTGGCCCTACTTTCCACCGGGCAAGCCCTGGCCGAGACGACGGGTCAGAATGGAGAACTGCGCGGCACCGGGGACCTCGGCGTAGTCATCGAGCGTGCTACCGGCAGCGTGGCGCTGGTCGATACCACGGCAAGGACGGTGCTGCGCCATGTCGAAGGCTTCGGCGATCTCTCCCACGCCTCGGTGAAGTTCACCCGCGATGCGCGCCATGCCTTCGTCTTCGGCCGCGACGGCGGACTGACCAAGCTCGACCTGCTCACCGGCGAGATCGACGGGCGTGTCGTCCAATCGGGCAACAGCATCGGCGGCGCCATCTCTCAGGACGGCCGCTTCGTGGCGGTTGGCAACTACGAGCCGGGCGGGGTGAAGGTGTTCGATACCGAGACCATGGAGCTGGTGGTCGACGTGCCCGCGGACTACGAGAAAGCCGACGGCACCATCGCCCAGGCCAAGGTGGTGGGCGTGGTCGATGCTCCCGGCAATCGCTTCGTCTTCAGCCTGTTCGAGGCCGGCGAGATCTGGACCCTGGACATGAGCGGCGACGAGCCGGTACTCGACAAGCATCGCGATGTGGGACGCGAGCCGTACGACGCCTTGGTTACCGCCAACGGGCGCTACTACATCGCTGGGCTGTTCGGCGAGGATGGCATGGCGCTGCTCGACCTGTGGTATCCCGAGCACGGCGTGCAGCGCATCCTGCCCGATTATGGCCAGGGCGAGGAGCGCCTGCCGGTCTACAAGATGCCGCACCTGGAAGGCTGGGCGATGGCCGGCGACCTGGCCTTCTTCCCCGCGGTAGGGCGCCACGAGGTACTGGTCGCCGACAGCGACGACTGGTCGCTGGTCGGGCGCATCCCGGTGCAGGGCCAGCCGATCTTCGTCATGAGCCGCCCCGACGAGCGCCAAGTGTGGGTCACCTTCGCCCACCCCGACAACGGCCGGGTGCAGGTGATCGACACCCAGAGTCTCGAAGTGATCGAGACCCTGGCACCGGGGGAGTCGATCCTGCACAAGGAGTTCACGCCCCGCGGCGAGCACATCTGGATCTCGGCGCGGGACAGCAACCAGGTGGTGGTCTACGACACCCGCACCTTCGAGGAGCTGGCGCGGCTGCCGGCGCAGTCGCCCAGCGGGATTTTCTTCACGAACAGAGCGCATCGCATCGGGTTGTAGAAAGGGACTCTTGACAGGCTCTCGCCTCGCGGCTAAATCAAGGAAAACAATAATTTTTTCCCTGACGCGAGAGCCACTTGATGGATATCAATCATATCCTGCAACTGCCCTTCACACATGAAGGCGGTTGGCAGCAGCTACGCCAGAGCCGGCCTTCCCTCAATGCGCTGATCCTGCGCGTGGTGCTGCCGCTGTCGCTGCTGCCGCCGGTGATGCTGTACTACGCCATCCATCACCACGGCGATGCCCTGCTGCCGGGCCTGGCCGAACGACCCTGGGCCATCATCGCTCCGGCGCTGTTCACCGCCGAGCTACTCACCTTCCTGGTGATGGGCTGGCTGATCCACGGCGTGGCGGACGCCCACCGCCTGCGCCTCGGCCATCGCGATGCCTACTTCCTGGCCGCCATGGTGCCGCTGCCGCTGTGGTTCTCCTCGCTGACCTTGTTCGTTCCCGACATGGTTTTCATCGTCTGCGGCGTGCTGTTGGCGCTGATGCTGTCATGCGGTCTGGTCTACCACGGCCTGCAGGCGCTCGCCGAGCGCGAAGAAGACGACATCATGGTCATGTCCGCCACCTACACGATCATCGCCTTCGGCCTCATGGCCTGGGGGGTTCTGCTGGCGTTGGTGTGGGCGCTGTAGATCCCTTCCCACGCAGCCAGCCCCAGTCGTCGAACAGCACGTAGAGCGCCGGAATCACCACCAGCACCAGCACGGTGGCGCTGAGCAGGCCGAATACCACCGAGATCACCAGAGGCTTGATGGTGGCCGCCTGGGTGCTGGTTTCTGCCAGCAGCGGCAGCAGCCCAGCGATGGTCGTCGTCGAGGAGATCAGGATGGCACGCAGCCGGTCGCGGCTGGCCTGACCCGCCGCCGCCGCGGCATTCATGCCTCGCTCGCGATGGGCCTTGATGAACTGGATCAGGAGGATGGCGTTGTTGATCACGATGCCGGCCAGCGAGGCCGCCCCGATCAGCGAGGGCATGGAGAGGTAGTAGCCCATGAGTACATGACCCCAGATCGCGCCGATGAACGCCAGCGGTATCGTCAGCAAGACGATCAGCGGCTCCATGTAGCTGCGAAACTGGAACGACAGGATCAAGAAGATGCCCAGCAGGCCGATGAGCAGCGCCCGGCCGATGGAGGCACCGGTTTCCGCGGAGCTGGCCACCTGCCCTTCGAAGGCGACCGTCACGCCGGGATGGCGCGCCTCGAAGTCGTCCAGCCAGCCGCCGCGCAGGTCGTCGACGATGGCCTGGGCGCTGGCGCGGCGCGCGTCGACATTGGCCTCCACCCTCACCGTACGGCGCCCGTCGATACGCGTGATGCGCGCCCAGTCACGCCGCTCGTGCATGTTCGCCACCACTTCCAGCGGTACCCGTCTGCCGTCGGGCAGGGTGATCGTCAGATCGGCCAGGTCATTCAGATCGTCGCGATCGGCTTGCGCCTGGCGCACCAGGATTTCCACCTCCAGCTCGCCGATGCGCTGGGTATCGGCCACTTCGCCAAGCAGGGCGGCACGCAATTGGACGGCCACCTCCTCGGCGTTCAGGCCGAGGCCGTGGGCGCCCTCGGCCAGGGTGTAGGCACGCTGCGGCTTGCCCAGGCGCAGGTCGTCGATGACGTTGTAGACGGCGTCGTAACTCTCCAGTTGGGTGGCCAGTTCCGTGGCGGCCGCCTTCAGCGCATCCAGCTCTTCGCCGACAAGCCTCACCTCGATCGGCATGCCGGCGGGGCCGAGCCCCGGCTCCTGGATGATCAGCCGCTCGATGCCTTCGATCGGGCCGATCGCCTCGCGCCACGCCTCGGTCAGCGTATCGAGGGTGACACGGCGTCGCTCGGCGGTGAGCAGGTCGACCATTACCGTGGCCACGTGCGGGCCGCTTTCCCGGGCGCTGGCGTTGTGGTTGAAGCGCACCTGGATCGCCTCCACCAGCGAGGCGCCGTCAGGCTGCTCGGGTGAATAGCGCGCGTCCAGCTCACGCATGGCCGCCTCGACGTGCTCGGCCACGGCCTCGGTGCGGGCCAGCGGCGTGCCCTGGGGCATGAGGATGCGCGCCTCCAGCACGTCGCCGTCGATATCGGGCATCGCCTCGCTGCCGATATGGCCACCGGCCATGAAGCCGAGCGAACCCAGCATCACGGTCAATACTGCCCCCAGCACCGCATGACGCCGGCGGATCGCCCCGTCGGCTAGCCTCCCGACCCGCTCGCGAAAGGTGTCGAAGCCGCGCTCGAAGGCCGCCCGGAAACGGGAGTCGTTCCGCTCGTGAAACCGCGACGCGCCGCCCTTGAGACTGCCCTTGAGATGATGCGGCAGGATCCAGAACGCCTCCACCAGGCTGGCCGTCAGCGCCGCAATCAGCACCACCGGCAGGACCTCCAGCACAGCACCCAGTTCGCCGGCCAGGAACGACAGCGGCGCGAATACCGCGACAGTGGTGAGAAAGGAGGAGAACACCCCCGGCAGCACCTGCCGCGTGCCGGTCACCACCGCTTCCAGCGGCGTGGCCGCCTGCATGGCGTGGGCGGCGACGTTGTCGGTGATGACGATTGCGTCGTCCATGACGATGCCGATGGCCATCAGCAGCGCCACCAGGGTGATCATGTTGAGCGACAGCCCGAGGAGCGCCATCACCGCGAAAGCACCCATGAAGGCCACCGGTAGCCCCAATACCGCCCACAGCGCCAGCCGGGGTCGGAAGAACAGGCTCATCACCAGTACTACCAGTGCCAAGCCCATGATGCCGTTGACGACCAGCATCCGCAGGCGATCACGCACGATGCCGGTCATGTCCTGGGTCAGGGTGAGCGAGAGCCGGCCGTCGAAGCGCTGTCGCTCCGCTTGCAGCAGGCGTTCCAGTGAATCCTTCACCGACAGCGCATCGGCACGCAGCGACTTGCTCACCTCCAGGACCAGCGCCGGCTCGCCTTCGAAGCGGATCTTCTCCTCGGGGCGCTCACCCACTTCGCGCAGGGTGGCGATCTCACCCAGGGTCAGTTCGCCGCCCTTGGGATCGGAAAGCACCACCAGCGAGGCGAGCTCCTCCAGCGAGCGGCGCTGATCGGTGAAGCGCAGCAGGATGTCGCGCTCGCGAGTCTCCAGGGTGCCGAGCGGCAGGTCGAGGCTCTGGCTGGCGATACGGGCGGCAAGCTGGCGTACCGAGAAGCCGTGCTGCCCCAGCATCTCGCGCGATACTTCCACCTGCCACTGGCGCTGGGACATGCCGTGGATCGTCACGTCCGCCACGCCCGGCAGGGCCATCAGGCGCTCCTCCAGGCGCAGGGCATAGCCTTCGAGCTGGCGCCCCGGCATGTCGGCCGAGACCGCCACCGCGGCCACCAGGTCGCTGCGATGGCGTTCGCGCACCACCGGCCGCTCGGCGCGCGACGGCAGATCGCTGATCGCGTCCACCTCGGTTTCGAGCTCGTTGAGAAAACGAATGGCGTCACCACCCGCCGCCATGGTGGCGGTGGCACTGGCCAGGTTGTCCTGGGCGATACACTCGAACTCATCGAGATACTCGACGCCCTTGATCGCGTCGTGCAGGCGTCGGCAGACGGCGTCCTCGACGTCGGCGGCACTGGCCCCGCGGTCGGTCACCTCGATGCTCGCCTCGACCGCGCGATAGTCAGGCAGCGTCTCGCGCTTGAGCTGGGGCAAGGCGAACAGGCCGGCGGCGATCAGCAGCACCAGCAGCAGGTTGGCCGCCGTGGGGTGGCCGGAGAACCAGCGGATCATGGCCGCTCTCCCGCCGCCTGCTCGGCAAGCTGGCGCTCGAGCGCCGCGTCACGCCGGGGAGCCAGCGCCATGCCCTGTATCGCGCTGGCGAGGCCGGTTACCACCACCCGTTCGCCCGGCACGAGGCCCGCGGCAATTACCGCCATGCCGCCCTGCTCGAAGCTCACGTCAACGTCGCGGCGTACCAGGCGGTCCTCGTCGTCCACCAGGTACAGCTCGCCCTGATGCACCGCGCTCGCCGGCACCACCAGCAACGGCTCGCGGCTCGGCGTGGAGAGGCGCACGCGGGTATACATGTCGCGCTGCAGCGGCGGCCGGTCGGGCGGCAGAACGTCTTGATAAGGATCCGCGACGCGGACCACCGCTCGCACGGTGCGCGTGGCCGGGTCCAGGCCGCTGGCGACACGCACCAGCCGCCCCGTCCAGCCCACGCCCTCGGCGCCGACCAGCGCGACCTCGGCCTCTATATTCGCCAGTTCCAGGCGCTCGCTCAGCTCCAGCGCGCTGCGGGGCGGCTCGTCGGGCACTACGCCAGCCAATAGGCGCCGCATCATGGCGAGGGGAATGTGCGCCTCCACCTCGGCCGCCGCCAGGCTGTCGGCTTCGAAGAGCCGTTGCCCCGTCGCCACGAACTGGTGCTGCTCCACGGCCACCTCGCCCAGGCGCAGGTCGTAGGGCGCCAGAAAGCGAGTGTCCTCCAGATCGCGCCGGGCCTGACCCAGGCGCGCAGCGGCTCGCTCGCGCTGGGCGGCGAGAACGTCGCTCCGCGAGGGCATCAATGCCAGGGTATTCTCCAGCGACGCCACCGCCTGACGCTGGGCCAGCGTGCTGCGACGCTGCTCGTCGCGCTGCGAGGTGGAGACCGAACCGCTCTCGGCCAGCCGCTCGATGCGCGCCAGCTCACGCTCGGCAAGGCTCAGCCGCTCGCGCTCCAGCTCCAGCAGGCGGCGGGCGTTGTCCGCTTCGGTCTCCAGTTGGGCGAGTTCGGCCCTCAGGCTGGCCAGTTCCGCCTCGGCCTCGGCGATAGCCAGCTCGTAGCGGCTCGGGTCGAGTGCCACCAGCAGGGACCCCTCGGCCAGAAGAGAGCCGTTCTCCAGCCCGGGATGGCGCTCCACGATCCGCCCGCTCACGTTGGCTATCGCCTGCCAGGTCTCGGCAGGTCGCGCCACGCCGTGTCCACGCGCTTCGAGGCGAAACGCCAGCGGGCGCGCTTCGATGAAGGCCACGCTCGTCGGTGTGACTGACGCCTCGCTACGCTCGGGGGCCTGGCGGTTGGCCACGAAGAGCACCAGCAGGGCCGCGCCCACGGCCACGCCGGCGAACACCACTAGCGCGCGCCCCAGGCGCCGGGTTGGGCGAGTCATTGGTGCACCTCGCCAGCGGCGTGGATGCCATGACAGTAAAGCTCGAATGCCCCCGGGGCCTGCTGGGCGACATGGTTCATGTTGCCGATCATCAACGACTGCATGACCAGCCCCTGGATGGTGCCGATGAACTGCGTGGCTGCCGCCTCGATGTTCAGACCCTGGCGCAGTTCACCGGCGGCCTGGGCCTGGCTCAGCAGCAGCTCGACCCGTTCGCGGTAACGGAACAGGAGTGAGCGGACCAGGCGCCGGGCCGGGGTCGGCCGGGCATGCTGCAACTGCCCCATCATCAACCGAGGCACGCCGGGGTGATCGACGATGAAGGCGATATGGGCATGAAACATCGCCTCCAGCGCGGCGAGGGGGCCGTCGGCCTCGGCGGCCGCAGCGTCCAGTCGCTGCATCACCCGCTCGCCCACCCAGCCGATAACCGCCTCCCAGACAGCGTCCTTGCTGGGAAAATGGCGAAACAGCGCACCCTGGGTGACCCCCATGTGCTTGGCGATATCGCCCGTCGTGATCGTTGCCGGATCGTCGCCCGCGCTCAGCTCGATGACCGCCTTGACGGTGAGTTCACGCCGCGCTTCGGCGGTGAGATTGCGCTTGGTCGACATCTGCGACTCCATAAGATAGTAATCGATTACTATCTTATGCCGCACTCGCTCGTACCGCCAGCACTAACCCACCTCGCCATGACCCTCATCAAAAGACGCCTCTCCTTAGTCGACTAGCATGGTCGGGTTTACCCAGACTGCGAGGAGAGCGACATGGAGCTCGTCTGCCCGGCCGGCAACCTGCCGGCCCTGAAGCGGGCGGTGGATGAAGGCGCCGATGCCGTCTACTTCGGCTTCCAGAACGCCACCAACGCCCGGCAGTTCGCCGGCCTCAACTTCACCGACAGCCGCGCCCGTGAAGGCATCGACTACGCCCATGCCCGCGGCAAGCGGGTGTTCTGCGCCATCAACACCTACCCGCAGCCCGACGGCTGGGCCCAGTGGACCCGCGCCGTGGACCAGGCCGCCGAGCTCGGCGTCGACGCCCTGATCATGGCCGACATGGGCCTGCTCGACTACGCCGCCCGGCGCTACCCGGACCTCGCCCGCCACCTCTCGGTGCAGGGCTCGGCCACCAGCCACGAGGCCCTGCGCTTCTACCACGACCAGTTCGGCATCAAGCGCGCCGTACTCCCACGCGTACTCTCCATCACCCAGGTTCGCGATCTGGCCAAGCAGAGCCCGGTGGAACTCGAAGTGTTCGCCTTCGGCAGCCTGTGCATCATGGCCGAGGGGCGCTGCTACCTCTCGTCGTACCTGACCGGGGAGTCGCCCAACACCCGCGGGGTCTGCTCGCCGGCGGCCCACGTACGCTGGGAAGAGACGCCGCAGGGGTTGGAGTCGCGCTTGAACGGCGTGCTGATCGATCGCTACGGCGACGGCGAGCGCGCCGGCTACCCCACCCTGTGCAAGGGGCGCTTCGAAGTCGGCGGCGAGACCTACCACGCCATCGAGGAGCCCACCAGCCTCAATACGCTGGAGCTGCTGCCGGAGCTGCGCGAGCTGGGCATCAGTGCGGTGAAGATCGAGGGCCGCCAGCGCAGCCCGGCCTACGTGTCGAAGGTGGCCGGCATCTGGCGCCAGGCGCTGGATCGCCTGGAGCGAGCGCCCGAGCGCTTCCACCCCGACCCCGCCTGGATGGCCGGCCTGGGCGAGGTCTCCGAGGGCGCCACTACCACCCTGGGCGCCTATGAGCGCCGCTGGAAATAGGAGTCCGTATGTCATCCGATTCCCTGCAGCTCGCCCTGGGCCCGGTGCTGTTCTACTGGACCCGCGAGCGCTACGCCGACTTCTATCGCGAGGCCGCCGACTGGCCAGTGGAGAGCGTCTATCTGGGCGAGTCCGTCTGCTCGCGACGGCGCGACATGAAGCTCGACGACTGGCTCGGCATCGGCCGCGAGCTGGCCCAGAGCGGCAAGCAGGTGGTGCTGGCGAGCCAGACCCTGATCGAATCCGAGGCGGACCTGCGCGACCTGCGCAAGCTGTGCGACAACGGCGAGTTCACCGTCGAGGCCAACGACCAGAGTGCACTGCAGCGCCTGGCCGCCGCCGGCCTGCCCTTCGTTGCCGGGGCCGCGCTCAACCTCTATAACCCGGCGGCCATCGGCGTGATGGCCCGCGCCGGCATGCGCCGCTGGCAGGCGCCGGTGGAGATGTCGCGCGACGATCTCGCCCGGCTGCTCGCCGACTGCGCCGCCGAGGGTCTCGACCGGCCCTGCGAGGTATTCGCCTACGGCCACCTGCCGCTGGCCTGGTCGTCGCGCTGCTTCACCGCACGGCGTCACCAGAAGCCCAAGGACCGCTGCCAGTTCGTCTGCCAGAAGTACCCCGAGGGCCTGGCGCTGCGCTCGCAGGAGTCGAAGGAGGTGTTCACCCTCAACGGCATCCAGACCCTCTCGGGGGCCTGCCAGGATCTGCGCTACGAAGTGGGTGACATGGCCGCGATGGGCGTGGCGGTAGCGCGGCTGAGCCCGCGGGCCGAGGACATGGCCGAGGTGGTCGCCGCCTTCGATGCCGCGCGCCGCGGCGAGCTGCCTGCCCCCGACCCGCTGGCGCTGGTCGAGGCCGAGGTGTGCGACGGCTACTGGCACGGCCGCCCGGGCATGGACAACACCCGGCTGCCCGTCTGACCCCCGCTATGAGCGCTTTAGCTTCTGTATTCGAGCCCCGCCGACCGGCGGGGTTCGTCGTTCCCCGGCGTTCCAAATGGCCGTTTTCTGACCTGGGTCATTTCCCCCCGCTGCCGAAGGCACTAGCCTTCACACACCATATGTTGTGTATGGAAACACCAATTGGCAGCACATATAGGGAGATAACGGTGAACGCCCCCACCCGCCAGGCCAGCCCGCGCCGCATCGACGTCGCCTCGACCGTCAACGAATACCTCGAACGCGCCGACTGGCGCGTGCACGCCAACGCCAACCAGGGCTACTCCCTGGGTGGGCTGATCCTCAACGTCTCGGGCAAGCTGATCGCCAACTACTGGCTCGACGAGGTCTACCCGGCTGAGGTCGGCGCCGCCCACCGCGAGGGCGACCTGCACATCCACGACCTCGACATGCTGTGCGGCTACTGCGCCGGCTGGTCGCTGCGCCAGCTGCTGATCGAAGGCTTCAACGGCGTGCCCGGGCGCGCCGAGAGCGACCCGCCGCGCCACCTCTCCAGCGCGCTGGGGCAGATGGTCAACTTCCTCGGCACGCTGCAGAACGAGTGGGCCGGCGCCCAGGCCTTCAGTTCCTTCGATACCTATCTCGCGCCCTACGTGCGCCGCGACGCCCTCGACTTTACAGCCGTGAAGCAGGCGATCCAGGAGTTCATCTACAACCTCAACGTGCCGTCGCGCTGGGGCAGCCAGACGCCCTTCACCAACCTCACCTTCGATTGGGTATGTCCGGCGGACCTGCGCGACCAGGTGCCGATCGTCGGCGGCGAGGAGCAGTCCTTCACCTACGGCGAGCTGCAGGCGGAGATGGACCTGATCAACCGCGCCTACCTGGAGGTGATGGAGGCCGGCGACCGCCAGGGGCGGGTATTCACCTTCCCGATTCCCACCTACAACATCACCGCGGATTTCGACTGGGAGAGTGACAACGCCGAGCGGCTGTTCGCCCTGACCGCCAAGTACGGACTGCCCTACTTCCAGAACTTCCTCAACTCCGACCTGGAGCCGCACATGGTGCGTTCCATGTGCTGCCGCCTGCAGCTCGACCTCACCGAGCTGCTCAAGCGCGGCAACGGCCTGTTCGGCAGCGCCGAGCAGACCGGCTCGCTGGGCGTGGTGACGCTCAACTGCGCGCGGCTGGGCCATCGCTTCGCCGGCGACCGGGCGGGCCTGTTCACCGAGCTCGACCGCCTGCTGGCGCTGGGCCGCGACAGCCTGGAGCTCAAGCGCGAGCGTATCCAGCAGTGGATGGACGATGGGCTCTACCCCTACACCCAGCGCTACCTCGGCACCCTGCGCAACCACTTCTCCACGCTGGGCGTGAACGGGCTCAACGAGATGGTGCGCAACTTCTGCGACGACCGCTACGACATCACCGCCCCCGAGGGACGCCAGCTCGCCCTGGAGGTGCTCGACCACGTTCGCAGCCGGATGCAAGCGTTCCAGGCCGAGACCGGCCACCTCTACAACCTGGAGGCGACCCCGGCGGAGGGCACCACCTATCGCTTCGCCCGCGCCGACGCCGAGCGCTTCCCCGGCATTCTGCAGGCCGGTACGTCGGAGGCGCCCTACTACACCAACTCGAGCCAGCTGCCGGTGGGGCATACCGACGATCCTTTCGAGGCGCTGATCCACCAGGACCCGCTGCAGACCCGCTATACCGGCGGCACCGTGCTGCACCTCTACATGCGCGAGCGGCTCTCCAGCGCCACCGCCTGCCGCAAGCTGGTGCACACCGCATTGTCGCGCTTCCGCCTGCCCTACATCACCGTGACGCCGACCTTCTCGATCTGCCCGGTGCACGGCTACCTGGCCGGCGAACACGAGTTCTGCCCGAAGTGCGACGAGGCACTGCTGACAAGACGCGCCGCAGCGGTACCGGCCTGAGCGTTTTTGCAACTTACTGCTTTTCAATCCGCTGTTTTACCCACCACTGGAAGGAGCCAAGAAGATGACGAACATCGACACCCTGCCCACCGAACAACGCCAGCGCTGCGAGGTGTGGACCCGCGTGATGGGCTACCACCGCCCGGTCAGCCAGTTCAACGTCGGCAAGCGTTCCGAGCACCGCGAGCGACGTCATTTCACCGAGCGGGCCGCCGCCCTGACGTCCTGAAACACGCCACTGCCTGACTGAGCTGCCGGGCCTCTGCGCCCGGCACTGGAGCCTTCAGATGATCGCCACCGACCTCGACCCGCCCGCCTTCGCGCCCTTGGACGGTATCCGGCTACCCATCGCCGGCATGACCCAGATGACCACCCTGGACTACCCCGATCATCTGGCCTGCGTGGTGTTCCTGCAGGGCTGCCCGTTGCGCTGCGGCTACTGCCACAATGGCCACATGATGCCGCCGCGCCGCGGCGACGAGCGGGAGTGGCAGGCGGTACGGGAGTTTCTCGAGGAACGCCGGGGGCTGCTCGAAGCGGTGGTGTTCAGCGGTGGCGAGCCGACCCTGCACAATGCCTTGCCGTCCGCCGTCGCCGAGGCGAAGGCGATGGGTTTCAAGGTCGGATTGCACACCGCCGGTCCCTACCCGGCGCGGCTCTCTCGCCTGCTGCCGAACCTCGACTGGGTGGGGCTCGACGTGAAGGGTCGCGGGCGCGACTTCGACCGCATCTGCGGGCGCCCGGGCATCTGGCAGCGCAACAGCCAGAGCCTGATGGCGCTGCTCGACAGCGGCGTGGCTTTCGAATGCCGCACTACCGTGCACTGGCGCGACTTCGACCTGGCCGACGTGGAGCGCCTGGCGCTGACCCTGGCCGACTGCGGCGTGCGCCGCTACGCCATTCAGGTGGCGCGCACCCGCCAGTGCCTCGACCCGGCCTACTGTCAGCCGGTGGAGAACGCGCCGCCGCGGGCGATGCTCGCCGGGCTGGTCAGGCGCCTTTCCCCTCATTTCGAACGCATCGAGCTACGCGATTGAGTCAGTGGCTGAGATTCTCCGGCCCGAACGCATCGGGCAGGAGCTGTTCCATGGTGTAGCGCTTGAGCAGCTTGCCCTCGGCGTTCACCACGTGAATGCGGGTCTCGGCGTCGGCGAATTCGCGGATGCGCTGGCGACAGTCGCCGCAGGGCGAGCACAGGTGCTCGCCGGGGCCGATGACGTAGACGTGGCGCAGGTGCCGCTCGCCGGCGCTGACCATGGCGGCGATGGCTGAGGCCTCGGCGCACAAGCCCTTGTAGTGGGCCACCTCGACGTTGGCGCCGAAGTAGCGCGCCCCGCTCGCGCTTTCCACCATGGCACCTACCGGATGCTGCGAATAGGGCGCGTAGGCGTTGCCACGCGCCGCGATCAGCGCAGCGACGATGGCCGGATCGATGTCACTCATGCCGCCCCCGCCGCGTCGTCGCGCAGCACCGCTTCGAGGGCCACCTCGACCATCTCGTTGAAGCTGCGCTCGCGGGCTTCGCTGGGCAGCGACTCGCCCTTGAGAATATGGTCCGACACCGTGCAGATGGTCATCGCCCGGCCGCCGAACTCCGCCGCCACGCCGTAGAGCCCCGCCGCCTCCATCTCCACGCCGACGATGCCGTAGCGCTTCATCAGCGTGAACAGCTCGGCCTGGGGGTTGTAGAACAGATCCGCCGAGAACAGGTTGCCGACCTTGACCGCCACGCCCTGGGCCGTGGCGGCGTCCGCCGCGTGGCGAGTCAGCTCGAAGTCGGCGATGGCGGCGAAGTCGTGGCCCATGAAGCGGGTGCGGTTGACCGCCGAATCGGTGCTCGCGCCGAGGCCGATCACCACGTCGCGCACCGCCACGTCGTCGCGCACCGCGCCGCAGGAACCAACCCGGATCAAACGCTTCACGCCATAGTCGGTGATCAGTTCCTTGGCGTAGATGGAGACCGAGGGAATGCCCATGCCGTGTCCCATCACCGAGATCTCGCGACCGCGATAGCGGCCGGTGAAGCCGAGCATGTTGCGCACGCTGTTCACCTCGCGCGCCTCTTCGAGGAAGGTCTCGGCGATGTACTTGGCGCGCAGCGGGTCGCCGGGCATCAGCACGGTGTCGGCGAAGATGCCGCGTTCGCCCTGGATATGGGGAGTCGCCATGTCGAGGCTCCTATGCAGCGAGAGGGTCGGTGGGTAGTGGCTCGGGCAGAAAACTCGTGCCATCGGCCATGGGCGCAAGCCCCAGATGCACCGCCAGGCTCTGGCCGATATCGGCGAAGGTGTCGCGCGCGCCGAGCGAGCCGGGCTCGAGTCCCACGCCCAGCGCCAGTACCGGCACCCGCTCGCGGGTGTGGTCGCTGCCGTGCCAGGTGGGGTCGCAGCCGTGGTCGGCGGTAAGGATCAGCAGGTCGTCATCGCGCAACTTGGCCAGCAGCTCGGGTAGCCGCGCATCGAAGGCTTCGAGAGCTGCGGCGTAGCCGGCCACGTCGCGGCGGTGGCCGTAGAGGGTGTCGAAGTCGACGAAGTTGGTCATCACCAGCGAACGCTCGCCGGTCTCATCCAGCGCGGCCAGGGTGGCATCCATCAGCGCGTCGTGGCCGCTGGCCTTGATCGTGCGTGTTATACCGCAGTGGGCGTAGATGTCGGCGATCTTGCCGATGGCGATCACCTCGCCGCCGTCGCTCTCGAGCTTTTGCAGCACCGTGGGTGCGGGCGGCTCGACGCTGTAGTCGCGGCGGTTGGCTGTGCGGGCGAAGTCCGCCGCGCTCTGCCCGACGAAGGGCCGGGCGATGACCCGGCCGATGTTGTAGGGCTCGAGCAGTCGCCGGGCAGTCTCGCACAGCGCGTAGAGCCGCTCGAGGCCGAAGGCCTCCTCGTGGGCGGCGATCTGGAACACCGAGTCGCCCGAGGTATAGACGATGGGTTTGCCGCTCGCCACGTGCTCCTCGCCGAGCCGGGCGATGATCTCGGTGCCCGAGGCGTGGCAGTTACCCAGCACGCCGGGCAGCCCGGCCTCGCGCTCGAGCGCCTGGAGCAGCTCGGGCGGGAAGCTGTCCTCCAGGTCGAAGAAGTAGCCCCAGTCGAAGCGCACCGGCACGCCGGCGATCTCCCAGTGGCCCGAGGGGGTATCCTTGCCCGAGGAGATCTCGCGGGCATGGCCGTAGGCGCCGATCACCTCGGCTGGCACGTCAACGCCCTTGGCCCAGCTGCCGGTGCTTTCGCGGTGGGCGTGGAACAGCCCCAGCCGGCCCAGGTGGGGCAGGGCAAGCGAGCCCTGGCGACCGGCACCGTCACACTCTCCGCGAGCGCAGGCGGCGGCGATATGGCCCAGGGTATCGGCCCCGGCGTCGCCGAAGTCCACCGCATCCGGCGCGCCGCCGATGCCGAAGGAGTCGAGTACCAGCACGATGGCGCGAGTCATGGCGCCTCCCGACGAATCACGTCCTGAATGAGTGTAGGCAATCTGACGTCGCCAGCGGTGACGTCGTTCACTTCGATGGCCGCCTTGAGCTGGGCAGCAGCATGCTTGGCATCGGCCTCGCTTCTCGCATGCACCCAGGCCAGCGGTCGCTCTCCGTCGACCGCCTCGCCGAGGGCGGCGATGCCGGTCAGCCCGACCGCGGGGTCGATGGCGTCATGCGGTGCACGGCGCCCCCCGCCCAGCGCAACTATGGCGAGGCCCACGGCACGGGTGTCCATTTGCGTGACCCGCCCGCTGCGCTCGGCATGCACGGGGTGCACGATGGGCGCCTGGGGGAGATAGCGGTCGTGGCGTTCAAGCAGGTCGGCGGGGCCACCCAGGCCCGCCACCATGCGCGCAAAGCGCTCGGCGGCGGCGCCGCTGGCAAGCCGGTCGTCCAACAGGACCAGGGCTGCATCCCGGCTGTCCGCCAGACCACCGGCCAGCAGCAGCTCGGCGGCAAGCGCACGGGTCACCTCGAGCAGGCGGCCGTCCCGCTTCTCGCAGGTCAATAGCGCAATGGCCTCGCGTACCTCGACGGCGTTGCCGGCGCAGGGCGCCAGCGGCTGGCTCATGTCGGTGAGCAGCGCGGTGATGGGCGTACCGGCACGACTCGCCACCTCGGCGATGGTACTCGCCAGTTCGAACGAGGCCTCATGGGTGGGCATAAAGGCGCCGCTGCCGGTCTTGACGTCCATCACCAGGGCATCGAGGCCGCAGGCAAGCTTCTTGCCGAGGATCGAGCTTACGATCAGCGGCAGCGACTCTACCGTGGCGGTGACATCGCGGATGGCGTAGAGCCGCCGGTCGGCCGGCGCCAGCTCGGCGGTCTGGCCGACGATGGCCACGCCCGCCTCGCACACCAGGTGGCGAAAGCGCTCCCGCGAGGGGGCAATGTCATAGCCGGGGATCGACTCGAGCTTGTCCAGGGTGCCGCCGGTGTGTCCCAGGCCGCGGCCGGAGACCATCGGCACGAAGCCGCCGCAGGCGGCGACCCACGGCCCCAGCACCAGCGAGACGAGATCGCCGACGCCGCCGGTGGAGTGCTTGTCGAGTACGGGTCCAGGCAGCTCCAGGTCGGTCCACGCCAGCACCTCGCCGGAGTCGCGCACCGCCTCGGTCAATGCCACCGTCTCGGCGGAGCTCATGCCGTTGAGATAGATCACCATGGCCAGCGCCCCGACCTGGGCGTCGGAGAGGCTGCCGTCGCTGATGCCGCCCACCAGCTCGCGGATCGCCTCGGGCGAGAGCGCCTCGCCGTCGCGCTTGGCGCGGATCAACTCCTGTGGCAGTGCTCGTGCCGACATCAGTAGCCCTCCGTCGAGCCCTTGTCTTCCCCGACACCCAAGGTTTCCAGCAGGCTGCCGAGCAGGCCCGAGGCACCGAAGCGGAAGTGCGCCGGCGTGATCCAATCCGCTCCCATCACCTGCTCGGCAAGCTGCAGGTAGGCGGCGGCGTCCTCGGCGGTGCGCACACCGCCGGCGGCCTTGAAACCCACGTCGCGCCCGCTCGCCTTGATCGCGGTGAGCAGGATCTTGGCGGCGTCCAGGGTGGCGTTGACCGCCACCTTGCCGGTGGAGGTCTTGAGGAAGTCGGCGCCGCCGTCGATGGCCAGCATGCCGGCACGGTCAATCAGCCCGGCGTCCTTGAGCTCACCTGTCTCGAGGATCACCTTGAGCACGGCATCGCCGCACTCGCGCTTGCAGGCGGCAACCAGCTCTTGGCCGACCTCGGCGTCGCCCGCCATCAGCGCCCGATAGGGAAACACCACGTCGACCTCGTCGGCCCCCGCGGCGATGGCCGCGCGGGTCTCGGCTGCGGCACGCTCGACGTTGGCCTCGCCGTGGGGGAAGTTGGTCACCGTGGCGATCTTGACCTGGCCGGCCAGGCCCTGCCCGTCCAGCGCCTCACGCGCAGTGGCGATGAAGGCGGGGTAGATGCACACCGCCGCTGGATGACCCGCAGGCGTATTGGCACGGGCACACAGTTCACGAATGACGGCGTCACTGTCGTCGTCGTTGAGGCTGGTGAGGTCCATCAGCGCCAGGGCCTGGCGTGCGGCCTGCTGCAGTTCGGTCATGGTATTACCTGTCGAATCAGGAAGTCGTTGGCAGCAGCCATCAGATCACTCCCCCCAAGGCGAGGAAGAACCCGGCGATGGCCGCCGACATCAGGTTGGAGAGCGTGCCCGCCAGCACGGCCTTCACTCCGAAGCGGGCGATGTCGTGGCGCCGGCTGGGAGCGATGCTGCCCAGGCCGCCGAGCAGGATGGCGATCGACGAGAGGTTGGCGAAGCCGCACAGGGCGAAGGAGAGAATCGCCACGGTATGCCCGCTCATGACCTGACCTGTATTCGCCACCAGCGAATCGCCGTCAATGTAGGGCGCCAGGTTGATGTAGGCGACGAACTCGTTGACCACCAGCTTCTGGCCGATGAAGGAGCCGGCCAGCGTCGCTTCCGCCCAGGGCACGCCGAGCACGAAGGCGAGCGGCGCGAACAGCCAGCCCAGGATCAGCTCCAGGCTCAGCTCCTCGACGCCGACCCAGCCGCCCACGCCGCCGAGCATGCCGTTGATCAGCGCGATCAGGCCGATGAAGGCGAGCAGCATGGCGCCCACGTTGGCCGCCAGGCGCAGCCCCGAGGTGGCCCCGGTCGCCGCCGCATCAAGGATGTTGACCGGCTTGTCCTCCTCCTCGATGACCTGGTTGGCCTCCTCGGTGTCGTCCACCGGCTCCTGGGTCTCGGGCATGATCAGCTTGGCGAACAGCAGCCCGCCGGGGGCGGCCATGAACGAGGCCGCGACGAGGTACTCCATGGGAATGCCCAGTGCCGCGTAGCCGGCCAGCACCGAGCCGGCCACCGAGGCCAGCCCGCCGCACATCACCGCGAACAGCTGCGAGGGGGTCATGCGGGCGATGAAGGGGCGCACCACCAGCGGCGCCTCGGTCTGGCCGACGAAGATGTTGGCGGTGGCCGAGAGCGATTCGGTGCGCGAGGTGCCCAGCGCCTTCTGCAGCGCGCCGCCGAGGATGCGGATCACCCACTGCATGATGCCGATGTAGTAGAGCACGGCGATCAGCGAGGAGAAGAAGATGATGACCGGCAGCACCTTGATGGCGAAGACGAAGCCGACATTGCCGGTATCGGCCAGGCCACCGAAGAGAAAGTCGATGCCGTCGTTGGCGTAGAGCACCACCTGGCTGACGCCGGCGGAGATTGTCTGCAGCACCGCCTGGCCGAACGGCACGTAAAGCACGAAGGCGCCGATACCGGCCTGGATGGCGAAGGCCCCACCCACGGTTCGTAGGCGGATGTCGCGCCGGTTGGTAGAAAAGACGAGGGCGATGGCGATCAGCGTCGCCATGCCGACCAGGCTCATGATGGCAGTCATGGAGGGTCCTTCCGTTCGTGCTGGGTGGCCGCGACTGGGGCGCACCTGGTTATAGTAGGAAATGCACTGAAGTGACGCGAAATGTTAAATCTATAACATTTACTGTGACAATTCCAACATCCAGGCGCCAGACACAACGAAGCCGCCACGCGTTGGCGTGGCGGCTTCGTCGATGCGCAGAAGACGTGCCAGAACTACTGGGCTTCTCCAGCCGGAAGTTTACTTCGAGCGGTCCAGCAACCGCCGGGACCAGGCTTGCGGCAAGGCCAGGCGCAACAGTAATGGCAAGAGTTCCGATGTCATGCCCGTGAGGCGCAGCGCCGCGAGCGTGGGGCGCGTGGGATGCCCTCGCCGTTTGTTCTCCATTCCCCACTCGAGCAGCTTACGATTCACCGCCGCGAGAAGCTGACGCCTCTCACGGCGGGAAAGTCGCTGCCGATACGGGTCGAGAAGATCCTGAGCCGGATGTGGCGGCATGACATCGCCACTGGCCGGGTCTCCCTCGGGCTCCTGCCACAAGCTGGTTACGGTGTCGTCGTAATGGATCGCTTCGACTTCGCAGAGCACCTTGAGCCAAAAATAGTCTTCCCCCCCGTAGGGGTACCGCTCGGGAAATCCGCCCATGGCAAGGAAACGCTGCCGGCGCAGACACGCAGCATGGGGATGGATGAAATCTCCATGGGCATAGGCTGCTAGCGCATCCAGTCGGCCCAGGACGCCTTGTGGGAGCGGGGCCACCTTGATCAAGCCTCGTTGTTCACTCATGCACTGATAGGCATTGATGAACAGTTCTATCTCGGGATGACGGGCTATTGCCTCGGCCATGCGTGACAAATGATCGAAGAGCAGCAGATCCCGGGCGTTAAAAAACATCAGCCAACCACCCATGGCGACCTGCGCTCCGCCATTACACGCCACGAGAGGACCTTCGTCATAACGGGAGTGCAACAACTGCAACCGACCCGCGCGCTCATGATGGTGAAGGAGTTCCAGGGAGCCATCCGTGGACCCCTCGTCGACCACGATCACCTCGTAACCCTTGAACACCTGGCGGAACAGGGACGGGAGGGACGTTTTCAGGTTTTGCGCTTCGTTATAGACGGGTATCACTACCGATATCAAAGGCATACCAAATCATTCCCTGCTCCAGCAGACGTCAATTCGGCAAAGGACGTTCAGGTTACATTGGGTGGGTTGACGTGCTGCCTGATTTTGCCGTCAGCGTTGTGCTGAAAATCGACTAGCAAGAAGCGCTGAAGAAAAAAACTGACTCTGCCTCCGGCGAGAATGAGCGACCTCAGTCATTGACCGCCATTCGGGCACCGCCCGACCCGCTGCAAGTCACACGGCGCTACGCCCGGGCGACGAACGCTTTTCGGTCGGAGTGGAAAAACGGCATCGGCTGGCTCAGCATAGAGCCAGCCAAAGTGATCTTCGAGCCAGGTTCTTGGAAACCATGACAAGGTGGGGAGCAGTAAATGAATGACCGCAGCGCCATGCGCCTGGCCCGCCTGCAGCAGGCGCTCGCCGCCGCCGGTACCATCCATCTTCGCGAGGCCGCCCGCCTCTGCGGTGTATCGGAGATGACCATACGCCGCGACGTGGCCGCAAGCGACGGTGCCATGACCCTGCTCGGTGGACGCCTGGTGATGGCCAACAACCCTCACTATTCGTCTGCCTACGACCTAGACCGGCAAAAGGATAGCCACGCCCTGGCCAAGCGCCGGCTGTGCGAGCGGGCCGCCGGTTTCATCGAGAACGGCGACACCCTGTTCATGGACTGCGGCACCACCCTGCTGCCCCTGGTAGGCAGGCTCGCTGCCTTTGAGCGGCTCACCGTGGTGACCTATGCCCTCAATGTAGCCAATGCTGTCAGCCTGTTGCCTGAGGTGCGCCTGGTACTTCTCGGTGGACTTTATCATGCCAGCTCTCGGTCCTTCGGCGGCGACGACATGAGCGCGGCGATCAAGCGCCTGGGCATCAATCGCGCCTTCATTTCGGCTGCCGGCGTGCACGCCGAACGCGGCGTGAGCTGCTTCCACTTCCACGAAGTCGCCCCCAAGCAGGCCGCCATTGCCTGTGCCGAGCAGCGCCTGCTGGTGGTCGACGAGAGCAAGGTCGGCCAGGTGCGCCCCGCTTACTTCGCCCGGCTCGACGACTTCGACGTGGTGATCACCGACGGCGACATGGCACTGCCGCAGGCCAACGGCGGCCCCAGAATCGTCGCCGCCTGACGCCCAGACGCAACGAAGCCGGAACAGGTCCGGCTTCGGTGGAGATATGACCGAGCGCAGCCAGTTAGGCTTTAAACGAAAAGTCGGCGAGCGAAGGTCAGACAAGGCAAAAATCGGCGAAAGGACGGAGTTTACGTGTTGTAAATGAGTACCTTGAGCCGATTTTTAACGCAGTATGGCCGAGCGCAGCCAGTTTTCATCCAAGCCTAGCCGCACTTGGACCAGCCACAACCTGCATAACAGGTGGGGCAGCCGTCCATCATGATCAGCTCGCCGCGGCACTCGGGGCAGTGCCCGACCACCGTGGGGCCGTCGCCCTTGTCCGCCTCCGACGCTTGGGCCTGGGCCTGCTGCTCGGCCTGGGCCTCCTCCTCGAGGGTGGGTGGCTGCCAGGGGTGGCCGTGCGCCAGGCGATGGGCGTAGCGGCTGACCAGGTCCTCCACCGGCACCTGGTTGCCGTCCTGGTCGAGGAAACCGCGGCGGTAGAGGATCTGCTGGATCGACCAGGCGATGGCGGCGACCTCGGAATCGTGGAACATCGGCTTGCCCCAGCGGTTCATGCCGCAGCGCACCAGGCCCTTGTCCCAGGCTACCTTGCGCAGGTCGGCCACCGCCTGGGTGACGTAGCCGCCGCGGGCGGCCAGCGACAGGCTGCGCATGGTGGCGGTGATCCACTGGTGCTCGCTGGAGAGCTGGCCGGAGGGGAAGAAGAACTCCACCGGGCGCTCGATCACCACGCGCTTGCCGTCGAGTACGCCCTCTACCGGCATGAAGGAGACCAGCAGGTAGACCTTCTTGCGGCCCTCGGCGCCGACGTAGGAGATCTTCTCGGAGACGGCCTCCAGCGTCCCTTCCGGGCGCGAGGGGATGCGTACCGTGAGCGGGTTCTCGTCGGCCAGCGGCACCTCTTGCACCGCCTTCTTGACGCTGTAGGAAACGATCTTGGACTTGATTTCGACGGCCATCAGCAGGCTCCTGCGGAAAAGGATTCAAAGGCGCGCAGCTCCACTCGCTCGGGGCTAATCCGGCAACACATCTGCGAGGAGGCGCTGTGAATACTTCCCTGTACGCTACCTACGCCATCCATGGCGTAGGACCTCCTCTTCGACGTGTTCCCGGCGCTCCTCGCTGCCGGCAGTTGGAAGTGCTCTGGCTTACCACTTCCCATAGGTGCCTTCCTTCAGCGCGTCATACAGGTTCGCCGCGTTGTGCTCTTCGCCGTCGTAGACCACCTTCTCGTCGCCGGCAAGCTCCAGCGTCTCGCCGTTCTCCAGCTCGAACACATAGGTGGTGTTCTTGAGGTCGTCCTCGCGCACCAGCACGCCCTGGAACGCTTCCGGGTTGAAGCGGAAGGTGGTGCAGCCCTTGAGCTTGCTCTGGTAGGCATCCAGGTAGAGGTCCTTGAACTGCTCGAAGGGGAACTCGGTGGGCACGTTGACCGTCTTGGAGATCGCCGAGTCGACCCAGGCCTGGGCCGCCGCCTGCACCGCCACATGCTGCGTCGGGGTCACCGAATCGGCGGTGATGAAGTAGTCGGGCAGGTCGCTCTCCACCGCGTCGCTGGCGATGAAGTGGCGGTAGGCGGCGAGCTCGAAGGAGACCACCTCCACCTGCTCCTTGGTCTTCTTGCCCGACTGGATCACGTTGCGAAAGTAGCGGTGCGAGAACGACGGCTCGATGCCGTTGGAGGCGTTGTTACCCAGCGACAGCGAGATGGTACCGGTCGGCGCGATGGAGCTGTGGTGGGTGAAACGCGCACCGTGCTCTGCCAGTGCCGCGACCAGCTCCGGCTCCACCTCGGCGACTTTCTGCATGTAGCGGCTGTAGCGCGCGTGCAGGATGCGCCCGGGCACCTTGTCACCGATCTCGTAACCGTCCTTCGCCAGCTCGGGACGCTCGCGCATCATCTTCGGCGTGATCTCGAAATCCTCTGCCAGAACCGGCGCCATGCCCTTCTCGCGGGAAAGTTCCAGTGCCTGCTTCCAGCCCTCGATTGCCAGGTTGCGGCTCACCTCCTCGGTGAAGGCGAGTGACTCGGGCGAACCGTAGGGGATCTTGAGCATGGTCAAGGTCGAACCGAGGCCGAGGAAGCCCATGCCGTGACGACGCTTGGCCTCGATCTCGCGGCGCTGGCCCTCGAGCGGCAGGCTGCTGATCTCGACCACGTTGTCGAGCATGCGGGTAAAGATCGCCACCACCTGGCGGTAGCGCTCCCAGTCGAAACGCGGCTTCTTGCCGAAGGGGTCGATGACGAAGCGGGTCAGATTGACCGAGCCGAGCAGGCAGGCGCCTTCCGGCGGCAGGGGCTGCTCGCCGCAGGGGTTGGTGGCACGGATCTCTTCGCAGAACCAGTTGTTGTTCATGCGGTTGACCTGATCGATCAGGATGAACCCCGGCTCGGCGAAGTCGTACGTCGAGCTCATGATGGTGTCCCACAGCTCGCGCGCCTTGATCACCTCGACGATGCGACAGGCCACGCGTCCCTCGGCGTCGACGCTATAGCCCTCCTCGACCACCGGCCAGTCGCGGTAGATCAGGTCCTCGGGCTTGACGTCATCCTTCTCGCCGGCGTGCAGCGGGAAGGCCAGCGGCCAGTCGGCGTCGTTCTTCACCGCTTCCATGAACTCGTCGGTGATCAGCAGCGAGAGGTTGAACTGCCGCAGCCGGCCGGCTTCACGCTTGGCCTCGATGAAGCTGCGCACGTCGGGGTGGCCGACGTCGAAGGTGCCCATCTGCGCACCGCGGCGACCGCCCGCCGAGGCCACCGTGAAGCACATCTTGTCGTAGATATCCATGAACGCCAGCGGGCCGTTGGTGCCGGCACCGGCGCCGAACACGAAGGCGCCCTTGTGGCGCAAGGTCGAGAACTCGTAGCCGATGCCACAGCCCGCCTTGAGCGTCATGCCGGCATCCACCACCGAGGAGAGGATGTCGTGCATGGAGTCGCGGATGGTGCGCGAGACGGTGCAGTTGATCAGGCTGACCGCCGGCTTGTAGTCCTCGGCACCGGCGTTGGACATGATGCGCCCGGCGGGAATGGCGCCGTGCTCCAGCGCCCAGCGGAACTTGGGCAGCCACTCCTCGGCACGCTCGCCCTCCACCGCGGCCAGGGCACGCGCGACGCGCTCCCAGGTCGCTGCCACGTCCTTGTCGACGGGGCGTCCGTGACGATCCTTGAGACGATACTTGGAGTCCCAGATATCGCGTGAGGGCACTTGCATAGGCACCTCGAGGGATGTCTTGACGGCCTTGGTGGAAGTACTCATGCAGGGGATCTCCAGTAAGGGTCAAAAGTTCAAATCGTTCAACGTTCCTGGCGCGCAAGACGCTCGAAACGCACCAGCCATTCACCAAGCCGCCCCTGGGCCAGGCCCTCCTCGCGGCCGTCCAGCAGGTTCTTGACCATCAGTCCGAGCTCGGTGTCGCCCTCGATCACCAACCGGCGCTGGAAGAACAGCGCATCGGGATCCTCGCGCCGAGTCGCCAGGCACAGGAACTCGCGCCAGCCGCCGCGAATGGTGGCTTCGCCCGCCTCCGGGCTGAGCCTGAAATGCTCGCCTTCGAGGGTCAGCGTCAGGATCATGCCCAGATCCTCCACATGCAGCGAGATCCGGCGCCCCTCGAGGGCATCGAACTCGCCCTCGGCCAAGGGCTCGGCGAAAGTGCGGTTGAGCAGCGGCTCGATCAAATGGCGCTTCAGCGTGAGCGGCACGCGCGGGTCGATGGCGCGAATCAGGCGGATCGGGGCGGGCGGACGTGGCAAACGCGACAGGGGCAGCGGAAACATAGCGACTCTCCGATGGAGCGAACCAGTGGATTCGGCGCGACCACAGGCCGCGAACCGTTCATCCTAAGCCCGACGCCGCCCGTCTGCACTGATATGCGTCAAGCTAGTGCCAGCGCCCCGACCGGGGCCTTGGCTACCATATATAGCCAAGCCTGACGGATCAAGCACCACATCTAGACTTTATTTTAAACGGTAGCGCTTGCATTTCGGTAACTGCCTGATCCCCAAGCGCCAGTATCGGGAAGCTGGCACGGCGATGGGCAAGGATGGCAGCGAAACGTTGACGAAGGTGGCCGGAAGGCAGGGTCGCGAGAAATGCCGGGACGACAAAAAACAGCCGGGGCGCTGCGATGCGACGCTCCGGCACGTGCCAGCAAGAGACTCTATCTCAGTAACTGATCAAAGGTACTGATAGCGAAGAAGGCGGTACTTGATGCGCTCGAGGATGACCTGGTCGATCACCGCCGCGAGCACGGCGATGACCAGAATATTGGTCATCACGCCGGTCATGTCGGCGATCTCGCCCGAGTAGGCCAGCGACTTGCCGAGCCCGGCGCTGAAGCCGACGATCATTTCTGCCGAGATCAGTGCCCGCCAGGCGTTGCCGAAGGCGAGCTGTGCGCCGGTGATCAGCTCCGGGGTGACCGCGGGAAAGTAGACGCGCTTGAGCATCTGCATGCGCGACGCCCCCATCACCCGCGCGGCGTCGATATGCACCCGCTCGACGCTCTCGGTGGCATTCATCACGCTCAGCGCGGTGGGGAAGAAGGCGCCCACCGCCACCACCACGATGATCGGCAGGTTGCCGAAGCCCATCAGAATCAGGAACAGCGGCACCCAGGCGATCGAGGGGATCGACTGCAGGATGATGATGGCCGCCTTGAGGGTGCTGCGCACCGCATTCAACGTACCGCCTACCAGCCCCAGCACGATGCCGGCCAACAGGGCCGCGCCGTAGCCCGCCCCCAGCCGCCCCATGCTGTTGCCGAGACCATGGTAGAACTCGGCGCTGCCCAGCTCTCGCCACAGGCGCATCAACGCCACGTGGACATCGGGCATCAGAAAGCTCGGCAGGAACCAGGCGGCCACCTGCCAGAAGAACAGGATCAGGACGATGGCCAGCACATAGGCTCGCTTGCTGGCCACGCCGGTAGTGGTATTGCCCATGCTCAAATTTCGCGCTCTTCCTGCCAGGAGAGATCCAGCAGCGCATCCACGTCGAAGGCCGCCCCACCATCGAGGATGCCCTGGGCCTGCATGATCTCGGCCAGCTCCTTCATGCGTGCGATGTCGTCCTCGGTGAGTTCGGCGCTGAAGTCATTGGTGGCAATGGCCTGGGCGATGACCTCTTCGCTGGGAACGGTGCTGCCGTCACGCGCCTCGATCACATCGTCGTTGACGAAATAACGGGTGATGTAGGGAGCGGCCTCTTCCGGCGAGTTCTCGAGCATGTCGATCGCCTCGCGCTGGGCGTCCAGCGCCGCCCACAGCACGTCGCGGCGGTTCTCCAGGGTTTCGGCGGAAGTGATCACCACCATGCACGGGAACGGCCACACCTCACCGATTTCGTAGATCTCCTTGACCGGCGCTTGCAGCTGGGCGAGACGAGCGTAGGGCTCGAACAGGAAGGCGGCATCCACGCGGCCACCGGCCAGCGACTGGATCGCCACCGAGGGTGCCACGCCCATGATGTTGAGGTCGTCAGGGGACAGCCCGGCATCGGCCAGGGTCACGCCCTTGAGCACGATGTCCGCGGTACTGCCCTGCTTCTGCGACGCCAGGTTCTTGCCGGCCAGGTCGGCCACCTCGTCGATGCCGGCGTCCTCGCGAGCCAGCAGCGCATGGTAGCCACGCTGGGCGCCGCCGACGATGCGCAGGTCGGCACCGCGGTCGGCCCAGGTGAAGGCGTTGGAGAAGCCCAGCACGCCGATGTCGAGCTGGCCACCGACGATGCCCTTGATCAGGTCGGTGCCCGAGCTGAACTCGATCAGCTCGGCATCGAGGCCGTACTTCTCGTAGAGCCCGGCCTCCTGGGCGAGCATCACCTGGGCGTCGTCCATTACGCGCACATAGCCGACCCGGAACGGTTCGTTGGCGAACAGCGGGGCGGCAAGCAGCAGTGACAGCAGGGGAGCGATGAGCCAACGTGTCATTGCACGTCTCCTTTCTCGGTTTGACGTTCGGTTTCCTGGACCTGCGTATCGATGCCGAGCAGCGAGAGCACTTCCCGACGAACATCGGCGAAAGCGGACAGGTCATGGGTCTTGGGGATATGACCGAGCGTGAACTCCTCGAGCACCCGCGCCGGACGCTGGCTGAACACCAGTACGCGGTCGGCGAGATAGAGCGCCTCGTCGACGTCGTGGGTGACCAGCACCACGGTGGGCCGCTCCTCCTCGATCAGATCCTTGAGCACGCTCTGCAGCGTCAGGCGGGTCAGCGCGTCGAGGGCGCCGAAGGGCTCGTCGAGCAACAGCACCTTGGGCCGGGCGATAAAGGCCCTGGCCAGGGCGCAGCGTTGACGCATGCCGCCGGAGACCTGATGCGGGTAGTAGTCCTCGAAGCCATCGAGCTTGACCCGAGCCAGCCACTGCACGGCCTGCTTGCGAGCCTCACCCGCTGGCCGCCCCTGGAATTCCAGCGCCAGAGCGACGTTCTGCCTGAGCGTCATCCACGGGTAGAGCGCATGCTCCTGGAACACCAGGGTGCGCTCGGGCGCCGGACGCTCGACCGAACGGCCGCCGGCCTTCACCTGGCCCTCGGTGGCATGTTGCAGACCCGCGACCATATGCAACAGGGTCGACTTGCCGCAGCCGGACGGGCCGACCAGGGCAACGATCTCGCCGTCGCGAATGGTTGTGTCGAAGGTGTCGATCACCCGCAAGTCACCGAAGGACTTGGTGACCCGTTCGAACTGAAGCTGCATATGAGCGTCCGGAACAACTATATATACAAAAATGGAATACTTGATAGTTCAGTATATAACCATTTCTCCGAGCTTGAAAAGCCGAAGGCTACTTTATTCCCAACCGACGTGCCAGCTTGTGCAGGTTGCTGGGATCGACGTCGAGCTGCCGGGCGGCCTTCGCCCAGTTGCCGTCGCAGGCCGCCAGGGCCCGGCGAATGGCATGACGCTGCGCCTCGGCCACCTGCGTTTTTAACGCCGGCCCCGCCTCGGTCTCCTGCGGCCCGTCGGGCGCCGACACGAAAACCGGTTGCCGGCCGATGGGCAGATCGAGCCACTCCGGCTCGAGGGTGACGATGTCGTCGCGCTGCGCGCCGTGGCCCAGCGCCTTGATCGCTGCGCGGCTGATGACGTGCTCCAGCTCGCGGACGTTTCCCGGCCAGGTGTAGCCGAGCAGTGCCGCCTCGGCCTCAGGCGCGAGGCGCAGGCTGCGCACGCCCAGCCGCGTTCGGTTGATCTCGAGAAAGTGGCCGGCGAGTACCAGCACGTCGCTGTCGCGCTCGCGCAGCGGTGGAATCGCCACCGGATAGACCGACAACCGGTGGTAGAGGTCAGCGCGGAAGTGACCGTCACGCACACCGTCGGCCAGGTGCCGGTTGGTGGCGGCGATGATACGCACGTCGACCTGACGCGGGGTGTCCTCGCCCAGGCGCTGGATCTCGCCGTTCTGCAGTGCGCGCAGCAGTTTGGCCTGGACGATCAACGGCAATTCGCCCACCTCATCGAGGAACAGGGTGCCACCGTCGGCGGCTTCGAAGCGCCCCGCCCGGTCGGCCGTGGCTCCCGAGAAGGCTCCCTTGACGTGACCGAACAGTTCGCTCTCTGCCAGCGTCTCCGGCAGCGCCGCGCAGTTGACCTGAACCAGCGGCTGCTCACGGCGCGGCGAGCGCTGGTGCAGGCGACGGGCAAACAGCTCCTTGCCTACGCCGGTCTCGCCGCTGAGCAGCACCGGCAGGTCGGACTCGGCCACCACGTCGAGCTCCCGCAGCAGCCGCTGGAGCACCGCGCTATGGCCGAGAATCTCGCCCCCATCGCCGGATTCCACCTGGACCACGGCGTCATGGCGCGCCACGCGCAGCGCGCGCACTTCCTGCTCCAGACGTGTCATGCGTACCGCCGCCTCGGCGAGTAACGCATAGCGCTCCAGCGCGAGACGGTCCTCGTCGTCGAAGGTCCCCGCCAGCAACGCATCCAGCGTCAGCACGCCCCAGGGCTCGCCTTCCACGTGCAGGCTGATGCCCATGCAGTCATGGACGTGGAGCGGCTCGCCGGGATGCTGCTCGATCAGGCCATCGTAGGGATCGGGCAGGGACGAATCGGGTGGGAACAGGGTCGAGCGCCGGCTGGTGAGGATAGTGGCCAGGCGTGGATGGCGGGCCACCTCGAAACGGCGGCCCAACGCTTCGCGGACCAGGCCGTCCACCGCCACCGGGGCCAGGACTTCGTCCTGCAGGCGAAGAAGGCACACTGCACCACAGCGAAAACCCTCGCGCAGGGTGCGCACCAGGCGCTGCAGGCGCACGGCGCTGGGCAGTTCGGTGGTCAGGTCGGCAAGCAGCGAGTGGTCCAGCATGGTGAAAATCACCTCTTAAAAGGTAAAAACAACCTTACTTGACCGGGGTGCTTTTCACCATGACTGATTTAACCAATTGAAATAATAGAGTTGGCACGACGATTGCTCAGACAGAAAGGCATCCCATCGTATGAGGAACACCGCATGAGCCTGCTGGAACAGACCGTCGGCCGCATCGCCCTGTCGCTGCCCGGCGCTACCCGAATTTTCCATGTCCACAATATCGACTTCTGCTGTGGCGGGCGCATCAGCCTGAGCCAGGCCGCCGAACGAGCCGGCCTGCCTGCCGACAAGCTGGTCGCCGAACTCGAGGCACTACCGGCCGTCAGCAGTGAACAGCGCGACTGGCGCGAGGCCAGTAACGACGAGTTGATCGACCATCTCCTCACCCGTTATCACGACGTGCACCGCGAGCAACTTCCCGAGCTGATCCGCATGGCGCGCCGGGTCGAGCAGGTTCATGGCGAGCGAGACAGCTGTCCTCGCGGTCTGGCTGACCTGCTGCTGGTGATCTACCAGGAGATGGAGAGCCACATGCAGAAGGAGGAGCAGATCCTGTTCCCCATGCTGCGCCGCGGTCTGGGCGCCCAGGCCCAGGGGCCGATCGCGGTGATGCGCCATGAGCACGACGACCACGGCGAGAACCTCGAGCAAGTGATGCGGCTCACCAATGACATCACCCCGCCCAAAGGCGCCTGCACCACCTGGCGCGCTCTCTATACCGGCCTGCGCGAGTTCCGCGAGGACCTGATGGAGCACATCCACCTGGAGAACAACCTGCTGTTCGAGCGGGTCGTCTAAGTCCCGCGTCGGACGAAAACGGCGCCCCTCGGGGCGCCGTTTCCCGTTACGGAACGGATTAAAACGGGGGATCACACCGTGCGCGAGAAGCGGCCTTCGTTGGGCTTGAGGTAGGCATCGAAGGCCATCGCCATGTTGCGCATCATCAGGCGCCCGGCGGGCTTAACCTCGATGGCGTCGTCGCGGATCGTCAGCAGGCCGTCCGCCTGCATCTCCTCGAGTTCGCCGAGGGCGTCGGCGAAATAGTCGCGGAAGGCGATATCGTGGCGCGCTTCGATGGCGCCGAAGTCGATGCGGCCGTGGCACATCAGGGCGTTGATCACGTCGCGACGCAGGCGGTCGTCGTCGTTGAGGCGGTAGCCACGCATCACCGGCAGCCGCCCGCTCTCAAGGCGCGCCTGGTACTGGGCTGTCTCCTTGACGCTCTGGCTGTAGCTGTCGCCGACCTTGCCGATGGAGGTGATGCCCAGGCCGATCATGTCGCAGTCGGCGTGGGTGGAGTAGCCCTGAAAGTTGCGCTGCAGGGTGCCGTTCTCCATGGCCAGGGTCAGCTCGTCTTCGGGCAGGGCGAAGTGGTCCATGCCGATATAGACGTAGCCGGCCGCGGTCAGGCGGCGAATGGTCAGCTCGAGCAGCTCCAGCTTGCGCTCCGGTGGCGGCATGTCTTCAGGGCGGATCAGGCGCTGGGCCTTGAACAGCTCCGGCAGGTGGGCATAGCTGTAGGCAGCGATGCGGTCGGGGCGCAGGGCGATGATCTTGTCGAGCGTCGTATCGAAGCTCGCCACCGTCTGCAGCGGCAGGCCGTAGATCAAGTCGACGCTGACCGACTGGAAGCCGGCCTCACGCGCCGCCGCCACCAGCTCGACCACCTGCTCTTCGCTCTGCACCCGATTGACCGCCTTCTGCACGTCGGGGTCGAAATCCTGAACGCCGAAGCTCAGCCGGTTGAAGCCGAGGTCGTGCAGCTCGTGGATCTGGGGCGGCGTGACCGTGCGCGGGTCGACCTCCAGCGAGAACTCACGCTCTGAGGCCTCGGCAAAGTGAAAGGCCTCGTCGAGGGCCATCATCAGCTCGCCGAGTTGGGCATTGCTGAGGTAGGTGGGCGTGCCGCCGCCCAGGTGCAGCTGGGTCATGCGCCGGCTCTCGTCGAACAGCGCGCCCTGCACGCGGATTTCCTGCTTCAGCCACTCGAGGTACTCGGCCGCCCGCTCGGTGTTGTGGGTGATGATCTTGTTGCAGGCACAGTAGTAGCACAGGCTCTTGCAGAACGGGATGTGTACGTAGACCGACAGCGGCTTGGGCGTGGCGACGCGGTTGCTTCGCTCGGCGGCAGCACGGTAGTCGTCCTCGGCGAAGGCCGCATGGAACTGGGGCGCCGTCGGGTAGGACGTATAGCGAGGGCCCGGACGGTCGTACTTCTCTACCAGCGGGCGATTGAACAGCAGGTCGTCTTGCATGATCGGAACAGCCTCTTGAAACGTCGGCGTGGCAAGCCATGCCTCATGCCCGACAGTATGACATTCGGCGAGAGGCAACGTCTCGACAGCTCACCTTTCTATTGTCCGGGGTCAAGTCTAGCGCCTCGGGCCAAGTGTATGCGCCGCGCCATGTCTGCCGGCAGGCAATCGCTCGGGAATCCGGCTCAACCAAACGGTCAGGCGCCAGGCCACCAGCAGCCAGCCCAGGCTCCAGGCTGCTGCCGAGCACCACAGCAATGTCAGCCAGGCGCTGCCCGCCTCGATCGCCCATAGCCGCAGTGCGGCAGAGGTGGCGAACAGCCCGGCCAAGGGAAGCAGTGCCCACTCGCGTTCGGGGCGCTGTTTCGCCCGCGAGATGACGTGACGCAGCATGATACAGCTGGCAAGCGTGCCCAACGCCCCCACGGTAAAGGCGTGCAGCGCCGTGCTGGCGTGCTCCGGCGCCCACCAGCGGCGCGCCAGCAGCAGCAACCCGATGGCAATCCAGGCGTAGCCCAGCATCAACACCTGCAAGTCGAGCCTCGCCACGCACCGCGCCGGTTCCCAGCGCAGGATACGCCACAGCAACAGGAGTCCCGCCGCCAGCGTCGTCACCGCAGCCAGGGGATGCAGCGGCTCCCACGGCGCCAGGAAGGCCACCAGCCCCAGCAGTACGATCAAGGCCGCCTCGGTCCGCGGCTGCACGCCGGCGCCAGTCTGTCGGGAGGTCTGCATCAGGTAGCCGTTGACCGCCGGCGCGATAACGCGCCCGCCCATGAAGGTCATCAGCAGCACCAGCCACAGCACGCTCTGATGCATCAATGGCGCCGTGGTGGGCATGTCGTCGAAGTAGCGCCAGGTCAGGGTCACCACGGCCAGCAGGCAGATCATGCCCAGCAGCGGCGAGAGCAGCCGGTTGCGCCACTTCTTGGCGGCGATGAAGCGCGGCACCAGGTGTGCGGCCACCCACAGAGCGAAGACCCCGTCGGCCAACGAGGCCACTACCGCCCCTGGCCAGTCCAGCACGCCCAGCCGGCCCACCAGCCACAGCACCACCAGCATGATGAGTTGCCGCCGCGGAACGGGGCCCAGCAAATAGCCCGCGATCACCGCCAGGGCGAAACCGAACAGCATCTCGCGGGCGTGGGCGGCCGGCGACGCCAGCTGCACCGGCGCCCAGCCGTGATACAGCGCCAGCAGGGAGAGCGGCACCATCAGGGCGGCATGCAGCGCCGACAGCGGAAATAGCCAGCGCCAGGCCGGTAACCGGAGAGAGTTGGCGCCGGTCGCATCGACACCGGGCTTGGCAATGTCTTTAAACATGTATATAAAATACTACTTAGTACCGTCGCTGGGAACCGGCGCGAGGGAGCCATGAGAAACGGAGCCATGAGGAACAATGCTTCACGCCTGGCCTGGCTCACCCTGGCCTACGGCTGTATCGGCCTGGGAGCCGTCGGGGCCGTGCTCCCGCTGCTGCCGACCACGCCGTTCCTGCTGCTCGCTGCTTGGGCGGCCCCCAAGGGCTCGCCGCGCCTGGCGCGCTGGCTGTGGCAGCATCCGCGGTTGGGGCCGATACTGCAGGCCTGGCAGCTCCAGCGTGCCGTTCCCAGGCATGCCAAGCGCATGGCGGCGATACTGCTGGCCCTGAGCTGGCTGATACTATGGGTGAGCGGCGCATCCGGCTACGTACTGGGCGCGACGGCAGCGATCTTCTGCTGTGTAGCCGCTTTCGTCTGGACGCGACCCGATGCCACACCCCTGGGCGCCGGACGCCACGAGGCGAGCAGCACTGTTATGATAAGAAGGTTTTAGCATACTTAAATTGATGCTTATCAAGCCAATAACGGACTTGCCATGCACCTGACCCGCTATACCGACTATGCGTTGCGCGTGCTGATCTTCCTGGCCGTCAAGGGCGAGGAACGCTCCACGATCCATGAAATCGCAGAGAGCTTCGGTGTCTCGCGCAACCATCTGATGAAGGTGGTGCAGGACCTCAGCCACCGCGGCTACATCACCACCATCCGCGGCAAGAACGGTGGGCTGCTGCTCAATCGCCGACCGGAGGAGATCACCCTCGGCGGACTGGTAAGGGACACCGAGCACGAGCTCGGCCTGGTGGAATGCTTCCGCGACAGCAATGACTGCGTCATTACCCCGGCCTGCCGACTCAAGCCAATTCTCAATGAGGCCATGGATGCCTTCATGGGCGTCCTCGATCAATATACGTTGGCCGACATGCTCGGCAGGCGACAGCCACAGCTCGCCCGCTTGATGCAGATCGCCACCAGCCCCGCCTGATTGTGCCAAGATTAGCTTTGGCTCTAAATCGAGACCAGACGCCAAGCGGACTCCTTTCGCTCTGTACTGGCTTAACCGTGAACTAGAAAGCATCAGGAGAAAACCATGAAGAAGTTGACTGCCGCCCTGCTCGCCGGTGCCGCCAGCCTGGTATTTGCCGCCACCGCCCAGGCAGAAGCCGACGGCGAGGCGGTGTACAACCAGGCTTGCATGGCCTGCCACATGACCGGCGCCGCCGGCGCCCCGATCCGCGGCGACGCGGATGCCTGGGCACCGCGCATGGAGCAGGGCATCGACACGCTCTACACCCACGCCATCGAGGGCATCGGCGCCATGCCACCCAAGGGTGGCCAGATGGGCCTGAGCGACGAGGAAGTCCAGGCCGCAGTCGACTACATGGTCGAACCGGTGCTGTAAGCCAATTCGCACTCAGGCTCGGCGTCTTGCAAGCCTGATAAAGGGGCGCCATGCCGCATTCGCGGCATGGCGCCCCGTCTTTTTTCGGCCATCTCTTCCGCTCTTCCTCCCCGCTCTTCCGGTTCCGGTGCCTTTCGCTCCGTCACGCCGCCTACCCCTTTAGGGCTACCCACAGAGCTTCGGCTTTCATCACTCGGGCCATGACCCACGTCAATTCCAGCGCCAGGAGCAGCTGGCAAGATAGGCCTCAGCAACAAAAGTCATATTTCACATGCCTGTTCAATGAGCCACCTCTTCGAGGCCCTGCAGGTAAGGAAACAAGGAATGCCCATGCCTACCCGGCGCAGCGCCCCGTCTCCCCTGGCCCACACCTGGCTGATCGGTCTGCTGATGCTGCTGTTCACCCTGCCGGCCATGGCCATCGAGCTGGAGCAGGTTCGCCCCGGCTTTCCCGAGGCGACCAGGTTGAGCGAAGCCGAGGGCACCCTTCCCACCATGACGGTGCTGGATGATGCCAATGCGCCGCTGGGCTACGTCTTCGAGAGCGTCGATATCGCCCCCATCCCCGCCTATTCGGGCAAGCCGGTCAACCTGCTGGTAGGCATCGATCTGGAAGGCCGCATCGTCCTGGCGGATATCCTCTCCCATGAGGAGCCCATCATGCTGGTGGGTATTCCCGAGACGAAGCTGGAGGGGTTCGCCGATGCGCACGTTGGCGCCCACGTCAACGACCGCCTGAAAGTGGGCGACAATCTGGACGCCATCTCCGGCGCCACCGTTACCGTCATCGTGGTCAGCGACACCATCCTGCGCGCCGCGCGCAGGGTCGCCGCCGAGCAGGGGTTGATCGCCGATCCCTCCGCCATGCCGGCGGCTCGGGTACTCGCGGACGTCTATGCCCCCGCCGATTGGGAGACGCTCACCGGCGACGGCACCATCCGTCGTTTTCAACTGACTCATGGCGAAGTGGACGAGGCTTTCGTCGGCACGCCCGCGGAACACTACCTGCATACGCCGCAGCCTGCTGAGCGCCCCTTCATCGAGCTGTTCTACACCTACCTCAACCCGCCCACCGCCGGCCGCAACCTGCTGGGCGACACCGGCTACGAGCGACTGATGGCGGAGCTCGGCGAGGGCGAGCACGCCATCGCCGTGATGGGCCGCGGCGACTACTCCTTCAAGGGCTCGGGTTACGTGCGCGGCGGCATCTTCGACCGCCTCGAACTCAGCCAGGGCAACGCCACCGTCAGCTTCCACGACAGCGATCACATCCGCCTGGGCAGCCTCGGCATCGAAGGCGCGCCCGACTTCGCCGAGCGCGACATCTTCATCATTCGCGAGGGTGCCGCCTTCGACCCCGGCCGGCCTTGGCAGCTGGAGCTGCTGGTGCGCCGCGCCTCCGGCCCGCTGGATACCGAGTTCAGCCGCTTCAGCGCCGACTACAGCGTGCCCGAGTCTTACATCGAACGGCCCGAGGCCCCCAAGGAGGAGCCGATCTGGGTCCAGGTGTGGCGCGACAAGGCGTTCCAGATCGCCATCCTTGGTGCCGGCCTGGTGGTACTCACCGGCATCATGCTGTTCCAGGACGTGCTGGTGCGCTACCCGCGGATCATGCGTCCGCTGCGCCTGGGTTTCCTGGTCTACACGCTGGTATTCATCGGCTGGTACTCGCTGGCGCAGCTCTCCGTCGTCAACGTGCTTACCTTCACCAACTCGCTGATCACCGGCTTCAGTTGGGGGTCGTTTCTGATCGACCCGATGATGTTTATCCTCTGGTCGTTCGTGGCGGTGAGCCTGCTGCTATGGGGTCGCGGTGTGTTCTGCGGCTGGCTGTGCCCCTTCGGCGCACTGCAGGACCTGGTCAACAAGGCCGCACGCAAGCTGGGCGTCAGGCAGTATGAATTGCCCTTCGGCCTGCACGAACGGCTGTGGGCGATCAAGTACATCATCCTGCTGGCGCTGTTCGCCGTCTCGCTGCATTCGCTGGGCACCGCCGAGCGCTACGCCGAGGTGGAGCCGTTCAAGACCGCCATCACCCTGCGCTTCCAGCGCGAATGGGGCTTCCTGCTCTACGCGCTGGGCCTGGTCGCGATCTCGGCCTTCACCCACAAGGCCTACTGCCGCTACATCTGCCCGCTGGGCGCGGGACTCGCCATCCCCGCCCGCCTGCGCCTGTTCGACTGGCTCAAGCGTCATCGCGGCAGCTGCGGCACGCCCTGCCAGATCTGTGCCAACGAATGCGAAGTGGCCGCCATCCATCCTGACGGCCGCATCAACGCCAACGAGTGCCACTACTGCCTCGACTGCCAGATCACCTACCACGACGACCGTCGCTGCCCTCCGATGATCAAGCGCCGCAAGCGCTACGAGAAAGCGGCGCGCGTATCGGGCGACAAGGGCCGCGTCGAGATTCACGAACCCGCCAATGCCGTCGACCGGCTGCAGCGTATTCCGACCCACCAAGAGGACTGAACCATGAGTGACAAGAAGCAGATCGAGAATCTCGGTCGCCGGCACTTCCTGCGCAACAGCGCGGTAACCGGCGTTGCCGGGGCCGGCCTGGCCAGCGGCTTCGGCGCCAGCGCGCTGATGGCTAGCCGCCAGGCCCAGGCCGCCGGCGCCGCCGAAGGCAGCGTGGCGCCGGGCGAGCTCGACGAATACTACGGTTTCTGGAGCGGCGGTCATTCAGGCGAGGTGCGCGTGCTGGGCGTGCCCTCCATGCGCGAGCTGATGCGCATTCCGGTGTTCAACGCGGACAGTGCCACCGGTTGGGGCATCAGCAACGAGTCCAAGCGCATCCTGGGCGAGTCCGCACGCTTCCTCAACGGCGACAGCCACCACCCCCACGTCTCGATGACCGACGGCCACTACGACGGCAAGTACCTGTTCATCAATGACAAGGCCAATACCCGCGTGGCACGCATCCGTCTCGACATCATGAAGACGGACAAGATCACCACCATCCCCAACGTCCAGGCGATCCACGGCCTGCGCCTGCAGAAGGTGCCGCACACCAAGTACGTGTTCTGCAACGCCGAGATGCCGATTCCGCAGGTCAACGACGGCCGCGACCTGGAGAATCCCGAGAATTACTGGACCATGTTCAACGCGGTGGACGCGGAGAGCATGGACGTGGCCTGGCAGGTGATCGTCGATGGCAACCTCGACAACACCGACGCCGACTACACCGGCCGCTTCGTCGCTGCGACCTGCTACAACTCCGAGAAGGGCGTGACGCTCGCCGACACCATGCGCGCCGAGCGTGACTGGGTCGTGGTGTTCGACGTCGACGCGATCGAAGCCGCCGTCGCCGCCGGCCAGTACGAGACCCTGGGAGACTCCCCGGTGCCGGTACTCGACGGCCGCAAGGGCTCCCAGTTGACCCGCTACATCCCGGTGCCCAAGAACCCGCACGGCCTGAACACCTCGCCGGACGGCAAGTACTTCATGGCCAACGGCAAGCTGTCGCCGACCGTGACCATCATCGCGATCGACAGGCTGCCGCAGCTGTTCGACGACGCCATCGAGCCGCGCGATACCGTGGTCGGCGAGCCCGAGCTGGGCCTGGGGCCGCTTCACACCACCTTCGACGGCCGCGGGTATGCCTACACCACGCTGTTCATCGACAGCCAGGTGGCCAAGTGGAACATCGAGGACGCCATTCGCCACTACAACGGCGAAGAGGTGAACTACATCCGCCAGAAGCTGGACGTGCACTACCAGCCCGGCCACAACCACGCCAGCCTCACCGAGTCGCGCGATGCCGACGGCAAGTGGCTGGTGGTGCTGTGCAAGTTCTCCAAGGACCGCTTCCTGCCGGTGGGCCCGCTGCGCCCCGAGAACGACCAGTTGATCGACATCAGTGGCGACGAGATGAAGCTGGTGCACGACGGCCCGACCTACGCCGAGCCGCACGACTGCATCCTGGTGCGCGCCGACCAGATCGACCCGCTGCGCGTATGGCGGCGTGACGACCCCTTCTTCGCCGATACCATCGCCATGGCCCAGGCCGATGGCGTCGATGTCGAGCGCGAGAACAAGGTGATTCGCGATGGCAACAAGGTGCGCGTCTACATGACCTCCGTCGCGCCGACGTTCGGCCTGACCGAGTTCAAGGTCAAGCAGGGTGACGAAGTCACCGTGGTGGTCACCAACCTCGACCGGGTGGAGGACCTGACCCACGGTTTCTGCATGGTCAACCACGGCGCGCAGATGGAAGTCGGCCCGCAGCAGACCGCCAGCGTCACCTTCGTCGCCGATAAGCCCGGGGTGTTCTGGTACTACTGCAACTGGTTCTGTCACGCCATGCACATGGAAATGACCGGCCGCATGCTGGTCGAGAAGGCCTGATAGCCCTCGGGGCCGGGCAAGCCCGGCCCCGAGTTTTCGGAGAAACGTATGACCCGACGACCGATCCTCGGCGTCCTGATCCTGATTCTGACCGCCTGGCTGATGATGCCGGGCGGGGCGCTGGCCGCCGATTGGCAGGCCAGCCCGGGCGAATCGCTGCAGCCGCTGGTCGAACGGGCCAGTGACGGCGATCGCCTGCTGCTGCCCGCGGGCCGCTATCCCGGCCCGCTCACCCTCGACCGCACGCTGAGCGTGGAGGCCGAGCCCGGCGCCGTGATCGATGCCGGCGGCAGCGGCCATGGCGTGATCGTCGTCGCCCCCGCTAGCGTGATCGACGGCCTCACCGTCGAGAACTGGGGCCGCGATCTCACCGCCATGGATACCGGCATCCTGGTGGAACGCACCGCTACCGGCAGCGTCATTCGCCGTTCGCGCCTCGAGGGTCCTGGCTTCGGCATCCGGCTCGATGCTGCCAATGAGGTGGAAGTGCTCGACAACGTCATTCGCGGCGACACCTCGCTGCGCTCGCAGGATCGTGGCAACGGCATCCACCTGTACAACGTGCGCGACGCGCGGATCGAGGGCAACGACATCCGCGAGGTGCGCGACGGCATCTACATCGACAGCAGCAGCCAGAGCCTGCTGCGCGGCAACCGGATGCAGGACCTGCGCTATGGCGTGCACTACATGTACGCCCACGACAACCGCGTGGAAGAGAACCTGACCCGCAACACCCGCACCGGCTATGCGCTGATGCAGTCACGCCACCTGACGGTAGTGAACAACCGCTCCGAGGGCGACCTCAACTACGGCATCCTGATGAACAACATCACCTACTCCACGCTGCGCGGCAATCGCATCAGCGGCATACGCCAGGCGCTGGACGCCAGTGGCGAGGGTATGGTCAGCGGTGCCGAAGGCAAGGCGCTGTTCGTCTACAACGCCCAGTTCAACCGCTTCGAGGGCAACCGCCTGGCCGGCAGCGACATCGGCATTCACCTCACCGCCGGTTCCGAGGACAACACGGTGGTAGGCAACGCCTTCGTCGACAACCGCCAGCAGGTGATGTACGTCGCCACGCGCACCCAGGAGTGGTCGGAGGAGGGCCGCGGCAACTACTGGAGCGACTACCTGGGCTGGGACCTGTCCGGTGACGGTACCGGCGACACGGCCTACGAGCCCAACGACGCCATGGACCGCCTGCTGTGGCGCTACCCCGTCGCGCGGCTGCTGATGCACAGCCCCGCGGTGCTGACCCTGCGCTGGGTGCAGCGCCAGTTCCCCGTCTTCCGCCCCCAGGGCGTGAAGGACAGCGCCCCCCTGATGACAGAACCCGACTTCGGAGACACCGACACATGACCGCGGTGATCGAATTCCACGGCGTGACCCGGCGCGACGGCGACGTGGTGCGCCTCGACGCCCTCGACCTCACGGTCAGCGAGGGCGAGGTGCTCGCCCTGCTCGGCCATAACGGCGCCGGCAAGACCACCACCATGAAGCTGATCCTGGGGCTGCTCTCGCCCAGCGCGGGTTCGATTTCCGTACTCGGCGGCGCCCCCGACGGTGCCCATGCCGAGACGCTGCGCCGACGCTTGGGCTACCTGCCCGAGAACGTCAGCTTCTACGAACAGCTCAGCGGCCGCGAGGTGCTGGATTTCTTTGCCCGGCTCAAGCGCGTCGACCGCCGCCAGGTGGCCGACCTGCTTGAGCAGGTCGGCCTGGGCGCGGCGGCCAAACGCCGCGTGAAGACCTACTCCAAGGGCATGCGCCAGCGCCTCGGCCTGGCCCAGGCGCTGCTCGGCGAGCCGCGCCTGCTGCTGCTCGACGAACCCACTACCGGGCTCGACCCCGCCGCCACCCGAGATTTCTACGAGACGGTGCGCAGCCTGCGCGAGCGCGGCTGCACGGTGCTGCTCTCCTCCCACGTGCTGCCGGGGGTGGAGCCCTACATCGACCGCGCGCTGATCCTCGGCGGGGGCCGCCGCCTGGCACTGGGCAGCCTCGAGACCCTGCGTGCCGAAGCCGCACTGCCGACGACCATTCGCGCCCGCGGCCGGCTGGAAGGCGCCGACTGGCAGCGGCCCTGGAACGACTCGCGCATCCAGGCGCGTCCGCTCAACGGCCACGAGGTGTCGCTCTCGGTACCGGCCGACGCCAAGCTCGCCGTGCTGCGCCACCTCACCGCCCAGCCCGGTGTCGAGGATGTCGAACTGCTGCCGCCCACGCTGGAACACCTGTACACCCATTTCTCCGCCGGGCTCGCGCCCCGTGAACGAGGAGACGCCCAATGAACGCCATCCTGACCCTGGCCGGCAAGGAGTTCCGCGACGGTATGCGCAACCGCTGGGTGCTGGCCATTACCCTGGTGCTGGCGCTGCTCGCCGTGGGCATCGCCTGGTTCGGCGCCGCCGCCAGCGGCGGACTGGGCTTCACCTCGCTGGCCACCACGCTGGTGAGCCTGGCCACCCTGGCGGTGTTCCTGATCCCGCTGATCGCCCTGCTGCTGGCCTACGACGCCGTGGTCGGCGAGCAGGAGGCGGGCACATTGCTGCTGCTGCTCACCTATCCCGTCAGCCGCAGCTCGCTGCTGCTGGGCAAGTTCCTCGGCCACGGCTTGATACTGGGCAGCGCCACGGCGCTGGGCTTCGGCATTGCAGGCGTGGTGATCGCACTGGGCGCCGAGGGCGTGGCGCTGGGCGAGCTCGCCGCCGGCATGGGCCTGCTGATCGCCAGCAGCGTGCTGCTGGGCTGGGTGTTCATCGCCTTCGCCTACCTGATCAGCGTGTGGGTGAGCGAGAAGGCTCGCGCCGCCGGCCTGGCGCTGGTGGTGTGGTTCCTGTTCGTGCTGGTGTTCGACCTGGCCCTGCTGGCCCTGCTCGTCAGCGTCAAGCAGGGTGGCGACTGGCTGCCCTGGCTGCTGCTGCTCAATCCCACCGAGCTGTTCCGCCTGATCAACCTGGCTGGCTTCGAGGCGGCGCGCAGCTATACCGGCCTGACTTCCATTGCCACAGGCGGCGCCTTCCGCCCCGCCGTGCTGCTACCGCTGCTGATGGCCTGGGTGCTGGTCCCCCTGGGTTTGGCGCTGCTGCGCTTCCGCCATCGCTCGGCCTGACCCCGCTTTCTCTTTTCGGAGTGCCCGATGCCTCGCTTCCTGCTACTTCCCCTGCTTCTGCTGACTCTGCTGCTTGCCGGCTGCGGCGAATCGGAGCCCGTCGCCCTGGCCGCCGCCGAGCCCATCGAGTCCGGCGACAGCTGCCACGTGTGCGGCATGCTGATCGACGAGCACCCTGGCCCCAAGGGCCAGGCCTTCCTGGACAAGCAGGGCTCGGCGCTGAAGTTCTGTTCCACCGCGGAGCTGTTCGCCTTCCTGCGCCAGCCGGAGAACGAAACCCGCCTCTCCCATGCCTACGTGCACGATGTCGCCGTTACGCCCTGGAGCCAGCCGGCCAATGATGCCTTCATCCTCGCCAGCGAGGCGTGGTACGTGGCGGGTCACGACCAGCGCGGATCCATGGGCCACACCCTGGCTTCGTTCAGGGAGCGCCACCACGCCGAGGCCTTCGCCGAGACCCACGGCGGCGAGCTGTATGCCTTCGACGACATCGATCTCGACCTGCTGGCCCGGCTGAGCCGCGGCGAGCTGGGCGGCAGTGAGGCGATGGGCGGCATGGCCGGCCATGGCAGCGACCACGGAGATGACCACGGCACCGGCGGCGGCCACTGAGTCCAGCGGGACAGCCGTTGCACGGCGTGCTAGGCTCGGGCGCATCGATTTTCGAGGACCCCGCATGCGTTCCACCGCCCTGCTCGCTCCCGCCCTGATCGGCCTGGCATTGGCCGGGCCGGCCGCGGCCACCAACTACAACGTCAGCGATGCCGAGCAGCACGACAGCTGGCACTCCGTGGTGCTGTCGCTGGGCGAGGAGCGTCATTTCCGCGCCCTCGAGCAGACCAGCTACAGCGACTCGATCCTGAGCGTCAACTACAGCGCCGGCGTGTGCGACCTGCCGTGGCTCGAGGTACGCGTCGAACTGCAGGAGCACCAGCCCGAGAGCCGCGTGGCCAACCTGGTCCCCGGCGACCTACGGGTCGACCACGAGACCATCCACAGCGGCATGGCGGAATTCATCACCCAGCGCGGCGACCGCGGCTTCTACGTCAATTTCTACCTCGACACCCAGGCACTCCTGCTCGACGAGATGCGCAGCGGCGAGACGCTGCGGCTGCGCTTCGATCGCGGCGACGAGGACTACTGGTTCATGAGCTTCGAGCTGGCGGGGGCCGGAGAGGCCATCGCCCGTGCCGAACGGCTGTGCGAGGCGGCCGGCTGATGGCGACGCTGCTGTTTCGGCTGGCCAACGTCACCGAGGAGGAAGCCTGGGAGGTACGCCGGCTGCTCGACGAGCACGGCTTCGACACCTACGAGACCCAGGCCGGCTTCTGGCGCCTGGGGGTCGATGCCATCTGGCTGCGTGACCCCGCGCAGCTGGAGGCTGCGCGCGAGGTACTCGAGCGCTACCAGGGCGAGCGACAAGCGCGCGTACAGCAGGAGCATGCCGACCGCGTCGCGCAGGGAGAAGCGCCGACCCTGTGGCGGCGCCTGTGGCAGCATCCCGTTCAGATGCTGCTGGTGGCATTGGCGGTGCTGGCCATTCTGGCCCTGACGCTGGTGCCCTTCCTGGGGCTCATCTAGGGAACAGCTGCGTGTCGAGATATTCCACCGTGAGGTAATCCTCGAACGACCACAGGCGAACGAAGCGGCCGCGTTCGCGATCCTCGCTGCCATCACCGCCCCATACGGTCAGGCTGCTTGGCTCCTGCGGCATGCCCGCCTTGAGCTGCTCGAACCACCATTCGGTCATCTCCTCCTCCCACGGCTGGCCATACTTGTCCTCGAGCTGCCCCTTCACGGCCTGGAAGTCCTCCACCTCGGGATGAAAGGCCACCACCAGCGCCAGTTGGTCACTGCCAGCGGGGAACACATAGCGCAGGTCCGTCGCCGGCTCGTCAGGTGCCCGCAGCACGCCGTCGACGATCAGGTCTTCCTCCTCGGTCTGCTGCACCTCGACCTCGATCACGCCATCGCGCTCGAGAACGGCCATCACCTCCTCGGAGGACATGCCGAACTCGGCGCTGCGATAGCCGCTAGGTCCCTGGGCCGCCGCGGTACTACCCGCCCAGGCCAGCACCAGCGTGGTCAGCAGCCCACCACACAGCGTTGCGGGTCGAAGCATCGTCATCATGAACCTTCCTCCAGGTCACTCTTGCTGCGCTTGGTGGTCACTCTCCCACGACCTCGATCACGCCACGCATGTCGCGGTTTTCATGAGGGCGGCAGTGATAAGGATAGCTGCCGGGCTCGCCGAAGGTGCGCTCCCAGCTCTCCTCGGGAAACAGCCGCTCCGAACCGAACTCCTCATCGGCGAAGAAGACGTCGTGACTGGTGCGCTTCTCGCCATTGACCCAGCGCACCGTGGTACCGACTTTTACCTCGAGCTCGGCGGGGTGAAAGCCGTAGTCGCGCATCTCCACTTCGATCACGTCATCGCCGGCCTGCACCACCCCGCCCAGCAGCAGGGTGGCCAGGGCGGTCGCGCCGAATGTCAGTCCGATCCTCTGTCTCATGAGCGTCTCCTCCCCGGTCGGCGCGTCAGCGGGTGACGCGCGTTGCATTGATCTCCACCATGTCTTCGCCGAAGGTCTCTTCCGGCGTCTCGGCGCCGAAGGCCAGACCGTACTGGAAGGAGACGTGGTGGAAGCGCGAGTCGGCATGGTCGTCGTGCAGCGCCACGTTGAGGCTGTAGAGGCGCCCCAGGTCGAGCGGCTTGTCGCCTTCCGTGCCGGTCTTGAGCGCACGGGTCAGATAGGCGGTCCATACCCCGTCCTGCTCTGCGGCGCTGAACGCGATGGCCTGGCTGTCGCTGAAGTGGCGCTCGTCGAGGATGTAGCCCGACTCGACCGAACCGTCGCCGCTGTTGTAGCGCGCCAGGTCGACATAGACGCCGGCGTCGAGGAGCTCCTGGATCTCGGCTTCCTCCTTGAGCTTGTCCCAGCCGCCGCGCGCCGCGCCACGACGCCCTTTTATCTCGATCTCGGTGCGGCTCTCGGTGAGGTACTTGGTGACGCCGTTGCCGCTCATCAGGTCGAGCCGCTCGGCAAGCTCGCTCGCCGCCAGCGCTTCGGCTTCCGGGGCATCCGGCATGTAGGCGGAATCATGATGGCAACTCGCCCAGCAGCCCGCCCGGTCGGCCATGTCGACGCGCTCGTCGGAGAGGCTCACGGTCAGCTTGAAGGGATTGTCCGGGTCCATCACGCCGCCTTCGACGAAGGGCAACGGCGCATGCTCGCCGGCCTCCCACTGGAACTGCATATAGAGGTAGTCGTCGTCGAAGGCGGCCCTGACGCTCATCGGCACGTGGCCGCGCTTGTCGCCCAGGTCGAAGGTCTCGATCTTCTCGCCGGCCACGGCCAGCGCGCCGATGTCCGCCTCTTCACCCTGGTGACACCAGATGCAGCGATCGCCGAAGCTGAAGGCGCGACCGCCGCCATGCTCGCTGCCGTCCTGGATCCATTCGATGGAGGCCTGGCCGGGCAGGAAGAGCGTCAGGTCGATGGCCGGCACCGCGTCCCAGTCAAGCGACGCGGCCAGGTTCTCCTCGACCGTGGCGGCCTCGCCGAGATCCTCGCTCTCCAGCGGCACGCCGGGGGCCTCCTCGGCACCCTCCGCCTCGCTGACAGCTTCGAAGCGACCCGCCCATACCGGCGATTCGTCCCACGCTTCGGGCAACTGGTGAGCGATGCCCTGGTGACATTCGATGCAGGTCATGCCCTGCTCGAAGGCTCGGGCGTGCTCGCGCGAGGCGCGAGCGGCCTGCTGTTCCAGATCCATTGCCGACCAGTCGTGACAGTTGCGACATTCGCGCGAGTCGGTACGCAGCATCGAGCGCCACACGTTCTCGGCCAGGTGGATACGCTTGGCCTCGAATTCCTCCTGGGTATCGATCGTTCCCAGCATCCAGTGCCACACCTCGCGGCTGGCCTGGATCTTGCGAATCATCTTGGGCCCCCAGGCATCGGGCACGTGGCAATCCGAGCAGGCCGCCCCCACGCCGGTGGCGTTCTGGTAGTGCGGGCGATCCTGATACTCCTCGTGGACCCAGCTCATCTCATGGCAGGAGGTGCTGCAGAACGTGTAGCTGTTGGTGGCTTCCATCACGGTATTGAAGCCGCCCCAGAAGATGATGCCGGCAACGAAAAAGAACACGGCGGCACCCAGCGATGCCCCCATGATGGTAATCTTGCGCCAATTGCGTGGACGCTCCCCCATGATCCTTACTCCCAAAATGTCATGACGCGAGTGCTTGCCCTCGAACTGCTGCCGCCCTGCTTATGGTTGTTGTGTCGGCCCCTTCTCCAGCCACTTCGCGATGCCGAAGCGGCTGGAGAAGGGGCCGGGGTAGCCTCGTAGGACCCCCCCGGCGGTAGCGGCTGCGGCGATCAGCCGACGTGATGCCTGCGGTTGTAGACGTTGAACTTTCCGGTCGGCGTGTTGAGGCCCTCGACGACCGCCTTCACTTCCAGCGTCTTGTCGTCGAAGACGACGATGGCGCCGTCGTTCTGGTGGCCGTCGCCACGCGCCCAGATGGAGACCCACACCTCGGTACCGGTCTGGTCGTACTCCATGTGCACCGCCACGGCGTCATGCTCCAACGGACGGTCGGCGACATGGATCGGCGTCAGCTCGCGGGTCTCCTTGTTCATGACCATGACCCACTGGTTGACGTCGGGCTCGGGGTGCATGGCCTGGTCGATCCAGACGTTGTCGGAATCGGGGTGGGTACGCACGAAGAGCCCCGGTCCGTCGGTCTCGATCTGGTCGCAGATCTGCCAGGCCTGGTCGGGATGCCCTTCCGGATCGTTGCCCCAGAAGGTCAACAGGCCTTCGCCCAGGTGGGTGGTGCCGGCCACGGGGCCGCACTCGGGGTCGATCCAGTTGGCGCCCGGGCCCGGGTGGGGCTTGGTGCCGGTCTCCAGCATGCTGACCAACTTGCGCGTCTCGGTGTCGATGAACACCATCTTGTCGCTCATGTTGGCGGCGATCTGGAAGTAGCGGCCGGTGGGGTCGAAGAAGCCGTCGTGCAGGAATTCGGCGGTCTCCATCTGGTCGATGCGCAGGTTGTCGATGTCGCTGTAGTCGACCTGCCAGACCTGGCCGGACTCCTTGACGTTGACCAGGAAGGTGGGCGCGTGCGGGGTGTTGTAGAGCGCCGCGACGCGGGCCTCGTTGCGGAAGTTGCCCTGGGTGTCGTAGCTGCGGGTGGAGACCACCTTCAGCGGCTCCATGGTCTCGGCGTCGGCGATCACGAAGTGCGGCGGCCAGTAGGAGCCGCCGATAACGTACTTGTCCTTCCACTCGCCGTAGTGTGAGACCGCCACGTCGCGCGCGTCGTAGCCGATGAAGACCTCGGCGGTGACCTGGGGCGGGTCCATCCACAGGTCGATCTTGGAGAGACGGCCGTCACGGCCCTGGACGTACCAGAAACGGCCGTCGGAACTCTCCTTGGCCACGTGCACCGCATAGCCGGTCTCGACCTCGGTGACCAGTTCCTTGGTGTCGGCGTCGATGATGCCCATGGCGCCGCGGTCACGCAGGATGGTGACCATGAAGTTTTCCCAGTTCAGATCGTGCTGGGGCTCGGTGGGCAGGTCTTCCGGCGCGATGAAGACCTGCCAGCGCTCCTTCATGTCGGCCAGCGACATCTCGGGCGGATCGACCGGATCGTGCTGGATGTACTTGGAGATCAGCGTGATGTCATCCGCGGAGAGGATGCCATCGAAGTTGTTCATGCCGCCTTCGGTACCCAGCGTGATGATGCTCTCCAGACGGCGCTGGCCCAGCTCCTGGGTGGTGTCGGGCAGCAGGTTCGGACCGGTGGCGCCGTTGCGTGTGGTGCCGTGGCAGCCGGCGCAGCGCTGGAAATAGATGGTGTTGGCGCGTTCCTGCTCCTCGGCGGTCAACTCCGGGGCCGCGGCGTGGGCCATGCCCACCATGGCGGTCAGCGGGAAGCTGAGGGCGAAGATCCCCTTGCTCAAAGCTCTCATCTGCATATCGTGCCTCGCTTGGTTTCCCCTTCGGGTGTGGCTGGCGGGTGCCCGGCATGACCTGTTCTTCTGCGTGCTCAGCGACCATGGCCTCAAGCCACCCCCCACCTGTCGCCATTAGTAGCAACTTTGCCTTTCGCCTCACTTGACCACTGTCAATTGATGCATCCAGGAGTTGACTTATGTCAGAGGAGGGAAAAAGAAATCGCGGCCCGGCGCGAAACGGCCCGCCGAGCGGGCCGTTTCGAGAGGAAGAAAAGCGGTGAGGCTAGCGACAGGGGCGTGGCGCGGTCGCATGCGGCGAATTCGGTGCCGCGCACGGCAGTGGCGAGAGCGCCTTCTCCTCGGCGGAATTGGCGAAGCGCCGGAGGACGGTAATGTCCTCGACGTGCACGCAGTTGCGCTCGCAGCTGACACCGACCTCACGCAGCCGCGCCATGGCCCGCGAGAAGCTCTCCGGCTTCATGCCCAGGCGGCCGGCGATCAGCAGCTTGTCGCAGGGCAGGCAGACGGTGGCCTGGTTGGTACCCTCGGGGCATAGCGAGACGATGAAGGCCGCCAGGCGCTGGTAGGTGGGCTGCAGCGTGAGCTGGTCGAGCTGGCGCACCAGCGAGCGCAGCATGCCGGAGAGATTGGCGAGCATATTGAGCGCCAGGCCGTGGTTGCGCTCCAGGGTGGTGAGGAAATGCTCGGCAGGAAACACCAGCAGCCGGGCATCCTCGGCCACCGCGGCGTTGACCGGAAACCCCAGCCGGTCGAACATCGCCGCCTCGGCAAAGGATTCACCGCGGGTGAACAGCCCCACCATGCATTCGTTGCCGTCGGGACTTTCGCGGAACAGCTTGATCCAGCCGCCGAGCACCACGTAGAAGCGGTCCGCCGGTTCGCCCTTGCTGAACAGCAGCGCACCGCGACGGTAGCTGCGCTCCACGGCGCCGCCGGTGAGCAGCGCCAGGGTCTCATCCTCGAGCCCGGCGAACAGCGGCACCTGGCGCACGGCCTGCAAGGCCTCACGACTCAACGTCTTGTTCATGTCTCGCTCCTTGCCGACACCCTTTCGAGGGGGCTGCCGGCGGCCTGGTCAAGCTGGCCGAGATTGCCGCGGATCACCTCGGCCTCGGGGGATTCCGGCGGCAGCAGTACCAGCAGCCGCTGCCAATGGCCTCGCGCTTCGTCCGGCGAGTTCTGCTGTAGCGCCAGGGTCCCGGCCAGCCATAGCGCCTGGATGTGATCGGGATCGAGCACCAGGGCGCGCTCGATCAGGCGTTGGGGCTCGCCGGCCAGTTCGCCCTGGCGCTCGGCGAGGGCGTCGGCATATCGCGTTAGCAGGTCGGGGTCCTGGTCGCCACCGTGGCGCATCGCCTCGCGAAAGGCGCGCTCCGCTGCCGGCAGGTCGTCGAGGAACACCAGGGTGCGGCTCAGCAGTGTCCAGTTCCCTAGTTGGGCCGGATCCTGCGCCAGGCGCCCCTGTAGTTGCTGCGCCAGATGCTGGAACTCGCGCTTCAGGTCGGCCCCGGAACGAGGCTCGCCCGCGGCCTCGCCCGGTGTCGGCGTGCCCGACGGCAGCGGGGTGGCGAAGACTTCCTCGGCATGACCCACCGTGAGGTAAAGACCGGTGGCAAGGAACGGCAGCAGCGCCAGGCTCGCGCAGGCGGCCACGAACGGTGCCCGACGCGAGCCCGGCCCCCTCGCAGCCTGTCTATGGGTAGGCTCGACGGCGCCGCTGTCGAGCAGCTCGCGCTCGAGGTCGGCCAGGGCGTTGTCGTACTGGGCGCCGGTCAAAAAACCCGCCGCCATGTCCTGTTCGAGTTCGCGCAGCCGGTCACGATGCACGAGCAGATTGGTCGCTCGTCGTGACGGGTTCTCCTCGCAGCGTGGCGCGCGCAACAGCGGGGTGACCACGAAGCCCAGCGCTACGAGACAGAGGCCCATGGCCAGTAGCAGGAACGTTCCGTTCATCGAGACCTCCCGGGGTCATCGCCATGGTGAAATCGATCGAGCATGGCCCGCTCCCGTGCGCTGAACTCGGGACACTGCGCCATGCGCCGGCGACCCGCGACGATACGCCACCAGATGAAGCCGCCGCCCAGCAGCAGCAGGAAGGGGCTGGCCCACAGCAGCGCGGTATTGGCCTGCAACGGCGGGCGATAGCGCACGTAGTCGCCGTAGCGCTGTACCAGAAACTCGACGATCGCCTCGGCATCGTGCCCGGCCAGGGTCATGTCGTAGACCCGGCGACGCATGTCGGCGGCGAGCTCGGCGTTGGATTCATGGATGGTCTCGCTCTGGCACACCGTGCAGCGCAGCTCGCGCACCAGGGTGTCGTACTGGCGCTGCTGGGCCGTGCTGTCGAACTCCAGTGGCTGGCCGATGGCCAGTGCCATGGCAAGCCCCGCCGCCAGCCAGAGAGGCAAGCCAAGCAGGGTGTTGAGCAAGAGTCTCTTCATGAGCTTGCCACCCTCCTGCCCTCGCTTCTGCGCTGCTCATCGCGCAGCTTTTCCACCAGTGGCAGCACCTCGTCGAGCAGCAGCTGGCGCGTGAGCGGGCCGATGCGCTTGTAGCGGATCACCCCCTGGGCATCGAGCACATAGGTTTCCGGCGTGGCGTAGACGCCCCAGTCGATGCCGGCGTCGCCCTTGGGGTCGTAGGCAATGGTGCGGTAGGGGTTGTCGCTGACGCTGAGGTAGCGCAGCGCCGAGTCGCGCTCGTCGCGGTAGTTGAAGGCATGAATCGGTATGCCGCCGCGTGCGAGTTCCATCAGCAGCGGCTTCTCGGAGCGACAGGTACTGCACCAGGTGGCCCAGACGTTGACCAGTGCCACCTCGCCGATGAAGTCCTGCTCGGTCAGGGTGACGCTGGCATCCTCCAGCGCCTCCAACGTGAACGGCGGTGCCGGCTTGCCGACCAGCGGCGAGGGCAGGTCGCGGCTGTTCAGGCCCAGGCCAACGAACAGCAGCCCCAGCAGGGCGGCCGTGGCCGCCAGCGTTATCAGCATGCGCAGTTTCATTGACTTGCTACCTCCAAGGGGTGGCTGGCGGAGGGCTGCCACTGCATGCGGGGCGTGCGATTGGAGGCCAGGCGGTAGCGCTTGTCGGCGGCCGCCAGCAGGCCACCCAAGGCAAGCAGGATAGCGCCGAACCACATCCAGGCCATGTAGGGCTTGTAGTAGAGCCGGAAACTCCAGGCATCGTCCTCCAGCCGTTCACCCAGCGAGACGTAGACGTCGCGAGTAACGGCACGATGCAGCGAGGCTTGGTTCATGGGCGTCTGGGCGTGGGTGTCGTAGTAGCGCCGCTGGGGCTGCAGCAAGGCGACCGGGCGACCCTCGCGGGTCACCACGACCACCGCCTGATCGGCCTCCCAGTTGAGGCCGCGTACACTCTCCATGCGCAGCAGGGCGAAGTCGAAACCTGCCGCCGAGGCGCTTTCGCCCGGGGCCAGTCGCACGTCGCGCTCCACCTCGTAGGTATTGACCATGGCGATGGCCACCACCACCAGTGCCAGCCCCACGTGAGCCAGGTGCATACCGAGAAAGCTCGGGCGCAGGACCCGCCTGAGCCGGGTCGACCACGGCTGCCGCGCGGAACCCAGCCGCTTGCGCACGTCGAGCAGCGCCGTCAGCACGATCCAGACGGCCAGCATCAGTGAAAGCGCGGTCATGGGATGCCAGGCGCCAAGCGCGAGTGGCCACAGCCCACCGGCCACCACACTGACAAGGAGTGCCCAGCGCAGCTGGCGGAAGGTCTCCCCCGGATTTGCCTGCTTCCAGGCCACCGCCGGGCCGAGGCCGACAAGCAGCAACAGCGGCAGCATCAGCGGGGCGAAGACACTATCGAAGTAGGGCGGGCCCACCGAGATCTTGCCCAGGCCGAAGGCATCCAGCGCCAGCGGATAGAGGGTGCCGATGAACACCGCCGTACAGGCCACCGTCAGCAACACGTTGTTGGCCAGCAGCAGCGACTCGCGCGAATACCCGGCGAAAGCGCCGCCAAGCCCCACCTTCGGCGCCCGCCAGGCGTAGACCGTCAGCGCGCCGAGCAGGGTCAGGCTCAGCATGCCGAGCAGGAATACGCCGCGCTCTGGGTCGGTGGCGAAGGCGTGCACCGAGGTGATCACGCCGGAGCGGACGATGAAGGCCCCGAGTACGGTCAGCGCAAAGGTGAGGATGGCCAGCATCAGGGTCCAGACCTTGAAACCGCCGCGCTTCTCGGTCACCGCCAGCGAATGGATCAGCGCCGTGGCGGTGAGCCAGGGCAGGAAGGAGGCGTTCTCCACCGGATCCCAGAACCACCAGCCGCCCCAGCCCAGCTCGTAGTAGGCCCACCAGGCGCCTACGGCGATGCCCAGGGTAAGGAAGACCCAGGCCACCGTGGTCCAGGGCCGCGACCAGCGCGCCCAGGCAGCATCGAGCCGGCCACCGAGCAGTGCGCCAATGGCGAAGGCGAAGATCACCGCAGTGCCCACGTAGCCCATGTAGAGCAACGGCGGATGCAGGATCATGCCCGGATCCTGCAGCAGCGGGTTCATGCCGCGTCCGTCCGCAGGCCCGGGAATGACGCGCTCGAAGGGGTTGGAAGTGAACAGCGTGAAGGCGATGAAGCCCACGCCGACCATGCCCAGCACGGCCAGCACCCGGGCCAGCATGTCGCGGGGCAGCGACCGGCTGAACAGTGCCACGGCGGCTCCCCACGCGCCCAGCAGGAACACCCACAGCAGCAACGAACCCTCGTGCCCGCCCCACACAGCGGTGATCCGGTAGATCAGCGGCTGCTCGAGGCTCGAGTGGCCGGCCACGTAGCGAACTGTGAAATCACTGACGACGAAGGCCCAGGTCAGCACGGCAAACGAGAGCGCCAGGAAGACGAACTGGCCGGTGGCCAGGAAGCGGCCGCTGCGCATCAGGCGGGCATCGTCGAGCTGGGCGCCCAGCAACGGTAGCACGCTCTGGGCCAGCGCCAGGCACAGCGCCAGGACGAGGGCAAAGTTTCCGAGTTCCGCCACCATGGGCCGGCACCTCCCGTCTTCACCGACACCGGCACCAGGAGCGCCTGTCGGTCGTTGAGCCAGGTTCGTGGCCGAGGCGAATAAAGGGGTAGAAGCACCGCCTCGGCCGGCATGACCGCATGGTCCGGCCAGCGCTTTGAAAAGACCATACCCAGTACTTCTTTTCCCGGGCGGGTTGTGATCCATGTCAAACAATCGGGTGTGGTCGGATGTCGCGACCCTGATCGGGCGACGAAAGCCTGACAGCGAGCGCGTCTGGACGTAAGCTAGGCGCACCCTTTACTCGCCGCACACCATCACGAACAACAGGAGCTCCCGTGCTGAAGCGAACCCTTCTCTCTCTGCTCGCCGCCGCCAGCCTGCCGCTGGCCGTCGCCCATGCCAACGCTGCCAACGTGGTGCTGCACACCAATCACGGCCCCATCACCGTCGAACTGTTCGAGGAGCAGGCACCCAAGAGTATCGAGAACTTCCTCACTTACGTGGAGGAAGGGCACTACGACGGCACCCAGTTCCACCGCGTGATCGACGGCTTCATGATCCAGGGCGGTGGCTTCGACAAGGAGTTCCAGCAGAAACCGACCCGCTCGCCGATCACCAACGAGGCCGACAACGGCCTGCGCAACGAGCGCGGCACCCTGGCCATGGCACGCACCGGCGACCCGCACTCGGCTACCGCGCAGTTCTTCATCAACGTCAATGACAACGGTTTTCTGAACCATCAGGGCACCCACTCCGGCCAGGCGTGGGGCTATGCGGTGTTCGGCCGCGTAGTGGAAGGCATGGACGTGGTAGACGCCATCAAGCGAGTGCCCACCGGCAGCCGCGGCCCGTTCCAGGACGTGCCGCGCGAACCCGTGCTCATCGAGCGCGCCGAAGTGCAGTAGACGAGAAGTGCAGTGATCGAATAGCCACCCAGACGCAGCGACGCCCCGCCATCTCTCGATGGCGGGGCGTCGTCGTCTTGCACTAGTCCTGCCTGGCTAGGGTCGCAACAGGAAGCGGCGCACACCGGCCAGGGTTAACACGGCCGCGGCCGCCCCCAGGCTATTGGCCAGGATATCGGCCCAGTCGCCGCCGCTGCGCCCCGGCACCGGCACCTGCAGGTATTCGATGCAGATGCCGTAGAGCACCACCGCAATGAAGGTGCGCGCCAGCGGCAGCCCGGTAAGGCCTGCCAGCCCCGCCAGCCCGGCGTAACCGACGAAGTGGTTGAACTTGTCCCACGGCAGGCTGGTGGGCATCTCACTGCCCGGGGTGAGGCTGCCGATGGCAATGGCCACGGCAGCCAGAACGGCCAACACCGCCCACAGGCGGTGTCGCTTTCTATCCTCCCCCCAGGCCAGCCGCCGGAGCCAACGAGCTTCAGGCATTCTGGTACTGGATGGCACGGTGGTAGCGCGGGCTCAACTCGTGCAGCGCCTCCATGAAGGCGGTGACATTGTCCGGATCGGTGAACTGGCTGATGCCGTGACCCAGGTTGAACACGTGGCCCGGCCCGTGGCCGTAGCTGTCCAGTATGCGCCCCACCTCGGCGCGGATGGCCGCCGGCCGCGCGAACAGCACGTTGGGGTCGAGGTTGCCCTGCAGCGCCACCTTGTGACCCACCCGGGCTCGGGCGTCGGACAGCTCCGTGGTCCAGTCGATGCCCACGGCATCCGGGCCCGCCAGGGCGATATCCTCGAGCCACTGGCCGCCGTTCTTGGTGAACAGGATGACCGGCACGCGCCGCCCCTCGTGCTCGCGGATCAGCCCGGCGACGATCTGCTCCATGTAGCGCAGCGAGAACTCGAGATAGGCCGGCGTGGAGAGCGCACCGCCCCAAGTGTCGAAGATCTGCACCGCCTGGGCGCCGGCACGAATCTGGGCGTTCAGGTAATCGGTCACCGCGCTGGCCAGCATGTCGAGCAGGTCGTGCATCACGCTGGGCGTGTCGTAGAGCATGGTCTTCACATGGCGGAAGTCCTTGCTCGAGCTGCCCTCCACCATGTAGGTGGCCAGCGTCCAGGGGCTGCCGGAGAAGCCGATAAGCGGCACTCGGCCGTTCAGCTCACGGCGAATGGTCGATACCGCACGCATCACGTAGTCGAGGTCGCGCTCGGCATCGGGCACCTTGAGCGCCTCGACGTCCTGCGCGGTGCGCACCGGCTTGCGGAACTTGGGCCCTTCGCCGGTCTCGAAATAGAGCCCCAGCCCCATGGCGTCGGGGATGGTGAGGATGTCCGAGAACAGGATGGCGGCATCCAGCGGATAGCGCTCCAGCGGCTGAAGCGTCACCTCGCAAGCCAGGTCATGGTTGCGGCACAGGTCCATGAAGTCACCGGCTTCGGCGCGGGTGGCGCGGTACTCCGGCAGGTAGCGGCCGGCCTGACGCATCATCCATACCGGAGTGCGGTCCACCGGCTGACGCATCAGGGCGCGCAGAAAGCGATCGTTCTTGAGATCCATGCAGGCAGTCATCCACAGGAAATGTCGGCCCATTGTAGCGCATCATTTTTCGCGCGGCTTGACCCTGGCCAAGATCGATGACGCCGCGCATTCGTGAGCCCCGCCCGCGTTCCTGTTAGAATGCGGGATTCACTTCCGGCATCGCCGTGGTCTGACCGAGGTACCCCGTGACCATTCGATTCATCGCCGCCTCCCGGCTGCCCACCCCCTGGGCCACCTTCACCATGCACGGCTTCGAGGACGACGCCACCGGCAAGGATCACATCGCCTTGACGCTGGGCGACGTGGCCGACGGCGAGCCGGTGCTCGGCCGGGTGCACTCGGAGTGCCTGACCGGCGACGCGCTGTTCTCCATGCGCTGCGACTGCGGTTACCAGTTGCAGGAAGCGCTCAAGCGGATTGCCGACGAAGGCCGCGGCGTGCTGCTCTACCTGCGCCAGGAGGGCCGCGGCATCGGCCTGCTCAACAAGATCCGTGCCTACCACCTGCAGGACCAGGGCGCCGACACCGTGGAAGCCAACGAGCAGCTCGGCTTCGGCGCCGACCTGCGCCGCTACGACCTCTGCGTGCCGATGCTGGAGCATCTGGGCGTCAACGGACTGCGGCTGATGACCAACAACCCGCGCAAGGTCGATGCCCTGACCAAGGCCGGCGTCACTATCGCGGAACGAGTGCCACTGACCACGGGTCTCAATCCTCATAACGAGCAATATCTTTCGACCAAGGCCGGCAAGCTTGGCCACATGATGGCGCTGGGCGACTTTACCCAGGCCAGCGATGTGGATATCGAACGCAAGCCCTGAGCCGACACGGCATCGGGGCGCCCATGACGGAGACGCCCATGCCACCCACCGAAAGCTCAGGCGGTCATCGCCACCACCTCATCGAGGAGCTGCTCAACAGCATCAGCCACGGCATCGGTGCGGCACTGAGCCTCGCCGGCGTGATCGTGCTGCTGGTGCTGGCCAGCATGTCCGCCCACGTGGGCCCGTGGAAGATCGTCGGCCTCAGCCTCTACGGCGTGACCCTGGTGCTGCTCTACACCGCCTCGACTCTCTATCACGGAATTCGCCACCCACGACTCAAGCGTGCCTTCCAGCAGTTGGATCACTGCGCCATCTACCTGCTGATCGCCGGCACCTATACGCCCTTCCTGCTGGTCAACATGCGCAGCCCCACCGGCTGGACGCTGTTCGCCATCGTCTGGGGCCTGGCGCTGGCCGGCATCGCCTGCAAGCTGGCCTGGCCCCACCGTTTCAGCGTGCTGCGGGTGGCGATCTATCTGATCATGGGCTGGCTCATCGTCTTCGCCAGCGGCGAGATGAGTGCCAGCCTGCCCACGGCCGGCATCGCCCTGCTCGCTGCCGGGGGCATCACCTACACCCTGGGCGTGATCTTCTTCGCCATCAGCGCAATTCCCTTCAACCACGCCATCTGGCACCTGTTCGTGCTCGGCGGCAGCACCTGCCACTACTTCGCGGTCTACGCCTCGGTGTTGCCGTTCGCGGGGTGATACGCGGCCAGCCTTAGCCGCTCCAGTCGCGCGTAGAGGTACTCGGTGAAGAAGCCGTGCATCAGGAAGCGCTGGCCCAGGTTCCAGGGGCCGACCAGGTAGTGCGGATATTTGTTGTAGGCCATCTCGGCCAGGGTCGGGTCGCCGATCAGTTGGCCGATGCGAATGGCGATCGACTGGTCGAGGTTGAAGCCGTTGATGGCGTCGCGGTACTCCTCGCGGGTCAGCAGCAGGCAGAACAGGCACATGAACAGCGCATGGGCGCTTTCGAAGTCCAGCACCTGGGTGCGCCGGCGCGCCGTCTCGAAGGCGCCCTCATCCAGCGGGCGCCAGTTCGCCCAGTTGATGGCATCCGGCGCCAGCGGTGCCGGGCGCTCACGCCAATGGCCCATCTCCTCGATCACCCGGAACAGCTCCTGGTCGTGCTTGACGAAGCTGGCATCGAGCATGTCGTCGATACGCCGGGGGTAGAGCGCCAAGGGCTCGACCGTCACCTCCGGGCTGTTGTCGATGAGGAAGTTGAGGATGTTCGACTCGGTGGCGAAGTGGCGCAGGATCAGCTGGTTGGCGCTGGGGCTGACGAAGTGAGTACAGAACCAGCAGATCATCCGCTGCAGCAGGCCATGAGCGCGGAACTGGGGCAGCGGCAGACGCTTCACGAACCAGATCAGATGCAGCAGCATCGCCAGCAGGAACTGCAGCAGCGGGCGCAGCGACCAGCGCGTCGGGCTCTCGATGTCGTTCAGCCACAGTCGCACCGCCTCGGATTGGATCGGCAGCGAGTCGTCGAACGCCAGCGCACGCAGGAAAGGGCTGCGCTGCTTCGGCCTGGCATCAGCCATGGTCGACCTCCTCCAGTTGCAGGGCGTAGAGCCGCGCCACCACCCGCGCGGTGCGCAGGATCGACCGCTGGTCTTCCGGCGTGCGGCACACCCGGTCGATCAGCGAGTAGAGCTTGTCCAGGTGGGCATCGTCGTTCTCGCCGTGGTAGCGCATGAAGCAGGTGTAACGGCCATCGCCATCGGTGGCCTCGTCGATCCGCCGGGCCCAGTCGCCGGCCATCTTCTGCCCCAGCCCTTCGATGATCCACATGGCGCCGATCAGGTCGACGGGGTTGGGTTGGCTGGCGCGGTACATCATGAAGGCGTGCAGCGCTTCGCTGCCGGCATTGCGCTGCGCTTCGCGGATCTCGTCCGGCTCGCCGCCCGCCGCCACGAAATCCGCCTCCAGCATCTCGTAGTCGCGATGCTCCTCCTGGGCGTGGCCGATCACTTCCGAGCGCACGTCGGCAAAGTCGCGTTCGAAGCTGGAAGCGCCACGGGTGATCCAGCGCGCCCCTTCGATCACCTGCTGGCGCAGGTGCAGCAGCAGGTTGCGGTAATCCTCGCGGGTGAAGTTGCCGCGTTCCAGGCGCTGGATGACCGGCACCCGGCCCAATTGGCGCTCGAAGTCGAACCACACTCGCATCAGTCCCTGCAGGCACTCCTGCCCCAGTTGGGTAGTGACCTTGCTTTCCATGATTACTCCTCCACGACCGTAAGCTGCATGTAGACGTTATTGAAGCGGCCGCTTTCCGGCACCATGCAGAGGATGGTGTCGCCAGCCTGGTAGTCTTGGGTGCGACGGAACTCGTCGAGCATGATGAACATCGAGGCGCAGCCGGTGTTGCCGCGGGTATAGAGGTTCGTGTACCACTTCTCTTCGGCAATCGCGGCGCCTGCCTGGGTCAGCATGTCGAAGATCTTGCCGCGAAAGTAGTGCGACGAGTAATGGCACAGCACGTGGTCGACCTTCTCCACCTCGACCCGCCCCTCGTCGATCAAGCGCAGCAGCCCGTCCACCCCGAGCTTGACGATGTTGTCGAGCAGGCGGACATCCTGGCGAATCAGCAGGGCGCCGGCGGCCTCCGCCTCGGCATAGGTGGCGAAATCCTGCCAGCTTTTCTGCTCCCCGCCGGCAGCCAGGCCGACGCTCATGCATACCGGGTAGGCGTCGGCGTGGGAGAAGCCGCGAATCCAGTCGATGCGAAAGCAGCGCCGGCGCGGCACGGTTTCCAGCAACAGCGCACCCGCGCCGTCCGAGAGCATCCAGCGCAGGAACTCGGCGTTGAAGTCGACCTCCTGGGCCACCGCCTCGTAGCGGCTGGCCTTGAACAACCTCGAGGCCAGCTCGCTGGCGATCACCAGAGCATTGCCGTGCTCCCCGGCCTTCAGTCCGGTGTAGGCCGCCTTGAGCGCCATCATGCTGCTGGAACAGATGCCATGGCTGCTGTGCAGCTCGACGCCGGCCACGCCCAGCTCCGCCTGCACCATGCTGCCGAAGCCCGGCAGCACCTGGTCGCCCTGGCTGGTGGCCACGCTGAGCATGTCGAGCCGCGACTTGCCGAGAAAGCTCTGGTCGAGGCAGGCCTGCCCCGCCCGGGCGGCCATCTCACCGTTGCTGATCAGGGTGTTGTGCTCGGCATCGATGGCATAGTGGCGTTGCCGGATACCGTTGGACTGCAGAATCCGCCTCTTGAGCCGACTCGGCTTGCCATGCACCATGCCGAGCACCGCCTCGATCCGCTCGTTGTCCACCGGCTCGCCCGGCAGGTAGTGGCCGGTACTGGTGATATAGACGCTCACGCCGGCTCTCCCCTGTGCTTCAGGTAATAGCGCAGGCAGCGCAGGTTCTCCTCCAGGTAGGGGAACACGCACAGCAGCGCCATGAAGGCCAGGTAATAGGGCAGGTAGCGTTCCCCGCCGTGGGGCACTTCAACGGGCACGAGACGCATCTGCCCTGCCCAGTTGAATGTCACCAGATCCAACACCACCGGCCAGTTGATCACCATGATCATGGCCAGCATGTAGAGCGGCAGGCTGGCCAGGTAACTGTGCGCGTGCATTTCCCAGATACTGATATGCCGCCGCGGCGCGGCGTAGTGCACGTCCCAGTGAGCCACGACCTCGTGCAGCACCCAGGCCAGCAGACAGAGCAACAGCACCAGCACGTTGATGCGATAGAGCAGACACATGAGGATGGGGATGCCCACCTGGATGCCCATGGCCGAGTGCATCAGGGTTTCCTTCAGCCCCGAGGTCTCCTCGATATGCGTGGCGCGATGGCAACACCAGTCGACGAAGCCGGCAATTCCCCATAGCGGCAGGAAGACGTACAGCAGGACATGGACCAGCAGCGTGTGGGTATCCATGGCGATTTTCCTCGGTTTCAGCGACGCTCACGACGTGCTTGCAAGGCGCTGGCGTTTCATGGATGATGTTAGGAAACACTGTTCGATAACTAATATCCACCAGGCGAACGACAGATGCAAGCGCCGATCGAATGGAAACGAGACATTATGAAACAGGGAACGCAAAAGTTGGACTCGTCATCGAGCAACGACGGCGAACCTCAGGCAAGCCGGGACCGCTACCCCGATGCCCTGCGTGCCGGCGCGCTGCTCGTCGTCGTGTTCGGCCACTGGATCGCCACCCTGCCGCGGCTCGAGAACGGCCTGATGACCACCACCGACCACCTGCTGCTGGTGTGGACAGGCGCCGGCGTACTCACCTGGGTGTTGCAGGTCGTCCCACTGTTCGTGTTCGTCTCGGCCGCGGTGAGCGCAGACGGCGCCCAACGCCGGCTGGAGCAGGGGCATCGCCAGCTGCACTGGTGGGCGGGCCGGGCACTTGGCCTGGCTCGCCCCACCGTCACCTACCTGGCGGTACTGGTGGCCTTCGTGATCCTCGCCGCTTATACCGGAGGGCGCCTGCTCGGCCCCCTCAATCACTCGCTGACCGTCCATCTCTGGTTCCTGATGATGCTCTTGGGCATACAGGCGCTGCTGCCGTTCAGCGTCTGGGCCGACAACCGCTGGGGGCTCAAGGCCGTGGTGGGCCTGTTGCTGATCGCCGCCGCGGTCGACCTCCTGCGTGCCGGCATCACCGCGCCCGGCGAGCTGCTGGAGCTTGGTACCCGCGTCACCGCCAACGGCGGCGGCATCGGCTGGCTCAATGCCATCGTCGTCTGGCTGCTGCCGCAACAGCTCGGCATTGCCTGGAAGCGCGGCCGCTTCTCGGGCCTGGGCACCGGCCTCTCCCTGCTGCTGCTCGGCCTGCTGTGGCTGGCCGCCGCCGTGGCTTCCGGCTACCCCGTGGCCATGGTCGATGGCGCCTTCGGCGTGCCCAGCAACCTGCTTCCTCCCACCCTGGCCCTGGTGGGCGTGATGTGGGTGCAGGTCGGGTTCGTACTGACCTTTGAAGGCCCCGTGCGCCGCCTGCTGGAGCGCCGCCGCATCGACAGGGTGGTGACCATCCTCGGCGCGCTGGGCATGCCGCTCTACCTCTGGCACAAGCTCGCCGAACTGCCGGCCGCCTGGCTGGGGGAACGCCTCGGCTTGCCCATCGATGCCGGCATACCGGGCGAGGTGGGCTTCTGGCTCGGCCGCCTGTGGTGGATCGTGCTGTGCATCGTCTCCGTTGCCCCGGTGATGGTCGCGGTGGTGACCTTCGAGATGAGCCGCACGCGCGATGTGGTCTCCGCCACCAGTACCCCGGCCATTATCGTCGGCGGCACGGCACTCCTGGGCGGCATCATCGCCAGTCTGGCCCTCGGCGCCCTGCCCGGTGCTCTCTTCGGCCTGGTCGGCGTCGCGGCCGCTTCCTGGCTGCTGCGTGTCCATCCGCAGCCGAAAGCGACATCGACCTCTCGGAGCACGTCCACCTGAAGGGCTTCAGCCAGCAGCGGTATACGCGGGCCTCCGTGGGCAGCTATGTTAGTAAAGGGTGGGGAGACATATGCATCTGCCTGCGAGACCCGACAAAGAAAAATGAGCAAGGAGAGCTACACATGCGCACACTATTCTCGCTCTTGTGCCTGGTGACTGGGTTGATGGCAGGCTCGGCAATGGCCCAGGAGGTCAACCTACCGCCAGAGCTCGAAATTGAATCCGAGACGGCATTCGTCACGGCCTGGGGGCCACGCGTCGAAGGCGAGATTTTCGAGTATTCGACCGGTGGTGAGACCTATCAAGGATACCTGGCACGCAACGTCAATGACGAGAGACCACGGCCGGCAGTACTGGTGGTGCACGAATGGTGGGGGCTCAATGAGTATGCTCGCGCACGCGCCGACCAGCTCGCCGCGCTGGGTTTCGTGGCATTGGCGGTGGATATGTACGGCGGCGGCCAAGTCGCCACGCACCCCGATGAAGCGGGTGAATTCTCCTCGCAAGTCATGCAGGATTGGCCAGCCGCGCGCGCCAGGTTCGAAGCGGCCATGACTCAATTACGCCAACACCCTGCCGTGGCAGACACCGGCATGGCGGCCATCGGTTACTGCTTTGGCGGTAGCGTCGTCATGAACATGGCACTGTCCGGCATGCCGCTAGAAGCCGCCATCAGCTTCCACGGCGACCCCACGCTGGCAGCCTCCGCTCGCGGGAATTTCAGCGGTGCAGTGCAGATCCACAATGGCGGCGCGGACTCGCTCGTCGAACGCGAAACCCTGGCAGACATGGCGCGCGCGCTCGAGGCCCAGGGTGCCGATGTGGATGTCATCACCTATCCCCAAGCCCTCCATGGCTTCACGAACCCCGGCGCCGACGCCATGAGCAAGGAGCACAATTTGCCGGTTGGCTACAACGCCGCCGCCGACGCCTCCTCCTGGCAGTCTGCGCTGCTATTGCTGGACAGAACCCTCAATCAATAATTGTTCCGCTTGCCTCCAACAGACGGCAGCTTCGCCCTCACATCACTGACGGCTTGAATGCGCGGGAGGCCCCCGCGCGGCCAGCCGTCAATAAACACGAATCTTACGCCCGACATTCGACACTACCCGATACCCTCCTGGGCCTGGTCGCGCTGCGGCTACATGCAGGCTGCTGCGTGCTCGTCGGATGCCGACAAGAGAACCGCTGGGCCGCACCGGGCCCGACCAATAGAAGTCGAATCGAATGTCTTGTAAGCCATATCCTACAAATTCTATCGGCAATATCTTACACGCCACTTGCGCCAGGTTAACGTCACAAGGCTGCCCAGGTTGGCACAGTGAAGGCGTACTGAGCACGGAGGCTCAGCCAGGGACGACGAGTCAGGAAGACTCATATCCAAGGATGCTCGGGGCGGAAGGATACCCGAGGAGGATGTAAGGAAGCGAAGATCCAGCCCGGCCGCAAGGCCGGGCTTTTTGTTGCTGGCACTTATCCGCCTCACTACTGAGGCAGAGAAGCTTCCACTACAGCTCCATCATCACTCTGCCGCAGTAGGCGCTGCAACTTGGCACGACCGAGCGCCGTCATCATGGGAAGCACCAGCAGGCTCGAGGGCGCCGTAGGCAAGGCGCCAATACCCAAGCAAACCAGGGCAGGAGTTGCCCATACCTCGTTGCCTTCCTTGTAAGCATGCGCTACCAAAGCCAGCCCAAGCAGCGTGCAAGCGATACAGGCTAGAAGGATAAGAAACAGCATAGGCATATAGTTCTGGCTGGAATAAAGGAACCCAACACCTGCCACCAGAACCGCATAGCCGCAGATACAGATGGCACCTAGGTCATACGTTACTTCTTGCTGATCGATTCCCTCCTCCCTGAGATAGGCCAGCAGCGGCTCATTGAGGCTTCCAGCCTTCTTGAGATGCACGATCCCTTCCTTTCCGTTCATACCGAAGAACATTTTCCCCTTGGCGTTACGGATTTCACCAAGAGCTGCCTTTTCTAAGTCACTTGTCTTTCGCCCACTCTTGGTTCGCAGCAGCAGCGTAATCGAATCGTCATTCTCGCGCAGCCGATGGTAGAGGCGCGTGATGAATTGGATGTCGAAGGAGGTCTTGAAACTGATTGGCAGCATTTCGCTATCCCTGTCGTTGGTTACGTAATCACTGCTACGGTGGGTCGCAGCTTCTTTAATAGAGCGTGGAGATTGGTGGCTTAGTGAAGCTCACGCTACCGCCAGGGCAGACGCCCAGAGCCTGCCCTGATATTTTCCTTTTTTGCCCCGCTGCGCTGTTTCAGACAACAGCAGAACCGGGGCCTTTTTGTATAAGGCCCGGTGATTGACTCAATTACTGCGGCTTAATGCAGGTGAACTTCTTTTCGGCACGTCTCTTCCTAGAGCTTATTGTTGCTTACCGAGCAAACCTCTAGAGCGCCATACCCCCTTCAAAAACTTCCATTTTCTTCTCCAAATAAGGCACGCCTGAAACTTTTTCCCTTACGAAATCGACGCATTTATCTTCCTCCCCTTTTCTACAATATAGGGTTCTGTAGCCATTTTGCGTCGTGCCGTCATCAAGATGGAAGGTAAACCTTAACCCGATCAGTCTTCTTTTCCTCCATAGTGCCACCTCCTCTACATCTTCCCAAGAGGCGCTAAAATGATCTTCTCCCCTAGCCAGTTTCTGGTAGCCCTGAGAATTACCCATTGCCAAAGCAAGCAAGCCAAAACCCGCCGGCCCCACCATACCAAGCAAGAAATATGGGTTGAAAAAGGTGGCGACCAGCACGGCGACACCGGAAATTATGGCTGTCCATTTCATCACTGGCTTGACCGAATCAATCTGTGGCTTCCATGAAAACATCTCATAGCCCTTATCCGTCAAGCGATAGACGATAATGGAGGTCTGGTGAGTCATGCTCATTGCGACAGGCCATAGCAAAAAAAACAACACAAAAAAACCTTTCGTCAAAAAGTCAAACTCAAACCCCCTCACTACAAATAGCAAGTAATAAAAAAACAAACCTTCTATCACAACAAAGCCGAAAAAAGCCAAATTTGCAGCAAGAGTATTATAGTCTCTCACTCGAACCTGCCAGCTAATAAGCTCGGGCTCATCGATACGTTCCCATAGCATCTCAGGAATATAATTTTTTCTCGGCTGTATAAACCACATTTCTCACTTACCCTTTAAACAGTTGACAGCTGAGTGGCTGTATGTAGAGCATTTCCATGCCGCAACCCATCATGCCGGGATCATCAGGTCAAAAAAACGACCTAAAGGTTGGCAGACAGCCGTACTTTCCCTTGGCTCTATTCCATAAGCACCTTCATCGGCCTGTGGCTTATGGAATATATAGTCAGCGCTATTAGGGGAGCTCAATAGTGCCTGGGGGTAATCGACCGACAGCGTAAAAGGGGCGTTCGGGGCTTGTACACCAGCGGGCAGCCAAGCCTGCCAGACGCGCATCTCCTGCGGGCCATAGTCCGCCGATGCCGCAAGCTCACCAAGCGATCGCCTGGAGTGCTCTTCGATGCTGGAGGACGGCGACCAAAACCCCTGGCTCGCATTTTGGGACAACTTGATCGATTCCCCCGCTAGCATGGAAGGCAGCGCAATCTTGAGTCAACCCTGATGGACATGGATCGCATGTCGACCGATGATGGAACCCCACGCTACCGCCAAGGCAGACGACAGCACGCCTTCCCTGGCGGGTATCAAAGGGCATAGGTCCCTTAAATTATCTACTGAGCGGAAATCTCATTCACAATCAGCTTTCTCTCCAAGAAATCAACATCTGGAGCCTTACTCTTAATAAAATCTAGGACCTTTTCAACGCACCCTTTTTCACAATAAATTTTCTGATAGCTTGAATGCGGGCCATAGCCATCATCAAAGCTCATCTTAACCCCTACGAGACGCCGCTTTTTCCATAGTACGATCTCTTCAACAGCATCCCAGCTACGATTTTCGTGCCTCTCTCCACGCACCAATGACTGATAACTACCGGAGTTTCCCATCGTCAGTGCAAGCAAACCAAACCCCGCCGGCCCTACCATGCCATACAGGAAATTCGGATTGAAGAAAGTGGCGACCAATACGGCGACACCGGAGATGATGGCCGTCCATTTCATCACTGGTTTGACCGAGTCGATCTGCGGTTTCCACGAGATTTTCTCATAGCCCTTATCCGTCAAGCGGTAGACGATAATAGAGGTTTGATGGGTCATGCTCATAAAAACAGGCGTCATTAAAAAAAACATCCCCACGCACACCATGGACATGATTTCACTCATCTCTAGAAAAGAATAAGCAAAAGAAAACCAGACCCCCCCGGATAGAAGTGAAATAACAAACAGCAGTATGTTGGCCACAAAAGTATTATAATCCCTCACCCTGACCTGCCAACTCATGACCTCTGGCTCATTGATTCGCTCCCATAGCATTTCAGGGACGTAGTTTTTTTTTGGTTGAATAAACCACATCTCTCATATTCCTTTAAAATTGGTAACCTAATGAATACTTACAACTCCCCACCATGCAGCGACTCCTCAACCCGGAACTGTCAAACTAAAAAAACGACCTAAAGGTTGGCAGACAGCCGTACTTTCCCTTGGCTCTATTCCATAAGCACCTTCATCGGCCTGTGGCTTATGGAATATATAGTCAGCGCTATTAGGCGAGCTCAATAGCGCTTCGGGGTAATCGAGCGACAGCGTAAAAGGGGCATCCGGGGGTTGCACATCGTCGGGCAGCCAAGCCTGCCAGACGCGCATCTCCTGCGGGCCATAGTCCGCCGATACCGGAAGCTCGCCAGGCGATCGCCTGGAGCGCTCTTCGATGCTGGAGGACGGCGCCCAGAACCCTTGGCTCGCACTTTGAGACAACTTGATCGATTCCCCCGCTAGCATGGAAGGCAGCGCAATCTTGAGCCAGAAGCCCTGATGAACGTTGACGGGGCTTCGCCCTTGATACCCAAGGCGAGTCACCGGCTCCAGGCGAACCGTCGGCTGGTAGAGGGTTTCCAGGAGGGTACGCCATTCGTTGGCCCGTCCCTCATCGTCATCCGCCCATCTCGGAGATGCGCCCCAGCCACTCCGATAGAGCCATAGGCGGATGCCCTCGCGGTGGTAGTAACTAGCAAAGAGAGAGGCGAAGAGGTACACGATCCCAGCAATGGCCAAGACCCCAATGATCCAGGGTGACATAATCCAAGCAAAGGACCATAAGTATCCTGCAGTAGCGCCGAGAAGCTGTGCACCTGATACAAGCCCCATCACCAGAGTACTCGCGAACTTTGCACCCAACGCTACGCGTTCTTCGGTGCTCGTTGCCGAACCATACTGCTCATAGATCTGTATGGATTCTACTCCTGCACCGATAGCCCCAAAAACCGCCATACCCGCCACGCGGGTGGTGAGTTTAGCCGCCATACGGGCAAAGGCGGTATTTTTTGCCCCACCCCAGCTTCTGATGCCGGCTTTGGCCAACTTGGTCGGCACACTTTCGATTGGCGCCATAAGCGACGCATGCTTATTCCAATAAGGGACCACCCAGAGCGCCATTACCGCGCTGGTGGTGTAGCCAAGGCCGCTGATCAGAGATTGCCTGGCGTTGTCGTCCATGCCCTCGCGCTCAATGGTCTCAAGGGTAGCCCCCACGTTCAGCAGGTTGAGCCCGGCGACCAGCAGCGGTAGCCCGCCGCCGTAGCGGTTCATCCAGCCCTGCATGCGGGCGCGAGTAGCGGCAGCGCCTGCCTCCAGTTTGAGGCGTTGCTGTTCACGCAGCTCGTCGAAGCCCAGGGTCTCGGCTGGCCCACCGGGGCTGCCGCTCTGACGGGCGACGAAACGCTTCGGCTCACGGGTCATCAACTCGTCGAACTGCCGCTGCTGGCCATTGAGGTCCCTTATCTGGGCGGCACGATCATGGGGCGCCGCCGGCCGAGAAAGAGTTGCCCGTAGTCCTCGGATGCGATTCTGAAGGCGTACAACGTCTCTCCGCCAACGATGATGCCGGGCATCGTAGTCACCGTCACGAACCAGTTGGGTGTCCATGGTCGCATTGTCGGGATGCATGAAGGCCACCTGCATGGTCTGCGACATCCCTTGGGCAAGGCGTTCGATGGTTATCGTGGCTCCCGCGCCTACCGCCGGGAGCAATTGATAGGCCAGCCCTTCCCAGGCGAGTCTGGCCGGTCCTTGCACAGCCGTTGCCAGGGTGTCCAGGAACGACTGGACATGGGGAGCCAGGGCCTGGAAGACCTTGCTGTTGCGAACGCTTTCGAGATCGAGCACGGCCTTGATCTCGTTGGCCCGCGAGGCATAGCTGGAGGCCTCCGATACTTCCAGGCCGTCCGCCTCTCCCGTCTCGATGAAGTTTCTCGCTACCTCGGTGAGCGCCTGCTCCAGCTCCGGCGAAAAATTGAACAGTGCCAACCCCACCAAGTTGTCGCGTCGACGGGCTCGCTCGGTGAGCCATTGCTGGCCCTCCTCGCTGGCACCGAGCGCCTGGCTCACCATATGGGTGAATTCGATCAGCGCCTGGGTCTGAATCACATTGCAGCCATCAAAGCACAACGCCTGGGCCGATGTGGGGAGCCGCTCCAGCCAAGTGATCAAGTCTTCGCGGCATTTCTGGCAGTGGGCCTGCAGATGCTCTTGCTCGGGCTGCCGCGCATCAATGAATGCCAGCGTTCCTTCATAATCCACGTCGTTGCGCCAGACCGCCTTGGCCTTCCACTCCCGGTAGTCGTCATCGTCTCGAGGATCGAGGCCAAGCTCAGCCAGCTCAGCCTCGTAGGCTGCCAGTTGGGCCTGTCGACTATTAGCGCTGGCGTTCGCACGGATCGCTCTATCGAACGGGCTACCCCGATTGATGGCGGTGGACAGCTCATCACTCTGACGCAGTTGGTAATGGAGCCCCAGAAGTTCAATAGCCCTGCGCCGCTTTACAGAGTCGTTCCGCACGGCATCGGGGAGATCGTTTTCATCGAACCCACACAGACGCTGCACCACCAGGGCGGTGTTGAGACGATGTCCAGTCTCATCCTCGAACTGCTCGTGGGCCATCTCCAAGCCCAACAGGTTCATTGTCAGGTCGTCGACGATCCCCAGCGGATCGTCCAAGGCGACGAAGAGTGCCTGATCCTTGTCGGGTACTTGGGCCAGCACGGCGTTCTGATCGATCTCGGGCTTATGAGCCAGGGCGACATATTCCGTCTCGTCCTCTTTTTCTTGCTCTTCCTCGGTGAGCGCCCGGGTCATCACCGTGGTTGAGTCGAAGTCGCTGGCCGCCCCCTGCGGGGTGATATCGGCCAGATGCTGCCCCAGCTCGTTCAACGGGCCTACGTGTGCGGTGTTCTCGGGGTCTACGATGGCCGAGCGTATGTTGAGCGGCCGCATGAAGCGCCGGCGAGCATCCACGTTCGAGCGCATGTGCTCGCAGATTCGCCAGGTCCACTGTGCGGGAGAGTAGGCAAGCCAAATCCGGCTGCGGCACGGATACAGCAGGTAGGGTTTGCTTTCGCCGTCGCCTTCGCGTTCATCGGGCCGGGTCTCGTTGATGTCTTCGGGCCAGGGAATCCGCGTGAACTGGTGCCCCTCGATGCGATACTCGTGAAAGGTTCGGTCGACCTCATCCCACACATACAGCCAGCCATCGCGGAGCTGGCGCAGGCAGTAGCTGCGCGTCTGCAGATCAGGGTAGCCATGCTGTTGCCATGCCTCGGCCAAGGGGTGCGGACCTTGGGCCTCCTCCCTCTCGCTCGATGATTCATCGATGGCATAGCGCACCGGGAAAATGGCGCATTCAAGATACAGCGGACATATGCTGGTGGCACCGAAGGGAGTCTCGCCGAACTCGGCGTCGCGCGCATCCTGTTGGGCTTGTCGATCAGACATGGTGTGACTTCCTTGTTGTCTCGTTATTAGCCTCTTGGATCCCCTCAGTCGAGCGACACCAGGCATCCAACTCATACAGCTGCTGTTGTTGGGGCAACCTCTCACGGGATGGATCTTTAGCCACCCAGCGAGCATAGGGGCCGGTCGAAGCCGTCATGAAGCCTGCCCCCCAGCGCAGGCTCAGTTCCATCCAGATGGCGATTTGCCGCTCCGTCTGCGCTCCCCAGGCCAGGGCCTCATCCAAGCGCGACTCCAGCCAATCGCCTCTTCTCTCAACGGCCAGCCCTGACCAGGCCTCACCGGCATGGCGCTCGAAATACTCCGCCAAGCGCTCCTTGAACTGCCAGCGCGCCACCGCGTCCAGGCCGTCGAGCTGCGGCGAGGCGAAGTGATCGGGTGAGCGCAATAGCTGTTCGTCAGAAGGTGACTGACCGGCTTCCACCTCGAACGTTCGCCAAACCGGGTCTTCATGCTTGTCCCAGGCCGGCGCCCACTGCGCCACTTGCCAGGTGTCGATAGGCCCTATCACGTCGGCCGGCACACTCTCGCCATAGCTCGCCAGCCAATGTCTCAGCACCAGCGGATCGGCAAATCTGAGCAGGCGCTGCGCCCCGTCGACCTCAATCTCCACGAAACCCAGCAGGTGGTCTCCCAATTCTTCGGTGGTCGCCGTACTCGAGATCAGCGACATGGCTCTTGTCCGCTCACCCTCCCCCTCGGCAAGAATTTCGTCGACGAAACGGCGTCCTTTTGGTGCCACCAGAATCGGCCCTTCCGCCGCGACGTCCTTGAAACGAGTAAGCAGGTATAACGGCACGATCTCGTCGAGATCATCACGCGAATACAACCGCCTGAGGGCATCGGGATAGCGCACTCCATCCACCAGCACATGCGTGATACGGCCCGGCTCGCCCACTTATGCCCCCTCCTGGCCGTTACCTGACTCGCAGATCTCACAGCTGGCCGGCGCCTTCAAAAGCGATGTGAGCTGGGCGCGGCGCTGAATCGGTGCCACGGCCTCGTGCGATTCGCCGGTCGCCTCCCGTGGCAACGCCGGTGCCTGAGCGGCCTGGCCGGAACCGGAGCCGGGGCTGCCGCCGGAGTTGATCTTGACCTGGCTGCCGACGATGGTGACGCCGCTGGGGTCGAGCTTGACGAAGCTGCCGCCGGCCTTGAGGGTGATCTCGGCGCCGGCTTCGATCACCACTTTCATGCCCGCCTTGTGATGAATTTCCTGGCCGGCTTCGACGAGCTGGGCGCGGCCGTATTTCTCGTGGCGGCTGGCGTCGACGATCAAATGGTCGTCGCCGTCGATCTGGATGTGGCGGCTTCCGTGCACCGTCAGGTGGTCGTCGGCGTCGATCTCGCCGATGCGGTCGTGATGCACGGTGAGGAAGCTGTCGTTGCCGATCTCTTCGGTGCGGTCGTTGTTGGTCAGCAGCTCCAGGTCCTTCTGGGCGTGCAGCCAGATCTGCTCTTCGCCCGCTTCGTCCTCGAAGCGAAGTTCGTTGAAGCCTTCGCCTTTGTGACTCTGGGTGCGGATGACGGTGCGGGTCTTGTGCGCCGGCAGTGCGTAGGGCGGCGTGTTGACGGCGTGGTAGGTGCGCCCGGTGATCAGCGGCTGATCGGGGTCGCCCTCCAGGTAGCTGACGACCACCTCGTGCCCGATCCGCGGAATGGCGATACTGCCGTAGCCGCCGCCGGCCCAGCCTTGGGACACCCGCACCCAGGCGCTGGCGGTCTCATCAGGTTCGGCGTAGCGGTCCCAGGGGAACTGCACCTTGACCCGGCCGTGCTCGTCGCAGTAGATCTCCTCGCCCTCGGGGCCGACGACGAAGGCGATCTGCGGGCCGTCGACGCAGGGCTTGGCGTTGGGTTTGGGGCGCCAGGCGCGGTCGGCGGGGGTCAGCACCAGGGTGTTGTCGAACTTGGTCATGTGCCCCAGCCCTGCCGCATCACCTTGAGTGAAGCCGTCCTCCTCCAGCGCCTGGGGCTGGCTGCCGTGGTGGGTGACCGAGACCACCTGCCAGTCGCGGTTGAGCTCACTGAGGTCGTGGTCGGTGAGGGTGAAGCGGCTGCCCGGGGCGAGCTCGGGCAGGTCGCTTTCGGCACGGCAGGTCAGGGCGTCGTTGCGCAGGTGCTCAAGGCGAATGCGGGTGAAGGCCTCACCGGAGGCGTCGGCCTTGTAGCGGCCGGGGTAGTCGTAGTGCTCGTAGTCGTCCCGTTGGGCGTGTTCTTCCAGGCCGTCCGCGGCGTGCTCATGCAGCTGGGCGTAGGCCGGGTTCTTGAACGAGTAGTCCTTGAGCGTGACCGAGGCCGGGGCGACCCGGGCGAGCTGTTCGAGCTTGCGCACATGGCGCTGGGGCGGGGTGCCGCCGGCCCGGCCGTGGTAGCTGCGCTCGCCCAGGTGGGCCAGCGCCTGGGGCGCGTCGGCGAACACCAGGCGGTGGGCGGCGCTGGGGGTGTCGCCGTCGGTCTCGAAGAACTCGTGGAAGTAGAACAGTCCCTCCTCGGCGGCCAGGCGCTGGAGGAAGGCGAGGTCCGTTTCGCGGTACTGCGTCAGGTACTCCCGCTCGGCCGGTTCCCGGGTGGCGGCGAAGGCCACGTCGGTGAGGCTGCGCTCGTCGCACAGGGTGTTGATGACCGTGAGCGGCGAGACCTGCTGGAAGATGCGCGAGTTCTGGCGCAGGCCGAGGCGCCACAGCGCCGGGCGGGCGACCAGCGAGTACATGGTGCGGCGGTGGCCGCGGTCGCCGCGGCCGAACTCGCTGACGATGGCGTTGACCCGGCGCAGCACCTCGCCGTCCTGCCAGATCGTCAGGGTCACCGGGCAATCGAGCAGCGCGCTGGCGGAGAGGCTGCCATCGCGGCTGGCGAAGCGCACCGTGAGAGTGAAAGGCGCGGAGAGCGCTTCTTCCAGGGAGAAGTCGACCACCGCCAGGTCGGCCGAGTCAGCCCCGGCAAGTTCGAGGGTGAATTGCAATCCATTCATAGTCCGTATCCATCAATAAGTTCAATCTGGCTCAAGCCAGCCAAGTGAACAATCTTATTGGTCCGAGACTCGCCTCGTTCGGTAAAACCACCCATCGTAAAAGAACCACAGCTCGTCACCTACCACCTCGAAGTGATAGCGCGGTCCCTCTTCTCTTAGAGAATTAACATAAAGCACATCAATAACGTCTCTATCCATACCAAAACCATAGAAATCCCCTCTCCTTTCCGAGGGTGGCGTAACCTCTCCCTCTTCTTGAGGGACAGGATAGCAATTGATCTCATAAACTGGATCGCTGTAGATCATATCGCCCCATATAGAGAAGTGATTTTCATCAATCACTATTTTTTCATCTATTTTCTCTATAGCTTTTTCGCGAGGCGTCTGACCACCACGATAACGCTCAACCTCTACCGTAATATATTCTCCGACCACTTCTCGCCAATCAGGACAACCACAGCCTGCATAAACTTTCACCGAAAAAAAGCACAACAGTACTGACAATAAACAAAACAAAGGAAATTTCCTTACCATTTTATGTAATCTCCTTTGGTATACATTTCCCATTCCGCAGCACGCCTATTGATCAAGCCTCGGTTTATTAATCCTTGCGATTTATTCCAGGCCTTCCAAGCTTCTTCAAGAGTTGGATAGGAGGTCACTGCAGTAGGATCATTTATCAGCTTAGCTGCAGAGGAAGATTCAAAAGCCCTTTGCCCTATGTTATAGGCCAGAGCGACAGCTGCATCGAATTCATGCTGAGCCATCGGAGTCGTAATCGCAGAATTTACCGCTTGCTCGTACTCAAGTAAATCTTCTTCAAATAGACGACCTGCCTCTTCGCTATCGATACCTTCACGATATAAATGCCACTCATAATCGGGTATAAGATAGCCGTAACCAATCGTGGCTCCTTCTACCCAAGAAGTAATCTCGCGTCCGGTCTGATCGTCGTAGGGCAACAAACGAAGCTGTTCGACGTCCTTCAGCCACTGTTTGCCAGCTTCGCTCATGGTAAGTTCTGCTGTCTGCCCTCCAGCTATCCCAGAGGTATCAAGTGCTGTCTCAGCCGAATCAGCGGCCGAGAAAGCGGAAGTCTGTGAGGTTGTAGGAGGCATTGCTGCAACAGCTGCAACAAATGCACCTCCTCCCGATTCGCCGCCTACTGAACTGGCGGAGCCGATCACCACGCCGCCACAATCCACGGCGTGGCCGGTGAGGGCGGCGGGCTTGCCGTCGATCAGGATGCTGCCCGAGCCTTCGGCGATGGCACGCGGGTGGGTGGGGTGCTTGGGCTTGTCGTGCGGCGCCAGTGGGTCGCCCAGGCGCGCCGCCGGCTTGCCGTCGATCAGCACGGTCGGGCTGCCAGCGGTGACCGGCGTCGGCGGAAAACCGTCGTGGTCGGTGCCGATATCACCCACGAGTACGAATTTGCGTCCCATCTATCGTTCTCCTGTCTATGCGAGCTGGCTTGCGGGCTAGTCCCACTCCGCGGGCGCCTCGAAGCTGGCCACCTCGAAGGCATTGACATGCATGCGTTTGAAGCCGGCTTCCTCCAAGCTGCGTACGGCGGCCTGGCAGGCCAGGGGCAGCCGCACGTTCAGCGGCACGCCGCTCAGGCTGTGGCGCGCCGCCTGCAACAGGCGGGCGCCGTGGCCGCTACCCTGCCACTCCTTCTCGACGAAGAAGAAGCGCAGCTGCCAAGCCGATTCGTCATCCGGCCGGCAAGCCAGCAGCATGCCGAGGGAGGGGCCGTCGCCGTGGCGCAGCTTGAGCAGCCGGCCCTGCCAGCGGGAGATGTTGCCGCCGTCACGCTGCAGCCACTGGCCGCGCTGCACGGTGAACTCCAGTGCCCGGCGCAGCGTGGTCAGGCGGGCCTCGTCGCGCAGCACCCAGGGCGAGTGCCCCTGGGTATCGGCACGCCGGGCGGCCTCGAGAAAGCCTTCGATGTCTTCCATCGCGGCCGCTTCCAGCCCCTTCGTCTCCTCTACCGCGCTGGCAGGTGCCGCCTTGTGGCGTTCGCTGCCGAACAGGCGCTTAAAGGCTGCCAACATCGAAACCTCCTTCGGCATACAGCGCGGTGGGAAGCTGGAAGCCGGCCACCAGCGGGCGGGTGAACGGGTTGCGCGAGCCGGTGGCGTACAGGCGGTAGCGCGCCGAGCCGCCGTCGACCTGGAAGCGCAGCTCCAGGTCGCGCTCGCTGGCACTGGTGATCTCGGCTTCGTCGAGCAGGCGGAACCAGGCCCAGGCACCGTCGCGGCTGAGGCTGCGCGGCGAGCGGTTGACCTGGCTCGGCACCAGGGTGATGCGGCTCTCGTTGCCGCCGCGCAGGGCGTTGGGCCAGATCATCGAGACCCGCGAGCTGGCGCTGTGGGCGTAATCGATGATCTGACCGTCGATGTTGATCACGCTGCGGCGCTTGTCGGGGCTGAGGCTCACCGGCTCCAGGGCGAACTCCACGTCGAGCACGCCGTCGCGGCCGAAGTAGGCCTGGCGGATCTGCTCGGCACGCTGGATGGCGGTGAAGACGCTGTCGCGCAGCAGCGGGCTGCCTTCGGCGTCGACCAGGTACTCGGGGGCCTCTTCGATGAAGGGCCGCAGGTTGTCCTGGTAGAAGCGGTCGAGAATGCCGCCGGCTGCGAAGAAGGCCTCGAAGTCGTTCAGGGCCACCTCACGCGAGGCGCTGGGTACCAGCGGGTAGCGGCCTGCCAGGCGCTCCTGGTAGGGCGCCACCACCTCGTCGAGCCACTGATGCTCGAGATGGCGAATGGCACTGGCCATCAGTAGCTGCCAGCTCTGGTCGGCCAGGCTCTCGAGCATGCGGTCCACCGGGGCCGGGGTGTTCTCGGCGATGCGCTTGAGGTTGTGGATGGGGTCGCCGCCGCGTAGCGCCAGGCGGTCACGGGCGCTGACGAAGGCCGCACGGCCCGGGTCGCTGGCGCCCTGCACCTCGCGCAGGTAGTCGCGCAGCTCGCCGATGGCGACCTTGATCTCGGCGATGTCGGCCGGGTTGTCGCCGCGGGCCTCGAGCAGGCCGTTGAGGTCGCGGAAGTTACGCTCGATCTCGCCGGCCAGGCGGTAGCGCGGCGAGCGCTCCAGCGCCTGGCGTGCGACTTCGTCGTCCACCGGCAGCTCGGGATAGAGCTGCGTGTGGTGGGCCACTTCGCCGAGCAGACGGTCCAGCGGCCGGCTGGCGCCGAGCAGGGTGTCGGCCACCACCACCGCCTGGTCGATGTCGGGCAGCGGCACCAGGTAGAGGTCGTCGAGCGCCTGGCGCCAGGTCACGTGATAGTCGCTGACGTAGCGTTCGTGCAGGGCGTCCCGCAGTTGGCGCTCGTCGGCGGCACTGAAGACGATGTCGTCGCGCTGGCCCAGCACCCAGAGGTCGATCAATGCCAGCTCGGTGGCCTGCTCGATCTCCTTGAGGAAGTAGCCTTCGAAGCCGTCGCGAGTCAGCAGGGTCGGCAGGCGCAGGCGCTCCAGCTCGTCGTCGCGGGCCATGAACACGGCGTTGAAGGAGGGGCCGACGCCCTGGTGCAGCTCGAGCGCCGCGCCGCTGCGGCTACCGCTGTTGGCCTTGAGGGTGGCATAGACGCGCTCGTCCATGGGTTGGCGCGAGAGTTCCTCCTGGGCGGCCTGCAGGCTGCCGCGCAGCGCCGCCATGGCCTGTTCGGCATGACGATCGCCGGCCGCCACGCGCCCTTCGAGATCGGTATGCGCCATGGCGTAGGCGAGGTGGTCGAGCAGGCGCTCCTGCACGGTGCCGCGCTGGGGGAAGGCACGCTGCCAGCGCCGCTCCATGTACGCCTCGACCCGCTCGGGCTGGCGCCCGCTGGCATCAGACATCATGCGCAGCACGCGCAGCAGGGCCAGCTTGTCGTTGCTGCCGGCCTCGGCACGGTTCATGTCATCCATGATGCCGACCATCAGCGAAGGCAGGAAATGGTAGCTCAGCATCGCCAGGTAGGCGTTCTCCACCTCGCGGCCCACCGCATGGCCCTGGTAGAGGCCCATGTCGGCCAGCCACGGCAGGTGCTCACGATAGTCGCCGAACTCCAGGGTGGCGGCGCGCAGGCGGTCGAGGGGCTCCAGCAGCGCATAGCCGGTGGGGTCGTCGCTGTGCAGCTCGTCGGGCTGGGCGGCCAGGAAGTCCTGGGCCTTCTCCTCGACCGCCGCCAAGGCCTGGGTGTTCTTCTGATAGAAGTGGCTCCAGCCACCCACCAGCGCCAGCCCGCCCACCAGGCAGGCAAAGGCGCTGACCCGGCGCAGGCGGCGACGACGCCGGGCGGCGCGGGCGTTGTCGCCGGCCAGCCCCGCCTCGGGATAGATCACCTTGTCGAACAGTTCCTCGGTGAAGTAGAGCGCGCTGCGTGCGGCGCGATGAGCCGGCTGGGTGGTATCGGCCATGCCGTAGCGGCGCGCGGCGGCATCGACGAAGGGATCCTCCGGCACGCCCTGCTGGTAGACCGAGGTGAAGTAGGTACCACGCACCATGGCGGCGGTGGAGTAGCGGTCGCTGGAGAGCGCCTCGCTCAGGAAGCCGAGCAGCACGTCGCGCAGGCCGGCGAGCTGGCGCACGAAGCGGAACACCGATTCGCGCTCCTCGCGGTCACGGCATTCGGCCAACAGCGTGGGCAGGCTGCGGTTGAGCCGCTCGAGCATGGCGTCGTAGGAGTCGGCGAACTCGTCGGCCCACTGGTCGACGCGTTCGACGCTCTCGGCGCTGAAGGTGAAGCCCAGCGGTGCGCGCCGCGCGGCGCGGGAGTAGTGGCGGAAGAAGTCGTCGAAGCCGTGCAGCAGGTCCATCTTGCTGAAGGTGACGTAGACCGGCAGCCGCGCACCATGGCGCTCCATCAGTTCGCGCATCCGCGCGCGCAGCAGCGAGGCGTAGGCCTTGCGCACCGCCACCCGGGCGTCGCTCAGGCGCGCCAGGTCGAGCACCAGCACCACGCCGTCCAGCGGGCGCTGGGCGCGGTTGCGCTCCAGCCAGCCGACGAAGTGGTCCCACAGCCGGCTCTGCAGTTCCTGGGGCTCGCCGCCTTCCAGCGCGCCCTGGGTCAGCAGCTCGCCGTCCGGGTCGATCAGCACGGCCTTGTCGCCGATCCACCAGTCGAAGCCGTACTGGTTGCCTTTCTTGCCCTGGCCCGACGCCTTCATCACGTGGGTCAGCGAGAAGTTCTGGCCGGAGCGATTGATCAGGCTGGTCTTGCCGGCGTTCTCCACGCCCATCACCAGGTACCAGGGCAGCTTGTAGCGCGCCCCGGGGCCGGCACCGAGATTGTCGAGCAGCTCATGCAGGGTGGCGTTCAGCGTGGCCTCCTGCTGCTCCACCTGGCTCAGCACCGGGTCGAGCTGGCGTCGCTCGTTCTGGCGTCGCTCGTCGTCCACCTCGCGCAGTCGGCGCGCCAGGCGAATGCCCCATATCACGGCCGCCAGGGTGACCAGCGCCAGGGTGGCGAGCAGCCGGTTGAGCCAGGGCGCCAGCGGATAGGTGTCTCGCACCTGCCACATCGGTCCCAGCCACCAGATGGCGACGATCAGGGCACCCAGCAGCAGCCACCAGAGCACGACGGTGAGCTTGCTCGCCCGCTTGCCGATGCCCTGGGCCTTGTTGCCGTGCGCCTTGGCCAGGTTGGCGTTGCTTTGTGCTCGTGAGGCGCCGGGTACCCAGCGACTCAGACCGGACTTCACACTTTTCCACATGAGCCTTAGCCCTCGTCCCTGTCGATGATGGTGATGTTGTAGGTAGTGATGTTCATTTGCCCTTCTCCACCGCGCGCTCGAGCCGCTTGAGCAGCGCCGGCTCCCACTGTTCGAGGTCAAGGCCCGCCAGCGACTCGCGCACCGCGCGATAGTGCTGGCCGGCCAGCGCCGCCAGCCCCGCATCGCGCAGCAGATCGGCGCTGGCCAGCCGCCAGTAGGCGATCTCGCGCGGCGAACGGGCCTCGGCTAGGCCGCGATCGAGGCCCATCAGGGCCACTTCCAGCCCTTCCGCGGCCAGTCTCTCGCGGGCTTCGGCCAGGCCCTCCTGCCAGGGGTCGCCGCCGGCTTCCTGGCTGCCCCCCGCGGCACTGCCCGGCGTGGCCTGCAGCCATTGGCGAGTCTCGTCGTCGACGAAGGCGCTGCCGTCGTTGAAGGTCAGCGACTCGATGCCAGGCAGGCGCTCGACGAAACGGCTCGCCTCGTCGCGAATGGCGGCGGCACAGCGCGGTTGACCGAGGCGCTCGGCGGCACCCGCACTGAGGCGATGCCCCTCCAGCCAGTAAGGGCTCACTGCCAGGCTGTTCTCGATGCGTTTCCACAGCGCGTTGTCGGCGCCGCGCGAGAGCGCCTCGCGATACTCCGCCACTCGGTCGGCGGCGGGCGGTGCCAGCTCGGAGCGCACGCCGTCGCGGGTGGCCGGCAGCGCCTGGATGACGCTCCAGATCGCATGGCGTCGGAGCCGGTAGCCGAGCGGGTCGCCGGGGCTCTGCTCATTGAGGAAATCGGCCATCTTGAGCAGGGTCTGGCGATTGCCGCGCTCGTTGCCGGCCTCCAGGCGCATCTCGGGCAGCTTGGCCGTGGGCGATGCGGTGCTGGTCGGCGTAGCGCTTTCCGCCGCCGCACCGCGAGTGGCGGACGTGGCTTTCGAACCCGCCTGGCTGGGGGGGGCCTGGCGCAGCTGGCGCTGCAGGTCGACCAGGGCCTCGTCCGGCAGCTGGCGTGCCCGTGCCACCTCCAGCAGCGCCTCGAGGGCTCCCTCGCAGGCCTGCTGCTCGTCGGCGGCATTGTCGAAATCGAGCGCTTCCGACAGCGCCAGGGCGCGCTGGGTGAACTGCCGGAACAGCCGCGGCCGCAGCCGCTCGCCTTGGACGCCACCATAGGGGTAGGCGTCGTCCCACCACTGTTCGAGACTGCCCGCCAGCAGGCGCAGCGAGAGGGCGAAGCGCACCCCGTCGCCGTCGCGCTGCAGGCAGTGCAGCAGGTGGCCAAGCACCTTGAGGTCCTTGCCCGTGGTGCTCAGCAGGCGCACGGCCCGGGTCTCGGCGCCCTCCCAGTCGACTCCACCATGCTGCAACGAGCCGATCTTCATCATCTCCTCGTCGAGCCAGGCGTAGTCGGCGCTGTCGTCGAGGGGCCTGCCAACACCCTCCGGGGGGAGCGCGGCCAGCAGTTCCGTCAGCTGTGTCTGGTTGACGATTCGCATGCTCACCTCACCAGCGACAGGCGTCGCGCAGCGGCTGAACCGCCTGGCGCAGCCCGGCGATCTCGAAGCGCAGGCCGTCGAGTGCGGCCTGATCGCTGCCGAACGTCAGCTCATCGGCGTCCAGCAGCTGCTGCAGCGTGGCGATGGCCGGCAACCCGCGGCCGCCGCTGACCACGTAGCCACCGTCGCGGGCCTGCCAGACCTGCTCCAGTTCGCGTCCCCCTGCACGCAGCCGCATCTGCACCCGCGGCGCGTCCAGCGCCTGGGGCAGGTGCAGTTGGAAACGAGTGATGGTCTTCTCGCAGGCGATGACCAGCTGTGGGCGTGGCGGCACGCTGCCCAGTGCCGGCACGCTGATCAGCACGCCGTCGCTGCGCTCGCGCACCAGCAGGCCCATGTCATCACCGTCGCGCTCGGCCTCCTGGGCGTTGATCGAATGCCACAGCGCGGGCCGCAGGTCCTCGCTGGCCACCGGCTCGTCACGGGTCATGAACAGCGCGTCGTAACAGCCCAGCCTATCCAGGCGCGAGGGCTCGATGGCGCACTGGCGGGCCTCGGCCACCAATGACTCGGCGGCGGTGTCGCCCCAGGCGTCGGCAACCAGGGCCAGGCTTGCGGCCAGCGCCAGCCACGGCGCCCGGCGAAATATCAGGGTCGAACTCATTTGGCATCCAGTTCCAGCTGTCGGCACTTGTGTGCCAGAGTGCGCTTGGGCAGGCCGAGGCTCTCGGCCGCCAGGGCGCGATTGCCGCCGAACAGCTGCAATCGCTGGCGGATCAGTTCCGCCTCGTAGTCACGCAGGGCGCGGCGCAGGTCCTGCACGCTGTCGTTGGCCACGCTGACCGGCGTTGCCGCCATGGCGACGGCGGAATCGCTCGTTTCCGCGTCGGCCCGCTCGGGCAGTGCCGCGGGAGCGACATCCTCCCCCGGTCGGGTCATGGCGCAGGCGTAGTCGATCAGGTTCTTAAGCTCGCGTACGTTGCCCGGATAGTCGCGCTCGCGCAGCAGGCGCAGCGCGGCCGGGGTGATCCCCATCTCGTCACGCCCCTCGCGGATGCAGAAGTCGGCGACGAAGGCCTCGGCCAACTCGGCGATGTCCTCGCTACGCTCGCGCAGCGGCGGCAGGGTCAGCGGGAACTGCCCCAGCCGGTAGTAGAGGTCGGCGCGGAAGCGCTGGTCGCGAATCCGTTCGCGCAGCGGCTGATGGGTGGCCGCCACCAGGCGCAGGTCGGCGCGCCGCTCTTCGTTCGCCCCCAGCGGCCGGTAGCGGCCGTTTTCCAGCACCCGCAGCAGCTTGGCCTGCAGCGGCAGTGGCATGTCGCCGATCTCGTCGAGGAACAGGGTGCCGCCGTCGGCCTGGCTGATCAGCCCTTCGCGCGCCTGATCGGCCCCGGAGAAGGCGCCCTTGGCGTGGCCGAACAGTTCCGATTCGAGCAGCGACTCGGGGATCGCCGCGCAGTTGATCGCCATGAAGGCGCCTTGGCTGCGCGCCGAGAGCTGGTGAATGGCGCGTGCCACCCGGTCCTTGCCGGTGCCGGTCTCGCCCTGCAGCAGTACCGCCAGGCTGGTTTCGGCCGCGCGCACCACCTGGCTGCGCAGCGTCTGCATGGCGGGCGACCCGCCGAGCAGGTCGCCGGCCAGCCGCTCTGCCAGCGCCTGGCGCCGGGCGCCATCGTTGAGCTGGGCCAGTGACTGGCGCAGGCTCGCCTCGCGCTGGCGTTCGCCCTGGTGCCGGGCCAGCCCCGCCCACAGCCGGCACAGCAGCGCCTCGAAGGCGGCGAACTCGAGGTCCGCCTCGAGCCGGGCGAGGGTTTCCGCCTCGCCGGCCATGGCCAGCGCGCCGAGCCACTCGCGCTTGCCATCCAGGGCGCGCAGCGGCCGCACCACCAGTTGCAGCGCGCCGGGAAGCTGGACCACCTGGGCCTGGAAGCCGGGATGGTCGAGCCGCGAACGCGCCTCCACCAACCCCAGCCGCAGCGGCTTGCCCTGGCGAATGGCGTGGGCATAGGGGTGACGGAAGTCATCGCAATCGAAGCGGACGTCGTCGTTGTCGCTACCCAGCCAACGGCCGCTACCGTCGAGATAGAGGCAGGTAGCCCAGGCCAGGCCATGGCTGGCCTGGAGGATACCGCCGGCGCAGGCGCGCAGCCCGGCGGGCGAGGTGCTCTCGACCAGCGCCAGCGCGCGTGCCATGCCGCCGAGGCCGGGCCCCGTCGGCAAGCCACCCTCGCACCAGCGCATGCCGATCGCCTTCGCCGTCATCGCCTACACCACCTCCGCGGTAAAGGCGCCCGCCGCGTCGACGCCCAGCGCCACCCGGGTGACCGGCTCTTGCCGCGCCAGCCGGTCGAGCAGCGCCCGAGACACCGGCGGCAGCAGCTCGCCGTCGATCACCGACTCGAGCATGCGTGCGCCGTTCTCGCTGCGGGTGGCGCGGGCACAGATGGCGTCGCGCAGAGCCTCGTCGAGTACCACCTCGGCCTGGCGGTGGCGCGCACGGATGCGCTCGGCCAAGGTGTCGAGCTTGGCCGCCACGATGTCGCGCAGGGTGTCGGCGCCCAGAGGGAAGTAGGGCACCACCTCCATGCGCGCCAGCAACGCCGGCTTGAAGAAGGCGGCCAGCACCGGGTAGAGCGCATCGTCGAGCGCATCGGGCTCGTCGGCATGGGCGACGATGGCTTCATAGCCCAGGTTCGAGGTGAGGAAGAACACCACGTTCTTGCAGTCGATCAGGCGCCCTTCGCCGTCGGCCAGCTCGCCCTTGTCGAAGGCCTGGTAGAACAGGTTGAGCACGTCCGGGTGGGCCTTCTCGACTTCGTCGAGCAGCACCACCGAGTAGGGCCGCTGGCGGATTGCCTCGGTCAGCAGGCCACCCTCGCCGAAGCCCACGTAGCCCGGCGGAGAACCGATCAGCCGCGATACGGTGTGCTTCTCCTGGTACTCGGACATGTTGATGGTTGTGAGGAACTGGCGCCCGCCGTAGAGCCGCTCGGCGATCTGCACCACGGTCTCGGTCTTGCCCACGCCGCTGGGACCGACCAGCAGGAAGGCGCCCAGCGGGCGGCCGGGGCGGCGCAGGTCGGCGCGGGCGGTAAGCAGGTGGCGATGCACGCGCTCGATGGCCGTGTCCTGGCCCTGCACCAGCCGGCCGAGATGTTCGGGCAGCTCGGTGAGGCGGGTCAGCTCGTCGCTGGTCATGCGCTCCACCGGCACGCCGGTCCAGTCGCCGATGACCTGGGCGATCTGCGCCTCCTCGACGCTGGCGTTGACCAGCGCGAACTCCTGCTGCAGCTCGGCCAGGCGCGCCTCGTGGGCGGCCAGTTGGGCATGCAGATCGACATCAGCGGCAGAGTCATCCGGTTCAACCGCGTCAGCCGCTGCTTCACCGTCGATTTCGCTGTCAGTGTCGATTTCACCGACGACTGCATTGTCGATACCAGCCTCGGCCTCGGCACTGGCCTGCTCGACGGCGGCCTCATTGTTGCCCGCATCAAGCAGTTGGCGATGCAGGGCGATGATGGCATCGACGCACTCGCGCTGGTCGGCCCAGGCCGACTCGAGCCGTTCGACCTCCTCTTCCAGCCGCGCCAGGCGGGCGTCGAGCTCGGCCTCGCGGATGGCGTCGGGGCTGCGCCCCAGCAGCCGCTCGCGGTCGAGCTGCTCGCGCTCGCGCTGGGCGGCGATATGTTCGCTCTTGAGGTGACTGAGCCGGCGCGGCGGGGTATCCAGCGCCTGGGAGAGCCGCGCGCAGGCGGTATCGAGCACGTCGATCGCCTTGTCGGGCAGCTTGCGGCCGGCCAGGTAGCGCGCCGAGAGTTCGGCGGCGGCGCGCAGGCCGCTGTCGCCGACCAGCACGCCGTGGGCGGTCTCGTAGGTATCGCGCAGGCCGCGCAGGATCACCAGCGCCTGGTCGATGCTGGGCTCGGCCAGGGCCACCGGCTGGAAGCGCCGCGACAGCGCCGGGTCCTTCTCGAAGTATTTCTTGTACTCGCGCCAGGTGGTGGCGGCGATGGTGCGCAGCTCGCCGCGGGCCAGGGCCGGCTTGAGCAGGTTGGCGGCATCGCCGCCGCCCTCCTGGTTGCCGGCACCGATCAGGGTGTGGGCCTCGTCGATGAACAGCAGGATCGGCCGGGGCGCGGACTTGACCTCCTCGATCACCGCCTTGAGGCGCTTCTCGAACTCGCCCTTCACCGCGGCGCCGGCCTGCAGCGCACCGAGATCGAGGCTCATCAGCTCGACGTCGGCCAGCGCCGCGGGTACGCGGCCCTCGACGATCCGCGCGGCAAGCCCTTCCACCACGGCGCTCTTGCCCACCCCGGCGTCGCCGATGACGATGGGGTTGTTCTTGCGCCGCCGACCGAGGATGTCGAGCATCTGGTCGATCTCGGGGTCGCGGCACAACACCGGGTCCAGCTCGCCGCGTCGGGCCTGTTCGGTGAGCGAGGTGGCGAAGCGCGCCAGGGCGCTGTCGCCCTGGGTGGCCTGGGCCTGGCGACGCCCGCCCTCGTTCGGCTCGGCGCGCGGCGCCTCGGCGGAGTCGGCGGCCAGTCGCTCGAAGCCGCGACGCAGCCCTTCACGATTGATCTCGGCCAGCAGTGCGGCGCTTCTCGGCCCCAGGTAGCGCCCCGCGTTGTGCAGCAGGGTGGTGAAGATCAGGCCGCTGCGCAGGCTGTCGTAGGCGAACTCCGTGGTAGCCAGCAGCCAGGCATCCTGCAGCAGCTCGACCAGCAGCGGCGAGAAGCTCGGCGTGGTCACGGCGAGGTCGCGCGGCGGCCGGGTCTCCTCGGCCAGGCGCGCACGCAGCTCGAAGACGTCGACGCCCTGCCCTTCGAGCAGGCAGCGCAGGTCGCACAGCGGCTGGTCGATCAGCGCCTGCAGCAGGTGGCCGACGGTGACTTCGGGGGCCTGCTGTTCGGCGCACAGCACCGCGGCCTGCTCCAGGCCTTGGCGGGATACGGCATTGAGGCGGCCGATGAGCGCGGGAAGCTCTACCCTGAGCATGGGATCTCCTAACGGTAAATCTGGTCGAGAAGGGTGCCGACCTGGGCCGCTTGCTGATCGAGCGTCCAGGCGAAGCCCAGGTAGGTGCCGGCCATGACCACGGCGAACAGCGCGAAGACCGCCCATACCGGCAAACCGCGCCCGCGGTGACGCCGACCCGGCATGACGTTGTCGAGCGGCCGGGTCAGGCTGTCTTCCGGGGTATCACCGAGCGCTGCCAACTGGTCGCCGAGGGTGCGCACGATGTGCTCGTACTCTTCGCGGCCGTGGTCCATGACCTTGTAGCGCCCCTCGAAGCCGAGACACAGGCAGAGGTAGATAAACGCCAGCATGTCGCGATAACGCTGGGGCTCCTGTTGCAGGCGCGAGAGGATCGAGAAGACCTTCTCGCCGCCCCAGGTCTCGTTGTGGAAGCGCGTCAGCAGCGAGTGCTCGGCCCAACTGCTCTGCTGCCCCCAGGGCGTGCCCATCACCGCCTCGTCGATGAACGAGCAGAGTACGTAGCGAAAGGCCAGCAGCGTGGGCCGGTCGTAGCCCTGCTCGGTGAGTTCGACTTCGATCGCCGAGATCTCGTCGACCACCTGGCGGTAGAGCCGGTCGAGATCACTCATGCCGTCGAGCTGACGTACCCGCACCACCATGCCCAGCAGCGAACTGGCAGCGTCCACCAGCGGGTTGAGGTTGTACCCGCGCAGGCGGAACCAGTAGTCCTCGTCGGCATCGAGATGTTCGGCGTGGCTATGAATCAGATGATCGAGCCCGCGTTCGTCGATGCGGTCTTCGTGCCGGCTGGGGCTGAAGCGCGCCACCGAGCCGGGGTTCGATTCGTATTGCGTGGCAAGTTCTTGCATGGCTTAGCTCCTGATCGCCCAGAACTGCATTTCAAGCCCGGGGAATTCCCCAGCCACGTGGAAGGCGAAGCCGCTGGCGCCGTCGAGCATGCTCCAGGCCTGGCTCTGCCGGTCGAGGCGGAAGTAGCTGTAGCCGGCGTGGTAGGGCAGCTCGCGCGGGGCCACCGGCAGCGGCTCCAGCGGTACGCCGGGCAGCTGCAGGCTGATGAGGTCTCGAATTCGCTCCACGCTGGCCACCTTGGTCTGCTGCAGGAACAGCTTGCGCAGCCGCTCGTGGGGCATGTCGGCGCGCACCGCCAGGATGAAGTCGGCGCTGTCGAGCAGGGCCGGGTCGGCGAGCGGGGCCACCAGCAGGCCGTAGCGTCGTGACTGCAGTTGGATCGCCAGCGCGCGCGGCTCGAGTACCGTGGAGAGCGCCTGGCGCAGGCTCTGCATGAGCTGGCGGAAGGCGCGCTCGGGGTGGTCGTGGTCGTAGGCCGGGTATTCCGGCGGCAACCGCGACTCGTCGGTGAAAGTCACCAGCTCGCTGGCGGTTTCGAGCATGGTGGCGAACAGCCGTTCGGGGTGCAGGTGGCCCAGGCGCGCCAGGTGCTGGAAGCGCGGCTGGGCGCGGTTGAGCAGCTGCAGCAGCATGAAGTCGGAGACATCGGCCACCCCGGCCTGGTGGGGCGAGGCGAGACGATGGGCGATGTTGCGGGCGCGCTCGCGCATCAGCCCGGCCATCTCGCCGACGAAGCGCTGCAATACCGGCGCCGCCTGCACGTTGAGCAGGGTGGGGATGAACTGCTCGTCGAGTACCAGGCTGCCGTCGGGGCGCCGCTCGTGGATGCGCGCCACCGCCAGGCAGGTGTAGGCACTGCGGTCGTCGCGCTCGAGCAGCAGCCGGGGGGCGACCCGGGCAACATCGAGCATGGCGGTGTCGCCGTCGCGGGAGTGCAGGTCGCGCACGCTGCGTTGCGCCAGGCGATAGCGGGTCGGCAGGTCGTCGTCGGGCCAGCGCACCTCGCCCACCGCATCGGTGGCCAGCGGCAGGCACAGGTAGACGAGCTGGTTGGCGATGCTGGCGTCGTCGATCTCCAGCGGCTGCGGCTCGATGTCGTCGTCGGGCAGCTGGAACGCCGTGCCGTCGGGCATCACGCCGCTGGCCCGGCTGATGGCGATACGCCCGAAACTCAGGTATTCGGCGTTGAGCTCCAGCGTCTGGAAGCCGTACAGCGTATGGCTGACGCCGCGCAGGCGCGCCTCCATAAGCCCTTCCAGGCTGCGCTGCTGCTGCTGGAAGTGCTGCGGCTTGATGAATAGCCCTTCGCTCCATACCACTCGGTTGCGGCTGGCCATCAGTCTTCCTTCCTCAGCTCGGCCTCGTTGGCTCGCAGGTGCACCAGCAGGTGGTAGTCCTCGCTGCGCGTCGTCACTTTCACCACCTTCTTCCACTCGGCCTGATCGGGATCGCTGTAGAAGGCAATCAGGCCGATGTAGCGGGTCTCCTCGTCGATCTCGAACGGCTCGTAGAACTTCCACTGGCCAGGCAGCAGGGTGAAGTCGTCATGGTCCAGGTAGTTGGTGCCCAGGGCGCCTTCGAGGTCATCGCGCAGCTGATAGTGGTCGGCAGCCATCAGCATCGAGTCGTCCTTGAGCTGCAGGATCTGGAAGCGCAACGGCGTGCCGTCGCCCTCGAAGTTGGGGTTGACGTCCGGCTCGGCCAGCATGGCGAGGTCGACCGTGGTCGGGCGATCCTCGGGGTAACCCACCGGGATCGACGGATCTCGCATCACCTGCCAGGCCTTGCCGGCGGCCTCGCGGGTCGAGGCGCAGCCACTGAGAAGGAGCGCCAGCAGCACCACTGCAACCCACAGCAGGGTGCGTCTTGAAACCGGGCTAGTGCGCAAATGTCTTGTGCTCATGTTTCCTGCGTCCCGTCTTGTTGTGTTCACTTGGTTTCGCGCTGCTGGCGTCGCACCGACTGGTCGTAGGCCTGCTCGAACACCTCCCAGAACAGCTTGGCGAAGCCCTGCTGGCGGCCGGAGTTGAGCTCCTGGTAGTAGTGGCGGTACATCTCCCACGCCCAGCTGCCTTCGTCTTCCAGGCGATTGCCGGCGCCGCGGTAGGCGTGGAAGCGCTTCAACAGGGCTTCCGGGGCGAAAGCGTCGAGAATCGCCTGCAGCGCCTCGCCGATGGCCTCCTCCACCGCCGCCTGGTGCTGCCCTTGATGGGCCAGGCACTCGGCCACGGCGGCCGGCGCCGACAGGTGCACCGGGCTGCGGCGCGCGGAGAACATGGTCTCCACCGTGTCGCGGTAGGGCTGGCCCAGCCGCAGCGGATTGTCCTCGATCGGCTGCAGGCGGCGATCCCGCAGCGGGTAGCGGCTGTCGTCCTGGGCGCGGTGGAGCGCCTGCAGGCCTTCGATGGCGGCACGCAGGGTCTGGCCGGCTTCGGCGACGAAGTTGAGCTGCTCCTCGCTGTCGGCGAAGCGCAGTTCGGCCCCCAGGGCCCGCAGCAGCGGGTCGGTGCCGGCGGGACCGGCGCTTGCCGGCACGGTATCCTGCCAGCGCTCCTCGAGCTGCTCGCCGACCGAGCGCTCCAGATCGTTCAACAGCCCTTCGTCCATTTCCCGGTTCATCGTTGTGTCGTCCTCGTAACGTCGAATCGTCGGCGCCGCCTCGCGCCGTGCCTGCAGTTCATGTGATGTGCCCTCGCTCCAGCCCGGCTCCTCCAGGGTGTCGAGCAGCGTGCCGTCTTCGGCACTCAGCTCACCCTCATGGGATAGCGCCGTAAGCGGGTCGCGCTGGCTGGCACCGGGCGTGGCCTCGCCCAGCGCCTCGAGGGGGTCGTCGCGGCGCGGCGGCGGAAAAGCCGCCGCCGGCGTGACGCGGTAGGGCACCACGCCTTGCCCGGCCAGCGCCTCCTGCTCTTCGTCGATCAGCGCGGCGAGCGGCTGGGAGCCAGGCAGTCCGGCCTGGCGGTCACCGAGGTGCACGCGCACCCGATACTCGCCGAAGCCCAGTTCGTCGCCATCGCGAAGGGCCACCCGTCGGTCGCGGCCCAGCGGCAGCGTGGCTTGGTTGATGAAGGTATGGCCGCTGCGATCGACCAGGCAGAACTGGCCGTCGATCTGGCGGATCTCGGCATGTGCCGGGCGGATACGCCCGGCGTGGTCCTGCAGCAGCCAGTCGTCGCTTTCGGCGCTGCCCAGGGTGCCGCCCGCCAGCGGGAAGACGTGACTGCTGGTGGAGCGCCCTTCCAGCCGCTCGCTGTTGATCACCACCAGGGTGACGGCGCTTGCGGCGACCTGGGGCCGGGTGAAGTTAGACATCGCGTTACCCTGTCATCTGTATGCGCACCCGGCGCCGCCGAGAGGCGGCACCGGATTCGGGATTGACGAAAGTGGTCCAGCCGAGCTGACAGCAGCCGTGGTCGCCGAGCCGCATGGGCTGCACCGCGCTCTCCAGCAGCTCCAGCTCCAGGTCGTAGGCCAGCGGCTCGCGCAGCACGAAGCTCACCAGCGTCTTGAGCGGCGCATGCTCGCGGCCGTCGGGCAGGAAATCGCGGAAGCGGGCGAGGCCGAGCCCCTTCAGGCACAGGGCGAACTTGCCGCCCACGTCGGCGACCCGCTCCCCGGCGACCATATCCTCGCCCAGGGTCATGCCCGAGAGGCCGGCGCGGCTGCGCTGGTCCTCGGGAATCTCGACCCAGCGGTGTACCCACTGCTCGACGCTCACGTCGTCGAGATCGAAACAGTGGCCGACCACGCTCTCGACCACCTCCGGCGAACGCGAACGCCCCGCCAGCAGGCCGGCGTAGGCGAGCATCTTGCCCCAGTTGATCGGCGTCTCGCCGCGCAGCTCCTCATCGGCCAGCCCCACCAGGGCGAACACCGCGGCGGAGAACCCGTCGCTGGCGCCGTCCTGGTAGCGCACGTAGTGGCGATACTTGCGCCAGCTGCGATGCACCAGGGTCAGCAGGCGATGATTGAAGAAGTCGAGGAAGTCGCGGGCGACGCCTTCGTGGTGAGCCGCCTCGTGGGCCAGCGACTCCAGGTAGTAACCGGGCAGCGGAGACTGGGCGCCCTGCAGGCCGAAGAAGCTGACCTCCAGTGCGTACTCGCCGCTGGGGCGGGATTCGAGCGCCACCACGTCGCTGCCGGGGAAACCCAGCGACGCCGAGGCGCTGAAGCGCACCCGCTCGCGGCCCGGACGCACGTTGGCGATACGCTCAAGGTCGTCGTCGTGGTGACGATGCAGCAGCTCGACGAGCTGGTAGAAGTCATAGCGCCGGGCCCCCTCGATCAGGGCCACGGGGGCTAGATCAGGGGTTGTTGGCCCGACTGTAAGGTCCATGCGTAACGCTCTTGGTTATGACGATTGACGACGTGCAACTCATGGAACGAGTTGATGCTGGCGTAGAGCGAGAAGAAGCGCGCCAGCACGCTGCCGAACAGATAGAGGCTGCCCTCGTCGCCGAAGGCTTCCTGGTCCAGGGTCATCACCGAACGCAGCCCGCGCACCGGCAGCCCGCGCTTGAGCCGATCGATGGAGCGGGTCTCGATGTTTACTACCCCGGCCAGGCGCTTCTGCGATACGCGCTCGGCCTGACGGTCGACCAGGGCGCGGAAGTCGTAGGCGCGCAGCACCGAGCACAGGGCATCGCGCTCGAGCAGCGACAGGTAGTTGAGCGACAGGTTGGAGATCAGCGTCCACAGCAGGCTGCCGTCCAGGGTCGGGCGCAGCGCCGACGTGGGCCGAGTGATGTTGCGATAGTCGGCGAACACCGGGCTGGTGTCGGTGGAGGCACTGATATCGCCCACCGCCAGCCGCTCGGGCAGGGTGCGATTGCTGCAGCTCAGGCGCAGCGAGATGGTTTCGCGCATGCCCAGGCAAGCCTGTTCGTCGCCACGTACGAAGGCGATGTCGTGATCGAAGCCGTCGCCGCGCAGGCTGTCGCGCACCCGCACCCGGAAATAGCGGGCCTCGCGGCCGCGGTCGCGCTCGATCTGGTGCTGGAAGCTCTCGAACGGCACGTACTGGCGCGGTTCGCCGCGCATCTTGCCGCTGTCGCTCTCCAGCCAGCCCTGCACCGCGTCGACGCTGAACACCTCGTAGTGCTCCGGCGCACGGCTGCTGGGCCGAATGCGGTATTCGCTGCGTTCGCCGTTGAGGTCGATGGGGTCTGCATCGTGGCTGAACAGGTTGATCGCCGGCGTGCAGTAGAGCGCCAGGTGTTCGTCGCGCACCTTGGCGTCGGCCGGCAGCGTGCGCGAGAAGACGAAGCGCAGCACGATCCGCGAGGCTTGCCGCGCCGGCAGCTGACGCCCCAGCCCGACCAGATCGACGAAGTGGAAGGCCTCGGGAAAGCAGAGGTACTCCTGCAGGATGCGATAGCCCTGGTGCACGTTGCGCGGATAGGGCAACAGCGCATGCCCGGGCTCGAAGCCCACCGGCACCAGCATGTCGCGGGGCAGCGGCATGACGACGCCGTCGATCTCCAGCTCCAGGCGCGACAGGTAGTGGCCGAGCCACAGGTAGAGGCTGCGCGCGGTATAGCCGCCACCGCCCAGGTGCAGGCGCAGGTGATCGATGCCCAGGGCGTCGAGCGGCTGGTCGCCGTCCACGTCGAGGGCGAGTTCGACGATCGAGGATTCCCGCGAGTGGCGAGCCTCGACGCCGCCATGCAGCAGCGGGTAGAGCGCCACGTCGTGGCAGGTGCGGAAGCGGCAGGCGGTACCGTCGATCGGCCGCGATGCCAGCGTGGTGCCGACAGCCACGTCCTGGCGGCCGCTCAGCGCCCCCTCCTTGGGCGTGAACTGCATGATCGTCATGCTCGGCACCGGGCGCAGGTAGTTGGGCCACAGCATGGCGATCAGCGAGTGGGTCAGCTCGGGGAACTCGTCCTCGACCTTCTCGCGCATACGACCGGTGAGGAAGGCGAAGCCCTCCAGCAGGCGCTCGACGTCCGGGTCGGTGCTGCGCTCGGAGAGGAAGCGGCTGAGGCCGGGGTTGGCTTCGGCGAACTCCCGCCCCTGCAGCTTCAGGTAGTCGAGCTCATCCCGGTAATAACGATTGAGCATGCGCTTCTCACTCCCTGAGTGCTTGGATGCCTAGGTGCTCAGTTCAAGCACTGGTAGCGTTTGTCGTTGAGCAGCAGATCGATGGTGGCCTGGCCATGGTCGCGACCGAGATCCACCGTGGCATGCACCTGGAAACGCAGCTGTAGCGGGTCGCTGCCGCGCGGCAGCGACTCCACTTCCACCTGCCGCACCCGCGGCTCGAAGCGTTCGATACATTGGCGAATGGCGCGCTGGATGTTGCGCTCCAGATCGAGCACGCCGATGGTCGCGTCGTTGAAGTCGAGCAGTCCCAGCTCCGGGGCGCATTCACTGTGCCCCGGGTGGCTGTTGAGCAGGTCGACCAGGTGGCGCTTGATGGACTCGACGATCTCGGCAAGGCTGGCCTCGGCGACGACTTCCTCCGACCGTCCGGGCGCCGCCAGGCGCTCGAACAGCCGGTTGCCGAGTACGCCGCCACGGTGAAGCGTCATGGCCGCGTCCTCCCCTTACTCCTTGTCCAGGCGACCCACCAGCGACAGCTCGAAGTTGGCGCCCATGTACTTGAAGTGCGGACGCACGGCCAAGGACACCTGGTACCAGCCCGGATCGCCCTCGACATCGGAGACCTGGATCGAGGCGGCCCGCAGCGGACGGCGGCTGCGCACCTCGGCCGGCGGGTTCTCCTGGTCGGCGACGTACTGACGGATCCACACGTTGAGCTCGCGCTCGAGATCCTGGCGCTCCTTCCAGGAGCCGATCTGCTCGCGCTGCAGCACCTTGATGTAGTGCGCCAGGCGATTGACGATGAACATGTAGGGCAGCTGGGTGCCGAGCTTGTAGTTGGTCTCGGCAGCCTTGCCCTCGGGCGTGTTGGGGAAGACCTTGGGCTTCTGCACCGAGTTGGCGGAGAAGAAGGCGGCGTTGTCGCTACCCTTGCGCATGGTCAGCGAGATGAAGCCCTCTTCGGACATCTCGAACTCGCGACGATCGGTGACCAGCACCTCGGTGGGGATCTTGGCCTGCAGCTGACCCAACGCCTCGTAGGTATGCACCGGCAGGTTTTCCACCGCGCCGCCGCTCTGCGGCCCGATGATGTTGGGACACCAGCGGTACTTGGCGAAGCTGTCGGTGAGGCGCTCGGCGAGCAGGTAGGCGGTGTTGCCCCACAGGTAGTGCTCGTGGTTCTCGTTGACCGTCTCGCGGTAGTGGAAGGTCTTGACCGGATTCTCTACCGGATCGTAGGGCATGCGCAGCAGGAAGCGCGGCGCCGTCAGGCCCAGGTAGCGGGCGTCCTCGGACTCACGCAGGCTGCGCCAGCGGGCGTACTTCGGTCCTTCGAAGATCGCCTTGAAGTCCTTGATGTTGGGCAGCTCCTGGAAGCTGTCGATGCCGAAGAAACTCGGCGCCACCGAGGACAGGAACGGCGCATGGGCCATGGCGCCCACCGCAGCGGTGAACTGCAGCAGCTTGATGTCGGGCGTCGAGGGAGAGAAGTCGTAGTTGCCGATGATGGCACCCACCGGCTCGCCGCCGAACTGGCCGTACTCGGCCGCATAGACGTGCTGGTAGAGCCCGCTCTGGCTGAGCTCGGGGGCGAACTCGAAGTCCTCGAGCAGCTCCTCCTTGGTGGCGTGGAGCAGGTCGAGCTTGATGTTCTGACGGAAGTCGGTGCGATCGACCAGCAGCTTGAGGCCGCGCCAGGCCGACTCGATCTGCTGGAAGCCCTGGTCGTGGAGGATCTCGTCGACCTGACTGCCGATCTTGCGGTCGAGTTCGACGATCATGCGGTCGACCACCGCCTTGTTCACCTGCGGGGTGTCGTCCTTGCTCTGCAACAGCTCGGCGATGAAGGCGGCCACGCCCTGCTTAGCGATGTCGTAGCCTTCCTCGCTCGGCGCCATGCGGGTCTGCGCCATCACCTGATCGAGAAGCGATCCCTCGGCCTGGGCCTCGGCGGCCTGCCCCTGCGTCTGTGCCATTTCGCTCATTGTACTTGCCTCGAATCCTTTGCCTGCCCGGGCTCGTCGCCTCCGGGTGCGTTGTCGATGGATGCGTCAGTCGCGGGACTCGTCCCGGGAATCCAGCAGCTCGAGTTCGGCGAGCAGTTGGGCACGCGCCTCCTCGCTCTCCATCAGCTTCTGCAGGCGGTCACGGAAATTCGGCACGTTGCCCAGCGGCCCCTTGAGCGCCACCAGCGCCTCGCGCAGCTCGACCAGCTTGCGCAGCTCCGGCACCTGGCGCGCCACGCTGTCCGGAGTGAAGTCTTCGAGCGACTTGAATTCGAGATTGACGCCCAACTCGCCGGCGCTCTCGCCCTCCTCGAGGCGATTGGGCACACTGGCCGTCAACCCGAGGCCGGCTTCGCGCATTACCGACTGGAAGTTGTTCTTGTCTACCGAGACCTTTTCCCGCGCCTCGATCGGCGTGGCCTCGGCACCGCCCTTGAAGTCGCCTACCACCAGCAGCTTGAGCGGCAGTTCGGTTTCCGCCTGCTGGTCGCCGGTGGCCGGCACGTACTTGATATTGATGCGCTCTTTCGGCGCAACGGTTCCTTCCTTCGCCATGCTGAAGCTCCCTGGTGAGCCGCCTTGTTTGGAATCGCCTTGCAGAGCCGACAACGCCCCACGAGCCATTCGCACCGGCCCGGCGTCATGCGGGCAGATGCGTCAGCGGTCAAGTGAGAAACGTTTCACCCTTGCTCGTGAGGCGAGAGGGTAAACAGCCAGGGCGCATGTGCCAAACGGCACTTTGGCGCCCATGACGGTTACAAAGGCATAACGCGATGCCGCATTGGCTTACACGATTCCGCTGCCAGTGCCGAAGCGGTGCGGGTCCAATCCTTGACGCAGGCTCTGGACGACACGCGAGGTCGTCAATGTCTTACAAGTCGTGTAGGAAATTAGCTACAACAATATAAGAGATATAGGGCAAGCTGATGCGCCAATCACCTCGGCCAGGCGCCATACTGGAGGCGCCGAAAGGGTGAGAAACGTCAGGGAGGGAGTCTGAAAAAATTCGGCCGGGCAGTGCCCGGCCGGTAGCGTGAGTGGCCATCGAGGCGAATTTCAGCCGAGGCGAGCGCGAATTGCCGACTCGATACCGGCGCTGTCAAGTCCACACTCGGCCAGCAGCTCGGCCGGCTTGCCGTGCTCGACGAAGGCATCGGGCAGGCCCAGGTTGAGAATGGCGACCTTCTCACCTTCGGCGGCGAGCAGCTCATTGACGCCACTACCGGCGCCTCCTGCTACCACGTTTTCCTCGAGGGTAACCAGGAGATCATGGTCGCCGGCAGCGGCCAGAATCGCCTCACGGTCGAGCGGTTTGACCGAACGCAGGTTGAGGTGGGTGGCATCGAGAGTCTCTGCCACTTCGGCCGCCGGGCCGTTGAGGCTGCCGAAAGCCAACAGCGCAATCCGCTTGCCAGCCTCGGCGCCACTCCTGCGGCGAAGCTGTGCCTTGCCGATCTCCAGCGGCTCGAGATGGGTGGGAATCTCGACCCCCGGGCCTGTGCCGCGCGGATAGCGCACCGCGGCGGGACCGGGATAGTGGTAGGCGGCACTGAGCATGGCGCGACACTCGGCCTCGTCGGCCGGCGCCAGGACCACCATGCCTGGCACGCAGCGCAGGAAGGAGAGGTCCATGCTGCCGTGGTGGGTGGGGCCGTCCTCGCCCACCAGGCCGGCGCGGTCGATGGCGAAGGTGACGTCGAGCGACTGCACCGCCACGTCGTGGATCAACTGGTCGTAGCCGCGCTGCAGGAAAGTGGAGTAGATCGCTACCACCGGCTTCATCGCCTCGCAGGCCATGCCGGCGGCCAGCGTCAACGCATGTTGCTCGGCAATGGCAACGTCGTAGTAGCGCTCGGGATATTCCTTGGAGAAGCGGATCAGGTCTGAGCCTTCGCGCATCGCCGGGGTGATGCCGATCAGCCGCTCGTCGACGGCGGCCATGTCGCACAGCCACTCACCGAAGACGTTGCAGTACTTGGGTGCTTTTTTCTTGGCCGGTGCTGCGGGCTTGCTGATTGGCGCTTCGCCATTCTTTTCCAGCTTGGTGATGGCGTGATAGCCGATGGGGTCGGCCTCTGCAGGCAGGAAGCCGCGCCCCTTGCGGGTCTTCACGTGCAGGAACTGTGGGCCGTCCAGATCACGTATGTTGCGCAGGGTCTGGATCAGGGTGGGCAGGTCGTGGCCGTCGAGCGGACCGATGTAGTTGAAGCCCATCTCCTCGAACAGCGTGGCCGGGCTGACCATGCCCTTCATGTGCTCCTCGGTGCGTCGGGCGAGCTCCAGCGCGCCGGGCAGGCGAGAAAGCACGCGCTTGCCCTCTTCGCGGAAGGTGAGATAGGGCTTGCTGGACAGGATACCGGCCAGATAGCTGGCGATGCCGCCGACATTCTCGGAGATCGACATCTCGTTGTCGTTGAGCACCACCAGCAGATTGGCGTCCAGGTGTCCGGCATGCGCCAGCGCCTCGAAGGCCATGCCCGCCGTCAGTGCCCCATCACCGATCACCGCGCAGACCCGGCGCCTGTCGCCGCGCGTGGCACTGGCCAGCGCCATGCCCAGCGCTGCCGAGATCGAGGTGCTGGAGTGGCCCACACCGAAGGTGTCGTAGGGCGACTCGGCACGGCGCGGGAAGGCGGCCAGGCCGCCGTACTGGCGAATGCTGGGCATCGCCTCGCGCCGGCCGGTGAGGATCTTGTGCGGGTAGGCCTGGTGGCCGACATCCCACACCAGTCGGTCGTGGGGCGTCTCCAGCGCGTGGTGCAGGGCCACGGTGAGCTCCACCACGCCCAGGCCGGCACCGAAGTGGCCGCCGCTGCGCCCTACGCTGTAGAGCAGGTAGGCACGCAGCTCGTCGGCCACCTGCAGCAGTTGGGCACCGGACATGGCCCGCAGTGCCGCCGGTGTGTCCAGCGAGTCGAGCAGCGGGGTCACCGGGCGCTCGACTGGAATTACGTCGTAGAGCTTCATGTGCGATTCGGTCGTCCTGGCTGTCATGCCATGTGGCTAGTGGTCGCGCTCGATCATGTAGCGGGCCAGCTGTGCAAGCGGGTCGCCCGCCTCGCCCAGCGGCGCCAGTGCCGCCAGCGCCTCCTCGGTCAGTTCGCTGGCCCTGCGCCGGGCGCCTTCCAGCCCCAGCAGGGCGGGATAGGTGGGCTTGTCGCGCGCGGCGTCGGCGCCCGACGCCTTGCCCAGGGTCTGGGTGTCGCCGGTGACGTCGAGAACGTCGTCGTGGATCTGGAAGGCCAGGCCGAGCGCCTCGGCGTAACGATCCAGCGACGCGACGCGAGGATCCTGTTCTTCCACCGCCGTCAGCGCCCCCATGCGTACCGCGGCACGAATCAGTGCACCGGTCTTGTGGGCATGCATGGTGGCCAGGGCCTCGACGTCAGGGTGGCCGCCAACGGCCGCCAGGTCCAGCGCCTGACCCCCTACCATGCCGTCTCGCCCGGCAGCCGTGGCCAGGGTGTGGATCAGCGCCGGCAGCCGCGGGTGAGCGGCCTGGGCAAGCACTTCGAAGGCCAGCGTCTGCAGCGCATCGCCGGCGAGTATCGCCGTGGCCTCGTCGAAGGCGCGATGTACCGTCGGCTGGCCGCGGCGCAAGTCGTCGTCGTCCATCGCCGGCAGGTCGTCGTGCACCAACGAATAGGCATGGATCAGCTCGACGGCGGCGGCCGGTGCGTCGAGCGCCTCATCGCTGGCGCCCAGCGCTCGACCGGCCAGGTAGACCAGCAGCGGACGCAGGCGCTTGCCCCCCACCAGCAAGCCGTGGCGCATGGCTTGCTCCAGCCGCGGCGCCGCAGGTTGGCGCTGCTCGAAGGCCCGGGACAGGAAGGCATCGATACGCGCCCGGTCGGCGGCCAGATGCGCCGCGAGCGAGTCAGAGTTCACTGTCATCCTCCACTGCCGGGGCCTCGAAGGGGGCGAAGTCGGTGCTGCCGTCGGGGCGCTCGATCAGGGTGCGCACGCGCAGCTCGGCCTCGTCCAGGCGGCGCTGGGCGTCACGGGTCAGGCGCACGCCCTGCTCGAACGCGGCGAGCGAGCCTTCCAGCGTCAGCTCGCCGGACTCCAACCGCTCCACCAGCCGTTCCAGTCTCTCCACGGTCGCCGCGAAATCGACTTCGGCCTCATCGCTCGCCGCCATCTCGCCCGTCGCTTGCTCGTCACGCTCGGCCATGACACCTCTAGCTCGTCGCCGCTGTTTTCAGGAGCCACAGTATACACGCACTGCCCCGGGGGTCGTCTGCCTGCGCCGTGCAACGTGCAGCGTTCTCATTTTCGCGACGCGGCATTTTCATCTTCGCGCGCAGCGCTTGTGTTAACATGAGCGCCCTGTTTTCCAGCATGCGGCGCACCAAGAAGGGGTTGATTCGACCATGGCCAAAACGTCCCTGGACAAGAGCAAGATCAAGATCCTGCTGCTCGAGGGCGTCCACCAGAGCGCGGTGGACAATTTCCTGAATGCCGGTTACACCAACATCGAGCACCTGCCCACCTCGCTCGACGAAGAGTCGCTGCTCGAGAAGATCCGCGACGTGCACTTCCTCGGCATTCGCTCGCGCACACAGCTCAACGAGCGGGTGTTCGCCGCCGCCGAGAAGCTCAACGCCGTGGGTTGCTTCTGCATCGGCACCAACCAGGTCGACCTGGGCGCGGCGCTTACGCGCGGCATCCCGGTATTCAACGCCCCTTACTCCAATACCCGCTCGGTGGCCGAACTGGTGCTTGCCGAGGCGATCATGCTGCTGCGCGGCATCCCCGAGAAGAACGCCCGTGCCCATCAGGGCGGCTGGCTGAAGAGCGCCAAGAACTCCCACGAGGCCCGCGGCAAGACGCTCGGCATCGTCGGCTACGGCAACATCGGCGCCCAGCTCTCGGTACTGGCCGAGTCGCTCGGCTTCAACGTCATCTTCTACGACGTGGTGACCAAGCTCGGCATGGGCAATGCCAACCAGGTGGCAAGCCTCGAGGAGCTGCTGGCCCGGGCCGACGTGGTCAGCCTGCATGTGCCGGAGCTGCCCTCCACCAAGTGGATGATCGGCAAGGACCAACTGGCGCTGATGAAGCCCAGCGGCATCCTGATCAACGCCTCCCGCGGCAGCGTGGTAGTGATCGAGGACCTGGCCGAAGCGCTCGAGGCCGGCCGCCTCTACGGCGCCGCCATCGACGTCTTCCCGGTGGAACCCAAGGGCAACAACGAGGAGTTCGTCAGCCCGCTGCGCGGGATCCCCAACGTGATCCTCACCCCGCACGTCGGCGGCTCCACCCTCGAGGCCCAGGAGAACATCGGTATCGAGGTCTCCGAGAAGCTGATCACCTATTCCGACAACGGCACCACCGTCACCTCGGTCAATTTCCCCGAGGTGGCACTGCCGGCCCACCCGGACAAGCATCGCGTGCTGCACATCCACGACAACGTGCCGGGCGTGCTCTCCGAGATCAACCGGGTACTCTCCGAGAGCGGCATCAACATCTCCGGCCAGTACCTGCAGACCAACGAGAAGGTCGGCTACGTGGTCATCGACGTGGACAAGGCCTACGGCGAGCAGGCCCTCGAGGCGCTGCGCAAGGTCGAGCATACTCTGCGCGTGCGGGTGCTCTACTCCGAGACCAATTTCGAGGGATAAACGCTTCGTCGTGCCTCGAGCCGCCGCGCCGCCAGGCGCGGCGGCTTTCGTTTGGAGGGCGCTTACGCTCAGCGGCAACGAAGTGAATCGACAAGCACTCAGAGGCTCTGGATATCGATCACGTACCCGACGATGGGGTAGCCGGCTTTCCTGGCGGCCTTCTCGGCCTCCAACTGGGCTTCCAGCTTGGAAATGCTGGTGGAGCGATGTTCGAAGACGGTATCGGCTTCCAGCTTGCGCGTTCTCACCGCGAGACGGACCAGGTGCCCGGTCTTGTAGGACTCGGCGGACTGCTTGCCGCCGACCGGCTTCGAGTGCTTTTTCCCGGAGCGCTTTTCACCAGGCAGCACGGTGGCTGGGGAAGGCTCGTGGCCGGGTTTCAAAAAGGCGTCGATCTCACGCTTGACGCTCTGCTCGAACTCACTCAGTTCGTCGCTCATTCATCCTCCAATGACTGAGATTCCCGCCTCGTTCGGAACATAGCAGAACTCCTTGATTCCCTTGCTTAACCCAGGTTATCCACTGCGGCAAGCGCTTGCAGGTAACGGGCCGGGCCGCCCTGGCGCTTCATTAGCCGCAGGCCCGCCCACAGGCTCACCTGATTCGCCGTCAGTACCGCTCGGCCGGCCTCGCGATTCATCGTCTCGACCCGCTCGAGAGTATTGATGGCGGTATCGGGCACCAGTATCGGACTATCCGATTCATGCCTCCTGGCGAAGTCACGCACGGCCGCGACGATATCGAGCCGATGGGAGTCGGCCGCATAGGGGCAATCCAGGACTTGGTGGTTCTCCACCTCCACGCCACTGTCGCGCAGGAACCGTACCAGTTGCTCGGTGACTTCCGGCGGATAAGGGCTCAACAGGTCGACCCGGCGATAGCGCAAGGCCGACAGGGCATCGCGAAACGCCAGCGCGGTGCTGGTGACGGGAACCCCCAGCCACCGCGAGAGTTCACGCGACTGGGCCAGGGACCATTCCAGCCCACCGATGAAACTGCCGCTGGTACAGGCCCATACCACCGCCTGGGCGCCGCTGTCCTTGATCAGTTCCTCACCCACCGCCGCCAGGCGATCGGTAGCGCCGAGCGCCATCAGGGCGGTGTGTTCATGGTGGCCGTCGCTGAGTATCTTTCCTACCGCGATGGCGGGCAGCGCCTCGCCGAGGCCGGCACGCTCGTTCAGTTCGTACCACTCATAATCGGGCGGGCCGTCCTCAGGCAGCAGAATACCCAGACAGTGTGCGTTTTGCATCGGTACCTCTCGTCGATCATGACTTGTTTGGCTGAGATGTCATCACCGGCGTCTTGCGGCAGCCTCGCCGATTCGACGCGGTAGTTCTTGTTATGCTAATGGTTACTTTCCGAAGCATCCTCCGCTCTCAGGGAAGACCCGCATGCCGACTGCCGCCGCCTACCTGATCGTAGTGCTGGTGTGGGCCACCACGCCACTGGCCATCAAATGGAGCGCCGAGGCCGGCGCGCCGGTGGGCAGCGTGATGTTGCGCATGCTGGTTGCCTTCCTGGCGGGGATGGTAGTGCTGCTGCTGATGCGTCGGCGTCTACGCCGGGACGTCCGTGCCATGAAAAGCTATGCGGCTGCGGTTCCCGGGGTGTTCGGCGCCATGGCATTGAGCTATCACGCCTCGATGACGCTGCCTTCCGGCATGATGTCGGTGATCTTCGGCATGGCGCCGCTGATCTCGGGCCTCATCCTACAGCTGCTGCCCGGTGCCGTGAAGCTGCGCCGCTGGCACTGGTTCGGCTGCACGCTCGGCGTGGCGGGCCTGGCAGTGGTATTCGCCGACAGCCTGGTGCTGGGCAGTGACCAGTTGCCGGCCCTGCTAATGATGCTCCTGGCCGTGACCCTGTTCAGCGCCAGCGGCATCACCGTGCAGCGCGTGGCGGCAGGCCTCGGCCCGCTCGAGCAGACGCTTGGCGCACTGGGCCTGAGCCTGCCGTGTTTCTTCATCCTGTGGCTGGCCAGCGGCGAACCCATGGCGGTGCCGCTGAGTGCTCGCGGGCTGTGGTCGGTCCTCTACCTGGCCCTGTTCGGTTCGCTGCTGGGCTTTCTCTGCTACTTCCTGATCCTTTCGCGGCTGACCGCCGCTACCGTGGCGCTGGTCACGCTGATCACGCCGATACTGGCGCTGGGACTCGGCATGACGCTCAACCAAGAGCAGCCTTCCTCCTCGATGCTGGCAGGCGCCGTGCTGATCCTGGTGGCGCTGGGGGCCTACCTGTTCGGCGACAGGTTGGCGCGGCTCAAGGCCGCCCGCGAGCGCTCCCCCTTGGGCTAGAAGCAGGTCTGCATCACCTCGACCACCTCGAGCCGTTCGTCGACGCGGCAGATCCGCCGCCACTTGTCGAAGGTCAGGCAAGGGTGGGAAACGCCAAAGGCGACGATATCGCCCACTCGTACCCGGCCATTGCCGGCGCCAGGTTCATCCTCATCTGGGGACAGCTGGACGAAGGCGTGCTGGTCCATCAGCTTGGTCAAGCGCCAGCCCTGAACCGGCAAAGTACGACCTCTCTCGTCGCCTTCACGATAGCGCCGCAGCGGCTCGGGCAACTGGTCGTGACCGATGTCGCGCTTGCCCATGCCGATGATGGCAAGCCCCGGCTCGGGCAGCGATATCACCTGGGCGAAGATCTCGAGCGCCGGCTTCAGCCCGAGCTCGATCTGGGGCTGTCGGCCCAGAAGCTCGCGCTGGGCCTGGCGATAGATGCCATGGTCGTGCACCACGTAGCAGCCGGGTCGCAGCACCGGCACGAACCGGGCGCCCAGTCGTGCCTCGCTGAACACCCCGGCGATCAGGTCGTACCAGGCCGAGCCGGACGCCGTGATCAGCGGCTGCGGCGTCTCGATCAGGGCATCGCGCTCCAGCGCCTGGGCCGCCTCGACCAGTTGCCAGGCATAGCCACGCACGGCTCGCCCTGGCTCATTGCCGTACACCACGCCTTCGTAGCCCTCCAGCCCGGCCAGCACCAGTGCCTGCTCGCTGTCGATGCGCTCGGCCAGCGCCATCACCTCGTCGGTATCGCGGCAACCGCAGCGTCCGCCGGGTATCCCCAGCTCGATCAACACCTTGAGGCGCAGGCCTCGGGCAGTGAAATAGCGCGCCAATTGCTCGACGTTGGCGATGCTGTCGACCACGCAGTAGAAGTCCGCACCGGCTTCCAGCAGTTCGGCGATGATCGCCATGTTGGCCTCGCCGACGAGCTGGTTGGCCATCAGCAGGCGATGGACCCCGTGACGGAAGGCCGCCCGGCACTGGGAGGCCGTGGCGAGAGTGATGCCCCAGGCGCCGGCGGCGAGCTGGCGCTGGAACAGCTCGGGGCACATGGTGGTCTTGCCGTGAGGCGCCAGGCGTGCGCCATGGTCATCGCAAAAGCGCTGCATCCAGGCCAGGTTGTGGGCCAGCGCCGGCTCGTGGATAACCGCGGCAGGCAGGCTGATATCGGCCAATAGGCGATTGCCCGTCTGCGGCATGCCCTTGTGCAGGGCCTCGGGGTCGGGGATCGAATCGTTCATGCTTCGCTCTCGCTGGGTAGCCGCAGGTCGCGGGCCATACCGTCTTTGGTCGCAGGGCTGACGAAAAACGTGCACGACAGGCTAGGCTGGTGGCGGGCACGTTTCTACAGGATACGACAATGACGACAACCGTCGATGAGCGCCCGGTGATTCGTCGCGATCAACGCGGCGTTGCCACCCTCACGCTGAACCGGCCGCGCCAGTTCAATGCGCTGTCGGAAGAGATACTCAAAGCACTGGGCGGCGAGCTCGCCCGCCTGGCCAACGATGACTCGGTACACTGCGTGGTCATCGCCGCCGAGGGACGCGCCTTCTGCGCCGGGCACGATCTCAAGGAGATGCGCGCCAACCCCGACAAGGCCTATTACCAGGAGTTGTTCGCCCGCTGCGGCGAGGTGATGCAACGCATCGTCAACCTGCCGGTGCCGGTGATCGCCCGGGTCCAGGGACTGGCCACCGCCGCCGGCTGCCAGTTGGTGGCAAGCTGCGACCTGGCGGTCGCAGCCAGGTCGGCGCGCTTCGCGGTATCGGGCATCAATGTCGGCCTGTTCTGCTCGACGCCTGCCGTGGCGCTGTCGCGAAGCATCGGCCGCAAACGCGCCATGGAAATGCTGTTCACCGGCGAGTTCATCGACGCCGACCAGGCACTCGAGTGGGGATTGATCAATCGCGTGGCCGACGACGAGGTGCTGGACGAGGCGCTCGCTGAGCTTACCGCCAGCCTCTGCGCCAAGAGCCGTGTCGCACTGCGCACCGGCAAGGCGATGTTCCAGCGCCAGCTGCAGATGCCGCTGAACGAAGCCTACGCCTTCGCCGGCGAAACCATGGCCTGCAACATGCTGGCCGAGGACGTGGCCGAGGGCATCGACGCCTTTGTCGACAAGCGGCCGCCCCAGTGGCGACACCGGTAAAGGTAGAGCTCCGCTACACAAGAACCGTTGGGCAAGAAGAGTGGAAGGCATTTCCGCAATCGAGACAAGCCGACGGCGAGGCGGTATCCTGTCGCTGGCCTTCGCAGAAAGGTCCGCCAGGTCATTCGGAGAGGAAGTACGCAGGTGAGTGAAGTCAAACGCAGAACGGCGGGGCGCCCGCCCGGCCCCGGCAAGAGCGCCAGCGGCCACAGTCAATCGCTGGTGCGCGGGCTCAACCTGCTCGAGCGGCTGGCGGCCACGCCGGGTGGCCTGGCGCTGTCCGAACTGGCCGAGATGGTCGACCTGGCCCCCTCCACCACCCACCGCCTGCTTCAGGCCCTGCAGGGGCAGGGCTTCATTGCCCAGGACGGTGAACTCGGCGTGTGGAAGATCGACGTCAAGACCTTCCGCATCGGCAACAGCTTCCTCGAGGCGCGTGATTTCGTGGCTACCAGCCGGCCCTTCCTGCGCCGCCTGACCGCCCAGACCGGCGAAACCGCCAACCTCGGCATCCGCGACGGCGCCACGGCCGTGTTCCTGGCCCAGAGCGAATCGCCGCAGATGATGCGCATGATCACCCGGCTCGGCTCACGCGCACCGCTGCACGCCTCGGGGGTGGGCAAGGCGCTGATGGCCTGGCTGCCCGACGACGAGTTCGATCGGGTACTGGCCGAACGTGGCCTGGAGCGGGTCACCGAGAACACCCTGCACACCCCCGAGACGCTGCGCGCCAACCTTGCCGAAGTACGCCAGCAAGGCTTCGCCTGCGACCGCGAGGAGCATGCCATCGGCCTGCACTGCGTGGCGGCCTGCCTGCACGACCAGTACGGCACGCCGCTGGCGGCGATCTCGGTGTCGGGGCCGGTGGCGCGCATCCCCGAAGCGCGGCTGCTGGAGCTGGGCGAACTGGTGCGCGAGACCGCCGCCGAGATCACCGCCCGCCTGGGCGGGAAGGTTCCCAGCCCGACCGAGGCCTCGGTCGAAGCATGAGCCGAAGCCGTGCGCTGCTCGTTGCGGGTCTCCTGCTGGCCTGGAGCAGCGCTCACGGTGACGGCGCGGCAGGATATGACACCCGCCATGCTGGCTTGGTGGTGGATTCGCGCCAACAGCTCGTCTGGATGCGCTGCAGCCTGGGCCAGCGTTTTCGCGATGGTGGCTGCCTCGGCGAGGCCGAACGCCTGCATCTGAGCGACGCCGAGGCGCGCATCGACGCCCTGGCCACGGCCGACTGCCCATGGCGCCTACCGCGCTTCTTCGAACTGCGCGGCCTGATGCAGCCAGGCAATGATCGGGACGTGGCGATCGATAGCGAGGCCTTTCCCGACACGCCCTCAGGCTGGTACTGGAATCAGGTCAGCGCCGGTGGACACTCGCAGCAGGATTGCTTCGTCGACTTCGCCGGCGAAGGGCGTACGCGTTGCAACATGGCCGGACAGTTCCACCTGCGCCCGGTGATGTCGCTGGGTGACGCCGCTTCCCACTGCCTGGCGCCATGATCCAGGCGGGCCACTAGCCCTTCTCGCCTATCCGCTCCAGCTGGCGCTCCAGCTTGCGCATCACGTTGAGCAGGTCGCGATACTCGCCGGCGGTGAGTGTGGCCACCAGCTCCGCCTCCCAGCCCTGGGCCTCGGGAATCAGCTTGGTCAGCAGTGCCTGGCCCGCGGCGGTGAGGTGCAGGTCCTGCTGGCGCTGGTCCTCGGGGGCAGGCGTGCGGCTGATCAGACCGCGCTCCTCCAGCGCCTGGATCGCCCGCGACACGCGGGCCTTGTCCATGTTGGTGTAGGTGCAGATCTTCTTCGCCGTCAGCTCGTCGCAGTGGCTGAGCCAGGCGAGCACCCGCCACTGGGCGATGTTGAGCTGATAGCGCTCCTCGTAAAGCTCGGCCAGCGCCTGGCTGATGCGATCGGCCAGGCTGTTGAGCCGGTAGGGCAGGAACTGATTGAGATCCAGCTCCGGCTTCGTCGATGGCTCGACCCGGCTCTCGTCGCCCTCCTTGGCGAAGCCGGCCCGGGGCTCTTCCGTGTTCATTTCTCGAGACTCCTTACCCTACGCTTGGCAGCGGTCAATAGAGCAGTTGCGGCAGGAACAGCACGATACCCGGGAACACCAGCACCAGCAACGCACGCGCCATACCGGCCACCCAGAACGGCGTCACGCCGCGGAAAATCGTTCCCGTGGAGACATCCGGCAGCACCGCCCGCAGCACGAACACGTTCATCCCCACCGGCGGGGTGATCAGGCTGATCTCGATCACGATCACCACCAGGATGCCGAACCACACCAGGTCGAAGCCGAGCCCCGCCACCACCGGGAAGAACACCGGAACGGTGAGCAGCAGCATCGACATGCTCTCGAACACGCAGCCGAGCAGCACGTAGATGGCGAGTATCACCAGGATCACCAGGAACGGCGCGATGTCGAGCCCGTTGACGAAGGCCAGCAGGTCGCTGGGCAGCCCGGCGCGGTTGATGAAGTTGGCGAAGATCAGCGCGGTGAGCACCACGGCGAACAGCATGGCGGTGGTGCGCACAGTATCCATCAGTACGTTCATCAGCACCTGGGGCGTCAGCGCGCGACGCCACAGGGCGATGAGGAAGGCGCCCATGGCACCGATGCCGGCCGCTTCGGTGGGGGTGAACACGCCGAGGTAGATGCCGCCGATCACCAGCACGAACAGCGCCAGGGTGCTGCCGACGCTCTTGAGCGCCCTCATGCGCTCGGGCCAAGCCACGCGCTCGCCGGCGGGGCCGGCCTCGGGGTCGCGCCACAGTACCCATTTGACCGAGCCCAGGTAGAGCACGATGCCGAGGATGCCGGGGATGAAGCCGGCGGCGAACAGTTCGCGGATGCTGGTCTCGGTGAGGATGCCGTAGATCACCAGCATCACGCTGGGCGGAATCAGGATACCGAGCGTGCCGCCGGCGGCGATGGAGGCCGAGGCCAGGGTGTCCTTGTAGCCGTACTTGCGCATCTGCGGCATGGCGACCCGGCCCATGGTGGCGCAGGTGGCCAGGCTCGAGCCGCAGATGGCGCTGAACCCGCCGCAGGCGACGATGGTGGCCATGGCCTGGCCGCCCTTGCGGTGGCCGAGAAAACCGTTGGAGGCGCGGAACAGCGCGTCCGACAGGCCGGCGTGGGAGACCAGGTTGCCCATCAGGATGAACAGCGGGATCACCGACAGACCATAGTCCATGGCGGTGTCGATCACTCGCCGCGCGGCCATCGACTCGGCGGCGTTCCAGTTGCCGGTCAGGTAGTAGAAGCCGGCGAAGCCGACGATGCCCATGGCAAACGCCAGCGGCACCCGCAGGAACGCCAGGATCAACAGGGCGGCGAAGCCGTAGAGTGCTTCAGTCATGACTGTCTCCCTGGTCTTTCGCAGGACTGAGCGGGCCGCCGCGCTCTATCACGCCCACGCCTTCGAGCAGATAGAACAGCGTGCGCAGCAGGGTCAGGGCGGCCGAGGCGGCCAGCATGATCGCCATCAGGTAGATGAGGTAGCCGTTGGGGATGCGCAGGAACTCGGTGACGTCGCCCCACTGCATGGCGCGCTCGCCCAGCGCCCACACCCGCCGGGCCATGAGCCACAGCGCGCCGGTGACGATCAGGTTGACGATCACCTGGCGGATCCAGATCAGCCGCGAAGGGAACACGCTGTCGAGCAGGTCGACGCTGACGTGCTCCTCGCGCCAGCACACCACCGGCAGCGACAGGAACACCAGCGCGGCCAGCATCAGCTGGGTCAGCTCGACGGTGCCGAGAATCGGTGAATTGAAGAAGTAGCGTCCGGTCACGTCCGCCGTGGTCAGCAGCATCATGGCGAAGAGGGTGGCGCCTGCCACCCCCTCCAGCATCAGCTGCATGATACGGCCGACCCGCAACAGGAACGGGGAAGAGGTCGGCATGGTCAAGCCTCCGCGGGTCGAAAGGGTTTACTGGCGCACGACACGATCGGCGATACTTTCGCCTTCGGTGGCCAGGGCGAGCTGCTCGCGGAAGTGCTCGAGAGCTGCCTCGGTATCGATACCACGGCTCTGCACCGCATCATTCCACTCGGCGATCAGCTCGTCGGTCACCTCGCGCAGGCGCTCGATGTCCTCATCCGACGCTTCGGTGAATGTATTGCCCTGCTCCTCGGCGAAAGCCACGCCGCGCTCGTCCATGGCATCCATCATGTAGCCGAACAGACGCGAGAGATCCTCGCCGGAGACGGCTTCGATTGCTTCGCGATCCTCGGGTGAGACCTGATCCCAGAACATCGGATTCATGACGATGGCGAAGCTGCCGCGGTAGAAACCGCCATCCACCGTCAGGGTATGCGGCAGCACCTCGGCCACGCGGAAGCTGCGCAGCCCCTCGAGAGTCAGCATTGCGCCATCGATGACGCCCTGCGAGGCGGCTTCATAGACGCCGGTCGGCGGCAGCGCCACGCCGGACACCTGCATGGCGGTAGCCAGATCGCTCATCACACCGCCGCCGACGCGAACACGCTTGCCGGAAAGCTGGTCGAGGGAGTCGACCTGATCGCGGGTGAAGATCTGCCCCGGCCCGTGCACACCCATGGCCATGACGTCGACGCCGCGATGCTCCTCCGCCTGGGCCAGGTACTCCTCGTAAGTGCGCCAGTAGGCGGCGGAAGCCGCTTCCGACGAGAACGCCTCGAAAGTGGGAAACTCCGGCAACTGGGTCAGCTCGAAGCGCCCCGACATATGGCCGTGGAAGATCCAGCTGGCGTCGGCGATACCGTCGGCCACGATCTCCATCTGGGCGGCGGGCGGGCCCATGTCGTGCACCACTTCGACGGTCACGCGGCCTTCGGTGGCCTCTTCGATCCAGGCCTTCCAGGTGGGCCAGACGATGGTGTTGATGCCGTGATTGGGGCCGCCCCAGGTGCTGACGGTAATGGTTTGCTGGGCCAGCACAGGCGCGGTGAGGCTGAGACCGAACGCTGCCACGGCGCCGATCATGAGGCGATTGGTGTGTTTCATTGCGTGCTCCTGGGTCGTCACGGGAGGCGTGCTCGCGCCACGTTGTGTACCTGCGTTGTTGTTAGCGGCTGAGCGCTCACCGACGGTGGAAGCAAGAGCGCGACAGCCTGTCGTTTCACGCTGTCACCATGCCGCCAGTTAATCTCTTCTGCAACTAATTTGGCGCCAACGGGCACTAGACTTAAGTATGAATTTCACCAAAAACCCATGATCTCAGGCAAATTTTTGTCAATCCAGCCCCGCTTGCTTCATCGATTGGCTCGTGGCTTGCTGGACTTATAGTTTCAATTACAACTATGCTGCAGCCATTCCCGAGCTACCATGGACCGTAATCTGGCCAGTGCGTCCTCAATGCGATGCCCCTGACGACCCCGGAGGAAACATGAGCAAGAAATTCGCTTCCCACGCCGATACCGAAGAGAAGCAGATCAGCTTCACCAAGCTGGCGGAGGGCTTGTACGCCTACACCGCCGAAGGCGATCCCAATACCGGTGTGGTCATCGGCGACGACAGCGTGATGGTGATCGACACCCAGGCCACGCCGATCATGGCCCAGGACGTGATCCGCCGGATTCGCGAGGTCACCGACCTGCCGATCAAGCACGTGGTGATGAGCCACTACCACGCCGTGCGCGTACTCGGCGCCTCGGCCTACGATGCCGAGAACATCTACGCCAGCCAGAACACTTACGACCTGATCGTCGAGCGCGGCCAGCAGGATTACGAATCCGAAGTCGGCCGCTTCCCGCGCCTGTTCAAGGGCGTCGACTCGGTGCCCGGCCTGACCTGGCCCAACATCGTGTTCCAGAAAGAACTGACGGTGTTCATGGGCAAGCGCGAGGTACGCATCATTCACCTCGGCCGCGGCCACACCAAGGGCGACACCGTCGTCTGGCTGCCCGAAGAGAAGGTGATGTTCTCCGGCGACCTGGTCGAGTACGGCGCCACTCCCTATACCGGCGACGCCTACCACGAGGACTGGCCTTCCACCCTCGATCGCCTGCAGGCCATGAACCCACAGAAGCTGGTACCGGGCCGCGGCGAAGCGCTCACCACGCCCGAGCAGTGCCAGGAAGCGATCCAGGGTACCCGTGACTTCCTCGCCGACATGTACGAAAGCGTCAAGGCGGGCAAGGCCGCCGGCAAGTCGCTCTCCGAGTGCTACGCCGAGACCTACGCCCTGCTCAAGCCCAAGTACGGCCACTGGGTGATCTTCGATCACTGCGTACCGTTCGATATTACCCGCTGCTATGACGAGGCCGGCGGCGAATACCCCGACCCGCGCATCTGGACCGCCGAGCGCGATACCCAGATGTGGCATTCGCTGCAGGAAGTCGTCGAGAACCAGTAACGCGCTGTTCAAAAATGCCTGGCGAGCGGCGCCGGGGACAGGTCGCAGCATTCGCGACGGCCTTGTCCCCGCAGCAGCCGCGGTCGGAGGAAGCATGCCAACTACCTATAACAATCCCGTCTACCCTTACCGGCGCGCGCCGGAGCTGGACCGTGACGACGTGCGCCACTGCCCGGTGGTGATCGTCGGTGCCGGTCCCACCGGCCTGGCCATGGCCATCGACCTGGCCCAGCAGGGCGTCGAGAGCGTGGTGCTCGACGACAACAATACCGTCAGCGTCGGCTCGCGGGCGATCTGTTTCGCCAAGCGCACGCTGGAGATCCTCGACCGCCTGGGCTGCGCCCAGCCGATGGTCGACAAGGGCGTGACCTGGCAGCGTGGCCGGGTGTTCTTCCAGCAGCGCGAGGTCTACGACTTCGACCTGCTGCCGGAAGAGGGCCATCGCATGCCGGCCTTCATCAACCTGCAGCAGTACTACTTCGAAGAGTATCTGGTGAACCGCGCCGACGAACTCACCGATCGCATCGACCTGCGCTGGAAACACAAGGTCACCGAGGTCGACAGCCGCCCCGAGCGCAGCGAGGTTCTGGTCAGCACCGAGGATGGCGATTACCGCCTCTCCTGCGACTACCTGCTGGTGGCCGACGGCGCCAACAGCAAGATCCGCGACATGCTCGGGTTGGAAAGCCGCGGCCAGATCTTCCAGGATCGCTTCCTGATTGCCGATGTGATCATGAAGGCGGACTTTCCCACCGAGCGCTGGTTCTGGTTCGACCCGCCTTTCCACCCCAACCAGTCGGTACTCCTGCATCGCCAGCCGGACAACGTCTGGCGCATCGACTTCCAACTGGGTTGGGACGCCGATCCGGAGGAGGAGAAGAAGGAGGAGAACATTCGGCCCCGCGTGCAGGCGATGCTCGGCGAGGACGTGGAGTTCGAACTGGAGTGGGCAAGCGTGTATACCTTCCGCTGCCGCAAGATGGACGACTACATCCACAACCGCGTGTTCTTCATGGGTGACGCTGCCCACCAGGTCTCGCCCTTCGGCGCCCGCGGCGCCAACGGCGCGCTGCAGAGCACCGAGAACCTGGCCTGGAAGCTGGCCCGGGTGCTCAAAGGCCAGGCCCCCGAGGCGCTGCTCGCCACCTACAACGACGAGCGTCAGCACGGCGCCGCCGAGAACATCCTCAATTCGACTCGCGCCACCGACTTCATCACGCCGAAGAGTCGCATCAGCCGGCTGTTCCGCGACAGCGTGCTGGAGCTGGCCGAGCATTACCCCTTCGCCCGCCGCCTGGTCAATAGCGGCCGTCTGTCGATACCGTGCCACTACGACGACTCGCCGCTCAACGGCCACGAAACCGAGGCGCTGCCGCTCGAACTACGCCCCGGCAGCCCCCCCAAGGACGCCCCGATCGCCCTAGCCGGCCAGCGCGCCTGGCTGCTCAACCAGTTGGGGGGGCGTTTCGTGCTGCTACTCGATGGCCGCGTCGACAGCACACGAGCCGAGGCGCTCATGAATGAACTCGAGCCACTGCTCGAGCGCCATGCCGATCTCGACCTGCTGATCGTCGGACCCGCCCCCCACGCGCTGGCCGAGCTGCCGCGCAGCCGTCAGATCGAGGACGTGGAAAACCTCGTCGGCGAACGCTATGGCCTGACCGGCGGCACCGGCTACCTGATTCGTCCCGATCAGCACGTCACTGCCCGCTGGCATGAGGTGACGGCCAGCGCCGTCGACGAAGCGCTGGCTCGTGCCCTGGGCCGCCATCTTGATGCCGAGGAGGTGCGTCATGCCACGGCTTGAACTGGACCCCAACTTCACCGACCCGGACGCCTTCTATGCCGCGCTGACCGAAGTGCATCGCGAGCGCAGCGAGGCGGAGAGCGAACGCATCAACGCCCGGCTGATCCTGCTGCTGGCCAATCACATCGGCGACCAGCAGGTGCTGGAGGAGGCCTTGGCCATTGCCGGCCAGGCCGCCGGGACAGCTGACGGGCAAACAGACGAATAAGAGGGACCTTCCCATGACGACCAAACTCGACTACCAGAGCGGTTTTCGCAACCACTTCGCCAGCGAGGCGCTGCCCGGCGCGCTGCCGGTAGGGCAGAACTCGCCCCAGAAATGCGCCTACGGCCTCTATGCCGAGCAGCTCACCGGCTCGGCCTTCACCGCGCCGCGCCACGAGAACCTGCGTAGCTGGCTCTACCGCATCCGTCCCTCGGTGGTACAGAGCGCGTACACACCGCTCGATAACCGTCGGGTGGCGACGTCTCCGCTGGCCAGACCCGCCGCCGATCCCAACCAGATGCGCTGGGACCCGCTGCCGATTCCCGCCGAGCCCACCGACTTCATCGACGGCCTGCTGACCATCGCGGTGAACGGCGATGCCGGCACCCAGGCCGGCTGCGGCGTGCACGTCTATGCCTTCAACCGCGACATGACCGAGCGCTTCTTCTACGACGCCGACGGTGAGCTCTTGCTCGTGCCGCAGCAGGGCACCCTGCGCCTGCGCACCGAACTGGGCGAGCTCGAGGTCAAGGGCGGCGAGATCGCGGTGATCCCTCGCGGCATGAAGTTCCAGGTGCGCCTGGCGCCAGGCTCCGATGCCGCGCGCGGTTACATCTGCGAGAATTACGGCAGTCCGCTGGAGCTGCCCGGCCTCGGCCCGATCGGCGCCAATGGCCTGGCCAACCCGCGCGATTTCGAGAGCCCGGTGGCAGCCTTCGAAGACGTGGAGGGCGACTTCGAACTGGTGGCCAAGTTCTCGGGCCGCTTCTGGGTGACCCAGCTCGGCCACTCGCCGCTGGACGTGGTGGCCTGGCACGGCAACTACGCGCCCTACAAGTACGACCTGGCGCGCTTCAATACCATCAACACGGTGAGCTTCGACCACCCCGACCCCTCGATCTTCACCGTGCTGACCTCGGCCTCCGACACCCCGGGGATGGCCAACATCGACTTCGTGATCTTCCCGCCACGCTGGATGGTGGCCGAGAACACCTTCCGTCCACCCTACTTCCATCGCAACCTGATGAGCGAATTCATGGGCCTGATCCACGGCGAGTACGACGCCAAGGCCGAGGGCTTCCTGCCCGGCGGTGCCAGCCTGCACAACTGCATGTCGCCCCATGGCCCCGACGCCGACACCTTCGAGAAGGCCTCCAACGCCGAGCTGACACCGCAGCGCCTGGATGCGACCCTGGCCTTCATGTTCGAGAGCCGCTATGTCTACCATCCCACCGAGGCGGCGCTGAACGCGGACATCCGCCAGCGCGACTACGTCGACGTCTGGTCGACCCTGCGCTCGCACTTCGATCCGCAGCAGCCCTGAGCGATACAGGACAGCCCTGAGCAACACAGGACAGCCTTGAGCGACACAGGACAGCCTTGAGCGACACAGGAAAGCTGAGCGACGAGACAGCCGAACCGGACGGGGCCGACGAGCCCCGCCCCTGACGAAAAGGATTCAACGACGATGAAACTCGCTACTCTCAAGAATGGCCGCGACGGCGAACTGCTGGTGGTCTCCCGCGACCTGAGCCAGGCCGTCTCCGCCGCCGACATCGCCACCACCCTGCAGCAGGCGATCGAGCACTGGGACGCCGTGAGCCCCAAGCTGGAAGCGCGCTACGCCGAACTCAACGACGGCAGCGCCGCAGGCGCCTTCGCGCTCGACCAGAACCAACTGCACTCGCCGCTGCCGCGCAGCTACCACTGGGCCGACGGTTCCGCCTACCTCAATCACGTCAAGCTGGTGCGCCAGGCGCGCAACGCCGAGATGCCCGAGACGTTCTGGACCGACCCACTGATGTACCAGGGCGGCGGCGACAAGTTCCTCGCCCCCACCGAGGACATCGAGGCGGTCAGCGAGGAGCACGGCATCGACTTCGAGGGCGAGATTGCGGTGATCACCGACGACGTGCCGATGGCGGTGACGCCGGAGCAGGCCGCCGGCCACATCAAGCTGATCATGCTGGTTAACGACGTCAGCCTGCGCGGGCTGATCCCCGGCGAGCTGGCCAAGGGCTTCGGCTTCTTCCAGGCCAAGCCGGCCTCCGCCTTCTCGCCGATCTGCGTCACCCCCGACGAGCTGGGCGATGCCTGGCAGGACGGCAAGGTCCACCTGCCGCTGACGGTGCACCTCAACGGCGAGAAGTTCGGTGAGCCGGAAGCCGGCCCCGACATGATCTTCAGCTTCCCGCAGCTGGTCGCCCATGCGGCCAGGACCCGCTACCTGGGCGCCGGTGCCATCGTCGGCTCCGGCACCGTCTCCAATCCCGACCCCGACGGCGGTCCCGGGAAGCCGGTGGCGGACGGCGGCGTGGGCTATAGCTGCCTGGCAGAGGTACGCATGGTGGAACAGATCCTGCACGGTGCGGCCAAGACACCCTTCATGCGCTTCGGCGACCGCGTACGCATCGAGATGTTCGACCGCCAAGGCAACAGCATCTTCGGTGCCATCGACCAGCAGGTAGTGCCCTACCAGCCAAAATAAACCAGCCCAAGTGAACGGCTAGGAGAGGCAACCATGACCACGCTATACGGCTATTTCCGCTCGTCGGCGGCCTACCGGGTGCGCATCGTGCTCAACCTCAAGGGCCTGGAGTACGACCAGGCCACGGTCAACCTGGTGAAGGGCGAACAGCGCAGCGAGACCTTCCGTGCACATAACCCCCAGGGGCTTGTGCCGGCGCTGGTTACCGACGACGGCACCACCCTGATCCAGTCTCTGGCGATCTGCGAGTACCTGGATGAGCTCCACCCCAGCCCTGCGCTGCTGCCGCTCGAGCCGGCAGAGCGGGCCCGGGTACGCGCCCTGGCCCAGATGGTGGCCTGCGAGATCCACCCGCTCAACAACCTGCGGGTGCTCAAGTACCTGGTCCACGAATTGAAACTGGATGAAGAGGCCAAGCTGGCCTGGTACCGCCACTGGGTGACCGGCGGCTTCGACGCCCTGGAGGCAATGCTCTCCCGGGAGGCGGGCAGCGGCGACTTCTGCCACGGTGACACCCCGACGCTCGCCGATATCTGCCTGGTGCCTCAGGTGTTCAACGCCGAGCGCTTCGAGTGCGATCTCTCCGCCTATCCGCGAATCCAGCGCATCACCGCGCACTGCCGCGAGCTGAAGGCCTTCGCCAAAGCGGCCCCGAGCGAGCAGCCCGACGCGGGCTGAGCAATCGCGGCCCATTTCGGCTACAATAAGCAAGCTAACGACTGGCGGGCGTCGCTTCCCCGGGCTCGAGAATCGAGCCGGGAGAGCGATGCCCGTCGGCCGTTGATTACTGGTTCTGGACACTCGCTCTGGAGACATCGATGTGCTGAGGCTGAAGTCCCCCGCCATGGTGATCACCCTCGCGGCGCTGACCGCGTTGGGCCCGCTGGCGACCGACATGTACCTGCCCGCCATGCCGGCGATGGCCGAGGCGCTCGATACCGGCCCCGACCAGATTCAACTGACGCTGAGCCTGTACATGGCCGGCTTCGCCTTGGCGCAGCTGTTCTGCGGCCCGATTTCCGATCGCTTCGGCCGCAAACCGGTCATGGTCGCCGGCTTCGGCCTGTTCCTGCTGGCAAGCCTGCTCTGCGCCTTCGCTCCCAGCATCGAGTGGCTGCTGGCCGGGCGTTTCCTTCAGGCGTTGGGCGGTGCCGCCGGCCCGGTGCTGGGCCGCGCCGCGGTGCGCGACATCCATGGCCCCCTCGAGGCCGGGCGCGTGCTCTCCTACATGGCGAGTACCATGGCGCTCGCGCCGGCACTGGCACCCATCGTCGGCGCGGGGCTCTTGCTGTTCTTCGGCTGGGATTCGATCTTCCTGCTGCTGACGCTGTATGCCGCGGTGATGCTCCTGGTCCTCGCCTTGCTCATGCCGGAGCCGCTGGCGCGGGAAAATCGCCAGTCGGTGCATCCCGCCACCATCCTGAGCAACTACCGTATGCTACTCGGCCAGCGCGCCTTCATGGGCTATACGCTGGTCAACGCCAGCGGCTTCGCCGGCCTGTTCGCGTTTCTCTCCGGCTCCTCCTTCGTACTGATCGAGTTCATGGGCATGACGCCTTTCGGCTACGGGATCGGCTTCACCCTGATCGTCGCCGGCTTCTTCAGCGGCACCCTGGTCAGCGGTCGCTACAGCCATCGCCTGGGGCGCGATCGCCTGCTATTGCTGGCCACGGCAATCTGCGCCCTGGCCGGTACGATCATGGCGGGCCTCGCCGCGGCAGGTGTCTATACGCCGTGGGCGGTGATCGGTCCGCATATCCTGTTCCTGGTCGGCTTCGGTATCGTGATGCCACAGAGCATGTCCGGGGCGCTGGCGCCCAATCCGCAGTGTGCCGGTTCGGCCTCCTCGCTGTTCGGCTTCCTGCAGATGACCATCGCCGCCCTCGGCGGGGCGCTGGTCGGCCGGTTTCATGACGGCACCTCGCTCACCATGGCCATCTCCATCGGCCTAGGCGGCGTGCTCTCCCTGGTGGCTTACCTGGTACTGGTACGTCCGGCCAGCCAGGCTGCCGCCGCCAGTCAGGCACGCTCGTAGCGATGAGTGACACCGCCCCTCCCCGCCTGGTCATCCTGCTGCTGGCCCTGGCCGGCTTCGCCAGCATGGCCTCGATGCGCGTCACCGACGCCATGCTGCCGGCGCTGTCGCAGGCCTTCGCCCGGCCAGTGGCCGACGTGGCGCAGAACATCACCCTGTTCGCCATCGCCTACGGCGTGATGCAACTCGCCTACGGCCCACTGGGCGATCGCCACGGCACCCTGCGGGTGATCGGCCTGGCCACCCTGGCTTGCGCGTTGGGCGCGCTGGGCTCGGCGCTGGCCGAATCGCTGCCGATGCTGCTGGCGTTTCGTACCTTGAACGGCGCCACCGCCGCCGCCATCATCCCGCTCTCCATGGCCTGGGTCGGCGACAACGTCTCCTACGAGAGGCGCCAGGTGACGCTGGCACACATGCTTTCAGGGGCTGTGATGGGGCTGATCAGCGGCCAGGTGGCGGGTGGCTTTCTGGCCGACACGCTGGGCTGGCAGGCCGCATTCGCCCTGCTCACCCTGCTGTTCGTCGCCGCAGGCGGGCTGCTGCTCGCAGCCCTGCGGCGCCAGCCGGCCCTGTCGCCGCCCAAGGCCGACCAGGGCCGCATCGCCTTCTTCTCACGCATTCGCGAGGTGCTGCTGATCGCCCGCGCCCGGCGCATCCTGGCACTGGTGTTCCTCGAGGGGATCGCCGCCTTCGGCGCCCTGGCCTTCGTCGCCAGCCACCTCTATAACAGCCTGGAGGTCTCGCTGACCCAGGCGGGACTGATGGTGGCACTGTTCGGCGTGGGCGGGCTGATCTTCGCCGCCCTGGCGCGGCCGCTGGTGGCCCGGCTGGGCGAACCGGGCCTGGCCGCGGGCGGCGGCGTGCTGATGGGGCTCGGCTTCGTCGGGCTGGCACTAGCGCCACAGCCGGCCCTGGCCACCGCCAGTGCCTTCTGCGCCGGCCTCGGCTTCTACATGATGCACAGCACGCTGCAGATCAACGCCACCCAGATGGCGCCCGCCATGCGCGGCACCGCCATGGCGGTATTCGCCGGCTGCCTGTTCCTGGGCCAGTCGGTGGGAGTCAGCCTCGGCGGGCTGGTGCTGCGCCTGGCCGATAGCGTATGGCTACTGGCCGCCGCCGGGCTGTGGCTGCTCGCCCTGGGGCTGATCTTCGCCTGGCTGCTGCGCCAGTGGCACAGCGAACAGGCGGCGGCTGCCGCGCTGTCATAGCCCGCCGTTGATCAAGTCGCTGCGAAAGCCGGCGACCCAGCGCATTGCCTCCTCCAGCTCTCCGGCATGGAAAAGGCGCGCTTCGGTATTGGGGAACAGCTTGCCGGCCAGCTTGGTGGTGGTCTCGATCCAGCGCTTGTCGGCGATCACCGCGGCACGCTTGAAGCGGTGATATTCGCCCAGCTTGCTGATGGCATAGCCCAGGTCACGCAGCAGGGCACCAGCCGTCATGTGGTCGAAGTCGGTCATGTCGGCCAGCACACCGATATGCTCGTTGTGCTCGAGCTTCGATTCGATTGCAGGAATCAACTCGTCGTAGTCCGCACTGTGCAGCGTGCCTGTTATACGGAACGCCGCCACGTACGCGGGGGCGGGCAGTATCTCGATCATGGCTGGCTCCTCCTTGGCTGCCGGGTCGCTCATCTGCTTACTCTTAGGTTTCCCGCGACGCCCCGGGGTTCCCGCGTCGTGCCGGCTATTATCGCCAGAACGGTTTGCTCACCTCACGCTCGACTGTGTCCCGATCCAACCCGATGTCGGCCAGCAAATGATCGTCGAGATCGCGCAGATCACGCCGTGAACGGTGGCGCTGCTGCTGGTCCCTGTATAAACGGGACAGCTGAAGAAGGCGTTTTATAATCATGGCGTATATCTCCTGTCGGTGGGTTCTGACAGGCTATGATCACGCGGAAAACCAATACAGATTCAGAACAAAAATAGTTTTACGATACAGATTCGTCTATCCTGTCGCTGTATCGCCCACTTATGCGCCTTCTGTACTGAAGAGGGGAATAGTCCGGTGAAACTGTCATGAAGCGTTACGACCAGGTCGCGCAGACCCTGACCCAGCGCATCGAGCAAGGGCAGTATCGCATCGGCGATCGGCTGCCCTCCGTGCGTGCGCTCTGCCGCGAGTTGGGCGTCAGCGTCTCCACGGCGCAGGAGGCGTACCGGCGGCTCGAGGAGTCCGGCCTCGCAGAAGCGCGCCCGCGCTCGGGCTACTATGTGCTGCCCCGGCCAACCCCGGGTGTGCTACCCAAGGCATCGCGCCCCGCCCAGCGTCCGCTGGACGTGTCCCAGTGGGACCAGGTGCTGGAGCTGGTGGCACGCTCCCCCGTTGAGGATCGCCTGCTGATGCTGGGGCGCGGCACTCCCGACCTCAATGCCGCCAGCCTGCGCCCCCTGCACCGCCAACTGAGTACCCTACATCGGCATGTGGCAGCCCATGGGCTCAACTACGACAGCCTGCAGGGCAGCCTCGAACTACGCCGGCAGGTCGTGCGGCTGGCCGACAAGTCGGGCTGCCTGCTGCATCCCGACGACGTGATCATTACCACCGGCTGCCAGGAGGCGCTCTCACTCGCCCTGCGCACCCTGACCGAGCCCGGCGATGTGGTCGCCGTGGACTCACCGAGCTTCTACGGCACCATGCAGATCCTCAAGGCGCAGAGGCTCAAGGCGCTGGAGATCCCCACCGACCCGCGCAGCGGCATCAGCCTTGAGGCGCTGGAGCTGGCGCTGGAACAGTGGCCGATCAAGGCGATCCAGGTCACGCCCACCTGCAACAACCCGCTCGGCTATACCATGCCCGAGGCGCGCAAGCGGGCCCTGGTCGCCCTGGCCCAGCGCTTCGACGTGGCCATCGTCGAGGACGACATCTACGGCGATCTCTCCTTCGACACGCCCAGGCCACGCACCCTCAAGAGTTTCGATGACGATGGCCGGGTGCTGCTGTGCAGCGCCTTCTCCAAGACCCTGGTGCCTGGGCTGCGGGTCGGCTGGATGGCACCGGGGCGTTACCGCGACCAGGTGCTGCACATGAAGTACGTCTCCACCGGCGCCTCGGCCACGCTGCCGCAGCTGGCGGTGGCCGAATTCGTCCAGCACGGTCACTACGAGCGCCACCTGCGCGAGATGGTCCGTCAGTATCGCCAGCATCGCGACATCATGATCGACTGGGTGACGCGCTACTTTCCGGCCGGCACCGGGGTCAGCTATCCCCAGGGCGGCTTCCTGCTGTGGCTGGAGTTGCCGGGAAATATCGATTGCGTACGCCTCAAGGAACGCCTGGTCGGCGAAGGGCTGCATGTCACACCGGGTTCGCTGTTCTCGGCCTCGGGCAAGTACCGCCACTGCCTGCGCCTGAACTACGCCGCCGCGATGACGCCCGCCGTCGAAGCCGGCATCAGGCATGTCGGCGAGACGGTAACCGAACTGCTGGGCCAGGAAGTGCCGGCCTGACTCACGGTCTCGTCATCGTGCTCGCTTTCGCCGTTGCAGCAGCCTCCGTCACGCGCCCCTGCAGTGCCGGCAGCAGGTAGCGCTGCCATAGTGCCTGTTGGTGTTCGGCGCGAAAGAAGCCGAAGTGGCCGATGCGGGCCAGGCCCGCCTCCTGGGGCCGGATGCGTAGCAGCGTGCACGGCGCATTGGCATAGAAGCCGTGCAACGACTCGGTGTTGCGCGCCGACATGAAGTCGTCGTCGCTGAAGGAGAGCGAGACCACCGGCGCGCGCACGGCGGCGAAGCGCTCGCGCACGCCGGGCTCCGCCCCCACCGCGTATTCCGGATCGAGGCACCAGCGCCGCCACTGCTCGACCACGCCGCGCGGCAGGTCACCCACCATGTTGAGCCGCTTCCCAGGGAAATAGCCCAGCAGCGGTGTGAGCAGCGGCACGGCGCCGAACCAGAACAGCCACACCCGTCGCTTCAGCGCCGGCGCGTTCTCGCGCCAGTAGCCACTGCCACAGGCCACGGTGACGATGCGCTCGAGCCGCTCGTGTCCTGGCACCAGCGGCGGGATCTGCCCGCCCAGGCTGTGGCCGATCCAGTGCAACGGCACCTGGGGAGCACGATACGCCAGCTCTTCGATCATCGCCGCGGCATCAAAGCGCGCCCAGTCCATGATGGTGGCCTGGAAGCCGCTCAGCCGCGAAGGACGCGACGCCCCCATGCCGCGGTAGTCGAAGGTGGCCACGGCCAGCCCCTGCTCCGCCAGCCACTGGGCCAGGGGCGCATAGAAGCGCTGGGGCACACCCATGGCCGGTGCGATCAACACCGCCGCCTTGGGCGCCGCGGGCGTGACGAAGCGGGCGGCGATGGCCACACCATCACTGGTCTCTACCTGCCGCTCCTCGATCCTGGGTTCCATCTCGCTGCCTCCCTTGCCATGTCGGGGCTGCCACCGTGCGGGCTCGCCAAACCATGGTAAGGTGTGGAGCCAACTCCACAGTCAAGGAGTTTTTACACATGCTGATCGGCGAGCTGGAAAGGGCCAGCGGGCTTGGCCGCGACACCATTCGCTTCTACGAGAAGCGCGGCCTGATCACACCCCCGCACAGGCGCGAAAACGGCTACCGCGACTACACCGAGCAGACTCTGGCCGAGCTGCGCTTCGTGCGCCGCGCCCGTGAGCTGGAATTCAGTATCGACGAGATCCGCGAAGCGATGCCCCACTTCCGCCCCGAGCCACCGTTTTGCGACGAGCTGGAGGCCCGGCTGTTGCACAAGCGCGAGGCGTTCTGCACCCAGATCCGTGAGGCCGAGGCCAAGATCGGCATGATTGATGACCTGCTCGCGCGGCTGGGGGCGGTCACCACCTGATCCGTTGCAATGCGCCTCACGATCCGTTCAATCGTTCTGCGGAGGAAGTAGCGACTTCTCCAAGGACTCGGCATTGAGGCAGAACTCCCGACACTCCTCCCGAGGGGCATCGTGGCGTAGCGCCAACCAGCAGGTCGCGACCCTGGGGCAAGCACTGCAAACGGTACGCAGGGAATGGATGGCCGGGTCGCGGCTGCAGGCGACCGGATCGAGGCCGAAGCGTCGCATCATCACGGGTAGCAGGGAGATAGCGGGAGCAAAATCCGCCAACTCCCGACTGGCCAGGCTGCGCGCAATCGCCTGCTCCAGCGATGGACTCATGGGATGAGCCAAGTCATGAATCAGCACGCTCAGTGTCTTGGGCTCGCAGCACCTGAGTTCGAGCAGGGCCCGCTCGCCTTCGAGAAAGTCGTGCAGCTGCTTCTCGTCACGTGGCGGCGGGCGGGACTCTTGGGGAGGTCGAGGTTTACTCATCAAGGCGTTCCTCTACGGCCAGTTCTTACCGTAGCGCCTCTGCCATGGTTCGCCTTGACCCCGCTCAATATATGGCCAAAGAAGTAAGTCCTCACTTACTCGAGGCTAGCCGTCGCCATCAACGGGAGACGTCCGCGATTCCCTGCCGCGCCTCCTCGATGGCCGCCATCACCCGTTCGACGTCGCCTACGCGGTGGGCCAGCGCCAGCGCCAACTGGGCGAGAAACAGCCGCTCCTGCTCCTCCGGCAGGTCGTCCAGGGCCTGCGCCAGTTGCTCGTAGACCCGCTCCAGGTCGGTAAAGGGCAGTGTCATATCGCTCAGTGTCGTATCGCTCATTTCATTCTCCTCCCAAGGCAGTAACGAGGGCAAATTCCAGGTCGACAGGGTCAAGGCGCTTCCAGCGTGCCACCACGTGACGGTCGGGGCGCACCAGGTAGGCACTGCCCGGCTCGGCGCCATAGGCGCCGAACAGGCTGCCATCCGTGTCGACCAAAGCTCCCTCGGCCCCAGGCTCGCGGGCCACGCGCAGCAGCCCGATTTGCTGGCCGCGGGCCTGCAGCGCCTCAAGCTGCTCGGCCAGCTCGGCGTCGACCCGACCAGCTTGGTTGAAGTGCAGCAGGGTGAAGCCGCTACCCAAGTGGTCGAGCAGGTAGTTGCCCTCGCCCAGGCGATGATTGAACAGCGGCGCGCCGGGCATCGGCCCGGTGTCGAAGTCATCCGCCTCAGTCAGCGTCAGCGGGCTCTCGGCGTAGGTGTATGGCGTGACCTGGCGTGGATTGGCGAAGCCGCTGGCGTAGTCGTTATGCAGGGCCAAAACCAGGGCGGCATCGCGCATCAACCGGTAGCCGCGGCTCGGCGGGGTCATGAAGCGGGTGCTCTTGCCGGCGTTGGCGAAGACGTCCAGGGTGGCGCCGCGCCGCTCGGGGCTGTAGCTGTCGAGCAGCCGCTCCGGCGCCAGCCCCTTGAGCACCCAGGCAAGCTTCCAGCCGGCGTTGGCGGCGTCGGCGAAGCCGTTGTTGAGCCCCCGCACGCCGAAGATCGGCACCAGGTGGGCGCTGTCACCAATAAACAGTACCCTTCCATGCCGATAATCATCGAGGGCTAGCGTGTGGGCCTTGTAGAGGCTCCACCACTCCAGCTCCCAGTCGTCGCCTTCGCCCAGCACCTTGTGCACGATCAGGCCAACTTTTTTGCGAATGCTTGCCTCCTCCACCGCCTGCTCCGGGTCCTCGTCAGGGCCGAGCTGATAATCGATGCGCCAGATGTCGTCGGGCTGCTTGTGCACCAGGAGGGTGGTATCGGGCAGGGCGTGAGAGTGGAAGAAGGCGCGCCGCTCGGTGGGAAAGTCGGAGCGCAGGCGGATATCGGCGATCACGTAGCGCCCCTCGTAGGCCTCGCCGTGCAGTGCGAGGCCGAACGCCTTGCGTACCACGCTGCGCGCGCCGTCGGCAGCCAGCAGGTAGTCGCATTCGAGGCGATAGTCGCCCTCGGGGGTTGTCACCTCGAGGATCACGCCATCCGCATCCTGGCTCACGCCGGTCACCGCGCTCTGCCAGCGCAGCTCGACGAGATCGCTCTCGGCAACCTTGTCGATCAGGAACCGTTCAATGTACTGCTGTTGCAGGTTGATCATCGGCAGGAAGCGTTCCTGCGCGGAATGGGGCATCTCGAAGCGCAAGATCTCGCGGTCGCGAAAGTAGGTGCGCCCCCGGGTCCAGCCCAGCCCCTTCGCCACGAAGGGAGCCTCGACGCCGAGCTGCTGCAGGATCTCCAGGCTGTGGCGGGAGATGCAGATCGCCCGCGAACCGTCGTTGACGGTGGCCTTGTCGTCGAGTACCACCGAGGCGATGCCATGGCGCGCCAGTTCCAGGGCAGCGGTAACGCCCACCGGGCCGGCGCCGACGATGGCAACGCGGTGACGCGCCGCTTGCCCGTCGAGCTCGGCGGGACGCACGAATGGAAAGTGGGGATAATCGAAGTAGAGCGAGTCGGTCTCGGCGCGTCCGGCGGGTCGCATGGCAGCTCCTATTGGCGTTGTCGTACTGACAGACTATCCCGAAGGGGGCACGGCGACTGTCCCGTAAAAGCCGGGACAAGGCGCTTGCAGGCGGAGGAAGAGATGGCAGCAGTCAGCGATGAGCAGAGCGCCGATTGGCCGAGCCTGATGCCGGCCATGGCGGAGTGCGTGGCTTGCCTGGGCGAGGCGGGCTTCGACGAGGCCCTGCTGGCCCTGCTGCGACGGGCGGTGCGCATCGAGCAGTGCATGGTGTTCGCCTTCGATGGCCGCGACGAGGTCGACTGCCTGCTGGCCGACAACCAGCGGACGCCGCGGGTGGCCGGTCGCCTGGCTGAGCTCTACACCGGCGGCCTGTTCCGCCAGGACCCCAACTATCAGCGCCTGCGCCAGCTGATGGGTGGGGACAACGAAGATGCAGCCGCCGAAGTCACCCCGATGCAGGCCGAGGCGATGCCGGAGGCCTACCGCAGCCACCTGTTCGCCTTTCCCGACCTGGTCGACAAAGTCTCGCTCACCCTACCCGGCGAGCAGAGCGTCTACTACCTCAACCTCTACCGCGGCAGCGCGGCCGGTCCATTCACCCACGACGACCTGGCCCGGCTCGATGCCCTGGCCCCGCTGCTGGCGAGCCTGATCCGCCGCCACTACGGCCAGGCCCGCCCCGACTCACCACAGCGACCCAGCGCCGAGGAAGCCGCCATTCTCGCCCCGCTCTCCGAACGCGAACGTCAGCTGTGCCTGTATCTCCTGCGTGGCCATACCCTCAAGACCGCCGCCATCGAACTCGATATCGCCCTCTCCACTGCCGAAACCTACCGCAAGCGCGCCTATGCCAAGCTCGGCGTGCCCTCCAAGGCGCGGCTGGTGGCACTGTGCCGGCGGCGGTGAGCGAGAGAAACAGAAACGATACGATTATCCACCCGTATCACCATTTATTCGGCTGGAATGCTCCCTTCAAGCACTGGGCCCGATCTTCAGTAAGCCTGGTTGTGATACTCTCTGGATCTTCAATATTTCTTGCCAGTATCACTGGCGGATCCATCATCTTGCCGGGGTCGTCTTTCCATGTCGTCTGCTACCGAGTGCGTTGCTTCTCTGATCGACAACTTTCAGAGCCGTCGGCCGCTGCGCTCAGGCTCGCTGATCATCACGCTCTACGGCGATGCCATCGTACCCCGCGGAGGCACCGTGTGGCTGGGCAGCATTTCCCAGTTGCTGGAGCCCATCGGCGTCAACGAGCGCCTAGTGCGAACGTCGGTCTATCGCCTGACCCAGGAAACCTGGCTACAGGGGGAAAAGGTCGGACGACGCAGCTACTACAGCCTCAGCGGGCCGGGGCGCAGACGCTTCGAACAGGCCTTCAAGCGTGTCTACTACGGTAACGGCGAGGCCTGGGACGGGGGCTGGACCTTGGTCTTCCTGGGTCAGCTGGACGCAGCCGAGCGCACCCGTGCCAAGGAGGAGCTTGAATGGCTGGGCTTCGGTGCCTTCGCCAATGGTGTACTGGCTCATCCGCGCCGGCATCGCGGTGAGGTTCTGGGCCTCCTTCAGGAACTCGGCATAGCGGAAGATGCCATCATCCTGCATAGCGAGACCAGCGAGCCCCTGGCCCCCAAGGCGCTGCGCCTGCAGGTACGTGAAAGCTGGAACCTGGATCAGCTGGCGGAGAGCTACAATCGTTTTCTCGCCCAGTTCCGGCCGCTGTGGAAGAGCCTGAGTGAGGCACAGCCGATAGTCGATCAGGACGCATTCATCGCCCGCACCCTACTGATCCACGAATATCGCAAGGTGCAACTGCGCGACCCTCAGCTACCCGAAGAGCTGCTGCCCACCGCCTGGGAAGGGCGCAACGCTCGCCAGCTCTGCCGCAACATCTATCGTGAGATCTATCAGGGCGCCGAGCGCTGGCTGGATCGCCACCTGGAAACCGCCGAAGGCCCACTGCCGGCCCCCGGCCCCAGTTTCTACCAGCGCTTCGGCGGCCTGGAGTAGATCGAGCCCGAGTTCGCCTGCCGGCATGGCAGCGTTACCGCTCCTTGCCGAGGGTCTGCTGCTTGGGCTGGGTATCGCCGGCATTGAGCCGCGGCCGATCGCTATCCAGCTCGGCTAGCGGTTCACAGGGCTCCAGGCTGTCCCGGCAGCGCTCGGTCAAGCGCTGGTACTCGCGGGTGCCCTGCTGTTTCCAGGCTACCTCCTGGTCGCTCAGCTCACGCTTGACCGTGGCTGGCGCACCCACCACCAGCGATTGGGGCGGGCATTCGAAGCCGGTCTTGACGAAGGCCGCGGCGGCGACGATCGAGCGCGCACCGATCACGGCGTTGTCCATCACCACGGCGTTCATACCCACCATGGCGTCCTGCCCCACCACGCAGCCGTGCAGCACGGCGCCATGGCCGATATGGCCATCCTTCTCCACCTTGGTGACACAACCGGGAAAGCCGTGCATCACGCAGGTATCCTGCAGGTTGGCACCCTCTTCCAGAACCAGCTGACCAAAGTCGCCGCGCATCACTGCGCCGGGCCCCACGTAGCAGCCGGGGCCGACGATGACGTCGCCGATCAACACTGCGGTGGGGTGCACATAAGCGGTGGGGTGAACCACCGGAGTCACTCCTTCGAGTCGATAACAGGGCATGACGCGCTTCCTCAGTTGAGCTGGCCGTGGCGACGGCCCTGCACACCACGAAGCGGCGAACCGAAGGCCTGGCCGCCTATATCGACGGTTGTATCCAGGATCTCGCGGACGGCCGAGCATTTGCCGGGCTTGCCGAGGCATGAGCGACTCTGCCTCAATCCGATACGAGATAGCACAGTAGATTATTAATTGCGTAATAAAACATCAAACCATCCGACTGTTCCCGCTCCTGGCATAGTGCTACCGAAGTGTCGTAAAAAATAATCTTATTAACGGCTTAGAGAGGTAATGTCGCATGGAGCGACCAGCCTTAGACCATGGTCTAACTTATCCACACCAGTGATGGCTGCCCAGGACAAACCATTGACCCAAAGACAGAAAAAATCCTCCCTATCGAAAAACGATACGATTAATATACCTTAGCAAAGTTGATGCGTATCAAAAAAAACCTATACTCGATCCCATGCTCGGCTCACCCATGCAGGCCGCGAGCCATTGCCGCGCCTATCCGTACCCAAGGCGAGGGCACCTATACACCAACCTGCGTCGCCCGGAGGTGGCTGAACGCTCCCATCCAGGCAGCAGAGTGGGCCGCAGGATGATGCTCCATCACCAACGGGCACTGAACACAGGAAAACGACAATGAGTGAAACGCCCCTGCTCCATACCGTGGAAGACGGTGTCGCCCGCCTCACATTGAACCGGCCTGACAGCCTCAACAGCTTCAACGCCGAACTGCATGCCGCCATGCGTGAGGCACTCGAGGCGGTTCGCCAGGACAACAGCGTGCGCGCTCTGCTGCTGACCGGCAGCGGCCGCGGCTTCTGTGCGGGGCAGGACCTTTCCGACCGTGCCGTGGCCCCCGGCGCTGAAGCACCGGACCTGGGCGAGTCCCTGGAGAAGCGCTACAACCCGATGCTACGCGCTCTGCGCGACCTGCCCTTCCCCACCGTGTGCGCGGTAAACGGCGTGGCCGCCGGCGCCGGCGCCAATATCGCCCTGGCCTGCGACCTCGTACTGGCGGCACGCTCGGCCAGCTTCATACAGGCCTTCTGCAAGATCGGCCTGATTCCGGATTCCGGCGGCACCTGGACCCTGCCGCGCCTGGTGGGCATGGCCCGCGCCAAGGGGCTGGCCATGCTGGGCGACAAGCTCAGCGCCGAGCAGGCCGAGCAGTGGGGCATGATCTGGAAAGTGGTGGATGACGAGGCACTGCAGGACGAGGCGCTTACCCTGGCGCGGCATCTGGCCACCCAGCCGACCCGCGGCCTGGCACTGATCAAGCGTGCCCTGCATGCCAGCGCAGACAACGACTTCGACGCCCAACTGGACCTGGAGCGTGATCTTCAGCGTCTCGCCGGTCGCACCGACGATTATCGCGAGGGCGTCAGCGCCTTCATGGAAAAGCGCAAACCCAGTTTCAAGGGGAAGTGAGATAACTGTCCTCGGAGACCATTCATGTCAGATACAGAGCTGAACCCGCAGCAGTTGGCCGAGGCCTGCGCCGAAACCATGTTTTCCCGCGACAACGCCAGTCAGGGGCTGGGCATGCGCATCGAGAGCGTGGCCCCGGGGCGAGCCGTACTCACCATGACGGTGCGCGAGGATATGGTGCAGGGGCACGGCAACTGCCACGGCGGCTTCATCTTTGCCCTGGCCGACTCCGCCTTCGCCTTCGCCTGCAATACCTACGACGAGGCCACCGTGGCCGCCGGCTGCAGCATCGATTACCTGGGGCCGGGCCAGCTTGGCGACGTGCTCACCGCCACCGCCGAGGAGCGCAGCCGTCGCGGCCGTACCGGCATCTACGACATCACCGTGCGCAACCAGCACGGTCACGAAGTCGCCCTGTTCCGCGGCCGCTCCTACAAGATCCGCGGCAGCGTACGTCGCCTGGAAGAGACTGCAGCAGAGAGCCAAGCATGAAAGACGCCCTGATCATCGCCAAGCAGGCCTTTGCATCGGCGTGCCTCTGATACAGCGCAACGACTATAACAATCCTCCGACCGGAGAAGCCTGATGACACAGACCGTCGAACGCCTCAACAACTCGGCTCTCGATCAGATGGAACTCGCCAGCATCGATGAGCTGCGCGCCACCCAGCTCAAGCGGCTCAGGTGGAGCCTTCGGCATGCCTACGACAACGTGCCCTTTTATCGTCGCTCCTTCGACAGTGCCGGCCTGCACCCCGAAGACGTCAAGAGCCTCGAGGACCTCGGCAAGCTCCCCTTCACCACCAAGGCCGACCTGCGCGACCACTACCCCTTCGGCATGTTCGCCACGCCGATGAGCGACATCGTGCGCGTGCATGCGTCCAGCGGCACCACCGGTCAGCCCACCGTGGTGGGCTATACCCAGCGGGATATCGACACCTGGGCCGACGTGGTGGCACGCTCCATCCGAGCCGCCGGCGGCACCCGCAAGGACAAGGTACACGTGGCCTACGGCTACGGCCTGTTCACCGGCGGCCTGGGCGCGCATTACGGCGCCGAGCGCCTGGGCTGCACCGTGATTCCGATGTCCGGGGGCCAGACCGAGAAACAGGTCCAACTGATCCGTGACTTCCAGCCGGACATCATCATGGTCACCCCCTCCTACATGCTCAACATCGCCGATGAGATGGAGCGCCAAGGCATCGACCCCCACCAGCTGCCGTTGCGCGCCGGCATCTTCGGTGCCGAGCCCTGGACCAACGACATGCGAACCGCGCTGGAGAAGCGCCTGGGCATCGATGCGTTGGACATCTACGGCCTCTCCGAGGTGATGGGGCCCGGCGTCGGCATGGAGTGCCTGGAAACCAAGGATGGCCCGACCATCTGGGAGGATCACTTCTATCCCGAGATCATCGACCCGGTAACGGGCGAGTTGCTACCGGACGGCGAGTACGGCGAGCTGGTGTTCACCACCCTGACCAAGGAAGCGCTGCCGGTGATCCGCTACCGCACCCGCGACCTGACCCGCCTGCTGCCCGGCACCGCACGCCCCATGCGCCGTATCGACAAGATCACCGGCCGCAGCGACGACATGCTGATCATCCGGGGCGTCAACGTCTTCCCGACCCAGATCGAGGAGCAGATCCTCAAGATCGAGCGGCTCTCGCCCCATTACGAAATCGAAGTGAGCCGTCAAGGCAACCTGGACATGGTGTGCGTGCGCGTCGAGGCATGCAGCAACGATGTCGCCCGCGACCCCATCGATTGCGAGCAGTTGGCCGGCCAACTGCAACACGCCATCAAGACCTATGTGGGAATCAGCACCCAGGTCGACGTTTGCGGTGTCGAAGAAGTCATGCGTTCCGTGGGCAAGGCCAAGCGCGTCAAGGATCTGCGCTGAGCCGAGCACGCTGCTTTCGCGATCCCGCTTGTCGCCCATGCATTTCTTTCTAGCCCCTCCGCGGGGCTTTTTTGTATCAATTCTAGGACAGCGCTACGCCGTGCGACTCTCGCCTGCTCATTCAATAACTTTATTTGTCATGTCATGACGACACCTTGTCATGCCAAGGTATAAAGCGACACGCAATAAACAAAATTGATAAAAAATTCTGTGTCATTATACTCCAAGGTAAGACGACAAGCGTTCCCCTGATTGAGACGACGCGGAGGTCACCATGTACGCGCAGCTAGTCGAGACCGGTACCAAGAAGCTCAAGACCCTCGAGGAGATGAGCCCCGAGGAGCGCGCCTTTCAGACTCGCATCGACGACGAGATCAAGATCGAGCCCAAGAACTGGATGCCGGAGGCGTACCGCAAGACGCTGATTCGACAGATCTCCCAGCACGCGCATTCCGAAGTGGTCGGCATGCTGCCGGAGGGCAACTGGGTCACTCGCGCACCGACCCTCAAGCGCAAGCTGCAGCTGATGGCCAAGATCCAGGACGAGGCCGGCCATGGCCTCTACCTCTACAGCGCCATGGAGACCCTGGGCGCCGACCGCGACGAAGAGATCGACAGGCTTCACCAGGGCAAGGCCAAGTACTCCTCCATCTTCAACTACCCGACACTGAACTGGGCGGACATGGGCACGGTTGGCTGGCTGGTGGATGGCGCGGCCATCGTCAACCAGGTGGTCCTGCAGCGCACCTCCTACGGGCCCTATTCACGGGCCATGATCCGGATCTGCAAGGAGGAGAGTTTCCACCAGCGCCAGGGTTACCAGATCCTGCTGGATCTGATGCGCGAGGGCACCGAGGAGCAGAGGCAAATGGTGCAGGACTCCATCAATCGCTTCTGGTGGCCGGCGCTGATGATGTTCGGCCCCTCCGACGAACAGTCACCAAACTCCCAGCAGTCCATGGCCTGGAAGATCAAGCGCAAGAGCAACGACGAACTGCGCCAGATGTTCATCGACCAGACCGTGCCCCAGCTGGAGTTCCTGGGCTGTACCGCGCCGGACCCGGAGCTCGAGTGGAACGAGGAGCGGGGCCATTACGACTTCGGCGAAATCGACTGGCAGGAGTTCTTCGACGTCCTCAAGGGCAACGGTCCCTGCAACAAGGAACGCATCGAAACCCGCAGGAACGCCATCGAAGGCGGCCGCTGGGTACGCGAGGCCGCCAAGGCCTATGCCGAGAAACAGCAGCACAAGAATCAGAAAGTTGCCTGAGAGGAGAAGCGTCATGGCTGACTGGCCCCTTTACGAAGTCTTTGTTCGCAGCAAGCATGGCCTCAACCACAAGCACGTCGGCAGCGTTCACGCCACCGATGCCGACATGGCCATGGAAAATGCCCGCGACCTCTACACTCGCCGCAGCGAAGGCGTCTCCATCTGGGTCGTTCCGTCGTCTGCCATCACCGCCTCCTCGCCGGACGAGAAGGAAGTCCTGTTCGACCCGGCCGACGACAAGATCTACCGCCACGCCTCCTTCTACGAGCTGCCCGACGAAGTCGGGCACATGTAAGGGAGACTTCCATGAGCAAGGCAATGACACGGCAAGAGGCACTGCAGGAGATTCTGCTACGCCTGGCGGATTCCGACATGATCCTGGGCCAGCGCCTGTGCGAGCTGTGCGGCAGGGCACCGGCGCTGGAAGAGGAAATGGCGCTGATGAACGTGGCCCTGGATCTCGTTGGCCAGGCTCGCAATTGGTACGAGTACGCCGCCGAGCTGATCGACGACGGCCGCAGCGCCGACGACCTGGCATTCCGGCGTGACGCCCGCGACTACCGTAACGCGCTGTTGGTAGAACAGCCCAACGGCGATTATGCCGTCACCATGGGCCGGCAGTTCTTCTTCGACGCCTGGCACTACTTCACCATCACCGCCCTGACCGAGGCACCGGATGAGCGCATCGCCGGTATTGCCGCCAAGGCCGCCAAGGAGGTCCGGTACCACCTGCGCCGCTCCTCGGAATGGGTCAAGCGGTTTGGCGATGGCACCGAGGAGAGCCATTGGCGCATGCAGACCGCGGTGGATGACCTGTGGCGCTTCACCGGAGAGATGATCGAAGCCGACGAAGTCGAGCAGGCCCTGTTCGAGAACGGTATCGGCCCCGACCCGCAGCAGTTGGCAGCGGACTGGAAAGGCCTGGTGAACGAGGTTCTGACCGAAGCCACCCTGACTCCGCCGCCTGAAGACGCCTGGATGTACCGGGGCGCCAAGGCCGGCCACCACACTGAACACCTGGGCTATATCCTGGCCGAGATGCAGTTTCTGCAGAGGGCTTATCCGGATGCAAAGACCTGGTAGACCCGAACCCCGGTCGCTGCTGGACGACCAGCCGGTCATCGCCAGCGATCGCATTCCTGCCCGTGACGGCAGCCAACCGGTTACCGAGGCAGAGCTCTGGGCTCTTCTGGACGAAGTGAAGGATCCCGAGGTACCTGCGGTCAGCGTGGTGGAACTGGGCATGGTCCGGCGCATTGCCGAAGAGGGCGGCGAGTGGGTGGTGGATGTGACTCCCACCTATTCCGGATGCCCGGCAACCGAGATGATCGAAGCGTCCATCGAAGCGGCCCTGCGCCTGGCGGGCCTGCGCAATGGCCGAGTCCACCGAGTGCTGTCCCCGTCCTGGACCACCGACTGGATCACCGAGGCCGGGCGCCGGAAATTGCAGGCCTTCGGCATTGCGCCCCCGGTGGGCAGCGCCAGCAAGCTGACCCTCAAGGGCGTAGTGGAGACCATCTCATGCCCGCATTGCGCCAGTGATCACACCGAGAGAGTCAGCGAGTTCGGTTCCACCGCCTGCAAGGCACTGTACCGCTGCCTCGATTGCCGTGAGCCCTTCGACTACTTCAAATGTCTCTAGAGCAGAACAATCATGAACAAGTTCTACCCTCTCACCATTCGTGAAGTCCGGCCTGAAACCCGGGACGCCGTTTCCCTGTGCTTCGACCTGTCGGAAGAGCTGCAGGACACTTTCAGCTACCGCCAGGGCCAGCACCTGGTCTTGCGTACTTACCTCGATGGCGAGGAAGTACGTCGCTCCTACTCCATCTGTACCGGTGTCGGCGACCGGGAGCTGCGCATCGCCGTCAAGAAGGTTCCCGGCGGCCGCTTCTCGACCCTGGCCAACGAACAGCTCAGGCCCGGCCAGACACTGGAAGTGATGCCGCCCCAGGGTCAGTTCCACGTGGAGCTGGATCCGGAGCGGGAAGGCGACTACCTGGCGGTAGCGGCGGGCAGTGGCATCACGCCGATTCTGTCCATCGTCAAGACCACCCTGGAGACCGAGCCGAAAAGCAAGGTCACCCTGTTCTACGGCAACCGCTCCACCGCCAGCACCATGTTCCGGGAGAGCCTGGAAGACCTGAAGAACCGCTTCATGAGTCGCTTCAACCTGGTCTTCGTGTTCAGCCGTGAAGAGCAGGACATCGACCTGTACAACGGCCGCATCGATTCCAACAAGTGCGACGCCCTGTTTGATCGCTGGCTGAACGCGGGAGCACTCACCGCCGCGTTCATCTGCGGCCCCCAGAGCATGACCGAAACCGTCCGTGATTCGCTTCAGCGCCATGGCCTCGACAAGGCCAAGATCCACTACGAACTGTTCACGCCGGTTGGCGGCGGCAAACCTCCCCGCAAGGACCGGGCGGAAATCACAGTAGATCCGCAGGCGGTAAGCAGAGTGACCGTTCGTGCCGATGGCCGGGCCCTCACCTTCGACCTGACGCGTAACACCCAGAGCATCCTCGATGCCGGCAACGAGATGGGCGCCGACCTGCCCTTCTCCTGCAAGGCAGGGGTCTGCTCCACGTGCAAGGCCAAGGTGGTCGAAGGGCAAGTAGAGATGGATGCCAATTACGCCCTGGAAGACTACGAGGTCGAGGCGGGTTACGTGCTGTCCTGTCAGTGCTACCCGATCAGCGACAGGGTGATGCTGGATTACGACGAAGTCTGAGGCCTGCTCACCCTCTTCCCAGAGCCGGCCTCAGCGCCGGCTTCGCTTACCGTGATAACGACAGATTCCCGGGAGAACGCCCAATGTCGTCAGTTCTACAGAGTTACGTTGCAGGCCACTGGTTCGGTGAGACCGAAGCCCGGGCACTGCGCAGCGCCATCAACGGCGAGACCGTGGCCTATACCCACGAAGAAACCATCGATTTCGGTGAAGCCGTCGACTATGCCCGTCATACCGGCGTGAAAAATCTGCTGGCTCTCGATTTTCAACAGCGCGCAGCCCTCCTCAAGGAGCTGGCCATTTACATCCAAGGCCGCAAGGAGGAGCTGTACGCCATCTCCCACCATGCCGGCTGCACCCGGGCGGACTCCTGGATCGATATCGAGGGCGGCTTCGGCACCCTGTTTGCCTATGCCTCCATCGGCCGCAAGGAACTGCCTTCCGGCAACGTGGCTCACGAAGGTCCGGTCGCCCAACTGGGCAAGAACAACCACTTCAACGGCACCCATATCCTGGTGCCCCGTCGTGGCGTATGCGTTCACATCAATGCCTTCAACTTTCCCATTTGGGGCATGCTCGAGAAGTTCGCGCCGGCCTTCCTGGCAGGCATGCCCTGCATCGTGAAGCCGGCCACCGCGACCAGCTACCTGGCGGAAGCCGCCTTACGCGTGATCAACGACTCCGGCCTGCTGCCGGAAGGTGCGCTGCAACTGATCATCGGTGGCACGGGAGATCTGCTCGACCGGCTGGAAGAGCAGGACTTCGTCACCTTTACCGGCTCCGCCGATACCGCCCTGAGACTGAGGAACCATCCCAACATCATGGCGCGGAGCATTCCGTTCAATGCCGAAGCGGATTCCCTCAATAGCGCCATCCTGGCGCCGGACGTGTCGCCTGAAGACGAGGAATTCGAGATCTTCGCCAAGGAAGTGGTGAAGGAGATGACCGCCAAGGCAGGCCAGAAGTGTACGGCCATTCGCCGGGTGCTGGTACCCGCCGAACATCTGGATGCATTGGCGGACAAGATCAAGGAGCGGCTGTCCAGGATCGTTGCAGGCGACCCCAAGGAGGAGGGCGTTCGCATGGGTGCCCTGTCATCCTGCGACCAGCGGCGTGACGTCCAGGACGCCATCAACCGACTGCTGGAAACCTGTGAATGTGTCTACGGCAAGGACGATAGCTTCAAGCCTGTGGGCTTGGGTGTGGAACACGGCGCCTTCATCGCACCGCACTTGTTGATCGCCTATAACCCGCTGCAAGACGGTGGTGCCCACGATATCGAAGCCTTCGGCCCCGTCGCCACCCTGATGCCCTACCACGGCATCGAGGAGGCTCTGGCCATTGCCGCCAAGGGCAAGGGCAGCCTCGTGACCACCCTCACCACCAAAGACCCCGCCATCGCCGCGGAAATGATCCCGGTACTGGCAGCCCAGCACGGCCGCCTGCAGATCCTGGACGCAGAGGCTTCCAGGGAATCCACCGGCCACGGCTCCCCGCTTCCCATCCTCAAGCACGGCGGCCCGGGTCGTGCCGGCGGCGGTGAAGAGCTGGGGGGCATCCGAGCGGTACACCATTACCTGCAGCGGACGGCCATTCAGGGGTCTCCGACCATGCTGGCGGCAGTTACCCGGGAATACGTCCGAGGCGCCAGAGTGATCGAGAACGATATACACCCGTTCCGTCGCCATTTCGATGACCTGCAGGTGGGCGAATCCCTGTTGACCCACCGCCGCACCGTCACCGAAGCCGACATCGTCAACTTCGGCTGCCTCTCCGGCGATCACTTCTACATGCACTTCGACGACATCGCCGCTCGCAAGACCCAGTTCGGCAAGCGAATCGCCCACGGCTACTTCGTGCTGTCGGCTGTGGCCGGCCTGTTCGTCTACCCGGGCGAGGGACCCGTACTGGCCAACTACGGCCTGGACACCCTGCGCTTCATCGCCCCGGTCGCCCCCGGCGACACCATCCGCGCCCGCCTGACATGCAAGCGCAAGATCGACCAGGGCCGAACCTCACCGGATGGGCATCCCCAGGGCGTCGTGATGTGGGACGTGGCAGTGACCAATCAGGATGACGAGCTTGTGGCCAGCTATGACATTCTGACTTTGGTGGCGAAGCGGCAGTAACCCCCGCATCAGTATGATGAGGGGGCGCATTCCGCCCCCTTGCCGATGCTACTTACCGCCAAGCCCCATGAAGGCCTCGGCGTTGGGACAGAACGCCTGGCAGGCCTCGGCTTCTGCGTCATTGCGCATGGCCTGCCAGCAGCGGCCGACCTCCTCGCAGCGGTTGCAGCTCGCCTTCAGCTCGGACAGGACCTCCTCCGCGATGGCGGCCGAACACACCGCGAAGGTCGTCATCATTGCCGGCATCAGCACCTCGGCGGCCCGGAAGGCTGGCACACGGCCGTCATCGAGACTGCGCGCCACGGCACGCTCCAGCGGCCGATTCAGCGGCTGTTCCAGATCACAGGCCAACATCTCAAGCGCCTCGGGAGCGTGGCGGCGAAGGTCGCGCACCACGCGCTCACCCTGAATGTAATCCGGCAGCCTTTCCATTTTGCCCTCCCCACTCTGGTATCATCTCTTCTGTATTTTCATCATAGCGAAAAAGAAAAAGCCCTATTTGACCGGAGTCAAAACAGGGCATTATTGGATACCATTATCTCTACAACAAACTAATTAACGTATCTCATTAAAAAAGGGGGCGACATGATCGCCCCCGGAACTGGCTCACAGGAACTCTTGCGGCACCAGCGAGGCCACGCTCTCCTCCTCGGCGGCAGCGGCCAGTTGTTCATGGAAGTACTGCATGGCCGCCACTCCATCGACGCCTCGGCTTTCGCTGACCGTTTCCGCCCACTCCTGGACCAAGGCATCGCTGATGTCACGCAGAGTATCGAGGTCGCTGCCGTTGAGTTCGGTAAAGGTATGGCCGCGCTCTTCGGCGAAGGCCACGCCGCGCACGTCCACGGTATCCATCATGTAGCCGAACAGGCGCGACAGGCGCTCACCGGAGACCGCCTCGATCGCTTCACGATCCTCGGGCGAGATCCGGTCCCAGATCGTCGGATTGACCACGATGGTGAAGCTGCCGCGATAGAAGCCGCCATCCACCTTGAGGGTATGGGGGAAGACCTCCGCCACGCGGAAGCTGCGCAGCCCCTCCGGCACCAGCATCGCGCCGTCGATGACGCCTTGCGAGCCCGCCTCGTAGACGCTGGTGGGCGGCAGTGCCACACCGGTCAGTTCCAGGGCATTGGAGAGATCCCCCATCACCCCGCCACCGACCCGGATTCTCTTGCTCATCAAGTCATCGAGGGTGGAGTACTGCTCACGACTGAAGATCCAGCCCGGTCCATGCACGCCGGCTGCTACCACATCGACGCCTCGATGCTCACCGGCCTGGGCCAGGTGCTCCTGGTGCGTCCGCCAGTAGGCGGCAGAGGCGTGCTCGGAGGAGAAATCCTCAAAGGTGGGGAATTCCGGCAGCTTGGTCAGCTCGAAGCGGCCAGTGTTGTAGCCATGAAAAACCCAGGTAGCGTCGGCGATGCCATCGGCCACGATTTCCATCTGCGAGGCCGGTGGCCCCATGTCGTGCACCACGTCCAGGGTGACACGCCCCTCGGTAGCTTCCTCGATCCACGCCTTCCAGGTAGGCCAGACGATGGTATTGATGCCGTGGTTGGGCCCCGCCCAGGTACTGACGGTAATGGTGGTCTGGGCTTGGGCAGCAACACTCAGAGACGCGGCGGCCAAGGCGCCGATCAACAGGTTAGCGGTCTTGCGCATGGTCATTCCCTCCTTTCGCCACGGGGCGACGGTATTGGCATTGTTAGCGATGGTAGAGCCCACGTTATGACACGAAAAGCATACCTCTTGCTTCTCTTATTGAAACGCAATAATGAACGATGCTATCTCACACTGTCGAGCGCAACGACTTTTCCATCCAACGCCATCAGACATAAGTTGCAAGCCCAGGTAGAGCTACTTTCAGGTGGACGATCACGGGCAAGGGCCAGCATCGGCAAAATGCCTGCGACACGAGAAATCATGAGATAAAAGACACGAAGCCAATCATTGGCTTCAATGGATAGGTATCAGATCACCAGGCAAGCCGAAGGCAGGACGAACTCAAGCACTGCTGGCGGAGGGAGGAGCTACCAACGCAGACTGTGGGAGGCGAGGAAACCGAGTGTCTCAAGGCAAGACGCCACTGTCGCAGCTTGAAGCATCGCTCAGCCCCGCTAACCGGGAAAATGGCAAAGGAAAGCCTAAAGAAAAACCTTAATATCTTGAAAATTAAATAATTTTTTCTGTCAGGCTCAGTGTGTGCAAGTGGAGGACAAAGGCACTACACCTCGACCCCGGTGCCGCCCGCGTCGACTGCAGGCGTGCATCAAGACAATAACAACGCGAGGAGAACTCCCCGTGATGAGACCAGCACTACCCGCTAGCCTGTGCGGCCTGGCCTTGCTGTTACCGGCCTTGGCCCAAGCCTCCCCCGGTAGCGAGGCCATCGATCGTTACTGTACCGCCTGCCACCAGTCCCAGGATGGCCCCGAGAACTGGAGCCGCATCAGCCAGCAGCGCAAGACCCCGGAGGGCTGGGACATGACGCTGGCGCGCATGCAGATCATGCATGGTCTGGAGTTACCCGCCGAGGCGCGCCGCGACATCGTCAAGTACCTGGCAGACACTCAGGGGCTCGCCCCTGAAGAGAGCGCCTCCCAGCGCGAGCTGATCGAGCGTCGGCTAAACCGCATCGAGTCCTTCGATCACCCCAGCTACCAGGAGATGTGTGCTCGCTGCCACACCGGCGGCCGCGCCCAGCTGCAGCAGCGCCCTCTGGAGGAGTGGGAGCACCTGGTGCACTTCCACGTGGGCCAGTTCCAGACCATCGAATACCAGGCCATGGCCCGGGACCGGGACTGGTTGGACATTGCCCTGCACGAGATCGCCCCCTGGCTGGCCGAAACCCAGGGCCTTGAAAGCGAGGCCTGGGACACCTGGCAGGCGGCCGAGGCGGTTTCTCCCGAAGGCGACTGGCAGCTGTGGGGCCACTGGCCCGGCGAGGGCGAGTTCTATGCCGACGTGACCATCACCGCCGCCGCGGGCGAGGATGCCTACTCCATGCGTCTTGACGGCGCCTTTACCAACGGCCGCCCACTGACCGGCGAGGGCCAGGCCATCGTCTATACCGGCTACGAGTGGCGCGCCAGCCTGAGCCTCAACGACCACGAATTCAAGCAGGTGCTGGACCTCTCCGGCGAGCGGCCCAGCGGACGCATCTTCGACGACCGCGACGAGGCCGTCGGCATGATGGTGGAAATGGTGCCCCGTGACGGGAACGAGCCCGGCCTGGTGGCCAGCCTTCCCGCCTCGCTGAAGGCCGGCGAGCGCAGCCGCCTGGTACTGCTGGGCCAGGGCCTTGACGAAGGTGAGATCAACCTCGGCGCGGACGTGACCGTGCGTGAGGTGGTGGAACGCAGCAACCACCGCCTGGTGCTGAACGTCGAGGCGAGCGCCGACCTGACCCCCGGTTGGCTGCCACTTCGTGTCGGCGGACAGACACACGAGCAGCTGCTCGCTGGCTACCGCCAGGTGGATCGCCTCGAGGTGAGTCCTCCTCTCGGCGTGGCACGTATCGGCAATGACAAGACCCCGCCGGTCAGCGGCGTCTTCAGCGCCATGGGTTATCTGGGTGAAGGCGCGGAGAGCATCCCCCTGGGCCAGGTGCCGGTACGCTGGAGCGTCGCCCCCTGGGACGAGATCGCCGAGCGCGACGAGGACGCCAAGTTCGCCGGCGTGATGGACGCCGCCACCGGCATCTTCTCGCCGGCCGGTGCCGGGCCCAACCCGCTGCGCCAGTACAACGCCAACAGCGTGGGCAACCTTCGTGTCACCGCCAGCGTCTTGGGCCAGGAAGCCATACAGGACGAGGCCCAACTGATCGTTACCGTGCAGCGCTGGAACAATCCGCCGCTTCGCTAACACCAGAACCAGGAGATCATCATGGGAATCTTGCAAGCGATCCCCCAGAACCTGCATCGGGTGGAAGTGGAAGGCCAGCCGCTGTGGTTTCACATCCCTACCACCAGCCTGTTCGCCCCCGATGCTCTGAGCGAGGAGCTGCTGGCCCTGGCCGGGCGTGGCGAGGGGCTCGACAGTGGGGAACTGCCGGAAAACCTGACCCGCCGCGCCAGCGACGACGATATCCAGGCGCGCCTGGAACAGCTCAAGGCGCTGAAGCTGATCACCGACGGCTCCGTCCAGGCCTACAATCCCAGCGTCAAGGTGGAGCAGTTCCCGCTCTCCACCGTGGTGCTCAACGTCAACACGGGCTGCAACCTGAGCTGCAGCTACTGCTACAAGGAAGACCTGGACAATCCTCGAGACGGCAAGAAGATGGCCTTGGCCACCGCCCAGGCCTCCATCGAGATGATGCTGCGCGAGGCTCCGCAGCGGGACCGCTACAACATCGTGTTCTTCGGTGGCGAACCGCTCAGCAACATGCCGCTGATCCGTCAAGTGGTCGACTGGGCCGAGGCGCGCATCCACGGGCTCGGCAAGGCGGTGGACTTCACCCTGACCACCAACGCCACCCTGCTCAGCGAGGAGAAGATCGCCTTCTTCGACGCCCACCGCTTCGGCCTGACGGTGAGCATGGACGGCCCCAAGGCGATCCACGACAAGAACCGCATCGCCGTCAACGGCCAGGGCACCTACGACCTGGTGGCCAAGCGTATCGCGCCGCTGCTGGCCAGTTACCGCTCGCGGCCGGTGGGCGCCCGGGTCACCCTGACCCGTGGCATCACCGACGTGGTCGGTATCCACGACCATCTGGTCAACGAGCTGGGCTTCGCCGAGGCGGGCTTCGCCCCGGTCACCTCCGGCGACATGGCCGCCTACAACCTCACCGCAGAGGAGCTCAAGCAGGTCTTCGACGGCATGGTCGAGCTCGGCGAGCGTGCAGTCGAGGCTGCCATCCAGGGCCGCGACATCGGCTTTGGCAACTTCAACCAGCTGCTCACCGATCTTTGGGAGGGGCGCAGCAAGGCGGTGCCCTGCGGCGCCGGGCTGGGGCTGGTGTCGGTCGACCATGCCGGCGACGTGCATCTCTGTCATCGCTTTACCGGCTCCGAGATGCCCACCTTCGGCAGTGTTAGCGAGGGGCTCGACCACGCCGGCCTCAAGCAGTTCATCGAGGCCAGGAGCGACCGCTCCGAGCGCGGCTGCAGCAACTGCCGCATCCGCAACCTCTGCTCCGGGGGCTGCTACCACGAGAGCTACGCCCGCTACGGCGATGTCATGACCCCCACCTACCACTACTGCGATCTGATGCGCGACTGGGTCGACTTCGGCATCCAGGCCTATGCCCGCATCCTGCGTCACAACCCCGATTTTCTCGACGGCCCCCTGGCCGGGAGGCAGAGCGCATGACTCATAACAAGAAGAGCTTGACCGAGCTGGGGCTGGCGCCCCTCAACCGCAAGGCCCGCGAGATGGAGCGGGCCGCGACCCCGGAGGCCCTGGAAGAGGTCCAGGCCATGCAGACCATTGCCGGCTGTACCTCCAGCTTCGACCCGGGCTGGGAGGTGGACCCCTTCGGCGGCGTGGCCTCGCTGTGCCAGCCCATGGAGGCAGACCTCTACGGCTGCGCCGACCCCTGCTGGTGGCCCGCCCAGGTGCCGGACACCATGAACACCTACCCCCGCTGGGGGGACGGGGCCGACCGTGCCGAGGATGACTGGCGCAAGCTCGACAGCGTCTACCCGGGAGGCGAGAAGTGATGAAAAGCTCCGTGACGAAACGACTCAACCTGGCCCTGGCGGTCCTGCTGGCTCTCTCGGCCCAACCGCTTCTTGCCACTGAGACCGGTACCGGCGAGGCGCGCGAGTACCTGGTGACCATGGCTCACCCCAACCAGCTCTACGTGATCGACCCCGAGGCCCGGGAGGTGGTGCGCAGCTGCGATGTGGAGGGCGACTTCGGCTCCGGCACCCTGCAGCTCTCGCCGGACGAGCGCATCGCCTATGTGCTGCACAACCGCTGGGAGGACGTGGTGGGCATCGATCTCACCAGCTGCGAGGAGGTGTTCCGCGCCCGTCAGTCCGAGGGCGACGTGCGCGCCAAGGTGCTCGCCTCACTGGCAGTGAGCCCAGACGGTAGCCGCCTCTACACGGTGCAGGATCGGGTACGTCTCCACCGCGATCGCTACGAGGTACTGGAACCGCAGCTGGCGGTCTATGACACCTCGGCGGGCCTCGACGCCAAGCCCCTGGCTACCTTCCCCGCTCCGCGCCAGGTCACCACCATGGGCGCCGCCGCAGATGGCTACCTCTACCTTGCCGGAGCCGACATCTACCGGGTCGACCCGCAGAACGGCGACACCGAGATCGCCATCGCCAACCGCAACTGGGATCGCCCCGACTTCAGTCCTCCCGACTCCCTGGCGATGTGGTCCATCGGCGAGGTCACGGACGAGCTCGTGCGTCCCTACACGGTGGCGGAGAATCCCGGCGAGGAGAACGAGGCCTGGCACTGGGGCATCAGCCGGATCGACCTGACCAGCGGCGAGACCGAGAACAAGGAGATCGCTCCCTTCGAGTTCATCATCTTCTCCATGGTCTCGGATCCCCGGGAGCGCGACGTCTTCTACGGCGTCTACACCCAGCTCAGCAAGCTGGATGCCAGAACGCGGGAGATCGTCCGGGTGATCGACCTCGACCACACCTACTATGTCATCAATACCTCCTACGACGGCTCGCGCATCTATGTGGGCGGTGCCTCCAGCGATATCGCCATCTACGATGACGACTTCAACGACCTGGGACGCATCCGCCTGCCCGGTGACATGAGCACGGCAACGCTGAAGGTGGCACGCTTCTAGATTGCCGCGGCGTAGTGCTCTTTGGCCGGGGCTCCCCGAGAGTCGCCGGCCACTTTCGCTGAGGAGATGTGCCGATGAGCGAGCCTGAGACGTCCCGGTCGCTGCCCTGGAGCTGGCTCTACCGCCCGCTCAGGGCGCGGCGTCCGGCACTCGTGCGGCTGTTGGCGCTGAGCCTGGTGGCGACCCTGCTCGCGCTATTGCCCCCGCTGCTCACCCAGCGACTGATCGATCACGGCCTGATGCAGGGCGACTTCACCACGGTGGCTGCCTATGTCGGCGCCCTGGTAGCGGTGGGGCTCTCCGCCCTGGGCTTGCAGGGGCTGACGCGCCTTCAGCATGTGGCGCTCTCCGCCCGGCTCCTGCTGTCGCTGCGCCGCTCCCTGCTGCGCCATCTGCTGCGCCTGGCCCCGGCCCGCTGGCAGGCCCGAGGCCGGGGCGACCTGATGAGCCGGCTCGATGGCGACCTGTCGATCCTTCAGGGCTTCGCCCTGGACGGGCTGCTCAGCGGGCTCAGCAATCTGCTGGGGCTGGTCGGGGCACTCGCCATGATCGGACTGTTCAGCCCCACCTTGATGCTCCTGGTAGCGGTATTGGTGCCCATCCAGTGGCTCTGGCTGCGCGCCTGGCGCCCGACGTTGACCCAGCGCCAGCAGGCGCTGCGGGAACAGAGCGGCGATATCTCCGGCTTCTGGCAGGACACCCTCGCGCATGGCCCCTGGTTCCAAGGCCAGGCCCTGGAGGCGGCGCGGCTCAATCGCCTCCAGGGACTCGGCCACGATCAACTGAGGCGCCTGCTGGCAGTCCGCTGGGTGGGCTTTCTCAGCGATATGGGCCCTCAGCTGATCCTCGCTCTGGCCCGGGCCGGGGTGCTGCTGGGCGGTGGCTATCTGGTAATCCAAGGGCGCTTGCAGCTCGGCGAACTGGTGGCCCTGCTGGCCTATCTCGGCATGGTAATGGCGCCCATCGGCGGCCTGCTCGGGCTCTACGGGGGCTGGCAGCGAGCCCGGGTCAGCGCGTCTCGTCTCGCCGAACTCTTCGCCGAACCCACCATGAGCGATCCCTACCGGGGCGCGCTGCCATCGGGGCCCGGGGCGCTTCGTCTGGAAGGGGTACGTTTCCGCCATTCGGGACAGGCCGACTGGCTGCTGGACGGTGTCGACCTCACGCTTCCGCCGGGCCGCAAGGTGCTCATCGACGGCCCCTCGGGAGCCGGCAAGAGCAGCCTTATCCGTCTGCTGTTGGGCTTGGAAACACCCGAGGCGGGCGAGATCCACGTGGATGGCGTACCGCTCCCCGCGCTCTCCCGCCGCCACTGGTTGAAGCAGGTTGCCTGGGTGGAACAGCACCCCAGCCTGCTGCGCGGCAGTCTGGCGGAAACCCTGCGCGCCCTGGCCCCCGAGGCCAGCGACGGCGAACTGCGCGAGGTGCTGGCGCGGGTAGGCCTGGCCGACTGGCTGGCCACCCTGCCGGAGGAGCTGGACAGCGAGCTGGGCGACCTCGGCGGCAAGGTCTCCGGTGGCCAACGGGCGAGACTGGCCCTGGCCCGGGCACTGCTCAAGCGGCCGCGCCTGGTGCTGCTGGACGAGCCCACCGCGGCCCTGGATCCCGAGGCCGCCCGCGCCTTCGACGCCCTGCTCGACGAGGTGCTGGGCGATACCACCCGGCTTATCATCAGCCACCAGGGGGGACACTTCAGTAACCTGGATGCCCGTTATCATCTCCGAGGAGGACGGCTGATCGTCATGGAGGCGGCAGCATGCTCCTGACGCCGACCTTGGGCGTAATCGATAGCGGCGTGCCGACAGGCACCGCCCTGGCACGCTTCCACTCTCTCCGCGGCGGCGGTCCCGAGGATGGCCTGGGTCATGGTCGTACCATCTTCGCTACCCTGGGCCATTATCTGCCCCTCCCACGGCTGGAGATTGCCCTCTACAAGCTCTTCGAAGAACGCCTTACCGCCGACGCGAGTGCCCTGGCAGCAGCCTTCGAGTGGCAGGCCGAGGCACCCCCGGCCTGGCTGCTGTGCAGCCTGGGCCTGCCACGTGCCGACGAGCGGCTGCAGGCGGCGGTGGAACGGCTGCAGACCGCCGGCACCCGTATCGTTGCCGCGAGCCCGCGCTTCGGGGCGCCGGTCTATCCGGCGGCCTGGCCCGGGGTGTTGGCAATCAGCGGTGCCGCGGGCCTGCCCCCGGGACCACCCCGGCCAGGCCCTGACGAGCGCTGGTACGCCTGCGTCTGGGGAGCTCGGGAAACGGCCTGGCAGCCCTGGATGATGGGTCCATCACCACCGGGAACACCGCCGCCCCTGGGCGGTGCCAGCTTCGCCGCGGCCCACGCCTTGGGCTATTGGCTGGCGGAGTCGGCCGGCGAAACGGCAGTGGCAGGGGTTACAGCCGGCAACGCCGGCCAATCAAGGTGATCCGACCACCAACGGCTCACCGCAGGGGCCGCAGAACCCGCCTCGGCCAGTAGCGCAGCTACCCGGGCACTATCCTCGGCCTGCATGGCCCCGACCAGGGGCGCCAGGGCCACTCCTGCCACCGCCTGGATCCCCAAGGGCTGATCCGGGGTAAAGACAAGTTCACGCTCGGCCAGGCGGGTGCCGACGACAGCCAGTCCGCGGCCGACCCGAACGTGTGCCCAAGGCTCCGGCACGTGCAGCGGCCGAAGATCGGGCCAGTGGCAACGCGCCGCCCAGTAAGGGGCGGGGTCGGCGGCCATGGCCTGGCGATAGAAGTCCCGCCCGGCCCGCGCGAAGCGCCAGTACTGGGCATCCTGACGCCGCTGGTGGAAACGCTCCAGAGGGGCGAGGCTGGCTCCTTCAACCAGGCTATTGAGAACCGGCGCCAGGCCATGGGCAGAGGAGAGCGCATTGTAGATGCCCTGGCCGGAGAGGGGATCGATGGCCATGGCAGCGTCCCCTAGCCGCCACACTCGACCCTCCCGCACGCGGGTGCGCCCCAGCATGCTGGGGCGCTGATAGTGATGCTGGATGGGGCTCTCGCCCCAGAGTTCCGCCAAGGCCGGCTGGGCCGCCAGCCAGACGGCCGGATCGCGGCGAGCCAGCGTCAGGGTCGGTTCCGGTAACGCCAGCTGCAGGTACTGCTGGCCGGAAAGGCGTGACCACCAGGCCCAGCCGCCATCGGGCAGCGACAAGGCGGCGCTGGCCGGCGCGTCGTCCGCGGCCTCGCCGCGCAGGATCCAGGCCGGTACCGACCAAGGAGCGGTATCGCGAAAATGGTGCCGCGCCGCCGCCCTGCCTCGCGCCTCCACGCCCCAGTGGGCCGTCAGCACCCGGCCGTCCGCCAGGGTCAGCCGCACTTTCTCGCCACTGCTGGCGAGTCCGCTTATACGCCCCTCGATCACGGTGATGCCGGCTGCGCGCAGGTCCTCCAGCAGGGCTGCGTCGAAATCGGGCCGGGGCAGCAGCCACTCGGCATTGGGCGCCCGCGCTTCGCCCGCCCAGGTAACCCGGCGTGGCAAGGGCCCCACTGCATGGGCGGCGGCCCGAGCCAACCCCAGGCCCTGCAGGGCCTGAAGGCTTCGGCGTGAGATACCTTCGATGGCACGATAATCGCGGCAGCGGCTCACCAGGGTGACCCGCCGGCCGGCGCGATGCAGCAACATCGCCAAGGCGGCCCCGGCAGGGCCGCCTCCGGCGATCAGCACCTCGCTGGCCGCGTCATGGTTCATCAGAAGAAAACCCCCACCAGCAGCTGGGCATAGAAGGACGTATCGTCATCGCCAAGCTGGGTGCCGCCCTGCTCCGCGCTTCTGTCGGGGGCGTACCAGCCCAGCAGCGGCGAGACATAGAGCCAGTCGGTGGGCAACCACTCGAGATAGAGGTTGTACTCCCGGCCGCCCATGTCGGGCTGGTCGACAGTATCGCGGCTGGAGAAGTCATAGGCCAGCAGCCCCAGGTTCAGGCTCTCGTTGACCGAGCCCTCCAGGCCCAGCCGCCAGACCTCGGCATTACTATTGAAGGGGCCGGCGTAGTTGGCCGCCACCTCGCCCTGGAACCAGGTGCCATAACCACGAGTGGCGCCGAAGAAGAGCGGATCCCAGCCCTCGGAGAAGCGGCTGTAGCGCAGCGACAGGGTAGGCTGGCCGGGCAGTTCGCTGAAGGTCCATGCCGGCTCAACGGCCCAGGCATTCTCACGGGTGTCCTTGCGCTGGTGGGCGAGCTCGCCGCGCAGGCTCAACGCCTCGTCCAGCAGGCGCTGCTCGACGCGCAGCCCATAGACGTCCATGCCATCGCGCTGGGTCAGGAACTCGTCGGCCTGGGCCTCGTCGACGCCCAGGCCACGCAGGTAGGTGGCCTCCACCAGGCCGCTGCCGTGATCGTGAGACAGGGTCAGCGCGGCCATCTCGGTACTGGCCTGGGCCGGGTTGTCCGATTCGAACCAGGCCAGTTGGCCCTGCCAGCCCTCGCGACCCAACGTCACCATGGCGGTGCGGTCAAAGGCCTGTCGCCCGGCCAGATAGTAGGCACCGCCGCGGTCCAGCTCGTCACCCAGGGCGTCCCCCAGGCTGGTGGCATCGCCTGCCACCAGGAAGCCGTCACCCAGGATGATCGGCTGGCGCCCGGCGGACACATCCAGGCGCCAGGGCGAGCCCGGATCGCCCAGCGACTCGCTGCGGTAGCCAAGGAAGGCGTCCTCCAGCTCCAGCTCGCGCTCGTTGCCGGAAGTGAAGCCGGCGGCATCGCCATCCCCCCAGGTGGCGGTGCCCACGGTGCTGACCCGGCCATAGAGGCCGCCCTCCTTGGGGTTGAGTTCGGCGCCCAGGGTCAGCACACCCTCCTGCCAGCGGTAGCGGCGCGCCTCGGCCGCCCCGTTGGCATAGCCCCGATCGCTATGGAAAGCGCCCAGCAGCGCCTGGATGTCGATGTCCACCGTGGAGTGGCCGAGATCGGCCATCTCGTAGCCATAAGCAGGCAGGGTGGCGGCCAGCAGCAAACCGCCCAGCATCGTCGGCAAACGTCGGAAGCTCTTGTTGTTATGCATGGTGATTTCCTTTGGGTCAGCGTTTCAAAAACAAAAACTTAAGAGCGGAGGGAGTGCTGATTTACGTCGCGAGCGATGAGAGGCTGGCCGCCGGAGCGGAGCAACCGGAGTTGACTGGGTGCTCAATGAGGATTGCGAGCACCGCCGGCGGCCAGGATATCGAGCGCAGCAGTAAATCAGTGTTTCCCTAGACGATCATCACGACCGATTTCTGCTCGGTGTAGTGCTCGATCAAGGAGTCGCTGAGCTCGCGACCGATACCCGACTGCTTGAAGCCACCAAAGGGCATGCAGGCATCCAGCAGGTTATGGCCGTTGACCCAGACGCTGCCGGCCTCGATCTCCGGCACCAGGCGGTTGACCGCCGAGAGATCGTTGGACCAGATGCTGGCAGCAAGCCCATAGGGGGAGTCGTTGGCCAGGGTCACCAGCTCGTCCAGCTCACGAAAAGTCTGCACAACCACTACCGGACCGAAGATCTCCTCCTGCACGCAGCGGCTGCCCTGAGCCAGGCCGGTGATCACCGTGGGCTCGACGAAATAGCCGGTATCGCTGCCCTTGCCGCCGCCGGTAACGATGGTACCGCCGTCGCTGCGTGCCTGATCGATATAATCGAGCACACGCTTCTGCTGCTTGGCGGAGACCAGCGGGCCAAGGGTGGAGGCTGGCTCCCAGCCCGGCGCCAGGGTCAGGCCCTGGGCCTGCTCGGCAAGCTTGGCGACGAAGGCGTCGTGGATCGACTCGTGAACATAGATCCGTGAGCCAGCGGTGCACACCTGCCCCTGGTTGAAGAAAATCGCCTGGGCGGCACCGGCAGCAGCACCCTCGACATCCGCATCGGCCAGCACCATCACCGGCGACTTGCCGCCCAGCTCCAGGGTCGTGCGGGTCAGGTTCTCCATGGCAGCATGACCGATCTGCTTGCCTACCGGTGTGGAGCCGGTGAAGGCCACCTTGTTGATGCCTGGGTGACCGGCCAGGGCCGCACCCGCTTCATGGCCTAACCCGGTGACGACATTGAACGTGCCGGCAGGAAAACCCACCTGCTCGACCAGCTCGGCCAGCAACAGAGCAGTGAGCGGAGTGTCCTCGGCGGGCTTGAGCACGATGCTGCAGCCGGCAGCCAGCGCTGGCGCCACCTTCCAGGCCGCCATCAACAGCGGGAAGTTCCACGGAATGATCGCCCCCACCACACCGATGGGCTCGCGGCGGGTATAGGCGACAATCTGCTTGTCGTCAGGCACGAAGGGCATCGAGGGCGTCATGCTGCGCCCCTCGATCTTGGTGGCCCAACCGGCGGTGTAGCGAATGAAATCGATGGCCAGGTTCACATCCATATGCCGCGAGAAGGTTACCGGCTTGCCGTTGTCCAGCGTCTCGAGCAGGGCGAAGTCGTCGGCGCGCGCCTCCAGGGCATCGGCGAGATCCAGCAGCAACTTCTCGCGCCTCGCCGGTCGCGACTTGCGCCAGTCGCGAAAGGCCTCCCGGGCCGCACCAACCGCGGCGTCGATATCGGCGGCATCGCCCGCGGGAACCCGGCTGATCACCTCGGCGGTAGCGGGGTTGTAGACGTCCAGGGTTCGCCCGCTGGCAGCGGGAAGCCACTCTCCACCGATGAAATGGGCGTGGCTCTTGTCCAGCCAGGACTGGATAGTGCTGGAGAGCTGCGTCATGGTTGTGCTCCTATGGGGCTGAATTATGATTGTCGGAAGACCATGCCGGCGCCGCAGGGCCTTGTGACGTCTTCAGCAAAGTGTTAGCAAGCCCCGTGCCAGCTGAAATCGAACAGAACAAACATAATATTATCAGCGAGTTGTGGAACACCTTGGTAAACGCAGCAGCGCGGTCGTGTCGCCGGACACGACGGCTGTCGCATCCTGGGACACTTCGCCGACTCGCTGGGAGAGGCCCATGAACACCAGAGCCGCCCTGAGAACCCCCGACGTGATCCGCCAAGCCCGTGAGCATCTGAGTCGTGGCCAGCTGCCAATGGATCTGCTCGATGCCAGCATCGGCCGTTCCTGGCAGCGCTGCCTGGAACATGGCCTTAGCCCGGGCATTCGGCTCGACCTGCCGCGACTCGACAGTCGCGAATTGCGCCTCCAATGCGAGCAGCATCGCCACCTGATCGAACTGGCCGACCCTCTGGTCAGCCAGATGACCGAGGATCTGCGCGGCTGCCAGCTGCTGCTCGCCACCCCGGCTGCCACCATACTGAAAAGCTACGGGCGAAATTTCGTTCTGGATGAGCGTCTACGCATCGGGGCAGGCATCAACCTGGACGAGCGATGGTTCGGCACCAATGCACCGGCCCTGGCGCTCATCGAACGGGCCCCGGTACTGGTCAAATCCTGCGAGCATCTGCTGTTCCCCGACAACCCGGTCTCCTGCGTGGCTGCCCCGCTGTTCGACCTCAGCGGCGACTGCCTGGGGCTGATCGACCTCACCTTCGAGGCCAACCATCCGCGCCCCGAGATTTTCCTGCGTCGGGTGCAGCAGCTCACCGGGGCACTGGAGCAGCGGCTCTTCCTCCACCACTACCAGCAGCGCTGGGTACTTCAGGTGCACGCCTCGCTGGCCGAGCTGGACAGCGTGAGCTGCGGCCTGGTGGCGATCAACGATGCCGGCTTGATCCTGGCGGTGGATACTCAGGCCACTCAGTGGCTGGGGCAACTTCCCGCCTCTCTGGTCGGACGCTCAATCGAGGAGCTATTGGGCAGCCCCTGGCCGACATTTCAGCAGCAGTGCGAAGGGCAGTCGGAACTCCTGGGCCTGGAGCTGACCGGCGGCCGGCTATTCGGTCGTCTCAATCCTCCCGAGCAGTGGCAACCGGCCGAGGTCGTTCGCATACCGTCACCGCCGCCCGTCACGACACCTGTTGGCCGACAATTGGACGACCTGATAGCGAGCTGGCCCACGCCCTTGGTTCGGGAGGCACACCGCGCCGCGCGAGCCCTGTCCGCGGGCTTGCCGGTACTGCTACAGGGTGAAACCGGGACCGGCAAGGAGCAACTGGCCCAGGCGCTGCACGCCAGCCTGCGTGGACAACGACCCTTCGTAGCGCTCAACTGCGCAGCGCTGCCCGAGAGCCTGATCGAAGCGGAGCTGTTCGGCTACGGCGACGGTGCCTTCACCGGGGCCCGCAAGGGAGGTTATGGCGGTCGCCTGGTGCAGGCCAATGGCGGCACCTTGCTGCTCGACGAGATCGGCGACATGCCGTTGGCGCTACAGGCCCGGCTGCTGCGGGTACTGCAGGAGCGGGTGGTGACACCGCTCGGCGATCACCGCGAGGTGCCCATCGACTGCCGCGTAATCGCCGCCAGCCATCGCGACCTGGAGGCTCTGGTGGCGGCCGGCGACTTCCGCGAAGACCTCTTCTACCGTCTGGCCGGGGTGGTCGTGGAGCTTCCCACCCTTGACGAACAAGCCGATCTCGCAGGCCGGATTCGTGAACGCTGGAATTCGCTGTGCCATCGCCATGGCCGCGACACGATCCTGGATGAGAGCCTGGTCGAACGTCTGGCCGCTTACCCATGGCCCGGCAACTGGCGTGAGCTGGAACACTGCCTGGAGGCTGCCCTGGTGGGCACCGAAACGCAGTGCCACCGCCTGACCCTGGAAGGACTCTCGCCGCGCTGGCAGCGCAAACTTCAGGCAAGCGTCACCGGCAACCCCACGGCTGCACCGAAAGCGACAGAGGAGCTCACCGGAGGACCTCAAGTGCTGCGTGAGTTGGAACATAACCATATGGTACGCACCCTCGAGGCCCACGGCGGCAACATGACTGCCGCCGCTCGCGCACTCGGCATCAGCCGCTCGACGCTCTACCGACGGCTGGGGTAGTTCTCTTTGGTGCTAGCACTACTGCCGGAATGGGCGGGCATACATCACGACGCCGTCATTTCTCGCAGTTAGGATAGGCTTGCCTTCGACTCGAGCCCTGCCCTGACTGGAGACAGCATGCCACCGCCCCTGCCCCACCACGTTCCCTTTCGCGAGGCCGTTCACGTCTGGCTGCGCATTGCACTACTCAGCTTCGGCGGCCCCGCCGGGCAGATAGCGGTGATGCATCGCATCCTGGTAGAGGAGAAGCGCTGGATCGGCGAGAACCGTTTTCTGCATGCGCTCAATTACTGCATGTTGCTGCCGGGGCCGGAGGCGCAGCAGCTGGCGATCTACATCGGCTGGCTGATGCATCGCACCAAGGGCGGCCTGCTGGCCGGCACGCTGTTCGTGCTGCCCGGTTTCATCAGCATTCTCGCGCTCAGCTACCTGTATGCCGCGCTGGGCAATGTGAGCATGGTGGAGGGGTTGTTTTTCGGGCTGAAGGCGGCGGTGCTGGCCATCGTGATCAACGCGGTGGTGCGCATCGGTAAACGTGCCCTGCGCAACAACGTGATGCTGGGCATCGCCGCGGCCGCCTTCGTGGCGATCTTCTTTCTCGATATCGCCTTCCCGCTGATCATTCTCGGGGCTGCGCTGATCGGCTTTCTCGGCGGCAAGGCCGGCTCGCCCCTGTTTCGTGTCGGCGGCGGCCATGGCGCGGAGGGGGCGAGCGGCCTGGCCGACGGCGATTCCCTGCTGGGCGCCGAATTACCCGACCACGCGCGGCCCAACCGTGCCTGGTCGCTGAAAGTATCGGGCATCTGCCTGACGCTGTGGCTGACGCCGGTGGCTCTGCTGCTGCTGACGCTGGGGCCGGACAACGTGTTCAGCCAGATCGCCACCTTCTTCAGCCAGATGGCGGTGGTGACCTTCGGCGGCGCCTACGCGGTGCTGAGCTACGTGGCCCAGGCAGCGGTACAGAGCTACGGCTGGCTGGCACCGGGCGAGATGCTCGACGGCCTGGGCATGGCCGAGACCACCCCAGGCCCGCTGATCCAGGTGGTGCAGTTCGTCGGTTTCATGGGTGCCTTCCGCGAGGCAGCCTCTCTCGACCCCTGGCTGGCCGCCACCCTGGCGGCAATCCTCACCACCTGGGTCACCTTCGTGCCCTGCTTTCTGTGGATCTTCCTCGGCGCCCCCTACGTGGAGCGCCTGCGCGACAACGCCGCGCTGAGTGGCGCTATGACCGCGATCACCGCTGCGGTAGTGGGCGTGGTGCTCAACCTGGCGGTGTGGTTCGGCCTGCATGTGGTATTCGCCGAGGTAGGCGAATGGCGCGCCGCGGGGCTGCGCCTGTTGATCCCCGATGTCGCCAGCCTGGACGTGGCCGCCCTGGTCCTCTCGGTGGCCGCCCTGCTGGCGATCTTCCGCTTCGGCGTGGGCATGCTCAAGGTGTTGGGTGCCTGCGCCCTGGCCGGCATGCTGTTGGCTCTGCTGTAAACCGCCAGCCGGTGCGTCAGGCCGTCTCGGCCAGCCGCTTGAAGGCCGCTGCGTTGGGGCAGAAGGCGCGGCATTCGTCGATCCCGGCGTCGCGGCGCATGGCACCCCAGCAGTGGCCGGCCACCGGGCATGCGTTGCAGTTGCCGCGCAAGCTCGGGTAGCTGGCATGCCCGGCGACGCTGGCCTGATCGAGACCGAAGCGTTGAAGCATGACCGGCATCAGGGTCTCGGTCGGGACGAAGGCGCGAAAGCCGCCGCGATCGAGGTGGCGTGCCATCTCACGTTCGAAGGCGGGCTCCAGCGGCGTCTCGAGGTCCCGGAGCATCTCGCTGTAGACCTGCGGCGATTCCGCTTCGATTTCGCGGACCAGCCGCCGCGTGGAGGCGCGGTAGCTACCCTCGCAGAGACGGTTCCACCATGAGTTCCTGGGTGCCTGGTTCATGCTGCCTCTCCTTCCCGGTGCGTTTTCCGCAGTATCGTTCCCCTACCGCTTGGCAGCATTGACGGAGGTCAAAATAGTTTCATTTGAAACTTAAAACAGGCCTGCCCATAACGCAGCGAGCGCAGCCGGGGCCGCGCTCGCTGAAAGAGGTACGCCACAAATCAGGCTTCGGGGTCGATTACCTCGTCGGCCGACAGGCCCTCTTCGCCCTCGGCGGCATCAAGCTGTTCGAAGAAGTAGGCATGCGCGGCCTCGCCGTCGACGCCCCTGGCACCGGCGGCTTCCATCCAGGCTCCGGGCAGATCGACCGCCATCTGCTGGAAGCGCTCGATCTCCTCGGCCGGCAGTTCGATGAAGGTGTTGTCCTGCTGTTCGGCGAACTCGATGCCGCGGACGTCGACCACGTCCATCATGTAGCCGAACAGGCGCGAGAGACGCTCGCCTGAAATTTCCTGGATCGCCGTTCGATCTTCCTCGGAGAGCGAGGCCCAGGTGTCGGGGTTGATCACCAGCGAGAAGCTGCCACGGTAGAAGCCGCCCGGCATCTGCACCGTGTAGGGCAATACCTCGGCCAGGCGGAAGCTCTTGAGACCCTCCAGGGTCAGCATGGCGCCATCGACCACGCCCTGGGTTGCCGCCTCGTAGGTGCTGGCCGGCGGCAACGCCACACCGGTGAGCGCCAGCGCATTGGAGATATCGCCCATCACGCCGCCACCGATGCGCACGCGCTTGCCACGAAGGTCATCCAGACTGTCGATCGATTCATTGAGAAACAGCGAGCCCGGACCGTGTACGCCCACACCGATCACCTCGACGCCACGATGCTCGCCGGCCTCGGCGAAGTACTCGTTGTGGGTACGCCAGTAGGCCACCGAGGCGGCTTCCGAGGAAAAGTTCTCGAAGGTGGGCAGCTCGGGGAGCTTGGTCAGCTCGAAGCGCCCCGGCATCAGGCCGTGGAATAGCCAGGTGACGTCGGCCACGCCGTCGGCGATCAGCTCCATCTGGGCACCCGGCGGACCCATGTCGTGGACGACGTTGACGCTGACGCGCCCCTCGGTGGCCTCTTCGACCCACTTGCCCCAGGTCGGCCAGACGATGGTGTTGACGCCGTGGTTGGGGCCCGCCCAGGTGCTCACCGTCAGTTCGGTGGCGGCGGCCCCCTGGAAGGCGCCGAGGGAGATCGCGGCGAGCGCGGCCAGTGTCGCGAGTTTTTTCATTGTCGTTCCTCGTGAGTCCCGATTGTCAGGGTTGGCGTACTTTTATCATTGCCATGGTGAAAGGCGAGCAAGCGCAGCCATCTTTAGAGGGCCAGCACCAGTTTCTTGCCCTTGGCTCTCGAACAACAGCTCATCAGCCGGTCCTGGCCGGCGCGCTCGGCGGCGGTGAGCACCTTGTCGCGGTGATCGATCTCGCCTTCCACCACGTCGACCTGGCAGGAGCCGCAAAGCCCCTCCTCGCAGTCGCTGGGCACGTCGACACCGGCGGCGCGCAGCGCCTGCAGCAGGGTGCGGTCCGGCGCCACCTCGACGATCAGCTCGGAGTCGGCAAGCTCGACCTCGAAGGCGTGCTCCCTGGCCGGGTCCAGCAGCGCTCCCTCCGCCGAGAAGTGCTCTACATGCAGGCTACCCTCCGGCCAGTGGGCGGTACCGGCCTCGAGCGCCGCGAGTAGCCGCTCGGGGCCGCAGGCGTAGAGCAGCGTGCCTTCGCTTGGCTCGGCGAGCAGGCCGGCGAGATCGAGTCGTTCGCCCTCCTCCTTGCGGTAGAGATGCAACGTCTTGCCATGATCGCGCGCGAGCCGCTCGACGAAGGCCATACTGGACCGCGCGCGCCCGGCATAGTGCAGCTCGTAGGACTTGCCCAGCCGCTTCAAGCGGTCGGCCATGGCGAGGATCGGCGTGATGCCGATGCCGCCGGCAATCAACACGTAGTGCTCGGCCGACTCATCGAGGCGGAAGTGATTCTTGGGCCCGCGCAGGCGCAGGGTCATGCCCGGCTCGAGGTGCTCGTGAATCCAGGCCGAGCCACCTCGCCCCTGGGGCTCACGCAGCACGGCAATCTGCAGCCAGTAGGGATCGTCCACCTCGCCGCACAGCGAGTACTTGCGCACGTAGTCGCCCACGACCAATTCGACGTGGGAGCCGGGGCTCCACTCCGGCACGCGGCGTCCACGGGGATCTTCCAGAGCGATCTGCAGCACACCCTGCGCCGCTGCCTGCATCTTGGCGACGACCATTTCCCGAGCGATGTCCTGGCGCGAGGGCGCCCCCACCGGGAAATCGCGCTGGGCACTGCGCACTTCCGGGTCGCGGCGTTCGGGATTTTGCGCCGGGTCCCAGCGCACCCACAGCGCCTCGGGGCCACGGAAGGAGGTATTGGGCAGGAAGGTGAATTCCTGTTCCTCGAGCTCCAAATGCGGCAGGCGGCGGGTGAACTCCTCGAGGAAGATGCGCATCTCCATGCGCCCCAGGTTCTTGCCCATGCACTGGTGGCTGCCGTAGCCGAAGGTGAGGTGGTCGACGGCGTTGTCGCGGTAGATGTCGAGCTCGTCGGGATTCTCGAAGTGGGCCGGGTCGTGGTTGGCCGAGGCCGTGACCATCAGAATCCTGCCGCCTTCGGGGATGGTCACGCCGCCCACCTCCACCTCGCGGGTGGCGATGCGCCGCCAGGCCACCACCGAGCCGGAGTGGCGCAGGCACTCCTCGGCCGCGGCGGGAATCAGCTCGGGGTTGTCGCACAGATCGGCCCACACCGCGGGACGCGAGAGCAGCTGGCGGAAGGCGTTGGCGGTGGCCAGCGCGGTGGTCTCGTGGGCGGCGACGATGATCGCCATCATCATCGAGTGCAGGTAGTTGTCGGTGACCACGTCCGGCTTGTGGCGGTTCTTCTCGATCATGTCGTACATCCAGCCGTGACCCTCCGGCCGGGCCTGCATCTTCCTGAGTACCTCGCCGGAGTAGTGCCAGAACTTGCCGACCCCCTCGGCCACCTCGATCTGCTGCTCCGGTGAGGGGCGTCCCCAGGTATTGAGCGTATGGGCGACGGAGAAGCGGCGCAGCTGCTCCATGTCCTCCTCGGGCACGCCGAGGAAGTGCAGCGCCACGGTGAGCGGCACCTCCCAGAACATCTCGGCAACCAGGTCAGCACGGCCGCGGTCGATGATGGCGTCGAGCTTCTCGCGCACCAGGCGGCGCACCATCGGCGCATGAGCCTCCAGCGCCTCGGGCGTAAAGGCCTCGAGCAGCTCGCGCCGCCGCGCCATGTGGGCCGGCTCGTCCTCGTTCACCAGGGTGCGGTTCATGCCATAGTCGTAACGCTCGAGCACCGCCTGGGCCTCTTTGCTTGCCGGGGTGATCTTCTCCAGCGCGATCGACGGCGAAAAGGTGAGGTTGTCGCGGAAGATCGCCTTGATGTCGTCGTAGCGGCTCACGACCCAGTAGCCGAGTTTGGGGCTGTAGAACACCGGCTCCTGCTCGCGGGACCAGCGCAGCGCCTCGGCGGGGTCGAGCTGGTAAGGGCGGTCGAAGGGGTCGAAGGCCGCCGCCCGGGGCGACACGGGGCAGCCGTTGGGCGCCAGCGGCGGCTCTCCTGGTGAGTGGAAGGGGCAGCCGACGGCACCGGCCTGGGTCCGGTGAATGGCTGATGTCATGGGGCCTCCCGCGGGGCTGTCATCCGGAATCGTGACTGTCATGTGTTGCAGTGCCTTGTTTTACTTTTATCGCACACTTGGTATCGTTCAGCGAACACATGGCTGAACATAGGCACTTTCGACGGGGACGTCAATCCCGGACGTCTGCGCTACCATGCCCAGCCATCACCAACGACTCGAGGGCTGCCGTTCGATGGCCACTACCCTGCAAACCCTGGATCGCGGCCTGCGCGCGCTGGAACTCGTCGCCGAACATGCCGATGGCATCAGCGTCGCCGAGCTCGCCGAGCAGCTTGAGGTACATCGCGCCATCGCTTACCGCATCGTCACCACCCTGGAGCAGCACGGACTGGTGGCACGCTCCAGCGAGGGCTCGCTGCGCCTGGGCGCCGGCATCTCACTGCTGGCCTCACGCTTCGAACCACAGCTGCGCGCCGTGGCCCTGCCGCTGTTGCAAGCGCTGGCCAAGGCGACACGAGCCACCGCCTTCGTCTCGGTGGCCCAGGGCGAAGAGTGCGTAGTGCTTCTCGTGGCGGAACCGGAGGAGGGGTTGCTGCGCGTGAGCTACCGGGTCGGCAGCCGCCATCCGTTGAGCCGCGGGGCCGCCGGTATCGCCATACTGGCCGGACGCGCCCCGCGCAACGACGACAGCGAGGAGGTGCTCCAGGCCCGTGCCGACGGCTACAGCCTGACCCGGGGCCAGCTGCAGCGTGGCGCGGTAGGCGTGGCGAGCCCCATCGCCACGCCACAGTTCCGCCCCGGCGTCGAGGCCTGCGTGGGCGTAGTGGCGATGGACGACCTCGATACCGAGCGGGCGATTCGCGAAGTGAAGGCTCACGCACTCAGGCTGGCCGAGCTGGTCGGCCGTTGAGCGCAGCATCGCGCCTCGTGAAGCGAGGGGCCGGTAGCGTTACACTACGAGCCACCCTTCGCTGCCACTTCGAGGCCTTCGATGAGTCCCCACCTGCTCTCCGTTGATTCCCTGTCCCGCGATCGCGTCGACCACCTGATGCGCGTCGCCGCCCGCATGGAGCCCATCGCCCAACGCCGCCAGGTGACCCGGGTGCTGGAGGGGGCCGTACTCGGCAACCTGTTCTTCGAGGCCAGCACCCGCACCCGGGTGAGCTTCCACGCGGCCTTCTGCCGCCTGGGCGGCAGCGTGTGCGACACCACCGGCTTCACCTTCTCCTCGATGGCCAAGGGCGAGTCGCTCTATGACACCAGCCGGGTGATGAGCGGCTACTGCGACGCCATCGTCATGCGCCACCCCGACCAGGGCTCGGTGGCGGAGTTCGCCGCCGCCACCCACGTGCCGGTGATCAACGGCGGCGATGGCCCCGGCGAGCACCCCAGCCAGGCGCTGCTCGACTTCTATACCATCGACAAGGAGTTCACTCGGCTGGGCAAGAAGCTTGCCGGCGCCCACGTGCTGCTGACCGGCGACCTCAAGTACGGCCGCACGGTGCATTCGCTGATCAAGCTGCTGTCGCTCTACGATCCCATGCGCATCACCCTGGTGGCGCCGCCCGGGCTCGAGATGCCGAGTTACCTGGTCGACCTGGTCGCCTCCCGCGGCCACCGCATCGAGGAGCGCGCCAGCCTGAGCGATGACTACGCGGACGTCGATGTGGTCTACACCACCCGCATCCAGAAGGAGCGTTTCACCGCGGAGATGAGCGAGGGCTTCAGCCTGTCGCGCGACTTCACCGTCGACCGTGCCTTCATGGACAAGCGCTGCGGCCGCAATACCATCGTCATGCACCCGCTGCCCCGCGACAGCCGTCCCGATGCCAACGATCTCGACGTCGACCTCAACGGCGACCCGCGCCTGGCGATCTTCCGCCAGACCGACAACGGCATCCCGGTACGCATGGCGATCTTCGCCACCCTGCTCCAAGTGGAGGAGCTGATCGAGAAGGACCTGCGCCAGGTGCGCTGGTTCGTGCCCGAGCGGGTCGGGGTGGACGATCCCGCCCTGTGACTATGCAGCCAACGCTGGGCATCGCTATGCTGATGGCGATCGTGGAATATGCGAAGCTGTCATGGCAGCCATTGGCTGCCACCCTTGACGACAAGGCTCGAGAGAGCCGACTGACGAACGACGACTCGGATAGCCAACTCGAATAACAACGGCGTTGCCGCCCAGGCAACCGGTAGAAAGGAGATGCGACGCATGACCCTGGAACGAGCGTACATACTGCTGGCGGTGTTCTACAGCGTCCTGGTGGCGATCGGCGTCATTGCCCTGCTGGTGGGCGGCGGCCCTCTTTGGGGGGTGGCATCGGTCGTGCTGGGGGCACTGGTAGCGGCCGGCCTGTGGGGCCATACCCTCGGCAAGCCGGTGATGAACCCGCGCATGTGGCGCCCGTTGGCTGGCATTCTGGCGGCCAGCTTCCTGGTGCAGATGTTCGCCGTATTCGCGCTGCACCCTCCCGGCGCCGAGCTCACCTGGCTGCTGACCGGCGCCATCTTCTCGGTGCTGCCGGCCATCATGCTGTTCCAGTACGGCAAGCGCGACCAGGAGGTATGGGCTACGCCCGAGGAGCGCGAGGGCGGCAAGATGCTCGACGAGCTGCTGGCCAGGCAGCGCGAGCTGGTGCTGGAGAAACAGGAAGCCGACAGCCAGGCCACGGTCAGGCTGACCAAGGCGGGCAATAGCTACCGCGCCAGCGTCACCCGTGGACGAGGCGCCCATGTAGAGCGCTTCGAGGAGAGCTTCACTTGCCCCGCCACCCTGGCTTTCTTCATCATCAAGTACACCTGCATCTCGGTGAGCGACATCGCCGCGCAGTACGACGAAGAGCAGGTGCTGACGACCTGATCGCCTTGTAGCGTTCTCCTTCCTCCCTACCCAGCCGGGCCCGATCGAGGCCCGGCTTGCATGTGCATTTCGGATAGCCATACGTGCCCTGCGGCCATGGCGCTGCCCAGCACACGAGTCAACACTGAAGCCGACGGATACCGTTGGCCCGTGTCGACACGCTCCGTCACTCGAGACAGGACCAGACAATAATAACGACGGAGTAGACGATGACAGAGGCAATCATCGAGACCCGAAACCTCACTAAGAACTTCCGGGGCTTCACGGCGGTAAGCGACATCTCCATACGAATCGAACCCGGCACCATCCATGCCCTGATCGGCGCCAACGGCGCAGGCAAGACCACCTGCTTCAATCTGCTGACGAAATTTCTCGAGCCCAGCGCCGGCAGCATCTTCTTCAAGGGACACGACATCACCCGACTCAAGCCGGACCAGGTGGCAAGGCTGGGCATGGTTCGCTCGTTCCAGATATCCGCCGTGTTCGGTCATCTCAGTACACTGGAGAACGTCAAGCTGTCGTTGCAGCGCCAGCGCGGCGAGTCCTACGATTTCTGGGCCTCCCATCACCGCCTCGACCGCTATCGCGAGCGCGCCATGGCGCTGCTGGTCGATGTCGGCCTGGAACAGTGGGCCGACACCCCCGCCGCCGAGCTTCCCTATGGCCGCAAGCGCGCCCTGGAACTCGCCACCACCCTGGCGCTCGACCCCGAGGTGATGCTGCTCGATGAGCCGCTGGCCGGCATGGGTACGGAGGACGTGGGCCGTACCGCAGCGCTGATTCGTCGCGTGGCTGAGGGACGTTCCGTGCTGATGGTGGAGCATAACCTGGGCGTGGTGGCCGAGCTCTGCGACCGCATCACCGTACTGGCACGCGGCGAGGTGCTGGTGGAGGGCGACTACGCCACCGTCTCGCGCGACCCGCGCGTGATTGAATCCTATATTGGAGGGACTCGCCATGACTGAAGTCGTCGTGGATCAGATCGTCGAGCCCATGCTTGCCATCCGCGACCTCCACGCCTGGTATGGCGAAAGCCACGTGCTGCACGGCATCGACCTGGAGGTACCGCCGGGGCAGGTGGTCACCCTGCTGGGCCGCAACGGCGCGGGCAAATCCACCACCCTGAAGTCGATCATGGGCATCGTCCCACGGCGCCGTGGCAGCATCCGGCTTGCGGGCACCGAAACTATCGGACTGCGCCCTTTCCATATCGCCCGGCACGGCGTGGCCTTTTGCCCCGAGGATCGCGGCATTTACGCCACGCTCGACGTCAGGGAGCACCTCGAGCTGCCGAAAAGAGTCAATGACGACGGTCTGAGCACCGAGCAGGTGCTCGACCTGTTTCCCCACCTGCGCGAGCGGTTGCGCAGCCCTGGCACCAAGCTCTCCGGCGGCGAACAGCAGATGCTGGCCATTGGGCGCACCCTGCGCACCGGGGCCAAGCTGCTGCTGCTCGACGAGCCTACCGAGGGGCTGGCGCCCAGCATCGTCGAGCACATCGGCGACACCATCCGTCACCTCAAGGAGCAGGGCTATACCATCCTCCTAGTGGAGCAAAACCTGCATTTCGCCATGAGCGTGGCGGACCACTTCTACCTGATCGACCATGGCCAGGTAGCGGCGCGCTATGACCGCAAGGGCATCGAGCAGGACATTGACCCACTGCTGGCCCGCCTGGGCGTCTAGCGGCACGCTCAGTCGCGAAAATCAGTCGTGAAGTTCAGTCACGAGAGTGCAGGCGAAAGTGCGAAGGTGAGACGCCGTTCATGCGCTTGAAGGTCTTGGAGAAGGCAAAGGGGCTACCGTAACCCACCCGCTCGGCGATGGCCTCGATCGGCAGGTCGCTGGTCGCCAGCAGGTGGGTGGCGTGTTGCATGCGCAACTGGGTGAGCTGCTGCATCGGGCTGCGTCCGAAGACCTTGCGGCTGATGCGCCGCAGGTGTTCGGTGCTGACATGGGCGATGTCAGCCATCTCCTCGATGGTCCAGTGCCGCTCCAGCGTCGGTATCACCGCATCGAAGACCGCCACGATACGCGCATCGCGCCGCCAGGGATCGGCGAAGCGCGAGATGTAGCGCTCAATGGTATCGATCCACATCACGCAGCTGGCCGGGTCGCCCTGGCCGTGGAACACCTCGCTGTAAAGTCCCAGGATGGCGTGCTTCATCGGCTCGGGATCGAAGTGCTGCATGATCGGCGCAATCGTTCCTACTACCGAGCGCGGCGCGCTGGGCAGGTAGCGCAGCCAGCAGTACTGCCAGCGTTTCTCAGGCACGGCATGGAAGGCATGAAGCCCGTGGGCCGGGGCGAAGGACATCATGTTGCGACGCATGGTGCACCAACGACCGTCCAGCAGCATACGGCCTTCACCGCCCAGCGAACCGTGAATATAGGCACCGCTCAGGCGAGTGCGCACGATTCGGTAAGGCACCGCGGCATCACCGACTCCTACGTGGGAGATATGTCGCTGCTCGAGTGCCGCACAGTCTCCGGCGCGCACGATCCACTGCTGGGTGTCGCCGCCGACGATGTGGGTTTCGGATAGCTGTTCGTGCTCTGCAGCCATGGCGCATTCGCCCGTATTGGCCCTAACTGTTAAAGGCAGCAAATCAATAAACCGTTCGAATCAGAGCAAATTACAACAATAGCTCCCCATGAGAACAGGAGAAAAAACAATGCCAGCCACGAACTCCTTCAAAACACTGGCGGTGTCTTCCGCCATACTGAGCCTGGGGGGCCTCTCCAGTGCCATGGCCAGCGCAGGCTACACCGACGATGTGGTGCGTATCGGCGTGCTCACCGACATGTCGGGTATCTACACCGACCTCTCCGGCGAGGCGGCCGTGGCCGCCGTACAGATGGCCGTCGAGGATTTCGGCGGCGAAGTCAACGGCATCCCCATCGAGGTCATCCACGGCGACCATCGCAACCGTGCCGACACCGGCGCCAGCCGTGCCCGCGAGTGGTACGGCAGCGAAGGGGTGGACATGATCAACGACCTGTCCAACTCCGGGGTTGCCCTTGCCGTGGCGGCCGTGGCCGACGAACAGCAGCGCCATGCCATCGTCAACTCGTCATCCAACATCGGGCTCACCAACGACTACTGTTCACCCTTCGTCACCCACTACACCTATGATGCGCATTCGCTGGCCCACGGCACCGGCAAGTCGATCGTCGAAGATGGCGGGGACACCTGGTTCTTCCTTACCGTGGATTTCGCCTTCGGCATCGGGCTCGAGGAGCAAGTGTCGGAAGTGGTGCGCGAAGCCGGCGGCCAGGTCGTCGGTGCCGCTCGCCACCCGTTGAACACCACCGACTTCTCCTCCTATGCCCTGCAGGCCCAAGCCTCCGGCGCCGAGATCATCGGTATCGCTTCCACTGGCGCCGACGCCATCAATGCGATCAACGCCCTGGCCGAATTCGGCGTTACCCCAGGACAGCGCCCGGCCGCCTTGCTGCTGTGGTACGACGACATTGTCAGCCTGGGGCTCGATACTGCCCAGGGACTGATGCTGACCAATGCCTTCTACTGGGATGCCAACGACGAGACCCGCGAGTTTTCCCAGCGCTTCTACGAGCGCACCGGGCGCATGCCCAACATGGCGCATGCCGGCAACTACTCCTCCACCATGCATTACTTGAACGCCATTGAGGCCGCCGGTACCGACGATGCCACGGCGGTCTCGGAGAAGATGCGGGAACTGGAGATCAACGACTTCTTCGCCACGGGTGGCTACATCCGGCCCAACGGCCGCATGGTGCACGACCAGTACCTATGGGAGGTGAAGGCCCCCGACGAGTCGGAGTACGACTACGACTTCCTGCGCCTGGTCACCACCATTCCTGGCGAGGAGGCCTTCCAGCCCCTGGAGAAAAGCACCTGCCACTTGCTCGGCAACGACTGATGCCCTCTCCCGTGCCCGGCACTCGCCGGGCATCCGGCTCTCACTCTTCGCCAGCTTCGTGAGCAAGTGATCATGGATATATTCGGCATTCCCATTCAGGCCCTGCTGGGACAACTCATGCTGGGCATCGTCAACGGCTCCTTCTACGCGGTGCTCAGCCTGGGCCTGGCCATCATCTTCGGCGTTCTCAAGATCGTCAATTTCGCCCATGGCGCCTTCTTCATGCTGGGCGCCTTTATGGCCTTCCTGCTGGCCCAGTACCTGGGAGTCAACTATTGGGTGACGCTATTTGTCGCACCGCTGGCCGTAGCGCTGTTCGGCATGCTGTTCGAGTTCCTATTCCTGCGCCGGCTTTATGGGTTAGATCCGATTTATGGACTGCTGTTGACCTTCAGTCTGGTACTGGTGCTGGAGGGCGGGTTCCGGGTCGCCTTCGGCTCTTCCGGCCAGCCTTTCGCCACCCCCGAACTGCTGCGCGGCACCCTCAACCTGGGCTTCATGATCCTGCCCCTCTATCGCGGCTTCGTAATCGTCTCGGCGCTACTGCTGTGCTTCGTCACTTGGTTCATCATCGAGCGCACGTCGCTGGGCGCCAGCCTGCGCGCCGCCACCGAGCGCTCGGAGCTGACCCAGGCCTTCGGCATCAACGTGCCGCGTCTGATCACATTGACCTATGGCGTGGGCGTGGGCCTGGCGGCCTTCGCCGGAGTGCTCGCCGCTCCTATCTTCCACGTCAATCCCTCCATGGGCTCCAGCCTGGTCATCATCATCTTTGCCGTCGTGGTGATCGGCGGGCTGGGCTCGATCATGGGCGCTATTGTCACCGGACTGGGGCTGGGCGTGGTGGAAGGCTTCACGCGGGTGTTCTACTCGGAGTTCTCGTCGACCATCGTCTTCCTGGTCATGGTGCTGGTGCTGCTGCTGCGCCCGGCCGGGCTGTTCGGCCGTGAGGAGGGCTGACCATGAGACCGCTACCCTCCACCCTGCTCGCCCTGGGCCTGCTGGTACTGCTGGCGGTACCCTTCTTCCCGCAGCTGATCTATCCCGTCTTCGTCATGAAGACCCTGTGCTTCGTGCTCTTCGCCTGTGCCTTCAACCTGCTGCTGGGCCATACTGGGATCCTCTCCTTCGGCCACGCCGCCTTCTTCGGCACCGGTGCCTATGTGACAGGACTGCTGGCCAAGGCCTACGGGGTGCCCACCGAACTGGCAATTCTCGCGGGCGGCGTGGTGGCGGCAGCACTGGGCGCTATCGTGGGAGCCCTGGCGATTCGGCGCAGCGGCATCTACCTGGCCATGATCACCCTGGCCTTGTCGCAGCTGGTGTTCTTCTTCTTCCTCCAGGCTCCCTTCGCCGGTGCCGAGGACGGCCTGCAGCGAATCCCGCGTGGCACCTTCCTGGGCGTGATCGACCTGCGCAGCGACAGGGCACTCTACTACGTGGTGGTGGGCATCGTCGGCGTCGGCCTGTGGCTGGTATGGAGGACCGTCAACTCCCCTTTCGGCCACGTGCTGCGCGCCATCCGCGAGCACGAGCCGCGTGCCGTCTCATTGGGCTATCCCGTGGCCCGCTACAAGGTGCTGGTATTTACCATCTCGGCCGGCCTGTCAGGCGTAGCCGGCTCGCTCAAGGCGATCATCTTCCAACTGGCGGCCCTCTACGACGTGCACTGGCACACCTCCGGGGACGTCATCCTGATGACCCTGTTGGGCGGTATGAGCACGGTGTTCGGGCCCGCCGTGGGTGCTGCACTCGTCTCTACGCTGAATCACTACCTGGATCCCTTCGGCGCCTGGGTCACAGTGATCATCGGCCTGGTGTTCATGACCTGCGTACTCACCTTCCGCCAGGGTGTGGTGGGCCAGCTCAACCAGGCGCTTCGTTCACGACGCTCCACCACTTCCGCGGCCAAGGTGGACTCTCGCCCCCGCACTCATCAGCAATGACCATCCAGTATTCATAAGGAGAACCTGCATGCCTTCCTTCAACCGCAAGGATTTGATGGCCCGCTTCCAAGACATGGTCGCCCGCGGCCAGCCGATCATCGGCGGCGGTGCCGGCACCGGCATCTCGGCCAAGTGCGAGGAAGCCGGCGGCATCGATTTGATCGTGATCTACAACTCGGGGCGTTACCGCATGGCAGGGCGGGCTTCTTCCGCCGGCCTGCTGGCCTACGGCAACGCCAACCAGATCGTGCAGGAGATGGCGCTGGAGGTGCTGCCGGTGGTCAAGCGCACGCCTGTGCTGGCCGGCGTCAACGGCACCGACCCCTTCGTGATCATGCCCAAGCTGCTGCGCGAGCTGAAGGAACTGGGCTTCTCGGGAGTTCAGAACTTTCCCACCGTGGGCCTGATCGACGGCACCTTCCGCGTCAGCCTGGAGGAGACCGGCATCACCTACGGTAGCGAAGTCGACATGATTCGCCAGGCTCACGAAATGGACATGTTGACCACGCCCTATGTGTTCTCGGCCGACGAGGCCGTAGCCATGGCGGAGGCGGGCGCCGACATCATCGTGGCGCACATGGGCGTCACTGTGGGCGGCACCATCGGCGCCGAGTCGGCCAAGAGCCTCGACGAGTCGGTGCGCCTGATCGACGACTGGGCCGAGGCGGCACGGCGCGTGCGCCGGGACATCATCATTCTGTGTCACGGCGGCCCCATCGCCACCCCTGAAGACGCCACTTATGTCATGAAACTAAGCGAGCACTGTAATGGCTTCTACGGCGCCAGCAGCATGGAGCGCCTACCTACGGAAATCGCGCTCACCGAGCAAATTCGCCGCTTCAAGGCAATTGCCTGACCGTCATTCCAAGGAGACACCACCATGACCCGGGTATACGTCAGTGCGGTAATGACCATCTCCCTCGAGCAGGCCTGGAGCGTGCTGCGCGATTTCAACGGCCTGCCGGACTACCATCCCTTTTTCGCCAGGAGCTACATCGAGGAGGGCAAGCCCGCCGACCAGATCGGCTGCGTGCGACACTTTTACGATCACGATGGCAATCACATCCGCGAGGAGCTGCTCACGCTCTCGGATCGAGAACACCGCTGCTGCTACCGTATTCTCGACGCCCCGGCCCTGCCGGTGCAGGGCTACGTGGCAGAAATGCGCCTGAAGCCGATCACCACAAGCGGCCAGTGTTTCGGTGAATGGTGGGCGGAGTTCGAGGTGGCCGAGGCCGATCGCGAGGATGTCGTGCAGCGGGTGTCGGACACTTTTCGGCTGGCCTTCGAAGGGGCGGTCGAGCGCTACCAAGGCTGACGCTACCATTCTGATAACAATCAGGCCGGCGCGACGCATGCCGGCCAGGAGGCACCATGGGACAGAAAGCCTTCATCATCGGCACCTGTGACACCAAGGCCGTGGAGCTGCGCTACCTTCGCGATCTGCTGCAGGCCTCGGGCGTCGAGGCGTTGATCGTCGATGTCGGTACCAGCGGCGGCGCTGCACCCGACGCCGACATTCCCGCCAGCCAGGTGGCCGCCTGTCACCCCCAGGGCTCGCAGGCGGTATTCGTCAATGACCGGGGCCGCGCCGTGGCGCATATGGCCGAGGCGTTGCGCCGGCTGCTGGCACAGCGCGACGATGTGGGCGGCATCATCGGAATCGGCGGCTCCGGCGGCACCGCGCTGATTACACCGGCCATGCGCGACCTCGACATCGGCGTACCCAAGGTCATGGTCTCGACGATCGCCTCGGGCAACGTGGCACCCTATGTCGGGCCCAGCGACATCGCCATGATCTACTCAGTCACCGACGTCGCCGGACTCAACCGCATTTCACGTCGGGTACTGGGCAATGCGGCCCATGCCCTGCTCGGCATGCTGCAGGGGCAGATACCCGATGTTGCCGAGGACAAACCGGCCATCGGCCTGAGCATGTTCGGCGTCACCACGCCGTGCGTTAACCGGATCACCGATATGCTGGCGCCGGAGTACGACTGCCTGGTCTTCCATGCCACCGGTACCGGTGGTCGCTCGATGGAGAAGCTGGCAGCCAGCGGCATGTTGAGGGGGCTTGTGGACATCACCACCACCGAAATCTGTGACCTGCTGATGGGCGGCATCTTCAGCGCCGGCGAGACGCGGCTGGACGTACTGGCGCAGGCCGGCCTGCCTTATGTGGGTTCCTGCGGCGCGCTCGACATGGTCAACTTTGCCGGCCCGGAAACGCTTCCCGAGCCTTATCGGCAACGGCGTTTCTACGAACATAATCCGCAGATCACTCTGATGCGCACGACTATCGACGAGAACGCGAGAATGGGTCGCTGGATCGGGGAGAAGCTCAACCGCTGCCGGGGTCCCGTGCGCTTCCTGCTGCCCGAAGGCGGTGTCTCGGCACTGGATGCCCCGGGACAGCCTTTCCACGACCCGGAGGCAGACGCCGCTCTGTTCGCTGCCCTGGAAGCCACGGTACGACAGACGCCAGAGCGCCGCCTGATCCGCTGCCCCTGGCATATCAACGACCCGGCGTTTGCCGCCGCTGCCGTCGCCGAGTTCCATGAGCTGATGCGTGGCGAGTCGATGCCTGCTGAATGAGACGATGAGACCAGGCGTCGTCACTCTCGCGACGGCAGACCCTCCCGGCGGGCGAACCAGCTCTCCAGGATCAGCACCGCCGCGATGCCGTCGACACCCTCGTCGCGGTAGCTCTTGTTGGGGTTGCGCAGCAACCCCGATTCGCGGGCGATGGCCTTGGCCTCTCGCGTGGAGCCGCGCTCGTCGACCATCTCGCAGGGCTTGCCGTAGCGGCCATAGAGGCGCTTGCCGAACTTGCGCGCACGCAAGCTCATCTCCGACTCGCTGCCGTCCATGTTGAGCGGCAGCCCCACCACGAACAGGTCCGGCTGCCACTCCTCGACCAGCCGCGTGACGACGTCCCAGTCGGGGATGCCGTCGCGGGCCGGCAGCGGTTCGAGCTGGCGGGCGCTGGCGAGCAGTTCGTTGCCCACCGCCACGCCGATACGGCGGGTGCCGAAGTCGAAGGCCAGGATCAGGCGCTGGCCGGACATCTTGCCCCCTCGACCCCACATTCGATGCTGCAACGCGACGAACGAAGGTCAGACAAGGTGCTCAGAGGCAAGGAAGCGGAGTTTACTTGGGTGTAAATGAGCATTTCTTGTCTCTGAGCAACGCAGTATGGCCGAGTGCAGGCCGTTGCAGCGCGAATGTCACGAGTGCCCGGCCTCCCGCGACATCAAGTTGAGGTCCACACCGAGGATGCCGGCGGCGGCGCTCAGGCGCTGCTCCGGCGGTATCTTGAACAGGATGTCGCCCTCCGCCTCGACGGTGAGCCAGGCGTTGTCCTTGAGCTCCTGCTCGAGTTGGCCCGCCTCCCAGCCGGCACAGCCCAGGCACACCAGGAACTCCTCCGGCCCGTTGCCGGCGGCCAGTGCCAGCAGGATGTCCATGGAGGTGGTCAGGGCGATGTCGTCGTCCACCTGGATACTGGAATCCCAAGGCTCGCTGGAGCCCCGGTGCAGGATGAAGCCGCGATCCTTGTGGGTCGGGCCGCCGTAGTAGACCGGCGCACTGCGATGCGGGCTCTCCTCACCGTCGAGTTCGAGCTGTTCGAACAACGCATCCAGGTTGATCTCCAGCGGCCGATTGACGATCACGCCCATGGTGCCGTTCTCGTCGTGGTCACAGAGATAGCTGAGGGTGCCGGCAAAGTTGGGATCTTCCAGATGCGGCATCGCCAGCAGAAAATGATGTCTCAAGCCTAGGTTTTGCACGGATTGCATGGGACTCCCGGGCGGCGAACCAATGACCCTAGCGCACGCCAAAATGATTACCTTCCCCGAACCGCCAGACGCGGGTGATGGAGAGACTGTCCAGTTCCCCCATGGTGCTGTCGAAGGGCCGGTAGGGCCCGGCACCGTGCACGGTATCCAGTGCCGCCTGATCGAGTTCGGTATGTCCTGAGGATTGTACCACCTCCGCCTGGCGAAGCTGACCATCTCGTCCGATCACTACGCGAATGCGCAACTGGCCGTGCAGGTGGAGCGGGGCGGGATGGACGCGGTTGCCGTAATCCTCGACGCGCCGTGTCCAGTCGTCGATGTAGCGCGCCTCGGCAGCGCGCTGGGCCGCCGAGCGTGGCGAGTCGTCGGCCGAACCGGCGAGGCCGGCGTCGAGCCCCTGCTGACGAATGCTGCTGGTGGCCTGGGCCAGCAGGTCACGCCCCGAGGCCGAAGGCGCTACGGCGGTCGGCGCTGAGGCCGATTCCGACGCTTGGGGCTCACTCTCGCGCGGCTCCGTCGACGCTGCTTCACTGGCTTGCTCGGATTCGGCGGGCTCGGGCTCGGCGGAAGGGCGCTCAGCTGTCTCGACATCTGCCGGCATGGCCGGCTCCACGGTGCTTTCCGGCGACTCGAGTACGGGTAGCTCGTCCAGCGGTGCCGCCCGGCGCTCGGCGGGAGTTTCCTCGGCCTGCTCGCCGGCCGCCTGCTGATCCGCCTCGGCGATGGCCTCGGCCTCCACCGGCGCCTCCGCCGGGCGCGTCACCAGCACCACGTCAAGGCTCGTGCGCTCGGCCGGAGCCGGGGCAAACTGCCAGCTCGCCACCACGCCGATTAGTGCCAGATGCAGCAATAGCGCGGCCGACAGCGCCAGCCAGCGGCGGTAGGGCCGCGTGACCGGAGCGTAGTGAATGGAGTCGCTGATCGAGGCCGCCATGAATGGAGCCCAACCTCCTTCCCTAACAGAACGCTGGTTGTAACTGGCGCTAGGAGCGCTGCGCCAGGCGCCGCTCGATGGCATCCATCAGCAGGCCGGCGATGTCGGTGCCGCGCTGGTCGTCGATTTCGCGCACGCAGGTGGGACTGGTCACGTTGATCTCGGTGATGTAGTCGCCGATCACGTCGAGCCCGACGAACATCAGCCCCTTCTCGCGAATCATCGGCTGTACCTGCTCGATCAGCCAGTGGTCGCGGGCGGTCAGCTCACGGCTGGTGCCGGTACCGCCGGCGGCGAGGTTGCCGCGGGTCTCGCCGGCCATGGGCACCCGGGCCAGGCCGAAGGGCACCGGCTCGCCGTCAACCAGCAGGATGCGGGTATCACCATCCTTGATCTCGGGAATGTAGCGCTGGGCCATGATCTGGCGCTGGCCGCGCTCGGTCAGCGTCTCGATGATGGCGCCCAGGTTCCGGCCCTCGGGCTGCACGTGAAAGATCCCGCTGCCGCCCATGCCGTCCAGCGGCTTGAAGATCACGTCCCGATGCTCGGCGTGGAAGGCGCGCAGCACCGCCTCGCTGCAGGAGACCACCGTCGGCGTGCAGCACTGCGGGAATTGCTGGGCAAACAGTTTCTCGTTGCACTCCAGCAGGGCCCGCGTGGGATTGACCACCAGCACACCCTCGCGTTCCGCAAAGCCCAGCAGATGCACGGCATTGAGGAAGTGGGCATCGACCGGCGGGTCCTTGCGCATTAGGATCGCGTCGAGCTCGGCCAGCGGGCGCTCTTCGGGCGCGCCCAGCGCGTACCAGTCATCGGGGTTGCGAAAGGCGGTCAGGTCGCGCATGCGGGCATGGGCACGCCCATCGCGCAGGAAGAGGTCCTCCTGCTCCATGTAGTGCAGTGACCAGCCACGCTCCTGGGCCGCCCACAGCATGGCCAGGGTGGTGTCCTTCTTGTAGGTCAGGTGGGCGATGGAGTCCATCACCACGCCCACGCGCAAGGGTCGTTCGCTCGTCTGTTGGCTCATTCGGCAGCGTTCCATCGTGATAAGGGAAATGAGCGCAGTATGACGCAGGGCCTCGGGCAACACCAAGATGGCTTGACAGGGCATGGCGAACGCCTCTATTTTAGTTTCAAATGAAACTAGTTATTCACAAGAACAGCCCTGACGCTCCCAGCCCGCCACCGTGAGACCCGCCATGATCAATATTCAGCAGATCCACCACGTCGCCTATCGCTGCCGCGATGCCAAGGAAACCGTCGAGTGGTACCAGGACAAGCTCAACATGGAGTTCCTGGTTGCCATCGCCGAGGACCGCGTACCGTCGACCAAGGCGCCCGATCCTTACATGCACCTGTTCCTGGATGCCGGCAACGGCAACATACTGGCCTTCTTCGAACTGCCCAACTCACCGGAGATGGGGCGCGACCCCAACACACCGGAATGGGTTCAGCACATCGCCTTCCGCGTGGCCGACGAGGCGGCCCTGCTGACGGCGAAGGCGCAACTGGAGAGCAAGGGCGTGGAAGTGGTCGGACCCACCGAGCACGGCATCATCCGATCCATCTACTTCTTCGACCCCAACGGCCACCGCCTGGAGCTGACCTACGTAAAGGGCACGCCGCAACAGATGCAGCAGCTCAAGGAAGTGGCGCCGGCCATGATCGAGGAGTGGTCGAAGACCAAGCGCGCACCCAAGCATGCCGCCTGGCTGCACGAGGAGGAGTTCAGGGCGCTCGACTGAGCATCGAGCGCGGCCGGCCTAGGCCGGGTCGGAGGTGACGCCGGGCACCAGGCGGATTCCATGCGCTTCGATGACGATCAGGCGCTGCTTGTAGAGCCGTCCGATGGCCTGCTTGAAGGCGTTCTTGCTCACCCCCAGGCGCACCTTGATTGCACTGGCTTCGCTGCTGTCGGAGAGCGGCAGGTAGCCACCGCTCTCGCGCAGCGCCTTGAGCACCTGCTCGCCCACCACGTCGAGGCGTGCCGCCCCCGGTGGCAGCAGCGAGAGGTCTAGCCGGCCGTCGTCGCGCACCCGCTTCACGTAGCCCTTGACCCGCTGGCCGCGGCGCAGCGGCCGGGTGACGTCGTCGCGATAGAGCAGGCCCCAGAAGCAATGATTCACCACTGCCTTGTAGCCGAGGTCGGTGGCGTCGGCTATGACCAGCTCGACCTCGTCGCCCGTCGCCAGCCCCGTCGCCTCGTCCTGGACGAAGCGATCGAGCTTCTGCGAGGCTACCGGCCGCCCCTGCTGGTCCTCGTAGAGTCGCACCAGCACGCGCTTGCCGGGCGTGGGGCGAAAGCGCTGCTCGCCGAAGGGCAACAGCACGTCCCGCGCATGCCCCCAGTCGAGGAAGGCGCCGGTCTCGTTGACCGTGACCACTTCGAGGTAGGCCACCTCGCCGACCTGGGCCTTGGGCGTGCGCGAGGCGCGACGGTCCGATGGGGGTCTTGGGGAATTCGGACGTCCCTGGCGGCGATCGTGTGGGGGAGAGGCCATGCATGACTCCACAGGTGGGTAGGCAGCCATTATGGCAAATACGGGACGAAAAAGGCGGCCCGCAGGCCGCCAAAGGTTCCAGTCATTTAAGTGTTGGCGCTACACCTCGCGCTTGCCGTCGACCAGGCGCGACACCTGCCACGGGTTGCCGTCCTTGAGCGGCTCCGGCAGCAGCCCTTGCGGCAGCGCCTGGTAGCACACCGGGCGCAGGAAGCGGAAGATCGCCGCGCTGCCCACCGAGGTGGTGCGGCTGTCGGAGGTCGCCGGGTAGGGGCCGCCGTGGACCATGGCGTGACACACCTCGACGCCCGTCGGCCAGCCGTTGGCCAGGATCCGCCCCGCCTTGCGCTCGAGGATCGGCAGCAGGGCTTTCGCTGCGTCCAGGTCGCCGTCGTCCATCTGCAGGGTGGCGGTGAGCTGGCCTTCGAGCTGGGCCGCCACGCGCTTTACTTCCTCCAGGTCGGCGCACTCGATCACCAGCGAGGTGGCGCCGAACACCTCTTCCTGAAGTTCGGTCTCGTTCAGGAAGTCGTTCGCCGAAGTAACGAACAGCCCGGCCTGGCAGGGGTGTGCCGACTCGCCCACCTGGCCGCGGGCGACCTCCCTGACCTTCGCGTTCGACGCGAGCCGACCCACGCCCTGTTCATAAGCCGCGTGGATGCCCGGGGTGAGCATGGTCTGGGCGCCACTCTGCTTCACCGCCTCGCCCGCGGCCTCGATGAAGGCGTCGAGCTCGGGACCCTTCACCGCGATCACCAGGCCGGGGTTGGTGCAGAACTGTCCCGCACCCATGTTGAGCGAGGCGACGAAGCCCTCGGCGATCTTGTCGCCGCGCGCCTTGAGCGCCTCGGGCAGCAGGAACACCGGGTTGATCGAGCTCATCTCGGCGTAGACCGGGATCGGCTGCGGGCGTGACTGGGCGGTCTTCATCAGCGCCGTGCCGCCGCCGCGCGAGCCGGTGAAGCCCACCGCCTGGATGCGCGGGTCACTGACCAGCGCCTGGCCGATCTCGCTGCCCGAGCCGAACAGCAGCGAGAACACGCCCTCGGGCAGACCGCGCTTCTCCACGGCCTGCTGTACCGCGCGGCCGACCAGCTCCGAGGTACCGGGGTGGGCGGAGTGGCCCTTGACGATCACCGGGCAGCCGGCGGCCAGCGCCGAGGCGGTGTCGCCGCCGGCCACGCTGAAGGCCAGCGGGAAGTTCGAAGCGCCGAACACCGCGACGGGGCCGAGCGGAATGTGGCGCTGGCGCAGGTCAGCGCGGGGCAGCGGCTGACGCTCGGGCAGGGCCGGGTCGAGGCGCAGATCGAGAAATTCGCCGGCGCGCACCACGGAAGCGAACAGGCGCAGCTGGCCGCAGGTACGGCCGCGCTCGCCCTCCAGGCGCGCCCGGGGCAGGCCGGTCTCGGCGATGGCGCGCTCGATCAGTGCGTCGCCGATGGCCTCGATCTCGCCGGCCACGGCCTCGAGGAACGCCGCGCGCTGCTCCAGCGAAGTCTCGCGGTAGGTCGCGAAGGCCGCCTCGGCCAGCTCACAGGCGCGCTCGACCTCGGCCTTGCTGCCGCCCGCGTAGGTGGGTTCCAACGTCTCGCCAGTGGCGGGATTGACGGCGTGGATGGGCTTGGAACTGCCGCTGACGGCCTCGCAGCCGATCAGCATCTTGCCTTCCAGGGACATATGGGGCTCCTGTTCTTCGGTGTCGCGTCGCCAGGAGAGCCGTGGTTTCAGGCTTCCTGATACTTGGCGTACATGTTTCGCGCGCGGTTGAGATGCTGGTACATCATTTCGCGCGCCGCCTCGGAATCTCGAGCCAGGATCGCCTCGAGAATGTAGGTGTGTTCCTCCTCCACGCGGGCGAGGTACTTGTCGGTGGCCGCGGTGTTGATTTCGATGCTCATCAGCTTGGCGCGGGGAATCACACTCTGGCTCAGCTGCTCGTAGAAGACCTTGAAGAAGGGGTTCTTGGTGGCAGCGGCGATGGCATAGTGAAATCCGTAATCCTCCTCGCGCGCCTGGGACTTAGCCGCTCTGGCCTCGATGAAGGCGGCATGCTTTTCTCTCAGGATGCGACGATCCTCCTCGTCGTGTCGCTCGGCGGCCAGCGCCGCCGCCGCCGGTTCGAGATTGAGCCGCAGCTCGAGCACATGGAGGATGTCCTCGACAGTGGTCGGGCTGATCCGCTCGGCCGGCATCGCCTCGACGATGGTCGAGCGCAGCACGGTGGTGCCGACGCCGCGGCGCGTCTCGACCAGCCCCAACGACTTGAGATGGGTGATGGCCTCGCGGATCACCGTACGGCTGACGCCGAAGGCCTCGCACAGCCCGTTCTCGGTCGGCAGCTTCTCGCCCACGCTGATACCGCCGTTGACGATCAGCGCCTCGAGCTGGTCGGCGACATGCAAGGATAGGCTTCCCTGACGTGAAAGCTTCTGGACTTTCAGTGGCTTGGAGTCAGCCTTGAGAACGCTTTTGCCTGCCATATCGCCATCCATCGATCATGGGTCGTCGTTGAGGAGTCCCTCGGCCGTCGTCAGTCGTCGGGGTGTCCGGAGGTGGCAAACGGCCCGCCCTGGTAGATGACAGCGGGATCCTTGGGGTCGAGGTTCGCATCGAGTGCTTCCATCTCTTCGCGCCAAGGGTCCGAGCTGTCCTTCGGTACCCAGCCGAGGAAGGCGGCCTTGCTGTTGTCCCACCAGCGTTCGGCGTTGTTCGAGAAGCCGTAGACCACGGTATAGGCCAGGCGCGGCGTGACGATGGCACGCTGCACCAGGCTGACGAAATCCTCGGCGCTCAGCCAGATCGCCAGCTTGCGCGTATCGGTCGGCTTGGGGTGGCACCAGCCGATGCGCACGCTGAGGGTCTCGACGCCGAACTTGTCATGATACAGACACGCCAGATCCTCGCCGAAACACTTGGTCACACCGTAGAGCGAGTCGGGTCGATGCGGCACATCGGCATCGATCCGCTGCGTGCGCTCGTAGTACCCGGTGGTGTGGTTGGAGCTGGCAAAGATCACCCGCGGCTTGCCATGGCGGCGCACCGCCTCGTACAGATTGTAGGTGCCGACGATGTTGGCCTGCAGCAGGCTCGCCCAGGGTTTCTCCACCGAGACCCCTCCCAGGTGCACGATGGCGTCGCACCCCTGGACCAGCTCATTGACAGCATCGGCATCGCCAAGATCACAAGGCACGAGCTCTTCATGGGCGGCCGCCTCACCGAGATCGGCGATGTCCGACAGCCGCACCCGGCGGGCAAGCTGCGCCAGGTGGGGCCGAATGATGCGGCCCATGCCACCGGCGGCGCCCGTTACCAACAGACGATCGATCATGCATTTCCTCCTCAAGCAGACAATAGGGTTCAGAAGCCGTACAGGGCGGCGGGGTTGTCGACCAGGATGCGACGGCGGTCCTCGGCGCCGGCCCACTCGAGCAGCACGTCGAGCTGTTCGGCATCGTCCGGATATTGCTCGCGCGGCACGCCGACGTGGGGCCAGTTCGAGCCCCAGATCACCCGCTCGGGGGCATGGGCGATGACTCGACGGGCGATGGCTCCTACGTCCTCGTAGCGCGGCCCACCGGTCACGCTCGCCTCGTAGCCGGCGCAGATCTTGAACCAGGCATTGCCGCGATCTAGCAGCCGCAGGAGGTCGTCGACGCGGCGATCGTCTGGCGCCACCGGCGGCATGAACTTGCCGATGTGGTCGATGATGTATTCCCCCTCGATGCGCTGCAGGCCTTCGAGATAATCGTCCAGGTGCTGACCGTTGAACTGCACCATCAGGTGCCAACCCAGCGGGCGGATCAGGCGCTCGACCTCGAGCATGCTGGCATGGGTCACCGCGCCGCCGGGCAGGTTCATGATCCGCGCCCCGCGCACACCCTTCTCGTGCCAGGCGCGCAACGCCGCGCCAGGCGTCTGCGGTGTCACCGCTGCCACCCCGCGGGCGGAGGTCGTTCCCAACCGGGTCAGCGCCTCGAGCAGGGCGCCGTTGTCGAGCTGATAGGCGTTCGGCTGGGTGACTACCACCCGCTCCAGCCCCAGGCGCGCCTGCACCTTGGCGTAGTCCGCGGGCGTCGCCAGCTCGGCGATGCCGGGCCCGCCGGGCTGGGCCTCGAAGCCGGGCAGGTAGAGATGAATGTGGCAGTCGGTGGCGCCCGGCGGCGTCTCGAGCCGCGGCGCCGGCCCTTCCAGCGGCCGGGTATTGGCAGGTATCGCTGTCACGTCGTCATGCCTCCTTGAGGGCAAAGCGGCTGAGCGCCCCGCGGTCGATCTCGATGCCGAGCCCGGGTCCGTCCGGAATCGTCACTACGCCCCGGTCGTGCTCGATGGGCGTCGTCACCACCGCCTGGCGGAAGGGATTGACGGTGCGGTCGAACTCGAGAATGGGCTCGATCGGGCTTCGTCGCGGCGGGTTGGGCGGCAGCGCGGCCATGAACTGCAGGCTGGCGGCCAGGCATACCGCCGTGCCCCATACGTGCGGCACCAGACGCACGCCATGCAGCGCCGCCATGTCGGCCACCCGCCGGATCTCACTGAAGCCGCCGACGCCGCAGATGTCGGGCTGGAGGATGTCCACGGCGCGGGTGGCGAGGGGCTCCTGCATGGCATAGCGGCCGTGCCAGGTCTCGCCACCGGCGACGGGGATCGGTTGGTCGGCACGCACCGCACGGTAGGCGGATACGTGCTCGGGCAGTACCGGTTCCTCGAACCAATCGATGCCGAACTGCGCCGCGCGCCGCCCCACTTCGACGGCTTCCAGATAATCGTAGCCGTGGTTGGCGTCGATCATCAGGCGCAGCTCGGGGCCGATCGCCTCGCGCACCGCCTCGATCACGCGCAGGTCCTCCTCGACGTCGAAGCCGATCTTGATCTTCACCGCATGAAAGCCCTCGCGACGGTATTCCGCCACTTCCCGTGCGATGTCCTCGACGCGATCCACGCCCTCGCGGCGGAACGAGCCAGTGGCGTAGGCCCGCACGCTGTCGCGAAAGCGGCCGCCGAGCAGGGTCGAGATCGGCACGCCGAAGCGCTTGCCCTTGATGTCCCACAGGGCGATGTCGATGCCGCTCAGGGCGGTGACGGTCAGCCCGCGCTGGCCCTGGTCGCGCAGCCGATTGTAGAGGTCGAGCCAGACCTTCTCGGTCTGCAGCGGATCCTGGCCGACCAGGGCGGCGGCGTAGGCCTGCACGACAGCGGCGTTGGGCTTGGCAGGCCCCAGGCACTCGCCCCAGCCGGTGGTGCCGTCGTCGCAGACGACCTCGACCAGGCAGTGCTGGCGCCGGCTGAAATGCATGGAGGCACTTTCGAACGCGGTTTCCAACGCATGGTCGAGGATATGGGTGTGCACGGCTGCAATCTTCATATGTTGAGTCCGTTATGCGGTTCGATCGTTGGGTGCTCAGCGGAACAGCGCAGGCAGCGACAGCGAGACGGCCGGCACGTAGGTCACCAACATCAGGGCGACGAACAGCGCCAGGTAGAACGGCCAGATGGTGCGCACGGCCTGTTCGATCTTGATCTTGCCGATCACGCAGCCGACGAACAGGCAGGCCCCCACCGGCGGTGTACACAGGCCGAGGCCCAGATTCATCATCATGATGATGCCGAACTGGATCGGGTCCATGCCGAACTGCATGGCCACCGGCAGGAAGATCGGCGTGCAGATCAGGATCAACGCCGCCATGTCCATGATCATGCCGAGCACCAGCAGCAGCAGGTTGAGCAGCAGGAAGATGACGATGGGCTTGTCGGAGAGCGCCAGGAGCATGTCGGTCAGCAGCAGCGGCACGTTGTAGAGCGCCAACAGGTAGGAGAACGCCGAGGCGCAGCCGACCAGGATCATGACCAGCGAGGTGGTCTTCACCGACTGTATCACCGCTGCCTTGAATGACGCCCAGCGCAGCTCGCGATAGACCAGCGCCGTGACCACGATGGCGTAGATGGCGCCGAAGGCCCCGGATTCGGTCACGGTGAGAATGCCCGACAGCACCCCGCCGACGATGATCACGGCGGTCATCAAGCCCGGCAGGGCCGCGGCCAGGCTGATGACCAGCACGTCCCAGCCGGGAAATGTCTCGCCCTTGTAGCCGCGCTTCACCGCCACCAGATAGGCCGCCACGGCCAGGGTCAGACACATCAGGATGCCCGGCACGATACCGGCGATGAACAGCTGGGTGACCGAGATGCCGCCGCCGGCCGCCACGGCGTAGAGGATCATGTTGTGGCTCGGCGGGATCACCACCCCGGCGACCGAAGAGGTCACCGTGACGTTGACGGCGTAATCGGCGTCATAGCCCTTCTCCTTCATCACCGGCACCAGGATCGAACCGAGCGCCGACGTATCGGCCACGGCGGAGCCCGAGATACCGCCGAACAGCATCGATGAGGTGACGTTGACGATCCCCAGGCCACCGCGCATCCGCCCCACCGCGGCGGAGGCCAGGCGCACCAGGCGGGTGGAAATGCCGCCGTGCAACATCAGTTCGCCGGCAAAGATGAAGAACGGGATGGCGAGCAGCGAGAAGACTGAAATGCCCGACAGGATGCGCTGGAAAGCGACGAACAGCGGCAGCCCCTCGTAGAGGAAGGTCGCGACGGCGGCCAGCCCCACGGCGAAGGCGACGGGCGCCCCGGCCAGCAGGCCGAGAAAGAAGAGTCCGAACAGAATGGCAAGGCCCATGGTCAGTTGCCCTCGTCAGAGTCGTTGCCGGAGAGTCGCGACACGATATTGGCCACGGAGAACAGTACGATCAGGCCCCCACAGATGACCAACGGCGCGGCTCGCCAGCTTTCGGAAAGTTTGATCATCGGGATCGCCCGCTCGAGGTTGGCCATGACCAGCCCCCAGCCCTGGTAGGCCATGAAGGCGCCGAAGGCGACGACGAACAGGTCGGCGAGGTAGCGAAAGGTCGTCTTGAAAGGCTCGGGCATCCCCTCGCGCACGAAATCGATGCTCAGGTGGGTATTGCCCCTGACGCCGGCCGCCGCCCCCAGGCAGGTGATATAGACCACCAGCACCAGCGATGCCTGCTCCACCCAGGTCGGGGTGTTGTTCAGCACATAGCGACCGAAGACCAGCCAGCCGAAGATGGCAATGAGAAAGACCAGCAGCACACCGGCAATCGCCAGACAGAGGTTGGCAATGGCGTCCAGAGTCCAACTTGCTCGCTTGCGAAACCGAGGACGATTCACGGCAACCTCTTGATCAGCACAGGTTCTCATGGCGTATGCCTCCTGCCTCCCCGGCGCACCCGGCACCGGGGAGGACGTCACAGCGGAGCTCAGTTCGAGTTCCGGATGGCGTCGACCAGGTCCTCGAGGTCAGGGTTCTCCTCGATGAAGGCCGCATAGACGGGTTCCATCTTCTCCTGGAAGGCCGCCTTGTCCTCCACCTCGTTGATCTCGATACCGGCATCCAGCACGATCTGCCGGCTCCGCTGAGACCCCTCGACCCATAGCTGACGCTGCAGTTCGGATGCCTTGATCGCCTCCTCGCGCACGATCTCCTGATCTTCGGGCGACAGCGCCTCCCAGCTCGCCTTGGCGATGCACAGGCACTCGGGGATGATCAGGTGCTCCGTGAGGGAGTAGTAGTCGGCTGCCTCGTAGTGGTTGCTGGATTCGAAGGAGGGATAGTTGTTCTCCGCACCGTCGAGCACACCCGTCGTGAGCGACTGGTAGACCTCACCGTAGGCCATCGGCGTGGCATTGCCGCCCAGCGCCTCGATCATCTCGACGTACAGGTCGTTGTTCATGACCCGGATCTTCAGGCCCTGCACGTCTTCGGGCGTGTGAATGGGGCGCTTGGTGTTGTAGAGGCTGCGAGCGCCTGAATCGAACCAGGAGAGGGCGATCAGGTTCTTCTCCGCCAAGGCGTCGGCGAACTGCTGGCCGATGTCGCCATCCATCACCTCGTGCATGTGCTCGATGCTGCTGAAGATGAAGGGCAGCGAGAGCACGTTGGTTTCCTTCACGATGGGGCCCATCGGTCCCATGTTGAAGTTGGCGAAGTCGAGTACCCCGCTGCGGGTCTGCTCGATCGCGTCCGGCTGGTCGCCGAGTACGCCGTTGTTGTAGACCTGCACCGTGAGGCGCCCCTCGGTCCTCTCCGTTACGCTCTCGGCGAACGACTCGAGTGCTTCGGTATTGGGATAGCCCGGCGGATGAATGTTCCAGCCGCGCCAATTCTCGGCCTGGGCCGGCAGCGACAGCAGCATCACGGCGGCGGATACGGCAACGGCACTCATCATTTTGGTTGTCGGATGAATTGTTTTCACGACGCACTCCTCGTTGTTCTTGGTGTTGTGGTTGGGTGAGAGGGTTGGATTAGAAATGACGAGCGACGCCGATCAGCACCTCCAACCGGTTCCGCTCTTCCTGGGTGGGCATGACCAGAGGCGCTCGCACGCTCCCGGCCGGACGTCCGATGATCTCGGCACCCGCCTTGATCAAGCTGACGGCATAGCCCGCTTTTCTGTCCCTGAGATCGACGAAGGGAATGAAGAAGTCGTTGGTGATCTGCTTCACCACCTCTCGGTTCCCCTGACGCAACTCCTTGTAGAACCTGACCGCCATGTCCGGCACGAAATTGAACACGGCCGAGGAATAGGTGTTCACGCCGATGGAGAGGTAGGCCTCGGCGAAGATCTCCGCGGTGGGCACGCCACCGATATAGACCAGGCGATCCCCTACCGTCTTGACGATCTTGTTGAGCAGCTGGATATCGCCCTTGCCGTCCTTCAGGCCGATCAGATTGGGGCACCGGTCCGCCAGCGCCTGGACCGAGTCGGCATCGAGGATGCCGTTGCCGCGGTTGTAGTAGATGACATTCAGCGGCGTCGCATCGCAGATCTGCCGAGCGTATTCGACCAGCCCTTCCTGCGGGCACTCGGTCAGGTAGGGCGGCATCAGCAGGATACCATCGGCCCCCGCGTCATCGGCGGCCTTGGCAAAAGCCTTGGCGCTCGCCACGCTCAGCCCGGCGCTGGCAATCACCGGCAGCTTGCCGCCGACGGTCTCGACGGCCACACGCACGATCTCCTGATACTCATCGAGCGACAGATTGAAGAATTCGCCCGTGCCGCCAGCCACGAAGACGGCGGAGATGTCATGACTGACGAACCACTCCAGACGACGGCGGTAGCTGTCGGCATCGAAGCGGCCATTGCCATCGAAATCGGTGATGGGAAAGGACAGCAACCCATCGCCCACGGCCCTCATTACGGCGGCTCTGGAAAATTCCACGCATCGTTCCTCTTGGTCGACGCCTCACCGGTTCCGTTCCAAGGCAGTTGAACGGCTCGGGAGAGCGGTAAGGTGCTGCTTGTTGTCATACATCATACAACGCATAAATTAATCTGCTGCACCAAGGGTTGCAAGCCAGCCCATAGTCCAATCGACTAAAGTGCAATTCCGATGCGCGTTGCCTGTCAGCGCACCAGTGCCGGCTTCTTCGGATCGAACTCCCAGCCGGGGTTCAGGTACTGCATGGCCATGGCGTCGTTGCGCCCACCAGCGGGCAGCTTCCGATAGAGACTGTTGGCCTCTTCGACGCGGCCCATGTCGAGTTCGATACCCAATCCCGGCGCCTTGGGCACCGACACCTTGCCGTCGACGATCTCCAGCGGCTCCTTGGCCAGACGTGCATCGGACTCCTGCCAGATCCAGTGAGTGTCCAACGCCGTGATGCGGCCCACGGCAGCCGCGCCCACATGTACGAACATCGCCAGCGAGACATCGAAGTGATTGTTGGAGTGAGACCCCCATGTCATGCCGTGGTCCTGGCACAGTTGCGATACACGTACGGCACCGGAGAGCGTCCAGAAATGTGGGTCGGCCAGAGGAATGTCCACCGAGCGCAGCATCAAGGCGTGGGCCATTTCCCGCCAGTTGGTGGCCACCATGTTGGTCGCCACGGGCAGGCCGGTGGCATGGCGGAACTCGGCCAGGATCTCTCGGCCGGAGAAACCCTGCTCGGCGCCGCACGGATCTTCGGCGTAGGCCAACACGCCGCGCAGGTCACGGCATAGGCCCACTGCCTCGTTCAGCGACCAGGCTCCGTTGGGGTCGATGGTCACCCGCGCCTCGGGAAATGCCTTGGCCAGCTCGGTCACAGCCTCGATCTCCTGCACCCCCGGCAGCACACCCCCCTTGAGCTTGAAATCCTTGAAGCCATAGCGATCCTGCGCCGCCCGGGCCAGCGCCACGATGCTTTCCGGCGTCAGTGCCTCCTCGTCGCGCAGGCGGTACCATTCATGGCCCCCGCCGGTAGTGCCGCGCCGATACTCCAGCGGTGTCGCATGTCCATCGCCGATGAAGAACAGGTAGCCCAGCACCTCCACACTATCGCGCTGCGGCCCATCACCCAGCAGTTCCACTACCGGCACGCCGAGAAACTTGCCCAGCAGGTCGAATAGTGCGGCCTCCAGCGCCGCCACGGCGTTGACGCGCAACTCGAAGGTCCAAGATCCCTTGCCGAAGTCCTCGAAATCGGCACTGCGCCCAGCGGAGTGCAACGAGGCTACCAAGGAGCGCAGCTTGCCGATGGGCTGCCCCATCACGAGCTGACGCGCCATCTCCAGCGATTGCCGGATCGTTTCACCGCCCGGTGCCTCGCCCACGCCCACGTTGCCCGAACTGTCCTTGAGCAGGATCAGATTGCGTGTGAACCAGGGCGAGTGCGCGCCTCCGATATTGAGCAGCATGCTGTCGCGTCCAGCCACGGGAATGACCGACACCTCTTCGATGACCGGCGTCTGGGAATACGTCACACCTCACCTCCTGTGCCCACGCACATTGCTTTCCTTGAGCGGCGGGGCTATCACCCCGATTTCAGCGCGCCAGTGCCGGTTGCTTGGGATCGAACTCCCAGCCGGGAATCAGGTACTGCATCGCCATGGCGTCGTTGCGCTGGGTCACGTCGAGGCTCTGGTAGAGGCGATGAGCCTCCATCAGCTTGTCTTCGTCGATCTCGACACCCAGGCCGGGCGTCGTCGGCACCGTCAGCTTGCCGTCGCGGATCTGGAACGGCTCCTTGGTGATGCGCTGGCCGTCCTGCCAGATCCAGTGGGTGTCGATGGCGGTGATCTCACCCGGGCAGGCCGCGGCCACATGGGTCATCATGGCCAGGGAGATGTCGAAGTGGTTGTTGCTGTGGGAGCCCCAGGTCATGCCCCACTCATGGCACAGCTCGCCCACCATGACGGCGCCCTGCATGGTCCAGAAGTGGCAGTCCGCCAGCGGAATGTCCACGGCGTTAAGCTGCACGGCGTACTGCAACTGCTTGAAGTCCGTGGCGATCATGTTGGTCGCGGTGGGCAGGCCGGTGCGCTTCTTGAACTCGGCCATGGTCTCGCGCCCCGAGTAGCTCTCCTCCTGGCCGCAGGGATCCTCGGCATAGCTCAGCAGTTGCTTGATCGGCTCCAGCACCCGTACCGCCTCGTCGAGTTTCCAGGCGCCATTGGGGTCGAGCGTCAGGCGCGCCTCGGGGAAAGCTTCGTGAAGGGCACGAATGCAGTCGGCCTCCTCCTCGCCGCGCAGCACGCCGCCCTTGAGTTTGAAGTCCTTGAAGCCATAGCGCGCATAGGCCGCCTTGGCCAGATTGGCGACTGCCTCCGGGGTCAGCGCCTCGCGGCAGCGCACCTCGTCCCATGCATCCTGCGGATTTGCCGCCTTGGGATAGGGCAGATCGGTCTTGTCCGGATCGCCCAGCAGGAACAGATACCCCAGCGCCTCGACCTCGTCGCGCTGACGCCCGTACTGGCCCAGCAGGTCGGCCACCGGCCGTTGCACCGCCTGGCCATAGAGGTCGTAAAGGGCCGATTCGATACCGGTGATGACATGCACCGCCACACGCAGGTCGAAGGTTTGACGACCGCGCTCCTCGCGCCCGTTCCTGGCCAATAGCAGGCGCGCCTGGTTCAGGGTCTGCCTGATGTCGTTGACGCGCGACCCCTCGACCAGCGAGCGGCACTGCTCGAGCCCCTTGAGGATACCGGCGCTGGACGGTATCTCTCCGACGCCCTGGTTGCCTGCATCGTCTTCGAGAATGACCACGCAGCGAATGAACCAGGGTGCATGGCCACCGCTGAGGTTCAACAGGAAACCGTCGTAGCCGGCGACCGGGACGATGCGCATCTTCTTGATCTTGGGAAACATGAGACGTTCTACCTGTATGACTGGATTAGAGGGCTGCTCCGTGCGGTCACGTCACGGGGGCCGGATTGAACAGCACCAGATCGTTGTGGATACCCAGCCGGTCGGCCGCGGCCTGTCGGCGTCCGCTCGCCACGTCGAGAATGAGCCGGAAGAGTTCCCAGCCCACCGCCTCGATGCTGGCATCGCCGGTGGCGATTCGCCCGGCGTCGAGATCGATGAGATCGTGCCAGCGCCGGCCCAGCGTCGAGTTGCTGGAGACCTTGAGCACCGGCACCATCGACAGGCCATAGGGCGTGCCGCGTCCGGTGGTGAACACCTGCAGGTTCATGCCGGCCGCCAACTGCAGGGTGCCGCAGATGAAGTCGCTGGCCGGGGTGGCGGCGAAGGTCAGCCCCCTGCGGCGCAGTCGCTCGCCGGGGCCGATGACGTCGACGATGGGCGAGCTGCCGGACTTGATGATCGACCCCAGCGCCTTCTCGACGACGTTGGAGAGGCCCCCTTTCTTGTTGCCGGGGGAAGGGTTGGCGCTGCGATCAGCCTGCCCCTGGGAGAGATAGTCGTCGTACCACGCCATCTGCTCGATGAGCGCCCGGCCCACCTGTTCGTCTATCGCCCGGGGCGTCAGCAGGTGGATGGCATCGCGCACCTCGGTAACCTCGGAGAACATCACGCTGCCCCCGGCGCGCACGATGAGGTCGGTGGCGAAACCCACGGCGGGGTTCGCGGTCACGCCCGAGAAGGCATCGCTGCCACCGCACTGCATGCCCACCACCAGGTCGGAGGCCGGACAGGTCTCGCGACGGCGACGATTCAGTCGTTCGAGGTGACGCTCGGCCATGGCCATGATCCCCTCGACCATCTCGCCGAAGCCGTGGAAGGATTCGTCCTGCAGGCTCAGCACGTTGGCGTCGGGGTTCGCCGCTTCGGTGTTCTCGTAGATCCTGACGGGGCGGTCGTCGACCAGCGTGGAGGGTTGGAGCTTCTCGCAGCCCAGGCCGATGACCATTACCTCGTTGCCGAAGTTGGGGTTCAGCGCGATGTTCTTGAGCGTGCGGATCGGCACGATGGCGGCCGGTGCGTTGATCGCCACCCCGCAACCGTAGGTGTGGTTGAGCCCCACCACGTCGTCGACGTTGGGATAGCGCGGCAGCAGCTCGCGCTTGATGCGCGCCACCACGTAATCCACCGTGCCGGCCACGCACTGCACGCTGGTGGTGATCCCCAGCACGTTCTTGGTTCCTACGCTGCCGTCCGGGTTGCGGTAACCCTCGAAGGTAAAGCCCTCGAGCGGCTCCACGTCCGGGGCCGGCCGCGTGGCGAGCGGCAGGTCGTCCAGCGCCGGTGCCTCGGGCAGCCTCACCCTGCTCTCGTCGACGTGCTCGCCCTGGCCGATGGCGACCACAGCGTTACCGATGACCTCGCCGTAGCGCACGATGGGAGCGTCGATGTCGATATCCCGCAGGGCCAGCTTGTGGCCTTGGGGGATCCGGCCCGCCGCGACCAGCCCATCGCCCAGCGCCTGGCCTTCAACGAGGCCACCTGCCTCCACCACGATGGCGACGTTGTCGTCGGGGTGAACCTTGATGATCTTGCCTCCGAAAGCGCTCATACGGCTCCTTTATCACTATGCCTGGGTCGATGCTCAGCTGAGCACTTCTTCACGCCCCTTGGTGCGGCTCTTCAGGCTCATCGCGACTGAAAACACGATGGAAGCGAGGATCAGAAGCCACAGCACCACCGCGATGGGACTCTTGGTAAAGAAGGTGCTTAAAGTGCCGGCCGACTCCAGGCTCTTGACGAAGTAGACCTCTGCCTGGCTGCCCAGGATGAAGCCGATGATCAGCGGGGCGACCTCGAGGCCTATCTTCTGGATCAACCAGCCGAAGACACCGAAGATCAGCAGGGTCCAGACATCGAACATGATCCCGTAGTTGATGGCATAGGCCCCCACCACGCACATCATCACGATGATCGGGTAAAGGATGTGCTTGGGTACCATCACCACCTTGGCGATATGCTTGATGGCAAAGAACATCAGGAAGAACATCACGAAGTTGGCGAAAACCAGCGCCACCATCATGACGTACCAGGTGTCGGTGTTTTCGGGGATGAACAATGGCCCCACCTGGATGCCCTGCAGCGTGAAGGCCCCGATCAGCACGGCGGTGGTGGAATCGCCGGGAATGCCCAGCGAGAGCAGCGGAATCAGCGCACCGCCGGTCAGGGCATTGTTGGCCGACTCGGAAGCGATGAGCCCCTGGGGGGCCCCCTTGCCCATCTGGGAAGAGTCGCGCGCCAGGTTCTTCTCCTGGGTGTAGGCGAGTACCGAGGCGGCACTGCCACCGACCCCCGGCAACATGCCGACGAAGGTACCGATAAAGGATGAGCGCACCAGGTTGGTCAGGCGCCCCTTGAACAGCGAGAGCACGCCAGCGGCCTTGCCGATCACCATCCGACCGCTGGAAAGTTCGCTGTGAACGCCCTTCTCGGCCTCGAGCAGAATGGTGGAGATGCCGAAGATGCCGATCAGCACGGGCAGCAGGGAGAAACCTTCGAACAGGTAGGGCTCCATGAAATCGAACATCAGCCGCGTCTTGCCGTTACCGCCATCCGTCGTGCTGTAGTCACCAATCAGGCTCAACCAGATGCCGAGCACGCCACTGAAGATACCTACCAGCATGTTGCTCGACAGCGATGCGATGACACTCAGTGCCAGCAGGATGATCAAGAATTTTTCCACGTAGGAGAACTTGATCGAGAAGTCCGCCAGCAGGGGAGCGAACAGAAAGAGGATGGCGGCGCTGACCAGCCCACCGATGACCGAAGCGATGACACAGACCCGCAGGGCTCTCTCGCCCTCCCCCTTCTGGGCCATGGGATAGCCGTCGAACGTCGTGGTGATCGAGGAGGGGGTTCCGGGAATGTTGAGCAGCACCGCCGGCACCATGCCTCCCGAGATGCCGCCCACGTACAGGCCGAGCAACAGCGCCAGGCCATGGTTCAGGCCCAGCGCATAGGTCAAGGGCAGACAGACGGCCACCGCCATGGTGGCGGTCATGCCGGGGATGGCACCGAAGATGATACCGACCAGGGCCCCGAAGGCGACAAGCAGGAAGAAGAAGATGTCGAGAAATGACAGGAAATCCATGATGGCACTCGCCTCGCTCACGGCAGGGTGATGGTGAACAGCTTGGCCAGGACAAACCAGGCCAGACTGGGCGCCACGACGGCGTTGACCGCCACGATGACTAGCGCCTTCTTCGTCCACTCATGCAAGTAGAGCAGCGACATCAGCATCACGAAGGCCATCGAGACGAACAGGAACCCGTAGCCCGTATAGGGGAAAAGGTCGCCCACCACCACCATCAGGTAGAAATACGCCACGATCAGTACCAAGGTGCCGAAGAAGCGCCTGGTATCCATGGATTCACCCAGAATGGGAAGGGTACGCTCGCCCCGTTTCACCGTGGCCAGAAAGGGAATCAGCTTGGTCACCAGGATGACCAGAAACAGCCCCGCCAGGATCCAGTTGATGATCGTCGGGAAGAACAGATGGGAGGTCCCGAAGTCGACCGAGACACTCAGCAGATTGGAGAGACCTGATTCCATAGCGGCTCCGGAAAGCGGGCGGGATCGCAATCCCGCCGACCATGTTTCTCTAGCAACTCATGCCTGAAGGCAGGGCACCGGCAAGCTGTCGCCGCCAGCGCCCGAACCGCTTACTTGATGTTGTCGATGATCTCTTGGTAGCGAGCCATCTTCTCCTGGAGGTGCTCGGACGCCTCGCCGGAGGGCCGGAAGTTTGGAGTAAAGAAGGAAGCCCTCAGGGTCTCCTGGATCTCACCTTCCTCATAGATCTCGGCCAGCGCCTCGTCGATCTGTGCGACGATGCCCGGGTCCATATCCTTGTTGTAAATAAAGAAAAACTCCTTATCGAAGGTAAAGTTCTCGTCGTCGCCCATGGTGACGTTGACGTTGGGCTCGACGTACTCCAGCAGTTGCTCGCGGGTGGTCTGCCCCAGCCCTTCTTCCGGTGCCTGCTCGATGGTGTCCTGGCTGGCGGTGAGCCAGACGAAGCGCATGGCCTTCTGATCGTCCTCCGGCAGGCGGGTATACTGTTCGTTGGCCTGCACGGAGCCATTGATCACGTCGACCTGATCGTCGAAGAGCTGCTGGTTCTTGTCCGACTGGGAGCCGGTGTTCACCGCGACCAGATTGTCTTCCTGCCCCGGGTGCTCGATGGCGATGGCGTTCTTCAGGGCGCTGAAACCGATCTCGGAGACGCCGCCCGGCTGGATCGCCACGCGCACGGTCTCGCCGTTGCCGACGGCAGCGATGATGTCGTCAAGCGTCTCGTAGGGCGAGTCCTTGGGCACCAGATAGGCGTTGCCCGGATTGATCGACACGGTCGGCCCGATGGTGTACTTCTCGAAGATATCGCTGAAGCCCTCCACACCGTACAGGTAACCCAAATAGGCGTAGTCGTGGAAAATCATCAGCGTGTTGCCGCGCGAATCTCGGTCCAGAGTACGGAACGCCGAACTGGCCCCAACCGCATCGACCTTCATGTTCAGGCCTAGCTTTTCTGCAAGCGCATCGGTCACGATGCTGGAGTTCTGATAGGTGTCCGCCCCGGTCGAGGTGGAACCAATGACGACACGAATATTGCCGCGCAGCTCGCCTTCCTGGGCCATGGCGGCGCCAGCGCCGAGGGTCATGGACACCAGGGCGACGGCGGAGCCGAACGTTGCCAGGGTCTTCTTGGATACAGTCATGCTTTCACCTCGTTGCTATTGTCGATTTATAGTTGCTTGGCGATCCCCACCAGCTTCTCGAGCTGCTGAAGCTCCTCGGAAGTGGGCATGGCCAGCGGCGCTCGCACGCTCCCGGCCGGACGTCCGATGATCTCGGCACCCGCCTTGATCAAGCTGACGGCATAGCCCGCTTTTCTGTCCCTGAGATCGACGAAGGGAATGAAGAAGTCGTTGGTGATCTGCTTCACCACCTCTCGGTTCCCCTGACGCAACTCCTTGTAGAACCTGACCGCCATGTCCGGCACGAAATTGAACACGGCCGAGGAATAGGTGTTCACGCCGATGGAGAGGTAGGCCTCGGCAAAGATCTCCGCGGTGGGCACGCCACCGATATAGACCAGGCGATCCCCTACCGTCTTGACGATCTTGTTGAGCAGCTGGATATCGCCCTTGCCGTCCTTCAGGCCGATCAGATTGGGGCACCGGTCCGCCAGCGCCTGGACCGAGTCGGCATCGAGGATGCCGTTGCCGCGGTTGTAGTAGATGACATTCAGCGGCGTCGCATCGCAGATCTGCCGAGCGTATTCGACCAGCCCTTCCTGCGGGCACTCGGTCAGGTAGGGCGGCATCAGCAGGATACCGTCGGCCCCCGCCTCCTCGGCGGCCTTGGCAAAGGCCTTGCCGCTGGTAACGCTCAGGCCCGAGCTGGCGATGACCGGGAGCCTGCCGGCGACGGTTTCTACGGCCACACGAACCACATCGCGGTACTCGTCGAGCGTGAGGTTGAAGAATTCACCCGTGCCGCCGGCGACGAACACGGCCGAGATATCGTGGCTGATGAACCACTCCAGACGACGACGGTAACTTTCGGCATCGAACCGCCCCTCCTTATCGAAGTCGGTAATGGGGAACGACAACAACCCATCCCCTACGGCATTCACCACTGCTGCTCTGGAAAATTTCACGAACGCTTCCTCTTCGATTTAGCCCGCATCGCTGGCCTGAGCCCGTCGTCAGCCGATCGGCTCTTTGTCATACATCATACAACACACAAGTTAATGAACGACTCCCTCTCCTGCAAGGCGGAGCACGCGAAAGTAGACCAAAGTCTAGAAGGCTTTTTGATTCGAAATTAGCGTTGCGGCATGCTGCGGGCGATCCGAGCGTTCAGCCCAGGTCCCCGAAGCGATACTGCATCAGCGACAGCGCCACCACCGGAGCGGTCTCGGTGCGCAGGATGCGCGGGCCGAGGGAAAGAGGTGAAAAATCGCAGGCCAACGCGGCCTCGACTTCGCTGTCGGAGAGCCCCCCTTCGGGGCCGATCAGCAGGGCGACGGAGGCAGGTGTGTCGCTATGCTCCAGCGCGCCCGAGCTACCGGGATGTAGCACTAGGCGCAACGTCTCGCTGCGCTCTCTCAACCATTCGTGCAAGGCGATGGGTGGATGAACGACGGGCACCACGGCGCGCCCACACTGCTCGCAGGCGCTCGCGGCCACCGCCTGCCAGTGGGTGAGCTTCTTCTCCTCGCGCTCGCCCTTGAGGCGCACGTCGCCGTGCTCGGTATAGAGCGGCGTGATGGCGGCGACACCGAGCTCGACGGCCTTCTGGATGGCGTAGTCCATGCGGTCGCCCTTGGAGATCGCCTGGCCCAGGTGCACCGACAAGGGTGACTCGCCACGCCCCGCCTCGATGGCCTCGATGCGCGCCACCACCCGCTTGCGGCTCGCCTCGACGAGTAACGCCCTGGCCTCGTGGCCGGCACCGTCGAACAGCCGCAGCGGCGCACCTTCGCCCAGGCGCAATACCCTGGCTACGTGGCGCGCCGGTCCCTCGGGCAGAACGACGTCGCCGCCGACGGCGAAGTCGGCGGCGACGTGAATACGTGGGCCCAATGACACGGCTCGTGCCTTACTGGGTGGACTGCTCGCCCTGCTGCTGGGCCTGTTCGGCCTCGCGCTTCTTCTTCTGGGCGAAGATCGCCTCGAAGTTGACCGGCGCCAGCATCAGGGGCGGGAAGCCGCCACGATTCACCAGGTTGTCGACGCACTCGCGGGCATAGGGGAACAGCACGTTGGGGCAGAAGGCGCCCAGGGTGTGCTCGAGCTGTGCGCCCTCGATACCGCTGATGCGAAACAGGCCTGCCTGCTCGATCTCGGCCAGGAAGGAGGTGGTGCCCTCCTCACTGTGACGAACCTGAGCGGTGACCTTGATCACTACCTCGTAGAGCTCTTCACCGACCTTGCTGCTACTGGTATTCAGGTCCAGGCTGACCTTGGGCTTGAACGGCTGTTGGAAAACCGCCGGCGAGTTCGGCGCCTCGAAGGAGATGTCCTTGACGTAGATGCGCTGAACGGCGAACTGGAGCTGCTGCCTGTTCGGCTGATCCGCAGCGGCCTGGTTGCCGCCGGCAGCGTTCTGGCTGTTCTCTTCGGCCATGGAAAGGTTCCTTTTGCGTGCTTGCGTCTTGTGTGTTGGCTATTTCTTGACCACCGGCAGGCCGTCGGCCTGCCACTGCATCATGCCGCCCTTGAGCTTGTAGACCCGCGAGAAGCCGGCCTTGACCAGCTTGGCCACGGTGATACCGGACGCCTGGCCGCTCTTGCAGACCACGACGATCGGCTTGTCCTTGACCTTCTCGAGTTCGCCGAGGCGTTCCTCGATGCGGCTCTGCGGAATGTTGCGCGCGCCGGCGATATGGCCAGCCTTGAAGTCGCCCGCTTCGCGGGTGTCCACGATCACCGCGTCCTCGCGGTTGATCAACTGGGTCGCTTGACTGGACGATACGCCGCTGGAGGCGCTGTTGCGGACCTCGTAGGCGATCCAGGCGGTCAGCACCACGAGGAAGGCGCCCACCAGGAGCGGGTGGTTCTGCACGAATTCGAACAGCTGGTCGATCATGGATCCGGCACACTCTTGTTTCGGAAATAGCGAGGATAACGGGAGGGTTGGGCACCCGAAAGGCGAGAGTATACACCATGGGGCGCACCCCGCGGCATGACCCGTCGCCAATGGGCCGGGACCATGACGCTCGCCTGGCCGTGCGTTATGATGCCGCAAGCCGACTCAAGTCGCGACCCCCGTCGTCCAGGAGGCTGTCTCGAACGGCCCGGCGTCGACAGGAGCCCCGCCCCTCGTCATCGCCAGCAAGCCAGGCAGGGGCGGACAGCCTCCCGGACGGCCCGACGTCGCGCCCACCACGTTCAAGAGGCCCACATCCCCCATGACGACCCAGACCGCCCCACGCCCCGTTGCGCTGATCATCCTCGATGGCTACGGCCACAACCCCGACCCCACCGACAATGCCGTGGCCGCGGCACGCACGCCGAACATGGATCGCCTGTGGCAGGAGCGCCCCCATGCCCTGCTGCATACCGACGGCAAGTACGTGGGCCTGCCCGAGGGGCAGATGGGTAACTCCGAGGTCGGACACATGAATCTGGGTGCCGGCCGAGTCGTCTACCAGGAACTCACGCGAATCTCCAAGGCGATCGAGGACGGCGACCTCGACGTCATCGCCGCGCTGACCGATGCCATCGACGCCGCCGTGGCCGCAGGCCGCGCCGTGCACCTGCTCGGCCTGCTCTCGCCCGGTGGCGTGCACAGCCATGAGGATCACATCCTGGCCATGGCCGAACTTGCCGCCCGCCGCGGCGCCCAACGCGTCTACGTGCACGGCTTCCTCGACGGCCGCGATACGGCGCCGCGCAGCGCCCTGGCCTCCATCGAGCGCACCAACGCCCGGCTCGCCGAACTGGTCGGCGCCGACAACGGCTTCGTCGCCACGATCATCGGCCGCTACTTCGCCATGGACCGTGACAACCGCTGGGACCGCGTCGAGAAGGCCTATCGGCTGCTCACCGAAGGCATCGGTGAGTTCGAGGCCTCCAGCGCCGAACAGGGCCTGCGCGCCGCCTACGAGCGCGGCGAGAACGACGAATTCGTCTCCGCCACCGTCATCCGCGACGGTGAAGGCCCTGCATGCATCGCCGACGGCGATGCCGCCATTTTCATGAACTTCCGCGCCGACCGCGCCCGCGAACTGACTCGTGCCTTCGTCGAAGACGGCTTCAGTGGTTTCTCGCGCCGCGCCCGCCCAGCCCTTGCCGGTGGCAGCCTGGTCACCCTGACCCAGTACGCCGCCGATATTCCTGCCCCGGCCGCCTTCCCGCCGGCGGACCTGCACAACACCCTGGGCGAGGTGATGGAGCAACGCGGCCTGACCCAACTGCGCATTGCCGAGACCGAGAAGTACGCCCACGTCACCTTCTTCTTCTCCGGCGGTCGCGAGACCGAGTTCGAGGGCGAGACCCGTGTGCTGATACCCTCCCCCCAGGACGTCAAGACCTACGACGAGAAGCCGGAAATGAGCGCCGGGGAAGTGACCGACCGCCTGGTCGAGGCGATCGATTCCGGCCATTACGACCTGATCGTGTGCAACTACGCCAACGGCGACATGGTCGGCCACACCGGCGACTTCGATGCCGCGGTCAAGGCCATCGAGACGGTGGATACTTGCGTCGGCCGTGTGGTGGAGGCGATCGAGCGCGCCGGTGGCGCCTGCCTGGTCACCGCCGACCACGGCAATGCCGAGCAGATGGTCAATCCCGATACCGGCGTGACCCAGACCGCCCACACCACCTTCGAGGTGCCGCTGATCTACGTCGGCCCGCAATCCGTCAAGCTGCTCGACGATGGGCGCCTGTGCGACATCGCCCCGACCCTGCTGAGCATGATGGGCCAGCCGATCCCCGAGGAGATGACCGGCCGGGTGCTGATCGAGCCGGCATGATCGAGCGCGAGCCCAGCCTGCCATGACGCGAATCCGGCAGTGCCATGCCCTCGGTGCCGTGCTGGTGGCCCTGGTCATGCTGTCGGGCCCGGCATGCGCCCAGCCCAGCGAACGCGAGGCCCGCGAGCGCCTCGACGCCATCGGCAGCGAAATCCAGGCGGTCAACCGGCGCCTCGGCCAGACGCGGCAGGCCCAGGACGAGGCCAGCCGCGAGCTGCGCGAGGTGGAAACCGCCCTGGCCGCGACCCATCGCCGGCTGGACGAAATCCAGGCCGAACGCCGCCGTCTCGCCGATGAGACTGCCGCGCTCGAATCCGTCCGCGATGCGTTGCAGGCCGAGCGCGCCGAGCAGGTCGAGATGCTCAACGTGCAGCTGGACGCACTCTACCGCCTGGGGCTCACCCCACAGCTCAAACTGTTGCTCAACCAGGACGACCCGGCCCGGCTCGACCGGCTGCAGACCTACCTCAACCGCCTGGCCCGGGCACGCAACGAGCGGCTCGACGAAATCGCTCGTCTCGATACCGAACTGGCGGGGAACCGCCGCGAACTGCGGGTCCGTGGCGAACGGCTCGATGGCCTGGCCGACGAATTGGCCGAGCGCAGCGCCGAGCTCGCCGAACGCGTGGCCGAGCGCGAGCGCCTGGTGGCGGAGCTGGACGCACGCTACAGCGACGAGCAGTCGCGCCTGGAGCGTCTCGACCGCGATCGCAACGAAGCGGAGCAAATGCTCGAGCGCGTGCGCGAGGAGCTCGCCCGGCTGGAACGCCCGCCCCCCTCCACGGCCATCGAACGCACCCGCGGCGACCTGCCCTGGCCGGTACAGGGCAACCTCGCCTCGAGCTATCGCCGTGACGACGGGGTGCACTACAACGGCATCCTGATCGAAGCCCGGGAGGGCACGCCAGTCGAGTCGGTGCACGCCGGCCGGGTGGTCTTCGCCGACTGGATGCGCGGCTTCGGCAACCTGTTGATCATCGATCACGGCGACAGCGTCATGACCCTCTATGCTCACCTGCAGAGGTTCGACGTCGCGGTAGGCCAGGCCGTCTCGCGCGGCGAGACCATCGGCACGGTAGGCAACAGTGGCGGCCATGCCACCCCGGCGCTCTACTTCGAAGTTCGCCGCAACGGCGACCCCATCGACCCCCAGGCCTGGATCGCACGGAGATGATCATGAGAGGGATTTCACAAGCCCCGAACCACGGGATATGCTGGACAGCCTCGCCTCGCAACAGCGGAGTTCGCATGCCATCACGCCCTGCCCGTTCACTGCCCGCACCACGACGCCTGCTGGCGGCGCTGCTGCCTATGGCATTGCTGGCTCTGCTCGCCGCTCCCCCAGCCGCCGCCCAGGCGACGCCGACTGCGGACGAGCTGCCGCTGGAGGACATCCAGACCTTCGCCGAGGTGTTCGAACGCATCAAGCGGGCCTATGTGGAGGAGGTCGACGACAGCACCCTTCTGCGCAACGCCATGCGCGGCATGCTGAGCGAGCTCGACCCCCACTCCGCCTACCTCGACAGCGAAGAGTTCCAGAGCCTGCGTGAATCCACCGAGGGCGAATTCGGCGGTATCGGCATCGAGGTGGGCCTCGAAGAAGGCCGCCTGACTGTCATCACACCGATCGATGATACCCCGGCGTCGCGGGCCGGAGTGCAGGCACGGGACGTCATCCTGGCGATCGACGATACGCCTACCGAGCGGCTCTCGCTGCAGGAGGCGGTCACCCTGATGCGCGGCGAGGCGGGCAGCGAGATCCAGCTGACCCTTCAGCGTAGCGGCGAGGATGCCCCCATCGAGGTCACGCTGACCCGCGAGGTCATCCGCACCGAGAGCGTGCGCAGCGAGATATTGGAGTCGGGCTACGGCTACCTGCGCGTCAGCCAGTTTCAGAATCGCACCGGCGATCAGGTCAACAATGCCATCCGCCGCATGGAGCGCGACGGGCCGCTCCAGGGGCTGATCCTCGACCTGCGCAACAATCCCGGCGGCGTTCTGCAGTCCGCCGTGGCCGTGGCCGACGCCTTCCTCGACAGCGGCCTGGTGGTCTATACCGAAGGGCGCCTGCCGGATACCGAGATGCGCTTCTCGGCCAGCCGCGAGACCGTCGCCCCCGAGGTGCCGCTGGTGGTGCTGATCAATGGCGGCAGCGCCTCGGCGGCGGAGATCGTTGCCGGTGCGCTGCAGGACCAGCGCCGCGGGGTGATCATGGGCACCGAGAGCTTCGGCAAGGGCTCGGTGCAGCAGGTCCTGCCGCTGGGCAACGGCGAGGGGCTGAAGCTGACCACCGCGCTCTACTACACGCCCAACGGACGCTCGATCCAGGCGCTGGGCATCGAGCCCGACGTCACCGTGGTACGCGGCCGGATCGAAGTGACCGAGGGCAGCCGCCAGCTGCGCGAAGCCGACCTGGAGGGCCACCTGCGTTCGAGCAGCGAGCCGCGCACCTCCAGCGAGACGTCCGCCCGATTGCGCGAGGACTACCAGCTCGGCGAGGCGCTCAACCTGCTCAAGGCATTGAACGTGCTGGAGCGGCGAGAGAGATGAACTGCGCCGCGCTCCGGCAATGTACCGGAGCGTGGCCTCAGCGGCAGGAGCTCGGCAACGTTCCGCGCTGACCGATGGCCTGCTGCATGAGCAGCCGCTTGACCGGCGTGAGCCGGTCGACCCCGGAAAGCCCCAGGTTGCGCAACAGGGTCACCGCCGGATGGCTGGTGCCGAACAATAGCCGGAAGCCATCCATCAGCGCCAGCATCGCGGCGTTGTCGCCGCGACGGCGGCGCGCATAGCGCTCCAGCATGCGCGGTTCGCCCAGGGCGATGCCACGACGCCGGGCGGCGAGGAGTTCCTCGGCCAGCACTGCCGCGTCCATCAGTCCCAGGTTTACGCCCTGGCCCGCCAGCGGGTGGATGCTGTGAGCCGCATCGCCCACCAAGGCGAAACCCGGCTGAACGTAGTGCTCGGCATGCCGCTGGGTCAGCGGCACTGCCAATGCCCGGTCGACGACCTCCACCGCGCCCAGGCGCGCTTCGAAGGCGGACTCAAGTTCACGGCCCAGCGCCGCAGGGGCCAATGCCGTCAACCGCTCGGCCTCTCGGGGAGTGGTCGACCAGACGATCGAACAGTAGCGCGCGTCGCCCGCCACCGTCAGCGGCAGGAACGCCAGCGGACCGGTTGCCAGGAAGACCTGGCGCGCCACGCCGCCATGATCGCGCTCGGTCCGCACCGTGGTTACCACGGCCACGTGGCCGGTATCCCGCTCGCTCACGCCGATGCCGGCCAGCTCGCGCAGCGGCGAACGCGCGCCGTCGGCCGCCACCACCAGCGGCGCCGACAGGCGATGCCCTTCATCGAGCATCACCTCACGCCCCGCGGGACCCTCGTGCAGCCCGATCACCCGAGCGCCCAGCCGCACGGAGACCGTGGGAACTTCGGCCAGCCCCCGTTCGAGGGCCGCCAGGACCACATCGTTCTCGACGATATGTCCGAGCATCGGCACACCGGCCTGTTCCGCCGAGAAGCCCACCTCGCCGCTGCCTTCGCTGTCCCACACCTGCATGTAGCGATAGGGTGTCACCCGGCGTGCCGCCATCCACGGCCAGGCACCCAAGCCTTCGAGCAGCCGCTGGGACACCGGCGTCAGGGCGCTGACGCGCATCGCCGGCAGGCCTTTGCCCACCGCGTCGGCGTCCAGCGGCTCGGGGCGCGCGTCGAGCAGGGCCACGGCGACACCCGCCTGGCCCAGCAGCATCGCCAGAGCGGCCCCCACCATGCCGCCACCCACCACGATGACCTCGAACTGCATTGTCGGCTGCTGCTCTGCCGTTTCCGTCATTGCTCGCTCTCTCGTCTCATCTCGATACGCCTCAGCGCTCCAGCCCCATGGCTCGGCGGGCCAGCCCGCGGCGTAGCGGGCCGATCAGGTTGAGCCCCACCAGCCCCGCCGCACGGGCATGCGCCAGCAGGCCACTATCGACACCGAACAGGCGCACCAAGCCATCGCTGAAGCGGATCACCTGGTGCCGGTCGACGATTCGTCGGGCCTCGAAGTCGCGCAGGGTCAGCATGCCGCCGAGTGGTTCGCCACCGGCCAGCGCCTGTTCCAGCGCGGCCACCAGGTCCGTCACGCCGCGCAGCGCCAGGTTGAAGCCCTGGCCGGCCACAGGATGCAGCGAATGGGCGGCGTTTCCCAGCACCGCCAACCCCGGGCGAATGGTTTCCCGCGCGGTGACCAGCGTCAGCGGATAGGCATGGCGGCTGCCGACACGGCGAAAGCGCCCGGCGCGGTCACCGAAAGCCCGTTGCAGTTCAGCGAGAAAGTCGCCATCGCCAAGCGCCAGCCGTGCTTTTTCGCGCCCCGTGACATGGGTCCAAATCAGCGTCATCTGCTGCCCCGGCAGCGGCAGCAGGGCAATCGGTCCTTGGCGTGTGAAGCGCTCGTAGGCGACACCATCATGGGGCTGACTCATCTCGACGTTGGCGATCAGCGCCACCTGATCGTATGGCGCCGAGTCGTTGCTGATGCCCAGCTGCTCCTTGAGCCCCGAGCGGCCGCCGTCGGCCAACACCGTCAAGCCAGCCCGCAGCGTACAGCCCGTGGAGAGAGCGAGTCGATAGCCCTCCGCTTCGGGCACGATCGTCTCCACGCTGGCCGGACAGTGCCAGTCGATGGGCAACGCGGCCAGACGCCGATGCAGTACACGCCCCATCCACGCATTGGGTACGACATAGCCCAGCGCCGCCTGGTCGAGCTCGGCGGCGGTGAGTCGGGTAACGCCCAGGCGGCCTCTCTCGCTGACGTGAATGCGCAGGATGGCGGCCGCCTGCTCTGCCATTGCCGACCACAGCCCCATGGTGCGAAAGCGCTCCGCCGAGCCTTGGGCAATGGCGCTTGAGCGGGCATCGAAGCTGGGTTGCCAGGGCGCCGCGGCGCTGTCGGGAATGGGTGCGGCCTCGATCACCGCGACCGTAAGACCATGCCGCTCGATCAGTGGCGCCAAGGCACAGGCCAGGCTGGCACCCACCAGACCACCGCCGACGATGGCGATATCCACCTGGCGCACGGTTGCTGCCTTCATGAGGCTGGCCCGCTGCTATGGCCTCGCATGACGTAACGTAAATTACGTAATTTCATGATATCCCTTTCACCTCTTGATCATTCTTTCGCCATCAAGGCTTCGATTTCCGCCGCTCGCTTGGGCACATCGGCAGTCAACACTTCGTGCCCCTCTCGCGTGACAGCCACATCGTCCTCGATCCGAATGCCGATGCCGCGAAACCGTGGGGGGACGTCCTCGTCGGCAGGGAGGTACAACCCCGGTTCCACCGTCAGCACCATGCCCGGCTCCAGCGGCCGCGGCTTGCCCTCGAGGCGATAGTCGCCCACGTCATGAACGTCGAGCCCCAACCAGTGCGAGGTCGAGTGCAGGTAGAAGCGCTTGTAGCTCTCATCCTCGATGCGCGCCTCGACCTCACCCGCGAGCAGGCCCAGTTGAATCAACCCGTCGGTCAGGTCGCGCACCACGCCATCGTGCAGCTCGGTCAGGGTAATGCCGGGGCGCACGGCAGCCACGGCGCGCTCCTGGGCCGCCAGCACCACCTCGTACAATTCACGCTGGGCATCGCTGAAGCGGCCGCCGACCGGAAAGGTACGGGTGATGTCGCCGGCATAGAGGTCGAACTCGGTACCGGCGTCGATCAGCACCAGTTCGCCGTCGTGTAACGGCGCGTTATTCTCGATGTAGTGCAGCACACAGGCGTTGGCACCGCCACCCACGATGCTGGCATAAGCCGGCCCGGTGCCGCCGTGCCAGCGGAACTCGTGCTCCAGTTCGGCCTGGAGGTGGTACTCGGCAAGGCCGGGGCGGGCTGTGCGCATGGCGCGTCGATGCGCCTGGGCAGAGATCCTGGCCGCATGGCGCAGCAGGGCCAGCTCACCCTCGCTCTTGATCAGGCGCTGCTCATGCAGCAACGGGGCTAGGTCGACATAGCTTCGCGGCGGCTGGGCACCGCGACGAGCCCGGGCGGACAGGCGCCCCCGCACGTCATCGGCCAGGGCCAGGGCATCGGCATCGCCAAGCAGCAGGTAGAGGGTAGGGCGGCCATCCAGCAGCGCCTCCAGGCGCTCGTCGCGTTCGGCGTTCTCGAAGGCTTGGTCGACGCCGTGTTCGCGCATGGCCCCCTCGGCCCCCAACCGTATGCCGGTCCAGGCCTCCAGGCTCGGGTCGCGGTCCTGGCAGAACAGCACGCTTTCGCCTTCGCTGCGCCCCGGTAGCAACAGCAGCAGGGCATCGGGCTCGGGAAAGCCGGTAAGGTAGTGAAAGTCGCTGTTCTGGCGGAAGGGGTAGTCGCTATCCCGTGAGCGGGTGACGAGCGAGGCGCCGAGCAGCAACACGGCACTATCCGCCGGCAGCTGCTTCATCAGCGCTTCTCGGCGGGTGCGGTACTCGTCGTTGCCGATCGGCGCGGGACGGGGTAGGGGCTCTGGCAGCATCGTGGCTCCTTACGGGTTCCGGTGACAAGAAGGCGGCATCAGTGATGGGTGGGTTCGCTGGACTCCACCTGCGGCTGCCCGGGGTGCTGTTCGGTGTAGAGCAGCATGGCGGCCATCCGCGCATGCTCGGTCAGGGCGAACAGGTCGTTCTCGTTTTCGGCGCTGTCGACGATGTCAGTCTCGATGTCGGCGATGCCGGCGAGGTCGTCCACGGCCTCGCGCAGCGCCGCCGACCAGTTCTCACGCGGTTCGTTGCCGGCATCGGCGATAACCTCGAGGAAGCCGAGCGTCCACTCCTGCAGGCCACGGGCACGCTCGGCCAGTGAAAACAGGTCGTCGGGCAGCAGCGGTTCGTAGTTGAGGGCGCTGTCGGCAAGGGCTTCGAGGGTCTGGCGCCGCCAGGCCAGTATCACCTCGGCGCTCTCGCGGTCGCGCGGCTGCTCGACGCCAAGCCCCAGGCAGACTTCCTCCAGCCAGGCATCGGCAGTGAGATCCTGCAGCGCCAGCTCGGCGCACAGGCGTCCATCGAGGAAGGCGGGCGACTGCATGCTGCCATGGGAGAGGAAAAGGTCGGCCAGGATGGTGAAATCCGGGCGATCGTCGTTCGGTGACATGAGAAATTCCTCATCAGATGGCGGAGAGTTGCCTCTTGCAGGCCGCGCTGCGTTGACCGCCTGCAAAGGGCTCTCTTATAGTGGACGACTGAATTGATGTGTCTTGTTACACCGGATGTTAACGCATCGGGCCGACAAGCCGACACCGGAGCCCTCCATGAGCGATGACGCTACTCGCCCCACCGCACAGGTGACCCTGCTGGGCCGGCACTACGTGTTCGCCTGCAATGCCGGCGAAGAGCGCAAGCTGGAGCGAGCCGCCCGCTATCTCGACCGTGCCATGCAGGGCATTCACTCCCAGAACAATCTGCTCGGCAGTGAGCGCGTGGCGCTCATGGCGGCGTTGAACATTACCCACGAGCTGCTCGAGGTGCTGGATACCCGGCGTAGCGAGGAGCAGCAGCTCGATCGGCTGAGCGAGCGCCTGGAGCAAGCCATGGCGGGCGCGGTGCCGGGTAACATAACTCCTGCCGAATGACATTGGACCCGCCCGTTAGCTCTGATAGGATGAAGTTGTTCCCTGGGGTGTTGGCCAGTCGTTAAAGTCCCTCGAGCCTATGAGCAATACCCAGGGCGGCCATTTGCTAGCCGGACCCGTGTGCATGTCCGTGCGTCGGAAAGCCTGACGGTTCGGCTGCGGCCACCCACCTTGAACCAAGGGTTCAAGGGCCAGAACGACAGCGGCACTCTGGGGAACTCCACGTATCATGCACGTTCTGCACGACCCTCTCGTCTCCGATGACTTCGCTACCCGGCGTCAGCTACGCCAGGAGCTGCGACGTCGACGGCGAGCGCTGAGCCCGACTCGGCGTCAGCAGGCCGACCGCGCCCTGTGTCGTCGCCTGCGCCAGTTGCCCGAGGTGAAACGGGCCCGGCGCGTGGCGCTCTATCTGCCCAACGACGGCGAAATCGACCCCCGACCACTGATTCACTGGCTGACTCGCCGCGATGTGCGTGTCTATCTGCCCGTACTGAAGCCGCTGTCGGAAAACAGCCTGTGGTTCGTGCACTACCACCCCGGCACGCCCATGCGACGTAACCGCTTCGGGATACCCGAGCCGCAGACGCGCCATGGCGCCCATCGTGCCCGACGGCTGGCGACCTGGGCACTGGATCTGATCCTGTTGCCGCTGGTGGGCTTCGACGATCAAGGCCAGCGTATGGGGATGGGCGGCGGATTCTACGACCGCAGCCTGGCCTTCACCCGGCGCCCCGGCCCGCGTCCCACGCTGATCGGCCTGGCCCACGATTGCCAGCGGGTGGACCGTCTGCCAACGGCGCCCTGGGACGTGCCGCTGGATGCCATCGTCAGCGATGCGCGGCTGGTTCGTCCCTGAGCCACCCGCCGAGCGGCCGTTCGGTACGGCAGGTGACACAACCTCAATACAAAAAAAACCGGCCGAAGCCTGGCTTCGACCGGTCCTGAAATCATCTGATCATGGCACTGTCTGCCGACTCAACCGCCTGCCAGCGCCTGGGCATAGCCAGTGACCACTACACCTATGCCAAATGCCAGCACCAGTGCCATGACCAGATCGGGCTTACGCTTCATTGTTACCTGCTCCTGACGTTCCCGTAGTTGAAAGGTGTCGCAAAGACCGCGACTGCGCCGACTATAGGGCCTGTGACGCGTTGATGACAACTGCTTCAAGCGCCGATTACATAATGAAACCCAAGCCAATTCCCGGTTTTGGCGTAAGTCACCGCTTACCAACGTCAAGTCCCTCACAGTCAGGCCATGAACAGGCGGTAGGCGTCGTTGTCCGTCTCCTTCCAGTAGCGATAACCGATCTCGTCGAAATACTCCTCGACATGAGAACGATTGCCGTTGGGCACCTGCATGCCGACCAGTACACGACCGAAGGCGGCACCGTGGTTGCGATAGTGGAACAGCGAGATGTTCCAGTCCTGAGGCAGATGAGTGAGGAAATTCATCAGCGCACCGGGGCGCTCGGGAAATTCGAAGCGATAAACCTCCTCGTCGAAGTGCTCCTTGGGCCGGCCGCCGCCGAGATGGCGAATATGCAACTTGGCGAGCTCGTTGTCGGTGAGGTCGACTACCGGGTACCCGGCTTCACGTAGCTTGTCGATCACCGCCTGGCGATCCTCGCCGCCCGGCTTGACCTGCACGCCGACGAAGATGTGCGCTTCCTCGGGGTCGGCGTAGCGGTAGTTGAACTCGGTGACCATGCGCTTGCCGATCGTACGGCAGAACTTCTTGAAGCTGCCCGGCCGCTCGGGAATGGTCACGGCCAGGATCGCCTCGCGCTGCTCGCCGAGTTCGGTGCGCTCGGCGATGTGTTGCAGGCGGTCGAAGTTGGTGTTGGCCCCCGAGTTGATGCACAGCAGGGTCTGGCCCTCGACCCCGGTCTGCTGGATGTACTTCTTGAGCCCGGCCAGCGACAGCGCCCCCGAGGTCTCCGATACCGCCCGGGTGTCGTCGAAGATGTCCTTGACCGCCGCGCACATCTCGTCGGCGTTGACGGTGATGACGTCGTCGATCAGGTCGCGCACGATCTTGAACGGCACCTTGCCGATCTGCGCCACGGCCACGCCTTCGGCGAACACGCCGACCTGGTCGAGCGTCACGCGCCTGCCGGCGGCGAGCGCCGCCTTGAGGCAGGCGCTGTCCTCGGCCTCAACGCCTATCACCTTGATGTCGGGTCGCAGGTACTTGACGTAGGCCGCCACGCCGGCAATCAACCCGCCGCCACCCACTGGCACGAAGATGGCGTCCAGCGGGCCGCTGTGCTGGCGCAGGATCTCCATGGCCACGGTGCCCTGGCCGGCGATGACGTCGATGTCGTCGAAAGGGGGGATATAGGTGTAGCCGTGTTCGGCAATCAGCTCCTGGGCGTGCTCGGCGGCGGCGGCGAAGGCATCGCCCTTGAGCACGACCTTGGCGCCGCGGGCCCGCACCGCCTGGACCTTGATCTCCGGCGTGATACGCGGCATGACGATAACCGCCTTGACGCCCATCAGCTTGGCCGCCATGGCCAGCCCCTGGGCATGGTTGCCGGCCGAGGCCGCGATCACGCCCTTGGCCTTCTGCTCTTCGGAGAGCTGCGCCATCTTGTTGTAGGCGCCGCGAATCTTGAAGGAATAGACGGGCTGCAGGTCCTCGCGCTTGATCAGAATCTGGTTGTCGAAGCGCCGTGACAGGAAGGGGGCAGGCGAGATAGGCGTTTCACGAGCGGCTTCGTAAACGTGAGCCTGGAGGATCTTCTTGACGGTAGCTTCGAGCATCCTGATGGTCCCGGAGGAAAGTGGCGCAGAGGGGCGGCAGCGTCTGCTGCACTGCAGAGAACCCCTATAGGTAGCATCTCTGTAACCTCGTCGTCCAGCGTACGCGTCGGCAGGAGACGTCCTCTAGCCTATAATGGCGCGGCATCCGCCACCCATCGACTGCGAGCAAGACATGACCCAGGACGAACTGAAGGACGCCGTGGCCGCCGCCGCCATTGCGGAAATCGAATCGAAACTCGAGCGCGACACCATCCTCGGCATCGGCACCGGCTCCACCGCCAATCTGTTCATCGACCGCCTGGCGCGGCTGCGCCACGACTTCCAGGGCGCCGTGGCCAGTTCCGAGGCAAGCGCCGAACGCTTGCGGCGCCACGGCATCGAAGTGTTCGAACTCAACAGTGTGGGCACCGTTCCCTTCTATATCGATGGCGCGGACGAAGTGAACGCTCACTTGCATATGATCAAGGGCGGCGGTGCGGCGCTGACCCGCGAGAAGATCGTGGCGGCTTGTGCCGAACGCTTCATCTGCATCGCCGATGGTTCGAAGAAGGTCGATCGCCTCGGAGCCTTCCCGCTGCCGGTCGAGGTGATCCCCATGGCGCGCTCCTACGTGGCGCGTGAGCTGGTCAAGCTGGGCGCTGATCCGGTCTACCGCGAAGGGGTGGTGACCGACAACGGCAATCAGATCATCGACTGCTTCGAGTTCATGATCGACGACCCGGTGGCCATGGAGGCGCGCCTCAACGCCATCGTCGGTGTGGTCACCAACGGCCTGTTCGCCGCGCGTGGCGCCGACGTGCTGCTGCTGGGCACCGAGCAGGGAGTGGAGCGTCTGACTCCTGCCTGAGCGCAGGCCAGGCAGTATGTGATGACTTACTCGCCCGGCAGCAAGCGCTGCAGCCCGGCCAAGGTCCGGGCCAGGGCGCCACGATTGGCCGCGACCACCGCCAAGCCGGCCTCGGCCAGGCGATGCCGCTCGGCCTCGTCGAGAAACAGGGTGACCAGAGTGTCGGCCAGCGCCGCACTGTTGGCCACCTCGACCAGCGCCCCGCCTTGACGCAGCGTCTCGGCGATATCAGCGAAGTTGGCAAGCTCGGGGCCGGTCAGCACCGGCACGCCCATGGCGGCCGGTTCGAGCAGGTTGTGCCCCCCTATCGACACCAGGCTGCCACCGACGAAGGCCAGGTCGGCAGCCCCGTAAAGCGCAAGCAGCTCGCCCATGGTGTCGCCCAGATAGACGGCGGTGCGCGCGTCGGGCCACTCGCCGAGTGAGCGACGCGCCAACGTCATGCCGCGTTCGCGAACGAGCTCAGCCACCGAGTCGAAGCGCTGCGGATGACGCGGCACCAGTATCAACAGAGCATTGGGGTAGGAGTGTCGCAGTCGGGCATGGGCCTCCAGCAATTGCTGCTCTTCACCGGGATGGGTGGAGCCGGCTACCCACACGGGGCGTGAGCCCAGGCGCGTACACAGGCGCTTGCTGGCCTCGCTCGATGCATCATCCGGCGTCAGGTCGTATTTGAGCGAACCCACCACGTCGATGCGCGTGGCCGGCATGCCCAGTTCACGAAAGCGCTCGGCGTCACCGCGCGACTTGGCGGCCAGCCAGTCGAGCTGACCCAGTGCGGCTGCCATCAGCGGACGCAGGCGGCGGTAACCACGGAAAGCGCGCGGCGAGAGGCGGCCATTGGCCACCGCCGTAGGCACGCCGTGGCGACGACACGCCGCCAACAGGTTGGGCCAGATCTCGGTCTCGAAGAAAATGGCGAGCGACGGCGACAACCGAGCCACGAAGCGGCGCGCGGCGCCGGGATAGTCGAGCGGCACGAAGTAGTGTTGCAACCGCTCGGCCTGTCCGGTCTGCCGCCTCGCTGCGATCAGCGTCCGCACCCGCTCGGCGCCGGTAGCCGTCATAGTGGTCACCACCAGACAATGGTTCGGGTAACGCGCCAGCAGCGCCTCGATCAACGGACGGGCGGCCTGCACCTCGCCCACCGAGGCGCAGTGCAGCCACAGGCAGGACGCGGAAGCGGGCAGGCGCGGTATCCGTCCGAGCCGCTCCCCACGCCGGTTGGTGAGCGCATGCTCACGCCAGACCCGGCGCAAAACGAGGGGAGAAAGCAGATAGAGGGCCGCCGAGTAGAGCCAGCGTGGCCAGCGCGGCAGGGGTGCAGTCATCAGCTCTCGCGATCGAGAATGGTGGCGATCATGGCGGTGGTGGACACGCCATCCTCGAAGCCCAGCACCTTGACCTCACCGCCGGCGGCGCGCACCGCCTCGCCGCCGGCGATCTCCTCGGCGCGGTAGTCACCGCCCTTGACCAGCACATCGGGCAGCACCGCCTCGATCAGCCGCTGCGGGGTGTCCTCGCTGAACGGCACCACCCAGTCCACCGCGCCGAGGCCGGCCAGCACCTGCATGCGCCGAGCCAAGGGATTGATCGGGCGCCTGGGGCCCTTGAGCCGGCCGATGGAAGCGTCGTCGTTGACCGCTACCACCAGCCGGTCGCCGAGCTGACGAGCGTGCTCCAGGTAGGCCACGTGGCCGGCATGCAGGATGTCGAAGCAGCCGTTGGTCATCACCACCCGTTCGCCGCGCAGCTGGGCGGCGCGCACCGCCTCGATCAGCGGCGCCTCGCCGATGACGCCGAATTCCGCCAGCTTGTCGCCGTGCACCGCGGTGTAGAGTTCGGCGATCGACAGCGTGGCGGTGCCGGGCTTGGCCACCACCAGGCCGGCCGCCAGGTTGGCCAGCATCATGGCCTCGGGGAAGCCGTGGCCGGCCGCCAGCGCCAGTCCCAGCACGCCGATCACGGTGTCTCCGGCGCCGGTGACGTCGAAGACCTCGCGCGCCCGGGTCGGCAGATGCAGCGGCTCATGGTCGCCACGGATCAGCGTCATGCCCTTCTCGCTACGGGTGATCAGCAGCGCCTCCAGCTCCAGCTCGGCGCACAGCGCCGCGCCCTTGGCGGCCAGTTCATCGTCGCTGCGGCAGCGGCCAACCACCGCCTCGAACTCGGTCAGGTTGGGCGTGATCACGCTAGCCCCGCGGTACTTGCCGAAGTCGTTGCCCTTGGGATCGATCAGCACCCGCTTGCCGGCACTGCGCACCAGGGCAATCAGTTCTTCGACCCGGTTGAGGGTGCCCTTGCCGTAATCGGAGAGAATCACCAGGTCGCATTCGGGCAACCCCTGCTCGACACGGGCCAGCAGCCCACGGGTGTCGAGTTCTTCCAGGCCGTCCTCGAAGTCGAGCCGGATCAGCTGCTGGTTGCGGCTCATCACCCGCAGCTTGGTGATGGTGGGGATCCCCGGACTGCTCTCGAAGTAGGTGTCGACGCCGGCAGCGTTCATGCGCTCTGTCAGCCGGCGGGCGTTGTCATCGTCGCCGACCATGCCGCTGAGCGCGGCATGGGCACCCAGCGAGGCGATGTTGAGCGCCACGTTGGCCGCTCCACCGGGGCGATCCTCGCACTCCTCCACTCGCACCACCGGCACCGGAGCCTCCGGCGAGATACGGGAGGTGGCGCCCTGCCAGTAACGGTCGAGCATGACGTCGCCCACCACCAGCACGTGCGCCTGCTCCAGCGCGGTCAGGTCAAGCTTCATCGGGTCGTTCCTCTTCCTTGCGTTCGTTCGGCCGTGCCAGCAGCGCATCGAGCTTGCCGATCACATCCTCGATACGGATCAGCGTCATGGCGTCGGCATGGCGGACACGCTGGCCCCAGTTGATCTCGTCGAGCTCCCAATGCAAGTAGGTGCGCACCGCATCCGGGTAACGATTGACCACGTAGTCGCGCCATCGATAAGGCGCCGCGCGGTCGGGATTGGTGGTGGCGAACAGCCCCACCACCGGCGTGCCCATGGCATTGCCCATGTGCACCGGGCCGGAGTCGGGGGCGATGACCACCCGAGCGCGGGCGATCAGTGCCAGCAGGCCCTTGAGCGAGGTAGCGCCGATGGCATCGATCACCGCCTCCGGACGACTGAGCGTGACGATACGTTCGCCCATCTCCCGTTCCAGGGTGCTGCCGCCGCCAGTGAGCACCGTCTTCAGGCCATACTGGGCCCAGGCATGCTCGATGACGGCGGCGTAGCCTTCCGCCGACCAGTTGCGGAAATTGCGCAGCCGCGGATTGGCACAGGGGCTCATCAGCACATAGGGGGCATCGCCGGTCAGGGCAGCGGCCTCGTCGAAGGCCTCGGCCGGCACCGGCAGGTCCCACTCCAGCGACAGATCCTCTACGCCCAGCAGACGGGCGAAGTCGAGGAACGACTCCAGCACGTGGGCACGAGGGTGCGGCGCCAGCTGGCGGTGGGTGAACCAGTGCTGGGCGTCCTTGGCCCGCGCCTTGTCATAGCCCACCCGCACCTTGGCCTTGAGCCCCAGCGAGAGCACGCTGGCACGCAGCGCCTGCTGCATGTGCAGCAGTACGTCGAAGCGGGTGTCGGAGAGCTCACGCCACAGCCGGCGCATGCCGGCCAGGCCCGAGGCCTTGTCGTAGACGACGAATTCGACCCCCGACAGGCCAGCCAGTAGACTGTGTTCCGCCTTGCCGATGATCCAGGTGATGCGCACATCGGGCCACTGACGCTGCAGGGCGCGCACGGTGGGTACCAGATTGCACACATCGCCGAGGGCGGAGAGTCGCAGCACGGCGATATGGCGCGGTTGGGCAGGCAGAGGATGCTTCATGCACTTGGCAACATGTCGGACGGGAAAGGTTTTCATTCTATATGATGCGGACAGTGTATGTGACGCCGAGTCGGCGCCACAAATCGGCCCGTCGCTGTTCGACCCGCAATATTGGCAGTGCGCCGACCGCGTGGTCGGGCAAGCCCCGGGGCGTGGCAACAGTTTGTTCCTCGACGTTGGCGGCGAACAGTGGGTGCTGCGCCCCTATCGCCGTGGCGGGCTGGCCTCACGGATCAGCACGGCACGCTACCTGTGGACGGGACTCGAGCGCACCCGCGCCTTTCGCGAGCAGCGCCTCACCGCCTACCTCCATGCACAGGGCCTGCCTGTGCCGCGACCGGTGGCCGCCGGCGTCACTCACCACGGCCTGACCTACTCCGCGGCTCTGATCACGGTGCGCATCGACGGCGCCCGCGCCCTGGCGGAGCGACTTGGCCAAGCCGAAGCGCCGCTTTTCGAACGGGTCGGTGCCACCGTGCGCCGCTTCCATGAGGCCGGCCTCGATCACGTCGACCTCAATGCCCGCAATCTACTGGTCGATGCTGATGACCAGGTGTGGCTGATCGATCTCGACCGCTGCCGGCTGCGCGCCCCCGGGGCGTGGCGCGAGGCCAACCTTGAGCGTCTCGGCCGCTCGCTGGCCAAGTTCGGTACCGCCGAGGCCATGGCGGCGATCCGCCGCGGCTACGCTTCCCACCCCTGACCCGCTCCGCCGCGTTTTGGCAATGCTTGGAACGGAAGGCTCGCACCACTCTCAGACCTTGGCAGCGCTCCCCTCCTTCCCGGCATATTCATCGATCAGGGCGCGCACGTGCGCGGCCACGTCGAAATGACGTTCTGCCCTCGCTCTTGCGGCGCGACCCAGGCGTTCGCGCAGTGCCGCGTCCTGCCCGAGTTCCGCCATGGCCTCGGCCCAGGCCTGCGGCTCCTCCGGCGCGACGAGGCGCCCGCAGTCGGCCTCGAGAAGTTCGGGTATCGCCCCGCTGTCGGCGCCGATGACTGCCTTGCCGGCCGCCATTGCCTCGACCACGGTCAGACCGAAGGCCTCGTTGCGCGAGGGCACGCAGACGATGTCCAGCGCCTCGAAGAGGCGCGGCAGGTCGGAGCGAAACCCGGTGAAGGTCACATGCGCTTCCAGCGCCAGCGCCGTGACCCGCTCGCGCAGGTGCGCCACGTAGGCTTCGTCACTGCCCTCGCGAGCCGTAAGCCCGCCGATCAGCACGCCATGCCAGGCCAGCCCGGGAGCGCGCTCGTGCAGCCGGGCCAGGCCTTCCAGCCATAGTGCTTGCCCCTTGCCAGGCGTGAGTCGGCCGGGTAGGCCGATCGCTAGCTGGCCAGGCGACACTCCCAACTCGCGGCGCCGCGATTCGCGCGCAGCTGCGTCAAGTTGCGAGTCATAGGGGGCCAGGTCGACCCCAAGGTAGAGTCGCCGGATGCGCTCGTGCGGCAGCGGAAAAGCCGCCAGGTTACGCTGACGGGTGGCTTCGCTGATGGCGAACAGCCGCGTGACGCGACCGTAAGCCCAGCGATGATAGAGGTCCTTCTTCGGTCGGGTAACGCCCATGTGATCGGTGAAGAATAGCTTGAGGGCCGGCCGCAGGGTCGCCAACAGCGCTCCCAAGCGCAGGTCGCTGGACTTGTGGCAATGCAGCACGTCGATGCCGTGGCGTTTCAGGTAGGCCAGTACGCGTCCCACCTGCAGCAGCGCCCGGCCCCGTGAAGGCACCGTCAGCGGCTCGACGCCAGCGGTCGCCAGGCTGACCGCCATCCGCGAGCCCTCCAGCGCCAGGCCATGAGTCTCCCACCCTTGGCGTTGCAGCTCGGGTATAATCCGCGCAGGATACATTTCGAGTCCGCCCCAGCCGTCCGAGAGGCAGATGTGCATGACCTTGTGTGACAAGGCTGTCTCCTTGGTGTCGATCAACCGGGGCTCGGGAGCCCAGATGACGTCTTCTTCCCGCGTGGCCGGTCGCCACGCAACGGACCAGCCGCCACACATCCTGGTGGTGCGCAACGACAAGCTCGGCGACTTCATGCTCGCCTGGCCGGCACTCGCCTGCCTCAAGGCCGGCGCTCCCGAGGCGCGTATCAGTGTACTGGTGCCGAGCTACACAGCACCGATCGCTCGACTGTGCCCATGGATCGACGAGGTGATCCTCGATCCCGGCGATGCCGCCGGTAAGCAAGCACAGCGCGCGCTGCTCGCGCAACTACGCAGCGCGCGCTTCACGGCCATGCTGACGCTGTACTCCACCCCGCGCATCGGCTGGCTGGGCTGGCGTGCCGGTATTCCGTGTCGCCTGGCGCCTGCCACCAAGTGGGCGCAGCTATTCTACAACCATCGCATCGTCCAGCGCAGGTCGCGCTCGGCCAAGCCGGAATACCTGTACAATATCGAGCTCGCCGAGGCGCTGCTCGATATCGAGGGACATCTCCCTCCCCGCCGTCCCACACCACCGTACTGGCCGCTGCCAACCGGGGCCGTGGAAACCCAGCGCGAAACGATCGCCACTGAGCTGACCCTCGATACGCAAGCGCCCTGGCTCTTCCTGCACGCCGGCAGCGGCGGCTCGGCGGTCAACCTTTCCCCCGTTCAGTACGCCGAACTGGCGACGGCCGTCGACTCGCGCCTTGCCGATACGGTGCTCCGCCCGCACTGGCTGTTGACCGCCGGTCCCGGCGAGGAACCGACCGCTCGCGAACTCCGGGACTCGCTCGCTTCCCGGGGGCTGTCGGCAACGGTACTGCCGCCGCGTGCGAGTCTTGGGGATTTTGCCCTGACGCTCGCAGTCGCCGACCTGTTCATTGCCGGCTCCACCGGGCCGCTGCATATCGCCGGCTGCCTCAACCGCCCCACGGCGGGCTTCTACCCCACCCGCCGCTCGGCGACCTCGCTACGCTGGCAGACTTGTAACGAAGAGGCGCACCGCCTCGCCTTCAGCCCGCCCGAGCCGGCAGGCGAGAGCGAAATGTCGGCCATCGACCTGACCGCCGCTGCCACAAGCATTGCTACTTTTCTCAAAACTTACAGGGCTCGAGGCTATACTTTATGAAGCCCATTACCGGCTTGGTCATCACTTTAAATGAAGCACAGCATATCGGGGACTGCCTAGACTCACTCAACCAAGTATGCGATGAAGTCATTGTCGTCGATTCGCTCAGCCAAGACGACACCGCGCAGATCGCCAGAAGCAAGGGGGCCAAGGTTCTGTTCCAAGAGTACTTGGGTGACGGACCGCAAAAAGCATTTGGTGTCCCTCAAGCGCAGAACGATTGGATCCTGGCTCTGGATGCCGATGAGCGCCTGGATAGCGACGCCGTTGATGCAATTATGGCGCTTCCCCTGGACAACCCATCCGTAGCTTATAGCTTTAGGCGAAGAAATTTCTGTGGACCCCACTGGATCCGAGCGGCAGGATTTTATCCCGACGAGGTAGTGAGGCTCTACAACCGGACCACGAGTGGCTATCTGCCCAAAAAAGCCCATTCATCCGTCCAAGCACCCAAATATGTACGAACAGGTGCACACATACTTCACTTCACTTACGAGAACTTTTCTCATTGGATGCAGAGAATCGATCAGCTATCGACTCGGGATGCGTGGGCAATGAAAATGAGGGGCACGCAACCATCTGCGTTCCGCCCAGCAAGACACGCCTTGAGCGCGCTTGTCCGCAAATTAATATTCAAGGGCGGCATGTTCCAAGGGGGTGACGGTTTCACTGTCGCAGTAACGACGGCTTTTCATGCATACATGAAGTACGCCAAGCTTAACGAACTCTACGAAAACGAAGCGCGATCCAAAGGGCCCGAAATTTAACCATATATCCGCCATACCTAAAGCTTTTGTGACGCTGGGCTTGATAAGCTATCAGTCGAATTCAATGGATGAATCCACACAATGCCTATCCCTTCCAAGCTGCTCGAGCTGGCTCGCCCCCGCTGGCTGTCGCTGCTGATCATCGGGCTCTGCCTGGGTTACGCCATTACCGTGCTGACCCGCGTCCCCTCCTGGGGTCTGCCCTTACTGACGCTTGCCTGGGTAGGGCTGAGTACCCTCTTCCACTGGGGTGCACCTCTCACATCGCGCGCCGATGTACCTCGCAGGTGGCCTTGGGCACTGCTCCCCATCGCGCTGTGGGGGCTCTATCTCTATCTTGCCGAGAGCTTCGGCATCGTCGACCTGAGCGCGGTGTTCTTCCACCTGCAGGCCGGCATGGCCGACCATGGCGGGGTAAGCCGCATCGGTGCAGCGTTCTTCTACACTCTTTCGATGGTCGCACTGCTGGCTTCGTTCACCTGGCTGGTACGCCATGATCATCGCTGGCGCCGCGGCGAACCGCTGCTGGCCCTCGTGCTGCTGGTGAGCAACCCCCTGTTGTATGGCGTGGGCCAGCGCGGTGCCGCCATCGTCACCAAGCCCGGCGCCTGGCTGGAGCGCCATTACGTCGAGCCGATCCTTCTCGAATCGCCCCGGGACCCGCCCAACCTGCTGCTGCTGTACCTGGAGAGCATCGAACGCACCTATTCCGATCGTGAGCGCTTCGGCGATGCCTATGCAGAGCTGGACGCCATCGGTGAGCACGGTCTGGTTTACGAAGGCATCCGTCAGGTCGACAATACCGGCTGGACCATGGCCGGCATGATCGCCAGCCAATGCGGCACGCCTCTCATGCCGGCCGGTCTGCTGCATGACCGCCAGTTCTCGCCCTTGGAAAAGGTCGTGCCCGGCGTCGACTGCCTCGGTGACCTGTTGTCGGCACAGGGCTACCAGCTCACCTACATGGGCGGCGCCAGCGTCAACTTCGCCGGCAAGGGCCTGTTCTATGAAGGGCACGGCTTCGACACCATCCTCGGACGCGAGGAGCTCCAGCCCCTGCTCGAAGATCCCGAATACGTCAACAACTGGGGGCTCTATGACGACTCGCTCTTCGAGTTCAGCCTGCAGGAACTGCGCCGCCTGAATGCTGAAGGGGGCCCCTGGGGCCTGGTCACTCTGTCCATATCGGGCCATGCGCCTTATGGCTATCCCGCCCAGGCTTGCCTCGATCGACAGGGGGAATTCGACGGCAACGACATTCTATTCTCTGTGGAGTGCTCGGCCTGGCTGGCCCGGAGTTTCCTCACCCGGGCCGAGGCCGAGGGCCTGCTCGACAACACTGTCGTGATCGTTGCCAGCGATCATTTGACCATGCGCGTATCGGCTTGGGAGCAACTGATCGAAGGCGAGCGCGACAATACCTTTATCCTGATGGGGCCCGGTATCCCCCAGGGCCGGCAGAGGCGCGAAGCCTCCATGGTGGATGCCTTCCCCACCATTCTCGAGGCAATGGGCTATACCATCGATTGGCATCGCGCCGGTCTCGGGGTTTCGCTGCTTTCGGACGAGCCGACTCTGCTCGAGGAGCATGGCATCGAATTCTTCAATGCCCGCATGCGCGAGGAGATCGTGCTGCAGGAACGCCTCTGGGAGGGGCTGGCACCGCCTAGCCAGGAGCCTGAACCGGAGGAACCCCAGGAGCAGGTCGTGGAAACGCCGGAGGATGCCACCGGCGAGGAACCTGCCGAGGTGCAGTAGATACCTGCCGTCGGCTGCTCAGCCGTGCGTGAACGCCGCGCGGGACGACGCCAACACGGCGGCTAGTACTCGCTGAGGCGAGAGCTGCACCAGGCAGTTGGTATGGCCCAGCGGGCAGGTACGTTCGAAGCAGGGTGAGCAGGAAAGCCCCAGATAGTGGATCTCGGCGTTGTCGGTCAACGGCGGCGTATAGGCCGGTGACGACGAGCCGTAGAGTGCCTGAATACGGGTGCCGACCGCGGCGGCCACGTGCATCAGTCCGGAGTCGTTGGTGACCACCTGCTGGCAGTCGGCGAGCAGGTCCACCGCATCGGCCAGGCGGGTTTGGCCGCACAGGTTGTGCACCTGCGCCTGGCCCTCTGCGATCGCATCCCCGGCCGCGACGTCCTTGGGCCCACCCAGCACACGCACCTCGAAGCCGTCGGCCACCAGGCGTTCGGCCAATTCGCGGAAGTGACCCAGCGGCCACTGCTTGGCCGGGCCGTACTCGGCGCCGGGCATCATACCGATGGCCGGCCGCGAACTCAGCCCCAGGCGCAGGCGCAGCTCGGCCAGATTGTCGAGGTCGACCCGCAAGCGTGGCCGAGGAATGGCGAAATCGCTGCGTTTGGCCTCGTCGGCCGGTAGACCAAGCGCCACGAAGCGCTTGACGGTCTGGTCCAGCGTCGCCTTGTCGAGCTCGCGCCGCTCATTGAGCAGCCCATAGCGCTGCTCGCCGGTAAAGCCCACCCGGTGGGGAATGCGCGCCAGGAACGGCACCAGGGCCGACTTCCAAGAGCGCGGCAGCACGATCGCCTTGTCGAAGCGCCCGCGCAGCCGCTGCGCCAGGGCACGCCGGGTCGACCAGCCAAACTCGCCATGGCCGACGTCCAGAGTCCCCACCTCGTCGACCTCCTCCATGCGCTCGAGAATGGGCTGTGACCAGCCCGGCGCCACGACGCCGATGCGACTCTCGGGCTGGCGCTGCTTCAAGGTCTTGAACAGGCTCTGGGCCATGACCATATCGCCGACCCAGGAGGGGCCGACTACGAGAATGCGGGACTCCGGCGCAGGCGCCTGGCTCATCCCTTGGCCTCGTCCAGCCACTCCAGGTAGGCCTTCACGCCTTCGGCCACGGTGCGGAACTCACGCTCGTAGCCGGCCTCGCGCAGGCGCGAGATATCGGCTCGTGTATAGCTCTGGTAGCGCCCCTTGAGCTCTTCGGGAAAATCGATGTACTCGATGCGACCGCGGCCATGGTGAGCAATCACCGCCTCGCCGATGGCCTTGAACGGCTCGGCACGACCGGAGCCAAGGTTGAAGATGCCTGACTTGCCGGGGTTGTCGAGGAACCACAGGTTGACGTCCACCACGTCGCCCACGTAGACGAAGTCGCGGCTCTGCATACCCGCCTCATAGCCGTCCCAGGCGCCGAACAACCTGAGATCCTGCCCCGCGCTGACCTGGGTATGGTTGTGGTAGGCCACGCTGGCCATCTTGCCCTTGTGCTGCTCGCGCGGGCCGTAGACGTTGAAGTAGCGGAACCCCACCACCTGGCTGGTCAGTTCGTTCCAGTGCTGGCGCACGTACTGGTCGAACAGCAGCTTGGAGTAGCCATAGACGTTCAGCGGCTTCTCGTACTCGGGCTCCTCGCGGAACACCTGGCTGCCACCGTAGGTGGCCGCCGAGGAAGCATAAAGGAAGGGAATCCCCTGCTGCTGGCAGTAGTGCAGCAGCACTTTCGAGTATTCGAAGTTGTTGTCGAGCATGAAGCGCCCCTCCCACTCGGTGGTGTCCGAGCAGGCGCCTTCATGGAATATCGCCTCGATGGGCGGCAGGCGCGAGGGCTCGCCGCGCAGTGCCGCTTCGATGCGTGCGCGGAAATCGTCCTTGTCGAGATAGTCGCCCAGGGTGCAGTCCGTCAGGTTGACGAACTTGGTACCGTCGCGCAGGTCGTCGACGACCAGCACGTCATTGCGCCCGCGCTCGTTGAGGGCCTTGACCAGATTCGAGCCGATGAAGCCGGCGCCACCTGTCACTACGATCATTGTGAACCTCGCTGGGGCGCAACCGCTGCGCCTATAACCGATGTGCCTGTGATTGTATACTTGACGCCTCGTGAATTCATGGCCAACGGTGCTTCCGCAATGACTCCCTCGCCAAACCCGTCGCAGACGCTCTCGACACCCCCGTCGACCTCGGCTCCAGGGTCGACGCCAGACGCGACCACTTTCCAGGGCCTGATACTCTCCCTGCAGCAGTACTGGGCCGAACAAGGCTGTGTGGTGCTCCAGCCGCTGGACATGGAGGTCGGGGCAGGCACCTTCCACCCCGCCACCTTCCTGCGCTCCATCGGCCCGGAGACCTGGAATGCCGCCTACGTGCAGCCTTCCCGCCGCCCCACCGACGGCCGCTACGGCGAGAACCCCAACCGTCTGCAGCACTACTATCAGTTCCAGGTGGTGATGAAGCCCTCCCCTGCCGACCTGCAGGAGCGCTTCCTGGGCTCGCTCATGCGCATCGGCATCGACCCACTGGTGCATGACATTCGCTTCGTCGAGGACAACTGGGAGTCGCCGACCCTTGGCGCCTGGGGACTCGGCTGGGAAGTCTGGCTCAACGGTATGGAGGTGACCCAGTTCACCTACTTCCAGCAGGCGGGCGGGCTGGAGTGCTATCCCGTCACCGGCGAGCTGACCTATGGTCTCGAGCGCATCGCCATGTACCTGCAGAACGTCGACAGCGTCTACGATCTCGTCTGGACCGTCGCACCGGACGGCTCCAAGGTCACCTATGGCGACGTCTACCTGCAGAACGAGCGTGAGCAGTCGGCCTACAACTTCGAGCATGCCGACGTGCCGGCCCTGTTCAAGGCGTTCGACCATCAGGAGCGCGAGTGCACCAAACTGCTCGAGGCGAACCTGCCACTGCCGGCCTACGAACAGGTGCTCAAGGCTTCGCATACCTTCAACCTGCTGGATGCCCGTCATGCCATCTCGGTGACCGAACGCCAGCGCTTCATCCTGCGCGTACGCACCATGGCCCGCGACGTGGCCCACGCCTACTATGCCTCGCGCAAGGCTGCCGGCTTCCCGCTGGCTCCCGAGGCGCTGCGTCAGGAACTGCTGGCCCAGGACATGAACGTCGAACAGGGAGACGCATGATGGCTGCCCATACCTTTCTGATCGAGCTGGGCGTCGAGGAGCTGCCGCCGAGCGCCATCGACTCGCTCTCCGATGCCCTGGCCGATGGCATTCGCCGCGGTCTCACCGAAGCCGAGGTCAGCTTCGGCGGCATTCGCGCCTATGCCACGCCGCGCCGCCTGGCGGTGCAGGTGACCGAGCTGGCCGACAAGCAGCCCGACCGCGAGGTCGAGCGTCGCGGCCCGGCTCTCGCTGCCGCCTTCAAGGACGGCCAGCCCACCAAGGCCGCCGAAGGCTTCGCCCGTTCCTGCGGCGTCGCGGTGACGGATCTGATTCATCTGGAAACCGACAAGGGCACCTGGCTCGGCTATTGCGAGCGACAACAGGGCGAAGCCACCACCCGGCTGCTGCCAGCGATCGTCGACAAGGCCATCGCCGCCCTGCCGGTGCCCAAGAACATGCGCTGGGGCGCGTCCCGGGTAGAGTTCTCGCGCCCCGTCCATTGGCTCGTGATGCTCTACGGCGACGAGGTGGTTGAGGCTGAATCGCTGGGCCTGACCGCCGGCCGCACCACTCGCGGCCACCGCTTCCATGCCCCCGACCCCATCGAGCTGGCACATGCAGACGATTATCTCGACGCCCTCGAGCAGGCCTGGGTACTGGCCGATCGGGTGCTCCGTCGTGAGCGCATCCGCGAGCAGGTGCTGGCCGAGGCCGAGGTCCAGGACGCTCGGGCAGTCATCGACGAAGCGCTGCTCGTCGAGGTAAGCGGCCTGGTGGAGTGGCCCGTGGCGCTCGCCGGCAGCTTCGACGAGCGCTTCCTCGAGGTGCCGGCGGAGTGCCTGATCTCGTCGATGAAGGCTAACCAGAAGTACTTCCACCTGCTCGACGAACAGGGCCGGCTGCTACCCCAGTTCATCACCATCTCGAACATCGACAGCCAGGATCCGCAGCAGGTCATCGAGGGCAACGAGAAGGTCATTCGCCCACGCCTGGCCGATGCTGCTTTCTTCTACGACACCGACCGCAAGCAGCCCTTGTCGGCGCGCATACCGGGACTTGCCAGCGTGGTGTTCCAGCAGCAGCTCGGCACCCTCGCCGACAAGGCGCACCGCAGCGCAGCAGTCGCGGCCTTCATTGCCGGGCGTATCGGCGGCGACGTGGCCCAGGCACGCCGTGCCGCCGAGCTGGCCAAGTGCGATCTCGTCACCGAGATGGTGCTGGAGTTTCCGGAACTGCAGGGCATCATGGGCCGCTACTATGCCACCCATGACGGCGAACCCGCCGAAGTGGCACAGGCACTGGAAGAACAGTACCTGCCGCGCTTCGCCGGCGATGAGATCCCTGCCTGTCGTACCGGCCAGGCCCTGGCGTTGGCCGACCGGCTCGACACCCTCACCGGCATCTTCGGCATCGGCCAGCGGCCCAGCGGTACCCGGGATCCCTTCGCCCTGCGCCGCGCCGCCATCGGCGTGCTCAACATCATTATCAAGGGCGAACTGGACGTCGATCTGCGCGAACTGCTCGAACTCGCTGCGGCACAGCATCAGGAGCTACCTTACGCTGAGAATCTGGTCGAGGAAGTGCTCGGCTACATGCTCGACCGCTTCCGCGCCTGGGGGCAGGACGAGGGCATTCCCGCCGAAGTGTACCTGGCGGTACGCGCCCGCCCGGTCACCAAGCCGCTGGATTTCGCCCGGCGCCTGCGGGCGGTACATGCCTTCACCCAGCGCGAGGAGGCAGCGGCCCTGGCCGCTGCCAACAAGCGGGTCTCCAACATTCTGGCCAAGCAGGACGGCAAGGTCGGCAGCCAGGTTGACAGCGCTCTGCTCGAGGAATCCGCCGAGAAGGCGCTGAGCGATGCTGTCTCGTCGAGCCGTGAACGCGTCATGCCGTTGTTTGCCGAGGGGCATTACCGCGAAGCACTGGACATTCTCGCTGGGCTGCGTGCACCGGTTGACGCCTTCTTCGACGACGTCATGGTCATGGCTGACGATGATGCCATCCGCCGTAATCGCCTGGCGCTGTTGGCCGGCCTCCAGGCATTGTTTCTCGAAGTCGCCGACATCGCTCTGTTGCAGCAGTAACGAGCGTTTGTCAGAAACCGGCCGGAATGATTCCGGCCGGTTTTTTATTCCGTCGCGCCAAGTGTTTCACGTGGAACACAAGCCCCCAGCCTTGGCAATGGGCGTTTCACGTGAAACACTCTCCTACCCTACCTCGCTACCATGGTGTACCGATGCCCGATGCATCCCGACTCGTCATTCTCGACAGGGACGGTGTCATCAATCAGGATTCCGATGCCTACATCAAGTCTCTTGCCGAGTGGATTCCCTATCCGGCTTCCATTGATGCCATTGCGCGCTTGTCTCGCGCCGGCTGGACAGTTGCCATTGCTACTAACCAATCCGGCATCGCCCGGGGTCTCTATGACGAATCCACACTGGCCTTGCTGCACGCCGAGCTTGAAAAGCAGGTTGCCGAGGCAGGGGGTAGAATCGCGCAGATCGCCTACTGCCCGCACGGCCCGGGTGATGGCTGCTCCTGCCGCAAACCGCTGACCGGGCTACTCGAACGGATTCGCGACGCGATGGGTCTGGAGAGCCTGGCGGGCAGCTGGATGGTAGGTGACAGCCTGCGCGATCTACAGGCCGGTGAGCCCATGGGCTGTCGCCTGGCACTGGTAAGAACGGGAAAAGGGCGGCTAACCGAAGCCAAGGGGATAGGAATCGCTGGAGTCCACGTTTTCGATGACCTGGCGGCTTTCACTGATTGGCTGTTAATCAGCACAAGCTGATATTTCTGTTTGGCATGAAAAAAGCCGACCTTTTAAGGGTCGGCTTTTTGCATGAGTATGTTCGCCTCGAGCAGGGCTGGGGGCTGGGCGCGGCGGTGTTTCACGTGAAACACCGCCGCGCCTGGCGTCAAACATCGAGATTGGCAGCCAGTGCGTTGCTCTCGATGAAAGCACGACGAGGCTCGACCTCGTCTCCCATCAAGGTATTGAACATCATGTCAGCCGCCACGGCATCCTCGATCGATACACGCAATAGCCGCCTGGCATCCGGATCCATCGTGGTCTCCCACAACTGATCCGGATTCATCTCGCCAAGCCCCTTGTAGCGGGACACTGCCAACCCGCGCTGGGCCTCGGCCATCAGCCATTCGAGCGCCTGGTAGAAGTTGGCCACCGTCTTCTTGCGCTCGCCGCGAGCGATATAGGCGCCCTCTTCGAGCAGACCCTCCAGCGTCTCGCCCAAGGCTGCCATGGCGCGATAGTCAGCGCTGGTGAAGAAGTCGATACCCCAGACGTAGTCGGTGCTGACGCCATGCGCCGTCAGTGTCACCGCCGGCAGGAAGAGTTCGCGCTCGGCGTCCTCCTCGAGCCGGAAGGTATAGCGAGGTCCGCCCTCGTAGGCCACGAGCGCATCCATCTCTTCCTGCAGATAGGCGATCCAGTTCTGCATGGTCACGCGATCCTTGAGGCTCGCTTCGCCTTCAAGATGCGCGGCATGAACGACCTTGCGCAGCACTTCGTTGGGATAGACCCGCGAAAGACGGTCGATGCGCTTCATCACGTCGCGGTATTGCCCTACCAGTGATTCGAGCTGCGTTCCGGTGACCGGTGGTGCATCGGGATTGACGTAGAGCCTGGCGCCATCCATCGCGGTAGCGGTCAGGTAGTCGGTCAGCGCCTGCTCATCCTTGAGGTACGTCTCCTGCTTGCCGCGCTTGATCTTGTAGAGCGGCGGCTGGGCAATAAAGACGTGGCCACGCTCGATCAGCTGCGACATCTGCCGGAAGAAGAAGGTCAGCAGCAGCGTCCGGATATGCGAGCCGTCGACGTCCGCATCGGTCATGATGATGATCGAGTGATAACGCAGCTTGTCGGGGTTGAACTCTTCACGACCAATGCCACAGCCGAGCGCAGTGATCAGCGTGCCCACCTCGGCGGAGGAGAGCATCTTGTCGAAGCGAGCCTTCTCGACGTTGAGGATCTTGCCCTTGAGCGGCAGAATCGCCTGGGTGCGGCGATCCCTGCCCTGCTTGGCGCTACCGCCGGCCGAGTCACCCTCCACCAGGAACAGTTCGGAAAGGCTGGGATCCTTCTCCTGGCAGTCGGCTAGCTTGCCCGGCAGGCCGGCGATGTCCAGGGCGCCCTTGCGTCGCGTCATGTCACGGGCCTTGCGCGCCGCTTCGCGAGCACGAGCGGCATCGAGCATCTTGTTGACGATCGCCTTCGCCTCATTGGGCTTCTCGATCAGGTACTCCGCGAACAGTCGTCCCATCTCCTGCTCGACAGCCGTCTTCACTTCGGAAGAGACCAGCTTGTCCTTGGTCTGTGAGGAAAACTTGGGGTCCGGCACCTTGACCGAGATGATGGCCGTCAACCCTTCGCGAGCGTCATCACCCGTTGTCGCCACCTTGCTCTTCTTCAACAATCCCTCGGCTTCGATGTACCCGTTCATGGTGCGGGTCAAGGCAGCACGAAAACCGGCCAGGTGCGTACCGCCATCACGCTGCGGTATGTTGTTGGTATAGCAGTAAATGTTCTCGGTGAACGAGTCGCTCCACTGCATGGCGACCTCGACCACTACGCCATCTTCGCGCTCAGCTTCGAAATGGAACACCGGGTTGAGCACGGTCTTGTTGGTATTGAGATGATCGACAAAGGCCTTGAGGCCACCCTCGTAGTGAAATAGCTCTTCCTTTCCGCTACGCTCGTCCAGCAGGCGAATCGCCACACCGGAGTTGAGGAAGGAGAGTTCGCGCAGACGCTTGGCCAGGATATCGTAGTGAAATTCGATATTGGCGAAGGTGTCTGGGGAGGGTTTGAAGTGAACCCGGGTGCCGGTCTTTTCGGTCTTTCCCACCACCCCAAGCGGCGCCTGGGGCACACCGTGGCGGTAGATCTGTTCATGGACCTGCCCCGCCCGCCAGATCGTCAGCTTGAGTTCTTCGGACAGTGCATTGACGACCGATACCCCAACGCCGTGCAACCCACCCGACACCTTATAGGAGTTGTCGTCGAATTTGCCGCCGGCGTGAAGGACCGTCATGATCACCTCGGCCGCTGAGACGCCCTCCTCCTCGTGTATGTCGGTGGGTACGCCGCGGCCGTTGTCGCTTACGGTGATCGACTCATCGGGATGAATGACCACGCGTACTTCGCTGCAATATCCGGCCAGAGCTTCATCGATGGAGTTGTCCACCAGCTCGAACACCATATGATGCAGACCTGTCCCGTCATCGGTATCGCCGATGTACATGCCGGGACGCTTGCGCACGGCATCCAGCCCCTTAAGGACCTTGATGCTCGTTGAGTCGTAAGCTTGTTCGCTCATTGACTACTCCGTCGTGAAGTCTATCTGTGCCTTTGGCACTAGCTGCCCTGTTCCGGATAACGCTTGTTTCACGTGAAACACCGCAATTGGCGTGTGGGACTCCCATGGCCCCACCAGGGCATCGTGTTCGACACTCGTAATAAAAGCTTGGCAGCGCATGGACTCGAGCAGCCGGCAAAACACGCGGCGATGCTCGGCATCCAGCTCCGCGGGTAGGTCGTCGACGAGATAGAGGCAGCTGCGCCCGGTCGACTGTTCCAGTAATCTTCCCTGTGCCAGCTTGAGCGCACTGACCACCAGTTTCTGTTGGCCACGCGACAGCACCTCGACGGCGGGGCGACGCCCCAGCCGAATGCGCAGGTCGGCGCGCTGTGGCCCATTCTGGGTAAATCCCATCAGCTGATCTGCCGTTCGCCCCTGTTCGAGCACTTCCTGCAAGGATCGCTGCTTGTCCCAGCCGCGTGAGTAACGCAGGCTCAGTTCGGGCAGGTCGATCAGCCTGCCCAACGTCTCCTCGAACACGGGGACGAAGCTGGCCATCCACTCGCGTCGCAGGACGTCGACCCGCTCGCCCCACAGGGTCAGCTCCTGTTCCCAGGCAGCCAGGCTATTGGCATCCATTCTACCATGCCTGAGAAGCGCATTCCGATGCTTCAACGCACGCTTGGCGCGGCGCCAGGCATCGTAGAAGTCATGTTTCACGTGAAACACACCCCAATCGAGAAACTCCCGACGGCCGGCCGGAGCCCCCTCTAGCAAGCGGAAAGCATCGGGATTGATCAACTGCAAGGGAAGCGCCTCGATCAACCTCGACAGGCGCGACACCCGCTCCCCTCCCATACGCATTTCCAGCTCGGCCGCATCGCGCGCACGCCGGACCCCGATGGGTAAGGGGGGCTCGCCACATAGGCGGGCATACAGGGTCATCTCGTCGCTTTCATGGGCGATGGCGTGCTTCAACTGCCGCGTGCGGAAAGAGCGGCCCATGCCCAGAATGTGCAGCCCCTCGAGCAGGCTGGTCTTGCCACTGCCGTTACAACCCACGATCAGGTTGATACCAGGGCTCGGCGCCAGGTCTAGCGCCTCCAGGTTTCTCAGGCCGGTGAAGGCGAGGCGTTCGATCAGCATGAGAGGTAACGCACGGCTAAATGACACCCGGCCGCGTTGTTGCGCGGCCGGATGCGGAGAGATGCGAGCAGAATGGCTGCCTCAAAGGCGCATCGGCATGACGACATACAGGGCATCGCCCCCGCCGGGCTCTTCCATCAAGGCACTGCTGTTCGAGTCAGCAAGCGTCATCTGCACTCTATCCTCACCAATAACTCCAAGAACATCAATAAGATAGCCAACATTAAAGCCGATTTCGAGGGAGTCGCCGCCGTACTCCACGGCCACGTTCTCCTCGGCTTCCTCCTGCTCGGGGTTGTTGGCCATCACCTGCAGGTTGCCCTCCTGAAGATGCAGGCGAACACCGCGATACTTCTCGTTGGAGAGGATGGAGGTACGTGACAGCACCTGGCGCAGTTCGGCACGGTCGGCTATGAAGACCTTGTCGCCGCCACGCGGCACCACGCGCTCGTAGTCGGGAAACTTGCCGTCGACCAACTTCGAGGTGAAGGTGAAATCGCCAGTATGGGCGCGCACGTGGCTGGCGCTGAGTGTCAGCGTCACCGGCTCGTCGCTGTCATCGAGCAGCCGCACCAGCTCGAGCACGCCCTTGCGCGGCACGATCAGCTTGCGCGCCGGCTCTACCTGGATCTCTGCCGGGCGTGAACACACGGCCAGGCGGTGACCGTCGGTCGCCACGGTGCGCACCAGATTCGAACGCAGCTCGAGCAGCATGCCGTTCAGATAGTAGCGAACGTCCTGCTGAGCCATCGCGAAGGAGGTGGCATCGATGAGATGCTTGAGCGTTCCGCGTGGCAGGCTGAGCTCCACATCGCCAGCGCTGTCTTCAATGTTCGGGAATTCGGCTACCGGCAGAGTCGATAGGGTAAAGCGGGAACGGCCGCTACGCAGTACGGCACGACCCTCCTCCAGGCTGAACTGCAACTCGGCCTGGTCGGGCAGCGACTTGCAAATGTCCATCAGCTTGCGGGCCGGCACGGTAACGGCACCTGGCACATCGACCTGCGATGCCGCCGTGCGTCCGATCAGTTCGACCTCGAGATCGGTGCCGGTAAGGGCTACCTCGTCCTGATCGACCTGGATCAGCACGTTGGACAGTACTGGCAGGGTCTGGCGACGCTCCACCACGCCAGCCACCAGTGCCAGCGGCCGTAGCAGCGCTTCGCGGGTAATGGAAAATCTCATGTCGGCTCCACGTCTCGTCCTGTAGATGGGTGTCGGGCAATGCTGAGCGTAGCGAAACCCGCCGCTAACTGGTCAGCAGTCGCAGCAGGTTCTTGTAGTCCTCGCGGATGTCCGCGCTCTCCTCCTGCAGTGCCTGTACCTTACGGCAGGCATGCAGCACCGTGGTATGGTCACGTCCGCCGAAGGCATCGCCGATTTCCGGCAGGCTGTGATTGGTCAACTCCTTGGCCAACGCCATCGCCACCTGACGCGGTCGGGCCACCGAGCGTGAGCGCCGCTTGGAGAGCAGGTCGGCCAGCTTGATCTTGTAGTATTCGGCAACGGTACGCTGAATGTTGTCCACGCCGACCTGCTTGTCCTGCAGCGCCAGCAGGTCCTTCAGCGATTCGCGAATGAAGTCCTGGGTGATCGGCTTGCCCATGAAATGGGAATCGGCAATGACCTTTTTGAGCGCCCCCTCCAGCTCGCGCACGTTCGAGCGAATCTTCTGGGCAATGAAGAAGGCGGCATCGTGGGGCAGGTCCACCTTGGCCTGATCCGCCTTCTTCATCAGAATGGCGACCCGTGTCTCGAGTTCAGGGGGCTCGATGGCGACGGTCAGTCCCCACCCAAAACGCGACTTGAGGCGTTCCTCGACGCCGCTGATCTCCTTGGGGTAGCGGTCCGACGTCAGGATCATCTGCTGACCACCCTCGAGCAGGGCGTTGAAGGTGTGGAAGAACTCCTCCTGGGAACGCTCCTTGCCGGCAAAGAACTGGATGTCGTCGATCAGCAGCGCATCGACACTACGGTAGAAACGCTTGAAGTCGTTGATGGCATTGAGCTGCAGTGCCTTGACCATGTCGGCCACGAAGCGCTCGGAGTGCAGGTAGACGACGCGCGCATTCTCGCGCCGTGTCGCCAGCGCGTTGCCTACCGCATGCATCAGGTGGGTCTTGCCCAGACCGACGCCGCCATACAGGAACAGTGGGTTGTAGGCGCCCCCCGGGTTCTCGGAAACCTGCCGCGAGGCGGCTCTCGCCAACTGGTTCGACTTGCCCTCGACGAAGGTCTCGAAGGTGAAGCTGGGGTTGAGGCCGCTATTGTGTTTCAAGCTGCCTTCAACCTGCACCTCGCGATCGCCACCGGAACGGCGCGCCGAGGTTCCCTCTTCGCGCATTTGGTCGATTTCGCGTTCGTCGCCGATGTCGCCCCGCGGCGGCACCTGCACGGCTGGCGCCAAGGGAGAGTGAGGGCTGGCCGAAACCGGCGCACCCAGGTCGCGCGGCTGCGGCTTGACCGCTGCCGCACTTCGACTACCGACCGTCAGCACCACCCGTGGTGGCTTGGCTGGCGCCAGATCCCTGAGCAGCTCGTTGATACGCTTGGCATACTTGTCGCCAACCCAGTCGCGAACGAAGCGATTGGGCGCCAGCAGACGCAGCTCGTTGGCTTCCCCCTCTTCGGCTTGAAGCGGGCGAATCCAGGTATTGAACTGTTGTGCGTTCAGCTCGTCCTGCAGGTAATCCAGACACTGTTGCCAGAGAGCAAGAGACACTCGACCTCACCATACCCGTTGATGCATGACCGGCCATTGTATCCTTCGCCTGACGGGTTATCCACATGCGGTTCGACACCTGCCGGCCCTGTGGAAAAGCCTCCCTGCAGTAGGCTGTTGCTGCTTGGTCGGCATGCCGTGGGCTCATCATGAACGGCCAGCCCTTAACAACTGCTTTTCCACAAGCCTGCACACCCCATAACCTATTGTTTGTGAATTGAAGCCCCAGCTTATTAA